>NZ_AP017422.1:4800000-7200000 GCF_002355595.1 Filimonas lacunae
GCCAGCTGCTTCAAGCTGATCCATCAGCCTGCCTGCACGGTTGTAGCCCAGTTTCATCCGGCGCTGAATTAAAGAAGTACTCCCCATCTGGTTTTGTACCACCAATCGGGCCGCATCTTCAAACAGCGGGTCGCGGTCGCTTAAATCCAGCTCTTTGTCGCTCATGTCCTTTTCATCCACATATTCAGGCAGTAAAAATGCCTGCGGGTAACCACGCTGGTCGCCAATAAACTCACACACGCTTTCTACCTCCGGAGTGTCAACAAAGGCACACTGTAAACGTGTGATTTCGCCATTATAGCTAATCAGCATGTCCCCTTTACCAATCAATTGCTCTGCACCGCCGGCATCCAAGATCGTGCGGCTATCTATTTTGGAAGATACTTTAAAGGCAATACGTGCCGGGAAGTTAGCCTTGATAGTACCGGTAATGATGTTTACCGACGGGCGCTGGGTGGCAATGATCAGGTGAATACCAATGGCACGGGCCAGCTGGGCCAAACGGGCTATCGGCATTTCCACCTCTTTACCCGCCGTCATAATTAAATCGGCAAACTCATCCACTACCAGCACGATAAACGGCAGGTATTGATGCCCTTTTTGCGGGTTCAGCTTGCGTTTGATAAACTTCTCATTATATTCTCTGATGTTACGGCAGCCTGCTTCTTTTAACAGATCGTACCGGTTGTCCATTTCAATACACAACGCATTTAGCGTGTACACTACCTTTTTAGTATCGGTGATGATACTCTCCTCTTCACCAGGCAGTTTGGCCAGAAAGTGTTTTTCAATAACACGGTACAGGCTCAACTCCACCTTTTTAGGATCAACCAACACAAACTTCAATTGTGATGGGTGCTTTTTATATAACAGCGATACCAGCAGGGTGTTAATACCTACCGATTTACCCTGGCCGGTGGCACCCGCCATCAGCAAGTGCGGCATAGCCGCCAGATCTACAATAAAGTTTTCATTGTCAATGCTTTTACCAATAGCCACCGGTAGTGAAAACTGCGTGTTCTGGAATTTGTCGGAAGCCAGCAGGGTGCGCATGCTAACTATGCTTTTGCGCACATTCGGCACCTCAATACCAATTGTGCCTTTACCCGGAATAGGCGCAATAATACGAATACCCAGGGCCGCCAGACTTAATGCAATATCATCTTCCAGGTTTTTAATACGGCTGATACGTACCCCCGGTGCAGGTACTATTTCATATAAAGTTACCGTAGGCCCCACCGTTGCACTGATACGCTGAATAGCAATATCGTAGTTTTTCAGTGTGGCAATGATCTGGTTTTTATTCGCTTCCAGCTCGTTGGGGTCGTGTACAATTTTATCCGTGCCATGTGCTTCCAGCAAATCCAGGCTCGGGTGTTTATAATCGCGCAGGTCCAGCGTTGGCTCGTACACCTCTGCCACCGTATGGCGAATCATGATCGGGTTTTCTTCCAGGTCTTCCTCTTCTCCTTCTTCGGGCAGGTTTTTAATTTCCAGCTCCATGTCTTCCAACACCGGCTGCTTATTGCGGCCTTTCACAGGCAATTCCGGTTCTGGCTCCGACTCTTCTTCCACTTCTTCTTCTATCACCTCTTCTTCTTCCGCAAAAGGCTCTTCTACGTATGCTTCTTCTACAGGTTCCTCATCTCCCACTTCTTCCTCTTCATACATCACCGACTCATCAATAAAAAGGGTTCCGCCTTCAATAGCTTCCACTTCCGGCATTTCCTTTTCTATTATCTGTAGTTCGGTCATAGGGTTAGCAGTTACCTCCAGCTCGGGTGTAGGAGTTACAATCCCCTTATTATTCTTCAGCTTGTTTTTGTTAGGAATCGTATTTGGTAAAGCACTGGTATCGTCGTTACCAGGCTCTTCTTTCAGATTTTCTTCTGCTGCTACGGCGGCCATGGCAGCAGCCATACTATCCTCCGTTTTGGCAACCGCAGGCTTAGGCTTGCTTTCGGGCCAGGTAAACTTCGGATTAAAACGCCAGATCACATAAGCAAATGCAGCAGTGGCCAGCAAAAAACCGGTACCCACTTTGCCAATCCATTTTACCAGCCAGGCTTCTATCAGTTCGCCCATAGCTCCACCCCACGAAAACTCGCTGCCACTGGTAAAAAAGCTAAACGTTACGCTTATCACCAGCAGGCCCACAATCATATATTTCAGATTGCGCATCAGGCTAAACACCTTTTTGCCAAACAACAGGTTTACGCCTAATACAAAAAAGAAAGTACAAAACAGGTAAGCCGAAAGACCAAAGCCCTTATATATAAAGCAATGGGCAGTATAAGCCCCCAGGGCGCCCAGCAGGTTGCTTACTTTAATATCGTCGGTGCTGAATATTTTGGCGCCAAACTGCATCACCTTATCCTGGTCTTCCTGCCAGGTAAAGAGATAGGAAGTTAAAGCGATGAACAGGAAAATGGAGAACAACAAGCTAACAGCACCTGCAATTTTAGAGGTTCGCTCATCTTTCACTACTTCTTTAACCGTCACCTCAACCTCTTTTTCAGGCTTTAACTCATCCGGATCGGGCGGAGGAGGTGGTGGCGGTGTTTTCTTTTTAAGTCTGTTGGCCATGTATAACGTTAACAGGCAAATATAACGGTGAATATGATGAATTTCGTATAGTGTGAATAAGCAGCGGATCATTTTTTCATTTAATATTGTTTATTCAATCAACAGAAAAACACATAATACTGTACCCGAATGTTTGGTGTAACGATTTTAGGTAACAACTCTGCTCTTCCTGCTTACGACCGGCACCCCACCGCCCAGGTAATAACGTTGAACGAGCAGATATTTTTGATTGATTGTGGAGAGGGTACACAAATGCAATTAAGCAGGTTTAAAGTACGCCGGGGCCGCATTAATCATATATTCATTTCGCATTTGCACGGCGATCATTACTTTGGCCTGCCCGGTTTAATTACCAGTATGGGATTAATGGGCCGGGATAATGAGCTGCATATATATGCCCCAGCCAAGCTGGAAGAGATTATTCAGCTACAGCTGGACGTATCAGGAACTGCCCTGCCTTTTCGTTTACATTTTCACATACTGGGAGATGATGCCATACTGGTAGACAACACTAAATATACCATTGAAAGCTTCCGGGTTTTTCACCGGATAGACTGCTGGGGCTTTCTTATAAAAGAAAAGAAGAAGCCCAGACGTATAGATAAAGACAAAGCCATTGCCCACGAGGTGCCGCTGGCTTATTACGAACGCCTTAAAAACGGCGACGATTACGAAACCCGTAGTGGTGAAGTAGTGAAGAATGAATGGGTAACCACCCCTAACACCCCCGGAAAAAGCTATGCCTACTGCGCCGATACCAAGTTTGACGCTTCTATAGCAGCAAGAGTAAAAGGAGTAAGTATGCTTTATCACGAAACCACTTATCTTAAAAACCTGCCCGAGCGGGCTTTTGAACGTTTCCACAGCACTACCGAGCAGGCAGCCGAAATAGCTACCCTGGCACAAACGCAAAAATTACTGATAGGACACTTCAGCAGCAAATACGAAGTACTTGACGAGTTTCTGGCAGAAGCCAGCGCCGTATTTCCCAATACCGATCTGGCATTGGAAGGTGTTACCTACCTGGTTCCGTAGGTAACACTCGTCTACTTCCATTGCTTACTTCTTTTGTAATTGTTCAAAGAAGTCTTTAATAAGGCTACTCAAATCATTTACCTCATTCAATGGTAATGTAGCTGCTTTGTCAAACACATCGTGATAAGCTTTGATGCCTCCCATCGTATACAGGAAAAATGCAGGCACTCCTTTTTCAGAAAAGAAATAATGATCGCTATTCGCAGCCTTCCCTCTTTCATTCACCGCCGCCAGGTAATGCTTTTCGGCATTAATACTTTTGAGTTTGGCAAAAGCTTCTTTGTATTCCGTGGCATTCACTATAGTAACTCCTTCCTCCCCTGTTCCGGTAAGGTCCAGGTTCAGTAAAAAGCTAATCCTGTTTAAAGGTAGCAGCGGGTGTTCTGTATAGTATTTGCTACCCATCAGGCCAATTTCTTCGCCGGCAAAGCAAATGAAACCGATACTGTAAGGCTGTGGATGCGTAGCATAATAACGCGCCAGGTTTAGTAACAGGCCTACACCACTGGCATTATCGTTGGCCCCGGGAAAATAAGTGTCACGTCCCAGGCCACCCAGGTGATCGTAGTGAGCAGTGATAAACAAAATGGAATCAGGATACTGCGTCCCCTTTACCATACCAGCAATGTTGGCCGTTTTAAATTTAGAAACGAGTTTATTGTCAAGATCTATAGCAATGCTGGCAGGCACTTCGTTAACAAATAAACTGCTGTCTACCTGCATAACGGTATAATCAGCCGCTTCGGGCGCTACGCTCCAGGTAAGTTTTTTCTCTAATACCACTATTACACGGTTGGCGGCATCAATAAAAGTTTTACCATCTTTCTGCTGCAGCTCGCCTTTCCCTTTTATACCCCGGCTTTCGGGTGCCGGAATATAATCTATACCCGGCTTTAGCTGGCGACCATTAATGGTAAGCGATACATTGCCGGGAAATGTATTCACCGGGTAGCTGAATGGCTGTGCATATGAATCTCCTTTCAAAGGCTGCAGACCAAAGCTTTTAAACTGTTGTTGCAGGTAGTCAGCTGCTTTGCCCATGCCATTATCCAGGTAGCCACGCCCTAAAAACCATTTGCTGGTAAGCGTGTCCACCACCTGGCGTATAAAAATGCTGTCTTGCTGTGCAAAGGCACAACCGCCCAGGCTCATGGCCAGCAGTAGTGCAACGATTTTGTTTTTCATATAGAATAGTGCGGGGTTGCGTTGTTATTTAGCCAGCCACTTGTAAAAATCACCAAACTCTTTGCGCCAGTATTTTTCATTATGTTGCCCCAGCGGAAAATAGCTTCTGCGCAAATCATACTGGCTCTTCTTTTCAATAACACCAATGACCTTGTCCATATCCGGCACCATTTCATCACTCTCTTTACCACCTGCATAAAAATAAAAACGGGGTTGCACCTGCCATTTGGTATTGGTAAGATCGGTAGTCAAATCCGGAGCTATCCAAAAAGCAGGAGAAAACACACCTACTGCACCAAACACCGTAGGATACTGCATCACAGCATACAAACTTATTAAACCACCCAGGCTGCTACCCGCTATCCAGGTATGTGCAGCATCTTTCTGGGTTCTGTACTTGCTGTCAATATAAGGTTTCAGCGTTTGTGCTATAAAATCAACATACTGCTTACCTTCTCCTGCACCATACTTCTGGTTATTGTAAGGGTTGTATTCCACATTCCTTTTATCGCCCCCATTATCAATACCCACTACTATACATTCCTTGCCGCCTGCTTTTTGCACAGAATCCAGGTATTCATCAATCCCCCACTCATCACTGTTGCCCGTGTTTTCGTTAAACAGCTTCTGCCCATCGTGCATATATAATACCGGGTACGATTTGCCTTTTAATCCTTCATAACTTTTAGGCAGGTAAATCCAGATACGGCGGGTGCGGTTTAACTGTGGCATGTTAAAGGCCGAGTCCAGCAAATGCACCTGCGGAGTAGCAGTAAACGGACGTGGCTTATCGGGATAATCATCTTTCCAGCCGGGAATGGTAACGTTTACCGATTCGTCGTTATTCAGTTCAATGGTACGATTAGAAATATCTTCCCCTTTAGCAGTGGTTTCTACCTTATCCAGGCTACCGCGGGTAAACTTAAATTCATATTTACCGGCAGGCAGGTCTTTCAACACAATAGCCCGGCGTGTTGGGCCAAAAGGTTTCAGCTTATACTTGTCTTCACCGGGATTCCAGTTATTAAAACTGCCGGTTACATAAATGTCATCCAGCTTTTTTGCGCCCACTTCTGTTACCACTAACCGCAAACTATACTGGGCCTGTGCCAGGGTGAATGCACAGCAAAAACAAACAAGTAAAAGAATTCTTTTCATGGGTTGAAAATAGGAAAAAACAGGGCATACATAAAAAAAGCGGCCATCTTTCGATAGCCGCTTAGTCTATTTTAACTTAGTTCCTTATATCGTTTTCAGATAGCTGGCTATTTTCTGGTATAAGCCATCGCTCACCGGGGTAACCGGCAAACGCAGATGGTTACCAATAGAACCTTGCTGGGTCATAAACGCTTTTACACCAGCCGGGTTGTTTTCTGCAAACAACAGGTCGTAAGCCGTGAGCAAACTATTGTTGATAGCACGGGCTGCCACAAAATCGTTTTTCAAACTCAGGCGCACCAGCTCAGAGAACTGACCTGGGAAAGTGTTACCAATTACACTGATTACACCATCCATACCACAGGCAATCTGCGACATAGCCAGGCCATCATCACCACTCACTACCAAAAAGTCTTCCGGCACCTCTTTCAAAATCTGCATGCACTGCATCATATCCCCACTGGCTTCTTTAATACCGCCAATGTTCTTTACCTCCTTCGCCAGGCGAATGGTGGTTTCGGCACTCATGTTCCTACCGGTACGGCCGGGAACATTATATAATAATATAGGCTTAGGCGATGCTTCTGCCAATGCTTTATAATGTTGAAAAATACCTTCCTGTGAAGGTTTGCTATAATAAGGAGCAGCGCTTAACACAGCAACAGCCTTATCCAGCGGAAAGCTCTTTAATTCTTCTATCAACTCCTGGGTGTTGTTACCACCAATACCCACTACTACAGGAACACGATCGGCTACCTTATCAAAAGTATATTGTACAATGTCCAGCTTTTCCTTCTTGCTCAGGGTAGGCGTTTCACCGGTGGTACCCAGCGTTACTACATATTCTACACCACCTGCTATTACACTGTCAATTACGCGGCCCAGCGCTTCAAAATCAACGGTAAGGGTGTCAGTAAACGGGGTGATTAACGCCACACCCGTGCCTTTTAATTGCTGACGAAGAGACATATCTATTTTAGATGTTAAATTGAACTATAACTAATGGCTACTCAGGTTTATCTGATATCGAAAAAGCCCATTTTATTGAATTTCTCGATACGGTCGTTGATGCGCTTTTCGGGCGCCACCTGTTTTATTTCCCTGAGAGCCTTCAGAATATGTGTCTTCAATATGTTGGCAGCCTCATCATAATCCCAATGGGCGCCACCTGCCGGTTCTGGTACAATTTCATCTACCAGGCCAAAACCATGCATATCTATTGCGGTTAATTTCAATTGTTCGGCTGCTACTTCTTTCTTCTCCCAGCTACGCCATAAGATAGCGCTACAGTTTTCGGGAGAAATAACAGTGTACCAGGCGTTTTCCATCATCAGAATTTTGTCGCCCACACCAATGCCTAATGCGCCACCACTGGCACCTTCACCAATAATTACACAAATTACAGGCACTTTCAGACGCATCATCTCGTAAATATTACGGGCAATGGCCTCCCCTTGTCCGCGCTCTTCGGCTTCTAAACCAGGAAAAGCACCGGGAGTATCAATTAAAGTAACAACAGGCTTGTTGAATTTTTCAGCCAGACGCATTAAACGCAAAGCTTTACGGTAGCCTTCAGGGTTGGCCATACCAAAATTGCGCAGTTGACGCAGTTTGGTATTAATACCTTTTTGCTGACCAATAAACATCACCGTTTCTCCATCCAGCTGACCAAAACCGCCCACCATCGCTTTATCATCTTTGATGTTCCTGTCGCCATGCAGCTCCAGGAAATCGGTGGTCATTTTGTCAATATATTTTAAAGTATATGGACGGTCGGGATGACGACTCAGTTGTACACGCTGCCATGGAGTAAGATGTGCGGTAATATCTTTCCTTTTATCCTCGATAGCATCTTCCAGCTTTTGAACACTGTCAGACATATCAATCTTACTCTTCTCTGCCGTTTGTTTTAGCTTGTCAATCTCTTCATATAAAGTTTTGATTGGCTGCTCAAAATCTAAAAACTGTCTATTGGGGTATTGAGGCATACGCTTTACTATCTAACTGTTGGGCGGTAAAATTACAGTTTGAAACAGATTTTCAATGCTTAATTCTGTTTTTCTGCTATTTTTTCGGTCTTTCCGTGGCATTTTACGCTTATAACCGTTAGTTTAAGGCCCCAAAAAGAGCCATTCTGCACAATAATGCGGGTATTCACTTCTACAAATATCCCCTGCCTGCTCCTTTCACCGCCACTATTCCCTCATTCTTAAAACCGGCAGGATAATTGAACACGCACAGAGAACATATTATTATTTCATTTAAACCAACATCTATGAAACGCTTTTTTGTACTATGTGTAGTAGCTGCTGCCTTTATCAGTGTTACCAGCTGTGGCAATAATGAGGAGAAGAAAAATGGTACAGATACATCTATTAATGCTCCTATGCCCGAAAATAATTCGCAGGCTCCGGACACCATAGGCGGACAAAATCTCGATTCATTTCACAGAGATACCACGCCAAGGCCATTCTCCGATTCTGCTCACCACTAAAACTTATAAATTGTTTTATGTCCAACACCCTTAAATGGATACTGGTAATCAATTGCGGATCGTCCAGTATCAAATTCGGATTATATGATTATAAACAGATAACACTTCGTGTAAAAGGCGTTATCAAAGGCATTGGACACAAAAGCCATTTTTCAGTTACCGGGCAGCACGATAAGGCGATAGCCGATGAACATATCACTTTACAAAATCATGAGGCGGCGCTATTGCACCTGGTAGGCTGGTTGCAACAAGTGGGTTACGAACACCAGTTGCTGGCCGTAGGCCACCGGATTGTGCAGGGAGGATTACATCATACCGCTCCGCAACGATATACACAACAACTAAAAACCGACCTGGAGCAGTTGATTCCTTTAGCGCCGCTTCATTTACCACTTGAATTGCTTGCCATTCATTTTTTTGAAAAACGGTATCCACGCCTGATACAGGTGTGTTGTTTTGATACGGCTTTTCACCAGGCAATGCCGTGGTATGCACAACAATATGCATTACCGGAAGCAGTTACGGCCGATGGCATTAAACGCTACGGCTTTCACGGCCTTTCGTACGATTATATTATGCAGCACCTGCACCCTGCCGGCAAAACCATTATAGCTCATTTGGGTAACGGCGCCAGTATGGCAGCAATGGATGAAGGAAAAAATATAGATACTACCATGGGCTTTACACCTGCCGGCGGATTGATGATGGGAACCCGTTGTGGCGATATCGATCCTGGCGTGTTATTATACCTGTTGCAGGAAAAACATTATACAGCCGAGCAACTAAGCACACTTATTAATAAAGAGTCTGGTTTAAAAGGCGTTTCGGGCCTGAGTTCCGATATGGAACAATTGCTGGAAGACGCTGCAGATAACAAACAAGCTGATGCAGCTATTACCTTGTTCTGCTACCAGGCTAAAAAAAACCTGGGCGCATTGGCAGCAGCATTAGGCGGTTTGCAAACGCTTATTTTCACAGGTGGCATTGGTGAACACCACCCGGCCATTCGTGAACGCATTTGCCAAAACATGGCCTACCTGGGCCTTGTGCTGGATAAAAACCGCAATACCGAAAACGCCCCTGTTATTTCGCACCTGGCTTCTTCTGTAACAGTAAGGGTGATACCTACCGATGAAGAATATATGATTGCGACGTACACTGCACACCTGCTGAAAGGGTAATCCTTTTTTTTTGCTTTTAAAGTCTAACGTATGGCCACACTATCTCCCGCTGAATTGCAGCTGCTGCACCGTTACTGGCAGGCAGCCAACTACCTTGCTGTAGGACAGATCTATTTATTAGACAATGTACTACTGCGCCAGCCTTTGCAAAAACAGCATATTAAACCCAGGCTATTGGGCCATTGGGGCACTTCTCCGGGATTGAATCTTATATATGTACACCTTAACCGGCTTATCCGCCGGCACAATACTACTATACTATATATATGTGGGCCTGGCCATGGGGCACCTGCCATATTAGCCAACACCTATCTCGAAGGCACTTACTCTGAAGTATACCCTTCTGTCACTAAAGATCTTTCGGGTCTGGAAGCCTTTTTCCGCCAGTTTTCCACGCCTGGCGGTATACCCAGCCATGTAAGCCCCCACACTCCTGGTTCTATACACGAAGGTGGCGAGCTTGGCTATTCTCTGGCACACGCATTCGGCGCCGCATTCGACAATCCCGATTTGCTGGTAGCCTGTGTGGTAGGCGATGGGGAAGCCGAAACAGGACCATTGGAAGGCAGCTGGAAAAGCATTCACTTTTTAAATCCTGTACGCGATGGCGCCGTACTTCCCATATTACACCTTAACGGCTATAAAATAGCAGGCCCTACCGTACTAGCCCGCCAATCAGATGATACCATAAAGGCATTGATGGAAGGACACGGCTATGAAGTGTTTTTTGTAGAAGGAGATGATCCGCTGCTGGTACACGAACAATTCGCGCAAACACTGGAAACCATATATACACGCATACATAAAATACAGCAACAGGCCCGGCAACAGGAGATTCAGCAACCACCACGCTGGCCTATGATTGTGCTGCGCACGCCCAAAGGCTGGACGTGTCCTAAACAATGGAATGATAAACCGCTTGAAGGCTCCTTTCGCTCACACCAGGTTCCATTAGACAAGGTTACCGAAAATGCAGATCAGCTGGCATTGCTGGAAGAATGGATGCGGAGCTACCATCCCGAAAACTTATTTGATGAAAAAGGCGCCTTGCTACCTGAACTGGCGGCCCTGGCTCCGCCAGGAGATAAACGCATGAGTGCGGTAGCCCATGCCAATGGAGGCCGGTTGTTGCAGGACCTCCAATTGCCTGACTTTACCCAATATGCCCTGCCAATATCTTCCCCCGCAGTGAGCGTAGGCATGGCTACCAGGCAACTGGGCCAGTACTTGCGCGATGTATTTGCTCTTAACCAGCAACACAAAAACTTCCGGCTTTTTTGTCCCGATGAAACCGCCAGCAATAAACTGGACGCTGTTTTTGAAGCCACCAACAGATGCAGCAGTAGCACCATTATCAATACCGACGATCATTTATCTCCCGATGGGCGGGTAATGGAAGTGTTAAGCGAACATCTTTGCCAGGGATGGCTGGAAGGTTACCTGCTCACAGGCCGTCATGGCTTTTTTCCTTGCTACGAAGCTTTTATCACTATTATAGACTCTATGTTTAACCAGCACGCTAAATGGTTGAAAACCTGCAACGAGCTACCCTGGCGCAAGCCCATAGCTTCTTTAAACTATTTACTCACCAGCCATGCCTGGCGGCAGGATCATAATGGTTACAGCCATCAGGGCCCTGGATTTATTGATACTGTTGTTAATAAAAAAAGTACGGTTATCCGGTTATACTTTCCTCCCGATGCCAACACCCTGCTTTCGGTTACTGATCACTGCCTTCGCAGTAAAAATTATGTAAACGTAATTGTAGCCGGCAAACAGTCTGAACTGCAATACCTTACTATGGAAGAAGCTATACCTCACTGCAAAAAGGGAGCAGGCATCTGGCATTGGGCTGGCCATAACGACGACGGACAACCGGATATTATACTGGCCTGTGCAGGCGATGTACCCACTATGGAAGCCGTTGCCGCCGCATGGTTGCTGGCCAAAGAAGTACCGCACTTAAAAGTGCGCTTCATTAATGTAGTAGATCTGATGGCTTTGTCGCCCCGCCCCTACCATCCGCATGGTTTGCCCGATAATGATTTCAATGATATGTTCACCACTGGCACACCTGTAATATTTGCTTTTCATGGATATGTACGTGTTATTCACGATCTTATCCACGGCCGCCCCCATCCTGCGCGTTTTCATGTACGCGGTTTTATGGAAGAGGGAACCACCACTACCCCATTTGACATGGTAGTATTAAATAATGTAAGCCGTTATCACCTGGCAATTGAAGCTTTAAAACGCAGCATTCCTGCACAAGAAGATGCGCAAAAGGCCATTGAGCATTTCGAAAGTAAACTCACACAACACCATGCCTATATAAGAACGCATTTACGCGACATGCCCGAAATTGAAAACTGGAACTGGAAAGCCTAACGTATAATAAAAATGACTAGATTTGTATCAGCCTTACAGGCTTTATCACATCCAATATCTTACGAATATCCGCCCATCCAACATCCGCATGAACAGCCATTGAAGTATTTTATTACCAACATGGAAGTAATAGTTATTGGCCTGAACCTTAAAAAAGCTTTGTCATGCAAGCGCTAAAGAATTACAACAAAAAACATATTAACCTGGAAGAGGTATATGCCCTGGTAGATAAAGCCCTTGAAACCTCCGGTGCAGGATTTCCTTTTTATGTTCATGACATCAAAGGCAGCGGTCCCGCTGCTGTTGAACTACTCGAAAAGCATCATCTGATCACTTATATACATAAGCATCACGATAAAGCGCTGAGTACTTACATAGTAAGCGAAAAAGGTATAGAAGTATTGGATAAAGGCGGTATCAAAGTATTCCTGGAGCTGGAAGCCGCCATCAAAAAAATTCCCGCCGTTACACCACGCAGCCGTTTCACAGTAGTGATTACGCCTGATGAAGGCGTTGCGCCTAACAATCAACTAAAACAGGCTAAAACCTTTGCCCGCGTATGCCTGGGCATAGCGCTGGTATCATTGGCTTTAGCCTGCTGGGCCTTTTGGGCAAACAGGTAAACTGCTATTATAAAAAGAAACTAAGCTTTGTAGGTATACACTGTATCCTTATACAGGGAAGATGCCACATACCTGCTTATTACGCAGGCTAAAAATACCGGTATAGCAATTACATACCCGCCCGTAAAGCAGCAGCCTAAAGCCGTTGCCGTTAAAGGCGCATGTATGCTGGCACTTAATACTGCTGCAATACCTATTACCATAAAGTTGACAATGATCAATTCTGTGCCCAGGTATTGATTAAACAATACTGCTATTAATAAACCCAGCAACGAACCAATTACAATGCTGGGAGCAAACACGCCTCCATCACCACCTGCACCCAGGGTAACCGAACTAATAAAAGGCTTAATCAGCACCACTGCCAGCAAAGTAAATGCAAAGGGTAAAGTAAAAGGCTGAACCATTGCTTTGTTCAACATATCTGTAATAGCAAAATAGCCATCACCAAACAATTGCGGCAGCAGGCAAACCAGCACACCAATGATAGCTGCACCAATTCCAATGCGTACATAATCATTACTCACACTGGCAAAACGATATTTAATATAAATAACACTACGGGTAAACAACACAGCAATTAAACCTGCCAGCACACTCAGCAATAATATGTAAGGCAATGCACGCCATTGCCAGCCAGTGGTATGAAACACAAACAACGGCTTTTCGTGTAATACAGAAAGTAATACCTGCGCAGCAGTGATGGCCGTAACAACACTCAATGCCACGGTACGTGTTACCTTGCGTGCTATCACTTCCAATGCAAACAGCAAACCCGTTAAAGGACTGCCGAATAAAGCAGTTACCCCTGCGGCCACGCCTGCACAAATCAATTCAGCTTTATACTTACGGGGCATGTTCACTTTTTGTCCGGTAACAGCCCCCACTGTAGCGGTGGCCACCACCGTAGACACTTCCACCCCGGTAGAGCCGCCAAATATCACCGTTAAAAATCCATTGATGTAATGAGAAGGAATTTTATACGCCGGCAACTGATCATGCCGGGTATCTAACGTTTTATAAATTTCCTTAATACCGAGGTTCTTTTTCTTTTTAAATAACCAGGTACGCAATAAGAAAATCAGTAATAAACCAATAGCGGGAAATATAACCAGTAATAAACGATGTGGTAGAATGGCCTCTAACATCTTGTCTTCATAATGAGCGGTAATGCGCTTTAGGGTAACAGCTAACGTTGCCGATAACAAACCCACTAATGCAGAAATCAGTACCAGCTTCAGAAAACTTAACCTTACTATTCTTTTACGCATGCTAACGATTTTGTTAAGTTCTTGCCTTACGGGAGTGCAAAGGTACTGCATGTAATAAAAAACAGCCACGTAAAAACGTGACTGTCTATTGTTATAATAGTTTGAGCATCCCCCCAGATACTCAATAACAATGTACTTTATAGCATTGATACACATCAACATACACAGGATAAAATAATACTGATAAGGAAAATGTTAAATCCTTTGCAGAACAATAACCCGGTACGGATATATGAAGGAGATTGGATTGGAAATGCAAATATAATAGCCAATTTCTTTATAAACAACACTATTACCCACCTGAACAAAATGAACAGCAGTTAGTTAGTTATTTTTTGAGTTGCGCTTCAAATACATTAAATTGTTGATATTAAGCGTGCTTACAAATGAAAATAGCTTTAATCGATGACCATAGAATGCTAACAGATCTGTTACAAAGCATTCTTACTTCGGATGCTTCTATCACAGAGATGCGCACCTTTAATAAAGCAGAAGATTTTTTACATACCGGCTGGCAACCGGATATTATAGTTACCGATATATTAATGCCCGGACTGTCGGGCATGGAATTGCTGGAAATAGTGAAAGAAAAAAATTATACCAGTAAGGTGTTAATTTTATCTGGCATCACCGATGTGCAAACTATTAAGCAAGCCATTCGTTCAGGCGCTGCAGGCTACCTGTCTAAAAACACCAGCCTGGAAGAATTAACAGCCGCCATTGCAGCCATTCACAATTGCGAGCAATACATATCCAACAAGCTCAGGAACAGTTTATTAAACACCGTGTTTACAGAAGAACAGGTGGTGTTTCATTTATCTCCGCGCGAGAAGGATGTGCTGGAATTAATCTGTTCGGGGCATACCGTAAAAGAAGCAGCTTATAAGCTCAACCTCAGCGCCCACACTGTACACAGCTATCATAAAAGCATTATGAAGAAGTTTAAAGTAAACCGTACAGCCGACCTTATTGTGTTTGCCATGCAAAAGGGATTATACAGCCCAACCACTTCTTAATCAGCAATGTTTACTGCACCCATATTTCATCGCAGGCAATAGCAGGATGTTTGTATTTACTCTTTCTCCACAACGGCAGCCCGGGCAATTGCGCGGCAGTAATAGTAATGTAGCGGGTTACTACCGGCTGTGCATACCTGAATGTTATTGCATAAGGTTGTACTGTATAATCTTCCTGTGGTGCGGTCAATACTTTTTCCATCTGTTGCGTTGTGTGCAGGCCATCTTCCGAAAAGCCACACATTACACTCCCTGGCGCAAAAAACCAATGACGGGCATCCTGTAAAAAGTGTACGGTCACTACGTGCACTGCTTTTAAAGCGCCTAAATCTACTGTAGCCACCATGGGTGTGTTATAAAAACACAGCCAGTTGTAGCTGTAATCACTATAACCAGGCGTGCCATCCGTTAACGTTACGCTACCCTTGGCAGGATATTCGGGCATAAAAGCATATTGCACCTTTACAGGAGCATGCAACGCTATAGTAGACGTTACCCCATTGGCTTCTATCTGTTTCCATTCACTGTAATAAGCATCCGGACTCAAACCACCTTCACTTAGTTCCTTCACGCCCGCCATCTTACAATTGTTTACAAACGCTTGTACCCGTTGCATCATACCTTTTTTCATACTCCATCCGCCATGCGCATCCTGTACAAAAACGCCGTTAGGCTCTAAACCATAAAAACGCGCCTGCTGCAATACCGTGTATTCATGGGCCAGCCGCACCTGGGTAACACGTTGTTGGTACAATGTATTACCTTCCGTAACCGCCACCGCTTTATCCATACAACTACTATAAGCATCTAAAGCCATTGCCGATAAATAGCCACTATGCGCATTTACAGGATTGCCATAAATATCCAATGGCACATGCTGTTGCGCTACCTGTTGCTGCAACAGTTGCAGGTATTGCAGCATATACGGGGCCGCCTTGCCATAATAACCATTCATAAACACCTGCGTTAACGAATCTGTATTAACAAAAGGATTCCATAACACAGCAGCCAGCATATAAGCTTTATAATCAGCCATATCACTATAGGTGTCACCACTCCCCTGTTCAAATATGCCGGTTATGCCTTGCTGCTTACACCAGCGGGCATTCGCTTCAAATGTAGCCGTGGAAGGAAAAGGGGCTACATAGGCTGTAAACTGCGTGCAATAATCCCACAATAAAATACGATCCGTTTTATCCCGCCAGCCCTTTAAATTCTTTCTGAAAGCCGCTGCCGCCTTATCCTGCTCCAGCGCCTGTGACCTACCCGCATCTATATTGCTAAGTTGTATATACACATTCGTAGCAGGCCGGGTAACCAGTGTTGGCCTGACACTGTAACCATATGCCAGCATGGTAAACTTTTTATCCGGAAAACGGGCAGCTACCGCATTTACAAAACGCAGTAAAGCCCCCTGTGGCCCACCTTCCCGCTCATCTACCCGCCTGCATCTGCTACACTCACAATAACCCCCATCATCGTTGGGGCTTATAGACCAGTAAGTGGCTTCCGGATGCGCAGCCATCCTTTGCTGCAAAGTAGCTACTACTATCTTCAATACTTTTTTATTGCTTAAACACAGCTGCACCGCTTTTCGTTCTCCATCTATCAACGAATAATACTTCGGATGTTTTTTAAAATATACATCCGGTGGCAGCAGCTTAAAAAAGCTATGCCCCCACAGCCCCCATTTGTCTTCAAAGCGGTGTAAGTGGTGCCAGTTCAGATATTCATCATCTGCAGAAGCCGGAAAATACGCTTCCCTGTAATTAAATGCCGGCGCTTCCTTTATCAGCATTTTCAGCGGCATGGCAAGCACAGGCGTATAAGGTGTATAAGCAGGCCCCGCATTCCACTTACGGCAACCCAGCACCTGTTCCACAAAAGTATAGGCAGCGTATACTATTCCTTTATCCTTACCCCCAAGCACTATCACCTCCTTTCCACCCGCAACAACAAAAGCTTCCGGTGTTAACGCAGCAGCATAGGTGGCGGCATAGCGGGTAGCCCCCACACTAATTACCTGCTGCGGCGCAATGCCTGGCTCCTCTACTAACACAGGCAACTGCACTCCGGTTACTGCTGTAAAATATCGTTGCACAATAGCTGCCGCCTGCTGCTCTTCTTCACTAAAGCATAAGGGTAGCAGTATTTTCCAGACCGAAGTTCCATTAGCGGCCAGCAGCACGTCCTGCCCATGCACGGGTACTACCACAGGCGCACAAAAACATAGCACTAACAGGTATGTCCACTTCATGCGCCTGGTTAAAAGTTTTTATAAAAAGATAAATAAATATCATACTGATTAATATCAGCACGACCACTCAACGACTGGTGCAACCATGCGGCATATAACGACAGTATGGTATTGTAGCGAAAGTATTTCTGGTAACCTACGGCTACAGAATTAGTGGTTACCCCCAGCAGGTTATTCAACTGAAAGCTGCGGCTTCTGTCATCCGGGCTTACCCCCGTAGATAATATAAGAGCCAGAAAGTCTCTTTGTTCATTTACATACCAGCGGTTGGTAAGCGTATAAGCCTGGTACCACTTGTCTGTATCTTTTGTAAAATATCCCCTTGCATTTACCCAGTAGCTACCTATATATTTAGCCACTGACAATAAGGGTGTATACGTATTGATAGTATCTGCCCGCAGGTAACGAAACCCCAGTTCCCCTTCCCAGCCTTTAGGAAAATTATGAAAGAACGAGTAGCTGGCCCGGTACTTTGGAAACACCAGGCTATTGCTCCATCCCAGCCATAACCAGGAGTAGTCTTGTTTCGTGTGATTATAGTACATTTCCGCTTCCAGCTGAACGCCATTGCCCGATTGCCTGTCGCCATAATTGACACGCCCAAGTACAATACCCTTGTTAAATCGGCGCAGGTATTGTAACGAGCTTATCAGCGCTGTGCGGGTTCCATTATCGTAAAACGATTGAAGGTGCAGCACACCCAGCTGGTTGCGGTACGTACGGTTTTTCATATACAATAAGTAGTCATCCAGTCTTTTATTACCCGGCTCCTGCAGCTTCCAGGCTTCAATGGCAGCTACCGCTTCTGTGTATCTGCCTTTGGCTTCCAGCGCCACAGCCTTCTCACGCAACAGTGCAATATTACCCGGTTGCAACTGTAAGCCCCTGCCGGCATACACCAGCACGGAGTCAGGCTTGTACTGCATAGCAAAACTGCTTACCAGCCTGGTGAATGCGATGGTATCGTCCGGCGCATATATCAATACTTGTTTAAAAGCCATGGTAGCGCTATCTGTTGCGCCTTTTTCCTGCCATTGCCTGCCCAGTGCCAACCATTGCTCTGCACACATAGCAGCCAGCCTGCCATCGGCCGGATAACGCTGCTGTAAAGGCCCGCTTACCGCCACAGCAGCAGCATACCTTTTATCTTCTGCCAGCATGCCGGCCTTCTTAGCCAGCACCAGCGAATCGGCCGGGTAGTAATGCAGCAAACTGTCGCAACCTGCTATGGCAGCAGCGTAACCATCCTTCAAATAAGCTATAGTAATAGCATATAAAAGCGCATCGTGCTGGCCGGGATAAGCAGTGAGCACCTTGCTCACATATAACCTGGCTTCAGACAAGCTGTTCTGCTTCAGTGCAGTGCGCGCTGCTGCCAAAGCCTGATCTATATATGCCTGCCTGTATCCCGTTCCAGCGGGATGCGCCTGTAATAAGTTTTCTGTAATGTCCGCAGCTGCTTTATAATCCCCACCTTGTTCCAGCAAAGCAGCTTTTTTAAACTGTATGTTCTGTAGCCCATTCAATAGCATCTCATTGCCGGGCAATTTTCCCAGCGCCCGGTTCAGCAACTGCTCGGCAGCTGTGGTATTATTATTTCGTAAATAACCATTCACTGCTGCTATATAAATAGCAGCATACTCGTTGGCAAAAGCCTGGTCTCTTTTGCGGCTCAGCAATTCATCTGCCATAGTTGCAGCGCCATTGTAATGTCCCTGCTGCTCCAACAAGCCTAGCTTTTTCAGCAGCAGCACTGTATCACCTGCATAATACCCCAGCGCCGTGTTAGCATACTGTAATGCCTGTTCGTAATTACCGGCACTGGCTTCCATATTTACCAGGTATTGCAGTACCTCTTTATTTTTAGGCTGCCTGCGCAGTACGCCTGTCCATTCCTGCCGCGCATCATCTACCTTATGCGTAATAAAATACAGCCGCCCGAGTAAGGTATGTATATCATTATCAGCGGGGGCTTTGCGCATTCCCTCACGGCAATAATCTATGGCCTTACTATAATGCTGTTGCCGGGTTTCCTGCAATGCCAGTTTCAGCAACTCATCCGACGAAAGGGTGGTTTGTACGTTCTGTGCTGCCAGCGAAGTAGCAGCCATCACACATAGCATTACCAGCATCCGGCTTATCATTAGCCGGAATAGTTTCATATAGCTGTTCATACAAAATCCTCCGTAATGTTTTAATGGCTGAATGTTACAGGCGCCTGTTGCTGAAACCCACGCCGTTGCATATTGCCCCAGGTGTGCTTGCGACCGGTAATATGAGATAAGTATCCTTTTAAAGTAAAGAACAAGGAAAGCGGATGATATATAAAAGGCTCGGCAAACGCTGTAATGCAAAGCCCTATAATACTTCGCCAGCCCCGGTAATGCCGGAAAGTAAGCTGATCCCACAGCAGGGCAACATTGGTGATGAACACAGAGAAGATATACACAAACACCAGCAATATCGCAGCAAACTCCCAGTTCACCGTACTAAAAAACACATGGTACAGGAAGTATACAATGCCACTGAACTCAATGACCGGCGCCAGCATTTCAAAAAAGAAAACATAAGGAAAAGTAAACAACCCCATCTTGCCAAAACGCGGGTTAAACAGTACCCCTCTGTGCGTGGTAAATATCTGCAAAATACCCCTGCCCCAACGGGTACGCTGCCTGCCAAATACCTTCAATGTAGCAGGGCCTTCTGTCCAACAAAGGGTTTCCGGGATGTACCTGATGGCAAAAGGCAGCTTATGCTCATGCATATATTTCGACATGCGCACCACAATATCCATATCCTCCGCAAAAGAGTGGCTGTCGTACCCACCTGCCTTAATCGCAATTTCCTTATCAAACAACCCCAGCCCTCCCGACACATTATTCACTGCATTCATTAACGACCACCCCATCTTACCTAACAGGTAGGAACGGGTGTATTCAATTTCCTGGAACCGGGGCAACACTTCTGTTGGCGCACGCATTTCCACCATTTGCCCCTGGTTTACCCGGCACGAGTTGGCCATGCGTAAAGTAGCCCCTGTGGCAATGACCCGTTTATCTTCATCTACAAAGGGCTGAGCCAGCTTTAACAAAGTATCATCATGTAAAATGCAATCCACATCTGTGTTCAGAAAATGGGTGTAGGAGGCAACATTAATGCCCGCGTTCACCGCATCGGCCTTGCATTTACCATTCTCTTTATCCAGCACCAGCAGGCGTGCATAGGCAGCATTCACCGACTTGTAAAAGCCTTTTACCGGCATCGAAGGCAATTGCGCATGATAGGCAAACGATACTTCTACCAGACTAAACTGATCAATCAACAATTGCAAAGTATTATCAGTGCTTCCATCATTTACAATAATCACTTCAAACCGGGAATAATTCAATGACAGCAGTGAACGGGCATTACAGGCTATCGTAGCTTCTTCATTATAAGCCGGTGCAATCACTGAAATACCCGGCATTAAGGGCGACTCAACCAGTGTAGCGCTGTTTCGTAAACTGTTGCGCCACAGGTGGCGGCGTATAGAAACAAACGACAATATCGCCAGCATGGAATAACAACTGAATATAACCATGCAATAGAAGAAGATTACGCTTTCGTAGAAGAGCGTAATATAATCCAGTATTTTGTGTAGCATTAGTTACGGTTTAATGGGTTAAGACTATGCAGCATTATCTGATGCGGCAGACCCAGGGTATTGATGGTAAGGCGTTTCACCAGGTTCATAGCAAACGCTTTGTGGTTAACGATAGAACGTGCCGAGTTTTTACGCACATCAAAATCTTCCGACTGCAAAAACTCCCGTTCCAGAAAGTACAGGCAATGTCCGCTACCTATTCTGCCCAGTGCTTTTAATATTTCCAATTTTATAGCTTCCGGTTGTTGGGCATACATGTTCACCAGGTGCTCTTCTGCATTCTCTGCCATTAGTTTTCCCAATGCATTCACCGCATCTGCCCTAAGCTGCAAATCTTCCGAATCCAGCAAAGCCACCAATAGGGGTATAGCTTCAAACTGTTGATAACAGGCAGCTGCCCTGATGCAAAACGATACCACACTGGGATGATAGCGTCGGCTTATCCAATGAGCAAAAGAGGGAATGGTAATATCTGTTCGCAGGGATAACAAACGCAGCAACTCCAGTCTCTCCCAGGGTAAAATGGGCTGCTTCACTTCTTTAAAAAAGCAGAAAGGTTTCCGCAACAAACGCACACTGGCACACCGGGCCATTTCCATTACATTGCGGTTATGATGCCGGGCTAAAGACATCAGGTAATCCTTATCTATAGCAACATCCATGCTGCATAATTCACTTAGCCCCTGCACTATCTCCTTCGGAGTGAATGATGTAATCTGATACTCAGGCTTACGATACAGATGCAGGCTCATATACAATTTTCGCAACAGCCTGGTAGTATTGCCTGATAGCCCCCGTCGATAATAAATAATACGCTGTACCAGCAGGTTACGGCACCATTGTTTATGCAAAGGCAACACATTAAAAGGTTCCAGTGCCAGTTCAATTTCATCCGGTGCAAAGCCTTTGTGCAGCTGCTCGTTCATTACAATCTCCTGGGTAAGCAGGTGGTCAATTAAATGCAAATGCCATTTAGTGCGCCTGTCAGTAATACGCGTGCGCAGGCGCAAAACCACTATAGTAATAAAGCAACATAGCACGCCTGCAAAAGCTATGGCAATAATTATCAAAGCCACTTTTATAAAAGTGGGATAACCCGCTATTGTAAACATAAAATACTATTTATGAGCTACGCGTTGCAACAGACGTGCTACACGGCATACCAGCTCGCTGGTGGAGAAAGGTTTGCGCAGGAAATCATCAGCGCCCAGGTCAAAGCTGTCCTGAACATTCTTTTCATGCCCCAGGGCCGACACCACTATAATGGCGGGCGTATCAAAGGGCCATTGTTGTTTAATCTGGCTGATAATTTCCAGGCCACTGGTATTTGGAAGCATCATATCTACCAGCACCATATCGCATTTAACTTTGTCAAGGCATTCAAAAGCCTCTTTGGCATTGGAAGCAGCATACACATCGTACCCCTCCCGTTTCAGCACCATGGCTATAACATGTTGCATGGTTGCATCGTCGTCAATCGTTAGAATTGTTGCCATAGGGAAATAAATTAATGGTAAGTTTTCTAACACAAAGTACCTTCATTTAACACTTCACTAACACCCCCACTTTTCACCTTATCTCCTCCCCCATATTAGGGGTATTGTATGGTATTATATTAGTAGTTAAATTTACTAAAACACATTTTGTACCCCATTAATACCATGCCATGTGTGCCTTATCCAACAAAAGCGACTATACCTCCAAAAAAAACTTCATTGCTTTGCAGCAACTATTGCACAGCAGGGAAAAAGAAATTACACAACTAAAGCACGATTTAAGAACACCTGTCACAAGTATTCAACTGATAGCAGAATTTATTATCAATAATTCTTCAGATGACATTAACGATCACAAAGAAAAGCTGGCTATCATTATTGAATGCTGCCAGCAAATCAACACACAGCTGGAACATTCGCCTATGCATGATATAGCACTTTAGCCTTCCTCTACAAATTGAAACACTTCTCTCAAACTTTGCGTGTTCATGGGTTTTACTAAATAATCAGTGATGGCACTTATCGATTTCGCTTTCTGCTTATCCCTTTCATCAATAGACGAGCTTACAATATACACAGTTACTTTCCTCGCCATCAACGGCTCAATAAGCATAAACTCTTCCATAAACTGCCACCCGTCCATTACAGGCATTTCCAGATCCAGCAATATATAGTCCGGTAACATCGAAGCATCATCCATATGCGTTCTGATATAGTCCATTGCCTGTTGTCCGTTTTCAAATGGCACCACCTTATCGCACAAATGGTGATATTCAATCAGCTTCCTTATTCCATATAAATAGGCAGCATCATCGTCTACTAAAAAGGTTAGTGTGGCGGTATTCATAATTTATATTATAACATTGTAATGACAAATGTGGTTCCTTCGTCCACCTGGCTTTCTACCTCTATAGTCCCCCCTAGTGTTTCAATCTGGTTTTTGGTAATAAACAGGCCTATCCCTTTTGCATCGGGATGTTCATGAAAGGTTTTATACATGCCAAAGATCTTGTGCCCGTTCTTGTGTAAATCAATTCCCAAACCATTATCCGTAATTGTCAGCCGCACTTTACCATTATGGCGAGTAGTGCAGATTTTTATTTCCGGCAACCGGTCGGGACTACGGTATTTAATAGCATTCGACACCAGGTTCAGTAAAATACTTTCCATATAAGCGGGAATATGCTGCACCTGGTCACAGCCCGAAAAGTCAGCTGTAATGCGGGCTTTGTTCTTTTTCATCTGCAAATCCAGCACATGCATCACCTGCTCAAACACATCTTTGAAATACAACGTTTGTATAGCATCCCGGGAATCATTTTTTATTTTAATCACCTCGTTCAGGTGGTACAACGTTTCGTGTAAATTGGTGCTGATGCGTTCTATATTCTGTATAATTTCCTGCTTTTCTTCCTCCGTGGCCAGTGGCAATACTTCCAGCGAAACAGTGATGGAAGCGGCATGCGAACGCAGGTTATGCGATACAATATGCGCAAAGTTTTCCAGCCGTTCTTTCTGTTCTTTAATAATATTATGCTGTTGCTGTAACTGCGCTTCCCGCACCTTATGATCCTGTATATTCTGTAAAGTACCTATTAAAGCTTTAGCCTTTCCGTTCTCATCCAGTATGGCCTTACCAATGGAGCGTACCCATATCTTCTTACCGGTAACAGTTGTCAACTCTAACTCCATATCGTAAGGTATCAGGTAATCCGTGGCCCGTTTAACAGCATCCCGCAGCAGCAGTTGCGATTTAGGGGTATAATACGAAAAAGCTTCTTCCAGCGAAAGTGGCGTACCCTCGGGTAGTTCGTGAATGCGATATACTTCCCTGGTCCAGTACATCACTCTTTGCTGCAAATTCACTTTCCAGCCACCTACCCTGGCCATAGCCCCCACTTCATTCAGCAAATGATCACGTACCTCCAGCGCTTCGCGGTATTTATCGTTTTCTATCCTTTCCAGCATAGTATCATTAATATCCATCACAAAGCCCTTATAGGCTACCAACTGATCATGCTCATCCCGTATAGGCTCTCCTTTTACCTTCACCCATTTACTTCTTCCCCCCTCAAACAGCAATAACCCATCATGTTCCCAAGAAAGCCCTGCTGCAACAGCTTCTTTAATTTTAGCGATCGCCTGTTTACTATAATCAGGCCGAAACAGTTCAGCAACGGTATCGGGATGAGGAATATAAGAGGTATCTTTTTCGTAAATTTCGTAAGCGGCAGGTGTCCAGGTTAACTTACGGTTCAGTAACTGATAATGCCACCCGCCTACTTTTGCTATGGCGCAGGTTTCAGCCAGCAACCGCTTACTAGCTTCCAGTTCTTCCTTATAGTCCTGCAATCTTTGCAAATCGTTATTATCAGCCTCCATAGAGCATTCTTCCAGCTTATTAAGTTTAATGGTATCATCAGCATCATTTCCGGGCACTATCAGCTTAAACAAGCTGGCCTTTTGTAAGGAGTTTTGGCCATTCATTCCCATACCTAGATATTTAGCAGTTGAACGGATAAATGGATTGCCTTTAAAGATACACATAACCTCTCTGGCATAACAGGCCAGGCAATTAAGCCCTGTTTAAAATCACCTTTAAAAAACTTTAAAATCTATATATGAACAGGAATAGCTTTTCGCTGCAGTTTTAACGATAAAAACAATAAAAAAGGCGGCCATCTTTTCAGATAACCGCCTGTTATGTATTACCGGGTATAGCGTTATACTAAACCAGGAACTGCTACCATTTCATTTACATCCGCTTCGTAGTTGATGCCAGGAAATTCAAAACCAAACAGGTTAAAGAAGTCATTTCTATAACCAGCCAGGTCGCCAATGTTTGGCAGGCTTTCGGTAGTAGCTTCTGCCCACAGTGCAGCCACTTCTGCCTGCACATCTTCGCGCATTTCCCAGTCGTCTACACGAATACGGCCTTTCTCATCTACAGGCACTTTGCTGCCGTTGAATAAACGGGTTGCAAATAAACGCTGCATCTGCTCAATACAACCTTCATGCAGACCTTTTGCCTTCATTACTTTATACAGCAAAGAAATATACAAAGGAATAACAGGAATAGCAGAGCTTGCCTGGGTAACCAATGCCTTGTTTACCGATACGTAAGCATGACCGTTAAGGTCTTTCAGCTTTTCATCAATAACAAATGCAGTCTTTTCCAGGTGATCTTTAGCCATACCGATGGTGCCCTTACGGTATACCGGCTCGGTTAATTTTGGCCCGATATAAGAGTAAGCAACGGTAGTAGCACCATTAGCCAGCACACCAGCCGCTTTTAACTCATCCATCCACATTTCCCAATCTTCCCCACCCATTACGGCAATGGTATTGGCAATATCTTCTTCTGTGCAAGGTTCAATTGACACTTCAGAAACAACACCGGTATGAAAATCTACCGTTTTGTTACGGAAAGTTTCGCCAATAGGTTTTAATACACTGTTATGTACAACACCGGTAACAGGATGTGTTCTGCGTGGAGAAGCCAGGCTGTAAATAACCAGGTCTATCTGGCCCAGATCGGCCTTGATCAGCTCTATGGTCTTTTGCTTGATCTCTTTAGAAAACGCATCACCGTTAATGCTTTTGGCATATAATCCCGCACTTTGCGCTTCCGCTTCAAAAGCAGCGGTGTTATACCAACCCGGACTGCCAGGCTTGCCTTCTGCTGCCGGTTTTTCAAAATAAACACCTATAGTAGAAGCATTGGCTCCAAAGGCGCTGGTAATGCGCGATGCCAAACCAAAACCGGTAGAAGCACCTATTACCAATACTTTTTTAGGACCGTTGATAGCTCCTTTTGATTTTACGTAGTTAATCTGGTTTACTACATTTTGCGCACATCCAACGGGGTGGGATGTTAAGCAGATAAATCCGCGTACTTTAGGTACAATAATCATATTGAATGTCTTTTTACCGCTCTAACTTCTGTTCATATACATTACAACGGGGCCGCAAAATAGCTAAAAAACCAAATCGGCACCTGTTTTCGTCTCATAAGCCGCTTTACCCGGCAAAAAAATGCGGGCATCCGGCGTGCCTTCCAGGGTAATATGCTCCCCCTTCACCCTTATCCAGCCTCCTTCCCGCAGGCCTACCACAGGTATATCGTTTTGAGTATGAAACTCTTTGATGCGGGTTTCCCGCGTTTCGCCCATATGTGGCAGCCCTGGAATCGGGTCCAGGTAATGCGGATTCAGATTAAACGGTACCAGCCCCATAGTTGCAAAAGAAGGCGGGTACACAATAGGCATATCGTTAGTAGTTTGCATATTCACCCCACCAATATTACTGCCCGCACTGGTGCCTAAATAAGGGGCACCTTTTTTTACCGCCTGTTCCAGCACATGCATCAACTGCAGCTCGTGTAGTTGCTTCACCAGCAAAAAGGTATTGCCCCCACCGGTAAAAAAGCCTTTACCTTGCGCTATGGCTTCGGCGGGGTTATCAAACGTGTGCAGCCCCCGAACATAAATGCCGGCATTGGCAAAAAAGGCAGCCGCATTGGCAGTATAATCGTCGTGCGAGATACCGCCAGGACGCGCATAAGGAATAAATATAATTTCGTCTGCTCCTGCAAACAATTCAGTTACCACCGGCAGCAGGTAATCCAGGTAAGTTCCACCATATAAGGTGGAAGTGCTGGCAAGTACTACATTTTTCATATCCTTGCTTTATACGGCATAAGGCCGCTGTTACATGTATGGCGCGAAAGGTAGTAAATTCTCCCTAAAAGTATTTATAGCATCGCACCTTCGACAATTCGGGATTCTCTTTGGTAAACAGGATACCGATAGACAATTCATGCGATCCTTTCTGGTAGCCGGATAAGCCATTGGTCATAAAATCGTACGAATACCCTATCCGTACATTATCATTGGCAAACACTTCCAGCATCACGCTCACAGCATCATTGCTGCTCAGGTTTGTTTGCAGGTTGCTTTTACCCAATGCCTTTATACCTGTACGGTACGATCCGCCCAGCCACAACCTGTCGGCCAGTAAAACAAAGGTGTTGATATCTAAATTGGCGGGTCCATTAAAGTCTTCTTTCAACATAAAGGAAGGTTTCAGCTTCACATTTTCCGACAGTTCCAGCACGGTGCCGGCACTCACATATAAGTGCCTTGTTTTATTCAGCGTAGTATAGGTTACCCCATTGCCGTAATACAGTTTGCGGTCACGCGCCACCGAAAACAAATCCAGCACACTCACCCCTATAAAAGATAAAGGCGTTGTATAAAACACCCCAAACCGCGCATCAGGAACAAAAGTGGATACTTTACCCAACGGCACAAAAGGATCATTGGCATCCCGATATTCATACTCACTGCCATTTAAAGAGTATTGTGTAAAGCCAAAACCAATACCCAGCGAAAGCCTGCGATCGCCCTCCTCGTTCATAGGAATACGATAGGCATATGAACCGTACAACGAAGTAGATTCCTGTGGCCCCAGTTTATCCCAGGTTATTTGCCCGCCTATCCCCACCCTGTCTTCACGGGCATTGGTTAAACCATCCAGCGATACAAGTCCTGTTTTAGGCGCTCCCGGAAAACCTGCCCACTGCTGGCGGTAAGCCGCATGCAAATGCAAATTTTCCTGGTAGCCGGCATAGGCAGGGTTTACACTCAACCCGTTAAATATGTACTGACTAAACTGTACATCCTGCTGCGCGGCTACCTTTCCGGTAACCGCCAGCAACATACCTATACCTAACCACACTGCTCTTTTCATCGGTATTGAATGTCTTTTTTTTATTTTAATAATTGTATATATCCTTTAAACACCTGCTGCCCTTGCGGCATGTTAATCTTCATCACATAGTAGTATACACCACCACTCAAACCTATACCCGCCCACGAGTTATCGTAGTTACGGGAATGATACACTTCATTACCCCAACGGTTAAAGATGATCAGATCTGTGCCGGTATACAGCTCGGAACCGCCGATATAGAACGTATCGTTTTTACCATCTCCGTTGGGAGTAATTACGTTTGGAATGAGGAATTGCGTTACAATAGTGGCCGGTGTGCTTGATGCTATGTTATTACTCATATCCGGATCACTTTCTTTCGCCGTTACAGTAGCGGTGTTGGTAAGCTTTCCTTTGCCCGAAACATGCACCCTGAAAGTAAGCAGCACTGTTTCATCGGTGTTCACTGCATCTATTGTCCACACCAGCTGGCCGGTTACTGCATTATACGTTACCGTACCCTTCGATGCCACTATAGAATCGGCTCTGTCTATATTAGAAGCCAACGCATCATTCACAATTACCTGTGTAGCATTGTCCGGACCATTATTAGTTACCGTTATCTGGAAGGTAGCATAAGCGTTCATATATATCGTGCCTTCCGTTACCAGTGTTTTGGTTATTTCCAGGTCGGCCGATGGCACTTTGATATAGTGAATCACTTTTGTACAAACGGCTCCCGTAGCCACATCCGTAACCTTCACTATAATATCACCGGTGTTCACATCTCCAGGTGAAGTAGTGCTGAAGTTTCCGTTATTGGCAGCCACTGCTGAGCTGGTAGTGCCATCCGGGTAAGTAACCGTTACAGTAGCTTTACCTACCGTAGTACCGGTAATCACCACTATTCCATACTTCTGTTTAACAGGTGCGTTTACCGTAAACACACCAATCACCTCGGTAATAGTGGCAGATACGCCGCTGCTACAACCATTGGCATCTTTTACCGTAACCTTATAGGTGCCTGCCGGTAAACCGGAAATATCCTGGCTTACAGCACCCGAAGTCCAGCTATAAGTATAAGGGGCAGTACCACCCGTAACTGTTACATCAACAGCACCGGTAGACTCTGAATGACATACTACGTTTGTATGCGTTTCACTAACGCTTAATACATCCGGCTGCTTCACAGTTACCTGCATGGCGGTAGTACAACCTCCTGCATTTTTAGCAGTAACCGTGTAAGTACCGGCTGCCAGCCCGCTAAACACATTACTTTGCTGATACGTTCCGGCATTGAGCGAGTAGCTCAACCCTGTTTCTGCAGTAACAACAGCTATTTTGCCATTATTGCTGCCATTACAGGTAAGCGACGTATCAGACAAAGTAAACACAGGGGCAACGGCTATACGGATGGTGAATTGTGCGCTATCTGTACATCCGGCGGTATTGGTAACAGCATAATCAATAATAGCTGTTCCTTCACTTACGCCGTTCACGGTTCCACTGGCCAGTATGGCAGCAATTCCAGGGTTTCTGCTGCTCCACACACCACCAGGCATGCTGTTGGTGAATACAGTGGAACTGTTTTTACATATATCAGCTGCACCGCTTATAGCTGGCACAACCGGTAAAGCATAGATGGTAACATAAGTGCTGGTAGTATCGCCGCACGTATTTGCATCACTGAAAGTATATATCACACGGTAAGTACCCGGCGTACTGCTTTTTACATCCACCGCACCGCTAACAGCATGAAGGCTTAAACCGGTAGCAGATGCGTACGTTCCGCCTGTAGTACCCGTTTGTGTTACCCTGGCCGAATCAGCATATTTACTGCCGCAATATCCGGCAGAAGTGTAAGCAATGTGTGCTACCGGCAACGATTTAATGATAATATAAGAACTGGTGGTGTCGCTGCAACCGCCATTGGCATCATTAAAGGTATATAACACCTGGTAAGTACCTGCTACGCTACTCTTCACATCTACTGAACCGCTGTTCGCATTCAGTGCTAAACCGGTAGAGGAAGTAAATGTTCCGCCGGTAGCCCCCGTTAATATCACCTTCGCACTATCTGCATCGAGCTTGTGGCAGTAGCTCAGGTTGCTATAAGAGAAACTGGCCACAGGTAATGGCTTAATTACTATATAAGTGCTGGTGGTATCGCTACAGCTTCCGTCACTGAATGTATACAACACACCGTAAGTTCCAGCGGTGCTGCTTTTTATATCCACAGCACCACTCGCTGCATTCAATGATAATCCGGTAGTAGAAGTATATATCCCACCGGCAACACCGGTTTGGGTAATCTTCGCACTATCCGCATCCAGCTTACGACAAAAATTCAACGCACTATAAGAAATACCAGCCACAGGCAATGGCTTAATTACTATATAAGTACTGGTAGTATCACTACAACTTCCATCACTGAAGGTATATAACACACGGTAAGTACCAGCAGTACTACTTTTCACATCTACAGAACCACTCGCGGCATTCAACAACAGGCCGGTAGCTGAAGAATATACTCCACCAGCAACACCAACTTGGGTGATCCTCGCACTATCCGCATCCAGCTTACGGCAGAAATCTAATGCACTGTAAGAGATACTCGCAACAGGCAATGGTTTAATTACAATGTAAGTGCTGGTGGTATCGCTACAGCTACCATCACTGAAAGTATACAACACACGATAAGTGCCCGCAGTACTGCTCTTCACATCTACTGAACCGCTTGCTGCATTCAACGACAGGCCGGTAGCAGAAGCGTACACGCCACCAGTCACACCGGTTTGAGTAAGCTTCGCACTATCCGCATCCAGTGTACGACAGAAATTCAACGTACTATAAGAGATACCAGCTACGGGCAATGGCTTAATTACAATATAAGTGCTGGTAGTATCGCTACAACTTCCATCACTGAAAGTATACAGCACCTGGTAAGTGCCAGCTGTGCTGCTCTTCACATCTATTGAACCACTGGCCGCATTCAACGAAAGGCCGGCAGTAGAAGTGTACACGCCACCAGCTACACCAGTCTGAGTAATCTTCGCGCTATCTGCATTCAGCGTACGGCAGAAATTCAATGCACTATAAGAAATACCAGCCACAGGCAATGGCTTAATCACAATATAAGTACTGATAGTATCACTACAATCTCCATCACTAAATGTATACAACACACGGTAAGTACCAACGGAACTACTTTTCACGTCTACTGAACCGCTTGCTGCATTCAACGACAAGCCAGCAGCAGAAGTATACACGCCCCCAGTCACACCGGTTTGAGTAAGCTTCGCACTATCCGCATCAAGCTTACGACAGAAATTCAACGCACTATAAGAAATACTAGCTACAGGTAATGGCTTAATTACTATATAAGTGCTGGTAGTATCGCTACAACTTCCATCGTTGAAAGTATACAACACACGGTAAGTACCGGCGGTACTGCCCTTCACATCTACTGAACCACTCGCTGCATTCAACGACAGGCCAGCTACTGAACTAAACGTTCCTCCAGTGATGCCCGTCACCGTAACATGTGCACTATCCGCATCAAGCTTACGACAGAAATTCAACGCACTATAAGAAATACCAGCTACAGGTAATGGCTTAATTACTATATAAGTGCTGGTGGTATCGCTACAACTTCCATCACTGAAAGTATACAGCACACGGTAAGTACCGGCTGTACTACTCTTCACATCTATTGAACCACTTGCCGCATTCAACGACAGGCCAGTAGCAGAAGAATATACCCCACCAGCTACACCGGTTTGAGTAATCTTCGCGCTATCAGCATCCAGGGTACGGCAGAAATTCAACGCGCTATAAGAAATACCTGCAACAGGCAATGGCTTAATTACTATATAAGTACTGGTAGTATCGCTACAACTTCCATCACTGAAAGTATACAGCACACGATAAGTACCTGCTGTGCTACTCTTCACATCTATTGAACCACTCGCCGCATTCAACGAAAGACCAGCTAATGAACTAAACGTCCCTCCAGTGGTACCCGTCACCGTAACCTGTGCACTATCCGCATCCAGCTTACGACAAAAATTCAACGCACTATAAGAAATACCAGCCACAGGCAATGGCTTAATTACTATATAAGTACTGGTAGTATCACTACAACTTCCATCACTGAAGGTATATAACACACGGTAAGTACCAGCAGTACTACTTTTCACATCTACAGAACCACTCGCGGCATTCAACAACAGGCCGGTAGCTGAAGAATATACTCCACCAGCAACACCAACTTGGGTGATCCTCGCACTATCCGCATCCAGCTTACGGCAGAAATCTAACGCACTGTAAGAGATACTCGCAACAGGCAATGATTTAATTACAATGTAGGTGCTGGTGGTATCGCTACAGCTGCCATCACTGAAAGTATACAACACACGATAAGTGCCCGCAATACTGCTCTTCACATCTACTGAACCGCTTGCTGCATTCAACGATAGGCCGGTAGCAGAAGCGTACACGCCACCAGTCACACCGGTTTGAGTAAGCTTCGCACTATCCGCATCCAGTGTACGACAGAAATTCAACGTGCTATAAGAGATACCAGCTACGGGCAATGGCTTAATTACAATATAAGTGCTGGTAGTATCGCTACAACTTCCATCACTGAAAGTATACAGCACCTGGTAAGTGCCAGCTGTACTGCTCTTCACATCTATTGAACCACTGGCCGCATTCAACGAAAGGCCGGCAGTAGAAGTGTACACGCCACCAGCTACACCAGTCTGAGTAATCTTCGCGCTATCTGCATTCAGCGTACGGCAGAAATTCAATGCACTATAAGAAATACCAGCCACAGGCAATGGCTTAATCACAATATAAGTACTGATAGTATCACTACAATCTCCATCACTAAATGTATACAACACACGGTAAGTACCAACGGAACTACTTTTCACGTCTACTGAACCGCTTGCTGCATTCAACGACAAGCCAGCAGCAGAAGTATACACGCCCCCAGTCACACCGGTTTGAGTAAGCTTCGCACTATCCGCATCAAGCTTACGACAGAAATTCAACGCACTATAAGAAATACTAGCTACAGGTAATGGCTTAATTACTATATAAGTGCTGGTAGTATCGCTACAACTTCCATCGTTGAAAGTATACAACACACGGTAAGTACCGGCGGTACTGCCCTTCACATCTACTGAACCACTCGCTGCATTCAACGACAGGCCAGCTACTGAACTAAACGTTCCTCCAGTGATGCCCGTCACCGTAACATGTGCACTATCCGCATCAAGCTTACGACAGAAATTCAACGCACTATAAGAAATACCAGCTACAGGTAATGGCTTAATTACTATATAAGTGCTGGTGGTATCGCTACAACTTCCATCACTGAAAGTATACAGCACACGGTAAGTACCGGCTGTACTACTCTTCACATCTATTGAACCACTTGCCGCATTCAACGACAGGCCAGTAGCAGAAGAATATACCCCACCAGCTACACCGGTTTGAGTAATCTTCGCGCTATCAGCATCCAGCGTACGGCAGAAATTCAACGCGCTATAAGAAATACCTGCCACAGGTAATGGCTTAATTACAATATAAGTACTGATAGTGTCACTACAATCTCCATCACTGAATGTATACAACACACGGTAAGTACCAGCGGTGCTACTTTTCACGTCTACTGAACCACTGGCTCCATTCAACGACAACCCGGCAGTGGAAGTATATACCCCGCCAGCAACACCCGTTTGAGTGATCTTCGCACTATCAGCATCCAGTGTACGGCAGAAGTTCGGTGCACTGTAAGAGATACCTGCAACAGGTAGCGACTTAATCACTATATAAGTACTGGTAGTATCACTACAACTTCCATCGTTGAAAGTATACAGCACCTGGTAAGTGCCAGCTGTGCTGCTCTTCACATCTATTGAACCACTCGCCGCATTCAACGACAGACCAGCTACAGAAGCGTACACGCCACCAGTTACACCGGTTTGAGTAATCTTCGCACTATCCGCATCAAGCGTACGGCAGAAATTCAATGCGCTATAAGAAACGCCAGCCACAGGCAATGGCTTAATTACAATATAGGTACTGGTAGTATCACTACAGCTGCCATCACTGAAAGTATACAACACACGATAAGTGCCCGCAGTACTGCTCTTCACATCTACTGAACCGCTTGCTGCATTCAACGACAGGCCGGTAGCAGAAGCGTACACGCCACCAGTCACACCGGTTTGAGTAAGCTTCGCACTATCCGCATCCAGTGTACGACAGAAATTCAACGTGCTATAAGAGATACCAGCTACGGGCAATGGCTTAATTACAATATAAGTGCTGGTAGTATCGCTACAACTTCCATCACTGAAAGTATACAGCACCTGGTAAGTGCCAGCTGTGCTGCTCTTCACATCTATTGAACCACTGGCCGCATTCAACGAAAGGCCGGCAGTAGAAGTGTACACGCCACCAGCTACACCAGTCTGAGTAATCTTCGCGCTATCTGCATTCAGCGTACGGCAGAAATTCAATGCACTATAAGAAATACCAGCCACAGGCAATGGCTTAATCACAATATAAGTACTGATAGTATCACTACAATCTCCATCACTAAATGTATACAACACACGGTAAGTACCAACGGAACTACTTTTCACGTCTACTGAACCGCTTGCTGCATTTAACGACAAGCCAGCAGCAGAAGTATACACGCCCCCAGTCACACCGGTTTGAGTAAGCTTCGCACTATCTGCATCCAGCTTACGGCAGAAATCTAACGCACTGTAAGCTATATGCGCCACAGGCAATGGCTTAATTACTATATAAGTGCTGGTAGTATCGCTGCAGCTGCCATCACTGAAAGTATACAACACACGGTAAGTACCGGCAGTACTACCCTTCACATCTACTGAACCACTCGCCGCATTCAACGACAGGCCAGTAGTAGAAGAATATACCCCACCAGCTACACCGGTTTGGGTAATTTTCGAACTATCTGCATCCAGTGTACGGCAGAAATTCAACGCGCTATAAGAAATACCTGCAACAGGTAATGGTTGAATTACAATATAAGTGCTGGTGGTATCACTACAACTTCCATCACTGAAAGTATACAGCACACGATAAGCGCCTGCTGTGCTGCTCTTCACATCTATTGAACCACTTGCCGCATTCAACGACAGGCCAGTAGCAGAAGAATATACCCCACCAGCTACACCGGTTTGAGTAATCTTCGCGCTATCAGCATCCAGGGTACGGCAAAAATTCAACGCGCTATAAGAAATACCTGCAACAGGCAATGGCTTAATTACTATATAAGTACTGGTAGTATCACTACAACTTCCATCACTGAAAGTATACAGCACACGATAAGTACCTGCTGTGCTACTCTTCACATCTATTGAACCACTCGCCGCATTCAACGAAAGACCAGCTAATGAACTAAACGTCCCTCCAGTGGTACCCGTCACCGTAACCTGTGCACTATCCGCATCCAGCTTACGACAAAAATTCAACGCACTATAAGAAATACCAGCCACAGGCAATGGCTTAATTACTATATAAGTGCTGATAGTATCGCTACAGCTGCCATCACTAAAGGTATACAACACACGATAAGTTCCGGAAGTGCTGCTCTTCACATCCACAGAACCACTCACCGTATTCAATGATAATCCGGCAGCAGAAGTGTACAAGCCACCAGAAACACCGGTTTGTGTAATCTTCGCACTATCCGCATCCAGCTTACGGCAGAAATCTAATGCACTGTAAGAGATACTCGCAACAGGCAATGATTTAATTACAATGTAGGTGCTGGTGGTATCGCTACAGCTACCATCACTGAAAGTATACAACACACGATAAGTGCCCGCAGTACTGCTCTTCACATCTACTGAACCGCTTGCCGCATTCAACGACAGGCCGGTAGCAGAAGCGTACACGCCACCAGTCACACCGGTTTGAGTAAGCTTCGCACTATCCGCATCCAGTGTACGACAGAAATTCAACGTACTATAAGAGATACCAGCTACGGGCAATGGCTTAATTACAATATAAGTACTGGCAGTATCGCTACAACTTCCATCACTGAAAGTATACAGCACCTGGTAAGTGCCAGCTGCACTGCTCTTCACATCTATTGAACCACTGGCCGCATTCAACGAAAGGCCGGCAGTAGAAGTGTACACGCCACCAGCTACACCAGTCTGAGTAATCTTCGCGCTATCTGCATTCAGCGTACGGCAGAAATTCAATGCACTATAAGAAATACCAGCCACAGGCAATGGCTTAATCACAATATAAGTACTGATAGTATCACTACAATCTCCATCACTAAATGTATACAACACACGGTAAGTACCAACGGAACTACTTTTCACGTCTACTGAACCGCTTGCTGCATTCAACGACAAGCCAGCAGCAGAAGTATACACGCCCCCAGTCACACCGGTTTGAGTAAGCTTCGCACTATCTGCATCCAGCTTACGGCAGAAATCTAATGCACTGTAAGCTATATGAGCCACAGGCAATGGCTTAATTACAATATAGGTGCTGGTGGTATCGCTGCAGCTGCCATCACTGAAAGTATACAACACACGATAAGTGCCAGCAGTACTACCCTTCACATCTACTGAACCACTCGCCGCATTCAACGACAGGCCAGCTACTGAACTAAACGTTCCTCCAGTGATGCCCGTCACCGTAACGTGTGCACTATCCGCATCCAGCTTACGACAAAAATTCAACGCACTATAAGAAATACCTGCAACAGGTAATGGTTGAATTACAATATAAGTGCTGGTAGTATCGCTACAACTTCCATCGCTGAAAGCATACAGCACACGGTAAGTACCGGCTGTGCTGCTCTTCACATCTATTGAACCACTTGCCGCATTCAACGACAGGCCAGTAGCAGAAGAATATACCCCACCAGCTACACCGGTTTGAGTAATCCTCGCGCTATCAGCATCCAGGGTACGGCAAAAATTCAACGCGCTATAATAAATACCTGCAACAGGCAATGGCTTAATTACTATATAAGTACTGGTAGTATCACTACAACTTCCATCACTGAAAGTATACAGCACACGATAAGTACCTGCTGTGCTACTCTTCACATCTATTGAACCACTCGCCGCATTCAACGAAAGACCAGCTAATGAACTAAACGTCCCTCCAGTGGTACCCGTCACCGTAACATGTGCACTATCCGCATCCAGCTTACGACAAAAATTCAACGCACTATAAGAAATACCAGCCACAGGCAATGGCTTAATTACTATATAAGTGCTGATAGTATCGCTACAGCTGCCATCACTGAAGGTATACAACACACGATAAGTTCCGGAAGTGCTGCTCTTCACATCCACAGAACCACTCACGGTATTCAATGATAATCCGGCAGCAGAAGTGTACAAGCCACCAGAAACACCGGTTTGTGTAATCTTCGCACTATCCGCATCCAGCTTACGGCAGAAATCTAATGCACTGTAAGAGATACTCGCAACAGGCAATGGTTTAATTACAATGTAAGTGCTGGTGGTATCGCTACAGCTACCATCACTGAAAGTATACAACACACGATAAGTGCCCGCAGTACTGCTCTTCACATCTACTGAACCGCTTGCTGCATTCAACGACAGGCTAGCAGCAGAAGCGTACACACCACCAGTCACACCGGTTTGAGTAAGCTTCGCACTATCCGCATCCAGCTTACGGCAGAAATCTAACGCACTGTAAGCTATATGAGCCACAGGCAACGGTTTAATTACGATATACGTGCTGGTAGTATCGCTGCAGCTGCCATCACTGAAAGAATACAGCACCTGGTAAGTGCCAGCTGTACTGCTCTTCACATCTATTGAACCACTGGCCGCATTCAACGAAAGGCCGGCAGTAGAAGTGTACACGCCACCAGCTACACCAGTCTGAGTAATCTTCGCGCTATCCGCATCCAGTTTGCGGCAGAAATCTAACGAACTGTAAGAGATACTCGCAACAGGCAATGGTTTAATTACAATATAGGTGCTGGTGGTATCGCTACAGCTGCCATCACTGAAAGTATACAACACACGATAAGTACCTGCAGCGCTGCTCTTCACATCCACAGAACCACTCGCTGCATTCAACGACAAGCCGGATGCAGAAGTGTACACGCCACCAGCCACACCAGTCTGAGTAATCTTAGCGCTATCTGCATTCAGTTCACGGCAGAAATTCAGTCCGCTATAAGAAATACCAGCAACAGGCAATGGTTGAATTACAATATAAGTGCTGGTAGTATCACTACAATTTCCATCACTGAAAGTATACAACACACGGTAAGTACCAGCTGCGCTGTTCTTCACATCCACAGAACCCGAAGCAGCATTTAATACCAATCCGGCCGAAGACGTAAATGTTCCGCCTGTAGTGCCGGTTAATATAGCTTTCGCACTATCTGCATCCAGTTTACGGCAAAAATCAAGAGCACTATAAGAGAAGCTGGCCACAGGCAATAGCCTAATTACAATATAAGTACTGGTAGTATCGCTACAGCTGCCATCGCTGAAAGTATACAGCACACGATAAGTACCGGCTGTGCTGCTTTTCACATCCACAGACCCCGAAGCGGCATTCAATGTTAATCCGGCAGCGGAAGTAAATGTTCCACCTGTAGTGCCAGTTAAAGTTACTTTGGCACTATCCGCATTTAGCGTACGGCAGAAGTTTAACGCACTATAAGAGAAGCCGGCTACAGGCAATGGTTTAATTACAATATAAGTACTGGTGGTATCACTACAGCTTCCATCACTAAAAGTATACATCACCTGGTAAGTACCAGCTGTACTACTCTTCACATCCACAGAACCAGAAACAACGTTCAACGACAATCCTGCGGCAGAAGCATAAACCCCACCCGCAACACCGGTTTGTGTAATCTTCGCGCTATCCGCATTCAGCGTACGGCAGAAATTCAATGTATTATAAGCAATACCCGCCACAGGCAGTGGCTTAATCACAATGTAAGTGCTGATGGTATCGCTACAGCTGCCATCACTAAAAGTATACAGCACACGGTAAGTACCCACGGTACTGCTTTTTACATCCACTGAACCCGAAGCAGCATTCAATGCTAGTCCGGCAGCAGATGTAAATGTTCCGCCTGTAGTACCGGTTAAAGTTATTTTTGCACTATCCGCGTTCAGCGTATGGCAGAAATTCAACACACTATAAGTAATATGAGCCACTGGTAGCGGCTTAATTACAATATAGCTGCTGGTAGTATCGCTACAGCTGCCATCACTGAAAGTATACAGCACACGGTAAGTACCGGCTGTGCTGCTTTTTACATCCACAGAACCCGAAGCAGCATTCAACGACAAGCCCGCATCTGACGTAAACGTTCCGCCCGTAGTACCGGTTAAAGTTACTTTGGCGCTATCCGCACTTAGTGCACGGCAGAAATTTAATGCACTATAAGAAAAGCCAGCCACAGGCAATGGCTTAATTACAATATAAGTACTGGTGGTATCACTACAGCTTCCATCGCTGAAAGTATACAGCACACGGTAGGTACCAACCGCACTGCTCTTCACATCTACAGCGCCTGAAGCTGCATTCAACGCCAGGCCGGCAGTAGAAGTATATACACCGCCAGCCACACCGGTTTGCGTAATTTTCGCACTATCTGCATTCAACGTACGGCAGAAGTTCAAGGCACTATAAGCAATATGAGCTACAGGAAGCGGCTTAATGATAATATAAGTGCTGGTGGTATCGCTACAGCTGCCATCACTGAAAGTATACAGCACACGGTAAGTACCGGCTGTACTGCTTTTTACATCCACAGAACCCGAAACTCCATTCAATGTTAATCCGGCAGTAGAGGTAAACGTTCCGCCCGCTGTACCGGTTAAAGTAATTTTTGCACTATCCGCGTTCAAAGTACGGCAGAAGTTCAATGCACTATAAGAGAAGCCAGCCACAGGCAATGGCTTAATTACAATATAAGTACTGGTGGTATCGCTACAGCTTCCGTCACTGAAAGTATACAGCACCTGGTAAGTACCGGCTGTACTGCTTCTCACATCCACAGAACCCGAAGCTGTATTCAATGTCAATCCGGCAGCAGAAGCATATACGCCACCAGCTACACCTGTTTGTGTCACCTTCGCACTATCCGCATCCAGCTTACGGCAGAAGTTCAGCGCACTATAAGTAATATGTGCCACAGGAAGCGGCTTAATCACGATATAGGTGCTGGTGGTATCACTGCAACTTCCATCACTGAAAGTATACAGCACACGATAAGTGCCAACGGTACTGCTTTTTACATCCACCGCACCGGTAACCGTATTCAACGATAAACCGCTCACAGAAGAATAAACACCACCGGTAGTACCCGTTGCTGTAACCCTGGCACTATCCGCATTCAGCGTACGGCAGAAATTCAACGAACTATAGGCAATATGAGCCACAGGAAGCGGCTTAATAACAATATAGGTGCTGGTGGTATCACTGCAACTTCCATCACTGAAAGTATACAGCACACGATAAGTGCCGGCTGTGCTACTTTTTATATCCACAGAACCCGATACAGTATTTAATGTTAATCCGGTAGTTGAAGAATATACGCCACCAGCTACACCAGTTTGGGTAATCTTCGCACTATCCGCATCCAGCTTACGGCAGAAACTTAAAGCACTATAAGAGACCTGAGCAACAGGCAGCGGCTTAATGATAATATAAGTACTGGTAGTATCACTGCAACTTCCATCACTGAAAGTATACAGCACACGATAAGTACCCAGGGTACTGCTTTTTACATCCACCGCGCCGGTAACTGTATTCAATGACAAACCGCTCACAGTAGAATAAACACCGCCCGTAGTACCCGTTACAGTGATCCTGGCACTATCTGCATCAGTTTTGCGGCAGAAGTTAAGTGCACTGTAAGCAATATGGGCTACTGGCAATGCCTTAATAACAATACCCGCTCCGGTAGTATCACTACAACCGGTTGTAGCATCATTAAATGTATACAACACACGATAGGTGCCGGCAGTACTGCTTTTTACATCCACCGCACCGGTTGTAGCGTTCAGCGCCAAACCAGTAGCAGCAGAATAAACACCGCCTGCAACACCCGTACGGGTAACCCGCGCGCTATCTGCATTCAACGCACGGCAATAACTTAATGGACTATAAGAAATACCCGCCACCGGCAGGGCATTGATGGTAATATTGGTACCGGTAGTGTCACCACAACCAGTAGTAGAATTGGTAAATGTATACCTGATATGGTAAGTACCTGGCGTACTGTTTTTCAGGCTAATGCTTCCGGTGCCGGCATTCATTGACAACCCTGTAGTCAAAGCCGCAAAAGTACCACCGGCAGTACCCGTTACAGTCACTTTTGCCGAATCTGTCACAACCCTGCTATAGCAATATTTACCTGTGCCATAAGCAATAGTGGCTGTAGGCAAGGCATTCACCACTACTGTAGCATTTCCCGCTCCCACACAACCGTTGGCATCTTTTACAGCAGCAGTAAATACATAAGTATCCGCCACAGTAGGTTTGGCTGAAGTATTTTGAATGGCTGCATTTACAATACCCGCACTGGCCGCAGGACTGGCCGACCATGCATAAGAAGCGTAAGGTGTTTTGCCGGAAGTAGCAGCAGCATTTAAAGCCACAGTACTACCAATACAAATAGCACCACTTCCCGGTGTTGCTGTAACCACAGGAATACTCACTATCTCTACCGCTGTTTTTTTAGTAGCCACACAACCTACTGCATTCGACACAGTATAAATAACCGTATCTATACCCACAGCCAACGTATTCAGTATACCTGTGCCGGAATTAATCTGCGCCTTCGATGCATCATACACTGTCCATACACCACCTGGTGCCGTATTCGAAAAAGTATAATTCGATCCCAGGCAAAGTGTAGTACTGCCACCACTTACGGTATTATTGGCCAGCGTTCCCGACAATGGGTTAATGGCTATATCATCTAGCGCCACATCATTACCGCTGCCACCATTAGCATTGTTTTTCAGATACACATCCGCCGTAGTTCCCTGGGCGGTAAAAGTAAATGTATATTGAACCCAGGCCGTATTGGTAAAAGTTCCAGTACTTACAGAAGATAACACTACCCCATCTGTACTGGCAACTCCTGCAGTAATATTGGGTTTGATGGTATTGGTAGGGCTCAGGTTGGCTACCCAGAAGCTCATCTGGTATTGCAAACCAACCACCAGGTTGGTAATACGTTTTCTATAAAACTCATCTGCCTGGTAACTGGCATTTATAATCATATAATTACCAGTGCCATCACCTGTGGTATGATCCTTCAGATTTGCATTGTTCGTCCATCCGGTTGAACCTTTCTGAATAGAGTAATAGCCATCATTCGGTTTATTAATACTGGTATAGTGATAAGAAGTTACCACACTTGGCGCAGTGGTCCCGGTACCAAAATCTTCTACCGGCGACACGCTACAGGTTTGTGAGATATTCAGTGGCATCAGCAATTTTTCATGCATCACTACATGCACCACCTCTCCTGCCGCCACGTTAATGCTGGCCTGGTTTACCGGTATATTACCTGTTGAATTGGAAGTAGGGTCATATATATCAATAGCACCCAGATCCCATGAGGCAGGATTGGTAATACCAAGCGTATAAGTACCGGCCATTACCGGTATCAGGATAGAGTTATCATTATAAGTAATCCTCACCCTTTCGTCATCCAGCCACGATCCGTTACTGGTGGTACGTGTAAACAGCGTATTGGGCGTATCGCTTGCTGCAGATATACACCACACCTGACTACCCGCACCGGCAGTGGTTTTTGAAAACGAAGACCCCCTGGTAGCATCAGCAGTCCAGGTGGTAGTACCGGTTCTTCTATATCCGCTGGAATACATGTTGCCATAATCATCATACGCCACATCGGTTCCATTGGGTGCACCTACGCTGGTGGCAGTACCGCCGGCGAATGGGATGGTATAGGCAGTAGTACCACTCAGGTACAGGATGGTACCGGTAGAAGGCAACATATCCAGTCTGGTTACACCTGCCCCACTGGCCACCAGGGTAGTCCACGAATCGGTATAAGTAGTACCGCTGGTAGTATTATTTACTAAAATGCTGCCATCCGAACAGGCAATAGCTATACGACCATTACCATAAGTAATATCCACCGCTTTTACAGCGCTATGGGCAGCAGGGAAAAAGATCTGTGTTGCCGTTCCATTATTATAGAAATAAGCATTACCTGTTGAGTTTACATACACACATTGTCCGGGACCAGCACCGTCAATAGACGTACCTGTTTGCCCCGTTACACGCACCCAGGTGCTGCCGCTGGCTAAACGTTTATAAATAGCACCGTTGGAAAGCGAAGCCCATAGCTCACCATCTCCTGTACCATCAGTAGTTACACCATGTCCTACGCCCACATCATACATTGCGCTGATTGTAGCGGGCTGATCGTTTAACGTAAATCCGGTAACTGTAGTAGGTCCGCCTGTAAGCGTTAAGGCAACATCAGGACAAGATTCTTCATTCAATGCACGTAAATGCACATACACATACCCCTTAGGTACTACATCTGCAATATTCACTGTAGCACTGTTGCTGGTACCAATAGTATAAGTAAGTGAACTGGCAGCCCCTGCTGTGATAGTAGCAATCACAGTTTCTGTACCTTCTGTAAGCGCATCCGGCAGTGGCACCACATTGATTGTAACATTGTTGCTGCCTGCAGGAATAACCACAGAGCCCGACAGGGTAGAATAATCTGTGCCATTAGTAGCAGTGCCACCTATAGAATAAGTAACAGTAACAGCCGAACCAGCGGTTAAACCGGTAGGCAGACTAACTAAAAAGCTACCCCAGGTGCCATCTTCCGAAGCATCCGCCGTTTTAGTAATACTGATGTTTCTGCTTTCATCATCCCCGATATTAACAGTAGCACTGGCAGCAGCACTATTTACAGGCAACGACGACACACTGGACGAAGATGCGCCACTGATAGTGGCAACCACCGTTTCAGTACCCTCGATAATTTTATCATCAATCACCACCACACTCACCGTAACACTGTTTTGCCCGGCAGGAATTACCGCTGTACCACTTAAAGTAGTATAGTCCGTTCCATTGGTAGCCCGGCCACTAACTGTGTAGGTAACAGTAATGTCCTGATCAAAAGTTTTACCGGAAGGCAGGCTGATAATAAACGATCCATTGGTAGAAGGCTCAGATGCATCTGCTCCTTTGGTAATGCTTACAGCAGGAATCTCTTTTACGATCACCGTAAAACCGGTAGTATCGCTACAGCCTGCTCCATTTGTATAAGTATATAATACACGATAAGTACCGGCGGTGCTGCCTGCCAGGTTAAGCATACCGGTAGTGGCATCTACCACTAAACCTGTACCAGCCGAAAAACTGCCACTGCTTACACCAGATTGCGTAATAGTCACCGCCGCAGTACCCTGTGTATAATAGCTGTTAGCACCATAGGCAATGCTGGCTGTTGGCATAGCCTTTACCGTAACAGTGGCACCGGTAGTGTCAAAACAACCGGTGGTGCTGTTGGTAAAAGTGTATAACACCCGGTAAGTACCCGGTGTGCTGGCTGCCAGGTTAATGGTTCCGCGCGTTGCATTCACCACCAAACCTGAAGGCGCAGAAAACGAGCCGCTGGTTACACCGCTTTGCGTAACAGTTACAACAGTAGTGTCTTTTGCACAAAAACTGGCGGCACTGTATGATATGGTAGCTGTTGGCAGCGCATTGATGACAACATCTGTTGAAGCTGTGCCGTTACAATGTGTATCATTATCAGTATAGGAATACGTAATATGGTAAGTACCAGCCGTACTGGCCTTTAAACTAATGCTTCCGGTACCGCTGTTTAACACCAGGCCCGCAGGAGTGGCGGTGTAAGTTCCGGCATTATTCCCCGTTTTGGTTACAAGGGCCGAATCTGCAGCAAAGCGGCTGGCACAATAAGTGCCGGAACCATACGCTATAGTAGCAGTAGGTAAGGCATTCACCAGCACCACGGCCGTATCACTACCCACACAACCATTCGCATCCGTTACCTTTTGCGTATATATATAAGTATCTGCCACCGCAGGGGTAGCAGTTGTATTTTGCGTAGCAGTGCCGGCTAAACCTGCATTAGCAGCAGGAGCAGCACTCCAGGCATACGAAGTATAAGGCGTTTTGCCCGATGTAACTGTTGCATTTAACGCAACAGTACTGCCTAAACAAATAGCTGCACTGCCTGGCGTAGCCGTCACTACAGGCGAGCTGATCACCTCTATAAAGGTTTGCTTGCTGGCCACACATCCCACAGTGTTGGATACAGTATACGTTAACGTATCCAGCCCAACAGCAACAGCGCTAAGCACACCTGTTACGCTATCAATAGTAGCAATGAACGGGTTGCTGCTTTTCCATTTACCCCCTGTGCTGGTGTTAGATAAAGTATACGTGCCGCCCATACAAAGCCTGTTCGAGCCTCCGCTAACAACGTTATCGTCAATGGTGCCCGAAAGCGGGTTAATAGCAATATCATCTAAAGCCAGATCGTTACCACTGCCACCGTTGGCGTTATTACGCAGGTAAACATCCTGTGTGGCACTTTGTGCGGTAAAAGTAAAGGTAAACTGCTGCCAGGCGGTGCTGGTAATATCTCCTGTGTTTATAGTAGATAAGTCAACCCCTGTTGTACTGGCCACACCTGCCGTAATATTGGGCTGTATTGGATGTTGGGGCATCAGGTTTGCCACCCAAAAGCTCATCAGGTATTGCTGCCCCGGTACCAGGTTCGTTAACCGTTTGCGGTAAAATTCATCTGCCTGGTAGCTCGCATTCACAATCATAAAATTGCCAGATCCTGTAGTATGATCTACCAGCGATGCATTATTCCAGCCGGTAGCCACTTTCTGAATGGTGTAATAACCATCATTCGCGGTAATTACCGAAGTATAGTGGTAAGAAGTAATTACTGACGGAGCCGAAGCCGCCATTCCAAAATCCTCTACTGCCGACATTCCACAGTTCTGAGCTATGCTTAAAGGCACCAGGTACTGCTCACGCATAACCACATGCACCACCTCTCCCTCTGTTACATTAATGCTGGCTGTTTTACCAGGTACGTTAGCAGTTGAGTTAGTGGTAGGATCGTATATATCAATACCTGCCAGATCCCATGAGGTTGGGTTAGTGATGCCTAAATTATAGGTACCCGCCACAACCGGTATGATAATAGAATTGTCTTTATAGGAAGTTCTTACACGTTCATCATCAATCCACACTCCATTGCTGGTTGTGCGCGTGTAAATGGTTTTGGCGGTATTGGTAGAGTTAGACAAACTCCACACCTGCCCACCTGCACCTCCTGTAATGTATTTAAAGCTGCTGCCCTTGGTTGCATCAGCCACCCAGGTGGTGCCCGAACTCCATTTATACCCATTGGAATAAATACTACCCAGGTCATCAAAACACACGTCAGTAGACCCCGGAGCACCCAGGCTGGTAGCAGTACCACCCCCAAAAGCAATGGTATAAGCGTTAGAGTTGCTACTATTATAATATACCACAGTACCGGCAGAAGGCAATATATCTAAACGCGCAGCACCCGAGCCACTGGCCACAAGCGTAGTCCATGCATCAGTATAACCACTTCCGCTGGTTGTATTATTTTTAAGAATACTACCATTGCTACAGGCTATTGCAATACGTCCACCTCCATAACTAATATCCACCGCTTTTACTCCACTGTGCGAGGAGGCTGTGTAAATAGTGGTATACGTGCCGTTATCATAAAAATAAGCATTACCGGTAGAGTTCACAAACACAAACTGCCCGGGACCGGCACCATCAAGGGCTGTACCGGTAACACCGGATACCAGCTGCCACTGGCTGCTGGTGGCCAGTCGGTGATACACAGCACCTGTAGATAAAGCCGTCCATAGTTCACCATCCCCTTTACCGGTGGTAGTGGCGCCATGGCTAACGCCTATATCTACCAATGCAGAAATATAATCGGGTTGATCGTTTAAAGAAAAACCGGCTACCGTAGTAGGGCCTCCTGTAAGAGTAAACGGAAAATCGGGGCTGGACTCCTCATTCAATGCACGCAAATGCACATAGATATAGCCCTTTACCACCACATCTGCAATATTTACCGTAGCACTGTTGCTGGTGCCCGGTGTATAAGTAACATTTGCAGAAGCTCCCCCGGTAATAGTAGCTACTACCGTTTCAGTACCTTCTGTAAGCATATCGGCGTAAGGTGTTACCGCCACGGTTACACTGGAACTGTTTGCCGGAATAACTGCTGTTCCCGACAATGTAGCATAATCAACACCATTGGTAGCCGTGCCACTAATAGTATAGTTAACCGTAATAGCCTCCGAAGCCACCACACCTGAAGCCAGGCTTATTAAAAAACTACCCGCTGTGCCATCTTCACTCGCATCTGCCACTTTAGAAATGCTGATCAGCTTGCTTTCATTATCTGTGATAGTTACAGTAGCACTTTTCTCAGGCGAGTTCACGTGCATGTTGTAACCACTGGTAGCAACAGCGCTGGTAATAGTAGCAATCACCGTTTCTGTACCCTCTGCCAGGTTATCATCTTTTACCGGCACTGTTACCGTAACGCTATTCTGCCCGGCAGGTATCACCACTGTACCGGTTAATGCAGTATAGTCACTGCCCGCAGTAGCCGTACCTGTTACCGAATAGGTAACAGTTACATCCTGACTGTAAGTAAGTCCGGGAGCCAAACCTACCAGAAACGATCCATTGGTGGAAGGCTCCGCAGCATTGGCATTATTAACAATACGCACATAAGGCGCAACAGGATATACCCTGAATTCATAGATAGAATAACCAAACGTGGTACCGCGTGCGGTACCATACATCCTTATATAACGCCCTACTCCTGATACATAGTTTTTGTTATCATAAGTATAGTTACCCGTAATCGTTTTTATCGTGGTCCAGTTCACCAGATCATTGGAAACATCAATGGTATAATTCTTAGCCAGTGCATCCTCCCAATCAAAATCTACCCGGCATAGATCAAACTCTCCTCCTAAATCTACATATAGCCATTGCGGATCCACCCCTCCATTACTGGCCCAACGCGTAGTAGCGTCGCCATCAAAAGCGCCTGCTATCGGTTGCAGATAGGTAGAAGAAGCGGTACCCGTTTTGTTTAATGCCACGTTGGTATTGTAACAGGTTGCCGAAGCAGGCAAAGTGCCCATTACCTGAAACTCCCACATAGTAAATCCATAACCATTGTTACGGGTTAAACCATACATACGCACATAACGCGCAGTAGTGTTTAACGTATGCGAGAGGCTGGTGGCGCTGTTGTTGGTTACCGTGGCAAGCGTAGTCCAGTTAGATGCATCTGACGAAACATCTATTCTGTAACTCTTGGGCGCCGACTGCCAGTTCAGGTTTACACTACATACACTATAGTCTGCACCCAGATCTACATATATGTATTGATTATCGGTCCAGTCACTTTCCCAGCGCGTACCGGCATTGTTGTCAAATGCCCGTATAGCCAGGTTGGCAGCAGTATGCTCGCTGGAAGTGTACGCAGGCTTGCCATAAGCAAGGTTGGTGGCACACGTTTGGGCAAAAGGTTGGGTGCATACTGTTACCAGCAGCATGGTTAGTAAATAACGAAACATAAGGTTATATCAGGATATTGAATAAACGGGTTGTGTATACATAAAGACAATGATGCAGCTTTACATCTTAGTCAAAGGATACATTGGACTTTACTAACAAAAGTATTATCAAATACCCTAATAACAGAATCTTAACCTATTAAATTACACTTAAGCAGGGCTTTATACAAGCTTAAATCAACGAAAGCAAGGCAGCATATATCATTGGAGAATAAAAATTATGTATCTGCCAGAAGCCTTACGTATACTGCATTTGAGCATATGTAGTACCAGCACTACAAAACACCCCTTACATAAGGGATGCACATTACCAACGTCTCCAGCTATCAGCATTAACAACAGGTTTCAGCAATGAACCTATGATAGTATAAATATCAGCACTGGTGTTACCCAGCTTGCGCAGGTATTGTATAGAAGTAGCCCCTGCCGATTTAGAAAGTTTTTTATCGGTCTCATTCATCAACAAAGGGTGATGATAAAATAACACCTCCTGAAACGAAGTAAATGCCAGTTGTGCCGCCAGGTTTTGCTGCGCCAGTGTAGAGTGCCACAGATCTTCTCCCCTTACAATACCATCTATGTTATAAAATACATCATCTATCAGCGAGGTAAGCTGATAAGCAGGGCAACCATCTTTCTTACGCACCACAAAATCTGTCATCTCTGCAGGCAAAGTTGTTGTTACAATGCCTTCATGCGTGTTCACATGCAACATGGGTACCAGGTTCGTCTTCAGCCGCCAGTTTACATCAGGTGCATCTAAAGCCAGCGCTTTCTCTCTGCAACTGCCCGGACATCCATGTTCCATATTCCACCCGGCCAGCTGTGTGCGGGTGCAATCACAACCATATACAACCCCTTTTTCGCGCAATTGCTCCAATGCTTTGTGATAAAGCGGCAATCTTACTTGTTGCGAATAGTCCAATTCAAACTGCTGCACATCCCGTGGGCCTTCTGTGTAAGGAATGTCCATGAACTGTAGTGTATCAAAAATATCCTGTACATATTCAGGCCGCACCCTCTCCCGGTCCATATCATCTATCCGCAGCAATACATCAGCCCCCGCTTTATGCGCCAATGCTGCCGTTATAGCAAATGCCAGCACATTACCCATATGCAGGTAACCACTGGGCGTGGGCGCTATACGTGTGCGATGGAAATGCAGATGCGGTAAATTCATACGTTTGTTTTACAGAAGAGCTGGATGCAAAAATGCATTACAAAAAGCATAAACCGGACAGTTGTTGTATAAATACCGTACACCTACACCATCACCTCTAACCATCTAACTAAATGCGAATCAACACCTTAGCACATTGGCACATCCTCTGTAGTAAAAAAGCAAACTAATCCTTTTTATGTTACTCAATTACTTTAAAACAGCCTGGCGCAATCTGCTCAAAAGCAAGTTCTACAGCATTATCAACATTACAGGATTAGCCATAGGATTAGCCGTAGGCGTTATGATTCTATTATGGGTGCAGAATGAAATGAGCTACGACCGGTTTCACCAGCAATCATCCTCTATTTATAAAATCAACTCTTTTATAGGCGGCAATCACGAACAGGTATGGAGTACCTCGCCCGGCCCACTGGCAGTATATACTAAAGAAAGCGTTCCCGATATTGCACAAACCGTAAGAGTAAAAGAAAACTATGCCCCGCAGGCTATAGTAGCAAAAGGCGAAAAGTACGTAGAGCCGAATACAGCCTACGTAGATAGCAACTTTTTTCGCCTGTTTACCCTGCCCATGCTTAGCGGCTCCGTTGCCCATCCCTTCAACGGAACCAACTCTGTTATCATCACCAGCACCATCGCACAAAAATACTTTGGCACCTCATCTGCCGTGGGTCAAACCCTCACCGTCAACAAAGAACCCTACACCATAACCGGAGTAATGGCCGATTTTCCTGCCAACTCTACCATGCAGTACCAGCTCCTCTATCCTATGAGCCGGTATGCGAAGGAGTTTATACAAAATGGCGGTAACGGCGATTGGAAAACTATTGATGAAGACCTGGGCAATTATGCGTTCAACACTTATGTGCAGCTACAACCCCATGCTCAACCAGCTACTGCTATCAAAAAAATTACCGATATCTACTGGAAACATCGTGGCGGTATAGACCCAAACGGGGCACATTTTACATTACAATCATTAGCAAGCCTGCATCTCGTTGGCCCCGATGGCAGTAAACACGCCCTGCAAACAGCCCGTATCTTCTTTTTAATAGCCATATTAATACTGGTAATAGCCTGCATCAACTACGTAAACCTTAGCACTGCCCGCAGCATGCAACGTGTTAAAGAGGTAAGTATGCGTAAAATAATAGGCGCTGCACGTGCACAGTTATTTATACAGTTTATCATAGAATCAGCAGTACTATTCACCTTGGCCACTCTGCTGGCATTTGGATTAATATATGCATTGTTACCTTTATACAACAATATATCAGGCAAGCAGCTTTACTTCAACCTGTTTTCAGTTGATGTGTGGATGGTAACCGGCAGCGCTATTGCAGGCACCTTGTTATTATCTGCTATTTACCCCGCACTACTGTTATCTTCTTTTAAACCCATGCAGGCATTAAAAGGCAAACTTACTACCGGTATGGCTACTACCACCTTTCGCAAAGCACTGGTGGTTACACAATTTGTATGCTCTATCGGCTTAATCATAGCCACTGTTATCATAGCCCGGCAATTGAAGTTTATGCGTGAAAAAAACCTGGGCTTTAATAAAGAGCAGGTATTCTCCTTTGGACTAAATGATCAAACCTATGCACACCAGGATGTGCTGCTGCATCAGCTGCAACAACACCCCGGCGTACTGGCTACTGCTGTTTCCGACAACACCTTTGCCGGTGTTAGCAGCATAACCGGCGATACCGACTGGGAAGGTAAAGCACCCAAAAGCAGCATGATGATTAACCAGCGAGCTATAGATGAACATTTTATCCCATTGTTGCAACTAAAAATGGCCGAAGGCGGCAATTTCACCGGCATTGGCGACAGCCTGCACTACATACTCAACGAAACCGCTGTAAAACAAATGGGCATCACCAGCCCTATAGGCAAACGCTTTTCCTTACACAACATCCCTGGTATTATCATAGGTGTGGTAAAAGACTACAACTTTGCTTCGCTGAAAACAGCTATTGATCCCGTAATACTCACTTACGAAAAACAGAACTACCGCATTTTTGTAAAAACCACTCCCAAAGATGCCGCCAGTGTAATAACCATCGCTCAAAATAGCTGGCAGCAACTAGGTTCCGACTTTCCTTTCCAGTACTCTTTCCTGGATGCAGAGTTTGATAAAATGTACCGCTCTGATAACCGCGCAGGCACGCTGTTTAACGTATTTGCCGCAGTAGCCGTTATTATAAGCGCTTTAGGCCTATTAGGACTAGCCACCTACACCACCCAGGTAAAAACAAAAGAAGTAGGCATAAGAAAGGTATTGGGTGCCAGCATAACCCAGATAGTAACCCTGCTGGCTAAGGAGTTTGTGTTGCTGGTTCTACTGGCATTTGCTATTGCCAGCCCCATCGCCTGGCTTGCCATGCACAGCTGGCTGGAAAGCTATACCTACCGCATCAGTATACAATGGTGGATGTTTGCCGGCACCGCAGGTATAGCTATAGGCATCACTTTATTAACCATCGGCCACCAGGCCATCAAAGCCGCCTTTGCCAACCCCGTAAAAAGCCTGAAGACAGAATAAGCCTGCTAACTACCTTTCTGCTTCATTATACAATGCGTCATTTCCGCCTGACATGCGGAAATGACTACCCCTTTATGCACTGTCACCAGCATAACCAGGATATGCTGCCAATATAAAGTAAGTGCTGCCAGATGCAATAAGACTATCTTCACCGGAATACCGGCAATTTGCCACACACTACACTCAATTGTCCTCATTGGAACAAACATTTAACGACCTTATTGATAGTTTTATCAGTAATAAAGTAGGTATTTCGGATAATTTCTTAAGCGAGTCATTGGCCGCACACCTGAAAGCTAACCTGAACAGCCTGTATGCCCAAAATCAAATGAAGGCAGCCGGCACAGGCAATAATAGCCAGGTAGTACACGATAAGCTTTTCAGAAGCGATATTATTCACTGGCTCGATCGCAAGCACAACAACGTGCACGAAAATGCCTTTTTCGACCTCATGGACAGCTTTGTAAGCCATTTAAACAGTACTTGCTATACCGGTATTACCGGTTACGAATTTCACTACACCCTGTACGAAAAAGATAGCTTTTATAAAAAGCACCTTGACCAGTTCCGCAACAACGACAGCCGGCAATATTCCATGATTATTTACCTGAACAGCAACTGGCAGGAAAGCGATGGTGGCGAGTTATGCATTCACCACAGCGATAGTTTACAAAACATATCTCCCAACAACTGTAAAAGCGTGTTTTTTAAAAGCAGTGAAATAGAACACGAAGTGTTGGTTACACATAAAGAAAGAAGAAGCATCACCGGCTGGCTAAAGATTTAACCAGCAAAGAATTAGCTCTTTAAAAAAAATTGAAAAAGAATTTGTTGGTTCAAAACATTTACCCCTATATTTGCACTCCCAAAACGGTAGAACGGTAACACAGAAAGCCACTAAAGGGAAGGTTTGGATCGGTAGTTCAGTTGGTTAGAATGCCGCCCTGTCACGGCGGAGGTCGCGGGTTCGAGTCCCGTCCGGTCCGCAAGAAGCTCACAGCAATGTGGGCTTTTTTGTTTTACATCCACGAAGTCCGGTGTAGCCGGAAAAGAGGATAAGCAGAAACTTTTCATCGGCTGTTGTACCATTTTTCTGCGGCTACTATAAGTAAGCCGAAGCCTTTATTAGACGAATGTGGGTTGATCCTAAGAAAAATAAAGGGCAACGGCAGAGGGTTTCCAGAAAACCTGTATGAGCAAGAATGATACTTTCCGCTTCCATATGCTAACGGACGGGCGCTTCGCTTGTACGAGCGAGTTGCTCGTCCTATAGGACGAGGCATTGGAAAGCTCTTTCAGGCATTCGGAGCGTGCTTTTTGGGTGCCTATACCATCAGACAGGCTGCTGATTCCTGCAAGCCTAACGCTCATCCTATAGAACCAGCAGCTCAGCCGTTGTTACGGACTGCTCATCTTATAGGACGAGGGGCTCAGCACAACAGACGAGCAACAGGTTCTATAGAGCGAGTTGCTCGTCCTATAGGATGAGGCTACGGAAAGCTCCTTTTTTATGAAATTTGAAATAAGGAAAGACCCACTTCTAAAAGCAGCTAAAAGGTTAACCAGCAAGATTTTTAAGTAAAACCGCATCCACTTTAATGCTGATTTTGTGCTATTACAATTTACTTTTTAACCCTATTGTAATGGTCAGAAAAAAATGCATGATTCCAAAACCGAACAAAAAGACGATCTGATAAAGTCGAAGTAAATGCCGTTCTTGACAAGTATAGTGATGTTGTATATATTGATACATTAATTCAGTTCAAAGAAAACAGTAAACTGCCTCCCTCATTAAGCCGTTTATGCCTCCTGAAGATTAGAATATTTCATTTATTAGTCGAAATGCTGGTTTAATTCAAAATATCCCATTTCTATTGGTATTTACCAGTTCTTTTTTATCATATACCTGCCCCGGTTTTGCTTTATATGGATTCCAACTGGCTACTGTAACAGCCATATTTATCGCTATAAAACTCATCGCCATTGCTATAGCGATAAGTTTGGCTACTGATTTATCAAATCTCATAACAGTAGCGGTGAGTTTTGCAGCTATAAATGGATACCAATTGCTGCTACACTCAATATGGCAGCTACAGGTACAATATCTATAACTGTAGCGATGAGTTTTACAGCTGCAAAATTGCCCCCTATTGCTATAACAATGAATTTTACAGCTGCGGCATTCCATTCTGCTATAGAAGAGCTGCTGTAATTGCTGCAGAATTTGTTGAAGCAGTTGCAGAAAGGAATACCATAGCTGTAAAAATGCCCCTGGCAGTAGAAGAAATTATTTTTTCAGTCGTAGAAATGAGCGCCACAATACACTTTCCGGCAAAATTTCATCACCTCTATTAAATAACAGACTCACCCAAAAACCGCAGAGCCGTTGAGATAAACGGCACAGCAGCATCATAAATCGGAACGTGATCGCCTTAGGGAATAATCCACAAGGCAGCATCCGGTATAGAATGATACATATTTACACGAATTTCTACAGGAAAGAAATTATCCCGGTCACCATGCACCACTAGCGTGCGAGCTGTAATAGCTGACAAATTTTGTGCAGTGAAATTCATATCGTCACTATCTAATACACAAACAAAAGCCCTACAATTAAATTGTAAGGCTTCTGCTTATACTTAAAATAAATATCAAACAAAGACGCTTCAAGACTTTTATTTCTGCCCCAATATCATCAAAAATTCAAAATCAGCATCCTTCGAATACACCATACTCTCCGGCATAGGCTTAGGACCACAGGAGTTAGACCCCACGCCCAGTGTTTTACTACTTACACATAACACCGTTTTCGTACGCACCGGTAAATCAATTCTATTAGCTACCGGCTCCATATCCTCATCACTGTAAGGTAAGGTCGACATCTGAACAGGCTTGCCTACACCAGCAACCATCAGCGAGCCACCTGCGTTATTCACCAGCCTTACCCAATCTACATCTTCATGATTACCCGCTTCCATTGGCTTCTCGTAAGGCGTTAGCTGCTCACGCACGCTACTGCTATACAGCCCTACATCAGAACCTGATTTTCTGTCGGAGTAATTCTCAAACGGCCCGCGACCAAAATAGCTTACCTTATTAAACGAGCTATCCACAAACAACCGCACGCCTATCCTCGCCAGTATTATGCTGGTATCAGAAAACGATACATGGTTGCTCAGGCGCACACTACCATTCGTATAAATGGTATATACAGCCGAATGAGTCACAAAAAAGCCATGATTACCTGCACCTTTGGCTTTAACCGTAACCAGCACCACACTATTCTGCTGCGTAGCCTGAATAGCTTCTACCTGCCAGTTCAGATGCTTAACACCTAACGAATCCCACAGTTTATTAGCATAAATATCATCTTCCTGGTGTGGGGCACGCCACAGATGCAACTGTGGCCCCATATTACCGTGCAGTAATTCTTTCTGATGACTTACCAGTGAAGACAACATTCCTTTCTTCTTATCAAAACACAAAGCAAATTGCCCGCCTGTAATGTTGATCACATCTGCCGTTTCCTGTAAACGCAATGGCTGTTTACCAGCAACCAGTGCAGGTGCCAACAACTGCCCGGCCCCTATCTTTATCTGCTCAGACGCTAACTCAAATCCTTTTTTAGCCCAGGCCATCTCTTTATTCAAACAAAATGAAAAACGGATATAACAAGGCTCATTACCAGCAACTGCCCCCAGTTGTTTCTTTAAATTAATTACACGGCTTGTAAAAGGCGCAATGCCGACTACATCAATATTACCCGTGGCAATTATCTTTCCCTGGCGGCTAACGGTGTAGGTGGCAGTCAGATGGTTTAAATCTATAAACTGATATTTGTTCTTTATTTCAAACAAACCATTCACAGAATCACTCACAGCCACTTTCACCCACTGATATACATGCTTCATTTCAGGATAATGCGGCTTGGGCGATCTATCGCTGGCAACTACTCCTTTATGAATAAAATAATGATCGTTCGGGTATTCACCGAAGCCACCACCATAAGCCAGTATAGGATGTGCCGGGTTTCTGCGGTTCCAGATGCCCTGATCCTGATACTCCCATATAGCGCCGCCCAGGATAGAAGAATACTTGTCAAACACCTCATTGTACTCTTTCAACGCACCCATAGAATTAAACATGGCATGTGCATACTCACATAAGTAAAAAGGCTTGGTAAGTGTAGAATCAGTGGCGGTTAGCTCTACAGAAGCCAGTAACTTCTCTTTGGGTGTAGGATTGGCATAGGGAATGATAGGGGAATACATTTTACTATCCAGATCGGCAGGGTTTGCTGCACCTACTCCAAAACCTTCATAGTGCGTGGGCCTGGTTGCATCAATGTGCTTGATGGCTGCCAGTGCCGCTGCAAAGTTGCTGCCCCCCGTACCACACTCATTACCTAACGACCATATAATAACGGAAGGATGATTTTTAAAACTTTCTACGTTGGCCACATTTCTGTCAACAATAGCAGCTTTGATAGTCGGCTCTTCATTAAAGCGGTTTCGCAAACCATGACACTCAACATTCGCTTCTGCCAACAAGTACAATCCATATTCATCACACAACTCATACCAACGCGGATCGTCGGAGTAATGGCTGGTACGCACATGATTACAGTTACCTTGTTTCATCACTTTAATATCCTGTATCATTTGTGCTTCTGTAACTGCATGCCCTACCTCAGGATTATTTTCATGCCTGTTAACACCCTTTAGTTTAATGGCAACACCGTTTACCAAAAACACCTTACCCTGTATTTCAATCTGGCGGAAACCGGTACGGGATGAAATAGTTTCTGTTACCACCGCACCTTTCTGCAACTGTAAAACTGCTGTATATAAATAAGGGGTTTCGGCTGTCCAGTGTAGCGCATTCTTTACCGGAATGGCAAGCTGCACCTGCTGCTCCTCACCGGGCTGCAATGCATTTACAGCTACCGCTGCCTTTGTCACCAACACCTTATTGGCATTATACAGCACTGCCTGCAGCGTTTGTGCCGGAACAGCCACTTTGCCATAGTTCTTTACCTTTACAGTAACCGTAGCTACTGCATGCTGATAATTGTTATCAAAGCTGGTGCGGATAAAGAAATCCCGCATATGCACATCTGGCGCATGCCATAGTGTAACGTTCCGGAATATCCCGCTTAAACGCCACATATCCTGATCTTCCAGGTAACTGCCCGAGGTATATTTATATACTTCCACCGCAATTACATTCTTTCCTTTTTTTACATAAGGGGAAACATCAAACTCTGCCGCATTACGGCTGTTGACGCTATAACCTACTTTCACTCCATTAATCCACACAAAAAAGCCCGCATCCACCCCATCAAACGTTAAAAAGGTTCTGCCATTGGCCAGCCAGCTATCGTTTACTATAAACTCACGGCGATAACTACCTACCGGGTTACGCTCTTTAAAAGCAGTATAGGTTTCCGGCGGAGTGCTCATTACATGCGGAAAGTCTTTTTGAAATGTATACCCGATGTTCCTGTAAAAAGGAGTACCATATCCCTGCACTTCCCAGTTGGAAGGCACTTTTATTTCTTTCCAGGTAGATACATCATAGCCCGGTTCATAAAAACGCATAGGCCGTTGTTTAGGCCAGGCGCTCCAATGAAATTTCCAGCTACCATTTAAGCTGGCACAATAAGAAGAAGCGTGCCTGTTGGCAAGAAGCGCTTCCTGCAAAGAAGCATAAGGCATCAGGCTGGCATGCGCCGGCTCTTTATTCCAGCCAATATATGCCGGGTTTTCTATCTCGGAGGGCAGCGTACTGTCTGTCGGTTGCCCCTGTGCATGCCCCTGTAACGAAAACGCTAACAACAAAGCCAGCACCCCTGTTTTATAACTATTCCAATTCATTTGCATTGCTTAAACTATTACTTTGAAACATTTGCCATACCTGCCGGTTGTGCTGCCACAGCAGCTCCCCAGGCAGTATCCGGCTTATCCTGCAAATACACTTCCAACAAGCCACCACTTGTTATCTGTGCATAGGTAATATAATTGGTGGCTATCTGCTTTCCATTCAGCTTTACCTGCTTTATGTACAAAGATGTAGCTGATTGCTTTTTTGTCTTAACGGTAAAGCTTTTGCCATTTGCCAGCTTTATACTGGCCGCATCAAAAACAGGCGCACATAACAGAAACTCACCGGAAACAGGATTTAAAGGATAAAACCCTAAAGAAGCGAAAATATACCAGGCACTCATTTGACCCGCATCATCATTACCACTTAACCCTCCCGGACCGTCACTGTATTCGCGCTGCAGAATATCCCTTACCGCCTTCTGTGTTTTCCAGGGAGCCCCGGTAAAGTTATACATAAAAGGTATCTGGTGGCCCGGCTCGTTACCATGCCAATACTCGTTGTTCACAAATAAAGTATCCAGCGCCTGCTCCAGTTTATCCCTTCCCCCCATCAGCCGGGCTAACCCCGGCACATCCTGTGGCACATAAAACGTGTATTGCCTTGGTGTACCTTCAGTAATATAATGCTCCTTGCTATCCGGATGAAACGGCTGCACCCACACACCATTGGCATGACGGCCACGCACCAGCCCCTGGGTAGTATCAAACACATTACGATAATAGCCTGCCCGCTGCAATAAAGCTTTGTAATCATTTGTATTACCCATCTTTTTAGCTACCAACGCCAGCGCATAATCGTCATAAGCATATTCCATTGTACGGCTCACCTGCTCCATTTTATGAAAAGCATCCAACACACTATCCTCTACCGGTATATAGCCATATTTCAGGTAACTATCCAGCGCACGACGCCCCTTCCCTTCCTGGTATTCTTCTTTTGTTACCGGCAGATCAAATGCATTCTGGCGCATTAAACGGTAGGCTTCCTTGCCATCAATACCTTTGATGCCCTTGAGATAAGCAGAAGCAATAGCAGAAGTACAATGGTCGCCGATCATTTCTGACGTATAGCTGTTCCAGCAAGGAAAAATAGACAACCAACCACCCTGCTGCCCTTTTAGCATCAGTGATTTTACCAGGTTACCAGCCATCTCCGGCTGTAGTATTTCAAATAAAGGCAAATGCGCACGATAAGTATCCCACAGCGAAAAATCATCGTAATAGTTGCCAGCCGTCAGCTTTGTAACCTCGTACTGTGCGGCAAACACCGGGTAACGGCCATCTACATCGTTATACAACCGGGGTTGTTGCATGGAATGATACAAGGCTGTATAAAAAATACGCTTATCTTTTTCGCTGGATGTAGTAACAGTCACTTTGGATAACGCCTTTTCCCAGGCAGCTTTATTCGCGTTTCTTATCTGCTCAAAGCTCCAGCCCTTTATTTCCGATGCCAGGTTGACTTTGGCACCTGCTACACCGGTAAAAGAAGTTCCTACGCGCAACTGCACGCTTTCTCCCTTTTGCAGATAAAAGCCAATGTACACACCTATCTTATGTTGTCCGCCTATAGAGTCACCGGCAACAGCCGTATTATCAGTAAATACACCATGTGCCACCACCGGGCGATCTGCCTGCATATAAAAACTACCATTAAAACCGGCAGGTTTACCCCATCCCTGGTAAATACGGTGTGCCGGGTTATAACCCCACACTTCACCAGAAGCCGCATTTACGCGGGCAAACCCCTCTCCATAATCACTGTTAGGCGTGATAAGCAAATAAACACTATCCGATTTTTCAGCCGTAAACTGTAAAAGTCCGCAACGGTTAGTAGAAGTAGCACTCACCGATAGCTCGTATGCCTTTAACCTGACGCGATACTCATAAGGAGTGGTAGTTTCGTCTTCATGAGAAAAAGTCACTTCTGTAGCCGCCGCCCCTGTTTTCAGCTTACCGGTAACAGGCATCACGGTAACGCTGCCATAATCCTGCGTACAGGAACCACTTAACCAATGCGAGCCGCGTATGCCATTGAACTTTGTATCCTTATAGTAATAAGGAGGAATACATTTATTTTCTGTGGTTTGCGTTTGCGGCGTCCATTGCGTCATGGCAAAGGGCGTAGTAACCGCCGGAATGGTATTGGCAAACAAAGCAAAAGCCAGCTCACCTCCATGTTTTAAAGCGGCTGGCGTGGTAGCAGCCCCGCTACCTGATAATGGCTGTACATAATCGGCAAGACTACGTTGTGCCCATAACCCGGCACTGCATAAAACACCTGCCAGGCATAAAAATCCTTTCTGGTAAAGTCTTATCATACGTTTTCATTGACAATATAAAAAAGAGGGCACGGAACTTACTCCTATAGGGAAAGCCCGTGCCCCCGGCACCAATCCTTTTATTGCGCTAATACTAGTTATAACCCAGGTTTTGCGACAAGTTCGGGTTCAGTGTTCTCTCTTGCTGTGGTATAGGATACAGATTCAAAGTACTTACTATATTCCCAATAGTACCGTTTGCTGCCGGATAATTGGCTTTGTGTGCTGTCATTACTGTTTGCATAATACCCCACCTGTTTAAATCAAACCAGCGTTCTGCTTCAAAGCACAACTCTACGCGACGCTCTTTACGTATAGCATCCCGCGCATCGCTTTGAGATAACCCCGTTTTAGCAATCAGGTTAGAACGCACCCTTATCAGGTTTAACTGATCTAATGCAGCAGGGGTTTTACTGTTTTCGTTCAACGCTTCGGCGTACAACAGTATCGCATCTGCATATCTTAATACCGGCCAGTCGTTATCCCCTTCACTACCACTTGCTACCGTTGCATAAACAAACTTCTTGGCGTAGTAATAAGTAAAAGTACCGGTAGTAAAAATACCGATAGCCGTATTCAGCCTGGAGTCACCGGATTCAAACGCATCATACAAATCTTTTGTACCAATGTTACTACTGCCTCCGCTTACACTGATAATAGTAGAGCCAGATGGCTGGGGAACAAAACCGCTGGCGAAGGTATTACCCTCTCCATAGCCGCCACCCAGGTACTGTACAGAGAAAATAATTTCCTTGTTATTGTCTTTTCCCAGCCCAAATATCTGATCGTATGACAACAACGTTCCTGCAGTAGCCACTACTTCAGCCAGCGTACTTTCTGCCTGCGGATACTTCTTCTCATACATATATACCTTGCCCAGCAATGCTTTGGCTGCAATGCTGGTAGCCTTTCCTATATCCGTTCCGGTATAAGAAGCTGGCAGCACAGCTGCTGCTTCTGTTAAATCCTTTTCTATCTGTGCATACACCGAATCGGCAGAAGTGCGCAAATACGTATAGGCTTCTGCTTCTGTTTTGATTTCTTTTAATACCAGGGGCACTGCACCATACATGCGCACCAGGTTAAAATAAGTAAGCGCCCTTAAAAACTTAGCCTGCGCCGTATAGTTAGCCCTGTTGGCATCAGACATCACAGGCGTACCTACGTGATCCAATACAATATTTGCATACGCGATAGTGGCATAAAAACGGGTCCATGCCGCTTGTAGCCTTACCGAAGTAGCGTTCCAGGTAAGCTTGTCCTCTTCGCCATACATTACCTCGCTCTCTCCAAACGTTTGCGCGTTATCCGAAGGCAACTCTCCGTAACCATATTGTTCATTATAAATAGTACGCAGGCTGTTATAGGTGCCATTCAATGCGTTTTTAATATCAATTTCTGTATTGTAATAGCTGCCTACCGGAATAATACCCTGCGGGGTAACATCTACAAATGATTTGCTGCAGGCAGTGAAAGTAACCGGCAACAGCAATGCTGCTATGCCTTTTATAATGGATGCTCTAAGTTGCATAATAAGTCGTTTTTAAGATTAAAACCCAATGTTAACACCGAAGATAAAAGTGCGTGCCGCCGGATAAGTACCCTGGTCAACACCCGCAGTAATAGGGCTACTGCCACTCACGTTAGCTTCCGGGTTATAGCCTGTATACTTCGTAAACAGGAATGGGTTTTGTGCCGTAGCATATACTCTTGCCGATTTCAGGAAAATCGCTTTCATCACATTGTCAGGCACTCTGTAACCCACGGTCATATTTCTGATCCTCAAATAAGAACCATTTTCCACATCTTTATTTACCAGTGCATTACCCGGGTTAATAGTGCTGCTGGATGCAGGTATAGGATACTCCACATCACGATCAGGTTTAGCAGGATCGAAATAGTTATTGAAATACTTATAAATGGTATTCTGGTTGTGGTTGCCGGTGATTATCTGACGATAGTTACCATTGATAATATTTACGCCCTGTACACCTTGTATCATCATCGTAAAATCGAAGTTACCGTAAGTAAGCATGTTGCTTAAACCGTAGGTAAAATCAGGTAAACCATGCCCCAGCACAGTAGCATCTTTCGTATCAATTACCTTATCACCGTTCTGATCTTTGATTCTCCAGTCACCCACTACGTTACCCGCTGTGGTTTGTGCATATTTTGCCAGGTCGGCCGTATTTTTAAATACACCTTCTACCTGGTAACCATACATCAAACCCAACGGCTGACCAACCTTCACCTGAAACACATTGTTCCATCCGTTGATAGCAGCTACTGCAGCCAGTTGCGAAGGACCACCCAGGTCTGTAACCTTGGTTTTATACGTAGAAATATTAGCATTGATATTCCACTTCAACTTACCGAAGCTTAGGTTGGCAGCAGCAGTAGCCTCAAAGCCCCTGTTTTGTAAAGTACCCAGATTGGATTGATAACTGCTGGCATAACCTACCACAGCTGGTAAAGTTTTATTCAGCAGCATGCCTTTAGAAGTACGAACAAAGTAATCGAAGGTGAACACAAACATGTTTCTTTTAAACGCGATATCTGCACCTATGTTCACCTGATCGTTCTTTTCCCAGGTAAGATCGGGGTTGGCAAAACCAGACTGCTGTCCGCCATATAACCTGCTGTTTCCGGATGCATAGTTTCTGTTAATGGTAATAGCATTCACATAAGTAAAGCTACCAATGTTGGCATTACCGGTACGGCCATAACCACCACGTAATTTGAATTCATTCATAGACAATTTATCCGCTAAAGGCCTTACAAAATCTTCTTCCGCAACGCGCCAGCCCAAAGAGAAAGAAGGGAAGGTTGCAAAGCGGTTGTTAGGACCAAAACGGGAAGAGCCATCATTACGCACAGCAGCCGTAAGCAAATACCTGCGCTTATAGTCGTAAGTTAAACGTGCTGCATAAGAGAGAAAAGAACTTTCATCAAACGCTTCGGTACCTACCGTATTAGGAGATGCCAGCGGGCTTTTTACCGCTGCTGTTACAAAAGTACCTGGTACACCTGCCACATAACTTACCTGTGCATTATAACGCTGGGTAGAAAACAAGCCCAACAGGTTAAAGTGGTGGTCTTTTATCGTTTTATCATAAGTAACTGTATTTTCCCACACCCAGTCAAATGACTTTTTAACATTGTCTGAAGCAAAAATGCCCGCCAGCAATGGATTAGAATAAGAAGCATTCGGAGCCAGTGCATACGCCATAGTAGATGGCACATAAGCATGTACCTGCTCATTTTCCAGCGTAGCACCAATATAGGTTCTCAGCTTTAGCCCCTGAATGGGCGTATATTCCAGGAAAGTATTGGCCAGTGTTCTGAAAGCGCGGGAGCGGTTTATACTCTGACTTAAAATACCTACCGGGTTAAAGAAGTTAGTAGCAAAGAATACAGAAGTAGGCGACAGGTTAAAGTTCAACGCTCGATTATAAGGCTGCGCAAAATCGCCATTAGGCATATGCACAGGCACTATCGGCTGAAACGTCAGCGCCTGGTTTAATGGACTGGGCAGATTTAAATCTGATACCAGACCAGGTACACCCGTTAAATAATCAGCAGTATTGGCACCAGCACCACTAGCCTGACCAGAAGTAGGCTGTCTGAACTGCTCAGCATAAGAAGGCGCAATAGAAAAGCCCATTTTCACATTCTTCACCACTTCCGCATCCAGGTTCATACGTGTGCTTACACGGGTATACTCCGTTCCCACAACCACACCTTCCTGCTTAAATAAACCCGCAGAGATACTGTATTTTACTTTCTCGCTACCACCGGAAGCATTGATTTCAAAATTGCTGATAGGCGCTGTACGAAACACCTGCTTTTGCCAGTTTACATCAGGCAAAGAATCAGTATTTCCATCCAGGATAGAAGGATATACCAGGTTTCTGATACGGCTGATATCTTTTACCAGCGTAATAAAATCAGTCTTGTTTAAAGTTTTGTAATACCTGTTGACACTTTGTAAACCCGTATAGGCCGATACAGAAAACACCGTACGACCAGCCTTACCTCTTTTAGTGGTAACAATTACCACACCATTGGCCGCTCTTGAGCCATAGATGGCAGCAGAAGCCGCATCTTTTAAAATTTCGATAGACTCAATATCATTGGGATTGATCAGCGAAAAGTTATTGGCAGACTGCAAAGGATAACCGTCTACCACATACAATGGATCATTGGAAGAACTTAAAGAACTGATACCTCTTACACGGATAGTAGGCGCTGCACCAGGCTTAGCCCCCTGATCAGACTGCACCTGCACACCAGCAGCTACACCCGCCAAAGCTTCCCCCACGTTACCCACTGGCTGCACGCCAATGCTTTTGCTTTCTACCTTGGTAATAGCGGTAGATACCGTAGCTTTTGATTGCGTACCGTAACCCACTACCACCACACTTTCCAATGCACCGGCAGCTTCTTTCAGCTTCACTACCACTGAAAGCGTAACGCCTTCTTTAATAGTATAACCCGATAAAGTTTGTGGTTCGTAACCTACACCTGAGAAGGTAAAACTGTAAGGACCGCCTGCAGGTACACGTGTAAAGAAAAACGCGCCTACACTGTCAGACACCGTACCGGAAGTAAAGTTGGTAGATTGGTTACGCACCACTACCGAAACACCTGAAAGCGGCTGATTTAAAGTGCTGTGCACCGTCCCTTTTACTACTGCCTGGCTTTGGGCGCTTACACCACCGGCCATCAAAAACACAAGAAAACAGAGGGCAATACAATGCCGGGACCTTAGTAGATCAATTTTCATATGACAGGACAATTTGGATGATTAAACTAAATAATAATAGCTATGGAGTATTTCTCTTTAAAAATGCAGTGTATTGAATATTGTTTAATTATTTGCGGATCTCGTATCCATCTTCTGTTTTGTTATACCGCAGATTCTGCGATTCAACAATCTGGCTTAAAATCGTTTCAATAGAATCGGATTTACTAAACTGACCAATAAAATACAGGTTTTTAAGGTCTGCTTCGTTATAATGAATTTTGGTTTTATACATACCTGACAGCTGATCGAATATCTTGTTGAGTGGCTGGTTATTGAACATATACCACGAGCTTTTCGCCACCGGCATGTTCAACTGATCAACCGCTTCGCTAACAGCACCGGTACCTTTACTATCCTTCGCTTTTACACCCGGCATTTTACTAACACTGGCTTTGAAGGTTCGCTTATTATATACCAACTGATAACCCGGATTCAGCTGCACTTCTTCGCTGTTAACCGATGGCTTTACCGCCACCTTTCCATCAAACAACCGCACTACTATATAATCCCGGGTTTTATCAGCGCTCATTTCAAAAATGGTACCCAGTACTTTCGTTACCAATCCTTCACCAGACACGGTAAATGGCCTTAATTTATTCGTCACCACTTCAAACCGCGCTTCCCCATCCAATTGCACATCCATACCATGTTGTGCTAACACACCAGGATAAGTAATAGCACTACCATTGTTTAAAAACACTACCGAACCATCCGGCAATACCTTTCTCTCTGTTTTTCCTGTAACATTACGCCAGGTAATCAATTCCGTACCTGCATTTTGTTTCGGCACAATGGCAACCCTTTCCTCTACCTTGTTTACCTTTTGAGTAACAAAATAAAAGGCTCCCGCCACTACTGTAATTACTGACGCTGCCACCGCTAACCTTCTCAATAATGTATATACCCTCGAAACAGGCTTCGTCACAGGTTCTTCTATCGCTTCGCCCGCCTGAATACTGCTATATATAGCCGTTCTGGCACGCTTCCATTCCTCCTCTATATTAATATCACCTGTCTCTTTATACGTATTTACAAGCTTTACAGCTTCATTCAGCTTCCACCATTCCTGCTGCAACGCCGCATTTTCACGCAGTAACTGCTCCACCTGCAAACATTCCTGCTCGGAACATTCGCCGTTGATATACTTTACCAGGATGTCAATATCAGGGTGATTTTGCTGCATCTGTTATTAAACGATTTAAAAAGGAAGTACCCCTACAGAAATGTGAAATATTTTAAAAAAAAGTAAAAAGCTGCACCAGGGCCATTAATAATAGTATATAGTCCGACAATTTGGTACGCATTTTAGTCAGCGCCCTGCTCATTTGTGTTTCCACCGTTTTAACGGAAATATTCAGCTGGGCAGCAATGGCAGCATAGGTAAGTCCTTCCAGCCTGCTCAACTCAAACACCACCCGCATTTGGCCGGGTAACTCCTGTAAAGCCCCTTGAATTTTGGCAGAAAGCACTTTGGCATCAATTACATCAAACTGCCCATCGTCCGCTTCCTCAGCAGTACCTTTTACCACCCGGGCATATTTTTGCCTTACCTGACTATGTTTAATGCTATCTAAAGCACTGTTTCCTATTACTTTCACTAAAAAAGCGGTAGCACGGCACGGCTCCACCTCATCCCGAAGCTGCCATAATTTAATAAAGGCTGCGTGAACAATATCTTTGGTTTCGTCAATACCCAGATCGAATTTATACTGGCAGGATGCACATAAGGAAGCAAATTTTTCTTTGAAAAACCGTTCGAAAGAGGCTTCATTCCAAACCTCCACCTCAAACTCATCAGCGTTAGAATGCAATGATTTGCTCGAATTCATATCAGGCCGTGATCGTTACTAGAAAAAAGCCCAGGTTGAAATGAGCTTCCAGATAAGGGACGAAGGTAGGGTTTTCCGCTATTTTTAAAAAACAAACACCAGGCAGATGCCTGGTGTTATAATATTTATCAGAAACGATTTATCGTTTTTTAGGTAATCCATAGAAAGTAGCCACAATTACTTTCTATTTCACTAATCAATGCCTTCTCGGGGCACTTCTTACATGAGGGCTCACATATGAACCATTCTTTCTATAATATCCTTTTACCTGAACATTACCACCACTACTACTACTACTACTACTACTACTACTACTACCACTACCTTTTATACTACCTGTATTGCTAGTGTACACCGCAGTAGATTGAGCACCCACAGAAGAACTGGCCATATCAGGAGAAACAAACTTATAATCAGGAAGTCGCTTCACCTTTCTGAATCGCAAATCCTCTGCATAGCCACTAAAAGACATGTAATTAATAGACCGTTTCCTTTTAACACTTTTACCAATAACGAAGGTATTACCAGCAGGAATAGTGCAAATAGTTTTAGACAAGTGCAAGTTGTCATATACTACCAGCGGGCTTTCCAACTTGCACTCGTAATACCTGGAAGAACTACACGAAATCAGAAACAATAAGAAGATAAGAATAAGATTTTTTGCATTCATTTCAACAAGCTTTTAGGAGCACAAAGAAACCTACTATGTACATACAATAGTTACGGTTTCCCGTACCCACACGTCAACACCTTACACTTATTTTACGCCAAACATTATTAAATAGACGTCTATGCAAAAGAAATTAATAATCCTATGCCTTGCATTCACTTTTTATGCTTTACAACTAAAAGCCCAGGACACAAAGAAAGAAGCAGAGAGAATTAAAACTAAAATGGAAGCTTTTACCTCAAAAACAGGCACTATCACCAAATTCACAGATAAATATCTTCCTAAGCTAAATACAACTTACGGGAGTGCAGAAACCAGAGTCAGGATGGTTAAAAGCGGTTCTTTAACAGGATATTTTTACCAAATAGTAAAGGAAAGTAAATATTCAGGCACAACAGCATCAATTGAATACAACGATTTAATAGAAGTAATAAAAGCAATAAAAGTATTAAAAGCCGATGCTATAAAAGATGCAATCGAAAACTCCGACTATCTAGAAAATAAGTTTGTCACGACAGATGGCTTTCAGGTTGGATATTTTATCAGTAATGGAGCAACCAAGTGGTATTTAACACTTGAAAAATATGGTTCTGACAACACATTATTCATTGACACTGGAGATATTATTGAAACAGCATTCAGTGAAGCCAAGACTAAAATTGATGACATTAAAACACAGCTTTCTTTTTAATAAAAATTCGGGATCATGCTTTAGCCTTGAATAAATAAACATGATCCTCAACCTCTCTAATCCACCGGAGCTATTTTCTTCCGGGTATTAGAGAGGTAATAATGCCAAAGCATCATGCTGGCTACCGACCGAAAGGGTTTCCAGTGTTCGCTGATTTCAAGCATTTCCTCTCTTGTAGTAGAAACTGGCAGTTGTTTCAAACGCTTTAACGCATTTACAGCAGCCAAATCGCCAATCGGAAAAATATCTGCTCTTTGCAGCGCAAACATCAAGTAAACATCTATAGTCCAGTTACCAATACCTTTTAGACTTATCAGCAGTTTACGCACCTCATCATCAGACATTTTTGCCAATTGTGCCAAATTGATCACATCGTCTTTTATCGCCTGCGCAAGCCCTCTTATATACACCATTTTTTGCCGGCTCACATAACACGCCTTCATCTCTTCATCACTCAGTGGCAGTACTGTATCGGGAGTAATCTCTTTTATTTTCTCTTTTAGCTTATTCAACGCAGCCAAAGCAGATGCCAGCGAAACCTGTTGTTCCAGGATAATATGTACAAGGGTTTCAAAAGTATTTTCCCGTATCCACATCGGGGGATAACCATGCGCATCCAAAATTCTTTTCAAATCGTTATCCTCACTGGCCAATCGCTCACATAACTCCTGGTAATTACCGGAATGAAAAGTTGCCGGTATTTCTTCCGTATCTAACGTTTTCCTTTTCACTATTTACAATTGGATAATTAAAAAAGTGTAGGTGCCTTGTATTCATTCTCCAGGTCAAGCAGGATTGATTTGTTATCCAGCCCACCTGCAAAACCCACCAATTTTCCGGCTGCCCCCACCACTCTATGACAAGGCACTACAATGGAGATAGGATTCTTATTTAAAGCGCCACCCACTGCACGAACAGCTTTAATATCGCCTAATAAACGCGCCAGCTCTCCATAGGTTTTGGTTACCCCATATGGAATATTCAAAAGCGCTTCCCAAACCCTTATTTGAAACGCTGTTCCTCTAAAATCAAGTGGTATGTCAAACACTCTTCTTTTTTTATCAAAATACTCTTTCAGTTGTTGCTCCGTTTGTAGCAATATTACAGCCTGATCGTCCCTTTCAGGAGCAGGCAACTTTGTTCTTGTATAATCTTCCCCTTCCCACAATATAGCCGCAAGCCCTGTATCTGTGGCAATAAGCCTGATAAAGCCTACAGGCGACAACATATCCTTATACACCAACCGTTCATGCTCACTCATTTCACTTCTGTTTTCTGCTTCTCATTCTGTTTGTTTCCCTTCATCACTTATCCTTATCTAAGGTAATTCAATAAGAACATACCTTTTTCAAATTTTAATTCCTCCTTTTTGAAATGTAATATCCATTCCCTCCTTCTTATAGGTCGAAGACTAATTTTTAGCTTCTCAAAAAATAAAAGTTCACCTTTTGTGAACTTTTAAGAAGAAAAAAGTAACTTTACCATGAAAGTTCACCTGATAAGAAGGGAAACAATCGAATATTTTGCTACAAAAAACACCCAAAGCCGGACTAGCTTTAGAGAGTTCTTAACAAAGCTAAAATATGCTGACTGGGAAAATCCATTGGATATACTGGAAACTTTCCCCAGTACAGATTTATTAGGAAATGGCTCAAGCAGAGCAGTAATGGACATTGGCGGCAATAATTATAGGATGATTATAAAATATGCTTTTGGCGACAAGCAAGTACATTTATTTATTTGCTGGATTGGCACCCATGCAGAATATAGTAAACTCTGTGCAGATAAGGAACAGTTTAATATAAGTCAATATTAAAAGAAGAGATTATGGAAACGCTCAAATACAAAGTAATCACTAGCAAAAATCAGTATAAAGAATATTGTAACGCACTGGAAAAACTCCTGTTTCTGCCTTCAAAAGATAGAAATGCGAAAGATGAAATAGCGCTATTAACTTTACTTATTGAAAAATGGGATTCAGAGCACAATACGTTTGAAGAATTAGATCCCATTCAACTACTACACTCTTTTATCAAAGAACACAACCTAAAAGCAAAAGACCTTGTGGACATCCTTGGGGTAAGTAAAGGTTATATTTCAGATATCCTAAACTATAAAAAAGGGCTTTCTAAAGAAGTGATAAGAAACTTATCGACGTATTTCAAAGTTAAACAGGAAGCGTTTAATCGTCCTTATAAATTGACTGTTTCAGAAAACTCTCATTTAAGAAATGCAAGCGTCATGAATACCACTAAAGCACTCTACACTTCTTAATCACCTATCTTTTCTAAACTCCAGCCAGATGCCATGCGTAAGCTCCGGAGATAGAAACAAGCTAACCGCCCCTCCCTCCCCCTTTATCAAAGCTGGCACTTGTAAGCCCCCTTTACACAATACAGCTTTAACACTATCCATATTACTCACACGCACCGTTGCGCCTATTACAATATGATGAGGTACTGTTTGAAAAGAAGCCGGCAATAACACCACCTCCCCTTCTTTTAATGTTGCAATTGACGCTGTACCATTTACAAAAGGTGTATGCACCTTACCTGGCCTGATTACAATTCCCAGGTGTTGAAACAAATGAACATATGAAGCAGTGTTATCTGTTGCCAACCACAAACCTATGAGAGAGTTAGCCGTGTTTAGATGCGAAAAATGTTCAGGCTTATCCGTTGGCGACGAATTCCTTGTTCCCAAAAACAACGGATGCAATAAGTCTGATGCCGGGAATGTAATAGCTCCACTCTCACGCTCATACTTCCAACGCCTATCAAGCCGCCTGGCTACCACAGCGATATCCGGAGTATAAAGTCCGAAAAACACTGGCCCTTCTCCTTCCTGAAGCGATTGACAATATTCAGTTGTTAAAGTATCTATAGGCTGCGATGCAGTGATCAGCTCCAACTCAATACCGTTCTTAAATTTAATGTGCTGATTGCGGATGCCATTCTGATGCCATCTGCCAGGCTTTAAAGCAAAGCCCAGTTTTCTGTAGAAGGCTGTTGCACTGTCTAAATTCCTAACCACCACCGGAAGATGATCTATTCCTGCAACCACATACTTCTGCACTCCGGCCTTTTCGTATGCTGCACCCGGAGATACTACTAATACAATACCCCCCAGTAACAAGATCAACCGCCTATCCTGCTTCATGCTCGTTCAGTTTCTCCTTCTCTAACTTATAGAGTATATGCAACGCCCGTTTCTCTCCTGTTGAAAGCTGTAAAAGCAACTCTGTTTCTATATAAGATTGTTTAGCTACCAATATTTAAAAGTAAGCTTTCTAAAAATCGTCTCTCCAAAAACCTCTAACAGGTTACTAACCACCAGCACCAAAGAGGCCCGCCCTGGACAGGGCAGGCCTGAATCTATGAAAATAAAAAGGGTTGACTAACCGGACCAGTTAATCGTGCAACAGCAAAAAGTAAATTCTACATGAGGAACCAGGATTTTAAAACGAAGACCTTGCTTAGTGTATTAAAAGTGACTAATAGTAGAGGTAACGGTATAAATAAAGTGGAAGAAAGACTCATAAATGTAAACTTTTTACTTCATTAAAATAAGTATTTTATTTATTTATTTAAACAATACACTTCAAACAAGAGACATTCACTGGATTTATATGATTGAAATACTACTTTTTCGCAGGAAAAAATGGAACGAAATGTCAGCAGGGAAAGCAAAAGCAGATAGAGGAGGGAGAAACAGGCAAAAATTATCTTATTTAAAGGCTGAGTTTGAAGCAGAAAGAATAACCAGCTGGAACCAGGTATTTGCTTTTTATGCAGTAAGCACCATTGCGGTTGATTTAGGAATACATTTTCACACCTTTCAAAAAAAGGTAAAAAACAACCGTCTTTTTACATTGGATGAGTTAATACGCTTTGCCGAGAATATTAATGTTGATCATCGCATCATAATCAGTTTTGCTACAGATCAGGTTGGTGTAAAAAGAAAAGAATTGTAACAAACCCACGCTCCTTACTTATGTGCGAAATATGGGCCGTAAAAAATAGGAGCTAACTGTGCTTTCTTATCCCCGTAATACCCCATTGTAGTACTATGGAATGCCCTTTCCAGTAAAAGGCCAGGGAAGTGTAATGTTATATTGAACCGGCTCCATAATAACTATCTACTGTAACCGGCTTCTAACAGGTTGCCTGTTAAGCAATCATTCCTGTGCATAGTAAATACAGATGGCCAGTATTTGTAAAGGTGTTCTGTTGTACATACTGGCACGATATTCACCCTATAATGCTGCCATTCATGCTCACTGGTATAAAGTACAGCTTGCAAAAATGATCTGCGTTACAAAAAGGCAGGCCTGAATCTCTGAAAATACAGGAGGGCGATCTGATAATACAATTGTCATCAATTTACTCACTACAATAAGTATTTCACTTATATATACAAATACATCACTTGTAATGTGATACATTCAATGGATTTGAATAATTGAAATGCTACTTTTTCGCAGGAAAAAATAGAAAAAATGTCTACAGCGAAAGTTAAAGCGGAAAGTGGGGGGCGTAACCTGCAAAAATTATCCTATCTGAAGGCTGAATTTGATGCAGAAAGAATATCAAGCTGGGAGCAAGTATTCGCTTTTTATGCAGTAAGCACTATTGCTGTTGACTTAGGAATACACTACAATACTTTTCAACGAAAAGTGAAAACCAACCGCTTTTTTACATTAGATGAACTCATTCGTTTTGCGGGTATTATAAATGTAGACCATCGCCTGGTCATCAATTTTGTAGTAGACCAGATTGTGGTGAAAAAAGGGAAAGCGCAACCGGGTTAGCCCATTCACTTTCCCATAATCAGCCTCCTGTGAGCGTCTCCCCATTCCCCCAGCTGTCCATAAATTTTATGCAATGTGCGCCCATGCTCTGTAACCGCATATGCTACCACCGGCGGAAAAGCATCATACACTGTTCGGGTAATCAGCTTGTTTTGCTCCATTTCCTTCAGTTCTTTGGACAGTACCCGGTCGGTAATGCCATTCACCTCTTTTGAAATCTGGCTAAATCGCTTGGGGGTAAAAGAAATAGCTATCAAAATAGGAAGTTTCCAACGGCCATTTAATACATCCAGCGCATCCTGCACAGGCAGCAGCAGTTTTTTGCAGTTCTCTTCCGTATGTGCAACCACCTCGTTTTCAGTCTCTTTTTTCATCTTTCACCGCTTTACTATACAAAGGTATAGCACTATCCAAACAGATAGCTACGTACACCCCGTCCTCAATGTCAATAATTTGGCACTCTAATTTTAAGAAAGATGAAGATACTACACCTGATTTCAAGTCCACGAGGGGCAGATTCTGTAAGCATACAGTTAGGCAATGCAATAGTGGAAAAACTACAGGCAGCCTATCCTGACAGCACAGTAACTACACGTGATTTAACCATACACCCTTTTCCATACCTGGAAGAAGCACATCTGCAATCCTTTTTTACCACACCCGAACAACGTACCCCTGCATTGGAAGCAGCCGTAAAGCATTCCGATGAAGCCATTGCGCAGTTGAAAACAGTGGACATTATCGTTATAGGCGCCCCTATGTATAATTTCACTATCCCTTCTACGCTTAAATCGTGGATTGATCATATCGCCCGTGCAGGAGAAACTTTCAGCTACAGCGAAAAAGGCCCGGAAGGATTGATAAAAGGGAAAAAAGTATATCTGGCTATTGCAGAAGGCGCCATTTACTCCGAAGGTCCTATGAAAGCATACGATTTTGTAGAACCTTACCTCCGCGCTGTGCTTGGCTTTATGGGTATGACTGAAGTAATTGCCGTACGTGCAGAAGGCGTAAAAATACCCACCGTGCAGGAAAAAGCACTGGAAAAAGCCATTGCCAGCATACCCGTATAATGAAGCGTTTGTATTCAACAAAACAATAGCACAGGAAACATAAAACTCCTGTGCTATTGTATGCAAGCTAACGGATATAATTACACTCATCACTGTCCGGCTTCTCTAACACCCTATTCTCACTAAAAACTGAACTTACCGGTTTTCGGTCGGATCAGACGGAGTTTCCGTTGGATCCAACCGAAAACCAGTTTGCCCAAACAAGCTATCAGTTGGGCCCAACCGGACTTTCGTTTGCGCAAATCTTTTTCCTGTTCGTTCAAACAGGGTTTTCGTTCTCTCAAACGGAAACTCTGTTTGGCCAAACCGCCTTTCTGTTTGACCAAACCGTAAACCGGCCGGATCGGATGTTTTTTCCGTTTGGACAAATTTATCATCGGTACGTTCAAACGAACATTCCGTTTGAAAGAACAGAGGTCTTGTTCGGTCCAACCATCCTTCCGTCTGATCCAACCCTCTTCCCGTTCGCACGAATATTTTTTCCGTCGGGCAAAATTTCACACCCATTATTTACTAAAAGCAGGTAAACCTTCTGCCTCCGGCTTCCAGCTGACTTCCTTCTCTAAAAGCGCCAGCATCTCCCTTACCACCGTTAACGAGTGAGCAGGAAAAGCGGCATCATATACAGCATCTTCCGCTTTATTCATAAGTACACCTTCTGTAAAAGAACTATCATACGGGTCAGAAGCCCAATCATCCGCTGCCGACTTCCCTTCTTTCATTAACCTGTCCGCAATAATAGTTTCCCGCATGCCGGTTGCGCCAGTTTCTATGGCTTCCACTTTCACCACATAACTACAGTTTTTAAAAGGAAATGTCAGCGCCCCAACATACAGTATCCCCCCTCCCTCCTGCTTTGACTTTACAATAGTTTTTACATAAGGAAGACTACGTTGCCTAACCACTTCTACTTCAATAATACCCGTATTCATACCTATCATCAAACGCCTGTAATATTTCCGGAGCAGGTTTACATCTTTAATGGAAGGAAGATCTGGTGATAGTTGAAAAAAATGCAAGGAAAGCGCTTTGGTATGTTCCTCATTTCTCCACCGCCGCGCAGTGGCGTCGTTGGTGATTTTTTCCCAGCCCGGATCGGGTACTATAAAAAAGGATATATCCGCTTTTGCTTTTTTGGAAAACAGGGATTGTAAAAAAGAAAACATGATGCGTCAGGATTTTAAATAATACCCGCTAAAGATATCTCAAAACAAAATAAACAACAGCTGCCCTGTAACATTTACAGCATATATCCGTATACAATGGTAAATTTAAAGCCCAAGCACCTTCCGGAATGAATAAAAGAACCATACTACTGCTCGCTTTTGTACTGCTTAAATTTATTTTACAATACCAGCTGGTAAACCCTGTATACGAACTCCAGCGAGATGAATACCTGCACCTGGATCAGGCCAACCACCTTGCCTGGGGCTACCTATCTGTTCCGCCCTTCACGTCCTGGATATCTTATATCATCCAACTACTGGGCAACACCCTATTCTGGATACGCTTTTTCCCTGCCCTGTTCGGGATACTTACCATTGTAATGGTATGGAAAACCATCACAGCATTAAACGGCAGCACATTTGCACATATACTCGGCGCAACCGGTGTGCTACTATCTACCTTATTACGACTAAACATATTATACCAGCCGAACGCATTTGATGTACTTAGCTGGATGACACTATACTATTGTTTTATCCGCTATCAGCAGTCAGAAAAATCTAAATGGCTATACATCGGCGCTGTAGTGTTTGCGCTGGGTTTCTTAAACAAATACAATATTCTGTTCCTGGTGATGGGCCTTATACCCGCCATCCTCCTTACCACTCAACGTAAATTACTGGTTCGGAAAGAGCTGTACCTGTCCATGCTGTTAGCACTTGTTCTTATACTGCCTAACCTGTTATGGCAATACCACAACCATTTTCCGGTAATACACCACATGAAGGAACTCAATGAGCGGCAACTGGTGCATGTAAAAACCTCCAACTTTTTAAAAGCACAGCTACTGTTCTATGCAGGCGCTTTGTATATGATACTTGCCGCAGCATGGGCATTACTGCGCTATAAACCTTTTCAGCCACATCGCTCTTTCTTCTGGTCACTCATATCTACACTGGCAATATTTATATGCTTCCACGCGAAAGATTACTATGCTATAGGTTTATACCCTGTATACATTGCCTTTGGCGCTGTATACCTGGCCGATATCATCCCTGTGGCGCAACGCAAATACTGGTATCCCATCACCCTGCTTATACCTTTACTCATTTCTATCCGGCTTTTCCAGGTAGCCTTTCCCAATAAAACCCCGGAATACATTATCGCTAATCCGGAACAATTTAAAAGATTTGGTATGCTTCGCTGGGAAGATGGTAAAGACCATACATTGCCCTTAGACTACGCCGACATGCTGGGCTGGAAAGAACTGGCCCATAAAGTAGATTCGATATATGCTACTATACCCGGCAACGAAGAAACACTGGTACTATGCGACAACTACGGACAAACCGGGGCCATTAACTATTATACACACAAAGGTATTAAAGCAGTATCTTTTAATGCCGACTATATTAACTGGTTTGATCTTAGCAAGCAATACCGCAACCTGATACGCGTAAAAGACTACGAAAGCGCTCATGAAGAAATGGCCGAAACCAGCCCTTATTTTAAAACGGCTCAGGTAGCAGGCCAGATAGAGAATAAAAACGCCCGTGAATATGGCGCAACTATATTCCTGTTCACCGGCGCCACTGTCAATATCAATGATAAGATTAAACAGGAAATTGCAGAAACAAAAAGCAAGTGGCGATAAAATGAAAAGTACCTGCCTAATGGGCAGGTACAAAATCTTTTTGATTGGCAGGCTGCGCCACCTCTTCCTCTGTAGCTACCTCTTCTTCTACAGCCACCTGCTGTTTTTCCTCCGGTTGAGTAGCAACCGCTTCTTCCTGCCTGGGCACTTTTAACTGATGCTCTGACGTGTTTTCTGTTGAAACAACTTCCTCAGCCTGATTTTCACCATTCCCCTGCTTGTTAACCTCATCCAACCGGAAAGATATTTTACAGATTAAACCGTAACTGCTGATCTTTCCATCCTGCACATGCGCCTTTATATCTTTCACATATACCGAATCGATATTACGCACAGTTTTAGAAGCTTCCGCCACAGCCTGCTGCAGCGCATCTTCTATACCTTTTTCAGAAGTGGCAATCACTTCTATTACTTTTACGATGCTCATAGGATGTACATTTTAAACAGGTGCTGCAATTACCATTCCCTCACATGCCCCATTTAAATCACTGATGTTTAATAAGATTAGCGGGGAATTATTACCGCAGCACCACCCCGTATTATATTTTTTTAACCCATCCGATATTTTTTTGACGGAAACAAAAAGCTTCTATATTTGTAGTATAGAATAGTATAGAACTACTCTAGTGAACGAAAACTATAAGCCGTATTAAGATGATTGCTCTGCCTTCCCACAAAGAAGACTACAGGTAATCTATTACCATTATCCATTGACTATTCAAAGATTGCTTCAATTATGAAAAGTAAATCTAGCTGCTATTGTTTGTGCCTGTTGTTTACACTGCTGGCATCCCTGCAGGCACTGTCACAATCCACCACACGCACCGTTACCGTCACAGGAACGGTCAAAGACACTTCGGGCAAAATACTCGAAGGAGCCAGCATTATTGCCAATGCTAAAAAAGCAACTGCTACCAGTTCTGACCAGAACGGCCGTTTTATATTGGACGTTCCGGTAGGGTCGGATGTGGTGGTGGCTTTTGTAGGTTTTGTAGAACAGCATTTTACCATCAATAGCGACACCCGCACATTGGAGGTAACACTCAAACCCATTGCTACCAGCGGTGACGAGGTGGTAGTAACTGCCTTTGGGCGCAGGCAACGGAAAGAAGCCGTAGTAGGCTCTGTATCTACTATTAACCCGGGCCAGTTAAAAATTCCCGCCAGCAACCTCACCAATGCCATGGCAGGGCAGGTAGCGGGTGTAATAGCCTTCCAGCGCGCGGGCCAGCCCGGTGCTGATAATTCCCAGTTTTTTATTCGGGGCGTTACCACCTTAGGCTATAGCGCCAGCCCTTTAATACTGGTAGACAACGTAGAGCTCACCGCCAGCGACCTGGCACGCTTACAGGTAGATGACATTGCCAGCTTTTCTATATTAAAAGACGCCAGTGCTGCCGCCCTTTACGGCGCCCGTGGCGCTAATGGAGTGATACTGGTTACTACCAAAGAAGGAAAACCAGGCAAAGCCAGGATTAACATAAGGCTGGAAAACTCTATATCCAAAGCCACTAAAAACATTCAGCTGGCCGATCCTATTACTTATATGAAAGCGTATAACGAAGCCATTACCACACGCGACCCGCTGGCAACTCCCTTCTATACGCCCAACCAGATATTAAACACACAAGCCACCATTGACAAAGCGCCTGGCAGCAACCCTTATATATACCCGGCCGTAGACTGGATGAGCATGCTGTTTAAAAATCAAACCACCACCCGCAGGGCCAATTTCAGCGTATCGGGTGGTAACGATGTTACCAAATATTATATCGCCGGTTCTTATAACCGCGACAATGGTATATTACAGGTAAACCCTGTGAACAATTTCAACTCAGGAATGAAGTTTGAAAACTATCAGCTTCGTTCTAACCTGAATGTAAAGGTTACCAAAACAACAGAGATTGTAGTACGCTTATGGGGCAACTTCAACGACTACACCGGACCTATTTCCAAAGACAGTAATTCGCTGGCCACCGACCTATACAGCAAAGTATTACATACCAGCCCTGTGGCTTTCCCGGCTTTTTACGAGCCTGATAGCGCCACCCGTTTAAACAAACACATTCTGTTTGGCAACACCACCAATAACGCATCAGGCAGCTTGCTGGACAACCCCTATGCCGATTTAATGCTGGGCTATAAAAGCTTTTCGGAGTCAAGGATGAGCGCGCAGTTTGAAGTAAACCAGAACCTGAGCGCCCTTACCAAAGGGCTTAGTTTCCGGGGCATTTTCAGCACCAACCGCTATTCTTATTTTGATCTCATGCGGGCTTACAAACCATTCTATTATTCCGTTCAAAGCTACGACCCTAATGCCAACTACTACACCCTTCGCTGGCTTAACAACCAGCCCGGTGCGGCACAGGAGTTTCTCAGCTATTATGAAGGAGGTAAAAACATATATACTTTCATTTACTTACAGGGAACATTGGAATACAACCGCAGCTTTGGACAGCACAATGTGAGCGGTGCATTGGTAGGCACCCGCCAGCAAACCCAGCGCGGCAACTCCGGCAGCCTGCTGCAATCATTGCCCTACCGCAACCTGAACTATGCAGGCCGCGCCAGCTATGCGTATGCCAACAAATACTTTCTGGAAGCCAACTTTGGTTATAACGGATCAGAACGCTTTGCCAAAGACCACCGCTTCGGCTTTTTCCCAACTATCGGAGCAGGCTGGGTTATCTCTAACGAAAATTTCTGGAAAGGAGGTATTACAGATGTTATCACCCGTTTAAAACTGCGTGGCAGCTACGGCCTGGTAGGTAACGACAACATTGGCGACCAACGCTTCTTTTACCTCTCCAGCGTAACGCCCGATGGCGGCCCCGGGGCAGTCTTCGGCTCAGGCAACAGCACTTCCATGAACGGCACCAGCATACAGGCGTATCCTAACCCCGACGTTACCTGGGAAACTTCACAAAAAAGCAACCTGGCTGCCGAAATCACCCTGTTCAACAAAATGAACATTACTGCCGAAATATATCACGAATACCGTTATAATATCTTAATCCCCCGCGGCTACATCCCTGTTACAGCAGGCATTGAAGGCAGTGCGCAGGACAACCTCAAGGCCAACCTGGGAACCGCTTACTCGCAGGGTTTAGACTTACACATCGATTACAAACAGGTATTCTCTAAAAACCTGCAGGCATCTGTAATGGCCAACCTTACGGTTACCAGCAACAAAGCAGGCCACTACGAAGAACCGGAATACAAATATGCTTACCGCTTTCAATCAGGCAAACCCATCAACCAGCAATTTGGCTATGTAGCAGAACGCCTGTTTGTAGATGACAAAGAAGCCGCCAACTCTCCCACCCAGTTATTCGGCGGCAACAGCCTACCCATGGGTGGTGATATCAAATACCGCGATATCAACAAAGACGGTGTTATTACCTCCGACGACCAGGTACCACTGGGCCTGCCAACTACACCACAGGTAATATATGGCTTCGGCTTTTCTACCGTATACAAATCGTTTGACCTGAGTGCCTTTTTCCAGGGCCTGGCCAGAGAGTCCTTCTTTATAGATGCTTCTGCCACCGCCCCGTTTGTAGGCAATGCACAACTGCTGAAAGCCTACTCAGATAATCACTGGAGCGAAGAAAACCAGAACCTCTATGCTTTGTGGCCACGTTACTCGGCACAAACAGTAAGCAATAACACACAAAAAAGCAGCTGGTGGTTACGCGATGGCAGCTTTATGCGTCTGAAATCGCTGGAAGCAGGTTATACCTTTCCTAAAAGATGGACCACGCACATGCACCTCGAAAATGTGCGCCTGTACTTTAGCGGCTTAAACCTGCTTACGTTCAGTCACTTTAAATTATGGGACCCGGAGCAATCCGGTAATGGATTTGCCTATCCTATTCAGAAAGTGTTTAACCTGGGCCTTAACATCAATTTCTAGCTTGCCATAAACAGTTACAAGATGAAACTTCTTTTCAAAATATTACCGGTAGCCATCGCCTTACAGTTTGCTGCATCCTGCAAAAAATACCTGGATGTAACACCCGATAACGTGGCCACACTGGAAAGCGCATTTACCAATGCCAACGAAACACAGGCTTACCTGTTTGGCTGTTACTCCACCTTACAGGCCCTGGCCGATGTACGCCGCAACCCAGGCTTCACGTCCTCAGCCGAAGTAGTATTCCCTATCACCCTGCAAGACCCTACCGTGTTAGGCGGCGCAGGTGGCGATGCAGGTTTTAACCTCATGCGTGGCTTACAAAATGCCGAAAACCCGATACTCAATTACTGGCAGGGGTATAACATGGGCCTGAACCTGTGGCGTCCCATACGCATGTGTAATACCTTTTTAGACAATGTAGACAAACCTACCGATGTATCCCAGTTTCAAAGAACAAGATGGATAGCAGAAGCTAAGTTTTTAAAAGCATACTACCACTACTGGCTTATTCGCATGTATGGCCCTATACCCATTTCGGATGTAGCGCTGCCTGTAAATACCACCAGCGAAGAAGTTCGGCAGAAACAACAAACAGTAGACTCCTGTTTCAACTATGTAGTGCGTTTACTGGATGAGGCTGTACCCGGCTTACCCGCAGCCATTCAAAACTCAGCAACCGAAGCAGGCCGTATTACTTCTACCATTGCACTGGCAGTAAAAGCCGAGGTATTAACCACACAGGCAAGCCCCCTGTTCAATGGCAACCCCGACTATGCACAGGTAAAAGGTAAAGATGGGCAGTTCTTATTTCCCACCACAGCCGATGCCACCAAATGGCAAAAAGCAGCAGTAGCCTGTAAAGCAGCGATTGACGCCGCTAACGCCACGGGCGCAGGTTTATACCAGTTCACCAGCAATGGCAACATTGTTCATATGAGCGACAGTACCAAACAGCTGCTTGCATTACAAGGCGGTTTTGTGGAAAGCTGGAACCCCGAACAGGTATGGACCTTAAACCCCACTTTTGGATGGAGCTATATGGCCACACCACGCGTGAATGCCGATGCTGCTTCGGATGCCTTTGCCGTGTATTCTAACTTTTCAGTGCCCCTGGCCGAGTCGGAACTGTTTTACACCAGCAATGGCGTACCCATTACAGAAGACAAAACCTGGGACTATACCAACCGTTATAAAACGCAGCCGGGTGATGATGCACACCGCTATTATATAAAAAACAATTACACCAGCGCCAGCGGCAATTTTCACCGCGAACCCCGTTACTATTCCAGTATTGCCTTCGACGGCAGCGTATGGTTTGGATCGGGCAATACCGATGACAACAATCCCTATTATATCAACGCAGTAAACGGTTATGCATCCTATGTACCGCAACGCTATAACGTTACCGGCTACTGGGCTAAAAAACTGGTACACTATTTATCTTCTGCCGGTAAAACCACGGTATGGAAAAGTTACTCCTGGCCTTTCATACGCATTACCGGTTTATGGCTGTTGTATGCAGAATGTTTAAACGAAGCCAATGGCCCTTCCAGCGTTGCTTATGAGTGGCTGGACAAAGTGAGGGCACACGCAGGTTTACCAGGTGTGGCACAGGCGTGGACACAATACTCCCGCAACCCCGGCAAATATGCTACTAAAGATGGGCTGCGCCAGATCATACACCAGGAAAGAAGGATTGAGCTGGCTTTTGAAGGCCAGGCGGGATGGGATTTAAGAAGATGGAAAGAATTACAGAACGTACTATCCGGCCCTGTGCAGGGATGGAACTACAGGCAAAAAACAGCACCTGGCTTTTACCAGGTATCCAACGTGTACCAGCCTGTATTTAACGTGCGCGATTATTTATTTCCTATTCAGAATTACGATTTACTCACTAACCCCAACCTCGTGCAAACGCCTTACTGGCAATAACACCTGCTGGCCACATCCCATTACTACAATCACTTAACGAATACATATGAACCTACTATACAAACGGGCTTATACACTGCTGATGGCCGCCACCTGGCTGGCCGCGCAACCTGCCTGCAAAAAAACAGATGGTTATAACGATATAGTATCAGACGATACCAGCAAACCAGGTGTAGTAACCAATGTTAGAGTAACCAACTTTAATGGCGGCGCTTACATCACTTACAACCTCCCTTCGTCTAAAAACATTTTATATGTGCAGGCGGAGTATAAAATAAATGACCACGCCAGTCGTCAAACGAAATCATCTTTTTATTCGGACAGCCTTACTGTAAGCGGCTTTGCCAAAAGCCAGGATTACACCGTAACACTATACGCCGTATCACGCGCGCAGGTAAAATCCGATCCGGTACAAATAACTGTACATCCTGATACGCCACCTTACCTGTTGGTGCTGCCCACCATTGTATTAAGCAATGATTTTGGAGGTGTAAACATTCGCGTTACCAACAAAAGCAAAGCCAACCTGGGCATTATCACTATCCAGCCCGATGCGGTTACTAAAAAGATGGAGATCATCAACCAGAACTATACCAACCAGGATTCTATCAACTACAGCATTCGAGGGTACGACACCACTACATACCGCTTTGGGGTATACATTACCGATCAGTGGGGTAATATTTCCGACACGGTATATGCCAACATCAAACCTATCTATGAAGTGATGATGACTAAATCATTGTTCAAAGCCATGAAATTTCCTTCCGATGTAGGTACCGACTTTGGTTGGGAAATGCCCTACCTGTGGGATAACAACACCGGCTCGCCCGGCTTTCACTCCACCTTTCCCAGCTCAGTACCTTTGCCTAAATGGCTCACTTTTGACATGGGACAAAGCGCCAAGCTCAGCCGCTACAATGCCTGGTTCAGAGGTATTGACGGCAGCAACAACTTTCTGTGGGCATCCGGCGCACCACAAACCTGGGTAATATGGGGTAGAAACACAGATGCCGTGGATGAAACATTACCAGGCGACACATTGGCTTTACCCGCCGTAGGCCAGGCTACACCAAACGGATGGATTAATATGGGCATGTATCATTTGCCGGCACAACCTTCTGGCCTGATAGCCCCGCAATACACCAATGCCGATCTGGCTTACTGGAATGCAGGCTTTCCATTCAACTTTGATTTAAACCTGCCCAAAGTAAGATACCTGCGCTTTGAGTGTTTTACCAACGCAGGCGGCAGTAACGAATTCTTTAACATGATGGAATTAAGCTTCTGGGGCGATCCCCGGTAACACATGCAGGCATTCACTTACAAACCAATTACAATGAAACGCAACATATTCATGATCACTATAGCAGCCGGCTTGTTCCTCACAGCCGCCTGCAGCAAAAAAGCAACCGACTACCGGTCTTTTTTAAATGGCGAAGAGCTTATCTATCCCGGCGCAGTTACCAACGTAACCGTTATGCCAGGCAATGGCCGCCTGATGCTTGCATGGACACCCAGCCCCGACCCCGGCATTGCCAAATACGTGGTGTACTGGAACAACTACAACGATTCTGTAGTAATCAAAGCCACCACCCACAATGCCAGCGATACGGTAAAAACCTTGATCAATAACCTTTCGGAATACAACTATTCTTTTTATATTAATTCATTCGATAGCAGTGGTAACAAATCTATTACCACTACGGTAAACAATGCGCGCTCATACGGAGCTATCTACCAAAGCACATTATACAACCGCCTGCCGGATGCATCCACCCCTTTTGTGGTAAACGACGACAAAACAGTAACGCTGAATTTTACCACACCCGACACTATCAACATTACTACTACCATCCACTATACCAATGCAGCAGGTGCGCCTTCTGTAATAAACATTGGCCCCGGTGCCAAAACAGTAACCCTGCCCTCTTTCCTGTCAGGCTCAAAAGTCACCTACCAATCTTCTTATATTCCGGCAAAGTATGCAATAGACACTTTTACAGTGGCTGTAGCAGACACCTTCCCCGAAATATTCCGGATTGTAGTATGTAACAAAAGTTTGTTCAAAGAAATGCCCTTACCCGGCGATGCAGGCGTGTATGAATCACAAACCTCTGTAAGCAGGTTATGGGATGGCTCTACTACTCCACAGCAATACCCCAACATCTACCATAGCAACGATGCACAAAAAATTCCATTAGCATTAAGCTTTGATATGGGTGCTGTATACAACCACTTGTTAACACTGGAAGAAACAGGCAGATCGGGCAGCTATCACAGTCCGGATAATTTTGAAATATGGGGCATTGCCGATACCACCAATGCCATTACACCCTTGCCCACTCAAAACAGCGGCTGGACAGCGGATATGCAAACCAAAGGCTGGACTTTATTGTTAACAGCCAAAAGAGGAGACGATGGCGTGGCTGCCATGAAGTTTACTGTCATGGACAACCCACCGCCTGTTCGCTTTATCAGAATGCGCATACTGCATGTGGCCAGCAACTCCGACAATTCGGCCAACATGAGTGAGCTTACTTTTTGGAACAAAGAATAAATACATCCCCCGTTACAATGAGAAACTGGTGCTTTATATTTTTACTGTGGAGCGGCCTGGCACAAGCCCAGGCTCCGCTTCCGGTTTTACCGAAAGACGATTTTATTACCGTACGCGATGGACTACCTCATTTTTACCAAAGCTTACATACTACACATAAAGCCACCATTGGTTTTGTAGGTGGTTCTATTACCTACAACCCGGGTTGGCGCAACAAACTATGCGCCTGGCTGCAACAGCAATACCCGCAGGTGCAGTTTACTTTTGTAACTGCTGCCATCCCTTCACTAGGCAGCGTAGCGCATGTATTTCGCCTGCAAAACGATTTACTCAGTACTACGCGCCCCGACCTGGTGCTGGTAGAAGCCGCAGTAAATGATCGTGGCAACGGCACAGACAGCATTACACAAATACGCGCACTGGATGGCATTGTGCGCCAGATAAAGCAACAGAACAAATTCACAGATGTGGTTCTCATGTCGTTTGCCGATCCAGACAAAACCAATGACTACCACCACCACAAAACGCCTGTAGAAATCGCCAATCACGAAGCAGTAGCCGCTCACTACCACCTGCCCTCTGTAAACCTGGGCAAGGAAGTGCACGACCGCATTCAACACCACGAACTGGACTGGGATCGCGATATCAAAGACATTCACCCTTCAGAATACGGGCAGCAGCTCTACTTTCAAACAATTCAGCACCTGCTACAGGTGTGCCTTGGCAAGCAACCCGCGCGTACCATGGCTACCATACCCGCAGCCATGAACAAAGCCAGCTTTGAAGCAGGTTATTATTACGATATTACCCGTGCGCAAACAGATAACAACTGGACACTGGATAAAGACTGGACTCCTACTGATGGACTCTCTACCCGCGAAGGCTTTGTGCACGTTCCCATGCTTACCAGCGCAACACCGGGAGCCACCTTACAACTACCCTTCCAGGGCACTGCCGCAGGTATAGCAGTAACTGCCGGTGCAGATGCAGGTACTATCACCTATTCTATTGATAACGGCCCGCCCCAAACGCTGGATCTATATACCGTACATAGCAGCTGGCTGCACCTACCCAGCTATTACCTGCTGGCCGGCAATCTCACCAATGGCAAACATGTATTACATATTACCATCAGCCAGCAAACCAATACCAAAAGCAAAGGCCACGCCTGTCGTATTGTACACTTCCTGGTAAATGGCCCGCAGCTCACTAAAAGCATCACCGATTTTGTGAATCCATTCATAGGCACAGGGGCAGCAGGCTCCGGCCTTTCGGGCAACACCTTTCCTGGTGCTACCGTTCCCTTTGGAATGGTACAACTAAGCCCCGACACGCGCGATGTGCCAGACTGGGGCACTGCCTCCGGGTACGACTACAACGATAAAACCATTGCCGGCTTCAGCCACACCCACCTGAGCGGTACCGGTGTTGCCGAACTGTTCGACGTGCTGTTAATGCCCATCACCGGCCCCACCAGCACAGAGCCGGGCGATGCATCCCAACCGGGAAGCGGTTACCGTTCCACCTTCTCACATCAACAGGAAACAGCACGGCCCGGCTATTACCAGGTAAAGTTGTTACAGTATAATATCAACGCCGAGTTAACCGCTACCACACATGCCGCCTTTCATCGTTATACTTATCCAGCCAACAGCAACAGTCATGTAGTAATAGACCTGAACCACTCGCTTAACAAAAACAGCTGGAACACGCGCATCATTCAATCACAGCTGAAGCTCGTAAACGCTCGCACCATTGAAGGCTATCGCATCATCACCGGATGGGCCAAACTAAGAAAAGTATATTTTCATATAGAATTCTCCCGCCCGGTAACACAGCACCTGTTTGTGGATGGCAATACCACTTATTACAACAATGCGGTGATCAACGGCAGCAATGTGCGTGCAATACTTGATTTTGATACCCCTGCCAACAGCCCCCTGCTGGTAAAAGTGGGACTTTCCTCTGTAAGCATTGCCAACGCACAACAAAACCTGCAACACGAAATTGCCCATTGGAACTTTGACCAAACCACCACTCAGGCAAAGCAGCTATGGCAACAGGAGTTACAAAAAGTAGCCGTAGAAGGCACCGATAAACAAAAAGAGATCTTTTACACAGCCTTATACCATACCTTTTTACAACCCAACACCTTGTCGGATGTAAACGGTTCGTTTATGGCTGCCAACTATACACAACAACATACCACCGGTACCCATTACAGCACCTTTTCGTTATGGGACACCTACCGCGCCGCGCATCCATTATACACCCTGTTACAACCACAGCGAAGCGCACAATTTGTAAAAAGTATGCTTAGCCAATACACAACCTATGGCTATTTACCGGTTTGGCAGTTATGGGGGCAGGAAAACTATTGCATGATAGGCAACCATGCTATCCCTGTTATTACAGACGCCGTGTTAAAAGGCATTCCCGGCATTGATATACAGCAGGCATATGAAGCAGTAAAAAACTCTTCTCTTATCGCGCACCCCAACTCGCCTTTTGCTATTTGGGAACGCTATGGCTATATGCCGGAAAACATCCAAACACAATCTGTTTCCATTACACTGGAAATGGCTTACGACGACTGGTGCGTAGCACAACTGGCTAAGAAGCTGGGCAAAACAGCAGATTACCAGCGCTTTCTGCACCGCTCGCAATACTACCAGAACCTGTATAATCATCAAACACATTTCTTTCAATCCAAAGACGATAAGGGCAATTGGATGGCACCTTTCGATCCTTTAAAATACGGCTCTAACGGTGGCAATCCTTTTACAGAAGGCAACGCCTGGCAATACTATTGGTATGTGCCACATGATGTACCACAACTCATTACACTCACCGGTGGCAACCAGGCTTTCATCAGCAAGCTGGACAGCTTTTTCACCCTTAGCCACAACACAGAAGAGATCAATAACAATGCATCAGGCTTTATAGGTCAGTATGCACATGGTAACGAGCCCAGCCACCATGTGGCCTACCTCTACAACTATGCAGGCCAGCCCTGGAAAACACAGTACTATGTTCAGAAAATAATGCGCGAACTATACAACAATGGGTCTTCGGGCTATGCAGGCAATGACGACTGTGGCGAAATGTCGGCCTGGTATGTATTCAGCGCATTAGGCTTTTACCCGGTGAACCCTGCTAATGGTGTATATGCCATCGGCAGTCCGCTATTGGCCCATGCAAAGCTGCAATTACCCGGAGGAAAAACATTTACCATCCGCACCCATACATCATCTGACAATGACATCTATATTCAATCGGCCACTTTAAACGGAAAACCTTACACGCACACCTATATCCGCCACAGCGATATTATGCAGGGCGGCACACTGGAGTTTACGTTAGGCCCGCAACCAGCTACCAGCTGGGGTGTACTACCAGATGACAAACCTATTCACAACAGTTTTTAATTTCATAATCATACCTATCCATGCGTTTAATCCCCTCTTACAAAATTGCATTATATCTTCTGCTGGCAGGTGCACCCGTAACGGCAACACTGGCACAGCAAAAGACCGCCGGCAAAGCCCCGCTACGCCTGTGGTTTGATAAACCAGCCACACAATGGGAAGAAACACTACCCCTGGGCAATGGCCGGCTGGGCATGACGCCCGATGGCGGCGTAACCCGCGAAACCGTTGTGCTGAATGATATTACCTTATGGTCGGGCGCACCACAGGATGCCAACAACTACGAAGCATATAAAAAACTACCGGAGATAAAAAAACTGCTGATAGCAGGTAAGAACGATGAAGCCCAAAGCATCATTGACAAAGACTTTATCTGCACCGGCAAAGGATCGGGCGGCGATAACTATGGCTGCTTTCAAATGCTGGGCAACCTGGAATTGCTGTATAGTTATAACGGGGTAACCGGCAACCAGGTGCAGCCCACTCACTACAGCAGAAGCTTATCCCTGTCGGATGCGGTAGCACATTGCAGCTATGAGGTGAACGGCGTAACCTATACCCGCGAATACATTACCAGCTTTGGCGATGACATCAACATCATTAAACTCACCGCCAGCAAGCCCGGGCAAATCAATTGCACTCTTAGCTTGAATCGTCCGGAAAAAGCCACCAGCCATGTTCAGGGCCAGCAACTGTGGTTGTATGGTCAGCTCGAAAATGGCATTAACGGCAAAGGCATGCGCTACCAGGCCACTGCACAAGCCCAGCTACAAGGTGGCACCCTTACCACCAGCAACAATACACTGGTGATTAAAAATGCTACGTCTGTTATCCTGTTTATAGCCGCAGCTACCGATTACAAGGATAGCGCGTACCAGCAACACCTGCAGCAAACCCTTGCCGCAGCTATGCGCAAAAGCTATACGCAGCAGGTACAAACACATATTACCCGTTATCAAAAACTATTTAACCGTGTAAGCGTAACCCTCGGTAACAGTGCTGCCGACAGCCTTCCCACCGACACGCGCCTTACCCGTTTCAGACAACAACCCAACAGCGACAATTCCTTACCAGTACTGTTTTTCCAGTTTGGTCGCTACCTCAGCATAGCGAGCACCCGTGTAGGCCTGCTGCCCCCCAACTTACAGGGCTTGTGGGCCAACCAGGTGCATACACCCTGGAACGGCGATTACCATTTAGATGTAAATGTGCAAATGAACCATTGGGCACTGGAAACTGCCAACCTCTCTGAGTTAAACCTGCCTTTAGCCAACCTGGTAGCCGACATGGTGCCACATGGCGAAAAAACAGCCAAAGCCTATTACAATGCCAATGGCTGGGTAGCACACGTTATCACCAACCTGTGGCAGTTTACCGAGCCTGGCGAAAGTGCATCCTGGGGCATTTCCAAAGCAGGCTCCGGCTGGCTTTGTAACAACCTGTGGCAGCATTACCTGTACAGTAACGACAAAAGCTATCTGCAAAAAATATATCCGGTACTAAAAGGCTCTGCTACCTTTTATGTAAGTATGCTTACAGAAGATCCTGCCACACACTGGCTGGTTACGTCCCCCGCTTCGTCTCCGGAAAACTCTTTTTACCTGCCCGATGGCAGTGGCAAATCGGCCAGCATATGTATGGGACCTACTATCGACAACCAGATAGTGCGTGAACTGTTTAACAACGTAATCGCTGCATCCCAGGTGCTGGGCACAGATGCCGCCTTCCGCACAACGCTGCAAACCACACTGCAACGCGTGCCCCCTGCCGGACAAATATCCAAAGACGGACGCCTGATGGAATGGCTGCAGGACTATAAAGAAACCGACGTAAACCACCGGCATATTTCGCACCTGTATGGTTTATATCCTGCCCCGCTTATTACGCCCGAAGCCACCCCCGAACTGGCAGAAGCCTGTAAAAAAACATTAAACGTGCGCGGTGATGATGGCCCCAGCTGGTCTATTGCTTATAAATTGTTATTCTGGGCACGCCTGCACGATGGCAACCGCGCCTACAAATTGTTTTGTGAGATTATGAAGCCAACGCTGAAAACAGATATTAACTATGGAGCCGGTGGCGGCGTATATCCCAACCTGTTAAGCGCCGGCCCTCCGTTTCAGATAGATGGCAATTTTGGCGCGTGTGCCGGTATTGGCGAAATGCTGCTGCAAAGCCACGCGGGCTTTATACACCTGCTGCCCGCTATACCTGATAACTGGCAGGCCGGCGGCTCTGTGAAAGGCTTAAAAGCAGAAGGAAACTTTACAGTGGATTTCAGCTGGAAAGATGGTAAAATTACAACGTATACCATTACTGCTCCACAGCCCTTTACTACTGGGGCATGGAACAATACATTGTGCAGGAAACACTGGCATCCCGCAGCCTGGCCGCCAGTCAGAAAGGGATATCGCTTGCTTGTGTGGGTAAACTGCTGGCCCCGCTGTTGCTGAATGTGCCCGGCTTAATGGCCGTGCATTTATACCCGCACCTGACCAACACAGCTACTGTGTTTCCTAAACTGGTAAGCGATGTGCTGCCACCCGCCATAGCAGGCTTTATTGCCGCCATTGTATTTGGTGGCGCACTCAGCACCTTTAACGCAGGGCTCAACAGCCTGGGTACCTTGTTTGTGGTAAACCTGTACCAACCCTGGCTGGAACACCGCCACAAACCTTTCCACGAAAAGAAAGTAGTTAAAGCAGGCAGACTGTTTCAACTACTGGTGATTATATGGGCCGTATGTTTTTCGCCTTTTATCATGTATTTCAGCGGCGGCTTTTATAACTACCTGCAAAAAGCATCCAGCTTTTTCAGCGTACCGGTATTCACCATTATGGCAGTGGGTTTTGTAACCAAACGCACGCCGCCCATAGCCGCCAAAGCAGGATTATTATTTTTTGTGGTAAGCTATGTACTTACCCAGTTTGTTTTTACCACCAGTCTGCACTATCTGCATGTGCTGGCCATATTATTCGTGATTACTGTAGCCGGTATGCTACTGATAGGCAGGCTGTACCCCATGCCCCGGCCGTTTCAGCTGCAAACCACTACCACCATTAACGTGCAGCCCTGGAAAAACCGCTACTGGTATTTTGGCGCATTACTGATAGCCATGATACTGATGTTTGTGCTGTTTTCTCCTTTGGGACTTGCCGCATAACGATTGCCTGAAACTCGTGAAAAGAATAACAATGAACTCAACAAGATTAATGATTAAATAAAAAAATACAGATGAAACGATTGAGGTTATATAGCGGCCTGTTACTGGCAGCATTATGTGTAAAGCTATCTGTATTTGCACAACAGCAAATTGATATCCAAACCAGCCATACCAGCCTGGTGTTTACAGTTGCACCAGACCACAAGCTATATCAAAGCTATCTGGGTAAAAAACTAAGTAACACTACCACCGGCGCCGCCAACAGCACCCAGTTTGAAAGCTATGCACCGGGTGGCGGCAGTTACCTGTTCGAGCCTGCCATACGCATGGTACATACAGATGGCAATCCATCGCTTGACCTGCGCGTAGCCAATGTGCAAACCACTCATCCCGACAAAAACAATACGGTTACCTGTATTGTATTAAAAGATTCCGTATACCCGGTTACCGTACAGTTATTCATCTCTGCTTACGAAAAGGAAGACGTGATTCAATCGTGGACAGTAATCAGCCACCAGGAAAAGAAGCCGGTGCGTCTTACTCACTTTGCATCGTCTATGCTACACTTCCAGGCCACCAATTACTGGCTTACGCATTTTCATGGCGACTGGGCAGAAGAGATGCATGAAGAAGAAAACAAGCTTACCAGCGGTATTAAGATCATAGACAGCAAACTGGGCAGCCGTGCCCATATGTACCAGACACCCGCCTTTTTGTTATCACTCAACGATAAAGCCACCGAAACCGAAGGCGAGTTAGTGGCCGGCACCCTGGCATGGTCGGGCAATTTTCAGTTCCTGTTTGAAATGGACGAAAAGAACCAGCTGCATGTGTTATCAGGCATGAACCCCTACGCATCGGACTACGAACTCGAAGCCAATAAAACCTTTACCACTCCTGCGTTTATATTCACTTACAGTAACCAGGGCAAAGGACAAGCCAGCCGCAACCTGCATAGCTGGGCACGCAACTACGGCGTACTCAACGGCAAAGGCAGCCGCTATACTTTGCTCAATAACTGGGAAGCCACACAATTCGATTTCAACGAACAAAAGCTAAGCGGTTTGTTTAAAGAAGCCAGCCTGCTGGGTACCGACCTGTTTTTGCTGGATGATGGCTGGTTTGCCAACAAGTATCCACGCAACGACGACCACGCAGGCCTGGGCGATTGGCAGGAGAACAAACAAAAGCTACCCAGCGGCCTTGGCTACCTGGTAAAAGAAGCGGCGGCCAATGGCGTAAAGTTTGGCATTTGGCTGGAACCGGAAATGCTGAATCCGAAAAGCGAGCTGTACGAAAAGCATCCTGACTGGGTTTTAAAACTGCCTAACCGCCAGGAACACTATTACCGCAATCAGCTGGTGCTGGACATCATCAACCCCGCCGTGCAACAATTCGTGTACAACATAGTAGATGAAATACTGTCTAAAAACCAGGGCATTGCTTATATCAAGTGGGATTGTAACCGTATGATGACGAATACCTATTCCCCTTTCCTGCGCGACAAGCAATCGCATGTATACATTGAGTACGTACGCAGCCTGTATGCCATACTGGAAAAACTACGGGTAAAATACCCCACCTTGCCCATGATGCTGTGTAGTGGCGGCGGCGGTCGCACCGATTATGGAGCTTTAAAATACTTCACCGAGTTCTGGCCCAGCGACAACACCGATCCTTTCGAGCGCGTGTTTATACAATGGGGCTTCTCCTATTTCTTCCCGGCCAACACCATCGCCTGCCATGTTACCTCATGGGGCAGGCAGTCGTTAAAATACCGTACCGATGTAGCCATGATGGGCCGCCTGGGTTATGATATAGATGTGGCCCGCATGTCAGAAAAAGATCTGCAATTCAGCCAGCAGGCCGTAAAGAATTACAAACAATTAAGCAACACCATCTGGCAGGGTAACCAATACCGTTTGATAAACCCCAACCAGGAAGAACGTGCAGCAGTGATGTATGTAGAAGAAGATAAAAAGAAAGCCGTATTGTTCTCTTACACCCTGCACCCACGCTACGGCACTAACTGGACGCCGGTAAAATTACAGGGATTAGATGCGGCTAAATTGTATACCGTAAAAGAAACCAACCTGTATCCCGGCACCCATTCCGAGCTGGCAGAGAACAACAAACAATTCACCGGCGAATACCTGATGAATATTGGCCTGAACGTTTCCAGCAGCAACCAGTTAACCAGTGCAGTAGTAGAAATCATTGTAGAATAATCACTTATGCCCATACGTATGAAATATTTTTTTTTATTACTGGTGTCCGGCACCGGCATGCTAATATCCACTTCTTGCCAGGCCCGCCCCAAAAGCACAGACACCCTTAACATCCCTTTCGGCGCCCGGGGCCGTATCATCTATCATTTGCAGCAGGGCACCTATTCCGTGCTGCAAAATGAGATAGCCACCGTACATAATGCTTATGCGCTGTGCCAGAGCAGGCAGCAGGATTACGACTCCCGTAACCCCGGCACACACACCTATACCCAAACAACCGCCAGCACACCTGCTGGTAAAGCCACCGTGTATACCATTACACACCAAAGCAATAACGGGCAGTTACAGCAACTGTTTTACATCTACCCCCATCAAAACTATTTCATCACCCAGGTGCGTGTTAAAAGCGAACAAACAGGCTGTAATAAGATCTCACCTATGGTAGCTGCCGTCGTAGACCTTCCCGGCAAAGGCAATCATCCCTATGCTTTGCAGGTACCTTTTGATAATGATATGTGGGCCCGCTATCATGCACAGGAACTGGGCAACAGCAGCTTTACCAGCAGCGAAGTAACCGCACTATATAACAACGACACGTATGCAGGTATAGTGCTGGGATCACTGGAGCAGGATGTATGGAAATCAGGCATCGGCTTTTCTACCGGTAACGAAACAAAGCCCCCTTCGATGATACTCTATGCCGGCCTGGCCGACTCCATTATCACTCACGACCGTTGTGAACATGGTGCTGTGTTACCTCAAAACGGTTACTGTACTTCACCCAAAATGATGGTGGGCTTTTTTGACGACTGGCGCAATGGCATGGAAACCTATGCACGCCTGCACCTGAAATACGAACCACGCATAGTGTTTAGCTGGAACCAGGCCACCCCTATGGGCTGGAACAGCTGGGGCGCTATACAGGATAAGATCAGCTACAACAAAGCCGCCGCTGTAACCCGCTTTTTCGTGGACAGCTGCCAGGCTTTCCGCAATGCAGACAACAGCCTGTTCATTGACCTGGACTCATTCTGGGATAACATGGTAGAAGGTGGCCTAGACGGCAACACTAATAAGCTACAGCAGTTTGTAGCCTATTGTAAAAAGAACGGTTTTAAACCCGGCATTTACTGGGGGCCGTTTACCGACTGGGGCAAGTACGATCGCGCCATAGAAGGCTCCTCCTTTCAATACCAGCAAACCTGGACACAACAGAATGGCAAATTTGTAGACACCGATGGTGGTCGCGCTATGGACCCCACCCATCCCGGAACACGCGACAGAGTACGCTACACCCTATCCCACCTGGTAAAGCTGGGCTTCCAGATGATTAAGATCGATTTTTTATCACATGGAGCTATCGAAGGCGACTATTTCTACGACCCTACCGTTACCACCGGCATGCAAGCCTACCGCAAGGGTATGGAACTGGTAGACAGTGTATTGGATGGTAAAATGCTGGTATACGCCGCTATATCGCCCAACATTGCCACAGCCCGCTATGTACACATGCGCCGTATTGCCTGCGATGCTTTCAGCGCTATTGACAATACCGAGTACACTTTAAACAGCACCGGCTATGGCTGGTGGCAAAACCAGCTGTATAACTATATAGATGCCGATCATGTTGTTTTTGGCACTGCCCCCGACAATATGAACCGTGCCCGCCTGGCTTCCTCGCTGGTTACAGGCACGCTCACTACCGGTGATGATTTTTCATCAAAAGGCAAATGGACCAGCATGGCCCTGCAATTGCTGCAGAACAAAGCACTGCTTACTATCGCTAAAAACGGGAAAAGCTTTCGCCCGGTTGACGCCAACACCGGCAATAAAGGAGTGAATGTGTTTACACAGGAAATAAACGGACAACGCTATATTGCCGTGTTTAACTACACCGATAAAGAACAGGAGTACCACATTCCTCTTCAACGTGCAGGCGTTCTCTCCAAAACACCACAGCAGGCAACGGAACTGTTTAGCAACAGCCCTATACCACTTAACAATAATAGCTTACAGGTAACAATACCAGCCAGTGATGCGGTAATATACCGGCTGAATAAACTATAACGAATTTCTTCTGATTAAAACGGTAGGTATAATCTCTTGTATCTTTTCGCGGTGCAGCACAAATTCTGCCGCTCGTTCTGCCATCAGGGTAAAATCGGTAGAATACGTGGTGATGCCATCGCAGATGATCTCTTTTACCAGGTCATCGTTATGAGAGAGGATACCTACCTCTTTTCCCAGCTTCAGGCCTTTGGCCATACAATCTTTCAGCATAGCCCACAGCTCACTGTTGTTGATGGTAAAATACACATACCCTTTTTCAATAGTACCGGGTATGTACTCCGATTTAATAGTGCTGTTGATCTTATACTGCTTTATAAACTTCTTATAAGCATTGAGTATTTCAATAGGCGTATCTGAACTGGGCCTGTGGTAGTATATCATGCCCTTATATTGCTGAATGGTGCTGCTCAACTCTTTAAAAGCTGCATAAGACGACTTTTCAAATTCCTGCGCCACATAAGAGAACTCACCTTCCAACGGCTCGTAACGGTCTATCATCAGGAATTTAGACATAGGCAGCGTGCCTAAAATTTCGGACGTTTTCTTATGTGGTATAGGCGCTACCACATACATGCCATACTTACCCCGCACATTAGAGATAATACTCTCAAATACATCCATATTATTGTGATGAAAAAACACATCTATATGCACGCCCTTACCCAGCTTATCGCGTAAGGTTTTATAAAATACTTCCTGGAAGCTGTCAAAAGCAAAGATGATCAGCGCCAGGCGCAAATTCTGTTCGGTATCTTCATTGGCTACATAAAACCCCACGCGGTTTTTACTTTCTACAATGCCGCGGCTGGTAAGCTCTTTATAACTTTTAGCAATGGTTTCCCGGGCAAAACCCAACTCTTTAATCAGGCTGTTTACCGAAGGCAGCATATCACCCTGCGAAAGAATTTTATCATTAATAGCATTGATAATACCCTGTACAAGTTGTTCGTGTTTAGATAAGCCGTTTATACTTTCCAGCTGACGTATCTCCTGGTACACATCCCGCATAAATAATCAGTAGTTTTTCAATTGTTTACAAACACATGCTGCTTTCTCACATCTGCACCGGTTAACATCTTAAAAGCGTAAGACGGGAAAGACAGCAACCTATCCTATTCTATACTACTACAAATATATCCTTTTTATAGGAGATAGTTAAAAACCACTATTATTTAGCAAAATCTTACCGCATGAAAATGATGGTTAGTCTGGCGTTGTTATACTTTCTCAGGCTTTGCCCGCTTTCATAAAACGTTGCAACTGCCCGATATTGTTTTGAATGGCTTTATGAGTAAGGTTATTGCCTGTATCCTGCACGCTGTTGTCATGCGCAAGTGATGCCTGCTTACGCTGCAACGGATGTACCACTTCAAATGGCAGAGAATCTGCCACGGGCATCCCAGGCGAAATATCAACCCCAGGCGCATAAGCAGCAGCCCCTATGGCTCCTGAAGCCGCAGCCGCTTCCGCTCCCACGTGTGCCTGAATATGACTGACATCATGCCTGCCAAATGATTGCTGTATGCGATCATAATGAGGCAAGCGCCCCCCTGTCTCCTTTTCTTCCTCCTTCGCTATTTTCCTTTGTAACAGTAAAGTAGGGTTGGCAGAATAGCCCGCATGTGCAGGTGTATTTGTAGTATCGGGTTGTTTTTGCAGAGCAACTTTCATGATGCAGCTATTTATAAAAGGAAACCTGTTAAATATACAAACATATTTATTCCCTCTCCTTGTAGTAAGCAATTCTGCCAGCATTTGCTCCAAAACATCCAAAGTTGTTGCATATTGCGCCCTGAAAAACAGGTAATAATCCTTACTATGAGTGAACCCAAAAAGAACAACCCCCTGAAAAATGCGCGCGTAATGCCGCTGGAAGAAGCTATTAAAACCTACCAGCTACCACAGGCAGGCGACCACCTGTATGATGGCATGGAAAATAACATTTACGTTTTTGAAGCAGATGCTTTTTTCGATAAGCTGGACCTGGATGCGCTTTTTTATGATGCAAAACACAACGGAGCAATCTTCTTAGGCAACCTTACCGTTGAGGAATATATTTTTCAGCGCGAGCTGGACTATGGCCCTTTTACCTATGTAAAAGGAACCACTACCGCCAAAAACATATACCTGGGTGGCGGCCACACCCATTTGCATGGCAATGTAACCGTTACACAAAGTTTTCTTGCCGGCTCGTATAATCACGGGTACACCAGTGTAGATGGTACTATTGAAGCAGAAGTATTATTCTGCTACGATCATGGTTTTGAGTTTACCCCCTCCCGGTTAAAGAAAGGCTATTTTCTTACAGATATAGAGGATAACAATATCCCGGTTACAGAACCCAACATTGTACTCCAAAAGAAATACTGGGATAAAGAAGACCAACGCCTGTTGACAGACAAGTTGCTTGCGGCTATGAAAGCAGGCAAGTCGGTAATTGAATCCACCAAAAGCGTTCCCCCCTTAGTGAGCAGGTTGGAAAAAGCGAAACAATCAAAAAACAAAAGGGCCGACCTTTCCAAACTACGATTGAAAGCCTTGCCCGCAGAGTTGCTACAGTGGGAAGACGTGCAACAGCTGAACCTCGCTTATAATCCTATTACTACCATAGGCACCGAAATAACGCAATTGAAACAATTGAAGGTGCTGGAACTGGAATCGTGTGAGCTGGAAACATTCCCGGAAGCTATTACGCAGTTAACTGAACTGGAGCAACTGGATCTCACCTTTAATCCACTCTCCGAACTTCCTTCCTCCTTTGCATCATTGCAACAGTTGAAAAAGCTGTACCTGGCCAATTGCATGTTTCAGCAACTGCCCGAAACGCTGTCACACCTGCCAAATCTGGAAGTGCTGAATGCCGATTTTCAAAGAGGAATAGCAGAACTGGATATTAAAGAAGGCTTTTCACAGTTAAAAGAATTAACCCTGTTTGGCGATTTACAGGTAGCCTTACCCAAGCTGGAACGCTTGTCTATAAGCCTGAAAGCAACACCGGCATTACCCGCCAGCATTACAGGTTGTAAAAAGCTAAAAAAGCTCGACATCAAATCTGCGCGTTATTTGAAAGGTTTCCCAGATGAGCTGGCTAACTTAAAACAGCTGGATGAACTTTCCTTTTACCTGCACAATAAATTTGACAACATAGCAGTATTACAACAACTGCCCAAATTGAAAACCTTATTTGTTGCATTTGACTACTGGGAACCTATCCCAGACACCTTTGCTCAATTACTGGAAATTCCGCAATGGTCGGTATTGTACATCAATGGCTTCTTTAAAGATGAAGCATTGATTAAGCAAATTCTGTCACGCACCAACTTAACCAAATTAGTAATGGTGTACCAGCAGGGCCAGGATGTAGTGGACATAGAGAACGAACGCAAGTGGTTAAACATCACGATATAAAACTGACCTCATTGTACTTTGTAAAAAAGGCTCTTATCACTCAAAGCGATAAGAGCCCTTTTTATATACAACTTTTGTTTCCGGCAACCATTTTCCTCCAGCACGCTCCCTGCACCTGCTTGCCGGAGTATATGCCTGTTATCACTGGCGAAAGGCAACTGGTGTAACCTGGGTATGCTTTTTAAAGAAATTGGAAAAATGCGGCACATCATCAAACCCAAGCGACCAGGCTATATCCGCCACCGTCCAGCTGGTTTGCTTCAACAGCACGCGTGCTTCCTGTAATATCCTTTGATGGATGGTTTCTGTAGTAGTGCTTCCCGTAACCTCTTTCAATACCTTATTTAAATGGTTTACATGCACCGCCAGCCTGGTGGCATAATCCTTTGCTGTACGTAACGCCAACAGCTGCCTGGGCGATTCCAGCGGAAACTGCCTTTCCAGCAACTCAATAAATAAAGAGACAATGCGCTGCGAAGCATTTTGAGTAGTGCTCAACACCGACACCGGTTGCAGCTTCTGACCAAAATGAATCAGCTCCAGCAGCAGGTTACGCAAAAGATCGTATTTAAAAGCATAGTCCGAAGCCAGCTCTTTGTGCATTTTACGAAACAGGTATTCTACCTCAGCAGACTCTTCGGGCGACAGCGGAAACACCGGCACCTGTCCCGGTTGAAAAATAGGCAGTTCATCCAATACCACACCCGATTTCCTTTCGTCAAGAAATCCGGATGTAAATATGCAGAACATCCCTGTTTGGTTACCATCCGCAGGCAACCAGTGGTAAGGAATTTTAGGCGTTGCAAACAGCAACGCATTCTGTGGAATATCAATTACCTTATCTGCATACTCAGCAGTACTTTTACCTCTTATCCAGCTCACCTTGTAATAGTCCCGCCTGCTGTAAGGCATAGTACGGTTGCCGGTGACTTTATCAAACAATTTCTCCGCTTCAAATACATTGAAATGGCCAATATCCTTGCTAACGCCTTCGGGATACGAAGCCCCGCTGCCTTGATAAAAATCGTTCAGAGAAGAATGCGAAACCATAACCACTTTTGTAAAATTCAAAGTTACTAAACCTTTTCATAGCGCTTACAATGCCATTCCGCCCGACACTTCTATGCGCTGGCCATTTACCCAGCCCGCTTCCGGCGAACATAAAAAGGCTACTACACCCCCAATATCTTCTGCCTGCCCTGGGCGTCCCAGCGCGGTTACACTGCTGATAAATTGTTGCAATTGCTCATCATTCCTTAAATGAGCGCCGCCAAAATCCGTCATTACAGCACCCGGAGCCACCACGTTGGCTTTTATTTTACGTGCACCCAGTTCTTTAGCCAGGTAACGGGTATATACTTCCACCGCGCCTTTCATAGCCGCATAAGCCGAAGAGCCAGGTACCGCTACACGGGTAAGTCCGCTGGATACATTTACAATTCCCCCGCCGTCATTCATCAACGTCAATACTTTCTGCGTTAAAAAATACACCCCTTTGAAGTGGATATTCAACACCTCATCAAACTGCTCCTCACTCATTTCCGGTATAGCTGCATACAGGCCCACTCCCGCATTGTTTACCAGGTAATCGATATGCGTTGCCTGAAACTGACTTTGCAAGGTGCTTTTCAATTGCTGAATAAACGTATCAAAGCTTTTTATATCGCCTGTGTTCAGGTGTAACACTGCGGCCTTTTGTCCTTTTTGCTGTATTTGTGCTGCTACCTCCAATGCAGCATCTTCTTTACTTACATAGGTAAGTATTACATCCACCCCTTTCTCTGCCAGGCGCAATGCCATATCCTTTCCTAAACCACGGCTGCCGCCGGTAACCAGGGCTATTTTACTTGTAGTACTCATGGTAATCATTTTTTGTTACCACAAAGTTGCTACAGATAACGGGCCGCATTTTTGTGACATTCAATCCATCTTTTGAAAAATTCAAATAATCGCCCCGATTATCCGTCATAGCCACCCATCATTTTTTAACAATCCTATTTAACAGTTCTTCTTATTTTCCGGCCCTAAACCGATATTGACAATGGGATTATTGAGCAACATCTTTAAAAAGCAACCAGCACAACCAGTTAACTACACCCCATTAAACGTGCAGGATGCATGGGTTGGCATTATCACAGCCATGGGAAGGGTAGACGGATCGTTGAGTGATGTAGAGATTGATAACCTGGCCCGCTCTCTGGTAATGAGCAGCATTTTTGACGGGCACGATATAGTGGACTATATTAACAAAGCAGCCACTTTTCAAAACACCAACGGATCGCAGCAGGTAATTGACGACTGTGTACCCCACATTCCGCAACATGACAGGGCTACCCTCCTGTGTATAGTAACCGAAGTAGTACTTGCCGACGGCCAGATAGACGCCAACGAGAAGGAATTACTTATATACCTGGCAGGCAAACTGGGCATTGAGCCTGCTTTATTTCAGCAGATACTGGAAGTATACCTCATCCGTAATAAGTATAGCAAAGTGATTTTTGATTAATAAACAATAACACTTAATAAACAACAAAGCCCGCAGTATCATCATCTGCGGGCTTTGTTGTTTATTAAGAATGTTTGGAGTATTCTTCCAGTCGTTCTTTCTCCTGTCGCGTAAGGCTATTCATTCCTCTCTCGTTAATCTTGTCCAGTATACGGTCTATCTCCTGCCGTTGTATATTTCTTTCGATATTGTATTTATGGTCGATAGTGATATTATGACTCGACTTGAAAAAAGAGTTATCTACCAGCAAGCTATGTGGGCGTACGGTAATGAATATAATAAACAAGATAGCCGGAATAGTAATGAGAGCAATAGTAAAAGCATTGGTTTGCAACACCACCGGATACATAATAATAGCCGTGATCATACCTACCAACGCACCTCCCAGGTGTGCTTCGTGCCCGATATTATCTTTAGCAGACCGGATACCATAAATAGAATACAATATGTAAGCGGTGCCATATAACCAGGTGGGAATGCCAAAAGGAATACCGAAAAAGCCGATATCCGAGCCGGGAAATAAGGCTATAGAAGCAAATACCACTCCGCAAACCGCACCAGATGCACCTACTGCACTATAGTCGTTGTGATTTCTGTGAATAAATAAAGCCAGCAGGCCCCCACCTGCCAAACCCGCAAAATAGATAGCGAGAAAGGGAATGCTGCCAATAACGTTTTCCATGCTGCTGCTAAACAACAGCAAGGTGATCATATTAAAGATAAGATGCTGCCAGCCCACATGTAAAAAACCAGAGCTGATAAAACGGACGTACTCCCGCCCCACCAGGATGCTACTTACCTGGAACTTATACTTATCAAAAAAAGCCCTGCTTGAAAAGCCTTTGTTGGAAATAAGAAAGTTTAATACAATCAATATAATTCCTATTATACCAATATCCACCATTAGGGTTGCATTTTGCTATAAAAATAAAAACTAGTTACTGACCCGCCAAACCTGCCGGCAAAGCGGCAAAAATTGCAGGTTATTCAACCCCCTCCTCCTGCAAAGGTGAAACCACCGGTTCCTCCCCTTTTTCAGCCCGTTTTACCAGGAAAAACAGGCAGGTTCCTATCCAGCCCAGCCAGAAAAGGTAAAAACCCAGGTGAAATTTCTCTTTTAACAAACGATGGGAGAAAGTGTACTGGAAATCGTAATAAGTGCCCCATAAAGCAATCATGCCAATGAGCAGTAAAGACATTCCCGTATACACCACCTTCCGGTGCGAAAGGCGTTTTTTAGCCATGGTAAGAATGCCTGTTAACAACAATTGTATGGCTAACAACAACAGAAAGGTTTTCCAGCCGGAACGTAAAAAACGGTATTGCTTATAAAACATGGCAATACCCAGCTTACCCAATAAGGATATTTTGGAAATAAGATACGCTTCCAGCAGGCATAATACAGTCTGTACAGCTATCAGTATGGCGGTTTTATTCGGTTTCACTATCAGTTTTACATTTAGGCGGTACGCTACTAAAAATAAACAAAAAGGGCCAACCACCGGTTGACCCATTCACTAAATAATTACCATGACAGCAATAGTCTTTTCAAATATAATTAACCCTGCACAATATGCTTCATGGCGTCTTCCACAATTTGTAATGCCTCCACCTGCTGCTGCCGGGAAATGATCAGGGGCGGCGATAATTGCAACACATTTCCCTGCGAAACCTTAAAGCTAAGTCCATGTTCCAGGCAGTAATACATCGCCTTTTCGGCCTGCGTTACTGCTTTTTCTTTGGTTTCCCGGTTTGTTACCAGCTCTATTCCCCATAACAGCCCTTTACCCCGCACATCCCCAATCAGCGGGTAATGCTGTTGCAACTGGTGTAAACGTTGCTGAAAATAAACCGCGTCGTTCTGCACTTTCTGCAATAACTGATGATCCTGTATAAACTGCAGCACTGCCATACCCGCCGCGCAGCCCAACGGACTTTTTTCAAAAGTAAAATGCCCCAGGGAAATGTTAGCCGCCACAGCGTTATAGCTATCGCGGGTTACAATACCGGCCATCGGTATAACACCGCCACCCATGCCCTTGCCCAGGCAAATAATATCTGGTTCTATGCCATAGTGCTCAAAAGCAAACATCTTACCCGTGCGCCCAAAGGCAATAGGTATTTCATCCAGTATTAACAGCACCCCATGCTTCGTGCATATTTCCCGCACCCTTTTCCAGTAATCCGGCGAAGGGATCTGCACATCTGTATTACGAATGGTTTCTGCAATAAACGCCCCTACACCACCTTCCTTTTCAATCACGTATTCCAGGTAATCGGCATAAGGCATATCACTATCCCCGCCCCATCTGTTACGATAGGTAGCAGGTGGCGGAATGCGTTCCACACCAGGCAACAACGGCCCCATCTGCTGGCGAAACTGCGCTTCTCCTCCCACCCCAATAGCGTCCAGCGAAGCCCCGTGAAAAGAATCCCACAGACTTACTACTTTATGCTTGCCGGTTACCAGCCGGGCCAGTTTAATGGCTATACTTACCGCCGATGTGCCGCCGGGGGCAAACAACACCCGTTTTAAATTACCGGGAAACAACGCCGTTAACGCTTCGGCATATTGCACCGCCACCGGGTTGGTAAAACGGCGGGGGCTAAAACACAAGGTGTCCATCTGCTTTTTCACCGCTTCCAGCACAGCCTGATTTCGGTATCCCACCTGGTGCACGTTATTGCCATGAAAATCCATATACCGCCTGCCCTGTGCATTTACCAGGTAAATATCTTCACAGGCCACAATCGTGTCCAGGCAAGGGGTAGACAATGTTTGGTGTAAAAACAATTCACTATCTGCAGAAAGCACTACGTCAGATGCATGCATCTGACGTAGTGACCATTGTTCTCTTTCCACTGAAAGATTAATATCTCCCTCCAGGAGGTTACTCATAACATTATTCGTTTAAGGCAGCATACCTGTAACAGGTGCGCCGGTTTCATGCCCTGCAGGCTTAAATTCAAAACCCAGTAAAGCAGCAATGGTGGCGGCTACTTGTTTCTGATATACTACACCGCTATGGGTGATTTCGCCCAAAGCACGCGTATCAGGACCAATTACAGCCATCCAGATATCTTCTGCACCCACAATTTCCTTTCCATGTGAAATCCACTCCGCTTTTACCGCATCGCCACGACCATGATCGCACAATACGATCATAGTGGTTTTGCCGGCATATTCCGAAGTGGATTGCAAGGTGTGCCATAAATCGGCCAGCATCGCATCTTCGGCATGAGCGCTTTTCAAATACTGATCGTACATACCCGAATGCGCAAAATCATCCGTTTCATCAAAAGCCACATACAATACTTTGGGCTTATACGCTTTCAGATATTCCCGTGCAGCAAAATAGGTATACGCATCCAACCGCACATCAATAGGACGCGCAGTAATAAACTGCATATCATTGATCAGTTGTAAGGCCGGGGCTTGTAACCGTATAGTATCTAAACCACTGTTTACATAAATACCACTGCGCCATTTATTGAGGATATAAGGAAAACAATCCCAGGTAGCAAAGGCAGCCACCTTACCTGTATACCCCTTTTTGCCATTGATAAACTCCAGCACATTGTGGTTTTTATTGGCAATTTTATCGTTTGAGTTTACAGCAGTATCTGGGTAACCGGTGAATATTTCATTATATCCCGGATAAGAGAACTTATAAGGGTTGGCCACCTGCATATTGCCCCCACGTTTTTTGTTTCCATACAACTGCCCCTTTGCCACCACTTCCGTCCAAAGAAACGGAAACAGTTTTTTCCTTCTGGCAGTATCGTTTGCTGCACCAAATGCTGCTACAACATCCGCAGAGTCTTTGGTAAAGTGATGATTGGCTACCAGGGCACTGTCAATGCCTGTAAACACTTCCTGCCAGCGCATACCATCTAAAGTAACCACTACTATATTTTCTGTCTTTTTCACCTGCGCCTGTAAGCTGCAGGTGAAAAAGAACAGCACTATCGCACTTGTAACCTTCTTCATATGTATAGCATTAATTCTTCAGTAACCACATTTGACCATTGATATCGTCCGTACTAAAACCCTGGTTGGTTAAAGCAGCCTGCCAATGCACCTTGTTCTGGTTTTGCTCGCTGCTGGGGTAAGCCCACCTGCTGGGAACATTGCCGTTGTTACCAATACCGGAACCTCCTTCAAAAGCTGGTACACCTGTACGGCGATAGTTATAATACGCCTCCCAGCCGGAGTTCTGGAACATGGCAATATACTTTTGCATCAGCACCTGGTGTAAACCAGTAGCGCCACCTGCATATACCACTTCTTCCTGGTTATAGTAGTTGTCAAAGCTGAAAGTGAAAGGATATTCCTGGATATCATTCAAATCACCTTTCTTCAGGAAATAAGCAGAGTAAGATGTTTTGCTGCTGCTTAACCCGTAAAACGCCATAGACGCCTGGATGCCTTTTTTATACCAGTCTTCCGCATTACCTGCTGCCCAGTTTCTGTTAATAGCTTCTGCAATGTTAAAGCACATTTCAGCGTATCCCAGCAATACATCCTTGTCGCCGGTAAAGGTGGAGTAATACCGCTTACGGTTAATTAAAGAAACATATTTACCATTCGTTTGCGGCTCAACAACTCCCATAGGGCTGCCGGTACTCTGCCCCACAAACGCCCTGAAATCAAGCGGATCATATGATAAAGAATCCACCAGCGCCCATGCTGGCTCACAGGTAATATATACACGCGGATCGCTTAAAGCGGTAAGGCTTTGTACATAGGTTTTAGACATACAATACCTGGTAGCCGTTGATCCGAAATTGGCACTATTCAGCGGATACTGGTTGTAGTTTTGAATATAAGTAAAAGCCAGATCTTCCGCCGCGCTGTTAAAAATGGGATAAGTAGCCGGATTGCCTATGATTTTAGCAAACTGTGCAGGAATTTGTAAATCAGCATCAGTAGCTTTTTTACTTAAGCTCACCAACACACGTAACCTGAATACATTCACAGCCTTTTGCCATTTAGCCAGATCGCCACCAAAATAAATATCCTGTACACTACCGGTAAGTGTGGCATCTTTTGCAGCCGCCATTACAGACAGGTGTGCATTGGCAGAATCCAATGTATTTAAAATATACTTAAATACATCTTTTTGTGAATCGTATGCAGGCGACATATTCTGCTCCTGTAATGCTTCACTTGTCGGCACATCTCCCATTAAAGAAGTGAGATTGTATAAATACCAGGCTCTGATAAATTTACCTATCGACTCGTAGGCATTGGCAGCAGGCAAACCTTGCGCTGCCGCGGCCTTCTCCATCTGTACTACGTTTTTCATTACCAGGTAGCTGTTAAACGAGCCACTGCTCCAGCCATACTGATTATCTCCGTAATAAGCATAAGCGCCGAGATAATACTGATTGTATTTATGAACATCGTCCCAGCTACCAGATCCAGCCAAATCGCCGTTAGTGCTGGTACCTGAAAGTGCAGTAAGTACCGTTCCCAATATTAAATCAGGAGGAGAAGAAACTGCCTGGTTAGGATTTTCCTGTAAACTGTTAATGGTTTTATTACAGCCGCCTAAAATTATAAGCGGAAGTATATAGCTACATATTTTTTTTGCGGATAACATGGCTTATTTTTTAGAACGATACATTAATGTTGATACCATAGCTTCTGGTAGAAGGTGTTTGCAAACCAGAGACATTACTTTGTGTATACTGGTCTACATCCAGATCTTTATATCGACTTGGGAAGAAATATAACAGGTTTCTGCCCACCAGCGACACGGATGCCTGCTGAATGATATGCTGACGTGATAACCAGCTCTGAGGAATCATGTAAGAGATGCTCACCTCTCTTAACTTAGAAAAGGTTTTCTTTATCATATCCAGTTCAGGCAGATCGGCCATACGGGTAACGTAATCCTGAACCGATGTAGCCTGGGTATTCTTGCTTTTGGTAAGACTGCTGTAGTTAGTGATTGCACCGGTTACAGGATCCAATGTAATGTTACCACCTGTTAACACAACACCTTCTCCTACATAAGAACCAGCAGGTGTTTCATCATCCGGACGTGCTACCCCAAAAGCTCCCTGAACGGTTTCTAAATGACGGCCTCCCTGTAAGGTTTTCTTACGCACAAAATCTTCCATTACACCACCCACCATACCATCAAACTGGAAACGGAAAGCTATATTCTTATATGTAAGGGTGTTAGTGATGCCCCACTGCCAATCAGGATCGTAATGGCCGAATACTTTTTTAGCGCTTACACCCAAATCCTTCACGCGTAATAATGTACCGCCGCTGTTATGCACCAGTTCACCTTGTGGTGTTCTTACATAAGCATCGCCATATACCAGGTCAACACGGGTTCCATCATAAGAGTAGTTATCCGGGTTGGCATTCTTTACCCATTTTTTCACATAAGTGCTCCAGTTAGCAGCCACGTTCCAGCTAAAGCCATTCACATTTTTAACAGGTGTTGCATTCACAGCCACTTCCCAGCCATCATTGGTATATACGTTACCATTAGTAAGGAAAGTAGAATAACCACTGGCAGAAGATACACCCTGTGATACGATACCGGTATTTTTATAATGGTAGCGTGTGATATCTACACCGATACGGTTTTGTAAAAAGCGAATATCTACACCGAATTCAGTAGCCTTTCTTTGTGCTGTCTGAATATCCGGATTTACCAGCTTATCTGTATAAGAAGCGCTGTTATTATTATTGTAGGTAGGCGCTAAAGTATAGCTTTTAGAGAATGTATAAGAAGGTCCGTCGTAGGGAGACAGATACGCATAACCATACTCGTTACCTGGCAAGCCAGTGATATTAGGTGTAAAAGTAGTATTGGTACCGCCAGATTTGCTTTCTGCATAAGAAGCCCGCACTTTTAACATAGATACAAATTCGGGCAGATGCACGTAATCTGAAATAACAGAACTCAGGTTAAATGAAGGATAAAAGTAAGTATTGCTGTTAGCAGGTAAAGTAGAGGATTTATCTACCCTGCCAACAATGTTCAGGTTTGCATAAGACTTATATCCCAGGTCTAATGAATAATAAGCACTCAGCACTTTCATACGCGAGTTGAAAGAAGTAGCCGCAATAGCATCGCGGGTGTTAGAGAATGCATATATGCCAGGAATTTGCAGATAGTTGGTAGTAGTATAGTTAGCATTAAAACGGAAACTTCTCACGTTAGCGCCTAACAAACCATTTACATCCAGAAAGCCCAGGATATTGTTTTTGTGATACAACGCCTGTACTTCTATGTTAGTTTGAAACAAACGTCTTACATCTTCCCTGTAATCACCCTTATTCTCACCACGGTAAGTATTGGCCGAAACAGGCACCTTTTCTGTATTTAAGAAATCGTAAGCGTTAATGCTGGGTCTGAGTAAAAATTCAAAAGAAGTATTGGGTTTGTAGCTTAAAGTAGAATAGCCATACAGATTATTCATATAATGACCTCTTAGCCATTCATAGCTCATAAACCAGGGGTTATTATAACGGTAGTATTCTGCAAACTTTTGCTGTATTCCCGTTTTACCTGCCTGCCAGTAGTTACGCATATCATCCACACTCCAATCAGCGCCAGACCACAATACCAGGTTATATATCAGGCTATTAGGGCCGTAGTTTACATCCGGCATGTTAGGGGTAGATTGTCTGTTGTAGTTTACATAGGTATTTAAAGTAACCTTGGGAGAAAAACGTTGTACAATGTTGCCCGTGAAGTTGAAGTTATTCAAAGAGGTATTAGGCACAATACCTTTCTGGTAAGTGTTGCCAAAAGAAAAACGTACATCTGTTTTATCTGAACTGGTACTGATAGCTACACTGTTAGACTGTAATAAACCTGTTTGTAAAAAGCGGTTTAAGTTGTCGGCACCTCTTGCCAACCACGGAGTAGGCTTAATGTGACCTGTGTAAGGGGTAGCGTTTTTAAAAGTAGTAACATAGTTTTCATTGGCATTGTATTCACCATCATATTGAGGTAATAAACGACCATCCAGTTTGGGTCCCCATCCTCCATCATAATCATAGTCGTTGATACCACCACCTTTACCGTTACCAAAAGCATAAGCTCCATGTTCACCGGGACCATACTCGTTTTGCGATTTAGGGATAGCCAGAAAACCGCCTGTAAACTGAGTAGTACTGTTTACATCAACAGACACGCCTTTTTTAGCTGCTTTTTTGGTAGTGATAACAATAGCACCGTTCTGACCGGCAAAACCATACAATGCTGTGGCGTTAGGGCCTTTTAACACGGTAAAGGTTTCAATATCGTCGGGGTTGATATTATAGGTATCAGAAGTCATAGGCACACCATCTACCACATACATAGGAGCGCCATCGCCACGCAAGCTAATGTCAGGTGCATGTCCCAGCTCGGGGTTAATGTTCACTGTTAAACCAGCTACGTTACCCTTTAACGAGTTTACGGCATTCGGTTCCCTTGCTTTAATAAACTGTGATGCGTTCACAGTTTGTGTAGCATAACCTAAACGGCGGGCTTCTTTTTTAATACCCGTAGCGGTTACCACCACCTCGTTACCCGAACCAGCACTTCCGGTAAGCTGCACGTTCAGTTGCAGGTTATCGGTTAAGGTTATTTCTACTGTATTGTATCCTACACGTCCTATACGAACCACTTGTCCTGTCGCTGCCTGAAAAACAACCCTTCCCTTTTCGTCGGAAGAAAATACTTTACTGGAGCCTTTTAACACCACTGCCACATCCGGGATGGGTAGATTAGCGCCGTCCAGAACAAGGCATTTGTAGGTTTTCTGTCCTTCCTGCTGGGCCATAGCAAAGGTACCTGCAAGAAAAATCCATAAGAAGAACAAAATTCTTCCCGTGAACCGGTAATTCATAATTGAATTTTTTATCGTTTTAAAAAAATGCTGTTCTAATAGCGCAAATGATTGCTTATAACTGGGTTGTTATGCAGTAAACGGACAGTAGTCACACAATGCCTTCAGATAATTTTCTCTTATAGCACAAAGTTAAGCTACACTAAACAGTAGTTCACAATTAGTCATATTACCATTTTATTAACACTAATATGTATAACATATGTAAACCCTGTTATGCAATTATTAATAAAGAAAAGAAGTGTTTCCTCTGTTGTTTTTCTCTCTACTTTCAAGCTTTATATTCCTGGTTTACTTATTTATATTTTTATGCGTTTAAACATTAAATACATTCTGATCGTATTTATTCTATTATATATGCCTTCCTTACTGCAGGCACAAAAAGCACGTAAAACCGTGTTTATAATAGTGGATGGCATCCCTGCTAATGTAATAGAAAAAGTGAGTCATCCGCACCTTGCCGCCATTGCAAAGGCTGGCGGGTATAGCAGGGCTTATGTGGGAGGTAAAAAAGGCACCTACAGCGAAACACCCACCATTTCAGCAGTAGGTTATAATAGTGTGCTAACAGGCACCTGGGTACATAAACATAATGTATGGGACAATGACATAAAAGCCCCCAACTATCATTACCCTACACTGTTCCGTTATTACAAAGAAGCCTACCCAAAAGGCAAAACAGCCATCTTCTCCTCCTGGCAGGATAACCGTACCAAACTGGTAGGCGATCAACTCCCTGCCACAGGCAACCTGGCAATAGACATACATTATGATGGGTTGGAACTGGATACCATACAATATCCACACGATGCCGCCCGCAATTTCATGAGCCGTATAGATGACAGCGTAGCACATATAGCTGCACAAAGCATTCGCACACAAGCCCCTGACTTAACCTGGGTATACCTGGAGCATACAGATGATATGGGACATATGTTTGGAGATAGCCCGAAGTTTTACCAGGCAGTAGAAGCAGCAGATGCCAGGGTAGGATATATATACGATGCGGTTCAATACCGCATGCAACAGTTTAAAGAAGACTGGCTGGTGATAGTAACCACCGACCATGGCCGCGATTCCGCCACCGGCCATCATCACGGCGGTCAAAGCAACCGGGAACGCAGCAGCTGGATATTTACCAATGCTAAAAACCTGAATGAAGAATTTCAGGCTCCCTATTGCGCTGTAGTAGACATTGCCCCTACCGTAGCCCGGTTTATGCAATTACCTATAGCTGAAAACAACGCCTATGAAATAGATGGTATTCCTTTTACCGGTTCATTATCTATCAGCAACCTCGAAGCCAAACAGGAGAATAACCAATTACATATTACCTGGGCTGCTTTGCACCCCAAGGAAACCATCACTTTATGGATAGCCCATAGCAATAAACAAAAAGAAGGTGGTACAGATAACTACCAGAAGCTGACTACTTTACCTGCAGAGGCTACCCAATGGAGTATACCATTGACCAGCCTGCCACAAGGCATGCACAAAATAGTAGCCACTGGTAAATACAATACCATCAATTGCTGGTTTATCAACTAATCAACAGGCAAAGTCCTGCGCAAATCAGTTTGTGCAGGCTCCTCCCGGGTATCCATTAATTGCAGCTGTAACACACTTTTATCAAACAGGTTTACGACACGATATTCATAATCGGGCGACTTATCGTATCCACAAAGAGAAAGACCTAATTCAGGATATATCCATATGCCTGGCAAATACCTGGCGGGATAAGCGGGAGTAAGTTGTTCCAGTGCGTTATTACCTGTAAACAAATCGGAAGATAAACCGGCAAAGTCCAGCTCCAGGCTCAACCCTTCCGTGGGTTCTACTAATGCACCCGTGTTTGCATCATTACGTCCCACATAAAACTCCAGTTCAGTAACCACTCCTTTAATAAAAGAGATTTTCAGTTTTTGTTGTACCATAATACTGGCCACCCCAAAACCGGGAATATCCATGGTGGCCACTTCAGGAAAAAGAGCAATTAATTGTTCCTGGTTCATACCAAATTTCACAGGTAGCGCCCCTTCATATGGCTTAATAACGAATTTCATCTTGTTTATCATTTTTCATTATTACAAATGCAGCAATCCCTCACTTAGAGATCTTCAAATTACCAAAAAACACGCAATCGTACTTCAAAAAAAATGATAAACTTTCCGGGCACGCTGCCGGTTAGTAACACAATGACTGCATAAAAAGTCAAACACTCATCCACACAAGCGCTTTCATAAGCGATAATTTACACATAAAAAGGTGATTTTTCACCGAACAAGCAGCAATAACACATATATATTGCATTCATAATACTTAAACGTATTATTCAATCACTCTAAACTTTAAAAAAACAAAGCATGATGAAGAAATTGCTGATGGGCAGCCTGCTGCTGATCTTTGCATTTACTGCCTGTAAAAAAGATTCCGCTTCTACTCCTGACGAAGCTGGTACCACAAACACCTGGAAATTTACTGTTAACGGTCGTACCTATAGCGGCAGCATCCTTTCAGGAGTGTACACGACTATAATGGGCCCCAACCTGCTTATTGCTGGTAAGTTAAACAACACCGATACCTTGTTTAGCATTTCTATTCAATTCCCTGGCTCCAGCATAGAAACAGGTAGCTACAAAACTTCCGACCTGGGCACTTCTATGAAACTGATGGCTCCCAATGGAGATGTGGTATGGGCTGCTATACCATTGGAAGACTACCCGGTAACTACTATCAAAGTAACTTCTGCTGATGCTGCTACTAAAACTGTAACCGGCACTTTCTCCGGCCAGGCTTATAATTTTGACGGCATTACGAAGGATGTTACGGATGGCTCATTTACCGCTACTTATACCACTTTGTAACAACAGATATAAACTAACAAAGGAAGTAACCCCACTTCCTTTGTTAGTTTAAAATTTAGTGATCATCAGGTTTCTATCAGCCTCGTTTGTAACCCTTCTATTTTTCCTTCGCGGCTTATCCCCACAATAAATACATCTACCTGCACCTGCCCTATCCTATATACTGTTACCTCCTGCAACTCCTGCTTCAACACGGTTATTAACTGCCTGAATGTAGCAGCTTCTTCCTCCCGGGAACTTCCTGGCTCCGCTTTTACCATATTACGAAACAGGTACTCCACTGTTACCTGCTGTACAGGGGCATCTGCCTGCTGACCACTCCATTGCTGCAATAAAGTATTGGTAACCACCGTGGCATCGGCATGAACATATTGAAAAGGATAATCCGACTCGCTCATCATCAGCAAACCTTTGCTGGCTGCTTCCAGTTGTTGTTGCACACTCATAGGTAGATATGCTGGTTTTAATTACAGCAATGTATTACATTTAAGGCATAGTTATTATCCTGAGTACGATATTCATATGAAACACTGTATTATAACGATGCTATGCTGCTGTATGCTATTACAGCTATCTGCACAGAATGTGCGTTTGGTGCAAAAGAACAGGCAACAAATAGATGTGCTCATCAATCAACAACTGTTTACCAGTTTTTTGTATCCCGATACGCTGGAAAAGCCCATATTATACCCTGTAATAGCTGGCAACGGCGTTACCGTTACACGCGGTTTCCCCCTGGCTCCGCGTAATGGTGACAGAACCGATCACCCACACCATACAGGTATCTGGTTTAATTACGAAAGTGTAAACGGGCTTGACTTCTGGAACAACTCTTATAATATCCCTGCCGCCAACAAAGTAAAGTATGGCTGGATAAGGAACACCCAGGTAAAGCCATTACAGGCAAAAGACAATAAAGGCCTGCTAAGTTATACTGCCAACTGGGAAAACCAGGCCGGCCATCGCCTGCTGGCAGAAAAAACCAACCTGTTATTCAGCGTAGCAGACAGCAGCAGGATCATAGACCGGGTTACTACATTAACAGCCCTCCAGGACACTGTATTTTTTAAAGATGTAAAAGATGGCATGCTCGGCATTCGCATAGCTACTGTGCTGGAAATGCCTTCTGATAAAATAGCTGAATTTATTGACAGTACCGGCAACCTTAGTAAACGCAGCGCTTCCGGCAACGGCGCTACAGGCAACTATCTTACCTGCGCCGGCAAAACCGGTAACGATGCCTGGGGCACACGCGGCAGCTGGTGCCTGATATCAGCCACAGCACAACAACAACCATTATCTGTTGCTATTATCGATCATCCTGCCAATCCGGGTTATCCTACCTACTGGCATGCACGCGATTATGGCTTATTTGCAGCCAACCCGTTGGGGCAACAGGTGTTTAGTAATGGAAAAGAACAGCTGCAACTCACTCTGCTTCCCGGGCAATCTGTCACGTTCCGTTACCGTATTCTCATCACTTCCGGCAAAACTATAACAGCACAAGCCTTAGATAGGCAGGCACAAGAGTTTGCAGCTTTTAAATAAGTATCCCCGGTATAGCTCAGCGTAAGCCGTTTTCTTACTGCCCGCCTTTATAATGGGATGTAACAAGAAAACGGCTGAGCGCCTGTTTATCTTCCAGGTTAAGTGTAATCATATCTATTAATGCCTGCTGTTTATTAGCAGCCTGCTGATAATAAGCTTTACAGATAGCATACCCGATAAAATACCCCAGATCGGCCTGCCCTTCTTTTTTGTCACCTCCATTATACAACCAGTTGCTTACGTCCTTCCCTTCCCATTCTTTCACAAATAACTCCCACACCTCATTTTCATGCTGTTTGCCGTATTCTATATAAGGCGTGTTCAAAGGATATTGCAATAACAATTCTGCTATAAAATCACACACACCTTCTGCAATACAAAATCCCAACAGGTTAGAATTACGCCGGGTTTCCATATCGCCACCCTGTTGCTGTGTATGCGTTAATTCATGCGCAATAAGAGGAGTAATCCCCTTGTTCATTTTAAAGAAACCCTGCAATAAAGGGTGCAGGCCTGTTGCATTGACTGAACTATCTGCTGTGGCTATTTCTGTCCCTACCAGCACTTCCGTTTGTGTAGTAGTACCCCCTGTGCCAATAAACCCCATGATAAAATAAATATCCGGTTTCTTAAATGCCGGGTAAAGTTTCCGGTAACGATTTATCAATTGCTGCACTACAACCGCGCTATCTGCAATATGTAGTGTATGGGGTCTTATCGATTGCCAGAAAGCCGGGTGTGCCTGAATACTTTTTATAAATTTTACTGCCGTCCAGTTTCTGATGCCTGCCATCTTTTGCATGCCCACGGACCCTTTATCCAGGTACAACCGTTGCATGATCATTCTTTGCAAAGCAGTATCTTTTGTAACAGTTACGCTGTCATAAGCTTTCCAGAAACGGGCAATATCATCATAATAAATACCACTGCCCGGCTGCTGACCATACAGCAAAGAAGAAATCAGCAACGCTATAATGCACAGCATTTTTTTAAGGATAGAATAAACGGTGGCAATCATACGCATTAGTTTAAGCAGTTAAGGCTACAACGATACATTTTTTTACTTAAAACACTTCATAGGAATGTACAAATGGCCCCACACATCCCCCCCGGCACAATAAACAACTTTTTACAATTGTGGTTTATATCTATTCCTGACATTTGCATATCCGTACTATAAAACATTGTTGGATATGAAAGATTATGTTGATAAAGCCAGAAAAGAACTACAACAACTGGCTGACGCTAAAACACTTGCTTCTGCACAAAAGTTCTTTAAGGAACCCATCCTCGCCTATGGCGTAAAAACGCCAGATGCAAGGGCCATCGCCAAAAGTCTCTGGAAAGAATGCAAACAGGAAACGAAGGCCACTATCTTTGGTTATTGTGAGCAGCTATGGCAGTCTGGCTATGTAGAAGAATCAGTGATTGCCTGCGAGTGGTCATACTCCTTACGCAAGCAGTTTGAAGCCAAAGACATGAAGGTTTTTGAAAAATGGATACAGCAGTATGTCAACAACTGGTCTTCCTGCGACAACTTTTGCAATAACACCGTAGGTGCTTTACTAACACAATACCCCGAACACCTCTCCCTGCTTACTAAATGGGCCACTTCCTCCAACCGCTGGATGCGCAGGGCGGCAGCTGTATCGTTAATACTTCCAGCCCGGAATGGTTTGTTCCTCACCGAAGCCATTGACATTGCCACCCAGCAGCTGCACGATACGGACGACCTGGTACAAAAAGGCTATGGCTGGTTGCTGAAGGTAGCCAGCAAACACCATGAGAAAGCAATTTTCCGGTTTATTATGACACATAAGCAGGAAATGCCACGCACCGCCCTGCGCTATGCGATAGAGCTAATGCCGGCTGAACTAAAAGCCAAAGCCATGAGCAGATAAAGGATTTTTCACCATGTAGTGTCACCAGCAAAATATACAACGCTTACTATAGCCGGAACAGCCAATATACCACAATTTACCGCCGATTTAAAAGCACACCAGCAAGGCCACACCAACTATCCCACTTTTTGTGCTGACTGCGCAAAATCAGGCATTGAAAAATGGATCATAGATATGCAGGCAATGACCTGTACGTATTATGATAAAGCGGGTGCAACTATAATATATCTTTAGGTATTTCTACAAAGAAATAAAAGAAGGAGTTGCGGGGATCATAATCAAAACGCAGATTATAATGTATCAAAGCTGATTCAATAGTAAATACCTCCTGAAGACTGATGTCTTTTCCCATTCCTATAGCCCCTATAGCATACTTCTCCTTTTTAATGCGGGTCACAATTTTTTCAATAAAAGCATTGCATTCTGCCAGCGAAGTCCAATACGCTTTATCCAGAGAACATACAGCAACCTTCTTATTTTTATAGCGCTGGTCAAGCGTATAATAATTGTAATACTTACAACAGGGATCATGCGCATAATCCTCTTTAACCATATAAAGCCTGTCCTTTTCAAATGCAAACTGCGCTACAGGCAAAGTATCTTTCAACACTTCTGCTGTTAACGTGGTATTCAGGAATGTGGGTTGATTATAAAATTTTCGGTGATATACATATATGTTATTCTTTCTCAGGTCTATATCCCATAAATATTCCCGTTCATTCAACATTCGTGCAATTCTCTTATAATCGGAAAAGAGAATTGCCTTCTTAAACCGTATAACACATGCCATTTGACTAGTAGTATCCTGTTGCGCAAACTCCTTTTCACAAAACGAACTTAACTTTTCAATATCGTCTTCCTTATCACCTTCCCAGTTATAGTATACTAGTTTTTTACCCGCTACCCTAACATCTAGTACATAATAATTATATGATTGCGTAGTGTCATACCCAGACTTAGGTAACAAAATGATATAAGGTTTGTAATTAACAGAACCTCCCGGCGGATCGCTTTGCGCAATAGAGTTGCTACTGATAAAAAAACTGCCTGAAATCACAAGAAATAAAATAAAACGCCCGGAAAGGCTATTAGAGTTAAGGGAAAGGGGCATAGTATCAATTAGTATTGTTGCTGCAATATAAGTAGGTACAACGGCAAACCTATACATGCACATCTTTAAATATTCATGAATTTGTTATTTATCCAGCCTTACTGCTTGTAAACCGTAAAGCTTTCTTATTTTTGTATCCTCCATTCATGCAAATATATTCTGCCCTCCAAATTGGTGAATACCACCTGAATCATTGCGAAGATTACCTGGTTATAGAAGAAATTGGCAACAACAAACTACTGTGTGCCGTACTGGACGGCTGCACTATGGCCAACGAAAGCTATTTTGCGGCCACCTTAGCAGGTAAAATATTAAAGAAAATAGCCAAAGTAAAAGGCTACAAAGAGCTGTATGCCTTAGAGCCAGCTACCACAAATATGGACAGCTATCTGCTATCCATACTACAGGATCTTTTCCAGGAATTAAACAGCATTAAAAATCAATTACTACTGGATCAAAAAGACCTACTCACCACCTTGCTGCTGTTACTGGTAGACAAGAAGGAAAACCACGGTATTATACTGGTTATTGGCGATGGCATCATCAGCATCAATGGTCAGGTTACAGAGTTTGATCAGGATAACAAGCCCGACTACCTCGGTTTTCATCTGAATGAAAATGTGACAGAATGGTATCAACGACAAAAACAGAAAGTAACCTTTACCCAATGGGATGATATCAGTATTGCCACAGACGGTATACTCACTTTTACCCGCATTGCAGAGAAGCAGGATACCGGCACAATAGATCCCATCCATTTACTGCTACAGGATAGCGAGAAGAACCATGACGAAGACATGCTACAGTTAAAGCTGAAAAAGCTGGAACATGTATATGGTCTGAAACCAACAGACGATCTGGCTGTTATCAGAATAAGTCGCAGTGCTACTACTTAAATCCCCTCCTTACATCCAGGTTCAAACACGGCAGTATCAGTAGTAAAAGGGGTATTTCAAAGCTTGCGCTACAGCCGCTATTAAACTACGCCGCATGAACTACGATTTGCATGTAGGCACTATATTGGGCTTATCAGGTAAGGTTCTTGTTTTCTGTACTACTTTAATAGGTGCATCCTTACCGGTTACCGGGTTTATTATCTGGTGGGGTAAAAAGAAGAAAGGCAGTAAGAAAGCCGGCAAAAAAGCAGTTACCGCTAAAGCCGAAAACGTTACGGCATAGATGATTCTTTATAAGACGCATAAGGGGCAGTTGCTACAATATCAGCCACTGCCCCTTATTTTATGTCAATAGCTGTTGTTCCTTATTCATCCTTATACAACTCGCTAAACTTATCGTATGCTTTGCTAAGCGCCGCATTAGCGGTTTCCAACACTTCAGGCTCCAGCTGTGTTGTGCGGGAAGTGTGTTTTAAAAATGCCTGCTGATTTTCTAACACTACATGCGCCATCACCGTTTTATCACCCCAGAAATAATCATAAATAAGCGCAAAACCTTTTTCTCCCGGCTCCATAAAAGTTGCCAGGCTTTTCACCCAGGCTAGTGTAGGCAATATTTCCTCATAGTTTTCACTTAAAAACAATACACTGAAAGTCCACACGCTTTCCTGCGCATTTTCATCTTCATAACATCCCAATTGCGGAAGCGCCAGAAACCCGGTGGCAATATCACCGTTATTTTTTGAATCATAAAATTTCGGCACTTGCGTAAGTGGTGATGGACTGTACATTTCCCGGCTGTTCCACCAGGCAGTCCAATCTTCATCTACTTCATGGGCAACAGATTCGGATTGAAAAAATTGCGCTAATCGTTCCTTGCTGATAGGAACGTGTACGTACAAGGAGTTTTGTTCAGACATAGATTATTCCATTACATGTTTATTGCTAAAAGGCACTGCAATATAAAAGAAAACACAACACTCTCTTAGTATGCCCTTCCGCAACACAACAGACGCCATCAGGTTAACATTACTCTATTTTTGACGCAACAGTACCTATCTCATCCGCAGCAGTAAACGCTTTAAAAGTCAACTCCCACACCAGCCATAACCACACAATAAAACAAGGCAGGGTTTTTAAAGAATAAGGCCGGATAAAATGATTACGGATATAGGCCGGGAACAAGTCTGTAGGCGACAAACTGGTTACCAATAACACAAACACCAATGCTGCAATAGCCCATTTGCCAGGCTTAGGTTGTTGTAACATAAACCAGATGCCCACACCTGCTACAGCAATTACATAAGTAGACGACTCAGAAGAGGTACTGAAAATCACCACCGAAATAAGCGCCAGCGCCAGGTATCTCAGGCGAAAGGAAAGAAACGCTGATTTTGAAAAGCGTAACAAAGGCAAGCCAAACAATAGCATAGCAGGCAATAAAACCTGGATATCTTTAAACCAGGAAGGATTAAAACCGTGCCGTATCATGCCCTGCACACAAAAATCCTGCATATGTGTAGGAGTCATATTATTTACACTTTCTGCCACCTTCCCTACCAGCGAATACCACCAGTCCTGGTAAGATTGTATTACAAAGTAAGGAGATGAAATCACCATGGGCAATGCAAACAGCACCACCAGCCAGCCGATAAACGACATCACAAAATTCCACTTGTGCCTGGAGAAGCAGAAAAAGGCCAACCCTACAATGCCATATAGTTTAGTCATAAAGCCCAATGCGATGAATAAAGTAGCCCAACTATCCTTCTCTTTTTCCACCAGTGTAAAAGACAGTATGATAAAAGCAGCTACCAGCGCGTTGTATTGCACATTGTGAATAGAGGTCATCATTTCCAATGCCGTAATAAACAGGATGGCAGTGGTAGCCTTTCGATTCAATGGCAACTGACGAATGGCGTACAATAACATAAAGGCACTGAACAAAGCCCAGAGTATTACCCCTGCTGTATCAGGCAACAATGCAAACGGGGCAATCAGTATACTGAACACCGGGCCGTAATGATTAAGATCTTCATATTCCTGCGGATAGAATAAATACAGGTTGCGTTGGTGTACGGTATGCCAGAATACATTTTTATAAACGAAGTAGTTGTTGATGGAATGATGAAGTATTTCGGCTAATACAGCCGCAAAAGCCATCCCAAACCAGATAATATAGATAAAAGGAACAGTACGGTTAAAAATGCGCACTTCTTTATGAATGAAGTTCATGCGTGTATATATTAGGTGTTTATCTGGTAAAAGTAGTTGAAAAACAATTTGTACAAGAATCTGCCAGACCTATCAAAACGGTTGCTTCACCTAAAACAACCCCTGTATCAGTATTTTGCCGACCAGTTTACAATACCACCTGACGAAAAATCCCCCCTGTAAAAGCAAACAGGCGTTCTATGGAACGCCTGTTTGACACTACTCTTTATCCATATCCACACATTTATAAAGACGAGCTTACTTTTTTCAACGGCGTTAACGTTACATTACCATTTATTCCCGAAGGCAGTGGATTCCAGTTGATAGCCGTAAACAAGCCATCGCTGCCCCTGTTGGCTTTGTCGTGCGCCTGAAAGTTGGTGTTATAAAATATCCTGTAAGGTACCTGGTGTTTATCCATATCAATGATCCGGTTAGCCATCAGGTTGGCTACTTTTATTTCCAGCTGATTTTGCGGCTGCAAAGCAGTGGCAGGAATATCGATAGAATAATCCGGCCCCAGTAAAGTAATCAGCTTCTTACCATTCAAATACACTTCCGCACTTCCATACACCTGGTCCAGGTGTAAACGCCAGGCTTCGGCGCTACCCTGCGGCGTTGCAAAACCGATCTGGTAAGCAGCGATACCCGAAAACGCTTTTACATCTTCGCCACCTAGTTCAGTCCACGAAACCAACTTGTCTGTTGTAACAGGTTGTGGCAAAACAGGACCGCCTTCTTCAAAACGGATAGTCCACTTGCCTTTTATTGATACCCCTTGTCCTGCAGGCTGATAATATACGTATGCAGCTCCCTGCTGTGCCTGTACATAAGTATGCAAAATGCAGCTTTCGCCGGGTTGCAGTTGCAGATATACCGCTGTTTGCCCGTCAGACTGTTGTTGTACAGCTGCCAGTCCCGCTTGCTTTTGCATAGGATCATATACCACTACAGATGCGGCATGGGTAGCCAGGCTCACCTGCTTTTCAATAGCCTTATTGCCGGCATTGGTTACAAAATAGCAATAACCATCCTTATCCCTGCGGCGTACAAACTGTAAGCCTTCGTCTGTCATCACCTCCCGCTGAATGCCCGCTACCTGTAATAAAGTAGTAATATCATCCGCCAACACTACTCTTCCCGTGCCTATGCTGGCCGTTTTAACACCATTGACATCTGCAAATTGCAGGGACGACTTTAAAGCAGCAAAGGTTTTGCGGCGCTCTTCCAATTGCCCCAGTCCCGGAACATCCACAGGCAGGTTTTTATATACCAGCACAGTTGCACCTTCTTTAGCCATGCTCACCACCTTATTCCATGTAGTCAGCGGCATGTAGCGGCAGTCGGGCAACACAATGGTTTTATAGGGCTGTTTGCCGGATAACAACTTAGCTCCTTCTGCCTTCATGGCAGCAATTTGTTTATCAGATATAAAATCGAATGTATACCCTTTGTTCAGCATCGTTTCAGATACACTGGCAAAGCCGGTTCCGTTAAAGTCGGGCTTCAAAGCATCGTAATGTTTCAGCAAAGCACTCCCGGGTTCGGCATAACTATCATATACCGGGTAATATATCAGCACATCATTATCCGGCGTACCCTGTTGCAGGAAAGACTGGCAACGGGCAATGTATTCGTTTAAAGTGCTAAAGTGCTTCCAGAACGGATTGGTGGGCTGAAAATGCACAGCGGCATAAAACAACCATCCCGGCCAGGGCTCATCTTTGGGCGAATAACTGATACCATGATAAAAGACATGGTTTACACCCCCTACAAAGAATTTATCAATAGCTTGTTTTACATCTCCTAAAGAAGACAGAAAATGATCGTGCAGCCAGGTTGCCGATTCGGAAGAAGCCAATGGCTTACCGCTTACATGTGCTGCTGAAGTAGCAAACTTAAAACGGAGCACATCATTTCCTTCTGTTTCCGGGATATCGATAGCAGCATACAAATCCAGGATGTTGGCTGGTGAGCCGTGCGACTGGTTACGGATCAACGCACCTTTGGCACTGCCCCAGACATGCCAGGGCCGGGTAAAATTATCCAGTAACAGTTCGGATATGGTTTCGCGGTAATCACACACTACCCGGCTAACGGTTTCCTTATCCCCATCGCCAAACAAAGCAGGCAAAAAAAACCGGAGATCGTAACCACGGCGTTTGATAAACTCCGCAAAGAATGCCGGTGTAAAGTTGGATTGACCACGCGCATCATCCACCTCATAAGAATCGTTGAAAAAAGCGCGGATACCACTGAGATCATGCCCTTTAAAAGCGGAATCAAAATGTCCTAAATAATGAGCAAGAGCTGTTTGAGAAAAGTGATCTATTACAAAGCCTTCCCCGCCAGGCGCTGCTCTTTCCACCATTTTACCATGATCGCCAAGAAACAACGCATATAAATGCCAGTCATTCCCCGCAGGCGCTGTCCAGTTTAAACGTCCATCCTTATCTACTTTATTGGTAAGATCCATTTTTTTGCCTTTACCGTTATATGCCATCAGAATGGTCAATGGTAAATTCCTTTGAAACCGCAGCTGATCTAAAGCCATTACCTGCAGGTTAGCATTACTGCCATAAGGCTGTTTAATATCTTTAATATCCGGCGCTACGCCATCGGCACGCACCAGGGGCTGCTGCACAAACACTATCGGTTCATCCAGCTTAGCGCCCCCTTTCACTTCATACTTTTTCCAGAACAGCTCTTTACTGGCATCGTTATCCGACACCCAGGGCCCGCCAAATGGCCAACCTGTTGCATTGGCAACATCAATGCCCATATCCAGCCGTTTGCCCTCCTGCAAAGTATATTGCAGCATGTTTATCCACTGCGGGGAAAGAAACGGAATAAACTCCTTTTCGTGCCCCTTTACGCCATAGATAGGCGTTATTTCCAAACCTCCCAGACCTGCCTTGCTATAGGTTTCCATATTCCAGGAAAGATCCTTTTTATTCACCGCACTGCCTTCCCACCACCAACGGGTCCAAGGCTTAGCCTGCCTGGTTACTTCCGGCCAGTTCCACTGCGCGCCGCACTCTACAGCATACAGGGAAAGGGCAGCCAATGCCATCACTTTTAACTTGTTACTACGTGTATGATACATATTGCAAACAGCTTTTAAGCCAATAGATATACCTGGATAAACAGCCAACCGCCGGGAGATGCAAGCACTATATGCGTGATTTTATGAGCAAACAATTATACTGTTGTCAGGCAGCAGCCAAGTTAGCGGACAGGCACACGACTTGCGTCCTGTGCTGTCCTGCATAAAACAGCCTTCGTTCATTTTACCTAAAATACTATATTTAACCACCTAAACTTTTAAAACCTGAACCATAATGAATACATCAGTAATCGAAAACAAGATTTCTACCCACAAAAACGTGCTGGTTGTTTTACAGGAAGACAATACTCCCCCTGATGCCGAAAACCGCTATTTAATGGATCACTTTTGTGGAAAGGTAGTACACAGCTTTGCAGAGATACAGCCAACGCAGGAAAGAGTGTATGTATGTGGCAATATCAACGCTACACAAGAAACGCCCGGTGCCTTCTTTATTATCAAAGAGCTATCCACCAATTACGAAAGCTACCCTAACAACAACACCCGGCTCATCACACTAGGCGAAGTCCCTGTTGTTATCAGTAATGCCGGCGTATACTTTAGAAAGCTATTTACAGGCAACGACTATTTTCATAAAATAAAATCAGAGCACAACTTCCAGGAGCTCACAGAATCGAATAAACAATCCAAAGCTTTCCGCAAAGGCATCTACTTAACCAACATTACCAAAGAAGAAAAGGAAGATGGCAAAGAAGCGTTGCACTACCGCCTGTTAAGATGTTCCAGCAATTTAACCGGTCCTACAGATAACTTCCGTACTACCGACCGCGAAATTATACACCTGCTGAATGATGCCGCAAAATATGTTTTTGAGTACCCGACAGATCTCAATCACGTACTGGCACAGATATATGAAAACAAGAAGAGAACAGATGGCAGCGAGAAAGAAGATAAAGCCAGGATTAAAGCGCATTCCGATAAAACGAAAGACATGCCCCAGGAAGGCCTGATTGCTTTTTGCACTTTTTATGAAAACGCAGATGCCAGTCACCTGAAGCCCTCCGCTACCGACAGGTATGATGTATGCTTTAAAGATGTGAGCGGCTTAACAAAGCTGCACTTTAAATTAAAAAGCACCGTGGAAGATGCGTCTTTAGAAAAAGAATTCAGTGTTACCTTATACCCTGATTCTGCTTTCATTATCCCGCTTTCTACCAATAGATTATACACGCATGAAATCAGGCCATCCATGCTCAACGCCGACCGTATGCCTACCAGGCTGGGCTATGTGGTTCGTTGCTCTAATGTAGAAGCCCGGTATATCGATGACCAGGCCTATCTATTTGAAAACGGGCAGCTTATTCAACTGGAGCCCATCACCACAGAAACCCACCAGGAATTGAAGGGTGTTTACTACAAAGAAAACATATCAGAGAAAATAGTGCAATACGGCAAAGTGCATTTTAGCATGAATACAGGCGATTACGAAAAACCTATTTACTAAACCTATTCCGGATGAGTAATACCGCATTTCATAAAATCACACTGAATTTTCCGCATAACTTATTTTCCGAATTGGCGGGCTCAACAACGTTTGAGCCCGTTATAAAAGGCCGCACCGGCAATCACCTGGTAAAGCCAGAGGATAAAGGTATACCCATAGTACGCACCACTACCCGGTACCATATACCTGCTAACACCTTCTCTGCCACGCACCAGCGCATTGCAGACAGAATCTATGCTACTATCCGTAATAACAACCCGGCCAACATTCCTGCCCTGCATTTTAACAATGCCCTCATAGAAGTGTATGATGCAGTATATGCCAAAATGAATTTTCATTCCGATCAAAACCTGGATCTGGCCAATGATTCTTACATAGGCCTGTTCTCCTGTTATGAAAATCCGGATACACTTACCGAACAGCATATCCGAAAACTAAAGATCAAAAACAAAGTAACGGATGAAGAGCATGAGCATTCTTTAACCCAGCATTCGGTTATCCTGTTTTCATTAGCCACCAACACGCAATTCCTGCATAAAATTGTATTGAATGTGCTCCCGAATGCAAAACCACTGGCTACAGACAATAAATGGCTGGGCATCACTTTTCGCACCTCAAAAACCTATATTCAGTTTAAGGATAACCAACCCTATTTTAGCACCGGGCAACCACTCACAATAGCGAACGAAGAACAGGCTACCGAGTTCTTCAAACTGAGAGGACAAGAGAACAGAAATGTAGATTTTGAATACCCTGAACTTACTTATACTATCAATCCGGCAGATACCATGATGCCGAAATCATAGCTTTTACCTTACCGGAAGCATAGGTTAATATTTTAAGGATATTAAGTATATACATCCCCCTTGTTTCTGTTGTAGTTCATACAAACTATAACATCAGCTTATCTAATACATAGGCATCAACCCATGCTGGAATATTATTATCGATCACTTCTATAGTAGTTCCATTTACAATCTCCAGCACCAGTCGATAGTGATCATCTGAGTTATCTATCACAAAACATCTATAGCAGTAAGGAATCATTGATGATAACAATGTCATAGAACGAACATAGCGATCTCTGATTTTCTGCTCACTTACTGGATGACCTCCTTTGTTAACACGAGCTGCAACTCTTGCTACATTGATATCTGCTGACTCAGTGGAGATAAAATAAAGATAATTTTTAAAGCCTGACTTAGCGGAGCGCTGAAGCATCTCGAGCTTAGATTCATGAGACATCACAGTTTCGAATGAGAAGGTTTCACCCTGATCTAATAACAGGTTTCTAAGGAAGTCAGCTATAAGCGCAGCAGCATAGGAATTAGCCTGCTGATCAACCTTTATAACATTGTTGGAAAATGATATACCTATTTGCAATCCTTCATTTTCCGCCTTAGCCAATAGTGTAGAATGTTGTAAAAAAGCAGCGAAAGCAGGAGCCGTAGATGCTAAACCATAATCTCCCAGGTTAATAAATCCTTTGTCACGGCAAGCTTTTTCAATATCGTCAGCATTGACATATGCCCCAGTGGCTACAAGTTTCTGAATTTCTTTAATAATGGTGCTTTTGCCTGAGCCATTGGGGCCTGCAAAAACACGCATTCTCCGGCTAGCCTTTTTTGACATGCAATACAGTTCCTTTAGTGAAGACTCTCTTATTGATTGCGGTGGTATGTTGTTCTATTTTGCTAAGTCTTTCCACATCGCCATTACTATTCTTTTGAACTACCCATCCATCCTCCGCCACAACAATTGGTATATTCAAAGCTTTATTTTCGTTAATAGCATTTGCAGCAGCACTGCGTGCTATTTCTGTAAAAAACTGTTTGTCATGTTTGTCTTCCACTTCACTTAAAGAAGAGTAACGTGATTCCAACCGGCGATAAAACATTCCGGTACTTGATATTCTAAGTTTAGTTCCTTTCTTTCTTTTCGGATTTGCCATGGCCTGCTATTTTAATATACAACCAGCATAGCTCAATATACAATTTTTCGAAAACATTGTAAATAGGAATGTTGATAGTATTGGTAGATAACAATTCACAAAAAAAGGAAATGGTTTAAAAACAAAAAAGCTCACATTCCTGTGAGCTTTTTGCGGACCGGACGGGACTCGAACCCGCGACCTCCGCCGTGACAGGGCGGCATTCTAACCAACTGAACTACCGATCCAAACCTTCCCTTTAGTGGCTTTCCACGTTACCGTTCTACCGTTTTGGGAGTGCAAATATAGGGGTAATTATTTTGAACCAACAAATTCTTTTTCAAAAATTTTCAAACTTTTTTTCCTGTGTAACTAATTGATACTGTTTTAAATGATTGCAACACTTGTGTGGTGTAGATTTGAGCTACGGAAAAAATATATGCAGTATGGAGAATGTTCAGTTTACTAAAGACGAAAAAGGAAATGGCAGCTTTTTTATCCTGGATGGAGACAAAAAAATTGCCGAAATGGTGATACACGAGGGTACCAACCATTTGACCGTTTACCACACCGAGGTACAACCCGAAGCCGAAGGTAAGGGTCTGGCCAAAGAGCTATTGAACGCCATGGTAAGCTATGTACGGGAACGGCATTATAAGCTGATTCCTTTATGCGTTTATGTAGCCGCACAGGTAAAGCGTCATCCGGAAGATTTTGCAGACATTTTACAGGCTTAAATTGCTTAATCCATTCCACCGCTTACCTGTATCCGCCATTTGCCGTTTTCCTTTACAATGTAAACAGGCTCAAAGCTGATATTGGTAAGCCTGTCGGGATTCTTATAACGGATGACATAATCCGCCTTCCCTTCCACATCCTTTTCTACCTTGCTTGCGGCTATTAAAGCAGGCCAGCGTTTATCTAACGGGGTTAAAAAGGTTTTGGCTGCCCATACGGCTTTTTCGTGCAAAGCAGCCGTATCTACAGTGTCCGTAATATTGGTAACGATGGTAGCAGCGTACCAGTAAAAATAGCAGCCACCAATATGTAAGCGTAAGCTATCCCCATTTGCCAGCGCTACTATTGCAAACTTCTCTTCTTTATCCCAGCTAAAAACCACATCCGGCTTCCAGGCGCGCAAACTCTTTACTGTAAACTTGTATATGCTGGTATCAAAAACACAATCGTCTGCCACCGGCTCTTTGAGAGAATGATTCACATGAGTGTCCAGCAGAGGCGTAGTGTCACCGGCCGCCATTTTAGCTATAACATCTTCCTGTACAGGGGCTGGATTATCGGTTATGCCCGTTACCTTTGCTACAGCTGTAAGAATGCCACACACGGCAATGATGTAATACCAGAGCATACGTTTCTTTCTCTGATCCGGTACATTTTTATTGGTGTGCATCTCATAAATACTCCACACCATTATAGCAGTAAATACCACACCGGAAATGGCTACAGCCGTTTTATTTTCCAGGAAATCTATCGCTACAAATGATCCCAGCATCACCAGCATAATCAACCAACGAAATTGCTGCATCCAGGGCTTTTTATTGGAAAAAGGCTGAATAGCCTGCAACAAAGCTTCCAGGGCTTCTTTGTTTTCTATTTGCGACGGAATGAAAATATGCGATGACTGGCTGTGCGCATAAACAGTAATACTATCGCTACTGCTTTTCACAATGGATTTTACATCTTTGTAATACAGTGTAATTTCCGGGGTACCTGCCTGCTGACGGACAAGACTATTATCCGTGATGGTTAAGGTATAGCTCTCTAATAATATTTTGCTCTTATGAAGTCCCCGTTTAATACCTCTTACCAAAAACAGGGCTATTACTCCTAACATCAACAACACCATCCATACATCCCACTCCGCTCCTGCTGGTTTAGTACAGTAAATGGTTAGCAATGCTATCAACACCGCAATTATACAAACAGGGATTATCTTTTTCAGGCTGACTTTCTTGTATTCCTCAAAAGAGCCGGGCAGGGTTTTAAATTGTTGCATGGATAAAATGAAGCAGTAAGGCTTTACTGCAAACTTACTGATAAACCACAAATTTGTCACTCACCCAACCACGCACCTGCTGGCGTGAAAATTCAAAATCAAACGATTGCCTGTCACTCACAAGCGATTCCTTCGGCGTTTCTATAAATAACCATATTTTATTAGTCTCTATCCTTTCGGCCAGCACTTTCAGATTAGCACCTTTCTTAAGTTTGGCTATTACATTAGAGCAGTCTTCTAAACCAAACATAAAATCTACCTTAGCCATACCCGGCGAAAAACGGAGATTGTATCCCTCTATCATTACCGTTGCATTAAAACGATCCGGATTGATAACTGGACTATTTTTTATTTACAGCAGTACGAAAAAACAAGGCTACAGCCACGGTTTTAGACTTTTTATCTCTATAGTATAAGCCATAGCCTAATTGGGCTACAACTTCTTGCTGATCGGCGCTATACAAGGCATATTCATGCGTCCAATTTTCTTCTTTTTTTTCATAGCGCCCCTTTCTAAAAACATACAACACCTTCGCAAAATCTGATTGAATGCGGGCATACTCTTCACGCACATTATCAGCAGCGGCAATGGTAGTATCTGCAACCCCCAATATCTGTAGCGCCAAAAGGGTATCCCGTTTACCGTCAGGCATCACGTACCAGTTTTCGCGTAGTTGAAATTCTACTTTAGTAACAGGAATGGCAAAGGGATTAAAAGAAGTAGCAACGCCCCGCATATAAAACAAAGAATCGTGTGTGCGTCTTCTATAATATACATCCGTAAGGTTATGTTTGGCCCGTAAATCATCGGCCAGCGCATAAACAGACTTGCCGCTATTCAGGCTTATACCATAATATTTTTGCGCTATATCCGCCATATCTTTCTCCGTAGGCGGTTGGCTAAAGGCAACTGTTGTCATTGATAACAACAACAACATCTGAATGTACTTCATAGTGAGTGTTAAGGTTATATATAAACAAATCTAATACTTAAAACCCACTTTACCGCCCATACAAATTCAACAAATATTTTTTTGTAATCCGGATTTTTTAGTAAGCTTTGTATGGTAATTAATATTACAATGAATACCTCTTCAACCAACTGTGCTTTTCCGCACTACCCGCGCTTCATCATATTCAATACATCACCACCACTTTAGTAAAAGAAATTTATGATCTGTTACACAGGCATAGCTATTTACATAACACCATGTAATAGCCTATGCAGTAACCCGCTGCGCCGTAATGCGCAGCACATCTCCGCATGCACACATGCGACAAGCTTTTCTATTCCCTTAATCACATAAAAAAAGAAAAAAAGTATGGACGCTAATGTTATAAAGGTACTGCTGTTTATAGGCATACCTATTATTATTGCTATTTGTTACCGTGTGGTGCTACGTATCTTCTTTGGCGTTGTAATAGTACCGGAAGACCGTATTGGCCTTGTTACCAAAAAATTTGTATTAATGGGTAAGCAGGAGTTACCCGAAGGACGCATTATTGCTGTAGATGGCGAAGCGGGCTTCCAGGCGCAAACGCTGGCTCCCGGCGTATACTTTGGTAAATGGGCATGGCAGTATACCGTCATCTTTGAACCTTTTACCGTGATACCTACCGGTAAAGTAGGGCTGGTAATGGCCAAAGACGGCACCGAACTCCCACTGGGCGCCATCCTGGCCCGCAAAGTAGCCTGCGATGCCTTCCAGGATGCAGAAGCTTTTTTAAAGAACGGCGGACAAAAAGGCCGTCAAACCACTATGATGACGCCTGGTAGCTACCGGGTAAACACCTTCCTGTTTAACGTGGAAATTACCGATATGGTAAACATACCCGACAACGCCGTAGGTATTGTTACCACTATGGAGGGACAGGCTTTAGAAAACGGTTCCATCGCCGGCAAAATCGTTGCAGGACACAACAATTTCCAGGATGCAGATTCTTTTGTACTGAATGGTGGTTATAAAGGCTTACAGGAGCAGGTGGTACTGGCAGGTTCTTACTTCTTTAACCCCTGGTTTGCCAAGGTAGAGATGGTAAAAATGACCGAGATTCCGATAGGCCACGTGGGTGTAGTTATTTCCTATGTAGGCTCTGATGGGGAAGACCTTAGTGGCATAGAGTTTAAGCATGGCAATATAGTAGCAAAAGGACATAAAGGTGTATGGGCCGAACCTTTTGGTCCTGGTAAATACCCGGTAAACCCCTACATTATGAAAGTGGAATATGTACCTACCACTAACCTGGTTTTAAACTGGGCCAGCGCCCGCAGCGAAGCACACCAGTTGGATAAAAACCTGAGCACTATCACCGTACGTAGCCGTGATGGTTTTACATTTAACCTGGATGTGGCACAGATCATTCACATACCTACCACCGAAGCCCCTAAAGTAATTGCACGCTTTGGTAACATGAGCAACCTGGTAACACAGGTACTGGAACCTACCATTGGTAACTATTTCCGAAACTCGGCCCAGGACGCGGAAGTGATTGACTTCTTAAAAAGCAGGAAGGAAAGACAGGAATCGGCCAAGATGCATATAGGCCGTGTATTGGAAGAATACAACGTACATGGCGTGGATACTTTAATTGGTGACATTGTACCTCCCGACAGCTTAATGAAAACACTGATTGACCGGAAGATTGCCGAAGAACAAAAGGTAACCTACGACACACAAATGCGCGCACAGGAAACACGTCAGGCACTGGAAAAAGAAACTGCTATTGCCGAGATACAGAAGGAGATTGTAAAAGCCGATCAGGGTGTATTGATTGCAGAAAGAATAGCCGATGCTTCTGTGAAAAAAGCTACCGGTGACGCCAACAGTGTGCGCCTGCAGGCGAATGCCGATGCCGACCGTATGAAACTGCTGGCCAGTGGTGAAGCAGAAAAAGTAAGGTTGCTGGCGAAAGCGGAAGCAGAACGTACCGAACTGATTGCCCGCGCTGATGCAGAGAAGATTTCTGTAACCGGTAGAGCAGAAGCGGAGAAGATACTGGCTATTGGGCAGTCACACGCCGAATCGTACAAACTGGCGGTGGAAGCAATGGGTGGCGATAACTTCACACAGCTGAAAGTAATGGAAGCTATTGCAGAACAGAAAGTGAAAATTATGCCGGATGTACTGATCAGTGGCGGTGATGGCAATGCTAACCCCGTGAACGGTTTGCTGGGCCTGAAACTACTGGAAGAACTGGGTAATAAAAAGCAACCCGGTAAGCCGGAAGCAACTGCGGAGTAACTACCACTTATCATCAAAAAGGGTGCATCCATTACAGATGCACCCTTTTCTTTTGCCAAATGTTTCATCAAAGTGTCAAACTATACTATACCCTGCTAGCTTGCTTTTTTCTCCAGGTCGTAGCACGAAACTTCCGTACCAACAACCAGGTATAACTTGTTCATCACGTCATCTACTACATAGATAGGCGTATTGTCTTTAAACAGAATCCTTGCTTTTTCTTCACCGGTAACTTTATCAACACTTACCAGGCCTTTGGTGCCATCATCAAAACGGGTTAAAATAGAAACCGCATTCCTGCTGCTTTTGGTAGCGGCAACACGGGCAGATAACGCACGTAAACCGTCACTGCTTACTGCACTAACTTGCGCATTAGTAAGATGACGCTCGGTTTTGCTGGTGTTACCACTCATAATATCGCCAGGCATAGAACCAACACCAGCCATAGCAGAATAAGAAGTAAAGAATCCGCCACCTGCGCTGGCTGCACGTAACAGGCTGCGAACACCTTTTGACATAGCCGCATCTTTATAATATTTCTTATACACGACATTGCCACTCTCTTCAATCAGCCACATGTTCTGGTTGCTGCGTACCAGGTATTTGCCACCCACGTTTTCAATTTCCAGCATATCATTATGGTCATTAAAATCGATAGAATATAAACCTACACCAAAATTCCTGTCTGCATCTTTATCTACATAGTCTTTCAGCTCAATATCTTCCAGGATAGTTTTGTATTCACCTGCTCCCATGTCAAACTTATACAGGTTTTTATTGGTGTACATGATTACCGCATTAGACTGGGCATCTACCAGGTAACGTGGAATACCTTTAATCTTAATATCCTTTCTCCATACTTTGCGTCCTTCTTCCATAGTTAATACGTTAGCACGGTCGGTGGTAACATAATAAACCCCTTTAGGCGTTACATTATAGGTGATTAAAGCGTCATCCAGATCTTTATCCCATACTTTTTTACCTTCCATGTTAGTATAGGCAATCATAGCCTTTTTCTCTTCCATGTGGGCTGTAACAAAACCATTGTCCAGTATGCGAATTTCAGACACATCCCCTACCGAAGGATCTCTTTTCCATTTGAAAGCCAGTGTGCTCAAATCCAGAATATTGAAACCATCAGAATGTAGCACTATCATTTCATGATCGGAATAGGAAACCAGGTTATTGAAGTTACCATCCAGCTTTACCGGCTTCTTCCATTCTTCCTGTCCTGTTGCCAGGGCAATGCAATGCAGGTTGGATTTACCTTGTTCGCCAAAGTAAATTTTACCTTCTGTCTCTTTTACGCGGCCAATTTTTTTATCGTATTCACTGGTCCATAAAAAAGCTCCGGTTTTAATATCAATGCGGGAAATGTTTTTATGCTCCACCAGCACAATATTGCCTTCAGCATCTACAAAAGGAAATTTCTGAGAACCCATAGAAGCCCTCATAGCCCCTTTCATTTTACCCATCAAAGCACCCCAGCCACTTTTACCTTCTCCCCTGTCTACCGTCCATTTTCTTTCGTTGGTGTTAAAGTCAATCAGCATCTGAAAGGCTCTCTTCTCTTTAGTGCCTTCCAGTAACAGGCTATTGATGCTGGCTAAAGGATAATAATCTCCCATACGGATATGCTCATCCTTGCTATCAAATATTTCAGTGCCATCCACCGTGTTAATAATAATAACACGACCGAACGGGCTACCCAGCACAGGATAGTTGATCATAGCCAGTGGCGAACCATTAATATCCTGAATATCTTCTTCTTTTACCCCTTTCAGTTCGGGCTTGGTCCAAACGGCTTTATGCTGTTCGGGATCGATACCGGTTAAGCCACCTAAATCGTTGGCAACAACCAATATGCCTGTAGTAAATTGTTTCATCCACTTTGGCGGACTAGCTACGCTTCCAGTGGTAAGACTCCATTCCTGCGGGGTTGCTTGCTCCTGTGCATGAAGGGATCCGCTGTACAGCCACAAAAGTGCTGCAAGGGTCAGTGCTGTTTTTTTCATAATTGGTTTAGAATAAATATGTAACGGTTAGAGTTTGCGCGTAGGTTTTATGCAGTCGGTGGGCTTTATTGGTGATTGGATGTGTTTTTTATAGTTGGATTTTATTCGCACACAAAACTGCCTTTTGTTTATGAATAAACAAAATAAAAGGCCGGAACCCCTTATAATAAGGGAGATTCCGGCCCTGCAAATATTAAGTATATATGAATTATTCCATACCTATATCTATTATACTTTATGGATTATTCTTCATCCGGATAAGGTTAGCCACCAATCCGCTCCACCCCGTTTGGTGCGAAGCCCCCAGCCCCTTACCTGTGTCGCCGTGAAAATATTCATGAAACAATACCAGGTTTTGAAAATGCGGATCGGTTTGCAGTTTTTCATTATCACCCAGTACCGCTCTTCTGCCCTGCTTATCTTTTACAAACAGGGTAAGCAAACGTTTTGCCAGCTCATGCCCTACTTCCCGCAATGAATAGTATTTGCCGGATGCAGTAGGATATTCAATACGAAAATCATCGCTATAGAAATAATGGAACTTGCGCAGGCTTTCTATCATTAAAAAATTCATCGGCATCCAAACGGGACCACGCCAGTTACTGTTACCACCATAAATAGCCGTGTCGCTTTCGCCCGGTGTATATTTTACCCGCAGCTCTGTATCCCCTTCTTTCAGGCTATAGGGTTCCGCATCATATCTTTTGCTGAGCGAGCGTACGCCATGTTCACTTAAAAATTCCGTTTCGTCCAGCATACGGCTTAACAAACGCTTCATGCGATGGCCGCGCAGCAGGCTTAACAAGTGCTTTTCATCCTTCCCTTCTTCGTACCAGCGTGATACCAGGCGGGCCAGATCGGGCCGGTGACGCAGAAACCAGGCCATACGTTGCGCAAACACCGGGTTACTGTCCAGCGTTTGTTTGGTAATTACTTCCACTGCAAAAAAAGGTATCAGCCCCACCAGGCTCTTTATTTTCACTTTTACAATATGCCCATCGGGAGAACGTATCTGGTCGTAAAAGAATTCATCTTCTTCATCCCACAAACCACTGCTGCCTTCCCCCATGCTGGCCATAGCGCCTGCTATATGCATAAAATGCTCAAAGAATTTAATAGCCATGCTGGTGTATACCTTATTGTAGTTGGATAACTCCAGCGAAATGTGCAGCATATTCAACGCATACATGGCCATCCAGCTGGTAGCATCTGCCTGCTCCATTACAGCACCGCCGGGCAATATCATACCACGGTCGAATGCGCCAATATTATCCAGGCCCAGGAAGCCCCCTTCAAAAATGTTACTGCCGTTGTTATCCTTACGATTTACCCACCAGGTAAAATTGATGAGTAGTTTATGAAACAGGGTTTCCAGGAAAGCATAGTCTTTTTTACCATTAACCGCAGCATCCTGCTTATACACACGAAACACCGCTCCTGCATGCACCGGCGGATTTACATCCCCCAGCGACCATTCATAAGCCGGCAATTCGCCCGAAGGATTCATATACCACTCTTCTGTCAGCATCAACAATTGCTGCTTCGCAAAATCAGGATCTATCATACCCAATGTAACACAATGAAAAGCCAGATCCCACGAAGCATACCAGGGAAATTCCCATTTATCAGGGACAGAGATAATATCCTCATTGTTCAACTGTTTCCAGTAGGCATTACGGCCGTTTTTTCGCTCCGGTGGCGGAGCTGGCATATCCGGATCACCATCCAGCCATTGCTGCACTTTGTACGAATAAAACTGTTTATTCCATAACATGCCTGCCAGCGCCTGGCGTTGTACCAACCGTTCGTCGTCTTCAATCACATTGTACTGCACATCCTGGTAAAACGCATCGGCTTCCTGCAGGCGCTGCTGAAAAATACTATCAAAATCGCTAAACGCATCAGGTAGCTCCTGGGCACTTAAACGTAGCTTTACCATATGCACACCCCGTGGTTCTATAGCCACATCATAATCAATAGCCACCTTGGTACCATGCAAATCCGGATGCACGGCAGGCTTAGCATGTATAATATAATCGTTGATGCCATCTTTGGGATAAAGCGTGCTATTGGCACTCTGGTATAAACGCTCGTTATTGGTTTCGTTTTCGCAATACAGCGCGTTGCCACCGGCTTCATAATACAAATGCTTTACCGATAGTTTTTCGTGCTGAATTTTAACGCTGTTGCCTGAATCCTGCAATAGTACCGGTTTGTAGTCGTGCCGGCCCCAGCTCCAGGTGTTCCTGAACCAGGCAGTGGGTAATACATGCAACGCTGCACTGTGATTGCTGCGGTTGTGAATGGTTATTTTCACCAGTATATCATCCGTACCCGCTTTGGCGTATTCTACAAAAACATCAAAATATTCATCATTATTAAAAATGCCGGTATCAATAATTTCAAACTCTTCCTGCTGACGGTTACGGCGGGCGTTTTCTTCTACCAGCTGCCGGTAAGGAAACTCCAGCTGCGGATACTTATACAGCATTTTCATGTAGGAGTGCGTGGGCGTGGCATCCAGGTAGTAATAGAGTTCCTTTACATCTTCGCCGTGGTTGCCCTGCTGGTTGGTGAGCCCAAAAAAACGCTCTTTGATAATAGGATCTCTTTTGTTCCATAAGGCAATAGCAAAGCACAACAATTGCTTATCATCACTAATACCCGCTATACCTTCCTCTCCCCAGCGCCAGGCCCTGCTGCGTGCCATATCGTGTGTGGTGTAATTCCAGGCATCGCCATTGGCGCTGTAATCTTCCCGCACGGTGCCCCATTGCCTGTCACTTACATACGATCCCCATTTCTTCCATCCTGCCTGCTGTAATCGTTGCTGTTCTGTGTTCATCATGATACGGTAATTTTCCAGTAAAAGATACTGCTTAAAATTACCTTCTCATTTGCTTATATAGCAATATATCCTTCGTTAAATTGTGATCTTCTTTGTTAAAATGCTGTAACTCTTCGGCCATAGCAGGTTGCCCTTCTATATATTCCGCAATAATTTCATAGGCAATGTCTTTAATAGGAGCAGACAGTTCCGGATATTTAGTATAGGAGCCTTTTAATACATCCAGAAAAGCCGGCTTATTCCTTTCATTGGTTTCGCGCATATATATATTGTCAATAGCGTTCATCACCAGCCTTTCTTCGCCTATGTTGGTAAGATATTTATCCAGGCAATTCCGGGCATCTCCTTTATAAGCACGCCAACCTTCCAGCAACAGATTTTGTGCCTGTGCCATATCCTGTATTTTGTGCTGATAGATGTCTGCTGCTTTCGAATAGCGCTTCCCCTGTATATAATCATCCGCTACTTTACCATAATGGTAAACAGCGTCTTCTTTTTGCCCGATACTCCTGTACAGATCGCCCGCTTTTTCATGCATGCCCAATTGCGCATACAACTCAATTGCCTTTAGGGTCATATTTCCATTTTCGTAACAGCGGGCAGCTTCAGCCAGATGATTACCGTGCTTTAGATACAATGCCGCCGCTTCGGCATACAGCTTTCCTTCTTCCAATGCCTTTGCGGCCTGGAAATGATCTTTTAACAGCTTTAAATACACAAAAGCTGCTTTTTCATACTGCTGTTGCTTCATCAGTTCCAATGCCGTAGCACGATACTGATCTTCCAGCCGCTTAAAGGAGTTATCTGTAAAACCAAAACTTCCTCCCACTCCACTACTGCTTCCTTTGCCTAAACCAAAATCAAACCACCGCTTGCCCAAGTCCCACTCCATCAACTTGCTGCCCCTTCCGGCCCCATCGGGATCCAGTGGTATGGCATATTGCAAAGCAGTATCCGGATCGTTCTTTAGCATATCCAACAACCTGTCCAGCTGCCTTTGGTTTCGCTGTTCCAGGTTTTCCAGGCTTTGCTGCATTTTCTGCAACCATTTACCATTCGTTTTTCCAGCCAGCCAGTTCGCGATCTTTAACCGCCAGCCCGACAATCCGGCACTGCCACCTGCAGATGGCATACCGCCCCTTAACAACAGGCGCAGTATCCAAAGCTTTATTTTTTCCCAGATGCCCAGGGGTTTATTTTCGAGTGATTTACTTTCCGGAAAAAGCTGCTCCTCCATTTTTTGTAATACTTCTTCCGCTGCCACCTCTTTTACCTGGTAGCTTTGAATCAATGCGGGCAAATGCACACCTTTAGCTGGCTGCACTATCTGTTGTTGTGATAGCTGTGGCATAGCCAGTAGCTGACTAAACTGTACCGGTTGCTCCAATTCGGTAATCCCGATTTCGGGGTGCCAGCAATGCAATTGCATTTTCAGCAACACGTTCACCTCTGTTGGAGTAACCACCGGATATATAGTGGAATAAGCAGGTATAAACAAACATTCGCCCACCAGCTGGCTGCGCACATGTATCCCTGTTTCTACTGCTGCCAGACCTTTCAAGGGCACCAGCAGGCAGCCCCATACGGTGTTGGCGCTGGTACCCGGTAAAGCATATACGTCCACTTCTAACAAAGACAAGCCCATTGCTTGTATTTCACGCAACCACAGCTTTACATCGCCGCCCCGGATAAACAAGGCCTTTAACGGGTATTGATTCGTGATGGCGGGTTTAACTACTAGCTGCATAATCTTGTATTTGAGTAATTAACGGCTGTATAAAAGTATCATAAAACTCCTTCCCATTCATTTTCTCCAGCCAGCTCCCCGGCCCTTCAAAAGGTTTATAACGCTTGCTGCCTGTGTAACAGTAAGGGGTAGCCAACATTAATGAAGTTTCCAATTCAGGGGAAAAATACACGATAGGCTCCGTAGTCACTTTATTGATATACCCGGAAGCCCCAACATCTAGCAATTTTTGCAAAAAAAGCTCCGCCTGTTGTTTTCTATTTGTATGACACACCACAACAGGGCAGTTCTCTACCAGCTCAACCAAATTATTCAAGCCCATATACCAGCTCATACCCTCTTTCACCGTTTTAATAGTATACAACCTCTGCTCCCCCCGGCTGCTTAACACCAGCTCATACTTGCTTTGTCCTGCCGGTAATGCCCTTTTTATTTTTATCATTCCCTCTTTATCTACTGATACCTGGCTGCCATCAGCAAATTCAAAACAATGCTGCCGCTGGTTATATTGCGCAGCTATCCACACCCCATCATCCTTCCTCGTACGCTCCAGTTGTATAGAACCATTTTCTTTTAACACCAGCCGATGGCTATTAAAAACCAACTTGCCACTGGAACTAACATATAACCGGGAAATATGGATTAACACATTCGAGCAACGCATCCACCACTGCTGCCACAAATCATTTATTTCCTGCTTCCTTTTTTCATAAATCGCCTGATACACTTCACTGTATCCCTGGTGCATGGCGAATTGTAAGCCATCTTCCAGGGTAAACACTGCAATACTATTTGCCGTTACATGATAAAAAGCCCCCTCATAACACAAGAACCCATCCGGTATGTTACTACGGTAATACATTTTCTGACTGCCGCCAGTTTGCAGGTTAATTACCTCTACTTCACTTACCTGTTTTTTAAAACAAAACAAGTATTCCACACCATCCTTTCCCTTACCAGCTACATACGTTATTACGTGAGAAGGTAATTTTAAAGGCAATAGTTTCATCGGATATCCTATATCACTTTTATACACCTGAAACAGTTGCCTATGCTTAGACACGATATACGCCTTCTCATCAGATGCCAACAAGTGCAGCACATACTTACGGGCAGGATATAGTAAAGGACAACGATCCAGTGTGTCGCCAATGGGCATATCCGTTTTTGGCACCAACACCTTTTCCTGCTTCGGGACACGAGACACCAGTTTCTTAGACCATAGTTTTTCCAATGGCAACTGCATCTGTTGTACCAATTGCTGCCCCTGGCGTTTGTTTTTCCATACAGATACACGCCCGCTGCCGTTTACCGTTATCCAGTACTTAAAAACCGAATAATGAAGGCGAATTACCTGTTGCACTTCTTCATGCCTGGCTGCTGCTTCTGTAGAAATAAATATAATTTCCATCCGGTCAGTGGGTTGCCTTCCGGCAAAAAACTGCTGTAACCCACTGGCAGCATGTACGCCTGTATCCATCTGCCGTAAACTGTTTTCTATCTCCTCTGTGGTTTGATATAACACTTCCCGGCATTGCTTGCCAATCGCATAAAGATGGCAGTTCATATCTGTTTTAGGATGCCTGCCAATAGCTATACCTAATGCATAAGCCAGTTGCCTGGGTACTCCCCAGTTTTTAAGCGACACATCCAGCAGTATCACCCTTTCCGTGTCATCGGCCACCGGAGGCACCTCGCGCTGGTAATACAACGCTTCGTTATTGGCCAGCCGGGAAAGCAACAACACTTCTTCATTGGCAAATTCAGATACCAGCAAGCCTTCTAAACTCCCCTTGTTGGTGATATCCGTGATACCGCCTAACGGTTGCGCGCCGGGCTGGTACATATGTAAAGGAATACGCAAGCCTGCCCATACATGCCTTATCAAAGCGCCTACTGCAAAAGTGGCATCTTTGGCCAATAAAGTTTCTATCCAGGCTTCGGGTAGCATGCTATTTGTGGCCAGTTCTTCTTCCCATTCCGGTACCGGCAATATTTCCTGCCCCGGCACAAGACCTTCCAGTATACTATCTACTGTAGGATATTGTGCAGCCAGCTTTGCCAGGAAGGCAAAATCTCCTAGAAACTTTCTTATTGCCTCACCTTGACCGAATGTAAGTACCCGTACCAATCCCTCACGCTCACGGCTATCTTTATAGTCACTCCTGAACAACTGCAACCATTGTGCTGTCCGGGGCATTGCAACAGGATGCCGGTTTTTCCTGAGAAGATGTAATACCAACAGGCGCTTGTTGGGCCCCTGAGTATATTCTTTAGGTATCTCAGCTATATTTCTTATTAAGGCCCACCCTTTCACAAAAAGGCCATTCACATCTGCCCCTTCTGCATCCCCTTTGGGTTCATTCTTCAAAAAATCTAACAGCAAGTGATCATGTAACTGATGTAAAGAAGCAGAAGTATTATTACCACAGGCCATTAGTATCAGCAGCAATGCTCCCAGCGGCGGCCATCCCTGCACCTGCATATCTTCCAATATATTGCACAACTCTTCCTGGAATACAATAGTATTGCCCTCACGCAGGCTTATCACACTGGCATCATCCTGCCATGTCCACCAATAGCTGTGGCACTCACCAAAATAAGTAGAAAATTTTGCACCTATTAAACGCTCCATACTTAACCACGGTTTACATTTTCAGCCAATGTACGTATGTTGCCTATAAACACATCTATATACCTTATATAAAATGGTCTGGGATCCCATCTTGTCAAAGAGACATGAGAAGGTTTGTAATAGACATTGCCAGTAAAATAATGGGTGGTTGACACTCCTAAACTTGTGTTCACCACCGCAGGAATAAACAGAAAATATTCTGGCTTATTAGACTCTATTACTACATCAATACCATGCTGTTTCATTTCCTTTTGAAAAAGAACCGCATTGTTATCCATGTTATTATATGACTCCAGCACTACAGGGCAATGATTTAACATACTCCCATAGTGCATCATTTTCTGATCCCTATCTTTTTTACCTATCAGGCTTAATCTGTCAGCATGTTCCGTCCGGTGCACCACAGCACTCACAAAGCCTACACCTAAAGCTTCTTTACTTTTCAATACCAGCATTCCATTATCGTCCATGGCAATACTACTGCCATCCGGAAAAACAAAGCAACTCTCTTTCTCCAACCGGATAGCCGTGATAGCTATCTGCTTTTTTTCCTCATCAGCTTCCAGCAATTTGATACCTACATCTACCAGAGATAAAACATATCTATTGTTCAATAATAACTGCCCGGATTTATTAACTGCCACATGTGTTAACCCACCCAGTGGTGCTTTATTGCTTACCCTGTAAAGTAAATCCACCTGCTGCTGATAAGTACGATACGCCTCTTCCGCCTGTAGCTGGTTCTCCTCTCCGGCAAAAGGATCATATCCACGCTTATACTTTTTAGCTGCCGCTTTCCGAGTTATAATATCCACAGTAACACATCCATCCACACATGTTATCACCAGCGCATTTTCATAGAAAAAGGCAGGGGCAAACAACTCTTCCTCACGCAGTTTTACTGTATACAGCGATCCCGTAAGTAAATCAATTAACAACACATCATTGACGCTGTAATCGATACAAAATAATATGTGTTCATTGCCGTTGAAGGTACCCATTACATATTCCCATTGCCCTTGTGGCAACAACACGGGCAATAATCTCCAGCCTTTACTGCCAGGAGATTCTGCATGCCTGCTATCCAGTTGAAAAATGCGGTTGCCTTTAATCACATACACTTCATTGGTTGCCATATTGCCTATCATCACACCTTCCCCGGTAAAAAAATGAGGATATAACAACGGACTATCCGGCAGCACTTCCCGCTTTGCCACATCTACCCGCACAGGCGGCTTTTCTTTTGCAGGCTGCCGCTTTTCCCAAAGCTCCTGCAAAGGCAACATCAGGCGTTGCATCTCCCGCCTGTTCTTATGCATGTTTTTGCTGAGTATAAGTTCGCCGCTGGCTTCAGCGGTTATAAAATAACTTACCAGGTGCTCATATTCACTGAACACCTTTAACACAGCTGGATGCTTGCTGGCATGCCGGGTGGAGATGTGTATAACTTCCATCTTCTTTTCCCGGGCGTTTGTTTTAAAAAACAGCTGTAAACCCTCTGCGGCATGTAGGCTGGTATCCATTTGCTGCAGGCTGTTAACAACAGAATCTACAGTACTAAAGTCCAGCGCCAAACAGGTATTGCCAACTCCATATATTTCGCAAGCGGTATTGCGTTTGGGGTGCCTGTCTATAGCCAATGCTATGGCGTAGGCCAGGGTACGCGGCGTGCCCCAGTTTTTTAAAGAAACATCTATTACGATGGCTCGTATAATATCATCTTTTTCGGGCGGCGGTTCTTTATGTAAATACAAAGCTTCGCTGTTAGCCAACCTGGATAACATCACCATATCTTCATTGGCTAACTCGGAGGTTAACAGTTTATCAAAGTTGCCTTTGTTGGTGATATCCTGCACGCCGCCCAGCAATAATTCGCTCTCCTGCGGATGATATACCGGAATGCGCAAACCCGACCATAGGTATTCTATCAACGCACCTATCTGGAAGGTACGGGAATGAGCTATGAGTTGTTGTATAAAGCTACCGGAAACACTTTCACTGGTCATATCTTCTTCGGGCACTTCCGGCATTCCCCCTATCAACGGCCAGGACATCTGGTCTGCTTTCTGCATTATAGCGCTTGCATTGGCAAACTTCCTGGCCATTAAAGCAATACACCTGAAATCATGCTCGCAATGCCGCAAAGCAGCACGAAAGGGTATTTTTTCAATCTCAGTAACATCATGTATCAGCAGCAAACGAATACGACTGTTAATGGATTTTGCTTTCTGAGCCGACAACATATTGTGGCAATAGGTAAAAATAGCCTGCATTACCATCAGCCGCTTCGCCCCTTTTTTATAGGCAGGTGGTAAATCCATCAAAGCCATATACACCGTTTTTACACTCACCCAATCTACCTGATCTAACACTTCTGTGGCATATTCCAACTGGGTGTTGAGCCGCCACTCTTCCATTTTCAGTAATAATGCTCTGGCCCCTTCTCCGGTGGCCGCCAGCGCTATCAACAGAGCCCCAAAAGGTGGCCATCCCTGTGTAGATAAAAGGCCCAGCACTTCACATACATATTCGTTAGTGGCCACAAAACTGCCATTCCACCAATCGATGGCATTACCGGCTTCACTTACCCGCCAGAAATAATCCGGTGAAATAGCTATGTACTTTTTTTCCTCCATTACCCTTCACTTCTTTTTTGAGTAGTAATCCGTTGCATACTTAAACGGAAGGAACTAATCGTTAAAGGCTGCAATTGCTGGGGAGCAATAGGTAACCAACTGCCTTCTTTTTGCCATAGCACCCAGTTATAATGGTCTTTCATATTACTACTAATCACTTCCGATAATATGCGCCATTCAAAATCGTAACCAACAGGTAGCAGAAAACGCTCATCCTTCCACAATACCTCTCCTTGCACGGGTAATAAAGGCACCCCTATAACACAAGCGGTATGGTTATCCAGTATTATCCATTGCAGGGGCTGCAAACGCACAGCAGGCGCGGTTTCTATATAAGCCTGCAACACCTCCAGTTTCACCAGCATCGCATATGCCTGCCTTTCCAGCTGGCTGGGCACCAGTGTAACTGGTATCGACTGCTGAATACCAAAGTAGTTGTGATTAAAGCCGGGCAGTGTAACCCCTAAGCCTTTGGCTATAGGCTGCCAGTGTAAACCGGCAGGCATTGACTGTACCGGCACCAGTTTTCCAGCCGGAAACAGTTGCTGTTGTTTACAGTAATAGATAGTGATAAAAGGAATGCTTTTCACTGCCGTACTATCCAGCTGTTGCGGTGTAAAATCCTTTACCCAGCAATGCTCCCCCTCCTCTGCTATGCTCAGATTATCCCAATGCCTTATCCGCCCCAGGTAATGCCTGTGCGGCAGGGCCAGATGCAGCAGCCAGGTTATAGGGTTTGCAGCATCCTCTGCCATAACGCATCAATTTCCTTTTGAATAAATTGCTTTTGTTCCGCATCACTCACCCAATCGCACCGGGTTTGCACATAACGCAGCTTATCTTTCACTACATTCTGTTCTTCCGGCGACAAAGTGCTGTCGTTCCATTTCTGCACCAGCAAGGTCACCTCCTTCATTACCTCTTCGGCCTGCGGCACCTTATTGGTTAACGCCTGCGGATGTGCAGTAGCTGCCGGCTCTTTTTCAATAATATTATTAATAATACCCGCCAGTATTTCTATCTGTTCTTCCGTATCCCATATATATTTCAGCACCCACAGATCGGACAGTTCCGCTACCTGGCGTTTACAGATCAATGCACTGGCCGCAATCAGGTTCTGCAACTTCACGGCACGGCGGTCGCTCACCTTAATGCCGGTGTTACGCAGACTATGAATGACATCTATATACTGCTTACGCACCGGTGCAATATCCACCTGGCGGCAAGCCTGTTGTAATTCTATAATAGCCTGCGGGCTAATTACCGGTTGCTGTTCTTTTGCACGGCTTTCCATATTCCAGCCGGCCAGCAACACTTCGTGCAATCTGTCGGGGTTTACATAATCACACTTCACCCGTATCAGAAACCTGTCCAGCAAGGCACTCAGCGCATCATCTTCAGGCAGCAGGTTACTGGCCCCTACAAACATCAGCGCAGGCAGCTTGCGGGTTTCTTTACCACGGCGGAACAGTTTTTCGTTCAGCGCCATTAACAAGCTGTTTAAGATGGCGCTGTTGGCATTGAATATTTCATCTAAAAACACCAGCGATGCTTCGGGCATCATGCCTTCGGTATTGGTTACCAGCTCGCCTTCTTTTAACCGGCGGATATCGAAAGGCCCGAATATTTCGTTGGGCTCGGTAAAACGGGTTAACAGGTATTCAAAGTTCTTACCTCCTTCCAGGCATTCGCACAACAAGCGCACAATAGCACTTTTAGCGGTACCGGGAGGGCCTAATAAAAACAGGTTTTCGCGCGCTACCAGGCCTATGCCCAACAAATCGGCAATATCATCTTTACCCACAAAATTTTGTTTGATATAAGCCAGCACGGCATTCAGCTCATCTATCTGCTTCATATAAACGTTATAAGTCTTTCCAGAAATAAGTAGTGTAATTGCCCATAGCCGCCATTACCCAAGGCTGCCACAACGGGTGTGTTGCCAGTGGTTTGTATTGGTATTGTATAATCCTGTTTACATACAATTGGCGTAAACAGTTATGTCGTAGTGCTATTTCCAATAGCTCATTCTCTATCCCTAACTCCAGGCCAATACCCGAATAATGCCAGCGCGTTAACACCTGCTCCAGCAAAGGAATCAGCACATCTTCTGCATCAATAGCCTGTAGCTGTTTAATAATCTGTGGCAAAAAGCGCAAACAGAGATCTGCACTTAACATAGCCCCTTCCGTAACCGGGCCGGTATAGGACGGCAGCAGCGTGGGTATCTCTTCCACATGGTGTTTACGATCGAGCAATAATAAAGAAGCCGTATACACCACCTGTGCCCCCCACAAAGCAGCAGCGCCATCAAACACCGGGGCGGTGCCGGGATATTCCAGGCATTCATTGCCATATTCCATTTCCAGAAAATGCGTCAGCAGTTCTTTATCTTCTTCCAACGGTGGCGTGTAGGAGGTATGCAGCAGAATTTCTTCGTGATTACGCAGATGGTAAATGGTGTCCAGGAAAAAGTTGTTCAGAGTTGTCATTCTATCAGGGGGAATGCTTCAAATATAAGCATTTTAGCCGCGGCTACTGCCTAAAAACGGGTTAGCTTTGCGTCAACTTTTATGAAACGTTTGCAGTTACACAATCAATGGGTATTACTTACCGGCGCATCGGCCGGACTAGGACAGGAAATGGCCCGTCAGCTGGCATTTGAACACAAAGCCAATTTAATAATAGTAGCCCGCCGGGCCGAAAAGCTGGAATTGCTGAAAGCCATGCTGGAAAAAGAAGCCGGCGTGCAGGTAAGGGTAATTGCTGCCGACCTGTCGATACCTGCGGATGTGGAGCGTGTACTGGATCAAAGCCTGGCAGGCGGACAGTTGTATGGCGCTATTCTCAATGCCGGCCTTACCTTTTTTGGCCGCCATACGGATTTACCCTGGGATCATTTCAACGCCATGCTGCAAACCAATGTGGTAAGTGTGCTGCGTATGACCAGCCGTTTGGTACAGCACTTTGAAAGCAGTGGTAAGGAAGGTGGTGTAATGGTAGTATCCAGCATGGCCGCGTTATACCCTGTACCCTACCAGGCCGCTTATTCGGCCACTAAGGCCTTTTTGTTAAGCTTTGCCAATGCCCTTTCGCACGAGCTTCAAAACAAACAGTTTTCTATCACCGCTTATACCCCCGCAGGCATTGCTACGGAAATGACCGAAGGCGAAGCTTTTCATGGTTTAAAAAGCTGGCTGATGCCGGTGCAACAGGCTGCCAAAGAAGGCCTGCAGGCTTTTATCACCCGCAAGCACAGTTATATACCAGGCGTGTTAAACAGACTTGGTAGTAAGTTTATGCACCTGCTGCCTAAACGTTTTGTGGCAGGCCAGATGGGTAAAATTTATTACAAGGCCTTGCTGCAAAGTGAAGCTGCCGCTAAAAAACCATAAACATGCAACACACCTGGCTGCTGGCGCAAGAAGAAAAGGAACTGGTGCAAAATGCGCAGTGGCTGCTTACCAAGCAACGGGTGATTGAAAAAGTGTACGAACTATTCGGACAATTAAGCACCGCCTATACGCCTTTACTACAACAGTGCACGGCAGCCGATGCTGCCGTTAAAGCCGTATCGCCTAAAATTGCACGCGGCGAGTTTTACCGGCAGCTGCCTTATGTGGTACTGGACCAGCCCCGTTATTTTAAACAGGACGATGCCTTTGCCATCCGTTCTTTTTTCTGGTGGGGACACAGCTTTAGCATTCACCTGCACCTGGCGGGGCATTATAAAACCCTGCTTCAAAACGTATTGTCGCAAAAGTTAGCTGCCGGCCATTTGCAACAGTGGCAGGTGGCCACAGGTTCCGATCCCTGGCAGCATCATTTTGCCCCGGATACCTACATCCCTGTTACGCGCAATAACCACCCGGCTGTGCTGCAAACCTGGCAACAACAACCTTTCATAAAACTGGCCCGGGAACTTCCTTTGCAACAATGGGAACATGCCTATACCTTTTACGTGGAGTCGTTTACGGCATTGATGGCCTTACTGGCCTAAAAAAACATACCCCGTACGAAAACGGGGTATGAACTAAAAATCTACGTTCCTAAAACACGAAGAGAACGTCAAATGTAGGAATTGTCCTGTGGCTTCCAAAACAATTGTCTACGACTTAATCAACTCCCTCGGTAGTTCTTAGGACGACTATCGCCACACAGCATAAAAGAGCGATAACCGGACATATAAACATTTAGCATGTAGTTTGTTACATATAGAATCGTAAAACCCAACAGATATAACAGCTACAATTGGTATTTTTATAAAAGTTTTTTTCCTCTCCGCCATCCCCTTACATAAGGTACAAAAAACACCTCCCGCCCGAAAACGGAAGGTGAACTAAAAATCCATGCTTAAAAAAACATATGGTAAATGTAAAAAAACGTTGTTTCGTATCCAATACGTATCTTGCCTGCTATGGAATTATTAGAAAATCAACTTACCGTAAAAATATCCACCCTTCCAAATGCCGGCAAGGGCCTGTTTACTAAAAAAGCGATTATCAAAGGTGATAAAATTGTAGAATACACGGGTAAAATCACTACCTGGAAAGAAGTAGAACATACAGAGGGCACTAACCCCTACATCTTTTATGTGAACAAAAACCATGTGATAGACGCCAGCAAAGACGAATCTTCTATTGCTAAATATGCCAATGATGCCCGCGGATTAACCAGAATAACCGGACTGGTTAACAATACAGAATTTGTAGAAGAAGGCACCCGCGTGTTTCTGATAGCTACAAAAGACATTCCTAAAGGAGGTGAAATTTTTGTGGGATATGGTAAAGAGTATTGGGATACCGTGAAGTTCAATATGAAAATTGATAAAGATGCCGCTGCTAAAAAAGCTGCCGGGACTAAAAAGAAAAAGAAGAAAGCTAAAAAATAAAAGAACAAGGATAAGACTATCCCTGTTTTATCACTCTAAACATGAAAAAAATCCTGTTCCCGATATAAACAATCCGTTGATAATACTTAACGGCCTTGCATTATACCCGGAACGTTTTATAAAATGCAGGCTAACTTCTGCTATAAGCAACCGGATGTTTCATCCGGGATAATTTGTTTTTTCTCATATATACTTTCACGGTTAGTGAGTTGCGTTAAACAATGTGTTTCCGCTGTTTAACCATGCAAAAGTGTCATAAATAGTTATAACATTAAAAAGTACTATGTGAAATGCGCTTTGCCCTATGCGAAATGAAGAAGGCGCCCCGTTTTTACAACCGGGGCGCCTTTTTAGTATACATTATCGTGGTTATTAACGCAGTAAGGTTACAGAACCCTGCCTGTGAATAACACGTCCATCTCTGTCAACACCTTCTGCCACCCATACATAAGTAGCCAATGGTTGTAACTCGCCGTTAACATAACCATCCCAGCCATTGGCGGCATCACTGGTTTCAAACACCTTTTTACCCCAGCGGTTAAACACGCGGAAGTAGTTCAGCTTTTCCACGCCTCTCAGGTTAGGCAGCAACTTATCGTTCTGGCCATCCCCGTTAGGCGTAAACACGTTTGGCACCAGTATGTCGTTACTAATCAGCACCTGCACCAGCAGGGTATCGGTAGTAACACAGCCCGATGGGAAGGTCATGGCTATTTCATACGTCTGGCTATTGTTTAGGGTAACCGTTGGGTTATAAACAGTAGCAGCAGACAAGCCGGTAGCAGGCGTCCAGCTGTAAGCAGCAGTAGTATAATTACGACATGTTATTGCCAACGGCTGGCCATTGGATGCAAAGGCTGTATTTAACCTTACGGCTGGCACAGGCGCTTCTACAGTAATAGCATGGGTTACTGTAGAGTCTAACACAGGACACTCTAACAAGCTCACCTTTAATACAACATTATACGTACCGGCAGCAGCATAAGTAAACTCCGGAGCAGCCACAGTGCTGGTTTGTCCGTTGCCACTTTCCCAGTTGTAATGTACCGTAGCACTGTTGTCTACAGCAGAGCTGTTGGTAAAGGACACCGGTACATCTTTACAATAGCTGTCGAAGCTAAATGCCGGCTGTGGGGCAAGCAGTTGTGTTACTGCCAGGTTATTGCCTGCCATAGCACTACAACCATAGGTATCGGTAGCTTTAGCGGCGTAGGTACCCGGCGCATTAGCCGTCAGTGCCCCCGTGGTGTTACCAGCCACAGTCGCATTATTGTAATACCATTCAAACGTATAAGTTCCGGAAGCCTGTAATGGCAGCTGCTTACCTGTGCCACACAATATCAATCCCTGGCTGGCCGATAAAGTACTCACCGGCAGCGGCGTTACGGTTAACTGACCATTTACATAAGTAAATACATAATCAGCAGCAGCAGCACCGGAAGGCACAATTACATAATCCCCTGCGGCCGACTGTGCAGTAGCAGCAGAAGCAGCTGTTGGCTGTGCCGTTAACACGGTAACAGACTCGCTGTTTACCCAACCACTATAGCTAAAGGCATAGTCGGGATTCGCCACGCCATAACAACGATTGGTATCCTTAGCCGTAATAGTTACCGTAGCTGGTTGAATGGTGAGGGCACCATTTACAAAGCTGATAGTATAGTTATCAGAAGTAACACCACCCGGGGTAATTACATACTGGTTTACATGCGCTGCTCCCTGCGAAGTACCAGTGTACACCATTGTGCCACCCAACACTCCCGGTTGTTCATTACTTACCAGGCCACTATAGGTAACGCCATTACCGCCATTGAAGGCTGTGCCATCGTAGGTTTTAGTACTGTCTTTAGCCGTAATGGTTAAGGCAGCTTTATCTATGGTAAGCGCACCATCCACATACGTGATAGCATAGTTACCCGAAGTAACACCACTGGCAGTGATGCTATAAGAACCCGCATCGGCAGCACCTTGTGCAGTGCCGCTGTAAGCAATATTACCCGACAACACAGCTGCATCTTCATCAGGTACAAAACCACTGTAAGTAACGCCATTGCCGCCACTAAAGGTAGTAGCGTCGTAGGTTTTGGCACTGTCAGTAGCTGTAATAGTTAAAGCTGCCTGGTTAATTTGTAAAGCACCGCTGGTATAGCTTACAGCATAGTTATCTGCTGTTAAACCACCCGGGGTTATTATATATATATTAGCATCTTTAGCGCCCTGTGAGGTGCCACTATAAGCCAGTGTACCGGTTAAAGCAGCAGTGGAATCTTCATTATTTACAAAACCACTGTAAGTAACACCATTGCCACCGCTAAAGGCAGTGCCATCGTAGGTTTTGGTGCTATCGGCAGCAGTTACGATTAAAGCCGCTTTATCAATAGTTAAAGCGCCATTGGCATAGCTGATGGTATAGTTATCAGCAGATAAGCCACCCGGCGTAATAACATAGGTATCGGCTTTGGTAGCGCCTTGTGCGCTGCCGCTATAAGCCAGCGTACCGGTTAAAGCAGCAGTAGAATCATCCCCTGTTACAAAACCAGTATAGCTAACACCATTACCACCACCAAAGGCCACACCGTCATATGTTTTGGCGCTATCCTTCGCAGTTACGGTTAAAGCAGCTTTGTCAATGGTTAAGCTACCATTAGCATAGCTGATGGTATAGTTAACAGCCGTTAAACCACCCGGTGTAATAACATAGGTATTCGCATCTTTAGCTCCCTGAGAAGTACCACTATAGGTTACTGTACCGGTTAAGGCTGCCGTAGAATCATCACCTGTTACAAAACCGGCATATTCCAAACCATTACCATCGTTGAAGGCGGTACCATCGTAAGTTTTAGTACTGTCTTTTGCTGTGATGGTTAATGCGGCTTTATCAATGGTTAAAGTACCATTGGTATAGCTGATAGCGTAGTTGCCCGCAGATAAACCACCCGGAGTAATGATATAGCTATCGGCATTAACAGCCCCTTGCGAGGTTCCACTGTAAATTACTGTTCCGGTTAACACAGCAGTGGAATCTTCTCCGTTTACAAAACCATTGTAAGTAACACCATTGCCACCGTTAAACGCAGTACCATCATAAACCCGGGTACTATCAGTAGCAGTGACGGTTAACGCAGCTTTATCAATAGTTAAAGCACCGTTTACATAGTTAATAGTATAGTTACCGGCAGATAAACCACCCGGTGTGATCATATAAGCATTGGCATCAACAGCTCCTTGCGAAGTACCCGTGTAAGTGAGGTTACCGGTTAAAGCAGCAGTAGAATCGTCTCCTGTTACAAAACCAGTATAGCTAACACCATTACCACCGCCAAAGGCCACACCGTCATAGGTTTTAGTGCTATCCTTGGCAGTTACAGTTAAAGCAGCTTTGTTTATAATTAAGCTACCATTAGCATAAGTGATAGTATAGTTGGCAGCCGATAATCCGGCAGGTGTAATTATATAAGTATTTACATTCTTAGCCCCCTGCGAAGTACCGCTATACGTTACCGTTCCGGTTAAAGCGGCAGTAGAATCATCCCCCGTTGCAAAACCGGTATAAGTTAATCCATTACCACCGGTGTACCCTGTACCATCATAGGTTTTAGTGGTGTCTTTAGCAGCTACTGTTAAAGCAGCTTTGCTAATGGTTAAGGTTCCATCGGCGTAAGTAATAGCATAGTTATCAGCAGATAAACCACCCGGCGTAATAGCATAGGTGTTTACATTTTTAGCACCCTGTGAGGTGCCGGCATAAGTTACTGCGCCTGTTAAAGCCGCAGTGGAGTCATCGCCGTTTACAAAGCCGCTGTAAGCAATACCATTGCCACCGCCAAAACCTGTGCCACTGTAAACAACCGTACTGTCTTTAGCCGTAACGGTTAAGGCAGCTTTGTTAATAGTTAAAGCAAACAGCACATTAGTTGCCGGTGCATAAGTAGCATCGCCCGCCTGACTCATGGTAATGTTTACTACACCCGCTTTCTTTGCTTTTATTTTCCAGCTATTATTATCAGCAGCATCCTGGAACACTTCTGCAATAGTGTTATCTGCCGAACTCAAAGCAACCGTTAAGCCTGAACTGGCAGCAAAGGCCCTGGTAAACACATCACCATATACTACAGTAGTATCAGTCAATGCAGTAATGGTTTGAGATGCTAACTGCAATTCATAAGCGCCCTGGTCAATAGCAGCTCCCATAAAACGGGCATTGCCGGCCAGATCTGTAGTAATAGTATCATTTGCATGGTAAATGCTATCATATCCTGCATTTATAGCCGGACTGACAGATTGTAAACTATAGTTACCACCTACAAATGGTGCTGAAGTAAAAGCATTGCTACTTACAAATAACGGATCTATGTCCGTGATATGATTAGCAGCATCAGCTGTGGCCTCCTGAATGGTGCTGTACATAGCATTATAGGTTCCTGAAATACCAGCACCATTACCATATATGATACTATTGAGCACAGAAACCGGAGAAGATCCTGCATTAAGAATAGCCGTTTTATTATTACCGCTGATGGTACTGTTAATTACCTTCAATGTACCATTAGCTATGCGAATAATACCATAATCGGTAGTAGCAGTATTGTAGTTGCCGGTTATCTGTGTATTCAGGAACACCACATTAGAGCCAGCGCTATTCAAATAGCCTACAGCAATGTAAGTACCGGCAACACAACCTTTTATAGTACAGTTTTCGAACAGAACATTTGCGTTACTGGCAGTACTGAAAGCTCCACCCATTGCAAGACAAGTGTCTCTTAAAAATTCACATTTATAAAAGGTAAGTTTAGAAGCGATGCCGCTGGCATAGAAAGCGCCCCCCAGTGTAGTGGCTTTGTTATCGTTAAAAGAGGATTGCTGAAAATAAGCAATTGCATTGTCTCCACAATAGAGCGCTCCTGCAGCTACTGATGAAGTGTTGTTATTAAAAGACGATTGGCGGCAATAAACGGTAGCTGCTGTGGTAAAGTAAAACATACCACCGATGGCACTCGCCGACCCTGAAATGGAATTATAGCTGCCGGTACAATTTTCCAGTTGCACAGTAGCATAAGTAGCATACATACCTGCGCCATATACCAGGCCCGAATTATTAGTAATATTCACACGCCGGAATGTGGCATTTGCCATTACATCACCCGATCCTGCATACACTGCTGCCCCTGCTCCTCTATTGTTATAATTATTGGTAAGCACCATATCTTCAATTAAAAGCGCAGCGCTTCTTACTGTTATCCCACCACCAAATTCAAGATTAGAATTCACCCCGTTTACCACAACGTTACCTGAAATCTCAGCATAGGCTCCTGAAATGGTAAAGCCACTGATTAAAGCCTGGCCCATTTCACCAGCTGCTATTACTACACGATAAGTGTTATCTGACCTGGTTCCTGCTGTACCTATATCGCCACTTAAAATAGTAGTATTAGTAGTAAAGTTACGGCCGGTAGTATCCGTTTCGTTCCCGGCAAAGCCACCATAGATTTTGGTATCTTTTACCAGCACAAAAGAGTTATAACGGTTTGTATTGGTATTTGCCCCACCAGTAGCATCGTTAGCAGGATAAGCAGGATAATAAGTTCCCTTAGCCACCCATATTTGCTTTACTTTACCTGCAGCAACAGCATTCATAATAGCAGTCTCTTTTAAAGCATCTGCCACCTCTCCCACTGCGTTAGCCCAACTGCTACCATTACCGGTACCGCCTTTTTTCACAAAAAGAACTCCGTTAGCATCGGTAGCAAGTGAAATCACCAATTTTCCATTGGCGTAAGTAATAGTATAGTTATCTGCCAATAAACCGGCAGGCGTATTAGTATAGGTTCCCCTACTGATAGCCCCCTGCGCAGTACCGCTGTAAGTAAGCGCCCCTGTTAAGGCGGAAGTAGAATCATCCCCATTTACAAAACCGCTGTAGATAGCACCATTACCACCGCTAAAAGCAGCACCGGTATAAGCGATCACGCTATCTTTAGCCGTAACTGTTAAAGCAGCTTTATTGACAGTAACAGCAAACACCACATCTGGCGCTGCTGCATTATAATAACTATTGCCTGCCTGACTGGCTGTAATGTTTACAGCACCGGCACCTTTTATTTTTAATTTCCATTTATTACCATCTGCTGCATCCTGATAAGGCTGGGCTATAGCATTATTAGCAGAACTATAGCTTACCGTTAAACCAGAAGTGGCTGTACCAGTTAATACCATAGCAGCATCACCATAAGTAGCTGTAATATCTGCTATGGCATTGATGGTTTGGGCCTGCTTCACAAACTGCAATTCATATGCACCTAAATCTATAGAATCTTTAGAAATACGTGGCTGGCCATCCAGATCCACCGCAGTAGCACCACTTACCTGGTTATATAAATACAACGCACCAGTATCTCTGACAGGACTGCTGTTCTGCAAACGATAATCGCCATTGGTAAACGGTGCATTAATATAAGCCACCGGGCTTACAAACGACGGATCCTTGTTTATCACATGGCTGGCTGCATCCTCTGTTGCATCCTGTAGCAAAGACCAGGTAGTGCTTCCCGAAAAAGCTACTCCCGTACTATTTCCATACACAATACAGTTTTGCAGTGTTTGCGGAGAAGTGCTGGATATAGCTCCCCATACTGTACCCGTGGCAATAACCTTGTTGCCACAGATGGTTACATTGGTAAATTTGCAGGGATTTGACGCTGCACAAAGAACACCTCCACCATCGCTGGCAGCTGCATTACCGGCAATAAGCACATTCGCAGCTGATATCCCCTCCGAAGTATATAATCCACCACCAGTAGTAGCAGCATAACAACCCATGATAGAATCACTGATAAACGTAGTTGTACCGCTGTTATACACCCCACCACCGTATGCAGCAGAATCTCTCAGGAAAGAACAATGGGTAACAGACAAAGCAATACTTGAAAACAAGCCCCCTCCCATGTTCCCTGCTTTATTATCCCAGAACCGGCAACTATCTAATGTACTAGCTGCCTGGGTAAAATATCCGCCGCCGCCATTTCCATTAACGCTATTCGTACTTTTATTGTTGAGAATTGTACAATTTTTGAAAGTAGAAGTTGCCTGAGAATACACGCCACCACCAAAATTGAGCGAAGTATTTCCTTCCAGCACACTGTTTTTCAAAGTCAGTATACCATTATTAGCCTGCATAATCGCACCACCAATACTGGTAGCTGTATTGTTCTTAAAAATAGAATTAGACAATACAGAATTAGCAGTAATAGTATATAAACCACCACCGCCAGTTGCTGTATTATTATGAATATTCAAATCATGAAATGCAGCTGTAACAGTTACTATATACAATCCTCCACCCTGATAAGCAGCGTTACTATATAGTTCGCTATTGCTTAACACAGGCGTACCCGTTCCAGCTACACGTATCCCACCTCCCATGGAGGTGGAAGTATTAGTAGTAGTACTAACATTGTTATCTACTACTATATTGGTAAGCACCGGCGAAGAAGCACCTTCTATAGTAACACCACCGCCACCTGCATAAGCTGTGTTGCCCGTAACACGAACATTGGTAACATAAGGAGAAGCATTCATAATATACAATCCTCCGCCGCGGTTGATAGCAACACTCACTCCGTTTACTACTCTGGAACTGGTTGCAGTAGACGTATAACCACCTGTAATAGTAAAACCGTTTAACAATACCTGCCCCGATAAATTACTGGCAATTACTACATGGTACGCATTGTCTGTAGCCGTACCCGCCACATTAAGGTCGCCACTTAATATACTGGCATTGGCCGTATTGGTTAAATCGCGGGCAGCCGTGTCTGTTTCAGTTCCCGCAAAACCGCCATATACCTTTACATTATCCAGCAATACAAACGAATTGGTTACATCGGTAGTAGTAGCTGCACCAGCTGATCCGTCATACTGCGCATACAAAGGATAATACGTACCTGCCGCTACCCATATTTGTTTTACGGTTCCTGGAGTACTGTTTAAGGAAGTGCCATCTTTTAAAGCCTTGGCCATTTCGCCCAATGCATTGGCCCAGCTGCTGCCGTTACCGGTGCTGCCTTTTTTTACATACAATATGCCATTGGCATCGGGTGTTGTTTGTGCCTGCGCCCAACCCAGGGTTAGGATACACAACAGGGAAAACAGGATAATCTTTTTCATCTTAGAAAAGGAGGTTATTTCCATGATTGAATACAGGAAACTGCTGCCACTTTTTTACAGTGGTGCAGTAGATATAAAAATGTATAGAGGGATTAGTAAGTAACTACCGGGCTGGCGGCCACCTTTTGTGTATGCCCTTTGCCCATTTGCCATACAAACGACAACTCCAGGCTTTGTACAGAAGCATTGCTTGCTGCGCCGGAGGTAACAAAATCGTAAGTAAGCCCTACCAGCCAGTTTTTGGTTTCCAGTGCAAAGTAAGGATACCAGGCATCGCCAAAGCGATTCCAAACGCCTACGTTTACACTGCGCAGCAGTTCGTCGTTCACACCTATTTTATATATACCACCCAGGGTATAAATGCTGTTGTCACCCTGCAACTCGGCCAGTGAACTGAAATGAAGAGAGTTATTATAGCCTACCTGCATCCAGCCACCTGCTTGCAAAGTGGTTTTGGTAGGCATATTATAGGTAGTATTACTGTAAGCACCTTCGCGGGGTTTGTTGGCATGGAACAGTGCACCGCCAGCAGACAAGCCAAATTTTTCAGCAGTATAGCTGTAAGTTAATCCCGCACTTACGTCCAAATAGGTATTCTTTTGAATAGTAATACCGTCATTGGCAGGTATGCTGCGTTGAAAACCCATAGAGCCTAACTGCGATTGAAAGAGAAATTTACTGGCATCGAGTACCCGGTTGGCATAGGTGCCGGTAAGCCCTGCCCCCAGCATATGCCTGCCTTGTGCATCCAGCGTAATATGATAAGCAGCGGATAAAGAGAAGTAGTTGTTTTTTAAAATACCACCGTTCGATTGGTCGCTTAAAGCCACTAAACCTAATCCCCAGTAGTTTTGTCCGTTGCCCAGCCTTTTTTCCAGCGAAGCGGTTTCGGTAAAATACGGTTTAATAGATTGCCCCCACCATTGCGAGCGCATATTGATGGCACCGCGCCAATCATCTACCCCTTTGGCAGTTAAGGCCGGGTTCACCAACATGGGAGCACTAAAATATTGCGAAAAATGCGGGTCTTGAGCTTGTAGGGCTTCACTAGTGAACAAAACATAGCAACTCAGAAGCAGGTACTTCAGTTGTTTCATTGGTATTCAGTTTTTTACGAGCAGTGTTGAAAAAGTAAGGATAAACTCCTTAAAACAAGGGGCAAAAATAACTTATATAAGGTATATATCCAGTCCCGTTTCTTAAACAGGACAATTTCAGACACAAAAAAGCCGCTTATCATTATAATAATGTAAGCGGCCATGTAACACTCTAAAACGTCAAGGGGAATGCAAACGCATTTACAAACAGCAACTAATCGTACAAGTTAAAATCGGCCACCACCTTGTAAATCAATTTAATACGGGAGTTTACATTCAATTTGCGGAAGATCCGTTTTAAATGTTCGTTCACCGTATGGTGGGATATAAACAATGCTTCCCCTATTTCTTTATTGGTATTTCCTTTTAAAATCAGTTTTATGATATCGGCTTCTCGTGCAGTAAGAATATGTGTGCCAATTTTCCGGCCCGATTGCAGTTGCTCCTGGTACAACATGTCAAACACCTTACGTTGAATATCAAAGGCCAGGTAACTTTTTCCTTCATAAATATTCCCCAGGCAATCTTCCAGGGCTTTTTGCGAAAATGGCTTTTTCAAAAATCCGGTCACTCCCGCCTTAATGGCTTTTAGCACCAGCCTTTCGTCGTTGCTGCTTAACATAAACACCACCTGCATAAAATTGTATTGCTTTCTTATACCGGCAGCCATGATTAATGCATGCGCTTCTTCTGCTACGCTCACAAAAACCACATCCGCTATCTTTATGGTATCGTTTAGTTGATAATACTCTTCGATGGTGGCACACTCAAACACGATGCTACAGTCAGCCCGGTCAAGCAAAAAGGTTTTAATTGCCAGAACAAACGATTCATTCTTTTCTACAATTCCTATATATATCATACCGGTTTCAGTGTATTATACCCTTCTACGCAGAACGGCGCTGTTTTTACAGGAAGTACGAAAAGAAAATAGTTTTTTTGATAATGCCTTTACGGCAATGTTTGGCAGCAGGGACACGACATGCTGTTACCAGCCAGTTTATTGGTATTTTCATCCGGAAATAAAAAATGGTTTAAAAGGGGTTAATATGAACTAAATCATCAGTCAAACATATAACGATATTTTGTCTTTATATTACCTTAGTTAAGGTAATTTACTATTTGATTAATTATATTATTTTATCATATACGTATATAACTGCCCTGCTTTGAAAAAGCCAGTATCGTGTCAAAAGAACACCAGGTATATTTTTTGACGTAACTTTTCCGCTTTTTAGAGGTATATTGATAGTATTTTTTATTGATTCATGCCGCATTTTGTACAAAAACTAATGAATACCGGCACTTCGGCCGAGCTGGATTTTATCAAAAACGCACGGATTAAAGTGATTAACCTGGCAGCTTTGCTGGGTGGAAGTGTTTCGTTTTTATTCAGCATTCTCAATGTGTTGAATAAAAACTACCTGCTGGCATGCATTAACGTGAGCACACTTTTGTTATTACTGGGTTTATTATACTGCAATTTCAGGCAAAGCTTTTTAAAGGGACCTGCCATTATAATGGTGTTGATTTCGGCGGTGTTGTGTTTAAACGGTGTGCTATATAATAATAACATGGAGTTTTATGTGCTGCTGGTGGTGGGCTTAGGTCTGGTGTTGTTCGATAACCTGCGTATTATATTAATGATACTGTTTTTTAACAGCATCCTCTTCCTGGTGTCCAATAAGCTGGCGCCACATACAGTTATTGAGCAGGCTACCGAAAACCGGCGATTTATTAACCTGCTCATCTGGCTGGTATTGTTACTAAGCTGCCTGTACACCTTTAAAAAACAAAGCCTTACCTACCTGGCCAGCCTGGAAAAGGCCAACGAAAACCTGAAAGCCAGTAACCAGGCCAAAGAGAAACTGTTTTCCATTGTAGCGCACGATATGCGTTCGCCCCTGAACTCGCTCAGCACCACGCTGGAGCTACTGGACAATGCCTATATCACTCCGGAAAAGTTCAAACAGCTGAGTGGCTTACTGGCCAACCAAACCAAGCACCTGAACGAAAACATGGAGGTGTTGCTGAAATGGGCGCATAGCCAGTTAAAGGGCATTGAGGTGCATCCACGACATATAAACCTGGTAACGCATATTGCTGAAATAGTAAGCCTGCTGAAACCTTTGATGGAGTTTAAACATATCAGCATTTACTTTTCTACTGCCGAACCCGTGATGGTGTTTGCCGATCCGGAACATGTAAAACTGGTATTGCGCAACCTGCTTACCAATGCCATTAAATTCAGTCACCCCAATGGCAATATTGATATTATCATTAACAAAGGCAGCGGCAAACAAATTTGGGTGCAGGTAAAAGATTATGGAATGGGCATTGCCCCCGAAGTGCTGCCTGGCATTTTCAGCACCTCGGTATTGCCCAGCGCCCCTGGCACACAAAACGAAAAAGGCATAGGCCTTGGCCTTCAGCTGATTAAGGAGTTTATTACCCGTAACGGCGGCGTTATTCTGGTAAAAAGCAAGCCTGGCGAAGGCAGCACCTTCAGCTTTAGCCTTCCGGCATCGGATCAACAAGCTTTTCTGCTTTAGCTATTTCTTAACCTTATCCCTACAACTTTTTTTTCATTTACCTGTTTAATTAGGAAAGTAAAAGCTATTCCGGCTATTACGATCATATACTTAAAACGGCATTTATGGAAGTTGCAAAAAGGATCAGAGGAAACAGTACAGAAGAAGTTTGGCAGCAGTTGCAGGATGATTTTGCCACATTAACCACCTTAAGTGATTACACCGTATTAATAGAACAGGAAAACAGGAACATTGAGCTTACCCTGGGCGTTCACCAGGGTGGAAGTGATGAGGGTGGTTATGAATACACCACATTAACCTCGGGCCTTAATCCTACACACGATTTCTTTTTTACTATTTATCCGCAGGATGTGTTTACAGAAATTGGTAAGATTTTTGGCATGCAGGATATTAAAACCGGCTACACCGAATTTGACAACCAGGTGATTGTAAAAACCAACGACCCCCTGAAGTTTAGAAAAGTGTTTTCGAGCCGCGACACCCGCAAGGTGTTTGAAGCCCTTTCCAGCTATTCGCTGAAAATTACCAGCGAAAAAAAGAAAGGCAACAAACTGGAACTGAAAGTACAGAGAGCGATTACAGATATCGAGGAATTAAAACTTGTTTACAAGGCTTTTTACCAGATACTGGCGCTGTGCGCATACATTACGGCATAACCATTCAACCGTGATTAAGGGTTAAACACCCATTTTTAAGTACCCAACAGTAAAGAGCCGGACTGAGCAATCAGTACCGGCTCTTTTTTGCTTGTATTCATTATTGGTGCATTTTTGCCTGCCATTGTTAAAAAAATGGTAATGCAAATGATGTTTTCGAGAATAGCTTTGCCTGTTGCAGCCGGAATGCTAAGTGTGCTTTGTGCAAATGCCCAGGAGCCTGCAAGTAATCTGGACCCCGTTACAATCACCGCCACGGTAAACCCGCTGGCCAGTTCTAAAACCGGGCGTAATTTATATGTAATTAAAGGAGAAGATATAGCCAAAATGCCTGTGCATTCGCTGGACGAATTGCTGCGTTATTTACCAGGCTTTGAAGTGCAGGCCCGTGGCCCCATGGGTGCACAGAGCGACCTGGTGATTCGTGGTGGTACTTTTCAGCAGGTGCTGGTGGTGGTAGACGGGCTAAGGGTAAACGACCCTAACACCGGTCACTTTAGCAGCTATATTCCGGTTTCGCCTTCTGATATTGAACGTATTGAGGTACTGAAAGGCGCTTCTTCGGCTATTTACGGTTCGGATGCCGTGGGTGGTGTGGTACATATTATTACCAAAACCTTTTCTCACACTGGTGTGCCTTCGCAAAACTACAATGCCAGCGTAACAGGTGGAGCTTATGGCCTGTTTAACGCCAATGCTTCGGGCTATTACAGCAATGATAAATTATCGGTAAGCCTGGGTGGCCAAACCAACAATGCCGATGGACAACCACAAAGAGGCATTGACGGTTATTTTCACCTGCATACGATATCGGCTGCTGCCAGCTATAAACTCAGCAACCACTGGAAACTCGCCTACCGCCTTAGTTACGACAGCCGCAAGTTTGCCGCTCAAAACTTTTACACCACTGCCGTGGGCGATACCGCCAACGAAAAGGTAAGCACCTGGTGGCACCAGCTGAGCCTGAGCTACCGTAACAACCACAACAGCTTTAGCCTGCAGGGTGGCTATAAAAATGTAAACGATCATTACCAATATACGCCACATGCCGTGGCTAATGATAACCGCAGCAAGCTGTGGCAATCGCTGGCTATATATGCACACGAGTTCAGCAACAATATCAGTCTGATAAGCGGTGCGCAGTTTCAGCAAAAAAGCATTGCCAGCAACGACAGGGGTAACCATACCGTTAACCAGGCTGCTGGCTTTGTGTCTATGACAGCGGCAGTGAACCAGCACATTACCCTTAGTCCGGCAGTGCGTTTAGACTGGAACGAAGCGGCCGGCTACGAACTGGTGCCACAGATTAACGCATCTTACAAACAAGGTCGCTTTCAGTTAAGAGGTAGCGCCGGCAAAACCATTCGCAATGCCGATTTTACCGAACTGTATAACAACTATAACAAAACCCTGGTAAGCAGCGGGCAAAGAGTGGGCAACCCTGATTTGAAAGCAGAACGCTCGTTCAGCTACGAAGCAGGCGCCGATTACTTTGGCAAAAACCTGCGCATCTCTTCTACCCTGTTTCAGCGCAGGCACAGCAACCTGATTGACTGGACCACCACTGCCTATGCCGATATGCCGCGCCAAAGCAATTTGTCGCCAACCAGCTCTTATGCACTGGCTACCAATATTGCCAAAATGGTGACCAGCGGTGTAGAAACCGATATTCAATGGACTAAAACCTACCACGAAAAGCACACAATTTCGGCTACCGCAGGCGCTATCTGGCTGGATTCAGATACCAAAGAGGGCAAATCTTCTTTTTATCTATCTTCGCATGCGAAGTTCTTAGTCAACGGCATGCTGCGTTACAGCAACCCGTTATTTGCGATAAGTTTCAACGGTTTGTATAAAACCCGTGATCCGCAATCGGCTGCTAATATTTTAGGACAGGTGACCAAAGAATACTTTGTAGCCAGCCTGAAGGCAGAAGTGTTTGTGATTAAAAATAAGCTGGGTGTGTATGGCGAAGCAGATAACCTGTTTAACAAAACATACGCCGACCTTACCGGAGCTCAAATGCCAGGCCGCTGGTTAATGGGTGGTATCCGGTTTAACTATTAGAAAGGTGCTTCTACATATTTCTCAACCCCAAAAGCGATTTACCATCACTTTTGGGGTTGTTTATTTTAGAGAAGGTGAACACTGCAATTTCTTCCGTACACAATGCAATTTCTCCGGTAAGTAGTGCATTTTCTTCCGTACATACTCACCACTGTTTTTGTAGTACTACAAATTGGTTCGTCAGTACTAACCGAAAATAAAAAAGTTGTTCCCGGCAACGCGTAACAACTTACCATTCTTTCGTCAGTATTGCATTTTCTCCCGGTAGTATTACCGAATCTCCCGTAAGTACTTCCCGTTTTTCCGGCACTATTGCCCAAAAACCGGTAACAACTAACCATTTCTCCGGCAGTACTTTTTTATATTGCGTCAGTACTGCACGCTCTTCCGTAACAATTACATTTTCTTTCGTCACTATTACCTGCTCTTGCGTTACATCTACATAATCTTCCCTAAGAAGTAACCATTTTCCCTGCAGGCGCCCTGTATCTTCCCGCATTACGCAGGCGCTATTTTACAATCACCTTTTTTGACTGGGAAGTATATGCGCTAAAATAACCTAAAGCGCCACCTGTAATATTAGTAACGGGGTTGGCAGGGGTAGCCATAATACTTTCTCCGCTGGCACCGGCTTTTAAACTGTACCAATATTTATATACTACCGGATCAATACACTGCATTTCTACCTGTACCGTATCGCCTTTTCTAATATCGCTGGAATAACTGTCGGCCAGGTTACCTTCATATAAAAGCGGGAAAGTTACCTTGGAACCGTTGGTTAAATGGTCTTCATTAATAAATACAGCCCCTGCCCTTTTGCGGTTTACGGTTTGTATAAAATTGTAGTAGTTGGCTTGTGCCGCAGGATCGGAATAAGTAGCATTGGCTACATAGCGGCTATCGCCGGATATTTTTTCGTAAGTAACGTTTACCTCATTCAGCTCTACCACCTGTGGCATCGTGCTGGAAGCTGTAAATTGCTGGCCGCCTACGTTTACCTGTAACTGATATGTTTTACCAGGTATACCTTTATAGTAGGTTAAGTACTGGCCCTTAGCCATTTCCTTTAGTTTAAACGGTGCGCCTCCTTCCGGCGTAATAGTTACTACTGCACTATCTACCCCTTTAAATGCGCTGGAGTCTTTATAATTCTGAGTCAGGGAAATTAAAACAGAGCAACCTCCGCTATTATTCAATTTACCTTCAATTACATACAGGGATGGGCTATCGTCAATATTTACGTCTACTGTTTTTTTGCAACTGATGGCAATAAGCGACCAGGCGGGCAGTGCCCACAGCATAAATCTGGCTATCATTGTTACTTAGAATTTAAAGTCGTACGACAGGGATGGAACAAATTTGAATAAGGCAACCTGCACCGCTTCTGTTTGGCCGGGCTGCGTTTTGGATTGGCGGAAAAAGACAGAAAAAGCATTTTCGCGTCCGTAAGCATTGTAAATACCCACAGACAGATCGGACGAAAACTTCTTTTTCTTAAACAAGGACACCGTAGCATTCACATCTAACCGGTGATAGTCGGGCATGCGATAACTGTTGCGGTTGGTATAGTAATACACCACTTGGTTGTTAATGATATACTTGCCTGCGGGAAAAGTAACGGCATTACCTGTATAGAATACCCAGTTGGCGGCTACAGAAAAACGGTTGCTAAGCTGGTAGGCGGCAACAATAGCCAGTTCGTGCGTTCTGTCTTGCCTGGCATTGTACCATTGGTTGTTATTAATACCATCGATTTTACGTTCGGTTTTTGATAAGGTATACGCCACCCATCCGGTTAACTTACCCTTTCTTTTCTTTATCAGCGTTTCAATACCATATGCGCGGCCTTTGCCATATAACAATTTTGATTCCAGCGCCTGGTTATCAAACACATCAGCGCCATTGCGGTAATCAATCTGGTTTTGCATGTTCTTATAATAGGTTTCTACAGTTACCTGGTATTGGTTATCTGCCAGGTTTTTATAGTAGCCTACACTGAACTGATCGGCAATCTCTGGTTTAATAATGTTGGTGCTGGCCACCCACCTGTCGGTAGGTGATGCAGAAGTGGTATTGGCTATCAGGTGCAGGTTTTGCACGTTACGTGTGTAAGATGCTTTTACCGCTGCTGTTTGTGTTAACTGAAAGCTGGCCGATACACGTGGTTCCAGGTTAATATAAGTAGCCACACGCTGGCCGGGGCTGTAGCGTAAAGTATCGGTTACTACCCCATTTCCATCCACCCTGTAAAAATCGCCGGTGCCTAACACGCTGAAAGCAGTAACACGGGTGCCATAGCTTAACAGCAACTTATCGGAAGCCTGCCATTCGTTTTGAACATACAACGCATTTTCCAGCGAATTGCGGGTGGGCTGCTGCACGTTGTTTACGCTACCCTTTTGGGCATTTTGTGCATTGCCCGGCACCATGTGGTGATAAGTAGCACTGGTCCCTATGTGCATTTTATAATTGGCATTGGCCGCATATATCACTTCGGTTTTACCAGAAACATCTTTCATAGAGGAGTACATGCTTACATTATAATTGGCCTGTGTAACAGCAGCAGTATAATCGTAGTTGCTATAGGTTGCAGCGGTGTTTACTGATACGCGGTCGTTAAAAGTGTGGTTCCAGTGTACTGCCCCCACTTTATTACCCCAGTTTAAACCAAACAAACCAGACAGGTTTAATACATCGTGACCGGTATAGCCTGATATACTCAATTTATCTTTTTTACCTAACGACCAGCTGAACTTGCCATTCAGATCGTAAAAGTTCATCCTGTTTTTCCTGATATCAGAATCGTGAGACAGCTTTAAATACATATCGGCATAGGTGCGGCGACCAGATATTAAAAAGGAAGACTTCTCTTTTTGTAAAGGCCCTTCCACACTTAAACGGGTAGCAATAAGGCCTGCGCCGCCACTTACTTTCCATTGTTCTTTATCCCCTTCATTCATGCTCACATCCAGCACAGAAGATAAGCGGCCACCATACTGAGCAGGCATAGCGCCTTTGTATAAGGATACTTCTTTAATAGCATCGGCATTAAAAGTAGAGAAGAAACCCAGGAAGTGTGCAGGGTTATAAACAGGAGCATCGTCCAGTAACACCAGGTTTTGATCGGCCCCGCCCCCTCTTACATAAAAGCCACTGTTGCCATCACCTGCCGATTTTACACCAGGCAGCAGCTGTATGGTTTTTAATATATCGCGCTCGCCCAGCATAGTAGGCAGCTGTTTGGTATCTTTTAATAAAAACTTTTCAAGGCCTGTTTGTGATTGTAATAAATGATTGTTTTTAGTAGATTTTACAGTAACCTGTTTTAAGTCGTTGGGAGGAGTAGGAATTCCATCTATGTCAGTGATAGCAGGCATTGCAATAACTTTATCTGCTATCATAAAGCTGTTTATCATGTATTTTTTCTGGGCCAGAACAGGCATGGCAAAGAGACAGGCCAGGGCCATTATATACGCTTTCATAGTGGGATGTTTACTAACAAATAATCTTATACAAACGTAGTATGATTATTTATCAAGTATCTTAAAGAAACATTTAAATAAAAGCTATCCGAAGGCTAACCACCTTAAAATGTGCTAAAGCAGTATATAAGAGAATTATCCATCCTTGTTATGCCTGTTAATGTACCACCACCCTGATGCTACGCACGGTGTGTGCGCTGAAATAACCCAGTGCTCCGCCTGTGATATTGGTTACTGGATTGGAAGGAGTGGCAGGCGCTGCCCATACGGCAGCCGTGAGAGAACTGAGGCTATACCAATATTTATATAGGGTGCTATCAATACAGTGCATTTCTATGCGCACGGTATCGCCGCTGATAATATTGCGCCGCGCATCATCGTCGTTGTTCCTGAAATATAACGGATAAGCTACCGTGTGCCCATTGTTGAATTTATCATTATCTACAAACACGGTGCTTTCTTTGTGTTCATTGATATACTGTACAAAACGGTAGCAATTGCCTTTGACTGGCGGATCGGTATAGCAGGCATTGGCAATGCGCCGGTTGGTACCGCCTAATATTTCCGTGCTGAAAAACACAGAATCTATCTTTACCGCCTGCGGCGGCATTACCGAGCTGGCGGTGAATTGCTGGCCTTTAATATTCACCAGTAAATGATAGGTATGGCCGGTTTTGCCTTTGAGATAAGCAGATTGATAATTGCCTGGTTTTCTTTCTGTTAACAGAATGGCGCCCCCCTGATCTTCTGTAATTGATACCGTAGCCCCGCTGATAGCATCAAAATTATTATCCTCATCAAAATTGTTGCTGGTAGACAATAGTACACGACATACGCCATTGTTGGTGATTACTCCTTCTATCACATAGCGGGGCATGGAGCTATTCAATGTTACATCTACTACCCGCTCGCACGAAACAGGGAATGTGCATATGACAATTGAAACAAGGCAAACCAGTAGCTTTTGCATGCGCTCACACATTTACAAGGCAATCGTTATTTTGGCAAATCTCTTTTCAAACATAACAAGCCTGCAGCTAAATAACTATTAAATAAGCTTTAAATGTGTATTACGTTACCCACCCTGGAGGCTCGCAGGGTATAGTTTGTGCCATGGCAGCAAATTTGCAAACAGCTTTTATTACTAACCCATTATTAATTAAACAGTAATGTTATGGCAAAGTATTCTGCAAAAAGCCAGGAAAAGGTAGCCAAAAGCATGCGTGAGATGAAGCAGGGCAAGTTAAAAAGCGGCACCAGTGGCCAAAAGGTAACTAATCCTAAACAGGCCATTGCTATAGGCTTGTCCGAGGCACGTGAAGAAGGCGCCAAAGTACCAGCGAAGAAAACCGCTAAAAAAACGGCCCGCAAAGCAGCCCCTAAAAAGGCGGCAAAAAAGGTGGCCCGCAAAACAGCGAAGAAAGCTGCAAAGAAAACAGCACGTAAAAAGGCTGCCGCCTGATTTATTTATGGAACTACCTATTGTATTTGTGAAAGATGCGTACTATTTTGGGATGCTTTTTACAGATTCCATAGGTTTAAAAAACGGCCTGCTTTTTATTGAGCGGGCTTATTTTTTATCCCCCCTTACCTCTCCCCCGGTTCATGACACTACAGGACAGTATTTTTGCAGCAGGCAACTACTTTAGCCACTTTCAACTTTTTCTGAATTTATTAAAATAATCGGATGCTTGTTAAAATGAAACTGCCCGGTATTACCCTTTTATCTGCAACATTGGCTGTTACAGCCCTTACAGCAGGTGCACAAAAGAAAACTGTTGCCACTACTCCCTGGCCGGCAGTAGTAAAGGAGAATAAGCCGTGGACGCGTTGGTGGTGGATGGGCAATGCAGTGGATAAAGAAAATATCAGCAGCCTGTTAAAAACGTATTCCGATGCAGGCATCGGGGGCGTGGAAATTGTGCCTATTTATGGTGCAAAAGGATATGAAAGCAAGTACCTGAACTATTTAACGCCCCAATGGTTTGCGATGGTAGACCACACGGTAACAGAATCCCGTAAAAACAATATGGGCACTGATATAGCCGTGGGTACAGGCTGGCCTATCGGTGGTCCGCAGGCGGGCATTGAAGATGCTGCTACCTGCCTGCTGGTGCAACGCTACACCGTTACCGCCGGTACGCCGTTCACCGAAAAAATTAAAATAACCAATCCAAAGCAAGCCAACCTGCCCGGTGTAAACCTGCAGGCTCTAACTGCCTACAGTGATGATGGCAATACGGTTGACCTCACTGCTAAAGTAAATGCGGCGGGTGAGTTAAACTGGACGCCCGAAAAAGGCCAGTGGCAGTTATATGCCGCCTTTGCCGGTAAAACCCTGCAACAGGTAAAGCGCGCTGCCCCCGGCGGCGAAGGCTATACGCTGGACCACTTTTCTAAAACCGCTTTACAAAACTATTTACGTAAAACAGACAGTGCCTACGGCAAAAGCTCGCACGGCATTCGCAGTTTTTATAACGATAGCTATGAGGTGTACGGCGCTAACTGGACCGCTGACTTTTTTACCGAATTTGAAAAAAGACGCGGCTATAGTTTAAAGCCCTACCTACGCGAATTAACCGGGGAGGAATTATCGGAAAAAGTAGCCCGTATTAAATGTGACTATCGCGAAACGATGGCCGATCTTATGCTGGAAAACTTTACGCACACCTTTAACAGCTGGGCGCATGGGAAAAAAGCTTTTTCGTTAAACCAGGCGCATGGCAGCCCCGGCAACCTGCTGGACCTGTATGCAGGTGTAGACATTGCCGAAGCGGAAACCTTTGGCAGCAGCGCTTTTGCCATTCCTGGCCTGCGCCGCGACAGTGCTGATGTGCGTAATGTGGACCCCGATCCTAACATGCTCAAGTTTGCTTCTTCGGCAGCGCACGTAATGGGCCATCCGCTCATCAGCTCTGAAACCTTTACCTGGCTTACCGAGCATTTTAAAACCGGTCTTTCACAATGTAAGCCCGAAGTAGAACAGGTGTTTTTATCGGGTATTAACCATGTGTTCTTTCATGGCACCACCTACTCACCTGCCAGCGCTCCGTGGCCGGGATGGTTGTTTTACGCTTCGGTGAACTTTGTGCCTTCTAACAGTTTATGGCCTCACCTGAATGGTTTAAACGATTACATTACCCGTTGCCAGAGCATTTTGCAAAGCGGCAAGCCCGACAATGAAATTTCTATTTACTGGCCTGTATTCGATGCCTGGCAAAATGCCAAAGGCATGGATATGCCTTTGAAAGTGCATGATATTGATGAATGGCTGCACCCTACTCCATTTTACGCCCTGGTAACCGGCCTGCAAAGCCGTGGTTACAGCATGGATTTTATCAGCGATCATATGCTGGAGAAAGCACGTAGCCAGCAGGGACAACTGGCGGTTACCGATGCCGGCGCACGCTATAAAGTGTTGCTGGTGCCTAAAGCCACCCATATACCTGCCCAAACCTTTCAGCAATTCATTCGCCTGGCAGGTGAAGGTGCTACGGTAATTATTCAGCAGTTGCCACAGGATGTGCCCGGTTTTTACCAGGCAGACGCCAAACGCGCATCGCTGAATGCCCTGGTAAAAGGTTTAACTTTTACCAACAAAGGCAATGGCATACAGGAATACAGCACTGGCAAAGGCCGTATTGTGGTATGTAGTGAGGTAGAAACAGCGCTGGGATATGCAGGTGTACAAAGAGAACAGTTAACCGATAATGGCCTGAAATTTATACGCCGCGCCGCAACAGATGGCAATAAATATTACTACCTGGTAAACCACACTGCTAAAGCCGTAGACGCCGTGTTACCGTTGAACACCGTAGCAGGTGGTGCGTTATTAATGGACCCGCAAACAGGCAGCTATGGAGCAACAGCAGTAGTTAAACAGAACGGAACCACTGGTGTAAGAGTGCAACTGCAACCCGGTGAAGCCATGATTGTAAAAACCAACAAAACACCCATAACTGGCGCTAAATGGGCGTATATAGAAAAAGCAGGTGAACCTATTGCTATTAATGGTCAATGGAAACTGCATTTTACCGGTGGCGGCCCGGTGTTACCCGCCGACCAAACCCTGGCAACACCTGTGTTATGGAGTTCGTTAACTGACACGGCTATTACCAACTTCTCTGGCACAGCAGCTTACAGCACCAGCTTTACCTTGCCCGCAGGCAGCAAAGCAGCGGATTACTTGCTGTTACCCGGTAAAGTAGATGAAAGCGCCAAAGTGTGGATCAATGGCAAATACGTAGGGTTGTTGTGGAGCATTCCTTACCAGGCAAGAGTAGGTAAGTTTTTACAGGCAGGCACCAACACCATTACCATTGAAGTGGCCAACCTGATGGCTAACCGCATCCGGTATATGGATAGAAACGGTATTACCTGGAGAAATTATCACGAAATCAACTTTGTGAACATCAACTATAAAAACTTTGATGCCAGCAACTGGAAAGTACAGCCTTCTGGTTTGGAAGGGCCTGTTCAGTTGGTGCCGCTGAGTATTCAGTAACTAATAGTGAACACCTAAATAAAAAACGAGGCACTGCTTAAAGTAGTGCCTCGTTTTTTATAGAAAGAACAAGTATTATTATGGTTCTACAATTCCTAATGAACCATTAAAACCTCCTGTGATAGTAGTAGAATCAGACAATTTTAATTTATAGTTGAAACCATAATTAGTATTTTCTTTACTAACAGTAACAGTTCCACTTACTATACCTAATCCAACACCAGCGCCTGTTTGTATATTATAGTTGAGTGCAACCTCTCCGCCTGAAAAATTCTTTGTACTGTCTAACGTTTCCAAGTTGCTATCGTATGTAAAAGTGCCAGCAGGTATGCTTGCTTTAGGAAACACCAGGTATACCACGTTTAATAGTTTTGTAGTATCGCGATAACCAAGTACATTAACAATATTCTGATTGGCCAGGTACACATAACTGTAATCATTGCTACTATAGGTATACCCCGAATCCATCATATAGGTTTTATTCTGGTAAGTAGCCGAACCACCTGTGGTAGCTTTAGTTTCATCTTTTTTACAGGCGACAACAACAATAGTTGCAGCAACTGCAACAGATAACATCTTAAAGAGCTTCATTTGTTTTTTATTTAGCACGGTTAAACGGCGAAGCTAACCTACTAATCAGCAACTTTCCTCCCCTTGCATAAGGGCCTGCCCTGCAAAAGCACATCCGAAACAGGCACAGTGTTGCATACCCATAAAAAAAGCAGCTATTCAGCTGCTTCTATCCTTTAATAAACTCTTTGTAATAATACTTTTCTTTGATCACCAGCCCTTTGCTGTTCCAATGCTGGACAGAAACGGTACGCAGTATAAAAACCCGGTTATCTTTATACGTGTAGGTGTTTTCCCATTCACTTAACACCACCAGGGTTTCTTCGTTCACCGCCTGACTTAACAGTTTGCAATGAATATCCTTTAATTTAGACAGGTTATTTTGCTCTACGGTAATACAGTTTGTTTTCCCTACGCGCGGCGCCAGCTCGTTATCCTGCATTTCCACATTCTCTGCATAATAAATCTCCATTCCTCTAATGGTTTCGCCATTGAGAATTAAAAAGTTTAATGCCTGCACAAGCTCTTTAAGTACTGCCATATCAATTACACAAGTATATTAACCCAGCTTAACAAAAATACCTGGCAGGTTGCTGAAGTCTGCCAGGCGATTAAGAAACAAGGGGAAGGGGTTTGATATACTAACTCATTCTTATGATTGCGTCATTAAAAAGGAAACGCTTTGGTTCCTCTTTTCAGGTATTGCCTGCCTTCGCCGATTTTATTTCCGAGATAAAAAACTTCTGCCTTGTATTCACCAGAACCGAAACGTGTTTTCTGGTCCCAGATATGTGCAACCGGAGTGCCTTTAAATTTATCGTAGTATTGAACAAGCTTGATAGTGTATACTTTTTGTACACCCGCGCTTTGCATAGAGATGCTATTGGCTTCTTCTTTAGATTCTTTACCGTTCACCGTTGCATTACCTACACCGGAAGCCGTGTTAGGGCCACTTAATACCACCTGTAACTCTCTGTTACCGGAAGCAATTAAAGAATCTTTAGCCAGTGTAAAAGTTACTTTTAAGCTGGAAGTATATTTTGATAAGCCACCTACTTTTTCTTCCCCATTCACCACCGGAACAATGTTCACATCTATTGCCTGTAAACGTCCGTTATTAGCATTAGGGTTAGCCAAAGGAACGGCCTCACCACCTACCAGCTTCATAGGGCGTGTACTTACCAATATGGTATCGCCACTTACAATCTGCATCTGACCACCGCTGGCCATCAGTTCCCTGTTAGCTGCTTTTAACGATTCCACCTCTTCCATCAACTCCTTAATACGGGAGCTTAATTCCTGAATTTTAGCACGTGCTTCGTTCAAATCAGAATCTTTTTCACGCACAATACGGTCCAGGTCGCTGTTCAGCTTATCAATCTCTTTTCTTTTAGTAGTTAACTCGTGCTGTAAGTCCATGTTAGAACTGTTCAGCGAGTCCATTTTCTGTAATACCTTGTTATATTCTTCACGAAGGAGGTTGCGGGATGAATCGAACTGAACCTGTAACATGTTCCAATCGTCCCTGGTTTTGAACTTATCATAAACAACCCAGCCGCCTATTGATAACAACAACAGCAGTAAAGCAACGCAGACTATCATAAAGGTAGCCACGCGCTTTTTCTCCTTCTCTTCTTTAACAACTCCGCCGCTGCTTTCTTCTTCATCCTGCACAATCAGCTCGTCGTTTTCCTCATTAAAGTCCAGATTAACCATAACCCTTGTTGTTTAAAAAAAATTTAATGGATGTTAAACCAAGATTAGCAATTAGAATTGAGGAACAACTTTACGGCCCTCATCCGAATCATTACCGAAAAATATATAAATCAGTGACAACTCAAAACTTCCATTCTTTTTAACAGCCGATTTCATGCTGGTAGTTACCATGTCGTAAGTAACACCTAGCTGAAAACTATTGTATTGCAGCCCAATATAAGGCGAGATATTGGCATTACTATACCATCCACCCAAATATAAGCTGGCATCTGCATTTTCTGTAGGTAATCCAAACGAATAAGCACCACCTGCCGAGTAAGCCAACACACCTGCCTGCTGCTGAAACAAACCACTTAAAAACACTTTACTGTTATACCCCACCGGCAAAGAGGCTCCCACCTCAAAAGCCATGCGGGTAGGCACCTTGTTGGTTTTGTTGTTTAATATAGACTCTTTAGGCTGTGTAGCATGATAAACAGACGCACCTGCATAGTAACTGCTTTCTTCATCATCATACTTATACAACAAACCTGCGCTTACATCCATATAGCTGGAGTTGCCCTGGATATACGATTCGCCGTTGGGCAGGTTTAAGTTAAAACCACCACTGGTAAACTGACTTTCAAAAGTAGCATTGGCTATATCTAAACGGCGGGAAGCACTGGTAGCCTGAAAACCTGCCGCAATAGTTTGAAAGCCATCCTCATCCAACGCTTTATGATAAGCAGCAGATAAAGAGAAATAATTACTTTTTAATAATCCACCTGCCGATTTATCGTTCAGCGCCGAACCACCAATGGCCCAATAGTCGAAATCGTTATAGGTAAGGCTTTTGCCTTTTAAATCAAAAGCCAGCGAAGCCGTAGTAAAAGGCTCACCTGCCCCCCACCACTGCCTGCGGTAGTTGGTAATAACCCTTGCTTTACCATAGAAAAAACCAGTAAATGCCGGGTTCACCGTTTGCGGCGAACTGAAATATTGTGTAAAGCCAGGGTCTTGCGCCAGCACAGGCACCGCAGCCGATGCCATGAGCAGAACCAACAATAACCGTATATGGATATTCTTCATTTTAACCCTTTTATTAATTATCGAATCAACACAGAGTTTCCACTCAATCTTACCGTTTTACCATCCACATCAATACCTTCTGCCACCCAGGTATAAGAGTCAAATGGTTGCTCTTTTCCTTTGTAGGTACCATCCCAGCCCTCACCAACGCTTGGCATATGGTTAATCTGGTACAGTATTACACCCCACCTGTTAAACACCCTGAAATAAGTCAGCTGCGGCACACCCACCGGTATCGGGAACAATTTGTCGTTAATACCATCACCATTAGGTGTAAACGCTTTAGGCACATAAATATCAGCTCCTTTGAAAATGCGTACCTGTTGTGTATCTACCGTTAAACAACCAGCATCGGTACTTACTGTTACATAATAGGTAGCCGAATCTTTCATCGTTAATACAGGATTGGCTATAGTAGCGCTGCTTAAATTAGTAGCGGGCGTCCAGCTATAAGAAGTACCCGTTGCCTTAGCTTCCAGGTTTACCGTGCGACCCAGGATACCATTGATAGGATCGTAACGCTTGGATGGCGTAGGCTCTTCTACCGTAAGGGTAACTGTTTTGGTATCAGATAAATTAGGACATGCCAGGGAAGTAACGGTTAAGGTAATGGTTTTACCGCCCGATGTACTGTAAGCAAACACAGGTTCTTTTTCTGTGCTGGCATTATCTGCGTCAAACACCCACTTGTAACTTACTTCGCCACCGCCTTCATCACTGTTGTTCACAAAATTCATGTCTACATCCTTACAATAAGTATCGTAAGAGAAGTCGGCAGTAGGCTTCTTAGCAAAGCTCAAGCTGATAGTATCAAAGTTGTTAGAAGTACAACCTGCTGCACTCACCGCTTCCACCTTGTAAATACCTTCTGCACTTACATATAAAGTAGCGCTTACCGAATCGGTAATTAACACATTGTCTTTATACCAGTTGTACATAGAACCTCCGGTAGCGGTGATGGCCCTGCTGGTACCTTCACAAATTAAACGGGAGATGCCGGTTTTATTAATAGCTACAGTAGGAATGGTATTCAGATTTACCACCGCATCCGCCGATTTGCTCGAACATCCGTTGGCGTCTGTTACTGTTACAGAGTACGTACCGCTAGTAGTTACATTCAATGTATTAGTAGTAGCACCTGTACTCCATAAGTAAGTGAAGGTGCCGGCATTGGCTGTTAACACCGTACTGGTGCCTAAACATGCAGGAATAGCTGTGCCGCCGTTAATAGTAGCCGCCGGGCCTGCATTCACCGTTACTGTTGTGTTACTGCTCACCATGCTGGTAGTATTAGCATCAATTACACTGGTAACAGTGTAAGTAGTGGTGGTTGCAGGTGTAACCGTTAATGTATATGTATTGGTAGTAATGTTATTGACAGTAACATCAGGATTAACACCATCATTATAGGTGAAGCTGAACGGTGCCGTCCCTATAAGGGAAACAGTAAGATCAACCGATTTACCCGAACAAATAGTAGTACCGCCTGTAATAGTGGCATCAGCCTGTGGCACTATATTCAGTTCAATGGTAACTGCGTTGCTGGTACCTAACAGGTTTTCAGCCTCCACAGTAAAGGTGTAAGAACCTGCTAACACGGTTGAACCAAATGTAATAACACCGGAAGCAGCATCAATAGTTACACCGGCTGGTGCACCCGTTGCTTTAAACACACCTGTTAAACCGTTCCAGTTAACAGTAGGTGCTACAGAGGTAAATGCAGTTCCCTGTACCCCGTTGTACTGTATTTTACTGTACGCCAGGTTGGTTGGTGCATCTGCCACTATTACTTTATAGGAACCAAAGCCTGGCTTGGATTCCCAGTTGGTTACCAACACCAGCACACTATAAGTAGCCGGAGAGGTAACGCCCGAAGCATCAATAGATAACTGTCCGGTAGTGGCATCTAGGGTAACAAATCCTGACGGATAACTTCCTCCCGGCGGTAAAGTGATAGTACCAGGCGTTTTAGAGCTGTTCCATTGTATTACCGGAATTGCAGACTGAGTCTGAGTACCGATTTTCACTGCTATAGAATCCGGTGTGTAAACGATAGTTGGGGCACCGGCCGCTACAGTGATAGTATAAGTAGCAATATTGCTGCTGCCCACACTGTTGTTAGCCTGTACATCTACCGTATAAGAACCCACCGGCAATAAAGTAGTCCACTTAATAATACCTGTGGTATCTACAATAGAAATTTCAGGAGAGGCAGGCGTCACGCTTACAATAGTAAACGTCCCCTTCTCGCCATGCCAGTTTACCGTTGGCGTTACAGAACTACCGCCCACACCTGCATCTGGTGTTGCCAGCGCTGGTGTATAAATGAGGTTGGTAGGCGCCTGTGGTTTCACAATTAAGGTGAAAATAGCTGTATCAGGTGGCGCAGTGCTGTTAGTAGCCTTAATGCGCAGATTATACGTTTGTGCAGTTAAGGTAGCAAACCAGGTGATAACGCCGGTAGTAGAATTTATGGTAATGCCGGCAGGTGCACCAATCAACGCAAAGGTTCCGTTTTCTCCATGCCAGTTAATAGTAGGAACTGCAGAGGTACCAGCTGTACCATATTGCTCGGTAACCGTGTTAGGCGTGTATACAAAGTTGGTGGGTGCACCAGGAATTACTTTTAAAGTAAATGTGGTGGTAGTAGAACTGGTTCCGTTATTGACACTTACCGTAAAGGTATAAGTGCCTACCGCTATACTTCCTGTCCAGTGAATTTTACCCGTAGCCGGGTCAATGCTGATTTCAGGAGAAGTAGGCGTAGTTATAGTATACACACCAACACCACCGCCCAGGTTCACTGTTGGAGCTAAGCTGGAATCGGCAATGTTATAGATGGCGGTATCACCACCATTTACATACGACAATCCTGTAGGAGGAATAGGTTTAATAATAATAGTAATAATAACCGTATCGCTGTAACCGGCAGAGTTTTGCGCCCTTACATACACAGGGTAAGTGCCTACTGGTAAACCAGATACAAAACTTACCACACCGGTAGTGGGATTAATAGAAATGTAAGAGTTGGTACCACCAGCAATGAAAGTACCTGTTTCGCCATTCCAGTTTACGGTAGGTGCAACAGAAGCTCCGTTCTGCAGGTATACTTTAGTAATAGTAGTAGCAGAATAAGCCAGGTTGATTGGTGGCTTAGGTTTAATGACCAATGTATAGGTAGCATCTGCTGTTCCGGCAGAGTTAGTGGCACGAACCGTAATAGTGTAAGTACCCACTGCTGCATTGGCAGTCCACACAATACGTCCGGTAGCTGGTACTACAGAAATAGATCCTGTAGTAGGTGCAGGCACCACTGATACTATAGAATAAGTACCCACATCCCCATGCCAGTTAATGGTAGGATTAGCAGGGATAGTATCTGCCTTACCATAATATACCGTATCGGTTGGTGGCACATATGCAAAACCGCTTGGTTTTTCGGCATACACAATCAGTTTCACCAGCACTGTATCTGTTCCGCCCTGGTTGGTGGCCGATACAATTAAATTATAAGTGCCTACAGCAACTGTGTTGCTCCAGCTCAATGTGCCGGTGGTAGGTCCTACGCCAACACCAGCTGGTACAGTGGGTGATGCCGGTAAACCGGAAACCGTAAAGGTGCCCACCTGGCCATGCCAGTCGAGTGTAGGTAATATAGCGGCATTACCTGCCTGACCGTAAGGAACAGAATACTCCAATGGAGAATAATCTAACCCGGTTGGCGGTAACGGACGTATAATTAAAGTAAGCGTGTCTTCATTGCTGTTACCTACAGAGTTTACCGCCCTGATGGTCATTTTGAAAGTATCCACCGCCAGGTTGTTTGGCCAGCTAACAATACCAGTAGTGGCATCGATAGTTACACCAGTAGGTGCAGGAAGTACTGGGGTAAATTCAAAAGTGCCCACACTGCCATGCCAGTTTACAGAAGGCGCAGTGGTAGAACCAGCAGTACCGTAGGTACCGTATACCGGGCTTACATATTTTAAATCGGTTGGCGCTTCTGCTTCTACTATTAAAGTAAATACAGTAGCCGGGGTGCTGTTGCCTGCACTGTTTCTGGCAACAACAGGTATAATATAAGTACCTACCGGTAAAGTATCCCAACGGATAGCACCGGTAGTGGAGTTCACTGCAATATTTGAATTGAGTGTAGGATCGGTAATAACAAAATCACCTACTTCGCCATGCCAGTTAATAGTAGCCACATGAGTAGTGTCGCGGTTGCCCCATTTCACAGTATGCGGGCTGACCATGTCGTAAGTAAGATTATCCGGAATCAGTGGTTTTACAGTTACTGTAATAGTTGCAGTAGCCGAACCTGCCGAGTTGGTAGCTGTAATTTGCACCGTATAAGTTCCCACATGCGTGGTGTCGTTCCAGTACACCTTACCACTGGTAGTATCTACAGAGAAACTATTGGGCAATGGTGAAGTCAGTTTAAACTTACCCACCTCTCCCATCCAGTTGATATCTGGTATATCAGAAGAATCTTTAGAACCGAAATTGGTAGTATAGGTCGTATTTAAATAGCTGAAGTCTTTAGGAACATCAGGAATCACTCTTATTTTAATATAAGCAGACACATGACCTGCACTATTGGTAGCAGTAACCTTTAATACATAACCTGTATCTACAGGCAGGTTATCAGCCCAGCTGATCTGGCCGGTGTTGGTGTTGATGCTTAACCCTGCAACAGCGCCTGAGTCGATGGTGTACACAATACCGCCACCCCCGTCATTTAAAGAAGGCGCCCTGGTTAAACCAGAAGTACCATATACGATAGTGGTATCGCTACCCGCACCGTAAGTAAGATTAGAAGGTTGTGTAACGAAAGTAAACTTAGGCCCCGTTAACGTACCACCGGTAGTAACCAGCACAATGTTACCTGTGTTACCCGAACCAGCGGTGATGTTTAATGTGTACGGAGTTTTAGTTCCTAATGTAGCCGCTATACCGCCAATGGTAGCGCTTTGCACGCAATCCAGACCGGTACCTGTTAACACTATCTCCTGGCCAGGCACACCTGTAGCAGGAGAAATACCGGTAACACTTACTTTGTCCAGCGAGTTCAAGAAGGTTTCTAAAGCGGATGCATTCTGGTTGCCATCTATCAAATCGGGTTTGTTATCGCCATTAAGGTCGTTGATGCAAACAGCCACCGGCTGCCCGGTAGCAAAACCTACTGACACACTTACCGGTGTATTGTCAAATGCAATAGTACCTACAGGGCTTCCGTTTTTAAACGCATTGATGGCGCTGCCGGTAGAGCCCACTAAGATATCGGCCTTATTATCGCCATCCAGATCACCCACCGCTACTTTACCAGCCAGTATGGCACTGCCTGATGGAGTAAAGGTGCTAGGTGTAAAAGAAATATTACCAGAACTGCTGGTATTGTATAAAAAAGATAACGTGTTGGCACTTTCGTTTACCACCACCAGGTCGGTTTTTCCATCCACATCAAAATCGCCGGCTGCAATACCGGTGGGTCCGTTACCTACGGGCACAGGTGTTTGAGCAGTAAAACTGATAGTGCCGGAAGAGGTGTTTCTAAACACAGATACCGAGCTAGAGCCGGAATTGGTAACAGCAAAATCAATTCTGCCATCGTTATCAAAATCACCGCAAACAATATTACCCGGATTAATAGCTGTAGAAACCGCCAAACCATCAACTGCAAAGCTGATGGTACCAGAAGTAGAAGTATTTTTTAAGAAACTGACCGTTGCTCCTGTACTGGAAACAATGGCCAGATCGGGTTTCCCATCTCCCGTAAAGTCTCCCGAAGCAATGGCCTGCGGACTAGTGTATCCTGTATAAACTACAGGAGTGGCAAAACTAACCGACCCAGGTGTGCTTTCGTTATGATATATATTCACCCTGCCGTTAGCAGCATTCACTAATGCGATATCCGGTTTTCCATCTCCATCCAGATCGGTAACCACACCGCCATAACATAAAGTACCTGCCGAAGGCAATGTACTGCGTGCAGCCAGGGAAATGGTATTGGCTCCATCCGCAGTGGTGTTCAAATACACCCCTGTGGCACTGTTATTAAAAGAAACCACATCAGGTTTTCCATCACCATCAATATCGGCGCTCACCACTTTGGTGGCATTATTAGAGTTGGTTAGCGATGCTTTTGCTACAAACGGCGTACTTGCGGTAGTAATACTTACACACGTAACATAAGTAGGCGTAAAAAAGCCCGAGCTGGACGCTGTTAAATTAGCAGCAGTAACACTAATGGGCGAGTACGACGCACCAGCCGGTACTGTCACTTCAAGCGAGGTGCCTGTTACCGCGGTTACGGTAGCCTTTACCGCACCAAAATACACAATATTATCAGTAGCCGCAGCACCAAAACCGCTACCGGAAATGGTAACAGTAGTGCCTATTGGCCCCGACGTAGGTGTAAAGGAGGATATAAATGGCTGTGCCTTTACTACAAAAGACATACATACAGCCAACATTAGCCCTACGCAATATTTCCATACACTACTAAAGTGCCCCGCAATGCCAGGTCCTGCACGCAAGCCTTGCATTTTTAGGTCAGGCATTTTAGTTCCAGCGTTTAATTCTTCCATGTTACAAAGGTTTAGCGGTTGATCTCAATAGGTACCACATGGGTAAACTGAAAGCATCCCACTGTGCAAATAAATTTTTTTTATTGCAAGTACGCCACCCCTGAAACAAGGGGCAGCCTGTCTAATATGGTAAGTCCACTACTACTACAGTGCCTTTCCCTTCTATACTTTTGAGCTGTATGGCGCCTTTATGACACCGTACAAAATATTTTATAATTTCCAGTCCCAACCCGGTACCCTGTATATGACCTACATTAGAACCCCTTGAAAATGAACGGAACAACCTGGTTTTGTCAGCACTTTTAATACCTATGCCTGTGTCACGAACCATAATGCGCCAGTGCGACGCCTCAAAAGAGAGGCGCAGCCTTGGTGCTACAGTATTTTCTTTATTACGGGAATATTTAAATGCATTGTCCAATAGTCCGTTGACAATATGCGTAAGCATAAACGGATCTATTAATGCAGGGCGGTGTTCGCCTTTGATGCCAAAATCTACTTTCTGGCTATAACGGCCGCAAACAAACGGCCTGTCCAGCACCTCTTCCAAAAAGGTGACAGGATCGGCAATAGTAGGACTAAAGCCTGTTTGCGTGTTTTCGAGACGGCTCATTACCAGCACTTTTTCCAGTAGCTGGGCCATGTCGGCCACCTCGTCCATTATTTGCCTGGCGTGCTTTTTCATGATACTCGTGTCCACGATATCGGAACTGAGTAAATGATCCAGAATTTCGGCACTGGTTTGCACAGTAGTTAGGGGCGATCTCAATTCGTGCGATAGTATATTCACAAACTTTACATCCATATGCTTCTCTGCTGTTGTTACTTGCCGTTATCTCAGGAACACCGTTAACAACTCTGCTTTAGAGTTGACATTCATTTTCTTGTAAATATTTTTGATGTGATCGTTAATCGTAGTCACCGATAAAGAAAGCACGTTGGCAATTTCTTTATAGGTAAAGCCCTTTAACAACTGCTCCAGCACATCCTGTTCGCGTTTGGTTAAAAACTTCAAACGGTAGGTTTTTTGTGGCTTCTCTTCATTTAAACGATCAATGAGAATATGTGCTATTTCGGGAGAAAGTAAAGCACCACCATTTTTAACTACCTGGATGTTGGTTTTGATGTTGTTAATAGAAAATGGCTTCAATAAATAACCGCGGGCACCTTTTGTAATAGCATTCCACACAATATCCGGATCGCTGTTACCACTTAATACTACCAGGTGGGTGTTAGGCAACGATTTTTTAAGGATGGGAATAGCTTCTAAACCTGAAATGCCGGGAAGGTTAATGTCGAGGAACGTGATATAAGGCTCTTCTACCTGCATTTGCCCGTCGGAAAGGAAATGCTCCAGACTATGGTAAGAAAAACTCAGCTTAAACTGGCTGTCGTATTTAAAGTAATCTTGAAAATTTCCACGAATTTTGGGATCATCTTCAATCATGCCAATGGTTACCATAAAATAATATTTGGTTTTTTCAAAATGGGGATATGGAATTTGGATTTAATATCAACACACATGTTAAAATAACCTATACAAGAAGCCACACTACTCCTGGCTCACCTCTCAGCTCCTGCACAGTACATGCCTATGCACGTTAAACATATTTTAACAAGGATGATAAAATTTAACTTCGGTGGGAATCGTTTACACAGATAGTTAAAGGATTAGAAAAATGGGGGTTGTTTTTTGCATAGTGCTCATTCAGAGAACTGCAAGGTTGTAAGCTGATGCTGTCAGACATTACATACCGGGGGTGTACAGTTGACATCGTTTTAAAAGATTTAGATTGACAATAGTTTTTCGGGATTGGATCTTTTCAGCATAATTACCCTTGATTCAGGGGTAGCTTCATACTGATAACATAAATATAAGTACATAATTCTAATTCTAATACAAATAAAAACCATTTAGCTTTTGAAAAGCATTGATTCCCTGTTATGAAATTTTAACGTTTACACAACCAAAATTCAATGAACATCTACGTTTTCATATGAAAAAGGGTATAGTATATTTTAGGGGGAACATTGACAAAATCTATAGGAATAAAAAACCTATAGGCTAAAAAACCGCATTTAAATGCATGTAACCTGCCGCTTATTCCTATTCCGTAACTATTTCTTTGTATGTTTACGTAAAGCAACTTTAAAACCGCAATGCACATACTAATTGCAGATGATCATGCTATTGTAAGGCATGGTGCTATGCTTTTTATTAATGAGTGGCTCCCCGGAGCTAAAGTGTGGGAGGCCGACAATTTTAATAAGGTAGTAAAAACACTGGAAGAACTCACTTTTGACCTGCTGATTTTAGATATTAACATACCCGGAGGCAATAACATTCAAATGATTGATGTAGCGCGGTTAAAACAACCCGGTATCAGGATATTGATATTTACCGCTTACGACGAACAGCTCTATGCTATCCGGTATTTACAGGCTGGCGCCAACGGATACCTGCACAAACTTGCATCGGAAGATCAAATTAAAAATGCTATAGAAACCGTGCTGGCCGATGAGCAATATATGAGCCGTGAGGTGAAAGAAAGCCTGCTGCGCATGATAGTGAGCAACGGAAAAAAAACAACACAATCGAACCCCTTAAATACATTATCTAATCGCGAAATAGAGGTAGCTCGCTTTTTAGTGCAGGGACTTACTTTAATGGAAATATCTAAAGCACTGCATCTGCAGATATCTACAGTCAGCACCTATAAAAACAGAATTTTTGAAAAGCTGGAAATAAACAACCTGGTAGAACTGGTAGAAAAAGTACGCCTGTACGATAAATCCATTATCTGACAGATACCATATTTTGTATTGGCAAACTGATAATAGCCACTGTTCCCTCTCCTTCCCTGCTTCTTATTTCCAATTTACCATTAATAAGTTCCAATAACTGGCGAACAATGGTAATGCCCAGGCCGGAAGAAATTTCTTCACCATAATACAACTGCTCTACCATTTCATCATTAATGCCTATACCTGTGTCTTGCACAGCTATATAAGTAAGATCGTTTTCCATAAACGCCGATATGGTAATAGCCCCCCCACTCGTAAACTTCACCGCATTATCTACCAGGTTGTGTATAATGATAGATAACAACCTTTCATCGGCAAACAACTGCATGTTAGGATGTATGTGATTGTTGAGCACACTTTTTTTTTCCGTGGCTATATCCTGGAACACCGCCAGTTTTTCCTGCACCAGCGCATGTAAAAAAAAGTAAGCAGGTACAGGCTTGCTTTCGCGCAGGTACACCTTTACATATTGCAGCAGGTTATCGGTAAACACATATAAATGCTGTGATGAAGTGTACACGCCATTAGCCACTTCACGCACTTTTCCACTTAAATCGTTACGGTTGTATAGCTGACGCCCGGTTAGCGCCAGGTATTTCAGCGGGCTTTTAATACCATGTACAATGGCCGCTATCATCTTCTTCTGAAAATCAGCCTGCTGCTGCAATGTCTTTTGCGACAAGTTCAACTCATTGATCACTGTTATCAGTTCTTCGGTACGCAGCAATATCTTTTCTTCCAGCTCTTCTTCTCTTCGTTTAGCCCGTTTTACATAAGTAAGCAATATCATAAGGTTAACCACTGCCACCGCAAACACACAACTTCCTAAAATATAGAAAATGTTAATGCCGGTACTATACAATATGGTAAGGATATTCATTATATTGGATTAAAAATAAAAAGCACAAAGCCGGCAAAGGATAGCAAATCTCCTAAAAAAGGACGTTTCACTTTGTAGCTGAAATACTACTTGTAACAGTAACAGGTAGTATTTCAGCTACATTCCAGCAAAGCCTCTATTGGCGTTATCATTAATAGAACTATGCTACAAAAGCCTTACCCTTTTAACATAACCCACTTCATTTCACGTTTTAATCATGTTATTTTTTGTACAATCCATAAAAGATTTTACAAGCGCCACCAATAACGCTATCAGGCAGGTAAAACATAGAATACTTGCCTATACTCTTTTACCGGCCCTATTCACCCCCTTATTTATGACTATATATTTTCTCCTGACCCGTCAAACCAATTTTGCACTCCATATTATATTATATATGGTGGCCTTTTGTGCAACGCTTTTGTTACTGATTATTAAACACCGCAGCAAATACTGGTCGCACGCAGCACTTATACTGCAAACAGGTATTATATGGGTGTTGCTGCTAATGCCGTTACAAAACACACAACTCATTACCCTGCAGTTTGCCTTACTGGTTATTCTCTGTAGCTTTTATGTATTGGGCAAAACATGGGGGTTCATTTATTCCTTTTGTTGTGCTATGCCATTAAGCTGGCATTTGTGGACACAGGCCAATGGTGGCCTGTTGCTTTGGGGAGGTTATCAAACAAAAGGCCTTGTTATTGGAATGGTGCTGCTGGTAAACTTTGTGTTTATCATATTTGCCCACTACCATTTCTTTAACGCCTTTACCCAAACCATTGAAGAACTCAATAACAGAACCTTATTGTTGAACGAAACAGTGAAAGAACTGGAACTATCGCGGGATGAACTGCGCCAGCAATCGCGCCTGCAAAAAAAACTGATAGCCGCCATTACACATGATATCAAAAGCCCGTTGAAGTACCTGATGCTTACAGGCAAAAACCTGTACCGCAACTCACGCAACCAGAACGGTAACCTGGAAGAAAGTATACGCGCCATTTATGCATCCAGCTTTCAGATGTATCATTTTACAAACAACCTGCTGCAATATGCTGCCTTATATCTGGAAGACAACCGGATTGTTACCAGCGTGTTTAACCTGGACGACCTGGTGAAAGAAAAGATCTCCATTTTTACGGAAATGATCGCTTCTCAAAATAACACGGTAGTAAACAATATTGACCCTAACCTGATGGTATGCACCAATAAAGAACTGCTGTCGGTAATTATTCATAACCTGCTGGATAACGCTATAAAGTATACTGTAAACGGGCGTATCCTTTTTTCGGCCAATCATCACAGGGGCAAACTACAGGTATGTGTGCAGGATAGTGGTGCCGGTATGGCGCCCGAACTGGTAAACTGGTGTAACAACCGCCTGGCTGTAAAAGATTTTATGAGTGAAAATGGTGGCCAGGGTTTAGGGTTGGCAATGGTAAAAGAATTGATCGGGCTGATAAAGGGTAATATTATGGTGCAAAGTAAAAAAGACTCCGGAACGGTTATTTTACTGCTATTACCTTCGTGTATATAAAAAAACATGGACCGTTAAGACTAACGGTCCCTTCCCCTTGGGTTATTAGAGTAGTAATTAACCCGTGAAAAACCAATATTTTAAGTTATACTCTACTTATTATGTCTGGTTAGCAGGAGAGCGAAGTTAATTTATCTATTTCTACAATCCTGTAAAATAAGAATGATTGTGTTGTAGTATAACTACTACATCTATCCTTCCTTATTTTTGACAAACCAATTTGATGTGTAATTTATTTAATTTGTAGATATTATTAAAAGAAATAGCATGAAATTCTTTTTTTTATTCCTGTTAAGCGGGATTTGCAACCTTGCTGCTGTGCTGGCACAGCCCCCGCAAGGCAACGCCAGTGTAGGTAGTATATATGGTGATTCTATTACTACAGAAGGAGTTGTTGCTATCAGTAACCTGCCCCAGAAATTACAATCCGGTGAAAAAGCGCAGGTAAAAGTGCGGGCTAAGGTGTTAGACGTATGTCCTAAAAAAGGTTGCTGGATGAAGCTGGAAGTAAACGACAGCACTACCGCCTTCGTAAAAATGAAAGACTATGGCTTTTTTGTACCGCTGGCCATAAAAGGAAAAACGGTGATTATTGAAGGCGAATCGTTTGTAAAAGAAACCTCGGTACAGGAGTTAAAGCATTACGCAGAAGATGCGAAAAAGCCAAAGGCCGAAATAGACGCTATTACTACACCTAAAAAAGAAATACGGTTAACCGCTTCCGGTATCAGGGTGGCCGGATAAGTAATCACCTAAGGGTAAAAAGAAAGCCGGTAAATAACTTACCGGCTTTCTTTAGTTTTCAAGAGGAATAGGGTTAAAGTGAATATCTTTCGAAAAGGATAGAAATCCTTCGTTTTTCTATTACAAAAATAAGTGTCTTCACTACACTGCCCTCCCCCTGTTATTAGGTGCAATTAATGTAATTACATTAATACAGTAGCGGCATCTGTAAACGGTGGCTTGTTTTCAGGGGATTGTACAATCTCTGCCCGGGTGCGTGGTAAACAGTCCGGATAATTTTTCTGAATAAACAGCATCAGGTTTTCGCGAATGTAACAACGCAGGTCAAAAGCAATACCAGAGCTTTGCGCACTCATTAATGCTCTTACCTCTATCACCCTTTCCTTTATATCCGTTACCTGCAACACGCTTACCCGCTTATCCCACAGGGCACTGGCATGCAGCAGGCGCACCAGCTCGGCCCGTATTTCAGGAATAGGCGCTGTGTGATCGAGATAGAAAAAAGCAGTGCCCAGCAGGTCCGATCCTGTGCGCGTCCAGTTTTGAAAAGGCTTTTCTATAAAATAATTAATGGGTAAAATCAGCCGGCGGCTATCCCATATATTTAATACTACATAGGTAAGCGTTATTTCTTCCACCTTGCCCCACTCCCCTTCTACCACCAATACATCATCGATACGAATGGGTTGCGTAAAAGCGATCTGGAAACCTGCCAGTAAATTACCCAGCGATTTTTGGGCGGCGAAACCGATAATAATACCCCCCACCCCCACACCGGTTAACAAGCCTGTTCCCAGTTTACGTAAGCTTTCAAAACTGAGCAGGATGGCGCAAAGGGTGAGTATAATAATAAGACTGATGGCAAACTTGCGCACAAACTGTAGCTGCGTGCGCACCTTGCGCTCGCGCAGGTTATCAGGTTTAGCCAGATCGAAACGGTGATACACATAATCTTCCAGCACCTTTATAATACCTATTAATATAGCAGCAAACGCAATGGTGAGCAAAATTTCGGCTATGCGGCTTATCTGTGCTTCGGGCCTGGCCTTCAGTTTCATAAACGGAATAAGCGCATTGATGGCCAGCAACGGTAAAAAATAATTCACCGGCTTGCCCAAGCGCCTTAAAATAGACGCTACAATGGAATAACTGGTGTTTTTAGTGTAAAAACGCAGTAGAAAAGTGAGCAGGAATTTGATAATAAAACCTACTAACACGCCAATGCCCACCAAGATGATGTTCCACAAAAAATCAGGTAAATGGTCTAGTGATTGCTCAAATTGATCCCACATATGCTTTATTATTGTATGAGTTACTTTTTTGAACAAATAATATACCTAAGGAGTTTTAAAAAAACTTTCCTTTTTTTTCCAACCTTTTTTCACTTCCGTGCTCTTATAATAGGAACACAAATTTGGAACAGGCACAACACATACTAGCAGCATTTGTGAGAAAAGCGCGTGGGGGCGATGCAGAAGCATTATCCTGGCTGTATCAGCAATACAACCGGGGGATGTTTAACATATGCACCCGCATGACAGGCACAAGAAGTGACGCAGAAGATATTCTGCAGGAATCTTTTATTACCGCCTTTCAAAAGCTGCACCAGCTAAAGGAAGACCATTTATTTGGTGGATGGCTGCGCAAAATTGTGGTGTCGGAATGTATCCGGTTTGCCAAACAAACTTTTTACTGGAACGACTGGCAGGAACATTATGACGATTTATTTGACGACGAGGTGGATGAAGCCTGGTGGCAAATGGTATCGCCCGAGCTGATTCAACAGGAAATAAAGCTGCTGCCCGATGGGTGCCGGCAGATTTTTAACCTGTATGCGCTGGAAGATTATAGTCATAAAGAGATAGCCGGGTTATTGGGAATATCAGACGGCACCAGTAAAAGTCAATACCAACGGGCCAGGCTGTTGCTGAAAGAACGCCTGACCAAAAAAATAACAGAACATGGATCGATTTAAACAATACTTACAGGAACATGCCAGCGAACTGGATACCGATTTGCCCCGCGAAGCGGTATGGCAACGCATTCAGCAGCAAAGCGCACCCGCCCCTAAAGTAAGGCGTTTATACTGGCCTGTGGCCGCCGCTGCCTGCCTGGCAGCGATCATCGGCATCAGCACCTGGTGGTTTTGGACTGCCCCGGTAAACAAAGGGCTGGCATACAATCCCCCGGCCATTACCACGCAGGACAGCCAGCCATCAACAGAAACGCACATACCTGTAGCAGAAGAAACAACTGCCCAAACAGCACCAACAACCATGCACCCTAAACGGGAACAAGGCACTAAACATGCCCAGGCAGGCACCGGAGGCAACACCACCAACACTTCCCTGCTGGCCGCCAAACACGTCACTGATGCCGGCAATGAAGCCCCATCAGGCATACAACTGGAAACTGGTCTTATACATATTATCAACCTGCAGCTGGAAAAAGTACGCAGCACGCCCATCTATTCCGAAAACGCAGCCTATTTCAGTTCTTTTAAAAAAGAGTTTAACCAGTTAAACGAAGAAGAAAGAACCTGGAAGAAAAAAGCTAGCAATGGCAACGTTACAGAAGAGCAACTGGAAGAGCTGATTAACATTTACCAGCAAAAGCTAACTGTGCTAAAACTACTACAGAACGAGATTAGTAAAACCAACAAGCATTTTAAACAAAAACATAACCAGGCAACACAACATGCTGCATTTATGGACATTTAAACTACGTACAATGAAATTGTTATTATTAATACCATTTACCATAGTCTTCTCTCTTTTTGGTAATGCTCAGGAGCCTGCCACCAGTGTGCGCACCACCAATAGCTTAAAACTTGTTACCAGACATTCTCTGAACAATGCAGACGACTCGTTGCCGGCAACAGAAAAAGAGATCAGTTTTGAAACTGCTTTGGAAAAGGGCACTGACATACTGATTGAAAACAACGGCAGAACCATTGAACTGAAAACCTGGGACCAGCCTAAAGTAAAAATTGTAACACAGATAAGCTTTAAAGGCAACAATACTTTCACCGATGAAGAGTGGTTTGAAAAACTGAGTATCAGCTGGAAAAAGTTTGGCGGCAGCTTTCGCCTCATGACCAATAGTAACAACAACAGCTATGGCAACGGCAGCTATAACTGGAACTATAACGGCGACAAACCTGCCCGCATGGTAAGCACCAGTAAAAAGAAAACCATTACCATATTTGTGCCTGCACAGGTAAAAGTAGAAGCAGAAAGCCGTAGCGGCGGGCTGAGCTTTTCCGGCAAACTGGAATCGTTAAAACTGATCACTAAAAATACCGCTGTAGAACTGGGAGATGTAAACACCTTAACCCTGCGTAGCCAGAACGACAACATTGCTGCCGGCAATATTAAAGATGCTTTTATTGAAATGAACAACGGCCACTTCACCGCCAAAAACATTGCTAACCTGGATGTTGACAGTCGTTATAGCAGTGTGGATGCGGTAAACATTGACAAAGCCGTTATACGCAGCAACAACGATGAGTATGAAGTGGAAACTATTGGCAATGTACGGGGCATTAAAAGCTATGGTACCCTGCGCATAGCCACTATTAAAAACACCATAGAACTGGAAGGCGTTAATGCAGATATTAAAATTCGCAACATTGCTCCTTCTGTGGAATATATTAAACTGGATAACAAATATGCAGATTTACGCCTGCCTGCCGCCGATTTAAAAAATTACACTGTAAGTATGGAGGGCAGTTACAACAGCGTGTATGCTTCTTTTGAAAAAATTCCGATACCATCAAAAGATTCATCCACCGCCAGCAACACTAAAACAACACATGCCAGCGCTGCCCCTACGGCCGCTACTGCCCCCAAAGCGCCCAATAATAGTATAACCACCAATAAGGTGAATGGCATTAAAATAGAAAACGGCCAGGTAATAGATATAAATACAGATGCTATTATAGCAGAAGCAAAGCAAAACGCTGAACTGGACAAGGCGCAGGCATACAGCATAAGAGTAGGCGGTAAACGCTTAGACAAAGAATCCAATTTTACCGCCAAAACCGGCGATGGCAGTGGGCCTAAGTTTGTGATCAAGTGTACCTACTGTTCAATAGACTTCAAGTAACCTCCCCCTTCTTTTTCCTTTTTACAAAAGCATAGCAGTATTCATTTTTGAAAAGTTTCTTTTTCAAGTGGCACTGCTATGCCCTTACACCACTAAAAACAATATCCATGAAGCTGTTTTACTTATTACCTGTATGGCTGCTGCTACCTGTGCTGGCAAAAGGACAGCTGAAACGGGAGTTTACATTAACCGATAGCATTGCCAGAACACCGGTAGCTTATGCCACAGTATATGTTTACAACCAGTACGACACCGCTAAACCTGTGCAACAACTGATTAGTAAAGAAAATGGTTCGTTTACAGTAAACCTCAGCGATACTGCTCATTACCTGCTGAGCATACTGCATACCAACTACCAGGAGCAACGCCTGGCGCTTACCAGCCACCTGCCTGCTACCATTCTGCTCACCGCTGTAAACAATACGCCCGGCGCTGTTACGGTTACCGGCACGCGCAAAATGCTGGTAGAAAAAAAGGAAGACAAGCTGGTGTTCAATGTAGAAAACGATGTATCACTGGATGGACAAATGGCCACGGATGCCCTGCGTAAAACTCCTTTTTTATCCGTTGATGGTGAGGGCAATGTGCAGTTGAAAGGCCAGTCGAATTTTAAAATATTGCTCAACGGTAAAGAATCCGGCCTTTTTTCCCGCGATCCCAAAGAAGCGCTGAAATCCTTTCCGGCCAGTTCTATTAAAAAGATAGAAGTGATCACCTCCCCTTCCGCCAAATACGATGCAGAAGGTGTAGGCGGTATTATCAATATCATCACCAAAAAAGCAGTAACCGGCTATAACGCCTCTTCCAGCATTAACATCAGCAATTACCGGCACAACGAATACTTTTCGCTCAACGTAAAATATGGCAAACTGGGCTTTACCGGCAGTTTCAGCAATGGCAGGGGCCACAATTCCAATTACAAAAACTATTCTTACACCCGCTCGTTACACCCGGTGGCCTATACCGAACGTATTTTAGACGGCACCGGCAACAACCGCTACAACTGGCAATCGGGTTCGGTAGAGTTAAGTTATGATATAGATAGCCTGCACACACTTAGCGTATATGGCAACATAGGCACCAACCCCTTTAGCCGGGAAGTGAACCGCAACGTAACAGTAGTAGGTACTAACATCACGGATACGGCCCGCAGCCTTTTCCAGGAATTTGGCAGGTTTGAAAGCCGTTATAACGATTTTGGGCTGGACTATATACAAAAGTTTGCCCACCACCCCAACAAGGAATGGAGCTTTAAAATGAACAGGCAGTATTCAGATGATGTATCCAACAACGACAACAATCAATACGCGCTGGATTACACCTACTTTGTACGCAATAATAACCGGGAAAGAAATACGCAGTATGTGTTGCAAACCGACCTGGTACTGCCTATGGCGCACGACCGCAAACTGGAACTGGGTTTAAAAAGTATACTCCGCAATGCCAACGCCAATTATGCAGCCAGTTATAATAACGGGGGCGATAAGTTTACAGAGGATGAAGCCAACACCAACCGGTTTAACTATACTCAAAACGTATGGAGCAGCTACTTCACGTATACCATGAAAATACATGGCTACTCGCTGAAAGCAGGTAGCCGGCTGGAACAAACCACCATTAACGGCTCGTTTAAAAGCATTAACGATCGCTTACACCAGAATTACTACAACTATATACCTACCCTGTACCTGTCGAGGAAGTTTAAAGATAAACACGATGTATCGTTAAGCTACAGCAAACGGCTGCGCCGCCCTTATATCTGGGATCTGAACCCGTTTGTAAACAATATAGACACACTCAACATCACCTCCGGAAACCCCGCCTTGAAACCAGAAGTAACCCATAGCCTGGAACTCAGCTACAGCTACTTTAAAAATTCAAACAGCCTTTCAGTTATCCTTTCACAAAACATTTGTAATTCGCAGATTATCCGTTATACCATATTTAACGATGCCACCGGTGTAGCTACTATCATCCCGTATAATATAGGTGAAAACCGTTTTACGGCAGTAAGCATCAACGCCAATCTGAAACTATATACCATATGGTCGCTCAACCTGAATGCAGGCGTACAATACAACCGCGTTAAAAACAGGAACGACCCCAGCCAGCAAAACCAGGGCTTTAGTGGCAATGGCAACCTCAGCAGTACTATTGACATCACTAAAAAGTTCTCCTTCTTTAACAGCGGCGGCTACTGGCAATCGCCCATTCAGCTGCAGGGGAAATATCCTTTTAATTACTGGTACGATGCAGGTGTTAGTTACAAGCTGCTGAACAACCAGTTGCGCATAAGTCTGCGGGCCAACAGCTTTTTACAGAAGTATATGCCTTTTACCCGCAAATTCAGCGATGCCAACTTTATACAGCAAACCACCAACAGCTTTATACAACGAAATTTTGTGCTGAATGTGAAGTGGAATTTTGGCAAATTATCGGAAAGCACCAGCCGCAAAAGAGGTGTAAAAACAGACGATATACAGAAATAAACTTTTTTTCTCACGTGCATTACGCGGGCCGGGTTTCTACCTGGCCCTTTTAGCTGTCAGCAACAGCCAAAAAAGAACAAAAAAATATAAAAGGTGAATTTTATAAGCGGGAGGAAGAACATAAGCGCCCGGCAATGTGTTCGCTGCACATTACCGGAAATGCTTATTCATTCAACAAGGGTACTTACCTAACAAATCAGCAGGGTATAAATAGGCCAATCTGATAACGGCTAATTACTACTACTATTCTTATAGCACTCATTGAAGATAAGCAGAGAGCTTCTACACATTAACTGGCTTGTAGTTGAAGCGGGAGTTTTTTATAGATGAAGCAGGCAAAACCGGGGACGGTTTCTTATACGGCCAGGGGCATGCACAAAGTAAACACACTGCCTTCGCCCGGCGTACTTTCTACACGAATAGTACTATTGTTGCGCTCGGCAAACTCTTTACACAACAACAGCCCCAGTCCTGTACCTTTTTCGTTGCGTGTGCCGGACAAACTATTGCTTTTGGCGCCGCTGAACAACTGTTGCTGCATTTGCTCGTTCATGCCCGTTCCCCTGTCCTGCACCATAATTTGCGCCTGCTGTTGGCTGGCCTGTACCGTAATGGTAATAAACGAACCGGGATAGCTGAACTTCACCGCATTAGACAGCAGGTTGCGCATAATTAATGCAAAATGATCGGCATCGGCCCATACACGCACACCCGGTGCATACTGTGTGATCACCTGTATATTTTTTTGCATTAATGTTTGCTGGTAAAAACCAATAACATGGTTAATAGCTTCCTCGGCCACAATTTCGCGCGGGGTTACTTCTATGCCCTGCAGCTGGGTAATGCTCCAGCGCAACAGGTTATCCAGGTTATATTGTAATTGCCCCACATCGCTGCTTAACCGGCTGGAGAGAGAGCGGAATTCTTCTTCCGATATAATCTGATCGTTCAGTAATGTAAGCGAATAACTTAAAGCCGAAATGGGCGAACGTAAATCATGTGCTACAATACTAAACAGCTTTTGCATGGTAGCATTGGCCTCTTTCAGTTTGCGGTTGCCCTCTTCCAGTTTTACCTGGTAATTATATACCAGGCTTTTAAAATACTGGGCAATCAGCACCATAGACAAACTGGCCGAAATAAGATTAGCTGCCACCCGCCCATGCGACAAAAACATACCATGCGATTCGGGTGTAAGCTGAATGCGAATGCAGGTAAACAAAGCTACCAGCACGGTAGAAAAAATGAGGTAAGTTAGCTTACTGTTAAACATAATCACCGCAATCAGCACTATCATCAGCAAAAAATATTCAGCACCATTGGCAAACAATAAAGCTTCTGCCGCAAAAATGCCACCCAGCAACCACAGCAGCGGAAAACGTAGCCAGAAGTGTTTCTGCAGGTAGTTAATCCAGCCTAATGCTATATATATAAGTATATTACAAGCATTTAAGCTGCCCAACACATTATTGTGATGAAAAAAATTTATACAACTAAACCAGGTGATCATAGGCAGGGCGCTAATAATCACCACATTGATAACCAATGTACTTTGCCGGTCGCGCGCAGGCATATCCGCCCTGATACCCATATACAATATGACGTGCCACCAGCGGGCCAGCCTTGCTGTAAATGAATTAGCGTTTTTTGCATTTGCTGCTTCCATTATATTGTAGAGAGTTTATATATTGCAGGCACATTACTACAGGAAAAGTGCCAGAGATAGCAATATGACGCAAGATAACATTTCAGTTCTACTAATTGAAGACGAAGAGGTTTGGGCCCGCACTATGCAGATAAGCCTTACTGAAATGGGATTTGAAATTGCAGCCATAGCCACCAATGTAGCCGAAGCATTACCCGCCCTGAATGCCCTTAATTACGATATAGTATTGCTGGACATTCACTTAAACGGCGCCAACAGCGGCATTGAAATAGGTAAAATGCTGCATACGAATTTTCATAAGCCTTTTATTTTTGTTACCTCCAGCCTTAGCACCCATAGCTTACAGGAAGCAGTAACTGCCAACCCATCGGCTTATCTTATCAAGCCTATTAACCCGGCATCGTTGTTTGTAACCATTCATAGTGCCATTCATAATTTCACCCAGCAGAAAACGGTTACGGAACAATCTGACGACAGTTACGAATCATTTTTTATTAAGCAAGGCAATAAGTATAAAAAAATAGACTGGAAAGATGTGATCTGCCTGGTTTCTGAAAAAAACTACACCCGCGTGTTAACCGCGCGCGACCAGGGCGAATATTTAATAAGAAGTTCGCTGCAAAAAGCGTTGCAGTTTATTATCCCTGCTCCCTTGCGCGGCAGGTTTGTTCAGGTGAACAGGGCCGAAGTGATACAACTGTCTTTTGTAGAAGAACTGACAGGCGATGTGCTAAAGGCAGGAAGCAAAACCTTCAACATTACAGAAGCCTACCATAAAGAAGTAAAAAAAAGCCTGAACATTATTTCCTAACGTTCAGGCCTGTGTATATTAGTTCTGACAACCCTTGGAGTTGATAACCCAGGTGTCGTTTTCTTTAGTCAATGTGGCATTAATGCTTTCGGCAAACATTTTCAAAAACTTATCCAGTGGCGCATTCGCCTTCAGCTCGCCATAATATTTACAATTGAAATATTCCCCCTTTAGTTCTACCGGCACCTGAAACTGCCTCGACAGCTCTTTAATCACTTCATTCGCCGGCATACCCCAAAACTCGTAAGTACCGTTTACACGCGCCTGCATATGCTTATCGGCCGAAGCAAACTTTTGCTTTACTATCAGGTTTTCTTCTTTCACAAATACAGCACGCTCATTTGCCTGCAATGCCACTTGTTTGGCAGCCCCTTCGGGCAGCTGGCCGGCATCGGTAGTGGACGCAGATACCGTGTCCTGTACCTGAACGCTGGCATTGCCTTTTACCAGCGTTACCGCCACATAGGCCTCATTATTATAAGCCTGAACGGTCAGATGCCCATCGGTGGTTTGTGTATTTACCCCGTTGGCATGGATAATAAACGGACGGCTGGTAGAAGAGGATACTTTTATAAAAGCCTCCCCGGTAACAGTCATCTCCCGCACATCGCGGGTAAACGACTGGGGATAGTCCAGCGTAGTGGCAGGTCCTAACCATACCTGTGTGCCATCGGAAAGACTAATTAATTTACGTTGCCCCACCCCGGTGCTTAACTGCTGCATTACCATAGGGTGCATTTTGTTATAAATAGCACTGCGCCAATGATAACCAGCGCCCGAAAGAAGGGCTACCGTACTGGCACCAATCACCCACCATTTGTATGTAGCAGCTTTTGTGTGGTGCACATTCTTATACGCTTTGACTTTAGATATACCATCGGAAAAAATTCCGGGGTATTGCTCATTGTCTCCATTGGAGTACAGCAAAGTTTCAGTTCTCATATATGATAAAGCAGTTTGGGGGTTACAGCAATTTATTACTTTTTCTTCAATCGGAAAACTTGTTTTTGACTTACATCTGTAAGAACTATTTTCTCCGGAACAAAGTCTGCATGCTGCACCTGAAGGGTTACAGGAAGTTTCTCCCAAGTATTGAGTTCGAAATTGCCATTCTTGTCTGTCAGTGCCTCTTCCTCTCCCACTACGGTGCTCACGTACACTTTTTCCACAGGCTTCTGGTCGCTGGCGGATAATACACATCCTTTAATAATGTAAGGTACCCTCGGCACATTGCCCGTTGTTACACTCACCATCATTGCCATCAATGGAATGGATAACCAGGTTATCAGTTTATGTGCTTGCATCTGTTATCTGTTTATCTGAGAACAAATATAAGGGGCTTTCTAATTAGTCCACCATAAGAATAGGGTTTTAATTAAAATCTAATCTCTACCAGCCACTTATAAGTCTTTTATTTTAAAAACAGCATAATCAGGCAAAAACACACAAGCGTTTGTTAAATAACTTTTCCATCCATATGTAAAAGTTACACATTCGTAGACAAAATCTAACAATTGCGTTTATTTAGTAAACATTTTTAAACAAAATTTAATCTTCTTTTAAATACTACTACAAATATCTCAACATATTAAAAGCAGCAACAAACTGCAAAAAACCGTACCGATCGATTTTTCTTAATTAAAATGCAATGTTCATGAGAAAACTGCCTATGCTGTTGTACGTGCTTTTATTGGCATGTACAACACAACTAATGGCTCAGAACCTTACCATTACTGGTAAGGTTACAGATGAGAAAGGAAACCCCTTATCGGGGGTAAGCGTAACCGGTAAAAACTCGGTTACCACTGCACAAGATGGAAGCTTTACCATCAGCATTACCAAAAATGAAAAAAACCTCACCTTTAGCTATGTAGGTTTTGCCACACAGGTAAAGAAAATTGAAGGCAGCAGCCTGCAGGTATCACTGGCTACTGAAGAGAAAAGCTTATCGGAAGTAGTGGTAGTAGGTTATGGAACGCAAAAGCGTAAAGAGCTTACCGGCGCGGTGTTTAAACTGGCCGACAGCAGCTTAAACAACATTCCGCTTTCTGGCCCCGATCAGGCTTTACGTGGCCGTGTACCCGGTGTAACCGTTTCGCAAAGCTCCGGTACCCCCGGCGCCAGCATAAACGTGCAAATAAGAGGTGCCGGTTCTATCAGCTCCAGCAGCCAGCCTTTGTATGTGATTGACGGGGTAATTATGAACACCGGCAGCTATGCACAGGTAGATGTGGGTGGTCAAACCACCAATGCTTTATCGGAGATTAACCCTGCCGACATAGAGTCTTTTGAAGTATTGAAAGACGCTGCCGCTGCTGCCGTATACGGAGCAAGAGGTGCGAATGGCGTTATTTTAATTACCACCAAAAGAGGGGCTAACCAGCAAACCAAAGTAGGCTTAAATGCTTCTTACGGCACTCAAAGCGTTATTAAAAGAATGCCTACCCTTACCGGTCCGGAATATGTAGCACTGGTGCAGGAAGCAGTAAAGAATGTATATGGCAGCACTGCCTTACCTTCTTCCAGAAGCCTTTCCGGCTTAGACAACGATCCCTCTACTTATCCCACTACCAACTGGCAGGATCTGATCTTTAAAAATGCACCTATCCAGAACTACGAGTTGAATATGAGAGGTGGTAACGACAAAACCAAGTTCTTTGTGTCTGCCGGTTATTTCGATCAGCAGGCTACCATTATCGGTTCGGAATACAAAAGATACAACACCCGTATCAACCTCGATAACCAGGTTACCTCCCGTTTAAAAATATCAGGTGGTTTATCCTTATCCCGTTCTATCAACAACAGGATCAACAACGACAATAACATCTATGGCGTATTAAGCTCTGCCGTATTGCTGGCACCTTACTTTAATGCCTATAAAGCAGATGGCACTTATGCTTACGATCCCAACAACGGAACAGTAGAAAACCCACTGGCCGCCGGTTACCTGCGTTACAACGTAGCCAAAACCAACCGTGTGTTAGCCAACTTTTCGGGCGAATACAAAATACTGAACAGCCTTACCTTTAAATCGCAGGTAAGTGCAGATTACATTGATTACAATGAAGCAGCTTTTGCCCCCAGCACTACACTGGAAGGCGCTTCCGGCCCTAATGGCGTAGGCAAAGAAGGTTACAGCAAAGAACTGAACCTGATGAACGAGAACATCCTGACTTACCGTCCGGTAATTTCTGCCAATCATCACCTTACTCTTACCGGTGTGGCTTCTTACCAGGAATCCAGAGCAGAATCAATGTATGGTTCGGCCAGTAACTATCCTGGTGATGGCATTCGCCGTTTATCAGCCGCTTCTACCATTAAGTCTTTAACCTCAGCCGGTACCAGCTATGGTGTGATAGGATACCTTGCGCGCGCCAACTACGATTACCTGGGCAAATACCTGTTCAGCGCCAGTGTAAGACGTGATGGAAGCTCCCGCGTTGGCTCTCTCAGCAGATGGGGCACTTTCCCTGCCGTATCAGGTGCATGGCGTGTTTCGGAAGAAGACTTCCTGAAAGGCAACAGCGTTATCAGTGACTTAAAAATCAGGGGTAGCTGGGGTAAGCTGGGTAACTCAGAATTAGGCAACTTTGCATCCCGTTCACTGGTAAGCCCAGGTGCCAACGCTACGTTTTCCGGCGCAGCCACTCCCGGCTTATATCCTTACCAATTAGGTAATGACAGCCTGCGTTGGGAATCTTCTATCCAAACCGATCTGGGTGTGGAAGTGGGGTTATTCAAAAACAGGATTCAGTTAGTAGTAGACCTATACAACAAAACCACCAACAACCTTATTTCCAACAAATCACTGGTAGGTTCTTCGGGCTTTACCAGCGTATCAACCAACATTGGTAAAGTACAGAACAAAGGCCTGGAAATAGGCATTACCTCAACCAACATTACCAACAGAGATATCACCTGGACCACTAGTCTTAACATCTCATTTAACAAGAACAAAATACTGAAACTGGCTTCTGCCGCCTATTCTTCTGGTTTAGGTAGCTGGGTGCAGGAAGGCGAAGCTTTGGGTAGCTTTAGAGGTTATCGTGTAGCAGGTATTTTCCAAAGCACAGCAGAAGTAGCCAGCAGTCCTACTCAAAACGCTTCTACCACTGCCGGTGATATTAAGTTTAAAGACCTGACTCATGATGGTAAAATACTTTCAGATGACCAGGAAATTCTTGGTTCTGCCAATCCTAAATACTTTGGAGGTATGACCAACACCCTTACCTACAAAGGTTTTGAGTTATCCGTGTTTTTCCAGTTTGTAGAGGGCAATAAAGTATTGAACTATACTAAGCTGTATGGCGAAGGCATGAACAGTATATACGGTCAGTTTGCCAGCACACTGGACAGGTGGACTCCTACACACACCAATACCAATGTACCACGTGCTGCTTATGGCGACCCTAGTTTAAACCGTCGCCTTTCTGACCGCTTTGTAGAAGATGGTTCTTATGCACGTTTGAAAAACATAATCCTGTCTTACAATTTACCTAAGCAATGGCTGAACAAATTAAAGATCAGCAATGTGAAAGTATTTGCACAGGCACAAAACCTGGTTACCTGGACTAAGTACAGTGGCTTTGATCCGGAAGTAAGTTACTCCGGTGCTTCTTCTGCCACCTCTACCAACACAGCGCCTGGTACAGACTTCCTGACTTACCCACAGTCACGTGCATTCACTTTTGGAGCAAACATTAGTTTCTAACCATCTAACAACAATGCTATGTTAAAAAGAGCTATTTATATATCCTTACTGGCAGCGGGAAGCATCACTTCTTCCTGTACCAAAATACTGGAACAAGATCCTCAAAACTACCTCGATGCCAGCACCGCCTTTACTACCGAATCGGCTGTACGAGCCGGGCTGGTAGGTGTGTATGACGAATTTCAAAGCACCTATTACACAGGTGTGGCCCTGATGATTTTACCGGAACTGGAAGGCGGCAACCTCACCGAAACCGGTTCCTATACCGATTACCAGGAAATAGCCAACGTTACTATTTCCACCAACAATACCAGCACCACCAATGCATGGAACTACATTTACGCCGGTATTAACCGTGCCAACAATGTAATTAGTGCTACCAACAGCATTACAGATGCTTCGTTCACTGCCGATGAAAAAAAAGCTGTGATAGCAGAAGCTTCTTTTTTGAGAGCCTATATGTATTTTGACCTGCTGCGTTGCTACGGTGGCGATACCATCAGCTATGCCAGTGCTTCAGGAGCTGGCGTACCTATACGCCTTACCCCTACCACCGAATCTTCTCAGGCGGTTGCCATAGCAAGATCCAATGCAGGGGAAGTATATACGCAGGTGTTAAAAGATCTGGACACTGCCATTGCAGGTTTAAGCATTAATCTAAGCAGTGCAGGCCGAGCCGATTTAAATGCAGCAGTAGCTTTAAAAGCAAGAGTGCAGTTATACCGCGAAAGCTTTGATGATGCAGAAAGCCTGGCAACCCAAATCATCAACCAGTTTTCATCTTCTACTGCCTATGGTGGATTAGCAGCTAATTATGCTTCTATCTTCTCTACTAAAAACACGAAGCCGGAAAGCATCTGGGAAATACAGAATACTGCTACAGATGGCACTTACCTGGGCTATTATTACTATGGCCGTAGCGAAGTGGCCAGCAACAGCAACCTGGCAGCAGCACACGAATCGGGAGACGTGCGTTTAACAGTAAACTACAACAACAGTGTAAGTGCTACAAAATACCGCCAGCTGAAGTTTACCCACTCTGACTATTCTGACAACATCCCATTGATAAGACTGGCAGAAGTATACCTTATAAGAGCAGAAGCCCGTGCCAGGAAATCGACACCTGACTTAACCGGTGCTTTAGCTGATGTAAACATGGTGCGTGCCCGCGCCGGGTTAAAAGCTTCAACAGCCACTACGGTAGATGGAATTGTAGACGCTGTATTGAATGAGCGTCGTGTGGAATTGGCGCATGAAGGGCAACGTTTCTTTGACCTTCGCAGATTAAACAAAGCAAAATCTGCTTTATCTATTTCTCAAGGTTACCGTTTGTTATGGCCTGTACCGCAATCTGAAATTAACGCAGGTGCCGGTGTAGTTACCCAAAACTACGGTTACTAATAGCTTTATCCCTGTTGGATTGTCAACTACCGCTTCTGCTACGGCAGGGCGGTAGTTTTTTTATTACCGGGCCCCATCTTTTACACAGCGGAAACCGGTATGCTCTAACCCCGTATCCGGGCTGCTTTTCATTCTACGCGCCACGCGGTAGCCGCTGCAATAACTATCGTTACACAGGAAGCTGCCCCCGCGCAGGCTTCTTTTAGGCGTATACAACTCATCAGGATCATTGCTTTTAGCAGGCCCCTTCGGATTATCGCTTAGCGCCGGTAAGGTGGCATAATAGCCCGCATCGTACCAATCGCTGCACCACTCCCATACATTACCCGCCATATCATACAAACCATACCCATTGGCGGCAAACTGCTTTGCAGGAGCCAGTGTAGCAAAACCATCCTTTTTATCGTTTTTATAAGGAAAGCTCCCCTCCCAGCTATTGGCCTTGGGTTTACCGGTATTAATGTGCTCGTTGCCCCAGGGATATATATGATTGAGTAAACCGCCACGGGCTGCAAATTCCCATTCAGCTTCGGTAGGCAGGCGCTTACCCGCCCATTTGCAATAAGCCACCGCATCAAACCAGCTTACCTGCACTACGGGGTAGTTATCTTTTCCTGTAATAGAACTTCCAGGCCCTTCAGGGTGCTGCCAGCTGGCGCCGGGTACCCAGCTCCACCATTGATTATAGTCCTGTAAATCTACTGGGCCGTTGGTAGTGTGAAACACCAGAGAAGCGGCCACCATCACACTATCAGGCGGTTTGGGAGTGTTAGGAGGGAGGGTTTTCTTCAGTTCGTCCCAATCCGGCTTTCTTTCTGCCGTGGTAACATACCCCGTTGCTTTTACAAACGCACGAAACTGCGCATTGGTTACCTCTGTAGCATCTATCCAAAAAGCATTCAGCTTTACTTTGTGTTTGGGATATTCGTCGTTACTGGCCTGGTTATTATCCCCGCCCATGTCAAAAATGCCAGCGGGAATCAATACCATGCCTTCTGTAGAAGCAGCACTACTTTCTTTGATAGCAGGCGTATCGGAGATAGCGCCAAAGCGGGATGGCGTTCTCATACACGACATCTCCGAATCTTTTTTCACCGCTTCCACATGCGTTTGCTCACGGGCAGTGTTGGTATTATTGGCACAGGCCATGAGCACACAGGCGCTCATGGCCATATAGGCAGTTGGTTTAAACATGTTATAAATTTACCAATTGACCGCCATTGTAAGCCGGTTACTTGGCAATTTCTATTTTCACCTTCTGGTTCTTTATCTTTTCATTTTTCACCAGGTTCAACGTGGTGCTCGCTTTGGATTTTCGGATGGCAACGAAGGAAGAGAAATCTTTTACCTCAATCAACCCTATATCCTCTTTCTTTAACTGGCCCTTATTGGTAAAGAAGCCTACAATATCCACCTTGTTCACCTTGTCCTTTTTACCGGCGGCAATAAAGAAAGTAGTCCATTTAGGCTTTTCAGGCAACTCCACCTCCTCAGGTAAGGTAATTTCTTCTTCTATTTGCGTTACATATGCCGGTACCTTTTCTTCGCGCGAAAGCAGTAAAATAGCGGTACCGCTGGCTTCCATACGGGCTGTACGGCCATTACGGTGCGTAAATATATCTTCGGTATGTGGTAGATGATAATGTATAATGTAACGGATATGTGGTATATCCAGTCCACGGGCTGCCAGATCGGTGGTCACCAGGATGTTCACCGTTCCGTTCCTGAACTTGCACAAGGCGCTGTCTCTGTCACGCTGCTCCATAGAACCGTGGTAAAACACGTTGGTAATACCTCTTTCAGACAACAGGGAGCTGGTGCGCTCTACAGCTTCTCTGTGGTTACAGAACACAATGGTAAGCCTGTTACCTAAGAAGCATATTAAACGGAATAAGGCTTCAATTTTGTCTTTATCTTCCGAAATCACCGTTTTTATGGCCAGTCTGTTGTTCTCTGCATCTTCTTCAGAAAGGAAATTCAGCTTATGCGGCTCGTCAAATTTTACAAAGTCCGGCACCTCTACCGCTTCTGTTGCAGAAGTAAGAATACGTTTTTGTATGCCCGGCAACGAATCTATAATAAAAGAGATCTCATCCTGGAAGCCGGCTTCCAGCGATTTATCAAACTCGTCCAACACCAATGTGGTAATGGTATCTATGGTAATATTACCCCTTCTGATATGATCGCTTAAACGCCCGGGCGTGCCTATTAATATAGCAGGCGGTTGCACCAGGTTCTTCTCTTCTGTTTCGCGCAAATGCCCGCCGTAGCAGCAGGTTATTTTCACGCCCGTGCGCATAGAACGTAACACCTGCTCTATTTGCAGCGCCAGCTCGCGCGAGGGCACTATAATAAGGGCTTGTGTGGATTTGGTATTGCTGTAATCCAGTCCCTCCAGCACCGGTAACAGAAACGCAAGCGTTTTACCCGAGCCCGTGGCCGACAACAGCAGCACATTGTTATGCGTCTTATTAGCTTCTATAGATGCCACCTGCATCTCGTTTAAAGCTTCAATGTTTAAGCCAGCCAGGGCATCCTCTATAGAATATTTTTTGTTTTGCATCGCAGCAAAAGTACAAAGAATGCCCGAGTGTACCGGAAAACACCAGCTGTGTTACCCTATCTGCACTACATATCCCATCATTTAAAGGTGTAAAAGCAACAAATAAGTATAAAAAACCATATTTCATCAATAAAAAGCCCCTCCCCTATAGAAAGGGCAGGACACCCCATATTTAAAGGAATGATAACGGTACAGGCTATTTTTTTTACACAGCTTTTCAACAATACCCATTCATGATTGTTTAATAGTAAAAAATCGCGAAAACATTACCTGTACTGCGTTTAACAACGTTCAGGTAATGCAACACCAATGGAATAGGGAGCCACGAGTATAAAAAAAATCATAAATTATGTATAATACTGTTAATTAGAATGATTATACTTGATTCATGTCCCCTATCTTTGGTCCATTATTTCATCCAATACACTTCATTTATGAACAAAGGCGAATTAGTTGAAAAACTTGCCGGCGACGCAGGCATCACTAAAAAACAAGCTGGCGCTGCAATTGACTCTTTCACTGAAGCAGTAGCTAAGACTTTGAAAAAGGGTGATAAAGTTACCCTTGTTGGATTTGGTACATTCTCTGTGTCTAAGAGAGCAGCTCGTACTGGTCGCAATCCCCAAACTGGTGAAAAAATTAAGATCAAAGCTAAGAAAGTAGCCCGCTTCAAAGCAGGTAAAGAACTTTCTGCTAAAATCTAACGTAATTGGTACCCTATTATTTATTAAGTAACCTGCCGGTTCACCGGTAGGTATTTCCCCTAATTAAATTATTAGCATGGCAAAGAAAGCAGTTACTCCTAAAAGCAGTTCTTCTAACAGCGCTGAAGCATTAGCGTTCAACAAGTCTGCACTGAAACAGAATGTATTAATTCTGAGAGCGATTGATCATCCATTAAGGCAAAAATTGCTGAAATTAATCGACAAGAAGAAAAACATTACGGTGAAAGAGATAAAGGCTAAGAATGTAATTGATGGTGTTATCGTATCGCAGCACCTGGCCATTCTGAGAAAAGCGGGCCTTGTAACTTCCGAAAAATTCGGCCGTATTGTAAGCTACAGTATAAACTATCCTGCTTTTGAAAAGGCAATGGACAAGTTTAACGAGCTTTCTAAATAAATTCAAGAGCAAAGGCAGCCAGAAGCTGCCTTTAATTTTTTTATTGCTTTCTCCATTCAAAGAAGAAAGAGCTGCCTTCATGGGGTTGTGACTCTACCCATATTCTTCCCCCCTGCTCTTCTATCAGCATTTTAAGAATGTTCAAACCCACACCTGTACTACTGTCCTGCGTAGATACATTGTTGGTTACATGAAACAGCTGAAATATCTTCTTACGATCTTCCGGTGCAATACCAGGACCATTATCTCTTACAAAAAATTCGTAAAATTCACCTTCTTTATCGTTACAACCTATCTCCACCACCCCATTCGGCTTATTGTTGTATTTGATAGCATTGCTGATAAGGTTTTGAAACACCTGCTGCAGCTTTAATTTACGGGTGTTCAGCACCGGCATTTCCGTTACCACATCTATGGTAATACGCTTTGGAGGAAATAACAGATAGGCTATTTGTAACACCAACTCGCGCACATCCACCTCTTCCCTGGTTTGCTGCCCTATGCTTTTACGGGAATATTCCAGGATAGAACCAATCATATCACTTAAATGATTTGCTGCCTGCGACAGCATTTCCACATGATCTCTTACATCAGCTTGCTTGTTTACATTTTCATTTTGCCCCATTACTGATAACAGGGTAATAATGGCTGACAAAGGTGATTTTAAATCATGCGAAACAATGTATACAAAACGCTCCAGTTGTTTATTGATACGCTCCACCTCTTCCAGCGAGTCTTTCAGGCTTTGCTGATAAAAATGAAGATGCTCAAATACACTCACCTTAGCCTTGGTAACATGCGGATCTAATGGTTTTTGCAGATAATCTACAGCACCATGGCTATAGCCCTTCATTACATATTGCTGCTCTTTATTAATAGCGGTAACAAATATGATAGAGATATCGCGCGTTTTAGGGTTCGACTTCAACAGCTTGGCCACCTCAAAACCATCCATGCCGGGCATTTGCACATCCAGCATAATAAGGCCTATATTTTCATTCTTTAAAACATACTTTAATGCATCGTTACCCGATGTGGCCTTAATAAAATGCCGGTTTTCACCCTCAAGCATGTCTTCCAGGGCAATCAGGTTTTCCTCCCGGTCGTCTACTAATAAAATCGTAAAAACCTTATCATTACTATTCAGGATACTGGTCATTTGGTGCGTAATAAGTTTTCAAAAAATAAGGGTAATCCGGAAGGTTGCAAGATAAGCACTTCCGGGATTATCTCTATCGCCGCCAAAGGCATAGTTGGATATTCTGCCGTTTTCGGGTCCTGCACCACAACCTGCCCACCTTGTTGCTGTATCATCTGCAATCCGGCAGCACCATCCTGGTTTGCCCCGCTAAGCAATATAGCAGTAAGATTGCCACCAAATACCCTTGCAGCACTTTCAAAAGTTACATCTATAGAAGGCCGGCTAAAATGCACCGGTTCAGAATAATCTAAACTGAAGGTTTTATCCGGTTCTATTAACAAATGGTAATTCTGTGGGGCCAGGTAAATATGTTTATTCCTGATAATATCTTTATCTTCCGGTTCCCGCACCCTTTTATGTTTATGCAGCCCCATCAGTATTTTATCCAGCTCGCTGCTTACATTCTTTAACCGGTGTAGTACAATTACGATTGGATGTATAAAGTCAGGAGGTAGTTGTTCTATCAGCGACATAATCACCGACACACTTCCTGCCGACCCTCCAATAAGCACCATATGTTGTACAGATTTGTGCATAGCAATCCGGAGTTTATATTTTTCGCCTGAAAATTTTGGCACTGGCATGTACCGTTTCAAACCTGCCCCGCAAATCGGTAAATAATAATGACTCTTTCATACCAATTGCCAGGTATCCCATCGGCGACAAGCTATCGTAAAACAAATGATAAATGCGGTTTTGCAAGTCCCTGTTAAAGTAAATAAGCACATTGCGGCAGCATATCAGTTGAAATTCGTTAAAAACCTGGTCGCTTACCAGATTGTGCTGTGAGTAAATGATTTTACTGCGCAGCTCTTTCGCTATTAACGCATTTTCGTAACGGGCAGTATAATAGGTAGAGAAATCGTGAAGCCCGCCCGATTGCTGGTAGTTAGCAGTATAGTCCTTCATATACCGCATAGGCACAATACCCGTTTTCGCTTTTTCTATATTGGCCGGGTTGATATCAGTAGCATAAATACGCGTCCTGTCCAGCAAACCCGCTTCATGCAACAGAATGCACATAGAATACACTTCTTCCCCCGTAGCACAGCCTGCATGCCATATTTTTATCACCGGGTAAGTAGCCAGTTTAGGCAGCACTTTTTCGCGCAGGGTTTTATAAAACAACGGATCACGGAACATTTCTGTTACATTCACCGTAACCGTTTGTAAAAACCAGGCAAAGAAATCTTTATCATTGGTGAGATTATACTTTAAATCGTAGGGCGTTTTTACCCTTGCCGTATCCATAAACCGCAACACCCTGCGCTGCAGGGAAGCCTGCGCGTAGTCACTGAAATCGTAACCATACGTTAACCTGATCAGTTCTACAATACCGGCAAGCTCATCCAGACTAATTTCATACTTTGCGCTCATATTATTGCGACAGCCATACCCGCATCAGCGAAAACAGCCTGTTAATATCTATTGGTTTGGTTATATAATCACTCGCCCCTGCCTCCAGGCATTTTTCCTTATCACCCTGCATAGCCTTTGCCGTTAAAGCAATCACTGGCAAACGTGTTAATTTCAATTGCCCGCGAATTTGCCTGATGGCTTCAAAACCATCCATCTCAGGCATCATGATATCCATTAACACCACCTGTATACCAGGGTTATTTTTTAATTGATCCAGGGCATCCTTACCATCACTGGCAGTAATTACCTCCATCTTCTGAGTTTCCAGTGCCGTGCTTAATGCAAACACATTGCGCATATCATCATCTACCAGCAACACCTTCTTCCCTATTAAAATATCGTTATCAACCAGGGTAATATTCTGCGGCGGGGTTATTTTTTTAGCGCCCTCCTGCAGCTTGTATAAAAAAAGCTCCATTTCATCAATCAGCCTGTCGCGCGCAAATGAAGAGTCGCGGATAATAACGTTAGATATACGTTTCAGCTGCAGTTCGTCAGAAGCAGAAATATCGTTATCCAGGTAAATGATCACCGGAATCTCTATCCCCTGTATACTATTGCGTAACCGTTGCACCTCTTCAATACCTTTTTCTATATCCTTTCCTATATCTGCAATAATGCAATCGAACCGGGTTTCTTTAATCAGCGTAATGGCCTCGTTGATATTGCCGGCATAGGTACAGTTTACATCCAGGTGCCTTTCCTGCAATATGCCGTGCAGATCGTTGCTTTTTAAATACTCCCCCGACACAACCAACAGCTTTTTAATACCAGCCGAAACCTGCTCGCCAAGCACAGAAAAAGCTTTTTCCAGGTCATCTTTAGAAACAGGTTTCGACAGATAGGCTACTGCACCATTGGATGCCAGCCTCGCCTCATCTGCAGCAGAAATAATATGAACAGGTATATTTTTTACCATTTCATCCTCCCTGAATATTTTAAGCAGGTTCCAGCCATCAATTACTGGTAACTGCATATCCAGTATAATGGCATTGGGACGGTATTTACGGGCGTAATACAAACCTTCATCCCCTTGTAATGCAACAATAGTTTTGTAGTTTTTATTCCGGGCAAAGTCCTGCACTATACGGGCAAACTGTGCATCATCTTCAATAATCAGCATTATCTTATCGCCCTTGGCAAGCTTATTACGATCGTCCAGCACTTTGGTTTGCTCTGTTACCTGCAATGGAGTGATATCAGCAACATCACCATCCATCTCTTCGGGCAATGGCCGCGTGGTGGCAATATGCTGTTGAATAGCAGAAGCATTTACCGGCAACAATATAGTAAAGGTGCTACCCTCGCCTTCCTTACTGGTTACCTGCAATTCCCCCCCCAATATCCTTACCAGTTCTTTACTGATAGAAAGCCCCAGCCCGGTGCCGCCATACTTACGGCTGGTGCTGCCATCTGCTTGCTGGAAAGCTTCAAAAATGAGTTGTTGTTTTACAGGAGAAATACCAATGCCTGTATCAGTAACAGCTATACCAATTACCGCTTCACCATCTGCCAAAGGCTGCCCTTTGATAGTGGAAACAGAAGAAGCATAATAAAACTGTAAACTCACTCTTCCTGCTTTAGGCGTAAACTTAAAGGCGTTGGACAACAGGTTTTTAATCACCTGCTCCAGACGTTGTATATCGGTAGTAATGGTAGCAGGCACTTCCGGCTGTGTGGTAACAGTAAACTCCACTTCTTTTTCTTCAGCCACCACATGAAACAGCTGTTGAATATCTTCTGTAATATTTTTAACACTTACGGCTTCAAAGGAAAGCTCCACCTTGCCTGCTTCAATTTTACTCAGGTCAAGAATATCATTGATCAGCTTCAACAGATCGGAACCTGACTTATGAATGATTTGCGCGTATTCAATTTGTTTGGAGTTGAGGTTATTGCCTTTATTTTCAGCCAGAATATTGGCAAGAATTAATACACTGTTTAAGGGCGTACGCAATTCATGCGACATATTAGCCAGGAATTCCGATTTATACTGGCTGGTTATTTCCAGCTCTTTGGCCTTTTGGGTAAGTGCCACTTTGGCTAACTCCACCGCCTCGTTTTTCTCTTCCAGCTCGGTATTAATTTGCCTTAACTCTTCATCATGCACACGAAGCTCTTCCTCGGAGGCTTGCAACACTTCTGCCTGACGCGTCAGCTCTTCATTGGTCTGACGCAGCTCTTCCTGCTGATGCTCCAGTTCTTCTTTCTGTACCTGCACCTGTTCCAGCAGGTTCAATATCCTGGCCCTTCCTTCTGCTGCATTTAATGTAATGGCCAGGTTATTATTGATGGCATTCAGCAAATCAAGCCAGGCCTGTTTCATGGGTGCAAAAGAAATCAACTCCAGCACGCCTTTCAACTCCTGGTTATACCATAAAGGCATGCATATAATACAACCTTTTTGTGTATTACCTGTGCCTGATGCAATAGACCAATATCCTTCAGGCACATCCTTCACTACCAGAATATTTTTACCCTCAGCTGCCCTTCCCGGAACTCCCTCACCTAATGAAAATTGCTTTTTAGTATAAGTAACTCCTGTAGCCGCTTTTAATTCCAGCAGTTTTGTTTCCTCATCATAATAATATAAGGCGCCGGCAGGCAATTCCATATACTTGATCAGCGCATCTATAACAAACTTGTTTAGGGCATCCAGATCGTCTATTCCCTGTGTTCCATGATTTACATCAGTCATGCCGGTAAGCAACCAGTTTCTTTCTACATTCACGTCATTTAACTGCTCCTGCTCTTCAAGACTTTTTTGCAGCTCAATTTCTGTCCTGCGCCTCCGCCTGAATTCTGCTGCAATGATGTAAATAAGTGTAATCACAATCAGCAATATCAGCAAAGTGCCTATAATTAACACCCAGTTGGTAGTGCGGATGGTGGCAGCATTTTTCAGTTCCCGTTTTTTCAGCAATGCAGTTTCTGTTACAATAATATCGCTCACAGAATGTCTTACCATATCCATCAGCTCCTTTTCCTTGCGGGTAACCGATATGCGTTTTTCCTGGTCATAAGAATCTGCCTCCTGCCCCAGACTTTCCCAAAAATTCAGCAGATTTTGAATATGCTGCTGCATTTCGTAGGCTTTGGAAATTTGTGTAGAACTATCCCGCACTAACCTTCTGATGTTAGCAGAAGTAAGGGCCACATTCGGCAATGCCTCATAATAAGGACGTAGAAAGGAGGTGTCAGTAGTGTTTCGGTAGCCCCTTCTGCCAGTTTCCATATCCACCAGCAGCTTCTGGAGTTTATCAGCTTCAGCAATCACCTGGTAAGTATGCTTTACCAGCTCCCCCTCTTCGGTCTGTGCCTGAAAAGCAGTATACGATCTCACGCCTACAACCAATACCAGGAAGATAGCCAATGTAAACAACACATATAAGCGGGAATTTAAAGATAGCTTCATAGATACTCAGTAACGATTAGTAATAATACAACATAAAAAGCTGCCTAAGCAGCTTTTTAGCATATTTTAAGGGGCTATTGCCACCATTATACAGGGTGAATGCCCAGGCCGGGCTTACCGGAAAGCCTTACTGTTCCCTGGTCGTAAGTAAGACCAGTGGCTTTGTCTTCGGCTAGCAACAGCGGACCATCCAGATCGGCATAATCCAGCTGAGGCAAAAAGTTAGCTATAGCAGCAGAGCCAACCGAGCTTTCATTCATACTGCCCATCATCACTTTCATACCCAGTTCACGAGCCTGTTTAATCATGCGGATAGCGGGCGTTATGCCGCTGCATTTGGTAAGCTTAATATTAATTCCATGAAAAAATCCGTTACACTTTGCCACATCTGCTTCGCCTACGCAGCTTTCATCCGCAAACAACGGCAATGGCGATTGCTGGTACAACTCCTTCATCCCTTCCCAGTTATCTTTTGCCAGGGGCTGCTCAACCAGTTCTACCCCTAACGCCTGTAACTGAGGAATTTTGTCCAGCGCTTCTTCCAGCGTCCAGCCACCATTAGCGTCTACTCTAAAAGTGGCATCCGTATGCGCACGCAAAGCTTTCACCAGTTCAACATCCCCTGGCGTGCCCACTTTTATTTTATACACCGGCCAGGGCTTTGCTTTCATTTTAGCAATCATAGCCTCGGCAGTATCAATCCCTATCGTGTAATCGGTAAGTGTAGTAGATGCTGTAAAAGGCGTATCCCACAACTGGTACAACGCCCTCCCTTTCATTTTTCCAAACAAATCCCATCCGGCCATATCCAGGGCACATACCAGGAAAGGATTTTGCGGCATCAGGTGATGCAGGTAATGCCAGTATCGTTCCGGCTCGGTGAAAGCAAATTTTTCCACCATGCGCTTTTTCGCTTCCAGCTCGGCCACCATCTGCTCTACGGTAATATTATAATAAGCAATGGCAGGCGCTTCGCCAAAGCCCCAGAAAGGGCCCAACTGCAGGGCCACCATTAATGCTGGCTGATGCGTTTTGGTACGTCCGTTAGAAATGGTAAACGGATACTCAAAAGGCAATTCGTAAGTACGGTAATGAAGCACCATAACAATAATTCAGAAAACGATTAAAAGCCAAATGTAGGAGCTAATTACCGGTTAGCTGCTTTTACAGCTTCTTTTAATTCTGTATTAAATGAAGTGGCTTCCATCAACTGTTCCAGGCTCAGATGCATGCGGTACCTCCAGTAATGTTTAGGATTGGCCGGGATGTTAATACGCTCATCGTGCGGGTTATCCCTGCGCAAATGAGCATCCATACCCAACAGATCCTGTAACTGGAATATACTCCACATAGCCGGCGAATACAGATGTTGCATTACAATGGCTTTGTTTACCCACGCCTCACAGAAATAAGGCGCATCGCCCCACTGGTTTAATTCGTTGTTGAAGAAATGCTGTGTTTTGTTCCTGTCTTCCTCCCACCAGCCACGTATGGTACTCATGTCGTGCGTAGAAGGCGTAACCACACTCAGGTAAGGTGCATAGGCAGGATGGAAAAATTCAGTAGCCGGGTTCTTAGGCATACGCTGAATTTCCAGGCTTAAAAAACCCAGTTGTTTCATTACATCCGGCACACAGGCAGGCACCATACCCAGGTCTTCGCCACAAATAAGCATGTTGGTTACCCGCTTCAAAGCAGGCAGCTTTTTCAAGGCTTCCTGACGCCAGAAATCATCCTGACGCTGGTAAAAATAGTTTACATATAACTGGTGTAACTGGTATTGTGTGTGTGGATCGAGATAGCGGAAGTTCAGGGTTTGATCCATTCCAAAACGGAAATGATACTGCTGGCCTTCGCTCCCCTTTACTTCAAACAGTATAACATTCGATAACAGATCGTACAATCCCTGGCGGGTAGCATTGTTATAATCAGAATCGTCCAATGCCGCAAAATGCGCTTCCACCTGCCGTTGCGTAGCAAACTCGGCACGAAGCGTATATTCATACGGACCATTATTATTCAGAAACTCTTTCTTGATATTCTCTTTGTTATCACCAAAAATGTCCTGCAATACCTGGTCGTTAATATAAGGCTGTGTATAACGATGATGATCGAACCAGATATTATTGTTGTAAAACTCGCTTACATGCACAGGAATAGCAGGTTCAAAATACCCCATGATACCTTCTACTGCATGAATAGGAATCGTCCATATGCGAAAGAAGCCCAGTATATGATCAATACGGAAGGCATCAAAATAATAGCTCATCTGGTGCAAACGTTGCTTCCACCAGGCAAAGCCATCTAATTGCATCAATTGCCAGTTGTAAGTAGGAAAGCCCCAGTTTTGACCTTTGATGGCAAAATCATCCGGTGGCGCACCAGCCTGCACATTCATATTATATAACGAAGGCTGCTGCCAGGCATCTACACTGTAACGGTAAATGCCAATAGGTATATCCCCTTTAATAATAACTCCATTATCATGCGCATATTGCGTAGCTTTTTTCAGCTGCAAATGCAAATGATATTGTATAAAATAATGCAGTCCAATACTTTCAAAAGCACGTCCCTGCGTATCAGAAGCCAGCTTCGCAATGGCAGCTTCGTTATACACTGCATGCTCAGCCCATTGACTATAATCCGCAGTATTGTATTTATCACGGAAGTGGCAGAACACCGCATAAGGAACCAACCAATGACTGTTTTCCTCAAAAAATTCATTAAAGTCCGCATCCGCAAAAGTGTCTTTCCCCTGTAAAGCATACAGCTGTTTCAACAGGCTGCGCTTGAGTTTAATTACTTCGGGGTAGTCAATGGCTTCCAGCTTGTTTAACCGGGCCGCCTCTTTAGCAGCATTGCTTACCACAAATTGATTGGCAGGCAAAGCCACCTGCCCGGCATCTATATAAATAGGATGCAGGGCAAAAGCAGAAATAGCTGCATATGGATAAGAATCAGAAATAGTGTAATTAGCTGTAGTATCATTAACAGGCAATAGCTGAATCAATTTCAACCCCGTTTGCACAGCCCAGTCAACCAGCAAATGAATATCACTGAAACTGCCAATCCCCATACTGCTGTCGCTTTTTAAGCTAAACACAGGAATAGACACGCCCGCCCCTTTCCAGGTATTATCAGGCAATGCCGTAAAGCCATCGTTAATTTCAATCTTCCTGTTTTTAGCAGGTGTATCAAACAATACACGGTTTACTCCCTCTTCGTAATGCACAAAGCGGTGAATAATGGTATTGTACACACCATATTTATAAGCAATAGGAAAATCTTCCTTGTTCAGATCCAGCGAAACAGTCCAATCGTCCTGTCCAGGCTGGCGATGCAATAAGGTAGGAGTTTCAGTATTCCACTCACCCAATCCTGGAGCGCTGCCTGTAATACACAGCACCTCCCCTTTTTGCAGTAAGGGACTTTTTACACGAAATGTATGCGAAAACGCAACAGCTTTAACAGCTGCAGCAGGCACCTCCGTAAAATTTTCTTTCAGCAACACCTGCTGAAAAGGTTCGGTATAAAAGGTATTTCCAAAAAATCCCGCATGATTCCAGGCATCAACAATTACCACAGTATCAGTTTCATTACCGGTAAACTGTAGTGTTCTGCTGCCTGCCCAGTCAGCATAGATGCTGCCATCGGCATTTTTTAATATATAATGGTAACTGATATTTTCCAGCGGAAGTTGCTGGCTGTTGATAGCAATTTCTGCAACCCAATAGTCACTGTTAAAGTAATGCATGGGTACAGCAGAAGAAAACGCATCATTTCCAAGCACCGGATGGTTCCCACTTACAAACAACGATTGTCCGAAATGCGTGTGAAAACGAAGTTGAAAGATAACCTTCATCAAAGTCAATGTTTACCGTGTACAGAATAAAAAGCATGCCCGGTACGGAAATGGCAGCAAAATGAGCGCTAAAAGTAGACATTGTGTAATTGTTACACAAATCTTTTTAGTCTATACTCTCCAGTACGTCTTTAGTTAATGGCTTTGAAACAAAACGCTTTACCACTCCGTAAGAAGCTGCCCTGGCATAATCTTCCGGGTCAACTGTAGAAGAAAGTACATAAACAGAAGGCTGTTTGGTAAAAAGAGCTTCTACCTTATTGAATTGTTCTAAAAATTCCCAACCATTCATCACAGGCATATTGATGTCCAGGAAAATAATGTCCGGCATTTCACTCTCCTGCTTTTTGGCAAGATCCTGCAAATAATCCATCGCTTCCTGACCATTGGTTACTGATTTCAGCTTTTCAGCAAAACCAGTCATTCGGATTATTCGCTCACATACCATTATAGTAATAGGATCATCCTCAATTAGCAAAATTGATTTAAAACGGGACATTCATAAGTAATTTTACTGACTCTTAATAACGATGCACTCTCCTTTCAGGGGATTCAAATATATATGATTTTAGCTAAGATGTTGGTTTTTCTTCTACAACAATCAGGTCAGACAGCTCTACACTCATAGGAACCACGCCTATTTGAACGATAGCTCTTTTACCTCTTATCTCCTTCACCTGTCCTACCTGGAAGTTTTTACGAAGCTTCACCTTAGCTCCCACTGTTATGTCAGCGCTCACCTCTTTGTACTTAGAATCAAGCTTTTTCGCCACTTTATTATTAACGAGTTGCTCTTTTTTCTTAAACAGAAGATTCTGCACCTGGTTCATCACCGCAGCTTTGTCATCTGCTTTACGCCATTCAAGTACAATTTGTTTTAATTTTCGCTCAGTATCTTTTAAATAATTAATACGATCTTCTGTTATAACATTCTGGTGTTTCAATAGTTCAACCTGCTGGCGATGTTTTTCTTTATCCAGCACCTGCTCCATTTCCTTCTTCAGCTTCTCATTCTCCCTTATCAGCTTATGCAGGTCTTTCTTTTCTTTATCCAGTTGCTGCAGGTCTTGTTCGGTACGGTTCAACAACCTGTCCAGCTTGAAATGATCTTCATCCACCAGGTTGCGGGCACGGTTAATCAGTTGCTGTGGCAAACCTATACGCTCTGCAATTGAGAAAGTATAAGAGCTGCCCGGCTTGCCCACTATCAGCTTATATAAAGGCTGCAAATGCACCTCATCAAACGCCATGGCACCGTTAATAATACCATTGGTACGATTAGCCATCACTTTCAGATTCAGATAGTGTGTGGTTACAATGCCGTAAGAATGCCTGCGGGCCAGCTCTTCCAGAATCACCTCGGCAAAAGCCCCACCCAGGTTAGGATCACTACCACTACCCAGCTCATCAATAAAGAACATCGTTTTACCGTTGGCATTTTCTATAAAATGCTTCATGTGCAGCAGATGAGAGGAGTAAGTACTTAGTTCAAACTCTATACTTTGCGTATCTCCAATATGTATGTATAACTGACGGAAGATGCCCATCTGGCTGGTAGGATGCACAGGCACCAGCAAGCCACTTTGCAGCAGCAACTGGTTTAAGCCTACCGTTTTCATGGTAACCGTTTTACCACCGGCGTTAGGACCGCTGATAATCAATATCCGCTCTTTCTCGTCCAGGGTAAGGTTTACAGGGATTGTTTTTTTACCCGACTTCTGGTTGTAGATGTATAATAAAGGATGATAAGCATCTTTTAATTCAATATGCGCTTTATCTGCCACATTGGGCATGTTGCCATTCATATCAATGGCCAGCTTTGCCTTAGCGCGTATAAAATCCAGCTCACCGGCAATATCGTGATATACAAATAGCAGGGAGCTGTACACCGACATGCGGCCGGTAAGATCACGCAGAATGCGCATTACCTCCTTCCGCTCGTCGTTTTCCAGGCTAAACACATCGTTGTTTAACCCGATGGTTTCTTCCGGTTCAATAAAAGCAGTTCTGCGGCTGTCACTTTCGCCGTGCAAAATGCCTTTTACCATGCGTTTATGTTCCGAAAACACAGCCACTACCCTGCGCCCGTTGCTAAAGCTTTCGTCAATATCGGCCGTATAGCCCGATTTGGACAGTTTAGACAACACTTTATCAAACATGCGCCGCAGCTCGTTACGCTTGCGATACAGGCTCATTCTTATTTTCGCCAGTTCAGGCGAAGCGTTGTCTCTTACATTCCCCTGCTCGTCCAGCACTTCATCAATTAACTCAATGATCGTTTTCTCATAATAGCTCTCTGCTATTACCTGGGTTAGCGCAGGATAAGCCAGGCGCCGCTCATTGTCAAACCAGCGGAACAGCTTTTCCATGCTTTCTGCCAGTTTACGAATAACCATCCATTGCTCGCCCACCAGCGTGCTTCCGGGTATGCTTAACAGTTTAATGTCCCTGTGAATATTCAACACATGGTCATTAGGGAAATATTGCGCAGTTTGAGTGATGAGTTTGTACTCGTGGCTTTGCTGCAACTCTGTTAAAATGTATTCTTTTTTGGTGTGTATCCTTAAATTTGATGCCTTGTTTTTGGCATACTCGGTTTTACAATACTCAGTTAGTAAATGCTTCACCTTATCAAATTCCAGTTGTACCGCCGCAGATTCGGGATATAGTTTCATTTATTGTCTCACAAAAATTATCATACAAAGGTATTGAGTATTTATTTCAGATGTGAATAAGTTATGACAGCTTAACCACAAATACCCTTAAATTAGCGATTTGTTAATTAACTTGTTCACTCAAATAATACTTAGGTACTTGCATCCATGAAAGCAAAGGCATATTTTAAGCAATTGTGGGTATCAGGATCACTGCTAAGCTTTTTATTACTTAGTTCCTGTGCAGAAAACAAAAGTCAGAAAAAAAGTCTGGTAGAAGACCGCTCCATTGCGGGTATCACTACCGATACGGCTGTTTTTGCAACAGGATGTTTCTGGTGTACCGAAGCTGTTTTTCAACGCCTTAACGGTGTTTTAAAAGTAATCAGCGGGTATAGCGGCGGCACTGTAAAAAATCCCACCTACGAAGAAGTAAGCAATGGCACCACCGGACATGCCGAAGTGTGTAAGCTTATATACGATACTTCCAAAATCAGTTACGACGATTTGCTGGCGGTTTTCTGGCAAACACACGACCCCACCTCTTTAAACAAGCAGGGTAATGATGTGGGCACCCAATACCGTAGCGCTATTTTTTACAAGAACGCAGCGCAAAAGGAAAAAGCAGAATATTATAAGGAACAGTTGAATAAAAGCGGAGCTTACGACCAACCGATTGTAACAGAAATTGTAGCCTACCGGAATTTTTACCCGGCCGAAGACTATCATCAAAATTTTTACAACAACAACAATCAGCAAATGTATTGCAGATACGTAATTATGCCCAAGTTGGAAAAATTTGAAAAAGTATTTAAAGACAAGCTAAAGAACAACATAAACAGATAAAAAGAAAGGGGAGATGTTTAATCTTCCCCTACTACTTCTGAATGATCTTCACCATCGTCTATTAAGTCGTCCGACCCGTTGCTCTCCTCTCCTTCTTCACCAAAACCTTCCGATCCTTTCGTTAAATCGTACTTCTCTTCAATTTCAACAAACTTGCTGCCTAACAGGCTGCGGGTGCCGTATTGCTGGGGGCCGATACCTTCTAAACGCGATACCGATGGATAAGTTATTTTAGAGCTTTCTTCCTTGGTTACGTTAATTAACTCCACCAGGAAAGTCCAGTTTTTATCAAAGTCATACACATAAACAAACTTCTGGTTAGGATCGCGAATTTCGCTGCCTATAGTTGTTTCGGCCATCAATAATGGCTGTGCACGATATTCTTTATCATATTTATCAACACTTATTTCACGGCCACGTTCCCAGTGGTCGTTACTGCGATAAAAGGTAGCCTTATGCTTACTATCAAACTCATAGGACTTCAATATTGCTAAATGAAGATCCAGGAAAGTTTGCGTATGCTTAATAACGATGTCGCGATATATCGCATCATCTTCTTCGTAGTAAGCCCTGAACTTTAATACAGCCATTAGTTTAAATTCTATGCTATTTAATCACTTCTATATAAAACACTAAAATAAAGGAAACTTTTGAATTTAGTGTTTTACGGGTACCAGGTTCAGGGTTGCACCTTTTTGCAGCATAAATTCATGCGCCGCTTCAAAGGTATTGGGTATAATACCATCCAGAATTGCTTCCCGGATAGCATCTTTAATAAGTCCTACATTACGGCTGGGCGATAACCCAAAAGTTTCCATAATCATTTCACCGGTTACTGGTGGTTGCCAGTTGCGAATGCGGTCGCTCTCTTCCACTTCCAGCAACCGTTGCTTCACCAGTTCAAAGTTTTGCAGGTAACGTTTTACTTTCTGTTTGTTTTTACTGGTAATATCTGCACTGCACAGTAACATCAACGCCTCAATATCCTCACCCGCATCAAACAACAGGCGGCGGATAGCACTATCTGTGATATTTTCCTTGGTAAGGCTAATAGGGCGCAAATGCAGCTCCACCAGCTTTTGCACAAACTTCATTTTATCGTTCAGTGGAAGCTTTAAGCGGGCAAAAATTTTGGGTACCATACGGCCACCCACCACCTCATGCCCGTGAAAAGTCCAGCCATGCCCCTCTTCAAAACGTTTGGTGGCCGGTTTGCCAATATCATGCAATAATGCTGCCCAACGCAACCACAAATCATTTGTGTGCGGTACAATATTATCCAGCACCTGCAGCGTATGATAAAAATTATCCTTATGTCCCTTACCGTCAATATATTCCGCCCCATGCAAATCGCACATCTGAGGAAAAATAAATTTCAGCAACCCGCTTTTATCCAGCAAATCCCAGCCCACAGAAGGCACAGGGCTTAGCATAATTTTATTCAGCTCGTCTGTAATTCTTTCCTGGGAAATTATTTTAATACGATGAGCGCTGCGTTTGATAGACTCAAACGTTTCAGGTGCAATGGCAAATCCCAGCTGGCTGGCAAAACGGATGGCACGCATCATACGCAAGGGGTCATCACTAAAAGTGCGGTCGGGTTCCAACGGCGTTTGAATAGTTTTCTTATCTATATCAACTACTCCATTAAAAGGATCTACCAGCACACCATAATCGGCTTCGTTCAGGCTAATAGCCAGTGCATTAATGGTAAAATCGCGCCGGTTCTGGTCATCTTCCAGTGTACCAGGCTCCACTTCCGGCTTCCGGCTATCGCTACGGTAACTTTCCTTACGGGCACCTACAAACTCAATTTCAAACTCGTCCAGCTTAATCTGGGCGGTACCGAAATTTTTAAAAAATGCCACTGTTGGTTTGGGAGAAAAACGGTTAGCTACGGCATGCGCCAGTTCAATGCCATCCCCTAAGCATACAATATCTGCATCCTTGGTGGGCCTTCCTATTATTTTATCGCGCACAAAACCGCCTATCAGGTAAGCAGGCATCTGTAACGACTGCGCTGCTGCTGATATATGCCTGAATATTTCCGCCTCCTTATCTGAACATACTATTTGCATTGCGGCAAAAATAAGCCAATGAACTATTCGGTCAAATAATCAGGCATGGGGCATTCTGAAAAGGGGATCTGAAAAGAAAACAACCGGTAAGCTATTCAAACTCAAGCTCGTTGCTGAAAAATTCCCAGTCAAACAGAAGAAATGGGGCAAAATGCTTTTTGCCGCCGCTCGGGTAAGCGTCTAAAAGAGCGGTAGTTTTCATATTTCCATCCGCATCCCGCGAACTGGAACTGATGGCATGTTTATCAATGCCTAGTTTCAACACCAGCTTAATAAATGAGTGCATTTTGTCCGTAGGGACATCTAATATAACCTTTGTCATGGGCACCGGATTTTGAAGTACGCTAATGGGTATTTCAATTCAAGGTATCTCTGCTTTCACATATTTAAGGTACAACCACTACCCGGCCCATGCAACCTTTTTACATTAATATTTCCTGAAACCTATCAAAAGTTATCCACATTTTCCGTTAGGGGCGAATCACCTTTACCTCGCCATCTTTCCATACTACAATTGCAGAAGCCGCAGCCGGTGTTTGCTCCTGTTGCCTGTGTTTCACCACATAATCCACCCCATTTTTAATTACCTCGTCAATGGCGGAAAATACAGGTGCGGAAGGTTTACCACTTATGTTAGCAGAAGTACTAACTATCGGTTTTTTAAACCGTTTTATCAGGTGACGGCAAAAATCGTCACCACATATCCGCATAGCTACCGATCCGTTAGCAGCGGTTACATTATCCGCCAGTCCCAGCGCATGTTCATAAATAACCGTAGTAGGTTTAGACGCCTGGTTCAGGTAATCAAAAACGGCCAGATCAGGCCCTGCAACATGTTGTAAAACATCTCTTTCCGAAGCCACCAGCACCACAAAGCTTTTCTCCTCCGGGCGTTGTTTTAAGGCAATGATACGCTCCACCGCAGCAGCATTGGTAGCATCACAACCCAGCCCCCAGATAGTGTCGGTGGGGTAGAGAATTATTCCTCCATTTTGTAACACCTGTAGACAGGCTTCCACGTCCTGGTTAAAGTCGTTATTTGTTGTCATCATAAACGAAGGTACACCTGCATCACAGCCTCAGCGCATTTTTCCGGTGTAAAGTTTTGTGCATGCAATTGCCCTTTCACCATCATCTCCTGTCGCAATCCATCATTGGTGGCCAGTTGCCACATAGCATTGGCTAACGCTTCGGCACTATAGGGGTTTACATAAAAAGCCGCATCGCCACCGGCTTCAGGCAGGCACGAAACATTACTGGTAATCACCGGCAGGTTGCTAAACAGCGCTTCTAAAACCGGAATACCAAAGCCTTCAAAAATAGAAGGATAGATCATGCAGATAGCCTGCTGATAAATAGCAGGAAAATCGGCCGCATTGCGATAAGAAGGCTTGTCTTTTACCACCGGCTTGTCGGCCATAAAAATAACCTGCTGTTGCAAACCATTTTCGCTAATATATTGCTGAACCTGTTGCTTGTACTCCTTCCCCTCACCTATCACCACCAGTGGAGGTAAGTCAGGCTTATCTTTCAACAATTGTAAAGCCTTACAAATGGTCAGCAGATTTTTACGTTCAATAATAGAACCCACATACAGGAAAAAGCGTTCGGGCAGTTGATACTCCTCACGAATACGTGCTTTCTCCATCTCTGATATTTCTACCGCAAAAGAGGGATTACAGCTTTGATAGCAGATATCAATTTTCTCTTCCGGCACCTGATAATAGTCAATGATATCCTGTTTTGTTTGCTGGCTGATGGCAATAACCCTGTCCGCATTATGACAGGCGTAACTAAATTTTTTACGGTATATCTGCACATCTATAGGATTGAACTGCTTAGGATAGCGTTCAAAAATCAAATCATGTATGGTTACCGTTGATTTGATACCCGTGCTTTGTATACCCACCGGTATTTCATGGCTAAGACCGTGATACACGTCAATATCCAGCTTTTTCAGATCTTTTTTCACCCAGCTGCTGCGCCAGGCGGCTGTAAACAAATTAGAAGGAAAGTGCCTGGGAAGCACTACATGCACATTATCAAATCCATCTGTATTGAACCTGTTCGTCAATTTAGGCGTACAAAGAAAATACTCGTTCTGATGAAATGCCGTTGCCAGTGAACTGATTAATGTACGGCTGTAATGACCCAATCCAGTGCCATTTGTATAAGCACGTTTTGCCTCAAATGCGATGTTCATGGCGCGAAGGTAAAATTTTCACCGGCTTTTTTACGTCATTAACCGGCGGTGAACGGATAACAACCTAAATACACTTTCCCACAAACAGCCATGTGTATAGTTTTGAGGAACAAATTAAATAACTGATCACATGGATAATTTCGAAGATAAACCAGAAATAAAACGAAGCGGAGTGCTGGGGGGACTGTTTCTGGTGATAATAGGTTCTGTATTACTGGCGCACAAAATGGGCGCTCCTTTCCCCGACTGGCTGTTTACCTGGCCCATGATATTAATTGTTGCCGGTATATTCAGTGGTATCAAAAAACGCTTTCGCGATTTCAGCTGGCTTATACTCATTGCATTGGGCGGCATTTTCCTTACCGAACGCATGTTTCCCGAACTCAACTTTAAAGAATACATATTACCTGTTGTGGTTATTTTTATAGGTATCTGCTTCCTGTTTCGCCCACGGCATTTTAAAGATCATTCCCGTTGCGGCCCACGTCATTTTCGTCATCGTATGCGCCAGCATCCATTCATGAATACCGGTGAGCCTGTATACGGAGAAAAAAAAAATGAATCAGGCGGAGTAGCAGGTAATGCAGGAGCAGCTGGCACAACTGATTATTCAGGCATGGCAGACACTTTTGCCACTGCCGGCAATTCAGGCGCGCAGGCAAATGAAATTCTCGACTCGGTATCTGTTTTCGGAGCCGTACGCAAAAAAGTGGTATCTAAAAAATTTGCAGGCGGCGAGGTTACCTGCTTTATGGGTGGCTCAGAAATAGACCTTTCACAGGCCGACATTCAGGGAGAAGTGATATTAGACATTACCCAGGTGTTTGGGGGCACCAAACTCATTGTTCCGCCCCATTGGGATTTGAAGGCCGATGTAGCAGCCGTTTTTGGCGGCGTAGAAGACAAACGCGTATTACATGGCACAGCCGTAGACCTTAGCAAAGTGTTGATATTAAAAGGCACGTCCGTTTTTGGCGGTATTGATATAGTGAGCTATTAAAATCTATTGAACAAACAAACAATCTTTTACTTATGAACTGGTATCTGGCAAAAATTGTATACCGCATCATTTGCGGCGATGGCGACCACACGCCACAGTTTGATGAGCAATTACGCTTAATTGAAGCAGAAGATGGCTTACAGGCCTTTAACAAAGCCCAGGCAATGGGCGAACGCGAACAGGAAACCTTTTTAAACCAGCAGCACTCACCCGTGCAATGGAAATTTATTAATGTAAGCGAATTGCACCGGCTGGATAAGCTAACAGACGGAGCAGAAATATATTCCCGCATAAAAGAAGAAGAGGATGCCGATATTTATGTTCATATGACCAATGTGCGCGCAGCCCAGTTACTGGATAAGCACTCACACGAGTTTATTGAATCATTATAAATCATCGCATTTGAAAACGGCCCTTTCCGATAGTAGCTTTTACCGTAGTTTTTTTAAATGGTGGCTGGTATGCGCTGTTATTCATGTAGCAGTAGTGTACAAAGACAACTTTGGCCTGATGCTGCCCATCACCGACAGCTTAATCAGCAACAACCTGCTGGCCGGCAGTTGCCTGCTTATCATTAACAACATGCGCTATTATTTACCGCGAAACGAAAAATACTGGTATATACTGGTAATAAGCGTGGTGTTAGGTGTAGTGTGCATGTTATTAACTCAATGGCTGTTAGTATTGGTAGGTTACAACAACCCGGAATATGTGGCCTTTGTAAAAGCATCTGCTCCTTTACGATTTGCATTCGATAGTTTACTGGTAGGTTTCATTGCCATGTTTGGCCTGCTGTGGTACACACAGCAGGAACAAACACTGACCGCACGCCGACAGGCAGATGCAGAAAAACTAACACGGGAAGCCGAGCTGTTTAAATTAAGAGAACAACTGCAACCGCACTTTTTATTCAACAGCCTTAACTCCATCAGCGCCCTCACCCGCACCGAGCCCGAAAAGGCCAGGCACATGATTCAGCAGCTGAGCGATTTTTTAAGAGGTACCCTGCGCAAAGATGGCAAGCAATGGGTTGTGCTACAGGAAGAACTGGCCGATTTGGAACTATACCTCGAAATAGAAAAGGTACGTTTCGGTCACCGGCTGCAAACCTGCGTGGAATGCACAGAAGAAGCTATGACATTGCAGGTGCCTGCCCTGCTGTTGCAACCCGTAGTAGAAAACGCTATTAAATTTGGTTTATACGATACCACCGAAGGCGTGGAAATTGTACTGAAAGCTTATAAAGAGAACGACAAACTCTTCATCACCGTTAGCAATCCCTTTGATCCCGAAACAAGCGTTGGCGGCAAAGGAACCGGGTTTGGACTGGCTTCCATACAGCGTCGTTTGTTTTTACTCTTTGCCCGTACCGACCTTATTCAAACACATACAGATAATACTATTTTTACCACCACGTTAATTATACCGCAGATTCATGATTAAAGCCCTTGTGATAGATGACGAACCCCTGGCACGCAGTATTGTAAAAGAATACCTGCAGGCCTGGCCAGAGTTTACCATAGCGCAGGAATGCGGGGATGGATTTGAAGGCATTAAAGCTATTACGGCACACACACCGGATATCATATTCCTGGATATTCAGATGCCTAAGATCAACGGATTTGAAATGCTGGAACTGGTAGAAAAAGCACCCGCCATTATATTCACCACCGCCTTTGATGAATATGCCATTAAAGCATTTGAAACACATGCGGTGGATTATTTATTAAAACCGTTTAGCCAGGAAAGATTTGATAAGGCTATTCAAAAATGGCTAAACACCCGCGCCAACGCGGCCAATACACCCGCTGTCAACACCAGCGCCGACAATACACAGGCATTATTAGATACGGCCGCACAAGGCCCTGCCAACCAGCACCGTGTGGTAGTGAAAGAAGGCAGCAAAATCAAGATCATTCCCGTTCCTTCCATCCAATATATCGAAGCAGCCGACGATTATGTAAAAATTCATACAGCAGATGGCTGCTACCTCAAAAACAAAACAATGGCGCATTTTGAGCAGCTGCTGGGTGTACAGCAGTTTGTGCGCATTCACCGTTCTTACATCATCAACATACAACTCATCACCCGTATAGATCCATACGAAAAAGACAGCCACCTGGTAATACTGCAAACCGGCATGCGATTACCCGTTAGTAAAAGCGGATATAGCCGCTTAAAAGAAGTACTCGGTTTGTAGTTGCTTGCCCTTAGTTCAGTTTGCCTATTTTTGTGAAAAATTGTAACAATCATGGAATTAAAGCAACTGATCCAGGACGCATGGGCAAACCGAGAGCTGTTAAAAGAGAACACCTATTCAGAAGCCGTTAAAACTACGATGGAAGAAGTAGATAAAGGCCGTTTACGTGTAGCCTCTCCAACAGAGAACGGCTGGGTTGTGAACGAGTGGGTAAAGCAGGCTATTCTTTTATACTTTGGTATTCAGCAAATGCAAACCTGGTCGGTAGAGCCGTTTGAGTTTCATGACAAAATGTTACTGAAAAAGAACTATGCAAACCTGGGCGTACGTGCCGTACCCCATGCAGTAGCACGTTATGGCGCCTTCATTGGCCGCAACGTAGTATTAATGCCTAGCTATGTAAACATTGGCGCTTATGTAGGTGAAGGTACCATGGTAGATACCTGGGCTACAGTAGGCAGCTGCGCACAAATTGGCAAAGGCGTTCACCTGAGCGGTGGCGTAGGCATAGGTGGCGTTTTAGAACCATTACAAGCTTCTCCCGTAATCATTGAAGATGGTTGTTTCATAGGCAGCCGTTGTATTGTGGTAGAAGGCGTAATTGTAGAAAAAGAAGCCGTACTCGGTGCAAACGTAGTACTGACCCAATCTACAAAAATCATTGACGTAAGTGGAGATACTCCTGTTGAAATGAAAGGCCGTGTTCCTTCCAGAAGCGTGGTTATTCCCGGTAGCTATACCAAAAAATTCCCTGCGGGCGAATACCAGGTAAGCTGTGCGCTGATCATTGGCAAACGCAAAGAAAGCACAGACTTAAAAACCAGCCTGAACGACTGTTTGAGAGATTTTAACGTAAGTATCTAAAATCTTTCTTTCACCGGTTTAATGGTAAAGTAATATGCAAAAAACTTCCCGTTTTATCCTGGCTGCCGCTTTACTGGCAGGTTGCGCCACGCAAAAACCCGCATCAACCGCTACGGCAGAAAGCACATTAATACCCGATGGTAAAATATGGGCTTCCCTGTTTCAGCAAAAAGCCGCAGAATACAAGGCATTATGCCTGCAAGCCTATAACATTGCTCAGCTGCGTTTGCAACTGGCGTTACAGCAGCCGCATAACCGGCCTTTAGCAGTAGTAACAGATATTGATGAAACTATGCTGGATAACAGCCCGTACGATGCCAAACAGGCGTTACAGGGAAAAGACTATACCACCGACAGCTGGCATGGCTGGACCCAACTGGGCCAGGCCGATACATTGGCCGGTGCGCTTAGCTTTTTTAAATATGCAGCAGCCAACCAGGTAGCTGTTTATTATATCACCAACCGGGATGAAACGGAGCGGGAAGGCACTTTAAAAAACCTGCAACGTTATGGCTTTCCCTATGCCGATAACGAACACCTGGTGCTAAAACAACCCGGTGCCGCTTCCAGCAAGGAAAGCAGAAGACAGCAGGTATTACAGACACACGACATTGTGTTGCTTTTAGGCGATAACCTGGGCGATTTCAGTGCCTTGTTTGATAAAAAGAGCCAGCAGGAAAGGGAATCCAATGTATTATCCTCCGCCGCTGACTTTGGTAAAAAATTCATTGTACTGCCCAATGCAGCCTACGGTGATTGGGAAAACGCTTTGGTTCAGTATAACCGCCAGTTAACTACTGCGCAGAAAGATTCTGTGATCAGAGCCAGTTTAAAGACTTACTAATCCTTTCTATATTTCCCATGTATAATGGCATCCCCGCAAAGGATGCCATTATTGTTTCTACCATTTGCGTACAACAAACACAATATTATTCAGGTTAATTGGCTTTATTTTCTGTTAATGTCGACACAATTTGGCATTTGGTCTTTTTACCGAAAAAAATACGGTCGTTATCCATAAGTTTACAGTGTTGATGAAATATATAGGCATGAGAAAATTGTAAAACCGTTACCAGGCGTGGATTGTACGTCCTTTTATTTCACATCCCCTTATTCGTTGTGCGAATTCCCTTATTACACTTCCTGCACCGGAAGCAATAAAACATTCCGGCGCGCATATCCTGTAAAGCTTGCTTTACACGGGTAGTTGACCTTTCATTGTTCTGATTTACACCAAACAAACGAAGCCGTTATTCTGGCACCTGTTGCACAGCAACAGGCCACGGATGCTATTGTGTGCACTGCGCACGCAACAGCAAAGAATACAGCTATGCTATTACCTGAACAGGTTGTTACCGCAACGTAAAAGCCTGACGGGAATGTTATGACCTGCACCAAACGTCTGTGATTTTTTATTAATTATAAAATGTGTTTATTATGAGAAAACAACTAATGGTTATTGCGGTGTTACTCTGTTCCACACTGCAACTATTAGCACAACAGAAAAAGGTAACCGGTAAAATTACCGACGCAGCCGGCCATCCTGTTGAAAATGCCTCGGTTACCATTAAAGGCGCTCAGGCAGGCACGCTTACCAAAGCTGACGGTTCTTTTAGCATCAATGTTCCTGCCACTGCAACAGCACTGGTTATTTCAGCCATTGGCTTTGAAGTACAGGAAACAATCTTATCAGATAACATGACCATTAAACTGGCAGCCAGCACCAGCAGCTTATCCGAAGTGGTGGTAACAGGCTATGGTACACAGAAGAAAGCTCAACTAACCGGTTCTGTAGCCAAAATAGGTGGCGAAAGAATAGAAAACACCCCCATGCCCTCTGTTGACCAGATGTTGCAGGGCAAAGTAGCCGGTTTACAGTCTACCTCCTCTAACGGACAGCCAGGTGCCAACCAGCAGGTACGTATACGGGGCATTGGCTCTTATACCGCTACTTCACAGCCTTTATATGTTGTAGATGGTGTACAAATTAACAGTGGCGACCTGTCAACCAACCAGTCTACTTCCAACGTATTATCCAATATCAACGCCAACGATATCGAAAGCGTTTCTGTATTAAAAGATGCCGCCGCCACTTCTATTTACGGTTCACGCGGCGCCAACGGTGTTATCATCATTACTACCAAAAAAGGTAAAACCGGCAAAAGCCAGTTACGTTTCGATACCGAAGTAGGTGCATCTAAATATGCCAACCTGCCCGATGCAGGTAAGCCACTGCGTGCAGCCGATTGGTTTGCACTGTTAAAAGAAGGTATGGTAAACAAAGGCACGTATACCGATGCACAAATTACCAGCACCCTTAAACAATACGGCTATGGTAATGGTGTAGATATAGACTGGTTAGGCCTTACTACCCAAACCGGCAAACAACAACAATACAACCTGAGTCTTTCCGCAGGCGATGCCAAAACACAGATATTTATGTCTGGCGGTTATTTCCAGCAGGAAGGCGCCAACATCGGTTCTGGTATTAGAAGAATTTCAGGCAACCTGAAAGTAAACCATAACATCAGCGATAAAGTATCCGTATCCACCAACTGGAACGTAGGTAACGTGTATCAGAATACGCCCGCTTCCGGCTCTGGTTATTACGGCAACCCCTGGTACGTAGCTTTAACCTTACGCCCAACACAAAACCCATATACTGCCGATGGCAGCTTAAACATAGCAGCCAACGACACCGGCTTTGCCACGCACTACAACCCATTGTATGTATTGGCGCATGATAAAAACTGGATGAGAAGTACGCAAATCATTGGCGGCGGTAACCTGGAATATAAAGTTATCAAAGGCCTGAAATTCACTTCTCACATGGGCATTCAAAGCAATAACCTGGAAGAGTTTTCCTATAACAACCCCTACCATGGCGATGGTAAATCGTACGGCGGTTATTCTTCTGATGTATACAACCGATATTTCCTGTGGGATTGGTACAACCAGGCCGATTACCACCTGGATATTATAAAAGCCAGCAAACTCACTGCTGATTTTAAAGTAGGTTATGAAGCCATCAGCAGCAGCCGCTACAAACAAACATCTACTGCCAAAAGCTATCCATTCAACATGGACCTGCCTTATTCTGTAAACGCAGCCACTGCTGTTAGCGCAGGCGCTTATGGCAGCGATTACACTTTTGCCTCTATGTATGGCAATGCCGTATTCAGCTACGATAGCCGCTATTCATTATACCTGAGCATGCGCCGGGATGGATCTTCCCGCTTTAGCGATGCCAACAAATACGGCACCTTCCCCGCAGCTGGTTTTACCTGGAACGTGAGCGAGGAGGAGTTTATGAAATCAGTTAAACCCATCAGCTTACTCAAATTCCGCGCTACTTACGGCAAATCCGGTAACGCTGGCATTGACAACTACGCTTCCATGAAAACCTTTAATTATGGTTATGCCTATAATGGTGTAGCAGGTGGTGTTTTCTACAATGCCGGTAATCCCAACCTTACCTGGGAAAAGAACAGCCAGCTGGACTTTGGTATTGATGCAGGCTTCTTTAAAAACAGGATCAACATCACTGCCGATTACTACAATAAAGTAGCAGATGACATGCTGTTTGATAACCCGTTATCAGAAACAGTGGGCTTTAGCAAATATTCCAACAACATTGGTAAAATGCGTAACAGAGGTTGGGAATTCGCCATCAACGCCACTCCTATCCAGAAAAAAGATTTTCAATGGGATATCAGCTTTAACATCGCGCATAACAAAAACACCATCCTGGAATTACCCAACCATGCCGAAATGGCCAATGCCAACGATGGAACCAAACGCTTTAAAGAAGGTATGGACATCAACTCCTACTACCTGAAAGCATTTGCAGGTGTAGATCCTGCTACCGGTAGTGCATTATGGTATACCGATGCCACCCGTGCAACCACTACCACCTCATACAGCAGTGCCGGTTACCAGTTTGTAGGCAAAAGCGCTTCTCCTAAATATTTCGGAGGATTAAACAACACCTTCACCTATAAAGGCTTCTCGCTTAATTTCGACTTCTACTACAACTATGGCAACTACGTATACGACAGCTATGGCACTTACTTTATGGGAGCCGCTTACCCTACGCGTGGTAAATATGCAGCTAACCTAAACAGGTGGCAAAAAGCCGGCGACATTACCAATGTTCCCAAATATGTATATGGCGAAACCAACACCACCAGTGGCGAAAGAGCCTTATACAAAGGCGACTACATCCGCTTAAAGAACGTTCAGTTAGGCTATAGAATGAACAGCAGCACCAACAAAATGCTGGAGCGCATGCACTTAACATCTGTAAACCTGTACGTACGTGGCAGCAACTTCTGGACTAAAATCTACGACAAAAGCATTCCTTTTGATCCCGAGCAAGGCGTAAACGGCACCAACCTGCAAGGCTTGCTATTATCCAAAACAATGACCATTGGCTTAAACGTAGGCTTCTAAAGCAATGCACATTTTTTTATGATTCAAAAGAAACAAATGAGAAAGATATATATAGCAGGAGCATTTTTACTGGCAGCGGCATTCACCTCCTGCAGCAAAAGCTTCCTCGAAAAATCTCCTACCGATGGGGTGGTATTAAGCGAATCCATTACCGACGATGTAAGTATGTATGCAGCTGTAAATGGTATGTACAACGATCTGTTATCCTATCGTGTATACGGACGCAGCATCCCCGTGAGAGGTGATTTAATGAGCGACAACGCTTTCATGGCCACTTCCAACTCCGGCCGTTATCTCAACTGGAACAAATACCAGATCATTTCCACCGACTCCTACGTTGAAGAAGTATGGCTGTATTGCTATGCAGCCATTAAAGATGCCAACAACATCATCAACGCTACTATTACTGACGACACCAACACAAAGCAACTGAGAGGAGAAGCCTACGCTATCAGAGCCCTGATGCATTTTGAGCTGGTAAGAAACTTTGCCGCCCCGTATGCAGCCGATACCAGTGCAGCAGGTGTTCCTATTGTATTGCAATACGATCAGTTTGCCAAACCAGCCCGCAACTCCATAGGCCAGGTGTATACACAAATACTGAAAGACTTAAACAAAGCCGATTCACTCATCAGCTATAAATTAGGTAATACCATGACCTTTAGCACCGGCACCACCCGACAGTTAAACACATCTGAGGTGAGCAAGTATGCCATATACGCATTGATGGCCCGCGTTTATCAATTTATGGGCGACTGGAATAATGCTAAAACACAGGCCTTAAAAGTAGTAAGCAGCAGCTCCTTCTCTTTGGCCAGCAGCACCGCTTATAGTGATTACTGGGCTACTTTAACTACGCGTACCGATGGATTGGAAACCCTGTTTGAAATTGCAGCAGATGACAACGCCAACAATGGCAGCAACTCCATCTCAGGCATTTACCTCACTTCTGCCCTGGGCGGTAGCTATGGCGATGTGCTGGTAAATCCCGCTGTATACAACCTGTTTAGTACCACCGATGCAAGAAGAAGCCTGATGAAAACAGCTTCCCGTACCGGCCAGTCCAATACCACCTATTTCAGCTTAAAATACAGCAGCTACAATGCCGATTACAAAGTGATCCGTTACTCAGATGTGCTGCTCATACTGGCAGAAGCTTATTACAACGGCAGTGATATCACCAATGCCAACCTGTACCTGAACAAAGTGGCACAGCAAAGAGATCCTTCCGCAAAAGCTTATGCCAATAGCGGAACACAGGTGCTGGAAGATATTATCAACGAAAGAAGAAAAGAACTGGCTTTTGAAGGTAACCGCTTCTACGACCTGTACCGTTTACAGAGAACCTTTACCAAACCTATCTCTGAAACAGCCGCAGACAGCATTGTGGTGAAGCCTTCTACCACTAACCTACTATTTCCTATTCCGAAGGCCGAAACAGATATTAATACGAATATGAGTCAAAATACAGGGTACTAAATTATTATTCCCCTTCCCCCTTCTGTTTCATGATCAGGTGTACTTGAGCGCAGCAATGCAGGAGAGTACACCTTTTCCTTTTTTTAGGGCTGTGCCCATTCCGTATCCTGGATAACCGGATTAATGACCACTGCTGTTGTTGTTACAGTAATTGTATGGGAGCCGTCTGAAGATTCTGTAACAGAAGGAAAAGAAATACCTTCTGTTTGAATAAACTTTTTATATACAGATATATTAGGCTTTCCCGTGATGGAGTAGGCATTTCCTTTCATACTGTAATCACCTCCTACCAGGTAAACCACCTGCTTATCATTCACCGAAAAGGTTACCATATAATCTCCTTGCTTACTGGAAACCGTTCCATTCATAAAAAACGTGTTGAGTTTTTGATGCAGCCCCAAAACACCCTGGTACAGGCTTAAACGCATCTCTGTTAAATCATCTGGCGCCATAGAGTGTATAGCCCCATTTTGCCATTGCCAACCCGAGTTTTTATCCATCATCTTTACCAGCAATAACTTGCCACCCTGCCGTATTTCTATCCGCATCTTCTGGTTGCTGATATCCGTTAAAGTAACCGCTTCAAGGTTGGGACTGATAGTGGCAACTTCTTTCAATCTTACTATTTTATCAATAGCAATACCGCCATAACGTTGCCTTAATTTTTCCAGTAATGAAGCCGTTGCAGATATATCTGTTGAAGAGGTTGCAGATGAAGCAGGCGTATGGCTGCTTCTCGCAGAAGCACTTGTAGTAGTGTTTTCCGGTTCCTCTTTAAAGTAAAACACTCCATCCAGCAAAACCAGGTCTTCTTCTTTAGGTGGACTGTAAAAGAAACTATGTCGCGAAACAGTTCCATTATTATACTGTAAAACAATCTCGCCATTAGTCAACTGATACGTTCCCCCGGTAGGCGGCTTATTTTTTTCAAACTTACCGGCCACTGTACCGCCGGCAGCATCACCACCAATGCTCACCAGCCTGGAACCATCCAGCGAAAAATGACCTTTACCATCAAAATACAAACCTTTAGAAGCAGAAGAAAATACACCCGGCGTTCCTGTTCCCATGCCACCACTATAATCAGCTGATTTCATTTGATAATACCCTTCAGGTATACGATCCACGCGTTGTAGTTTGTGCAGGGTATGTTTAATACCAGCAGTGCTTTCCAGATTACCATTTTTACTTAACCGGTATTTTTTACTATCCTCTCCATTGGCAAACACCAGCTGCAACACCCCATCATTTACACTGTAAGTGCCGCTTTTATGGGTTTGCCAGTCTGTCGCATCCAGCTTATCACTAAATGTTTTGTCTTTTCTAAGATAAAATGCCAGGTAGCTGATTTGCATACCATTAAAAGGAGTGTTGTACAATTCAGCCCCCGCATATACGCCTTCCAATTGCTGCGCCTGAGCCACTGTTCCTATTAGCAATGCCGTCAATAATACCGGCAAAAGATGTCTTTTCATGAGTGCCGATTTTTAGGTTAACCAGGAGAAATGATAATTACCGAAAATCGAGCCAGAACAGCATATAACCCGGTCAGCTTATAATAACATTATGTAAGACGATATAGCTACACCAAAGGCGGGTTAACCCTATATCAAACCTATACTATAAGCATGCTAACCGTATGGATGATGTATGCCATCCCCTGGGATAAAGCGTTCAAATCGCAACATATAGGTTAGCACTCAAAGAAGTAAAAAATGGTGTATGATTAAAATAATTCAAACATAATATTTATTTCTATTCATATTCCATACAAATATGAATGCCTTATACCAGGCGCTATTAGGTTAAAAAACAAATAAGCAGTTCATAAAAAAAATCATTAAATTCAGAAAGCAAAATCCGTATGTTATGGCAAAGCAGCTTGGGCCTATCTGGATAAAAGGAACTATTGGCGGCGTCAATTTTTATGTAGCCAATGGCGAAGGATTAGCCCGCATCAGCAATCCACCCGGCAGTAAACGGGTGAAAACAGCACCTGAATTTGCAGGACTTCGCCAATACGCCCACTGGCTTAAAATAGCTTCCCCGCTTGCATCCACCGTATACCAGGCATTACCTTCCGGCAAACAACGAAAACATTACCAGCAACTGGCAGGAAAAGCCATTCTATGGTTAAAACAAGGCCATTCTACGGAAGAAGTTCTTACACTTTTACAAGCAGAAGCTACCACCATTATCATAGCTGCACCTCCTGTAAAAACGTTGACTTCCCCTAAAAGAAAAAGCCGGTTTCAAAAGCTGGATAAAAAATACGCTCCTGCCCGGCTAGGCGATTTCACAAAGCCCAACGACGACTTTAACAAGCTTACAAAAAAGGTTCAGTTTTTACGAAGCCGGAAATGGAATACCAGGCGAGCCAACCGCCTGGTATATAAAGCACTTTTAGAATCATTTGCCAGTTATCCTATATCACCTGGCTGTGTATAAAAGATAAGAATAGTTTGGAGCCACCGCACGTAAGGTTCCGTATACGGCGGCACATCAGAATGATACAGTTAGAAGGATACTTAATTAACTTTTAGCTTTAATCTCTCCCAGAACATTCTCCACTTGATCAACATTTCATAATGCTGCCAGTTAATATTAAACTTCTTTTTCTTATCATCTACCCACGGCATGGCTACCTTACAATGATACATAGGTGGATTATGCAAAACCTCTTCGTGGTAAGCAACCCCGAGAGATGACTTTGGATAATAGCAAATTTCTATTATAGTTACATTTTTCTTAGCCCTATAAACATAAAGATTGAAATCATAGACATTATCATATAACGCATTTAACGTTGGCATAATCTCTTGCCACTCCAACGGTATTTTCTGTTTATTGATCTTTTGTTGCAGTCTTTTTTCTTCATGAATATTACCCTGAATGTCTTTAATCTCTGTTATAATGTACTTACAATTATCTGAAATAGTATTCCATGTCAGCTCTCTTGCCATAGTAAGCAAGTCCGAAACAAGTTTCCGGATATTATCTTCCAATCCTGCAACTGTCATCAATGAATGTTTAATATGAATTATGTATCAGCAGAAACATCATCCCAGTATTGATTCAGATAATTAATAAGCCAGTTTAATGAATAATGCCTTTCATAAACAACGCTTTTATCCAGATGCCCCGGGGCAGGCTTATTAGCCACTTTTGCGCTTACACAAGCCCAATCTAATCGTAAAATAAGGTCTGCCTGATCAAGAATTTCACTCTTGCTTCTCAGCCTGGCTTTGTCTCTGAACTGCTTCTCCGAAAGACCATGAATTATTTTTACATCACTCGCTACATCACACATCTGGTCAGGATACACTAACTGATCTATAAAACCTAAAGCCCAAAGCATCACATGCAAACTTTCATATCGCCAGTTAGCATCCGTTTTTTGCTGCTCGGTGGCATTAGGCGCGAAAGCATAATCTTTTTCCTTCTCAGAAAGCTTTTGCTTTATCCCATACTCCTTCTCAATCTGATCTAAATATTTCTGCTCCAGCCCTTCGCTTTTGAGTCCGATGTATAATAAAGCTAACGCCCTATCCACCACTTCGTCTTTACTGCGAATGGTTACTTTTTCATCCGTTTCTACAAATAACGAATTAGGATTTACATACACAGGAACGTCATGTGCTTTACAAATGTCTTCAGATTTGTTGCGTCTCTCCCGTTGTTCCGGGGTCGCTTCAATGTTCTCTACGGGTTTGGTTATTTTGGGCATTTCCATGTTTTTGCTTGTGTTTTCCTTTTGCTTGTTGGGTTTGCACCCTGCAAGGGTAATCAGGAGAACAACAGTAATTACTGTAATGGTTTGCTTCATGTGTTTTTATGGTTTATAAGCGGATTGGGTTATTTATCAAAGCAGATGAGAATGCTATTGACAACTTAACAATTCTAGACATGTGAAAAATCAAGAAAACATTACCAATTTAAAGGAAACGGAGCTTCATCTCTTGGAACAAAAAAGCCTTTGATACAATTTAAATTTCTAATACAAATTTGAATATGATTCTTAGATTGAATACCTGCCCCTTCAAACGCAGGCCCTCCTTCTGTAAAAATCCCTCTGGCGGTATCAAAGTGTTTTAAATCACTAAACCCTTGCCTTCTTATATCTAAATTGATTTTTTCTTCAATTTTCTGATGCATGTATTCTATTACAGCACAATCCAGTTCACGAAAAACCAAATCGTGATAAAGTGATTGGGGAAGATCTTTATTCTTTGGCAGTTCAGACCCTAATGCCTGAAAATCAACCTTCATAAAATTATAATAAGTTGATAAAACACTAATAGATCCGGAATCTGTTAAATCAAGACAATTATCTAACTGATACATAACTCCTAGTACAGCAGGCTTAGTCAGTTTACCACGCTTTTTCTTATCCTTTGCCCACTTAAATGCTCTTTCGTAATTATTTTCCCAAACATAAAACCCATGTCCTAACCAATCAAACACCTCTTCGCTTTTCTTAACTGTATTAGGGCTTAACACGAGCTTATTCCTTATAGATTCATCACATCCGTGGAATCCGAGCATAAGGTTAGGTCTGTTACTGTACATTATTTAGGAGTAGCTACTACCTTTCTAAGATTTGAGTAATGACTGGTAAATTTCCCTTTAGGAGTAAGAATTTTTGCTGCGGTCAGGGTCTCCACAATCTCTGCCTTTTTCCTTGGCTCAGATTCGATCTGCTTTGCCAGATCTAATAATAACTTTATCTGATTGCTACCCATTAATATGACGTTTGAATCCGAAGTTACTAAAATTCAATTCAAATACAATACGCAAAAAAGCCAGTCATTACTGACTGGCCTTTTTATATCACATATAATGAATCCGACTATTTCACTTCTTCAAACTCTGCATCGGTTACATGATCGCCTGCGTTATCTGCAGTTTGTGCGCCTGCGTGAGCAGCATCTGCACCTGGTTGACCACCATCTTGTTGCGCTTTGTAAATTTCTTCACTAGCGGCAGTCCATGCAGTGTTCAATTCAGCCAGGTGAGTTTCTACACCAGCAAAATCCTGGTTTTTATGCGCTTCTTTCAGCTTCTCTAAGGCAGCTTCGATAGGCGCTTTTTTATCAGCAGGAACTTTATCGCCAAAATCTTTCAGTTGCTTTTCTGTTTGGAAAATCATACTGTCGGCCTGGTTCAGCTTTTCTACGCGATCGCGTGCTTCTTTATCTGCACCTTCGTTCGCTTTAGCTTCGGCTTTCATTTTTTCAATTTCTTCCTTGCTTAAGCCGCTACCCGCTTCAATACGAATTTTCTGTTCTTTACCGGTGCCTTTGTCCTTTGCACTTACATGCAGGATACCGTTGGCATCGATATCGAAGGTTACTTCAATTTGCGGAACACCACGTGGTGCTGGTGGAATACCATCCAGATTGAATACACCCAGGCTCTTGTTTTGAGTAGCCATAGGTCTTTCACCCTGCAGAACGTGTATTTGTACACCAGGCTGATTGTCGCTGGCAGTAGAATATACTTCCGACTTCTTGGTAGGGATAGTGGTGTTGCTTGGGATCATGGTAGTCATTACACCGCCCATGGTTTCAATACCCAGGCTTAATGGAGTAACGTCTAACAGTAACACATCTTTCACTTCACCGGTTAATACCGCACCTTGAATAGCAGCACCTACAGCAACAACCTCATCCGGGTTTACGCTTCTGTTGGCTTTTTTACCAAAGAACTTCTCAACAATTTCCTGAACTTTAGGAATACGGCTGGAACCACCTACCAGGATAACTTCATCAATTTGTGAAGTGCTGTAACCTGCATCTTTCAGGGCAGCTTCACAAGGCCTCAAACATCTTTCAAACAGCTTATCTGCTAACTGCTCAAATTTAGCACGGCTCAACTTTAACACTAAGTGTTTAGGCACACCGTCAATAGCAGTGATATAAGGCAGGTTAATTTCTGTTTCTGAAGAAGAAGACAGTTCTACTTTCGCTTTTTCAGCAGCTTCTTTCAAACGCTGTAAAGCCATAGGATCTTTACGCAGGTCAACGTTTTCATCTTTCTTGAATTCGTCAGCCAGCCAGTCCATAATTACTTTATCAAAGTCGTCACCACCTAAGTGCGTATCACCGTTGGTAGATTTTACTTCAAATACACCGTCACCCAAATCCAGGATAGAGATATCGAATGTACCACCACCTAAGTCGAATACGGCAATTTTTTGCTCTTTACCGGCTTTGTCCAAACCGTAAGCCAGCGCAGCGGCAGTAGGTTCGTTTACAATACGGCGTACATTTAAACCAGCGATTTCACCAGCTTCTTTAGTAGCCTGACGCTGAGCGTCGTTAAAGTAAGCAGGAACCGTGATAACCGCTTCTGTAACTTCCTGGCCCAGGTAGTCTTCTGCGGTTTTCTTCATTTTCTGAAGCACCATAGCAGAAATTTCCTGTGGCGTATATAAGCGTCCGTCAATATCAACGCGAACGGTATTATTGTCACCTTTTGCCACTTTATAGCTCCAATGGCTGATTTCTTCGGTCACTTCGTCGTGACGGCGACCCATAAAACGCTTCACACTCATTATAGTGTTATGCGGGTTGGTAATTGCCTGACGCTTGGCAGGGTCGCCCACCTTACGTTCTCCATTTTTAAGAAATGCTACTACAGACGGTGTAGTGCGACGGCCTTCATCGTTGGCTATTACCACCGGTTCGTTACCTTCCATTACGGCTACACAACTGTTGGTAGTACCCAGGTCTATTCCAATTATCTTTCCCATATTAATTTAATTTCCTTGTTGTTACATTTACATTTCTCAATCATTATGCCACTGCCTGTTAGAGTGAAAAAATGGCAGTTAGTGTGCCATCATTAATGGCACTCCTATTGCAGCACTAAGCCAAACACCTCTTTTTATGAAATTTGTGATTATGTCATTTTGTACAGTGGTAGCCCTGATTTCCTGCCAAACAGGTACAAATCAGCAGAATAATACCACCAACACACCGGCAGATACCGTAGCTACCCGCACCGATTCTGTAGAGCTCCCTGCACCATTTGCCACTAAATCCTCTAATTTGTTCAGCAATGTCACCGGCTGGCCCGAAGGAATAACCCCAAAAGCACCACATGGCTTTAAAGTGGTAAAATTTGCAGGAGAACTGAATAATCCCCGCTGGATTTACCAGGCATCCAATGGCGACATTTTCGTAACCCAGGCAAGTACCGACGCCAATGCCATCAAAAAAGCTGCAGCCGCCATTTCCGGCAAAGGCAAATCACAAAACCTGGGCAACAGCGCCAATAATGTATTATTGTTTCGCGACACCACTAACGATGGTGTGCCTGATGTGCAGGAAGTTTTTCTGTCAGGCCTGGAACAGCCTTTTGGAATGTTGGTTTTGGGAAATTTCTTCTACGTAGCTAATACCAATGCACTACTCCGTTATCCTTATAATGCCCAAACACATAAAATAACCGGTAAGGCCCAAAAGATTCTCGACCTGCCCAAAGGCGGTTACAACAATCACTGGACACGTAATATAGTGGCCAATGGCAACGGTTCCAAAATATATGTATCTGTAGGTTCCGGGTCTAATGTGGCAGAGCATGGGATGGAAAACGAGATTAGAAGGGCCAATATATTAGAGATAAACCCCGATGGATCGGGCGAACGCATTTATGCCAGCGGACTACGTAACCCTGTGGGCATGGCCTGGGCACCTGGCAGTGCCAGCTTATGGACTGCAGTAAACGAAAGGGATAACCTGGGCGATGGCCTGGTGCCCGATTACCTGACCTCTGTAAAAGAAGGCGGCTTTTATGGCTGGCCTTACAGCTACTTCGGCAATCATAAAGATCCTCGTTTAAACAATCAGCGCGAAGACCTGGTAGCCAAAGCCATTGTGCCCGACGTGCCTTTAGGATCGCACACCGCTTCTCTGGGACTGGCGTTTTACGATAAAGACGCTTTTCCCGACAAGTATAAGAACGGGGCCTTCATTGGCCAGCACGGTTCCTGGAACAATAGCACCCTGGTAGGCTACAAAGTAGTATTTGTACCTTTTAAAAACGGGCACCCCAATGGTAAACCCGAAGACTTTTTAACCGGGTTTATCAACACAGCAGCGGGCAATAATAATGTATATGGTCGCCCGGTAGGTGTGGCCGTATTACAAAATGGCAGCATGCTGGTGGCAGATGATGCTTCCAACACAATCTGGAGCATTACTAAGGAATAAACGCATATTTATTATTTTTCAAGTGTCAAAAGCCGGCTGATAGCCGGCTTTTTTCAATGTATACCTTAAATTCAACCCCAAAACAGCTTAAAATGTCTATTTAATATTTTGATTAATCAAAAATTAACATACTTTCATTCCATACAAAATCCCCTTAACAGGTAGACATTGAAGCGGCTGTTCAAACATATTCAACCCATTAACTGGTACATATTTACGTATGTACTCTTTTCTTTTTACATTTCTCCTTCTTTCGCTCAGCAAACCCCTATTTCCGGGGTGGTGATTCACGGTTTTACCAAAGATCCTGTCACCTTTGCCAGCGTACACTGGAAAATTGGCGGCTTTGGCAACATCACCGACAGTATAGGCCGTTTTACTATAAAACCATCCTTGTTTAAAAGCGATACCCTTCTTATTACGTTTGTAGGCTATAAAGAAGTAAAAATTGCTTTACAAACACTGTTGCAGCATAAAGAAGAATTGATTGTTTCTATGGAAACAGCTCCTGAAAAAGAAGGCGCTGTAGTTAAAACCAAGTTCAATAAGGGCCTTCGCTGGTGGAAAGCCCTGGTGGCGCACAAAAAAGAAAATGCGCCCACCCATTACAGTAGCTACTATTGCGAGCTATACAATAAACTGGAAATAGATATCAGCAACCTGAAAAAGGAGCAGTTTGATAAACACAAATTACTTAAACCTATGTCGTTCGTGTGGAACGATGTAGACAGCACCAGTGAGGCCAAACCCTTCCTGCCTGTGTTTTTAACAGAAACCCTCAGTGATTATTACAGCTCTCCCCACCCCGATAAACAACGGGAAGAGATCAAAGCCATTCATACCAGCGGTATAAAAAATGAATCGGTAATGGAATACCTGGGTGGTATGAGCCAGAAAGTGAATACCTATAGCGATTACATTACCCTGTTTGGCAAGGAATTTATTAGTCCTGCCAGCAGCGTGGGCGATAAATACTATAATTATAAAGGAGCCGATACACAGGTAATTAATGGCGAAAAGTATTTTCATCTGCTGTTCTCGCCCCGCCAGGAAGGAGAAAACGTATTTAGTGGTGATTGCTGGCTGCATAGCACCAGCTGGGCGCTGTACAGGATAAGCCTGGAAGCTTCGGCCACAGCCAACATCAACTTTGTTACCCGCTTAAATATCTCCCAGGAGTTTACCCGTTTAAACGAACAACAGTGGGTAGTGGCAAAAGATAAATTCATCGTCGCCCTCTCCCCTTTCAGTAAAGACAAACTGTCTTTTATTGGTCGCAAAAGCAGCACTTACCGCAAGGTAAAAGTGAATGAAACATTTATTGTAGATAAGCTGCAGACCAACAATAAACGCGAAGAAGTGGTGATTGCCGATAGTGCGCAGGAGCAGGACAAAACCTTCTGGAGCGCACAAAGAAGCGAACCTTTATCATTAAACGAGCAACACGCCTACCGCTTAATTGACACATTACGCGAGCTGCCCGCTTTTAAAAAGCTAAGCAATACCGTTACATTTATAATAGATGGCCATAAAAAACTGGGTAAGATTGAAATTGGCCCCTGGTATCGCTGGATCAGCGGAAACCAGCTGGAAAAGCTGCGTCTGCGTTTTGACCTCGGCACCACCGAAGCTTTTAGCAAACAATTGCGCCTATATGGCTATCTGGCTTATGGCTATCGCGATGGCACCTGGAAAGGTCAGGCCGCAGCTTCCTGGAATTTACCTGGGCATGGTGGCTGGAATATCAGCCCCTCCTTTATTCACGACCTGGACAATGGCCGAACGCGATTCAATGATGAAGATGTTACTACAGATAATATGTTCAGCCAGTTATTGCGCCGGCACGGTATCCGACAGAAGTTTATCCGCACCTCCCAAACCCGTTTAGCCATTACCAAAACCTTCCCGAACAACTTTTCGGTACAGGTAGCAGGCACCCGCAGCGATTTTGAAACCTTTACCCCACTTCCACCCAAAGATATTTTCTCTTTAAACTCCAAAGGCTCTATTGTAAATGCAGAAGCCAGCATTAAACTACGCTACGCCCCCGGAGAAAAGCTGATAAAAACGCACCGCCGGTCACATTCGCTGAAAAACTGGATGCCGGTAACAGAGCTGAAATACAGCATAGCCCGTCCTAACATGATGGGAAGCGAGTATACTTACGACAAAATACAGATGAGTGTAAGTCAGAATTTCCGCATTCCACGCTGGGGGCAGGTGAGTTATATGGCTTATGGAGGCCGTGTGTTTGGCCAGCAAATACCTTTTATGCTACTGGAAATTCATCCTGGCAACGAAATATACTACTACAGCAAAGATGCTTTTAACCTGATGAACCGTTTTGAGTACATCAGCGACCGGTATGCCGGCATTAACCTGGAACATAATTTTGAGAAGAAACTATTGAATATCATTCCTTTCATGCGCAAAACCCGTATGCGTCAATTCTGGAACTTTAAAACTGTATGGGGTAATCTGGGTAAGGAAAACCGGGGCTTCAACCGTATTGAATATGGCGCTTACCACCTGCGTACGCTGGATGGCAACCGTTATACAGAAGTAGGTACCGGGTTGGATAACATCTATAAATTCTTCCGTATAGACTTTGTATGGCGCTTTGCTCCACCAGTAAAAACGCCTACTTTACCAGGTTACGTACAGCAACGTTTTGGTGTATTCGGCAGCTTTAAGCTTCAGTTTTAACCGGCTCAGACTGCTTTTTAGTCCGGAACGAGAAGTAACGTTGGCTCACATAACTAAAGGTGATAACAACTACACAGTTTGCCGCCATGGCCGGTGTAGGATACCAGCCCAGGTTTTCGATAAAGAATTTCAGCAACACGTAGTTGAGCATAAAGCTGCCAGCCACCACCAGCAGGTAACGGAACAATTGTATGCGCCGGCGCAAATGCGATTCGGGGAATACCACATACAAGCTCAGGTAAAAGCCTAAAGGAAAAGTGATACAAAACTGCAGTACATAAGCAGCTATATAAGAGGTCATGGCCAGTCCAAAAGGCAGCTGTACAATTTCGTTATTGAAAATAAAGTTGTGGGCTATAGACAGTAATGCAATACTTAATACCGTATTTCCCCCACCGCAAACCGCATAACGGAATGTTTGCAGGGGCATTATCTTTTTAAAAAGCGGATAAAATGCATCTATTATTTTCAGAATGAATCCGCGTATCTGGTGGTGCAATTGCCTCATAAATGCCCGTGAAGATAAGGCAATTTTCAACCTGTCAATTTACATCGCTATTTTTGCCAGCCAAATAAAGAATCATGAGTATAGTAGCCCAGATAAAACAGGTAGCAGCAGCAGCGCTTAAAGAATTGTATCAGCAGGATATAGCTGAACAGGATATTACTATCAATGCCACCAAACCTGAATTTACCGGCGATTATACTATTGTTTTATTTGGTTTTGTAAAGCAACTGCGAAAATCGCCCGACGAACTGGGCGAGCAGCTGGGCGCCCTGTTGGTAAAAAACCACCCGGATCTCTTCAGCAGTTTTAACGTTATTAAAGGCTTTTTAAACCTGGAAGTAAGCACCCCATGGTGGGTAAATTTCCTGGAACAGCAATATAAAAACCCCGCCTACGGCACCCAGCCTGCCAATGGCAGCAAGGTGATGGTGGAATATTCCTCCCCTAATACCAACAAGCCTTTACACCTGGGTCACCTCAGAAATAACTTTTTAGGCTGGAGCATTGCCGCCATCCTGGAAGCCAATGGACACGAGGTGGTAAAAACATGCGTGGTAAACGACCGGGGCATTCACATTTGTAAAAGCATGATTGCCTGGCAATTATTTGCCAATGGCGCCACTCCTGAAAGCACTGGTAAAAAAGGCGACCACTTTGTGGGTGACTACTATGTAAAATTCAGCAATGAACTAAAAGTACAGTCAAAGGTGCTGACAGACGCTATCGCTCAAGGCGATGTTTCTGCATTCACCAGTGAAGAACAAGCTAAAATAGCTACTCACCAGGCAAAAGTGGCGCAACTGACAGGTATTCTGGAAAATCTGCCAGCAGACCAGGTTGCTAAAAAAGCGCCTTCCCTGAAAGATAAAATAGCCACCGAACAGGAGGAAATAAAAGACATTGCCGAAAACGCTACTCCTATTATGAAAGCCACCAAGCAAATGCTGCTGGACTGGGAAAACGGAGTGCCGGAAGTAATTGCATTATGGAAAACAATGAACAGCTGGGTATACGATGGTTTTAACACCACCTACCAGCGCATTGGCAGCGATTTCCAGAAAACCTACTACGAAAGCAATACCTACCTGCTGGGTAAAGACCTGGTAGAAGAAGGATTGGCCAAAGGCGTGTTTTTCCAGAAAGAAGACAGCAGCGTATGGATTGACCTTACTGCTGACGGACTGGACGAAAAACTGGTAAGAAGAAAAGACGGCACCTCTGTATACATTACCCAGGACATTGGCCTGGCCGAACTGAAACAAAAAGAATACGGCGCAGAACAAAGCATTTATGTAGTAGGCGACGAACAGAACTACCACTTTAAAGTATTAAAACTCATTTGCCAGAAACTAGGCCTACCTTCTGCTGACGGTATTTACCATTTAAGCTACGGCATGGTAGAACTACCTAGTGGTAAAATGAAAAGCCGCGAAGGCACGGTGGTAGATGCTGACGACCTGGTAAAGGAGATGACCTCTACCGCCTACGACACTACCAAAGAAAAGCTGACCGAAATAGGTAGTATACAAAATTATAGCGAGGAAGAACTGACCACACTATGCGATACCATTGGTATTGGCGCCCTGAAGTTTTTTCTGCTACGGGTAGATCCTAAAAAGAAAATGATCTTCAATCCGGAAGAAAGCATTGATGCACATGGATTTACCGGCCCTTTTATACAATATGCTTATGTGCGTATTAAAAGCATCATCCGCAAATTTGGCGAAGCAGCAGGTAACAGCAGCATCGCCACTGAATTAACACCATTAGAGAAAGCGTTGATCATACAACTGGAACTCTATCCAGGCGTTATAGCAGAAGCAGCTGCCGAACACGACCCATCTAAAATAGCAGTGTTTGCCTTTAACCTGGCCCAGGCCTTTGGCACCTTCTATAACGATAAGGGTCATTCTATTGGCAATGCCGAAAACGAAGAGAAAAAAGAACTGCGTCTGAAACTGGCACAGCTTACTGCCCAAACGCTAAGCAAAGCAATGGGACTGCTGGGCATACAGGTTCCGGAAAGAATGTAACTCCGGAAACGTTCACTACCAACAACATATTCAAAAGCAACGGGGCTTCTAGCAATAAGAAGCCCCGTTTTCGTTTATAGCTAAACCAAGGGAAAACTAACGCTCGCGATTAACGGCATTTTTGATTCTGCTGGTAGGCAGATAAATCTGAAAGCCAAAGTCAAGCGTTAAGGTATTAGTAGTGGTAGCAGAGCCAAAGCCAACAATACCATCATACTTTAACAAGGTTTCCAAACCAATATTGGGCGTAATAAAATAGGCCATACCCGGACCAAAGCCAATACCTAAGCCATTGGTGCTTCCACCGGCTCCGGCAGGGTTATAACCAGCTATCCCCACATTCCCCTCTACAAAAAAGCGGGAATGTTTCAGGATATTAATACTGGGATCACTTACATAATAGCGGCCCAACGCACCTACTCCATACCCAACATCACTGCCACCATAGTCTTTAGCGGTATACAGGTTAAAGTTTACATAACCACCAATGGCCACATTGTCTTTAATAAACCAGGCGGCTTTGGGAGTAATGTCTACATTAAAGGTCTTGGAACTGTTCAATCCGAGGGATAAGTTAGCAAGATCTCCCCCTACCAATACGTTGCCTTTCTGAATCTGAGCTTTCACACCAGTCATGGCTGCAATAAGGGCAAAAGCCGAAGCTAGTAGCTTTCTTTTCATATCTGTTTTCATTTTACGGTTAAAATCTTCCATTACCGTAACACATGAAAACCCCATAAGGTTCATTTTCCCAGTAAAAGTGTGGCGAAAACAATTGCTAACTGCTTAATTATGAATAAGATTAGTAATAAGATAGGGAACATGCGCTGCAACAGCAAACACATAAACAATAATTCAATATCTAATAATCCCAATCAAAAACGAATTACTAACCATGATGGACATCAGGGTTATGTTCTTTCAAACGCATTCTTTTAAAAAACAGCCTTTTCACTGTTTTAGTAAAGCGTTTATCTGTCGGGTATTTTCTATGAGGTGTAAGGTTATTACAAATGAGTGCCACTATAAATAAAATAAGCACTCCCGATAATACAGGCGAAAGCACATATCCATAACCTAGCGCCTTAATCTGCCCTGAACCTGTAACCGCAATCAATGCAGTGGCACCTCCGGGTGGATGAATAGTTTTAGTGATCTGCATCAGCACAATAGACAAAGACACAGCTAAAGGAGCCGTAAGCCATACTATATCCGGCAAACACTTGCCTACTGTAACACCTACTATAGCCGACACAACATGTCCACCAATTAAATTACGGGGTTGCGCCAGTGGACTTTGTATAAAACCATACACCAGCACACTGGAAGCACCAAAACTGCCAATAAGAAAAATGTTATCCTGAACGGCTACTTCAAACTGCTGGAGATAAGCAATAAGGCCAATGCCCACAAAAGAGCCAATAAACGACCAGAAGTGTTCTTTAAAATCTACTAACGTTTCTTTATATACTACATAACGGGATATACGGGTTACCCGTTTCATCTTTTTTAACATACGGCCTTGTCCCCCTTTTCACGCGGCAAAGATAACAGGAAGATGTTAAACGCAGGATAAGTACCTTTGTTTCATGATGAACATAGTGCATGGCCCGGTTCGCAGAGGAGTACTTTATGTAAAGTCAAAGTTAACCGAACGTCAATTTCTGCTTGTTGCCTGCGTAATAGTAGGCGCTACAGCCAGTCTTGCAGCTGTCACCTTAAAGCTGTTGGTGTTTAGATTAGAAGAATTATTCTTTACACATGCTGCCCCCGGCAACGTTATGTGGTACCAGGTACTATTGCCTATTGTGGGTATTGGCGTAAGCAGTTTATTGATAGTAAAAGTGTTTAAAGAGTTTAAGAAAGGCAATGATAAAATAGTATATGCCATTGCCAAAAATGGCGCAAACCTTCCTTCCAGCCAGATATATTCTCATATTGTTACCAGCAGCATTACAGTAGGCTTAGGAGGATCAGCAGGCCTGGAATCCCCCATGGTAGCCACTGGTGCAGCTATCGGCTCCAACTTTGGCCGCCTGTATTTTCTTCCTTATAAAGAACGCACCGTACTACTGGCCTGTGGCATTGCATCCGGCATCGCTTCAGCATTCAGTGCTCCTGTAGCAGGTGTGTTGTTTGCATTGGAAGTGCTGATGATAGATATTACCATTACTACCTTCATACCATTAATTATATCCGCTGCTACGGGTGCATTGCTGGCACGCATGATATTAGGAGATGAAATTTTATTATCCTTCCGCAACCTGCATCCCTTTAATTACAGCAACACTTTGTTCTATGTATGCATAGGCATACTGGGCGGCTTTTGCGCCCTGTACTATGCGCGTATGTACACCTGGATTGAACATAAGTTTGAGCATTTGCGCACGGCTACACACCGTTGGATATGGGGTAGCCTGTTACTGGCAGTGCTGATCTTTTTTCTGCCACCGCTATTTGGAGAAGGTTATCAAACCATAAGAATGCTGGCCGATAACAATAGCATATCTAACAGCACTGGTTTTTTACTGCATAATTTTGGAACTACCTGGGGCCTGCTGCTGTTTCTGGTAGCAGTGATATTAATGAAAGTATTTGCCACAGCTTTTACAGTACAAGGCGGCGGTAATGGCGGCAGCTTTGCACCTGCATTGTTTATTGGCGGCGTGTTGGGCTTTGTGATAGGCAAATGTTTTATCCTTTTAGGTTATGAAGATGTGCCGGTAGCTAACTTTGTAGTCGCAGGCATGGCTTCCATGCTAAGCGGCGTATTCTTCGCACCTTTAACAGCCATATTCTTAAGTGCAGAAATAACAGGCGGCTACAGCCTCATCATTCCTTTAATGCTGGTAGCTGCTATCAGCTTCTTTGTGGTGAAGTCGTTTGAACCACTATCAATGGAAATGAAAAAACTATCGCACACCAGCCGCTTAAACCCTAGTGATAAAGATAAATTCCTGTTAAGCCGGTTAGAACTTACGCACATGGTAGGTACCGACTACCTGCGATTTAATACTAAAACAACATTGCCCGAAATAGCAAGGCTCATCAGTCACGATTTAAACGATGTATACGCTGTTACCAGCGAAGGCAATAAACTGGAAGGGGTCATTTATCTGAATGACATTAAATCACTTATGCTGGACTACCTGGATAAAAACCAGTATACCACCGCTACTGATGTCATGATTAAACAGCGGTTTCTTACCGTTAACGACGATGTAGAAACAGCCTTATATACATTTGAGCAACAAAACGTTTCTACCCTGGCCGTAGTTACCGAAACCGGCGCCTGGGCTGGCTTTATTACCAAAGCCGCCATATTAGACCGTTACCGGCAAGAGATTTTACAGCTGAGTTATAACTAGTGTTTTCCGGTAACAGCGGGTGTGTTTATCATCAAAATGCTATATTGCAGTATGTTTAACATTAAACATACTACTCCTTTTCTACTCCTCGCCTACTTCCTCAACCTGATTTCATCAGCGGATGGTGGCGGTTCTCCGGATTACTGATACGGCCTGTTATGCTTTATAATCAGGGCAATACCTGCTATTGCCTGCTGCTTTGCTATTTCTATTATTCCATTTAAAGCTATTGTATGAGCGCACAAAAGCCGTTTTACGTAGAATCTGAATTAGGTACCCTTCGCAAACTATTAATACATAGCCCTGACGGGGGCATTGGTAAAATTATTCCCAGCACTTTCCAGGACAACCTGTACGATGATATTGTGCATTTGAAAAAAATGCAGAAAGAGTATAACCACTATGTAAAGCTGTTGTTATACTTCCTTGATCCGGAAAAAGTAGCGTATGTAAACAGCTGCCAGCAATCGGCCAGTGAAGAGGTGCAGGCCAATTGTTTTATACCCGGTAAGAAAGAATACTTTAACTCCGATAAGGTACTGGAAGCCCAGAACCTGTTGGAAGCCATTATGCAGGACGAAAAGGTGAAAATACGCCTGATTGCCGCCATCTGTTCCTACGAAGAATCCAGCTACAGCATACAGCAAAAACTGGAAGCCATTCAAAACAACGCTTTACTGGCTAAAATAATGATCACAGGCATATTGCCTGCTGCTGAAACCGGTAGTGGTGAAGATCATTACATCTTCCCTCCTATCCCCAATTTCATTTTTACGCGCGACATTGGCATCATGCTTAAAGACCATATACTGTTAAGCCGTATGGCCACCACTGCCCGTAAAAGAGAATCACTGATCACCAAATTCCTGGCGCTGTATTACTTCTTTAAAGACACCCCCGAAAAGGTGATCGAGATTATTGAGGAAAGCGATTTCTTTTTATATGAAGAGCAGGAACGCCGCCAACGCATTATCACTATAGAAGGCGGTGATATTATGATGATACATTCCGGTCACCTGGTGGTAGGTTGCAGCGAACGCACCTCTTCCAATGCAGTGAACGAAATCATACATACCCTGTTTAGCCGCGAAGAACTGGGCATTGAAAAGATATCGGTAGTAAAAATCCCCCGTAAACGTGCCCAGATGCATATTGACACCATCTTCACACAAGTAAAAAAGAATGTGTGGGTGCTATATGGCCGCTATTCAGAAAAGATTATGGAAGCCGAGAACAACAGTAAAAAGTCTTACTTAAACATTCTCGCCCATAGTTCAGATCAACAGAAAGAAGAACAACCGGAGATTATCCAGTTTTATAAAAAAGCAGCAGAACCTTATCAACGCAATAAAGACTATAGCTGCCCCAACAATCCGGCCGGCATAGAATCGTTGCTGGTACAGATAAGTGTAAACGACTTTGGCTGTAAAGAAGAAGACGTAACCATCATTTACAGTGGTGGTAATGATTTCCCACACGATGACCGTGAACAATGGACCGACTCCTGTAACGTAGTGGCATTAAAAGAAGGCGTGGTAATAGGTTACGACCGTAACGATAAAACCTCTGAGGCTTTTCGCCAGGCAGGCTTCCAGGTAATTACCACCCAACAGGCCTTTACCTTGTTTGAAAGCGGTGTAGCTCCTCAAAGCCTGGAAAACACGCTGATACTATTGCCTTCTGCTGAGTTATCACGTGCCCGCGGCGGATCGCATTGTATGAGCATGCCTTTATTAAGAGATCGTTTCTAAATCTAAACATTACCATTGTGCAAACTACCAATCACCTTTTAATGATACGTCCTGTTCAGTTTACTTACAACGAACAGACAGCTGTAAACAATGCCTTTCAACAAACCGGGAAACAAGAAAATGCCCAGGAAAAAGCATTGGAAGAATTTGACCGCTTTGCCGCAGTGTTACAAAAGAATGGCATCAAGGTTACCGTTATTAACGATACCCCACAGCCACACACACCTGATTCTATCTTTCCCAATAACTGGATATCCTTTCACGAAGGCCGCATTTGTCTGTATCCCATGTATGCGCCCAACAGAAGACAGGAACGTAAACCGGCGGTAATTGCCCAAATGCAAGAAGCCTGCGGCCCCCTTCCTATACTGGACTTTTCTTACTACGAGTTACAGAATGTTTTTCTCGAAGGCACTGGCAGCATGGTATTAGACCGTGTAAACAGAAAAGCTTACGCCTGCCTGTCGCCCCGCACCAACGAAAGACTGTTCCGTACTTATTGCGAGCAGATGAATTACACGCCTGTAGTGTTTCATGCCACAGACGCCAATGGTCAGCAGATTTATCATACCAATGTAGTAATGTGTATTGGCAGTTTATTTGCAGTTATATGCCTGGATGCCATCCCAGATGAAGGGGAAAGGCAGTATGTTGTGGAGCAGTTAAAAAGCAACCATAAAGAGATTATCGACATCAGCCTTGACCAGATGAATCACTTTGCCGGAAATATGCTGCAAGTACACAGCAGAGCACTGGAAACATGCCTGATTATGAGTACACAGGCCTATCAGTCGCTCACCGAAGAGCAAATAAAACAACTTGGGGTTTATAATAACATTATACATTCTCCGCTGGATACTATTGAAACCAATGGTGGAGGTAGTGCGCGTTGTATGCTTGCCGAGGTGTTTGATTAATACTTTACCAGCTATTCAGGACGCACTACGTCCTGAATAGCTACTACAAAAAAATTCCAATTAGTTTATTCCTGCTTATTATCTTTTACCAAAGGTCGCCTGCAGACCCTCATTAAAACTCACCGGCACATACCCCAACTCTGTCTCCGCCTTCCCAATTTGCAACCCGGCCTTCTTTGCTCTCTTCACCGGCTCATTGAATGTATCTGCTGTTACGCTGGTAATAAGGGAAGCATCCAACGCTAAACGTTCAGCCAGCTGAATAGCCATTTGATAAGGCGATAACACCTCCTTACCTGCCAGGTGATAAATACCATTATTCTGTTTGTGAATAATGGCTTCCAGCCCTTTGCATATATCTCCTATAAAAGTGGGTGTTCGTAACTGATCGTTGACCACTTTAATGGGCTTGCCCTGTTCCAGGCTTTGCTGCACCCATTGTAGAAAGCCACCTTTTAATCCCTCCCATACAGGGCCATAAATGAATACAGGGCGCATAATGGTATAAAGCGGCATGTGTGCAGCCACCAGTTGCTCTGATTGCAATTTGCTTTCACCATAAAAGTTAAGCGGGGCCGGCGCCACTGTTTCATCATGCGGGCCATTATCTCCTAATACAAAATCAGTGGATATATATACAAAATGCACCTGCCGATGGGTGTTGTTAGCTGCATCTATTAAATAGCGGGTAACCTCTACATTGTGCAGCAAACAGGTTTCACGTTGATTGTTACATTCATCGGGCTTGCTCATAGCGGCGGCATGCACTATCACATCGGGTTGTACCTGGCTTACTAAATCAGCCACTTCTTCCCTGCTGGTAAGATCTGCCGGGTAATAGATCTGTGAAAAGGCAAACGGTAAGCGGCTGTCGCCACGACCGGTGGCAGCTACCGAAAAACCTGCTTTATCCAGGTGCAGGCAAAGATGTTGTCCTAAAAATCCGTTAGCTCCGGTAACCAGTACTTTCATATATGCAAATTAGTATACAAATTATTGAATGGTAACATTCCTCAGTTCCAGCAAATTCAAGGCATTGGCCTGCATGTGATGCACCGAAGGATTTACCAGGTGAATTACCATATCATAAAACAAAGGCACCACAGGTGCATCGTCAATCACCAGCTGATCCATTTTACGGTAAAGATCATAGCGGAGCGAGTCGTTGGTTTGTTCCAATGCCTGCTCGTACAACCTGTCAAACTGCGGGTTGTTATACCTGGTGTAATTGGGTGGGGCCGGGTTTTTACTGTAAAACATGGCCATATAGTTTTCGGCATCAGGGTAGTCCCCTATCCAGCTGGCCCGGAAAAAGAAAGCGTTGGAATGCGCGGTCAGCTCCAGCAGCAAACTTTTCTGCACCACTTCCACCTGCACTTTTATACCTACCTCTTCCAGTTCACGCGCAACAAAGCTGGCCATATCGGCATAAACAGGTATCGTCAGCAGTTTCACCATAGGCCATTGGGCAGCATATCTCAAACCTGCCTGCTCAATCAGTTCCCGTGCTTTGGCCGGGTTATAAGGATATCCCTTCACCAGTTGCTCGTTACGTGAGGGTAAACCACCTGGCACAATACCTGCTTCAGCAGGTATGCCAATAGAGTTACGCAGGTACATCACCAGTTTACGCCGGTCTATAGCGTAGTTAATTGCCTGACGTACAGCCTTGCTGCGTAAAGGCGATTTTTGCAGTAAAGTATTTTTTTCGTCTGTAAGAATGCCGAAGTACTCCGTATTCAGATAGGCGTGCTTGTGTAATATAATCTTGTGTTGCCATTGCTCACGCAATGCACCTTTCTTCGTCAATACCTCATCTTTAAAAGAAGCATCTATATCATTAATAAAGCTAAGCCTGCCTTGCCTGAATTGTAAAAACTCCGTAGCCTTGTTATCGTAGAAGCTGATATGCACCGCATCCAGATAAGGCAATGCTTTACCACTGCTATCCTTTTCCCAATAACGCGGGTTCTTTTCCAGCACCAGCGACTGCCCTTCTACCCAAAACTTGTATTGAAAGGGCCCTGTGCCACAGGGATGCCTGCGAAATTCTTTACCATAGTACTCCACCACTTCGTGTGGCACAATACTGCAATACTGCATGCTTAATATGCCCAGTATGGGATGAAAAGGCCTTAGCAACATCAGTTGAAAAGTAGTATCGTCTATGGCCTTAAATCCATCCGGGGCAACACGGTTATTGAATATCCATGCACCACTGCTGGCGGTGGTTTTATCCACAATTCTTTGCAAACTGTAGGCAATATCATGCGCTGTCATCCGGCGCCCCTTTCCTCCTGGGAAAGCGACACTGTTATGAAAGCAGATATCCGGGCGGATATGGAAGGTATAAGTACGCCGGTCTGCACTAATATCCCAGCGGGTAGCCAGCGAGGGGGCTATGTTCAAACCGGAATCTATTTCCACCAGGGTATTATACAGCTGATGCGTAGCCCACATAATACTCTGATTTTTGGCAAAGGCGGGGTCCAGTGTTGCAATGCCCGTGGCTTCATTGTAGTAAAACACCTGCTTATCAGAAGTGGAGGCGTTTTGGCAGGCTGATAACCACAGGCTTGCCAGCACAATGCAGCTCCACAGCCTCATCAGCCGCTTATCGGTGTTTACAGCCGTTGTGCCTGAGCAATAGCTGATTATGTCCTTTGCCACTGTTTTCATTAGGTGTAATATCCTATTTTTAAAGTATGAAGCAAGCATTTTTTGTATTGTTTTTGGCGATGTCTGGCTTTTCACAGGCACAGCTCATGACCAATAAACCAGTAGCTACGCATGCAGATTCTTTACGCGGCAGTATGAACCCCGAAAGAAGCTGGTGGGATGTATTACGTTATGACATCACCGTAATACCCGATATAGCCACCAAAACCATCAGCGGTAGCAATGTGATCCGTTACAAGGTAACTACCGACAGCTATCCGGCTTTTATGCAAATTGATTTGCAGGAGCCTATGGATATTGACAGCGTGCTGTTCGATGCCCACCGTGCTTTACGCTTTACCCGCGAAGGCAATGCCTGGCACGTGCAGGTACCTAAGCAAAAAAAAGATAGTGAGGGCAACATCACCGTTTACTTTCATGGCCAGCCGCGTGAAGCCATCAGGCCACCCTGGGATGGCGGCTGGATATGGACGAAGGATGAACAAAACCGTGCCTGGGTAAGTGCAGCCTGCCAGGGTCTGGGAGCCAGCGTATGGTATCCCTGTAAAGACCACCAGAGCGATGAACCTGATAACGGCGCCTCTCTTTCCATTACGGTACCCGACACAATGGTAGCAGTAGCCAATGGCCGGTTACAGTCCAAAACACAGCAGAATGGCTACACCCAATGGAAATGGCAGGTGATAAACCCTATCAACAACTACAACCTCATTCCTTACATAGGTAAATATGAAAATTACACCGACACCATGCAAGGTGGAAAAGGTGTACTTGACATCAGTTACTGGGCGCTGGACTACGATATTCCCAAAGCCAAACAGCAGTTTACACAGGTAAAACAGATGCTGCGTGCTTTTGAGTATTGGTTTGGTCCCTATCCTTTTTACGAAGATGGCTATAAAATAATAGAAGCACCACACTTAGGCATGGAGCATCAAACAGCTGTGGCTTATGGCAACCATTTTAAAAACGGCTACCTGGGCAGAGATTTAAGTGGCACCGGCTGGGGTATGAAATGGGATTTCATTATTGTACATGAAAGCGGGCATGAATGGTTTGCCAATAACATCACCTCCCGCGACATTGCGGATATGTGGATTCATGAAAGCTTTACCAATTACAGCGAAACCCTGTTCACCGAATATTTTTATGGCAAAGAAGCGGGCAGTGATTACTGCTATGGCACCCGTGCTAAAATACTGAACGATAAACCTATCATCGGCCCTTATGGCGTAAACCAGGAAGGCAGTGGCGATATGTATTACAAAGGTGGCAATATGCTACATACTATTCGCCATATTATCAATAACGACAGCCTGTTTCGTCAAATACTGATAGGGTTAAACACTACCTACTATCATCAAACTGTAACCACCCAGCAAATAGAATATTATATCAGCAAACACGCTGGTATTAACCTGGGCAAAGTGTTCGATCAGTACCTGCGTACCATTCAAATACCAGAGCTGCAATACAGCGTAAGAGGTAACCAGTTTTATTTCCGCTGGAACAACTGTATCAAAGGTTTTGACATGCCTTTGCCTTTAACCAAAGGTGGTAAAATAATTACCCTGCGTCCCGGCATCAGCTGGCAGCATGTTACAGTCAATAAAAATGATAAGGAACTGTTTGATCCGGCCTTTATCAACCGGCAGTTTTATATAACACTGAAGAAAACGAATATGTAGCAGAATAAGGCTATCAGATTGCGGTTCCTTCTTATACCGGTTCCCCTGGCAGGGTCTGTATAAGAAGGAATTTTTATTTGCGGGTAACCCGGCCACCGCCCCGGTATTTGGGCTGCCAGTATTTATCGTTTAAATCGCTTACCATAACACCGTTGCTGGTAGAAGCGTGTACAAACTTATTGTTGAACAAATAAATGCCTACATGCGATATGCTACGGCCTGAGGTATGAAAAAACACATAATCGCCTTCCCGTAAATCTTCCATATCCACGCGGGCGCTTTTATCATATTGCTCCTGCGCAGTGCGTGGTACCGACACACCATACACATCCCGCATTACCGCCAGCGTAAAGCCGGAACAGTCCACACAATTCTGCGTATTGCCCCCTAAACAATAGCGGGTTCCCCACCATTCGTCCAACGAACGCAACAAGGCCATATTCGTGAGCTTTTCCACCGATGCGTCCAGTATAATGGCAAATTTCAGCTGCAGCCATTGCGCCTCTTCTATGTTCATGCCTGATGCAGGCACATCATCTTCGGGCTGATACAGCTTGCCTTTCTTGCCGGTAAGGCTGCTGCTGGTAGCATGTTTGGAGGTAACCACCGAACCCGGCGTTACTTCAATGCCATCAATAAACTTGCCACTGCCCGAGCGTGTGCGGGTGCTGCTTTTACTGCTTTTGGCGGTGGAATTGTCCTTGGCTCCTATATTTTTAATGCTTTTGCAACTGGCAACGGCAATTACCATGGAGCAAGCATATATTACATTTCTACATCTATATAATAGTAACATCGCTGCAATATAGCCCCCTGTTGCCTATAGCTGACATTTCCATGCTATTTTTTTGCACTTTGTTAAGATTCTTGTAAAGCAAACCGGTGGAAAACACCCTTCCAATGTGGATTTCTTAGACTTCATAAAAACCTTTTTTTAGCCGAAATTTGCAGCTATGTGCCAATTCTCTCATTTACACGTCCATACCCAATACTCATTGCTCGATGGTGCAGCAAGTATTGAAAGCTTATATAAAAAAGCGGCAAAAGACAATATGCCGGCCCTGGCCATCACCGACCACGGTAATATGTTCGGGGTGTTTGACTTTGTGAACCAGGCCTGGAAAAATACCCGTGTTATTGGTAAAGATGAAAAGGGGAAAGACATTACCGAACCGGTAGTAAAGCCTATTGTGGGTTGTGAGTTTTATGTAGTGGAAGACCGCTTTCGTAAAACGTTTTCCAAAGAGCAACGCGATAGCCGTTTGCACCAGGTGTTACTGGCCAAAAACAGAACCGGCTATCAAAACCTGGTAAAGCTTACTTCTATGGGCTTTATTGAGGGTATGTATAGCAAGTACCCCCGTATTGATAAAAAACTGATTGTACAATACCATGAAGGGCTGATAGCCACAACCTGTTGCATTGGCGCTTCTGTGCCCCAGGCCATTTTAAATGACGGCGAAGAAGCGGCGGAAAAAGAATTCAAATGGTGGCTCGACCTGTTTGGCGAAGATTTCATTATTGAAATTCAACGCCACGAAATAAAAGAGCAGGAAATTATCAACCACACCCTGCTGAAATTTGCCAAGAAGTTTAATGTACCTGTTATTGCCACCAATGATAGTCACTATACCGATCAGGACGATTATAACGCCCATGATATCCTGTTATGTATCAACACCGGTGAAAAGAAAGCAACACCAGGCTTCGACGATTTTGTGAATGATGATACACAGGTAAAGAACCGCCGTTTTAAATTCCCGAACGATCAGTTCTATTTTAAAACCACTGAAGAGATGAAAAAGCTGTTCAGTGATGTGCCGGAGAGTATTGACAACACCAACATGATCATAGACAAGGTAGAGGTACTGAACCTGAAGAAGGATATCCTGCTTCCTGCCTTCCCTTTGCCTAAAGAGTTTGTTACCGGTGACGACAACAACATCAACCAGTGGAACTTCCTGCACTACCTTACTTACGAAGGCGCACGCCAGCGTTATGGCGAAATTGAAGAACATGTAAGGGAGCGACTGGACTTTGAACTGTTCACTATTAAAACAATGGGATTTGCCGGTTACTTCCTCATTGTATCCGACTTTATTAAAGCCGGTAAAGACCTCGGGGTATTCATTGGCCCTGGTCGTGGTTCGGCTGCCGGTAGTGCGGTGGCTTACTGTATAGGTATCACTAACATTGACCCTATTAAGTACAACCTGCTGTTCGAACGTTTTCTGAACCCCGATCGTAAGTCAATGCCCGATATTGATACGGACTTCGACGATGAAGGCCGTCAGAAGGTAATTAACTACGTAGTAGATAAATATGGCAAAAACCAGGTAGCGCAGATTATCACCTATGGTACCATGGCTGCCAAAATGAGTATAAAAGACGTGGCACGCGCCATGGACTTACCCCTGGCCGAAGCGAACGCACTGGCTAAAATGGTACCTGACAGGCCGGGGATTGAGCTGGGGCGGGTATTACAAGCCCCGCTTACTCCTAAAGACGGCCCAAAATCTCTGGAAGAAAAAGACGGTGTTGGCCCCGATGAACTGGAAGGAGTAAAACGCCTGCGGGAAATATACAACGGCAGCGACATGAGCGCCGAAGTACTGCAACAGGCCGAAAGGCTGGAAGGATCGGTAAGAAACACCGGTATTCACGCAGCAGGTATCATCATTGCCCCGCGCGACTTAACCGATCTGTTACCCGTATCTACGGCTAAAGACTCCGACTTGTGGGTTACCCAGTTTGAAGGTAGCATCATTGAAGATGCCGGGGTAATTAAGATGGACTTCCTGGGTTTGAAAACCCTTTCCATCATTAAGACTGCATTGGAGTTAATCAAACAGAACTACAACATTGATATCACTATTGATGATGTTCCGCTGGATGATGAACTCACATTTGAACTATACCAGAAAGGCGAAACCAACGCAACGTTCCAGTTTGAAAGTATGGGTATGCAAAAGTACCTGCGCGAATTAAAACCGGATAAGTTTGCGGATCTTATCGCCATGAACGCCTTGTACCGCCCTGGTCCTATTGCCTACATCCCTAACTTCATCGACCGTAAGCATGGACGTGAACCCATCACGTACGATCTGGCCGACATGGAAGGAGATCTGGCAGATACCTACGGTATTACCGTATACCAGGAACAGGTGATGTTGCTGTCGCAGAAACTGGCGGGCTTCTCTAAAGGAGATGCGGACGTACTGCGTAAGGCGATGGGTAAAAAACAAAAGTCGGTACTGGATAAAATGAAAACCCAGTTTGTGAAGGGTGCCGTAGAAAAAGGGCACCCCGAAGAAGTACTGGATAAAGTATGGACGGACTGGGAAGCGTTTGCGCAATACGCGTTTAACAAATCGCACAGTACCTGTTACGCTTTTGTGGCTTACCAAACCGCTTACCTCAAAGCCCACTACCCCAGTGAATACATGGCCGCAGTACTCAACCACGCCGGTAGCATTGAAAAGATCACCTTCTTTATGGAAGAGTGTAAGCGTATGGGCATTACAGTACTAGGTCCTGACATCAACGAATCGCTCAAAGGCTTTGCCCCTAACAAAAAAGGAGAAATCCGTTTTGGTTTAGGCGGTTTAAAAGGTGTGGGTGAAGCGGCGATTGAAAACATTATTGAAGAAAGAAAGAACGGTGAATTCTCCGATATATTCAACTTTATCAAACGGGTTAACCAACGTACGGTAAACAAAAAGTCGTTGGAAAGTCTTGTGCACTCCGGCACATTCGATTGCTTTAAAGAAATGCACCGTGGTCAGTTTTTCCATATCCCTAAAGATGAAACGAAAAGCAACCTGGAACGCATTGTACTCTTTGGCAACCAGTACCAGGCCAACCTTAACCAAAGCAATAACAGCTTGTTTGGCGACGCAGTAATGCAGGAAATTCCACCACCAAAAATTCTGCCTTGCGAGGAATGGACGCTGACCGAAAAGCTGGAGCATGAAAAAGAAGTAACGGGCATCTTCATTAGTGGTCACCCGTTAGATCACTTCAAGTTTGAGTTAAAACATTACGGTATTACATCCCTTGCCGACTTTAACGAGGTAAAAGATAGCGTGACCCTGCAGGCAGCAGCAGGCAGTCGTAACTTCCGTATAGCAGGTCTGGTAATTGACGCACAACACCGCGTAACTAAAACAGGTCGCAACTTTGGTATTTTAGCCATTGAAGACCTTACCGGTAAAACGGAAATGATGTTATGGAGCGATGATTATGTGAAGTACCAGAACTACATGGAAAAAGGTAAGAACATTTTGATCAATGGTTTTTATAAGCAGCGCTTTAACTCCGGCACCTACGAGTTTAAAGTACAAAGCCTGCAACTGCTCGAAACCATGAAGCAAAACCTTACCAAGCAAATAGATATTACCATGCACCCCAGTGCAGTAACAGAAGAGTTTGTGAAGTTTTTAGATAGTAATGTCACAGCTAACCCTGGTAAATCATCTATACGCTTTGTAATACTGGAACCCAAAGAGAATATTAAACTAAGCCTGTACAGCGTAGATAAAGGATTTCAGATGAACGACGAACTGGCTATTTACCTGAACGAAAATCCCGATCTGGATGTAACAGTAGCGCTAACAGGCTAGCATATATAACTGTAAAAACGTTAAAAACAGGCAATACAGCAATTGTTGCCTGTTTTTTGCTTATTGGATGTCACCTTAAATGAAGAAGATATGTCAGCGATTCATGTAGGATTGATAGGATATGGAATGGCGGCACGTGTAATGCATGCACCTTTTTTAGCTACTACCCCACTATATAAAGTGGCGGCAGTAATGGAAAGACATAAAGAAGATTCAAAGGCATTGTTTCCGGATGTAAAGGTAGCACGCACTATAGAAGAACTACTGAACAGTCACATAGAACTGGTAGTGATTACCACCCCTAACGAAACCCATGTACCTTACGCCATACAGGCTTTGGAAGCCGGCATGCATGTAGTACTGGAAAAGCCTTTTACCATTACTTCAGCCGATGCGCAACTGTTAATAGATACAGCTGCTAAAGTACGCAGAACAGTAAGCGTGTTTCATAACAGGCGCTATGTGGCCGACTTCTTAACCATCCGCCAGATACTGCAGCAACAATTACTGGGCAATGTACATGAATACGAAGCACATTACGACCGTTACCGTCCTGAGCTAAAGGCCAACGCATGGCGCGAAGAAAACCTGCCCGGCAGTGGCATCCTGTACGATCTGGGCCCACACCTGATAGATCAGGCATTATGCCTGTTTGGCCTGCCTAAGCATATTACAGCAGATATTAAAACCCAACGCCCCGAAGCCAAAGTAGATGACTACTTTGATATACAGCTGCACTACGATTATACTAAAGTGATATTAAAAGCCGGTATGCTGGTACGTGAACCAGGCGCCCGCTATGCGATACACGGCACAGCCGGGTCTTTTGTGAAGTATGGAGAAGATCCACAGGAAGCTATTTTAAAAACCGGTCAGCTACCATTAGGCAAAGATTGGGGCAAAGAGCATATGGACGACTATGGCTTGTTGCACACCACCGTGAATGATAAAGAGTTTAAAGAGAAGTATCCTTCCTTACAAGGCAACTTTGGCTTGTATTACGATAACCTGTACAAGGCTATCCGGGAAGGCAAGCCGCTTTTAGAAAAAGCAGAACACGGCTTTAACACTATACGTATCATTGAATTGGCGAAAGAAAGCAGCCGGGTAAAAGCTACCATAGCTTGCGAAGGCTTAAAAGATGTGAGCTATTAACATATCCCGTATATACCAAAAAGAGATGGCTGGTTTTAAAAACCGGCCATCTCTTCTATTACGCCCCACTCTTCCACTGTTACAGAAGATACAGATAAACGGCCCTGTTTAATCAATCCTAATTTCTCCAGGCGGATATCAGCTTTCATCTGCGCCAGCGTAACCGGCTTAGGCAATTTTTTTACAGGCTTTAAATCTACTACCACCCAATTGGTATCATCGGTAGTAGGGTCCTGGTAGGCTTCTTTTACTACTTTGGCAATACCTACTATCTCCAGCCCTTCATTGCTGTGATAGAAAAACACCAGGTCGCCTTTTTTCATACCACGCAGGTTATTACGTGCCTGGTAATTACGCACACCATCCCAAAACGTTTGTCCATCCTTTACAAACTGATCCCAACTGTATTTGAATGGTTCTGACTTCACTAACCAGTATGCAGCCATCTATTATTTGTTTTATAAACTCACTACTAAAAAAACACTACCATCAACAATCTATTGCCAGCTCCCCATTTCCCGCTAAAATCCTACCACCCATTAGCCAGTACATCGGCAAGGTGCATCAGCTTTAACTTACTGCCCTTATACTTAGAGCAGCCATCCAGGTGCATAAGACAACTCATATCTGTGCTGATGAGGTATTCTGCTTCCGTGTTGCCGGCATTGGTAATTTTTTGATCGCCCATGGCAATGCTGATAGGCTCAAACTTTACCGCAAACGTACCGCCAAAGCCGCAACAGGTTTCCACATCATTCATTTCTACCAGTTCCAGCCCCTTTACTTTGCTCAATAACTGACGGGGTTCTTTTTTAATGCCCACTTCACGCAAACCGGCACAGCTATCGTGATAAGTGGCTTTACCCTCCAGGATAGCGCCAATATCATCAATGCCCACCACTTTTATCAGAAACTCCGATAATTCGTAAGTACGGTCGGCCAGTTGTCTTACCTCGTTATGTACAGATGAATTGTTGAACAGCTGCTGGTAATAGTTACGCACAAACCCTACACAGCTGGCGCTGGGGGCCACAATATATTCAGCACCTTCAAAGTCTTTTAAAAACTTGCTGCACACATCTTTAGCCTCGTTATGGAAACCAGCATTAAAAGCCGGTTGTCCGCAACAGGTTTGATTGCCGTTATACTGTACGGTACAGCCTGCCTTTTCCAGCACCTTCACCATGTTAAAAGCCACAGCGGGATAAAGCTGGTCAATAAAGCAGGGAACAAAAATCTGCACATTCATAGGCAAACTACTTCTTTAGCTTTCTTTTAAGGGCTATCATTTTAATAGCAGTAACAGCGGCTTCTTCGCCTTTATGTCCATGTTTACCACCAACCCTTTCCAGTGCCTGTTGTTCGTTTTCAACAGTAAGCACTCCAAATACAACAGGTACTTCCAGTGTAAGGTTCAAAGAAAGTACACCATCGGTAATTGCTTTACACACATAATCAAAGTGCGGCGTATCGCCCCTGATCACGGTTCCAAATGCAATAAAGGCATCTGCCTTTGGCTCGCCGCTTTCGGCATAAGCTTTTATAGCATAGGGAATTTCAAAAGCACCGGGCACGGTTAATACTTTCACCGTTACACCTGCTGCCTTAAATACTTTCTTTGCGCCTGCTTCCAGTTTGTTAATGATGGGGGCGTTCCATTCCGTTTTCACTATAACTACAAAGGCATCCTTTGTAGTAGGGATGCCTTTGAGAAGTGCGTTATTTCCTTGTGTTGCCATTATTTTACACTAAAGTCATTTTTTTCAACGCTCAGGCGATAGATATATTTATCAGCCTGAAAACCTTTATCAGTTCTTGGAAATTTCTCTTTTAACTGTTTGTACAGCTCCAGCGCTTCTTTGCTGTTACCGTTAATTTCACTTAACAGTGCTGCACGAAACAAGTATTCTGATGAAGAAGTTTCATCTTTTTCAAAAGTAACAGCCGCTTTTTTATAAGCGTCAATGGCTTCTGATTTTTTACCCAGTTCGCTGTAAGCATCGCCCAGGGTACCATACGCAACCAGCTGAATTTGTGGAGCATCGGTGCTAAAGTCTTTCAACTGCTTAACCGCTTTGTCAAATTCACCTAAACGAAGATGGCAGATACCTGCATAATATGCAGCCAGGTTACCGGCTTTGGTTCCGCTGAAAGATTTAGCAATATCCAGGAAACCTTTGGCTCCTGCTGCTTTATCTCCTTCTAATGCTAACTTAAATGAATCGATAGCAAAATAGTGTTGAGCTTTATAAATAGCTTCTCCGGCTTTTTCTTCCTTCGGTTTTACCACAAAATTCTGGTAACCGAAGTAACCACCCACTATTACCACTACTGCTACTACAGCACCAATGATAACTTTAGAGTTTTTTTGCCAGAAACCTTGTGCTCTTAACAAAGTGTCATTCGTTTCTAATACTTCAGGCGCATGCTTTTCAGACATGATATGTATACTTGTTATTTAAAATTAAAAAGGCAACCGTTAATTAGTCAACAATAAATGGATAGTTCTGATCAACATAAACGTCTTTCAGCAGTTCGTCATCAGAAGGCCATGGGCTTTCTTCAGCGAATTTAACGCTCTCTTCCACTACTGCGTTGATACGGGCATCGATAGCCGCGATATCTGCTTCTGTAGCGTACTTGTTCTTTTTAATAGTAGCCAGAACCTGTGTGATAGGATCTTTTGCTTTATACTCATCCACTTCTTCTTTGGTACGGTATTTCTGAGGATCAGAAACAGAGTGCCCTTTGTAGCGGTAAGTTTTAATTTCCAGCAAGGTTGGACCTTCGCCGTCACGTGCTCTTTTAGCCGCGCGTGCTACTGCTTCGTGAACAGCTTCAGGAGACATACCGTCCACCTTTTCAGAAGGCATCTGGTAAGCTTCAGCCAGTTTATAAATATCCACTACGTTAGAGGTTCTTTCAATAGAAGTACCCATTGCGTATTGGTTGTTCTCACAAATATAAATTACAGGCAGCTTCCAGGTCATAGCCAGGTTAAAGGTTTCGTGCAACATACCCTGACGGGCAGCGCCATCACCAAAAAAGCCTAAAGCTACGTTACCGGACTCTTTGTATTTTTCAGCAAAAGCCAAACCGGTAGCAGTACCAATTTGAGCGCCTACTATACCATGTCCACCAAAAAAGTAATGTTCTTTACTGAAGAAGTGCATGCTACCACCTTTACCTTTCGCACAACCTGTAGCCTTACCATACAGTTCAGCCATACAAGCGTTCGGACTCATGCCTTTTGCTAAACCCAAACCGTGGTCACGGTAACCCGTGATGAATGGATCTTCTTGCTTAGTCGCGGTCATACAACCAGCGGCAATAGCTTCCTGACCGTTGTAAACGTGGAAAAAACCACGAATCTTACCAGCCATCTTATACATTTCTTCTGATTTCAACTCAAACTGACGTATAAGCTGCATGAGCTCGTACCAGTATAAATAAGTTTCTTTGGAAAACTTTGTAGCCACAGTCATTAAAATTTGAGGGGCAAATATAGGAGTTAAAGCTTAAAAAGTGCAGGGTATAAATTAAATCACCGGGTAATATATCTCAAACCGGCACGGGGAGGGTATATTAATTATTTTTGCGCATGTTCTCTTTCCGGCATATCGCGTTAACCCAATTCAGAAATTACCTGTTTGAATCGTTTGATTTTTCGGAGCGGATAGTGGGTATTTGTGGCGCAAACGGCAGTGGAAAAACCAATTTGCTGGATGCAGTGTACTATTTATGCTTTACCCGTAGCTATTTTTCACGTACCGATGGACAAAATGTTCACCACGGGTTACAGGGTTTGCGACTGGAAGCACAACTGGCCAAAAACGGGGCCGACGAAAAATTAGTGTGCATTGTACGGGAGAACAACAAAAAAGAATTTTACGCCAACGACGAGGAGTATAAAAAATTTTCTGACCATATTGGCCTGTTTCCGGCTGTAATGATAGCCCCCGACGATACCGAACTGATCACCGGCGGCAGTGAGGAAAGAAGAAAATTCCTTGACACCCTGCTTTCTCAACTATTTCCCGGCTACCTGCAACAGCTGATCGCCTATAATAAGATATTACAACAACGCAATAGCCTGCTGAAAGCCGCCGCTGAACACCGGCGACTAGACCACTCTCTACTGGAAATACTGGATATTCAGCTGTGCGAGCGCGGTGATGCCATTTACCAGTGGCGGCGGAGTTTTATTGACCAGTTTATTCCGCTGGTGCAACAACAATACACGCACATAGCCGGAAAAGACGACCTGGTACAGCTACAATATGATAGTCAACTTAACACCACACCACTTGCTACCCTGCTGCAACAGAACCGTCAGCGCGACATGCATTTGCAACGTACTACCTGCGGCATTCATAAAGATGATATAGACATTTTCATGAATGGACTTATATTTAAAAATATAGCCTCCCAGGGACAGCGTAAAAGCCTTTTATTTGCCATCAAGCTTTCAGAATTCATTACCTTGAAGCAGCATAAGGGCTTTACCCCGGTGTTGCTGCTGGACGATGTTTTTGAAAAACTGGATGCCAGTCGTATGCATAATTTACTGCACCGCGTTTGTGTAGAAGAAGAAGGCCAGGTATTTATTACTGATACCCATAAAGAGCGCCTGGAAAAAGCTTTTACAGATTTGTCAGTTGTCTACCAACTCGTTCAATTGTAAACTACATTTGCACTATGGAAATGTCATTAGGAGATGCCATGAAGGCGTTTATTCAAAAGAGCAGGCTAAAGAATGGTATCCGCGCCGTTCAGATAGAAGAAGTATGGGAACAACTGATGGGTAAAACCATCTCGAAATACACCGAAAAAATCCAGATCATCAACAACACCCTGTTCATACGCACCAGCGTAGGCCCACTAAAACAAGAGTTACACTACCAGAAACCCCAGATCATTCAAAGGGTAAACGAAGCCCTGGGCGAAAAACTGATCACCGAAGTGGTGATACAGTAATAGCTATAGCGTCTTCAATTCCGCCTGCATATCCTTTCAGGCGGAATTGAACTAACTGCGACTAACCTTGGTAAAAAATGAAAAATACACTTTCTGCCAACCAATCAATCCAACAATAAACCATTGTATCTGCATGGTTTAGCCTTTCCCCCTTCTCCATTGTCCTCTTTTTGTCCCCGGTAAGTTCAGGGAGTGGAAGAATATATATAGGATATTGCTAATCATTGATTTTTTATTCAGCAACCAAACTAACAAAACAACTTATGCTTAACACACCTGTAAGCAACCCTGTTAGAGGTATTGCCTTATTATGTGCATGCCTCACCCTAACAGTAACCTGTATTTTTGGCCAGTGGCCGGGTGGTGTATCCGGGTCACTTACCACCTGGTTTAAAGCCAATACCACAGGCAATATTATTATACCTAACACCACCACTAATGGGGTGTCGCAATGGAACAGTGAAAAAGGCACGTTTTCCATTACCCAGGCCACTGCCAGCCGCCAGCCCGTTTTTACGGCCACTAACACCACAAACGGCAGTTTTAATTTTAATCCCTTTGTGCAGTTTAGCAAAACCAGTAATACGGTTTTATACAACACCTCTAATACCGACAATCTGCTGGGTAATAATGGCAGTATATTTATGGTTATTAACACCTACCGCACTATTGCCGATGGCAACCCCAGTAGTTTTACTTATAAAAATAGTGTTACCAACTCTTCCATTGCGTACCAGTTTAAACCCGGCTTTCGTATTCAAACAGGCGATGGTATTTCGGGCAGCACGGCCGATTATTATAACTGGGGCGCACCACTTCCCTCCCCTGCTCCTACCTATCCGGAAACCTCCGGTATTTTACTTACTGCTAAAGGTGTAGACAAAGCCACTACCGACAAATTTTTCAATGGCAGACGCAATGGCGATTCCATAGCCATCACACACCGTTATGATGCCCCTTACGATGGCTATAGTTACACACCTTCTATATCATATGGTTTCTTCCTCGGCAGTGATGCCACTACTACAGGCGCACAAAACATGAGTTGTGGCATTGCCGAACTCATCACTTTTAACACCCTGCTTTCCGATGCGGATCAAAATAAAGTAGAAAGCTACCTGGCTATTAAATATGGAATTACCTTAACTAAAAAACACTCCTTCTATAATCTTAATTATGTGGCAGCTACCGGAACAGTGTTATGGGACACTACCGCTAACACGGGTTATTGGTATAACATTACCGGCATAGGTCGCGACGATGCATCGGGTCTGCAGCAAAAGCAATCACGCAGCATGCACAACAATGCACTCATTAGCCTGTACAATGGTTTTGGATATACCAGCCTGCCCACAGCAAACGCTACCAACAGCAATACGATAGCAACAGACAATTCCTTTTTATTAACGGCAGACAATGGCCTCTCTACCCAGATAACCCGCTGCTCTCCCGATAATCAATTAGTGCATATGGCCCGTATATGGAAAGTGCAAAAAACAGGCAGCGGTATTGACTCTGTTACCATAGCAGTAAATGCTACAGATGTACCTGCTAATGCTACCCGCCTGTTGGTGAGCGCTGACAATACTTTCCCCGCTGCTGCTACAGTAAGCTATCCTTTAAAAAGCATCAGCGGACAGTTAGCTACGGCGGTGCATTTAACAGATAAAGTATATTTCACTTTCGGTACCGATACCTTGCATGTAGCAGTAACTACAGTTCAACCAGATTGCGACCATCCTAATGCCGGCTCTGTCAGCGCCGGAGTAACAGGTGGCGTAACGCCTTATACCTATTTGTGGACGCCTTCTGCTGCCACCACAGCCAGCATTACTAATTTATCCGGAGACACTTACACATTGGCTGTTACCCACGCAGGCTGTACTTACACCACCAGCGCCACCATACAGGCTGTAGAAGCCGCCACTACGCCACAGGTAGACGATCAATCTGTATGCCCTAATCAAACAGCCACCTTCACCGTAAAGAACCCGGCTACCGGCGCTACCTATGCCTGGTATACCAGCAACACCGGCGGCACGCCACTCAGTAACACAGCACCCGGCACCAGCTATAGCACCGGCGCATTATCAGCCAGCGCCACCTATTATGTGGAAGCTATCAGCGCCACAGGTTGCAAAAGCACACCCCGCACTGCTGTTTCCGCTACGGTATTAACTGTGCTGGCACAGCCGGTGGTAACTGTTACCACTACTACACTCAACAGCATCACTTTCAGCTGGGCACCGGTAACAGGCGCTACAGGCTACCAGGTATCTGTAAACAATAGCACATATCAAACACCTAACGATCCTTCGGGCCTGTCACATACGGTTACCGACCTCACGCCTATGACGGAAGCCAGCATACGGGTAATAGCCCTGGGCGTTCAAACCTGCCAGAACAGTGCAGCAGGTGCAGCAACAGGCAAAACCTTATCAGCCGAAGTGTATATACCCAATGTGTTTACACCTAATGCAGATGGAAAGAATGATGTGTTTAAAGTATACAGCAACATTATCAGAAGCATGCAGCTGAAAGTATTTAACCAATGGGGCGAACTGATTTTTTCCAGCAGCGATAGCAACGCGGCATGGGATGGAACCTACAAAGGCAAGCCGCAACCGGTAGGCATTTATGTGTATGCCATCAAAATAACATTAACCAACGGCAACCAGGTAATACGAAAAGGAGACATTAACCTGCTTCGTTAATTCAAGTTCATCCAATAAAATCCCCCCAAATACAAAGGCCGCTATTGCAGGAAGTTTCCTGTATATAGCGGCCCTTTGCTTTCCAGGCGGAATAGCTTAGTATATAAATTTCCTTGTGCTAAATCCTTCACCTACCCAGCCATTGTTAATAGTTTCCTCTACAATGGGAGCCAGGGCTTTATCCTGTAAGGCTTCACGCACCAGGTCGTTCACGGTAATTACTGTTTTAAATTCAAAATCGTCAAACACCGGCAGGTAGCGGGCTTTATAGGCATTCATCAGCATCATGCAATATTCGGCATCGTCATTACTGCTAACAACCGGCAAATCAGCAGACATCACTTCTTTAACCAGGGTTGATTGTGAATAGCGCCCCTGTAAAATCACCTTTCGTGCATAATCGCGTTCTGAAAAAATACCCACATACTTGCCCTGGTACATAACCACCAGGTAACTTAAATTTTCGCATTCCATGGCGCTTAACGCTTCCAGAACGGTGGCATTGGCGTCAATGTAATTGCTTTTCATTCCCTGCCTGGACAGGAGTTTAGATACGGTGCACATAGCGCTTCGGTTTATGCTGGTTTTTACCAGCGATTGACAATTTGTGAAGTGGAGGATTTAATGCAAAAAGAAAGCCACAAAAAGGCCAGGCTAAGGATTAATTGATTCTTACTCTGGGATCTATAATGCCATACAACAAGTCTGCCAGTAAATTTACAACAATAAAACAAGATGCTGTTACTAAAACACTGCCCATTACCACCGGAAAATCCAGTTTTTCCAGTGCATCTACCGTCATCTTGCCTATCCCGTTCCAGCCAAAAATGTATTCTACAAAAAAGGCACCTGCCAGTAGCTCGGCAAACCACCCAGTAATGGCTGTTACTACCGGATTTAAGGCATTACGCAGGGCATGCCGGGTAATTACCTGCCAACGGGTTAACCCCTTGGCATAAGCAGTACGTATGTAATCCTGGTCCAGCACATCCAGCATGGCGCTGCGGGTAAGTTGTGCTATTACCGCCAATGGTCTGATTCCCAAAGTAATAGCCGGCAAAATCACATTGCGCAGTTGCAGGTGTTCGCCGGTAAAAGTATCAACTTCAAACAAGCTGCCGGTCATATGCAGGCCGGTATAATCAGATAACACAAAACCGAAAATATAAGCCAGCACAATGCCCATAAAAAAAGAAGGGGCCGAAATACCCAGTATGCTGGTAAAAATGGCTGCCCCATCCCACCAGGTGTTTTGTTTTACCGCAGCCAGAATGCCCAATAATATCCCCACAATAGTAGCGATGCACATAGCTATACACGCCAGCACTATGGTTTGCGGTAATGCCTGCAGTAACATGTCCGATACGTTCCTTTTGGTTTGGTACGACCGGCGCAGGTAGGGCAACTTCACCCCTATGCGGGTGTTACCTCCTATAAAAAAGCCTTTGAGTTGTTTAGATTGGATAGCATCAGCCGTGTAAATGCTGATGGGCGATACATCGTTTGCATATAGCAGAAACTGCTTCCAGCGGGGCTGATCTAACGCCAGCTCTTTACGTATGTTTTGAATAGTGGCGCTGTCGCCGGTTTGGCCCAGCACCAGGCGGGCAGGATCGCCAAAGCCCTGAAACAGCACAAACACCAGCATCACTACTCCTACCAGTACCAGCAAGCCATATATACTTTTGCGTAGGAGTAGCTGAAGCATGTGTTGTTATTTTAGAGGTGTGTTTTCCGCATACTCTCCAGGAAAGAATTGCCGCTCTTATAGCTCTTCTTGTCCAGGATATCCGCCCGCTTCATTAAAAAGAAGGTAGGTACTACCCTGGCGGCGGTTTTTAATACGGTGGCATCCAAACCTACTATAGTTACCTTGTTCTTGTCAAACAGTTTGGCAGCAGCATCCGGTAAAGGCGTAGCCACAATCACCGGCATATTCCAGGTTCTGGCTTCGGCCAGCAACTGATCAAACACTACAGAAGCCTTACCCCAGTTATCAAAATTTTGCGCCATTACCAGCACATAAGGCACCGGTTGCTGTAAAATAGCGTTGGTAGTATCCGTACCAGATTCACTGGAAAGTTTAAAGTCTTCAATCGGGGCCACTGCGTTGCCTTTTCTAATCAGCTTATCGTACCTGTCTACATATTCATAAGTAGAGTCCAGGTCGGCAGGTATATTGTTGGCATCAAACTCTACCTCCTTGCCTGCTTTCTTATAACGGAAAGTAATAGCAAAACTGTCGATCACCGCACCCGCTGGCACTTCCATTTGTTTCACCAGGTTATTACCTTTTTTATAAGGCAAACAGTCCACAATAGGCAGGTATTGCAACACATACCACTGTAAACCACCGGTAGCCACCACAGTAAGCACCAGTCCGGCTAAAGCCGAAGAAGAAGGCAGCGTACCAATAGCCTTTTGCTTAAACACCAGCACCAGAATCAGCACCAGCAGAAAAATATCTTTCATAAAAGATTGCAATGGCGATAACGGTAAACAGTCGCCAAAACAACCACAGGTTTTTATTTTGCCCGATAACAAAGCATATCCGGTAAGGAAGGTGAAAAAGATAATCAGCAGCAGCAACAACCAGGTAAACAGGCGTATGCGCCAGCCTATAATAATAGCCACACCAGCCAGCACCTCAAACACGTTCATTACAATAGAGAAGAAAAGGGTGTAGTTATGAAAAGCATCCCAGCCCCACACTTCAAAAAACTCCTGCATTTTATAACTCAATCCTAATGGATCGTTGGCTTTAATTAAGCCGGAGAAGATAAACAACAATCCTACTATCCAACGTATAATAGTCAATACAACTTTCATTATGCTACAATTGATTAAGGGTATCGGTTAAATTAAGTTATTTTTCTCATACGACAGAATTAATGCAAACACGGCATAATTAATAATGTCGATATAGTTAGCGTCAATGCCTTCACTGATCAGCGTTTTGCCGTCATTAGCCAGTATCTGTTTAATGCGCAGCAGTTTCACCAATATCAGGTCGGCAAAACTTTCCTGGCTCATACTACGCCATGCTTCTCCGTAATCGTGATTTTTATTCAGCATGGTGTTTTTAGCCACCACTATCTGTTCTTTGTACCAGGCTGCGGCTGTTTCAGCAGGTACGTCTTCTACTGCGGGATTGTTCAGCTGTAACTGAATCAACCCTATTACACCGTAATTGATAATGCCTTTGAATTCAGAAGAGATATCATCCGCTACTTTCTGCTGCTTTTTCTCCTGTATGGTGCGAATGCGCAAAGCTTTAATAAAAATCTGGTCTACTACAGAAATGGTACGCAATACCCGCCACGAGGTGCCATAGTCTTTCGTCTTTTTCACAAAAATATCCATGCCTGCTTCCACTATTTCATCGTACTGCGTGCTGGTATCAGCCATAATCGGTTGCTTTTGATGTGGTTTGTAAGAAGCCCAAAAATAAGCGTTTATCCTACAATGTGTTTACTTTTGCACATGGTACAACGAAAAAGCAGTGCATATACACTCAATTGTAATGGCCGTTTATTAGCGCTTACCCGCCCGGTTGTTATGGGCATTATCAACACCACTCCCGATTCGTTTTACAGCGATAGCAGAAAGCAAAATATAGATACCGCCCTGGCACAGGCCGAACAGATGCTGGCGGATGGAGCTACTATATTAGACCTGGGCGGACAAAGCACCGGCCCCGGTAAACCACAGGTAGATGCCGCCACAGAAGCTGCCCGTGTAGTACCCGTAATTGCTGCCATACACCAGCGTTTTCCGGAAGCCTTTATTTCAGTAGATACTTATTTTGCCCAGGTTGCCAGGGAAAGCGCCGAAGCAGGTGCCTGCATTATTAATGATGTAAGCGGCGGCACGCTCGACATGGCTATGCTGGATACGGTAGCCGGCCTGAAACTGCCTTATGTGTGCATGCATATGAAAGGCACCACCGAAACCATGCAACAGTTTGCCCATTACGAAAACGTGACCCGCGAAGTATTGGATTTTTTTATAGAACGGCTGGAAGCCTGCAGGCAGGCAGGTATTCATGACGTGATCATCGACCCTGGCTTTGGCTTTGCCAAAACCATAGCCCATAATTTTCAGCTGTTAAAAGAGATGCATTTGTTGCAAATACTGGAAAAACCTGTTTTGCTGGGTATCTCCCGCAAATCTACCATTTACAAAACCCTGCATATTACACCCGAAGAAGCTTTAAACGGCACCACCGTTTTACATACCGTGGGGCTGCAAAACGGTGCGGTTATTTTACGGGCACACGATGTGAAAGAAGCCATGCAGGCAATACAACTGATGCAACACCTGTAACCACGCCTACAAACCAGATACCGGTTGTTGCATTTCGCGCGACAACAGAAATTCTTTAAGTTTAACGATCTTGTTGGTATTGATTAAGTCAACGCCGCAGGTAAGCAGGGCTTCCCATACTTTGGCATTTTCCGGCGCAGCATACAATCTTACCTTTTCATCGTTGCGGTGCGCTATCTGTATAAAACGGCACAGCCTGGCGCGTTGTCCGGCTGGTAAATCACCCTTGCCCGACCACGAAAGCAGGCGTTTGTATTTACAGCTGGCAGTAACAGTAGTTTGTGCTATTACCGAATCGCGGGTAAGCTTTTTTAAATCTTCATCAATAAAGGCACGACGGCTGGTTTGCGCCAGCAGGGTGTTATAAGGTCTGTGACCGCTTATTACCACCGTTACCTTGCGCTTGGTAACCACCCCATCTTCGTAGCTGGTGATAATAGATTTGTATTTTTCCAGCAGCACCTCCAGTACACGGTAAGTTCTTTCTGCGTTGGATTTAATATCTATCAGTAAAGTGATCGGATGATCGGGTAATTCCTTACCATCTTTATAGCTTCCGGTTAACAATGGTTCCAGGTATAAACGCTCCAATGTCTGCTTCTTTCTCAGGCAGGGTAACAGATGTGCCACCACCAGGTTCTCGCCCCGCAAATACACATCCGCTTCTACATACGTGTAGCCATTAGACAATGCATCATATAAAGGATTTTTACGCCAGTAGTCGTTGTGTGAAAAAGCATTGTCCAGTGTTACCACCTGCGCATTCAGTTGATAGAATACACAAAGTAACAGGCACAGGGGTATTGCACGCTTCAGGGATAACATGGGGGATTATTTGGATTTGGTATTGTAAAATAAGCTTTCCCCTGTTTCCTTGTTGTTATGAAAGTATAAAATCTACATTAAATTCTTTATACAAACAGGATATTGCTATACTCTAAAAATAAAGTATTACCAGTCACGCTGTTGTCCCGTAAACTGGGGGCATCTACCGGCGGCGGCACTTTCTGAAACTGTTCCCCTGCAAGCGTTTGCGGTACCAGCAACAAAAAAGGAGCTGCATTGCTGCAACTCCCTTTTTTATACGGATAAAGCTTATACTAGTGATGAGCGCCATGTGGTGCACCACCTGGAACAGCGCCGTGTGGTGGCATGCCAGGCATAGCAGGGCCAGCTGCTGGCGGAGGAGGTGTAGTAACGTCCAGTACTTCTACTTCAAACACCAGGTTAGAAGAAGGAGGGATAGCACCCATGCCCTGTGGACCGTAGCCCAGCATAGAAGGAACATAGATTTTACCTTTACCGCCTTTACCAAAGTAAGGTAAAGCTTCGTCCCAGCCTTTAATCACCTGACCAACACCTACAACCAGTTTAAACGGATCGGTGTGGTGCATAGAAGTGTCCATGTTGGTATCGAATACTTTGTCGTTAGACATTAAAGTACCTTTATACATAATAGAAGCCTGTTTGCCGGAATCAGCTTTTAAAGCAGCATCACCAGGAACAGTGATTTCTACAAACGCACCGGATTTGGTCTTTTGCGCTTTGATGCCTTTTTTAGTCAGGTAGTCTTCTACTGATTTTACGTCTCTTGTTTTGGCCAATTCCATTTCTTTCTTGTAATCTTCGGTAGTTTCTGCTTCAGACTTAAAGCGACCTAAGATTTTTACAGTACCATGTATCATACCACCCTTGGTAAATACATTGTTGTATTCAGGAATAGCGCCCAGTTTCTTTAAGGTATCAATGCTCAGGTTGAAAGCAATGCTGTCACCTACAGAACATTGTGGTATCACTTCCATGAAAGTGAATTTGGCACGCTGGCTGGTATCTACCATAGCGTAACCTGGAATTTTACCGTAAGTAGTGTTTAAAACGGTGTCTTTTTCAGGTAAAGCGTAAGTGATATTGAATTTGATAAAGTCACCGCCGCCCAGCTTTTCGCCGCCTTTGCCTTTGGTGATCTTGTACAATAAGCCAGATTTAGTTTTTTCGTATTTCACCTGGCATGCAGTGAATGTAGCTGCCATGGCGGCTACAAATAGTAATTGCTTCATGTTACTGTAGTTGTGCTTCGTATTGTTGTATAACTTGTTTGAATTTGCGAACTGTTACATCCAGCGAATCGCTGCTGCGACCGCCGGCAGCATTTTTATGGCCACCTCCCTCAAAATGCTCACGGGCAAAGGCGTTTACATCAAAACCATCTTTACTGCGGAAGCTCCATTTACGTTCTTCGTCACGATCAATTACCAGGGCGCCCATTTTAATACCCTGTATAGAAAGCAGGTAGTTTACCAACCCTTCTGTATCGCCGGTTTTGGCGTCAAACTTCAATAAATCGCTTTTGGGCACTACCATAATGGCAGTGTTATATTCATATAATATCTCCATGCGGTTTAACAGGGCGTTACCTAATAAACGCAGTCTGTTTTCCAGTGAGCTATCATAAATGTTCTGGTGAATGGGGGAATGTTGCAGCCCCAGATCTTTAAAATGCGCCACAATACGGTGCACATGGGCAGATGCGCCCGGAAAGCGAAACGAACCGGTATCGGTCATAATACCCGTATACAGGCAGGTGGCAATAGTTACGTCCAGCTTATCGGCATAACCCGAAGCGGCTATAAAATCATATACCATTTCGCAGGTACTGCTTTTAGCAGTGTCGCTAACGCCATAGTTAAAAGCTTCTTCCTGTGGTTGCTGGTGGTGATCTATTAATATTTTAACACATTTAGCCTGGGTAAGCAACTGCTCCATGTTTTTGGTACGGTGCAGCACGTTAAAATCCAGGCAAAACAGCCAATCGGCATTATTTACTATTGTGGCTGATTTCTCCTTATTAGCTTCATAATCAATCACTTTGTTACAATCGGGCATCCAGTTTAAGAAGCTGGCCCAGTTGGTTGGCGAAATAATCACCACCTCATGCCCCAGTGCTTTTAAAAAGTGATATAAACCCAAAGTAGACCCCATAGCATCGCCATCCGGCTTTTGATGCATGGTAATTACAGCCTTGTGCGGCTTAGCCAGTAATGGGAAAAAATATTCAATACTTTGCATACAGTGCCGGCAAAATTCAGGGATTCGGGTCATTCCTTCAAATATTATTTAGGCGGTTAGCGGCCTTCGCAATTTTTACTACTTTTGCCGGCGAAAAGTTATAACACTTTATATGAGTAACAGAACATTTACTATGATTAAGCCTGATGCTACTTCTAAAGGGCATACCGGCGCTATACTGGACCAGATTATCAAAGCTGGTTTTAAAGTAAAAGCAATGAAATGGATTCACCTGAGCACTGCACAAGCCGGCGAGTTTTATGCAGTACACAAAGAAAGACCATTTTACGGCGAGCTGGTATCTTTCATGAGCAGCGGTCCTATCGTAGCAGCCATTCTGGAGAAAGACAATGCGGTAGCTGATTTCAGAACGCTGATCGGTGCAACTGATCCTGCTAAAGCTGATGCTGGTACTATCCGTAAAAACTTCGCTTCTTCTATCGGAGAAAACGCGGTTCACGGTAGCGATAGCGATGAAAACGCAGCCATCGAAGGAAACTTCTTCTTCTCTGGTTTAGAACGTTTCTAAGCAAAAAATTAAAACCCTGCCACAATAACCGGCAGGGTTTTTCGTTTTTAATATCAGTTTTTTAAGGGTTTAGGGTTGAAAAAAGGGGCAGTGGTTTCCCACAGCCCCTTCTTCTTTTATATACTTCCTTCATTATCAGATCATTCCAAACAAGCTTCCGCCCTTAGCAAATAACCGGTCTATCTGCTTTTCCACAGCAGCATCTTTTATTAATGGCGGCGCATGGTGCGTTTTAATACGGGCATCTATTACCAGCGATCCACGGCATCCCCAATGTTTGTTTTCATAAAAACTGTTGATACCATAAATATCATGTGAGGGGTTACAACGGGTAAAGGTGATCCATAAAAAGTTATTCAGTGTAGCTGCGGTAAAGTCAGTATCATCTGTAACAATGATCAATGGTGCCTGTGCCATGTTAGGCACGCCATCTAAAGCAAGCCCGTTTTCATAATCAGCAGCACGTAACTGTTTATCCAGCAATTGCATCTCTTCCGCGGCGGTACCATAATCGATAAAAGCAGGCCCTTGCACCACCACCACACCCGGAATTACCATTTGCGCATTTTCAAAACCTTTCAGTTCTTTCAACAGCGATGGCACTTCGGTACACAAATGCCGCTGTACGGGGCCATAAGCTGCAAACACCACCTTACTGCCACTGTTTAAACCAGTACCGGAATAATCCAGGGTATCTATGGTTGTGTGTGTGTAAAAATGCACATCCCGCTGCCAGTTAATACGCTCCAGTACATATTGCATGTACGCTATAATATGATGTGTGGAAAGCTGGTTGGTATCATCAGCAGTAATAAATAAAAACTTAGCCAGGCTTAACTGCCCTGTACCCAGCACCCTGTTGGCAATGGTAAGCAGTTCCTGCGGCTGTTGCACACGCTGGTAAGGTGTGTAGCGTTCGCTGCCTATAGCCAGCAACAAAGGGTGCACCCCTGCCGCATCTACGGCATTAACTTCTTTTAATCCCGGCACCTCTGAAGGGATAGCTTTACCGGTAAGTTCGTGAATGAGCAAACCAAAGCTGGTATCTTCCTGTGGCGGACGGCCCACCACCGTAAACGGCCAGATGGCGTTTTTACGGGCATATACTTTATGCACCTTCATTAACGGAAACTGGTGGGTTAAGCTGTAATACCCCAGGTGATCGCCAAACGGCCCTTCGGGCTTGGTTTCGCCAGGATGCACTTCGCCGGTGATTACAAAATCGGCATCTGTGCTAATGCAATAGCCATCTTCATATGTATACCGGAAACGCCGGCCACCAAGCACCCCTGCAAAGGTTAATTCACTTAATCCCTCGGGCAATGGCATTACTGCTGCCAGTGTGTGTGCGGGAGGTCCGCCTGCAAAAATGCTCACTTTTAAAGGCTTGCCAGCTGCATTGGCTGCCGCCTGATGCACCCCTATGCCCCGGTGAATCTGGTAATGCAGTCCTATCTCTTTATTGAGTTCGTATTGATTGCCCGATAACTGTATGCGATACATCCCCAGGTTACTGTTCATAATACCCGGGCGGTTTACATCTTCACTGTACACCTGTGGCAAGGTTACAAAAGCACCCCCATCTTTAGGCCAGTGTTTGATTAAAGGTAAATCGCTTATCTGTATCTGATCGGCCATTACCGGCTTGCTCAGGTAGCTGTGCTTAGGCAATGCTTTTAATGCCGATAAGCCGGCACTCATATGTTTAAAAGGCGCTTTGAATGCTTTGGCGGGATTGTTCTTTAACTCTACCAGCTGCTGCACCTGTTCCAGTGTGGAGCGAAAGATAAAGCGGCTTCTGTCCAGTGTGCCGAATATATTGGATACGGCCCGGTAAGGCGAGCCTTTTACATTTTCGAATAACAGTGCAGGACCACCGGCTTCATGCACCCGCAGGTGTATGGCGGCCATTTCCAAATGAGGATCTACTTCTTCTGTAACGCGTACCAGCTGATCAACACTTTCCAGGTCAGTAAGACATTCTTCTAAAGACTTGTAGTTCATGGGGCAAAAATAGTCAATGAGCGGGGTGTCTCATTGACAATATCCGGTATTTATGCAAATATGGGCCTGTCTAATTTCATGGCTATCCGGTAAGCGGCATTCATTAATCCCACATGGCTGTATGCCTGCGGAAAATTCCCCCACTGGCTGCCATTTTCTTCATCCACATCTTCACTGAATAAAAGCAGGTGGTTACTGTATTGCAGCAGTCTGGCAAACTCTTCCTTCGCCTCTTCTATCCTGCCCACACAGGCCAATGCTTCTACATACCAGAAAGCACACACCAGGAAGGTTGATTTAGGTTTACCAAAATCATCTGCATGTAAGTAACGGTAAAATAATCCGCCTGGTGTTTTCAATGCAGCTTCCAATACCGCCAGGTGATCTTTGGCGCGTTGCGAAGCAGGATCAAGATATCCCATCATAATTAATTGCAGCGTGCTTGCATCGAGGTGTTCGCTACCGGCTGCATGGGTATATACTTTTCGCTTTTCATCGTAACAGCTTTCAATATGTGCAGCGGCCTGATCGCGCAGGGCCAGCGCCCTTTTTTCCAGCGCTTCGTTGCCAATGGTACGCGCCATTTTTGCCGCCGCCATGCAACCCGCCCATTGAAACAGATTGGTGTAGCAATGTATATTGGCAAAGTTTCTGAACTCCCATATACCCGCATCTTTTTCATCTACCGTAGCTTCAATTTTATGCAGCAGGTATTCTACCACCCGTGCAGAATCTTTCCTTTCGGAGAAAATAAAACGATGATCGGTGTACAAGGGCAGCACCGAAATAAGCACCTGCCCGTAAATATCATTCTGAATATGCTCGTAAGCCTGGTTACCTATGCGCACCGGTTTATTGCCTAAGTAGCCCTCCAGCTCCACCTCTTTTTCTATCAGCTGTTTTTTACCGGTTACGCCATACAAGGGCTGGTAACGGTTGGGCTCGTTAAACGAAATATCGGTAATGTAGTTAAAGTAGTTCTCCATTTCGCTGAAATGGCCAATGTGGTTGAGCGCGGTAAGTATATAATAGGTATCGCGCATCCAGCAGTAGCGGTAATCCCAGTTACGGCCACTACCCGGAAACTCCGGCAAACTGGTGGTGCTGGCGGCGATAATAGCGCCCGTATCTTCAAACTGATGAATTTTTAACACCAGCGCCGAACGAATCACCACTTCCTGGTGAAACTGGGCAATGCTCGTGCGTTTAATCCAGGTGCGCCAGTACTGTATGGTTTCACGCAAAAACGAATCCATCGTACTTACCAGTGGCGCTTCCAGGTGTTTGCCATAAGTAAGCACCAGATACTTGGTTTCGTTTAAGGTAAAATGTTGCTGATCGAACACGTAGTTAATGGGCATGTTGGTGGTGAGCCTTATCTTTTCATCATCCCCTACATACTCTACGTGACTGCTGCCACGTAATGCTTCAAACTTTTCCTGCCCGTAGCAACGCACCGGTTTGCAGGTAACGCAAATGCGTGGCGAGCCTTTCAGCACTTCCACTTTGCGCACCAGCATCAACGGCTTAAAATATCTTTCGTATTGATAAAAACGCGGAGCAAAATCGGTAACACGGTAACTGCCGCTTTCGCATTCAATTTCGGTGCACAGCACATTGGTGTTTTCGAGATAGTATTGCCGGGAAGTAAATTCTCCTTCCGGTTTAATACTAAACTCCCCGCCCTTGTGCTTATCCAGCAGCCCGCCAAAAATAAACGAGCTGTCAAAGCGCGGCCAGCATAGCCATTCAATGTTTGTGTTCTTGTGCACATGCGCCAGGAAGGCGCAATTTCCAATTAAACCTGTCTGATACAAATGTTTACCCATATCTGCTATTGTTAACGCTGCGCAGATAAGTGCAAAAAGAAGACCAGAAACGCTTTTAGGGTTGCCTGTCTTTTTGCATGTTGAGGATATGGCTCTTTACCGGCTCGGGTAAAAACTGGCTGGCATCGCCGCCGTTCATTAACACGTCGCGCACCAGGGTAGAAGCCACAGATGTAAATTGAGGAGAGCAGGTAAGGAATACCGTTTCCACTTCGGCATCCAGGCTGCGGTTCATATCTGCAATTACCTTTTCGTATTCAAAGTCGTTTACGTAGCGTATACCCCGTACAATGTACTTGGCACCAATCTTCTTACAGCACTGAACCGTAAGACCTTCGTAAATGATCACATCTATGCGCGGGTCTTCTTTAAAAATATCCTTTACCCATACCAGACGCTGTTCATCGCTGAACATGGGCTTTTTATTGATGTTCTTACCAATGCCAATTACCAGCTTATCAAACAATCCTACGGAGCGTTTTACAATATCCAGATGGCCCAGTGTAAATGGATCGAAGGTGCCGGGAAACAAACAAATACGTTGCATAATTGCAGTATGTTTTGTGCAAGTTAGGGGAATCCGTTTAATTCTCCCTGTTTACCCTCAGCAGATACAGTGCTGCCATACGAACAGCCACACCATTCTCCACCTGGTTTAATATAATAGAAGCCGGCCCGTCTGCCACATCGCTATCCAGCTCCACACCCCTGTTAATGGGTCCGGGGTGCATAATAACAATCTCTTTGTTCAAACTTTCCAGCATTCTGCGATTAATACCATAAGCCTGGTTGTATTCCCGTAAAGAAGAAAACAAAGGCTGGCTTTGCCTTTCCAGCTGTATGCGCAGCACGTTGGCCACATCACACCACTGTAACGCTTTTTTTACATTGTATTCCACACGCACGTTCAGCGCTTCGGCCATGTGCTTGGGTATCAATGTTGGCGGACCCGCCACCGTTACTTCCACGCCCATTTTGGTAAGCAGGTAAATATTGCTCAGCGCCACACGGCTGTGCATTACATCACCAATGATAGCTACTTTCAAACCTTCCAGTTTACCGGTTTTTTCCTGCATGGAAAAAGCATCCAGCAAAGCCTGTGTAGGATGTTCGTTAATACCATCACCTGCATTCAATATCGGACACGAAATGTGCTTAGCCAGAAAGTGCGGGGCTCCGCTGGCGCTATGGCGCATTACCACCATATCTACCTTCATGCTAAGTATATTATTCACGGTATCCAGTAAAGTTTCTCCTTTCGCCACCGAACTGGCGCTTGCTGTAAAATTGAGTACATCGGCCGACAACCTTCTTTCTGCCAGCTCAAACGACATACGCGTACGAGTGGAGTTTTCAAAAAACAGGTTCACAATAGTTACATCTCTGAGAGAAGGAACTTTTTTAACCGGTCTTTGTAAAACGTCTTTGAATTGTTGTGCGGTGGAAAGAATCAGACTAATATCTTCCCGCGTAAGATCTTTAATACCAAGGAGATGTGGCGTAGATAGTTTCATTAAAAAGCGAAGATATAGCAAAAATTAAAAGTCAGCAGGAAAAATTATGAACCTGATTTTCCTGCTGACTTTTGTATAAAAAGAAGTTACTGTAACTCCAGTATCTGTAACGACATAGCCGGTATTTCCAACGCCTTTGTTACCGGCAAAATAATACCACTTTCCACATTGTGTGCTTTGGTAAAACCGCTGGTACGTTCTGCATAATCCGCGCAATTTACCTGCACGGCAGTATCGGCGGTGTTTAACACGCACATGACTGTTTGCCTGCTATCGTAGCGGAAATATACGTAGGTGCCTTTGTTGGGCATATACTGCATGAGCTTACCCGTTTTAATAGCGCTGCTGCTTTTGCGGAAGTTCGCTATCAGCTTCGTATACTGTTGTATAGCCGTTTCATCGGCAGTAAGTCCTTTACCTGTAAAGGCATTCACAGCATCCCCTTCCCAGCCGCCCGGAAAATCGGCCCGCACCAGCAAATCAGGATTGCTATAGCCTTTCATCAGTATTTCTGTACCATAATACATTTGTGGAATACCGCGTTCGGTTAACAACCAGCCTATCCCCGCTTTCTGCTTAGCTACATTTTCTTTCACCTCTGAAAAAAAGCGGCTCATATCATGGTTATCGAGGAATATCACATTGCGCATCGGGTTTTTATATAAAAAATCATTACTCAGTGTATTGTACAACTTGTATACACCATCGCCGTTGTTAGTTTCGGTTAAAGCTGATTTAATGCCTGTAAACAAACACTGAAAATCAACCACACCCTGCAGGTTACTTTTGAACGGAACGTTGATGTTGTTCTCAGCAAAATATGCCTGGTTGGCAGTACCATTTACCCAGGTTTCGCCAAACATGGTCATGTTAGGATACTCATCGGTAAGGGCTTTGTTACAACGGTTCATAAACGGTAAGTCGTTGTAGATATAGGTATCAATGCGCCAGCCATCCACACCAAAAGCTTCTACACTCCACAGGGCATGCTGGATAAGGAAGTTGGCCACATAAGGATTGGTTTGATCCAGGTCGGGCATAGAAGGCACAAACCAGCCATCAGAAGTGATTTTACGGTCTTTGGCAGAGGCATACGGATCAAACACCGGCTGCTCTTTAAAATTAGTTTGTGTAAATGTGGGCCACTGGTGCAACCAGTCTTTGGCAGGCGGGTCTTGCATAAAGAAGTGAAAACTGCCGGTGTGGTTATACACCGCATCCTGTATCAGTTTCATACCACGCTTATGCAATTCATCACCCAGCTTTTTATACATTGCTGCCCCTCCTACCCTTCTTTCAATAGCATAGTGATCGGTAAAAGCATAGCCATGTTCGGTGCGCTCCGGCATATCGTTTTCCAGCACAGGCGTTAACCATAATGCGGTTACCCCCATGTTCTGCAAATAGTCCAGGTGATTGATAATGCCTTGTAAATCGCCACCATGCCGGGCGCCTAAATCACTTCTGTTCAACGATTGATCTCGCATGCCCGGCACCCTGTCATTAGTAGTGTCGCCATTACTAAAGCGGTCAGGCATCAGAAAGTAAATAAAGTCTTCCGATGTTACTCCCTTTGCATATACGGTTCCATTGCCTTTAGCACGTGCCAGCAAAGGCCATTGCAGGGTTTGTGTTTTGCTGCCGGCAGCTGTTAGTTGTATGGCTACATTTCCCGGTTTGGCAGTGGGTTGCACCGTAATATCTACCAGCAGGTATTTGTTGTTTTCTATAGTATGCACCTTGCCCAACGTAATGCCGGGATAGCTAATGCGCACCTGGCTTTTGTTCAGCCCCTCTTCCCCTTTCAACAACAACTGTACTTTGTTATACTTCATACCTGCCCACCAGTTGGTAGGGTACACCGTTACCTGCTGCGCCTGCACTGCGTTGCTGCAAACAGCCAGCAAAAACAGGCCCCATCCCATAAACAACGTTCTCATGTGATACTTCTGAATTATGCTTTAATAATAGTCTTACTGCTTTTTCTTGTTTCCCCTACATCCAGTACGAATAGCACACTTACGGCTGCGCATAACAAAAAGATTCCCGCCAGCACAATGGCATAAATGGACTGATTGCCGTACAAATGCTTTACAATAAAGCCGCCCAGCAATCCATTCACTATTTGCGGCAGGGTAATAAAGAAATTGAATATGCCCATATAAATACCCAGCTTGCCTGCCGGTATAGCGCCGCTTAATATTACATACGGCATGGCCAATATACTGGCCCATGCCAACCCTACTCCTATCATAGACCAGGTAAGCATTTCGGGATCTTTAATAAAGTAAATAGAGATTAACCCAATGCCGCCTGCGGTTAATGAAAACGCGTGTGTGGCTTTACGTCCAATGAATTTAGCCAGCACAGGCAACAGCAAGGCATACACAGCTGCTACCAGGTTATAAGTACCAAAAGCCGCACTTACTTTATTGCCGGCAGTGTTATAAGCAACAGAATGCGTGTCGGCGCCTGATAAGCCATATACATGGGTAGCTACTGCATCGGTAGTAAACACCCACATGCTAAACAACGCAAACCAGCTAAAAAACTGCACCAGCCCCAGCTGTCGCATCGTAACAGGCATCGTTTTAAAATCGGTAAAAATCTGTTGCAGGCCACTATGCTTTGCCACTTTAGGTTGATCAAACTCACCTGCCACAGGCTCCACCTCTGCTGCGGGCACTGCATCCGGCTTAGCGTGATACCGCTCATATTCTTCCGGTGGATATTCTTTAGAAAAGAATACGGTAACCAGGATAGCGATGACAAATACAACTGCACCTATATAAAACGACCAGGTAATATTATCTGCCACATGCGTGGCATCACCTACCTGCGATACTCCCAAATCTGCCAGCCAGCCAGGCAGGTAAGAACCGGCAACCGCACCTACGCCTATTAAAAAAGTTTGGATAGCAAACCCTTGCGTACGCTGCGAGTCGGGCAGGTTATCTGCCACCAGTGCGCGAAAGGGTTCCATAGCCACATTAAAAGAAGCATCCATTATCATTACCATACCTGCCCCTACCCATAGGGCCGGAACGATAGCAGACAAAGCAGCGGAATTAGGTAAAAACACCAGTGCCAGGGACGACAACAAAGCACCGGTAAGAAAGTAAGGTTTACGACGGCCCAAACGGTTCCAGGTTCTATCACTGTAATGACCTATCAGCGGCTGTACAATCATGCCTATCAATGGGGCTACAATCCAGAACATAGGCAACTGCTCTACATCCGCGCCAAAAGAACGTAATATGCGACTGGTATTACCATTTTGCAAAGCAAAGCCAAACTGTATTCCTAAAAACCCCACACTCATCGTAAAAATCTGCGGCAGGCTTAAACGTGGTTTAACGGAAGGCGAAGACGGTGAGGTTGAAAGCGACATAACAATCGTTTAGGTTACAAAAGTGTGTAAAAACTACATATTGCCCAAGCGAATTAAAAAAAACATCCTGTAAAGGATGTTAATTATAGAGTTCAGAAAAGCCGGTTTATCCGATGGTGAAGCCGTTTTCCAGCACAGCACCTTTTTTCACCACTACAATACCATCTTTAATAGTATACAGGGGATGATCGGTATTTTCCAGATCGGTACTGCCGTTAATTCTTACACCATGACCAATGCGGCAATTTTTATCGATAATAGCGTTGTTAATAAAACAATCTTCTCCAATACCCAGCTCCGGTATACCACTTTGTCTTTTCAATTCAATGGTTTCGAGGGTTTCGTAGAAATCGTTACCCATTACATACGCGCTTTCAATGCTGGTGCCTTTACCTATGCGGGCGCGGATACCTATTACACTGTTGCTTATTTTGCTGCCCAGGATAATAGAACCTTCTACAATAATAGAATTATGAATAGCAGGACCACTAATTTTTGCCGGCGGCAGCATTCTGGCGCGGGTAAAAATAGTTTTGGTTCTGTCGAACAGGTTAAACTCCGGAATATCCTTGGTTAATGCAATATTGGCTTCAAAGAAGGAATAAATATTTCCGATATCTGTCCAGTACCCATCATACTGATAACTGGCTACCCGGTAACGCGAAATACTTTGCGGAATAATTTCTTTTCCGAAATCAGGATAATCCGGAAAATCGCCTTTCAGAATTTGTTGTAAGGTGCTGCGATTGAAGATATAAATACCCATCGAAGCGAGGTAATTTCTCCCCACACCTTGCATCTCTTCTCCGGTGTCGCTTACCCATTCAGGCAGCAATTCCTTCTTCGGCTTTTCAATGAAAGAAGAAATCAAACCTTCTTCATCCACCTTTAAAATACCGAAGTCCGAAGCATCCCTGTCAGTTACCGGAATGGTAGCGATAGAAATGTCTGCACCACGGGCGCGGTGATCGTTAATCATAGCCTGAAAATCCATCTGGTACAGCTGATCGCCGCTGAGAATTAACAGGTGTTCAAAATCAAAGTTGTAGATATGACGCAGGCTTTGCCTTACTGCATCGGCTGTTCCCTGAAACCAGCCTGGGTTATCGGGGGTTTGTTCTGCTGCCAGGATGTCTACAAAACCAGTACTGAACGAGTTAAACTGGTAAGTGTTTTTAATGTGCTTGTTAAGGGAAGCGGAATTGAACTGTGTTAACACAAACATGCGGTTGATATTTGAGTTAATACAGTTACTGATGGGAATATCCACCAGTCGGTATTTCCCGGCTATAGGCACTGCTGGTTTTGAGCGGCTGGCAGTTAACGGATACAATCGTGTGCCCGCACCACCTCCCAATATCACAGCAAGAACGGAGGTTGAGATGTTAAACATAAATGGTACTAGTATTTCAAACTTTGATAAATGTCAACGTATTGCTGCACGGAGTGTTCCCAGCTATGATCAATCTGCATCATATGTGTGCGCATGGCTGTCATTTGTTTCTTGTCTGCAAATACATCCACCGCCCTGTTTACTGAGTACGAAACATCCCCTGCACTGGCATGGTTAAAGCGTATGCCCCATCCCTGCCAATCGCCCATATCGGTTACGGTATCCTTTAAGCCCCCGGTGCTGCGCACCATAGGCACGGTACCATACTTCATGGCATACATCTGGTTTAAGCCACATGGCTCTACCCTGCTGGGCATCAATAAAAAATCCGCGCCAGCATAAATACGATGACTCAATGCTTCATCATATCCTATAAAAACATTGTAGTTACCCGGAAAATGCTCTTTCAATTGGTTCAGCTGCCATTCTACATGCGGCTCGCCATTACCCAGCACCAGGAAATTTACCTGGCCCTGCAGGCTGTACAACGATGATAAAATAGCATCCGGTAAAATATCAGCAGCTTTTTCGCCTACCAAACGGCCAATGAACACTACCAGCGGGTTGTGCTGTTCCAGCTCAAACTCCTGGCATATCTGGCGTTTGTTCGCTTCCTTACCGGCATCTACGTTACTATAATTATAATGGGTATGAATGAAAGGGTCTGTTTCAGGGTTCCACACATCCGTGTCAATACCATTCAAAATGCCTGCACATTTTCCTTTTTCATATTCCAATAACTTTTCAAGGCCATTGGCGTGGTATCTCATCTCTTCCAGGTAGCTCCAACTAACAGTTGTTACTTTCCAGGCAGCTTTGATACCCGCTGCCAGGGGGTTAATGGTTTTGTTCCATTCCAGCAATCCTGCCTTCCAGGTATCAAACACCGGAAGCAGCGCGGCTTTGTCCCAACCCATCCAACCCTGATACTGGGCGTTATGTATGGTAAGCACCGTTGGTATATCAGATAAACGATTATACTGATAGGAATGTTTAACTATGAAGGGTATAAATGCTGTATGATAATCGTGGCAATGTATTACATCCGGTTTGTGCTGCCAGTGGTTAATCCAGTCGGTAACCGCAATCTGGAAAGCAATAAACCGTTCGGTATCATCGCCATACCCGTATATCTTTTCCCTGTCCAGCAGGCCGTTTATATCCACCAGGTACAGGTGAAAGCCGAGTTTATCGTGTTTTTCACGGATAATGGTGTAATCAAACCAAAAACTTCCCATCTGGCCCCTGCCTTTAAAATCTACCGTCCATTCATTCTGATACAGAAATTTGGTCCGGTACATAGGCATTACCACTTTGGCTGTATGGCCTGATTTACTTAGGTATTTCGGTAAAGCCCCTACTACATCTCCTAATCCGCCGGCCTTCGCAACCGGATAACATTCCGCACTTACATGAACTATTTCCATACGCATACAAGTTAAGCATCAAATGAATACCGCCATAATGCGGGTAAAAAAAAATCGCTTTACATTTTTGCTTATTTTGGGCTTTTTTTTAAACCTAATTTCATACCAACATTCATGAAGGACCTTGCATCTTCCCAAAAAACCAATGGAGGCGCGTTAGCTACGTTGGTGCTGGTTTTTTTCTTTTGGGGGTTCATTGCTGCATCCAACAGCATTTTTATCCCCTTTTGTAAAACGTTTTTTAACCTTACCCAGTTTGAATCCCAGTTAATTGGTACCGCTTTCTACGGAGCTTATTTCATCGGCTCGCTTGTGTTGTACGTTATTTCTGAAAGCCGTGGAAGCGACCTCTTAAACAAGATTGGATACAAAAAAGGAATCATCCTGGGATTGGCTATTTCTATTGCGGGGGCTTTGCTGATGATCCCTGCGGTAAGCAATGAAAATTTGCAGCCAATTGAGCAGAAAGTGGAAACGGTGAAAAACCTGAAGCACGATCAAAAAATCACGACTGCCGACAAAGCAGTAACGTTGAAAAAAGAGGCTTCCGGTTACAGTATTACCGTTACCAACAACGAACAGGGTAAAACCTTTATCAACAATCCGGCAATTACTTCTAACCTGGCTACTGCGTTTCATGTTGCAGAAAACAGTAAGCAAGGTAAAGTAACCGCCACTTTTGCTGATGACAAAGCCGAAGCTATTGTGCAAGCCCTGAAAGGTGAGCAGGTGGCGTTTGGTAACTTCCCCTTCATTTTGTTGGCGTTATTCATTATTGCGTTAGGTTTTTCGTTGCAGCAAACCTGCGCACAGCCCTTTGCTATTATGCTGGGCGACCCGGCTACAGGCGCTACCCGTTTAAACCTGGGTGGTAGTGTCAACTCATTTGGTACCACTGTTGGGCCTATCATTGTAAGCTTTTTCCTGTTTGGTACCGTTACCAGCGATGCAGAAGCCACTTCGGTAAGCAGCATCAAAACCCTGTACATGATTGTAGCAGCCGTGTTTGCATTAGTGGCCATCATCTTTGCTATATCCAAACTGCCCGATGGCAAAAACGATACGGCATTTGAAAAAGCCCCCAAAGCATCCCGTTCCCTATTACAGTTAACAGGCCTGGTAATGGCTATTATTCTCATTGGTCAGTTTACCAATGTATCTAAACTGATATTACTGGTAGCAGTGATTATTGGCGTGGTAGCTATTTTATTTGCCAGCAACAGCGCGGCCATTAAAAATCCGGAAGGCTGGGGTGCTATGAAATACCCGCAGCTGATTTACGGTATGATTGGCATTTTCGTGTATGTAGGTGTGGAAGTAACCATCGACAACAACTTTGGTGCATTGTTAAAAACTCCGGGCTATTTAACGGCCGAAGGGTTAAACGAAAGCCAGATTTCGCGTTATGTTTCTCTGTACTGGGGTAGTTTAATGATTGGTCGCTGGACTGGTGCCATCAGCGTGTTCAACCTCAGCTCAATAGGGAAAAAAATCGCCACTATTGTGGTTCCTTTTATCGCATTTGCTATCATCCTGTATGTAAACAAACTCAATGGCAGTGATGTAAGCGACCTGTATGGTTATGTTATTTGCATTGCCCTGATTATTGCAGCTTTCTTCTTTGGACAAGATAAGCCGGTGAAAACCCTGCTTACCGTTTCTGTACTGGCTACCGCTGCCATGTTAATTGGTATTGTTACCAATGGCATTGTGAGTGTATATGCCTTTATAGCGGGTGGTCTTTGCTGCTCGGTAATCTGGAGCTGTGTGTTTGCACTAGGTGTTGCCGGTTTAGGTAAATACACCAGCCAGGGTTCTGCCTTCCTGATTATGATGATTTTGGGCGGTGCGGTAATTCCTCCTTTCCAGGGCGTGTTGGGCGATATTCCTGCTATTGGCATGCACCACTCTTATATTATAGCGGCTGCGGGCTTTGCCTTCCTGGCATTCCTGGCGCTGAAATTAAGAGGTGTGTTGAAAGCGCAGGGACTCGATTTTGACCAGCAAATTGAAGGTGGTCACTAATACTAGATATTTCTACATACTATATACATAAACAGAGAAAACAATGAGCGCGGGTTTACCACAACTTGCTTTAGGAATTGACATCGGGGGCACCAACACTGTGTTTGGCATTGTTGACCACCGTGGCGACATTCTGTATAGAGGTGCTATTTCTACCAAAAAGCATGAGAACGTAGAAGATTACATTAACGAATTATATAACGCCATAGCCCCTGCCATTAAAGAAATGGGTGGCAAAGGAAATATCAAAGGCATTGGTGTAGGCGCGCCTAACGGTAACTTTTACACCGGCGCTATTGAATATGCCCCCAACCTGAACTGGAAGGGTATTATTCCTTTGGCGGAATTAATTACCAATAAGTTTGGCATACCAGCCGCATTAACCAACGATGCTAACGCAGCCGCTGTAGGCGAAATGATGTATGGTGCTGCCAAAGGCCTGAAAGACTTTATCGTTATTACCCTGGGCACAGGTGTAGGCAGCGGCATTGTTGTAAATGGCCAGCTGGTGTACGGTCATGATGGTTTTGCGGGCGAACTGGGGCATACTATTGCTATTCCCGGTGGCCGCAAACACTATTCTACCGGCGCACACGGTTCGCTGGAAGCTTACGCTTCTGCCACCGGAGTACGCTTTACCGCACTGGAAATGCTGGAGAAAAACCCGGATCAGCCCAGCCTGATGCGCGAATATCCTGCCGACAAAATTGACAGCCGCGTAGTGTATGACTGTGCTATGAAGGGCGATGCTATGGCCAATGAAGTATACCGTTTTACCGGCGAGGTACTGGGTATGTCATTAGCCAATTTTGTAATGTTCTCTTCTCCTAAAGCCATCATCCTGTTTGGTGGTTTGTGTAAAGCAGGCGACCTGATATTAAACCCTACCCGGGAACATATGGAAGCCAACCTGTTGCCTATTTTCCAGAATAAGGTACAGTTGCTTTTCAGCGAGCTGAAAGAGAGCGATGCAGCTATACTGGGCGCCAGCGCCTTAGTATGGGACATGAAATAAATTATTTCATTATAAATAAAGTAAAGGGCCGCGAAAGTGGTCCTTTACTTTTATACGTATATTCACAAAGCTTTTTACCAGGGTGCATTACGCTGCCCCTGTATACATCGAAACTTGCGTAATCGCAGAATCTGTTCGTTCCCCGGCCAGCCAGCCAACTTCTCCACAGAACCGGAAAGCTTTTCCGCTAAGAGGGGAATATTCACTGTTTGTCCGGAAAGCTTCACGAGGCAACCGGGAAGTTTCACGATTCCTCCGGAAACCTTCCTGGACAAACCGAAAAACTTCACAACAGAATCCCGAATCTTCCTGAACAACCTCAAAAGCTTCCCTACCTAATCAGCAATCTTCCCGGACAAGTCAGAAAACTTCCCTACCGAATCCGCAATCTTCCTGGTTGAATGAGGAAGTTTTTCGGTACTACCAGAAAGCTTCCTTACTCAATAGAAAACATTCATTGCCAATCCGGGAATATTCTCTACTAAACCAGGAAACTTCCCGAACCAATAGAAAAGCTTTCCTGTTCATCCAAAAAATTTCCTCATTCAACCAGGAACATTCCTGACACCTCCGAAAACACTGCAATATCTTACTACAGGAATCCCCCGTTCTGCTACAGCACTATTTCAGCACCCTGCAATGTTCTCCCAGCCCTATGTAATATCTCCCTGCCGCATGGCAGTACTGCACCCCGGCAGTGCAACATTCTACGGTTACATAGCAGTTATGACAAGGCATGCCGCACAACTTACCCGGCGTATTGTAAGCTCCTCCCCTCCTCCTGCAACAATCACATGCCACCATGCACACCTTCCCTCTCTTGCTGCCATACTTCCCCGTAATGCCGCAACATCTACCCGGTAAGGTGTAGTACTTACCAGCCATCATGCAGTACTCCTTTGCCACATGGCAACAGTTACACAGTGTATAGTAATATCGGTTTCGGATGCTGCCATATTCCCCGGCAAGGCAACAATATATTCGTGGCGTGAAGGAATATGCACCTGGCGTATGGCAACACTCCCCCGTGACGCTGCAATAGGCACAAGGCATGCTGCAAAACATATATGGCGCGTTGTAGTACTTCTGCAGAAGTATCACAACGCGCCATGTTTACCAGTTTTTACCTGCTATATTTTCACCAGCTCTACGCGGCGGTTTTGCGCTTTGCCTTCATCGGTATCATTAGACACCATCGGCTTTTCAGCACCAAAACCTTTGGCTTTCAGCCGGTCTTTGGCTATGCCTGCTTTCACCAATGTGTTTAACACGGTATTGGCGCGGGCCAGTGACAGCTCTTTGTTTTTGGTAGCGCTGCCGGTATTGTCCGTATGTCCTTCAATAGATAATTTCAGAGAAGCATCTTCCTGTAATAATTTCTGAATTTCGGTAACCGCTACCTGCCCCTCCATACCCAATGTAGCTTTATCTACATCAAAGTTGATATGCAATATGGCCTTGCCTTTGGCGGCAATTTCCTTCTTTATATCATCAGCTTTCAACAGGTCTATTTTCAGGGTTTGCGCATCCCCTTTTTGCAGAATGGTAATATTGCCCGATTCTTTATCCAGTAAAGAAAACTGAATCCATACTTCTGCATCCTTCTGCCTGATCACATACGTGTGTATGGTACGGCCATTATAATCCAGTGCAAAGCCTGCTTTTTTCTCAATCAGCTCTCCTTTACCAATCCGCTCCATTTCGGTGTTGGTAACAGGGGCACTGTTGAGTTTTACCCCGCCCAGGTCAACAATCAGTTTGTTGTAACTTTTTTCCAGTAAGGCGGCGTTGAAGGTGCTTTTGTTTTTCAGCTGGTCAATATCCAGGTTGGCATTAAACACCTTTCCTTCAAAAGGCACCAGTTTTCCATTGATAGCGAGGTATTGTTTACCCGCATCACTGGTTTCAGCATTCTGGTATTTATATCCTTCCGGCGCTTTGAAAAAAGGAAAAATACCGATATCCTGCGTACTTACCGGGATATTGGTAATATCAAACGTTTCTACTGCTATAGGTTGGGGAGTAGTATCCGGTAAAGTATCAATAACATGAACTTCCTGAACAACGGTGTCATGAACGGTGTGGTTTTCCGGGCCATTACAGGCGTACACTAAGGCAGCGGCTGCAATGAAAGGCAGAGCGTGTTTTTTCATTTGTTACTTTTTAAGAGAATTGATCGGTTGCCCTATGTTAGCCAAAATCTATGCCATGTGCATACGCGTATGATTATCACAGCTTTTTCTTCGCAGGTAAGGGATGATCTGCTGCATCGGCAGCCTGCGACACCAACATATTATCCGGCACATCAAACCGTTTATCAGTAATAAAAGTGCTGTCGGTTAAAGTATACAGGAAAGCCGTCAACTGGCCTATTTCAAAGTTGGATAAAGGAATGCCTTTACGCAGCAGCGAATCGGTGTTGGGCATTTGCTTTACCCGTTTGCGATAATGCTCAAATATTTCAATAAGACTGAAAAAACGGCCATCATGTCCGTAAGGCGCGGTTACCATTACATTGCGCAGCGAAGGCACACGAAACTTCAGCGAATCTTCCCGCTTACCGGTTATTTTCATGCGGCCCATATCGTGGTTATAAGGATCATCTTCCATGCCTATGTTACGATAACTGAAATCGGTAAACAGTGGTGGTGGATGGCAGGTAATACACTTTTGCTGAAAGATGCCATACCCCAGTCGTTCCGGCAAATTAAACTGCGCCTTCCCCTGCATCACCTGATCGTATTTGCTGTCGGCACTTACCATCATCAGCATAAACTGACTCAGCGCTTTGGTCATGCGCTGGGTATTGATAGCCGTATCTCCAAAAGCAGCTTTGAACATGCGGCGGTATGGCTTGTCGGCACGTAGTTTCATCAACACACTGTCTATGTCTTCCGCCATTTCATTGGGCGCCGTTAAGGGAGCCAGCGGTTGCAGATCAAGATGATTAATACCTCCATCCTGCATAAACTCCTGTTGCCACGCCAGGTTAAACAAACCCGGCGCATTGCGGGTGGTGAGGGTATTGTTAAAGCCGTGACTAAGGTTATGATCGTAGTTGGTAAAAGCGGCAAACTGCTGGTGACAGCTGGCACAGGGAAAATTGCCGTCTTTACTCAGCCTGCCATCGTAAAACAAACGGCGCCCCAACGCAATACCTTCCTGGCTTAACGGGTTAGCCTTGAAATTATAATGAGGCTGTGGCCAGCCAGCCGGTTGTGGAAAGTTTACGCGGGTAATATGCGGGTGCGGACCATAGCGGGCTACAAAGGCAGTGCAAAGGCACACACCTAATACAATAGCTGATATGACAATACCCGTTTTCATGGCTCGGTTTCCACGGGTTCCTGTACTGTAAACATGCGCGTATAATTATCGGCAATACTTACCGCCAGCGCACCGGGCTCGTGACAGATGGGATGCGTAGCGATGGATATGTTTTCTTTACCACCAAACCATTGCAATATATCGGCCACCAAGGTAATATCTTTTGAGGCTGCTACAGCCGGTGACAAAGCAAGCGTAATGCTCCGGGCCGTTTGCTGTTGTGGTTTATAGCCCCCTATATGATAGGTAAAGTTTCTGCCAGGGGCAGTAGATTGCTCACTCCGGCCTTCCAGCTTAGCCATAACATAACCGCTGTTCCAGGTCCAATACATGCCGCGGGCCGGGTCTAACACACCGGTGTGTACGCCCGATACATTTTTACTACTATCTACACCCAGTAAAAAACGGATAAACCAGGCTTTACCCTGGTGATGTAAAGTAATGTGTTGCGAGCTGCTGTCGGTAAAATCTACCAGGTAGGTTTCTGCCTCCCCGGCTTCATAAAATTTGCCGGTGCTATCTGCCAGTTGTATATGGGAAAGATAATAGCGAAAATTGCGTACCGTAAAGGTTTCGTGGTATTGATTGATGCAGCTGTCGCCGGCAGCAATAGCTTTTCCGCCTGCCGTGTTGAACAAATGTAACTGCACGGGCGCTGCCGAACGCTGTGCCGGCAGGTGGGCTGCGGGCCAGGTTGTTATGCAGTTAAAAAGTAATACAAAGTATAATAACCGAATGTTCCGCCTCATCAGGCTTAAAGGTAACCACATCCCAACAATTAAAGCGTAAGTTTGTATTATCTGCATGCAGAACGTGGCAGAACATATGTCAACAAAGGATTATTACCGCATATTAGAGATAAAACCCAGCGCCGGAAGCCAGGAAATACGCAAAGCCTACCGTGCATTGGCCCAACGGTTTCACCCCGATAAAAATGCGGGCAACCCTTTGGCCCAATTACGTTTCCAGGAGATAAAAGAAGCTTACGAGGTGCTATGTGATAAACAAAAACGGGATGCCTGGCATTATCAGCACTACAATCCACTGCAAAAAAGCGCTCCCACTGCCTACTCGGCCGATGACATCTTACAACAAAGCATTCAGCTATATAAAAAGTACAGCAACCAGGATCCCTTTCGTTTAAACCAGGATACTTTGTTTGCGCAGATAAAACAACTGCTCAGCAACGATTACATACGCATACTGCAGTTGCAGGGCGAGATACATACCAACAGCGCTGTTATCAACAATATACTACAAAGCACTTACCTGCTGCCTTATGAATATGTGCAGCCGATAAGTGCTTTGTTAAAGAATATCACGCCTGTGTTACCACAAACCGAAGAGGATATTCAAAGTTGTTTACTGGAAAAAAAGAGACAGATGTTATGGAATAAGTATAAAATTCCGCTGGCCATTTTACTGGCCGGTGTACTTATTACCATCATGCTGTTGAGTAAGTAATATTTTACATATCCCTGTCGTCTCTTTTCTTATGCAGGTTCACTCTCACCGACCACTCGGCTTCACTGCCCGATAATTCAATCTCTGCCACAAAATGCGTATAGCGTTTATCGGCCACGTCCAGCCCCAGAATGGTTACTGCAAAACCTACTTCTTCACTGGGTTCTTCCATTTCACCTACAAAATGTACCACGCTTCTGTCAATCCAGCGCATCTGGCTTTTCTTTACCAGGCGCACCACGTTCTTGTACTCCTTCACGGCGTCTGCATAACTATCTCCTTCATACATCACCGCCTGCCAGCTGGCTGTAGTGTCCTGCTTGGAGTGAAAACGAGAGATGGTGCAGCCTTTAGCTCCTGGCAAAGCCACACCGGAAAGATAACTTTCCACTTCCGACTCCCGGGAAATCTGCTCTCCCTGAATGGTTTTGTAATCGAGCCTGAAGTCAAGAACGATTTTTTCAAGGGCGTTGGTGAAGCCGGGCGAAGGGAGTACCGACTTATAAAATTGTGCTTGAACAAGTGTGGTAAACACACAGAGTACCAATGCGAGTGTTACTCGGTTTTTCATTGTAAAGGATTTGAACAATATTAACGAAAGCACGTTATAGAATAGAGGTCTGTGTATAGAAAACACGGCTTTAAAAACATACGCACATTGATTGATAACCAATGGCTTTTTCCACAATACTGGATAACTTATTTTAGCATTATTATAAAAAAATTGTTTAGTTTGTATATTATAAAGTGGGTCCTGGCTTATGGAGGAAAATAGAGAAATATCAGCACTTTTTCATTTACTGGATGATCCCGATGAGGAGGTCTTCTCTACGGTATCGCAGCGGATCGTTGACTACGGCAGGAACATCATACCCAACTTAGAGAACCTTTGGGAAAACTCTCCCCGCGAAGACATGCAGACCCGCATTGAAATGCTGATACACCGCCTGCATTATACCGACCTGATAACAGATTTAACCGAGTGGCGCGATGGCGCTTACCACGATCTTTTATTTGGCGCTTTGCTGGTAGCCAAATTTCAATATCCCGATTTGCATACCACCCCTGTGTTACAGGAAATGGAAAAAATACGCCGCAATGTATGGCTGGAGCTGAATAGCTACCTCACGCCATTAGAGCAGGCCAATGTAATTTCCAGCATTGTATACAACTACTACAGTTTAAAAGGGGCCGATCTGGATTATACCAATCCCGATCATTTCTTTATTCACCAGGTATTGCGCACCAAAAAAGGCAACTCCGTTTCCAATGGTATCCTTTACCTGATACTGGCCGAACAATTAGATATTTCGGTAAAAGCCATTCATATACCCCAGCAGTTTGTGCTGGCCTTTTTTCATACCGATTACGACGCCTGCACCTATAAAGGCAACCCACAGCATAAAATTCATTTTTATGTGGATGGCAAAACAGGTCAGCCTTTCAGCCATAACGACCTGGAGCTGTATTTTAAGCGAACGGCCACTCCTGCCATGCCCGAATACTTCAAACCTTATAACCACATTAGCATTATCCAGCTATTACTCGAAGAATTGTCCCGCTGTTTTTCTGCTCCACTCAACTTATACAAGCAAAAAGAATTGTTGGAATTAGCATCTCTGTTACATTGATCATGAATTAACATTGTGGCCTGTTGTTTGTTCCAAATACATGAATAACTTTATGTAGATCAAAACACTTTTTTCTATGAAGGCAAACATTGGGTTAACAGAAGAACAAAAACAGAGTTCTTCCCTGATACTGGGCAGAATTCTGGCAGACGAGTTTTTATTATACACTAAAACCAGAAACTACCATTGGAACATTGAAAGTGTAAACTTTCTGGCCATGCACGAGTTTTACGAGCGGTTATATAACGAGCTGGACGAGGTGTTTGACGAGGTGGCAGAACGCATTCGCATGCTGGGCCATTACTCACAGGGGCGTTTAAAAGATTTTTTACAGGTAACCAGCCTGCTGGAAGAAGAATATACCAATGATCAGAAAAAGCAGTTAAAAATTCTGCTGGACGATCATGAAACCATTATCCGTTTATTAAGGAACGACATTGATACGCTGGAAGACAACCACGATAAAGGCAATGCCGATTTTGTTACCGGCCTGATGGAGAAACACGAGAAGTGGGCCTGGTTTATCAGAAGCTACTTAGTGTAAGGTAACAGGTGTACCGGTTGATCCGGTAAAAGTAAAAGTCAACATGCAAAAGGGAGAGGCAACTATCCTTTCGTATGTTGACTTTTATTTTTGTGCTTATAACAGCTCTGCTTCCAGTGTAATGTTGGTATTCAACAATTTGCTGATAGGGCAGTTTGCTTTAGCATCCGCAGTAGCGGCATCAAACTGCTCTTTGCTGATACCAGGCACTTTTGCTTTCAACACCAGGTGTGAATTGGTGATTTCACCATTTTCAAAAGTGATGAAACCTTTTGTTTCCAGGGTGTCAGCCGTAAAACCAGCTTCATTCAACACAAAGCTTAATTTCATAGTAAAGCAACCAGCATGGGCCGCTGCTACCAGCTCTTCGGGGTTTGTGCCCACACCTTCCGCAAAACGGGAGTTGAAAGAATACTGGGTTTCATTTAATACGGTGCTTTGAGTGGTAAGTGTTCCGTTACCTTCTTTGCCAGACCCGTTCCACACGGCTGTTGCATTTCTCTTCATATGTATTATTTTTAATAAAAAAGGACAAATGATTACATGGGACGACTTCGAAAAAATTGAAATACGCACCGGTACAGTTATAGATGTTCAGGACTTTCCCCAAGCGCGCAAACCTGCTTATCAACTCACCATCGACTTTGGGCCATTGGGTACAAAACAATCCTCTGCGCAAATTACCCATCATTACACGAAAGAACAACTAAAAGGTCAACAGGTTGTGGCTGTTGTGAATTTTCCCCGTAAACAAATTGCTAACTTTTTCAGCGAATGCCTGGTTTTGGGTGTGTACGATGAAAATAATCAGGTAATTTTATTACAGCCAGCAACACCGGTAGCCAACGGGCAACCTGTTGGCTAACCAAACCGCCATGTATTATACCTATTACCAGAGTCCGGTAGGGTTATTAAAGATCGGGGGTACAGAACAGTATATTTCGGTAGTGCATTTTGTAGACAATGAAGATGATATTGTGCACGACGAGCCTGGCATACCAGACCTTTTGCACGAATGCACAGAAGAATTAATTGAGTTTTTTAATGGCACCCGCCGGCAATTCACCATCCCCGTGCACCAGGAAGGCACGGAGTTTCAGCAGCGGGTATGGGCCCAGCTACTGGCTATTCCCTATGGCCGCACTATCAGCTATATGGAGCAAAGCATTCGCCTGGGCGATCCTAAAGCCCTACGGGCCGTAAGCACCACCAACGGTAAAAACCAGCTGGCTATTATAGTTCCCTGCCACCGGGTGATTGGGCAGAACAAATCGCTGGTAGGCTATGGCGGCGGCTTGTGGCGCAAGAAATGGCTGCTGGACCACGAGTTTAAAATTGCCCACGGCGTGCAAACCCTGTTTTAGCCGCTTTTGCTTACCTTGCCCGGCTAAAATTTGTACCATGCGTTTGAGCCGGCATATTTGGGTTGTTGCTTTGCTGGGCAGCCTTACCTCTATCTCTTTTGCACAAAACCGCCAGTTTACCATGGCGCAGGCCACCAACGGCTTCCGGCAGGAACTGGCCCCCGAAAAATTAAAACAGTTTGAATGGATTCCCGGTAAAAAAGCATTTACACGGGTGGTGACCGTTAATCAGCAACAATGCTGGGTGAGTTATACCCTGCCTTCGCTAAAAGCGGATACCTTATTAAAACTGGCCGACTTGAACAGTCAGCTGTTTGCCAAAACACCACTGAAAGCATTACCGGCGCTTCATTGGTTGTCGGAGAATAAAGCATGGTTTGCCAAAGACGATGTGTATTATATAGGCACTCTGGCAAACAACTCCTTCCAATGGCTGCCGCAAACCAAATTTGAGGACAAGGCCGAGAATATCACCTTCGACAAAACCAGCCAGCAATTTATTTATACAGTAAATCATAACCTGGTATTGCGTCACCAGGAAGGACAACAGGTAAGCCTTACCACGGATGGCAGTGCCGATATTGTATATGGCCAGAGTGTACACCGCGATGAGTTTGGTATCGACCACGGCCTTTTCTTTTCACCCAAAGGAAACAAGGTAGCCTATTACCGCATGGACCAAAGCATGGTTACCCATTACCCTATTCCTGACTGGACCGCCACTCCCGCCAGAGTAAACAATATCCGTTACCCCATGGCCGGCGATTCTTCCCACCAGGTAACCCTGGCCATACATGACGCACACAGCAGCAAAACGGTATATATGGCCACGGGCAAACCTGCCGATCAATACCTTACCTGTGTAAGCTGGTCACCCGATGAAGCTTCTATGTACATTGCCCTGTTAAACAGGGAACAAAACCACCTGCAGTTAAATCAGTACGATGCCACCACCGGTGCTTTGCTACGTACCGTGCTGGAAGAAAAGAACGACAAGTATGTACACCCTATGCACTCTCTCCAATTTATACCCTGGAATAACGATCAGTTTATCTGGTGGAGCGAGCGTGATGGATTTGATCACTTATACCTGTACAATACCAAAGGCGAAATTGTACGCCAGCTTACCAAAGGCAACTGGCTGGTAAACGATATCATCGGCTTTAACAGTCAGCGTAAAGAAGTGATTTACACTTCCAGTGCGGAAGGTGCTATGGAAAAACATATTTACGCCGTAAGTACCGTAACCGGCCAGGTGCGCAAACTAACCACCGCTGCCGGCTGGCACGATGCCATTAGCAACAGCACCGGTGAATATATATTAGATACCTACAGTTCGGGAACCACGCCTTACGTGGCCAGGGTTACAGATGTTACCGGTAAATGGCAGCAGAATATATTAACAGCTACCGATCCGTTGGCCGGCTTTCAACGTCCTACCGTACGTAACATACAGTTACAGGCTAATGATGGCACGCCTTTATATGCCAAAATGATACTGCCGGTAAACTTCGACAGCACCAAACAATATCCTGTTATTGTATACTTATATAATGGCCCTGGCATTCAGCTGCTGCATAACAGCTACCCTGCCAGCGGCAACCTGTGGTATGAGTATATGGCACAGCATGGCTTTATTGTATTTACCATGGATGGCCGCGGCAGCAGCAACAGAGGCTTGAAATTTGAGCAGGCCACCTTCCGCCACCTGGGCACTGTTGAGATAGACGACCAGTTACAGGGAGTGGCTTACCTGAAATCATTACCTTATGTAAATGCCAGCCGTATGGGCTTACATGGATGGAGCTTTGGCGGATTTATGACCACTTCTATCATGTTACGCCAGCCCGGTGTGTTTAAAGCAGCCGTAGCTGGTGGCCCTGTTATTGACTGGCGCATGTATGAGGTAATGTATACCGAACGCTACATGGATACTCCACAGGAAAACCCTGCCGGTTATGCCGAAGCCAACCTGCTTACCAAAACCCCGGCCCTGCAGGGCAACCTGATGCTGATACACGGCACCAGTGACGATGTGGTGGTTTGGCAGCACAGCATTGACTTTATCAAAGCCTGTGTAGACAATGGCAAGCAGGTAGATTACTTTGTGTATCCCGGCCATTTGCATAATGTGTATGGTAAAGACCGTGTGCACCTGATGCAAAAGATCACTGATTATTTCACTACGCACCTGTAAAAGGGAGTTACACTTATATTTGTGAACAAATAAAAACGAGGTTATGTTAGCACATCACGTATTATTCTGGCTGAAAGCCGATACTACAGAAGAACAAAAGGCGAATTTTCGCAAAGGACTGGAATCGTTAGAGAAAGTAGAAAGTGTAAAAGCTTTTCACGTAGGCGTTCCCTCTACTATTGAGCGTGCTGTAGTTGACACCACCTATACTTTTTCACTGGTGTTGTTTTTTGAAGATATGGCTGGTCACGATGTGTACCAGGTGCACCCGCTGCACAAAGCATTCCTGGAAGAAAACAGGGTGTTTTTTGAGAAAGTGGTGATTTACGATTCTATTTAATAATCTCCCATGTATAGAAAAGGCTGGTGTGTATACACCAGCCTTTTTTGTGTTAACCTGCTGACAATCAAAACTCCTTTATCTTTTCTTCTTTCCCGTTCATTCTGTTCACAACACCCCTCCTGTTCATTTTCTGTTCCTTTTTCCGGTTCGTTGTTTATGCAGCAGGTGTGCTATTCATTTGCATACTGGAATCATATTTAAACAACTAATCTGTCACCCTAAATCCAATTAATCTATGCACACACCGCTACAAAAACGGGCGTATGCACATATTAATCAAAAAACAATCTCTTCCTCTATGAGGTTCGGGCGGGTGACTTCCTGCACGCTTTTACTCCTGTTATTTACTGTTATTATTATTGGAGAAGTGCACGGGCAATGTACCAGGCAGATAAGAAAGTATGCCGATTTCCAGGGAAAGTATGAAACGGTATTATACGCTTTAGGATTGCCTGTATTATATGGCAGCGTTACCAACGACAACTATGCAACGGATAACAACCCCGCTACCGCATCCACCCTCAATATGCCATTAACCGCTTTGGGTTTGGCCAGTGTTACCCAGTTTTTACAATTTACCTCCAACGGTACTACAGCGCAATCCATTGCCACAGGTACCCCCGTAACAGTGAAATTTACCGTACCCACCAGTTTGCTTGGAGTGTTAAACAGCATTGAAATAGGCACCTTTAGTGGCTTACATACTGTTGCACAACAAACAGCGTTTATAGGCCTGGGGAATAATGCCGGTTACGATGCCACCACCAAAACACAATATTATACCGGCACTACGGTAGTAGATGCTTTAAACGCAGCGGGAGAAGTAGAACTTACTTTTACCCCGGCGGAAATATATAATGGCGTTTATGTAAAACTGAATGCACCATTGGTATCGCTGGCATTAAGCACCAATGTGTTTCACGCTTATATTATGCAGGACGCCACCGGGAATATTGGGTGTGACGACAGAATAGATGTACTATCCGGTGTTAAAGGCAACGTGCTGGCCAACCTGGCCAGTGCCACCGGTAGTGTTACCAATCCGTGGAATGCAGTAGACAACGACCCTACCTATACCACTTACGCTTTAATGAGCACCGGTGTGCAGGTGTTAAGTAATGTATTTGAAACCGTTATTTTTCAAACACCTTCTGTGGCGGGTGATTCGGTGAGTATTGTAGTACAAAATCCTGGTGGTGGCCTGTTAGACCTGAGCCTGCTTACCGGCTTTACCATACAACCTTACCTGGGCAATACCACGGCTGGACCTGCTATTACCAACAATCCTACCTTTCTTTCGTTGCGGTTATTACCCGGCAGCGCTGATAAATACATTGTTACTGCTGCGGTGAATACGCCTTTCGACAGGATAGAAATAACCATGGGTGGTGTAGCCAGCGCCTTAGCCAATTTACGCATATATGATATCAGCCGTATACGGCATGTGCCAGCCACCAGCACACTTACGGTAAACGGCATACCCGCAACCGGACCGCTTTGCTTAAACCAGACCGCTGGTTTACAGTTTAGCGTAACCAATAACGAAAGCTGCGCTATTTATACCTGGTATGATGCCGGCAACAACCAGCTTACTACGGGGGTAAGCAATGGTGGGTTAAGCTATGCGCCAACCATTACCACTGCCGGCACCTACGAGTACTATGTAAAGGCATCGCGACAAGGCTGTACCAACAGCACTGCGCAAACGCCTGTAGCCATTACGGTGTTATCGCTGCCCGATGTGCCTGTGATACCACCGGTTATCGTGTGTATAGATCAGGCAGCTACGCTTACTATCAGCAATGCCGCCACCGGCGTACAATATGCCTGGTACAGCACAGCTTTGGGCACCACCGCATTGAGCAATACCGTTACCAACGGCATCAGCTATACTACCGGCATACCTGCTGCCGCCATTTATTATGCAGAAGCTACCAACACAAGCACCGGCTGCACCAGCAGCAGCCGTGGCACCGGTAACGTAACAGTTACTCCTAAACCCGGCATGCCCACATTAAGTATTCTACCTCATCCATAATCATTCAATATGTATATCACAGCAATAATAAATAATATCAAAAACAGGACGACAATGAAAACTTTTGTACTAAGCTGCGTAAAAAGAAGTATGGCAGGCTTACTGCTGATGACCGCCTTACAGGCAACAGCACAAACCGTTACCAAACCCGTAAAAGTACCAGCCGACTTGTACGTAACCGCCGCCCCTACCAAGGGTACTTCTACCAACGACGGTACTACCTTATTCTGTGCGGAGAACAGCGGCTTTACGTTAAAGTCGAGCACTACCGATCCGGTAACCCATGCCACTTACACCGGCTACACCTGGGAAGAACAACAAACCGGTGCTGCTACTTTTGGCCCCGTTACCAGCGGCACTGCCACTAACGAAACGCTGGTAATTACCAGCGCCACACCTGGCTGGCATACTTACCGGGTTACCGCAGCGCTGGCAGGCAATGCGTGTCCGCCAGAGCCCGCTTACTACAATGTATATGTACTGCCTAAGCTGGTAGTAACTGCCTCCAGTAACAAAGCAGACGCGGCTTCCCATACGTATTGTGCGGAAAACGGCGCCCCTACTGCCCCTGCTGATGCTATCACCTTTACCGGTAGTGTAGCTTTTGACGGCACACCTAATGCTTTACCAGGACTGGAAAACCTTACCATAAATGATTTTGAGGTCACTTATACCTGGCAAAAAATTAACGTAGCCACCAGCGCCGCCACTACCGTTGCTTCTACTAAAGATTACACCATTGTAGAAGCCGCTACACCAGGCGCCACTACCACTACACAGTATACCTACGAATTAACAGCGGCCTATTCTGTAAAAGCGTGTGGTACTTATAAAGGCACAGCTACTTTAAACGGCAGCACCACTACCGCTACCGTAACTGTTACACCTAAACCAGGCAAACCAACTATCACTATCCAGTAATTATAGCAGCTGCAAGGCAATATGCTAAAGAAGACCATTATATTACTCCTTTGTATGTATGGATGTGCGGCAAAAGCTGTAGCACAGCTAACCCCGCATGTCTATACCAAATACATACACCAGGGTGAATGGGTTACGCTTACAGCTACTGCCACCAATGCTACACTATACCAATGGTATTGGAATGGTCAACCTGTTACCGGCGCTACCACCACTACTTATGTGGCCAACCAGGCCGGAGAATACACCATACAGGCTTTTAATGGTACAGATTGCGGATCGGACATTTCCGACCCCATACGTATAGCCATTATAGCCGATAGAGGTCCGGTAGCCAATACCGATCTGGCCGTGAGTAAGCAGGCCGACAGTAAGCCGGTAGTGATGAACCAACCCTACAACTATTATATCACTATACTCAACAACGGCCCGGTGAGCGCTTCGGGTATTGTGGTTACCGATGTATTGCCGGCACCACTTACACTTAGCGGCGCTTTAACAGCGGATGATGGCACCGCCACTTACGATGCCGGTAGCCGCACTATTGAATGGAAGATTCCGCAGTTAACCGTGAATCAGTCATCACGACTCACCTACACCGTTACCGCCAAAGACAAAGGACAGGTAGAGAACATAGCAACAGTTACCGCTACTACCCCCGACAGTGTACAGGACAATAACCGGGCTTCTTATACCAAAGAGATTTTTGGGCTGATGATACCTAACACCATTACACCGAATGGCGATGGCAACAACGACCAGTTTATTGTTTCGGGGCTGGCCAGCTATACCGACAACGAGATGATTATTATTAACCGCTGGGGCAATCACGTATTTGAACAGAAACGATATCAGAACAACTGGAAGGGCGACGGACTGAACGAAGGCACTTATTTCTACCTGTTACGCATCAAAGACAACAGCGGCAAGTGGCAGGAGTTTAAAGGATACATTACGCTGTTGCGTCCTAAATAATCTGCTCAACAATGAGGTTATGAAACGTTTTATCTGTTTATGTATAGGATATTGCATCTGCTGGCACGCTGCTGCACAGCAGGATGCCCAATTCAGCCAGTATATTTTCAACGGCATTTATATTAACCCCGCCTACGCCGGGTACCGGCAAGAACTGAACGCCCATGCCTTTTACCGCAATCAATGGGTAGGCGTTGCCGGCGCACCGCAAACCATGTCTATGGCCATAGACGGCAGCCTGAACGATAATCGTGTGGGTTTGGCATTGCAGGTGGCCTATGATAAAATTGGCGCGCAAAGCATGCTTAGCATGTATGGCAACTACGCTTACCGTTTTCCGTTAAATGAAGAAGACGCTACATTGGCACTGGGCATTGGCGCAGGTATTATACAACCGGGGCTGGACGGCAGCCTGCTTACTACCACCACTGCTGAACCCGGGGTTAATGGCGGCAAGCAAACTATTACCCTGCTGGATGCACGGGCGGGTATCTATTACAGCAATACCCGCTTTTTTGTGGGGGCCTCCGTAGATAATATTACCGCACAACACCTGGATAATAAAAAGCCCTCTACGTTTACTGTACCTACGCCCAAACCGCATATTTATCTTACCGCAGGCGCATTGCTGGATATGGGGAATGATATTTACTTAAAACCCTCCTTCCTGTTAAAGGATGATACCGGCGGCCCTACTAATATAGACCTGAACAGTTTTGTGCTGCTGAACCGCATGTTATGGGTGGGTGTAAGTTACCGTACCGCTGTTACTATTTATCCCAAAAATAATTTGCAGAGCGACCTTACCAAACGTAGTGCAGCCGTGGGCATGATAGAGCTGTATGCTACGCCACAGCTGCGTATAGGGTATGCTTATGATTATACGTTGAACCGGTATCGTAGCTATAATAATGGTACGCATGAAATATCGGTGGGGTATTATGTGAAGAAAGAAGGGGATAGTAAATCGAGGAAGCAGATGCGATGTTTTTCGTTTTAGTTGATATGCAAAAGCCCGGTACTGTTTGGTACCGGGCTTTTACATATGGGAGAAGAACACTATTTGCTATACATTCCCCCAACAGCTTATTTTTGTTTATCTTATATACACTAGCGTACCACACCTATAGCTTTCTTTTCTTCCAGTTTTTTAATGCGCTCCCCCTGTGCTTTAATCTTTTCATTTTGATCTATCAGGTAGAGGGTAAGCTCTTCAATTTTTTTCAACAATAATGCCTGGCTATCTCCTACATCCAACCCCTGCTTACTCACCGCATCGGCCGAAGGCACTTCCGGCAAATGCTGATTTTGCTTGATATAGGCATCCACCTGCTCCAATGATGGCAGCTGGTAATCACTGGCAAACACATAATCAGGCCAGTTTTCTTTTGCCACCGATGCCTTCACCCTTTTAGCCAGGATAGTGCCGGCTACGGATAATTTTTGTGTAGGGTTGCTGGTTCCTATGCCTACATTGCCCGAAGTGGTACCCATATATACATCACCGGTTATATTCTGAAAAGCAATATTCTTACCTAGTAAGCTGGTAATTCTCGGGTCGTGGAAAAAGCCATACACATTGCCTGTAGCGCCCGTTTCCTGACTGATGTTAGGGATAGACTTAACGGTAAAGAAAGTATCTGCCGTTTTAGTTTTAAAAGTGGATACGTTAACCAACGCAGAAAAATTATGATTGGTTCGCAGATTTATAGTTGCTGCAAACCCGGTACCACCGGATAAAGGAGCAGATACAGTTTCATTCTGAGCATAATTCTGACCTGCATAGGAGATACCGTTGGCAACAACTGCATTAGTAACCGTACCGGCAGAACCTACTATTACCGTAATGTACAATCCCGAGCCAGAGCCACCTGTTGCCTTTAAGTTAGAATAAGTGCCCGGAGCATAACCACTACCCGCATTAGTAATATTGAGCGTAGTAACAGCTCCGGAAACAATGGTTGAATTAGCCGCAAATGAACTACCAGTAACAGCCGTATTGCCATAAAACTTAACAGAATTATCCAGGTAAGAGCTATTGGTAGTTCCGCTGATGATCATATACCCATTGGAATTGTTAATATACCCGGTATTAATAAAATCGATATTAGCCCTGGTTGCATTTAGCAAAGGAATATCTACCCCTGTTGTTCCACTTATCCCTAAAGCATAGGTACCATTGAACAGGAACGACCAAAAAGGATTCTGACTGGTTTTGAAGTAATAACCAAAGGCTGCCGGATGCGAAACCGCCGGAGAGCCATTTTTGAAAGTAGCGCTAAAATTCATCATAGGAGTAAATGCGCCCTGGTAAGAATGCCCTTGCGAATAACCATTAATTATAAAAGGCGCATTGTTTACGCTAAAAGAAGCGGTAGCATTTACATTACCTACATACAACAAGTATGAACCAGCAGTGGCACTACCTACCGCAGACCGCGGTATAGAAAGTACATCCCCTACGTTATAGCCGGTTCCCGCATTTACAATAGCTACAGTAGCAATCCTGGGACTGGCCGACGCTACAGTGATGCTCACCATCAGCCCTGTGCCCGAACCCGTTACACTGGCAGGATAAATACTAGTATATGTTTTTGCCACTCCATCCACACTATTAAAATCAGCAATGACACTTACAGGACCAACCCTGCTATAATTGGGGTTAAGATTTAATGCCGGCGCTACCGTATTGGCAACAGTAGCCGTAACCGATGGCGAAATTGTGATGGCGTTGGTTGTAGTATTGCCACCGTTATCTGTAACAGTTTGCAAAGTTTGAGCATGCCCTGCTGCTGCTGCTAATACTATTCCTGATATGGCTATGATAATAATTCTTTTCATTTCTTGTTTTGTTAAGGGTGTTGTGTTTTGTAAACAGCTTTTACGACAATCAATTTTTCTCCTTTTCCAGCACTGCCAATTGTTTAGCCTGCTGTGCCATCAATTTGTTCTGTTCTATCATCAGCAAGGTTAATTCCTCTATCTTTTTTAACAGAACGGCAGTGTTATCTCCCAAATCAACACCATCAACGGCTGCTGTAGCTGCATCCGGCACTTCCGGCAAATGACCATTCATTTTTATAAAGGCAGCAATCTTTTCAACAGACCATTTTTTATAAGATGCAGCAAACACATAGTCGGGCCAGTCAGCTGACAACTCCGTAATCTTTATTCGCTGTCCCAGCATGGTACCATTTACAGAAAGCTTTTGCGTAGGATTAGTAGTACCTATACCTACATTACCGGATTTAGTGGAGAAATATACATCACCAGTAACATTGTGAAAAGCGATATTCTTTCCTTGCAGGTTTAACAGGTTAGGATTATGATAAAAACCAAATACATTACCTGTTGCACCAGTTACCTGGTTAATTATTGGTACCGACCTTACCGTATAAAAGCTGTCTGCTGTTTTACTTTTATAAATGCTGCTGTTGGAGAGTGCTGCAAAACTGTTATTGCCTTTGTTAGTGGTAACAGAAGCTATAAAACCAGCGCCTCCCGGCAAATCTGCCCTCACATAATCGCCATCCACATAACCCGTTCCTGCATTGGGCTTTTCAGCGCTTACCACCACCCCAAACACTTTTCCATCCTGACCTACAGTAATATCCAGGAACAGATTAGTACCCGACCCTCCGGTTGCAGGCACATTCGTATACCTGCCAATACGATAGTTAGAACCTGTATTGACAAGAGTTACATCACCAATAGTGCCCGGAATAATATTCTGACGGGAAACAAACGAACTCCCCGTTGTATCATTATATCCGTACTCCCTGAAAACATTATCTACGAAAGATTGATTAAACTGACCCACATTCACCATACTGCCTGTAGCCCCGATACCTCCACTGGCTGTAGTTTGAAAAGTGCCCCTGGATGAACTAAGTAGTGGCATATCAACAACACCACTATCCATACCCATTATATAATTGGTATCCAGTTTAAAAGCCCAGTACGCTTTTTGAGAATTCCGCCAGGCATACCCAAATGATAGCGCGTTTTCCGATGCCTGTGTATCATTTCTAAAAAGCGTCTTCAACTGATACACTGGCATATAAGCATTTTCAAATCCCCATTCATTAACACCTGGGGTAATAGCCAACGGTGCATTTTTAATGTCGTATAAATTGGCGCCGGAAACATCTGTAATAAATAAATTAAAAGATCCGGCAATAGTACCGCCCACTAATGTTATCGGCACATTCACCACATCACTAACACGATAGCCCGATCCTCCATTTACAATCGTTGCTTTGCCAGCCAGCGCCCCTGCCGTGATGGTAAGAGAAATTACCAGCCCAGTACCTGTTCCCGTAACATTGGTAGGAGAAACGGAGTATGTACCCACTGCTGCATTGGGATAAGTGGCATCAAGAATCATGGTTACTGCCCCTACCCGGTTATACTCAGGTCGTAGGGTAAGTATGGGAGACACCGCGTTGGCCGCTGTAGTAATTACTGCTTTGTTAATGTTAATGGGATTGGTGGTGATGCTGCCATTTGTGGTGACCGACTGTAGCGTTGGCTGTTCGGTTTGACTTATTGCCGGCAGCCATGGCGCAATGGCTGCTGCCAGCACCAGATATAGCTTTTTCATACTGAAGAGTTAAGGGATAAAGGATTGTTCCTATAAATTCTATGCAAAGATAAGTAATCACTCTGGGTCTATAAAGCAACATGTGTTCATAACAGATTTATGCCTGTACCTTCTTATGAACATCATGCCCTGCAATATACTGTACCTGCTTTTTATTATGTTTACGGAGCAGCTTAATATTACACAGCTCCGTATGTATACTGCATTCTGTATAACTGGATTGCTGCCCTTTAATTCGTTCATAATGGTAAATAATGCATTCCTGGCATTACAATCAAACAGTTTCTCCTGGTCTGGTGGTAATAGCTCCAGGTAACTGTGTAATCCTATTACCAGCTTTGCGGATAACAAAACCCCTTCATTATTCCTTTTGGTTCCATTTATGCTCACCCTACCCTCCCTGAGCTTTATATTCTCCGTCTCGCTTATATCCTGTGTTCCATTTCGATGAACTTTTGGCCGAAGCTTTTACCTGACCAGGATTTGTATGGTTCACCTCTTCAATGAACCTTGGGTGAACTTTTGCCCCACATATATAATTTCAAGCAGGCTTCAAGCATTACAGCGCTTCTACTGAAACAAATCCCCCTTCTTACTAGCCGCTTCAAATGAGTTCTTAACGTTAAGTTCATTCGCTCTATCCTGTTAGTCATATATTGAAAGGTACGGTGAACACTTCGTGGCACTAAAGATTTGTAAATATTTAATCTATCCGTATAAATTTTGGCTGGTGCTACTAACAAGAGCCTTCTTATTAATCCGCCAATCTGTTCTTTGCTGCGCGAACCAGTAATAAAATCAAACACCTGCCTCGTTTTCCTGTTGATTGCGTATACAATATAACAGGCTGTATTTTTACTGCCGATAAAAGTATACATCTCATCCACCTCATAAGATTCGTGAGAAGAAGAAAACATAGGCCTTGTCACTTTAGAGGCGGCCCTCAGAACTAACATTTGAACTGAGCTTTTAGGTATTTGCAAAATACGTGACATAGAACTTATTCCCACGCATTCATTATTCAATAACCGCACCTGCTGTTCTGTATGTAAAGTATATCGGCGGATGCGATAAAGACTCCGTTGGTATTTACCACATTCTACACAACGATACTTTTGAACAGTCTTATACCATCCTTTTTTGATGCAGACTCCCTGACAATACTTACATTTCATGAGCAGGTGACAAAGTGTACACGAGGGTTTATTAAACTCAATAATAGTGGGCTTTCCGTGACAATAAACTATAAAAGATACGTAGGCACACACCTTATTTTACCAGACAAAAATAAGGGAGCCGATTGATTATCAGCTCCCTTACAAATTTATAAATCACGCAGGTGACGTTGTGTACACTACCCAGGTGACGTTTTGTACATTACCCATTACCCCTCTTTCTTTCACCCCATAAAATGATCAAATGTATTAATATAAATAAAAAACAAGTCACACCAAAATCACCTCGATAAAATATTAAATACCAAAAACAAGTAAACAATATAATTACCAAGCTCGTAAAGAGGTTAGTCGCCTTACTATCTAATTCAAGGAGTTTTGCACAAAAAAAAGTTAATAGAAAGATGACAATTCCTATAGCAAGATAAATTAGAAATCCAACACAAAAAAGAAGATTTAACCGATCATCATTGCCCTTTTTTAAGCCAAAGTAAAAAATTGTACCAATTAAAGTGAGTAAGCCCGGTATAAATATCTTAATTAAAAACTGCTTCATGCTAGGCTTTTATTTTTGAATGGTAAATTTAGTGCCAACTTCTCTTTGATGTTCAGTTGTACGTTCACCCAAATACATTCCATCTGAATCAAACTCGCTCTCAGTAGTTGTATATTTCTCATATTTTTTCTCTTCAGTGAACTTAACTCCTTTAGAAGTTAGGTAATTTTTAGTATTCACTAAATGTGTTTGATAGTCTGTAGAAAGAATGCTTTGTGGAGCATACACATAAAAGCTATTTTCACCTTTTAAATTAGCTAATTCATAATTAATAATCCCTATTAAAGAAACCCTGTTTTTAGATGCATATTCCATCATACTTTTCAAAATTGGCAATGCCTTTTCAAGAGCAGCAGAATAATTAACTTTTGTATCAAATTTCTGAGATAAAACAAATAGAACATCTTTCGCATAGCTTACATACTTTCCATTATCTCCAATTCTGTTATATATCATATCTGGTTCTGACCCAGCAGAAACCAAGTGATCAAATGTATATCCTCCTCCTGCATTATACCAGTGCCCTGCACCATACATTCTATCACCATTTGTAAGTTTAGAATGAGCATAAGTATCTCCAAGTCTGTGCATTAACCTTCCAAATTCTTCAATATTGCTAGCAGGAACAGCTAATAAATCACTTATTGTATTAGCCCTTTCTTCCGTGTGATATCCACCAGTTAAAGAATGTGTTCTAGTTTGCTCGCTTGGACTCGCCCATGTATATCTTTCGTCTGCTCTGTTTCCATGAATATAAGTATCTGGATATTCAGTATAATGTGCTATTTGCTCAGCGTTAGGCAATTGCAAAATAGTTGCCAACAAAAACACTGTCCAGTAGTGGCCATCTGTTTGCCATCTTCCATCTGGGTCTTTATATAGTATCGGATTGTTACCAAAAGACTGATATGGATTAAACCATCCTCTTTTATCAGGATCAGTACTCAACCACCTACCAATCCTAGGATCATAAATCCTTGCGCCAAAATCAACACTATTCCCATCCCCCTTCACCTCATTATCATTCTCCTTACCATTAAACCCATACCTATACCCACCAGCATTATAACTCCTACCCGGCTGCAGCATCCCAAAAGGGTAATAATCCTGCGCACTCACTACATCAGCCGCATAAGAATCCACTGCACTCCCCCCTGCACTCACCTGCAAACGCTTATCCGACACAGTAGCCAGCACATTCCCTAAATGGTTGCTTAACTCAAAGAACTTATTTCCTCTAATATAATCATAATATCGATAACTAATATTCTCATACCCAACTGTAACATCAACATTGTCATGTAAAATACCAAGACGACTGCTGCCATACAAATGTGACTCTGTCCGTGTTAATCTCGCATCATTCACATTTGCGTCACCAGAAGTATACACATTCATCACATTGCCCTGAGCATCCCGTACATACCAGGTGGTAATATTATCACCTGTTGTTTTACTAATTCTGTTACCAGACGCATCATATGAATAGTAAATTTTATCGCCGTTCGCTTTTCTAATGTTTTTTATTTTACCATAAACATTCCAATAAATAGTGTCCTTATTATCATTAATCAGGTTACCGATATGATCATATTGATAATTTCCAGGATTTTGTGTAACAATATCGTTATGATAAACATCCGCAGAATGATCTATAATATGATCTAACTGGTTGGAACCTGTCTTGTAATTATAAGTAAGCAAGTCCATCACATTACCATCAGTAGCCCCAGTCACAGGTGTAGCATTGCGCTGGTAACTGAGAATATTTCCGTTAGGATCGTACGTAATACCTTCATGATAGTCTGTGGTTGGCTGCAAGGAATTCCAATTTGCATTGGAAGCGTAATAGGCATCCATATTAACAAGCCGGTTTAACTGATCGTACTGGTAATTATACCAGATAGGTTTGTTCAGTTTGCCTATGTTCACTCCCATACCGGTAATGTTACCATTATACAGTGGTCGATAATTACTACCCAGCAGGGATTTCACTTGTGCATCTACACTAACAACATTGATTCCTTTATAATCCTTATCATTATAATTTAATACATAGCTAAACGCATCCGGAGCTACGCCAGCAAGTTCCTCTTCGCTTTTTTCAATGTTACTATTACATACAAGTAAGGAAGAGTCAAGCACACTTTCCATTTCTTCCCCATAAGAATCAAATTCTTCGATGAAAGAGATCGATTCGATAGCAGTATATTTAGCCGGACCATTCACAGGACGATTGCTTACTACCAGGTCTTTTATTGCCGAACCTTCCGGACAGCCCGAGCTTCCATCACCATTATCCGTTGAAGGCATGGAAGGATTCACCGTCTTAATCCATCCCTGTAGAGTATACACATAATCAATGCCCTGCAACTTATTTCCTAATTCCAGGCGTGCTAATGGCCCATGTTTATAATAACTATATAAAGCGTCATTCGCCCAATGGATACTATCGCTGCTGGTTTCCACATTCGTTAACCGATTTTCTGCATCATATTGATATCTGTGATAAAATGCATCTTTTGCCCAGCTTTGCGGCTGATAGGCTACATGATTCACCTTTCCGCTGACTAAATCATATTGATACACTATTTTCTTGAACCGGTTACCACCATCAGCCATCGCGCCTATACGATAGTCCTGTAATAAGGTATCTACATTTCCATGAATATCGTAACTGAAATGGGTTGCCGTAGTATACTTATTAGCGATCAGATTATCATTGTTCTCAAAAATGGCAGAGTAAGCCACCCTACTCCTAACATTCTCTGCTGCCAGAACAGTATCAATCAGGCCATAAGGCGCATCATACACCGTTTTTGTTATCTGCTCTTTATGGGAAGCAGCCCTGGCCAACCAACCCGATAAGTGTTGAGTACTCCTGGCAATACTATCTACTACCTTCTCTTCAGAAGCAGTTTGTCCTACTTCGGTAATTCGCCCCAATGGGTCATATAACGTATAACTGAATTTACCTTCCTGTTGCTGTTGTGCATTTTGTGATAGCACCAACCTTCCAAGTGTATCATACCAGAAATGACTGGTTCCGCCATCGGGAGAGTTTTGAGCTACTACCTGGTTTAATGTATTATATCGGTAGTTTGTACCAATGCCATGATCAGGATATTTCTCGCCATTTTTGTTTTGAACCAGGCCATCTACCTCATTCAGCCATGTTGCATTACGATTAGGGTGCGCTTCCCGTGGTGCAATGGTTTTAACAAGGTTACCTGCCTGATCGTAATAGTAAAGAGTGTAATGGTATTCGTTCGCGGAATGCAAAACAGTAAACTTCTCATACTTTGTTGCCTGCAAACACTTAGACAGGTAGGCCGACTCGAACGCACCTCTCAACGAATCTTTGGTTCTTATGAAGATGTCAGTAGCTTTATTAATAGCATAAGACAAACTATCAGAGCAGTCACTTACCTGTGTAAAAGTGGCATTATCCAAAGGCCATACGGATCTGCCACAAAGAACAGGACCTGCATATGCTCCACCGACAGGTTTTGTGACATAACAATTAAGAGTATCAGTTCCTTCATTCAGACTTGAAACAACAATCGAGCTCAATGCAAAGTCAATCGCATCAACACCTGATTGAGTAAATGATGGTACTGCACGCGGAGTGATATTCATACCCAATTCTCCTAATGCAATTGTAGAATCATAACAAAAACTCCTGCCAACGCTATCTAACTTTATCAATAAAGGCTTATCATCGTTACGTCTGGACTTCCCTACTATAGTAATTTCTCCGTCTTCGCCTTCTTTTACATCATATACAACCATATGTCTGTCTGTTCTAACACGATATGTTGTAGTAACGGCATCAAATGTTGCATTTACTTTTGATATATATAAAGAACTATAATTTCCTGCTATTGTATCTGATTGTACTACCAGGTAGCCACCATTCTTAAGACGTACGCCGGACAAGGATAAAGAAGCCGGAGAATTAGGCATTTTATTTAACACCACCCTTGAAACCACATTTCCGGAATCGTTCACTTTAAAAAGACAACTTACATTATTCAAACCACTACCACTTGTAGGTGAACACATGCTTAATACCAGATATCCATCAGATTCCCTGTCAACTTTATAAGGCACACTATAATACAGACCGCTGATTCCTGAAGTTCCCCCAAAAGCATAATAAGTACCCCTGTATGCCACGCCCGTTTCTTTAGACATTTTAAACAACCCGAATGCAGCACCAGGGCTACGATTTGAAATCGCAATAGCTAATGTATCTCCATTTTCGGCAACATATCCGGTTTTTGTGCCGAAATCATTGTCGCCTTCAAAATTGCGCAGCCACTTCAATGAACCATCATTACCTATACGGCCCATTGTATGCGTACCCGTTGTACCATAATTATAATTTCCTACAAACACATAGTCACCACCTGTTAATGCATAGAGATCACGTCCTTGTTCTCCATAATAAGAAATATTACCATCTCTATATGCTTTTTGCCATATCACTTCACCAGACTCACTAAATTTTACCAATAGAAAGTAACTGGAAACATTTTCAACACCCTCCACAATAAAAGAGCCGATTGTTATATACCCTCCATCATTAGTTTTCACAACTTTGTTAAAACTTATCCTTTTATTAAGGTTTACCTCTTTGTACAATTCATAAGTTTTAGCCCATACCACACTTCCTCTGTTATCCACCTTGCTAAAGTATCCAGCTCTATCTGAAATGCCGCGTCCGGTATTTTTATATTCCCCTACTACAATACTTCCTCCATCAGCAGTCCCCATCATGCCATTGATAACAGATGCTGTACCGTCGGCATTATTATACATTCTTAAAAACGTAGTAGACTGCAATTGAGACTCATAAAACGGCCCACTATTCTTACAACTATCAATAAACTGTAAATACTCCCAGGTTTGCTTACTAAAACCAAGATGGTTATTCATGTATTTCTCAAACAACCCATTAGCCGTCTCCTGGATACTATCAATCTGAACAGAATCAGAAGCCACCTTAGGCAAATAAGCCGGATAAATGCTTTTATAATTATTATACACACTATCCACCAAAATACAATCAGCACACACATCACCAGTATAGCATTGTAGCGCTGGCGGCAGTGTGATAGGATTACTTAAAAATGTACAATTGGTATTGGTGCTACTACACATATTCAACAACGCTGTAAGGTTGCTTTCACTGATAGTAGTACCAGCCATACGGGCCAGGAATGCTGAAAAGACTTCACCAGATTTTTTACTAGCATTGTATTTCGATTGCCAATATTGAATTCGTTCGCATTCACAATCAGACGGTTTTGTGTACAAAGGTTTACTATAAGCCTGCTGCTGATTATAAGGTAAAGGATTGGTGAGCACTTCCGCATTACAATTAATAAGCGCAGCATTTGTTACGCCTAAACGCTGGTTGTAAGCAGCTATTACTTCGTCAAAGCTTTTGTAGGTATTCGTGCTATCCGGGCTGATATCCCTTGAACCGTAAGGATGGTTTCCATCAGAGCCTTTTTTACAAACCTTCACCAGCTCCTCTATCATCTCATTCTTAACAGAATTATAGTTGACACAAGGTGCCAGCTGTTTTAACCACATGACAGCATAAGCGCGACAGTTATCATCATAGTATTGGGCTGTGGCTGCACTCACATTCGCTTTGGTTTGATCAGGGTTGGCTGCATTCAGGATGTCAGACAAGCCTTCCTGAGCCATAGCTTCTGAAGCTACAATAAAATTTAAGGCATGGGTGGCAGACAGCACAGCACTGGACGGCTTACCAGCACAATTGGCAGCTGAAACCTGCGCCGCAATAACATCTTTTTTCAATTGTAGGTAAAACTCCCGGAAAGATCTCCAGGCAAGATCTTTATCCCCTTCACACATTTCCGGTCCAAAGGCATTATTTCCATCCTGGTATTTAACTTTACAAGCTTGTGTATTGGTAGAGCCACAAGCGGTTACAATACTGGCAACACTCCATATAGAAACAGCCGTATTATTATCAACTGCATACGATAACATGCCCGCTCTCAATTTGGATTGCAGTGCAGGTATTTTAAATAAAGGATCAATGCTATCCTTTATAGTAAATTTATTATAGGGAGCATCAGTATACCCGATAGGGTTCAGATATCCTCTATTTAAAGCTTCCTGGTAGGTATTAATTTCCTGCATTTTCTTATCCCACAGCATGCTTTCCCGATATTTTTCATATTCAAGCAGCTTACAGTATTCGGGGTGATAAGGTAACAGAGATTCTGCCCAGGAAGCAACAAACTTTGAAGCAAATTCATTTCTATCTAATGCTTGGGGTAATCCTTCCGTATTGGTGGCATTGCTATATACCCTGCTGATAGTTCCATCTAGCTCTCTATACACAATAGAAGAGTTGGAATATATCGGGTCACTATTTTTATTATTGGCGTCAAAATAGAATATAGAGTACGGATCAAGCGTATCAGAAATATTGGCATACTGTCCGGAAGGAGGCGACATATCCAGCAACATGCTGCTACGCACTTTATCAATATCCGTATTGGTATCACACAATTCATTACAGGCAGCCAGTGCATCTTTCCAGGCAACCATTACCTGTGCGGTGTATGTAGCTGTATCCAGCGTTGCTATTTCCGCTTCGGTTGCCACTATACCCGTTTGCAGGTAAAATTTATTTCGAAAAATGGTCCAGCTCCCCATATTGGTTCTGCATTCGTCACAGGTAGGAAAGCAGGTTGATTGCATTTGCAATTCACGCCGCTCTGTGATAATCGAATCCAGGCTTTTACAGGTATTCCTGATAGCAAATACACTATCCCGGTAATAGTCTACTGCATACCTGCTAATAGACAAACGCTTGGTTACCAGGTAACTCCCCTCAGGAAGTCCTGGCAGGGTGAAATTTATATGAAACCCTGCCGGCTTGTTATTACAATCAGTTTGCAGCGTAGGATTATTCGCAAGCGAGAAGTTATGAAACACCGTATCAAAAGCACGCCCTAATTTCTGGTTATTACAATCGTCGGTAATAATAATTTCAAGATCATACAAACAATCATAACAGATAGTATCTCCCACCGTACACGACTCCATTTTGATACGTTCGGGATCAAGCCAATAGTCAAATACATAGTCTGATTGTTTGGTAACAACTAAAGCCTTCTGACTTTCCATTACCAGGTCGTTCACAACGTTACCGGTTGGCCCTCCAATGGTTTCCAGCTGCATGGTATCTTTATTACTACTCAAAGCCTGCAATTGGATGCTATCCGGAACATTTCCGGCTAAGGCAGTAGCAATAGTGCGGCCATGCATATCCAGGTAGGTTACGCTATATTGCCCATTGGCATCACGTACTAAATTTTTTACATAATGGCTGGCATCTCCTACGGCTGTGCCAAACAAGGCATATAACTCATTTTTATCAGGTGCACCACCATAAAAATACCGGGTTTCATGCCCGCTGTTTAATTGATAGTTAGGTCCCAGGCCACCCTGGCGACTTACCCGCCCTGTGTTATCATTGGTATATTCTGTTTGGGTAAAGGGGAACAACTCCGCATCTGGAATGTACCGGTTCATTCCATACTGTTTAGCAGGATTCTGAGGGGAATAATAATTGGAACTCCCTTTTTCAGCAGACATACCCTGCGCCATTGTATTACAATACAACTTTTCGTCCAGCACCACATCATACTTCTCCTTGTCGTATTCTGCACCGTTCAGGCCCACATTAAATCCTCTTGTGTATTTAATGACATTACTTAAAGAAGGAGTTGGCAACACCTGTATCACTGCACGCCCCTGGTAGTCGTAAAAACTTTCTCCTATAATAGTAGTATCAGTGGTGTTGTCTTTGGTTACCGTTTGTCGGTTACGAAGACTGCCATCATAATATTGCACTACCGATTTCCTTTTTCCTTCTTCTGCAAAACTGGTACTTGCCTGCCAGTTTAATCCACGCTCATGTCCTGTAAAAGAAGCGGCACCTAAACCTGTAGTAAAATCACTGCTCCATTTACCTTCCAACCTTCCTGCTCCGGCTTTTATCTGTACAGGACGCACCCTAAAGAATAGCATACCATCCCCATCATACAACAACGGAATTTTATACGAAGTACCAGTAATACTTACCCGGCTGGCATTATTGGTAAAGATCAAAGCAGGATCATAAATATTGTTACTCTTTTTTCCTTTCAATGCAGAAGTATCTATATAACACCATTCCAGGTCATACATATCAATACCTAATACGCCTGCCCAGCTTACTTGTAATTCATCAACCCCGTCAGCAATAACACTATTATAGCTCAATGCTTCTACCTTATCATTATCACACGAAAAAGTAAAAAGCGGCTGCATATCCATACGGGTTTCCAATATCATCACAGGCATTACATCCCAGCTTACGGAGGAAGCTACATTTATCACTTTTGTAGTAACCTCATGTTTATTCCTGGTTACATACGTACTAAGCGCCTGGTATTTGCCCGTTTTGCTATAAGTAACTTTCAGTTGTTTGTCTAAGGAGTCAAGCACCCCGTTCACATCTTTGGAAAGAATACGCACGGTTACCACCAGGGAAAAGCTATCCCGCAGGTAAACAGGTGAATTTTCATCCAATATCAGGCTCACACTATTTTTAATAGGATAATCTGCCAGCATTTTAGCCCTTGCGGCAGCATCAAATACGCCCGCTTCGGAAATGGTACTGGAAGCGCCTGGTTTAATTTCATTAGCGGCACCAGTCAATCTTACCTGGAATATCTTTTCCGTTTGTGCCATAGCAGCATTGGCTATATTCAGCAATATCATTGCGCACAACAGCAGTAGTCTGCTATTCCAACATGAGTTTTTATGTCTCATTTTGTTCTTTGCTATTTAGGGTTGGTGTTGTAGATAGTATATCCGGCGTATTTGCTGGCAGGCTTCTTTTCTGTATTCTCCTGCACCACAAACCGTTCGTCGGTAAAAATAGATTCATCAATAGCCGCAGTGCTGTAATCTGAATAAAGAACAGTAACCAAAGCGTCTTCTCCAGACAAACCAGACTGCTGATTTCCTCCTTCCTGTTTAGCTATTTCGCCATTTGCCAAAGCATCAGATGCTACTTCATAAATCGCCTTCTGAATATATCCACTGTTGGCAGCCACAAGGAGGGTTATCTTTTTATAGGTATGCCTGGCAGGAAACGTAATAGTCAATTGGTAATTCTTCCCATTCTCTACTGCTGTTAGCAGCAAACCATTTTTCCTGATCATGGCAGTATCTGGTAGCATTCCGGGTAAAGCGGCATTGCTTTGATTGGCTGCCGTTCTGTTGGATAAAACAATCACACTTTCTTTAGGAAACACCTGGAATACATGCCTGTCATTTGCCATATTTTCTACATTGTCCAGTACCACATAATAATTGTTTCCATGAATAACAGCACGCCCTTCCAGCGAGTCCGTTAAAATAGCAGGCGTGGCTTTAGCCGCATATTTATAATGCATATTAAAGCTTATATAACCGGCACCGCTATATGCCTGCTGTATTTTAGTGAATATCATATAAGGGTCAATATCAGCTCCCACAGCCTGTAACTGTGCTACCCACAAACCCATGAATAATAAAAATGCTTTCACCCTGATAGTATTATAATATTTTAAAATGCTAGTTCTCTTTTAACAACGCACTCCTGGTTTCTTTAATAGTAGAAATGCCGCGCGCTGTTTCTTTCTTCACCCGCACCAACGTTCCATCGTCATCATATTCATAAAAAGTCGCGTAGTTGTTTTCATCCAGTTCTGCCATCAAACGTAGCGACACCGGATCGTAGGCGAACGATTTCATATTAGCCAGGTAAGGATGAATGCGTATATCATCTACATATATATCGGCATCACCAGTAGCTTTCAGTATCACCGAAAAGCTTTTGGCAGTAGCCGGCACATCCACCACCTGCTCAAAACGCTGCCATCCTTCAATAATGTTGCCTTTGGGATAGATGATAACCGACTGTGCCGTACCATTTTCTAACCCAACAGCCAGCTCAATCTGGCTACCCGTGTAAGAAAGCCCTTTACAAGGCACAGCCTCTTTTACCCAGGCACTGAATAAAACACGCGTATTTTTAACCGGTTTAAACACAGGAAGTAAGGTGTTACTGGTAGTGCGTACTCCTTCCAACCCTTTCCCACTAGGCACACAACTATTATCCTTTAGCGTAATACTCATCTCCACATCATCACTTTCCGGTGCGTCCACAGCTGTAAGCATATTTACAACACTATCTTTAGGTATCAGCAAGGAGTATTTACCTGTATGGCTTTGGTTGGTAGTCATATAGGCAGCATACCCGCTAAAATCGAAGTGACGACCTGTTGCGCAGGCATTATCACATCTTGTAGCGAAAAAGCCATAATCTTCAAAACCCTCAAAAACACTTTCCCTATAGCGGGCATTTTGTACCACCGCTGTTGGTAATGTACCCGCATAACCATATAAACCTGCATTATACCTGCCTAATGGATCTTTATTCTCTATCTCTGCCCCCCTGTTATTAAACAAAGTACTGGCAGCATTCCAAACCCACTTGCCCTTATCAGGGTTCACATTCATTTTCTTTCCCAGGAATGACCAGAAAGAAGAAAACTCTGCGTAGGTTCCGTTTTTTCTCAAATTCACTTCCTGCAAAGGATCAGATTCTGCACGACGACTATAATATACATACGACTTATTGGTGTGCCAGTTACCCAGCATGCCTGTTAGATAAGGGTTTACGACTGTATCTGTTACTGCACTATAACAAACAGACATAAAGGGATAGATGGCAATAGGTATATCTGCCTCTATAGGATCCTGACAGGCATCAGAATTAATAACCACATGATAGGTTCCCGCACTATTAGGGCCAGCACTGAAAGAGGGCGATTCCATTTCGCTTCTAAAATAATCCGGACCTGTCCAGGTGAATTTTTTTGCTGTAGAAGGAAGATTAATAACAGAAAACTTTACCGGGTCGCCAATGCAATAACTTTGTTTATCGGAACTGGCAATTTGCGCGGTTTTTAACTCAATGATTTTAATGGTTTGTACAGAAGACGCACCACATGTGTCAGTTATCTGTACATCGTAATTCATATTGCCATATAAAATATAGGGTGTACCAGCATTATCCATGCTGTCCATACTATTAAATTCTCCCGTAGTATTGGTAGCCCAATACGGACCAGTGGCTCCTGTACCCTGGGCAGCCAATTTAAAAGTATAATTATCAGATAAACCACCTTTGCCCGTTACTCTTATCTTACCTTCATTTATCGAATCGCGGGGACACACATAACCACCCGACTTATTTACATCAACCATTACAGGATTGGGATTGTACACTAATACTGCAACATTCCCACCTTCCGTATAGGTATAGTTATTAACAAGGTTAGAAACCGCTCCTACGGTTGCATTATAGGTGCCTCCGGCGGTTATCTTCCAGGATTGCCCTGTCGGGATAGGGTTTCCCCATTGCTGCCATGGTTCCAGTTTAGTCAATTGAAAATAAACGGGATAGTTTTGTCCCTGGTAACGACATGTTCCAGAAGGCGTAACGGTTAAACCATCACATGTTCTTTCATTTTTCAGCGAAATGGTGTACTTGTACACATCATCATCTGTAACTATATCAGTCATCTCATATACACCACATTCGTCTGTTACCCGAAGAACATACTCACCCGGGTATAAAAAACGGCCACTACTATCTGCACTAATAGCTATCCCTCCCGAATTCACTTTGCTGTCATATATGGCTGATCCGTACACCCCATTACCTATTATCTCCACTTTTGTTCCTTCTTTTACTAATCCCTGTGAGGGGCTTACAAAAAAGTAACAGGCACCATCATTTCCAAATTGACCATACAATTGTCCATGACTAACATAATACCGATCTGTTTCAGGCGCCGCAATATTCAATAACTGGTTGTTAGTTACATAATAACCATCTCCTGTTTGTGTAGTAATATAATATTTACCAAACGGTAAGTTTTTTATTTTTTTACCTGGACCATAGGTATAGGCAGTATCCTTATACTCCATGCCAGTAGCAGAATCTCTCACGGTGAGATACATAGGGTAACAAAAAATATAACGATGCGGGTAATCATTCCATATATCAAATCCTGTATTGCAATTATAGCTATAAGCAGTCGTCGACCCCACCCCAAACGTAGAACTTGTTATCACAATTTCGTCGCCACAAATCGGGCGTATATGATAATAGATATTCTTGTCATACGTATCGCTTTTCTTAACCCCTTCCGGCAAATGAATTGCAGCAGCCTCTCCGAAAGGAACATAATCACTTTTGGGAATACCGTCAAGACTTACTGCATAATAAGAATTAAGGCTTCCGGTGTAACCACTCAATACTGAACCTCCGGCGTACTCTGGTTTAGTAGCATAAAAAACACTGCAATCTTCTTCGTTATTAGTTCCCGGCAATGCTATGATATAAAACATGGATGCATCAACTTTATCAATAGTATGTATAGTAACTGACATAGGCGAGGTAGCTGTTCCACATCTATCTTTTACCACTATTGAATACTCACCAGCAACCAGGCTATCAATATAAATAGGAGAGCCAAAATTGCTAAACGTAGTAGCCCCTGTATATCCCTGTGGAGCATTTACAATAACTGCCTGATAAGCCATTAAACCTTTTGTAACTGTTACAACAGCCTGTCCGTAACCGCCGCACGAAAGCGACCGCCTGCCTTCTGCAACAGTCGCTTCTACAGCCTGATAATTGCCGCCTACAGTAGCCGTGGAAGTCTGGCTGTAGGGAACACTATCGCATACTATCTGTACGGTAACCGTATGTGTACCTGGAGGCACATTCTCGAAAACGGGAGAAGGGTTAGCGGAAACATGGTAGCCGGTTCCCGTTTCAGAATCTATACTATACAGTATACTCGTAAATCTGGAAGTATTACCACCTGTTAGAGTTACTGTAATTTTTCCGGAAGCATAACATGCCGAATTTTCTACAGTTGTATAAAATCCAAAATCACATTGTGCAAAAACCGATGCCTGACCTATAAAAAGTAGCAAAGCACCCATTAATGCCTTTCTCCCTCTTGTTAGCAAATTATATACACCCATAAGTTTCTTTATTAATCGTGTTCTTCAATCAGCTTTTACGTGAATATTTATAGGCAAAATGAATCACCACATTTTTACCGGAAGCTTTTTCCTTATGAGCAAATTTTATTTGCAACTCCATCCTGTTTTCGCCGTTAGGTACATATCTATACTGGCAGGATGGGACTTGTACAGCATCGCCGCTACCCGACCCAGTATTTACATTCCAGAGTAAAAAGTCTCCGGTTTGTATAAGATACCTGCCAGGAAAACTGTTTTTAGCAACTCCCTCTATCTGCACCAGGTTGTTCTCAACAAAACGCATTACATAGGGTAATACACCTGGCACTCTATACATAGAATCTCTGGAAACCAGATTTTTTTCTCTTAAAAGCACCTTGGTGGTTAAATCATACACTTTTAAATGGACGGTATCTAATGTCCAGGTTCCGGACAACGTTAAAGACGCATTATCTGTTTGAGCAGCAGAAATGATAGAAAACCCCATCAAAAACATCACTACTATAAGTATCTTGTTCATATATAATTATTTATTGCAACAGACATTGCAGTTTTGATTTCATTTTATCTTCCACTTTCCAATCCTGCTTGTATTCCACAGCAGAAGCATTGATAATACCTGTATTTACATCAAACTGTAATTGGTACCCGCTTCCAGCCTTCACTACAGGACTATGCAACGAAGCAACCTGACCCAGTTGAGCGGCAATATTTCTTCTGCCGGAACGGATTACTTTTAAAGTAGCATCATTAGCTGTTACCGGACTTCCATCACGCCACATAAAGTAAAAGTCCTTAGGGCCACCTTTCAGTTCATTAACGTTTACTGCCCACATTTGGCCATAACTTGGATACCAGGCAAGTGTATCTTTACAACTGGTTGTATTGGCCAGATCGGTCTTTTGCCTGGAACCAATCAATATTTCATCGCCACTTGCGAAATAGACACTATCCGGTTCTGTAATTCCACTGATTATTTTTCCGCTTTTGATAAATACGTTCTTTAACGACAAATCGATATTCTGATAAGCTCCACTCATGCCTTCGTAACTCCAATGCGCAGGATAGCTGAAGGTGTAAATAGAATCTTTAAACTCGTTTTCGGTACGGTTAAGCACAGGATCGCCGGTTTCGCTATCATACAGGATGTTTTGGGTGGTAATACGGCTCCCTTTCTCCACATGAACAATGCTATCTAATATACCATATCGTTGAACAATTTTGGTAGTAGCAATAGATTTGAGAACGGTTCTGTCATGTTGAAACATATTGAGTGTACCCAATAATATAACAGGCCATACACCTGCCTGGAACATATCTCCATCAACGTTGAAATTTTTGGCAGCAGTTTCACTTAGCTCCTCCCGCATATCCATCATAATTTCAATATCCTTCCCTATCACCGATGCTGTATCAATTTTCCCATCTGGCCCAATCGTCCAAACAGTATTAGCCAGTTTTTCTTTTTCTTTCCCTGTATGCTCCGTTTTATAATAATTACTCGTTTGGCTGATTAAACTATTATTAGATGAATAGCTCGATTCCCTCTTCACTTTTCCATGCATATCGTTGAGTTCAATTTTAAACCCCTGCGATAACGCCAATAAATGACTGGACTCTATTTTTAAGAAATTAAGGATAGATGGAAAATATCGTTCCTTGTTATCTCCCAACACCGTTCTTTCTGCTACAGTAGGAAAATCGTAAGCTGTATAAAACTCCGTTTCTTCATATCCCGGAGCAGATTTCACATTTTTAGTATGAATAGATTTCACTCTCACTTTACTATACCCCACGCTCGCAGATGGAAAAAATGTTTCCCCTAAAGGTTCTTCTGCATATCCCACTGTAGTAGGTGCCATCACAGAAACAGGCTCTCCGTACTGAACGGGCATGTGAAAAGGATTTTCCTCTCCGCCAATAAATGGTTCGTAGGCAGCAACACCACTGCTTATCAACCGGTCTGTTCCATCTATTTGTTTAAGGGTTGTATACTCATATTCCTGGCCATATACCGACTCTGCATTGCCTTTGCTCATCTTTTTCCAGTTGTCGTAGATCAGCACCTTTTTCACACGCAGCCCCCCACCATATTTTTTATAGAATGGGGTATTTAAACGTACTAAAGAGCGTGCGGTATCTACCACATTGGTCCAGTTATTAGACTTTACTTTACTTTCAAATCCCCTGACCATGTCTACAATATTGGCGATTAATCCAAAAATACCTTTGATGGCATCTACAGGACCAAAATCGTCCATCACTTCCGATCCCGGGTAGGCTTTAGAAGGCAAATTCAAACGCAGGTAATTCATGGCAGCCTTGAATAAAGGACTCGCATTCGTAATACCAAAAGTGTCTATTTGAGTATGCTTTATTTTAAACCAGATATGATTGGCATCTACAAATCCATAGCCACCATCTTTATCCACATATGCATAGCAGGGTATATTTTCAAATCCTTCTCCCCAATCATCTTTAGGCATTTTTATCCGCATCCTGAAATAGATCATATCCAATCCTTCCAGGTATTTTTTAAATACCTGTTGATTACTGCTCACCGGATCGTTTACAGCCACCGTTACATAAGTATGCTCTCCTTTATTGGAATACAAAGACACTTCCGTTAATGGCAATTGAGTAGGCTGGTAGCGGGAAAGCCCCACAACGCGATACATTTGCATCGCTCTTTTATCCTGTACAAATGCATAGTCATCGCTTTCATACTGCACTTTGATACTTCCTCCTGACGGCAACCCGATAGAATCTAATGTCCAGGCTGCAGCATTATATCCCGCCAACGTACTATCCTGTAGCGCATAAGGGTATTCCTGGTTAGTAACCAGATTGCCAGCTGTAGCTCCCACATTCTGTGAAGGATCTTTAAAATTGCCCCAGCGATCAAAAGATTTTAAATTATACCCGGGGTTATTGGAATGGTAATAAAAGTTATAGGGATTTTGTTTTCCCTTATTATTGCCATTATAGCTAAACCATATCTTTTTTAAAGTAAGCTTACCTGAATATCCATTCGTAGTATCTTTTAAACGGTTAGCCCCTTTGCATAGTTCATACGAATATTCAAAATGCACTGTTTTAACAGGAGTGGCATTACTGCCATTCTTTAAGAAATCGGCTTTAGAATACAGGTTTATTTCATCCAGCTTTTTAGCCAGGTGGCGATTGCGATCTTTCACACCCCGCTGATTCACCGACAATAGATCTTCCCTGTCAGACACCTTAAAAGTAGCTATCATGTTTTTAGACACAATAGAATTGAGATACCATAATTCTTTACGGCCATAAGAATAACTGCCTTTATCATCTCTGCTATAAGACCGGAACCCTTCATTATAAGAAGCACTATCTGCCACTGCAGGTGCACGCCATTCGAAAGGCTTATCCAAACCTGCCACACGGCTATAGTTAAATTTAATGGCATCGCCCGGATCATCATCCGAAACACCATCACCCGTTAAATCAATATAATCAGGAGAAAGAATATTGGTTAACATAAAACTATGCGCATAAGAAGGCATGTCTTCTGCGTTATAATACCCTTCTTTACCCTGGTTGTTGGTAGTGGTATCATCTACACCATGCTCATATTTTACCAGTCCATCCTTTAAATTACCTCCTGCTGCATTTACAGAAAAAGTAGCATCACGCTGATAGAGATTATAAACAGGTATACCATACACATATCTTCTGCCATCCGGATTTAATACGTTGATTTGAGAAATGTGCGTAGGCTTTCTGAATGAGTTGATACGCTTTTCTATAACCAGGGAATTACTTACTGTATCCTGTAACTTCTCAGCCACATGATATAAACATTCCTTCGGTACAGTTTTATAATCACCTCCATTATAAGACCATCCCAGGTGCATAACAATGCTGCTGGCATCCTGAATATAATCGACCTTGATATTATAAAATTGCCCTTCCACCATATTCAATGGAACACTGGTATAAACACCACCAGGCTTGGTTCCTGCTATAAGCAATGAGTCATTCACATATAAGCCTGATTGGTCATCAGAAACAATCATAAATTTAAAAGTACCGGTAGCAGGTGCTTTTATCCGGCCCAACCACCTGGTACTGAATTTTTGCCTGCTTTGACCAATTACTTTGTCAAAATTCCTGTAGTCTGGACCCATCGGGTCATAGATATACGAGTAATTAGAAAAATTGATGGTTTCATCGTTGAGGGTAGCAAACAGGTTGCTAAATGTTTTATCGTTGTAGTAATACCCCATAAGTCCCTCACCGGCACCATAATTCAAATCGTTGATACTGTCCTTACAGTTATTGAGCCCGTATGTATTTAAAATATGGTTTTCTATATATTTATTTACGCCTGCAATACTCGCTTCCTGTGCCGTTAAATAAGAAATTACTTGCGCTCTTTTATCACGAACAGGCTTCACCGCACGCGATGCCGGAAGTTTTATTTCCTCAGCCAATACGCCGGATTTATTATATCTGTTCAGTATATTGGTAGCAGACAAATAGCTACCACTTTTAGCCAGCTTCACCGTTACCAGATCATCATCGCCAATAGCCTTATAAAATTCCCTGGAATTAATACTTTTTTCGCCAGGGTTCCGAAAATAGGCCGCTTCAAAATTTTTATCCGACGACTGGAATGCTACGTTTGTACGCATAGCATTAGCATCCTGCCACGGCCCGGTTTGTGTATATGCGCGGTTGAGATTAAGGTCGGCACCGCTGTGAGCTAGAGCCCCCCCACCCAGATCAATACTAGCCCGCAACGAATTATCTTTTGATTTCAAAAAGTTATCATATACATATCCTATATCGCCCCGGTAAGCCCGGAACATACCTCCCGTACCCTCCCCGGTAATAGAAAACACATCATATGTATAGGCAGGAACTGCAATGCTGGAAACAACCGGCTTTTCACTGTAGGCAATATCTTTTTCCCTGTTAAAATCAAGCAATACCGAAGGGTTGCTCATGGCTGCCTGGTAATTCAGGTAGCCATAGGCGGGAATGTACATGCGTTTATCCGCCTCTTCTATTTTTTGAGTGCTTACATAACCGGAAAGAGAAACGTTAGGGTGAATGACCCATAACTGCCCCCCTGTTTTAGCCGTAAAAGTATATTGCGTACTAGTCATGGGATATGACATAGTGGGTGTGTAGGCAGGACGTGAAAAAGAAATAAGGGAAGAACCAAGCCCACCTGAGACACTATTTTTGGGATCAGTCTTGTATTTGCTCATACCATAAGACAACTGTATGGCCTTTAATCCTGTACGGTTATTCATAGGAAATGACAATCCAAAAGAATTACTGATATCGTCTGAATTTTTCCCATGCAATTTATATTGGAAAGAAGGCGAAATGGAAAAGCCCTCCTGTGAGTTATTATTCAAATCAAGTCCTACTGTGGATTTTCCTTTTGACCCTGACGCCACACGCACACTGGCATTTAATCCCGTTTCCATGCCCCAGCCTTTATAAGTGTTATGAAAAACACCCAGGCTAAATCCCAGATCCATCGGCACATCTTTCAACTCCACATCCGCACCAGCGGTAACTCCTACTGTTTTATTTTCTTTCAGGGAAATACTTCTCCATATAGAATCCTGCTTGCCGGTAAAATCGTCAGGCAAGCCACGCATGTTACGCGTAATAGCGCCCGGGTTAATATTCCAGCCCAGTCCAACCCAGCTGGCATCCTGTTCCATAGTAATGCCACTTTGATAGAATATGTTAACAGGATAACCACCAACATCCATTAGTGGGATATTATAAGAGAAATCACCTGAAAACAGATTTACCATGTTACCAGAACCGACAGACTGGAAAGCTGACATTTCTGGCTGTGTAGGACCGCTACCGAAGTTTGCGGATGCTTCTTCCACAACCCGGTTATCAGGCGTGGCAGAAAAAGCAGGAGTATAAGTACTGTCTATTGAAACAGCATATGCATCACTTTTCTCCTTTACCCGGTTACCTGTAGCAGCAACATATCGCTGCCGGTTACTGGTGACGGTATTATTATTGTAATGCAATACAGAAGTATATCCTGCCAGCACAAACTCACTGTACATAATCACCATAAACAGAAGTGCTATACACTTCTTATAGTACGAAACAGAAACTATCATTCTAGTAATATTGGTAGTCAATTTTGTTATTTTTCTTTCCGGTAAATGAATTTGATGGTCCATTTTTCCCCTCTGGAGTTAGTAGCAGTGTACTGATAGGTATTTCCATTTTCCAGCCTGCTCGTTTTAAGCACATCCAGATCGATGAAATTGCTGCCGGTTGTCAGCACCGTAGTTCCGGAAGCGACTAAGGCATTGCCTTTATCAGATAAGTTGGTTATTTTATAAGTAAGCCTGGCATCAGAAAGCAGGTTATTATATATAAGCTTTAATGCTCCGGATGTAACAATCACACTGCCATCTTCGCCACGGCTTAATTGCACATAAGCCGCAACAGGCAAAGATGTTTCTATTTTCACAATCCCTTTTCGCGTAAAGGTTCGTACCTCACTAATAGCAATAAACTGGTTATTGTTATTAGCTATAACCCCCCAGGCATATACATTACCCGTATCTATACCTGCTGTTGCAGAGGATAAATTGTAGAATGGCTGGCGCAGACGGCTTTGATTAAACAAAGGAATATTTTGCTGTACAGCCTGTAAAGGGCTTTGATCGGGTAATACCTTTACCACTACCAGGTTGTACGATAAGTCGCCAAACAATAAAATCGGCGAAGGTGGCAACCAGGTAAACTGCGGATAGTCGGTTTCAATAGAATCTTTATCGGCCGGAGTAGTTAATATCGGAGGACTCAATGGCTGTATTTCCAGACTGATGCAATCTTCCATCAATGGTTCCGAAATATCCCCCTTCCATTTGTTAATGGTATAACACGCAGTATAACTACCAACAGGCAATAATCCTTCCGGGCGCATATCTGCACCAAAAGCGGGTGACGTATACCGGTAGTTTACCGGGCTTACATCCGCATATTTCAATTGGTGTGCTCCCTTGGTTAAAATAATACCACGGCTGATTACTGTAAGTACAGGATTATTATCAGCGGTACTTAATAAAGTTAAAGTAATATCAATGCTATAAGTTTCATTGCTGCCATTGACCAGCACCATATTCCAAAGCTGGCTTTTTTGTACAACTCCTGTTGGCGGCACCTGCAACGCCATACTTACCTGGCTTGTTGCCCGGACCGATAATGTCACCAGTACCAAAACCACTATTACCCGAAGACGCATACTTTTATATTTAGAATATTTTGAAATAGCTAAAACGACCTGTATTATTCGATACTAATTGACGATTCAGACCCGGAATAAATCCTTTTTCATAAGAAAACTGAAATTCTCCCAGTTTATTTACTTTAATAATAGCACCTGCATTCACGCCTGTTTGCCCGATATTGTAATTGGTTTGTTTATTGAATTTGACACCTCCTTCAGCAGTAAGCCATTTCAATAAATTATATTGAACGTTATTATGCAGGGTATATAAATTATAATCGGCACTTAACGATACGGTAGCGGTTGCCTGATATATTAACTGTTTAAAAAATAAAGCCTGGTTAAATAAAAAGGTGCTGCTATTGGAATAAATAAAAGCACTGTCGGACATTTTATTATAGAAGCGCGTATACATGGCAGTAGTGCTCATATTAATAGTTGCCGCTTTATAATAATGATTAGCGCTCGCCACCAATGAATAAAACATGTTCTCTATATATTCATTATCACTCAGCTTTGTTAACTGGGAACTTGGATAATATCCTACAAACAGCACCGGCCATTTAGGAATACGCAGTGTGGCCTGTACACTTTTAAATACCATATTGCTCTGATACGTTAAGTCTGTTGTTGGATTTGTGTAATCGTTCTTTTTTACAGATGCGCCCAGCATCAGCTTATTACGCATCAAAGGTTGATCTACCTTTACCATCCAGGCGTCCTGTTCTACCCCTGTTGTTATAAGGCTGAAAGACTGGAAACTTGCACCATAGTGTTTGTAAAAGCCAGACAACCTTGTGCCATAAGCTTTAATAACAGATTGAACTTTTATAGAATAAGCCTCATTAGAATGCTCATTAAAGTTTACTGCTGTTTTCAGCAGGCTTTTAGCCGCTTCGGGTCTGTTATAAAATGGAAGTGAGGATTTTGCTACTTCTGCAGTAAGATACGTCGATGGTGTTATTCTATAATTCCCCTCCAATGTAAAACCCATCAAACGATAATCGGGCTGACTGGCATTGGCAGAGCTACTATTATATAATTGCTTTTTCCCGGTGTACCAGGTAAGGATAATATTATTGCCGTTTTTCAGCCCTTTACCTACCCTTACCAGCGCAAGATATTGCCCGCGTGTGGCTTTATTTTCTACAACGTAATCTCTGAAACGATAATCAACCGTGCCAGCGGCTACGGCTATATAATAGCCAGGATTGTACTCAACCTGGCCACCTTTAATACTTACATTTTTGGCAGACAATTCTGAATAATCCACCATTGTACGCCCTATTCCAAAGCTTTTAACTGCCCAAAGTGTTTTATATCCTGCCGGCAATGCTGTATCTGGTATATTACGTGCTTTTATTTCCGCATCCAGTTCCTCTATACTTCCTGCCTGATCCAGCTTCGCATTTTTACGGCTCTGTAATGCTTCCCAACGGTTACGGCAATCTTTGTATTTTTTTTCCATTGCCATAATTTCCTGTTGCAAAGAATCCATCTTCCTTTTTTTAGCCTCCAAACTTTGTATAAATCCTGTATCAACAGCGGGTTGTTTGGGCTTCTCCACTTGTTCCTGCCCATGCTTGCCAAACCAATCACCTAAATAATCCGGCACTTTTTTAAAAGCGGGTGCATTCGGCTTTTTAAAACCTGGATCTGGTAATTCAGGAAACTCATTCTTTTTTTCCTGCACCTCCGGATACGCCATGCGCTCTTTCTGTTCAATCACCTTTTGAATAGCAGCAGAACTGTTGACAGAGCTGTTCATTTGAGAAAACTCCATCTTTTTTAATGAGATAGACCGTTGCCAGAACTGTAAAGAATCAGCTAACATATCAACAGGCCTGTATTCTTTTATCCGCTGCCTTAACCTGTTACGAAAATCATTCGTATTAAACTGCATGTTCACATCTGTAAACCGGCGTGTAAAAGAAGAGTTACTAAAACGATTGGTGAGATATATCCTTATCGGGTAATTTTTTTTGTAAGTTACATCCAGGTATGTTTGAATGGTATGGTAATACACGTCATGCTCTGCATAAGGCGTATCTATATAGGAACGGTAGTCTACATTATATAACACATTGCCGTGTATCTTCAACAATGCATCTTCTTGCTTCCCGTTTTCTCTTTCTACCCTTTGTATCCTCACTTTTTTCTGCTCCGGCAGATTAGCATAAGATGCATACCCCTCTTTACCAGCCTGCTTTGTGTTAGGCATGATAAAGACATTTTGTAAAGTATCTTTTTTTTGATGTAGTGTATCTGTGTAACCTGTGCGAAAAGCAGAATCTTTGGGAATATAATAAGGACGCGCTACAACAGCTACCTTACCGCCAGGGTTAGCCTGTTGGCCGTACAGCTTATTACATAAGCATATACCTATAATAGGAACTATGTACAGTAGCGATGTTCTCACTATGAGTATAAGGTTGAAGGTTTATTTAAGCGTTAACAGGCTGCGTTATTCTTCCAGCTATATGCAGTACACATACAAGTATACTTATCAGCATAAGGTTATACCCGGCATTTATTGCAGCAATAGAAAAAAATATTATAATTATCCGAAACAGTTTGAATAGCCAGCCGGGAATGGATCTGTGTTATTTTCACAGAATGCAATGGCAGGCAGCGGCAGTTGCATATATTTCATTACGATAAGGGTTGAAAAACTTTATAAATTTCGATAACGGTTACTAACTTTTAATAAGGAGTTTGCAGTTGTACAAACAGTTACTACCAGGCAGTAAACAAAACTAATTTTAAGGGTCGTTTCATAGTGAGTCAGGGTTTGTTATGAGTTCGTGACAAAGGTACATAAAACATCCATGGATTAACAAACCCATTTTAACACAAATGTGTAGTATAATACAGTTTATATTCTTATTAGCTCCCTCATTACTTCATATCCTCCGCCGTAAACACCAGCGGCAACAACATAGTAGCCCTGGGAATCACAAACACCTTCCCTTCCTGTCCACCCAATATCAACCGTATCCCCTGGTGGGTTCTGGTTTCATATTCAGCCAGCGCCTGGCGACAAATGCCACAAGGACTGATGGGGGAATTACTGGTGCCGTTGTGATTATGGTAGCTGATGGCCATGGTATGGATAGGCACATTAGGAAACAAAGTAGCAGCAGTAGTTAACAGTGACCGTTCGGCACAGGTTCCGGCGGGGAAGCTGGCGTTTTCCTGGTTGGTGCCGGTAATAATTTCACCATTTGATAATATTGCTGCGGCGCCTACATGGAATTTTGAGTAGGGTGCGTAGGCCATGGCAGTTACCTCCTGCGCCTTTTTTAGCAGTTGTGCGTCGTTTGGTAACAACTCATGAATAGAATTGTATTCTTCGAAATCGAAGTGATAGCGTTGTGTGTGTGTGTGCATAATTATCAGATTCTAAAGGAAAAAAAATCCTCATAGCTGGTAGCTATGAGGATTTAACAATCCTTATGATATAAAGATAAGTAATTAATGGATGCTTTTAAACAAGCGCTTCCAGCGTGGGCCACCGTTCCAGCTAAACCAGATAAGGGAAGCTTTACCTACCACATGGGTTTCTGGTACAAAACCCCAGAAGCGGCTATCCTGGCTGCGGTGACGGTTATCTCCCATCATCCAGAAATAATCCAGTTTAAAAGTATAGGTGGTAGTGGGTGTGCCATTGATCACATACTTGCCGTTGCTTTCTTCCAGTGTGTTATGCTCGTAAGTAGTGATAATACGTCTGTACAAGCCCATATTTTCCGGTGTAAGGGTTACAGTGGCGCCTTTGGCAGGTACTTTTATCGGGCCGAAGCTGTCTACATTCCAGTTATGGTACTGATCGTAAGGGAACACCTGTACCACCGGGTATGGCTCAATAGTAACACTTTTTACATTCGGCTGTTTGCGCACTTTCTCCGCTTCGGAAGGGGTCATGTTCAGGAACACATAATTGCCTTTAGGCTTGCGCAGCTGATCGCTCTCATCCAGGTTTTCAATACCCAGCTCCTGCTCTAAAAATTCAGGATTTAAAGCGGTGCTGTCGGTTTCTACACGGTAATCGATCTGTGAATCTTCCGGTACTAAAGCAGGTTGGCCATTGATATATAAAACGCCTTTGTCAATACGCAGCTCATCGCCGTGAATAGCCGTACAACGCTTAATATAGTTATCTGTTTTATCCATGGGGTGTACCAGGATAGGGTATTCATTCATCAGGGCTTCCCTGTCGCCATTATATCTTTCACGCAGCACATCATAATAAGGCACTGCCGAACCATATTCCGGTAAATTGATAATGGTATCGCCCGCCGGGAAGTTAAACACTACCACATCGTTGCGCAGTACGGGTGAAGTACCCGGCAGTCTTTTATAAGGCAGCTGTACGCTGGATATATAAGATGGTGAAGTTTTAGAGAACGGCAGCGTGTTGTGCACAAAAGGAAAACTCAGCGGCGTTTGCGGAACACGCGGACCGTAGGTCATTTTGTTTACAAACAGGAAGTCGCTTATCAGCAATGTTTTTTCCATACTACCGGTAGGAATCACATACGCTTCAAATACAAACGTGCGGATGATGGTTGCAGCTACTATGGCAAACACAGCAGCATCGATCCATTCTCTGGCAGGTGATTTTTTATACTTGGTCAATATTTCCGGACCGCCATAACGTACATCTTTGGAAAAGCCCAGGTAAGGCAGATACACAAAAGGTACAAACACGGCCAGGGCATGTTGAATTAAAGTAAACTTACCAAAATGCATTACCCAGATAATAGTGATCCAGATAGTGATAAACTGTCCCGCAATGGGAATTAACTGTAACCAGAACCAGATTTTGCGTATACCGGTTTTTTGAACAATAAGCCAGGTGTTATACAAGGGAATTAGTCCATGCACGGGGTTCAGTCCCGCTTTCTTAAACATTCCATACATTCCTATGTGCCAACCAATTATACCAACCAGGAAGATGATCCAACCCATATTTTTTAAATTAGTGGTGACAAAAATACCATTCTACAGGTATATTGGTATTGAAGGCGAGTGTATTATTACAAAAAGATTGTGAAACCCGCTAACTTTACCCCATGAGCCATAGTACCAAGTTGAGTATTAACATAAACAAATTTGCCACCCTGCGCAATAGCCGCGGGGGTAATAATCCCGATGTTTTAAAGGCTGCCATTGATGCAGAGCGTTTTGGGGCTGATGGTGTTACGGTACACCCCCGTCCGGACGAAAGACATATCCGCTACCAGGATGTAAGGGATATCAGAAAAAAAATCACCACTGAATTTAATATTGAGGGCAACTGCAGCGAACAGAAGTTTATTGACCTGGTGCTGGAAACACGCCCCCACCAGGTAACCCTGGTACCGGATGCCCTGGGCCAGCTTACCAGCGATCATGGCTGGAATACCATTGAACATCAGGCCTACCTGACCGAAATGATCGGTGTTTTTAAAAAAGCCGGTATACGGGTGAGCATTTTTGTAGATCCTGTGATGGAAATGGTAGAAGGCGCTGCCAAAACAGGCACCGACCGTATTGAATTATATACCGAAGGGTATGCCCGTAAGTTTGAGAACAATAAAGAAAAAGCCGTAGCCCCTTACGTTGCTGCAGCGCAGAAAGCGAAAGAACTGGGTCTGGGCCTGAATGCCGGGCACGATCTGGACTTGTATAACCTGGATTTTTTCAGCAAAAGTATTCCCTGGCTGGATGAGGTAAGCATTGGCCATGCACTGGTTTGTGATGCTTTATACCTGGGTTACGAAAATGCAGTGCAACTGTATAAAAGACAGCTCGCATAGTTTTTGCGGAATTATTACATTTAAATAAACTATTACAATCATGAAAAGAGTACTCGGATTGCTGGCCGTTGTTTGCGCCATTAGCGGATCGGTGTTTGCACAAGAGCAAAAGAAACCCGCTAGTCCGCTGGACAGTGTATCTGCCACCATTAAAAGCGGCGCTGCTGTTTCTATCGTATACAGCCGCCCATCAGTAAAAGGCAGAACCATTGGTAAAGACCTGGAACCCCTGCCTGGCAAAATATGGCGTGCAGGTGCTAACGCTGCCACTACTTTTGAAGTATCCAAAGCAGTAACCGTAGAAGGCAAAGCTTTACCAGCCGGTAAATATGCTTTTTTCACTATTCACAACGACAAGGAATGGACGCTGATCTTCAACAAGGTGTCTAAAACCTGGGGCGCTTACGATTACGAGAAAAACAAAGCAGAAGACGCTTTACAGGTAACTGTAAAAGACGGTAAAGGAACATTTACAGAAACGCTTACTTACACCATCAGCAAAAGCGGTGAAGTTTCTTTATTATGGGGCGATCATGTAGTGAAATTTACTATTAAGTAAGAGTGAAGCAAATTATGTATACTGTTTACGGCATTCCTAATTGTAACACTGTAAAAAAGGCTTTGGACTGGCTAAACCTGCACGGTATCCAATACGAGTTTCATGACTATAAGAAAAAAGGCATTACTGCCGATAAACTAGGGTCGTGGGCCGCACAAACCGGCTGGGAAGCACTGGTAAATAAAAAAGGAACCACCTGGCGTCAGCTGGATGCAGCTGCACAGGCCGAGGTTACCGGTGAAAAAGCCGCCATTGCACTGATGCAGGAAAAAACAAGCGTTATAAAACGCCCGTTAATTGAAAAAAATAATAAAGTGGTAGCCCTTGGTTTTGAAGAAGATGCCTACCAGAAAGCTTTTCAAAAAGGCTAACCGCACGGTTAGCCTTTTTGGTTTTTATGCTATTATTTTGCCTGGAAATGCCAATAAGCTTATCTTAGCTTTGTTCTTCAGCACATCCAATATCCTCTACAGGTAATATTATTTACCTGCCCATTTCAGTGCTGAGCCTGATAAGACTTATAACACGTTTTAACAACAAGTTTTTTATGAGCCAGGAGGATATTGTGTTACACGATTATTTTACATCTATTGCAGCAGGTGATGTCAGCGCTTTTGACCAGTTTTCGCACCTGTATAAGCATAAAATTATGGGAAAGGCTTTCCAGGAAACCCAATGCTGGAACGCAGCGGAAGAGATAACCAAAGGCTTTTTCGACAATATCTGGAAAAGCAGAACACTGCTTACCGCCGTGGAGAATGGCGACCATTACATCAGCACTACGCTGGACCATATTACCAAACAATATCTATTGTTGAAGAAGAACAGCACTTTACTGGGAGAATTGATTAAAAAGTTCACCAGTGGCCTTTTTACAGGCCCTTGCCTTCCTATGACAGAAGAACAATTGAAAACATTTGTTCCGATAGCTATTAATACTTTACCTCAGCAAATGAAGCAGGTTTTTGAACTGAGATATTATTATCAGGAACCTTACGAAGATATTGCCCGGGACCTGGGCATTACTAAAGGGATAGCGCAGCAGTATTTTTTTGACTCAATGATACAGATCAGAAATTATATAGATGAGCATCTACTTCCGGGATAAGAAGCAGATGCCCATTCCAGCTATTATTTTAATACTTCACTCAGCTTTTTAAGCAATTCCTGCCCACGCAGATTTTTGCCTATAATCATACCATTCGGATCTATCAGCAGGTTGCTGGGAATAGATTCGATATGATAAGCACGGGACACCTCATTGTTCCAGTATTTCAGATCGCTTACCTGTGTCCAGGTAAGATTATCTGCTTTAATGGCTTTTACCCAGGCATCTTTGGTTTGATCCAGCGATACGCCCAGCACGGTAAAACCTTTGTCTTTAAACTGCTTGTAAGCAGCCACTACATTGGGGTTTTCCATCCGGCAGGGCCCACACCAGCTGGCCCAGAAATCAACCAGCACATACTGCCCTTTAAATTGTGATAAGGAAACCGGCTTACCATCCACATCGTTTTGTGTAAAAGGTATGGCCTGTGTACCAATAGCACCCGCTTTGCTGGTAGCTATTACCTCCTGTACACCTTTGGCAAAACGGTTATTCAACGCATCGCCTTTTAAAGTAGCAAAACGCCTTTCCAGCAAGGAAACATCTTTATTAGGATCGGTATCGTAGCTGTAAGCCAGTAACAGGGCCGACATGGCGCTGGCAGGCTTACGGTTGACAAAACGATCAATACTGGTTTGATATAGGGTATACGCCGTATTCAGCATGATCATAGCAGAATCTTTACTTTCCCGGATACGGGCATTCTGCATCAGCTGGCGGTAATAATCTACATAATCATATAAAGGCTTGATGTAGTAGATAAACTCTTCATAATCCTGGTGAGGTCCGGTACCGGCTACAGCCAGTTCTACCGGTGTTGCATTCGCCCCTGTTTTACCCGTGGCGTCACCTGTAACAGTTAAGGCATCGTTACCCATAAAAACTACCTGTTGTTGATTAAGGGCAGGGATGGCCAACATGCGGGTGTTGGTTTCATCGGCCTTTCCTTTCAGCAGAAAGCTTCCTTTTTTTACATAGTCCCTGGCAATGGTATCTGTTTCAGAATTGCCGGCCAGGTATACCAATGAATTATCCGGCAAACCTTTGATGTTGCCCTGGATGGTAAAACCGTTTTGTGCGATAGACGCAACAGGTAATGCCAGTAATAATGCGGAAACGATGCGCTTCATTAGTAGATTATTTATAGTATGCTGTTGATTATTTGTGGCGCTGTTGTAATACAGCCGTAATATCTTTTAAAGAGTAACCTTTGGCATTCAGCAATATCAGGTAGTGAAACAACAGATCGGCTGCTTCGCTTTTAAACAGCTCATCATTATTGTCTTTGGCTTCAATCACCACTTCCACTGCTTCTTCCCCTACTTTCTGTGCTATTTTATTAATGCCTTTCTGAAACAGTTTGGCCACATACGATTCGTCGGGCGAAGCATGCCTGCGCAACGCTATCACCTGTTCAAGATGCGATAAAAAGTCATCCTGTTCATTGGTTTCGTTCCAGCAGGTATCAGCACCGGTATGGCATACCGGCCCCATAGGTTCTACTTTAATCAGCAGGGTATCATCATCACAATCTGCTTTAATTTCTTTCAGCATCAGAAAGTGACCACTCTCCTCGCCTTTTGTCCACAGGCGTTGTTTGCTGCGGCTAAAAAAGGTTACACGGCCCGAATGCTCGGTAGTATCCAGCGCTTCCTGGTTCATAAAACCCAGCATCAACACTTTATTGGTGCTGGCATCCTGAATAATGGCAGGCACCAGTCCATCGGCATATTTATTAAAGTCAATGTTCATTTTCATAATCAGTGCGGCTTATTTTTTAACATTTCCAGCAATGCATCCAACATGCCGGCATGACGTTGCTGTCTTTGCTCCTTTTTGCGCTTTCGTATCCTGATGAACGCGTAAAAAAAATACAGCGCCATAAAAATAGCAATAAGACCAACAGGAACGTCAATTCGCATAAAGCTCTATTTTTAAGTTCTTACCACAATATCTTTTGCTTTCAGGTATTGCTTCAGATCGGGTATAGCCACTTCTTTAAAATGGAATATGCTGGCGGCCAGGGCTGCATCGGCTTTTGCTTCACGAAACACCTCTTCAAAATGCTGCATATTGCCCCCACCTCCGGAAGCAATTACCGGCACCGACAGCTGTGTAGCCAACGTGCGGGTAATATCAACGGCAAAGCCTTGTTTGGTGCCATCGTGGTTCATTGAAGTAAGCAATATTTCGCCGGCACCCAGGTCTACCGCCTGTTTAGCCCAGTCAATACAGCGGGTATCGGTTTTTACCCGGCCTCCGTTCAAATATACATACCATTCACCGTCTTCTTCCAGGCGGGTATCTATTGCCAGCACAACGCATTGGCTACCAAACTCCTTTTCCAGCTCTTTTATTAGTTCCGGCCTTTTAAAAGCAGCCGTGTTCACCGATATTTTATCGGCCCCGTTTTGCAGCAGCACCTGCACATCTTCTACGCTGCTGATGCCCCCACCTACAGTGAAAGGAATATTGATATGGTGTGAAATGCGGTTGACCAGCTCGCTGAGTGTTTTACGCTTTTCGTTGGTAGCGGTGATATCCAGGAACACCAGTTCATCGGCTCCCTGTTGTGCATATAAGGCACCAAGCTCTACCGGATCACCCGCATCGCGCAAACTTTCAAAATTGACACCTTTTACGGTTCTGCCATCTTTAATATCCAGGCAGGGGATAATTCTTTTTGCCAACATAAGATATAGTTGAATGTAGCCAGTAGCTACGTTTATGCCTGGTTCATTTGCACAAGCTGCTCTAAGCTAATGCGGCCTTCATAAAAGGCTTTACCTACAATTACACCGCTGCATCCTATTTTATGCAGGTCTTCCAGGTCCTGCACAGTAGCCACACCACCACTGGCAATAAAATGCAGCTTCGGATAGCGGCCAATAATGTTTGTATACAGTTCAACAGAAGGCCCCTGTAGCAAACCGTCCTTGCTTACATCGGTGCAAAACACCTGTTGTATACCGTGCTGCATGTATTTATGGATAAAGCTGTAGATATCAACATCTGTGGTTTCTAACCAGCCGCCTACTGCAATTTTCTCGTCTTTTACGTCCGCACCCAGTAAAAACTTATCAGCGCCGTATTGCTGTAACCAGGCTACAAACTGTGCTTCGTTTTTTACTGCCAGGCTGCCAATTGTAGCCAGAGCTGCTCCGGAATTGAATACGATGGTCAGGTCTTCCTCCTGCTTAATACCACCACCAAAGTCTATTACCAGGTTGGTTTTGGAAGTAAGTGCTTCCAGTACCTTCCAGTTCTTCACGGCACCAGCTTTAGCGCCATCCAGGTCTACCAGGTGTAGGCGTTGTAAACCTGCCCCTTCAAATACCTTGGCTACTTCCAGCGGATTTTCGTTGTATATTTTTTTCTGATTATAATCGCCTTGCGTAAGACGTACGCACTTGCCATCTATAATATCTATGGCGGGAATGATCTGCATTTGTTATAACTGTTTTTCCATTTTTACAAACTCGTGCCCATGCTGCTGCCACTGCTCCCCCACCGGCTGCATGCCAAACCTCTGATAAAAAGGGGCTGCACTTACACGGGCATTACACCATACGGCCGTACACTGTTGTTGCTGCGCCAGTTGCATTACATGCGAAAGCAAAGCTTTACCATAACCTTTACCCTGTAAAGTGGTTAATGTGGCAAATTTGCGAAACTGCAATTGCTGGTTTTTAATAAAAACTGATACCACCGAAACCGGTGTGTCTGCTTCATAAACCCCCATATGCAAACCGGTGGCATCATCCGCTAACTTTACCTCATCAATGGTAAAGCTTGGATACATCACCTCTTTGCGCATTTGCCATATAATATCCAGTGGTACTTCTTTTATCTCCATGCTTCTTACCTGCGGGTGGCCTGCCTATATTTTTTCAATAAAATTTTTTAATATCTGTTCGCCCACATTAGCGCTTTTTTCGGGGTGATACTGCACTCCGAAAAAATTGTTTTTATGTAAGCCAGAGCTATACGGCTGTATATAATTGGTAGTGGCAATAGTATGCTCGCCTAACGCCGCGTAATAGCCATGCACAAAATAACAGTAACTGTCTTCCGGCACCTGGTCGAACAAAGGCGTTTGCAGGTCGTAGATATTATTCCAGCCTATCTGCGGCACTTTAAACGCTACATCTGTAGCGATAAACTTTTTCACCGGCTCTTCAAATATCCCCATGCACTCGGTGTTGTTTTCTTCCGATGTTTTGCACATCAGCTGCATACCCAGGCAAATACCTAACACAGGTTGTGTAAGGCTGGTGATCACTTTATCCAGCTGCCTTTCTCTTAAATACCGCATAGCACTACTGGCTTCGCCTACACCGGGAAAAATTACCTTATCGGCTTTGGCTATCAGCTCGTGATCGTCAGTTACCAATGCTTCGGCATTAATACGTTCCAGTGCGTATAATACGGACTGGATATTACCTGCATTGTATTTTATAATTACGATGTTCATTGTAATATGCTTTCTAAAAATTGCTGTGTGGGTTGGGCAACATCGCCATTAGCATTATCCAGCGCTTTGATATACGCTGTGCCAATAATAGCGCCATTGGCATAACTGCTGGCTGCATTAAACGTAGCTTTATCTTTAATACCAAAACCAATGAGAACCGGGTTGTTCAGGTTCATTTGTTTCAGCTTGTTAAAATACGCTTCCTGATCGGCCATGTTTTTATCCTTACCTGTGGTGGAAGATGAAGATACCGCATACAGGAAACCGGTAGTTAAACCATCCAATGCACGCACACGTTCTTCGGAAGTTTCGGGCGTTACCAGGAAAATAAAATCAAGACCATAGCGCTTAATAACAGCTCCATATTCTGTTTCAAATTCATAAGCGGGCAAATCGGGTAAAATTAACCCGTCTACACCAGCAGCTGCGGCATCCTTGCAAAACTTCTCAAAACCGTATTGCAACACAGGGTTCATGTAGCCCATCAAAATCACAGGCACATTCACCTCTTTGCGCATTTCTTTCAACTGACCTAACAGAACAGCGATGGTCATGCCATTTTCCAGCGCTTTCATGCTGCTGGCCTGTATCACCGGGCCATCGGCCAGGGGATCGCTATAGGGCATTCCCAGTTCAATTAAATCAGCACCATGCTGTTGCAGGGCTTTCATTACAGGCAGTGTGCTATCGAGGGCAGGGTATCCTGCGGTACAATACACATTCAACACCCGGTTATTTTTACGAGCAAAAAGTTCAGCTATACGACTCATCCTTTTTGGCTTTTACTGGTTCAATTATAAATGTTTCATGTAGGTGGCCAGATCTTTATCGCCACGGCCGCTCAAGCATAACACTACCGTATCGGTAGCGGCCAGCTTCAGCTGGTTTAAGGCTGCCAGTGCGTGTGACGATTCCAATGCAGGAATAATGCCTTCCAGCTTACACAGCTGAAATGCGGCCTTTACTGCATCTTCATCCGTAGCACTTAAAAAGTTGCCACGGCCACTTTGAAACAGGTGTGCATGCAAGGGACCAATGCCAGGGTAATCCAATCCTGCCGAAATGCTATGCGGTTCTACCACCTGACCATCTTCTGTTTGCATCACCAGGCTTTTGCTGCCATGCAACACACCAGGTTTGCCCAGTTGTGTAGTAGCAGCGCTCATACCGGAATGCACACCATGACCGGCAGCTTCTACCGCCACCAGTTGCACCGAAGGTTCGTCCAGAAAATGATAGAATGCACCGGCAGCGTTACTGCCACCGCCTACACAGGCTATTACATGAGTAGGCAGCTCTTTACCGGTTTGTTGCTTTAACTGTAAGCGCGTTTCTTCACTGATAACACTTTGAAAACGCGCTACCATATCGGGATAAGGATGCGGGCCTACTACAGAACCTATCACATAATGCGTATCGGTAGGGTTATTAATCCAGTCGCGAATAGCTTCATTGGTAGCATCCTTTAACGTTTGGCTACCGCTGGTAGCAGGTATTACCGTGGCACCCAGCATGCGCATACGTGCTACGTTGGGCGCCTGGCGTTCAATATCTTTAGAGCCCATGTATACAATACACTCAATGCCTTTTAATGCACACACGGTAGCAGTAGCCACCCCGTGCTGACCTGCACCGGTTTCGGCTATAATGCGCTTTTTACCTAAACGCTGCGCCAGTAATACCTGGCCAATAGCATTATTGATTTTATGCGCACCCGTATGGTTAAGGTCTTCCCTTTTGAGGTAAATGCTGGTGTTAAAAGCTTTGCTTAACCTTTCGGCCAGGAATAAAGGCGTGGGACGGCCCACATAATCGCGCAGCAGTTGTTGAAACTCCTGCTGAAAACCAGCTTCGTGCATAATATCCAGGTAACGGCTGCGTAGCTCTTCTACATTGCGGTGCAGCATTTCGGGGATATAAGCTCCGCCAAATGCGCCGTAATAGCCCTGCTTATCTGGTTGCTGGTAGGTTGTAGTAGCCATGATAATTTAGTATAGTTTAAGCCCGTCGAGGAAGGTGCGTATTTTGCCCATATCCTTTACACCGGGTAGTACTTCAAATTTGCTGTTGATGTCTAAAGCAAACAGATCTTTAGCCACAGCAGTTTTCTGAAATTCGTGCAGCTTGTCCACATCTTCGGGGGCAATGCCACCACTGAGAAAATAGGGTTTCTGAATGTTAAGCCCGTTCAACAGTTCCCAGTTGAACTTTTTGCCCGTGCCGCCATAGCCAGAACCTTCCGTGTCGAACAGGAACATATCTGCGGTATCGTAGTAATCTTTAATCTTCCACATCAGGTTATCTTCTTCTGACACCCGAAACGCTTTGATTACCGTAACGTAGTCGGCTATTTTTTCGCAATAGCGCGGACTTTCATCACCATGCAGCTGTACCAGGTATAAACCACATTCATCTACCGTGCGCAGTACATCATCAATAGCAGCATTTACAAACACACCAACTTTGTTGATACGCCCTCTTATTTTTTTAATGTCCGATGCCGGCATGCTTTTGAATACATACCTCGGCGACCGCGGATAAAAAATAAACCCGGCAAATTCAACGCCCAGTGCGTCCAGTTCCTGTACCTGTTCTACGCGGGTCATTCCGCATACTTTTACTCTGATACCACGGTGCGCTTCAATAGAAGCGCCGGGATGCATTGGATTGTCGTACGTGCTCTGTTCCATAGCCCTGCTTGTTTTAGTTACAATTGTTTAACAAAATCTGCAAAGGCAACCGAAGGATCAGGTTGTTTCATAAAGTTTTCCCCGATAAGGAAGCCTTTAAAACCAGCCTGTCGTAATGTTTTGATGGTTTCCGGGCTGCTGATACCGCTTTCCGCTACTCCCGGCTTGTGGGCCGGCATACGGCTAATGAGGCGCAAAGAGGTATTAATGTCTACTTCAAAGGTTTTCAGGTTCCGGTTGTTCACACCTACCATATCCACTTCGTCGCAAATATGATCCAGTTCCGTTTCGTCGTGAATTTCCAGTAACACTTCCAGCTGCAGGCTTTTGGCATATGCTGCCAGTTGTTGCACCTGAACAGTGGTTAAATTCGCTGCTATCAAAAGTATTACATCTGCGCCAATAGCCCTAGCTTCTGCTATCTGATACTCGTCAATTATGAAATCTTTCCGCAGAATGGGGATATTATTTTCCCGGGCCGCCAGCAAATCGTCGCTGCTACCCCCAAAAAAATGCTCATCCGTTAATACCGACAGCCCCGATGCGCCAAATTGTGTATACGCCCTGGTTACATCAGCCACTTGGGCGTTGGCATTGATAATGCCTTTGGAAGGCGATTTACGCTTGTATTCCGCAATAATACCTGTACGCTGCGGATGCACCAGTGAAGCAGCCAGCGACAACGTGGGGCGGGTATATAGCTGGCTTTTTTCCAGCTGATCCAGACTTACCGTTGCTTTGCGAATAGCTACTTCTTCTTTTTTCCTTGCTATAATGGTATCCAGAATGTTCATAGTATTGGATTTACTGTAAGGCAATCAATTTAGTCAAACAGGCATTGGCTTTACCCGATTCCAGGCTATCTACCGCAGCCACATACGCATCGTTATACGTTGCATAGTTTCCGGTGCAATGCAATGCCATAGCCGCATTCGCCAGCACTACGGCATTCTGTGCCCAGGAGCCTTCGCCTTTTAATATGGTTTTGAATATTTTACAAGCTTCTTCCGGTGTGTTACCACCGTAAATATCCTGCTGCGCCACCTGGCGTTTGCCCAGTTGCTCCGGCGTCATAATAGCTTCACCGGAATGGGTGATTACCTTGGTATCGGCAGTTAAAGAAATTTCGTCGTACCCATCCAGGCTATGAATAATAGCGAATGGATTGCCGGACTGCTGCAGGAGATAATTATACACCCTGGCCATTTCCAGGTTATACACCCCCACCAGCTGGTAAGCAGGAGACGCCGGGTTAACCATGGGGCCTAAAATATTAAAAAAGGTACGCAGCCCAAGGTTTTTACGGATAGGCCCTACTGATTTCAACGCCGGGTGAAACACCGGTGCATGCAGGAAACAGATGCCCGCTTCTTCCACTTCTTTTTTCAGCTGGGCCGCGTCACTTTTAAATGTATACCCCAGTTGCTCCATTACATTAGAAGCACCGCTGATGCTGGTAGCGCCATAGTTGCCATGCTTGGCTACTTTCTGACCGGCACCTGCTACAATAAAGCAAGCCAGTGTAGAAATATTAAAGGTGTTTTTACCATCACCACCTGTACCAACTATATCAATCAATTTATGATCGCCCAAATCCACCTTCACACATAAGCCCAATAACGCATCCCTGAAACCCTGTAATTCTTCAATAGTTACGCTGCGCATTAAAAACACCGTGATAAAGGCGGTTACTTCATGCTCGCTAAAATGACCATTAGATATGTTGGTGAGAATTTCCTTAGCCTGCTCGCGGCTAAGTGTTTTATGTTCGAATAAGTATTGTAATATCTTTTTCATTGTTATCTGTTGTGTATGTGTTGAAATCCGGTTTTCCGTTACTGTGGTTATTTATTGGGCCAGCCAGTTGCGGATAATGGATTCTCCCTGGGGCGTTAACACACTTTCGGGATGAAACTGTACACCACGTATATCATAGGTTTTATGTTGCAATGCCATGATAAAACCTAAGTCGTCTTCTGCAGTAATTTCCAGTTCTGCGGGAAAATTATCTTTGCTTACTACCCAGGAGTGATAGCGTCCCACATCCATACGGGAGGGCAGACCTGCAAACAAAGGAGCCTTTGTAGCCAGTATGTTCATAGGCATGGCCACACCATGATACACGGTAGACAGGTTGGTGAGCGTACCACCAAAAGCTTCACCAATGGCCTGATGGCCAAGGCATACACCCAGTATAGATTTGGTAGCGGCGTACTCTTTAATCAAAGGCAGTAACAAGCCTGCTTCGGAAGGAATGCCAGGGCCGGGCGATAAGATAATTTTATCGTAAGCTTTCACCTCTTCCAATGCTATTTTATCGTTGCGAACTACATCTACCTTATCACCGGTAATTTTCTCCACCAGGTGAACCAGGTTATAGGTAAATGAATCGTAGTTATCGAACACTAATATTTTAGACACGGTATTCTTATTTAATGCTTGAGCAATGTTTAGATTTCTGAGGCCAGCACAATAGCCTTTTTCAGCGCACCTAATTTGTTGTTTACTTCCTGCAATTCACTTTCTGGTTTGGAAGCAGCTACTACACCGGCGCCAGCCTGGTAGTACAACGTGTTTTGCCTGCTTAAGAAAGTGCGTATCATAATAGCGTGATTGCAACTACCATCAAAGCCCATAAAACCAATACAACCACCATAGTAACCACGTTGTGTGGGTTCGTTGCTGTTAATCAGCTCCATAGCCTTGAACTTAGGCGCACCGCTTAAAGTACCTGCGGGGAAAGTGGCAGCCAGTAAAGAGAAAGGATTCACGCCTTTTTCTGTATTACCGGTCACTTCACTTACCAGGTGTATCACGTGCGAATAGTATTGCACCTGCCTGTAATGCTTTACCGTAACGTTATGGCTGATGCGACTTAAATCGTTACGGGCCAGATCAACCAGCATGGTATGTTCTGCATTTTCTTTGGCATCTTCCAGCAATTCAGCTGCCAGTTGCCTGTCTTTCTCAGCATCACCTGTTCTTTTAAAAGTGCCGGCAATAGGATGTACTACTGCTTCGCCATCTTTTACAATCAGCTGCGACTCGGGGCTGGAGCCCATTAATTTATAATCGCCGTAATCGAAATAGAATAAATAGGGTGACGGATTAATATTGCGCAATGCGCGGTATACGTTAAAGTCGTCTCCAGTGAATTGTTGCTGAAAACGGCGGCTTAATACAATCTGAAACACGTCCCCTCTTAAACAGCTTTGAATGCCTTTTTGCACCATAGCCCTGTAATCTTCATCTTCCATATTGGATGTTTCTTCGCCTTTAGGGCTGAAAGGATATACAGGAACGTCTTTGCTTCTGATCAGTGACTCTACCATGTTCACTTCACTTTCCAAACCGGGCACCTGGTTTTCGCAGATGTACATTTCATCTTTGAAATGATTAATAGCAATCACATACTGATATAAGCGGTAACGCATCAAAGGCAGTGAAGGCCTTGTTTCGTTGGCTATAGTGGCCGGCTTAACGGCAGCATTTTGTTTGGGAGAAAAAGAGATGGTATCGAAAAACTGAACGGCGTCGTAAGAAGTGTAACCAAATAAACCCTGTGCTATTCTGGCCGTCGCCTCGCTGGTTTCAGCCGCTTCGAAAGAATCCATAAAACTCCAGATGATCTGTGGTACGTCCTGGGTGTTTTTAATGGATTGTTTTTCAGGCTTTTGGGTAGGGTATTTTAACTCCAGCGTTTCTTTATTGATAATTTCTATGCCTGCAATGGCGTTAATGGCAATGATGGAGTAACTGTTTTCAGCGGCGTGGTAATCAGTACTTTCCAACAATATGGTATCTCTGAACCGATCCCGCAACCTGAGGTAAATTCCTACCGGTGTGTACACATCCGAGAGCATCTTTTTGCACCGGGTAGTAATGGCTACTTTTTTCATTTTTTAATTTTCAATTGTACATGGTAAAAACAAAAAGGCCCCGACACGTCTGTCGAGGCCTTTTAATATAGTTGAGTATTGGCAATGCCGCTACCAGCCCCGACAGGAGTTAGTATGCCACCACCAAATTTTATTGATCAACTGTACTTTCATAACCCTACGAAATTGCGACAGAGATTTGATACCACCAAATAAAATCAATTTTTCTGCAAAATATTACAACACTCCCTTGGTACTGGGCAGGTAATTATGCAACGGATCGCGTTTTACCGCCATACGTATGGCTTTGGCAAATGCTTTGAAAATAGCTTCGATTTTATGATGTTCGTTTTCACCCTTACACTCAATATTCAGGTTGCATTTAGCAGCATCGCTGAACGATTTAAAGAAGTGAAAGAACATTTCTGTAGGCATCTCTCCTATCTTCTCTCTTTTAAACTCGGCATCCCATACAATCCAGTTACGACCACCAAAATCGATGAGCACTTTAGCTTCTGCTTCATCCATAGGTAACGCAAAACCATAGCGTTCCATACCACGCTTATCTGCCAGTGCCTGGGCAAATGCTTCACCTAACGCAATGCCGGTATCTTCAATGGTATGATGCTCATCTATATGTAAATCGCCTTGTGTTTGGATAGTGAGGTCCATTTTACCATGACGAGCAATCTGATCCAGCATGTGATCGAAAAAGCCCAGTCCTGTATGAATCGCTGCTTTACCACTGCCATCCAGGTTTAATTCCACATGAATTTTAGTTTCGCTGGTGTTGCGGTCATGTACTACCTGGCGCAGGCCCAGTTTCAGATATTCATAAACAGGCTTCCACTCCGTGGTTTCCAATGCAATACAAGCATCCCAACCGCCAGCAGGTGGTGTTTGTTTTTGCAGCTCTTCGGCACCCAATGAAGGATCGTTGTTTAACCAGATAGCTTTACAACCTAAGTTGCGGGCCAGCACTACATCGGTAATACGGTCGCCAATAACATAGCTATTGGCCAGATCATAGTCCGGATTATTGATATACGCCGTAAGCATCCCTGTTTCAGGCTTGCGGGTAGGCTGATTATCTTTTGCAAATGTTTTATCAAAGAAGGCCGCGCTAAAACGGATACCTTCGTTTTCCAGGCTTTTCATAACAAAGTTTTGAATAGGCCAGAAAGTATCTTCGGGATAACTATCTGTACCCAACCCATCCTGGTTACTCACTACTACCAGTTCATAATCCAGTTCTGCCGCAATGCGGGAAAGATAGGTGAACACACCTGGATAAAATTCCAGCTTCTCCCAGCTATCAATCTGGTAAGTGGGCGGCGCTTCTTTTATTAATGTGCCATCTCTATCTATAAACAAAACTCTTTTCATACAGTAACGAATTCCTTTTTCTATTGGTAAATAATACGATATATGCGACCGGTAACATCATCACTTACATACAGTGATCCATCCGGGCCCTGCGCCAGTCCACAAGGACGGTGTTTGGCTTCTCCGGTAGAAACAATCTTATCGGCAAGGGCAAAGTTGTTGGCAAAAATTTCCCATTCACCGGCAGGCTTGCCATCTTTGAAAGGCACAAATGCTACAAAGTAACCTTGTTGTTGTGGAGAGCGGTTCCATGAACCGTGAAAAGCAATAAAAGCACCATTACGGTATTTTTCAGGGAACATAGTGCCGGTATAAAACAGCAGTCCGTTAGGCGCCAGATGACCAGGGAAAGCATAGATAGGATTTATTGCTTTTTCACCACCTGTTTTCTTGCCATCGCCACCATATTCAGGAGCCACCATTTTATTTTTCTGTAACTGATCGTAATAGATATACGGCCAGCCGGCATCATCGCCCTGCTTTAATGCGTACAAACACTCTGCAGGTAATTCAGCACCTTGTTGCTCGTTGTAATATTCAGGAAACATATCAAACAAACCATCACGCCCGTGCTGCATTACAAACAGCTGGTTATTGGTGTTGTTCCAGTCTAACCCTACTACGTTACGCAGGCCGGTGGCATAGCGTGTGCCTTCTGTAAAGTTTTGGCCAGGTTTATCGGCTTTAAATTGCCAGATACCGGCTGCATAATCCAGCAATGGACAAGGATACTTGCCTTTAGAACCTTTTTGCCTGTCCTGCTCCTGGCAGGAGTTAGAAGGTGCGCCGATATTTACATAGATGTTTCCGTTGTTGTCCAACACTATAGACTTGCTTTCGTGCTGGCGGCGGAATAACAAGCCTGTGATAATTTTTTCCGGTGCAGTTTTATTCACTACCTGTTGCTGCGCATCCAGTTTGTAGCGAAAAACTTCACTATCGGAAGATGCATATAAGTAATCATTTTTAATAGTAATACCAGTGCCATTGAAATTGCCAAAGCCAGTAATGTTATCAGCTTTACCATCGCCATTGGTGTCTTTTAGCAGCAGAATACCTTTGCCATCTTTTGTTCTTTGCAATTTCACATAGATATCGCCCTTTGCGGTTACAGCTATATGTCTAGCCTTTCCAATGCCATCTGCCACCTGCAGGGCCTTAAATCCGGAGGGCAATACCAATCCGGCATTATCAGCGTCTGGTGTTACGGTTGCTTTTATTATCCTGGCGCTATCATCACCGGCGGCCATTGCGGTTTGAGTCACTGCAAAAGCTGTGAAGGCGATGAGCGATGCGTACAGCCATTTCTTTTTCATAGTATATCTGTTTATACTCTGCTAATTTAACTGATTCAGGGCATCAACCAACGCCGTATTCTCTTCTTCTGTACCAATGGTAATACGCAAACAATCTTCACACAACAGCACATTGCTTCTATCGCGCACTACAATGCCTTTTTCCAGCAGATAATTATAAACGTCACGCGCCTTATTAATTTTCACCAGCAGGAAATTAGCGTCGGAAGGATACACTTTCTGCACACCGGGCAACTGCACCAGCACTTCTGCCAATGCATTACGCATATCTACCAGCAAACGGATCATATCGTTTACCTGTCCCACTTCTTCCAATGCTTTCAGCGCCAGCTCCTGTGTAACCTGGTTAATATTATAGGGCGGCTTCACTCGGTCCATGACATTGATAATTTCTTTGGACGCGAATGCCATTCCCAGGCGTAAACCAGCCAGCCCCCAGGCTTTACTGAATGTTTGCAGCACCACCAGGTTGGGATACTCAGCCAGCTCCTGCACCCACGATTTCTGGCGGGCAAAGTTGATATAGGCTTCATCTACTACTACCAGGCCGTTAAAATTGTTGAGTACGGTTTCTATATCCTGCCTGTGTAAGCTGTTACCGGTAGGATTATTAGGAGAACAGATCCATATGATTTTAGTATTCTCATCTGCCAGCGTTTCCAGGTGTGCAAGATTTAACTGAAAATCGTCCAGCAATGGCGCTTTGCGAATTTCCACATCATTAATTTCAGCGCTCACCTGGTACATACCATAGGTAGGCGGGCAGATAATGATATTATCTTTCCCCGGTGTACAGAAGCAACGGTACAACAGATCGATACATTCATCGCTGCCATTGCCCAGGAAAATGCTTTCAGCGGCTACAGATTTCACCTGGCTGATTGCCTGTTTTACTTTTACCTGGTGTGGATCGGGGTAACGGTTATACCATTTATTTAACGGAGAGCCCAGGCTGTTTTCGTTGGCATCTAAAAATACTTTTGCTTCGCCACTGAATTCATCGCGGGCAGAAGAATAAGGAGCCAGATTTTTTATATTACTACGTACCAGTTTATTGATATCGAACATGATTGCTAGTTTAGTTGTGTTGGTTTGTTACAGGTTTTGCAGGCGTACTTTTACAGCATTGGCATGCGCCTGCAGCCCTTCTGCTTCGGCCATTTGAATCACCGCATTACCTATATTTTGTATGCCTTCGGTAGTAAGCTTCTGATAAGTGATCTTTTTTACAAAGCTATCTACACTTACACCGCTATAAGCTTTGGCAAAACCATTGGTAGGCAGGGTGTGATTGGTGCCACTGGCATAATCCCCTGCACTTTCGGGCGAGTAATTACCGAGGAATACCGAACCTGCATTGATGATCTGATCACTGATGGCATCTTCATTTTTACAGGAAATGATCAGGTGTTCAGCTGCATATTCATTCACCAGTTCAATAGCTTCCTCCATAGAACCCACCACTATAGCAGTACTGTTTTCCAGTGCTTTTTGGGCAATATCCTGACGGGGCAATTGTTGCAGTTGCGCTGCTATTTGTTGCTGCACCTGTTGCACCAATGCTTCCTGTGTACTTACCAGCAACACCTGGCTATCTATACCATGTTCGGCCTGCGATAACAGATCAGCTGCCACAAATGCTGCATTGGCAGTTTCATCAGCCAACACACATACTTCACTGGGACCTGCCGGCATATCAATAGCTATGCCCTGCTGCTGCACCAGTTGTTTGGCACAGGTTACATACTGGTTACCCGGGCCGAATATTTTATATACCTGTGGTACGGTTTCTGTGCCATAAGCCATAGCAGCTATAGCCTGTACGCCACCGAGCTTATAAATGCGGGTTACGCCTGTTTTGAAAGCTGCATATAAAATAGCCGGGTGCAATAACCCGTTTTTACCCGGAGGAGAACAAAGGATAATTTCTTTACATCCTGCAATACGTGCGGGTATGGCCAGCATTAAGATAGTAGAAAATAAAGGTGCCGTGCCACCGGGTATGTACAGCCCTACTTTTTCAATGCCTACACTTTTGCGCCAGCATTGTACACCAGGCATGGTTTGTATAAGCTCAGGAGCAGCTACCTGCTTCTGGTGAAATGTAGTGATGTTGGCTATGGCAATATCGATGGCTTGCTTTAACTCATCAGATACTGTTTGTACAGCTTCCTTCATTTCTGCATCGCTTACCTGGAAGTTATCCAGTGTAACGCCATCAAATAGTTGCGTATACTTCTGCAATGCAGCATTGCCCTGTTGCTGTACATCATTCAACACCTGCTTTACTTTTTCCTGTAAGGCAGTGGCATCAATGGCGGGGCGCTGTAATAAAGCAGTGCGGGTTTGTTTGGCGGGATTGATATATACCTGCATGTGTACGGCTTTATAAGATCATTTTTTCAATAGGAACTACTAATATACCCTGTGCACCAGCTGCTTTCAGCTTTTCGATAATATCCCAGAACTCGCTTTCGCTTAACACACTGTGTACACTGCTCCATCCCTCTTCGGCCAGTGGCAACACGGTTGGGCTTTTCATACCAGGTAACAGGGAAATGATTTCTTTCAGGTTATCGTTAGGCGCATTTAACAATACATACTTGGTATTGCGCGCTTTTTTTACGGATTGTATGCGGAACAATAACTTATCCAGGATCGCTTGCTGCTCTGGCTTCAGGTTACTGTTTCTGATCAATACAGCTTGTGATTGCAAAATGGTTTCTACTTCCTGTAAACCATTCATAAACAAGGTAGACCCGCTGCTTACCAGGTCACAGATGGCACTGGCCAAACCTATACCGGGAGCAATTTCAACACTACCGCTGATTTCATGTATCTCAGCTTTTACACCTTGCTGATCCAGGAAATCCTGCACCAGAACGGGATAACTGGTAGCAATTCTTTTGCCCTGCAGGCTGGCCGCAGAACCGTAGTCTTCTCCTTTAGGAACGGCTATAGATAAGCGGCATTTGCCAAAGCCCAGTTTCTCAGTAACGTCTACTTTCTTTTTCTTTTCGTACACTACGTTTTCACCTACAAAGCCAATATCTGCCACGGCGTCTTCAACGTATTGCGGAATATCGTCATCTCTTAAAAAGAACACTTCTAACGGAAAGTTGCTGGCTTCACTTTTTAGCTTGTTTACACCATTACTAATGTCTATACCGCATTCTTTCAGCAAACGCATAGAGTCGTCGTGTAAACGGCCCGATTTCTGGATTGCCAGTTTCAATTTAGCTACGGGTGCGTTTGAATTTTGCTGTGCCATATGATTGATATTCGCTTTTTACGTTTGAATTATGGAAAATAAAAAAGGGCCTACCTTGCGGTAAGCCCTTCTAATGTTTTTATGATGTAATGCACAAAACACCACCGGCCTACCTTTTCGGTAAGATATGATGATGGTGATGGATATGCATTTGTGTATTCATGGTGGCAAAAGTACAGGAATTTCTATTTCACCGAAGTTTTTGCAAAAGAAAGTTTTAAAATTTACAGCAACTTAACTTTAGCCTTTAAAAGCAATATTCATGATGAGAAAATTGGACACGGCATTGCTGGCCGTAGCCTTATGCATCGGCATAGGCTTACAGGCGCAGGATGCTATAGGTTACCAAACGCCCCCGAAAGCCATGGCGGACTTAGTTACCGCCCGCCCTACACCAGGCGTTAGTATTGACGCAAAAGCAAGCTGGATGCTGATAAGCGACCGCAACAGCTACCCTTCGGTAGAAGAACTGGCGCGCCCTGAATTACGCATCGCAGGCTTACGGTTAAACCCCAACAACTTCTCGCCCAGCCGTCAAAACTTCATTAACAACTTCACCCTGCAACAGGTAAACAGTGGCCAAACCTTTACTGTAACCGGCTTACCAGCCAATATGCTGGCTACCGATGTACACTGGAGCCCTGATGAAAAGAAGATTGCTTTTACCAACAATACCAGCAAACAGGTGGATTTATATGTGATAGATATAGCTACACGTAAAGCCACCCGTGTAAACAAACAACCGTTAAACGTGGTGTTGGGCGATGCAATAGAATGGCTGGACAATAACACACTATTATATAAAGTGATTACACAGCCTGCATCGGCAGCACCTGCCAAACCTGCCATGCCAAAGGGCCCTACTGTACAACAGAACTTGGGTAAAGCCGCCCCAAGCCGTACTTACCAGGATTTAATTAAATCGCCTTACGACGAACAGCTGTTCGGTTTCTATGCCACTGCGCAATTGGTAAAAAACACCAACGGAGTAGAAACAGCCGTTGGCAAGCCGGCAGTGTGGCAATCCTACGCTGTATCGCCAGATAAAAAATACCTGCTGGCCGAACAAATTCAAAAGCCCTACTCCTATCTGGTGGGAGCTTCGGGTTTCCCATCTGAAATAAGCATACTGACCGTTAGCGGTCAGACAGTAAAAGTGCTGGCACAATTACCTTCTGCCGAAACCTCGCCCTCCGGCTTTGATAACGTACAAAATATAGACAGACGCTTTGACTGGCGTGATGATGAAGCTGCTACTGTAACCTGGGTACATCCTTTAGACAGTGGTATGATTAAAAATAAAGTACCGTATCACGATGTGATATACAGCCTGAGCGCGCCTTTTACGGGTGCTGCCAAAGAACTGGCCAAAACACAAAACCGTTTCAGGGGCATCACCTGGGGCAACAGTACACTGGCTTTACTGTACGATGGTTTACAAGGCAAACAAACCGCTGCAATCACCCGTTTAAACCCCACTACCGGCGAAACAGAAAAGCTGATTGAGCGTAATACTACAGATGCCTATAATAGTCCAGGCTCGGCAGTAACAACTAAAAACAATTATGGACGTGATGTACTGCTGATAACAGGAGACGGTTCGCAATTATTGTTTAATAACCAAACGGGCAGCTCCCCTAAAGGCGATTTACCTTTCCTTGCACGCTTTAACCTTCAAAGCAAACAAAGCGAAATTATCTGGCGCTGTAAAGAAGGCAGCTTTGAATATGTAAGCGATGTGCTGGATGCACAAAAGCTGGTATTACTTACCCGCCGCGAAACACAGACCGATGCCCCCAACTACTTTATTAAAAACCTGGTACTACGTATTGCCGACAGGCAAATTACCCATTTTGCCAACCCTTATCCACAACTGGAAGGCGTAAGCAAACAAAAGGTCTCTTACCAAAGAGCAGATGGTGTTACACTTACCGGCGATTTATATTTGCCTAAAGGCTATAATGCTGCTATAAACGGGCCATTACCTGTGTTAATATGGGCCTATCCTCGTGAATACAATTCTGCTGCAGATGCTGCACAAATAAGAGGATCGCAATACCGCTTTACAACACTCAGCTACGGATCGCCCATCTCCCTGGTTACACAAGGCTATGCGATACTGGATAATGCAGAGATGCCCATTGTAGGCAAGGATGAGAAAACTAAACCGAACGACAACTTTATTGAGCAACTGCAAATGAACGCAGAAGCAGCTATTAATAAATTAAGCGAGCTAGGTGTAGGTGACAAAAACCGTGTTGCGGTAGGTGGCCACAGTTATGGAGCATTTATGACCGCCAACCTGCTGGCACACACCAGTCTGTTTAAAGCTGGTATTGCACGCAGTGGCGCCTATAACAGAACACTTACTCCTTTTGGTTTCCAGAATGAGGAACGTACTTACTGGGAAGCACCAAAGCTATACAACGACATGAGCCCTTTCAGCTTTGCTGATAAAATTAAAACACCATTACTAATGATTCATGGTGATGCTGATGATAACCCAGGCACCTTCCCTATTCAAAGCGAACGTTTATACAATGCGATTAAAGGACATGGTGGCACGGTACGTTTTGTAAGCCTGCCTTACGAAGCGCATGGCTATCGTGGTAAAGAAAACTTACTGCATATGTTCTGGGAAGAATATGAATGGTTAGAGAAGTATGTAAAAAAAGCTAAATAGTAGTATTTATTTCAGATCACAGTAAGGCTTTATTAAAAGCCACACACTCCTTAAGAATCAAGCACAACATTCCACTCTACCAATCTTTCCCCAAACGAGGTGTATCAACTATGACACACCTCGTTTTATTTATAACACACCAGCATACGTCCACCCTACCTGTTTACATACCACATTAACACATATTTATTATTCAACATAAGTTATTGTTAAACAAACACCAGTGGTTTGTTAACTATACACCAACTCCCCTATTTTAGCCTTTAAATCAATAACCAATTATTATGAAAAAAATTCTACTCTTAACAGTCTTAGTAGTTATCACCACCGCCATTACCGCTTCCGCACAAATTAACAAAGGCTCAGTTTACCTCGGAGGTAACGTAGGTTACGGCAGAAGCAATATCAGAAACAACGGCTATGAAGATTACAAACAAATTAACGTAGGCGTATCTCCATCTGTTGCATTCGCTTATAAAGACAACTTCGCCTGGGGCTTATCACTGCTTTATGCCCGCACCGACCTTCAAACCTCTTACATTCAGAAATCAAATAACTTTGGTGTAACTGCTTTTCTAAGACAATATCAGCCACTTGGTAAAGGATTTTACGCTTTTGCGCAGGAAGGACTAACACTTCTCTACGGATTCGGAAATCAATCTTCCCCAACAAGTTCAGAGGTAAAATCATATGGCGCTAACGCAGGAATTTCTCCTGGCCTGGCCTACGACATTAACAAGAAGTTTCAATTAGAGATACAATTGAACAATGTTGCCTATGTAAGTTATAATCGTTCTAAAACAAAATATAGCTACACCACCGACCAAAGCACCACCAGCGATTTTAATATTGGCAGCAATCTGAGCCAGATTTCTGATATAGGCTCAGTGTCAATAGGCGCCCGTTTTGTATTCGGCAGATAGCAGCATAACACATTTTTCACAAAAAGGCCCCGATAGCCATTTACTATCGGGGCCTTTCTTAAATATTATAAACCTTACTACGTGGGTTTACTGCTTTTGTTTCACTTCATTCAATTTTTTACCAGGTAAAGCTACACCCAGCCCAACTTCATATTGTTGCCCATACCCCTGCTTATTATTGGTAGCATAGGTAAAATTAAGCTCACCCAGCTGCTTTACCATTAATCCTAAAGTACCAACAACGCTTCCTGTATTTTGCCATATGGCACTTGCATGAAACAAATGATCGTACGATAATTGCCCACCTACTGCTGCTACCCAGTTCGATTTGGTGAAGAAACGGGCAGCCAGTAAAGGCTTCAATTCTATATTATCAGATGTTTGGAAGGTGTAAGAAGTCATTAAAGCAAGGGTTTCCAGGTCAACAGGTTGATTACTAAAGTCGGGGAACCACTTGCGCAGGTTAAAAGTAGTAGCACTAAACTGGAATCCCTCTGTCTGATATACAGCACCAAAATCGCCATCTATATGCCAATTCTGATCATTAAACGCCTTGGCTGCCGGGTCGATAGCGCCACCGCTGGAAACAGCTGCCGCATCCAACCGTTGGCGATAACCGGTTAAGGAAAAGCCCAGCTTTATCCATTCTGAATTACCACCCAGCTTTATTTTATAAGCGTAGCTGAGTTTGGCGTAGGTACGTTGTAACATCCCACTTTTGTCAGAAGCGACCTGTAGACCGGCACCTGAATGGGCACCGAAAGGCAGGTCACCAGCAAACTGTATTAAAGTAGGTGCACCATCAAATCCTATCCAGCTTCGATTTACCAGAGCATATAAAAAAGGCTGGTTACGGCTTCCTGCATAAGCAGGATTCGCCAGATAGTTATTACGGAAGAAACGGGCAGACTGGTTATTGTAATACAATTGCGCTTTACCCTGTAAGGCCAGGCAACTGATCAATACCATCCCAATTATATATTTTTTCATACTTCCTGATTTTCTTGTTTACAATACTGTTAACGGGTAAGTGTAATGGTTCCTTTTTTAATAATCCTGCCTTGCACAGTTAACACATAGAAATAAGTGTCGTCCTGGAACACACGCAGGGCTAATTTACCTTCCCAGTCGTTACTGTAATGCTCTTTTTCATAAATCATTTTACCGCTACGGTCAAAGATGCGCAGCACGTTATCCGGATAAGCATCAATGTTATCAATCACAAACTTGTCGTTAATACCATCACCGTTAGGGGTAATGATCACGTGTGGAGTGATTTTAAAGTCTTCAACTACCTGTACAGTCACATTCCCTGTTGCCTTACAGCCATTAATATCCGTTACCGCTACCGTGTATTGCGTGGTTACAAACGGACGGGCCGTTGGCGATGTACTTAATGGGAAGGTAAGCGAAGCAGCCGGAGTCCAGCTGGCAATAGCTATAGTAGTGGTAGAGCTTACAGACAGTTTTGTGGCATCTCCTTTAGAAACACTGCTTGCCGCACTGCTTACAGTAAGTACCGGTAATGGGCTTACCGTTACTACATAAGGCAGAGACGTAGCCATACATCCGTTTCCGTTGGTAACAGTGAGTGAATAAGTACCCGCTGTAGTAGCGGTATAAGACTGACCGGTTGCACCGGAAATAGCCGTTCCATTCAGATACCATTGGTTGCCGGTTGCAGACAACGAAGTAAACGTTACACTGCCTCCTGTACAGATGTTTAATGTACCGCTTACCGTTACCAGTGCTGTAGGTAAGGTAAACACTACAACTATCTGCGGCAGAGATACAGCCGAGCAGCCTGCGCCATTGGTAACACGCACCGTGTAAATACCACTGGCGGTAGCACTATAAGTGCTTCCTGTAGCCCCCGCAATAGCCACCCCATTATTAAACCACTGATTACCGGTAGCTGATGAGGAAGTAAGTGTTACACTGGCACCTAAACAGAAGTTTAAAGGACCACCAGGCGTAACAACCGGTATAGCAGGTGCATTGCTTACTGTTACAGTTGCAGTAACAGCCTTCGTACAGGTTCCATTGCTATAAGTATAAGTGATTACAGCTGTACCAGCGGCTATTCCCGTAACCAAACCAGTGCTGCTGTTAACCGTAGCCGCAGCAGTATTGCTACTGGTCCAGCTTCCACCGGCGGTGGTGTTAGACAACTGCGTGGTTAATCCTGTACAAACAGCTGTGTTACCAGTTATAGCTGCCAATACCGGTAAGGCATTTATTGTTACGGTAGCAGTGGCTGTATTGCTACAGGTTCCATTATTATAAGTATACGTAATAATGGTAGTATCAGCAGATACACCAGTTACCAAACCACTGTTATTGATTGTGGCCACAGCAGTGTTACTACTGCTCCAGCTGCCACCAGCAGTAGCATCAGCCAGTTGTGTGGTTAAGCCCGCACATACCGCAGTTGTTCCGGTAATGGCCGCTACAGCAGGCAGCGCATTGACAGTTACTGTAGTAGTAACAGCATTTACGCAGGTGCCACTATTATAAGTATAGGTAATAGTAGTAGAACCAGCTGACACACCGGTTACCAGCCCCGTAGTGCTGCTAATAGTAGCCACAGCAGTGTTGCTGCTGCTCCAGCTACCTCCGGTAGTGGCATCAGACAACTGGGTAGTAAGTCCTGCACAAACAGTAGTAGTTCCGGTAATAGCCGCCATCACCGGCAAAGCATTTACGGTAATAGTAACCGTTGCTGCATTGCTACAGGTTCCATTGTTGAAAGTATAAGACACTACAGATGTACCAGCCGACACGCCGGTTACCAGGCCTGTGCTGCTGATAGTAGCTACTGCAGTATTACTGCTACTCCAGCTACCACTTGCGGTTGCATCGGCCAGCTGTGTAGTTAATCCTGCACACACAGACGTTGTGCCTGTTATAGCTTCTACTGCCGGCAACGGTCTTACCGTTACTACAGTAGTAACAGCATTCGTACACAGACCATTACTATAAGTATAAGTAATAGTAGAGGCTCCCGCTGCTATAGCAGTTACCAGTCCCGTGCTGCTGATAGTAGCTGATGCGGTGCTGCTGCTGCTCCAGGTGCCACCTGAAGTAGCATTGGCCAGCTGCGTGGTTTGTCCCGAACAAACAGTGGTGCTACCCGTAATAGGTGCTACCACAGGAGTGGCATTTACGGTTATAGTAGCAGTGGCAGTGTTGTCACAGGTACCGTTATTATAGGTATAAGAGATAATGGCTGTTCCTGCCGACACACCGGTTACCAGGCCGGTAGCGGCATCTACAGTAGCGATAGCCGTATTACTGCTGCTCCAGCTGCCACCGGTAGTAGCATCGGCCAGCTGCGTAGTTAAACCGCTACACACCGTGGTAGTGCCTGTTATAGCAGCTACGGCAGGTAACGCATTTACGGTTATCGTAGTAGTAACCTGGTTACTACAGGTTCCATTATTGTACAGATATGTAATGGTGGTGGTACCAGCTGACACGCCGGTTACCAGGCCACTGGCATCTATAGTAGCAACAGCTGTATTACTGCTGCTCCAGCTGCCACCGGTAGTAGCATCAGCCAACTGGGTAGTTAAGCCGGCACATACACTGGTAGTGCCCGTAATAACATCTATCACCGGCAGTGCATTTACAGTGAGGCTAGCAGTAGCCGTATTGGTACAAATACCATTATTATACGTATACGTGATGATAGCGGTACCTGCTGCCACACCTGTTACCAGGCCAGCAGCATCTATGGTAGCTATAGCAGTGTTATCACTGCTCCAGCTGCCACCGGTAGTAGCGTCAGATAATTGAGTGGTTAAACCAGCACACACGCTGGTTGTTCCTGTAATAGCAGCTACCGCAGGTAATGCGTTTACAGTTATAGCTGCCGTAGACGTATTAGTACAGGTGCCGTTATTATAGGTATAGGTAATAGTAACAGTTCCTGCCAATACACCGGTTACCAAACCACTGGCATCTATGGTAGCCACAGCAGTATTGCTGCTGCTCCAGCTGCCACCGGAAGTAGCATCCGCCAATTGCGTAGTAAGTCCCGCACACACAGAAGTGGCACCGGTAATAGCAGCAACTACTGGCAGTGCGTTTACAGTAACGGCTGCTGTAGCCGTATTGGTACAGGTTCCATTATTATAAGTATAGGTGATAGTGGCGGTACCAGCAGTTACGCCGGTTACCAGGCCAGCTGCATCCACTGTAGCTATAGCCGTATTATCACTGCTCCAGCTACCGCCGGTGGTTGCATCCGCCAGTTGCGTAGTAAGTCCCGCACACACAGAAGTGGTACCGGTAATAGCAGCAACTACTGGCAGTGCGTTTACAGTAACGGTTGCTGTAGCCGTATTGGTACAGATTCCATTATTATAGGTATAGGTAATGGTGGTAGTACCCGCAGTTACGCCGGTTACCAGGCCAGCTGCATCTATGGTAGCCACAGCAGTATTGCTGCTGCTCCAGGTACCACCGGTAGTGGCATCCGCCAACTGCGTGGTTAAGCCCGCACATACCGTAGTAGTGCCCGTGATGGCAGCTACGGCAGGTAAAGCATTTACCGTTACTGTGGCAGTAGCAGTATTGCTGCAGGTTCCATTATTATAAGTGTAAGTAATAGTGGCGGTGCCAGCAGATACGCCGGTTACCAGACCAGCAGCATCTATGGTTGCTACAGCTGTGTTACTGCTGCTCCAGCTACCACCGGAAGTGGCATCAGCTAACTGGGTAGTTAAACCCGCACACACAGAAGTGGTGCCAGTAATAGCGGCTACTGCAGGTAAAGCATTTACAGTTACGGTTGTAGTAGAAGTATTGCTACAGGTACCGTTATTATAAGTATAGGTGATAGTGACTGTACCCGCAGCTACACCCGTAACCAGGCCAGCAGCATCTACTGTAGCCACAGCAGTATTGCTGCTGCTCCAGCTGCCACCGGTAGTGACATCAGCTAACTGGGTAGTTAAGCCGGCACAAACAGAGGTAGTACCAGTAATAGCAGCAACAGCCGGCAATGCATTCACCGTAATGGTGACAGTAGCCGTATTGCTACAGGTACCATTGTTAAAGGTATAAGTAATAGTGGCAGTACCAGCAGATACGCCGGTTACAAGCCCACTGGCATCTATAGTAGCTACAGCCGTATTACTGCTGCTCCAGCTGCCACCGGTAGTGGCATCAGCTAACTGGGTAGTTAAGCCGGCACAAACAGAGGTAGTACCAGTAATAGCAGCAACAGCCGGCAATGCATTCACCGTAATGGTGGCAGTAGCCGTATTGCTACAGGTACCATTGTTATAAGTATAAGTAATAGTGGCGGTACCAGCAGATACACCGGTTACAAGCCCACTGGCATCTATGGTAGCCACAGCAGTGTTGCTGCTGCTCCAGCTGCCACCAGCGGTAGCATCTGCCAGTTGCGTAGTTAAGCTGGCACAAACGGATGTGGTTCCGGTGATAGCAGCTACAACAGGTAAAGCATTCACCGTAATGGTAGCAGTAGCAGTATTGCTACAGGTACCATTATTATAAGTATAAGTAATAGTGGCGGTACCAGCAGATACGCCGGTTACAAGCCCGCTGGCATCTATGGTAGCCACAGCAATGTTGCTGCTGCTCCAGCTGCCGCCGGTAGTAGCATCTGACAATTGTGTAGTTAAACCGGCACACACAGTTGTGGTGCCGGTAATAGTGGCTACTGCCGGTAAAGCATTCACTGTAATGGTAGCAGTAGCCGTATTGCTACAGGTACCATTATTATAAGTATAAGTAATAGTGGCGGTACCAGCAGATACGCCGGTTACAAGCCCGCTGGCATCTATTGTAGCCACAGCAGTGTTACTACTGCTCCAGCTACCACCGGCAGTGGCATCAGCCAGCTGCGTGGTTAAACCAGCGCACACGGCTGTAGTTCCTGTAATAACATCCACTACAGGAACGGCATTTACTGTTACGGTAGCAGTAGCTGTGTTGGTACAGCTGCCATTATTGTAAGTATAGGTAATAGTAGTAGTACCAGCTGAAACACCGGTTACCAGGCCTGTGCTGCTGATAGTGGCTACAGCCGTATTGCTACTGCTCCAGCTGCCACCAGAGGTAGCATCAGCCAGCTGTGTATCAGATCCGGCACATACAGTAGTAGTTCCGGTAATAGCAGCTACTGCCGGTGTTGCATTTACCGTTACTGTAGCAGTGGCAGTATTACTACAAGTGCCATTGTTAAAGGTATAAGTAATAGTAGCAGAACCTGCCGTTACGCCGGTTACCAGGCCACTGGCGTCAACGGTAGCCACAGCTGTATTGCTGCTGCTCCAGCTGCCCCCTGCAGTAGCATCGGCCAGTTGGGTGGTTAAACCTGTACAAACAGTAGTAGTGCCGGTGATGGCAGCAACTGCAGGTAAGGCATTGACCGTTACAGTAGTGGTAGCCGTATTACTACAGGTGCCATTATTATAGGTATAAGTAATCGTAATGGAACCAGCAGACACGCCCGTTACCAGGCCAGTGCTGTTAATGGTAGCCACAGCTGTATTACTGCTGCTCCAGCTGCCACCAGTGGTAGCATCGGCTAACTGGGTAGTTAAACCGGCACATACAGATGTGGTACCGGTAATAGCGGCTACTGCCGGAGTGGCATTTACAGTTATGGTTGCCGTAGCCGTATTAGAACAGGTTCCATTATTATAAGTATAGGTAATGGTAGTAGTACCGGCTGTTACACCTGTTACTAAACCACTGGCATCTATGGTAGCCACAGCAGTGTTACTGCTGCTCCAGCTACCGCCGGTGGTAGCATCGGCCAGTTGAGTAGTGAACCCGGTACATACAGATGTGGTGCCAGTGATGGCAGCAACTGCAGGTAAGGCATTTACGGTTACCGTTGTTGTAGCCGTGTTAGTACAGGTACCATTATTATAAGTGTAGGTAATGGTAGCGGTTCCGGCAGATACACCGGTAACCAGCCCACTGGCATCTATGGTAGCTATGCCTGTGCTACCGCTGCTCCAGCTGCCCCCGGTAGTGGCATCTGCCAACTGTGTTGTTAAACCGGCACAAACCGTAGTTACACCAGTGATGGCAGCCACTGCCGGCACTGGATTTACAGTAATAGTAGTGGTGGCCGTGTTGGTACAAGTACCATTATTATAGTTATAAGTTATTGTAGCGGTTCCTGCAGACACGCCTGTTACCAGGCCCGTGCTGCTGATAGTAGCTACCGCAGTGTTACTACTGCTCCAGCTGCCACCGGCAGTAGCATCTGCCAGCTGGGTAGTCAAACCTGCGCATACAGATGTAGTGCCTGTAATGGCAGCAACTGCCGGCAGCGCATTTACTGTAACCGTTGCAGTGGCCGTGTTGGTACAGGTACCATTATTATAGGTATAAGTTATTGTAGCCGTACCAGCAGATACACCGGTTACCAGCCCACTGGCATCTATGGTAGCCACAGCAGTATTACTGCTGCTCCAGCTGCCGCCGGTGGTAGCATCGGCCAGTTGGGTAGTCAAACCTGCACAAACGGAAGTGGTGCCGGTAATAGCAGCCACTGCTGGTTGAGCGTTTACTGTTACAGTAGTGGTGGCAGTATTCGTACAGGTTCCATTGTTATAAGTGTATGTAATGGTGGCAGTACCAGCAGATACGCCGGTTACCAGACCTGTGCTGCTGATAGTAGCGATGCCTGTACTACTGCTACTCCAGCTACCTCCTGCTGTAGCATCGGCCAGTTGGGTTGTTGAACCGGCACAAACCGTAGTGGTGCCCGTAATGGCAGCGACTGCCGGCATTGTGTTAGCAGTAACATTTACAGTTAAAGTACTAGAAGCAGAACCATCACTTAATGTAATCACAAAATTATCCGTACCTGTATAGCTTGTATTAGGTGTAAGCGTTAAACCAGCAGGTGTAACACTATCTCCTGTAGAAGTAGTAGAATAAGGGAAACCACCTAGTGTAGCATGTGCGGGTGCAGTAGTTACACTCCAGGTAAGCGTTTGACCGGTATTACCATCATACCCTTTTAACAAAGTATTTAAGTTTACCACTCCCCCGTTTTGACAATATGCCAATGTAGTAGGAGAAGTTCTCGCAAAAACAGGAGGAATATTAATATTCAAGGTAGAAGAAGTGGTGCTGATACCATTGGTAGTAGAACCAGGTGAGGTGTTATCTCCCGTCCAGTTACTTGTGTTGTTTAAGCGGGCCAGCCAGGTAGCTTTATCAGTAAAGGTTGTTGGCCCGTTATATTGTACGTTCCTCTGAAAACCCGCACCTCCCGTCATGCCCACAGCAGTAGTACCTTTGGTAAGTGTATTCTGACTGCCGTTTCCATCAGGAAAGTTGGAATCGCGCAAGGACATAGTCACAACAGTATTCCAACCCGTAGCATCTACTGCGCCATCATTGGTGTTATTAAACCCATAAATAAAATATGGATTATTATCAGCTCCCTGGTAAATAAAAATCCCATCACCAGTATTGGTAATAGGATCAGTTACCGTATAACCTACCACATTGGAAAGCTGTGCATTCAAACTGTCACCAGTAGAATTGTTAGCCATTTTGGGGCCACTGTTGGGGTCTGAATTCTTTTGCTGAAAACGAATGGATAGCAATGTTCCTGCCGGAACAGCTGTTGCCCCTACCGTCCAGGTGAATACTCCATCTCCGGTAGCTGTGCCGGTCCATTGCTGGGTGCTGTTGTTCCATCCATAGTCGGTGAATTTAACCACCGTTCCGGAAGGAATAGTGGCCAGCGTAACAAAGTTTACAACGTTGGTATAGGTGTTCCAACCCGTCATTACAATATCACCGGGACTAAGCGTTTGTGCGTTGACCTTACAAAGGCAGCAAAGCATACAACACAGTAAAAACAAGCGTTTACTACGCTGGAGTAGAAATGTAATCATATGGTACGGTTCAAAAAGTGAAAGTTAGTTTATACACACAGGTAAGGGTTTTGCCAGCCGCTTACATTTTCGTCGTGTATCTGTTTAAAAACATCGTGATTATATTCTAATGAGCGCCCCTGTGCTATCACCAGTTTGGCAACTGCACCTGCACCCAGTTTTATTTTTTCTATATCAATGAGAGGAGTTTTATAAGCACTGTTCAGATAAAAATTCCGCTCGCCACGGGGGCTATACACTACCTGGCTTTGTAACAACTGTTGCACTTTTGCCCAATCGCGTTTTTGCAACTCGGGAAAAAGTGCCGTAAGCACCAGGCCCATTTCGTAACCCAGCAGTGCAAATACATCAGGCTTTCTTCCTGTGAGGTGGATGTAAGCCTTTTTAAATTCTGTATTATTTCGTTCTTCCGATTCGTAGTTGTACATAGGAGCTGCATAGCACTCCAACTGCAAATCGGCCACCTGCTGCAACATTTCATCAGCCGCCATATGCGTGCTGATGAGCAGCGGAATATGTTCACTTAATCCAGACTCTTTGTAAGCCTTTAAAAATTCAATGGCCTCTTTACCACATACAATTACATGTATATAAGCGGGTGGATTAGCACGCATTTTTTCTACAAATACATGTATGTGCTGTTGCACCATGCTTCTGCTTAAATCTCCCCCATGCAATATTTCGTAATCCATTACTGTGGCCCCGGCCATCACAGCACCCTGGCGAAAAGCGCTATGTAAATGATAGCCCGCATCGTACACCGACATTGCCACCACACCTTTGTCGCCAAATTGTTTATGTGCCCAATAACCTAAAGCATATTCCGATTGCCAGAATTGAAAACTGTTAAAGAAAACGTGACTGGACTGCAACTCCTGTGAGGGAATACACTCGCCCATATCTGTAAAAAAACCTATACGGTTAGCAGTTTCCAGTAAAGGCACCAGCGCCTTTGCAGTTTTATAACTAACCAGGCCGGCAATAATGTCGGCCTGGTTAAAAAACAATAACTTCTTAACAGCCTCTTCCACCTCTTTCTGGCTTCCTTGTTTTACATATTCGGGGATAAACTCGAAAAAGCCGCTTTTAATAATAGCTTGCGGCAATGCAGCATAAACGCCACTTACCAGGGCTCCGGACAATTCCGGGTAGATGGAAGAATATGGAACAAGCAAACCGATGCGTATAGGCATAACAAAAGGGTGTTTACAATGCGTTGGCGTGAAGTAGTATGTTTGTTGAATTAGTTCCTGGATGGATAAATACCTTCCAAAGCAATAATGTAGTTAATAGCCAGGTAAGGCTGAATGTTATCGTGTGGCTGATTCCCGCCTGTCAGGCTGTTGGTTACTGTAGGTAACGGAACAGTGATATTGGAAACAGTAACTGCACCTGCATTCATGTTTACCGGTGTACCTGCACTGCCATAAACAGTAGCACCCGCAGCAGTATCCTGCGCAGGGTAATTGCCACCAGGCAAATCAGAACCGCCAGGACCGTTAATACCTTTTAAGGTTGCAGTAGCACTGCTTGCTCCCGAACCGGCTGCCACTGTTGCAATGTGTGTATGTTGCGGAATCTGTGTGGTGATTAAAGTAACAGTTTCCACACCTGATTGCTGTCCCAGTACATAACTGCTAAGCCCCGGGCCTTGACCGGTACCTACCGGAACACGGCTGGCAAAATTGGGTAATGCAAAAGTGGTTTGTCCGTTCCCCCCATAAGTAGTGCCTAACAAAGAAAATAAAGCAGTGTTTTGAGCAATAGAAAGGATCTGCCCCTGACAAAATGCCCAGCCGCGTGGGGCAAAATTTGCGGCCCATAAGAGAATTGCTGATAAGAACGCTTCCATTGAGATTGGTTTATATTGATGAATAAAAAACCTACTTACAATGGCTTTTCCAGGATGGATTTCAGCTAATGTAGAAAGAATATGTAATAAACAAGAGTATTTTTAACTTTTTTTTATTGCTTATTTAAGGTTATAGCCCCTTATCTGCTTAATAGTAAATCTTTTCACAATATATAATATAAGCTCATCTATGCGCAGAAAGTAAGCCTGCATTGTTAAATTACTTTTTTATTATTTAAACAATTTTCTGTTTAAACAAGCTCTTATCCAACGTTTCATTATTCCTTCTAACGAAAAACAGGTTGCTCATTTTTATTTAATTGTGTGCTCCTGAAGAGGAACATTTTGCTTTAAGGTATTTTATGCAGCAATAAAGCATTTCCCCTAAATCTGACCCTTACTCCGGTAAACTAACATTGGAACTGATTTTTCAATTATTTAACCCGATGCCAAAACTATATTTGTTGTCTTTTCAAAACCATTTGTTGCATTTTCAGGCAGGCTCCCCTAAAACATTACCGACGTAAACGACTCAAATACCGATAAAACAGCAGCCGTAAACCGTTTTCAGGGCTATCGATTTACGGAAAACCACAATCCATTTGTACAGTTTATTACACAGCTTTATTGAGCATAATTATTGTATGCAACAAAGCGTTATATTTCATGCTCATTAAGGTGTCATCTTATTTGGTAGTTTAAATTTTTTCAACCAACTGTGGGTTTTATTACTAAAATATCTCTGTTCTGTTTGTTTGTTTGCCTGTACTATTCAGGTATAAGCCAGCAAAAAGACAGCATTATTTCCTCTGCCGCAGACAGCACACAGAAAGTGCCTAAAAAGCACGACAACATTTTTAAAAAAGCGGGCGAGTTTATCTTGAATACCGTAACCCGCAGCGCAGGCAACGATAGCACGCAGGCTATTTTAAACGTAAGAGTAGAAGACCCCTACCTGCCCTATAAGGATAAAATTATCCGGAGCATTTACATTAAACAGCTGGGTTTTGAAAACCCCATTACCGACACTTCGCACCGTATCACTTATTTTGGCACCCGCCTGCTTAACAACACCCACCGTAAAACACGGGATTGGGTAATACGAAATAACCTGTTTATAAAAGCGGGCGATCCTATCAGTGTTTTGAGAATGGCCGATAACGAACGCTATTTACGTTCGCTTAATTTTATACAGGATGCCAGGATTATAGTAAAACCTATTGCCAATGATGAGGATTCGGTAGATGTGGAAGTAATTACCAAAGACCTGTTCTCTATTCAATTTGAGCTAAGCGATGCCAGCACAGACAGGGCCAGGGGTAAAATTGGCGATGCTAATGCTTTTGGTATGGGACAATTGATGCAGGTGAGATGGTTATTTGAAAAACAGCGCGAGCCGGGATCGGGATTTGAATTTTTATATACCAAAAACAACGTGTGCAATACTTTTGTAAACGCCAGTTTAAGCTATTCCCGCATTAACAATAACCTGCGTGATGGCCGGCAAAATGAAACCAGTTGGCGCGTAAGCTTCGACCGGCCTTTATATTCACAATACGCACACTATACCGGGGCACTGGTACTGGGCACCAGCGAATCGTTCAACAACTACCTCCAACCAGACAGTGTGTTTTACCATTACCGGTATAAGGTAATTGATGGCTGGATTGGTTATAACCTGCGTACAGGTACTACAGAATATAACCGCCAGTTGATAAGCTTCCGGTATATGAACACACCTTTTGCTTTTCAGCCTGCGCAAATTGGCAACAAGTACGATGAAAGGTACAACAGCAAACAAGCCATATTAGGTTCATATACATTCTTTAAACAAAACTTTTATAAAACCAACTACCTCTACGGCTTTGGTACTACAGAGGATGTACCTTATGGCTACAATGTGGCTTTAACAGGTGGTTGGTATGAGCAAAACACACTGGGAAGGGCTTATGCCGGTGTGGATGCCAACCGTTATATTGTTACTCTGAGAGGCAATATTATCCAGTATTTTTTACGTGCCCGGGGCTTTATGCACGAGGGCGACCTGCAGGATGCCGCTATACTGGCTGGCGCCAGTTATTACAGCAGGCTGTTAATGATGCGTAATACAAAGGTGAGACAGTATTTTCGTTTTAGTGCCACGCGGCAGTATAACAGGCTAACATTTGATCCGCTACGCATTGACAATCCTTTTGGCATACGCTACTTTAGCTCAGACAGCGCTATAGGCAACCGTCGTTTCAGCATGCACAGCGAAACTTACTTCTTTCTGAAATACAAGTTATTCGGCTTTAAGTTTGCACCATTTGTATTTGGCGATGCCAGTTATATTACTCCGGAAAAAGCATCGCTTCAAAAGTCAGATCTGTATTATTTCATCGGAGGTGGTGTAAGAACCCGTAACGAGAACTTTGTATTTGGAACGATTGAGTTACGGGCATTGTATTATCCAAAGGTGCTACCCTATACCAGTCAGTTTAAAATTATGATCAACACCGGGCTCAACTTCCGCTTTAACAGCACTTATATTAAAGCACCAGGCATTATTCAATTGAATAACGACGACAATAACAGTATTTTTTAGCGGCTACTTACTCTTCTTATGTAAAAAATCACGAAACCAGTAGCCTGAATTTTTAATGGTACGCAGTTGGGTAGCAAAATCTACATAGATCAATCCAAAACGTGCTTTATAGCCTTCCGCCCATTCAAAGTTGTCCATCAGGGTCCAGGCAAAATAACCTTTGATATTTACTCCCTCCTGCTTGGCTTTTAGCACAGCCTGTAAGTATTCCTGAAAATAAGCAATGCGCGCTTCATCTTTCACTTCTCCATTTACCAGCTCATCTTTGAAAGCAGCGCCGTTTTCAGAGATAATGATTTCTTTTACTCCGCCATACAGCCAGAATTTTTTAATTAACCGGTAAAAGCTTTCGCCATTAATTTCCCAGCCCATACCTGTGTAAGGCACCTTACGGGTTTTGGCTTTTACTTCCATAGCCTGTATAACAGGTATGATAGGGCTATACTTGATTACTATAGGGAAGTAGTTTTGCAAACCTATAAAGTCAAAATTAAAACGCATGCGCTCGGTATACTTCCAGGCTTTGGCGTGTATTTCCAGTTTCTCCAGGAATTTAAAATCATCTTTGGGATAACCTCTTCCCAATGCCGGCTCTACAAACAAACGGTTTAACAGAATATCCATTCTTTTAGCAGCCATTACATCTTCTGTACGGTCACTATAAGGGATTACTTCCGAGCAGGAGAAAGTGGTGCCTATACGGGCATGCGGTACCAGGTCGCGTATAACCCTGCCACCATCGGCCTGGCACATAACAGCGTTATGTATAGCGGGAAGAAAATTAGACATGCCTGTTTTACCGGGAGCATGTTTACCCAGCATATATCCCAGCGAGGTAAAGCCCATAGGTTCATTGAGTATAATCCAGTTTTTTACACGGTCGCCAAAGGCTTCGGCACATATGGTAGCGTAACGGGTAAACCAGCGGGTCATGCGGTAGCTGGTCCAGCCCCCTTCCTTTTCCAGGGCATGTGGTAAATCCCAATGATACAGGGTAACATAAGGTTCCAGTCCCAGTTTCAGGCATTCATCAATTACCTTATTGTAAAAGGCAATGCCCTCTTTATTTACCTTACCAGTGCCATCCGGTAAAATACGTGGCCAGGATATGGAGAAACGGAACACCGTAAATCCCAATGCCCTGGCCAATAATAGATCATCTTTATAACGGTAGTAAAAATCACATCCTTCGTAAGGTTTGTGACCTCCCTTTATTTTGCCCTGACGGCGCGAGAACACATCCCATATGGATAACCCGCGACCGTCAATGTTATAAGCTCCTTCATTTTGCTGGGCTGCCATAGCCACTCCCCACAAAAAATCATCACCAAACTGGCTGGCTGCCAGTTTACCCCCCTTGTGGATTACGCTCATAGTGCCTGCATATTTAACAGCAAACATGCAACAGCTATTCCAATTTGCTGTGTTAAGGTTTTGTTACCGCTCCTTCGGCCAGCAATTCATTCATCAGCTTTTCAAATTCATTCTTATAAGTGGTGAAATAAGCGCCGGTGCCCGGACCAACAAACCCGTTGTCAATCTTCCTTACTTTACCCGTTCTGTCCAGTATAATAGAGGTGGGAAATGATTTGATTCTGGTAAATTGAGGTAAGGTTTTTTCGGTGCGTAAAGTATCCGTTACCGATACTCCGGTAATAAGAATAGGATAAGTTACATTAAAACGCTGCTGAAATTTACGCAGGCTTTGCTGTGAACGGTTGAAATCGGTAGTATACTCATACGCTAATGCTACTATCTCTACCCCACGCGCCTGATTTTTGCGGTAGTATTCGCTCAGAAAAGCGGTTTCATCCATACAGTTAGGACACCAGGATCCCATTAACTGAATAATCACCACCTTGTTTTTAAAACGATCGTCTTTGATGCTTACTTCCTTGCCTTCCATGTCTTTAAAACGGAAATCGGGATATCCCTCTTCGCCTTTTTTCACATACATAGCAGCCAGATCGGGCAAAGTAGCGGTATCGTTACGCACAGCTGTCCAGCCCTGTTTGCTGGTTAAGCCAGCGTAGAACATGCCATCTGTCAATTTCCCCTCTTTTAATTCAGCCCTGATTACAAAAGCATGACTGCCATCGAAAGTAGACAACAGCAGGGTGTTACCATTCATACGCCCTTCCAGGAAACGGTAGTCGCCTGTAGGAGTTAGTATGCTACCGGTAACCGCTTTTCCTTTTTGGGTAAACACGCCAATAGCGGGTTCATCGGGTTTGCCTTCTTTATCTAAAAACTGCACAGACCACTTACCGGTTACCGTACCTGCAGTGCTACCTGCCTGCGGCTGAAAACGGTAGGTATAACGGGTAGAAGCCGTAAATGGCATTTCAATGTTTTTACCGGATGAAGTGGCTTTTACCCAAACACCACTTATGCTGTCTTTAGAGAAGATACGGGTACGAAAGGCCGATTCGAAGAAAGGCATATTAAAATTCATAGAATCACCTTGCAACTGCACATCTGTTACCGCCAGCTTTTCAGCCGCATTCAGAATGTATAGTACAGGTTTGCTCTTTTGCCAGGCAAGCTGGAAATTGAAAACAATATCGTTACCATCTGCCCGGTGCAGTAAAGCACGCCATTTTCCGGTAGTCAACTTATTTTGCGCCGCTGCAAACTGTCCAAAGGCCAGCACTGCCATTACCAATACGGTTACTTTCTTCATGTACATATGTAAGGGATCTAGTGAACAAATTTACTACTAATCGCTTTGTATTAACCGATGTAGTTAGCTTTGCCACCTACAAGTATATCCTACTATGAAGCGTTTGATGCATTTATCGGCCATTTGCCTGTTTTTCATCCTGTGCAGCACTACTGCTAAAGCCCAGCAACCTCCTGTGGTGGACAGTATTTACTTCCATTTATATACCGACAGCCTGAAAAAAGGCGTGTACAATTATATTAACGTAGATGCCAAAATGAGCAACGGCAGCTGGCGTCCTTTAACCAGCAAAGACCTGTTATTGGAAACATCCTATGGCAAGTGGGATGAAAACAGCCTGATTATTGACACCGCTTTTAAAGGCGCTTATGTAGAAGTAAAAGCAACATTGAAATCCAGACCGGAATTAACCCGCAGTGTTAAAATATACATGAAAGTATTGCCTGACCCTCCGTTGAAAACAGAAGCGGAGTTGAAAAGAAGATGGTAGCCAAAGCAAGATATTTTTTAGTGAACTAAAAGTTTCGAAAAACACCTTTTTCACTTCTTATAAAGAAGTATTGCTAACAAATTCACTATTCAAATACAACTTATGGCCATTGCTGTAAAAATTGACTTTGACGATGTATATGAGATAGATCCGGAATCCGAAGAGATGACCTCTGCAACCTTTTCTACTATTCTTACAGATGGAACAATTACACCACTTTGGATAGAAATTCAGCCACCAAGTGATTTATTGCCTAAAGTATACAATCTGGCCTTTGGCCCACATGATAAAAAAGGAGAGTTAGACGACAGCGCTGAACTAACACATCAAAACTATTCAAAAGTCTTTTCAACAATTTTGCTTCATGCCAAAGCATACCTAACCTTATATCCGGATCATTATTTAGGCATAGATGGTTCTAACAATGCAAGAGCTTTTCTCTATTACCGTCAAATGCTTCGAAATTTCGCCTACCTGGATGAACATTTTAACATGGGGGCTTTAAAATACTATGTCCGAATTACCCGTTTTGGAAAAACGCACTACGAAAATCCATTCGACTTCACAGATATACTCCCTGAAGTTGTAAAAATTACAAAAGACAGCCCTAAACGAGTTGATCATATGTATAACTATTTCATTTTTAACAACAAAGACAAGAATTAACTAATCCAGAAATCTCCATTTAAAAAATTGTAACTTTATGTACATGAAGGATAAGAAGATAAAGTGACGTTCTTAATTGAAAAAGCAAAAACAAAGCCTAAAGCAGATTTATCTAAGGCGAAGGTGTCTGCTATACGCCGTAGATCATCTTTGCATCAGATTATAAAAAACGAACAACAGGCTTCCTCTTTTATGGCAGCTTTAAAAGTTTTATAGAAATACATCATCAATATAAGATCATAAAAAAGGCCGATGCAAATGCATCAGCCTTTTTTATGATCAGTAAGTTAAGACTACATTTTTTTAGCATCTTCCAGAAACTTAGCCAGGCCAATATCAGTTAAAGGATGCTTTAACAGCGCCAGGATAGAATCTAAAGGACAAGTACAAACATCTGCACCAGCTTCTGCGCAACGAATGATGTGGTTAGCGTTACGGATAGAAGCAGCCAGGATTTCAGTTTTGAAGCCCTGAACAGCAAAGATTTGTGCAATTTGCTCAATCAGTTGAACGCCATCCCAACCGCTGTCGTCAATACGACCCAGGAATGGAGAAACATATGTAGCTCCTGCTTTAGCAGCCAGAATAGCCTGACCAGCAGAGAATATTAAAGTACAGTTGGTTCTGATTTTGTTATCAGTAAACCATTTGATAGCTTTTACACCATCTTTAATCATCGGAACTTTTACAACGATGTTCGGATTTAAAGCTGCCAGCTTTTTACCTTCTTCTACCATTTCTTCAAAAGTCACAGACAGCACTTCTGCACTAACATCCTTTTGACCTACAATCTGGCAAATGGCTTTATAATGATTATTAATAGCATCAGTACCTTTAATGCCTTCCTTTGCCATTAATGAAGGGTTAGTAGTAACACCATCTAAAATTCCTAAGTCGTTGGCTTCTTTGATCTGGTCGAGATTGGCCGTGTCGATAAAAAATTTCATAAAATTTACCCGGAGCGGGCGCAATTTGAGTTAGATAATAACCCCTGAGAAACTTATGATAATCACCCCCTTCAGGGGATTAGGAGGATAAAAGAAAAAAGGCAGGCTTAATACATCGCACCGCTCAACCACCTACCCTTGCTACCTTCCGGTCCTGGGGGAGTTCAGCAGGAGCTGGTCGTGTATGACCTGCCGGGTGCAAATGTAGTCATTTGCAATTGAACGCCAAATATTTCGCTCTATTTTATAGAGGAATCTTTTACAGTACGACTGTTGATGGTAGTATAGCCTACTAACCTATCATAACGATCACTGAAACCACGATAATATACAAGTATGGTGTAAGCATTTTCGGTTTCCCAGTAGTTGCCATCAGTTAAGGCAACTTCGGCATGATTGCTTTCGCCGGTGTTGGTGGTAGCGTAAGTGTAAGTATAATAGCCTTGTTTTAAAAACATAGTAGTTTCATACACACCCTTTTCTGCATTAAAGGTTAACCGCGTTTGATCGTTATATTGATAATTGGTAAACTGCCCGGCCAGGTACACATCTTTACCCGGATAGGGTTGACGGCTCAGCGGCACGTATACAAAGTTTACGGTAGCATAATCCCCCTGCCACCATACATTAATATTGTCGGTAGATCTGGCTTCCGAAAAACCATTTAAATCGGCATAGGTCATGTAACGACCCTGTGTACGCTCCCCATCCGGTTTCAGCCATACCTGAAAAGGTTGCTCTTTCAGGTTGGCATGATCCATTCTGTCGCTTAAAAAACGGTAGCTTCCCAAATCCACCCAACGGTATTCTTTTCCGGCAGGAAACAGAAAGTCGCGCTCACCATTATATTCAAACAGGTTACCACGCATAAACATGGGCTGCTTACCGGCAATAGCATTATCCCAGCGATAGTTTTGCATTACCACCACCTGCAATTGCTGCGATGGGTTTAAGATGTTCAATGCCGTTTTATCCAGCGTAAACTGTATTTTCTGGTGTGAGCGTATTTTAGTTTGATCGAAAGGCTGTAATACCTGGGCGCTCACAGGCACCACCTGGTCAAACACCAGTATGCGGCGGGTAAAAGCCAGCTGTGAGGTATCGCCATTCAAATACACTTTCAACAAATAGTTACCGCTTTTATTAGGCACACAGTTACGCTCGGGCAATGTGGCCTGGTAATGTACATATTGCGTGGTGGCTATAGAAGAATTACGATATTGCGTCAACCGGTTTTGTGTAAAGCCGGCGAGGTAATCGAACGGACTTAAATCAACCGGCGTCCAATTAGCATTACATAACTGGTAAGTATAGCTGTAGTTTTTAACATAAGCATCCAGATCGTCAAAATGCAGCTCCAACGCCCCTATCGATCCGGTGGTCATGGCAGGATAAGTGGTTTGATCGCCTGCAGCAAACAAACTTACAGCCTGTATATTATCCATATACACCTGATCGGGCAAGCGCTGCTGCGCCATACCTGTTACCGTCATCAACACACCTATAGCCAGGATACAATATTGCTTCATCTTATTTTTTTAAAATGAGTAATGCTTTGTAGCACAGCACCGAAAATAAAACTTTTTCACTGGCTATTCCTTAGCTTTACCCGACAAATGAATGTACCGGCTTTTATAGCACAACGAATAGCATTTAACAGGCAACGCTCTTTTTCGAGATTTATTATACGCCTGGCAACTGCCGCCACTGCATTAAGTGTTGCGGCTATGATTATTACCGTTTCGTTTGTAAATGGTTTTCAAAACACCATCAGTCAAAAAGTATTCAGCTTCTGGGGCCATATCCGTGTGCAGGAGTTTGAGCCAAGCAAAGCACTGGTAGCAGAAGAAACGCCCCTGGCACAAAACCAGGAAGTGGTACGGATTCTGCAACATACGCCAGGTGTAAAGCAGGTACAGGCATTTGCCACCAAATCGGCCGTCATTGATAAAAACCGGGAAATAGAAGGCGTGATGTTTAAGGGCGTGGATGAACACTACGACTTTAGCAACCTGGATAACTTTTTAACCGAAGGGCGCTGGCCACGTTTTACCGATAGCTTATATAGCAAAGACATTATTGTATCACAGATTGTAGCACGCCAGCTGAATATACAGCTGAACGACTCCGTAAACGTATACTTCATATCTCCCGAAACAGGCAAAAGCAATTTTCGCAAGTTGCAGGTATGTGGTATTTATAAAACCGGCATTGAAGAATATGATAACCTGTTTGCTATTGGCGATATACGGTTATTGCGCCGCATTAATAAATGGGATAATAACGAGATAGGCGGCTATGAGTTGTTTTTGAACAACTACCGCGATATGGACACTCTTAGCATACAGCTGTACGATAAGCTGCCGGATGCCTGGGTAAGCCGCACCATCAGGGAAGTATATCCCAATATTTTCGACTGGCTGAATATTATTGATGTAAACCAGAATGTACTGTTTGCTATTATGGGTATAATAGCCATTATCAACCTCATCACCTGCCTGCTGATACTGGTGCTGGAACGGGTGCGTATGGTGGGTATTTTAAAGGCATTGGGCAACCCTGACTGGGGCATTCAGAAAATATTCCTCTACCATACCGCTATTATTTCGGGCAGGGGCATAGCCATAGGCCTGGTAGCCGGGTTAAGCATTTGCCTGTTTCAACAGTACACCGGCTTTATTACCCTGGACGAAAGCGCTTACTATGTTTCCGTAGCGCCTATTCATGTGGTATGGTGGCAGGTGGCTGCCATATGCCTTATTACCTTGCTGGTATGTATAGCCACCCTTATCATTCCCACACTGCTGGTAAAAACCATTAAGCCGGTAAAAGCTATCCGTTTTAGTTAATATCGCTATTGCGGAATCATATGTGATAACAGAATGCCGGTGGCTACTGCTGCGTTGAGCGATTCGGCCTCCCCTATCCTGGGTATGGTAATAGCATGCGTAATACGCGGCATAATGTTTTCCCGTATCCCTTTTGATTCATTCCCTATTACCAGCAGGCCTTCTTTTACAGCCGGATGCTGAAACACATTGGTTCCGTTTAAAAGAGCGCCATATACAGGCACTGTACTTTCTGACAGCAGCTTTGCCACATCGCTATACCAAACCTTCACCCTTAGAAAGCTGCCCATAGTGCTTTGTATTACTTTGGGATTGTATAACTCAACAGTATCGTCCGTAGCCACAATCTGGCGGATGCCAAACCAATCGGCAATACGTATAATAGTGCCCAGGTTACCGGGGTCCTGAATACCATCCAGTACCAGGGTTACGTTATCTTTCAGGGTGGGCAAACCGTTTTGCACCTGCTGCACAGCCACGGCCAGCACCTGGTTAGGCGTTTGGTGATGGCTTAATTTTGCCAGATCGTCGGCAGTTACTTCAATAGTTACTACCTTAGGGTGCGCTTTGCACCAATCAGCAGTAGCGTACACCGTTTTTACCTCAAAACCGGATTGCAGCAGTTCTTCTACCAATTTGGGGCCTTCTACCACAAAAAGCCCCGCTTCCATCCTGTTTTTTTTCTGGTATAAACTTTGGATATATTTGACCTCGTTTTTACTAACCATATCATATGATGTTTAACTGCAAACCCATTTTTATTGTTTTGTTTTTGCTGACAACGGTTTGCACGTTTACAATATCCTGTTCGGAACAAAGGCGCACAGTAGTGAAAAACTTTCCTATAGACACGCCTTTCGTGTACAACAACAAAATTATTCTGAAAGGAAATTTGCCCAAAGATGAGAAAAAGAGACTATTAACCGCACTGGAGAATTACTGGGATGACAGTTTACTGGCGCGAAGAGAACAAATATTCCTGTTTTTTTACACCCTGAAAAATCCACCGTTGTTCGACAGCGTAAACATTAGCCGTACCACCACGTTTATGAACGGCTATTTAAACTCACAGGGATATTACTACCCCAAATACCAGGACACCTTTTATATCAGGAAGTACCGCAGATACCGCAGGTGGCACAAAAAACGGGATTTACAACTGCAAACAACCGTTGAGCTTACGATAGAGCCTGGCAAGAACATGGAAATAGACTCGGTATATTACAGCCTGCTGGATAGTAACCTGCAACAACTGGCCCTTGCCAAACGACAGGATAGCAAGTTAAAACCCGGGGGGCCTTATTCAAAAGAAGCAGTAGCCAGCGAACTGGACCGGCTGGTGAACCAGTATCGTCAGAATGGTTACTATCTGCTCACCCGTGACTACCTGATCGCAGAAGGAGACACTACAGATAAAGCATTATTACAATTAACCATTGACCCCTTTGAACTGGCCAGCCGCCTGGCTTCGGCAGCAGACCGCCGTAAAAAGAACCCTACTGTTGACGTAGCCGTTTTTCAGCGGGGCGATTATTACCGGAAGCATTATTCAGACAGCTCTATCCAGGACTCCGCTAATTTAAAACCTTATTATATTGGCAATCTGTACTATTTCCCCGAAACCAAAGCCACCGAAATACCCGACACGCTCATGAATGCGAACGGCTTTAAAGCCGAAGAACATAAGTCGTTTACCATGTTTTACAAAGAAGGCACTTTTATAGACAGGCCTATTCGTGATCATAATTATATGCGTCGTGGCACATTGTATAACGAAGACCTCTATTATAAAACGGTAAACAACCTTTCTAATATAGGGGCGTGGGCCCGGGTAGATACCCGTAGTGTAATACGTGGCGACTCTGTAGATTTTTACATGTTCCTGGTACCAGCTGTAAGGCAGAACATTACCTACGATCTGGAAGCCAGCTACAACACCGGAGATGTAATTGGTGCCGCCAACAGTCTTTTCGGTATTGCCTCCAGCGTTACCTATCGCCATAGAAATGTGGCAAAGCGCGCCATACAGTCGGCCACCAGCCTGCGTGGTGGCGTGGAGCTGAACCTGAACAACAGCAATAACGGCAACCTTATTCAAACAACCCAGGCATCAGCCAGTCAACGCTTTACCTTCCCCCGCTTTATTACGCCTTTCCGCATTAAAGGAAGCAATAAGCTGGACGCCATGCAAACCGCCTTTAGCGTAAACGCTTCTTACATCAACAGGCGCGACTATTACGAACTGCGTTCGCTGGTAACCGGTTGGGGATATGAATGGAAAATCAAGAACAGGATCTGGACCTACAAGCCATTGAACATTGAGCTATACGCACTGGATACCTTACAAGGCTTGCGTGAAGCCTTCCAAACCAATCCTTTATTACGTACTGCGTTTAACACCGGATCGGTAGTGAGCCAGCAGTTAAGTTATATTGTAAGCTACCCCGATAAAAAGAATCCCGGCATCAACAACTATGTAAGGTTCAGCATGGAAGAAGCCGGTTTTTTACTGGGCAGATTTAAGGAAATGCAGGATCGCATTTACCAATACATCAAGTTTGAAGGCGAGTATAAACGCACCATTCCTTTCCGTAAAACCACTGTGGCGCTTCGTGCCTATGGCGGCATAGGCCTTAGCTACAGCGACAAGGCAAAGTTTGGCTCTACACTCCCCTTCTTTAAACAATTTATTGCTGGCGGCCCCAACAGTATGCGCGCCTGGGGCTTGCGCCAGCTGGGTTTAGGCTCTTCTCTTCTCAGCGACACATCCGGATCGTTCCGTGACCGTTATGGCGATATGCAGCTGGAAGTAAACGCAGAATACCGTTATCCGCTGGCTACTATGGGCAGCGTGCGTATTGGTGGCGCTTTGTTTACCGACATTGGCAATATCTGGAATATTAAAAGAACGGAAAGCAACCCCAACAGCGAGTTTAATTTAAGACGCCTGGGCAAAGATGTTGCCATAGGCATAGGCACTGGTATACGGATGGATTTTAGTTATTTCCTGATACGTGTTGATTTTGGCATTAAACTAAAAGACCCCGCCCGCCAGGCCAACAATGGCTGGCTTGATATCTCCCGTTTTACCTGGCGTAACGATGAGTTTCAGCCCATTAAGGATGCCACAGATGCTTCTGGCCAACGTTTAATCAACCGCAACAACTACGCTATACAGCTGGGCATTGGTTTACCCTTCTAGCAACATCATTACCGGATAACATAAAAAAAGCCAGCATTAACTGCCGGCTTCCTTATCTGTTTTTAGTTGTTTTAAGTGTTCCATCACCTGTTCCAGCGACTGCGCCTGATCCAGCGAAAATTCGCCTATCCGGGAGCGGCACAAACTGCTTAAATAAGCGCCTACCCCCAACTCTTTGCCATAGTCGTTGGCCATGCTACGAATGTAGGTTCCAGTAGAACATACTATTTTAAAATGCACTACAGGCAGCTCTATTTTAGTAATTTCAAAACTATAAATAGTAATGGGCCTGGGATCCAACTGCACTTCCACTCCTTTGCGGGCAGCCAGGTAAACCGGCTTGCCATCTTTTTTAATAGCAGAGTGAATGGGTGGCATTTGCATAATAGGTCCCGTAAAAGGCTGGGTAGCTTTATGCAACTGCTCTGTTGTAAGCTGGGATATATCTTTAAAATTTTCCGGCTCACTTTCCAGGTCATAAGTAGGCGTGGTAGCACCCAGGGTAAAAGTTCCTGTGTACTCCTTTTCCATGCCCATGTATTCATTGATCTTCTTAGTGAATTTGCCCGTGCAAATAATAAGCATGCCGGAAGCAAGCGGGTCTAATGTACCCGCATGCCCCACTTTCATCACTCCCGTAAGGTTACGTATCTTTTTAACTGCATCGAAAGATGTCCATCTCAGTGGCTTATCCACCAGCATTACCTGACCTTCCAGGTATGGTTTCATAGCCTCGTGAACCGGCTTCTGCTTCATATTAATAGGCCCTCGCAAATAACACCCTCTGCGTAGAAGGTTTTCCGGTTAACACACACGCACCTTCTTCCTGTTTGTTATTCAACGGAATGCAACGGATAGTTGCTTTGGTAAGCTCTTTAATCTTCTCTTCTGTTTCGCCGGTGCCATCCCAATGTGCTGCCACGAAGCCCGTTTTTTCGTCCAGTGTTTTTACAAACTCGTCCCAGTTATTCACTTCTGTAATATGCTCATTACGGAAATTCAGGGCTTTGTTGTAAATGTTCTGCTGAATTTCATCCAGCAGCGCCACTATTTTAGCTGGTAAACCATCCAGGCTGTAGCTATTTTTTTCTTTGGTATCACGACGGGCCACTTCTGCCACATTGTTTTCCAGATCACGTGCACCAATGGCAATACGTACAGGAACGCCTTTTTTCTCATACTCGGCAAATTTCCATCCTGGACGGGCATTATCGTTATCGTCGTATTTAACAGAAACACCCGCTGCTTTTAAAGCAGGGACAATTTCACCTTTTACTTTAGCATCTATCTGCGCTTTTTGTTCGTCGCCTTTATAAATAGGTACAATTACCACCTGTAAAGGAGCAATTTTAGGAGGAAGGATCAAACCTTCATCATCACTATGCGCCATAATCAAGGCACCAATTAAGCGGGTGCTAACGCCCCAGCTGGTAGCCCAAACGTAATCCAGTTTGTTTTCTTTATCGCTGAACTTCACATCAAACGCTTTGGCAAAATTCTGCCCCAGGAAGTGGGAAGTACCTGCCTGTAACGCCTTACCGTCCTGCATTAAAGCTTCGATACAATAGGTATCTTCTGCACCGGCAAAACGCTCGTTAGGTGTTTTCACCCCTTTAATCACCGGCACTGCCATCCAGTTTTCTACAAAATCGGCATACACATCCAGCATTTTAGTAGTTTCTGCTACTGCTTCCTGACGGGTAGCATGTGCAGTATGGCCTTCCTGCCATAAAAATTCAGCCGTACGTAAAAACAGGCGCGTACGCATTTCCCAGCGCACCACGTTGGCCCACTGGTTAATGAGAATAGGCAAATCACGATAGCTTTGAATCCAGCCTTTATAAGTGTTCCAGATAATAGCTTCGCTGGTAGGACGAACCACCAGTTCTTCTTCCAGTTTAGCTTCCGGATCTACAATCAGTTTTCCTTTATTGTTGGGGTCGCCTTTTAAACGGTAGTGGGTTACCACTGCGCATTCTTTGGCAAAGCCTTCTGCGTTGGTTTCTTCTGCTTCAAACAGGCTTTTGGGCACAAAAAGAGGGAAGTAGGCATTTACGTGGCCGGTTTCTTTGAACATTTTATCCAGCACATCACGCATATTCTCCCATAATGCATAGCCGTAGGGTTTAATAACCATACAACCACGTACTGCACTATGATCGGCCAGGTCGCTTTTCACTACCAGGTCGTTATACCATTTGGAATAATCTTCCGCTCTTGAAGTAATTTCTTTACTCATATAATTAAAGTCAACGCTTTTTCTTTTTACCGACTAATTACCCGGTTTTATCTGCTATTAGCACCATTTAAACTACCTTTAACATTCGTTAGCATTAGTTTTAAGGGCGTTTTTGTAGCTTACAAAGACCGACCGCAAATGTAGGAACTTAGACCTAATAAACCTTTTAAAAGGAGGACGCCATGAAAATGAAAATATTACCCATACTGTTTGCAGCTATAGCCCTGCTGGGCAGCTGTTCCGGCGTATATAAATCAAGCCAGACACCGGATGATGTGTATTATTCCCCTGCCAAAAGCGAAAGCGTAGATGACGATGGCATGGGCTACTATGAAGACTATACCACATCCAGTGATGACAACTACCTGAGAATGAAGGTACGTGATCACTATCGCTGGTCGGATATTGACGACTATTCCTACTGGAACGATAGCCGTTATTATTATTCAGACTTTAATTTCTATAATAATTATTACTACACAAATAACTACGCCTATTATAACCCGTGGATGTGGAATGACAGCTATTATTTCAACTACATGGGCATGGGACTGGGTTGGTATGGCTATTATGGTAACTACTGTAACAGCTATTATAACCCGTATTCAACGGTAATCTGGTATAAAAACCCGAACACTTACCGCACTTACAGCAGCAATAAAAACTTAACCGCCTTTGGCAACCGTAGCTATAACAACAGTAACTACAACAACAGCAACAACGGTGGACGCAATGGTGGCCGTTACAGCACATCCAATAGTAACAGCAACGGCGACAGATACTACACTCCCAGCCGTTCTACCAACAATACCAGCAACAACAGCTATAACAACAATGGCTATGGTACCAGCAGCCAAACCAGAACATTTAGCAGTGGTTCGGCCCCATCAGGCAGCGCTGGTGGCAGCAGCGGCGGTTATAACTCTAGCGGTTCAGGCAGCGCAGGCAGCCGTCCATCAAGAGGTCACTAACCCATGAATAGAATTATGACAAAATTTACCTGCTGCAGCATTGCAGCTACTACTCTATTGCTATTGACCTGCGTTTCAGGTCAGGCACAAACTCCGGACGACGCCTTACGCAGCAGCTGGTTTATACCCAGAGGAAGCGCCAGAAGCATGGCCATTGGCGGTGCGATGGGATCGTTAGGTGGCGACATTAGTGCCGCCAGTGTAAACCCTGCCGGCATAGGTTTGTACAAAACCAAAGAGATTGTGTTTACACCCGGCTTTGTGTTCAATAGCGTAAAAAGCAATTTCAGAGATAGCACTACCAAATCATCTAAAACCGGTTTTGCCTATGGCCCCATCGGCTTTGTACTGGGCAACCCGGAAGGCAGAAGAAATGGATGGACCAGCTCGGCTTTTGCCTTAACTGTAACACAATTAGCCAGCTACAACAACCAGGTTTCTTATGCAGGTTATAATAACTACAGCTCTTTTTCTGAACAGTATGTAGAAGAACTGGCAGGTGATAACGCAGATAGCTATGCCGCTGAAAACAACTATATCAACGGTAGCTCCCTGGCCTTTCGCACTTACCTGGTAGATACGTTAAACAACAGCAGCGGCGCTCAGATAGGTTATAAAACCCTGGTTCCTTTTGCAAGCGGTATTTACCAGCAATACAATGCAGTAACCCGTGGTGGTTTTCATGAAATAAATCTGGCCTTTGCCGGTAATAAATCCGACCGGTTTTATATTGGCGGTAGCCTGGGCATCCCCATTGTATCTTATCACCGGGAACTGTTTTATCAGGAAACAGATGCAACCGGCAACACGAATAATGACTTCAACTCTTTTCAATATCGCGAAAAATTCACTTCCTCCGGCATTGGCTTAAATGCCAAACTGGGTGTTATTTATAAGCCAACCGACTATTTCCGTCTTGGTTTTGCTTTCCACACCCCCTCCCTCATTTCCTTTAAAGATCAACTAAGAGCATCCATTACTACCGATCTGGAAAATTATACCGGCTACCGGGTATTCACCGAAACCTCAGACAACCTGAACAGCGGCAAGGCAGTAGAACGTAATTATAACCAGCTTACTCCCTATCGCTTCATTGTAAGTGGTAGCTATGTATTCAGAGAAGCGGCCAACACCAGACGCCAGCGTGCTTTTATTACCGCCGATATTGAATATATTAACCATAGAGGATCCCGTTACTCTACTTCGGAAGATGATAATCCAGGTTTGAAAGCTTATTACAAAGCTGTAAATGAAGCTACCAAAGGCTATTTAAAAAATGCTTTCAACTTTAGAGTAGGCGGAGAAATTAAGTTTGCCCCCTGGATGATACGCCTGGGTGCAGCCTATTATGGCAGCCCTTACCAGGATAAAAAGCTAAAAGCAAACAGAATGATGACCAGCGGTGGTATTGGCTACCGTAACAGGGGCATTTTTATAGATGTTACTTATGCCTATATGTTCAACAAAGATGTTGACTTTCCCTACCGGTTAAATGATGCAGCTAATACATTTTCCTCTTTAAATAATAACAGGGGCAACCTGATTATGACAATTGGGTTTAAGATTTAGGAGAATATACAACCAGGCATTTCCGGAGATTATTTCAGGTTTTGCCTTGAATAATGAAGAAAATAATGCCCAACTATACTTTTAAAAGTATAGGAAGATAGTAGGAAATGAAAATTATTTCCCTTAAATTTGGGATGACAATCCAAACATACCTGCTTGACGCCCGTAGCAATACGGGCGTTTTTTGTTTATAACTGTGCTAACATAGTGGTAACATATGCTATAACAGCTTCACTATCAGCCGGATGAAACCATTGCACGGCTGCATCTTTTTTAAACCAGGTCATTTGTCTTTTGGCGTAATGCCGTGTATTTTGCTTGAGCAGTTCTACTGCCTGTGGAAGTGTGGTTTTGCCATCGAGATAATCGAAAAACTCGCGATAGCCTACCGTTTGCAGGGCATTGAGGTGTTTTTGAGGATATAATTCGGTGGCTTCTGCCAGCAAACCTTGTTGCATCATAATATCTACCCGGGCATTAATACGCTGGTACAATACAGGGCGATCTAATTCAAGCCCTATCTTAATTACCGCAAAGGAACGCTGCTCCTTTTTGCCTACCCGGAAAGAATGAATGGAAGCACCCGTAGCATTCCATACTTCCAGCGCACGCATCAGGCGCTGAGGATTTTGCTGTTCGGCCACAGCCCAAAATTCCGGGTCTTTTTCCTGTAATTGTTGTTGCAGCCATTCCAACCCATGTTGCTGATATTGCGCTACTACCTGTTCATGTATTTCGTCAGGAACAGGAGGAATGTTGTCCAACCCTTCACAAAAAGCTTTGATATACAGGCCGGTGCCTCCTACCATTACAGCCACGGGATTATGTGTAAAAACAGATGCTGCGGCATCGAGCGCATATTGCTCAAAAACCGCAGCATTCACTTCTTCCTGTATAGAATGAGAATTGATAAAGTAATGTGGGGCCAGCGCCAGCTCCTGCGGCTCAGGCTTGGCTACGCCAATATTCAGCTCACGAAAACACTGACGGCTGTCTGCCGAAATAATAGCCGTATTAAAATGCTGCGCCAGTTGCAGTGATAAAGCTGTTTTACCTACTGCTGTAGGGCCGGCTATAATAATTACACAATTCAAAACCTTCTACATTAAAATTTCCATGAAACGCTTACCTGGGCAACACGTAATTATTTACATCTTCCAGCATAATGCTTTTGCCGGATAAAATAACCAGCCTTTCTACCACATTGCGCAATTCGCGAATGTTGCCCGACCAGTTATGTCTTTGCAGCGCATCCATGGCCTTTTTATCAATACCTTTTTTCGCTTGTCCGTATTCGCTGGCAATATCACCCAGGAATTTATCTACCAGCAACGGAATATCATCACGACGTTCGTTCAAAGAAGGAACGTGTATTAAAATCACACCTAACCGGTGGTATAAGTCAAGACGGAAATTCTTCTCTTCTACTTCTTTCAGCAGGTCTTTGTTGGTAGCAGCTACCACACGCACATCTACCGAAATCTCTTTATCGCCACCTACACGGGTAATTTTACCTTCCTGCAAAGCACGCAACACTTTAGCCTGGGCGCTTAAACTCATATCGCCCACCTCATCCAGAAATAAAGTACCGCCACTGGCCTGCTCAAACTTACCAATACGCTGTTTGATGGCAGAGGTAAAAGAACCTTTTTCGTGACCAAATAGTTCACTTTCAATCAGTTCACCAGGAATAGCCGCGCAGTTCACTTCTACTATCGGGCCACCATTGCGGTTGCTTTTTTCGTGTATCCAACGGGCTACCATTTCCTTACCTACCCCATTTTCGCCGGTAACCAGTACACGGGCATCGGTTGGCGCTACTTTTTCAATGGTATCTTTAATGCGGGCAATGCCTTCACTTTCACCAATCATTTCCTGAATACGGCCCACCTTACGTTTTAACGTGCGGGTTTCTTTACTCAGCTGGTTTCTATCCATCGCATTGCGAATGGTAATAAGCATCCGGTTTAAATCGGGTGGCTTGGAGATATAATCAAAAGCGCCCTTCTTCACAGCATCTACCGCTGTTTCAATAGTACCGTGGCCACTTATCATAATAATAGGCACATCCGGGTTCAGCTCGGTAGCTTTTACCAGAAACTCTATGCCATCTACCTTAGGCATCTTTATATCGCACAACACCACATCAAATACTGTGGAGCCAAATACTTTCAGTCCTTCTTCCCCATCAGAAGCTTCTGTTACCTTATATCCCTCAAAGGTCAATATCTCGTTCAGGGTTTTCCTGATCGCCTTTTCATCATCTATAATCAGAATCGTGGACATATATTTCACCGTAGTTTAAGTTGCTAATTTAGAAGAAAATAGCCGTTTAGCGCCAACGAACTGCCATACCTACTGATAAATTACGGCCAGGAGCAGGGTTGTAATAGCGCCCTCCCAGTGCATTTATGTCGTTACCCAGGCTATACACCTGGTTTAGCAGGTTATCTCCCGCTAAAAATACGTTCCAGTTAAAGTTTTTACAATAATGCGTGTAGCCTGCTTTAGCCTGTAAAAGCTGGTAACGGGCAGCAAAAACGCTGTTATCATCGGCCAGCGGAATGGAGGAGGTTTGATTCAACTGTACCGTTGCATACCAGCCATGTGGTATACTAATATCCAGCCCCGAAACATTTACGGTACGTGGCACGCCGGTAAGATGATTGTCGGAGTAATTTTTATTATCTACGCTATAGTTGGTAAATGTATAAGGCTGATAGCTAAAGCTGTTGAATACCGATATCCACGAAGCCAGCCGGGCACGCACAAAAACTTCCACCCCTTTTTGAGAAGTGCCGCCTGCATTTACAAAATACTCAGCACCGGTTTCGTTAGTGCGGCGCACAATAGCATCCTGCAAACGGAAATAATAGCCATTTACATCAAACTGAATACGGTTATCCCACAAAAAGCCTTTAACCCCTAACTCGTAATTCCAGCCATGCTCAGGCTGCAAATCGCCATAATAATTACCATCTGAGGGCCTTACCTCCGCCAGGGATGGCGGTGAAAATCCGCGGCTGGCAATGCCGTATACCGATACAGATGCTAAAATTTTATAGAGCAGGCTAATACGCGGCGCCCATAAACTACCCATTTCCCGCTGTTGCTCAGGCGTATTATCCGTTACACGCTGATAGTGATAAGTAAGCAGGTTGCGGCTTATACCCGCCTGTAGTACCCAGGCATTAGCCAACCGGGCTTCGCCCTGTACAAAGGCAAAAGATTGTGTGGCTTTTAGCTTGTCTTTATATTGCACATTACCGGTAGTCCCGGCGTTATTATCATAATTATCGTCCCCCGTAGTGTTATGCATCCATTCTGCCCCGGCTGTAACATGCCACTGGGCAATACCCTGTTGGACAAAGTAATGAAAGGCTGTTCGCCCGCCATAATTCCATTCGTTCCGTTTTTCGTAGTTGGTGATGAACGGGTTTCTAAAGTTGGTATGATTGAGCGTGATTACGGTAGTATTGGAAACATGCCTGCTAATAGCGCTTTGTAAGGAAATACCTCCTAACACAGTGCTATTATAAATAGCCGCCTGCTGATCTGCTGCAGATGGCAGCGTAGCCGTTTTCTGACGGGCTAAACGCGGGTTGGTTTGCATCTGCTGCAGGGTAATACCACCCGGCGTCTGGTACATCAGGTTAGTGTATAACCCCATTACTGATAGCTGTTGCGCGCGGTTAAGGCGAATAGTGCCGGTAGCCTGTACCCCATCTTTGCGAAAACGCGATTGCTCGCGATACCCATCCCGCTGGTAATGCACCTGGCTCACCTGTATATTCACTCCCGTATCTGCATAACGATAACCTGCATTTTCATGGAACAAACCATAGGCCCCACCTGTAACACCCGCCTGCCAGCTGTGCTTAGCTGGCAAAACGCTGTTGTCATCGCTGTGTAGCAGCACTACCCCGCCTGTGTTAGCCCCATACATGCTGGCAGCAGGCCCCTTGATAATTTCCAGCGATTGCAACTGACTGATATCTACCAGATTGAAATAAGTATTGCCCCCGGCGTCGGTTAAAGGAATATCGTTCCAGTATACTTTCAAATTACGCACACCAAAAGGAGAACGCAGCAAGCTGCCCCGGAGAGATAGCCGGTAACTTCCCGGTGACCGCTCTTCCATCCTCACTCCTGCTACAGCATTCAAGGCCGGAACCAGTGATGGCTGTCCGGTGCGCGCCAATGCCTGCTGATCAGCTACAAACACAGCTGCAGGCGCTTCTTTCCAGCGGCTGGCGCTGTTAAAAGCAGTAACGATTACGGTATCGGGCTGTGTAATGCGGGTTAAAGTATCGCCGGTGCGACTATTACCTAACGATTGGGCAAAGGCTGGCAGCACAATAAGTGGTAAAATGGCAGTAGCAGAAATGCGCAGTATCATAAGTTGCAGTTTACATCAAATCGCATGCAAAATAAAAAGGGTTGACAACTTTTATAATTGTCAACCCTTTTATCGAATTTATTGTCAGAAGAATTACTTCTTCATGTACATTACTTCTTTCACCAGTTTAACAGTGCGTGGCACATCTGGCAGGTAAGCGTTTACCAGGTTTGGCGCGTAGTGCATAGGAGCATCGGCGCAGGTAATACGACGAATAGGCGCATCCAGATAATCGAAACCTTCTTTTTGAATACGGTAAGAAATTTCAGAGCTGATAGATGCAAAAGGCCACTGCTCTTCTACAATTACCAGGCGGTTGGTTTTCTTAACGCTTTCCAGGATAGTCATCCAGTCCAGAGGGCGGATAGTGCGTAAGTCGATCACTTCAGCGCTAATGCCTTCTTTCTGTAATTCATCCGCAGCACCTAAAGCAACTTTCATCATTTTGTTGAAAGAAACGATAGTTACGTCGGTACCAGCTCTTTTTACGTCAGCTTTACCTAATGGGATGTAATATTCTTCTTCCGGAACTTCCATTTTATCGCCATACATTACTTCACTCTCCATGAACATCACGGGATCTTCTTCGTAACGGATAGCTTGTTTCAACAAACCTTTGGCATCGTAACCATTAGATGGAGAAACTACCTTTAAACCGGGGATATTAGCGTAGTAGCTTTCGAAAGCTGTAGAGTGCTGTGCACCCAGCTGACCAGCGCTACCGTTAGGTCCGCGGAAAACGATAGGACAGCTTAACTGACCACCACTCATCGCCAGCATTTTTGAAGCGGTATTCAAAATCTGATCCAGGGCCAGAACTGCGAAGTTCCAGGTCATGAACTCTACTACCGGACGCAGGCCGTTTTGCGCGGCACCAACGCCAACAGCAGCAAAACCTAACTCGGCAATAGGAGTATCAATCACACGTTTAGGACCAAACTCAGCCAGCATACCCTGACTTACTTTATAGGCACCATTATATTCAGCCACTTCTTCACCCATAAGGAACACACGTTCATCCCTTCTCATCTCTTCACTCAGGGCTTCACGTAAAGCCTCACGAAAAGCAATTTGTCGCATAATAATTGATCGATTGTTGTTTTAAGCGCTTCAAAAAAGCACGGCAAAAATATAGGTTTATGCCATATAAAAGAAAAGTAAACCCGAAATTAAAACACATTATATCCAAAACTGATGTAATATAAACCTCCTACCTGCGGATTTCCGAAAGCGCTCGTATAATACTTGTTCGTGATATTGGTGGCCCCTAATTTAATGAGTGATTTAATGGAAGTAAGGCGGTAGCTCACTTGTGCGTCAAGCACACCGTAGGCTGGCACCTCGCCGGTACCAAAAGTACCCTCCCAATTTACCTTTTGCTGCCAACGGTAGATAGCATTAAAACCGATGTTTTTGTACACGTTATCGTTACCAAAGCCCAGGTTATACCTTATTTTAGGGGTATTGAAGAAAGTAACCACTCCTTCAGGTACTTTGGTTAAATCATCGCTGTACACGTTAGCGCTGACATTATAGCCTTTATACAGCTGATACACCAGGCCTGCGCCCCAGCCATACGCATTTACCGGCTCGTTTACATTATATACAAAAGAGTAGTTGGTGGTAGTGAACGGACTGGCCAGCTCGGTATAAGCATTGGCAGGAATGGCGCTTTGGCCGCGACCAACCGCTACACGGGCTATAAAGTTTTTATAGCGGCTGTAGTAGCCATACACATCAATCAACAGTTTTTTAGCAATCACACCACGGTAACCAGCTTCGAACGATTGCACGCTCTCTGGCTTCACCGGGGCAAAAGTGCCCACTTTTAATTTAGTAGGATCGGGCGCACCGGCTGCAATAGAATTGCGGTAGTCTACAATGCTGGTAGCAGTATAAGCAGGGCTGTTATCAAACCCGTAAAATTTATTAAAAGAAGGCAAGCCGCCTATTAATGTAGCCGCAGGAGTTTTGAGGTTAATCCACTGATCTTGCGTAGAAGGGAAACGATAAGCTGTTTGATAAGAAAAACGCAGGTTATTATCTTCTGCCACTTTTACCAATGCGGTAAAGCGTGGCGTAAACCTGCCCTGGAAATTTTCATTTTTATCGTAACGCAGTGAACCGGTTACTTTCAATACATTTCTTAACAGCTGTTTTTGCAGTTGCAGGTACCCGCCATATTCATTAATACCAATGGCACCGGTGGTGTCGGCAAAAATGGTTCCGTTAGAGTTGAGGGAGTACCTGCGGAAGCTGGCACCTACCAATACTTCTACCACTTTTACCGCATCGGTTAAGTTGTACTGGCCTTCTGCATGGTATAAAGCAGATTTGTCAGCGAATTTGGCTCCGCCGTTTTTAATGGAAATGCTGGTTACGCTGTCCAGTACATGCTGAAAAGCAGCTGTTCCCGGTAAAATTCTCCCCACGTTAGCCGCTAACCTGGCATTTTGATGTGCCACTGCGCTGGAGGTAGGCGTTCCGCCCGTGGTAATACCTAAAGCATTGGCTGCATAAGCGGCAGTATAGGTTTGAAACCAGGTAGCATCACTTTTCCAGCTGCGGTTAATGGCTATAGCAGCCGTGTTGGCAGTATAAGAATCTCCTGAATTTTCCTGTATAGTGTATACACGGCCAAACCAGTTTTGCCCTTTCACTTCCAGTTTATACTGGCCCATTTGCAGGTTTTTAAGAGAATACCTGTCGGCCCCGGTATATACCGTAGTACCTGTGCCCCAGTTAGCCGCTAAAGAAGCTTCTACTTTCGGCGTTATTTTATAGTGTAATGCACCAGATAATTTTACGTTGTAAGAGTTATAATCAACCAGGTCGCTTTCATTATATCCATCACGGCTTACCAGTTGTGCTCCAAACGTACCGGCATATGGATTATTAGGGCTATTAGGAGCCAGTGGTATTAAAAAAGGAACATATGGCTGATAAGCAGCCGGATAACTTCCATAAATAGCTGTAGGACTTAAACCTGCATTTACCTGGGTATTTACACCTGTAACAACCGGGGTACCACCAGCCGCTACAAATTGAGCTTTTACCGCCTGCGCAAATGCCTGCATACCCGCGCTGGCTTCATCACCAAACACGTTTACACCATCGTAGTTAGGATCACTGCTGCGATCGCCGCCTTTTAACTGGCTTAACACGTTGTTACGTTGCAGGTTGCGGGTATCGCTGGCGCGCCAGTCATCTGCCTTAATATATTGTGCCCCTATTTTAAACGCCCATTTATCGCTGAACTTATGCGCCCAGCGTATGCTGATATCGTGGTAAGGTGTTGCCTTTTGTGCAGGATCGCCCAGGTGCATAACACCCTGTTTTACCTGTGCGCTAAAACCTTGATATTTAAAAGGATTTTTGCTATTGATCAACAGCGTACCATTCATGCCTCCTGAACCATATAAGGCAGAAGAAGCGCCGGGCAGCAGCTCCATGTTATCTACATCCAGCTCGGTTAAACCAATAATATTACCCACGGAGAAGTTAAGGCCGGGTGCCTGGTTATCCATACCATCTACCAGCTGATTAAACCGCAGGTTACCACTGCCATTAAAACCTCTTGTGCTGATGGTTTTGAAGGTAATACTGGAAGTGGTCATATCCACCCCTTTCAGGTTGCCAATGATATCGTAATAGTTGGCAGCAGGCGCATTGCGGATGGTAGAACTTCCTACCCGCTCAATAGAAACCGGGCTTTCCAGCAAACGCTCCTGTACGCGGGAAGCAGCCACTACCACTTCTTCACCCAGCACATAGCCGGGAGCCAAAGCAATAGTAACAGGTGTAGCATCTGTTACCACCAGTTCCTGGCTGGCAAAGCCGATGGAGCTGATAACCAGTGTTACGGGTAGTTTGAAAACAGTTAATGAAAGAATCCTCTATCATTTGTGTAAGTGCCGGTTTTGGTTCCTTTAATGGTAACCGATACGGCAGACACTTTTTCGCCAGTATTGCTGTTGTTGATCACTCCCGACACAACAACCCCGTTTTGCGAAAAAGACGGACTGATAATAGCAAACAATACTACTATCACCGCAGTTGTTTGGATTAGTAAATTTCTCATTTTAGGCAGGCTTTATAATTGAATTTACAATATTAATACAAGATATTACTGTTACACATGAATTAAATTAACATACATAAACATTAATCTTCATTTAATTTAGCCGGAAAACAAAACAAATTCTTTATTTACTTTTGCGCATGGCAAATTTTCAATTTCCGCAGCAGACTGCATTTTATAAAGGCAAGGTAAGAGATGTATATACTATTAATAAGGATTGGCTGGTAATGGTAGCCAGCAATCGCATCTCGGCGTTTGACGTAATATTACCTGCTCCTATCCCTTACAAAGGACAAGTATTGAACCAGGTAGCTACTTATATGTTGAAAGCCACTACCGATATTTGCCCTAACTGGCTGGTAGCCACCCCTGCACCCGATGTAGCCATAGGCAAAAGATGCGAGCCCTTTAAAATTGAAATGGTAGTGCGCGGCAACCTTACCGGTCACGCATGGCGTACTTACAGCAGTGGTAAACGTGTTCTATGCGGCGTTACCATGCCCGAAGGGATGAAAGAAAATGACTTTTTCCCTACTCCTATCATCACTCCTTCTACCAAAGCTTCCGAAGGACACGATGAAGATATTTCTAAAGAAGAGATTATTGCGCAGGGGTTAGCCACTACTGAAGAGTGGGCCATCCTGGAAAAATATGCACTGGCTTTATTTGCACGTGGCAAAGAAATAGCTGCAAAACGCGGTTTAATATTGGTAGATACCAAATACGAATTTGGCAAACTGGACGGACAGGTGTACCTGATGGATGAAGTACACACCCCCGATTCATCCCGCTATTTTTATGCTGATGGCTTTGACGAAAGACAAACCACCGGCGAAAGACAAAAACAATTAAGCAAAGAGTTTGTACGCGAATGGCTTATTGCTAACAACTTCATGGGTAAAGAAGGACAGACTGTGCCTGAAATGACCACTGAATGGATTAACACTATCAGCCAGCGCTATATTGAATTATACGAGCAGATCATTGGCGAAAAGTTTGTACCACAAGACTGGACAGACGATCAGCGCTTTGAAGCTACTACGAAAGAACTGGAAAAAGTAGTGAAATAATTACACTTTACCTGTAGAAGTTAAGATTTGATCTGACAAATGGGATTAATTTTAAGTAACCACACTTTTAACCAATCCCAAAATGTCAGACCATGAAATCTGAAACTAAGTTAATCAAAACCAAGTTAGGACTCCTCAATTTAGCGGCTCATTTAGGCAATGTATCTCAAGCTTGCAAGGTAATGGGCTACAGTCGCGACAGCTTCTACAGAATTAAAGAGCTGTACGATACCGGAGGAGAAAATGCCCTTCACGAAATCAGCCGAAAGAAACCTATTATCAAGAATCGCGTTGAGCCAGCCATCGAAGAAGCAGTGGTTACTATGGCCTTCGAGAATCCTGCCTGGGGGCAGCAGCGGACCAGTAATGAACTGCGCAAGAAGGGTATTTTTATTTCAGGCGGTGGTGTTCGTAGTGTTTGGCAACGCCATGATCTGGAAGTATTTGATAAGCGCCTGAAAGCATTAGAAGCCCGTGTGGCTCAGGATGGTCTGATACTTACCGAAGCTCAGATGATAGCAATGGAGCGCAAAAAAGAAAAGCGGGAATCCCAGGGTGAAATAGAAACTATGCATCCAGGTTACCTCGGTTCCCAGGATACTTACTACGTGGGCACAATTAAGGGCGTGGGCAGGATCTATCAGCAAACCTTCATTGATACCTATAGTCGTGTGGCCTTTGCCAAGCTCTATGACGGCAAAACAGCCCTTACAGCAGCAGATACGCTGAATGATCGGGTATTGCCTTTCTTTGAATCACATCAGATCCCACTTCTTCGAATTCTTACAGACCGTGGCACTGAGTACAAAGGCAAACCAGAGCACCACGAATATGAACTATACCTGCAAATCGAGGGTATTGATCACACCAAAACCCAGGTGCGGCATCCACAGACGAACGGTATCTGTGAAAGGCTTCACAGGACTATGCAAGAAGAATTTTACGCGGTCACATTCCGGAAAAAACTGTACGACAGCATCGACGATCTGCAAAATGATCTGGATGCTTGGATGGAGTACTACAACAATGAAAGACCACATAGTGGCAGATATTGCTTTGGTAAAACTCCTATGCAGACATTTATCGAATCACTACCTTTAGCAAAACAAAAGCTGCTGAATGACCTATATTCAGCAGCTTAATATCTTTGTTTTAATCCTCGTTTGTCAGATCAAATACTATCTAATACACTTTACCGGTTCACCTATTATTGCAGCATACTACCATTAGTAGTATGCTGTTTTTTTTTACTTAGCTACTAAGCTCCTGCACACCTTACCCATTTTTAGCACTATCTATTGCATCTTCTTGCACATATGCAATATTTTCAAAAACATGTGCCGCGTAGCATTGTACATCTGCAGTGTACCAATGTACATTTGCAATATGCCTTGTTCTATGTTACCTGTCATACAGTACATTGTACATAAGACGCGTACAACAGTACGGCAACCATTGCACATGTTCATCAACATACTGCACATATGCAACAACTCCCTTAACATCTTCCGCATCCTGAAATACATTTACTGCATACTCCATAACATCTGCAATATTTCGCGTTATATGTGCAGTAGCACAAAAAACACCTGCAACCCCGTAGTACACAATTACAACATCACGTTACACATATTCAGCACTACACGTAAGATATTACCTAAAACAATGCACATATGTATCCCTGCACTGCAGATTTGCTTTATTTCCCATAAGATATAATCCGGAATAATGCAGATGTTTAGCGCTCTCCTTAATGCATTACTGCACATAATGCTTTTGTACAATATCAAACAGCATCTGTATTATATTATCTGCAATACACGTAACTCTCCATATAATAAATGCAACAACATAATGAACATGTGTAGTAAAACAAAAAGCGCCACTTCTTACGAAGTGGCGCTTGCTATCTTGAATAGTATCCATTAATGCCTTCCATTACCTTTACCGTTTCCGTTATTGCCTTTGCCATTATTACCTTTTCCGTTGTTTCCTTTACCTTGATCAGGATGATCTTTTACCCATTGACTGTGCTGAGGATGTTTCCTGTTTTCAAAGTACTTCTCTTCTTTGCTGTCGCGAATAGGTGTTTGATCGTGTTTACCTTTAAAGCTGGCGTATTGCTTCTGATACTGTGCATGATTTAAGTAAGGCTTATCAACGTTATTGATTACCACTTTATGTGCCTGGTACAAATCGATGTTTTTATAACGGGCAGGTAAGCTGCTGGAACGACGCCAGGTGTTACCGTTTTGATAGATATATACTTTTTCAGGTACATAATAGTAAACATCAGCATCAGGCAAATAATAATAATCCACATGATCATAACCTGTAGGACCCCAAACAGGCTGGGTACCAATATTAATGCTAACACTCACCTGGGCATTAGCGGTTACTGTAAAAACAGTAGCAGCGATTAAAAGGGTCATTAACTTTTTCATACTAAATGGTTTTGCTCTATGTAAATCAAAACGGATGCCTGATATACCTTCCATTGTTTTAAAACGATGTACTTGCAAAATTCATCGACATACAAAAACATTGTTGCAACATATGCCACAATACCAGCGTAGTATGTTCAAATGACATACACACGAATACATATAAAGCAATTATTACACAGGTGAAAAGCGGCAGCTGCAGGCAAATTCAATGCCTGATAAATTTTATATTTTTTTTCAGCGATGTAGTTGCAGAATGTGTAGACGAACTAACACAACATTACAGCATACGCACAATGCGCTGCACTGCTGCTTTTTGATGGCACAGTTTTGACGCTACAACACTAAACTTAGATTATGACTAAAAGATTATTAGCACTGGCATTACTGGCGATAGCATTTACCACTATGTATACTTCCTGTGTGAGGCCACCACAAGAAGGTGGACGTAGCGGACATCACGAACGCCACCACGGGCAACCGCCACATCATTAATAGCAAAAAGCCTTAGCAGTGATTACTGCTAAGGCTTTTTGCTATTACAATATCTAATAAATATTATTCTTCTTTTTCATTTAAGCGTGGGCGTAAACGCACCCTGGACTTATTAAATATGTTCTGCCCCTTATCAATGCCTTTGCGTAATTCTTTCTGGCGCTCTTGTGGCAGGTGAATAGTGTCTTTACATTCTGTGCTGCAGCAACCATCGTATTGTTCAGCACATTCTTTACACTGAATAAACAGTAAGTGACAGCCGTTGTTTTTACAGTTAGTGTGTTCATCACAAGGCTTGCCGCACTGGTGGCACTTTGCAATCACATCTTCCGTGATACGCTCACCTAAACGATCGTCGAACACGAAGTTTTTACCGATGAACCTGCTGGGCAACTCTCCCTCTTTTATTTGTTTGGCATAATTAATAATACCGCCTTCAAGATGAAATACATTTTTAAAACCTTTATGCAACATCCATGCACTGGCTTTTTCGCAACGAATGCCACCGGTACAATACATCACTATATTCTTATCTTCTTTGCCCTGCAGCATATCTACTGCCATAGGCAACTGATCTCTGAAAGTATCGGAAGGAATTTCTATCGCGTTTTCAAAATGCCCCACTTCATATTCGTAGTGGTTACGCATATCTACAAACACCGTTTCAGGGTCGTTGATTAAATCGTTGGCCTGTTGAGCATTTACATACTTGCCCTTGTTTTCCATATTAAATCCGGCATCGGTAATGCCGTCGGCCACTATCTTCTCACGCACTTTAATCTTTAATACCCAAAAGCTTTTACCATCATCATCTACCGCAATGTTTAAACGCAGGTTGTTGAGTGGCTCAATAGCGTATAAAGCAGCTTTGAACTCTTCAAAATTGGAAGAGGGAACACTTATTTGCGCGTTAATACCTTCGTGCGCCACGTAAATGCGTCCGAAAACTTTTAACGTCACCAGGCTTTTGTATAAGCTGTCGCGAAACTCCTGGGGATTAACAATAGGAAAATACTGGTAAAAACTAATTGTAGTGCGCGGTTCTGTTTCTTCATACAAACGGCGCTTCAGTTCCTCCTGGGAAACTCTGTTGTGTAGTACTGCCATGTTTTACAATTTCAGACATCAGACCCTAAAGTCTAATATTCCATGAGTGAATTATGGACCCACTTGCAGGGTGGGCAAAATTTCGCCGCAAATATATTGGAGTTCACCGACATAGAAATCAGGGGGGCTTAAAATAAGTATAAAATAAACTTAATAACCTGATTCTATGTCTATTGCCCTGTACATTCGTATAACCTTTCATAGCAATCCCAATGAAAAACTTTACGTCATATCAACTACATGGAATAGGTCAACTGCTTACGTATAAGCAGAGTTTGACTCCGGACGAAAACACCCATCATTTGAGTTTTAAAACCTTACTCAAAACCGCTCCTGGCAGCTTTTTAAAGAAACAGGTACAAGCCTTTGTAAATATTTTTTGCGAGCATCAACTGGCTGATACGGATTACGATATTATACAACAGCACACCGCCAAATACCCCAACCCGGAGCATCACATTCAACACATGCCCCTGGAAGTGGTATTAAAAACACTGACATATATTATATGGACCGATAGAATTGTAGATGGCTATCTGTTTGCAAAAGTGCATGATAGAACTATGTACTGGCTGTTAACCCGGTTAGAAGCGCTATTACCATCCGGCAACCATACTACCAACACAGCCACTACCTAAAAAGAGCTATCAGGGCTCCCGTTTACCTATTACCAGCGGAATATTCAGCTTAATGCCCGAGCGGTTAATGCTGTTGCTTCTGAACGACTGCACAAAGTCGATGCGCACCAGTTTAAAAATGTTTTCTATAGAAAAGAAAATATCGGCATAATCATTACCACCCTCCAGCACAAGGCTGTTTCCGCCAATAATAAAAAACCAGTTGAGTTTGCGCAACAGGGGCACTTTGTTACTGAGCAAGCCATTTAAATGCCACTCCACACTGGCACCGCCGTAAACAGATGCAGTGGTGCTGTATTTGTAAAACGAAGCCATCAGCAAAGTTCCCAGGTAGTTAGAGTTAAACAATCCATCGTTACCACTAAAGTGCTGATAATCGGGCAAAAACACCTTCTTCCTGCTCGCAAATCCTCCTCCAAATACCTTATAACTAAACACACCTTTCATTTTTAAATCAATGCTTTGCGTGGCAGACAAATACCATTTACCGTAATTCACATCACTGCCTAACAGGTTAGGAATACCATGTGTGTAAGACAGCTCAAACGCCGGATAAGGCGACCCTATGCTGGCTTTACGATCGGGCAGTTGCACATATCGGGTGCCCGGCTGCCATCGCAGCAGAATGGTGGCGGACAATGCATTGTTTTTTACCATGCTGGTATCGGTAAGTTCTACCGGATAGTTAGGAGTAAAATCCTTGCCTTTGGGATGACCTATAGAACTAAATGAGGTATTTACCAGCGGTGTACGTTGCTGGTAATCTACTGTTCCTTTAATAGCGAAAAATTTACCGGGGTCATAATCATAACCCAGGCTGGCAAATCTGGCCTGGTACAGCTTCATAAAATTGCTGCGATACAACAGGCTATTGATAGTATTTACCCGGGGAGTAATAGGTTGATCGTTGTTAAACTGCAGCACGCGCTGCCCCACCGAAAAACGCACAGCACTGAGCGACCGGTAAAAGCGGTACACCCCTGCTATATGGGCATTAAAATGCCTGTTACTGAAACCATAGCGCACATTGGTAAGCAGGTTAAGGTAGGTTCCATTGTTCCAGTATTTACGCGTTTCAGGAGCAATATTCACCACCCAACCCTCTACCGTATTATAATTGACCATATCAATAATACCCGGCATGCTGATATACCGTTTTTTGCGGGCGCGGCTAAACGTTTCGCCGGTGATGAACAAGCTAAACCAGCTTGGATTATTACGTATACGATCCATAGAATCGAGGTAATAAGCCCTGCGGCTCTGCCCCTGCAAACTGTCGTTGATATGATAATCGGTAAGCCCGTCAGACTGTACAATCAAAGCCCGGGCGGTATCCCAGTAGGGCAGTGATTTTTTGTTGGTGGTAGTATCAAATGCCAGCACTACGTTATTAAAATACCCTGGCTCAAAAGCAGGATGTAGGTTATAGCGATGAACCTGCACAAAACTGCCGCGTGTATCAAAACCCAGTAGTTTCACTGTAGGGGTTAGCTTTACTCTTTTAACCACCCAAACACTGTCCTGCAAACCATATTGTTGCTCTATGTTAAGTGTGTCGAGAATTTGCATTTGCTGTTGCTTCAACAACTGAAAATGTACGGCATAAATGCGCCAGCTACCATCCATAATATCTATATGCCCGCTAAACAGCGGTTCATACTTTTTATGAGGTGTAACCGCTATACGAAACACTTTGATGTTACCTGCATTATACACACTATCCAGCCGGAACCGGTAGTGTTGAAAAGCATTATCAGCCAACGGCGAAAGAAAACCACGCAGACTGAGGTTATCCCCCACTTTTACCACCGGCTGGTAAAAAGAGAATAATTGCGGATAACTGAACCCATATGCACTGCCATCGCCGGTAACTGTGGAAGAAAGTACCTGCACCTTGTACTTTTCAGGCCCATCCATAGAATGAATGGCCATGGTTTGTACGGTATAAATATTTACCGGCTTACCCGAATCACCCCCTAAATACACAGGATGCCCCAAAAAACGATCAGGATAATCGCGAAGCTGTAAATGACCTTCTATGTAAATCTGATCCTGAAAACGGGTGAGTTCTTTTTCGTAAACCGGACGTTTTTGAATGGCGTTAGCGATAACGGAATAGGCACTATCAGCATGCTGTTGCGCAAAAAGCGGAAGAGAGAAAAAAAGCAGTAAACATAGGAGACTGATAGGTTTCATATTGGCAGGTATGACAAAATACCTGCCAATATGAAGTATCGTTATTTCTTAGGAGCGGCAGTAAGCGCGCCTGCAAAACTACCGGTGATAGCAGCGCAACCCGAAACCAGGCCACCCACGAAACCAGTAACCAGTATCAATGTCATGTACGACTCACCCAGGTGAAGGATGGGCCCTATTTTAGGAGCCAGCACGTGGTTATTAGCATTATCAATTACCCAGGCATGAAAACTCCACAATACGAATACACCTGTAAAGCCCGCTAAAAAACCGAGCAATGGCTTTTGCCAGATGGCTACCGCTACTATCAGTGAAGTAATAGCAAACGACCACCAGGGTAAAAATAAAGTAATAGTGTAGCCTAATAAAGCTGTTAATACGGTAGCTACTAAAAACTTCATGTATTCTTATTTAGTATTTTTTTCAAATGTAAGTTTCCCTGTAAGCCCCTTATGCTTTACCATATTGGATTTAGGAGCCATTTCCAGACGGTAGTATTTACCAGACACCCACGAATCAACAAAAGCATCGTAATACTTACTGCCGGGGTTACCATTCTGTCCACCAGGGTACACACCATATGCGTTGATGTTATCAGTTAATTCCACCACCATACGCCAGCTGGGACCATGTTTACCTTTAAAGGCATTGATGATATTTTCACCCCCGCCACCTAATACATGCAAACGGCTGAAAGAAGGTAAACGTAACAGGTGAGTTACCGCACCATCTTTATAAGCACCCCACTCCAGCTGATTATCCGCTTCGGCCTTTTTAAGGGCAGGGATAGCTTTACGGTAAGCTTTCAATACGATATCTGCAACAGTTTCCTTTTCCGGAGTATAAATGTCATCTGCAAATACATAATCAGGCTCCCTTAACAAAGCTTCTATCAGGGTAGCTTTTTCAGGCATGGGCATGGGCTTAGATGACTGTGAAAGTTCATCCTGGTACATGCACACCGTCAGACTATCCCACCATATTTTCAATACAGTTGGCGCTTTCTCTTTGGCATCGCTGCGCAGGTTCCATGATTTAAAAAGATCTATATACTTTTTCTCATCCGCATTCAGAATGCTCTCGTTGAGGTTGCGTAATAACACAGGACGTGCTATTTCGGCAAACGTGTTATAGTTATCTGTTTGCATGTGCTGCATATCCGCTACGGTAACATTCTCTAAAGATGCCAGGTAACGATCGATGGTTAAACCACGGAACAACTCAAACGTACCCCCCTGGTAATAAGGATAAGTGGTATCGTAAGGATATTGGTTGGCGCTGCTTACATAGCCACGACCCGGATTATACATCGTAAGGTTTTCTTCAATAGCCACATCCCCCTGCCAGCCGAAAGCGCTGTCAGTGCCAGGCATAATAAAATCACCTTGTCTTCTCCACTTAGCCGGGAACATGCCCTGCTGCCTGATAGCGATATCGCCGCTTTTGGCTGCAAAAATCATGTTCTGGCCAGGACACTTGAAATAAGATAATGCGTCCAGGTAATCGATATATCCTTTGGCACGGTCTAACAGGCTAAAGGTTTTTAATTCGTTGCTGGGCTCATGCGCCATCCATTTACAAGCGTAAGCTTTGCCACTTTGTAACGGATCGGGATAATGCGCATCGTACATTACAGGGCCCCATACAGTCATAGCTATATGTTCTACCTTGTTAGCACCGCCTTTTACTTTAATCACTTCATCGCGGAAACTGGTACGCTGCCATGCGCCATTGTACCAATACTCCTGCATAGAGGAATCTTTAAATTTAATTTCGTAGTAGTCTTTTACATCACGCTCAGAGTTGGTCATACCAAAAGCACAACTATCGTTAAAACCAATTACGATATAAGGCGCACCCGGGAATGAAACACCGTAGGCATTAAACGCTGGTGTGGTAATCTGCATTTCGTACCAGATAGCAGGCAGATTAAGGCCCAGGTGAGGGTCGTTACACAAAATAGGCTTACCGCTTTGTGTTCTGGTGCCCGCTAACGCCCAGTTATTGCTACCATTATCTTTATCTGGTTTGGTTTGATCCAGCTTTGCAGTTGCCCCTTTTACAGCCGGTGCTTTACCACCCTTCACCGGTTTTACCGGGGCTGCTTTGGCAGGTTGTGCAGTTTTTGCTGCTGCCAGGCTATCTGCTTTGCGTGTGCTATCGGCCAATGCCAATGTTGTTGAATCTGGTATAGGCTCCGGCTTAAACAAAAAGTACAGCGAATCGGCAATAGCCGGAACAGGCAATCTTTCATCCGGCTCGTACATCACCGCATTTTTAGGGATGATAGGCGCCATCAGGTCCTGTCCGTAGGGATATAATTTTTCAAACTCTTTTGCAGTAAAAACAGAACGTGCATTTGTTTTTTCAAAGTCTTCTTCCCTACCTGCCAGGTCGTAGGCCATATATTTTACAAACAGCGCTGTTTTTAAATTAGTCCAATGCTCTGGCTTATAATCCAGTAATTTATATTCAACAGGAATATCATTAGGATCTAACTGATCAATATAGCTGTTTACACCCGCGGTATACGCATCCAGCGCATCTTTGGTAGCCTTATCATTTTCCATGGCTTCCAGTGAACGCTCAGCAGCGTACACCATGCCCAGGCGGCGGAATTTCTTATCTACTGCCAGAAAATCGATACCATTAGACTTTTCGCCCATGATTTCACTTAAACGACCGGCCGCGTAGTAAGTCTGAAACTCCATTTGCCATAAACGGAATTTGGCATGCAGGTAGCCCTGTGCAAAGTAAGCGTCGTTTTCATTTTCAGCATACACGTGCGGTACCAGCCTTTCATCCAGGTATACCTCTACTTTGCCTTTTAAATCGTCGGATTTAATTTCAACCACATATAAAGTACTGGCGCTTTCTGCGTTTTGCCAGAAACCTTTTTGCGGGCACAGGAAATTACCCAACCTTGGGGTTTGGGTGCCGGCAACAGGCAGCTGTATATTAAGCAGGATGATCAGCCCAATGGTAACGGCAGCACCCAGGATAGAGGGTATCACTCTCATGAGGAGCAGGTTGAGTGTTTTAAAAAGTCTGAAAAAAATACATTTGCGGAGGCAATATAAATATGTTTTGCTGTTTGGCAAACATGTTTGGGCCAATTGCCCCCCGGCGGAACCCCTATAACGGTTTAGTAATATTATTGATTTTCAATAGACGAAAGCAATAAACCCACCTCTTCCGGCGTATTATAGGCATGCAGTACCACCCGCAAACGCTCACTGCCATTGGGTACTGTAGGATATAGTATAGCACGCACATCCAGGTTGTGCTGCTGTAAATGCCGGGCCATTTTTTTCACTTCCAGGTTGCCCGGAACCAACACCCCTTGAATTGGGGTGTTAGAGCTTGTTAGCTGATAAGAGAGGGGGTTATGGGTAAATTGTTGCACCAGCGATTGCAAATGAGCACGTTGCTGTTGCATGCCCGGAAACAGGGCATAACTGGCCCGGATAGCAGCAATGGCATGGTCGGGCAAGGCGGTAGTGTAAATAAAGCTGCGCGAAAAATTAATGAGGAAATCTTTCAACCGCTTACTACCTAACACTACAGCGCCATGGCAACCACAGGCCTTACCAAAAGTGTGCATCCGGCAAAACACCCGCTCCTGCATATCCAGGTATTGTACCCATCCTTCTCCCCTGTTGCCTATTACGCCTGTTGCATGTGCCTCGTCTATGATCATATGCGCGCCATATTGCTCACACAAAGCTACCAGCTCCGGCAATGGGCAGGTATCTCCATCCATGCTGAATACCGATTCCGTCACCACAAACACATTGCCTGTGGTACGCTCCAGCCGCTGTTGCAGGTGTTCCCTATCATTATGCCGGAACGAAAAAGACTGAGCAAAAGACAGGCGAATGCCATCACGGATAGAAGCATGGCAAAGCTGATCATATATAATAGTATCCCCTTTTTGCGGAATAGCAGATAATACCCCAATATTGGCGTCGTACCCCGAATTAAACAAAAGGGCTGCCCCAGCCTGGTGAAAGCCTGCCAGCATGGCTTCTGTTTCTTCGGCCAGCACACTGTTACCTGCCAGCAGCCGCGAACCTGTGCTACCCGAAGCGTAAAGTGTTTGCTCCGCTATTTGCCGTGCCAACACCCCTGAATGCACCAGCCCCAGATAATCATTGCTGCAAAAATCAATGCTGCCCGAAGGCAGGCGCAAGCTACGGAAAGCGTTATTTTCAGTTCGTTGCGCTAAAGCTGGTTGCAAAAACAGATCGTTATACATGTGTATGGTAGTAAAGAACCAAAAGTAAAATCCCCACCCTTACAAGCAATTTTTTATTTTTGACGCCGGGGATATTCCCTTTTTGACATTTGCCATTTCACTTTTTCAATGGACGCGCTTAAAAATATACTTGGCCTACAGCTACCTACCGACCCACGCTGGGTAAACCTCACCGAAATTAGCCTGGAAGCTATTTTAACCGATCATGCTTATTGCGAGCAAAAAGCGGCGTTGAGCTGCATTTCCATCATACAACGCTACTCACAAAAAGAAGAACTGGTGAACCAGTTATCTCCTATTGTTACAGAAGAATGGGGGCATTTTCGCCTGGTGCTGCAGGAGCTGCGCAAACGCAATCTTCCATTGGGCAAACAGCGGAAAGACGAATATGTAAACCTGCTGATGAACAAAAGGCTGCAAGGTGATTCGGAAGAAAACCGTCTGCTGGACGAGCTATTGGTATGCGCCCTCATTGAGGCCCGCAGCTGCGAGCGCTTTAAATTGCTAAGCGAAGGCATGGAAGAAGAGTACATGCGAAACTTTTACCGCCGCTTTATGGAGAGCGAAGCCGGCCATTATGCCCTGTTTATAGAACTCGCCGAGCTGTATATGGATAAAGAAAAAGTGCGCAAACGCTGGCATTTCTGGCTTCAACACGAAGTGGAAGTAATGTCGCAGCTGGAATTGCGTGGCGATCGCATTCACTGACGGAAATAAGCAATTTCCTCTTCCAGGTTCAGATAAGGATGTGTTTGCTGTAACAGCAGCGCTTTGTCCAGGTGTTTTTTCAAAAACGCCAGGTGCTGCTGTGAGGTGGGATGAAAAGGTTTATGCTTGCGCGCAATAACAAGGCTTTTCATGTCCTCCATTAACGCCTGTGTATCTTTATGCAGGTGGCTGGCCGTAAAATGCTCCAGTACAAACTGTGTGGCCGGGTAATTCGGATGCACCATGTCTATATCAAAAAAACGATAATCACGCAGCACATCAATCACCAGCTCATAGGCCGGGAAATAATATAAACGATCCAGTTTGTTTACCAGATGGTGCACCGCTTCAATCAACCGGGCTTTACTGCGGTTGTTATCCACTACCCCATCGCGTATGTGCCGTACAGGACTAATGGTAAATATCACCTTCACATGAGGATTAAAATGAAACAACCTGTGCAGGGTGCCATCCAGTGCTGTTACCATTTCCTCTATCGAACTCAGGTGCTTGTTAAACGTTTGCGCCGGGGCTTTATGACAGTTCACCACATCCCGGTTGCTTTCTTTCAGCTTGTATACGAAAGAGGAACCCAGCGTAATAATCAGCCAATCTGCCTGCTTTAAAAAAGTATGCGCCTGTTGTTGCGATGCATTGATAATACGCAAACCTTCCGACGCATCTATATGGGAAAAGCGGCTGTGGTGCATCCAGCTATGCCATGCTTCATTCAGTTGAAACAGATCACCCGTGGTGTATTGTTTGTTTTCCATGTAAGACACCAGGCTGTTACAAACACCCATGGGATCGAACAGAATACCGTTAGGATTTTGCAGTACCTGAAACTTCATATCGGCCAGATAATTACCAATATGCTCCGTAAAGCACGAACCCATCAATAATAACTTATCGCGGTAAGTGATAGGAGTGTCCAGCGGCTTTATGTGTATAGGAACCTGAAACTGCAAAACGGTATATTAATGAGATGAATTAAATAAGTAGTTGGCTATTTGCATGCTTTGCGCCAGCGCTTCCTGGTTGACAGATACCGGCACTTGCTGCTGTGCCAGGTAATGCAATATATTTTCGGTGGCCATATTACCCACCAGCTCGTCCTGTGCCATAGGGCATCCCCCAATGCCTTTTAATGCACCGTCTATACGCGTACATCCGGCCTGCACGGCAGCATGTAATTTATCGTGCCAGCCGTAAGGGGTGCTGTGCAAATGCGCACCAAAGCTCACCTGCGGGTATTGCGGAATAACAGTAGATAAAGCAGTATGCACCTGCTCTGGTGTAGCCATACCTACCGTATCGGCCAGTGAAATAATACCAATACCCATGCCCGCCATATGACCCACCCATTGCAGTAATACCTCTTCGCTATACGCATCCCCGTAAGGATTGCCAAAGCCCATGCTCAGGTACACCACCAGGGTTTTACCTTTTGCCAGGCACAGCTCCTGTATCTGCTGCACACGTTGCAGGCTTTCTTCCATTGTACTGTTGGTATTGCGCTGCTGAAAAGTGGGCGATAACGAAAACGGGAAACCCAGGTAATCTATTGCATCATACACCAGGGCTTCTTCTGCACCACGTACATTGGCCACAATAGCCAGCAATCGCGAATGGGTGTTACTCAAATCAAGCCCGGCCAGCACTTCTTTTGTATCGGCCATTTGCGGAATGGCTTTGGCCGATACAAAGCTGCCAAAGTCGATAGTATCAAAACCCACCTGTAAAAGGCTGTTGATATATTGTATCTTTTCTGCTGTAGGTATGTGATGCGGCCAGCCCTGCATGGCATCCCGCGGACATTCGATTATTTTCATATGCTCATTGTGCTGCAACATATCATCAAGATAACACAAATGCACCGGAATACAGGAAACATCCTTACCCGGTAATGCGCTGTTTCATCACTTCATACAAAATCATACCGGTAGCTACCGATACGTTTAAGCTTTCAAAACCATTAGACATGGGAATATGAAACTGCTCGTCGCAAATGCGCATTAAAGCAGGGAATACGCCTTTTTCCTCACCGCCCATTACAATAGCGGCAGGCTCCTTTAGTTCCAGATCGAACAGGCGTTTTTTAGCCGTCATTTCGCTGGCAAACACTTTAATACCGTTTAAGTGCAGTTCGTCCACCGCTTTCATCAGGCTGTTCACACGGCAAATTTGTATTAACTCTAACGCGCCTGCGCTGGTTTTTACAGCATCCTCATTCAACGCTCCCACCCCTTTGTCAGGAATAATGATGGCCTGTGCGCCACAGCAAAGCGCTGTACGCGCAATAGCACCAATGTTTCTTACATCCGTTACACCATCCAGAATCAAAAACAAAGGCACTTCGCCTTTTTCATTCACCCAGTCAATTACCTGCTGCAAATCCTGGTAACGTATAGCCGACTTAAAAGCAACAACGCCCTGATGCTGTACGTTAGTGAGACTGTTTAGTTTCTCATTGGGCACGTACTGTACCGGAACGTTGTTGTCTTTTGCTAACTGTCTTATTTCGTTAATAGCTTCGCCGGAAGCATTTTTAAACATTAATACCTTGTCAATAGTCTGACCGGCCTTTAAAGCCTCTGTAACCGGGTTACGCCCGGCTATTATATTTTTCTTTGATTGAAACATAACAAGGCACGAAGGTAATCATTCCTGCCCTGTTTTACCATATATAGGTAGCTACAGCCCCTGCGTTAAGGCTGGTAACAGCTCTTTTGCCATTATCGTTAATGTCAAAACGCCTCAATGTTGCGCCTGTATTCAGCACAATCAGTACCTTTTTGCCGTCGGGCCTTTTAAAAGCAACAGTTTTAAGGTCGGCCAACTCATCCGATGCAATGCGAAACGATCCCGGCCTTACCAGTTTGGCCGAATGCGCCAGAATGTACCAGGCCGGATTTTTAGAGAAAGCATTGCCGCCAATAGTAGTTACGCCCAAACAACGGTCACAACCGCCCCTGTCTGTATGCGGATTATACAGCGTATCTGACGCCAGGTTCCACTCCAATACAGTTTTGCACCAATTTCGTGAAGCACCTATAGTAAGGTTTTGCACATGCTCGGCCAGGTCTTTACCCAGGTTTCCCGGTGCTCCCAGCCACTGCTCGGTGAAGTACAGGTTTTTATTCGGATAAGCTTCATGCACCTTACTTAACGCATCAATAGTACCTCCATACAAGTGAAAAGCACTACCATCTACATACTTGCGTGCTTTTTCGTTATCCATTACAGCAATAGGGTAATCCGGCCTGTCGGCGTTGTGATCGTATACAATAATTTTTGTGCTGATACCCTGTTTTTCAAATACAGGCCCCAGGTGGTTGCCTACAAAATCGGCCTGCTGGCTGGCTGTCATAAACATGCTTGGATTATTACCGGGGTGTAATGGTTCATTTTGCACAGTAATAGCGTCTATTACAACACCCTCTTTTTTCATTTCCCGGATATACCTGGCCAGGTATTCTGCATATACCTGCTGATATTTTACCTGCAAGCTACCACCCCTGGTATCACCATTATCTTTCATCCATACCGGTGCACTCCAGGGAGAGCCCAGTATTTTAATACGCGGGTTAATGGCCAGTATCTCTTTTAACAAGGGAAGCAGGTATAAAGTATCGTACCCCAGACTGAAATGCGTTAAAGCTGTATCCGTTTGGCCGGCTGGCAAATCGTTGTAAGAAAACGTTTTTTCATCCAGGTCCGAAGCGCCTATACTAATGCGGATATAACTGATGCCAATATTACTGCCGGTGGTATCAAACAATTGTAGCAACAAAGCTTTGCGGGCTTTGGCTTCCATACGCTCCATTACCATGGCGCTCCCCCCCGTAAGCGTTCCGCCAAAACCATCCATCTGCTGAAACCGCTTGCTATCATCTATATTGATAACAGGCAAACCGGAAGTAATGGCAGTAGCCTTTATATCCAATTTGCTACGCTGAAATAATACCTGTTTTTTAGCATCAGTAACCCACACCTCAGGCGTTTGCTTTTGAGCTTTTTGCGCGAAACTCCCTGCCAGGCAAAAAAAAGCACCCGTAACCAGCGCTATATGTTTCATAGTCCAATACTTGTTTTAATACATTCAATATAAAGAGCCCGGATGTATTCCGGGCTCTTTTAACACACTATACGCTAATAACCCGGAGTCTGAATCAATGCCGGGTTTAAATCAATCTGATTTTGCGGAACAGGCATTAGCAAACGATAAGGCTGCACATTATAATGTAGCTGATTTTGTACACCATTTACAATGCCACCCTGCTGCGCACTCATCACCTGAATGGCTTTACCGGTACGTACCAGATCAAACCAACGATGGCCTTCAAAAGCCAGTTCCATCCTTCTTTCATTGGCTATAATCGTTTCCGCATCAGCAGCAGTAGTTGCCGATTTTTCGCCCAGGTGAACACGCTCTCTAACTGCATTCACCAACGCCATGGCACCCGTAATGTCGTTGTTTTTTACCAATGCTTCTGCTTTAAGCAACATAATATCGGGTAACCTCATAATATAGAAATCGTTGAGTCCGGTAGAAGGATCGTTATACTTCACAATGAATGGATAAGCGGTTGTTGGCCAGTTAGGATCGGAGAACGAGCCGGTGATGTTTAAAAAGGCAATAGAACTGTTTAAACGTACAGCATCATTTTCCGTATTGAAAAGGTTTACCAGGTCGTTGGTAGGAATATTAAACTTCTTCCATGATCCACCCTCATACTTACCTATTTGTCCGCCTATCAGGTTAGAAGGAATCCAGTTACCAATATTATCTGCACCGCCATAACCAAAATAATTCACTTCCCAGATGGCTTCGCTGTTATTCTTGTGGTTATTGTCCCAAAGAAAAGCATAATCACTTACCAGGCTATACTGTGGTATTACCTGGTTGCAGTAATACGCCACCGAATCCCAGTTTGGGGTAGGCATAGAAGCATACACCTTTGCAAGCAATGCATTTACAGCACCTTTGGTAATTAAATACCTGGTAGCCGCGCTATTCGTTTCCGTTGCACCTGCCTTTGCAAACCATAGATCGTTTAATATGGCGGTGTATACAGTATCTATAGAAGAACGGGCTACAATAGTAGAATTTAACAGGCTTTCCGAAGATGAAACATCCGGTGCTTTTAACAACAATGGAACATCACCAAACAGGCGCACCAAATCAAAATAACAAAACGCGCGGAAAAACCTGGCTTCGCTCAGCATCTGGCTTTTACGTACTGCTGTTAACGCAGCATCAGTACAGCTTTCAATCTGTGGCAGAATGATGTTGGTACGGCCTATCATTTTGTAGGCATACTGCCAGTCACGGTTAAGATTGGCATTTAATGAATTGGCAGTGAACTCGTCCAATGTAATGTTAGCGGTGTTATCACCCCCCGCATAACAATTATCAGCAACGGCGTCACCATTAGTCATCCTGTCCAGGATGCTGAACTCCATAATATCGTACCCTTTATAATACAGGTACATGCCAGAGATAAGGCTTTCTGCATCTGTTGCCGTAATGTTTATTGTAGAATCCGGTCGCACTACAGAGGTTACAGGCGATTTATCCAGCACTTTAGAGCAGCCCGCTGCCCCCCAGGTAATGACTGCCGCCAGTAAACTATATAATATATTTTTATTTTTCATTGTAAAGCTTTTTGGTGATTACCCTTTGTAATTACAGGTTTACGTTAATTCCCGCCAGGAATATTTTAGCCTGCGGATAGGCTCCATAATCAATACCCAGTGATACGTTCCTGTTGTCCTGGCTGTTGTTGGAAGATCCATAAGAACTCACTTCCGGATCAAAGCCAGTGTACTTAGTGATAGTAAACAGATTTTGGCCAGAGATGTATACAGAAGCGCCTTTGAAACCTATTTTACTCATCAGCTTCTGATCCAGCCTGTAAGAAAGAGTGATGGTTTTAAAACGCAGGTAAGAACCATTTTCCAGGAAACGGGTAGAGATAGCAGAGTTATTATCACTGGCACGTTCTACACCCGGAATGTCGGTAATATCACCTGCCTTACGCCATCTGCGCAATACCGCTGTGCTTTGGTTACGCGAGTCTTTCATACTTTCTGTTTCAGACCTTACGCCATTATAAATTTTATTACCCTGTGAACCTTGCAAAAACACGCTCAGATCAAAGTTTTTGTAAGAAAACGTGTTGGTCATACCATACGTAAACGTAGGTAAAGCACTACCAATAAACTTACGGTCAGAGGGCACCAGGCCGGAATAATCCACCTGCTCACCATTTTTATTTACATATAACTGCTTACCCGTTGCAGGATCAACACCAGCAGCCTGGTATCCAAAGAACTGACCTAAACCATATCCTTTAGAAAGGCTGATAGCATTACCCTTATCGTAGATAGCGCCAAATGCAGTAAGATTACCAATATCACCTGCAATAGCCAGTACCTTGTTTTGGTTAAAGGCAATATTGAAATCGGTAGTCCAGCTAAAGTCTTTTTTGAGAATGTTTTTACTGGATATCACAAACTCCTCCCCTATGTTACGCATAGAACCACTGTTCATTAGCACACTGGATACAATTTGTCCGCTTAACGGTACACGCACCAACACATCGTTGGTTCTTTTCACATAAAAATCGGCAGTAAAGGTTAACCGCTTGTTTAAGAATGCCGCATCAATACCAACGTTGGTTTGTGTGGTCTTTTCCCAGGTAAGCGAAAGCGGCGCAATAGTACCTACCGACTGGTCACCTGTGCTGGTGAAGTTGTTCAGATTTAAATATTCGTAGCTGCCTACACCTTCCTGGTTACCATTTTTACCCCAGGATGCACGCAGTTTTAAATCGCTCACCACACGCACATTTTTCATGAAATTTTCTTCTGAAATTCTCCAACCGGCAGAGAAAGAAGGAAATGCGGCTGTTCTGTTGCCTGGTGCAAATTTGGAAGATTTATCCACGCGCATATTAGCCTGGAACAGATACTTGCCGGCATAATCGTAAGTAACCCTGCCAAAATAAGACATCAGGCCCCACTCATCAATGGTTTTGGAAGGTGCACTTTTTACCTTAGCCCTGGCAAACAAACGGTTCCAGTCTTCATAACGATATTGCGAATCGATACGGGATGCAGAAATATAGGTTTGATCAAAATGCGAGTCCTGCGCACTCCACCCTGCCAGTGCAGAAAAGTGATGGCTGTTCCAGTTTTTGGTATAGTTTAAAGTTTGTTCACTTAACCATACCCATTCCCTGCTGGTGGTTTCGTTAAGCGAGCCCTGATCGGTGCGGCCCTGCTGCGTAGCTACCGGATCTCTGTAATAATGGTTTTCGTTGGATTTGTAGTCAATACCAAAACGAGATTGAAACACCAGACCCTTTAACAAAGTAGCATCTGCTCCTAAATTAGATACAAACCGGTCGTTTACTGTTTTGCTATACTGGCCTTTGATAGCACCCAGCGGGTTTTCCCATCCCGTTTGCGGGTTTTGACCAATATATTGACCATTAGCCTGGTAATAAGGAACGGTAGAAGGCGTAGCCAATGCAGACAGCACCACACCACCTCTTGCCACACCGGCATTATCAGTTACATCATTACTTCTGTTGCGTGATGCCAGGGTAGAAGTATTTAAAGTCAACCACTTGCTTACTTTGGTAGAGAGGTTTAACCGGGCATTCATACGATTGAAAGAAGCCGGCTTTACCATACCTGTCTGGTCCATATAGCCCAACGACAGATAATGTTGCGTTTTTTCACTACCACCGGAAACAGCCACCTGGTAGTTTTGTTGATTACCGGTTTTAAACACTTCATCCTGCCAGTTAATATCTGTAGCAGCTACCATAGCATCTGTAACAATAGTAGACTGATATAATTCATTGGCATAGTCCTGGTATTGTTTCGCATTCAGCACATGCAGCTTTTTAGTAGTAGTGCTGGTGCCGTAGTAAGAAGTAAGATCTACCCTCGACTGTCCGTTCTTGCCTTTTTTAGTAGTAATTACCACTACCCCATTGGCAGCCCTGGTACCATATATAGCAGCAGAAGCCGCATCTTTTAATATAGAGATAGATTCAATATCGTTAGGGTTATAAGCGCTGATATCCGTCATAGGAATACCATCCACTACATACAAAGGGTCATTACCGGCACTAATGGAAGAAGAACCACGAACACGGATAGAAAGCCCTGCACCAGGCTTACCCGAAACCGAGGTTACCTGCACACCAGCCGCTTTACCCTGTAATGCTTCTCCGGCATTAACCAATGGCCTGTTGGCCAGGTCGGCAGCAGAAACCACTGCTACAGAACCTGTCAGATCTTTCTTTTTTTGCGAGCCATAGCCCACCACTACCACCGCATCCATTTCGCCAGTGGCAGGTAATAATGTTACACTAAAATCGTTACGGCCATTTACCAGAATAGTTTGCGTGCCATACCCGATAAATGAAAATTCCAGTACAGCCCTGCTATCTTTTACCGCAATGGAGTATTCTCCATTACTAGTGGTTACAGTACCCACAGCAGTACCTTTAACCTGAACAGATACTCCGGCAATTCCATTACCGGAAGAATCTTTAACTACCCCCTTAATGGTAGTTTGCCCTATTGACACCAGGCAAAGCATCATAAAGAAAGCAGTCAGCAACAAAATTTTTTGCTTCATAATGTTTGATGTAATTGAAGAACTGTTCACTAAACAGCTAATGGCATACGGAGGACGTTGCAAATCGTTGTTAAGAAGTACGGGGTTGATACAAGCAATCCGAATGTTCCTAGCTGGTTGAAATGTTAAAACTTACCAGTCAAAATTAGAGAGAATTCAAAGGCAAAAACAAATATTTTTCACGTAACTAATTGATAAATAAACAATTGCAGCAATTCCAATACGCTTCATTACCGTAACTATAAAAACAGGAAATGCCTGTTTTACAGGCAGTTTCCCTGGTGCAAAGCCAGTTGCCGGAAAAAAGCTAATACGCTTTGTTACCGTTAAATAAATTAGCAAACCAGCTTGCTCCACCCCTGCTCATCCCCCTGTTTCAGTTCTTTTTTACGCTCTTCCATTAGGGTGCGCACCCGGTTTAAATAGGTCCAGCAGGTGCTTTGCCGGATGCCAATAGTGTCGGAAAGTTTCTGGGAAGAGATTTTCCCTTTGGAATTATAGATCAAAAAAACCATGTAGAAAGCCTTGGTAATGGGAATACGGCTGTTTTGAAACAAGGTATTGGCCAGCACAGATTCTTCATAATCACACTGGCCGCACCGGCGGCTGAATAGCTGGTGTCCGGCAAAATAGTGGTGATGCCCGCATTTTTTACAGGCATAAGCGCTGCCCCATTTTAATTGCGCCAAAAACTGGTAACAGCTATCTGCATCCGGATAAATTTTGCTGAACTCTTCAAAATCAACCGATGCAGAAAGCACCCTCGCCTTGGTTACCTTTTCTACATTCGTGCGCAGGCTTTTATTATCCTGCTCCAGCAGGGCATTCATTCGCGAAATTTCTTCTGCCTGCTGCTGCAAAAGCACATTTACTTCATTTAACTCGTTGTTTTGCAGCTCAATAACGCTATTCTTTTCTACCAGCTCTTTCGTTCTTTCTGCCACCTGCTGCTCTAACCGTTGGTTTAAAGCATCTTTCAACAGCACATTCGCAGTCATTTGCTTAATCACTTCCTGCCGGGCACGCTCACGCTTGATAAACAACAAACGCACCTTATCGCCAATAGCAAAAGAGAGGAAAAACATTTCGAGAATAAAACCCAGTGTAAGACTATAATAACTTACCGCTCCAAAATTTAACCAGCGGTATCCCAGCATAATAAAAAACTTGAGCATAAAGCCTGTAAACAAAAAGCTGTAGCCCAGCACAAAAAAGCGGGCGGGCCGGTAGCCTGTTTTAAAACGGTAAATGCCCGCTCCAAAAGCTACCGACAAAGGAATAAGTTCTAAAAACTTATAATTGAACCAAACCGGTTTTATCCACCAGCAAAACAGAAAAAAGATTACCCGCAAGGCTATTACCGCCATAATAAGCCGGTACACACGGGGAAGGCTTTCCTTCACATGCAGCAGTTTGCTGGCAAATAACAAGGTAAACACGCTTAGCCCCAGCTGCGGCACCGCAAAAGCATACTGGTTCCAATGGATGGCATGTGGCCACAGGTATTGGTAAGCAATGCCATCAATACACATTTCGTACAGGCCCACACTTAATATATACAGTACATAATATAAGTATTGCATTTGCCTTACTGCAAAAAACACGATGAGGTTGTACAGGGCAAAAATGAAGATCATCCCATAAAAAAGCCCGAACGATAAATACTCGTCTAAGGCATACCCCACAAAACGGGTTACAGACCGCAATACAATAATAATGTCGGCAATTTGCGACGATTTGATGCGGAAGTAGTACACCTGCTCCCGGTTATTGTTATTATCTACCTGTAGCTCAAAATTCTTATGACGGAACAAACGGTGTTCAAACGGTTGTAAATCGCCAATACGCGTTTCATGGTAATTTCCCTGGTTATCTGGCAGGTAGGCCGTGATATCGTCAATGGTTTGATCGAAAAATTCCAGGATAAACGGCTTATTTACTGCCGAATCGTGTTTTATTTTTACCCGGTACCAGTAATAAATACCTAGTTGTACAATCTGTGGAGTACCCGGCCCTTGATTTTTTTGAAACAGGGCATCGCCCGAATGCAGTATCGTAGAAAAAGGAATGGAGCCAGAACTGTCTTTTAGAAAAGAGATTTCATCTGCCACAAAAATATGTTCTTCCAGCTGCGGGGTAACAGCCACCATACGCTGCGCAAAAACCGGAAAACACCACATCACCAGGCCGAAAGCAGCCCATATAGCCAAGCTTTTTCTCATGCGAACATAAACTAGCCACGAAGGTACACCAGCAATGTTATTAAGAAGCCATTGCCGCCTCTACTGCTTTTTTTACACTGCCATGCGCTAACAGTAATTCTTTGGCTTTATCGTAGCTGAGTTGCAGATTACCTAGCTGCTCCTGCACCATTTTAACGCCCCTGTCAATGAGTTTATCATTACTCAGCTGCATGTTCACCATGCTATTGTCGTGCACACGCCCCAGTTGTATCATCACGCTGGTGCTGATCATGTTTAGTACCAGCTTTTGTGCGGTGCCGCTTTTCATACGGGTGCTGCCGGTAACAAACTCAGGGCCTACTATTACCTCCACCGGGTAGTCAGCCGCTTCGGCCACCGGACTACCGGGGTTACATACAATACACCCCGTGGTAATGCCTTTTTTACGACACTGCCTTAAAGCACCCAACACATATGGAGTAGTGCCACTGGCTGCCACCCCTACCACTACATCTTTTGCCGATACCTGGTAATGCAGCAGATCGGCCCAGCCCTGTTCCAGGCTGTCTTCGGCAAATTCTACCGCCATAGTAATGGCATTATCGCCACCGGCAATAATACCTACCACCAGGCCATAAGGCACACCATACGTGGGCGGACATTCGCTGGCATCTAATATGCCCAGCCTGCCGCTGGTGCCTGCGCCAATATAAAACAGGCGGCCACCTGCCAGCATTTTATCGCTCGCGGCATGTACCAGTTGCTCAATTTGCGGCAATGCTTTTTGCACCGCCTGCGGCACCAGCTGATCTTCCTGGTTGATATGCATTAAAAGCTCGCTCACCTGCATTTGCTCCAGGTGGCGATAGTGTGATGGTTGTTCTGTTACCTTTATGAGGTTATTCATAGTAATATAGCATCAGGAATGGAATTGGATCAAACCCTGCATGGGGCTTTTTAACACACGGCCCAGTTCCAGCTCGTATGTACCGCACAGGTCTTTCAGCACATCTTTAAAACCGAAGGCTACGCTACCGGCAAAGTGAATAGGCATGGTCCAGCTTTCCCGGAACTTATATAAATGCTGGAAGAAAAAGTCGTTCAGGCCATCTTCAATAATATTCTCAATCATGTAGTGTCCGCGGTTTTCGGCCAGGAACACCGCAAAAGAAGCCAGGTAGCGGTTGGCGAGTGGCTTCTTGTACACGTTTTCCAATATCTCCACGCCATTGGTTTCAAAGCGGGCTACAAAACGCGCCTTCAAATCTTCATCAAACGTGTTATACAAAAAGTACTGAATCACCTTTTTGCCCAGGTACGCACCACTGCCTTCATCACCCAGCACATAGCCCAAACCCGGGCTGTCTTTCACAATCTTTTTCCCGTTGTAATAGCAAATGTTACTGCCGGTTCCCAATATGCAGGCCATTCCCTTGTCGTGCTGGCATAAGGCACGGGCAGCGCCAAACATATCGTGGTTTACCTCTTTATGCGCCTGCGGAAACAGCTTTTTTAGCACGCCTTTAATAATCTGCACATTGTTGGGATTGCTAAGCCCGGTGCCGTAATAATACACTTCCTCCACAGTAACCCCTTTTAGCTTGGGTAGCAGCTCCTTTTGCAGTAAAGCCACAATCTGTTCGGATGATAAAAAGTAGGGGCTAATGCCCAATGTCATCATTTTTTTCTTCTTACCCCCATCCAAAAGCTGCCACTCGCACTTGGTGGCGCCACTATCGGCTATTAGCTTCACTGCCATAAAAGGAAATTTAGATGTAATGTCGTGTAATTTAATAATAAGCCAATAAAAACGCATAAAAATGCGCATTCGCCGCTGGTGTATGCAGGATTGTGTTTTTAATGTATTTGTTGGATATTCGCATTTTGAAAACAAAGGATCAAACACAACAGCCCAATGGTAAGTAAAAAATTGAAGGTTTGGCTACCACTGCTTTTTGCTTTGGTATTGACAGCAGGTATGTTTTTAGGGTTTAAGTTAAGAGGAGAGACTGTAACACCGGGGTTCTTTCAAAATGCGAAAAAAAACAGCTTACAGGAAGTATACGACCTGGTACGCAGCCGATACGTGGATGATATTAACCAGGATAGTTTAAGCAATGCGGTGATTGAAGATGTGCTTGCTCACCTGGACCCACACTCGGTATACATTCCACCGGTAGAGGTTGAAGGCGCTACAGAAGACCTGAACGGCAATTTCCAGGGTATTGGCGTTGAGTTCCAGGTATTTTCAGATACCGTGAACGTGTTAAACGTAATAGAAAACGGCCCCTCTTATAAAGCAGGCCTGGAAGTGGGCGATAAAATACTGGCGGTAAACGACACCGCTATGATAGCCGGTAAGAAGATTAAAGCCGATGACGTAAAAAAACTGTTGCGCGGCGCTGGTGGCAGCAAAGTAGTGGTGACTGTTTTACGCAACGGCGATACCCAAAAAATCACCATTACCCGCGGCACTATTCCACTTCCTTCACTGGATGTAGCTTATATGCTTACCCCAGAAACCGGTTTTATACGCCTGAACAAGTTTTCAGAAACTACCTACCAGGAGTTTATGTTTAACCTGGAAACCCTGCAGAAAAAAGGCATGAAAAAGCTGGTGTTAGACCTGCGCGGAAACGGCGGCGGTTACATGAGCGAAGCAGTAGCCATTGCCGACCAGTTTTTAAGCGATACCAAGCTGATTGTATATACCGAAGGTAGCAAAACGCCGCGCCAGGATTACAATGCCAAACTGGATGGTTTATTTGAAAAAGGCCAACTGGTTGTGCTGGTAGATGAAACATCTGCATCGGCCAGTGAAATTTTAGCAGGTGCTTTACAGGATTGGGACCGCGCCACTATTATCGGCCGCAGAACCTTTGGTAAAGGCCTGGTGCAGCAACCATTTCAACTGAGTGATGGAGGCATGTTACGCCTTACCATTGCACGCTACTATACCCCGTTAGGCCGCAACATTCAAAAGCCTTATAACAAAGGCAAAGACAAATACGAAGATGACCTCATCGAACGCCTGCACAATGGCGAGCTGGTAAAAGCAGACACCAGCACCCCTAAAGGCAAGGCTTATAAAACAGCGAAAGGCCATACGGTATATGGTGGCGGTGGCATTACCCCTGATATTTTTGTGCCTTTTGACACAGCCAGTCAGCCACGCCAGATCATTGAACTGTATTTAAAAGGAACCTTAAACAGCTTTGTATATAACTATTATGTAAACAACAAAAGCTTCTTTAAGCAGTTTAAATCAGCAACCGATTTTGCACGCGACTTTAATGCCGGTGATAAAGAATGGGAAGCGATTTCCAATTATGCCCGCAGAGATTCTATTGACCTGAAACCTATTACCGGTAAAAGCAAAACAGACTTTTTGCAAACCATTAAAGCCTACCTGGCCCGCCAGATTTGGCGTACAGAAGGTTACTTTGAGGTAATGAACATGCAGGACCCTATGATTAAAAAGGCGCTGGAACAATAAACCACCGCACTTCTTATATACAATGCCTGGTAACTGATAAAGATTCGCCTTCGTCAGTTATCAGGCATTATTTTTTCTGTTGCCTTTTATTATTCTACTTTTATAGCAATAACCGTAAAATCTATAATACACCTTAATATATGTGGTTAAACAACATACTGGAAACCATAGGTAACACACCTATGATACAGTTAAACAAAATAACGAAAGAGCTGCCCGCTACCGTATTGGCTAAAGTAGATTACTTTAACCCCGGTAACTCCATCAAAGACCGCATGGCATTGAAAATGCTGGAAGTGGCCGAAAAAGAAGGTAAAATAAAACCCGGCGGCACCATTATAGAGTGTACCAGCGGCAACACCGGCATGGGCCTGGCACTGGCCGCAGTGGTAAAAGGTTATAAATGTATTTTCACCACTACCGACAAACAATCCAAAGAAAAGATAGACATATTAAAAGCCGTAGGCGCTGAGGTGATTGTATGCCCTACCAATGTAGAGCCCGACGACCCGCGCAGTTATTATTCCATCGCTAAAAAGCTGGCAGCTGAAATACCCAACAGCTACCATTTTAATCAATACGATAACCTGGCCAACAGGCTGGCGCACTACGAAACCACCGGCCCCGAAATATGGGAACAAACCGAAGGCCGTATCACCCACCTGGTATGTACAGCCGGAACAGGTGGCACCGTAACCGGTACAGCCATGTATTTGAAAGAGAAGAACCCCAACGTTAAAGTATGGGCTATTGATGTATACGGCTCGCTGTTAACCAAATTCTTTCATACCGGCGAAACGGATATGAATGAAGTACACCCCTATGTGTCGGAAGGTTTTGGAGAAGACTTTGTTCCCGAAAACTACGATATGAGCGTGATTGACCACTTTGAGCAGGTAACAGATAAAGATGGGGCTATTATGGCACGCCGCATAGCCAAAGAAGAAGGCCTGTTTTGCGGTTACAGCGCTGGCAGCTGCTTACAAGGTTTGCTACAGTTGAAAAACCACCTGAAAGAAGGTGACCTGGTAGTATGTATTTTTCACGACCACGGCAGCCGCTATGTGGCCAAAATATACAACGATCAGTGGATGATGGAAAGAGGTTTCCTGGATGTGAAATCGTTTAAAGATATTGTCAACAGCCGCAGCAGCAAACGCCTGGTTACCGCCACACCCGAAACCACAGTGGCAGAGACGGTAGAGCTGATGAAGAAGTTTGACATTGAACATATCCCCGTTATTAAAGAAGGCGAACTGATAGGTGCCATTAGCGAAGGCGGGCTGTTTCAGAAAATATTCAGCAACCCCGAAATTAAAACAGCGCAGGTACAGGAAGTACTGGAAGCTCCCTACCCCGTAGTATCGTTCGATACCCCGGTAGAACGTTTAAGCAACTTAATTAATAAAGACAACGGCGCCGTACTGGCAAAAGACGAAAAAGGCGATTACCACATTGTAACCAAATACGATGTTATTCAAAGCCTGGCCAAATAATACAATAGCATTTATCAGATATGAGAGTTTTTAAGTTTGGAGGAGCAAGTGTTAACAGCATAGAAAGAATTCAGCACGCAGCCGCTATTATTCGCGAATACAGTGCCGAAGAGCGTTTGGTCATCATCATTTCCGCCATGGGCAAAACCACCAACGCCCTGGAAAAAGTAGCGGAAGCTTTTTATGCTGGTAAAAAAGAAGAAGCGCTGGAACTGTTTGGCGTTATTAAAAACCAACATATTACCACTGCCAAATACCTGCTGGTAAAACAATACAACGCCTGTTACGCACAGCTGAACGACTTTTTCACCGAAGTAGAATGGCTATTACACGACAAGCCCGTGCGTGATTATGCCTATTACTACGATCAGATTGTTTGCATTGGCGAGCTGTTCAGCACCACTATTGTAAGCTTTTACCTGCAGGAAGTAGACATCAACAACACCTGGCTGGATGTGCGTGACATTATACGCACCGATAACAATTTCCGAAACGCCAATATCCAATGGACCGAAACGGAAACCCGCGTGAAACAGGCTGTGGAAGACGTAGACAACATTGTACTCACCCAGGGCTTTATTGGCTGCACCGACGATAACGAAAGCACCACATTGGGCCGCGAAGGCAGCGACTACACGGCCGCTGTTTTTGCCAATATATTAGGAGCTGAAAACCTCACTATCTGGAAAGATGTGGAAGGCGTAATGAATGCCGATCCAAAAGAGTTTCCGGAAGCGCAGTTGCTGCAAACACTCAGCTTTAACGAGGTGATAGAAATGGCGTATTATGGTGCACAGGTAATTCACCCCAAAACCATCAAACCTTTACAGAACAAGGGCATTCCCCTGCTGGTGAAATGCTTTTTAGATACCTCTTTACCAGGTACTGTTATCAGCAGCCAACGGGTAAAAAACCTACCTCCTATTATGGTGGTAAAGCAACACCAGGCATTGATACACCTGCGTACACACGATTTCTCGTTTGTGGGAGAGCAACCTATGAGCCAGTTATACCAGGTGTTTGGGCAACTAAATATTACTCCTAACCTGGTGCAATCCGGCGCTATTAGCCTGCAAATTTGCCTGGATAATAACAGCGATAAAATTGAGCAACTGGCAACAGCAGTAAGCAACACGTTTGATGTGCAGGTAGAAAAAGACCTTACCCTGTTAACGATAAGGCACTATACCCCACAGCAGGCCGAAGAAAGAACCGCAGATAAAAACATTGTGCTGGTACAAAAAACCAAAGAAACAACACAGGTACTGTACTATAATTAATTCATCAGAACATATTCCCCTTTGCCGTTTACGGAGATAAGGGGAAGTTTCTTTTCTTTCTCAAAGAAATCGTAAGCTTCTTTCAGTTTCACAGCAAAGTGCTGTAAATCCTGGTCGTCTTTAGTAACCCTCGAAAAGTATTCCATGCTTTTAGGGTTATTAAAACGGATGGGGAAAATATGAACGGGGATAAAGTCCTGCCCATTGCTTTTAGCATTGGCGGCCAGTATGTATAATTCTTCAATTTGTGAATCCTGAATAGGAATGCAACCCACGGTTACACAGCTACCATGAATATAAATATCACCACCGGGCTTTAAGGAATCGCTTAAAATACGGTCAGAAGCATTCGGATAGTTCAAACCTAACGACAGGTGGTACACACTACGCGGGTTAAACTCGTTGATATAGTAAAAACCTTCCGGCACCTGGTAATCGCCCGAAATACGTTTAGGCCCTATAGAACCGGCCATAGCACACACCTTATAAGTTTTAAACAGCTTAAAGTCTTCTGCATTAGAACCACGCACCCATACTTCCAGCTGGCTATCGTATTTAAAAGAACGAACATATATCTGTTTTGCAGGCCACTGTAAACCAGCCGCTGCAAACTGTTTTTTCAAGGTATCCTCCTTCAACTTAACCGCATAAGCCACACGGGGTTGCGCCTTCTGCAGATCTAAAAAAGTCTGTTGTCCAAACATCACATTTACACAGGAAACCAAAATAATGGCCAGAATACTTCTCTTCATAGAGTCGAAATTATCTAATAAATGGCATTTACGCCATTTACGAATACTTAAATTTCTATTATACGTACATGCAGACTAACGCAACAAAGGAAGGTTTATTTTAAAAATGCTGCTAAAAGGGAAGAATTAAAAAGTCCATGACTTGGAAAAGTCATGGACTGTACACTTCGAATTTATAAACCTATTTTATAAGTTACCTCTCAGTTCCTGCTCGCGCTCAATGGCTTCAAACAGGGCTTTAAAGTTTCCTTTTCCAAAGCTTTTAGCGCCTTTACGCTGTATAATTTCAAAAAACAGGGTTGGACGGTCCTGTACCGGCTTGCTGAACAATTGCAGCAAGTAGCCTTCATCATCACGATCTACCAGGATACCCAGGTTTTTCAGCGGCTCAATATCTTCATCAATTTTACCTACCCTGTCTAACAGGTCATCATAATAAGTGCTGGGCACTTTTAAAAACTCAACGCCGCGGTTCATCAGTTCCGTTACGGTGGCCACGATATCATTGGTGGCTATGGCTACGTGCTGTACGCCTTCGCCATTGTAAAACTCCAGGTATTCTTCAATCTGCGACTTTCTTTTGCCTTCAGCGGGTTCGTTGATCGGGAATTTTACAAAGCCGTTGCCGTTACTCATCACCTTACTCATTAAAGCAGAGTATTCGGTAGAGATATCGCTATCATCAAACGACAGAATGTTGCGGAAGCCCATTACATCTTCATAAAAGCTTACCCATTTGTTCATTTGGTTCCAGCCTACGTTGCCTACGCAATGATCTACGTATAATAAGCCGGTAGAGGTAGGTTTAAAATGGGGGTTCTCCCATTTTACATAACCCGGCATAAACACACCATTGTAATCTTTACGCTCTACAAACAAATGCACCGTATCGCCATACAGCTTAATACCACTTAACACTACAGCACCATCCTTATCTTCCAGGCGTTGTGGAATGTAATGGTTTTCGGCGCCGCGCTGGGTGGTTTTTTCCCAGGCATCGGTGGCATCATTCACGCGCAGGGCAAGGGCTTTCACCCCATCACCATGCTTATATATATGATCGGCTATTTCGTTATCCGGGCGGATAGGCGTGGTTAACACAAAAGTGAGTTTGTTTTGACGCACCACGTAACTGGATTTGTCTTTTACCCCTGTTTCAGGACCCGCATAGGCCAGGGCCTGAAAACCAAAGGCGCTCATATAATAGTGGGCGGCTTGTTTGGCGTTTCCTACATAAAATTCAACATAATCCGTGCCTTCCAAAGGCAGGAAATCGGCCTGCGCATCTACCGCAGCCTTTCCGGCAATCATCGTTTCCATAAATAATTGTAATAAGCGTTAATGATAACTATCTGATCAGTAGTATATTTCTGTGTAAATACAGTAAAGGAGAGATACTATAGCGAACCCATGGCCAGGGTCTCCATTAATAACACGTAACCACCACGGCGGTCGCCAAATCTTTTATGTGGGTAATCTGGTAGCATCGTTGCTAACAAATATAACAAAAGAACCGAAAAGAGATACCAAACCGTAACCTTATCTTCGCAGATTACAGATTTACCACATTATGAAGATTGGAATTTTAGGCGGTGGCCAGCTGGGCCGTATGTTATTACAGGCGGGAGCCAATTATGTAGTAGAAACCTATGTATTGGAAAACGACGAAAACTGCCCTGCAGCGCATTTGTGTCACCACTTTGTGAAAGGAGATATCCGTGATTTCGATACCGTATACCAGTTTGGCAAACAGCTAAACGCTATTACCATTGAAATTGAAAGCGTAAACGTAGAAGCCCTGGAAAAGCTGGAAGCAGAAGGCGTAAAAGTATTTCCACGCCCTTCGGCTATTAAAACCATCAAGAATAAAATAACCCAGAAGCAATTTTATAAGCAGCAGGAAGTGCCTACCTCCCCTTTTGAAGTAACCGAAAACCTGGCCGCCCTGCAAAACCTTGCTTCCTTTTTACCAGCCGTACATAAAGTAGGCGAAGGTGGCTACGATGGCAAAGGCGTTCAGGTAATACAGGATGCCAGAGACCTGGAAAAAGGCTTTAACGCACCTTCCGTTTTAGAAAAAATGGTAAGGATTAAAAAGGAAATAGCCCTGATTGTGGCTATGAACGAAAAAGGCGAAACGGCTATTTACCCTCCTGCCGAAATGGTGTTTGACCAGGTATTAAACCTGCTCGACTACCAGTTAAGCCCCGTACAATTACCAAAAGAACAACTGTGGAAAGCAGAAGCCATTGCCCTGCGGGTGGTAAAAGGCCTGCAAAGCCCAGGTTTGTTTGCAGTGGAATTGTTTATTGACGAAAAAGACGAAGTGCTGGTGAACGAAACCGCACCACGTGTACATAACAGCGGCCACCATACTATTGAAGCCAACTATTGCAGCCAGTATGATATGCTGTGGCGCATTATGCTGGGTTATCCTTTAGGTAACACAGCCGCCATACTGCCCTCTTCCATCGTAAACATTTTAGGTTCCGAAGGACACACCGGCAAGGCCGTATACGAAGGGCTGGACGAAGTATTGAAAATGGAAAACGTGTTTGTACACCTGTACGGTAAAACCGAAACCAAACCGGGCCGTAAAATGGGTCACGTTACCATCATCAGCAACGAAAGAATTGACCTTACCTATAAGGCACATAAAATCAAAAACACTTTAAAAGTAATTTCTGCATAGGATATGACAGCACAAAACGCACCACTGGTTGGTATTATAATGGGTAGCGATAGCGACCTGAATATTATGCAGGATGCTGCTGCAGTAATGCAGGAGTTTGGAATTCCTTTTGAATTAACGGTAGTATCGGCCCACCGCACTCCCCTGCGCATGATTAACTATGCACAGCAGGCGGCTCAACGTGGGTTAAAAGTAATTATAGCCGGTGCGGGTGGTGCAGCACATTTACCCGGCATGGTAGCTTCTGTTACTTCTTTACCGGTAATTGGCGTTCCCGTTAAATCGTCTAATTCTATTGATGGCTGGGATTCGGTATTGTCTATTTTACAAATGCCTAATGGCGTTCCGGTAGCTACCGTGGCTTTAAATGCAGCCAAAAACGCCGGTTTGCTGGCAGCTCAGATCATTGGCACATCCGACAGTGCTATTGCGCAAAAGATGGATACCTATAAAGCTAACATGAACCAGGCCGTATTGGATAAAGCGGGTAAATTAAGCAAAGACTGGCCTAACAACTTTGATTAGTAAGCAAAGCATATTTTGAATAATTCGCAGGTTGGGGATGAACTACTATTAACGCGTTTATCAAAAGGCGATAAACTGGCGTTTGATCAACTGTATCAGCAATACAGCCATCCCCTGTACCTGAACCTGTTAAAGCTTACCAAATCGGAAGCCATTGCCGAAGAGCTGTTACAGGAGATTTTTGTAAGAATCTGGAATAAGAAAGATACACTGGACATACACACAGGTTTGGGCAACTATCTGTTTAAGATAAGCCAGAACCTGGTGTATGATTTCTTTAGAAAAGCGAAACAGGACAAACAGCTGCGTTCACAAATAATAGCTGTAGCCGCCGAAGAATACACCCATATTGAAGAAAACCTGCTGTCTAAAGAAAATCGCACCCTCCTTCACCGCGCCATTTCCACCCTTCCTCCTGTGCGCCAACAGGTGTTTAAGCTCTGTAAACTGGAAGGAAAATCATACGACGAAGTTGCAGAAGAATTGGGCATCGGTGTAAGCACGGTAAACGATCATATCGTAAAAGCTACCAAACATATCAAAAGATATTTTCCCATTATCTTACTCATTATCAGCACACTAAACAACTAATTAAAAAATATTCACTTTTTTTTCAAAACAGAGCCGATGGAAAAGTTTCACCGCGCGTCTTCAATAAAAAGAGAGAAAGTGCCGCTGGCTGATTTCAATACCATATTCGTCCGCTACCTGAACAATAACTGTTCACCGGAAGAAACTGCTTTTCTAATGGAGCAGTTAGCAAGCGGCGAATTAACAGAAGAGCAGCAGCAGCTACTGGAACAACACATCACTAACTGGACTGCTTTGCAGCAAAATGGAGAACCTATTCCCGCCACACTGCAAAACAAGCTGGACAATATAAAAAAACTGGTAGACACGGAAGTGATCCGGCAAACCCAACCTGCCAAACAGGTAAAGTTAAGCTGGCGCACCTATGCCGCAGCCGCTGCCGTAACAGGCCTGGTGGTAGTGGGATATTGGGGGTTCAAAAACCTGTCGCCCATAGTAGAAAAAACAAAAACATTTGCAGCACAGCCGGGCGAAAGAAGAAGTCTTCGTTTACCCGACGGCTCACAAGTGATATTGAACGGTGAAAGCAACCTGGTTTTATCGGAAAACTTCACTACTGGCAACAGGGAAGTGACTTTATCCGGAGAAGCTTATTTCGATGTTTCGCAAAACGCTGCACATCCATTTATCATACACACTATGACAATGGATATAGAGGTACTGGGCACTGCATTTAATGTGCGCTCTTACCCCGATGAAGCTGCAGAAGAAACCTCGCTTATACGCGGCAAGGTGCAGGTAACACTGAAAAAAGAAGGAGAATCAGGCAAAAGCTATATACTGCTGCCCATGCAAAAACTGGTGGTAGCAAAAAGCAGGCAGGGCGATTCGGCTAACAACCACACGGTAAGCAGTCCAACGCCACATGTAGACAGTTTGTTTAAAAACAGATTGCTGAACAACCTGCCCGAAACAGCCTGGACCGAAAATAAACTGGCATTTGACAATGCTACACTGGAAACAGTGGCCGATAAAATGGAAAAATGGTATGGCATTACCGTTGAAATTAAAAACGACGCCATTAAAAACATTCCTTACACCGGTAGTTTTGAAGGCGAAACACTTGAAAAAGTGATGGATGCCATTAAATATTCTATTCCTATGCTCCATTACAAAATGGAGGGTAGTCGAAAACTAATCCTGTACTAACGGGGTATATACATGAGAAAGACAAAAGAAAGAGGCGCCGCCCGGCGCCTCTTCTCTTTAAAAAAGTTACCAGGGAGAATGTAAAGGTTTGCGAGGCTCTTGCATTTCCCGTAACTTACAAAACCAAAACTAAGGTATACAAAATTGTATATCCTGGCATGCCCTTACCTAAAGGGTTAAACTATTTATTTCGCATGATGAGATTGACCACCTTTGTGTTACTCTGTGGTTGCCTGTTTTTTGCCGATAAAGGCATTGCACAAAGCGCCCGGGTAACGTTAAGTGTAAAACAAATAAGCCTCGAACAATTTTTCAATATCATTGAAAGCCAAACCGGCTACCGCTTTTCTTACAGCGCAGCTGTTATTCCCATACACAAAAAGGTAGATATCTGGGCCAAAAACGAATCACTGGAAACGCTACTTACCCGCACGCTAAAACAGCTGGGGCTTAGCCACCGCCTGATGAGCGAAAAGGTAATAGGCATTACCGATACCCGTTTAACAGCGCCCTCTTCTATTCCCCTTCCTCCGCCCTATCCACAACTACCCGATACTATTACCATACATGGTACCGTAGTAGATGAAAACGGCAAACCTATTGCCAACGCAGCTATACAGGTAAGAGGAACCAATAAAGGCATTAGCAGTGCGCCTGACGGCACATTCAGCATTTCACTTACAGCACCGGCCTTTACTTTAGATATTAGCTCTTTAAACTTTGTACCACGTGAATTAACCGTTAGCAGCGGCATTACCCGTTATCGCATTATGATGGAAGCTACTGCCGAATCGCTCAGCGAAATTGTGGTGGTAGCTTATGGCACCACCCGTAAAGGCGCTTATACCGGTTCAGTAGCACAGATTAATTCAGAAAAAATAGCCGAACGCTCCGTAACCAACGTACTGAATTATATAGAAGGATCTGCACCAGGCATACAAAGCACTTCCTCCAACGGGCAGCCCGGCTCATCCCCCACCATACGCATCAGGGGCTTTGGATCGGTTAGCGCTTCCAACGCGCCTTTGTTTGTATTGGACGGGGCTATTTACGATGGCAACATCTCCGATATTAACGCCAACGATATTGACAACTTTTCCATTTTAAAAGACGCGGCCGCAACCGCCTTATATGGTAATAAAGCCGTGAATGGTGTTATTATGATCAGCACCAAAAAAGGAAAAAGAGGGCAAAACCGCGTGCAGCTGCGGGTGAACCAGGGCATTTACACCCGTGGCATGCCCGAATACAACCGGGTGAATGCCTATCAATACTATCCTTTAATGTGGGAAGCGCTGCGTAACAGCCTGGTATACCCGGCCTCCGGCACTAATGCAATTCCCATAGCAGACGCCAACCAGCTGGCTTCCGGCGTGTATCCCCGTTTTACAACAGGTGCCAATGCTGGCAAACAAAACTACAATGGCACCGCCTATTCCGATATCAGCCAGCTGCTGGTGAATAACCCGTTTAACGTAGCCAGCACAGATATAGTAAGAGTGGATGGCACCATTAACCCCAATGCCCGATTATTATACCCAGATGATCTCAACTGGTACAAAGCGCTATCACGCACCGGCCAGCGGCAGGACTATACACTGGCCACCAGCGGCGGCACAGAAAGAAGGGACTATTATATTTCCCTGGGTTACAACAATGAAAAAGGGTTTATTAACCAGTCGGACTTTCGCAGGTTCACCGGCCGTGTAAATGTGAACACTCAGCCCCTGAACTGGTTTAAAACCGGCCTTAACCTGTCGGCTGCCATAGCCAATGGCAATAATGCCAACGACGAATTGAGTACCGGTTTCGTAAACCCCTTCTTCTTTACACGCGACATTGGCCCTATTTACCCCGTGTACCAGCACAATGCCACCACAGGCGCATTTATACTGGACAATAACGGTCAAAAGCAATACGAGCTGGGCCTAAACCGGGCATCAGGTGGCAAAGCAGGCCGCAACGTAGTAGCTGAAACCGCTCTGAATAAGAACATCAAAAAAACAAACACTATCAGCGCCCGCAGCTACGGCACCATCACCCTGTATAAAGGCTTAAACTTTACCTCCAACATAAGTGTAGACCTCGCCAACCTCGACAACCCTACCTACGACAACAAAATTGTAGGTGATGGAGCAGGCGACAATGGCCGGGCCAGCAAAACCAGCAGCGCCACCACCAGCTATACTTTTAACCAGCTGTTCACCTATAACCAATCATTCAACCAGCATCATATAGATGTGCTGGCCGGTCACGAAAACTACGATTTCAATTACCGGTATTCTTATGGGGCACGCTCCGGACAGATATTAGAAAACAATACAGAACTGATCAACTTTACCACTACTACAGACCTCACCTCCTATACCTATAAAGACCGTACAGAAAGCTATTTATCACGTATCAACTACGATTTTAAAAGCAAATACCTTTTTTCAGCTTCCTTTCGCCGTGATGGTTCTTCCCGCTTTTACCAGCATGCCCGTTGGGGTAATTTCTGGTCGGTAGGTGCAGGTTGGCGTTTAGACCAGGAAAAATATATCAGCCAGCTGAAATGGGTGAATATGTTAAAGCTGCGCGGCTCGTATGGTGTGGTAGGCAACAACTTTATCCTCAACTCTACCGGCGACAACAACTACTACGCCTGGCAGGCCCTGTACCAGCTAAACAGGAACAACGCGCTGGAACCCGGTTACCTGCAATCGTCACTGGAAAACAAAGACCTGAAATGGGAAACCAACCGACAGCTGGACCTGGGTGTAGACTTTAGCTTATTCAACAACCGGTTGAGCGGTACCATAGAATACTTTAACAAAAACTCATACGATCTGTTGTACAGTGTTCCCCTGCCGGTTTCAGGAGGTATTGATGCTAAGAACATGAACATTGGCACCGCTTACAACCGCGGCTTAGAAGTGCAGCTTACTGGCACCTGGTTGCAGAAGAAAAACTTTAGCTGGGCCACTACCCTCAACTGGACTATTTTCTCTAATAAAATTACCAGCCAACCCCAACAGGAAATTATTGAAGAAACCAGCAAACGAATGGTGGGGCATTCTATCTATGACTATTGGCTGCGTCAATGGTACGGAGTAGACCCAAATGATGGAGCAGGCCTGTTTGTAGCCGATAAATTTGTGGCTGGTACCACACGCATTAACGCAAAAGGAGATACTGTAACAACCGATTACTCTAATGCCCGCTTTGCTTATTCCGGCACTGCTATACCTGATTTTTATGGCAGCATTAGCAACACGGTAGCCTACAAAAACTTCAAACTAAGCTTTTTAATCACCTACCAGGTAGGCGGCAAAACTTACGATGCCCCTTATGCCTACCTGATGAACACCGGTAATTATGGCGAAGCGTTACATACCGATGTATTACGCCGCTGGCAAAAACCGGGCGATATTACCGATGTGCCGCGTATGGATTACAGCCAGGTAAGCAACTACCAGCAACAAAGCACCCGCTACCTGGTAAGTAGCAGCTACCTTAACTTTCGCTCAGCAACCTTTACCTGGGCAATACCCGCAAAAACAACGGCGTTATTGCATATACAGGATGCCCTGCTTTATATTACAGCCGAAAACCTGGGCTGGTTAACAGCACGCAAAGGCATGAACCCGCAACAAGCGTACTCGGGTTTAGCTTTTAATGCTTACGCACCGGCACGCATTTACACCCTGGGCCTAAACATAACTTTATAGAATGTATCTTTTAAAGTCCATATCGCTTACATCATTGGTTATTACCGGTCTTTTACTCACTGGCTGTAAAAAGTCGTACCTCAACACCACCCCCAACGATAGCGCAACTATAGACGAAGCTTTTGCCAACACTACCACCGCATGGGGTGCTATCAACGGCATTCATCGCTCGCTGTACATTCAATATGCCCAGCAGGATCAGGGTGGACAAGGCTCAGTGGCCATTAACCTGGACTATATGGGCGAAGACCTGGTAAAAACAGGCACAGGCAGTGGCTGGTTCACCAATTCGTACCGCTGGAAAGCACACCGGGCCGTTACCGGAACTACCGATTTATATCCTTATCGCTTTTACTATAAAATCATCCACAATGCCAATATGATCATTGAAAATGTGGACAGGGCCACCGGACCCGCTGCTGACAAAAGGGCTATCAAAGGCGAAGCCTATGTATATCGCGCCTGGGCTCATTTTGTGCTGGTGCAGTTATACGGGAAAAGGTACAACAAAGACGCAGCGCCTAATACCCAGCCCGGCGTTCCCTTACGTTTAAGCAGTAGCACCGATCCATTGGCACGTGCCACTGTGGAACAGGTATACACACAGGTGAATACAGATTTAGACAGCGCTATCACCAACTTAACAGGCTATAACAGAACCTATAAATCGCACTTTAACGTGCAGGTAGCACAGGGAATAAAAGCCCGGGTGGCCTTAACCATGCAAAACTGGGATAGCGCCGCAGTGTATGCCGCCACTGCAAGGCAAGGCTACAGCTTGATGAGCCGCGCCGACTACCTCACGGGTTTTAATAACATTTCCAATATAGAGTGGATGTGGGGCAGCCAGCAAACAGCCGATCAAACCACCTACTTCTATTCTTTCTTTGCTTATATGAGTGCGAATTATGCGTCATCCGACATTCGCACCAACCCCAAAGCCATCAGCTCAATGCTGTATAGAAACATTAGCAAAACGGATGTAAGAAAGCAGTTGTGGGATTCTACCGGGGCCAATACCAGCTTCCCAATCCCCGCCAATGGCGTTCGTAAGCAGTATATGAACCGGAAGTTTTTAACTGCTACCAGCAGCAGCATTGGCGATGTGCCCAATATGCGGGCAGCCGAAATGTATTTAATTGAAGCAGAAGCCAAAGCCCGCGCCGGGGATAATGGTGGCGCGCAGGATGCACTGTACCAACTAGCTTTTCAGCGCGACTCTATGTATACAAAATCTACACGCACAGGTCAGGCGCTGATTACCGAAATAATGCGACAACGCCGCACAGAATTATGGGGAGAAGGATTCCGTTTCCTCGATTTAAAACGCTTAAACTTACCATTGGATAGAACAGGGGCTAATCACGATGCTACGTTGGCCGAGGTGTTTACTGTGCCTGTAGAAAGCATCCTGTGGCAATGGTTAATACCACAGGATGAAATAAATTATAGTAGCGGGCTGGTTACACAAAACGATTTGTAACCGCCTAATCAGTAATAATAATTCCAAACTGCTGCTCCAGTGTTAACGAATGTTGCAGCAACACATCCAGTATCTTATTCCCATATTGACTGTACAGGGTAGAGAAGTTTTCTACACGCTCCTGCAGGTTATTATTGGGTAATAAAGCTTGCCTTATTTGCTGTAAACGAAACTCTTCCTGGCCAAACTTACGTTTTTCGGCCTTCAGCATTTTCTTTTCCAGCTGGTCCAGCTTTTTCACCGCCTGCGTGCGCAATGCCTGCACATGCTGCGATAAGCTGGTTTCTGTTTTAGAGGCTGCTTTTTCAATAGTGGCATACAAATCTCTTACAGCCGCTATTTCGCTTTGCAAGCTGGTGGGGTTTTCGCTTTTAATTTTGGTAACCTTGGTCATCTGGTCGTGTAACGATAAAAACAGGTCCACCAGTTCCAGCCCCATCTCCTGCAATTGATCTGCACGTTTCTTTTCCACCCACACAAAGGAGTTTCGCACTAACAGCACCGGGTAAGGCACCTGGGCGACAGCAAACACCTGTTTCAGTTCCAGCCAGTAAGCCAGCTCGCCACCACCACCAATAAAGGCAATGTTAGGCAACAGGGTTTCCTGTAACACACCGCGTAAAATAACGTTAGGACTAAAGCGCTCTGGATTCGTTTGCAGCTCTTCCAGCATTTGCGCCAAAGGAAAAGCTGGTTCTTCTATACGTTCCCTATTGTTCTCCGTAAGATAAAACAGGTTTATTTCGCGGCCGCCAGCCTGCACCTTGTAGTGCTTGCTCAGCTGCTCCAGCGTTTCTGCCACTGCAGTATGAGAAAAATGTTCTTTCAGTTCTTTTTCAATCACCGGAGCAAAAGCACGCTTATACTCCGCATGATCGGGCACTAACACCACCAGACCATATTTGCCAAATAAAGCATTTACCAAACCCAGGGTAGCTTGTTGTATAGAAGTACCTTCTGTATAAAAAGCCTGAAACAGCCCGGTTACTTCTTCGCCAAAAGGAAGAACGCCCAACTGCCCCTTCATTTCAGTAATCAGCTGTATAAAAGCTTTATCTACTTTCATACGACCTACAGCACCTGTTTGTTTGGTTTCCCATTTATACTTCTTGCCCTGTAAGGTAGTAGTGCCTACTTCGTCCAGATCGGCATCTTCACTACCCATGTAATACACAGGCACAAACTTGTATTCTGGCAACTGCTGCGCTAAAGAAGCGGCCAGTTTAATGGCATGCAGTATTTTGTATATAAAGTAAAAAGGACCGGTAAAAATATTAGGCTGGTGTGCGGTGGTAACGGTAAAGGTTTTATCATCACCTAACGCTTCTATATGCTGCTGAACCAGGGCCGTTGTTTCCAACCCCTGATACTGCTCTTTCAACACCTTTACCAATAACGGTCTGTTGGTAGCAAATGCCTGCCTGTTACGGATAGCTTGCTTAATACCTTCCAACGAAGTTTCATGCTCGTAAAAAGGCTTCATCTTCTCATCACGCGATAAGTAGTCAGAAACAATTTTACTAAAGTAACCGGTTTCGTTGTACGTGATATACTTACAATCCGTTTTCATCAATTGCTGTAAAGTTGCTTCACTCATCTTAAACAATTCTTAACTGTCAGTTACTATAAATGCCTGTTCTATCAGCCCCGATTAACTACCAACTATCCACTCCCAACTACTGGCTTACCACCTCACCTTCCAGGTCGTAGTCGTATGCCTTAGTAATTTTTACATTTACAAACTCGCCTACCGGCAGTTTTTTATCAGATTGTATCACCACTTCATTATCCACCTCAACACTATCAAATTCAGTACGTCCTAAATAACGGCCCGCTTCCTTCTTATCTATAATTACTTTGTAAGTATTACCAATTTTCTCCTGGTTTTTCTCGTAGCTGATTTCCTGCTGCACTTCCATAATTTCCTGTGCACGTCTTTGCTTTTCATCAGCCGGAATGTTATCCTCCAAATCGTAAGCGCTGGTGTTTTCTTCATGGCTGTAAGTGAAACAACCTACACGGTCAAAGCGTTGTTTTACCAGGAAGTCTTTCAGCTCCTCTACATCATCACGGGTTTCGCCCGGGAAGCCGGTGATTAAAGTAGTACGTAAACAAATACCCGGATTTTTATCGCGTATAGCCGCAATAATATCTTCCATTTCGGCGCGGGTGCTTTGCCTGCGCATAGCTTTTAACATGTTATCACTGGCATGCTGTAAAGGCATATCCAGGTAGTTACAAATGTTATCACGCTCGCGCATTACATCCAGCACTTCCATCGGAAATTTATTCGGATAAGCATAGTGCAAACGAATCCATTCCAGCCCTTTTACATCGGCCAGTTTATTCAGTAACACATCCAGCTGCCTTTTCTTATACAGATCTAAACCATAATAAGTAAGCTCCTGTGCAATCAACATCACTTCTTTCACACCTTTTTGCACAAGCCCTTCCGCTTCTGCTACCAGTGATTCAATAGAACGGCTCACGTGCTGCCCACGCATTAACGGAATAGCACAGAACGAACAGGTACGGTTACAGCCTTCACTTATTTTCATATAAGCGTAGTGCTTGGGAGTAGCTAAAAAGCGCTCACCTACCAGTTCTGTTTTATAATCAGCATCAAACTGTTTTAATATCAAAGGCAGTTCAAACGTACCAAACCAGGCATCCACCTCCGGAATTTCAGTTTCCAGGTCGCCACGGTATCTTTCACTTAAACAACCGGTTACATATACCTTGTCCAGCTTGCCTTTCTTTTTTAAAGCTACCTGGTCCAGAATAGTGTTAATACTTTCCTCTTTGGCTTTATCAATAAAACCACAGGTATTTACCACAACGATGTTATGATCGAGCTTGGAATTTTCGTGTACTACGTCAATTTCATTGGCCTTTAGTTGCCCGCTCAACACTTCACTATCCACCAGGTTTTTACTGCAACCAAGGGTAATAATGTTTACTTTATCTTTCTGTAATGTTCTCGCCTTCATAATAAAGAATGCAAAGGTAGCGTTTCAGGTTTAAAGTAGGGGTTAAAGCTAAATTTGGTACACTTCCTGCTATTACGCCACAAATAACAACATGAAAAAACAAATACTGCTTCTGCTGGTGGTTATCCTGCTGGGCCTGCAGGCACGTGCGCAGGATGCCCACTACGACCAGGCCCTGGGTCTTAAATTTCCCGGCGGCTTATCTGTTACCTGGAAAAAGTTTCTGAACCCCACGCAAAACATCGAAGCCCAGGCTACCTTCTGGCAAAAAGGCTTCCGGGTAGGCGGCCTGTACGAATTTACCTTTTACACATTTGACGAAGTTCCGGGGCTTGCAGCCTTTGCCGGCCCAGGTGCGCATATAGGTTTCTGGAAGAATAAATACAAGCCTGAATCGAATAGTTCGGCTGAATTTGGCATTGACGGCATTCTCGGATTAGACTATAAAATCCCAGATTTACCCATTAACATATCATTAGACTGGCAACCATCTATCATTTTAGCCGGTTCGGAAGGCTTTACCCCCAACTTTGGCGGCATTGCTATCAGGTATACGTTTTAAGCAGACAGGCATTTATCTATACAAAAATCAAAGAACCACACATGAAAAAATCAATGCTGGCACTCGTTATCGCACTTGCAATGCTATCCGGTGTTAAAGCCCAAAACCTGGGTAGTGATTATCAAACTGCTATTGGTGTAAAAGTTTACCCGGGCGCTCTTTCGTTTAAAACCTTCACCAACGACAACACAGCCATAGAAGGCCTGGCCTATTTCTGGAGCAATGGCTTTAGAGCCACCGGCTTATATGAAATTCATGGTGATATTGAAGGCGCAGAAGGATTAAAATGGTATGTAGGCCCCGGCGCGCACCTGGGCTTTTACAATAATAACTGGAAAGACAAATACCCCGATCGTAGCAGCGGCATTGCACTGGGTATTGATGGCGTTTTAGGCCTGGATTATAAAATTTCCGGAGCCCCCATTAACATCAGTCTCGACTGGCAACCATCTTTAAACCTGATCGGCTACAGTTACTTTGAAGGAGGCTGGGGAGGTTTGGGCATACGGTATACTCTTTAATAGATACCCCCCCAAAAAAAAGAATCAGGAGGAAAGCACAGTATTACTGGCTCACCTCCTGATTAAATATAGTGATACAATAAAACCCAGTTAACCTGTATTAATAAAACAGATAATACAAAGTATTATCTGTTTCAGCGACTTTGGGTTTCAGTTGTAAAAATTTCTCCAATTGCACTTTCAGCAACACCTCTGATAATTTCGCTTTTAATATTTTAAAATAGCTGGCCCGTTTTTCTTCATAGGCTGCTTTATTAGACTCCTGTAAGGGAAGAATCTTATTTTTTTCATCAATAAAAGTGCTGATAATTTCTGTAACCTTCGTTTTCTGATCTGCTGTAATAGTGATTTCGGAACACAGACGCGTAACGATTGCGCTGGCAGAAGCTACTGTTTTGCCTTTATAAAGGGTAAATGCTTTATACTCAGCATGGCTATTAATGGTCAGCGTGCAAAATGCCATCACCAGTAGTAGTTTCATAGTCATATATCACGGGCTTTTGGGTGAAAAAACGGATACGATAATAATAAACGGTGTTTTCCCAAAAAAGTTTATTAGCTGTACTTACAATTTAAATAGGCTATCTACAAATTCATGTCTGTCAAATATCAACAGATCATCAATCTTCTCTCCCACACCTATGTATTTTACAGGAATTTTCAGCTGGCTGGCAATGGCTAACACCACACCACCCTTAGCGGTTCCATCCAGTTTGGTAATGGCCAAAGCGCTTACATCGGTAGTAGCAGTAAACTGCTGCGCCTGCACCAGGGCATTTTGTCCGGTAGAACCATCCAGCACCAACAACACTTCGTGCGGCGCATCGGGAACCACCTTCTTAATCACCCTTTTAATTTTACCCAGCTCTTCCATCAAATGTGCTTTGTTATGCAAGCGGCCCGCGGTATCTATAATTACCACATCGGCCCCTTTAGCCATAGCACTTTGCATGGTGTCAAAAGCCACAGCACCAGGATCACTACCCATAGCCTGTTTTACAATGGGCACCCCTACACGTTCGCTCCAGATAGTCAGCTGATCAACAGCGGCTGCACGGAAAGTATCGGCTGCACCCAGAATAACCTGCTTGCCTGCCTTCTTATAATTATGCGCCAACTTGCCAATAGTAGTGGTTTTGCCCACACCGTTCACACCTACAACCAGTATTACGTAAGGTTTTTTATCGGCCGGTATCTCAAAGTTGCGATAGCCTTGCTCAGGTGCTTCTACCAGCACCGCTTCAATTTCTTCCTGCAACAACTTATTCAGTTCGCCGGCCCCTACATATTTATCACGTGCTACACGCGCTTCAATTCTTTTGATTATCTGTATGGTAGTTTCAATACCCACATCGGCGCTTACCAATGCTTCTTCCAGATTATCCAGCACCTCCTCATCAACAGAGCTTTTGCCTGCAATGGCTTTGGTGATCTTTGAAAAAAAGGTCTCTTTGGTTTTCTGCAATCCCTGGTCTAAACTCTCTTTCTCCTTCTTACCAAACAATTTTCCTAAAAAACTCATACCTGTACTATTTGTAGGATAATAAACCAAAAATAAATACAAAAAGCCTTCATGCACTTACATGAAAGCTCTTGAATATTATCAGGCTAAAGCTAAATTATTTCTCAGCTAAGAAATCTTTAACTTTGTCTTTGTGCACAATAGCTTCTTTAAAAGTATAGGCACCAGACTTAGGACTGCGAACAGCCTTAATCACTTTAGTCCAGTTTTTAGCTTCAGCTGAAGCCTTAGCATCTTTAATCTTCGCGTTCTTGGAAGCTGCTTTTGCCATTGTCTTACTATTTTAAAACGTTGCCGTATTATTTAATTTCTTTGTGTACAGTCACCTTCTTCAGGATTGGATTGTACTTTTTCAGCTCCAGACGTTCTGGAGTGTTCTTTTTGTTCTTGGTGCTGATGTAACGGCTAGTACCAGGCTGACCGCTGGTCTTGTGCTCGGTACATTCCAATATCACCTGAACTCTGCTACCTTTCTTTGCCATTGTATAAGCAATTTATTATTATAAACTTTAAATATGTTGAAAGCTATTGGTAATGAAAAGATTAGATCTTCTCGCCCTTCGCTCTCAATTCTTTGATCACAGTGGACAGACCGTTCTTATTAATAGTTCTTAATGCTTCTGTGGATACTTTTAAAGTTACCCAACGGTCTTCTTCAGCAAAATAAAAACGTTTCGTCTGTAAATTTGGTAAAAAACGACGTTTAGTCTTAATGTTTGAGTGAGAAACATAATGACCACCAATTGGTTTTTTACCTGTTACCTGACATACTCTAGCCATGACAGTAATTTTTTCGGACGGCAAAGGTCGTCAAATCCACCGAACTACCAAAAGAAAAACACTTTATTTTTTAAAATAATTCTGGAAAAGAAAACATTTGCAACCCCGTATTGTTAAAAAGGATTGTTCGGCGCGAAGGTACGTTTTTACACTTGCTCTTCCCAATGTTTTTAGGAAGCTTCTTCACATTTCTACCCAATTTATCACCACTTTTGACTAAATTAGCTCTAATTATCACTCCATTACGCCTGTATAGCAGGTAACGTACTATTCTATTACAGAATATTTATCAGAACCTACTTAGTCATAGCGAGTTTATAGCGACCTTACAGCGTGTTTATAGCGACCTTATAGCGATACGTGTATAGGCATCAGTCGTAGTTCAGCTATACTAAATACATAGTGCAGCTATAATTCATCCCCACTACTAGAGCGATACCCACAGTAGTTTCTCATATAAATTCAATAGCTTTGAGGATATATGAGGCACTTCCTATCTTATAATCTGGACTTACTGAATCATCCCGTTTGGGGATAATTACCTCCATATAACTTTTGGTGCAACTGCAACTCATATAGGGAAACTATACGTTCCCTCACATTTATTTACATTATAATTCACTTGTTATGGCTACTCAAACAATGGCCGGGCAATCAGCTTATTACCTGGGCCTGGAAGAACAATATGGCGCGCACAATTACCACCCCCTTCCCGTAGTATTAGAAAAAGGCGAAGGAGTTTTTGTGTGGGATGTAGAGGGCAAACGCTATTTCGATTTTTTAAGTGGTTACTCCGCTGTAAACCAGGGGCATTGCCATCCACGTGTAATACAGGCCCTGATACAACAGGCGCAACGCCTTACACTTACCTCACGCGCTTTTCACAGTAATTTGCTGGGCGAATACTCGCAATTTATCACACAGTACTTTGGATACCAGAAAGTGCTTCCCATGAACACCGGCGTAGAAGGTGGCGAAACAGCCATTAAACTGGCACGCCGCTGGGCCTACGATAAAAAAGGCGTGGAAGAGAACAAGGCTAAGATCATCTTTGCCGAAGGCAACTTCTGGGGCCGCACTCTGGCCGCTATATCATCCAGCACCGACCCTTCCAGCTATAAAGGCTTTGGCCCTTATATGCCCGGCTTTGAACTCGTTCCCTACAACAATATTCCCGAACTGGAAAAAGCCTTGCAGGATAAAAACGTAGCTGCCTTTATGGTAGAACCCATACAAGGCGAAGCAGGCGTGGTAGTGCCTGATGCCGGTTACCTTACCCGTGTACGCGAACTTTGTACCCAATACAACGTGTTATTTATAGCCGATGAAATTCAAACAGGGCTGGCACGTACCGGCAAAATGCTCGCCTGCGATCACGAAAACGTTCGCCCCGACATTCTTATATTAGGTAAAGCCCTCAGCGGCGGCACCCTACCCGTATCGGCTGTGTTAGCAGATGACGAGGTAATGCTGAACATACGCCCCGGCGAACACGGTTCTACCTATGGCGGCAATCCGCTGGCCTGTGCAGTAGCAATGGAAGCCTTAAAAGTGCTGAAAGAAGAAAACATGGCGGAAAATGCAGCTGCTATGGGCGAATTATTCAGAACCCGTTTGGCTGCACTGCAATCACCACATATCACCACCATTCGCGGTAAAGGCCTGCTGAACGCAGCAGTGATTACCCACAAAGACCCGGAAGCAGCCTGGACATTGTGCCTGGAGTTAAAAGATAGAGGTTTACTGGCCAAACCTACCCATGGCGATAAAATTCGCTTTGCCCCTCCCCTTACCATTACAGAAGAGCAGGTTTTGGAAAGCATTGATATTATTGGAAGCGCTTTGCAACAGTTATAAAATAAAAACGGGAGAGGTTATTCACCAACTTCTCCTGTTTTTATATCTCATTTCTTTTAGAAGACTCTTCAAGATGGTATAAAGCAACTTCTTGACGAAACATACCATTTCTCTTCGCAAAACTTACAACCATCTGGCCAGCTAATGCTACCGCCCTGGGCAAATCAAAAGCTCTTAGAAAACAATAGTGTTGTTAAAAAGCCCCCTTCATAATAATTCGTCATATATAATATGCTCTAGGTACTTATTTTACTATGTTGGCAAACTTTTTGGTTAATGGGCTTTAACAAAAAGTCACCTTTTATGAAGAAAATCGTTTTTATCTTGTTGTTAACCTGCAGCGCCCTTGCTATAAGCAACCAAACCCAGGCTCAAAGCACCGGAAGCACTTACAAAACAGCTTTAGGCTTTAAAGGTTATTTTGGTGATGGCTCTATTGGAGGTATAAACGTAAAGCATTTTATCAGACAAGACCGCGCAATTGAAGGCGGTATCTATTTCAAAAGTCATTTTGTCATGCTGGAAGGTATGTACGAATGGCACGGCAACATTAACGATGCACCAGGCTTAAAATGGTATGTTGGCCCAGGTGCTAACTTAGGTTTCTATTCTGGTCCTGGTGATAACGATGCTATGCTTGCTTTAAAAGGCACCATCGGTCTTAACTATAAGATCACTGGCGCTCCTATTGATGTAGCATTAGACCTTAACCCAACTTTCCGCCTTACACAAGGCTCTGATTTTAACTTATATGCCGGTTTAGCATTCCGTTTTGCATTCTAAGGAAAGTCAATAAATAAGCAAATAGAAAAGCCGGATGTAATCCGGCTTTTCTATTTATACCAATTCAATCACTGTAATCTCTGGCAATATCCCCACTCTTCCCGGATACCCCAAAAATCCATAACCCCGGTTTACATATAATTTCTGCGCTCCTTCTTCATACAAACCTGCCCACTCTTTATACATATATTTAATCGGGCTCCATTTTAAATGGGGCAGTTCCACGCCAAATTGCATACCGTGGGTGTGACCAGCCAGTGCCAGGTCAATAGAAGGATAATGCGGCCTTACTTCTGCATCCCAATGGCTGGGATCGTGGCTCAATAATATTTTAAAAGGATATTGCTCTGCTCCGGCGTAAGCCTGATCCATTTTGCCGTATTTAGGGAATTTGCCCTTAGCACCCCAGTTTTCAATACCTAGCACGGCTATTTTCTGGCCTTCCCGCTCCAAAACCACATGTTCGTTCATTAATAAACGCCAGCCCAGCTCGCCATGAATTTGTTTCAGCCTTTCCAGGTTGGCTACTTTGGCTTCGTCCGAAGGCCAAACCAGGTAATCGCCATAATCATGGTTGCCTAGGGTGCTATATACCCCCATAGGCGCCTTCAGGCGGTTAAACACATCCATATAGTTCTCCATCTCCTCACTGCGATCATTTACCAGGTCGCCGGTAAACAATATCAGGTCAGCTTTTTCGGCCAGTATCATATCCACCCCGCGGTTCACGGCTGGCTTGTTTTGAAAGCTTCCGCTATGAATATCACTGATTTGCACAATGCGTAAACCTTTAAAAGCAGGTGGCAGGTTGGGGTAAGAAAGTTTTACCCGGTGCACCTTATAGCGGTATTTGTTAGAGAAACCATATATAAGAGACAATAACAGCGAACCGCCAATGCCCATACCCAGCCAGCTTAAAAAAGCCGAACGGGGAATTGCTTCAGGGTTATCATCGTCTAATACCTTTTTAGGTGGAAAAAAGCGGCGTGCCAGCCACTGAAACAAGCGGCGGATATCGTCCAGTGCAAAAAATATAGCGGCCAGCAGTTTGGCAAAAAACATTCCTATACAAATGGCAAACAGGTAGTTGCGGAAAAATTTGGCGGCAGCCACCCCCTGCATATAAGGGAAATAGGCAATAGATACCACGCAGCCCACTGCTAAAACCCAATATATAATATATAACACACGCTTAACAACGACAGGAAAACGCCTTGTTACAGCCCTTAAAGCCATAAAAACATACCAGTCTAAAGCCAGCATACACAAAGCCACTCCCCACCAACTACCCCAATTTCTCATACACCATAAAATTTACACGAACGATCATTAGATATAAGTGAGTAAAAATCGTTTATTTTTGTCGCCCCTTGAAATAATCGAATTAAAAATTTGACGAGCTATGAAACTGACATTTTACGGACATGCGTGCTTTTCGGTAGAAATTGGGGATAAAACCGTTTTATTTGATCCTTTTATCTCAGGAAACAGTAAAGCGGCACATATTGATGTGGACAGCATTAAAGCTGATTATATATTTGTTTCGCATGCACACGGCGATCATATTGGCGATTTGGTACGAATTGCCGCCAATACCGATGCAGTATGTGTAGGCGCAGCAGAAGTGGCCGGTTGGTTAGGCAAACAAGGCATTAAAAATGTGCATGGAATGAACCATGGCGGGCCTATTTCGTTTCCTTTTGGCCAGGTAAGAGGGGTTAGTGCTTTGCACTCGTCCAGCTTTCCCGATGGCAGCTATGGCGGCAACCCGTTAGGCTTTGTTTTCACCACCCCGTCGGGTAATTTTTACTTCGCGGGCGATACAGGCTTAACTCTTGATATGCAATTAATTGCCATATGGGCAAAACTTGATTTTTCTGTTTTACCAATTGGCGGCAACTTTACAATGGATGTAGACGATGCTATTCGTGCAGCCGATTTTGTAAAATGTAATAAGGTGGTAGGCATTCATTACGATACCTTCCCCCCTATTGCCATTGATACCGAAAAAGCAAAGGCATCGTTTGCAGCAGCGGAAAAAATATTAATATTACCGGGAATAGGTGAAACAATAGATATTTAGTTAGATAAGCAGGCAACTTAACAACCCCAAATTAAATGGCAAGAATCATTGGTGTAGCAAATCAGAAGGGCGGAGTAGGTAAAACCACATCGGCTATTAACCTGGCAGCCAGTTTTGCAGTACTCGAATACAAAACGTTACTGGTAGATGCGGATCCGCAGGCTAACAGTACCACTGGCGTGGGTTTTGATCTGCATAATATTACCAACAGTTTATACGACTGCATGGTTAATAATACGACTGCAGAAGAAGTAATACTCAAAAGTGAAATACCTAATCTTGACCTGATTCCTTCACATATTGACTTAGTAGGTGCGGAAATTGAGATGATCAATTACCCCAACAGGGAAAATGTAATGAAAGGGATTTTGGAGCCTGTAAAAGATAAGTACGACTTTATTATCATCGACTGTTCTCCTTCCCTGGGCTTAATTACCGTTAACGCCCTGGTAGCGGCCGACAGCGTAATTGTACCGGTTCAGTGCGAATTCTTTGCCCTGGAAGGTTTAGGCAAGTTATTGAACACCATTAAAATTGTTCAAAGCCGCCTGAACCCAGCCCTGCAAATTGAAGGAATTCTAATGACCATGTACGACGGACGTTTACGCCTGTGTAACCAGGTAGTAAGTGAGGTTCGCCGTCACTTTGATGAAATAGTATTTTCTACCATTATACACCGTAACACCCGTTTAAGCGAAGCGCCGAGTGTGGGTAAGCCGGTTATTCTATACGATGCTGAAAGCAAGGGCACAGTCAATTATCTGAACCTGGCTAAAGAGGTATTACAAAAGAACGATCTTACGAAAATTAAAAACGAAGAGCGGATTATAGAGTAATGGAAGAGGTTGGTTTCGCCTTTTTGCATTTTAATTTTTGACTTTAAAATTTTGATTTTACAATGACACCGCCAAAGAATAACAATAACAAAGAATTGCTGGGAAAGGGTATTCGTTCCCTGTTGCAGAATATTGACTCCGACCTGAAAACCAGTGCCGGAGCTTTAAAAAGCAATGTTGTAGAACAGGCGGTGGGCATTACACGTATATCCCTGGACGAAATTCAGGTTAACCCGAAAAACCCACGTAAAGATTTTGACGAAGTGGCCCTCAACGAATTGGCTACCTCTATCAGAATGCACGATATTATTCAGCCACTTACTGTTAGCAAACTGGCTAATGGCAAATACCAGCTGATTGCCGGCGAACGCCGTTTCCGCGCTTCTAAAATTGCCGAGCTAAAAGACGTTCCCGCTTACATTCGCCAGGCTAACGACCAGGAACTGCTGGAGCTGGCATTGCTGGAAAACTTACAACGTGAAGACCTCAATGCCATTGAAATTGGCCTCAGTTACAAGCGTATGATGGAAGAATTAACCTATACGCAGGAGCAGGTGGCAGAACGCATGGGAAAAGAAAGAAGCACCGTAACCAACTATATCCGCTTATTAAAATTACCACCAGATATTCAACTGGCTGTGCGCAACGGCACCATGAGCATGGGCCACGCACGTGCACTGGTGAACATTGACACGGTTGATAAACAATTATACGTTTACGCACAGATAAAGGAAAAGGGCCTGAACGTGCGCCAGACAGAAGACCTGGTACGCCAGCTGTACAAAACCGACAAGGCATCTGCCGATGTTAAAGTATCTTCAAAAGCCGACTTACCTCCTGCCTATAAGCGTATAGAAGATAACTTAGCTTCACATTATTCAACCAAAGTAAAACTGGCGCACAACAAAAAAGGATACGGCAGCATTACCATTGAATATTTTTCATTGCAGGAGCTGAACAAAATTCTTGAACAAATGAATGTGCAGGCCAGCTAAAAGCACAATGTCACAAAAACTGTTTCTCATATTGCTGCTGTGTTGCAGCGCATGCTTTACTCTTTCTGCCCAGGATTCTACCAAGCAGAAATTAATGGGGCGAAGCATGTTCGACACATCAGCATCAAAGCCTAAGCCCAAACTAGAGCCGGTTATCATTAATTCGCGCACCACGCTGCCACCCGATACCGCTCACAGCACCTCTATAGTAAAGAAAAGAGTACACGACCCACGTAAAGCCACCATTCGCTCGGCCATTATTCCGGGCTGGGGTCAGGCTTACAACAGGGAGTACTGGAAAATACCTATTGTATATGGGGCTTTAGCTATACCCGTAGCCACTTTTGTATTCAATAACAAATACTACCACAAAACCAAAGTAGCTTACGAAAAGGTGTACAATTACAGCCTGAGTGGAGACAAAAACGACCTGGCTGGTATTGATGCGGAGCTTCTTAACAGCTTAACCGGCGAGCCTTTTACGTTATCTACCTATTCCACCTACAGAAACTTCTACCGCCAAAACCGGGATTATTCCGTGCTTTGGTTTCTGATACTCTGGGGTGTAAACGTGGTAGATGCTACCGTGTTTGGCCACCTGAAAAACTTTGATATCAGCGACGATTTAAGTATGAAAGTGAAGCCCACTTTTAATATGGAAAGTAGCAGAACCAATATAGGGTTGGCTTTCAGCCTTAAAAAGCCGGAACACAGGTTAAAGCCCTTACCCGAAGTAAGATAAGCATCCACAACACAAACGCATGAAAATAGCATTAATTGGATACGGCAAAATGGGAAAAGCCATTGAAGAAATAGCCGTTGCCAAAGGCCATGAGATAGTATTGAAAATCAACAGCAGCAATACTGCTGATTTCACCACCGAAGCCATTAAAAAAGCGGATGTGGCTATAGAGTTCACTAACCCGCACCTGGCCATAGACAATATTAAAAAGTGCCTGGATGCCGGAGTAGCAGTAGTATGTGGCTCAACAGGCTGGTTAGAGCGTTGGGAAGAAGTTATAGACTACAATACACAGAAAAACGGCGGTTTTTTATTCGCCAGCAATTTCAGCGTGGGTGTAAACCTATTTTTTGAGCTGAACAATTACCTGGCCCGTTTAATGGCCCCACACAGCGAATACAATGTGAGTATGACCGAAATACACCATACTCAGAAAAAAGATGCCCCCAGTGGCACAGCCATTACCCTGGCAGAGGGTGTAATGGCCCATATTACCGGTAAAAAAGGATGGGTAAATGAGCACACAGATAATGCCGCTGACCTGGAAATTATCAGCGAACGTGTAGATCCTACTCCCGGCACACACAGCATCAAATACCATTCAGCTATTGATGATATTGAAATTATCCATACCGCTCATAACCGACAGGGTTTTGCCAGCGGCGCCGTTTTAGCAGCCGAGTTTATGGCTGGCAAAAAAGGTGTATACAATATGAAGCAGGTACTCGGTTTTTAATACCGGACATATACCAAAAGCATCAAAAAAGGTAGCTGTATAACATAGCTACCTTTTTTAATGCTTTTGGGTTAACGCTTATATTCCAATAGAGAAACCAGCCTTAAATGCAAACCAGCCATACCAGTTTGCCCCGGAAATACCTGTATTAACTGTGTTATAATCAATTCCCAGGTTTAAACCGGCAAATTTAACACCTGCACCAGCTCCCATAGTGAACTTCGATTTAGAATCGCCATCCCCTTTAATAGCTGCCACGCCGGCATCTGCTTTAACAAACAACATTTTAGCGAAAAGGTAATGACGTAAACCAAACTTAATAGGAGTAACCTTCAAATTAGAAACACCATCCACCTTGTTGTGAAAAGTATTATAACCAATACTTCCGGTAATAAATGTGGAACTTAGCAGTCCAAAACCTGCACCAGCTTCACCACCTAAACCATAGTTGTACTGGCTCTCTTTAAACTTTCCGGTTGGAGTATTGTACATACCGTTGGCATACACAAAAAACAGTTTTTGTGCTTTACCAGCATGAGAAAAAAACAATGTTCCAACTAACAGGAACATTAAAGCGAGGCGCATGTTCATAAAAATGTAATTTAGCGGTTCAAACCTACCGAAAAGTTGGTTTTTAAATTACTGAAATACTATTTAATTTATGCTTTCTAAGAAAACGCAGTATGCTTTCAAGGCATTAATGTATTTGGCACAAAGACACAATGAGGGGCCTGTTTTAATTGCGGAGATTGCCAAAAAGAAGAAAATTCCATTAAAATTCCTTGAGAATATTCTATTGGAGCTAAAAAAAGGCGGCGTTTTAGAAAGCAAAAAAGGGAAAGGTGGCGGCTACTTTTTTGCCGTGGCGCCCAATACCGTATACCTGGCAAAAATTATGCGCCTGATGGAAGGCCCTATAGCCTTACTGCCTTGCGTAAGTTTAAATTTTTACCAGCGATGTAAAAACTGCGATGAAAAATTCTGCGGTTTAAACAAGGTAATGGGTGATGTGCGGGATGCATCGTTGTCCATCCTCGAAACACGAACTGTTGCTGATATAGCTGCCCTCAGCTTGTAACTCATAAAAAAACCGGCCAGGCCGGTTTTTTTATTGAAATAGATTGAACTACTTAGTCAGGTTCTTCAACATATCTGCCGTCATAGCATCCAGGTCGTACTCCGGCTTCCAATTCCAGTCGCGCTGCGCTACGCTGTCGTCAATACTTTGCGGCCAGCTGTCGGCAATAGTTTGTCGGGAATCTGGTTTATAGCTGATAGTAAAGTCAGGAATATGCTTTTGAATAGATGCTGCAATTTCTTTAGGCGAAAAACTGATAGCCGATAAGTTATAGGAATGGCGCACACTAATAGCTTCCTGCGGCGCTTCCATCAACTCAATAGTGGCCCGTATAGCATCCGGCATATACATCATAGGCAAATACGTGTTTTCGCTCAAAAAACACTCGTAATGCTTCTCTTCCAGTGCATCGTGATAAATTTCCACCGCATAATCGGTAGTACCACCGCCCGGAGCGCTTTTATAGCTGATTAATCCGGGATAACGCAGGCTTCTTACATCCACCCCATAGCGCTGGTGATAGTAGTTACACCAGAACTCACCCGCATATTTACTGATACCATACACCGTAGTAGGTTCAATAATGGTTTGCTGAGGGCAGTTTTGTTTGGGAGAAGTAGGGCCAAACACGGCAATGCTGCTGGGCCAGTATACTTTATGCAGGTTTTCTTCACGTGCTATGTCCAGCACATTCAATAAACCCTGCATGTTCAGGTGCCAGGCGAGGTTTGGATTTTTTTCCCCGGTAGCAGAAAGGATAGCTGCCAGCAGGTAAATCTGCGTAATGTTCTGACGCAATATCAGCACGTGCAGCATTTCTTTATTCATAATATCCAGGCTTACATACGGCCCCGATCCTTTTAACAATTCATTTTCTTCACGCAGGTCTGCTGCAATTACGTTAGCGCCACCATAAATTTTACGCAGGGCCAGCGTTAACTCCACGCCGATTTGCCCACTGGCGCCGATCACCAGAATTTTTTCCTTTATAGCCGACATATAGCTTGATAATTTTGCGCAAAGAAAGCAAAAGTTAACATACGTTCGTCTTATTCGTAAAATTCAGATAATTAATACATTTGTTGTATGATACCATCTTACTTACAAGACCTGTTTCAAAAACAATCTTACAATCCCGATAATTTTTTCCTGATAGCCGGCCCATGCGTGGTAGAAAGTGAAGAGTTGCTGGAAGAAGTAGCCAGCACTGTTTCCCGCATTTGTGCCCGCCTGGAAATTCCGTATGTATTTAAGGCCAGCTACCGCAAAGCCAACCGTACCAGCGCTTCTTCCTTTACCGGAATTGGCGATGACAATGCGTTGCAGCTGTTAAACCAGATTGGCAAAAAATACCATTTGCCTACCACTTCCGATGTGCACGCGCACGACGAAACAGCGCCTGCAGCTGAACATATCGACATTTTGCAGATTCCGGCCTTTTTATGCCGCCAGACCGATTTGCTGGTAGCTGCTGCCGAAACCGGCAAAATTGTAAACGTGAAAAAAGGCCAGTTCCTGAGCGGACCTTCTATGCAGTTTGCAGTGGATAAGTTGAAAAAAGCGGGTAACGATAAAATTATCCTTACCGAAAGAGGTACCACTTTTGGCTACCAGGACCTGGTGGTAGACTACCGTAATATTCCCTGGATGCAGGAACATGGTGTTCCCGTGGTAATGGATTGCACACACAGTTTGCAACAACCTAACCAAACCAGCGGCGTAACCGGTGGCAACCCACAATTAATTGGCACCATAGCCAAAGCAGCTATTGCAGCAGGTGTAGACGGTTTGTTTATTGAAACACATCCCAACCCGGCTGTAGCAAAAAGCGATGGCGCTAATATGTTACGTTTAGATTTGCTGGAACCATTGTTAGAGCAACTGGTGAAGCTGAGAAAAGCGGTGATATAAGTTCGGCATTATAAATCTGGCTCGCCCATGGGCAGCACCTCATCACGGGTAAGCAGCTCACTGGGCAACACGCCAAACTCTTTTTTAAAGCTTACCGCAAAGTGGCTGAGGTTGGTATAACCTACCATTATACCAACCTCTTTAATAGAATAATTATTACCGGATAGTAAAGTATGCGCTTTTCTCATCCGGTTTTTTTGATAATATTCATAGATAGGCAGTCCGTACAACTGCTTAAAATCTTTCTTCAACTTAGTAGGGCTCATGGCAGCCGCCTTCGAAAGCACGTCAATGGTAGGCGGTGGTTGCGTATAATCACGCACCAGCTTACTCTCCACCCGCATAAGCCGGTTAATTTCATCAGCCGTTTTAATACTTAAAGGCTTGCCCGCTTCTGCACGTTGCATAAAGCGGGTAATGAAGCGCTCCAGCAGCAACATGCAACGGGTGGTAATATAGTTATTGCACAAAGGATCGTCGGCAGGCACCTCCATCAATTGCTGCATCAGCAAACGATAGTCGGCATCAATAGGCATAAAATGCCCTTTCTGTAATTGCTGCGCAAAATAAGTTCCCAGGAAAAGATCAATCACCGATTCTTCAAAAAACTGCGCCAGGTGTTTGCGCTCAAATATCACCAGCACAAAACGTAAACGGGTACCGGCCCTTATTACATTTTTAGCTTCCAGCTGGCCGTTTGCCAAAGCAATAAAGCTGTTATCCAGGTAAGAAAGCACCTGTTGTTTACTGGCAGCAACCGTTTGCGGCTTTTCTTCCAGTACTTCCGTAAACTGTAAAGAATAAAAGGCATTGGTGCCACCCGTTCTTTCCAGTGCCAGATCTGCTACTGGTGTTATCTCCCCTACCATTACCGAAGCATTAAACGGCATACTTACCGCTTTAATACATCCCTGCCCGAATTGTTCGGGTACAACCATCTGATTGCCTGTAATGTCTGCCTGCATTTTACTGGCAATCACACGCAGAAAATCAACGTAATTATCTGAATTATACTGTAGGGTCAACACAGGCAACTTAATTAAAATTGGAAAAGCAATCAGTTCGCATTCCTGGTTACGGTTCTCCTGTTACATCACTTGGATATTGCTCAAACACCTTATAAAATGCCTTAGAAAAACTGGACGTATTATCATACCCCAGCTCTTCACTTATTTGCCTGATAGTGTACTTTTTAGAAATAAGCCTTGCTTTAGCCATCTGCATCCGGTAACGCTGGAAATACTGATAAATGCTAAGGCCATACATTTCTTTAAAACACACTTTCAGCTTCGATTCACTCATACCTATTTTCCTTGCCAGCACGCTGATAGAAGGATTGTTCGTTAAATCCCTCGTAAGCTCACGCTCGGCCTCTTTCAGCCGTTGAATATCACTGTTAGGTAGTTTAATGTTTACCATATTCAACTCGGCGCGGCGCAGAAAATGCGTAAAAAAACGCTCAATTAGCAACATTACCCTGTTTTGCAGATACAGCAGTTGAAAGCGCTCATCGCAATCGGGATATAATATCTGGTTCAGCAGCTCTTTATACTCTTTATCCAAAGGCTCATAACTAAACACACTGCTTTTGTGTAACAGATGATGTTTTAGTTTTTCGCCTGCCGGTTCATCCTTTACAAAATTGTTCAGCCAGTCTTCTCCTATTTTTACTTTCAGGCTCTTGATTTTAGAACCTTTGGTTTCCATTATGAAATGACCGCTAACATCACTACTGGTTAAACAGGCAGCAGAACGTGGTTGTGCCTGTGGATTCTCCTCATCATCTTTCAACTCATCAAAACGCAATACAAAAAAGGGAGTTTCATTACGGGTGCGTTGAAAAACAAGGTTGTGATTTACTTTATAATTACCCAGCAGGCATTGCAGCCCGTTGGGAATTTCTAACAGTTTCATATGCCCCTCACCAAAGTCACCGGGCATTTCCAGGATGTTGTTGTGATACTTCGTTTTAAATATGCGGGAGTAATACTTTAGCAGATCATCATAGTCTATGTGATCATACTCAATCTTTAAAACATCATCCGTATTCACAGTTTTAAAGGTATTTCAATGGATTACGTCTGGCTGACAATATGTAGTTCTTTATGTTCAACCAAAAAGCCATGATCATGTAAACTACCACCGGCGATCCCATAGTCAGAAAAGAAATGTAGATAAACCACATTCTGATGCGGGAGGTAGCAATTCCCAGTTTTTCGCCTAAGGCTGAACATACACCAAATGCCTGCCATTCGATGAAATGTCTCAACTTATTCATACCCGCAATATAAAAAAATCCTATCATATTGAGTAAAAAAACTATAGGAACAGGCGTTAATCTGAATTCTCGTAATTTTGGATCACTTTTTTATAGTTTACCTTAAACGAATAGTCATGGCATTTGATATTGAAATGATCAAAAGCGTGTACGCCGCTTTGCCTGGAAAGGTAGAGACTGCACGCAAGGCATTAGGCAGGCCTTTAACACTAGCAGAAAAGATTTTATTTGCCCACCTGCATCCCGATCAAAAACTGGAAAACTTTGAACGTGCAAAAAGCTACGTTGATTTTGCACCAGATCGTGTAGCCATGCAGGATGCTACCGCTCAAATGGCCCTGTTGCAATTTATGCAGGCTGGCCGTCCTAAAGTAGCGGTACCTTCTACCGTACACTGCGATCACCTGATCACTGCTAAAACAGAAGCGAAAGTAGACCTTGCAGTGGCTAACGCCGAAAGCAAAGAAGTGTACGATTTCCTTTCTTCCGTTTCTAATAAATATGGCATCGGTTTCTGGAAACCAGGTGCAGGTATCATTCACCAGGTAGTGTTGGAAAACTACGCTTTCCCGGGCGGTATGATGATTGGTACTGATTCTCATACAGTAAACGCAGGTGGCTTAGGTATGATTGCCATTGGTGTAGGTGGTGCTGATGCGTGCGACGTAATGGCCGGCTTACCATGGGAACTGAAATGGCCTAAATTAATCGGTGTAAAATTAACCGGTAAATTAAACGGCTGGACTGCCCCTAAAGACGTGATTTTAAAAGTAGCTGGTATCTTAACCGTAAAAGGTGGTACCGGTGCTATTGTAGAATATTTTGGAGAAGGCGCTACCAGCATGAGCTGTACTGGTAAAGGCACTATCTGTAACATGGGTGCTGAAATTGGTGCTACCACTTCCACCTTCGGTTACGACGATAGCATGAGCCGTTACCTGAAATCTACCGGCCGTACAGATGTAGCAGAAGCTGCCGATGCTGTAAAAGCACACCTGAATGCCGATCCGGAAGTATATGCAGATCCTAAAAAATACTTCGATGAAGTAATTGAAATTGACCTGAGCGAACTGGAACCACACCTGAACGGACCATTCACTCCGGATTTAGCTACTCCTATCTCTAAAATGAAAGAAGCTGCTGCTGCAAACGGCTGGCCTACCAAAGTAGAAGTAGGTTTAATTGGTAGCTGCACCAACTCTTCTTACGAAGATATCAGCCGCGCAGTAAGCCTGGCTAAACAGGTGGCTGAAAAGAACCTGAAAACCAAAGCAGATTTCACTATCACTCCCGGTTCGGAGCAGGTTCGCTTCACCATTGAAAGAGATGGCTTCCTGAACGTGTTTGAGCAAATTGGTGCTACCGTATTTGCCAACGCTTGTGGCCCTTGTATTGGTATGTGGGAAAGAGTAGGTGCCGAAAAGCAGGAAAAAAACACCATCGTACACTCGTTCAACAGAAACTTTGCAAAGCGTGCCGATGGTAACCCCAACACTTTCGCGTTTGTAGCAAGCCCTGAGCTGGTTACTGCTTTAGCCATAGCAGGAGACTTAACCTTTAACCCGCTTACCGACACGTTAACCAACGAAAAAGGCGAGCAGGTGAAATTAGATCCTCCAAGCGGTGATGAATTACCTACAAAAGGATTTGCAGTAGACGATCCGGGCTATCAGGCTCCTGCTGCAGATGGTTCTGGCGTAAAAGTAGAAGTATCTCCTACCTCTAAACGTTTACAACTGTTAGACCAGTTTGCTGCATGGGAAGGTACCGATTTGAAAGGCCTGAACCTGCTGATCAAAGCAAAAGGTAAATGTACTACCGACCATATCTCCATGGCGGGTCCATGGTTAAAATTCCGTGGTCACCTCGACAACATCTCTAACAACATGTTGATTGGTGCGGTAAACTACTATAACGATAAAACAGACAGCGTATTAAACGACCTTACTGGCGAATACGGTCCTGTACCTGCTACACAGCGCGCTTACAAAGCTGCTGGTATCGGTTCTATCGTGGTAGGTGATGAAAACTATGGCGAAGGTAGCTCAAGAGAGCACGCAGCTATGGAACCCCGTCACCTGGGTGTGCGTGTGGTGCTGGTGAAATCGTTCGCCCGTATTCACGAAACCAACCTGAAAAAGCAAGGTATGCTGGCGTTAACATTTGCAGATAAAGCTGACTACGACAAAATCAGAGAAAGCGATAAAGTAGATATTATTGGCCTTACCTCTTTTGAACCAGGTAAACCATTAACAGTAGTGCTAAACCACAAAGATGGTTCTTCTGATACCATCCTGGTAAACCACACATACAACCAGCAACAAATTGAATGGTTTAAAGCAGGCGGTGCATTAAACATTATCAGAAAGCAGGTAGCTGGTAACTAATACCGTTACAATGCTGTAACTATATAAACCGGAGCCTTCCACACAGGTTCCGGTTTTATTTTGCCCTATATTGTACTACCCATTATGCAGGCTAATAATTCTATTTATAAAAGAGTGCAGGTAACACGTATTATACGTGAAACAGCCAATGCATCTACTTTTGAGTTAACCCCACTGGATGGCTGGCAACCCGGTTATCAGAGCGGCCAGTTTATTACACTGGTGTTTACCCATCACGGCACAGAGGAAAGACGCTCCTATTCTTTTTCCAGCGCCCCCGAGCTACACCAGCCCATGCGCATTACCATTAAAAGAGTTGTGAATGGCATGTACTCCCGCCACTTACTGGACCATACACAGGAAGGGGATATATTTATTACTTCCGGTATCAGCGGGTATTTCCGGCTGCCTGAAAAAAATGCTCCTGTGCAGCAACTGTTTTTCCTGGCTGCCGGCAGTGGCATTACCCCGGTATACGCCTTGCTGCAAACAGCATTGCATACCACCAGTTTACCGGTAACCCTGGTATACAGTAACCGGTCGGAAGAGGAAACCATTTTCCTGGCCCCCTTGCAACAGCTACAGCAACAGTACCCACAGCGATTATCTATTGAGTTTTTAAACAGCTCCCACTCCAGTGTTTACAAAAGCAGGCTGAGTAACTGGCTGTTGTTGCAGTTATTAAAAAAGCTGTTACAGGTGCCCTTAGCTCAATGTGCGTTTTACTTATGTGGCCCCTTTGAATACATGCGCACCATTAGCATTACGCTGCTAACAGAAGGCACACCGGCAGCTAATATTAAGAAAGAAGATTTCAGTCCTTTTAAACCGGTTCATAAACCACAGCCGCCCGACATCACTGCCCACCAGGTAGAGATACAGGTAGCGGAACAAGTACATAGTATTACCGTACAATACCCTCAAAGCATTCTGGCAGCAGCTAAAAGCCGGGGAATAGTGTTACCTTATAGTTGTGAAGCAGGCCGCTGTGGCAGCTGCACCGCCACCTGCACCCGGGGCGATATATGGATGGCCTATAATGAAGTGCTGATGGATGATGAAATAGCCAAAGGCCGGGTACTCACCTGCCAGGGCTACCCCATCAACGGAGATGCCACAATACAATTCTGAATATATTTGAATCTATGATAAGCTATAACCCCAAAAACTGGCTCACGTTTATTTTCCGGTTTCATAAGGCCGACACTGTTCGCTTATTAGCGCCTTTAATGCTGGTAATAGCTGTGTACACTTTCCTTGTTAGTTACCTGGAGCTACACTATATGCACCTGGCCGAAAAAGGCATCGTGGAAAATATCCCGTTAATGCACAATTTGCTGGGATTTGCTATTTCCATGCTATTGGTGTTTCGCACCAACACCGCCTACGACCGCTGGTGGGAAGGGCGTAGAAGTTGGGGAGCATTAGTAAACAGCAGCCGCAACCTGGCCATTAAAATCAATGCCTTTTTGCCGGCAGAAGACACCCAGTCCCGCGCTTTTTTCGCCAAACTCATTTCCCGGTTTGCCTTCGAACTGCAACGTCATTTGCAAAAAGAAAGCACCCGACTGCAACTGGATGTGCAGCCACACCCCGAAATTCCTGACTTTGATACCAGCAAACATGTGCCCGTCCAGGTAATGTCGCTAATGACTTCCCGAATTAACCAGCTCTACAAGCAAAATAAAATTACCGGCGACCAGCTGATAGTGCTGAATAATGAAATACAATCCTTTATGGATATCTGTGGAGCCTGTGAGCGCATCAAAAACACACCTATCCCCTTCTCTTACAGTTCGTTCATTAAAAAATTCATCTTCTTCTATATCATGACCCTGCCTTTCGGTTTTGCCTTTAAACTGGGTTACCTGAATATTCCGGTAGTGGTTTTTGTGTTTTATGTAATGGCCAGCCTGGAACTAATTGCCGAGGAAATTGAAGATCCTTTTGGTAGCGACGCTAACGATTTACCTTTACAACGTATATCAGAAAACATTCAGAGAAACGTAAACGACATATTTTCAACGGAATAATACAAGAGTTAATTCCTTCTTAAGGTTCTTTTAAAGAAAACTTTAATTAAACGTTTGTTTGAAATCAAACAAACGTTTAACTTTGCTGTACCAAATTCATTTTAGTGATATGAGTACAGATAAAAAAGAACATATCATTCTCACCGCCATCAATTTATTTGCCACCAAGGGTTTCGAAGGCACTTCTATCCGCGAAATAGCGGCAGCCGCCAACGTAAACCTGGCCATGATCAATTATTACTTTGGCTCGAAAGAAAAGCTTTTCGAAAGCATTATCGATTATAAGGCTACCTATTCACGCGGTGCCATTGCCGACCTGGTAAACGATACCACGTTAAGTTATCAGCAGAAGATTTCACAGATCATTGATGGTTATGTAGACCGGTTGTTCTCGAATCGCAATTTTCACCGCTTGTTGTATCACGAGCTGGTGACCAACACCCGTCCCGAATTACAATTGAACATAGTTAATAACATCATCTATCCTAATACCCGTACTATCAGCGCCCTTATTGATGATGGTATTAAAGCCGGCGAGTTTAACCAGGTAGATGCCAAATTAACAACCGTTTCCCTGGTAGGCACTATTAATCAGATATTGTTATCCAGCGGCTATTGTTCTAAAATATTGGGTAACAAAGACGTTCCCAATTACGATCCCTACGAAGATGAAGAGGTAAAAAACAGGGTAAAAAGCCATTTACAAAACATGATATGCGGCTACCTGGTAAAGAAACAAGCCTAATTGTAACTACTATATATTAATTACTATCACCAAAGTTTTATGGAAAATCAAGTAACCCCCGAAAAGAAGAAAAAATCACTCATACGTACCGTAGTGGTAAGTATTGTACTGATAGTGGGCGTGATATTTGGCTACAAGAAAATCTCTTATGCTCTTAGCCACGAATCAACCGATAACGCACAGGTAGAAACACAGATCACACCCGTATTACCCCGCGTAGCCGGATATGTAAAAACCATTGCTATCAATGACTATGACAGTGTAAAAACCGGTCAGCTGGTTGTGGAACTGGACGATGCAGAACTGCAAACACAACTGTTGCAGATGGAAGCGGACGTGAAAGCTTCTGAAGCAGATATTCAAAACGCGAAAGCCAGCTTAAACAGCACGGTGGTTGGTTTGGATGTAAACAAAGGCGATATCAGCTTAAGCAAAGTAAAACTGCAGCAGGCTACAGAAGATTACAACCGTAACAAAAACCTGTTTGCCGATCAGGCCATTACTAAAAAGCAATTGGACGATAGTCGCTTTGCTTACGAGCAGGCTTTACAGCAAGAACAAAACAGCCATACCGATTTAGGTTCGGCACAAAGCCATATTTCAGTAATACAAGCCAGCATTAAAAAAGCAGAAGCAGCACTGGACGCTAAAAAAGCAGCTATTGAGCAACAGAAATTAAAAATTTCCTGGACAAAGATCTATGCTCCACAAGCGGGTAAAATTGGTAAACGTAACATTACCTTAGGTCAGTTTGTACAGGCAGGCACTCCCCTGTTCTCTATTGTGAATGATACTACTTATTGGATAGTTGCCAACTTTAAAGAAACCCAGATCAAACATTTTCACGAAGGCATGCCACTGGAATTTGAACTGGATGCTTATCCCGGTGAAAAAATAGAAGGTTCTATCGAAAGCCTGAGTGAAGCTACCGGCGCACGTTTCAGCCTGTTACCTCCGGATAACGCCAGCGGTAACTTCGTAAAAGTGACGCAGCGTGTACCTGTTAAAATTGCTATTAAAGACATCAACAAATACAGGGGTATACTGCGTGCCGGCTTAAGCGCCGATGTAAGTGTGCCTGTAAAATAATTTCACATGGCTGCGAAAGGATTTGCAAAATTCATTATTGTTTTAACTACTGTATCAGCCGCGGTAATGGAACTGATAGATACGTCTATCGTAAACGTTGCCCTGAGTGATATGGCAGGTAGCCTGGGGGTTAGCATTGAAGATGTAAGCTGGGTAATTACCGCTTACGCCATTGCTAACGTTATCATCATACCCCTTACAGGCTTCCTGGCCGAATACTTTGGCCGGAAACGGTATTACCTGGTATCCATGATCGTGTTTACACTAGCCTCGTACATGTGTGCCGAATCTGGAAGCCTGATGGAAATTATCATATGGCGCTTTGTACAGGGTATTGGAGGTGGTGCGTTACTATCTACCTCACAAGCGATTCTGTTCGATGCCTTTGAACCGAAAGACAGGCCTATTGCGGCTGGTTTGTTTGGGATGGGGCTGGTACTGGGTCCTACACTCGGCCCCACCCTGGGTGGCTACCTGATAGAACATTTCAGCTGGCCCATGATCTTTATGATCAACCTGCCTATTGGTATCATCGCTACTATTCTTACCTACACCTACATTGAAAAGAAACCCAATGAAGGCAAGAACCGGAAGAATATACATATTGACTACAACGGCATACTACTGCTGGCAGCAGGGATAGGATGCTTGCAATATGTGCTGGAGCGTGGCGAAACAGACGACTGGTTTAGCAGTGAAACTATACGTATATGTGCCATTGTAGCTGCTGTTACCCTGGTGCTGTTTGTGTGGTACGAACTACGTATTAAAAACCCGGCAGTAAACCTGCGTGTACTCGGCGATAGAAACCTGGCTTTTACTACCATATTCACCTTTGTTACCGGCTTAGGGCTGTTCACCTCCGTATTCGTATATCCTGTACTGGCACAAAGAGTGTTAGGCTATACCGCATACGAAACGGGTTTGGCCCTGTTAGCCCCTACTATGATAGGCGTGTTAATGATGCCCATTATTGGTAAGTCTATGGCCAAAGGGGTTCCCGCAGTACGCTTTGTGGTGGTAGGTTTAGTGCTGTTTGCCGCATATTGCTGGCTTACAGCGCGGGTTAGCCCTGAAGTAGGTATCAGCGCGTTCTTTTTCCCACTGGCATTACGCGCCTTTGGTATATCTATGGTTCAGTTACCATTGATTAACCAGGCAGTAGCAGGCCTGCAACCGAAAGACTATCCGGCAGGTATTGCCTTAAACAACATGATTCGCCAGTTGGGTGGGGCCTTCGGTATTGCATTGGCTAACACGTATATCTCGCACCGCTATGCACAACATAGAAGTGATCTGGTGGCTAATATCACCGATGGCGCTGCGCTGGTAACACAACGTACCACCGCTATAGCACAAGGCATTATCAGCAAAACAGGAGCCGATATTAACACAGCTACACATACTGCACATGCAATGATCAGTAGTGCAGTAGACAGGCAGGCCTACTATCTCAGTTACCTGGATACCTTCCGCCTGATTGCCCTGTTTTTTATAATAGTGCTGCCACTGGCGGTGTTTTTGAAAACGAAAAAGAAAAGCGCTGAAGAAGAAGCAGCAGCCCGTGCAGCAGTAGCTGAGTCACATTGATAAAAAAGAAACAATGAAAAAATTATTCATCATAACATCCGCTGTATTGTTGGCACATGGCGCCTATGCACAAGTGCAGAGCAATACAGAATTACAATCGCTGATTAATCAGTCGTTCGGATATTTCCCCAGACTGAAAGAGGCAGAGAACGCAGTAAGTACTGCCCAGCAGCGTGTGCAGATAGCACAGATAAGAATGCCCGAAATAAGTGGTAATGCTAATTACAATTATATCAGGCCAAAAATCACCCTTCCACTGCAAGTGGACGGCAAAACGCAGGAATTCCAGTTTGCTCCTGTAAATAGTGGCGGTGCTTCTATCAATGTAGATTATGAACTGTTCGACTTCGGACGCATCAAAAACAATGTAGAAAAAGCGAAAACCGATTTGCAATATGCAAAAGACAATGTAGACTATGCTAAAACCCAGCTGGCCTATCAGGTTGCCGCTATCTATTACAACATTGTATATTTTCAGAAAGCACTGGTAATTGAAGATTCGGTAGTGGCCTACCTTACCGAAAACAAAAGGGTAATTGAAAGTAAACTGAAAAATGGCGATGCCATTAAAATAGACCTGCTGAATATACAAGCCAGCCTGGACCAGGAACAAAATCGCAAGATAGACCTGCAAAACCAGCTGCAAAAGCAGTTAAACCTGCTGAGCTATACCACAGGCACACAACAAAGTGCTGGCAAAACCTTCGACTTTGATGTTACTTTAAAAGATGCCAATGCCGCTTTAAGTGAAGCACAAGCCAACAACCTGGAGTTTGTGCTGGCGAAAGACAGAATAAAGCAGTCACAAAGCGACAGGGATATTGCTAAACTGGCTGATAAGCCTTCTGTAAACCTGAGTGGTGCTACCGGCTACAAAAACGGTTATGTGCCTGCTGTGGAAAAGCTGCGCTTTAACTATATCGCGGGTGTTAGCCTGCATGTGCCTATTTACAATGGTAACAAAATGAAGCAGCAGGTAAAACTGGCCGAAAGCAACATTCACCAGAACGAACTGGCTATGGCTACCATGAACAATACTTACCTGAAAGACATTCAACAGGCATTAACGGATATCAATTCTAACATGTCAAGTATTAAAAACACGTACACCCAAATAGAACAAACACGCGCAGCACAACAAATTGCTTCCAGTCGTTTTATGAACGGTACAGGTACCAACCTTGATATTACTAATGCAAGCAGTAACTATCAACGTGCTTTGTATACACAATTACAATATGAATACCAGTTATGCCAGGCTAAAATTGAGCTGAGCAGATTAATGGGTTACAAATACTGGTAAAACTTTCTCTACAGTTGGTTTTGGTGATGAAAGCCGCCCGAGCGTAAGCAAGGGCGGCTTCTTTTTTATATTGTTACTTCCGGCTTTTCTCTGTTTTATGAAACCACACCAACGTTTCATCATTAGGGTCGGCATTGTAGTTAATACACAACTCTTCTCCTTTCTTCACTCCTTTTATCGTGCGAATAGTCATGGTTTCGGTTTCAAAATCCATATCATACACACAGTTGGCGTTATAATCGTGGTTATACATAGACACATACCCCATACCTAAAGCCGCCTTTTTATGAGAAGGCCCCCACTCGAATATATAGTTATACAGCTTTGACTTTTCGATAATAGCCCTGTCTGCCACAGAAAACACAATTACCGGGGAAATTTCCAGCACCGTATTGGCAGCAATCTTTTCCGTAGCAAAAACTCCTCTTCCACCTTTGCTGGAAGGTGCAATAAATAAAATCGGTAGCATCATACAATTACAACATTGAGAGCGGAAATTAATAAAAATAACTACCACAAGCTAATGATAACCACTTGCCATAATGCCATAAAAAAGCGGGAACCCTGGAGTTCCCGCTTTTATCACTGTATTGAAACGTTGATTAGAATTTGTAAGAAACACTGGCAATCACTTGTCTCAGCATTTGAGGAATCATAGAGCCGTAACCAGTCCAGTATTTCTTGTCTGTAAGGTTGTTTACGTTTACAGAGAAACGGAATTTAGGCAGGTTATAAAACACACCGGCATTCAACAGTGTATAAGATGGTGCATAAAACTCACCTGTATTGGCATTATTGATAACATATGCTTTGCTGGCATAGTTACCACCAAAGCCAACACCTAAGCCTTTGCCCTTACCGGCACTTACTGTATAACTGGCCCAGAAATTAGCTGTATTGGCAGGGCCTGCTGTTTCAGGTCTTCTGCCGTTTACACTCGCATCAGCTTTATCCAGTTTGCTATCGTTGTGAGAATAACCAGCAATCAGGTTTAAACCAGCAACAGGGGTTGCGGTTAATGACACTTCATAACCTTTGCTGTACTGCGTTCCATCCTGCATGTAAGCGGTTACAAAGCTAGCAGCATCAGAATGAGCTACGTCAGTTCTAACAATATCTTTTACAGCAATGTTATAATAGCTGATAGTACCGGTTAAACGGCCATCCCATAAATCAGCTTTAACACCACCTTCCCACTGATTAGCTTGTTCTGCATTAAACACATGTGGCTTTAATGTGTTGGAAGCAGCATCATATTTGTTTTGTGGCGCAGTTGGGTTTTTAAATCCATTCATGTAGTTTCCGAATAAGGATACTTTATCTTTAATTACCTGGTACACTAAACCAAATTTAGGCGACACATTGGTACGGGTAAAAGCTTCTGAACTTGTACCGGAAGAAGGATCAGGAATAGCTTTTGAATTCAGGTGATCAACTCTTAAGCTTACCATTGCCATTAAATTATCCGTAATGTTCAGCACATCAGAAGCATAAGCACTGTACATGTAAATATTGCTTAGGTATGGATATACAGCCTGACCTGAATTAAAGAAAGTATCTACAGAAAATTTATTAAAGTTGTAGTAGTTGCTTGCCGCACCTACAGTGCTTACCTGGTCAAAATTATAACCATGGTTAGAAGCCACAATTCTCATATCATACTTCTGGTTCAACACATCCACACCTGCCACAAGGCGGTTTCTTAATTTACCAATGGTAAAATCGCCTATGAAATTCTGCTGAAACTGAAAGCTGTTAGAATGGCCATCCAGTATCCATACGTGGCGGGTAATAGAAGCATTACCTGCGTCCAGGTCAAAATAAGGACCATAGCCGGTAGACTGGTTTCTGCCAGTGCTGAAATTGGTTTGAGAAGTCCAGTTTTTAGACAGTTTATAATCTATCAACCCGTAAAAATTAGCTACATCAGATGTACCAGCCAGATCATCAGATTGATATGATTTCTTGTAATCAACAGTCAGCTTATCTGCGCTGTTTACTCCAATATTAGCAGTGTTGATATAGAATATAGAAGGTACAGTTGCATTCAAATGATTGATTTCCGCATCCAGGTATAAAGTAAGCTTGTCGTTTACTTTATAAGAGAAAGAAGGATCAAAGGCAAAGTTTTTGCTAAAGCCGTTGTCCTGAAAAGAACCAATGCTGTTATACGCAGTATTAATACGTAACAAAGCAGTTTTAGCAGTATCCAGCGGCGTATTGAAATCAGCGCTCAGCCTGCTAAAGTCATAGCTGCCACCTGATAAAGTAACCTCACCACCTACACGGGAATAAGGCTTTTTAGTTACCCTGTTAATAAGGCCACCATAAGATACCAGGGTACTGCCATATAAAGCACCAGAAGGACCTTTTACCACTTCCAGTCTTTCCAGGTTCACCGCATCTACAGTAGTGGTAATGTTTCCGGTAATACCATTACGTAAAGAAGCGCCGGTTTGAAAACCTCTTAAAGTATACAATGCACCACCATCATTTACACGGTTGGTAGCATTCCATATTTTAACCACACCAGATGTATTTTTCATGGCTTCATCGGCAGAAAATAACCCCTGTTGTTGAATCAGCTCTTTGTTCACAGAAGTATACACCTGTGGGTTTTCCAGGTAAGTTAAAGGCAACTTTGCTACAGTAGGGCTGTTAGCTGGCCTGAACTTATTGTGTGTGGTAGAAATGATTACCGCTTCCAGCTGTTTGTCGGTTACACTCAACTGAATTTTTACAGGAGTCATCTTGCCCTCATTAATCTTAACGGGGTATAACAAGGTCTGGAATCCTACCAGGGATATTTCCAGTTCATAATCACCAGCTTTGATGTTGCTTATTACAAAGTCACCATCTTCTTCGGTTAAAGCTGCTTTATTAGTTCCTTTCAATTTAACAGTTACCGCTGCAGCCGACTTGCCTTCGCTGGTGGTAATTACGCCGTTGATAGAACCTGTTTCTTTTTGTGCAAATATGGTTGTGGAAAATAATAGTGTCAAAAGAAGACACATGGGGGTCAAAAACTTCGAGATCATGTACAAGTAATTAGACCGCAAAGGTGATTTTACAATTTCTTAACTGTTTACGAGGTCGGGAAAAAGTATTATGGTTTTCGAAACATGACATTTTAATGACAGTTCAAGGCAAGGGTTAAGAAACTATAATTAAATAGATTATGCCTTCTATCTAGCCATATTCTTATCCGAATAAGCATATTGCAGGAATAGAATGCAGGATTATTACCAGAGGAGTAATCTGGGATCTCATGTTTATTGTTCTATTTATTATACTGGGCTTCCTGCCTTTCCCGGAATATAAATAGCTATTCCGGTGTTGCCGTTTTTCAGACGAAGAGCAAGAGAAAACTACGTGGAGAATAGAAGAAAGGGACAGAAGTTGTAGAGTAAAAACAGTCAGAGTAGCGAAGAATCATCTACAAACAAGCGATTATAGACGATTCTTCACAGTCACTCATTTTGTTCAAGGCCCTGATCAGGATTAAAAACGGACACCCGACAAAGTCAACCTTTGTGCCATTTTCAACCTATTGACAATTAATTACTTACTTTTTACATTTTTTAAGAATTTCCCGTTTTAGTAAACCAGGTTCTATCTGTTTACCATGCTCATGCTGCGCTCATCATAACGGGCGCCAACGTTCGGGTATTTCTTTACCAGCACATCAAGCTGTTGTTTGTCGGCTTCGGTTACCTCCACCTGGATGGCTCCCAGGTTATCTTCCAGGTATTTCACTCTTTTGGTACCAGGTATTGGAATAATATCTTCTCCCTGCGCCAGTACCCAGGCAATAGCCAATTGAGCAGGCGTGCAGCCTTTTTGAGCTGCCAGTTGGGCAAACTCAGCTACCAGTTTCTTATTATTCTCAAAGGCTTCCCCTGTAAAACGACCATTTACCCTGCGATAATCGGTGGGGTCTAATAAGTTGATATCGGTAATAGCAGCAGTAACAATTCCCCGGGCAAGCGGACTATAAGGAATAAATCCTATCCCCAGTTCCCGGCACACAGGTAAAATAGCAGCTTCCACATCCCTTGTAAGTAAAGAGTATTCGGTTTGTAAAGCAGATATTGGATGAACAGCGTGTGCTTTACGTATGCTTTCCACAGAAGCTTCTGACAAACCCAGGTAACGCACCTTGCCAGCTTTTACCAGATCGGCCATAGCGCCCACTGTTTCTTCAACAGGCACATCAGGGTCTATGCGATGGGCATAGTACAAATCAATAACATCTGTTTTTAAACGTTGTAAACTGGCATCAGCTGCAGCCTTTACATGTTCAGGCCGTCCATTGATAATATATCCGTTATCCTTTTGCTGAAACCCAAATTTGGTAGCTAAAAAAATCTTGTTCCTGTTAGGCACCAGCACTTCCGATAGCAACAGCTCGTTCTCGCCAAAGCCATATAAATCAGCAGTGTCTAAGAAGTTAACACCCAGCTCCAATGCTTTGTGTAAAGTAGCCAGCGATTCATTTTTGTCAGCAGGTCCATAGGCAAAACTCATTCCCATACATCCCAGCCCCAGTGCAGAAAGCTTTTCACCCGTTGTTCCTAATACTCTGTATTTCATATAGAATGATTTATTTCAGCAAATTAAATCATCCGGGCAGGGCAGTTATAACAGCTTTCAAAGCAAAAATTATAATTTTCAAAGTGTCTTTCTAAAGGCTAGTGGTGTAGCTCCTTCGTGTTTTTTAAAGAAAATATTGAAATAAGAAGGATATTCAAACCCCAGGCTATAGCCAATATCAGCCACGGGCCAGTCCGTATGCTTCAACAACGCCTTGGCTTCTGCCATCACCTTTTCATTAATATGCGTGGTTGTGTTTTTACCTGTTACCTCACTCACAGCCGCATTCAAATGATTTACATGAATAGCCATGTTAGCGGCAAAATCAGCGGGCTTTTTTAATTGAAAAATAAACTGTGGCGAATCAACCGGAAACTGCCTGTCCAGCAATTCCACAAATAGGTTGGCAATTCGGTTCGCGGCATTTACATTGGGAATGTAATTGTTGGCAGGCTGCATTTTCAATGCTTCATGAATAACCAGGTGCAGGCTGCTGCGTAATACATCGTACTTATACACATAGTCTGTTTCCAGTTCTACCTTCATCCTTTCAAATAACGATACCAGGTAAGGCAACTGATCATCATTCAAAAAAAACACAGGGTCACCCCCTGCTTTAAACAAAGGAAAATCACGAAACACTTCCCGGCGCTCTTTATCGCGGAAAAAGGAATCTTTAAACACACAATAATAACCCGTGATATCCTCACTGGTATTTTCCCAGGCAAAGGGTATACGCGGATTAGCAAAAATCAATGCAGGCCTGTCTACATGTAGCCCGCGGGTTGGATAAATAATATTACTGGAACCTTTGGTAATCAATGAAATTTTATAATAATCCCGGCGATTGTACACCACATTACTCTTCTGCGGAGTTAATGCTATCACTCCTACATTAAAAGGCGTAGAAAGTGTGGTTTGTATTTTTTTATGAGATGCCAGTAAATCCGTTGCTTTACTTTTAGCCATCTCCAAAATTAAATATATTTAGAACCATAATCATGTGCCTGCCCCTTATGAATAATATTGCTTCATGGATTACAGTAACAGCATGTTCCAGTAACATATGCCTGGGATGTAAACCGCAGTCTGCCAATTTATATAACAAAGCGTTAATGCCTGCATCCCCATTTGAAACAAAAATGCCGTAACGAATTCAACCTGAAAATATTATCCACTTCACCCGTTTTCTGGTCATTTGTAATTTTAAGAAAAAGCCATTGGGTTAGGGGGGATTATTCCCTAACTTTAAACTCTCTCTTCTCCTAAAACATGTTCTATGCTAAACCAATCTGAAATTAACAGGCCAGTGGCAGCAGAAATAACATTATTGAAAGAGCTGGAAGCCAGGTACGCTAAAGCCATTCAGGAAAATGAAGCCTTTGTGCTGGTGAAGCAGCTGTATATGGAAATAAAGCACATGAAAGAGAAGCTGCAAATTACCTTTCACGAGCCTTGCATCAACGCCTAGCTCTTCTGCCTGCTTTGGTTTACATTGCGTTTTGCAGTACTTTCGCGCTGCATGAACAGCGTAATAATACCTTCGGATATTACCCCACCCTGATAATCAGGTACCCACTATTTACTGATCTGCTGTAATACCTGGCAGACGCATTCCCTTATTATTTTTACTGTTGTCTTTTTTATATCTCATTAGCATGAAGGCTTACTTAAACTTATTTGACTTTACTCAAAAAGTAAACTATAAAACAGAACTATTGGCAGGGCTAACCGTAGCTATGACTATGATTCCCGAATCATTATCATTTGCAATCCTGGCAGGTCTTTCTCCTTTAACAGGCTTGTATGCCGCCTTTATTATGGGGCTGGTGACAGCTGTTTTTGGTGGCCGGCCCGGAATGGTTTCAGGTGGCGCTGGCGCTACAGTTGTTGTACTGATAGCCTTAATGCAATCACATGGGGTAGAGTATGTATTTGCTGCAGTGTTGCTGGCAGGTGTTTTACAGCTTTTAGTGGGCGTATGCAAACTGGGCAAATTTATTCGCCTGGTGCCACAGCCTGTTATGTATGGTTTTGTAAACGGCCTGGCTATTATCATCTTTATGTCGCAAATTCAACAGTTTAAAACCGGTAGTGGTGCTGCAGCTGCCTGGCTTTCAGGCACCAACCTGTACACGATGCTGGGCCTGGTAGCGCTTACTATGTTGATTGTACTTTTCTGGCCTAAAATCACCAAAGCCGTTCCGGCTTCCCTGGTAGCAATTTTGGCGGTGTTTGGTGTGGTAATGCTTTTAGGCATTCACACTAAAACAGTAAAAGACATCGCTTCTGTCAGTGGTGGCTTCCCGCCTTTCCATATTCCTGCGGTAAGCTTTTCCCTGCAAACATTAAGCATCATTTTCCCTTATTCGCTGGTAATGGCGGGCGTTGGCCTGATTGAAACATTGCTAACCCTTAATGTAGTAGACGAAATAACAGGCACCCGCGGCCGTGGCAATAAAGAATGTATAGCACAGGGCAGCGCCAACATAGCCAATGGCTTGTTTACCGGCATGGGCGGCTGCGCCATGATTGCGCAAACCTTTGTAAACCTGGGTGCCGGCTCCCGCGCACGCTTATCGGGCATTATTGCCGCTATCACTATTTTACTGGTGATACTGCTGGGCGCTCCCATTATTGAAAAAGTACCGATGGCGGCTTTGGTAGGTGTGATGATGATGGTAGCTATTGGCACTTTTGAATGGGGAAGTTTGCGCATTATTAATAAAATGCCATGGGCCGATGTGATCACGGGTATATTGGTAGCCGCCATTACCGTGTGGCTGCATAACCTGGCGCTGGCAGTGCTGGCAGGCGTGATTATTTCCGCACTGGTGTTTGCCTGGCAAAGCGCCAAAAGAATTCAGGCAAAAAGCTGGCAGGATGAAGCTGGCGTGAAACATTACGAAATATATGGGCCGCTGTTTTTTGGCTCTGTCACTACTTTCCTGGAATTGTTTGATGTAAAAGGGGATAGTAACGAAATAATAATAGACTTTAAACAAAGCCGTGTAACCGACATGAGCGCCATGGATGCCCTGAACAAGCTTACTGAACGTTACCGAAAAGCAGGTAAAACACTGCATCTGCGCCACTTAAGCAGCGAATGCAGGCAATTATTGCAAAACGCGGGCGCTGTAATTGAAGTAAATATTATGGAAGATCCAGCCTACCACCTGGCAGTGGACTAGTTGCCTGATATAAAACCCGGTTTTTCGGGTTTTAACAGCTAATTTTGCCACCCACTTTTACCAGTCATTTGCAGGCATTAAAAAATTACCGGATATGAGTTTGGAATTGGAGCAGGAAGACCTTTTTGAACAATTTGAGCGTATTATAGCAACGGAAGACAAGTTGCAGATAAGGGATTTCCTCAATCACCAGAATATCAGTGATGTAGCCAATCTCATTAACGAATATCCCGATTTCTCCTCGCAGATAATAGCCAATATGGCTATTCACCGTGCTTCCAGTGTATTTAAAATACTGGACGTAAGCACACAGAAGGATATTATTCTGGAATTGCCCTCGTTTAAAACAGCCGAACTGCTGAATGATCTGCCCGCGGATGACCGTACCGATTTCCTGGAAGAACTGCCTAAAGAGGTAATTCGCGACCTGCTGAAACTGCTGGACCCGGAGGAAAGGAAAATCACACTCTCTATGCTGGGCTACCCGGAAGACAGCGTGGGGCGTTTAATGACGCCCGACTATGTATACGTATACGCCCATAACACCGTAGAAGAAGTATTTGCCACCATTCGCAAGTTTGCCAAAAACAGCGAAACCATTGACGTCATTTACATTATTAATGAAAAAGGCGAGTTGGTAGATGATATCCGGATACGCGATGTAATTCTTGCAGCGCCCGACAAGCAGGTAGACGAACTGATTGACGGCCGCGTCATTGCCCTGAATGTAACGGACGACCAGGAACATGCCAGCCAGGTATTTAAAATGAATAACCGTGTGGCTCTTCCGGTTACCGATAACAACAACGTATTGTTGGGCATTGTAACCATCGACGATATGTTATGGGTTGCCAATGAAGAATATAGCGAGGATATGCAGTTAATTGGTGGTACCGAAGCACTGGACGAACCCTACCTGGATATTCCGTTGCTGAAACTATTACGTAAAAGGGTTGGCTGGCTGATAGTGCTGTTTATTGGTGAAATGTTTACCGCCACCGCCATGGGCTACTTCGAGCATGAAATAGCCAAAGCCACTGTGCTGGCACTGTTTGTTCCCTTAATTATCTCCAGCGGCGGTAACAGCGGCTCGCAGGCTTCTACTTTAATTATTCAGGCCATGGCATTGGGAGAAATTACCCTGAGCAAATGGTGGCGTGTAATGAAAAGAGAAATCGTAAGCGGTTTTTTGCTGGGTTGCGTACTCGGAATTATCGGCTTTCTCCGCATTATTGCCTGGCACAGCTTTGCCCCCGGGTTGTATGGCGAACATTACATTATGATTGGTCTTACGGTTGGCTTTTCATTGATAGGCGTAGTAATGTGGGGATCGCTTAGCGGCTCAATGCTTCCCATGGTTTTAAAACGTTTGGGCGCCGACCCCGCTACTTCTTCTGCTCCGTTTGTGGCTACCCTGGTAGACGTAACCGGCCTGGTGATATACTTTAGCGTGGCTTACTTATTTTTACAGGGCTTGCTGTTGTAGGTATCATATCATAAAATCCATTATCCCCGAAACAACCAGCAACTAAACCGGCAAAAAACCGTATCGTATTAATTTATACGTTTTTTTAGGTTTTAGCCGATATTTTATTACAACAAAATGCAGCATATTGCATTCTTAAATTGATTATACCTATGTGTGGAATAGTTGGTTATACAGGCCCGCGCCAGGCTTATCCTATTGTGTTAAAAGGATTAAAAAGGCTTGAGTACAGAGGATACGACAGTTCAGGTGTAGCATTATTAAACGGTGGCCTGCATGTGTATAAGAAAAAAGGGAAAGTAGCAGAACTGGAAGATACACTGATTGGTAAAAACATGGAAGGCCATATCGGCATCGGCCACACACGCTGGGCCACACATGGCGAACCTAACGATCGCAACGCCCACCCCCATCTTTCTCAAAGCGGTGAAATAGCCATCATTCATAACGGCATTATTGAAAACTACGCCCAGTTAAAGCAGGATCTGCTGGCCAAAGGCTATACTTTCAAAAGTGATACCGACACAGAAGTTTTATTGAACTTCATTGACGACATCCGTATTAACAATGAATGCCCACTGGAAGAAGCGGTACGTATAGCCCTTCGCCGCGTAGTAGGCGCTTATTGTATATTGGTAATTCATAAAGATGATCCGGAAACTATCATTGCTGCGCGTAAAGGAAGTCCGCTGGTAATTGGCATTGGCAAAGGGGAACACTTCCTGGCTTCTGACGCTTCTCCCATCATAGAGTACACCAAAGAAGTAGTGTATGTAAATGATTATGAAATTGCGATTGTACGCCCGGATGAACTGATTCTGAAAAACCTGGGTAACGAAAAGCAAACTCCTTTCATCACCAAACTGGATATGGACTTAACTGCTATTGAAAAAGGCGGCTATGACCATTTTATGTTGAAGGAAATTTTTGAACAGCCCACTACCATTTACGACTGCTTACGCGGCAGACTGGATGCGGAGACCGGCAATATCACCATGAGTGGTATTCAAAAATATGCCGAACAGATCATGAACGCCAACCGTATCATGATTGTAGCCTGCGGAACCAGCTGGCACGCAGGCCTGGTAGCAGAATACATCATTGAAGAGCTGTGTCGTATACCGGTAGAGGTAGAATACGCATCGGAATTCCGTTACCGCAATCCTATCATTAACAAAGGCGATGTAATTATAGCTATTTCACAAAGCGGCGAAACAGCCGATACCCTGGTAGCTATTGAAAAAGCAAAAGAACAAGGCGCTATCATATTAGGCATAGTAAACGCAGTAGGCTCTTCTATTGCACGCATCTCTCACGCAGGCGCATACACCCATGCCGGACCAGAAATAGGCGTAGCCAGTACCAAAGCCTTTACTGCACAATTAGCTGTTCTTACCATGACCGCGTTAATGCTGGGTCAGCAAAAAGGCACATTAGACAGAGACAAGTTTCTGTTATTATGTAAAGAACTGGCTGCGATACCAGAGAAAGCAGAAATAGTATTGAAGCTGGATAGCCAGATAAAAGCACTGGCTGAAAAATACAAAGACGCTGCTGATGCTTTGTTCCTGGGAAGAGGTTACAATTTCCCGGTAGCACTGGAAGGCGCTTTAAAACTGAAAGAAATCTCCTACATACATGCCGAAGGCTACCCTGCTGCAGAAATGAAGCACGGTCCTATTGCACTGGTTACCGATCAGTTGCCGGTAGTATTTGTTGCCACTAAAGATTCTTATCATGAGAAAGTGGTAAGCAACATGCAGGAAATCAAAGCCCGCAAAGGCAAGATCATAGCAGTAATTACAGAAGGAGACACCGTTACTCCAACACTGGCAGACGATGTAATTATCATACCCGCTGCACATGAAATAGTAGCGCCCATGTTAAGTGTAATTACTTTACAATTATTCTCTTACTATGTAGGAGTTGCCAAAGGCTACGATGTAGACAAACCACGTAACCTGGCTAAAAGCGTTACCGTTGAATAAACCATTGCCATATGTCGCAAAACATAATCAGGAAAAGTGCGATTGAAAGTATCGGGTATGGCTTTGTCAAACCCGAATACTTACCTAAAAATAAAGATGAATATTACCTGCGCAATCTGCAAAACAGAAGTGGGATTGCTTACCGTAAGCTCACCGCTTACGAAATAGAGATACTGGTACGGAATGGCAACACCAGCGACGACTGGAACAACATACTGGTATCAGATGCCTTTAACCCGCAGCAGGTAAAGCATTGCAAGTTTTACGGCCTGGTACGCATAGGCAAACTGGAGCCCTATTGTCTGGAGTTCAGCGATTTAAAAGTAGCCGTAGGTCTTTATAACTCTACCATTATTGCCTGCGACCTGGGCGATAATGTGGTAATAGATAACGTTAACTACCTATCGCATTACATTATAGGCAATGAGGTGATCATTGTAAATGTAAACGAGCTTACTGCTACCGACCATGCTAAGTTTGGAAACGGTATCATAAAAGACGGCGAAAACGAATCTATACGCATATGGCTGGAAATATGCAATGAAAACGGGGGCCGCAGTGTCATTCCATTCAACGGCATGTTACCTGGCGATGCCTATTTATGGAGCAAATACCGTGACGACGACGCTTTGCTGCAGCAGTTTAAAATACTTACCGAGCAACAGTTTAAAAAAGAAAGAGGGTATTACGGTAAAATAGGCGATAGAACTGTTATTAAAAACAGCAGCATTATTAAAGATGTGTGGATAGGTTCAGATGCCTATATCAAAGGTGCTAACAAGCTTAAAAACCTCACCATCAATTCCGGTCCTGAGGGCAAAACCCAGATAGGAGAAGGATGTGAAATAGTAAATGGTATTATAGGTTTTGGCTGTCGTATTTTCTATGGAGTGAAGGCGGTACGTTTTGTAATGGCTTCCCACTCTCAATTAAAATATGGAGCGCGTCTTATCAACTCCTATCTCGGTAGCAATGCCACCATATCCTGCTGTGAGGTATTAAACTCTTTAATATTTCCTGCACACGAGCAGCACCATAACAACTCGTTCTTATGCGCTGCGCTGATTATGGGGCAAAGCAATATTGCCGCTGGTGCCACTATCGGCTCTAATCACAATTCACGCAGCCCAGATGGCGAATTTATTGCCGGACGCGGTTTCTGGCCAGGCTTATGCGTAAGCATTAAACACAACTCACGTGTAGCCAGCTTTACCATACTGGCAAAAGGCAACTACGATTATGAGTTGAACATTCCAATGCCCTTCTCGCTGGTAAGCATTAATGAAAGCCTGAACCAGTTAACGGTTATGCCTGGTTATTGGCTTATGTATAACATGTACGCCCTGGCCCGCAACGCCTGGAAGTACAAAGACAGAGACAAGCGCACTGATAAATCGCAATACCTCGAATACGACTACCTGGCTCCTGATAGTGTAAATGAATTGTTTACCTCTATTTATCTGCTGGAAAAGTTGATAGGCAAAGCCTGGTATTCAAAAGAACGTCCTGGCAAAGCCACTCCTTCCGACACGGTTTGCCAAAACAAAGGCAAAGAGTTGCTGGCAGCCAACAATACTGTGTTAAATGAGCTGGAAGTAGTAGCAGATGGCTTTGAAAATGCAAAGCGCAAAACAGTGATCATCAAAGCCGCCAAAGCATGGAGCATATTCAGAGACCTGGTTATATACTATGGTGGCCAACAACTGATAGGCTTTATTAAAGAAAACAAACTCACTTCTTTAAACGAAATAAAAGCGGCCCTTCCTCCATCTCTTGCCCGTGGTAATGAAGGCGGATGGTTGAATATTGGCGGACAATTAATGCCTGCGGAAGATGTGCAAACGCTGAAAACAAGGATTAAAGAGAATAAAATTAAATCCTGGGACGCGGTACACAATTATTATGCAGAAGCCAGTAACAGGTATCCGCAACAGAAGTTGAAGCATGCACTTTCCAGCCTTTCCGAAATACTGGAAACAAACATAAAAAAAGCAGACGAGGCTGTGTTTACCAGTATATTCGACAGTGTCATCAACACCAAAGAATGGATGACAGAAGGTATCTATTCTTCCAGGGCTAAAGACTATCAGAACGCTTTCCGTAAAATGGTATACAGCAACAAAGCGGAAATGGATAAGGTAGTGGGTAAGCTGGAAGAAAACAGCTTTATTCAACAACAGCAGGATGAACTGGCCACATTAAAACGGCAGGTAAAAGCACTTAAAAAAACACTGGCATTATAACATACCGTGTATTCATAAAAAAGCCGGTGAATCAATTGATTTACCGGCTTTTTATGTGCGCTTATAATATCTTTTTATTGTGGAATGCTATCTAAATGAATGCTTACAGAAGCAGGAGCACTTTCAATCATTTTACTGGCGGTGTCCTTTTCCTCCAATTGCTTTACGCTATCTGCAATACTTAATTGCGGCTTTGCTGTTGTTTTTGCGCCGCTATCTGCTGTAACTTTCGTTGCAATAGCAGAATCCTGAGTGGTAGATTCCTTTTGCTCGTTATTACTACAACTCATTGCCATCAAACCAATACACAAAGCAAACAATAGCTTTTTAGTCATGCGTTATACTTAGTTATATTTCTAACGAATAAAAACAATTTACTTCTTCCTGAAAAACAATCTCACCGGCACCCCTTTGAAATCAAAGTTTTTGCGCAGTTGATTTTCCAGATAGTTTTTATAAGGCTGCTTAATATCATCCGGGAAGTTGGAGAAGAAAGCAAATGAAGGGGTTTGAGTAGGCAACTGGGTCACATACTTAATGGTAATGGCATGCCCACGCACTACCGGTGCGCGATAAGCCTGCACCGCCTTCAACATCACTTCATTCAACACGCTGGTTTGTACTTTGCGCTTTTTGTTTTCAAATACTTCTATAGCCAGCTCAATGCCTTTGAAAATACGGGTTTTATCTTTTGCTGAAATAAACACAATAGGCACATCATTAAACGGTGCAAGGCGTTGTTTCAGGTTTTTCTCGTAATCACGGGCAGTGTTGGTTTCCTTTCCTTCAATCAAATCCCACTTGTTCACCAACACTACAATACCTTTACCCTTACGGGCAGCTAAAGAATAGATATTGATATCCTGTGCAGTAATGCCTTTGTCGGCATCAATGAGCAATAAACACACATCCGCTTCGTCCATTGCTTTAATAGCACGGATGATGGAGTAAAACTCCAGATCGTCTTTTTCCTTACTCTTTTTACGAATACCGGCTGTATCAATTAATATAAACTCTTTCTGATACAGGTTATAATGGGTATGAATAGTATCACGTGTTGTGCCAGCTATATCACTTACAATGGTACGCTCTTCACCAATCAGTGCATTCAATAAAGATGACTTACCTACGTTCGGTTGCCCCATAATAGCAAAACGTGGCAATTCATTTTCACCTATTTCAGTTTCTTCCGCATCAACAGGCATCATTTCAGTAACAGCATCCAGTAATTCGCCGGTGCCGCTTCCCGTCATGCTGCTCAGGAAAAAGATACTATCAAAGCCCATGCTATAGAACTCAGTAGCAGCCAATTGCCTTTCACTGTTATCCACCTTATTCACTGCTAAAAACACTGGTCTTTTAGTACGACGCAGCATATCAGCCATAGCCTCATCCAGCTCCGTAATACCCACAGCTGCATCTGTCATAAACACCAGCACATCAGCTTCATCTATCGCTATTTTTACCTGTTTGCGAATTTCGGTTTCAAACACATCGTCCGAACCAACCACAAAACCACCGGTATCAATTACGTTGAAAGTTCTCCCATTCCAGTCTGTTATGCCATACTGGCGATCGCGCGTAACACCGCTTACATCGTCCACAATCGCCTTACGCGATTCCAGAAGACGATTAAAAAATGTACTCTTTCCCACGTTGGGTCTACCAACTATCGCTACAGTAAATGACATAATAACTATTATTAATGGTAACCGTATTCTTTTAATTGCTGGTCATTATCGCGCCACTTAGGTCGCACTTTAATAAACAATTGAAGAAATACTTTTTGTTGCAAAAAGGCTTCAATGTCTTCACGCGCAGCCGAGCCTATCTGTTTAATCATAGAACCCTTCTCTCCTATCAATATCGCTTTCTGCGATTCGCGCTGAACAATAATATCTGCCTGTATTTTTATTAATGTATCCTTTTCTTTAAACTCATTCACCAACACCGCCGTATGATACGGTATTTCATCACCAAACAACAGAAACACCTTTTCACGTACCATTTCGCCCACAAAAAACTTAGTGGGTAAATCGGTCAGATCTTCATCATTGTAAAACGGATCACCTTCCGGTAAAAAATGAATGATGGCATTTTTTAATTCATCCAGGTTACTTTGCTTCAACGCAGAAATAGTAATCACTTGTTTGGCATAAGGCTGTGCCGCAAAAAAGGCTTTCACTTCTTCCAGCGCTGCCGGCTTTACTGCATCCGTTTTATTAATCACCACCACACAAGGCACCTTCAACCGTAAACTACTAAACAGTTCATGGTTTTCTTCCTTACTGTCTTTGGCATCCACCATCAACAGCGCCACATCCGCATCTTCCAATGCATTTTTTACCGAGCCCATCATTTTTTGATGCAACTTATACTTAGGCTCTATAATGCCCGGTGTATCGGAAAATATGATCTGGTATTGACCTGGCTCTGTTAAAAAGCCTTTGATGCGATGGCGTGTAGTTTGAACTTTGGAAGATACAATAGCTAGCTTTTCACCGAGTAATGCATTTAACAAGGTGCTTTTTCCCGCGTTGGGCTTACCGAATATGTTAACAAAACCTGCCTTCATATACTATAAAACTAGCACTTCCGTTGCTATAAATGAATAAGGCCCCCTAAGAGGCCTTTTTGGTTGCGAAGAGAGGGATCGAACCTCTGACCTTCGGGTTATGAGCCCGACGAGCTACCGCTGCTCTACTTCGCGATTTGGATTGCAAATGTAGAACTATTATTCATATAAACAAGAAGAAATTAGTTTTTTGAGAAAATAGTTATCTAAGGTTTTATTAGAGAGTAGCTTGCATTTACATTTTCAATACTCAATCCTAAAAAATGAAAAAACAACACATCATTTTATTATCAGCAGCCTTATTCATCTGTAAAACATTGTCTGCACAGTCGTCTACCCAGCCCTCCTCCTCAGATCCAGAAACTTTACAAACTGTAATGGAACGAGGCAACAGCACCACAACTTCTATCAATATGACCCTGACGACAGATTTTATCAATATGAATTCTAATGGTCTGCAGCCGGTTCAGGTAAATGCTTATAACACCAATGCTCAGGGCTTTAGAATCATACAACGTAGTAATAACCCTTTAAGCTTATGGACAAACACAACAGAAAGGCTTACCATTGATGGCAATGGTTTTGTTGGAATAGGCACCGCATCGCCTGTTAGCAGGTTGTCTGTTAATGGAACAGCAGATTTTCAAACAAGAATAGGTTTTAATAACAAAACCCAACATTTTGGAGATGGTACCATGTTCATTAATACTATCAATGGAATCAATGACCTGGGAATAAGAAATGATGTAGGTGATGTCTTATTTGCCTCGGGTGGTCATACCTCACAAATGTTTTTAAAACCTTCTGGCAATGTTGGCATTGGCACTTCTATGCCTGCCTACAAGCTGGATGTAAGTGGTACCAGCCGTTTTGATTATGCAGTTATAGGAAGCGGAGTACAAGGCTTTTACCAGGATGCCATTAATGGAGCTTACAGAGCCAATAATTCGAGCAGTGATAATGGATTTTATTTTCAAAATTATCAAGGAGCATCAACCAGCATGTATATTGGCTTAACAGGTGCTTATGCTGGAAGAGTTGGCATTGGTACTGTGGCTCCCCAAAGTGAACTAGCAGTAAAAGGCACTATTACTTCTCAAAAAATAAAAGTAACATTAAAAGATTGGGCGGACTATGTATTTGACTCCTCTTATCCTTTAAAGTCTCTGAGCCAGGTAGAAACATATATTCAGCAGAATAAACATTTACCTGAAATTCCTACTGCTGCTGAAGTAGAGACAGGCGGTATTGATTTAGGTACCAACCAAGTATTGCTGCTAAAAAAAATAGAAGAGCTTACGCTGTATATTATCCAGCAAAATAAAGACATGCAGGAAATGAAAGAGAGAATTAAAGCACTCGAATCAACGAAGTAAAGATTAAAGAAAATAAAAAAGGCTTCAAAATGAAGCCTTTTTTATTTATTAAGTTGCGAAGAGAGGGATCGAACCTCTGACCTTCGGGTTATGAGCCCGACGAGCTACCGCTGCTCTACTTCGCGATTTGGACAGCGAATGTAGAACTATTACTGATATAAACAAGAAGAAATTATTTTTTTAAGAATTTTAGCTTGTGCTTATCCTAACGAAGAAGTGTTGTCGATTCATAAATTTTATCAGGGACCGTGTAAAACTTGTGGAGCAGAATAGCCGGATCAAGTATATAAACCACATACATGACCAGATATACTTTACTATTAATTCCAAGGATAATACATAAACGAAAAAAGGTCTCGAATGAGACCTTTCAGAAGTTGCGAAGAGAGGGATCGAACCTCTGACCTTCGGGTTATGAGCCCGACGAGCTACCGCTGCTCTACTTCGCGATTTGGATTGCAAATGTAGGAGCAATTAGTACACCCGCCAAATCTTTTAATACTTTGTTTATCAATCTTTTCTCTTTATAGAAGAAGCGCCGCTTGTTTCAATGTTTTTAGCAACCGCGCTACCCTTATATCCTATGCTGCTAGCACCACTGGCTTCTGCACTTAATTCTTTAGTTACAGTAATGCTGATGCCCGATGCACCGGAAGCTTCTGCATTGCAGGTGGCAGTAGTTAAGTCGTAGCCTTTTACACTGCTGGCGCCACTGGCTTCTACATTGAACACATCCACACTACCAGATACAGTAACACTGGATGCCCCTGTAGCTTCCAGGTTAATGGAGGAACCGGCTAATGCACCTTTAAATGAACTGGCACCGGAAACTTCCATATTCAGCTGTTTCACATGAATGCTTCCACTTACCTGCACCGTTGAAGCGCCATTCACTTCCAGATTGTTTAATTCAGTAACAGTTACATAGGCTTTAATATTTTTATTACCCCAGTTCCAGCCATTCCACGCACCAGACTCCGGATGAATATATAAAACACCATTCTTTACCTCTGTTTTAATCTTGGCCACATATTTTTCATCACTGGCGCTTACAGCCACTGCCTGTGTTTTTCCCTGTGATATATATACCACCATGGCCCCGCCCACTTCCACGCCTGTAAAAGCGCCTACAGTACGCACCTGGGCATTGGCATCGTGCACTATCGTTTCCTGGGCAGTGATATCGCAACCTGCCACCAGGCAGAATATTCCTAAAAGGGCTACTAACTTCAATTTCATATCAACGAATTTATACGTGTAACGGCTGTAAAAAAATAATGTTACAGTGAATTTAAATTTTCTGTGTTTAATTTGCAGCGTTATTCCGGGTCTAACACCGGAAACAATATTCCTCGGGGTGCTTTGCGCTGTAACAGGCAAAAGGCTGAGATAATACCCGTAGAACCTGAACAGGGTAATGCCTGCGAAGGGAAAGGCCAGCTTTCTTTTGTGTATATGTGTGCCCTCTTTCCTCTGCCAGTACTATTTCTCTGTTCCTCATTTATTTAACGCAAGTAAACTAACAGGAACATGAAGCATTTTCTGGGAACATTAACCGCTGTATTGGCAGCCGTTTTTACCCAAGCACAAACTCTAAACTTAAAAGTAAACAGCCAGCAACACCAGCCACTGGCAGGCATCAACGCTACTTTCAGCAAAGAGGGTAAAAAGTGGACCATCATCAGCAACAATAGCGGAGATATTGTATTTACACCAGGTGAAACCGGCAATTACGACCTGACGCTGGAAGCGGTAGGTAAAAAAACAGTGAAGCAGTCCGTTACTTTACAGCAGGGCGCTTCAAGCCTTACACTTACGCTGGAAGAGCTGGACTACATGTTAGCTCCACTGGAAGTTCGCGCTATCCGGGCATCCGACAAAGCTCCTTTTACTAAAACCAATATTGATAAAGCAGACATCGCTAAACAAAACCTGGGGCAGGACTTACCTTTCCTGCTCAATCAAACGCCTTCCGTGATTGTCAACTCAGACGCAGGTAATGGTGTTGGTTATACTGCCATGCGCATCAGGGGCACCGATGGCTCTCGCATTAACGTAACATTAAACGGTATCCCTTACAACGATGCGGAAAGTCAGGGTAGCTTTTTTGTAGACCTTCCCGATCTGGCATCTTCTGCCAGCAGCATTCAGATACAACGGGGTGTAGGTACCTCTACCAATGGCGCCGGTGCTTTCGGAGCCACCCTTAACATAGCCACCAACGAGTTCAGTGAAAAGCCGTATGCCGAAAGCAATAACAGCTTTGGCTCGTTCAATACCTGGAAAAATACTATTAAAGCAGGTACAGGCCTTATTAACGATCACTTTACAGTAGATGCACGTATCAGTCGTTTACAAAGTGATGGATATATAGACAGAGCATCTTCCGATCTGAAAGCACTATACCTTACCGGAGCTTATGTAAGCAAAAACACATCCGTACGTTTTAATCTTATTACCGGCAAAGAAAAAACCTACCAGGCCTGGTATGGTGTACCAGATTATATACTGGCAACCGGCAACAGAACCTATAACCCTGCCGGCCTGGACAAACCCGGAACTCCTTACGACAACCAAACCGATAACTACCAGCAGGATCACTACCAGTTATTTGTGAACCAGGCTTTGGGCAACGACTGGACTCTGAACATAGCATCTTTCTTAACCAGGGGTAAAGGCTATTATGAAGAGTATGTAGCCAACCAGTTTTATGCCGATTATGGCTTACCAAACGTAGTGCTCAATGGCACCTCTTACGATTCTACCGACCTGGTAAGAGACTTGTGGCTGAACAACTACTTTTATGGACAAACCTTCTCATTGCAATACAAGCAACCTAGTAATGAAATAACCTTTGGTGGTAGCTGGACTATTTACGATGGCAAGCACTATGGCAACATCATCTGGGCCAACATGGGCATTCCTAAAGATTATCAATATTATTATCTTACTGCCCGTAAAACAGATATGAATGCGTACGCCAAATGGCTTCACCAGCTCAACCGTAACTGGAGCCTATTTGGAGACCTTCAATACAGACACGTACAATACAATATAGATGGCTTTGAAAGTAATCCTGGTTTATTTATCAAGCGCAACTTCAACTTCATTAATCCCAAAGCAGGCATCAGCTACAACCGTAATGGCTGGAACGCTTATTTCAGCTATGCTTTAGCGAATAAAGAGCCCAACCGTACCGATTTTGAAGCACAACAGGTTCAACAGCCTAAAAAAGAAACCCTGCACGATTTTGAATTGGGCGTGGAAAGAAAGCAAGGCCGTTACAACTGGGGCGCTACTGTATACTATATGTTATATAAAGATCAGTTGGTGCTAACAGGCGCGAGAAACGATGTAGGCGCCTACACACGCATCAATACGCCTAACAGCTATCGTCTGGGTCTGGAATTACAAGGTGGCGTAGTATTGAACAAATGGTTAAATATACAGGCCAACACCACCATCAGCCGCAACAAAATAAAAGCCTTTACCTCTTATATAGATGAATATGACGGCAATGGCAAACTGTTAGGACAACAGGCTACAGCTTATAGTAACACAGACATATCCTTCTCTCCTGCTATTATTGTAGGTGGCAGCATTAACCTTACCCCGGTAAAAAACCTGGAGCTAAGCCTGCTAAGCAAATATGTAGGCAAACAATACCTGGATAACACGCAGGATAATGAGCGTAAGCTAAACGATTACTATGTACAGGATGCCAGAGTAATCTGGACTGTAAAACACTTCCTGTTTAATGAATGGAATTTTACCGGCCAGGTAAACAACCTGTTTAACCGGAAATACGAAGCTAATGGCGCCAATTACCCCGGTATTTATGATGGTACACCTACTAACTACATCTATTACTCTACTATGGCAGGCACTAACTTTATGTTGGGTGTTAACATCAAACTGTAATAGTTTATTGGTATAAAAAGCAAAAATGGGGTAGCGATCACTACCCCATTTTTTATTTTGATTTCTCTAATGCCTGTATAATACCCGGAAAAATATTAGCCGTGTTGCTGTTCTTCTTTCTCCTTCCAGTTTAACATGCCACCCACCAGGTTCACTACATTTTTAAAACCAATCTGTTCCATAAACATAGCTGCTACTACACTTCTGTTACCACTGCGACAGTAAACGATCACCTCCTTATCTTTCCAGTCTTCAATATCATCCAACTGCATCATCTGTACTTTGCCAAGTGGAATATGTGCTCCGCCTATGTTGTAATCAGCTCTCTCATGGTCTTCCCGAACATCCAGCAGATTTACCTGTTCCCCACTATCCATCCGTGGTTTGAGTTCTTCAAATGTAATTGTGTTCATACTTGTACTTGTATATTATAATTAATTAGGGTATCTGATTATGTTTATTTTTTTCTCATATGGCTGTTAGTTTATGTTAATGTGCACTATCCGCAGATGGCGGCTTGCTGCTAATATATACATCCAATAACTGACCAGAGCGAATTTTGTTGGAACTTCTGGAACCATCTGACAAAATTTCGTAGGGCATAGGCTTCTGGCGGGTAATGTAGGCATTTTCAGTATCGCTTACAGCGTCGCCGGCTTCTGTAACCACCGCACCCAACGACACGCTTAAAGTGGCCAGAAACTCACGTGCCTGTCCCACAGTCATTCCTAACAGATCTGGCACATTCATTTCCGAGTTACCTATTCCGCTACCCAGCACAAAATCTATTTCTGTACCCATATTCACCTTTGTTCCAGGAGCTACAGGCCTGCCATGTATTTTTTGTTCCCTTACTGCGTTCTTGGCAATATCAGGCGTATAAGAAGTATCCCCCATTTTTAAACCCAGGCTTTGCAGATACAGCTTGGCACTGAGGTAGGAAAAACCACGTAAGTCAGGCATTTCCACCAAAGGAGCTACTGCCCTGTTAATGGTAAGATATACCGTTCTGCCATTTTTTACAACCGCATCAGCTTCGGGCTGCTGCTTCGTTACTGATAAACGGGCTGCATTATCCAGGTAAATCGAATCCTGCACTTCTACATCAAATCCCAGCGATTCCAGCAAGCGTTTGGCTTCCTCTACATTGCGGCCGGTTACGGAGGGAACTTTGGAATTTTTATTATGCCTGGTTAAAAAACTCAGTGAGCTGAAAAGTAACACCAGTAGCAAAACAACAATACCTATTGCTACCAGTAAGTTTACCCAAAAGGGTCGGTTGGTTAAGAATTTGAACACTGTATTACTATCGGTTTAATTCACAAGTTAAGATAATTACGATAACGCCTCTTCAATTACATCTGTATAAAAGTCCTGCAAAGTAGCGCCCATAGCGCGTACTTGCTGTGGCACAAGGCTGGCATCACTTTGCCCTGGTACCGTGTTTACCTCCAGCATATAAGGAGCGCCCGCTGCTTCGTTATAAATAAAATCAATGCGTACAATGCCCCGGCAATTCAATACCGTATAAATGTTCCGGGCTGTTTCACGCACTTTTTCTGCAATAGTTTCCTCCACAACCGCTGGTGTAATCTCATCACTTTTACCCAGGTATTTTGCTTCATAATCAAAAAACTCGTTCTTGCTTACCACCTCTGTCATAGGCAAAGTAATAATCTCGCCTTTCTTTCTAAACACACCAATGGTAAACTCACGTCCCTGTATAAATTCTTCCACCAACACCTGGTTGTCTTCCTTAAATGCCTTTTCAATAGCAGCTTGCAGCCCATCCTTGCTGTTCACCTTGCTCATACCTATGCTACTGCCACCGTTATTGGGTTTCACAAACACCGGAAACTGCAACAATGCCGCTTCATCGGCATTTTCCATTCTGCCTTTTATCAGCAGAACGCTTTTAGCCACTTTAATGCCGGCAAAAGAAGCTACTGCTACTGTGTATCTTTTATTAAAAGTAAGTGCCGAGGTGGCTGCATCACAGCTGGTGTAAGGCAGGTTCAGCATATCAAAATAACCCTGTAATTTACCGTCTTCACCAGGTGTGCCATGTATGCACATTAACACCGCATCAAAATGAATGGTAGTGCCATTATACGAAACTGTAAAATCACTTTTGTTTACGGGAACCTTTTCGCCATCTGCAGGCAAATAATACCATCCTTCCGGGTTTATATCAATTTTGTATACATCAAATTTGCTCCGGTCTACATTATTCTCAACAGTTATAGCGCTTTTATAGCTTATTTCAGCTTCACCGCTATAACCTCCGGTAACTAAGGCAATTTTCTTCTGCATGATGAAACGGTTTTCCTCGTCTATTGATTTTGGCAAAGAAATAAAAGAAATGGAGAATATAACAAAAAAAGGTGAAGGGAATAAAAACTCCATCCTTCACCTTTCATGAGCGGGAAATATCACCCACCGTTACTTTTGTCGCCATAAAGCAACAATCATTGTTATACTAAGTTACAACTATCGAAATCCGGATTCCAATTAAAATTTGGCAGTTTTCCAGACTTATACGTGTAATCTGTCTTTTTTAGCCATTAATTGATCGATAGTTTCCTGGTACATTTCGTCAGGCACACAACAATCTACCGGGCAAACCGCTGCACACTGAGGTTCTTCATGAAACCCCTGGCACTCGGTACATTTATTTGGAACGATATAATAGGTATCAACACTAATAGGAGCAAAACGCTCATCTGCATTTATCACAGTACCCTCGGAAGTGGTAAATGCGCCTTTTACGCTTGTTCCGTCGGCAATGGCCCATTCCACACCGCCTTCATAAATGGCGTTATTGGGACATTCCGGCTCACAGGCGCCGCAGTTAATACACTCTTCCGTTATCTTAATCGACATATAAATCCGTGTTTGTTATTTTAATAAGAATATTTTTGCGCGTGTAAAAATACGGGTAAATAGGATAAAGTTGTACTATGTACACACCTTATGATACTTAAATAACTGTCAATGAACTTACAGGATAGAATAGAATTATTGGTAAAACTGGGCAACTACCTGCATCAGAACGGAGTAGAATGGCAAGCGGCTACTGAAAAAGCCAGCCGTAACAATGCGTGGTTTGCGCCTGAATTTATAAAACTGGCCGCTGATAATATTGCCAGCCAGTTTTTGCAACAGGAAAAATTACAACGCTGGGCCGCGCATTACCAAGTACCCAACCAGCAACCTGCGCCTAAAACTGTCGGAATTGTAATGGCAGGAAATATTCCCATGGTAGGCTTTCACGATTTTCTGTGTGTGTTTATACAGGGCCACAAGGCAAAAATTAAGCTCAGCTCCAAAGATGAAATATTGATCCCCCACCTGGTAAACCTGCTGGAGCAATGGGACAACCGCCTGGCCGACTACTTCACTTTTGCCGACATTATTAAAGGCTGCGACGCCTACATAGCCACCGGCAGCAATAACACCGGCCGCTATTTTGAATACTATTTCAGCAAATACCCGCACATCATCCGTCGCAACCGTACTTCGGTGGCCATTATCGATGGCTCCGAAAGCGAACAGGAACTGGCATTGCTGGCAGGCGATATTCAACTGTACTTTGGAATGGGATGTCGTAATATTACGCAGCTGTTTGTGCCGCAGGGCTACGATTTCATTCCCCTGCTGGAGGCACTGAAAGCCTATGATTATGTAGCCGACAACCATAAATACAAGCATAATTTCGACTACCACCTGGCCCTGCTTATCATGAACAGTAAGTTTTACATGAATAATGGCAGCGTTATACTGGCCGAAAACGTATCCCCTTTTTCACCGGTAAGCCAGATACATTACCAATTTTACGATAATAAAGCTGTTATAGAAGAACAACTGCAAACTTCTTCCGATATTCAATGTATAACAGGTCACGGACATATTCCTTTTGGCAGTGCCCAGCAACCTTCTTTAGCAGATTATGCAGATGGAGTAGACACGATGGAGTTTCTGGCCAAATTGGCATAAAGGCAGATCTACGACAACCTTCGTCAATTCTTTGTTAAAAGCCCTGGCGGGAGTTACTGACTATTAAACAGATTCGTTTATTTGCTATCGAAAAGGTATACTATTTGAATATATAAGAATTCTATTTGACTCATTTAAATTGATAGATGCATATGAAACTCAAAAGCATTTTATTAGTAGTTGTAATTAGTGCGTTAACAGCAGTTTTGAGTGTATGGGGATATAGTAAGTGGATGCAAAAACAATATGCCGGTACACAAGAATCAGGTAAACTTCCTGTTAATTACGCCGGCTTCTTTGATAAGAACAATGCCCCTGCAGGACCAGTTGATTTCACAGCAGCAGCCACTTCTGCCACTCCGGCAGTGGTGCATATTAAAACCCGCACCAAAGCCAAGCAGGTTACCAACAATCTACCTAACAGAGGCAGGAACCCATTGAGCGACTTTTTTGGCGACGACGATCCGTTCTCTGATTTCTTCGGTGGCCCACGTGTTCAGATGATTCCTGAACAAAGAGCCAGCGGTAGCGGCGTATTAATCAGTGAAGATGGTTACATCATCACCAATAACCACGTAGTAGAAGGTGCCGATGAAATCAATGTAACCTTAGCCAACAAAAAAAGCTACAAAGCCACTGTTATTGGCCGCGACAACAGCAGCGACCTGGCAGTAATTAAAATTGAAGGCAGCAAATTTCCTTACCTGGTATATGGTAACAGTGATGATTTGAAATTGGGCCAATGGGTACTGGCAGTAGGTTATCCATTAAACCTGGATGTTACGGTAACCGCTGGTATCGTAAGTGCTAAAGCCCGTTCTATTAACATTAACAAAAGCAAAAATGCGGTAGAATCTTTCATTCAAACCGATGCCGCTGTAAACCCTGGTAACAGCGGTGGTGCTTTAATTAACACCAATGGCGAGTTAATCGGCATTAACAGTGCTATCGCTTCTCCTACCGGCTCTTACGCAGGTTACTCTTATGCCATTCCGGTTAATATCACCAAGAAAATTGTAAATGATATTATCAAATACGGCGCTGTTCAAAGAGGTTTTATCGGTATTCAGTTTGCTAATGAAGCAGCCACCGACGAGCAGAAAAAAGCAGCGGGTATTAAAGATGGAGAAGGGATTTATGTTACCGGTGTTCCATCTGATGGTGCAGCCAAAGCAGCGGGTATTCAAAAAGGAGACTTCATCACTAAAATCAACGGCGTTTCAGTAGAAACCGGTCCCCAATTACAAGAGCAGGTTACACGCTTCAAACCAGGTGATAAAGTAGCAGTTACTTATGTACGCGGCGGTAAAGAATATACTACCAATGTTACACTGAAAAACATTGCAGGCAATACGGATATCGTTAAAAACGAACCCACCAATATACTCAATAAACTGGGTGGCGATTTAGCTACAGTAGATAAAGCTGTTGCACAAAAAAATAATATTGCCGGTGGTGTAGTAGTGAAAAAGATCAATGGCGGCCTGTTAAAAGGCACACGTATGGAAGCTGGCTTTATCATTACCCGCGTAAACGGTCAGGATGTAAAAACTGTTGACGAGCTGGCCGATCTGCTGAAAAGCGCAAGTGGTCAAATTCAGTTAGAAGGTATATATCCAGGCTACGAAGGCACTTATGGTTATCCATTAAACCTGAGCGGTGCTGGTGAAGAAGAAAATGGCGACAACCAATAACATTTTCCTGTAAACGGATTTAAACCATTTTCCACATAAAAAAAGCGGATACATCCAAATGTATCCGCTTTTTTTATGTGGTATTTATGAGACACTGCAATTCAGGCAGCTTAGCCTATGTCCGCTCATAACAAGTCAATTGATGTCATGAAAACTTTCTGCGTTTTACCAGCTTCACACTTATGATCCTTACATCTGTAACAGGTCTGTCCTTGTCCACACCTTTACTGGTAGGAACTGCTGCAATCTTATCTACCACCTCAATCCCTTTCACTACTTCGCCAAAGATGGTATAATTCATATCCAGGTGAGGAGCTCCACCCAACGTTTTATATACTTCACGTATAGCCGGGGGAATCTTTCTTTTTAACCGGGTGTTTTCTACAGTATCCAGTCCACCATCAGTAAACACCTTACCCTGCACTATATAAAACTGACTGGCACTGCTGGCTTTTTTAGGATTTACATCATCTCCTTCCCGGGCAGCTGCCAGCACTCCTTTTTTATGAAATAAAGCCGGATTAAATTCCGCCGGGATAGTATAGCTGGGGCCACCTTCTCCTAACGGCTTACCGGCAACAGCCCGCTTGCTGTCAGGATCCCCTCCCTGTATCATAAATTTCTGAATCACCCGGTGAAACAACAAGCTATCAAAGTAATGTGTCTTCACCAGTCGTATAAAGTTATCGCGATGCAAAGGTGTGGAATCAGATAAACGCAGCATCATAGTTCCTTCTGTAGTTACCATTTCCACATCTTTCTTCCGGTCGCGCTTTTTCACTTTTACCGCCGGTTGCGCCAACATACAGCCTGTAATACACAGGCCTAACATAAGCAGTAGTAATTTTCGCATATAGTTAATAAAGGTTTATGAAGTAGTCCATACAATAAACTCCCAGGGCTGCAGCTCAAAAGAAGCATCAAATTCCAACTGATGGGCTATCCCGGTAAACGCGTTATAGTATTTGCCAGGCAAATCGGTATGCTGCATCTCTACCTTCAAACGACCCGAACCGGAAAAGTTAATTATTATCAGCACCTTCTGGTTATCGTGTACCTGCAAATAGGCCAGCACCTGCTCATTTACATTGGTGGGCAGTTTCACTAATCTGCTTTCATTTTGCAAAGCGCTGTTATTGCGGCGCAAATGAAGTAGTGTTTTATAAAAGTCGTGCAGCAACGGGGTAGGCGTCCATTCCAGCGCATCTTTTTCAAAAAATTTCAGGCGCTTCTTATTAGCCATTTCCTGCCCGCTGTACACCAATGGCATGCCTGGCCAGGTACAGGTAAATACGGCAAAGGCTTTAGCTGCTTCTCTGTATTTTTCATATTCCGTACCATTCCAACTATTTTCATCGTGATTGGATGTAAAAAACAATTTCTTAGCCCCCGCAGGATAATGAGCATATTGTTCCAGTACATGTATTACATCATTCAGCAAAGCATGTTGCTGCATAAATTTCTCGGTCACATGCATAAACTGCCACGCATAACTCACATCAAACACTTCATGATAGGCAGGCACCTCGCATTCAGCCAGCCAGAACAGGTGTTTTACTTTATCACACCGCTTGCGTGCTTCCACCCAAAAATCCAATGGAACCAGGTGAGCCATATCGCACCGGAAACCATCAATATCACATTCGTTTATCCAAAACTGCATGGCATTAATCATAGCCTCACGCATATGATTATTGTTGTAGTTCAGGTCTATCACATCATTCCAGCCATATTTCTCTGTAAAATTCCCTGCTTCATCCAGCACATACCAGTCAGTATGGCCCCCCTCTACCCATTCATGATCGTAGCCGGTGTGATTGGCAACCCAATCTATAATCAGCTTAAAACCCAAATCATGCGCCTGCTTTACCAATGCTTTCAAATCGTCCAGCGAACCAAATTCCGGATTCACCTGCACATAACTTTTACAGGCATAGTAACTGCCCAGGCTTCCCAACCTTTTTTCCACACCAATAGGAGTAATAGGCATCAACCATAAAATTTCCACTCCCATGTCTTTTAAACGGGGCAAATGCTCCGCAAAAGCGCTGAAAGTGCCTTCTTTCGTGTATTGCCTGATGTTTACCTCGTATATGTTCGCTCCGTCTCCCCACGCTACAGCGTCAAAAAGTTTGTTCATATGTTTCAAAAGTAAAAAGTTACCAACCAAAAGTCAAAATGCGCACCAGTTTCCGGTTTTAATTTTCACAAGTAAGGTTTTACTTTTACCAACACATGTCCCAACCTCAACTTTCCCGAAGAATAAGTCTTTTACAGGCTACTGCTATTAATATGACCGATATGGTAGGCATTGGCCCCTTTGTGGTGCTAAGCGTGGTAGCAGAAGCCATGAATGGTCCCTGGTTTTTATATGCCTGGCTGGCTGGTGCAGTGCTGTCTTTTACAGATGGAATGATATGGAGCGAGCTGGGAGCCACTTTTCCGGAAGCGGGTGGTAGCTATAATTTCTTAAAAGAAGGGTTTGGCCCTAAATGGGGCAAGCTGATGAGCTTTTTATTTGTATGGCAAACCATGATACAGGCGCCGCTGGTAATAGCTTCGGCCGCCATCGGGTTTGCGCAATATTTTGGCTATATCATGCCTTTAACCACCGTAGAAAGTAAGCTGTTAAGTGGTGGAGTAGTTATTTTAATCGTATTGCTATTGTACCGCAATATTGAAACCATTGGTAAAATAAGTGTACTACTGTGGTGCGGTGTATTAGTAACTATGGTGTGGATTATCAGCGGCGGCATGCTGCATGGTAACTTTTTAGCCCCGGTAAAACACATGAACGATGGCCTGCAGCTGAATCATGCCTTTGCTGCCGCACTCGGCTTTGCCAGTGTTAAAACCATGTACAGCTACCTGGGCTATTATAACGTATGCCACCTGGGCGGTGAAATAAAAAACCCCGAAAAAAATATTCCCCGCAGCATGTTCATTTCTATTGGTGGTATAGCGGTGCTGTACCTGCTGATGAATATCAGCGTAGCCTCTGTGTTGCCGCTGGAAAAAATAACCAAAAGCCAATTTGTAGTAAGTGAGTTTATTCAGGAAATAGCCGGCCCTGGTGCTGCTACCTTAGCCACCGTGCTTATTTTATGGGTAGCTTTCGCCTCTGTGTTTTCTGCCACACTCGGTTATAGCCGTATTCCATATGCAGCTGCCAAAGACGGGGCTTTTTTCTCCATTTTTGCCAAACTGCACCCTTCTAAAAACTTCCCCTATATTTCGCTATTATTTTTAGGAGGAATTGCTTTTGTGTTTAGTCTCCTGTTTAAAATAAAAGAAGTGATCAACGCCATTCTAGCTATGCGCATTTTAATCCAATTTATTGCCCAGGCAATCGGATTACTGCTATTAAGCCGGAAAAAAGGACGCTCCTTTTTCAAATGGCGCATGCCATTATACCCTTTTCCTGTGCTGCTGGCCATTGTAATATGGGCAGGTATCTTCTACTCTACCGGGCCTTACATGATGCTATCGGGCGTTGCGGTAACAGTGGCCGGCATAATAGCCTATGTTATCAAGCAACAGATCAATAAACGATCAACAACCGGCAAAATGTAGCAAAGCAGCTGGCTGTTTTTTCATTTTTGCATTAAATGATCAAGAAATTATTGCAGAAATTACAGCTACCCCTTTGCCAAATGAATAAAAGCAATACATTTACATACCAAAATTTTTAGTATGAAAGCAGCCTCATTGAAAGGTAATTTTAACGTCACCCCTGAACAATTAAGCAGCCTTTATTCCTTTATCAAGGATACCTTAAACCCTCTTTCAGCTAACGGCTCTAAAGTATTGGAGTTTGCCACTAAAGCAGAGAAGGTTGGCAAGTACAGTGGTATGCCGCTGGAAGAAGTGAAAGAGAAAACAGAATTAGACGCAGCAGCAGTGGAAGCAGCAATTGAAGAACTGATAAAACTGGACATCCTGGCTCCCAGCAGCTATAAAGAACTGTACCAGTTAAATCCGCAAAACATACCACAGGTGTTTAGCTTCGACGCTCCTGAAAGCGAGCTTACACTGAACATTAAACTGGTAACCGGTGATGTGGTAGCAGAAGCTCCTGCAGCCAAGCCTGCCAAAGCTTCCAAAGCTGCCGCAGCTGTAGCTACCGAAGCACAGGAAGCCGAAGTGGCTGAATAACCATTACCCTTTACTGGTAGTAAATACATAAAAAATCCCGCCGGCATCTGAAACAGCCGGCGGGATTTTAATTATATACAAACCGCTTGTTTTATCGGGCATCAGCCATATCCGGGATGGCTTCTACTTTGTAAGCACCAGCATCCAAACGGGCTTTGGTTTCGCTGAAAGCAGTTAAAGTACGCTGGATATCCTCATCGTTATGCGCCGCAGTAGGAATTAAACGGTAAATGATATGTCCTTTAGGAATAACAGGGTATACTACTATAGAACAGAAGATACCATAGTTTTCACGCAGGTCCATTACCATTGCGGTAGCTTCTTCTACCCCACCTTTCATATAAATAGGCGTAACCATGGTATTGGTAGAACCAATATCAAAACCACGCTCTTTTAAACCTTTCTGCAGTTTTAAAGCATTGTCCCACAGTTTTTCGCGCAGCTCAGGCATAGTGCGCAGCATTTCCAGCCTTTTTAAGTTGCCGGTAACAATGGGCATAGGAAGGCTTTTCGCAAAAATCTGGGAACGGATGTTATAACGGATGTAATCGATAATAACACGCGGACCTGCTAAAAATGCACCGATAGAAGCCATTGATTTGGCAAAAGTGGAGAAATACAGGTCAATACCATCCTGGCATTCCTGTAACTCACCCGCACCAGCGCCACGCTTGCCCAGAGTACCAAACCCGTGTGCATCGTCTACCAGTAAACGGAATTCATATTTGCTTTTTAAATCACAAATCTCTTTCAGCTTACCCTGATCACCTGCCATACCAAACACACCTTCGGTAATCACCAGTATACCACCAGAACCTTGTTTTTGAATAAGGGCAGTAGCACGCTCCATCTGCTTGTCAAAATCTTCCATGTCGTTGTGTTTGAAAACATAACGATGGCCGGGGTGTAAACGTAAACCATCAATAATACAGGCATGGCTTTCCGCATCATACACAATCACATCATGCCTGCCGCATACAGCGTCAATAGCACTCATAATGCCCTGGTAGCCAAAGTTCATCAGAATGGCGTCTTCCTTTTCTTCAAACTCGGCCAGTTCTCTTTCCAATTGCTCGTGAAAGTTACTGTTACCGCTCATCATACGTGCACCCATAGGCAAAGCCAAACCATACTGCGCAGCACCGTCTGCATCAGCTTTACGTATTTCGGGGTGATTGGCAAGACCCAGGTAATTATTAAGGCTCCATACCACCATTTCCTTACCACGAAATTTCATACGACTGCCTATTTCACCTTCCAGCTTAGGAAATGCAAAATAGCCATGCGCTCTCTCACGATGCTGACCAATGGGGCCGTAATTCTTAATTAATCTTTCAAAAATGTCTGCCATACGTATTTACGTTTACTCTGGTATTTGGGGTTTCAGTAAAATTTGTCGCAAAAATAACTTATTCGGTTTAAATTAAGCATTCACCTTTTGTTAACGGAATTAACAGGCTGGTAAGTAATACATTTGCCATCTAATAAAACGATCCAATCTGATGAAAAGATGTGTACTCATTGTTATTTCCTTACTGACGGCCGGGTCTGCCCTGTTTAGTCAGAAAAAGACGGTTACACCTGTGGCCAAACCGGTTTCCGGCGTAGCCCGTCCCAAGTTGGTAGTAGGTATAGTAATTGACCAGATGCGTTGGGATTACCTGTACCGTTTTAACAACCTGTTTAAGGTAAACGGTGGTTTCAAAAGGTTCTTAAACGAGGGATACACCTGCGAAAACACATTTATTCCTTATACGCCTACTTATACTGCAGCAGGACATGCCAGCGTATATACCGGCAGTGTACCAGCCATCAATGGTGTTACCGGTAATAACTGGTACGATAACCTGTTACAAAAAGCAGTATACTGTGCCGATGACAACACTGTTAGCACCGTAGGCAGCAGCACCGTTGCAGTTGGCCAGATGAGCCCCCGCAACCTGCTGGCCACTACCGTAACCGACGAATTACGTGTAGCTACTAATTTCAACAGTAAAGTAATTGGCATTGCCTTAAAAGACCGCGGCGCTATTATGCCTGCTGGCCACACTGCCAACGGCGCTTTCTGGTACGACGGTAAAACCGGCAAATTCGTTACCAGCACCTGGTACACCAGCGAATTACCAGATTGGGTTCAACAGTTTAATGATAGAAAATTACCCGATTCATTATATGCGCTGAACTGGAACCTGTCTTTACCCAAAGAAGTGTACAGCCAGTACTGCACAGATGATATAAAAAATTACGAAGGCCGTCCTTTTGGCAAAGAGGCCATGAGCATGCCGTATACCTTATCTCAGTATGCCGGCTCCGATTACGAAAAACTGTCTTCTACTCCACAGGGAAATACCATCACTGCCGAATTAGCCAAAACAGCAGTAGCAGCAGAGCACCTGGGTAAAGATGGCAATACCGATTTCCTGGCCGTAAGTTTCTCTTCTCCTGATTACATCGGACACACATTTGGTCCTAACTCATGGGAACAACTGGATGACTATATTAAGCTGGACGAAACCCTGGGAAAATTCTTTGATTACCTGGATGCACAGGTAGGCAAAAATCAGTGGACCGTGTTTTTAACTGCCGATCATGGTGTAGCGCACGTTCCTGGTTTTTCTAAAGAAAACAACCTGCCAGGTGGTTCATTTGGCGAAACACTGGTAAAAGATATTAACGAAGCCCTGAAAGTGAAGTTTGGCAAAAACGATATTGTAAAAGGCAGATTTAACTATCAGCTGGTATTGAATAAAGGACTGGTAGACAGCTCCGACCTGAACAGGGATGATGTAGTGGAGTTTATTATCAATTACCTGATGAAACAGGATGGTGTAGCCAATGCTTTTGAATTAAGCAAGCTGGCGCAAACTACTCTAACCGCTACTATCAAAGACAGAATTACCAACGGTTATTATCCTACCCGTTGCGGCGATATACAATATATTTTAAAGCCTGGTTATATGGACGTGGGCGCAACAGGCACCACGCATGGTTTATGGAACCCTTATGATTCACATATTCCATTGCTGTTTTACGGCTGGGGCATTAAGCATGGCAGCACCAACCGCGAAACATATATGACTGATATATCCGCAACAATCTCTGCTTTATTACACATTCAAATGCCCAGCGGTTGCGTAGGTCATGTTATTGAAGAGGTGATGAAGTAAGAATATGTTGAATAATTTTATCGGCATGGTCTCTTGAGTTTTCTATAAACCATTTATGGGTTTCCATTCCGCCACAAACCACTCCTGCCAGGTATATGCCTGGCAGGTTTGTTTCCTGGGTATCTGCATTATATACCGGACATTTTTTCCAGTCGTCAGATAACGCCACACCAAACCTTTCCAGCATGTCAAAATTGGGTCTGTAGCCTGTCATTGCCAATACGTGATCATTTTCTATAGTCACTATTCCATCAGGCGTCTGAATATCCACTTCGTTTTCCCGTATAGCGGCTACAGACGATTGAAAATAAGCTTTAATGCTTCCTTCCTGAATGCGGTTTTCAATATCCGGCTTTACCCAATATTTCACGCGTTCTCCTATACCTTCCTGCCTTATAATCATCGTTACATCCGCACCCTTGCGCCAGGTTTCCAATGCAGCATCCACCGCACTGTTATTAGCCCCTATTACCACCACTTTCCTGAACGCATAATAATGCGGCTCTTTGTAATAGTGATTTACCTTAGGCAGGTCTTCACCGGGCACATTCATGTAAATAGGAATATCATAAAAACCGGTAGCCACAATTACATTCTTAGCTGCATATTCAGCTTTAGAAGTAGTAACACTATAACGATATCCGGGTACTGTGCTGCTTTGCACGTTTTCCACCTGCTCAAACAAATGAATGTCCAGTGTGTGCATTTGTGTAACCCTTCTGTAATATTCTATTGCTTCCTGCCTGCCCGGCTTGGCAGCCATGCACATAAAGGGCGCGCCCCCTATTTCCAATCGCTCGCTGGTGCTGAAAAAGGTCATAAACAGCGGATAGTTATACAAGCTGTTTACCAGGCACCCCTTTTCTATAATCACATAACTTAATCCTGCATTTTTTGCAGCTATACCACATGCCAATCCTATAGGTCCTCCGCCCACAATCAAAACATCATACTTGTTCATATAGTAAAGTTCCCTCATAAATTTCTGACAACAGTAAAGAAAATTGCACTGTTTGAATATTTAATATATCGGGTAAGCTGGTAAGCAATTCGTGCTTCCAGAAACTATGGGATGTTCTTCGGCACACTTCAATGCCTATAGCTTCTGAATCTATCTAAATTAACATACAATCCTAACTTCTCTGACATTTTTATGCCCAAAAACTAAAACGGCCCGCAATTGCGGGCCGTTTTACTATGCTTACTAAAAGCAACAAGGATTATTTACCCAGTTTAGCTTTCAGGTTCTGATCCAGTGCTTCCAGGAACTCTTCAGTATACAGGTAGTGTTTACCATGCTCTACTTTGTTACCGTGAACGCAAACAGCCAGATCTTTTGTCATTTTACCGCTTTCTACTGTTTCAATACAAACAGCTTCCAGGGCATGACAGAAGTCAATTAACTCCTGGTTGTTGTCCAGTTTACCACGGAACTCTAAACCTCTTGTCCATGCAAAGATAGACGCGATAGGGTTAGTAGAAGTTGGCTTACCTTTCTGATGCTCGCGGTAGTGACGGGTTACAGTGCCGTGTGCAGCTTCTGCTTCCATTACTTTACCATCAGGTGTAACCAGGGTAGAGGTCATTAAACCTAATGAACCAAAACCTTGTGCTACGGTATCAGACTGTACGTCGCCATCGTAGTTTTTACAAGCCCAAACAAAGTTACCGTTCCATTTCAGAGCGCTGGCAACCATGTCATCAATTAAGCGGTGTTCGTAAACGATACCTGCTTCTGCAAATGCAGTTTTAAATTCGTTCTGATAAATATCTTCAAAGATATCTTTGAAACGACCATCGTATTTTTTCAGGATGGTGTTTTTGGTGCTCAGGTATAAAGGCCATTTTTTGCTTAATGCCTGGTTGAAACAAGCACGTGCAAAACCTTTAATGCTTTCGTCAGTGTTGTACATAGCCAGCGCTACGCCATCACCTTTGAAATTGAACACTTCAAACTCCTGTACATCACCATTCTCACCTTCAAACTTGATAGTCAGTTTACCTTTTCCTTTGGTTACAAAGTCGGTAGCACGATACTGATCGCCAAAAGCGTGACGGCCAATACAGATAGGTGCGGTCCAGTTAGGTACCAGGCGGGGAACGTTGTTACAAACAATCGGCTCACGGAACACAGTACCATCCAGGATGTTACGGATAGTTCCGTTAGGGCTTTTCCACATCTGCTTCAGCTTGAATTCTTCTACACGGGCTTCGTCAGGAGTGATGGTAGCACATTTAATACCTACGCCATATTGTTTAATAGCATTGGCAGCGTCAATAGTAACCTGGTCGTTCGTTTCATCACGGTATTCCATTCCCAGGTCATAATATTTAATATCTACTTCCAGGTAAGGCAGTATCAGCTTGTCTTTAATAAATTTCCAGATGATTCTGGTCATTTCATCGCCATCCAGTTCCACCACCGGATTGGCTACTTTAATTTTTTCAGCCATTTCAAAAAATTTTGGTTACTAAAAACGGGTACAAAAGTAGGGGTTTGTAACATTCGTAATTCAGATCGATTTCCGCAATCGTTTCCGTTACATTTTACAGTTGTTTCAACATCCAGATATTACATCCAAAATGACCCGATGCACCCAGTGCTTTCTCCAACATGGTAAAGCCACATTTTTCATACAAAGCCACGGCATTACTCAGTTCAGGTAAGGTTTCCAGGTATAGCGAGGTAAAACCGGTAGCCACAGCCGAAGCCGCACATTTTTCAATCAGCAGCTTCCCCCATCCTTTTCCACGGCTGGCAGGACTTAAATATAATTTAACCAGCTCGCAGCACCCTTCCGGCAGTCCTTCGGTAGGAAATATACCCCCACCGCCCATAATTACACCATCCACTTCCAGTATCCAGTATACCGATTGGGGTGTACGAAATAACTCAAATAAATGGTCTGTAGTAGGATCAAAATAAACCGTACCCGGTTTATCCGCTTTAAATTCTGCTAACGCAGCACGAATAATACTGGCCAATGCCGCATTATCGGCAGATGCAATCTCCCTTATCAGGGGCGTTTTCTCTATGTGTTCCATTTCTATTTAATTCACAATCAAAACAGGAATTGCTAATTTATGCCTTACCTGATCAACTGTGGCCCCATATACAAAATCTTTTATACCCGTATGCCGGTGCGCTCCCATTATTAACATATCAGCCTTCACGTCTTTTACAATGCGCACAATTTCGTTAATACGGTTTTTATACCCCAGCGCAATTTGCACCTGGTGCCCCATGCCTTCCAGTTGCGAAGCATACCATTGCAAACGCTCCTGGTCTTTACGGGTTTCATAATCATCTGCCGAAGCGCCTAAATAACTGGCCGATACCGTTTCCACTATATGCAGCAACAGGTAAGTGGCATGCGTGTGCCCCTGCGCCAATGCATGTGCTATCACCTTTTCATCTGCCGGACCAAAATCCAGTGCCACTGCAATGGTGTTCACTTTAGGAATAGACAAATTGTTCAAAGGCGTTACTTCACTATGCATGTTCATATTGGCCTTCTTCCGGTGGCGGTGCACCAGCGGTAAAAAAGTCATTACCAAAAACAACCAGGCAAATAACACCCAGGCCACTACTATCAGAATTTTCATGCCCACATGTCCCGGCTGCGCAAAGGCACTGATGCTGGAATCAGCTACCAGCTGCACATTCAAAAAGATAAGTATAGCAGCAACCAGCCACGAAAGCACTTTCACATGCCAGCGAATGGCAAACTGGCCCATCGAGCTTTTATCACTTACAAAATGTATCAGGGGAATAATGGCAAAACCCAGTTGCAGACTTAAAATCACCTGGCTAAATACCAGCAGGGCATCCAGTTCCTGATCACCATAAATCAATATTACCACCACCGCAGGCACTATGGCAATTACACGGGTAAGCAACCTGCGTATTAAAGGATTGATACGTAAACGCAGATACCCTTCCATTACAATTTGCCCTGCCAGTGTTCCTGTTACCGTACTGCTTTGTCCCGCAGCTATCAGGGCTACCGCAAATAAAAATGGCGCCAGTTTGCTACCCAGCATAGGCTCCATCAGGCGGTGTGCATCTTCTATTTTAGCTACCTGTGTATTACCAGTAGTAAAAAAAGCAGTAGCTGCCAGCACCAGGATAGCCGCATTTACCAAAAAGGCCAGGTTTAAGGCTATGGTACTGTCTACCAGGTTAAACTTCAAAGCCGTTTTAATACTATGCGGGTCACTCTTTATTTTCCGTGTTTGCACCAATGCACTATGCAGGTAAAGGTTATGGGGCATTACAGTGGCTCCAATTATACCTACTGCTATATATAAGGCACCTGTGTTAAGCGATGTAGGCACAAAACCTTTGGCCACATCGGCAAGGTCGGGTTTGGCAATCACCAGCTGCACTAAAAAAGAACCACCTATTATTGCAATCAATGCAATAATAAACGCTTCCATTTTGCGCATGCCCAGCTTTTGCAGGTAAAACAATAAAAAGGTATCAAATACGGTGATCAGTACCCCATATAATACCGGCAGCCCCGTAAGCAATTGAATGCCTATAGCCATCCCCAGCACTTCGGCCAGGTCGCAGGCAGCTATGGCCAGCTCGGCCAGCAGGTATAAACAAAAATTAACAACGGGCGGATACTCTTCGCGGTTAGCCTGCGCCAGATCGCGCCGGCGCACAATACCCAGGCGGGCACTTAAGCCCTGCAACAGCAAAGCCATCAGGTTGCTCATCAGCAACACCCATATCAGCTTATATCCAAACTGCGCGCCACCTTGTAAATCAGTGGCCCAGTTACCAGGGTCCATGTACCCCACACTTACCAGGTAAGCAGGACCGATATAGGCCAGAAAACGACGCCAACCTTTTTTACCTGTGGTAACATCTACGCTTTCATGTACCTCTCCTAATGATTGATTGCTGTTGCTAACGGGAAGCCTTGCCATAGTTAGACAAATCTAAGTTATAAATACGAAACATCTTACCGCAAAAAATGCATCATGGCAATAAAAAATTCATCATATTTGAGTAATAACCAATCCCCGGTATCACTTTAAATTTTTTTCAGCATGCGTAAAACCTGTCTGGCAATCACCCTGGTTCTTTTTTCGCTGGCAGCCTGTAAAAGCAAAACAGCTGCATTAGACGGCGATGCCCCTGTAACGGCCAAACAGTTGCAGGCAGCCTTTACGTCCCTCAAACTTCCGGCCCTTATAGCCGACTCCAATGCAAACAGGCTAAAAGATACTACTTCTATCAGCCACCAGGTGCTGGTGCAGTTTGTGCCTGATAGTGTCCTCACCAAACTGGAAGGAGGCAGTAAATACACAGCCAAAACCCGCATTAATCCTTTGGGGAAAATTGAAAAAGAAAACGGCACCTACCTTATTACCACCTTTACACATAATAAACGTACTTCTGTAGCCGCTTTCTTCTTTGATAAAGAGAATACCTACAAAGCCGCACTGGAAATATTACCTGCTAAGCGTGATAATGACTACCATTACAGTGTGTCTATTAATAAAGAACCTACGTTTACCTTAAATAAAGAACGTTTTGTCAGCGCCAGCCAGCTGCTTTATACCCGTAATGGATATGCTTATCTGGATGGCTCTACTGAGTTTATGATGGTTATTAATGAAACCAACGACGAACAAAAGAAAAGCACCGACATATACAATCCTATCGACACTCTGCCACGTAAAAACAAGTTCAGCGGTGATTATATAGAAAACAAGAAGAATTTTATTGCCGTACGTGATGGTAAAAACGACCAGCACTATTATTTCTTTATCCACTTTGAAAAGAACAATGGAGCCTGTACCGGTGAGCTGAAAGGCGAGTTTACAGTAGGCGCTAACAATAAAGCCATATACCAACAAAACGGCGACCCTTGCGTTATAGATTTTTCTTTCTCTACCGGCAGCATATCTGTGAAAGAGCAAGGCAGCTGTGGTAACCATCGCGGTATCAGGTGTTTATTCAATGATAGCTATACCAAAAAGAAGGAGAAAAAGAAAAAATAACACCAACCAGCCATTGTGTAAAAAATACATTTTGTCATTTTCCTTTATATTCGCCACGATTTTTGACTAAATCCGCAATAAATGAATTTTAGAAATTTCCAGGTTCCATACCAGGTAAACGAACGTTATGCAAAGAAGGTAGCTTATTTCTCCATGGAGTTTGCTGTACACCAGCCTTTAAAAATTTACAGCGGCGGACTTGGTTTCTTATCCGGTTCTCACCTGCGCAGTGCCTATGAATTACGTCAAAATATGATTGGCATTGGCATTTTATGGAAGTTCGGCTATTACGACCAGGCCCGTAACCAGGATCAGACCCTGCAGGTTACCTGGACCGAGAAAATATACAATTTTCTGGAAGATACCGGCATCCGTTACCAGATTCTGATACACGATTCACCGGTTTGGGTAAAGGCAATGTACCTGCCCCCTACCACCTTTAACACGGCGCCTTTGTTTTTATTAAGCACCGATCTTCCTGAAAACGATTACATTTCACAAACCATCACACACCGCCTGTACGATGCCAACGTAGCCACCAAAGTGGCACAGTTTATTTTACTGGGTGTGGGTGGCGCTAAATTAATAGATGAGCTGGGCTTCAACCCCGACCGTTATCACCTCAACGAAGCACATGGCCTGTCAGCCGCTTTTTATCTGCTGAATAAGTTTAAAAGCCTTGACACCCTGCGCGAACACCTGGTGTTTACTACACACACACCGGAAGAAGCAGGTAACGAAAAACATGACATTTACCTGTGCCATAAAATGAGCTATTTCTGTGGCCTTAGCATTGATGAGGTAAGAAAGGTTACCGGCATCCAGGACGATCTGTTCAACCACTCGCTGGCCGCCCTACGCTTTGCACGGTTAGCCAATGGCGTGTCTGAACTGCACGGCCATGTATCCCGCGAAATGTGGCAGAAATATCCTGGTGTATGTCCTATCATTTCTATCACCAACGCACAAAACCTGCGCTATTGGGCCGATAAACAGTTATACCGTTTTTCAGACGAGCAGAACCATGAAAAGTTCGACGACCGCAAAAAGTGGTTAAAGTGGAGAGCTTTTGAAATTGTAGCCGACCAAACCGGTAAGCAGTTTAACCCCGATACATTAACCATAGTGTGGGCACGCCGCTTTGCTGGTTATAAACGCGCTGATTTCTTAACGCAAAATATGGCGCGTTTTGAAAAACTGATCAACGACAACAATTACCCTGTTCAAATTATCTGGGCTGGTAAACCTTATCCGAGTGACTACCCTGCTATTAACCAATTTAACCACCTGGTTAGCCTGAGTAAGAACTATAAGAACATAGCAGTGCTTACCGGCTACGAGCTGGCTTTAAGCAAGCGACTAAAACAGGCTGCCGATGTTTGGTTAAACAACCCACGCGTTCCACGCGAAGCATCAGGCACCAGTGGCATGACTGCCGCTATGAACGGTGCTGTAAACCTCTCTACCGATGACGGCTGGATACCAGAATTTGCCGATCATGGCAACAACAGCTTTGTGGTGCCTAAAGGCAACTATGCCAGCATGAGCACTGAAGAGCAGGATCAGTACGATCTGGATAAACTATATGAAATACTGGAGAATGAAATTCTTCCATTGTATTACAACAACTACCACACGTGGCGGCAGATAGTACAAAACGGTATGCGCGACGTGTTACTGAAATTTGAAAGTAACCGTATGGCCGATGAGTATTACGAACTGCTCTATAAATAGTTCCGTTTTTAAGTACACGCATGAGAAAGTCCAGGTAAAGAATCCCGCCACAAGGCGGGATTTCTTTTTACAGCCAATAAGCTTGTACTTTTGCATATGCCTAATAAAATTGTCATTGCTATTACCGGGGCCAGCGGATCTATTTATCCCAAATTGCTGATAGAAAAATTATTAACGATACCACAGCAATGGGATGAGCTAAGTGTGGTGATGAGTAACAATGCCAAAGAAGTATGGCAAACCGAACTGGACAACACCAGCTACCTCAACTATCCCGTACAATTTTACGATAAGCATAACTTCCAGGCGCCATTTGCATCAGGTTCTGCCCGCTATAATATTATGATTGTAGCTCCCTGTAGCATGGGCACACTGGGCCGCATAGCTAATGGCATCAGTGATGATGTTATTACCCGCGCTGCTGATGTAGTATTGAAAGAAAGGAGAAAATTGATATTACTGGCCCGCGAAACGCCTTACAATCTTATTCATATCCGCAATATGGAAGCGGTTACCCTGGCTGGCGGCATTATATGTCCGGCCACCCCTTCCTTCTACAGCAAGCCCACCACCATTGAAGAAGTAGCTGCTACAGTAACCGATCGCGTGCTGGATCTGGCAGGGTTGGATATTACCAGCTACCGCTGGAATACACAGTCCTGAACTACTTAATCATTGTCACCATCTGGTTGTTCGCTAACCAGCTTCTGTATAATCCGTAATTGGTCTACTGTCATGGTACTGATCAGCTCAAACGAATCAGTGATCGTTTTCATATCACTTAATGTTTTGCGGGTGGCAGCGCCGTCATCTTCCGTACCGCCGCTTTCCAGCTCTTTGCGACGTATGTCCATCAACTGCTGAATTTTGTCACTGATAGGTAGCTTGGCAGCCACATTCAGCACTTCCACCGAACGGTGGTGTTGCAGTAGTTCAATAGACTGTCTGAATTGAAGGTCTACCTGCTGCACCAATGGCTGAAATTCCTGTGATTCATATTGTGCTGCATTCCGCTGTGCATAATAACTCAGGGCTGCTATATGAGAAGTCAACATATGGCTGGTAGCTACAAACTGATGATAATGTTTCAGCTTGGGGCGTTTGTCTTTAGGTTCACTCAGCATCCGTTGCAGGTTATCGCTCAGGTTGGCCAGGGCCACAAAAGCATTTTTACGCACCAGTTTAAATGTAGTTACATCCGGTTGTTTACCCGTAAAGCATTCCGCGGCAGCATCAAAATACGACCGGTTATTCTGCAAAGCTTCCAGCATTAAAGTGGTTACCTGTTCCTGTTCCCAGGTTGGCAGCACAAACTGCGCAACAATAAACGCCACCACCGAGCCTATAAAAGTATCCAGCACCCTGTCGTGCAGCACCGCTTCATATCCCGCAGGATTTAAAAAGGCAAAGCTGAGCAATACATAAATAGTAATACAGGCCGAAGCCACCAGGTATTGCAACTTTAAAAAGCTGTAAGATATAATCATGGCCAGCAACATAAACACCAGCCAGGCGGTTCTGTCATGCACATATATCAATATGGCCATGCCCACTACACCACCTATTAATGTGCCTGCCAAACGTTGCAGGTTTCGTTTCCTGCTTATACTGTAGGCCGGTTTTATAATGGTGACAATGGTTAACAATATCCAGTAGCCATGCCCCAATGTAAAAAACAGGGATATGATATAACCAATCATCAGCGCCACGGTAACCCGGGCCGCATGCCGGAAACTGGCACTTTTCAACGACAGGTTGGCCAGCAGAATTTTGGGGTCCAGCTCCGAGCGGGTCACAAACTGGTTCACATCTTCCTGCACCTTAAACTGGCGAGCTATTCGCTTATCAAAAGCAGTAGCTGCATGCAAACGTTTAATCCTTTCTGTAATATCCTGTATGCTGTATAATATCTGGCGCAGTTTAATAACGCCTTCAATGGTGTTCGGATTCAGGTATTTTTTACGCAGTTCAAAAAAATGATCCATGGTCACTTTCAGCAAAGCATCCAGGTCATTCTTGCTTTTGCTGGCTGTACCGCTTTGTACGGCCAAACCAATTTCATGCAGTTCATCCGCCAACGCCGCAATCATCCAGGCATAATCTTCCAGTATGTCCGAGTTATCAAACTCTTCATGCAGCGATGTGTAATCCTGTTGCGATGTCATTACCCTTTCCAGCAGGTCAATGCTATCCAGGAACATCATCATCAACGTTCTGCTTTTGGTGGTAGACTCGCTTACAAACTGGCGCGACTTAAACAGCATTTCCCGCAAATCGGTATGATGCTGCTGAATCAGTACCTGGTAACGCATCAGCTCTGTATTCAAATGCTCGTAATCCGGCTCCAGTTTATAAAAGCCCGATTTAATACGCAGGTAGGTTGACATGTCAATTAAACACTCCCCCATCAACTGTTGTATATGTAAAAACGGACGCAGATTATACAATACCATGCTTAAAAAAGCATACCAGGTACCGCCTGCCGCAAACAGCAAGGCATCCCACCAGATAGAGTGACTTTGTAAATGACTGTCTACATTAAATATAAACACCAGCAGGGCAATAAGCCCTATACTGCTAATGCGGGTGCCATATACGCCTATCAGGGTAAAAAACATCCCAAACACCACTATTTCCACTCCCAGCAACCAGGGCAATTCCCTGCTAAAGCCAGTAATGATAGCAACTACAAAATTGATAAGGATGCTGGCAATTAAACCATTCTTGCGGTGATGCGGCGGACCAGGGTTATCTGTTAAGCTTACGCAAAGCGCGCCCAGCGGCATGGCCATCCATGCAGCCAGCAAATCAAAGTGATATAATACTACAGCCGGTATAACAGCCCCTGCCGTAATACGTATGCCTGAATGCAAATATTGCCCCGTGATAAATTTCCTAAACTCCCTGGTATAGTCCATAGCCTTACGGTATGCGCAAACATAATCGTTTTCACGCACTATTCCATCTATCGCACTACCACATTTACCTGCTCTTCCGCTACCTGCTGAATTACGCTGTTTCTCTTTTGCAGTAAGGACTTCATATATGTTTTTAAAAACAATATATCCGCTAATTTCCCCATGCATCCTAGGGGGGAAGCGAACTCAAATTCGTCAATCATTAAGGTTCCTCCGTTCTCTTCCCGGAAAATATGATGGTGCTTCAATTTCTTAAAAGGCCCTTCCACCATTTCATCTCTGAAATAATGTGGTTGCTGCAGGGCCGTGATTTTACTGGTCATATGCATCACAATTCCAAAATGGCGGGCTTCCCAGGTAACCGTTTCTCCTTCGTTAATAAAACCGGAGGTTACACCCGCTATGGCCTTTTCACCGGCCTGCTCCATACTTTGGGTGTGCAGGTCAATGCTGCGGGATAAATTAAAACAAACATCTACCGGGGCGTTAATATAAGTTTCTAATTGAATGAGCGGCATAAGAGTTAGTGTTATATGCGTATGCTTAATATGTCGTGTATGGCATAAGATGCACGGGTGAACAAAAATACATAACCACTATCCAATAATTTTTGCGGAGCCACCCACCTGCTTTTTAAAAGCAGTTCCGTTTCCGTTCCAATCAGCATCGCTCCGGCATCCAGCAACCATTGCGGAGCCGGTAAACCAAAAGGAGCGCCATAGGCACGGCGAATATCTTTCATCAGGTCTTTGTTCCGCACAGGTTCCGGTCCCGTGCAGTTTATCACACCTTCTATCTCTGTATGCTGCAGTAACCATTCCACACTTCCTGCTACATCCTGCTCATGTATCCAGGCAATATATTGTTCACCAACGCCATGTTTGCCACCCAGCCCCAGCTTTACCATATTTAGCAATCTTGGAAAAACACCGTCTTTACGTCCCAACACAATACCCATACGTAAAGCAATTTTGCGGGTACGGGGCGCAGACATATCAAAGAAAGCAGATTCCCATGCTTTGCAGATATCGATCGAAAACCCATATCCAATCTGTCCCGTCGCCTCATCCTGTGGCTTATCCTCTGCATGCCGGTAAATGGTGGCCGAAGTAACGTTGATCCAAAGCTCAGGCGGCAGTTTACAGCCTGTCACAGCAACACCTAATGCGCGGGTAGGCAATAGCCGTGACTCAAGAAGTGCCCGCTGGTTTTGTGCAGTATACCGGCAGTTTACGTTTTTACCACATAGGTTTACCAACATATCTGCTCCCTCCAACGCCGTACACCACGCCCCCTGTGTAACACCATCCCACACTATGGTTTGAACATTGTCAACATCCGGGCTGGCTTTGCGCGCCAATATAATAATAGAAGCTGCTTTATCCTTAAAGTAACGCACAAGCACTCCCCCCAGGTAGCCATTGCCACCTGCCAGCACAATTTTCTGATACAACATATTAGTAGAGTTTAAGCAATACTGCCAGTAGTAATAAACGATACAGTACCCAGGTAACAGAAGGGATATAATTCAACCCGAGCAAAGAACAACGACGCAGGTGTTCCAGGAACATCAATCCGGCCACAGTCATAAAAAAACTTACATAAAAAACAACGCTGGCATGCAACAGGCTACCCACCATCATACCCAATAACAATAATAAAGCTCCTGCCAGTGAAACAGTCATCATATTACCCAGGTAGTCCCAGGTCTTTTGTGGTGCAATGCGGCTTAGTACAAACGCTTGAAAAATAATCTGCCCCCCGCACACAAGATATTCCCTGTAAAAACCGCCGGCAGACAGTACGGTAGTAATGCGCCATGCATAAGCCGAAAGAATAAAGGCCGTTACCAGCCAGGTAAACAACAGCCAGGCAATACGATACCGTTTTTTAAAAGAAGGCTGTAAGGCTAAGTGATGGGTAGCATCGGCAGAAGGGATAATTACCCGCCGGTTGTAGGATACAAAAGCGTATAAACGCCCCATCACGCTAATAAAAGAGCTGCTTTGAAACAAGCGCCTGAAAACAGGAAAGGAATGGGCAATAATGGTAAACAGGCTTTGGATGCCGTAGGTAACTTCACCGGTTTGCCTGTTTACCAGGGCAATTTCATTCACCGCCCTTTGCATATCAATATCAAAACAGCTATGTGATGCTGTATGTTGGTAAGCTTCCCGCCCATTGTTGTCCAGCATCCCCGCTTTAACAAAAGCCCGGGTATACAGGTGACACATAGGACAATCGGCGTCGTATAAAATCAGATGGTCTTTTAAGGTCTTCATATTGTAGTGCTTTAATGACACCACAAATATAAATACACTTTCTAAACTTTCAATATATTCTGAAAATAAAGAAACTTTACTTAGCGAATCTCTCGGGAGTAAAAGGAGCCATATCTAAAGATGTGGCTTTTTGTGCAGCCAGCTCACTCACCAGCTTACCCGTTGCGGGTCCCAGGCTTACCCCCAGCATAGAATGGCCGGTTGCCATAATACAATTGGGAACTTTTTTCAGATACCCAATATAGGGCAGCCCATCTGCCGAACAGGGCCTGTAGCCATACCATACTTTAGATGCTTCCGGCATAGGAATATCATATTCCGGCAAAAATTGTTTTACGGAGGAGAGTATACCCTGTACCCTTTTAAAATTAGGCGGCGCATCCAGCGCAGTAATTTCCATAGTACCTCCAAAGCGGATCTTATTACCATCCATAGGGGATATCGCCACCCGTCCTTCGGTTAATATAGCCGGATGTTGTAAGCGGTAGGGCGAGTTTTCAAATGTAACAGAATAGCCACGTCCTCCTACCATAGGCATAGTAGTATGTAACATATCGGCCACCCCCTTACTCCACGAGCCGGCGGCCACTACCACCAGGTCAGCTTCATAACGCCCGTTGGCAGTAATTACTTTGCTTATGTCCTTACCGTTCTTTTCAAAGCCGGTTACGGCTTCGTTCTTTATAAAAGTAACCTGCCGCTGTGCCAGCTGGCTTAACAGGTTCTTCATCAGGTTGCCGGGATATAAGTGTGCATCACATTTAAAATGTATCGCTCCTCTTATGTTCAGTTGTGTATGTGGCTCCAGTTGGGCCACTTCTTCTTTGCTGAGTAAAACAGCATCCAGGCCCAGCTTCTTTGCCTGTTCAACACTATGATGGGCATGATGCTCATTTGCTTCGGTCTGAAACATTTCCAGCATCCCTTTTGTTTCATACGCAAAATCAAAACCAGGCGTAGTAGCCCAGCTTTCATACAGCGCTTTACTTAACAGCGCTATATCACGCAAAGGCAAGGCACTTTTCTCTACGTTACGCGCATTGGCGCTTTTCATAAACTGAAACCCCCACTGCAGCAAAGCTGCATTCACCCTTGGCTTTACATAAAAAGGGCTTTGCGGGTTCAGCATCCATTTAAAACCCTGCATTACAATACCGGGTGCGGCCATCGGTACAAAGTGGCTGGGGCAAACATAACCGGCGTTACCATAACTACAGTTATCGGTAAAATCACCTTTATCAATGACAGTAACATCCCAACCACCCTCTCTTAAAAACCAGGCCGAGCTTAATCCTATAATACCACCACCTATAACAATAGCTTTCATCTGTAATGTTGTTTAACGGGTTTACGCAAAAGTTATATTACCTGGAATCCATAAGCATATGGATCATCTTCGGGGTCAATAGTAATGGTATTGTAGCCATAAACTTTTGCCCACCCTTCAATACCAGGTCTGATAGCCGGTTTGCCCGCTACAGTGGTTTCTTCTTCAATAGTTCCCCGGAAGGTAGAACCAATGATACTCTCATGAATAAATACATCCTCTTTTTTCAGCATGCCTTTAGCATACCATTGCGCCATCCGTGCCGATGTACCGGTACCACAGGGACTGCGATCTATTGCCTTATCACCATAAAACACCGCATTGCGTGCGGTAGAGGTAGGGTCTAAAACAGCTCCCGTCCACAATACATGCGAGCATCCATTAATAGTAGGGTTATCCGGATGTACAAACTGATACTTCTCATTAATTCGGCTGCGCATTTCCCTGGCCCAGGCAATCAGTTTGTCGGCACTGTAATGTTCCAGTCCTTTAAAATTCTTTTGTACATCCACAATGGCATAAAAATTACCACCGTAAGAAACATCAAATACCAGCTCGCCCAATTCAGGACACTCTACCGTTAACTCTGTCGAATCCAGGTAGGCAGGCACGTTGGTAAGCTTTACGCTTTTTACTTTCTTTCCTTCCTGCCGGTAGTTGATCATCACCAGGCCCGCAGGCGCTTCCATGCGAACAATGCCCGGCACCCTGGGCGTTATCAGGCCTTCCTCAATAGCAATAGTAATAGTGCCGATGGTACCATGGCCACACATGGGCAGGCAACCACTGGTTTCAATAAACAATACTCCTACATCGTTGGCTTTATCATGCGGGGCATACAGTATACTGCCACTCATCATATCGTGCCCGCGGGGTTCAAACATAAGCCCCTTTCTTATCCAGTCATATTCTTTTAAAAAATGCTGGCGCTTTTCACTCATGTTATTCCCTTCCAGCACCGGTCCTCCACCGGCTACCAAACGCACGGGATTACCGCAGGTATGCGCATCAATACAGAAGAATGTTTTTTTCATCACAAAGCAGAATTAGTCAGTTGATTGTTTACTATGCGCCAGATATGAAGCGGATTGCTATTCTTTAATTCATCAGGTAACAATGCATCGGGAAAACCCTGAAAACATAAAGGCCTAACCCATCTTTGTATAGCGCTGCTACCCACCGAGGTAAAACGCGCATCAGTAGTTGCCGGGAAAGGTCCCCCGTGCACCATGGCTGCACAAACCTCTACACCGGTAGGCACACTGTTAATGATAATTCTGCCAGCCAATGATTGCTGCAGCGCTATAATATCTGTAAATTGTTCTAAATCTTTTTCGGTAGCCATCAGGGTAGTGGTCAGCTGCCCTTTCACCTGCTGCAACGCCTGCTTCAGTTCATGCACATCTTCACATTCCACTACCAGCGAAAGCGGACCAAACACTTCCTCTTTCAACACACCGTTTTGTATAAAAGTGGCCGCGGGCACTTTGGCTATTACAGGTAATGGACAAATACCTGTTGCTTGCTGTGCCGATTGCACCACAATCTCTACCTTTTGTTGTTGCAATATTTCTTCCGAAGCACGCTGCCAGTTACAGTAAATACCTTCATGCAGCATAGGCTGCGGCGCAACCTTGCCAATTTCTTCACCCAAATGCTGTAAAAACAGTTGAAACCCTTCGCCTTTTACCGCCAGCAATAAACCGGGGTTGGTACAAAACTGCCCCATGCCGGCGGTAATGGACGCAGCATATAGCTGCGCCAGTTGGGCCGGTTGTTGCTGTAGTTTATCGGGGAATAACACTACAGGGTTTATGCTGCTCATTTCTGCAAACACAGGAATAGGACATGCTCTTTCATTGGCATATTGCCAGATGGCTTTTCCACCTGCCAACGAGCCGGTAAAGCCTACAGCAGCAGCATGCTCATGCTGCACCAGTGCTTTGGCTAAGGCATTGCCCTTATCGCTAACATGCTGTACCACATGTTGATGCAGGTTACTTTTTTGTATCGCTTCTTCAATAGCTTTATATACTAAGTTCGACGTTTTCTCATGAGCAGGGTGGGCTTTAATCACCACACTGCAACCAGCAGCAAGCGCGCTGGCCGTATCGCCACCGGCAGTAGAAAAAGCAAAAGGAAAGTTGCTGGCGCCAAAGACAATCACAGGCCCCGAAGGCACCTTCATTTTACGAATGTCGGGCCGCGCAGGTGTGCGGGTGTCATCAGCCATATCTATGGCTGCTTCTACCCAGCTGCCTTCCAGTAATACATTGGCAAATAGCTGCAGTTGTCCGGTAGTTCGTGAAATTTCTCCGTTCAGTCTTGGTAAAGGTAAATGCGTTTCTTCTTGTGCTGTCGCTACCAATACTTCCCGGTAGCTTTCAATACTTGCGGCTATCTGCTGCAAAAATGCAGCTTTAACGGCAGCACCTGCCTTCTTATAACTGTCAAATGCTTCCTGTGCCTGCTGCATAATAGTGGCAGCCTGTACACTTTTCTCTTCCAATAGTTCTGTTGCCATGCGGTTGCGTTACTGTGTATATAAATTAATGAACAGCAATAGATAAATATTCAGGTAATTGAGGACGGTTGGCCAATGCAGTATTAATAACAGTTAGTATTCTTTCCCGCTCTTCACCAATCAAGGTTAACCGGGGGGCTCTTACATACTCAGTACCTATACCAGCCTGCTTTTCTGCCAGCTTAATGTATTGCACTAATTTAGGATGAATATCTAATTCCAGCAAGGGCATAAACCAACGATATATTTTAGTGGCTTCTTCAATCCTTCCTGCCTTGGTTAAACGGTAAATAGCTACTGTTTCGCGTGGGAAAGCACACACCAGTCCGGCAACCCAGCCATTAGCACCCAGTAATAACTCTTCCATAGCAATAGTATCCACACCACATAATATGCTGAATCTATCGCCAAAACGATTGATCATACGGGTTACATTCGTAACATCCCTTGACGACTCTTTTACCGCAGTAATGGTAGGCACTTCTGCCAGCTCGGCAAACATATCCAGGGTTACTTCTATTTTGTAATCAACCGGGTTGTTATATATCATCACAGGCAAATCAGTGGCAGCAGCTACCGTTTTAAAATAGGTAACTGTTTCCCTGTCATCTGCTTTGTAGCGCATAGGTGGCAGCAACATCAACCCCCTGGCTCCCCATTCTTTAGCCAGCTTAGCCTGCCTTACTGCTTCTGTAGTAACGCTTTCCGCAATGTTCAATATTACAGGCACTTTATCTCCTGTAATCTCTAATGTGGTTTTCACCAATAACTCCTTTTCTGCCGTATTTAATACACTTGCTTCGCCTAAGCTTCCGCCCAACACAATCCCATTCACACCAGCAGCAAGCTGCTCCTTTACGTTAGCCGAAAAGCCAGCCAGATCCAATTCTCCTTCTGCAGTAAATTTGGTTGTAATAGCCGGGAACACCCCTTTCCATTGTAAACTCATAAATCTTTTTTTTCAAAATTAACGGGCTGCAACCGGGGGCAATTCGCATTTATTAGTAATTTACTTTCATATTTTAACCGATAATATTACCAGAACCATTCTATCGGATAATTTCTGCACATTTACATATAACTGCTTAATAAATGACCGCCAACAAAAAAATAGTTCCTTATGAAAGTTCTTCAGTTTACCATTCCTGTTGCACACGATAAAACCATTATCGTACAAAAAGATGTGTTGCCGCACTTCTACCCACACCTGCACAGGCATGAAGAAATTCAATTAACGTGGGTACAGAAAGGCGAAGGCACTTTAATTGCCGAAAACAACATGCATGCTTTCCGGCATAACGAAATTTTCTGGCTGGGCGCCAACCAGCCACATCTGTTTAAAAACGATCCTTCTTATTTTTCCGGCAGAGGTAAAAAAACAATCCAGTCGCTCAACATCTTTTTTAACCCCGATGGTAAGCTGGGTCCTGTTTTCAACCTGGAAGAGCTGAAGAACATCAAAGCTTTTTTAAACAAGTATCAGCACGGCTTTAAACTGCCCGAGATAATGGTAGCCGAAGTAGCTGCCTGTATGCTACGCATTCAGCAGGCCAGGCCGGTTGATCAGTTTATCCATTTTATAGAAATGCTGAAACTGCTGCAGGCAGCCCCGCAGTTAGAACCTTTGGTATCCGGGTCTAAACTATCTTCTGTAAGTGATCATGAGGGGTTGCGCATCGGGCATATCTATAACTACATTATGCAGCATTACGATACCGATATTATGCTGGAAGATATTGCCAAACACGCACACATGACCCCACAGGCATTTTGCCGCTATTTTAAAAAGCATACCCGCTTAACGTTTGTGGCTTTCTTAAACGAAGTGCGTATTAATGAGGCATGTAAAAAGCTGGCAGATGGTACCTATGATAGTATTTCTACGGTAGCCTATCATTGCGGCTTTAATAGCATCACCAACTTTAACCGGGTGTTTAAAACCGTTACAGGTAAATCGCCACGCGATTATGTGAGAGAGTATTCATTACCAGGACTAGATTAGCATCTTATACCAGCTACCGGCGGCGCTTGCATGGCCGCTGGTAGACTTTAAAAAAGGGAAACCCTGCCCATTACTTTAATAACGACAAGAGATCAGTACGCGTTAATGCTTTAAAAAACGACATATCATTTTTAATCAGTTCATTCACCAGCTCCTTTTTATTCTCCTGTAGTTTACGAATCTTCTCTTCAATAGTATCCGGGCAAATAAGTCTCACCGCTATTACATTCTTTTTCTGGCCAATGCGGTAGCTGCGGTCAATAGCCTGGTTTTCTACGGCCGGGTTCCACCAGGGATCAACCAGGAATACGTAATCTGCTTCTGTTAAGTTTAGCCCTGTACCACCCGCTTTTAAGCTGATTAAAAATACACGGGTGTTTTCATCATCCCTGAATTGATGCACTACCGCTTCGCGGTTAGCAGTGCTGCCTGTAAGGTAGGCATAGGCAATCCGTTCTTTATCCAGCCCGTCTTTTATCAGGTCAAGCATGCCCACAAACTGTGAAAACACCAGCACCTTATGTTTGCCTGTTTTTTCTTTCAGCTGCTCCAGCAACACTTCTATTTTAGCAGAAGCATTACCATATAAACTTTCTTCCGATAATAACACCGGCGAGTTACAAATTTGTCTGAGTTTAGTGATGCCTTTTAACACATGCATGGTAGATTGCGGCATATCATCGTCCGCTTTTCCTTCCAGGTAATCGCGCAGGTCTTTTTCAAAAGCATCATAGGCTTTCTGCTGTTCCTCGCCCATAGGGCAATACAACACCATTTCCGTTTTATCCGGCAGCTCTGTTGCCACTTGTTGCTTGGTACGCCTTAGCATAAAAGGGTTAATGATATTTTGCAAAGCAGCTGCCCGTTTGCTATCCTTAAACTTGTCTATCGGAAGCGCATAAATATCTTTAAAGTATTGTTTCCCTCCCAACAGGCCGGGGCAGGCAAATGATAGTTGCCCATATAGATCAAAAGTATTGTTTTCCACTGGCGTACCGGTTACCGCTATGCGGTTGTTACACTGTAATAACCGTATAGCCTTGTATCGCTGCGATTCCGGGTTCTTAATATTCTGCGATTCGTCAGCTATGACATAATTGAACCCGAAAGTTTTTAATAGTTTGATATCCGACACCAAAGTGCCATAAGTGGTAATCACCACATCATACGAGGCAAAAGCTTTTACATGATAATCCCTGCTTTGCCCATGATGCACATACCACGTTAAAGAGGGGGCAAACTTTTGCAACTCCTCTCGCCAGTTAAACACCAGCGAGGTGGGCACCACCAGTAAATGGGTAGAGGGGCCTTTCTTTTGCCGTAAATGCAATATAAATGCAATCAGCTGTATACTTTTCCCTAATCCCATATCATCTGCCAAACAACCGCCAAAGCTAAAATCATCCAAAAAGTTCAGCCAGTTCAATCCCTGCCACTGGAAATGGCGTAGCGTTCCTGCCAATGCTTCCGGCACAGGCACTTCGGTAATAGATTCAAAGCGCGAAAAACGAAGGGAGTATTCTTTCAGTTCTTCCTTCACCTGCTCATCCATCATGCTATCTTCATACAACTGTTCTACAGCAGAGAAGCATATTTTGGGCATGGTCAGTACTTCGTCTTCTATTTCACCGGCCTGGAATATAGCTTCCATTTTACTCAGCCACTCTTCCGGCAATATCCCTATAGTGCCATCGTCCAGCTCTACATACCTGCTTTTGTTCTTTACCGCTTTATGTAACTTTTTCAACGATGCCCTTCTACGGTTATAACCCGCGTAAATGTCTATATTAAACCAGTTGGTGCCACTGGTAACCTGTATGTTAATGTTTACCTTATAAGGGTTGAGCTTATTGTTTTTAATATCATTAAAGCCATAGATGGCAATATCATCATTACGCCAGCTTTCAAAAGCATCCAAAAACCAGTTCTCGTTTAAAAGCTGGCTTTTATGTAAGTAAAACCAGGTAAGTTCATTATCTATCTGCTCGTAAAAATCAGGATGCTGTTTCATTAACAGGGCAGTGAACTGTAGTTCTGCCATATCATCCCGCTTCACGGTAAACAGCTCCCCTTTGCTGTCTTTGGCATAGATCTGCCTTTTGGTACGCACAGCAATTTCAATATCACCGTACTTGATCACCGGGTTCAGCAACACATAATTTTCACTCTCCGTAAGATAGATCATCTTTTCAAAAGGCTTATCTAACGCCTGTTCTGCCAGCTGTTCGGGAGTAGCAGGTTTCAGATAAGTATAGTCTATCGTTACTGTTTCCTCCAGCTTATCCAGTATCTCCTGTTGAAAGGTTTTGAACTTAGAGTCGTGTATCAGCAGGCGTTGTTGCTGTTTAAAAAACTGCAGCACCTTTAGCAATTGAAAACTGGCAGGCAAATGCAGCACATTGTTAATAGCTACAAAATAATCGTATTCCAAAGGCAGCTGCTCTAACCGGTATCCCTCCCCATTCATCCGAATCTGCACCATCACTTCAAAAAAGTGTCCCTTCTTATGCACCACCAATGTAATATGATAAATCAGCTGCCCTATTACCACCTGTTCAATACTGGTAGCCGTAACGTTTTCCGATGCAGCAGCGTTGAGCCGGTAAAAAGCATATTTACAGGGGTTTTTAACAATAGCTTTCAGCGCGTTCATATCCGCTGCACTCTGCGCTTCCTTTACCTGGTTTTGAAAACGGCTGATGCCGGTATAAAACTTTACTTCCAGTGCATGATCCGTTTTCCATACTGCTTCTATGGGATGCACCTGCTGCAACGGATTTTTCAGCTTACCTGACTTAGTGGTTTCCCCCTCATATAATTCTATTACCAGGTGATGGTAATACTTATGTTGCTTTAACACCACTGCCCTGGTAAACAGGTCATGCGTTTGTACCCTTTCTATCACCGTATGCTCCTGCGGCGCAAACAACCTGTTATGCAACAAACGGGTACTTTCTGCCGTTACAGGATATAACTCCGGCGTTTTAGGCCGCATGCTTATTTTCCCATCTATATATTCCAGCACAAAAAAATGTTCCGGGTAATACTCATGTTGCAGGCCATAAGCAGCTGCAAACTGCTGTAGCTTTTGCCTGCGTAGTGCTTCATCAAAAAACATACGCAGGTCTTCCCGCTCCGAAATGTTATACAATACCTGCGCACCATGTTCGCACAGCTTATCTGATGAAGCCTGGCAGGTACACGATACCACCAGCACCGCGTCTTCCTTTACCACCGTAACCGTATAAGGGGCCACATCTACAGTAAAGCCAGCGGCATTCACCTGCAGCGTGTACGGGCGCAGCTCGTTATAGCCCCGGGCATCTGTATGCAAAGCCATTCCCCTGCCACGTTGAATCAACAGCGTGTTAAGTTGCTTTATATCAAAGTTGTAAAAAGTATATACCATGTTTCCGTTGCCAAATTTGGGGCATTTGGCCGACATTTTACACTTTAAGCCAGTTCCCGCTTTTTGGCGTAACATTGTTACTCATTAACCTGCCTTCTGTTATGCTTTCTACTCACCACCAGGTTTTTATAGAGGTTGCCCGGGAAAAAAGCTTTTCCAAAGCCAGCGATACGCTGTTTATATCCCAACCCGCTATCAGCAAGCATATTAAACAGCTGGAAGAATACTATAAGATAAAACTGTTCGACAGAAAGGGCATTCATATTGAACTCACTACAGCCGGCAAGCTGCTACAGCAACGGGTGCTACAGGTAAAAGCCATACAGGAAGAAACCGAGTTCGATTTATCGCTGTTAAATCATCAGTCGCCCGGCAAAGGCATTTTAAAACTGGGCGCCAGCACCACCATTGCTTTGTATATACTCCCCAAAGTGTTGTCCATGTTCCTGCGACAGTACCCACAGATGGAAGTTACCCTGCTCAACCGCAACTCCGAAATTGTGCTGGAAGCCTTATTAAATCAGGAGATTAACCTGGGCATTATAGAAGGCCGTGAAAAGCTTACCAACGTAGTGTATCAGCCTTTTATGAACGACCGGGTAATTGCTGTGTGCAGCAAAAAAAACAGTATTGCAGCTAAAAAGAAATATGCTTTGCAGGAGGTAACACAAATGCCTATTGCTTTACGGGAACGCGGTAGCGGAACACTGGAAGCATTAAAATACACTTTACAAAAACATAAAATAGGATTAAACGACCTGCAGGTAAAGGCCCGGCTGGGTGGAACGGAAGCGCTTAAAAACTTTTTGATTGAATCGGACTGTGTAGGCTTTCTACCACAACGCTCTGTTACTAAAGAATTGAAACACGGCGAGTTAACAGAAATTCACTTCGATGGATTGCTGATAGAACGTAGCTTTTATTTCATACAACGCAAGGGCGAAACCAGCGAAATGAATAAAAAACTGATACAGCAGGCGCGTAAAGTGTATAACGTTAAGTTATAGGTTATAACATAAAGGTATCTGCAAGGTTATAGATGCGGCCTACTTTTATGCAATGGAATTAGTGGCCAATACAACATCCCTGGCAAGCACATTACAATGTCCTTCCTGCGGCAAAACCTACCCTATGCATCAGCTACAGGGTTATGCCACCTGTTGCCAGCAACCACTGGTTACCCGTTATCATTTATCAGCAAACAAACAGGACATAGCACATAACGTATACAATATGTGGCGTTATGCCACAATGTTACCCGTGCTAAACCCGGATAATATTGTAAGTCTCAACGAGGGCTGGACGCCTATTCATTCGCTGCAAAAAATACAACAACGCTTTGGCCGGCAGGTGCTGCTAAAAGATGAAAGTGTAAACCCCACGGGCTCTTTTAAAGCACGGGGCATCAGCGTGGCCGTATCCAAAGCCAAAGAGCTGGGCGTAACACATTGTATCATCCCTACAGCCGGTAACGCAGGGGGGGCATTAAGCGCCTATTGCGCCAAAGCCGGCATCAAAGCCACAGTGATCATGCCACGCATTACTCCTGTTACCTTACAGGAAGAATGCCGCATGTATGGCGCAGAGCTAATACTGGTAGACGGGCTTATCAATGCCTGTGGCAAACTGGCCCGGCAAATGGTAGAAGAAACAGGTGCTTTTGATATGTCTACCCTGAAAGAACCCTACCGGCTGGAAGGAAAAAAAACAATAGGCTACGAACTGGCCGAACAACTGCAATGGCAGCTGCCCGATGTTATCATATATCCTACCGGTGGTGGTACCGGGTTAATTGGCATGTGGAAGGCCTTTCGCGAAATGCAGCAACTGGGCTGGATAACCGGCAAACTACCCCGTATGGTAGTAATACAAACTCAAAATTGCGCACCCATGATACAACTGTTTGAACAAGGTAAAATAGCGCCTGGTTTTCAGGCGATACCTACAATGGCCTATGGCTTAGCCGTTCCCGAGCCTTTTGCTAAAGACATGATGCTGGAAGTACTGCACCATAGCGATGGTGCAGCTTTAACAGTAACAGAAGATGAAATAGAAAACGGTATGCAGGAAATGGCGGCTACCGAAGGTCTGTTGCTTTCTCCGGAAGGCAGCGCTACCTACGAAGGACTAAAAAAGCTGATTGAAAAAGACTGGATTCATCAGGATGAAACAGCCTTGCTATTCAACACAGGCGCATGGTATAAATACCGTTAGCCGCCATTTACCGTTGGTTATCCGCTCAACGCCACCACTGGCGTTGAGGGTAATCGGCCCCTACCTGCACCGGCTCGCCAATCATAGGCGTAGTAACAGGCATATGCAAGGCAGCCGCCGCAGCCGTTACCCGTTCTATAGGCTCGTTCCACGGATGCAAAGCCAGTTTAAACTTCGCCCAATGCACCGGCAACAATAGTTTTGCCTGCAACTCAACCGCCGCCTGTGCCGTTTGTTCCGGCATCATATGTATATAAGGCCAGGCTTCATTGTACTGACCACATTCCAGTATCACAATGTCAAAGGGGCCGTATTTCGCACCTATTTCCTGAAAATGTTTGTCGTAGCCCGAGTCGCCACCAATAAACAATTTGTAACCAAATATTTGCAGCACAAAAGAAGACCATAACGATCCACCACGCTTTAATCCTCTTCCTGAAAAATGTCGGCCGGGTGTGGCTGTTAAGGTAATGCCTTCGGCCAGTGTTTCTGTTTCCCACCAGTCCATTTCGGTAATATTACCATTGTCGCCTGTGCAGTCAGCAATATCCTTTCCTACTCCCAACGAGGTATAATACGCTTTGGTAACAGGGCGCAATGCCCCAATGGTTTTCTTATCCAGGTGGTCGTAGTGGTTATGCGTGATGATCATGTAATCAATCGCAGGCATATCTTCCGGCTTATACACATCAGCGCCCTGAAACGCTTTCACCATGGTGCTGATGGGCGAAGCATGCCCACTGAACACAGGGTCAACCAAAATATTCACTCCTTTACAGTGAATCAGGTAAGAGGAGTGCCCAAACCATACAATTACCGGTTGCTCTGAATAAAGAGATTTTAAATCTGTGCGCACAGAAGGCACAGGTTGTGCAGGCCTCACAGTAGGTAGCGGACTAAACTGCTCACGCAGTATTTTTGCCATGCTTACCCCTTCTGCCATAGTGGGTGTAAGCGACAGGTTCTGGAAACGCTTGTCCTTGTAATTTGCCGATTCTTCTAACTTTCTCCATTGCTTTTTCATCTTTTGCCATTGCTCACCTTTTTTATCGCGGAAAGCGGCAATAAAGTTACCATTTTCGGTATTCGGGCAGTTACCGCCTGTCAAAATCCACCACAGAACGCTTAGATTTGAAGCTATATTTAAATCAACCTCATGTTATTGCATTCCCGCTTATTCCGCTTGCTTACGATTGCCGCGGTAACCACTACCAGCCTTTGCCAGCTGCACACCGCACAGGCGCAAACCACAGATACCGCCGCGCTGTTTGCCCCCTTTCAGCAAACGGGTAATACCATCAGCTGGTATGGCAAGCAGGTGCTGGTAAATAAAACCGGTTTTCCTGAGCAAATACGCACCTTTTTTACACCCGATGGCAATAGTATAGACACCGCTGCCAATAACTTTATTATCGAGCCGGTTCACTTCCATATCGTGAACAATGCCACCCATAAAGACATTGCCTTTACCAGCCAGGGCGTCACCTATACGCAACAACAACCCCATTATATTCAATGGCAGGCCACCAACATATCCCCCTTTTTACAAATGGAGGTGAACGGATCGCTGGAACTGGATGGCTACCTGTTTTTTGTGGTAAAACTCACCGCTTTACAAAACGTAAACCTGGATGATATCCGGTACCACCTCCCTTTTAATTTTAACGTAGCCAAATATGTAATGGCCCCCGGCCAGAAAGGTGGCGCACGCCCCGACTCTGTAAAATGGACCTGGAATGCAAAAACGCCACAAAACAACGGTGCATGGATTGGCAACGTAAATGGTGGACTGCAATACGCCCTGTATGACGAAAAATACACCCGCCCTGCTACGGGTAAATCTGCCACTCAAAAAAAGCTTAACATTCCTGCTTCCTGGAGCAATGAAGGCAAGGGCAGCACCTGGCTGGCATTAAAAGGGAAGTCTATTCTATCAGAAACCTATAATGGCCCGCGTAACCTGAAACAAGGCGATGTGCTATACTACAACTTCGCGCTACTGATTACACCTTATCATACACCGGAAAAACAACAGCAATCACGCCTGTATCAGCCTTACAACAAACCTGATATTATCAAAGCCGCATCCGGCAAATATTTGGAATACCCCGGCCGCAGCTTATACCAGCAACCATAGTTAGCATTTACCTTACCGGCAGGCTAAACACAAACCCTGCGCTACCCTGTAATTGATGACTCTTTGTAATGAAACTAACCCGGTACAGACTATTGCCCCAGGTTGGTTTCATTTTATCATCATCAATAGGCCTGGGCTCTATACTAGCTGTATAATTACCTGCATCATACTTTAGTAATAACTGCACTTTCCCCTTTGTATTAGTAAACGTTAGTTGCCCTGGTTCGGCTTCATTTACCTGGTCGCAGGTAAGAAAATGAATGCGGGTAGCTTCTTTATATTCACTGAGCAGGTAGTTGTCATTTACCTGCACCTGCTCTTTGGCAGCATCAAATACCAGGCTTCGCTTCCAGCTTTTCACCATGGCTTCGGGAGGATATGCCCCTGCTATATCCATATCCAGCCGTGTTTGCTGTGCCGTATGCTTGCAGCTCACTTCCGTGGCTTTAAACTTGCTGCCGTCCTGCTGCATCACGCCGTTAATGGTAGGGCAGTTATGCCATTGCGATTGCATGGTCCAGATAGAATAGCGGTCTTTACTGAATGTTTTACGGGTATAACCACCTACACCTGCATCCACTATCACCGGCCTGCCATTCACATACAATACAAAGTTGCCAATATCGTTATGGTTGTGGCTTTCGCCGTTATTGCCCCCTTTCGCAGCCATAAACAATCCCTCCGTACTTCCGCCCTTGCTTCTTACGCTCAGCACCTGCAGGTTGGGCAACCACGACACAGCAGGCAAGCCTTCTCCTGGTGTAGTGGTAGCAAGCTTATCATACATAGCAACCTGCTGTAAAAAATCAACCAGGCTGCCATTGCCCAATCGTTGTTTGTTTTGCCGGAACAGATAGGCAGCAAAATGCGTCATGGTATCATTGCCAAACATACTGCCATAATAGTATACACTTTCTGCACCGGGATAAGTAACAGGCTGAGCATCGGCAAAGTTTACAAAGTAGTTATCGGCAATATGCAGTTTATAAATATAATCGCCCATTCTTTGCAATAAAGGCTTGTTGGCAAAGTTACACTTACCGTTACTGGCGCTTTGCAGCAATGCCAGCAAACGTATGAGTTTACCACCTGCCACACTCCAGTAGCCGGGCCCTTCATCACAACCACCATCTTCGGGATATTGGTTAATAAAACAATCTGTGCTTTTGAGTATTTTAGGCACTATATCATCCAGCACCTGGCTTTGCTGCGTGCACAGCACCGTGTATAGCACATTGGTATTGATCCAGGCATTCCAGTTGTTCACCACCTGGCCTTGTAAGCCCATCCAAAAAAAATCGCTCCGTTGCAGGTAAGGCTGCATAATACGTGTATCCAGTTCGGCCGCTATACGCTTATTCATACCTGCCGAAGCCGCATCCAGCTGATCATACAGCATCCATTGGGTGGCAGCTACGGTAGCAGCAGTAATGGCGCTGTACAAATCAATTACCACCTCATGGGTATCCGGCAATCCTACCCCGGCCTTCTGCATGCCTATATGTGCAGGTGCTACCCAGGTTTTCTCTTCCATCAAAACCTGTAAACCCTTTACAATCTGCGGCATATATTTCCCATTATGCGTGAGCAGTTCGCCAATCACCAGGTTGCTAAGCACACTACGCCTGCTATTATATTTATCCTCAAAATGATTACGGTTGCCGGTTATTTTGTATTCCAGGTATAGCGAATCGGATAAGGTGGGCCAGTCGAATGCCATACCCGCATCGGCCTGCTTTAACAATGTTTTTTTCACCGAATCCGGCAAAACGGCTATTTTCTGTTCCAGCGTCTGCTTTTGTGTAGCGCGCCAGGCAGCGATGTTGGATATATAAGAGGTAACTGGTTTGCCCTGCAAGGCATTGGTTAGGTAGTTACGTTGCGGATAAGAAGGAGTAACTATTTGCCAGGCTGTGGCAGCTACTGCCGCTATCAGCAGCAGCATACATAAAGCACGCACATTCGTTTTCATCGTACAGGTAATTTACTCACTCATTACCCGCTCTCCCCTTACTTTTTTAACATAATCCGATGGTGCCATTCCTATTACCCGTTTAAATACCCGGTTAAAAGTAACCGCATTATTAAAACCGGTACTATATCCTAACGACGAAAGCCCTTCATATTCGCCTAGTGTAATCTTTTTACAAGCCTCGCTGATCCTTATTTCATTCAAAAAAGTAAGATATGTTTTGCGGGTGTGTTTTTTGAAGTACTTGCAAAAAGCGTGCGGGGTTAGACAGGCCACCTCTGCTATCTGTTGTATGGAAACGTCTTTATGATAGTTTTCCAGAGTGTATTTATACACGTCATCCATTCTAAAACCGCTGAATGTTTTGGCCGGACTGCTTATTCCTGTGCCCAAATCGCGGCAAAGCTGCACTTCGGCTGCTATATATTCCAGTAAATGCAATAAGGTGGTTAACCGGGTAAGCCCTTCCGATTTTTCTATAAACTGAATTTCACGGCCAATTTGTTTGCGATGTCCCTCGTTCAACTGCAAACCGCAGGAAGCTCTGCTTACCAGTTTTTCTACGGCGGTAAGTTCTGGTAATAATCCAAAGCAGGGGCGTAGCTTTTCCATATCAAAGAAAATATGCACCGCCTTCGATTTGGTTTTCTTCTGAATAAGCGAAGCATCTGTTTTAAACATATGCGGCTGGTTAGCGCCGATGATATACACTTGCCCTGCTTCAAAGGGTTGTGAATAATTACCCACAATCAACACCCCTTCGCCACTTTCAATAAGGGTAATCTGCATTTCCTTATGATGATGCAGCTGGTTATAAAAAAAGGGCAATTCATCTGCCTCCACCACAATTGAACTTTCCTTTTGCACAGATACCAGGTAAGGAATTGCTTTCATCACTTCGTTGTTTTTGGGTTCATCGCGTCAAACATAGCAGTTTCTATCAAAAGCAGTAAAATGCACAGCTAATTTAAACAAGTCGGCCATTTTCCCCCAATAACCCCTCCCCTATGGACAATTACGGTTAACAGAAGAACAATCCGCGAAACACCTTATCCACCGCAAAATTATCCAATGATGTGCATAGATTGTCATTTTACCGGTTGTGTATTTCCCACTGCTATTTTTACGGGCAAAACGCATTCATGCACGAGCAACTGACCCGTATATCGTTTTCCAATACCAAACAGGGTTTTATTCATAAAACCGACAAACAGCTGAAAAATGCCCACCAGTTGTTTAATATGATGAATTATCCTTTGCTGGTAAAAGCAGGCACTATCATTACCCCTTTATTACTGAAATGGAAGTTTCCCATCAATGGGCTGATTGAAAAAACCATTTTTGCCCAGTTTGTAGGCGGTAAAAGTTTGCCCGATACCGCACCGGTAATTAACAACCTGAAACAGCACAACGTAGCAGTAATACTGGACTATGGTGCAGAAGGCCGCGAAAATGAAGAAAGCTTTGAAGCCGCCACGAGTGAATTCTTACGTATTATCGAATATGCATCCGGCAACAACAGCATTCCTTTTATCAGTGTAAAACTAACCGCCATTGCCCGGTTTGCCCTGCTGGAAAAATGCAATTCCCTGGTAACCCCTGATAACTGTACCCTGAATACCAGCAGCCTTACCACAGCGGAAGCTGCCGAATGGCAAGCCGTGATGCAACGACTGCACCGCATTGCCCAACAGGCAGCCCTGCACCAAACCAGTGTGCTGATAGATGCAGAAGAATCATGGATACAGGATACCATTGACGCAGCCACTACCGAACTTATGCGCATGTACAACCTCGAAACAGCAGTGGTGTACAACACCATTCAACTCTATCGTAAAAGAGGATATACTTTTTTAAAACAATCGCACGAGCTGGCGCAGGCCGATGGCTATATACTGGCAGTAAAACTGGTACGCGGCGCTTATATGGAAAAAGAAAGGAAACGCGCTTCCGAACTCAACTATTCATCCCCCATACAGGATACAAAGGAAGATACCGATAAAGCTTTTAACCAGGCTGTGGCTTATTGTATAGACTTTCATCAGTCCATTCATACCATTGTGGCTTCTCATAACGAGCATAGCAACCTGATGGCAGTGCGTTTGATGGAGAACAAATCAACGAACAACGAATCTCTGCCGGTTCATTTTTCCCAGCTGTATGGCATGAGCGATAATATCACTTATAACCTGGCAAAGGGTGGTTTTAGCGTAAGCAAATACCTTCCTTACGGCGCCATTGCCGATGTAATACCCTACCTCATGCGCAGGGCGCAGGAGAACAGCTCCGTGGCAGGACAAACGGGCAGGGAACTGTCGTTAATTAAAAAAGAAATACAACGCAGGTCCTTAAGCAAAAAGGCAGGCATTGAATAAAACAAACGGGGCTGTACATGTTACAGCCCCGTTTGTTTACGCATTTACCCAGGCTTCCCTTTCAAAATAGGGACTTACCGACAAATGCTCTTCAATAGCGTCTATTAAACGTTGATTGCTTTCCGACATAATAATAGCCATATTCCAGATATCCTTAGAGTACAAAAACTCACCATAGTCTGTTTCTATGGTAAGCGCCATGTCATCTATTACCCGTATATCTTCAATGTGCTTTACCACGGGCTGAATATCTGCAATAGCTTCTAACAGGTCTTTAAAAAAGGAGTCATCACCTACCCCTTCAAAAAACTCTATCAGCAGTTTGTCCGATCCGTATTCCGGTCTGTAATAATATTTATACTTCTTACTCAAGGTTGCTGATTTTTTTCCGGTAAGCTAAACACACCTGTTATCCGAACCTCTGTATGTATAGCAATATATATCTTAATATTTATATTTCATATTTTCTCCCGTTATAGTTACAGTAATTTTTCGGCATCAAAATGCTCCTTGCACTATTCAGTCATTTATTGTATATTATAGATACAGGATGAATACTCCAACAGGCAAAAAATAAAAACGGCGCTGAATCAGCGCCGTTTTCGTTACAGATATCCAAAAGGTTATAATTACCTGATATTTATTTTATGTGCTTCCATAAAGTCTTCTGCATCTACTCTTACCACATAGAAAGCAGCCGGTAAATGTCCCACTGGTATTACAAAATTATTAATAGCGTCTACTATAGTTTCCTGGCGCGCCAACACACGCTGGCCCGATTCGGTAAACATCTGTATCGTTACTTTCTGTGTTCTTTCGCTGAATATCCTTACCTGCATGGTACTGCGGTTGCTGGACCATACCCGCACTTTGTCGCTGGCAGGCACAATGGTTAACTTACCATTTACAAAAGTAAAGTAGTAGTTAGCAGCTGTTGCGCCGGAAGGAACAATATCGTAATAACCGATAGGAGAAATAGGAATAGCAGCAGTAGCTATCTGAATAGGGCTGGTAAACACCGTAGAATCTTCGCCACGCACAAAACCCGTATAGGTGTACGTTAATTCCGGATTCTTCTGTCCCTGTTCTCTTTCTTTGTCATCTGCTGTAACCACAATCTCTTTTGGTGTAATGCTAAAGTAAGCCGGCGTGTAATTAATGATCTTATAATCATCATTCGCCAGCGATCCCATGGTAATTACATATTTCCCTACATTTTCGCCTTCTTCCCTTTGTAAAGCACCATTCAACGACTCTTTAGCTACCAGGCCGGTAATCTGGTAAGTTAACACAGAATCTTCCTCACCGTATACCTTGCTGGCAGAGTCGGCAATTACGCTTACATCTTTCTTCACAATAGTACCTATACTGGCAAAAGCAGAAGTAGCAGTAAGTTTATAGTTAGCCGAATCGCTACCTAATAACTGCAAGCCGTTTACGGTAACCTTTTTATTTTCACCCGCATGCTTGCTATCGTAAGAGCCATACACAGGGTTGTTCAACACTACATTGTCATTTCCTATCACCCCTGTCATACTGTAATTGCCAGTTGCAATAACAGCGGTATCGTTACCATCATAAGTTTTAGCAATCACCGGCGTTGACAATAATGTAACTGAAACCGGCTGCGTAGTAATATTACCCGTGGTAGTGGTGGTGGTAGTGAGTAAGGTATAGTTGTCTTTAGCCGTTCCATTCAGCACAAGGTTGGTGGCTGTAATGGTTTTACCATTGGCCACCTTGCTATCTGAATAAGTAGTTACACAGCTAACGCTTAAAGTGTCGGTAGATACCACATTATCCAGGTGATAGTTGGCAGCTGCTAATACAGCCGTATCATTGGTATTATACACTTTTGTAATCAGCGGGCTGGCACTTAAGGTAAAGTTCAGTTCCCGCTTGAGTATATCACCCGTAACAGTAGCAGAAGAATCCACCAGCAGGTAGTTGTCTTTTTTAGCACCGGTTACCTCTATATTGTCAGCGGTAATGGTTTTAGCCATACCTGCATTGACATCAGAATAATGTATCGTACGTTTTACTTCAATAGCGTCATCCAGGACAATGCCCGTAACCATATAGTTATCTTTAGATAAAATTACCGTGTCAGTACCATCATACACCTTGGAAATGGCGGGTTTGGCATTCAGACTAAAATGAATATCCCTTTTCTTCACGGTGAATTTACCAGCCTGGTAGCTTAACTCGTAATTGGTATTACCATCAGCATCCACAGCAATCTCATATTCTCCGGCATCAGAGTTTTTCACCACACTGGTGGTAACCACTACACCTGGCACTGTAGAATCGCCATTTACTAAACCTACATAGGTAACCGTTAATGCAGGATTATCGTCTCCATATATCTTGTCTTTATCATCTGCTATCAGCGTCAGTGGCTGGGCATTGATCATAAAGCCCTGCGAAAACACTACAGGCAAATAATATTCATTTCCCGCTTGACGGGCTGTTATCAAAGCACCACCTGTGCCCTGGATCATTACCACCGTATCATTTCTAATATCTATCGGACCACCCGCTACAGAAAAAGTCACCGGCAAGCCCGATGTAGCAGTGGCGCTCAATATCATAGAAGTATCGCCATACACCCTGTCCACCAGATTATTAAAAGTGATGGTCTGTGGCGCTTTATCTATCGTCAGTGTATATTTTTTGGTCACAAAGGCAGGCACCCCGTTAATTGCCGAAGCATCCGTCACCTTTACCACAAAATTATAAGTGCCCATATCATTAGCCGTACCGGTAATAATACCTGTGGTGCTTAAATTAAACCCTTTAGGCAAACTGCCCGAATACACTTCATAGGTAAATGGCTCTATACCATCTGTAGCAGTAAGTGTATCTGCAAATGCTATTTTATACACCGGATGTTTTAATGTATCGGGCGACACCATAATGAAAGGCCCGAATTCATAAGAAGGCATATCGATAGAATCATTCCTTACATAAAACTGCATATCGGCATACCCACCGTTAAAGCCCGCAAAGCTGGTACTGTTAGAGGTAGGATCAGGCAAAGTAGAAGCATCACAACCATTACAAAATACCATCCGGGGAATGCTCATATACTTGTTAACATTCTGCAGGTTGGCCTGGTAATACAATCCGCTGGGCACAAATAACTCTACCACATAATCCGCTCCTTTATTCAACCAACGATAATTAGATAGAGAAGTATAGTTAAACTGCTCCGCTGCACCACCTACACTGGTTTGTTCCAGGATATCTTCGGTATCCAGATCAAAAAGCGTTACCGTATTAGTAGAAGCCACAGGCATTTGTTTACCCAGCCCGGTTAACAACATATTCTGTTTGGGCCTGAACCAGATCCCTCGTTGCGAGTTATTAGCCGGACTACCCACCTGCTTCTCTGTAGTAGAATCGGTAGTATTAAAAGGCCCCAGGAAAGTGTTTAAAGTAGAAGCATTTACTGCCGCGTTGTTGCCATAGAACATATAAAATATCACCACATCATTAGCAGGCACCGAATCTATTTTCACCCACACTTTAGTACTGGCCGTATTAGCGCCACTTTCTATAAAATAAGGATAAAGGGTAACACCCTTTGCATCCTTACCAAAACGAAGATCTTTCAGGCTGGCGTCCATTTGGCCGGCATCTACCAGGCTTTTGGTATCTATCAGCAGCATCTGGTGAAAGTCGATGGTAGCCGTAGCCGTGGCGTTGGTAATACGTATAGCTGTTTTATACTTCCAGCCCGAAGGTTGCGCCCAGGCATTGTTGCCAACACCTAAGGCTGCTATCAATAATACCACAAACAGCCACCTGGGCAACGTTTGTTGTTTATGAAAAGAATAGAATTCCGTTGTCATATAGTTTTTTTAAAGGGGATTGTTATTTCGCTTCTTTGCTCATGTAAAAAAGCAGGCTAAAACGCAGCGTATTGGATAATGGGTTGCGCGTTACCCCGCTACCCGAAGGCACCAGGTAAGAGAAGTTTACACCAAACATGCTATAGTTAATACCTACGCCTGCGGTTAAATAGTTACGTTTACCCATGCTGCGGCTATCGGTATAATAGCCTAACCTTAGTGCATATAAGCGGTTATATACATATTCACTACCTATAGAGTAGGCCATAGCACTATTGCCAAATGATTTAAACAATCCGCTTAACGATCCTTCACTGCCATACTTGGCATAAGCAGCCGAATCAGACGCATCGGGCAGCTTAGGCACCATCAGCTTATTAATTTCGCCATGGAGGCTTATTTTATGCACCTCATTAAACACCCAGCTGTAACCCGCTCCTAAAGCCAGGTTGGCAGGCAAATAATTTTTCTGGGTAGCATCATTGGTGTACCCTATTTTACTGCCCAGGTTAGTAAGCGCTGCACCTGCATGCCAGCCCTCACCCGCTTCATCCACTTTATTATAATACACTCCCAAATCGGCAGCAAAAGCATTACCCGCTTTATACATACTTCCCGTAGTAGAAACTGTACCTGCCAGGTTGGAATAAATATACCGTAAGGCTGCCCCTACCGAAAGATTGGCAGTCAGCTTTCTCGAATATCCCAGGTCAAACCCCAGCTCACTCGATTTCTGATGCCCCAGATCATTACCATCTGCATCAGAAATTTCTATATTACCCAGGCTAAAGTAACGTAGCGAAGCAGAAAAAGCCTGCTCTTCTCCGGGTTTGTAATACCCGGCCACAGATGCTAAATACACATCTTTTAAACCCAGGTCTTTTAACCAGGGAGTATAAGTAGCGCTTACACCACTTAAATCGTGCACAAACGCATATTTCGCAACATTATAAAATTGAGAATTGGCATTGGGTGAAGTGGATACACCGGTTTCGCCCATGCCACCGGCACGTGCATCCGGCGATATACGTAAAAATGGCACAGCAGTACTTACTATGTCAATTTTCTCCGTTGCCTGGCCATAGCTGCTTACCATACCGCATAAGCAGATTGCTGCCAGGTAGCCTCTTTTCAAGATTGTTTTCATTGATCTCAGTTATTAATTAAAGGGGATATATCAGATATTGGTTCTTCGGTTCGTTGTTGCACAAACCCACAGGTAGCTATAGAGGTTAACAATAAAATAGCATATTGTGTAGTCATATAGTTTAGGGCGGGTTGTAAAAGTAATTCGGTTTAGGTTTTACAAATATATTGTTAAGTGTGCTGTTTCATCCAATCCTCATAAGTCATTTCAAACTTAATTTCACGCGAGCCGTGCATCCCCACCTCTGTCCAACCGGCTTTCCGGTAAAAAACAGCAGCACGTGTACCCGGTGCCGTACCCAGCCACACCGTTGTTTGGGTTTGTGAAAAATACCATTCCAGCATCAGGGAATGCAGATGCCTTCCAACACCCTTTCCTTCAAATTCGGGTCGTATAAACAAAGCCCAGATATTATTGTCCTGTAAATCGGCAATAGCAAAACCCACCAGTAAACCATCTACTTCGCAAACCCAGCCACGGCCGCGTTGGTTTATAAATATTTCACAATCGTTATCAGTTACCAAACCGGGGTCTGATAAAGTGTTTTCTTTCACGGTATGTCGCACAACCTGGATTTGTGGTATATCCGCAGTTGTAGCTTGTCTGAATTTCATGTTTCCGTTAATTTTACTTACGGCATTGAAAAATGAAAATAATACATTTTAATCTATGAACGCCCCCCTTTAATATCCCCCCTCCGGGTAATAGTAATTTTATTTTGACGGCCCTGCAATTATCTCTACATTAGCTACCTACCCCTATAGTTATGAAAAAGAACTGTACCCTTGTATCACTGTTGAATATTGTACTGTTAGCAGGTCTTATATACTGGCCTGCAAGTAATGCTTTTGCCCAGTATAACTTTAGCAAAGTAGATAACTGGTTAACCACCAATTCCCCTCAGTTAGGGGGACGCACTATTCTGATGGTGTATAAAGATGGAAAGATTGTATATAATCAATCGGTCAACAGTATGAACTTCCGGCAAAAAGCCGTTAATAAGATCATAGCCAGGCGGCAGGGGCAGGAAGCCAACCTGGACGATTACACCACCACCAGCCGCCAGGCCATAGCCAGCTGCAGCAAATGGCTGAGCGCTGCATTGGTAATGACTTTTGTAGATGAAGGCAAACTACAGCTCAACGATACAGTAGGAAAGTTTTTGCCCGTGCTATCGCAACATGGCAAAGGCAATATCACTATCAGTCATTGCCTGTCGCACCTTACCGCCATACATGCACCGGACCTAAAAGAAAGCCTGCAGGAAATGCGCCAGGTGAACAGCATGGACGAAGCCATTGAAAACATTGCCGTCCTGCCTATGGAAGGCCAGCCCGGTAAAGTATTCCGCTATAGCAACACCGGTCTGCAAATAGCCGGTGCTGTGCTGGAAAAAATAACCGGCAAAAGCTTTGAAACACTTTTTGCCGAACGCATTGCACGGCCGCTGAATATGCAAAACACCGATTTTGGTAAAGGCAAAGTAGCCTTACCCGCCGGTGGCGCATTCAGCACGCCTAATGATTACATGAACTTCCTGGTAATGATACTGAACAAAGGCCTGTTCAATGGCAAAAGAATTTTGAGTGAAAGCAGCATAGCCGCCATGCAGGTAAACCGCGTTACCAAAGAAGTAACAGTAGCGTACGCCCCTGCCGAAGCCGGGCAGTTTGGCTATGGCTTTGGCGAGTGGGTAATGGGCAACCGCACCAGCACCACCGGCAACGAATCTATTACCAGCCCTGGTTTGTTTGGCAGCTTTCCCTGGATCAGCAACACACATCATTACTGCGCTTTTCTCATGGCATTTTATATAAAAAGCGAAGGCAGGCAAGAGCGGTATATAACCCTGAATAAATTGGTAAATGAAGCGTTACAGTAACCTGCCTTCCCGCCCGTTGATCATTACACTGGAAATGGAAGAAGAACAACAACACCGGTTCAACCTCCTGCGCACACAATTTTTCCCATCACATGCCAATTACCTCGATGCACATATCACCCTGTTTTACAAACTACCTTCCCACCAACCAGGCATTCAGGCTGCATTGGAACAGTTTGCCCAACGCCCGCCCCTGGTATTGGACGTAGTGCAAATAAAACAAGCCGGTAACTGGGTAGCCTATCACCTGCAATCACCTGCATTACAAGCACTGCACCTGCAAATGCAGGAAGCCTTTGCGCCCTGGCTTTGTAAACAGGACAGCAAGCCATTACATCCACACATTACCATTCTGAATAAAACAACAGAGTATAAAGCAAAACAGGTGCATCAGCACCTGCAACAAAATTTTGAACCGTTTTCCATCCCCACCACAGGCTTTAAAACATGGCTGTATATGAAAGGCCCCTGGAAGGCACAGCACGTTTATGCCTTCCGGTCATAAGCCAGCAACCCGGAATGTAATTAGCTTACTCGTTTTCCTTTCAGCAATTTATCTACAGCATCTTCAAAAGAACCGGCACGGGTTACTTCACCAGAATTTACAAAATAAATTTCATCCGCATTTTCAATGGTATTTAACCGGTGCGCAATAATAATACGTGTGGTGGTTGCCGGCAACTTGTTTAAAATATCCTCCAGCAATTGCTCTGTCACTGTATCTATATTAGCAGTGGCTTCGTCCAGTATCAACACATCCGGATTACGCAACACCGCGCGCATAAAAGCAATCAGTTGCTTTTGTCCTAAGCTGATGCTATCGCCACCGGAAGTAACTTTTGTCTCCAATCCGTTTTCAAAAATAGTAAGCAAACTTTGCAGGTTGGCATTTTTAATCACCTCTTCCAAAGCTTCGTTTCTATAGGCTGCATACTGTTCGTTACCATACAGGATATTCTCTTTCACGGTACCGGTAAACAAAAATGGCTCCTGTAAAATAAAGCCTACTTTTTTAGTCCTTTCTGTTGCCGTATAGCTGCGTATATCTTTGCCATCCAGCAAAACAGTACCACTTACCGGGTCGTATAAACGCGCAATTAGCGACGCGGTAGTAGTTTTACCTCCCCCTGTCGGGCCCACAAAAGCATAAGTTTTCCCCCTTTGCAATTGCAGGGATATATTATGCAAAATTTCCTTACCAGGCAGGTAACCAAAATGCACGTTCTTTAATTCAATTAAAGGCCCGGCAGCCGACACTTCTTCTGCCGTTTCCATCACCGGCAAGTTAGTATCCAGCGATAAAATAACCGATACCCTGTCCCAGCCGGCCATGGCTACCTGAAAGCTGGTCCACAAAGCAGCCAGCTGCCGCAAAGGATTGTAGAAGTTAGTGGCATAGGCAAGATAACTCACCAGCAGCCCTACCGAAAACTCCTGGTGTGCTATCAGGTAAATACCATACAACAACACTGTAAGCTGCGCCATACTGGACAGCATACTGTATACCGGCACAAAAATATTATTGGCCAAACCTGCGCCTTTAGCAGTAGTATAATTTTGCTGGTTCGCCGTTTGAAACCGCTGCCTGAAATAGTCGCGGCGGTTAAAAGCGATGATCACTTTAAAATTGCCCAGGCTTTCCTGTATCTCTGCGCTCATGCCTCCTACGCTGGACATGTTCACCGCATTTTTCTTCTTTACCCAGGGCGATACAATTCTCGTAAACAACACAATCAACACCGCGGGCACTAATGCCGCCACCCCCAGCCGGATGTTAATCACCAGTAAAAAAATACCTGCTCCCGTCATAGTAGCAATGCTGCCAATAAACTGCATAAGCGACTGCGAGAAAAAAGAGTTGATCTTGTCTGTATCGTTATTCACCCTTGATATTAAATCACCCGCTTTATTCGCATTAAAAAAGCCAACAGGCAACACCTGCAACTTTTGAAACACTTCGTTGCGCAGGGTAAACAACATACGCTGACCCACGCCACCCATTAGTTTGGTTTGAAAGTAACTGGTGAATAAAGCCACCAGGTACATAGAAAGCAGTATGCCGGCAAACACCAACACCCCATGATATTGTTTATGCACTACATAAGTATCAATAGTATGCCCTATCAGGTAAGGCCCTAACAGGTTTAAGGTAGAGTTCAACAAAATGGCTACCAATGCAATCAGCAAATTGCGCCGCTCGTGCGATATCAATTGCAGCAGGCTTTTTAAAGCAGCCAGTGTAGATGTTTTGGGCCTTTGCTGCCCCAGTTGATTAAGATTGTAATTCATAATTGCTGGTGCTTTGTTGTGAATTAAATAACTGCACATATTCAGGGCTGGTTTGCATCAACGTATCATGCTTACCACTGGCTATCAGTTCGCCCTGCATCAGCAATAATATCTGATCATAATGTTCTACCGTAGCTATTTTCTGTGTAACACTCAATAAAGTAATACCCGGATAATTGCGTTCAATATTGTCCAGTATACGCTTTTCTGTATTGGCGTCTACCCGTGCCGTAAAATCGTCCAGCAACAACACTTTCGGATTTATCGCCAATGCCCGGGCCAGCATAATACGCTGCTTTTGCCCACCCGACAAACTACTGCCCCGTTCCGAAACAATAGTGTTCAGTTTATCCGGAAGGCTGTTTACAAAATCCATCAGTTCGGCTGTTTCCATTGCTTTTTGCAACGCAGCATCTGTTACCTTATCACTAAACGCAATGTTTTCCCGAATGCTCATGTTAAAGATGATGCTATCCTGAAACACAAAGCCCACCTGGCGGTAAAAAATTTCACTGTTATAATCGGTAAACACATGTCCATCAAAAGTAACCGCGCCGGTTGCCGGCTTTATTAAACCGGTAAGCAAATACAGCAACTGCGTTTTACCTGCTGCCGTAGGACCGATAATGGCAATTTTAGCCCCCGCCTTCACCTCAAAAGAAATATTCTTTAACACCGGCGTTTGCCCATATAATACATTCACTCCCCGTAAAGCAATATCCCCCTGCAAAGCATGCGTAAGTGTCCCGGTTTCTTCCGGCTCCGGCGCATCCAGCACACCACGTATGCGATCGAACGCCGCAGTTGCCTGCGCTATCACATTGCTCATAAACCCGATAACCAGTATGGGAAATATCAACATGGCCAGGTAGCTGTTAAAGGCGGCAAACTCACCCAAACTCATGCTGCCCGTAATAACATAATGCCCACCCAGCACCAATATGCTTAACATGGCCATGTTGGCAGTAAACGTAATTACCGGTATCAACCCCGCAAACAGTTTTAAAATGGCCATCCCAAAATTGCGCGCTTTGGTACTTGCTTCTAAAAACTTTACATACTCACCCTGCTGCGAGTTCACCACCCGTATAATAGCAGCGCCCAGTATACTTTCATTAATTACCTTATTCAGCCAGTCTATCACTGCACGGCTTTGAATAAACAAACCACGCACCTTGCGCAATACCAGGAAGAAAGTAATACCGATAATAGGAATAATAGCTATTACACACAATGCCAGCTTCCAGTTAATAGAAAGCAGCAACACACTGGCTCCAACAATGATACATACCGAAGAAATGATAGAAACAATGGCCTGTGCAATAAACATTTTAATAGAATCAACATCGGCCGTTAAATTGGTAAGTAGTTTACCCGGCGTTACCTGCTCAATAAATGCATGACTTTGCCGGGATATTTTATCCGACAAACGCGTGCGCAAATCACGGGCAACCTTTTCCGAAGCATAGGTTTGAATAATGCTTTGCAGATAGGTGAATATAAAAATAAAACCCACTGCCACCCCAAACTGCAACAACACGGCCACGCTATCAAACGTACCCGCCGTATAAGCATCTATACTATGTGCAATAATAGAAGGAAGAACAAGGTTAATGGCATTACCCAACAGGGTAAACAATAGCAACACCAGCACCAACGCCCGGTAAGGCCTTAGTAAACTCAAAATTCCCGGCTTTTTGTTCATAACTCACATTTGAAGAGTAGAATTTCCCCACCTATTTACGCTAAATGTAAACAGATTTACCATACCACAAACACAATACCGCACCCCTTCGGCAAGTGTAAAAAAACAAAGGATAAGCAGGCTTACCGCTTATCCTTTATTCACATTAAGTTAATGAATGTAACTATTTTGCACGCCTTTTATAGGAGAAAACCTCATTATCCCTTTCACGCCTGTACACCAGCGAATCACGGGTTAGTTTTTTAATTTCACTGGTACTTACCTCTTTCTGATCCATAAACAAAGTAAGCTTCCGTTTTTTCAGCACAAAATTAAAACGCAGGGTATCGATGGTTCCTTCTTCTTCAGCAGACATCAGCATAAACAAGCTGTTGTCGCTTTCAATGGTAACGTTGGGAGAATTTTCAGGAGTAATCGTAATCCACTCGCCGGATAACAACGCTTTATCTACCGTTGCTTTGGAGGTGCTGCAGCTGAACATCACAACTACCACTACACAAAAGAAAGTCAGCTTCAGAAAATATTTCATAGCCAGAGTTTTTAAAGGTTCCGGCCAAAAGTAGAACATATTCCCTAAAGCGGCTGCATAATGGTACGGAAAGTTAAATTAACCCGTGCTGTTCTTACCTGCTTTGCAGGCGGTAACCGGTGCAGCCAGTGCGTTTGCGTAACATCTTTCATTACCAGCAAACTACCATGCTCCAGCTTTAACTCCACCTTCTCCTGTGTTTGTTTATGCTTAAAAGCAAATTTGCGTTCGGCCCCAAAGCTGAACGAACCAATAGCGCCATTTTTTTTCAAATCAGTTTCCCCATCACTATGCCAGGCCATACCCTCTTCACCGGTATGATACAGGTTGAGTAAACAGGAATTATAGGTTTCACCACTGGCTTTTTCCACCATCATTTTCAATTCCAGCAGTTCGGCCGTCCAGGGTAAAGCCAGTTTGGTTACGCCAGAATAAGTGTAGGCAAAAGGCTTATCACCATACCAGGCAACCTTCCGTTTGGTCACCAGCTTTTTCCCGTAAATAACGGCTTCGTCGTTTTTCCACTCAATAGTGCTGAGCAACACCTGCAGGTAATGATTGGCTTGTGCCAGGGTTAGCAGCTTCCCATAATAGTGCACCGTACCATCCTTTGGCAACCAGTTTTTATTTTTATCTACCGCTTCACTAAACAGCTCCAACATAACACCGGGTTTTTACCATGCAAAAATGAATCATTTCCAGCATGATAAAAACCCGGTTCCTGCGCAATACGCTGGCGGCAAACTACGGGGCTGCCACTATATATTCCTTGCCGTTAGCGTCCATATAAAATTCACGGCTGGCAGTAGTTACCAAAAAGTATACATTACCCGCTATGCGTTTAATACTTTGGTAATCATGTTTGCCTATTACCTTTTGGGAGCTTTTATCCAATACGTTCCAGCCTTTGGCAGTTTTTACAGCCACATAACGCTTCACCAGCTCAGCAGGCACATTACCCGGATGGCTTATTTCAACGGTTTGCTCCCCGCCATCCGTTGCAGGCACAGCATCTTCCAGGCGCTCCATATCCTTTAACTCCATACCCGCTTCCAGGTTTAAAACCGTTATCCTGTTGTTCAGGTAATGGTAATCCATATCCTTGTATTTAAACACCAGCGCACCCTGTTCGGCAAAACCGGTTTCATCAAAAAACGCCGGCGATACAGCCCTGCCGGTATTTTTATCCATCCACCCCCAGTTGCCATTGTTAGTATAGGGCACCAGGTCGTCCGTTTTTTTACCTTTCACCCCTTTAAACACTTCCAGTAATTTTTGATAGCGGGCCCTGATATCCTGTATTAAGGGCTTCCACTCTTTGGCCATACGCACCGTATCAAACTCGCTGTTCTCCTGTATACGCAAGGTGTCCAGCCAGCCTTTTTTTACGCTTTCTCTTAAATAGGTAAATGCCAGTGCCTGTTTGTGAGTAATAGCTGCACAGGCAGCCCCGTAATAATAATCGGTTGCATTACATTGCTCTTTAAACACCAGTACCTTTTTAAAAGTATTCAGCGCGTTATCGTATTGCTGGTTGCCATACGAAACCATCATATCGCTTACCAGTGTATAATAATCATCTGAAGTGTTTCCGGTTTGCGCACTACTCTGAAAAATGCCGGAAAATGCAAGCAATACGGCTACAATAAATCGTTGGGTCATAAAGGGGTTGATTCGTTACGCCGCAATTTAATGTGTTTTGCGGTATAGCAAACAATAGAAATCCAGGCATTGACCGAAAAAAAAATCAGTTCCCCTATACGTATTTTATTCGCCCAACTACTCTTTATTATATGTAGGCTGCTAAAAGAACAACTCCCCCAAACGCCTTAACCAGCCCACTTAAATCTATTTTATTCGCATATGAGCGTACACCTGAGAGAAACTGATAAAAATCAACTGCTTACCAGGATGGAAATGCAATATTTCCAGGCGATAAGAAATAACGAACCCTTTTCGGTAATTAAACAATATTACGCGGAATACAAGCAACTGAAAGCAAGTTTGCTACTACAGGAAAAACAAGGCAACCATAGCATTCATGCCCTTCCGGCCATTCTATAAGGCCAGTGAACCAGTCCAGCATTCAAACGGGCGCCCCTTCCGCTCATCTCCTTTAAAAAAGCCGGCCATTGTCATGGTTTTGTAACTGATAAAAAAGCGGCCTTCCACCCCTTGCAGGTGCACACTGCGCCAGGTGCCGGTGTTAATATAAATTTTGCTGCGCACCTCGCCATCCTCTCCTATATAAGTGCTCAACGGCACTACTTCGGCATAATGCGTATGCCCCATTACAAAAAAGTCTTTCGATTCCCCGGCAGCCAGCTGCCGGGCATAGGCCTGGTAAGTTTCTATATTGTCTTTTACCACCGGTGTTCGCTGCAATAAGCTGGCTAATGTATCTACACTAATATGCCCCAGTAACCAGCGGGCTAACTTCATTTTCCACACAAGACCTTTGTTACGAACCACCAGCGGACTTTTAATAAATGCCTGCAACACAGTTTGTAAAGTATGTTTAATAGCATCATTCACTACGGGATCTTCCATACCCAGTTGTTTTTTCACATGCGTTATCCAGGCCGGTGCCAATGTATAGGGGCGCAGGTTATCAATTTCTCTTAACTGGTTCACAAACGCTTCTATCTGTTTGGCTCCGTACCGCCGGCCGGCATGCTGCTGCAAATATTCACCCACCAGCTCCGGAATACAGTTCAGTAATTCCACTACCACTACATCTCCTACCGACGACTCGTTGCGGTTCGGGTACTGGCAGTTGGTTTTATCAAACCGGTCGCCATGCTCTGCAAACACCCGGTGTGCATCCTGTGTAGCTGCTATAGCGGCACTATCACAACGATGGTAAGGAAAAGGCTTTCCTTTTTCGTTAGCCAGCCCCATCCGGTCAATCACTTTATTATTAATAGCCACCATACGAGGGTCATCAATATGAAAAAACCAATCGTGATTGCCTACCATATAATATATTTTCACAGGCACCCTCCACCGCTCCTTACTGGCGCTGTAATCAATTTTCTCCTTGTCTTTATCCTGCTGGGTGGCCCTGTACATTTCCAGTGGAATAGAAATGTCACTATCTTTTACCAGGCCGCTTAATATGCGCAACGAGTCTGAGTTATAATCCAGTATACCGGTAACTATCTTATCTATTTCCTGGTAAAAACCATTATCCCGGGGCGTGGTCCATGGCACAACATCACTCACCGTTTTGTTCCATTTTTCACTACGTATGGCATCTAATATATCGCCCAGCAACAATATATCTATACATTCCACGGGCCGGTAACAATTGCTGCACACCTTACCGTTCGTGCATGTAGAGCAATCCTTTATTTCCCTGCGCCACGATGCATCGTAGGCCATATTACTTAACCGGTTTTTAAATAACCGGAAGGCAGATTTGCTGATGATTTCGCCGGATGTTCCATCGGTAAGATGCAGATCGCTGATGATGACAAGCATTAATAATAAATTATATATTCAATAGAAAAATAACGCTTTTTCTCAAATTTACCCGGCATTCTTCTTTTATATAGGTACAGGAAACTGTATATTGCAGAAGCGCCTTCCCCCAAAAGCGTGTAAATATTTTATAATATATAATTTATCACACTATCCACTCCTGCCTATTAGGGGGCTGATAACACGATAACCAAAATACACCTCATGACAGAACATGGCGCATTATCTGTGCTCGCCGGCGTACAGCCGGGAATGCAGGATTTGCTGAGTAAATTGCTGGCTGATATTGAATTACAGAAGAATGATGCGAATAGCAGCGTTCCCTTTACCCAGGTAACTACTATCCATTTTGCCCGGTTTGTGTTACTGCCCGAACGAACGGATGTAACCGGCAAGAACATTCCTGCACAACTGGCCTTTACTACTAATTACGACGGCGCCTTACAACCACACCTGGAAGAGCTGCTTACGCAGGCAGGACCCGGCTTATGGAAAGTATTTTCGTGCTGCACCCAGTTTCCCGGAGGTGTTTATAATCAGCACGATCTGGCCAATTACCTGCTGCAACACAGCAAAAAGCCAGCTACTTTTTATGTAGGTGTTGGTTACCGGTCGGTACAGCAAATACGACAGGAGCGGTTGCTGCGCGAAGAAATAGAACGTTTTTCCGACACACAATTTGCCAGTTTCGCCAACAAAAGTGCCATAGACATTCGTAACGCAATCAAAGAACATATAGCAGGTATTCCATCGTTTGCCTGGGCCTTGCAGCCTGAGCCCGAACCTGGCCTGGCGTGGAAGTTAAAACATTATGGAAAGCTGGTGGGCGGCGTGCTGTTACTGTTGGTACTGGCTATAGCCTTGTTGCCTTTGCTGGTGCTTTGGCTTCTGTTAATAGTAATAGATGAAATAAGAGATAAACCACAACCCAATATAGTTACAAAGGAACACCTGCGTGCATTAACCGACCGCGAAACAGGCATGGTACAGGCACAGTTTTCAGCAGTAGGTAATGTAAAGCCCGGTTTTCTACGCCGTAATACCATACAATTTCTGTTATGGCTCACCAATTTTCTGGCGCCCTACCTGTTTAGCAAAGGAAAGCTGTCCGGCATCCCTACTGTGCATTTTGCCCGCTGGCTCATTATCAACGAAGGCAGGCAAATGCTTTTCCTCAGCAACTTTGATGGCAATTCGGAAAGTTATCTTACCGACTTTATTAATATAGCAGCCAAACAGTTAACACTATTGTTCTCGCACACCATTAACTACCCACGCACCTACCTGATGCTTTTCGGTGGCGCCAAAGATGCCAAAAAGTTTATGGAATGGGCCCGGCACCACCAGGTGATCACCAATGTGTGGTACACTGCCAATAAAGAAGTGACCGTAAAAAATGTTTTCAGCAATTCACGTATACGCAAAGGCCTGTCGGGCCAGTTTACAGAAAAAGAGGCCACCCAATGGTTAAGCCTTATTTAAACAAACACATATGAACACCTTAGACACACACGATATACAAGGCATTATTCTGAAAGGATATGCCCAGCTACCGGCAAGTCATTTTCTATTACTTGCCATAGACTCTAACAACCAGGTGGGGCCCTGGTTACAAAAAGTGGCCGAACAGGTGATGCCCGGCAACCGCAAGCCCACCACACAGGCGTTAAACATTGCTTTTACCTATACAGGACTACAGGCATTAGGCCTGCCTGCTGATGCCATGCAAACCTTTCCGCTGGAACTGGAAGACGGCATGACCACCCCGCATAAACAATTATTCCTGGGCGACTTTGACTATAACGATCCACGAAAATGGCATTGGGGCGGACCAACCAATGAACCCGTACATGCGTTGTTAATGCTGTATGCACTGGACGAAGACACGCTGGATGAATTATACCAGCAACAAGTGCAACAGTTACCAACGGGGGTGCGATTAATTAAAAAACTGGAAACCTCTGTATTATCCAAACGGAAAGAACATTTTGGTTTCAGGGATGGTATAGCACAGCCTACTATTGAAGGCTTAAGCCGCACTGACACACCGGAAAACACCGTAGCAGCCGGAGAGTTTATACTTGGCTACAAAAACAGTTACCAGCAATACCCCGATAGTCCCGTGGTAACCAGCACACCTGCTGCTACACATTTACCGGAAGCCACTACAAACAACACGCACGATCTTGGTAAAAACGGTAGTTACCTGGTATTCCGGCAAATGGAACAGAACGTGCAGCAGTTTTGGCAATACATGCACGATGCTACTGCCGAAAACGGCGAAACCAATGCAGAGGAAATGATTAAGCTGGCTGCCAAAATGATGGGACGCTGGCCCAGTGGTGCTCCTATATGCCTTTCGCCGGACAAAGACGACAGCAGCATGGAAAATCACGACAGCTTTGCCTACCGGGCATCGGACAGTGAAGGCCTGAAATGCCCTATAGGTTCGCACATCCGGCGCACCAATCCGCGTGATGCTATGGATGTGGATTTAAAAACCTCTATAGAAATATCCAACAAACACCGTATCCTGCGCCGTGGCCGCAGCTATGGAAAGCCTGTATGTGAAAGCCTGGAGCCTTCCGAAATACTCAGTTCCAAAAACTTTGAGGGCGAAAGAGGGCTGCACTTCCTCTGCTTCAATACCAGTATCGCACGCCAGTTTGAGTTTATACAAAATGCCTGGGTAAACAACCCCAAACTGTTTAATCTTAATAATGAACGTGATCCCATTATAGGCAACAACCATCACCCGGAAGATGAACACAAATCAGGCTTCTTCAGTACGCCCCGCAACGGGCTGCGTAAAAGACTGAGCAATATTCCCCCCTTTGTAACTGTAAAGGGTGGCGCTTACTTTTTTATGCCGGGCATTAAAGCCCTTTCCTATTTATCCACTTTATAAACACCGCCTTATATGAGCATCAGTAATTCTTTGAAAGTATGGGTGAGCAGTGCTCCCGTTTTACGCCCGGTGTTTTCGATATTGCGCAAATACAAACCGGTAGCGCGTATAGGCAAAACTGTTGTAGTAACACGCTACAAAGATGTAATGGACGTGTTAAAAAGGGAAACCGATTTTACCGTGTATGAAATTGACGGGTATAAAATGGAAAGAATGGGTAACCCGTTTGTGCTGGGCATGGACGCCTCGCCCGAAACCACGCGCGACCGTGATATACTCAGACAGGTGATAAAACGGGAAGACCTGAAAACTATACGCGTAATGATACGCCACATAGCCAACGACCTGCTGGAACAGGCCCAACCTAACCATACTATTGATACCGTTAACGGTTATGCACGCCTGGCATCGGTAAGGGTGGTGGCACAATACTTTGGCGTACCGGCTGATGAGGCAACCATGATGCGCTGGCAAAGAAGCATTTTCAGCGAAGCCTTTGCCAACCTCAACGATAACAAGGCCATTCGCGAAAGAGGCATGATTGCAGCCAAAGAAATAGCCGCCCACTTAAACCAGCTGATACAACAACGCCAGCAGCAAACCACTCCATTGGAAGACAATGTGCTGAACCGGCTTATACAGCTACAACCTTACAACAGCTGGCTAAACAACGATGCAGTCAGAAGAAACATCCTATGCATCCTGGGTGTAGTGGAAAACACCAGCAAAGTAGTTACCCATATTATCGACCAGTTGTTAAAGCGGCCTGATATTATGAAAGCCTGCCAACAGGCAGTGCATGCTAATGATATGGAAACACTGCGTAGTTACTGCTTCGATATTCTGCGCTTTAACCCACATAACCCCATCATACTGCGTTATTGCAAACATGGTGCAGTAATAGGCAAAGACACCCCATACGAACGCCGTGTACCCGCAGGTAGCACTATCTATGCCGCCACCCTGTCGGCCATGTTTGATGAAGACATTGTACATAACGCCAAACAGATAGATCCTAATCGCAACGTAGAATACATGCACTTTGGATATGGTCCGCATGTATGCAGCGGAAAATATATCAGTGAGGTTACAGTACCCGAACTGGTAGCAGGCCTGCTAAGGTTAAAAAATTTACAAAGGGCGCCGGGGAAGGCAGGAAAAATACAATATGAAGAAGTTGTATTTCCGAAAAGCTTAAGTTTGACTTTTAACTAATGATTGTACACGCTCTAAAATCTATTTATCCATGTCTAAGTGCAATTTCAACGTTCCTTTAAACAATACTGCAGATGCAGTAGTAGAAAAATTAAGATCGCGTATTACCGCCGCCAAAGGCTCTTTCGATGGAGATAGCAGCAAAGGCAATTTTGTAGTGCAAACACCACTGGGAGCTGTGCATGGCAATTACACCGTAGCAGGTGAAACATTAAATGTAGACATTACGGATAAGCCTATGTTTGTACCCTGCGATATGATCGAAGGCTATTTACAAAAAGAACTGGCTTAAAAGATCAGGAAAAATACACCTGCATGTACGGCAAAGGAAATGCATACACAAAGTGCTACCTGGCCGTATTTTACTTTAGGCACCTCAGATAAACGGGGAGACTTTACCAGTTCGGTACCGGTAATTTTATCCCCTATTCTTTTATGCATGGTTTCGGGCGAAACCAGTACCTCTACCGGCCACACCAGGCAAAAAATATTACGCACCAGGCATTTCAGCGGTGAAGCCGGTTGGCCGGTGATTCTGTCAATTACCTGAAAATCATACTTACGCTTCGCATAGCTCTGCCCGTTTAAGCTGTCTTTGCAGAAATACAACGACAAGCCAAACACCAGCAGGTAATACAGATTATGGTAAGTAGCCAGCTCAAAATGAGCATAACCCAACGGGTCTATTACCAGGTATACAATTAACGGAATGGCGAAGAAAAGACTTATACAAGTCATACAAAAGTGGTCAACAAGCATAGCTTTTAACCTCAGGGATGTAGGGATAGAACGGTAAGTCATAGCAGGGGGAGGTTTGGTGGAAAATTACTACAATATCTAAAAAGCAGGCTATTGAACAAAGCCTATTTACACCCCTTAAACTAAGGACTCTACCTTTGTGCGTTATAAATGTACCCTTGCTTGTAATACCTGTCTAACAACGCATTAGCAAAAGACAAATTATGTTCCTGCCTGGCTTTGTAGTAAGGAGCCACAATTTTGTTAGTTCCGGAAGCCGGGTATTGCCTGCCCAGATAAGCACAGGCCGAGAGAAAGAACACACTGTCTGTTCCCCGCATCAGCGAAGTAAGCAGGGTTCTATGGCTTTCTTTCATATCCTTTTGTAAAATAAAAGCTGCATGCTGTGCTCCAAAGTTTTCGCGCCAGATCATATTTTCAATCAAAGTTTCCGGAGATACTGCCACCTGCGTATGCACATTCACCGTCTCTTTAAATTCTTTGTTCATGCGGGCGATATAGGCATTTACATCGGGCGATACAAACCTCGACATACGGGCCGCTACCAAATCCCAATCCTGCACCACCATCATCTTCCCTCCTGCCAGCACTACCTTATACCCATTCTCCCGTAACCTGTTACTAAACACTTTCAGTTCACCGGTTAGTTCACGGGTTACCCCCCATTCATCTGTTGCCACCAGCGATTGATACTCTTCTTTGTTTTGTACCAGTTGCGTTAACGTATTACATTGCTGTTTACAAAAATTTTCAAAAATCACAAATCCCTCATCGCACGAATCCTGGCCTGCACCGGTAAATAGTTTACAGTATTGTTTTACCGCCAGCGCGGCAGATTGAATATCAGCAACATCCAGCTGCTGTGTGTAGGTAAGGTATGGAGTTTCCAGTACTCCCTGCTGTTGCGTACCGGCCTGCTTTTTAGCAGCTTTGTCGCATCCGGTAAAAAAAGGGCAGGCAATAAAAAACATCAGGGCTATACGATTATACATAAGGCGAAAGGGCTAAAAATGATGCGAATATACAGTAGCCACCACATTTAATATGTTAAGGATGCCCATAAACGGGCAAATGGCTGTTACTGCCGGTTAAACAAAATCATGCATCTTTACAGGTGTAAAATATCCCCTGTTTATGAAGTATGTAAAGCATATATGGGCGGCATTCCTGTTTCCCTTGTTTACGAATGCACAATCTTTACCCGTAACCACCGGTGTGCCACTACCCCTGGCCGATTACCGCAGTAAAAACATTAAACAGGTAGAATATGCATTAGACCTGAACGTTACCGGAGCACCAACCACTCCTATACCTGCCACAGAAACCATACGTTTTAAATTGTTGGGCAACAGCCAGCCGCTGCAAATTGACTTTAAAGCACCACCCGATGCCATAAGTAAACTGCTGGTGAACGGCAAAACCGTAAAACCCGACATACGCAACGAGCACCTGGTAATACCCATGCAATGGCTGCGTACCGGCAGCAATACCGTGCAAATACAGTTTATAGCCGGCAGTACCTCTTTAAACCGCAATGCCGACTACCTGTATACCCTGCTGGTGCCCGAAAAAGCACGTTCCGTATTTCCCTGCTTCGATCAGCCCAATATCAAAGCGGTGTTTCAACTAACCCTGCAGCTGCCATTGGCCTGGCAGGCTATTGCCAACGGCCCCCTGCAGGATTCTGTTATTAACGCCAACAGCAAAACATATCATTTTCAACCTTCCGATACCATCAGCACTTATTTGTTTGCTTTTGTAGCTGGTAACTTTGCCCAAACCGAAGTAACCTCCGGCAACCGCACCATACACGGGTTGTATCGCGAAACGGATAGCGCCAAATTAAGCGCCAGCCTGCATTCGTTGTTTGCGATACAATACGATGCACTTACGTTTATGGAAACCTACACCGGCATTCCCTATCCGTTTAAAAAATTCGATTTTGCCGCTATTCCCGATTTTCAATTTGGAGGTATGGAACATCCCGGCGCTATTGAATACAAAGCATCTACCCTTTTCCTGGAAGAAAGCGCTACCAGAGACCAGCTGAATGCCCGCAGCAACCTGCTTTCGCACGAAACCGCTCATATGTGGTTTGGCGACCTGGTAACCATGCGCTGGTTTAACGATGTATGGATGAAAGAAGTGTTTGCCAACTTTATGGCAGATAAAATTGGCAACCTCACCGTTTCCAACAACAACTTCGATCTTAAATTTCTCACCGATCATTACCCCGCCGCCTATAACACCGATCGCACACAAGGCACACACCCCATACGCCAGCAACTGGATAACTTAAAAGATGCAGGCAGTATGTATGGCAATATTATTTACCACAAAGCGCCCATTATGATGCGCCAGCTGGAACTGCTGATGGGCGAAGATTCGTTACGCGAAGGTCTGCGCGAATACCTGCGCACCTATGCCAACCGCAATGCATCCTGGCCCGACTTAATTAATATACTGGACAAGCATTGTACAGCCAACCTGCAGGCCTGGAACAAAGTATGGGTAAATGAGTCCAGCCGTCCGGTGTTTGATTACACCATGGACACCACCGGCGGCATTATCCAGCACTTTGTACTTACCCAGCACGCAGAAGATGGCAGTAAAAAAATATGGCCGCAATTTTTTGCAATAGCACTGGTGTATGAAGATCATACCGAAGAAATAACCGTGTCAACAGACAGCGCCATCATGCGCCTTTCCCAGTTATCCGGCCGGCCGGTGCCACAGGCATTGGTGTTTAATGCCAATGGCCAGGGCTATGGGGTATTCCCTGCCACACTGGCCAGTAACACTCCTGTTTATAACCTGTTTACGCCACTTATGCGCGCTTCGTTTTATTTAAACTGTTACGAGAACGCATTAAGCGGTAAAGGCATTACCCCGTTACAACTTATTCAGCTATACCACAAAGGGTTTACACAGGAAAGAGAAGAACTCAACCTCACCCTGTTACTGGACCAGTTTTCCAGTGTGTTCTGGCGTTTTTTATCCCAGCAACAACGTACCGATCTGGCGCCTGCCCTGGAAATAGCTTTATGGGACGCCATGAACCGCAACAGCTACCCTAACCAGCAAAAATTATTATTAAAAGCCTATAGCAACATCGCATTAACCAAAGGTGCACAGGACACGCTTTTCCATATCTGGCAAAAGAAACAACCGCCTTTACAGGTAAAGCTGTATGAAGATGATTACCAGAACCTGGCAGCCACCCTGGCTATCAGAAACTACCCTGGTTATGACACTGTTTTACTGGCTCAGTTACAACGTATAGAAAATGCCGACCGCAAGTTGCGCTGGCAATTCCTGCTTCCTGCTTTATCCAACGATACAGCACAACGCAGCCAGTTTTTCACTTCACTGCAACAACGCAGCAATCGTAGCAAAGAAGCCTGGGTAGGTACCGCGTTAAGCTATCTGCATCATCCGTTACGCACCTCGCAAGCCATCAGCTACCTGCCGCAAAGCCTTCACATGCTGGAAGAAATTCAACAAACCGGCGATATCTTTTTTCCGCAAAACTGGCTGGGCGCCACATTGGGTTACTATCAAACCACTGCTGCCGGCAACATTGTACGCAACTTTCTAAAAACGCATCCGGGCTATAATCCCAAACTGAGAGATAAAATATTGCAAGCGGCAGACAATATATTCCGTGCAGAAAAACTGGTGAAATAAACACATGCAGGCAGAAAAACATATAAGGCTATCGCAGCTGAACGACAAAATTCAACAGGTGGTTCAGCAGGCCTTTTCATCTGTATCCTTTTGGGTGATTGCCGATGTAACCAGCCATACTTACCGGGCCGCTAAAAACTACCACAGTTTTGACCTGGTAGAGAAAGACACGCACTCCAATAATATCATCGCCAAAATATCCGGCAAAGCCTGGGGCATGGGCTCCACCAGCATTACCCGGTTTGAAGCCATTACCGGGCAACCCTTTACCAACAACATACAGGTGCTGGTAAACATATCGGTACAGTTCCATCCCGTATATGGGCTGCAGATAAACCTGCACGATATAGACCCCAGCTTTACACTGGGTAAGCTGGAACAGCAACGGCAGGCCACCCTGCAAAAACTGGTGGATGAAAATCCCGGTTTTATTACTAAAAGAGGGGAGGTATATGATACCCGCAATAAGCAACTACCGCTTAACAAAGTAATACAACGCGTAGCCGTTATTACTTCTGCCACCTCTGCCGGCGGTGAAGACTTCCGGCATACACTGGCTAATAACCCCTATGGCTACCAGTTTTACCTGGATAACTTTTTCACCATTGTACAGGGTGAAAATAACGCCGATTTACTGGTGCAGAAACTGATTGACATTTTTCAGGCAAACCAGCCTTACGATGCGGTAGTAATCATTCGTGGTGGAGGGGCACAAACCGATTTCCTGTTATTTGATAATTACCAGGTAGGAAAAGCCATAGCCAAATTTCCTGTTCCTGTTATCACCGGTATTGGTCACCAGAAAAATGAAACCATTGCCGATATGATGGCGCATACCGCCACTAAAACACCTACGCAGGCAGCTGAATTTATTATCAGCCACAACAAGCAGTTTGAAGACACCCTGCTACTGTTGCAAAAACACATTGTTATAAAATCGCAGCAACTGTTTTCACTGCAATGGCAACAACTGGCTGCTTTACAAAGTGGTATTGTTAACAATACGCGGGATGCTATTGCCGACTATAAAGACAGCTTAACCTCATTAAACCAGGCGGTTATTCACTCCTCCCGTTCTATTGTGTTTAATCAGAAAACCGAACTGATAAACCTATCCTCGCAACTATCCGCTTTACCCCGTATGATATTGCAGGATAAAAAAAATGAACTGAGCAACGCTATCCATCATATCAAAGTGTTTAACACACAGCTGCTGAAAAACCAGGCCACCCACCTGGGCCATTACAGCAGCCTGATAAAATTAATGTCGCCCGATAATATTCTGAAAAAAGGATTTGCTATTGTAAAAGCACGCCAGGCCGTTACCAGCAATCCCGCCGATATTTTGCCGGGCGATAGTATTGAGGTAATTTTATCCAGTACAGAAATACAAGCCACAGTTACCAGCAAAGCCCCCTACGATGGAAGAGATTTTAACATATGAAGATGCGTACCAGGAGCTGGTACAGATTGCACAGGATATCGAAAACGAATCTGTTTCGGTAGATGTATTGGCCGTAAAAGTAAAGCGGGCTTCTGACCTGATTACTTTTTGTCAAACCAAATTGAAATCCACAGAAGCCGAAGTCAATAAGATTATTGCACAAATGGAGGGTAGCTCTGGCCGATAACAAAGCATAACCGCCTTAACACAAGGTAATGGTGGCGCATCCTGCCATACATTTGCACCTCACTGATGTCACTATACCTTACCCGGCGGCACAACTGCATCACCCTAATGCACATATGCACTATCAGCTTACACATGCCGCCCGAAATATTGCCCCTCTCCCGGATGACATTACACGTCTGGCGTGTCGCAGATTACATCCGGCGCATGACAATGCACACCTGGCGCACGCTACTGCACACTTCGCCCATCCCACTTCACATAGTACGCGTTACCATGCACATCTGCACCATCCCCTTCAACATCGCATACTCCCCCGGGGTATTGCACAACAGCCTGCTGGAAACATTATTAATGATCGTGCCAATGTGCATTCCCATCCGCCAGCTATTCTTTTTGCTCAGGCAGATAAGGTTGATTTCCCGACACCCGCACCCGGGTATACATCAACACTCACCCTCCGTCACTCCAACTGACAATTTGTGCAGGCACATATGCACAATCTTTCATCATACCTGATCCGCAATGCGCCAACTGTGCAGTAGCGTGCCCCAAATGTACATTGCCGTGCGCGAGGTATACATCATTTTACTGCAGCTATCAGAATTGCCACGCCACATATATCGCAGCACGCGCCAGTACTGCTTTTTCAAACTGCCATCCTTCCCGGGTCTTGCATGAATGAGTCAACTATTACTCCATTTCCTCCTCACCATCCTCATCGTATTGCCAATCATCTTCCTTTGTATCCCGCCAGGCGCGCCATCCCAGTTGCAAATGAAATATCTCATTAATGGATGTGTCCATCTTTACCAGCTCTTCCAGGCAAACCAGTTTTGCATCATTCATATCAGGCTCCGCAACAGCATGAAACTGCCAGTCGCCATCCGCATCATGATATACATATAGTACAGGCTCACCTGCTAACACCTGCTTTGTGGTATAAACACCCAGGTTTCTTTCTTCGTAAAATTTAAAATCTGTGTTTCTGTCCAGCAAGGGCTGTATGAATTTCCATTCGGCGTTAAAATCATTTTCCCATGGGAAATGACTGGCCTTATCAGGCCATACCAACTGCAATAACGGGAAATCAAATGAGTTGTCATAAAACCATCCTGCATACCCCACATAATCAGGATAATAGGACTTATCCACTTCTATAAACTGTACATCATACCCATCCAGAAAACCGGGATACAGCTTGCCAGCCACTAATGTTTCCCCTTTTTTAATCAATTCACAGGCATGGTTCAGCACCGAAGACATCACCTCTGTAGTCAACCCAAAACAAATAATTTCCGGGTGTGCAAACCTTTTAAACAATCCAATGGAATAAGCAAAACCCGGTAGATAATTGTCCGGTTCCAGTAAAGCCAGGTGGCAGCCATATTGCTCTATATTGTCCAATATATCTTGCCTTTCTTCCTGGTCACCTTTAGCATGTTCATGACTCATCTCTACTATTTTTTATTTTATTTATTACCCTGCTTTTTTGGAAAAATGCTGCTGCAACCATTCTTCCTGAGTTTTTACTTTAGCCTGCATATCCGTAATCTGACGCCGGAGTGCACGGCCGCTCTCGTCCAACCCTTCCCACTGCGCTTCTGCTATATTCAGTTTATCAGCCGCTGCCTTCAACTGAATAGTACATTGTGTAAGCATGCCTTGTATTTCAGCATCCGGCCTTGCAGGCCTAAACTGCTTATTATAATAGTCAATATACTTATTAAACCCCATTACACCTGCATTATAATCCACTACCGCCAGGTTTTGCAACTTTATCCGCCAATATTGAAGCTGCGTTACACAAAGCGTGTTTTTTACCCCATTGCTTACCAGCCTTCTCATTTGAGTAGCGTATTGCAACGCAGTATCCATTTGCTCCATAGCTTTAATAGAATCGGCATACTGGCAATAGACATGGGAAGAATCCGGCCTTACAGGCATTGTATAAAAGGCGTCGCCGGTAACAGGATAGTTGAGCAGCTGCCATATAAAATCAAAAGGCATATGCGAAGCCATTAAAGCGGTACCCTTTGCTTTATAGTACTGCGGTTTTAAAGAAGGAACAAACGTCCCGTTGATAATAGATCCCGCCCCCCAGGTAGGATCAAACAAAAACCATTTATTCTGCACCTTGGCAGCACACCATATATGCGCTATATAATCTACATATTCTTTCTGACGGGTGTAACCACTTACAATATGACAGTCAATACCCACTTTGCTACATATCTGCTGAAACAACAATGAAAAATGCTCACAAATGCCGCTACGGGTATCCAGCACTTTCCTGATTTTTTCTGCATCACTCACATACGGGTTGATGGCAAACATATTTTTCACGTCGTAATGAATATTATGGGTGATCCATATAAAAGCTGCGCGGGTTTTATCCGTGTCACTTTTAAAATGGGCGGAGATATAAGCAGCGATACCATCAGTGGTATGTGTGGCAGACTCCGGCACCAGCAAAGCCAACGAATCGGTAATAGCATATACATTTACCGGTTCTTTTGCCGGGCCTTTCACAGTGGTTTGTGTTGTACTACGGGTTTGTGCAAAAGCCCATTGCATCAGCATACAGGAGATAACTAACAGAAGAATAGGGCGCATAAAGGATATAGGATTGTTTTTTAAGGCCCCAAAAGTAAGCATCTCTTTTCTGTATTTCTGTGCTATTCTTCCGCTCAAATGAGCTATTTCTCCGGCACCTCCCCTGCTAGCTTTGTGTTATCAAAATCATTCAAAACAATAGTATATGAGCAAGATCATTTTCATTACAGGTGCATCGAAAGGATTTGGGAAATTATGGGCTGAAGCCTTGTTACAGCGTGGTGATAAAGTAGTAGCCACAGCCCGCAACGTGGCTGCACTGGACGACCTGGTAGCAAAATATGGCAACAACGTATTACCCATTAAACTGGATGTAAATAACAGAAACGAAGTACTGTCTGTAGTAAGCACCATAGAAAAGCAACTGGGACGTATTGACGTATTGATCAATAACGCCGGCTATGGCCTGTTTGGCACTACAGAAGAAACATCGGAAGAGCAGGCAAGATTGCAGATGGAAACCAATTTCTTTGGTTCGTTATGGGTTACACAGGCAGTGTTACCGGTAATGCGTAAACAAAAAAGCGGTCATATCATACAGGTGTCCAGCTTCCTGGGTTTAACTGCCATACCTATGCTGGGTGTATACAACGCTTCCAAATTTGCAGTGGAAGGATTAATTGAAACCATTGGCCTGGAAGTGGCACATTTAGGTATTAAAACCACGCTGATAGAACCCAATGGCTTTGCTACAGAATGGGCAGGAGCTTCCGCCACACAAACCAGTGCTGCTATTGCCGACTATACACCAGTAAGGGAAGGTTTTGCTAAATCCGGCGAGAATCCTGACACCTGGGGCAAGCCCGAAGCCACGGTAGCACCTATTTTAGAAGTGATAGACAGCGCCACCCCACCTCAAAGATTATTATTGGGCAAAATAGCCTACCATGCCATGCAGCAGGTATATACCCAAAGGCTGAAAGACATTGAAAACTGGAAAGAAGTAAGCATTGCTGCACACGGACATTAATCATCACTCAACATATAAAACATACAACATCATGTCAAAAACAATATTTATAACAGGCGCTTCTAAAGGATTCGGCAGAATATGGACCAATGCATTACTGGAAAGAGGTGACAAGGTAGTAGCCACCAGCAGAACCATCCATGCCTACGACGACCTGGTGAAAAAATATCCTGATACTTTTTTACCCCTGACGCTGGACATTACCCATAAACAAGCAGTTAACGAAGCATTAGCCCAGGCCAAAGCCCACTTTGGTTCGCTGGATGTAGTTATTAACAATGCCGGCTATGGCCTGTTTGGCGCTGTGGAAGAACTGGAAGAAGCAGATGCCCGTGCAATACTGGATACCAATGTACTGGGAACTTTATTTGTAACACAGGCAGCCTTACCTATTTTAAGAGCCCAGGGCCATGGACATATTATACAACTGTCCAGCGTATTAGGTGTTTGGTCGTTACCCATCCTGGGCATGTATAATGCCAGCAAGTTTGCAGTAGAGGGCTTGAGCGAAGCTTTGGCGCATGAAGTGAAAGGCTTTGGCATACATGTAACGCTGGTAGAACCCAATGGTTATAAAACAGAATTTGGTGGAGGTTCGGCCGTCAGAAGCAATCCTATCGCCGCTTATGACGGCGTGCGTGAACAGCTGTTTAGAACGGAAGGTATGCCCGCTGAAGAATATGGCAACCCCGAAGCTACCATACCTGCCCTATTGCAATTGATAGATGCTCAAAATCCACCTTTGCGACTGTTTCTGGGCAACCTGGGTTTGCGCAAAACCAAAGAAGAATTCGCAGGTAAAATTGCGGAGTGGGAACTTTGGAATGATGTTGCTGTAGCGGCGCATGGCTAATAACAACTGCTTCAGTTTTTCACTAAATTTACAGGGATGAAACATTTTAAAACCTTAACCGAGCTTCACCGTGAAAACGGATGGCCGCTGCCGGAAAATACAATGATCAGCATGGCGGGTTGCCAGCAAGCGTGTCCCCTGGGCGACCGGGAGTTTACAACAGATGCTTATGTGATTGCTTTTAAAAAGCTGAAAGCCGGTGTTATCATGTATGGCCGCACGCCATACGACCATACCAATGGGTCGATGTATTTTATGAAGCCCCGGCAAATTATTCAGATGAGCGGCCTGGAGTTTGAAGAGGCAGGTTTTATGATTTTCATACATGAAGATTACCTGAACGGACACGAGTTATACAATATCATCCAGAAATACGGGTTCTTTGATTACGAAGTGAATGAAGCATTACATCTGTCGCCCAAAGAAGAAGCTACTATATGGGAGCTGCGGGATAAAATAGAAACGGAATATAACTTAAACCAGGACGAGTACAGTCGTGAAATTATGCTGGGTCATGTGGCATCTATACTTACCTATTCGCAGCGGTTTTATAAACGTCAATTTATCAACCGCACCGACCTATCGGGTAAGATGGTGACCAAATTCAATGCAGCATTACAGCAGTATATTAAAGACGGGGGATTGCAGGAACAGGGGCTGCCATCGGTGAATAATATAGCCGGCCGGCTTTACCTCTCACCCCGCTATCTTACCGACCTGCTGAAACAGGAAACCGGGAAAACAGCTTTGGAGCTGATTCACCTGGCGTTGATTTCGGAAGCCAAAAACCTGTTGAAAACAGCCGACCAGGGCGTGGCCGAAATAGCCTACTACCTGGGATTTGAAAATTCATCATATTTCACCCGGTTATTCAAAAAACAAACAGGAATGAAACCCCTGGAATTTAGAAAACAGGCTAGTTTGAATTAAAACAGATCATTTTTTATTTCGTCAGAAACAGACTGACATAGGGTTGTCAGTAGCCGGTTTTTACTTTGTTGTATCAAACAGTAAAAATCAACAGTATGACTATGCAACAAGCTGACACCGCAACAGAAGTAAAAACATTTATCTCTTCCGAGAACCTGCTGAACGAGTGGATTGGACACCGCCGCCTGACACGCCGCGTGATTGAAGCCTTCCCCGAAGACCAGTTATTCACTTTTCAGATAGGTGGTATGCGTACTTTTGGAGCCATGGTAAAAGAATTGCTGGACATTGGCGCAACAGGTGTAAAAGGGATGGTTACCAACGACTGGGGCACTACAGACTTCAATAACCACCACATGACAGACGAGCAAAAGACCAAGGAATACCTGTTGCAACAATGGGACCTGTCTACCGAAGCCATCATTCACTGGTTTCCTCAAATCAGCGAAGAACGTTTCCAGGAAACCGTAAAATCCTTTGGCCAATATGAAGGCCATGTATATTCCAGTCTCCTGTATTTCATTGACAACGAAATACACCATCGCGCCCAGGGTTTTGTATACCTGCGCAGCCTGGGTGTAGAACCACCCGCTTTCTGGAACAGAAATTAAGGCATCAGCCAGACAGCACAGTTATAAACATATAGGTATAAAAAAGTCCTCCTTCCGTTTTGAGGGAGGACTTTTTGTGTAAATAATATTCACTCTTTATAACACCATCTGCAACAACTTCTTTTTCCAATTCTCATAACTACCTGTCATATCTTCAAAAGTGGGTTTATACACTTTATCCGGCACAACACCTCTATTACCATCACGGCCATGGGTGCTGAACTCCTGATAAACAATGGAAGTATGCGTGGCTATTTTAGAATAAGGCAATGTAAGATCCAGCCCCAGCACAGTGCCTCCGCCAAGGAAAGAACCTGCGGTTTCCTGTCCTATAATAACAGCACGGTTATTAGATTGCGCCACTGCAGCAAAAGTGGAAGCTGCGGAAGAGGTTACCCCATTTACCAGCACATATACTTTACCATGATAGCCGTTAGGCTTAGGTTGCATCACCTCTAATTCCCGGGCATATTCACTGATGCGCGCATAGCTTCTACCATTTTTCAACGGTTCAATATAGGCATACTTGTTTTTCCTGATCTCATCAGGCACATTGCTGGATGCCAGCACCGAATCTGCATCTGTGATCAAGTATTCTGCATCCATAAAACGGGTAGGCGTATCTATCAGGTAGCTCATTGCATAGGCCGACAATTCTTCTTCTCCCCCACCATTCCAGCCAAGGTCAATGATAAGATGCTCTATTTGGTTTTCACGGATGGTTTTGAAATAACCATCCATAGCCCTTTTAAAATCATGCTTATCGGCACTGAATGTTCTGATAACAAGCAAGGCGGTCTTTGGCTGTAATATTTCTAACCGCCAGTCTTTGCTGTTCAATGCTTTCGCCCGCTTCTCTGCATCCCATATCACTTTGTTCGCCGGGTTTTTAAGCGCTATATTGCTGAACTCATCGATAGAAAGATGATCGGTAAACTGTCGCTGCAACAACTTCCCTTTCTTGTTTTTTACTACTACCGTATAACTACGGGGCTGCTCAATAAACATATTATAAGCTATCCCAAACGCCATAGAAGATAACGCATAGGTTTTAGACACCTCCATAAATCCATCCGAAGGCATATAACGGTACAACTCCCGGCAAATGCTATCTACAGAGCGACCATTAATGCTGATAATTTCGTCACCGGGAAAAATGGTAGTGTCCGCTGAAAAATTCACCATCACAAACGGCTTATCGCCTGCCAGAAACAATTGCAAAGGCAAAAAAGCGAATTGTTTTACCAGCTGGTTATACCCTGCTCCCGTGCTGCAATAGGTATGTTCGCACCGAAGTTCCGCTATCAGGAAGGCGATCTTTTTATAAAACTCTCCAAAAGGCAAAGGCTGTTGTAAAGTATTTTCCAGGCTATCAAAAATCCATTGCATTCTTTCCCGGCTTTGGTGCACATATAAGGCCGGATAGGTTTGTTCCACCCTGGTGCGCAAGTACCTGAAATCACCTTTCATACCCGCAGGTTCTAACAGGGAGGATAAGGAGAAAGCTTGCGCCTGTGTAATAGAATGGGCAAACAGTAACAGGCTGGTAAATAAGGCAATAGTCCGCATTTGTTTTTGATTTCAAAGCTGGGAAATTCGCCTGCGCCATTCAAAAATAAGCCTGCTCAAATCCGGATTTGAGCATTATTGGATGCTTCTTCGGGCTGCTGCACTCCGGCTTTCCGGTATGCAGCCGGCGTAACCCCTGTCAGCTGTTTAAAGATACGTTGGAAAGTAGCCTGGGAAGAAAAACCACAGGAAGCAGCCAGTCCTGCCAGGGTTAACTCCCCCGCTTCGGGCTGCTGCAATTTTTGTTGAAACGCTGCCACCCGGTATTCGTTTACAAACTGGCTGAAATTACTGTTGAGGTGCTGATTGAATGTAGCCGAAATTAACTTTGCCGGTACGCCAATTGCCTGCGCCAAACCTGCCACGTCCAGTTCGGGATTCAGGTACAATTTATCCGCTTCCATACAGGCGGTTAGCTTTTCTGCTGTTTGTACCAGCAACTCGCGGGCATACCCGGGTTCGGCTACTTTTGGTTTCACCTCATAAGCGATTGAAAGCATATGCCTGTATCCGGCTATACCAATCCAGTAAATCAACACTGCTAATGGAATATATACCGGAAACCAACCTACTCTTTTCGCCAGCACTACCGAGAAGGCTGGTATTAAATAAGGCACCAGGTAAACAAACCAAACCAGCACAAACAGCTGCATAGCAACAACAAAATGCTTTGTCCAGGTAGCTGCACTGCTATCCGGGGCTACCTGCCTGATATATTTACCAGAGAGGTATATATAATAAGCCAATGATAACCAGCGTGGCAAGTCCGCATATTTATTATACGTATCAAGAAAGCCAATCAACTGCTCCCGCCCATGCATCCACGCCACAGGAACCAGGTTTACTAAAAACAGTATTTCTACTATTTTAGGAACCAGGTCTAAGCCAGCCGGCAGAAAATGCCGCCAATATTCTCGTTTGAATACAAAAGCAGGTTCATGAACAGAGCGGATATAAAAGTAAATAAGTGGCCCTAATGCCATAATAGCCACCCAGGGCACAAGTGCATGCATCCAGTCTGTAGCCAGAGAGCCATCAAAGAAATGTACATGGTGGGCGCATAAATGAATACCCGGTAGAGCAATCAACCATACCGTTACCGCCAGCAACCGGTTAGATAAACGACGCGGCTTTGCATAGCGCAAAAGAATTCCGGTAATAATTCCCTGGATAGAGCCGGCGAATACCAGTATATCTAAATAATCGATCAGGCGCATAACATGTTATTAAGATGTACCACCACTTTTTCATGGATAGCAGCTGCATTTAAAATTAGCGTAAATCGGCAAATAAAAAAGGTAGCGCACGCTACCTTACTATTCAGTTATTGTTACTTTGTAAAATCATTTCTTTTCCAGGTAACGCGCCAGATGAAACCCTTCTAAATGATCTACCTTCCACTGGCCATCTTCTTTCAAAAATCCAACTTCATATCCCTGGGTATCACCCAACCTGTCCTTGAGACTCCATTGCAGAGAAGCAGTGTTAACAGTAGCATGATAATTATTGATAACCCAGGTATTCCAGAATTGTCCGGCATCATCCTGAAACCAGGTCCATGGATCAGCATCCTGAAAATCGAAGTTAATTTCGTTCAGGTATTTAGGCTGCGCATCCACCAGCGTCCTGTCTACAAGCTTTCCCAATGCATCATAACCTTCCAGGAAAGAGTGGGAAAAATAGCCCGTTTTCCGAAGGGCGTAGAAAGTTTTATCAAACGATGCCTGATCAAGCCTGGTTTGTAAGGTATCCTGTTCCACCACTACTTCAAAGTCACGTAAACTATCCTGGTTAGCATTGTGCCACTGGTACACCTTTTTTAATAAAGAGATTATGGCTACACTATCATTGACAGGTGTAATATTGGAAATAATATTGCTATCTACAGGTGCAAAGGTTGATGAAGACTGTTGTTGAGTGCTTTTATTGCCGCTATCACAACCTGTTATTCCAACCAACAAAGCCAATGCAAAGAGTATTTTTTTCATGCCATTTTTTAAGGGTAATCCGGCTTATGCTATCATAAAAACCCGATTTGCTAAAATAGGCATTTTGCCCGCTTTTTATTATATTTGGATAACTCCTCCACCAGATTACTCAAAATCCAATAGGCTATACAAACCCGGTTACCTGTTTTTGAAGCAGGGTAACATGGTATTATTATCTGTAAACCTATAAATGATTGGAGCCATGCACAACAAATGAGAACACACAACCTGTAACAACAACATTCTTTAGCAACTACAGCTACACATGTCCCCCGTCTTGTAGATCTGCTGAGTTAGCAAGTAACAAAACAACTTTATTACTATGTTTAACAATGCATTCAAACGCATGCCATTAAAAAAACGAAACCTTTTTCAAAAACTTTTTCACAGACCATCGCCCGACATTGCTGTAATAGAAATCAACAATTTGCTGGCAACCCTTTCTATCGAAAACATTTCTATATCGGAAATAGCCGCTATTGAAAAAAAGAATAAAGCGTACGCCAAAAAAGATTTCAGAGCACATGTAGCTGCGTTCTATGCCACCTACCTGCAGCATTGCTTAAAAAATCTGTATGTATCTGACACGGAGATTAAACGGTTGAAAATGCTGAAAAAGCTTTTATCATTAGACATGCCTACCATTTTGCAACAACATGCCAAAGTGGGCGATGAGCTGTATCACAAACCCTTTAAGGAAGCGATATCAGACAGTAGCCTTACCCGCTCGGAAACGAGCTTTTTGTTTAAGCTGGAAAAAACATTCCATTAACCCAATATAGTTGCCGCGTGAAGTATCGCTTCCGCGGCAACTACTTTCACAACACCAGATATGAAATGCCCGAAGCCACAACGTTTGTAAACAGCATACACATAACACCCCAAAACTATTAAAACACAGCTACGTAATAAGCCCATGCTATCAACACCAGTTGCATAGGTACTCTAAACCACAAGTAGGATAAACCCGGCCCATCCAAACTGCCCGTCTGGTAATTAATATGATGAATGGCGGCATATATATTAGCAGGCAGCAACAATATAAAAAACACGATCAAAAACCATCCTGTAAAAGCAGTAAAAGCGGGTAATAGCAATAGCAACCCGGCACCTGTTTCTAATATTCCGGTGATATATACCAATGCCACCTTAAAAGGCACTGCTGGCGGCAACATCATGGCCATGCCTTTGGTATAGGCAAAATGCCCTATCGCAGTAAAAACTAACATCATACTTAACCCAATGCGTGCCGCCAGCTGCCATTGCCACGCACCTGTAACCCAACGCGTAATCATTAACGCCAGCAGGGTACCTGTCAGTAATACAATAAATGGTTTCATAGCTGTGTATTTATCACAAATTTCGGCACACACCTGCTTTCAAAAAATGAACCCGGGTTAAGAAATACGTTTGCGAATGCGGCTAAGCGCCTGCGGCGTGATGCCTATATAAGACGCCAGGTATTTAAGTGGTATGTGGGCTATTAAATGCGGCTGTTCTGTAAGCAAATAATGGTATAACTGCTCAGGTGTTTGTGTTAGCAGTAATAATTCCCGGCGCGATTTCTTTAAGAAAAGATCTTCTGCCGCCAAACGCCCGATGGTATTACCTACTGTAGTAGATTGGTAAATAGCCTGTAAATCGGCATAGGTAAGACTCCATAATACCGTATCAGTAATTGCCTGCACATGATAAGTGCAGGGTAATTGCGTTAAAAAAGAATCGTAAGCACTAACAAAGCTGTTTTCAAAAGCAAAGCTGAAAGTAAGATCGTTTTCTTCTCCGGGTATATAAAACCGAATAATGCCTTTTTCTATAAAAGACAGGTGTTGTTCGGTTTTACCGGTAGGCAGTAACACCGTTTTGCGTGTAAATACCCTTTGCACAAGGCGGGATGAAAACTCCTTCCAGTCTGCCTCACTGCACGGGGCCAGCTTTTCCAGGTAATGGCGAATGTGATTCATTACAGTAAGATCGGGCAAAAATGGTAACTCAACAAAGGTGGCAGGCCTTAACCTGCCACCTTTGTTAGTACTTTGCTGCTTACTTAGGTAAATCGTAGTTGATATTCCACCGCATACCAAACTTATCGATGAACATGCCAAAATAAGCGCCCCAGAATGTTTTTTCCAATGGCATTTGTATGGTACCACCTGCCGACAAACCGTTAAACAAACGTTCTGTTTCTTCTTCACTTTCAGTAAACAGGCTTAATGTAAAGTTGTTACCTGCTTCCAGCTTCTGCCCCATCGATTCCAGGGCATCTGTAGCCATCAACACATTGCTTTTACCAATTGGTAAAGCAATATGCATAATTTTTTCACCATCAGCTTTAGACATATCACTGCAACCTGGTGCATCTGCCGGCGCATCTTTAAAACGTTGTAATGCAAGAAATTCACCTCCAAAAACAGACTTGTAAAAATTAAAAGCTTCTTCTGTATTACCCGGAAAATTCAGGTAGGGATTAATTGTTGCCATATGTGTTGATTTTGTATTTTAGAAGAGATAACAAACCTAATTATAACAAAGGAGTAAGGGTTGGGTAAAAACGCCAATATGCAGGGCTATTTCAGACAACCTTTGAAAACGAACAAACAGTGTTGCAAAAACGGACAGTTGCCCCAGGCTAAATCAATACAACCTGTTGTAAACCAACAGTAATACCCTTTGGCATATTTTTCAGGACATAACCACTGTTTTTAAAAACACAGCACCTTATGTTTAGAAATTACCTATTAATAGCCTGGCGCAACCTGGCCAAAAGCAAAGCGGCCTCGTTCATTAATATAGCTGGTTTGGCTGCGGGTTTAGCCGTGGCTGTTTTAATCAGTTTATGGATATGGGACGAACTTTCTTTTAACCATTACCATCAACAGCACGATAAAATTGTGCAGGTAATGCAAACTCAAACCTTTGCAGGCAAAACGCTTACCGGAGAAGCTATTCCTATTCCATTGGATGCAGAACTTCGTAAAAGTTATGGCAGCGATTTTAAATACCTTGTCCTTTCTTCCTGGAACAATCACCATGTACTCAGTAATGGCAATAACACCATATCCCAAACAGGTAACTATATGGATGTAGATGCCCCGGCATTGCTTGGGCTGCATATGCTGGCAGGTAGCTCAAACGACCTGCGCGATCCCAGCGCGGTGTTTCTGTCGCAAGCTACGGCCAAAGCACTCTTTGGCAATACATCCGCTTTAGGTAAAACCCTGAAGCTCGATAATCAGGATGTATTAAAAGTAACAGGCGTGTATGAAGATTTACCCTACAACACAACCTTCCGCAACCTGCAATTCATTGCTACCTGGCAACTGTATGCTGCCGACCCCTGGGTTAAACGTTGTTACACCGATTGGGGCAACAATTCTTTCCAGCTATTTGCACAGCTACAGAACAATATCAATTACCAGCAATCTGCACAACATGTAAAAGACGCTAAGTTAAAAGTGGTGGACAAGGATATGGCCAGCTTTAAACCGGTGATATTGCTACACCCCATGAATCGCTGGCATTTATATGGAGAATTTAAAAACGGAGTAAACATCGGTGGCCGCATACAGTTTGTATGGCTGTTTGGCGGCATTGGTCTTTTTGTATTATTACTGGCCTGCATCAACTTTATGAACCTGAGCACCGCACGCAGCGAAAAAAGGTGTAAGGAGATAGGCATTCGCAAAGCCGTTGGCTCCTTACGATCGCAATTGATTATCCAGTTCTTTTGTGAATCGATGTTAACGGTGTTTCTTGCATTATCCGTTTCAATATTATTGGTGTGGTTAGCTTTACCTGCTTTTAACAGGGTTGCCGATAAACAAATACAACTACCCTGGCTCAATGGCTGGTGCTGGCTTACACTGGCGGTTATGGGTATGATCACCGGATTTATTGCCGGCAGCTATCCAGCTCTATATCTTTCCTCTTTTCAACCCGTAAAAGTTTTAAAAGGCACATACAAAACAGGCTGGAAAGCAGCACTGCCCCGTCAGGTGCTGGTAGTGTTGCAGTTTACGGTTTCTGTGATATTAATAACAGGTACTGTAGTCGTTTTTAAGCAGATAGAATTTGCCAAAAGCCGGCCTACCGGCTACAATAATGCCAACCTGATTTCTATAGAAGCCGAAACACGTGAATTAACCACCCATTTCCTGACTATACGCAACGAGTTACTGAAAACCGGGGCAGTAACAGCAGTAGCTACTTCCGGAAGTCCTGTTACAGGGCTACACAGCAACAGCAGCAGCCTTGAATGGGAAGGCAAAGCACCCGGTATGACCAGCGATATAGGCACTATTAATGTGTCGCACGAATTTGGTAAAACAGTAGGCTGGCAAATCAAAGAAGGCCGTGATTTTTCTTCACAGTTTAGCAGTGATTCTATGTCTGTTATCATCAACGAAGCAGCCGTAGAATATATGGGATTGAAAAATCCTGTAGGCAGCATTTTACGCTGGGGCAAACAAAAAATACAGGTAATAGGCGTAGTAAAAAACCTGCTGATGCAATCTCCTTATTCGCCTGTTAAACAAACTATTTTTTATATAGATGATCGTGATGTGGCCTATTTAAACCTTCGGCTCAACGCAGCATTGCCGGTAAAAGAAGCGTTGACACGCACCGAAGCCGTGTTTAAACAGTTTATTCCCAGCACACCTTTCCGTTACCAGTTTGTGGACGAAGACTTTGCAGCGAAGTTTAACAGCGAAGAACGTATAGGAAAACTTGCCGGCTTTTTTGCCATACTGGCAATATTCATCAGTAGCCTGGGCTTATTTGGTATGGCCGCTTTTGTTACCGAGCAACGTACTAAAGAAATAGGGATTCGCAAAACATTAGGAGCATCAGTTATCAACTTATGGCAGCTGTTATCCAAAGACTTTATGTTATTAGTGTTAATAGCCTTTTTCATCGCTGTTCCCATTGCCTACACCGGCATGCAGCAATGGTTAAGTAATTATGAGTATCGCACCAACATCCCTTGGTGGATATTTTTACTGGCAGGCATCTGCGCTATGGTTACCAGTTTGTTAACGGTAAGTTACCAGAGTATTAAAGCAGCACTTGCCAACCCGGTAAAAAGCCTGAAATCGGAATAATCAGATAAACGCTGTTACAAAGCAGAATAAAGCGTAAAAAAGCAGAGAAGGTTTTTGCTTTTTTACGCTTTATTTTTTATAAATTATACTATAATAAGTAACCATATGAATGAAACCGATCTGCACCACACCAACCCACGCGATTACAGCACTATAAGCCCCTCTGCGAGGGCTTTGTTGTTAATGAAAGGACATACAGATGTTCCCTTTGCCAGGGAAGCCGCTTCCCTGTTATTATATCCCAACAGGTTTGAGCCGGATTATGCCAATCCTGATTTCAAGTTTTGGGCAAGAGTGCTGCACTTTGAAAAAAGGTATAAAAATATTAATCAGTTATTATGGGAAACCTCCGTTCATAACATACTGGAAATATGCTCCGGCTTTTCGTTCCGTGGCCTGGAAGCATTACAAAAGCCCGGCATTCATTATATAGATACCGACCTGCCTGGTATCATTACACTAAAAAAATCACTGATACCCGCCTTACAAACTACTTCACCTGCCCCTGGCAGCCGTTTAGAAATTGTATCAATGAATGCTTTAGACCAGCAGCAGGTACAATATACCAGCTCCCATTTTCACACCGGCCCTGTTAACTTTGTAAATGAAGGATTGTTAATGTATCTGGACAATCACGAAAAAGAACACCTTTGCCAGATTATACGCAGCATATTGCAAAAACGCGGCGGTTACTGGATCACCGGTGATATTTATATTAAGAACAAACACGAGCGTGTAAGCAAACAACTGGATGATCAATTGAACAACTTTTTTGAAGAACACCGCATTACCGAAAAAATGTTTGACAGCTTTGAAGAAGCAGAACTCTTTTTTAACAAGGTAGGTTTTGAAATTGACAAAGAAGCACGTACAGATATTTCACAATTAAGCAGCATGCCCTGGTTACAACAACATGCTACAGAAGCACAATTATTAAAACTACAGAAAGCAGGAAGACTGCAAACCACGTGGCGCTTAAAACCTATCCCTTAAACTTAACATAGGATAAGAAAAAAAGAGAGCAGCATTACCGCTGCCCTCTCTATACATGATACCATAACCCCTTACCTAACGAGGTTGATATCACCTTTTCTAACAACCTCTTCCCCTGTTGTTAAAACTAGTTTTACTGCATAAATATATACCCCTACAGGTTGCTGCTTTCCATTGAAGGTGCCGTCCCAGGCCTTGTTTACATCGGAAGTAGTAAACACCAGTTCGCCCCACTGATTAAATATTTTCAGTTGTATAGTGGCTATTCCATTACCATACACTTTAAACTCATCGTTCTTACCATCGCCGTTAGGCGTAAAGGCATTGGGCACATACACCTCTTTAGCCAGCAATTTGGCACTAGCCAGGCCAGGCGCACTGTTCTGACATTCCTGCTGACCCAACGCAATAACAGAGATAGAAACCGTAGCCTGCTGCGACCCGGTAACTTTTACCGTATGCGTGGTAGCATTGGCTCCCGATCCGGAGCTGGGCGTTTGATACGCACCACCATCTACCGACACTTCATAACCAATAGCGCCAGACACTAAGCCCCAGGTAAAAGTAACCTCATCAATACCAATAGAAGTAGCGGTTACCACAGGTTTGGCAATAGCAGTTAAAGCAGTAGCCGTCACTGCTGTACGGGTGCTCACACATGAGCTGTTGGTGCTGGCCGATACATAATAAGTGGTAGCACCGCTGCTGTAAGGAAAAGTATAACTGGTACCCGTGCCTAAAGAAGTGCCGCCGGTAGCCGCATCAAACCATTCATACACAATTCCGCTTTGTGCATTGTCTACAGTTAATGTTGCCGAACTGCCCGGACATACATTGATATCATCCACCACCGGCGGCGAAGGCGGGTTTACAAAAATTACTTTGGCCTGAGTTACCTCACTGGCACAATTGGCACTGCTTACTGCTACTACATAAAAAGCCGAATCTGACGAAACTGTTCCGGACGTAAAACTGGTACCCGTGCCTATAACCGTTCCACCGGCAGCACTGCTGAACCAATTATAAGTAAGTGCACTATTAGGATCTGTGACCGTTATAGTAGCAGTAGAAGCACCGCACAACTTGGCCGTATCTGTTTTAGGAGAAGGAACCTTCGGTAATATAATTACTTTCACTGGTGTACGTTCACCCACACATCCAATATTATTGATGCCCCCAACATAAAAAGTAGAATCGCTGGTTACCGTTCCCGTAGTAAAGGTGCCGGTAGCAGAGGTAGCCAATGTGGCTCCCGCCAGTGTAGACCAACCATAGGTAAAGTCGGAAGAAGTATTGGATACCGTTAATGTAGCCGGCCCTACCGCGCATAAAGAAACATCAGCAGCAACAGGTTTGGTAGGTACCGGTGATTTTAAACCACCCACAGCAAATATATAAGTACGAAAGCTACCGCTTCCTGCAATAGTAGAAGAATTATTTTTAAAGCTTATAGATACCAGTTTTTTAAAACAGGGAAGCAAATAATCTTTAAAATACATACGCGGGTTGGTAGAACTGCCATCCCAATCACCGGCAGCAAACGGGCCATTTTGTCTTTTCACACGCCCATAACCCGCTATAGCCACGTTAGTAGTAATATTAAACCAGTCAGAAAAAACCTGGCTGGTAAACTGAGTAGTAGTTCCATCATCAAAGTTAAAAGTAACGGTAAGCGTACTGTTTCCCTCAGTAGAAGTGGCCAGTAATGTAATTCTACCATAAATATCCGGAGTGGTTAATGCCAGCGTACCACTTTCCTGAGTAAGCAGGCTTAAGGTATTATTACCTGTATAACCAGCCAGTTGCCAGGTTCTGGTACCATTGGCAATTAAACCGTCGTTAGGAATACCAAACCAGGTGGGCCCACCATTGGCAGCAGCAAATTGCTTGGTACAAATAACATTATTGGATATAGAAATAGCATCCATTTCTTTGGTAGTAGTAGTAAGACTGCTACTACCTGTACCTTCCGCAATAACATCATGATTAAAGCCTGTGACAGCAATAGGCGAAAAAGTTTGCCCCGAGGCATACGCCGACAATAATAAAAAGAGTAATCCCGATAAGCAGTTTTTCATAAATGACCTGTATAGTTTAAAATATTTCCTGAATCAATATGATAAACTGAAAGTATACAAGCCTGCTTACCCTTCCCATTTTACTCAGGGGACAAAAAAGGGACAACGCATTTGTCCAATTTTTGTCCCTTGAAATACAATCGTTATCTCTTACCTGATTCTATTTTTATAAGTAGCGGACCGCTGATCACATACATCCATTATTAACTGCAAAATCAAGACTGTGTTACAACCCCGACTTACTTTATTAGTTCTATTATTAGTTACGTTGTGTAAAACCTATGCAGCACCAGGGGACACTACCTGGATACAAGCTCACAATAACACACAACTGGATTATTACAACGACTTTGATGTGAATGTTATTTTCCCGAATGGCAATACCAGTTACCGGAAAATAATTATGGAGTTTACGCTGGGCAAGTATCAGTGTGGCACTACTGAACAATATTGCGGCGATTGGGATTATACCGTACAAAATTATCTGATGACCCCAACAGATACTTTTGAGCTATCACGTTTAATTACACCTTATGCCAATGCCAGCTATCCACGCACGCCCTGGAGCTGGAAGCAGCGCTATTATTTTGACGTTACCGATTTTTACCCCGTTTTAAAAAACAATGCGGCCATCCGTTTAAGTTATCACAACTATTCCGGAGGTTTTACGGGCAGTATTCGCTTTGCGTTTATCGAAGGCACACCGCCACGCAACGTAACTGGCATTAAACGCTTATGGAGCGGTGCTTTTGCTTATGGTAAAGCAGGCGATCCGATAGAAAATCATTTCGCTGCACAAAACGTAACCGTACCGGCAGGCACCCAACAGGCTGCTATTAAATTTACAGTAACCGGTCATGGCAGCGATGAAAACTACTGTTCAGAATTCTGTAGTAAATATTATGATGTATATGCCGCCAATAATTTACTGGCACGCAAGTATATTTGGAAAGACAACTGTGGCAGCAACGATTTGTATCCACAGTCGGGCACCTGGGTATATAACAGAGCCAACTGGTGTCCGGGCGAACTCATATACCCTAACATACACCCTATTACAGTGGCAACACCTGGCAGCATTCTTCCCATAGATATTAACTTTCAATCGTATTCAGGCAACGGAGGCGCTTCTTATATAACCGAAACAGGTTTGTTTTTTTATGGCGCTTATAATTATACTACAGATGCTTCCTTAGAACGCGTGGTGGCTCCTTCTGATTATGAAGGCGATTTCAGAGCCAATCCCATCTGTAGCAATCCTGTAGTAGTGATCCGAAACAACGGCTCAGCAACCATCAACAGCATTATCATTGAATATGGTGTAGAAAATTATCCACTAACAACGGATACTATCAGCAACTTAACACTGACTTCACTACAAGACACCACGCTTACTTTACAAACATTACAAGCGCTGCAAACAATTGCCGGTGGCAACACCAGCAAATTTGTAGCACATATTATTAAAGTGAACGGAGCTACTGATGGCTATGCTATTAACAATACGATACAAAGCGCGTTTGTAACTACACCTGATTGGCCGGAGCAATTTAAAGTAGTATTAAAAACTAACAGCAAAGCAACAGAAACGAATTGGCGTATAGAGAATTCGTTTGGAACAGTGATAGCAGCACGTTCACCTGTTGCCGCTAATACTACCTACACCGACGAGATTAAAAACCTGGCCGATGGCTGTTATAAACTGGTAGTAACAGATAATGGTTGTGACGGCTTATACTGGTGGGCCAATACCAGCGCAGGCAAAGGCTACTTATATGCAGCCAACAGTGCAGGTAGCTATCTGCCATTAACTAACGGATTGCCGGCATACCCTGCAACACTTGCCGCCGATTTTGGATGTGGCTATACGCAATATTTCAGAGTAGCATCTACACTACCGGCTTCTCTGCTATGGCTTACAGGAGAAAATGAAGGCAGCACAAATCAACTACACTGGGAAACCAGCACAGAAACCAACACAAGCAATTTTGAATTACAATTTTCTACTCACGACACCGGCTTTGTTACAGTTGCAACCATACCGGCAAAAGGTAACAGCAGCGTAACAAATACTTACACTGCCACACACCAGCCTGCCATAAATGCTTCCATCTATTATTACAGAGTAAAACTGCTGTATAAAGATGGTAATTATAAATATAGTAACATAGTACCACTTATCCCGGTAATAAATTCCGGCGATGCACAAATTACCGATGTAAAACCCAATCCTTTCACCAACATTATCCAGTTTGGCATTACTACATCACAAACCGCATCTGCTAACATACAGTTGTTCGATATCAGCGGCCGTTTACTTTACCGCAATCAGCAAACTTTTCAACCAGGCTACACACCCGTTAGCATAGATAATGTAAGCAGGCTGGCATCGGGCATGTATTTATTAGTGGTGAATATTGGTAATCAAAAGATAACCAGGAAGCTTATTAAATAATGTCACCATATTGTCCCCCCTGAAACAAGGCCATACACAATAGATGATGCAACTTGTAAGCACTACGAAAAACAAATAACACATATACCAGAACTTTTATGAGAAAAATTTCAGCAGTTACGGCAGCGCTGTTGCTTTGGGTAGCCAACCAGGAGGTAAAAGCACAGGTAGATCCCCATTTCACCCAATATTATATATACCCCGGTTGGTTAAATCCGGGGTTAACGGGTGCATTTGATGGCGACTATCGCATTACAGGTATTTACCGCAACCAATGGTCGGGCATTAGCAATGCATTTTCTACACCAGGCATTTCGGCAGATGTGAACACAGGCAAAAATCTAAGCCTGGGCATGAACGTTATGAACCAGACAGCGGGTAGTGGTGGCTACAACTACCTGAACGGTTATTTATCGGTAGCCTATAACGGAATCCGGTTTGGACAAAATGGGGAGCAGATTATTTCCATAGGTTTATCAGGCGGTGTTATCAACCGTAAATTCAACCCTGCCAAATTTAACTATGGCAGCCAATGGAATGGTACTGGCTACGACCCAACCTTGCCCGGCAACGAAACGCTTACCAAAACATCAGCCATGGCGGCAGATATGGGTGCCGGAGTAGTGTATTACGATAGTGCACCCGATAAAAAGGTGAATTTCTTTGGCGGCTTCTCTGCCTTTCACCTGAACCAGCCACAAGATCCGTTTTTAGGAGAAGGTTTTAAAACCAAACTCCCCATTCGTTACACCATACATGGTGGCGCCAAAATTTTCCTGTCCGAAACACTCACTGCTGTACCTAACCTGTTGTATATGAAACAAGGTAATGCAGAGGAAAAAATGGCAGGCGGGTACCTGCAGATTATGGTAAATGATGTTACCGATTTACTGGTAGGCGCCAACTACCGGTTTAAAGATGCCGCAGCGCCTTACGTAGGCGTGTTTTACAATGGCTTTACCTTATCGGCCAGTTACGATGTAAACACCTCCGACCTGGGCAGCATAGCAGGCACCACCAAAGCAGGCAATTTTGAAGTTGCCCTATCCTTCATCGCACCTAAAAACAAAAAACTGAGCCGGGCTTACTTCACCTGTCCGCGCCTGTAAACCTTTACCTGACACCCAACGAAGTATACAATGATAAAACGATACCATATTACAGCTTTATTGCTTCCCGGCATGATGGCATTGCCTTTTATAAGCCTGGGACAGTATAAAGAAGACTATGCGCGCACAGCAGCGCTTTTTTATGCCGGCCACGACTACTATTCTTCTGCTAAATATTACGAGCTGTTCCTGGATAGCAGCGGCAAAACCAAAAGCGCCCGGCAAAATCCTTATGTGATTCAAAAGCAAGGCGATAAATCTAACGAAGAAGAAACCTATAGCAAAAACAAATTACAGGCAGTATATCAACTGGCAGAAAGCTACCGTCAGCTGAACGATTATGAGCACGCCGAAAAGTGGTATGCAAAAACAGCAGTTAATAACAGTAACAATAACTATCCACTGGCTTTGTACTGGTATGGCATAATCCTGCGCGCCAATGGTAAGTATACCGAAGCGGAAAAAGCATTGACACAGTTTTCAAAAACGTATGGTCAAACAGACGCTTATTCACAAAGCGCACGTAAAGAATTAGCTAACCTTTCTTTTATCAAAGCACAGCTGGCAAAAAAAGACAGCATCACTTACGCTATACAAAAACTCAACAGCACAGTGAATCCGAAGGGATTTGCCAACTACGCCCCGGCAGTAAGTGGCAACACAGTGTATTTTACCAGCACACGACGCGACACTGCCGGCAAGGGAAAAGATGCCCCGTATTTCAACAACCTGTACAAGTTTAGCAAAGACAGCAGCGGTACCGAAAAAGCTGGAATTCCAGAGCAAGACAGCTGGGAGCAGGGTGTGGCTTCCATTACTCCCGATGGTAAAAAAATGTACCTTACCCGCTGGCAAAAAAATGCTGAGAACAAAAACATCTCTTCTCTATTCACCAGCGAGTTAACTGCAAATGGCAGCTGGAGTGAACCTAAGGCCGACAGCCTGTTAAATATAGAAGGCTATAACACACAGCAACCTTGTATTACACCGGATGGTAAATACCTGCTATTTGCATCGGACCGGCCCGGTGGCGCTGGTGGCTTTGATATCTGGTACACTCCACTTACCGGCCACAAAAAGGCTAACAATGCAGGTCGGCAAATCAACACCACTGGTAATGAGCAGGCTCCTTTTTATCATCAGCCATCTGCTTCGCTGGTTTTTGCATCAGACAGCAGAACGGGCATGGGAGGTTACGATCTGTATATCACTAATGGCAATATCACTTCCGGTAAATGGACGGCTCCTGAAAACATGGGTTATCCGGTAAACTCCATTAAGGATGATATTTATTTTGCCAGTGCAGGAAGCGATACACTGTTAAAAGAAGCGTGGCTAAGCTCTGACCGTTCTTCTACCTGCTGCCTGGAGCTGTATGCCATTAACACCGTACCACCGCCACCACCACCTGCTGTAGTGGTAACAGTACCGCCCGTGGAAAAACCAGACACAGCTACTACCCCACCGGTTACCAGTGTAGTAGTGAACGACCCACCAGCCAAACCTGTAGAAATAAAAATATATTTCGAGTTTGATGAAAGCATATTAATTCCTGCCGCCTACACCTTGCTGGACTCGCTGGTAACTGTGCTGGCTAAAGCGCCTGCGCTCACCATTGAAATAGCAGGCTATGCAGATGGTAAAGGCACAGAAGAATATAACATTGCCCTTTCGCAAAAAAGAGCAGAAGCATGTTACCAATATTTAGTTCAACAAAAACATATCAATGCTGACCGGTTAACTATAAAAGCCTATGGAGAATGCTGTCCGGCTGAAAAAGAGTTTACGCCAGACGGGCAAGACAATCCTGCCGGTAGAAAATTAAATCGCAGAGTAGAATTCAAAGTATCCGGCGTTAAGTAGCACCACGGCAAGATACATATGAACCCTGCTGCCTGTTTTAGATTGGCCATCCCGCCCCTGGTAACAGGGGCCTGGCCCCCCTATTCCCCCAAAGCACATAAATGGAAAACAGATGGCAAAACATTTACACCTTTTCATTTTTTTATGGGTTTTCGGTACTGTAGGATACTGTCAGCAGTACCAGAAAATTTTTGAGCAACCTAGTGGAGAACAAAGATTAAACACTGCAAAAGACATTTTCGAAAACCAGATCATTCACCTTGACTCCACCGCTGCCATTGCAGCGATGAAAGATTTGAAAAGCAAGGCAGATAAAATACAGGACGAAGGATTACAGATTTATTTTACAGAAGCACTGGGCATTTATTATAAAGAACGTTACCGCGACACATTACTGCCAGCCTTGCTACATTTTGAAGCAGCGCTGGCTTTAGCTTTACAATACCACCACCAGGAACTTACTGCCGAAGTATATCACAACACCGGCCTGCTACTGTACAGGCAAAATAAATTTGCCCAGGCATTTGAAAATTTATTCAAAGCCAACGGTATTATCCAATACAGTATTGGCTACGGCAGATACCCCAACAGTTGCCGCTATTTATACGACCTTGGTTTGGTGTATTACGATTTTGGCAACTATCCTAAAGCCAAACAACACTTACAGGAAGCGCTGTATTATACCAACACCTACACCGTGCGCACCATTGAAACGTATAATACCCTGGGCCTTACCTACCGGTCGATGAGCAATAACGATTCGGCAGCCATCTGCTTTCAGAAAGCCATTGAGCTGGCGCATAAGCTTAAACACAGCGCCTGGGTAGGCATTGCATCGGGCAACCTGGGCATGATCTACTACAAACTGAAAAAGTTTGACGAAGCCATGCCTTTGCTGCTCAATGACTACGACCTGAGCGTAAAGAATAAAGAAACCATCAGTGCAGGCAACACCTTATGCGTATTGGCTGAAATATACCTGAACCAGGGCAACACACATGCAGCAGATGAAGCCTTACAAAAAGCATTGCAAATGGTCAATGAAATTGGCGATGACAAAATGATGCTCTTGTATACCATAGCCAAAGCCCGGCTTTGTAAACAACTGAAACAATTTGAATGCGCCACCGTATACCTCGACTCTGCCCGGATATTACAGAACAGGGTTACCAACAGGAAGGATGTGATACTGCTGGCACAGATAGAAAAGAACATGGAGGTAGACAAGTATTTAACCGAGTTAAAGCTGATGGAAAGTGAGAAAGGAAAAGCGGTGCTGATACGCAATTTTATTATTGTAGTGATTATGCTATTGCTGCTGGTAGCTGCGCAACTCATATTCCGCCAACAGTTAAAACAGAAGAAGAACAAAGAGCTGTTGAACAACGCGGTGTACCAGCTCAACTTTTACCTGGAAAGCCTGCAGGAAAAAAACGACCTGATTGAAAAATTTAAAAAAGAGATTGAAAGCCTGCATGCCATGCCCGACTACCGGTATATGTTGAAGGAGAAAGAAGAGATTTCGGACAAGCTGAAAAAATACACTATTGTAACAGAAGAGCACTGGAACGAGTTCAGGCATTTGTTTGAGAAAGTGCAGAAAGGCTTTTTCGATTCGCTGAAACGTAAGTTTCCCGCACTCACCCAATCGGAAGTACGGCTGCTGGCGTTGATGAAGCTTAACCTTTCCAAAAAAGAGATGGCCGAAATGCTGGGCGTATCGCCCGACACCATCAAAAAAACCCGGCAGCGCATTCGTAAAAAAGTGAACCTTCCGGAAGAAATGGACCTGGAAGGCCTGGTAGTGACCATATAGAAAAAAACAGCGGCATCAGTTACCTTTGCCGGATGGATTATTTTAAGAAGCTGCTGGATTTACTGAAAACGGAACGGGAAGAGGATAGAAAAGCCTACCAGGAACTAACCGAAACATCCTCTGTAGCCGAACGCAGGGCCAATGGACTCTGCTGGTACCCTATTGCCATAAGGGGTTCGGAAATGAGCCGGGGAGATTACCTTACGGTAGAAGTAGAAAGGACTACGCACCAGGATGTAGCCCATCAGCTTCGCTTTGGCGTATCTGCCGTATTGTTTTCCAACCACGACGCCAAAAACAACCGGGTAGAAGGCACTATTACTTATCAAAGCCGCAACACCCTTAAAATAACCCTGCGCACAGATGAGCTGCCCGATTGGAGCAGTGATGGCAAGCTGGGCATAGACCTGTTGTTTGATGACAACAGCTATGATGAAATGCAAAACGCCCTGAAACTGGCTACCACCTTACAGGAGAAGCCGGAAGAAGGCCGGTTGATTCAGATATTGACCGGCGCTAAACAGCCTACCTTTCATACAGATATTCCGCATTATACCATTCCCTCTCTCAATGCATCGCAACAAGAGGCGGTGAACAAAATATTGAACGCGAACGAACTGGCTATTGTGCACGGCCCTCCCGGCACCGGTAAAACCACTACCCTGGTGCAGGCTATTAAAGCGTTATGGAAACAGGATCATAAACAAATTCTGGTAGTGGCCCCCAGCAACACAGCAGTAGACCTGCTTACCGAAAAGCTGTCAGACGAAGGATTGAATGTGCTGCGTGTAGGCAACCCCGCCAAAGTATCGGACAGGCTGATGTCGTTAACACTGGACAGCAAGGCTTCCGAACACAACAGCATGAAGGAAATTAAAAAACTGAAAAGGCAGGCCAGTGAGTTCAGGGATATGGCACATAAATACAAGCGCAATTTTGGTAAAGCGGAGCGGGAACAACGCCAGGCATTGTTTACCGAAGCCCGTAATATTATGAAGTCGGTAGAATCCACGGAACAATACATTGTGAACGACCTTATTTCCAAAGCACAGGTAATTACTGCCACATTAGTGGGTTCTAACCACTACACCGTGCGCCACCTGAAATACCATACTGTAGTAATAGACGAAGCCGGGCAAGCATTAGAGCCAGCCTGCTGGATTCCTATATTAAAAGCCAAAAAGGTGGTACTGGCGGGAGATCATTGTCAGCTGCCGCCTACCGTAAAATCGTCTGAAGCAGCCCGCAATGGCTTAAGCACTACCCTGCTGGAAAAATGTACCGCCCTGCACCCGGAAGCAGTAACCCTGCTGGAAGAGCAATACCGGATGAATGAAAACATTATGGGCTACAGCTCGCAGGTGTTTTATGAAGGCCGGTTAAAAGCACACACCTCTGTAGCACAACACCTGCTGCACGATGCAGATACCGCGCTTAACTTTGTAGATACATCAGGTTGTGGCTTTGACGAAAAAATAGAAGGCACCAGCACCACCAACCCCGAAGAAGCCGCCTTCCTGTTTAAACACTTAACACAATTTGTTACAGGTTTACAGGGCCATTATACCAACGGTCACTTCCCAAGCATAGCAGTGATTTCGCCTTACAAACAACAGGTGCAGCTGCTGAAAGAGCAACTGCTGCACTCACCCGAACTGCAGCCTTATGCGGAATATATTACCGTCAATACCATTGACAGTTTTCAGGGGCAGGAAAGGGATATTGTGTATATCAGCTTAACACGTAGCAATACCGAAAACAAAATCGGTTTTCTATCTGATATCCGGCGTATGAACGTGGCCATGACGCGGGCACGCAAAAAACTGGTAGTGATTGGCGACAGCGGCACTTTGAGCAATTTGGCTTTTTATGCCGATTTTATAGCCTACGCCGAGGAAAAGAACGCCTACCAGAGCGCCTGGGAGTTTATGGACCTGTAGGCAAAATTGTTTGAATTTTGCAAGTTTGAGATTGATAGCTGCAAGCACATTTCCCGGTAGAGTAGTAATTTTGTCGGGTATTTGTATTGTGGAGCTATCAATTTTCACCAATGGAAAAACTAGAAACATTAGAAGACTTTTACCAGCGGAAAATGAACTGGTTACCCGACAACCTGAAACAGGATATGGGCCATTTTAATGTGTTCAGGATGGAAGACTTTAACGGCCCCCACCGGGAGCCGGTGCGATACAGTCGCCGCGACTTTTACAAAATAAGCCTGATACGCGGCAATAACATTTGCCATTATGCAGATAAAAGCCTGGAAATAAGCGGTACTTCGCTGATGTTCTTTAATCCCAACGTGCCTTACAAATTTGAGTGTCACAACCCGGACAATACCGGCTTCTTCTGCATTTTTAAAGAAGCCTTTTTTACAGAAAAACTGCGTGGCAGCATTAACGACTTCCCCATGTTTGCCCCAGGAGCCAAACCCGTGTATTTTTTAAACGAACAGCAGGATAAAGAAGTGTCGGAGGTGTTTGAAAAAATGCTGACCGAGATTAATTCGGACTATGTATACAAGTATGACCTGATAAGGAACTATGTTACCGAAACCATACACTATGCGTTGAAAATGCAACCTACTGAAACCTTATACAAACATCCGGATGCCAAATCACGCATAGCCACTATCTTTTCCGAACTACTGGAACGTCAGTTTCCCATTGAATCGCCCAACCAGCGTTTTCTGTTCCGTTCGGCCAACGATTTTGCCAAAGAACTGTCGGTGCATGTAAACCACCTGAATAGAGCCATTAAAGAAACTACGGGCAAAACCACTACCGAGCATATTTTTGAACGGCTGGTTAGCGAAGCAAAGGCATTACTGAAACATACCAGCTGGAACATATCCGAAATAAGCTATTGCCTGGGGTTTGAAGAGCCTGCACATTTCAATAATTTCTTCAAAAAGCAGGTAGCACTCACGCCTTCTGCATACAGGGCCGCATAAGTGCCCTATATTTGCGGCTCTTATTTGTGTAGCACATGGATGTTTTAAGCGAAAACAAAGAACTGGAAGCCGCTTTATATGCAGGCGTTGATTATGCAGTATGGCTGCGTCATCAATCACCCAAACCCTTACTGCCTTTTATGCTGTTTTTTAACGGCGGCAAAATAAGCGAGGTAAGAGAAGTGATTGGCGACAAACCCGATGCTTTATTTGACGAAGCCTTACAGCAATTGTTGTATCCGTTTGAACAGGCATTAATGTGCGTGGAAGCCCGCATACAAAACGGACTGGAAGAAGACCAGGATATCATTCTGATAAAAGGATTTGATAATAGCGCCACCTTAGGCGTAATGATAGGTCAAAAGATACTGGGCATTGAAAGCGGCCAGCTTTTTAAGCGGGTGGGCAAACCCGTGCTGTTTAGCAATAAAGTGCCTTTACCTGTGTATGTAGGGCAAACACCTATCCCCTATCAACTGCAACCCGCCAACATAGCCACCCAAACAGTTACCGAAGCGGATGGACTTACGCGGGAAGTGATGTATGCAGGGCATGTAAATGCCAGTTACCTTACCTATACCCTGTTGCAGGCCTGCAAACAATTGATTGGTCAGCAGGATGCAGGCTTTAGTGGCAAAATTAATATTCACCTGGTACCAGGCATGCCCACAATAGGCGATTTTGAAAAGTTTGTGCTGGATGATTTCATTACCCGTATAGCCAACCTGAAAGCAACTGCACAGTGGGAGCAATTGACGGCACGTAAAATTGACATACAATTTAATTATGCCTCGTAAGCACGGGCATTTTTAGGCGTACGTATCAAATCCCAGTTGTAACGCAGCTGCCTGAACCAGAAGCGGGCAACAGCTATTATCATAGCCCTGCTGCGCTGGCGTGGTGGCCTTACTGCCGTGCTGGGTTCTACTGCCAGGTTATCGTGAATGAACAGCGAACTGAAATAATTGCTGATAATACAACGCCCTCCGTTAACGATAAACGAAATACACATACGGTATTCCATCCTGTCAGAAGCCAGATCTTCCCGGTAAGGACCAAACTTTTGCTCAAAGGTTGCACGTCTTAAATGCGGCGTATCGCTATAGGAGTATATCTTATTATAATCAGTAGCCAATGCTGGAATAGCCACCTCTTCAAAGTTATTATTATACGGCTTTAAATAAGGATAGCGGAAATGCGCAAAGAAACGCACCAGGTCAAGCCCGGTGTCTGTTTCCATAATGTCATATGCTTCCTTTAACGTAGTAATGAACAATGGGGCTATTTCAAAATCTTCCTGCACATACAGGATATAGGGAGTTACAACAGCACGTTGTCCTTTATTGATATTGGCGCCTAAGCCCTGGTTTTTAGCGGTGGTAATTAAACGAAAAGGATATTTTTGCTGCAAAGCGTGTAACAGCCTGATATGCCCGGTATCGCTGCCATCATCAGACACTATGATTTCAGCAAAAAAAATATTCAGTTGTTGTATAGAATGTAATAACCGTTCTAAAGATACTGTTCTGTTGTAGTGTGTAATCAGTAAGGTTATGTTTTTATAGCACATCATCTCGCTCGCCATTTTATTTTTTTACTTTATCGTACATCCTTTTCAAGACATCTTTCAACCTGATATTCCGATACAATATTTTTCCAAAAGCCCACTTCCATTGCTGTTTGCGGTTGCTATAACCGGTACGCATTTTAGTAGCAAACACTTCATCATTCACCCACCTGTTTATCTCCACCCTTGGTAGTGCAAAAAGCTGGTTAGCATCTGGCGCCAATCCTGGTTGTACTGTAAAAACCGCGCCAAACCCTAACTGTTTACACAACTGCAGACATAAGTTATTATATCGTCCATACGGGAAGGCATAATACGTTACCACTTTATGCAGGTGCTGTTCAATTAAACTCTTACTCTCCTCTATCTCCCGGTGTAACTCTTCTTCCGGCAAAGCATTATGCACCAGGTGCCTGTGCCCATGCGCCTGAATATCCCAGCACGATTGCTCCATTTCGGTTAACTCCTGCCAGGTTAAAGGCCTGTCGCCAACCGGATATGATTTTTCCAGTTGCGGCAATACATCATAACCAGACGCACCTACCGGAAACGTGGTAAGAAACAGGGTTGCCGTGAAACCATATCGCCGTAATACCGGCGTAACCAGTTGGTAAAGGGAGTAGTACCCATCGTCGAATGTAATGGCCACGCATTTCGCACTGGCAGACACTCCCTGCCCCAGTTCAGAAACTGTGACAGTTTGGTAGCCTTGCTGCGCCAACCATTGCATCTGGCGCTCGAACGCATTCAATGAAATATGTATATAACCTGATGTATCATCCTCCTCATGTAAAATAGCGTGATACATCAGTACAGGTACAGTATGTTTCAATTTATAGCGTTGTTAATGACAATGTTATTAATTGAGCTGCAAAATTAGCCGATAAGAGGGACGAAACAGATTAAAAATGTGTTTAGGACGGTTAAAATCCTAATGGTTTTCTCATAAAAAAGGCCTGCCCAATGGCAAGCCTTTCACATATTATCTTTTTTTATTACGCCATCGAAAATACAATACCAGCCCCATCACTACCATTACAATTTGTACAAACACCCAGAACAGGGTACTGGCATCACGCCAGGCTTTGCCGGCAAAATCCATGAAATGATGCTTGTGCAATAGAGCAAAACTGTAGCCCTGGTACAGGTCTTTATCGGTGATTTGCTTGGCCAGTACCGCCGAACCCGTTTCTACATATACCCTTTCCCCCTTATTTCGTTTGTACTGCACACGCCACACCGGCAGGCGTTTATCGGCAAAGTTATATTCCTCGTTAAACGCAGTAACCAGTGTAACAGAAGTAATATCAGCAGTATCGTAACCGGTAAAATAGCCTGCCAGGCTTTTGGCATACTGCTGCTCTGCCTGGGGATATAACCGGTAACTGGCCGCATCTACATAACATACCTGCGCTGGTGCTGCTTTCATCTCTTTCATCAAGTCTTTTCCTCCCGCAGGCGCCTTGCCTTTGGAAGCCGTATACACCTGCCAGCACCATTTATTTTGCAACTGTACCAAACCCAGGTTAGTGATAGGTTGCTGCACTACTGCCTGCAAAGCCGGTAAGCTATCATGTATGGCTGTTACAGCAATTGCCGGCAACGCCGTGTGCACCTCTTCCACTTCACCGTTCACTTTATCCAAAGCATGCCATGCGCCGCTAAATGTAAACATCAGTGTGAACAAAGAAGCTACCAAGGCAGTATAGCGGTGATTACGCCTTGCCTTTACCACGCTGTTACCATTCGCTTTTTTAGTTTTAGTGATAAAGAAGATATACAAACCCATTAACGTGGTAATAAACGCCAATGCACAAAGTAATGCTTCTACCCACAGCCTGCCCACTCCTAAAAAGCTAAGCCAGCCAAACGTATGCACCAGGGTAAAGAATTGTGTAAACGCAGCCCGCTTGTTATCTACCGCCAATGCAAAACGGCTTTGACCTGTTTCTACATAAATGCGTATACCATCTTCCCTGTTAAAGGCTACCTTGTACACAGGCAGTAAACGGTTAATGCTTTTATACTCCTTATCAAAATCTGTTACGCGGGTTACGTCTTCCACGCCCGCCCCTGTTGGGTTATACAGCACACAGGAAGTGGCCGCATCGCAACAGTCATGTGTTGCCGGTGCATCTGTTGCCGGTGTGTGCTTACCCAAATCATGCGCATGCGGCGGCCCTTCCAGGAAAAGCCTGGCCAGGTATTGCGCATACAACACATCGCCCTTTTTTAAACGTTTGCCCGTAAGGGCACTGTAATACTGCAGCTCATCATCCACCACCGTTTTCACCTGGTAAAACCAGTTGGTATCAATATGAATGAAACGGAAGCTATAAATACTGTCTACTTTATTTTGTTGCAAAGCCGCCTGCAACGACACCTTTACCTTACCGCTATCTATTACCGCAGGTGCAATACCCTGTGTGACTACCTGTGGACGGATATTGGTCATAATAGGATGCAGAAAGCCACTCACCGCCCACAACAGCACCGGTATGGCTATGATAAGAGAAGACACCCGGTGCCATTTGTATATATTTTTCCTAAGCATGTAATTCAATTATATATCCGCTATTTTTTTCCAAACCTGCAGGCAATGCCCACCGTAATTTCCCGGGGATCGCCCAGGTTATAAGAATAAGCAGCAGTGCCACTGCTGGCCGCATTTTTAGAAGCAAAAGTGGAATAGTATTTATTGGCCACGTTCAATGCGTTTACCCAAAACTCCATCCTGCCAATCAAATAGCCTGCACGCACATTAATCACATCAAAACCGGTGTAAGTGGTCTTATTCAAATCATCCATAAAATACTTACCCTGGTGCTGCCACTCCGCACTGATGCGTAAACCTCTTATAAAATGAGGCTTGTAGGTAATTTCTGCATTACCCGTAAACCGTGGTGCAGCACTCATTTCCTTACCGCTATAATCCACGCCCTTTACTACGTTTTCTACAAAAGTGTGTTTGGCATTAGTAGCACTCAACCTTACAGCTACATCTGCAACGGGGCGATAGGTAATCCCGTACTCTATACCTTTATGCCTTGTTTTGCCCGTATTCTGGTTCACGTAGGTATTATCCGGCTGCTTTACAGATATAATTTCATTGCTGCCATTCATCAGGTACACACTCCAATCGGCATACAGTTTATTGCCCAGTAACGAAATCCAGCCACCCACTTCATAGTTATAAAAAGTTTGTGGTTGCAGGTAAGGGGCATTCACTGTCCCGCTATACAGCTCAGTCAACTGAGGCGGTACATAGCCCTGGCTGTAGTTGCCGTAAAAGCCTATATAACGCGTATTGTACGTTACCCCTAATTTAGGCGCTATTCTACTGTAGTTGTTAATAGTAGAAGCCGCGCCAGAAGTAGTACTTACCGGCAGCTTGTTGGTATAGTTATACCGGAAAGCATCGTAACGGACAGCACCCACCAGTTTCACATTACGCATGGGACTTACTTCATAATCTACATACGCGGCATAATTGGTGATACCAGTAGTATAATTGCTCAGCAAAGAATCGGGCGTGTTGGTAGAATAGCTATCATACTTGCCAGAAGCCACATCTTTATGAATAGAAATAAACTGCGCCTTGTAACGCTGCGGGCTTACATCCACGCTGGCGCCTGCAATCAACTTGCTATGCAACCAATGGAATTGCTGTGTGTGTTGCAGGAACAAAGCAAACGTACGAAAAGCGTTTTCATTAATCTGTCCGCGAAAACGGGTAGCATCAGTAGTAGTGCCAATAGAATAAGAAGGATTTTGCTTTACCGAGTTATCACGGAACAGGAAAGAAACATTGCTGGCACTACCCTGCTTCCATTGATAATTGAGCATAGACTTGTAACGCAACGCATATACTTTACGGTAGGTGAACGATTGTTGCGAACTCAGGTTTTTCTGCGCAAACTTGATACTGTCCAGCGTGCCGGTCATATCAGAGTTATAATCCATGTAGGTAAAAGTATTGGCCCAGGTAAGCTTATCACTGGCGCGATAGTCTGTACGCAGCGATACAATAGACTTATGAAAATTGCTGAACTCAATAGGCCCATCGGTTCTGTTGGCATAATAACCACTGGCCATAATGCCCCATTTGCCAATAGAGGTACCTATTTGTGCATCGGTTCTTTTATATCCTTTGTTGTTCATTTGTGCGCTTACAGTACCAGCCGTATACGCAGGAGCAGATTGTGTGATAATATTGACAGCGCCCGCAATAGCTTCTGCACCATACAAGGCAGAAGAAGGCCCTTTAATCACCTCTATGCTTTTAGCTGCTGCCATGTTCATTTCCAGTAACGCATTGTGGTTATACACGCCGGTGGTGCGAATAGGTATGCCATCTTCCATATACAGGAAAACGCTTTTGGTGGTCATGGGCTGACGGATGCTCATTTCGTGCTGCTCGTTACCCAGGTTTACCATAAACACACCACTCACCTTGTTTAGCAGCTGATCTAAACGCTGCGCTTTGGTGTCTTCAATAGTTTGTTTGCTGATGACTGCAATGGCTACAGGCACCTCGTTCCTTTTTTCGGCAGTGCGGTTGGCGCTTACCACCACCTGCTGTAATTGTTTGTCCGATGGTTTTAATGCCACCGCTAATGAGGTATTGCCAGCGTTAATTGTCCTTTTCTCAAAACCCATACACGAAACGGTTAAAGTGGTACCGTTGGTGTAAATAGTAAAACTGCCGTTTACATCAGTAATAACCGTTTGTGTGTCTACCCCGGTAATTACGGCGCCCGCCACAGGTTCTTTACTCAATGCATCATATACTTTACCCGTAAACATTCCTGCCTTTTGCGCATGCCCATAGGCAAACAGGAATATGGTGCACACGAATGCCAATATCTTTTTCATCCTTTTTTTTTTAAATACAGTTGAATGCACCAGCCGGACACACCTATCCCTATCCGTACATCACTATAGAGTGATACAGATAAAAGGCATACCAGCCTGGAACGATAAAATGAAAGTGGGAATAATGAATACAGCTACAGATATAACAGAACAGATACCGCTATTACGGCATGTGCATGATACACCCCATGTGCTGTTGAAAAGAAGGCAGGCTATGCTGCAGGCGGATGGAAGATTTCGGCAGCCATGTCTTTTACCAGGTTGTTGTTCCGGGTAAAGAAGCTTTGTGAAAAGGATGATTGAGTATACTCTACGCTAGCGAAGTAAGATTGCCTGGATAACACCTCTGTTTTATTCTCGCCTTTCTGCCCGGTGTTTTGTTTTTCTTTATTCTCCTGCTGTTTCAGCTTTTTCATCATCTGGCATTTACCATTACAATGCATCATCGGTTTGGCCTTGTTTTCACAATTCTGTGCAAAGGCCGCCGTATTTACATAGTAATCTGCAACGATAAACGTCTTGCAAAAACATTGTGCAAGAAAAGCTACCAGGAGTAATATAACAGAAAGATGTCGCAAATACTGTTAATAAAGTGCAGCAAAACTAGGGCACAATACCCATATCCGGAAATTATTGTACAAAATCACGTTTTTCAGGTAGCCGGCCAGTTATCTTTGTAGTGCTTTAGGGGTATTCTGCCAAACAGCAGAATTGAGAAAAACTCTTTGAACCTGATGCGGTTAATACCGACGAAGGGAAAAGCAACCGGAACCAGTTATCAACCTCCCGTTTGTTTCGTTTTCTCCTGAAGCACATATATTAAACACAGCGTATATAATATAGGCTGTTATCATCTCCCGGTTTTATACAGTACGCAATGAAAGAACTCTTTTACAACAAGAAGGCGGTGATTTTTGATATGGACGGAGTTGTTATTGACAGTGAAGGATTCTGGTCAACAGCAGAACGCGAAGTTTTTACTTCACTGGGCGTAACCATGACGGAGGAAGACTGCCAGCTAACCCGCACCATGACAATGACGGAAGCGTCGCTGTTCTGGTTTGCAAAATACCCCTGGGCACATGTGGCTGTTAAAGAAGTAGAACAAATGGTAATAGCCAGAGTAATGGAGCTGATAAAAACTACTGATTGCGAAATTGCATATATCAGAGAATTTATACAACATTTAAAATCAAAAGGTTTCAAAATCGGCCTGGCCACCAATTCGCCGGCTTTCTTTATTCCCTTATGCCTGGAGCGTGCCGGGATAGCGCATTTGTTTGATGTGGTATCTTCTGCAGAACAGGAAGCCAACAGTAAGCCACACCCCGATGTATATCTTACCACAGCCAGGAAGCTACAGGTACTGCCGGAAGAATGTGTAGTGATTGAAGACTCGTACCATGGCATACAGGCAGGAAAAAAGGCGGGGATGACAGTGATAGGTTTTTCCAATGGCAACAGTGCAACCGCCTTTGACATAGCAGATGGCATGTTACACTGTTATCCCATGGAAGGTTGGCTTTAATGCTCGTTTTTAAAAAACATCCTTGCTGCCAAAGATGCCAGCACCGCCATTACACCAAATACACGCAGTGTTTCAACAAACCCTGCCGAAACCAATAAACTAAACAGCAAACTTCCAAAACCATATCCGGCAAAAAGAAAAAAAGCAAATAGCCCGGTAGAGCCACCTGCATTTTTACTATTAAAAGAGGTTACAATCACTGCTAATGACGGATGGGTAAGATCAAAGCTGAACGATAATAAAGTAACAAGTACGCATGCAATAAACAACGGCGGGATACAGCTTAAAGCAATAACAACGCAGCCCCCTAACAGAATACCTGCCGGAATCACTTTCTTTCTACCTATTCTATCTGCCATACGCCCGAGCACAGAACCCAATAACAAACCCGGTATGCCATACCCTAGAAGCGCCAATCCAATCTCGCGCTCATTTAAATGAAAATAGTGATAGAAATAAACCCCTAACCAGGCAAACACCCCGCTATGAAACAATCCATTCTCAAAAACGAAAAAGTAAGTACCCCTTGCTCTTGACGTGGATAGTATTTCTCTGAAAGTGGCTACCAGGGAGGTTTGTTGCGAAAGGCGGGGCACCTGCAGAAAAATGCGACGCCGGTAATACACATTCAACAACAATACCATACACCCGGCAAATGCAACAACCACAAACAACACTCTCCATCCCACTACACCAGCCAACAACGCCCCGGTACTAGAGCCTAAAGCCGTTCCTCCTGCCATACAACCAAAGAACACACCTAACGCATATCCCCTTTCTTTATAAGGAAAGCGATCGCTGATCCAGCTAATGGTGGTAGGCGCTATACCGGCAGCACTGATGCCCGTTAACAGCCGTAACAAAATCATTTGATGCGCATTTGCTACCCATGCCGTACTAAAAGTAAAAACAACAAACAGGGATAAAGAAAACGCTATGATAGCAAACCTGCCATAACGATCGCTCAACGGAGCATACACAAGTGTAAACAAACCATATCCTAATAAATAAACAGGCTCTATAAAACTCATTCGCCGGACAGAGGTGTGAAAAAAATCTGCCAGTTCCGGCAATAAAGGAGCCACCATAAAACCCTGAAAGAAAACAAGGAAAGTGGCAAGCGACACCAGCACCACCTCCCCCTTTGTGGCCCTGGCAGGCTGAATAGCTATTGATGGGTTACTCATATCTGATACTAAATTGCAGGTATGTTTATGCTTGTTTAATCAGGTAAACAGATGGTAATAACAACTCATCCGGAGCGGCTGCTTCTTCCTGTTGGCGAAAACCTTGCGATTCAAAAAAAGCGATCAGTGGATTTTCGGCATATTCATGCATCCAGATGGCTTCATAGGATTTGCAAACAGCACAGCACTTATCCCATAACGATTGCCTTACCATTTCGTTGGCACATGCATTCAGTATTCCAAAATCAGCAATTCTTACTACACGCTTTTGAGCGAGCATTTCTGGTCTTTCTCCTTTAGAAGTAATCCTGGCAAAGCCTGTAGGCTTATCATTCACATACACCACCAGCCATTGATTAGACAGGTTGTTCACCTCATCAATCAACGCCTGCTTGCTATACTTTGCAGCGAGGTACTTGTCTGTTTTTTGTGGAGATAACAGGGAAGCAAACTTTTCCCGGGTAATGGTTTGCGCAAGTTCCAGCAATGCCTTCACACCTTGCTCTGAGGCCACTACAAATTGAGTAACAATTTTTGAGTCCATTATTTTGTGTTAATACACCAAAATTAGGAGCCGCTCCCACCACGGCTTGGGTACACATCTTTTAAAACTAACCAGTACAGTTAACGGGAAGCCCATGCCCCCGCCAACTCCAGCGCTTTTATCTTGGCAGCAGCGTATTTATCAGCAAATACAATCCGGAAACATCTTTCAAACATCCCGGAAAAAGAGAAGGTATAACCGGGCGTAAACTTCACCCCTATTTTCTCGCAGTGTTTATAAAAGCCATCCATATCTATATTATCCGGCATTTGCACCCAGATATTGTAACCACCGGCAGGTAGCACCACCCGTGTTGCGGCAGGAAAATACGTAGACAAAAGCTGTAAGGTAAAGTGGGCGTTTGTAGCAAGCTGTGTTCTGAAAGCCCGGATGTGACGGGCATAACTATTGGAAGACAATAAATGATTTACGGTTTCCTGGTAAACAGGAGAAACAGAACTCCCCATCGAGAACCTGATCTGCTCGGCCTGTTTAAAAAATTTACCTGCCGACAACCACCCCAAACGAATACCCGGCGCCAGCGTTTTTGCGTAGGATGCTATAGTTAGCACCAGTCCGCTTTCATCAAAGCTTTTGAGTGTGACCGGTCGCTTGCTGTTAAAATGAAGATCGCCATAAATATCATTCTCTATCACAGCTACATCATGTTGCTGTATAATAGCAACCAATTCTTTCTTTTGTTCATCGGCCAGCAACGCACCTGTGGGATTATGAAAGTTCGGCGTAATAACCAGTGCTTTGATCTTCTTTTTTGCACAGGCTTTTTTGAAAAAATGTATATCAAATCCACTCGTACTATCTACAGGCACTTCAATCACCTTAAGTCCCAACACCCTTATCACCTCTAATACAGAAAACACGCAGGGACTTTCTACTGCTATAATATCCCCGGCCTTGCAAATGGCAGCCAGTGCAATATGCAGCGCCTGTAAGGCTCCATCTGTAATTAATAACTCCTGTGGATGAATACGGGTTTGATAGCTGGCTGCATGCTTTATAATATTAGCTTTTAATTCTTCCGAACCGCTGGTAGGATAGTACCTCAACAAGGCCACTCCGTTTTCCCGGATAACCTGTTGCATGGTTCGTAACAATAGCTTCTGAGAAATGATCAGATCGCCCGGCATAGCCACATTAAACTCGGCTATCTTCTTTTTCCCCCGCGAAGAAGTGGTCAACTCTACATGGCGTTCAAAAGTAGCATCGCGCACCACCAACGGAAGTGAGGTGACATTTTCTTCGGGTTTATGAAGCAGCGAAGCCACATAATACCCCGATTTAGGAATACTTACCACCAGACCTGTTGCCATTAAATGCTCATAGCCACTTTGTATGGTATTCACGCTTGTTTGGTACTGCTTTTTCAGCTCCCGCACAGAAGGCAGTTTGTGACCTGGCTTATATACCCCGTTAAGGATATTTTGCTCGATGTCTGAGGTAAAGACTTCAAATTTATATACTCTCACAACTATACCGGATACATTTCAACAACACCGTTGTATCCAAAAATAAGGAATAATGAGAAGGTACATCAGGGCCACCAAACACTACGCAACACCATTGCGCACCTCTTCTTTTATTTTGTACACGAATGATGAATAAAGTATTAGAACAGATAAAAAACTTTGCCGATCAGGCACATGGTACCCAGCAAAGAAAGTTTACAGCAGAACGTTATATAGTACATCCTATACGGGTAATGGAAATATGCAGAGAGTATACATCAGAGCTGCCCGTGCTGGCAGCCGCGCTGCTACATGATGTATTGGAAGACACCCCTGTAACCGAACAAATGATTCAGGAATTTCTGCTAACGGTACTATCCCCGGCAGACACTGGCAAAACCATGCAACTGGTAATAGACCTAACCGATGTGTATGTAAAAAATAGCTACCCGCATTGGAAAAGACGGAAAAGAAAAGAACACGAATGCCTGCGCATGGAAAAAACCTGCGCTGACGCACAGACCATTAAATATGCCGACATACTGGACAACGGTATGGAGATTATGCTACAGGAGACCGATTTTGCCGAAGTGTATTTGCGGGAATCCAGGCAGCTATTAAAACACATCCCTAAAGGGCATCCTCAACTGTATGCAAGAGTACTGGCAGCAATCCATCCTTAACCCAGGTTCTCACCCTGCAACACTCAATCCCAGCCTGCCTTTTTCACATATGCGAAAATAAAAAGCCGTATACATGACATATACGGCTTCTCTGTAAATAAAGTTATTACTACATACCTGCTGCCATTTTAAGCGCATAGTAAGCATTTACAACACCACCTGTGCGGCATAAGTCCAGCATAGAAACCATGGCTGGTTCTTCGTTGCCCTCTGCAGCAATAGCTACCGGGTGCTTTACAGGCACAGCCGATTTCAATATAATATCTTTTACCTGCACAGCAGTTAAATTAGGATAGTAAGAACGGATTAAAGCGGCTAAACCACTTACCACCGGAGCAGCCATACTGGTGCCATCGTGATAAGCATATTTAGAACCTGGTACAGAAGAATAGATAGCCACTCCCGGCGCAAACACGTCTACCGTATTTTTACCATAGTTAGAAAAAGAAGCTACCAGATTTTCGTCATCTGCCATACCAGATGCGCCTACCTCTATCCAGGCGTTGGCAACAGTGCCATCTAAAAACTCGCGACGTGGGTAAAATACATTGATGCTGTCAATGTTTTCGCCATCATTACCCGCGGCATGGATAAATAAAATATCTTTTGACAATGCATATTTCACGGCATCATCCACTTCTTTCTTATCAGGTGAATAAGGCTTACCAAAGCTCATGTTAATGACTTTTGCGCCATTATCTGCTGCATAACGGATAGCGTTGGCAATATCTTTATCTCTTTCATCACCGTTAGGCACTGCTCTTACAGCCATAATCTGTACCTGATCGTCAATGCCATCTATACCCAAACCGTTATGACGGATACCACCTATAATACCAGCTACGTGTGTACCATGATCTGCATCGGGCCCACACACATCACTGCTACCATAGTAACGCTGCGTAACATTGTTATAATCGTCGCCTACCACAGGGCGGCTATCGTAGGATAAATTCAATTGATAATCTACTAGTTCTTTAAAATGATCTAAAGCACCCTGAATTTCTCTTTCTTTGAAAGTAGCCACATCCGGATAACGTTCCAGCTGTTGTTCCAGTATACCTTTAATGCGCGCTTCCGCACCATTGGTGGCTTTGTAAGCTTTTAAATCAGCCAGCGTAACAGGGGTTTTGCCTATATGTGCCACTAACGAATCCAGCACAGTAGCAAATTGAGTAACACCTTTCAGTTGTTGCTCTGCCTGTAGTAACTGCCTGTCGTATTCGGTGCGTAATTGTTTGTAAGCGCCTAAGCCGGTAGTATCTTCCGGAACGCTGTTCAGGCTGCCAAAGCGGGCCTGTTGCTTACGTATAATGCGGGTAAGTTCCAGGTTATCGTATACTACATTGCCTTTGTCACTGCCAATAAAACTCCAGCCATTGATATCGTCTGCATAATGATTACGATCGTCGTCTTTATTGTTACCGGCTTTTTCTTTGGCGTTGATCCAGAGAACCGACTTCAAATCTTCATGGGCAGTATCTACCCCGCTATCTATTACTGCTACAATTACTTTAGTGCCTTTTTTGTTTTTCAGCAATTCATTGTAGGCCCTTTCTGTGCTAATGCCAAAAACCGAGTCCTTTTGTAAATCAAGGTTTTGCCAATTAGGCATCTGGGCGTGGGCTATTGTAAGTGTGCCACATATAGCTAGCAACACATTCCATTTTTTCATTCTCAACCTGCTTTTCATTTAAAATAAGGGTACTTACGAAAAGTTCCGTTTTACAAATATGATAGTATTTTTCGCGAGATGAAGATAAGGAGGGAAATTTTAACGATTCATTCCTGCTTTGTACCGGCGGCCCAATCGTTTTTAGGCCTTATGATAAGGCGCAAATTGGGGTCGTTACTGATAAAACTCCATATCCAGTTATTCAGCAGCTTTAACTTATTACGAAAACCAGCAATAGGAAGAATATGAATGAACAACCATATCAACCATGCAAAAAAGCCTTTTAAGAACACATTTTTTGATAAATCAACCACCGCTTTATTTTTGGAGATGATAGCCATGCTGCCTTTATCATTGTAAATAAATGGCTTCATAGGCTGGCCTTTTTGCTCGCGGGCCAGGTTTTGCGCCAGCAATTGACCGTGCTGTATGGCTACCTGCGCCAGCTGCGGATGCCCATTGGGAAAAGCCGTGTCGGTTGTTTGCAAAGCCACGTCACCGATGGCGTAGATGTTAGTAGTGCCATTCACCTTATTAAAAGCATCTACCATAATACGCCGCCCCTTGCCAATGCTTTCTTTGGGCAGCCCTGGCGCTTCGCAGGCTATTACACCCGACGCCCATATAAGTGAATAGGTAGGAATAGTAGTGCCATCACCAAACACAACTTCATCATTCACATAATCTTTTACACTGCTGTTCAGCTTTACTTTCACCCCCATACTATCCAGTACGTTATAGGCTTCAGATTGCGACTTCCTGCTCATAGGCCCCAACAACACAGGCAACATATCTACCAGGTATATGTTGGCGCGGCGGGCAGCGGGCAAATCGGGATAATCTTTTTTAACAATATGCTTACCCATATAAGCCATCATTCCCGCCAGCTCAACCCCGGTAGGGCCACCGCCGGCTATAACAATATTTAACAGTTTTTCTTTTTCATGTTTATCATTGGTAAGGGCTGCTTTCTCTAACACCTGCAGTAAATGGTTGCGCAAATCCAGGGCGTTGTTAATCGTTTTCATAGGAATGGCGTGCTTCTGTACGTTTTGCATGCCAAAGTAATTGGTTTCGGTGCCCAGGGCCAGCACCAGCTTATCGTATGTTACTTCGCCCGATGTAGTGATGATTTTATTTTCGTCCTGCACCACCTGTAACAAAGCGCCATAATGAAAGCGCAGGTTCTTTTTATGTTGAAACAGTTTACGGAACGGATAGCTGATATTACTGGCTTCAATAAAAGAAGTAGCCACCTGGTAAATTAATGGCGGGAAGAAATGATAATTATTTTTATCAACCAGTACCACCTGTGTATGCTCGTTATCGGCCAGCTTTTTGGCCATATTAATGCCCGCAAAGCCACCTCCCACAATTACAATTTTCATAGTGTATATTTAAGCTACGGTTAAAACTTACTATGTCGGCTGCAATTCCTTTGCCAATAACCTTATATACATACAGGGGTATTTTTTCCCTCCTTTTTTTATTGTAGTTTGCAGCATGCCTATCAACCAAAACAAGAAGAAACTGCTTATTATTATTGCCACTGTTGTGATAGCAGCAGCCGGCGCTATTCCCATTTATCGTATTTACAGCACACCACCAGCTTATACAGGTCCTATACCTATGCCTGTACAAACAACTACTTTAAAAGATAGTTCAGTAGTATGGCTGCAAAAAGATACCCGCATCACGCCTGTTGATGGATTTCCGCAGAAACGCCAGCTTACCGTAGATGGAGATGCCTTCCTGGATGTGGCAGACGAGCCTACCCCGTTAATCATTAACACACGCCTGCTACAGCTGACTGTACAAGGCAAAGCTTCTTTTCGTGTAATAGCCTTTTCTAAAGAAGATGGAGAAGAAGTACAGGTGATCAGTGGCAATATACTGGTAGATAAAAACTATGAATCGCCCTTTAACGAGCAAGACACACTGCACAACAGCCAGATGGTAATGATTAACAAAACCATTGACCTGATGGAAAAAGAAAAGTTCGACGCTACGGATTTAACCGCCTGGCGCGCTGTACAACACAAACCATAATATCCTCTCTCCAATAAAACATCAGACGTTATTACCTAAAAGCCGTACCTTTGAAACATCAGATGTTTAAATGAAGGTATTATGGCAAAACTTTCTGATAAAGTCATTGCAGCTATACAACGTGATATAGCCAAGGGTACGTTTAAAACCGGCGAAAAAATTCCTGCCGAGCCGGAGTTAATGCATTTATATAATGTAGGACGCTCTACGGTACGGGAAGCCGTGAAAACGTTAGCCATCAGCGGCATACTAAGTGTAAAGCAAGGCGACGGCACCTATGTAAACGGTGCCATACAACGCGAAACGCTGGATGAGCGCCTGCGTCGCGCCGATGCTGTTGACATTAACAGCGTGCGTGTGCTGCTGGAAGAAGAAATTGTACGCTTAGCCGCATCACACAAAACTCCGGAAGATATTATTGCTATCAGCCAATGGCTGGATAAACGGGCTAAAGCCATTGCGCACGAGCAGGCAAAAGAGTGCGCTGATGCAGATATAGGCTTTCACCTGGCCCTGGCCACCGCTTCGGGCAATGCCGTACTGGCCGATTTATACAAAGGCTTTACCGTAGTAATGCGGGAATACTTCGACAAACGCGATGCTACTACGGTTCGTTTTTTTGCGGCGAGCCACGACCTGCATGTGGAGCTTTTTGAAGCCATTAAAAATGGTAAGCCCCGGCAGGCGGTTTCGGTGGTAAAGCAAATTATAGCTAATAACAAATAGGTACCCTATGTATATTCTCACTTTTACACTCATTTTACTGGCAGGTGCATACCTGGCCGGGTTGGTAGGTTCGTTAACAGGTTTAGGCGGTGGTGTGGTTATTATCCCCCTGCTAACACTGGCATTTCATATTGATATGCGTTATGCCATTGGTGCAGCGCTGGTAAGCTCTATTGCCACTTCATCGGGCAGCGCCAGTGCTTATGTAAGGGAAGGCATTACCAATATAAGAGTAGGTATGTTTTTAGAAATAGCTACTACCATAGGTGCAGTTACCGGTGCATTAATAGCCGTGTACACACCCGTGAACCTGGTAGCTATATTATTTGGCGCCACGCTTATATTTTCGGCAGCTATGACCCTGCGCAAAAAACATGAAGATGCAGAAAGCAACGGCAGCCCATGGGCCGAGAAGTTAAAGCTGAATGGCAGCTACCCTACTAAAGATGGCGTGGTGCATTACAAACTCAGAAATGTGGGCGGCGGTTTTTCTATCATGACACTGGCCGGCGTTTTATCAGGCTTATTGGGCATAGGTTCCGGTGCATTAAAGGTGCTGGCAATGGACACTGCTATGCGCATTCCTTTTCGGGTAAGTACCACTACCAGCAACTTTATGGTAGGTGTCACCGCTGCTGCCAGTGCTGTGGTGTATTTACAGAGAGGTTATATAGATCCTGCATTGGCTATGCCGGTGATCATTGGTGTGCTGGCAGGCGCTTTTACTGGCACAAAGCTGCTGATGCGCATTAATCCTAAGAAGCTGCGCCTGATATTCAGCATCGCTATCACCCTGGTGGCCCTGCAAATGATTTATAACGGCCTGCAGCAGAAGTTTTAATTCATACACCCAATTACACCTGTTATGAAACAAGAAAGCAAAGCAATTATAGACGATAAAAACATAGAGATTTTTATAGGCAGGTTTTTACGCCTGGGAACACTGGTATCGTGTGGGGTAGCCCTGGTAGGCGGGCTGCTGTACCTGGTGAGTAATGGTATGCAGCAAATGCCCGACTATGGCACTTTCCATGGCGAAGAGGCAGGCTACACCAGCCTGCCCGGCATTATCAAAGGACTTAGCAGCGGCAGCGCCCGTGAAATTATACAATTGGGGGTGTGCATTCTTATTGCCACTCCTATCCTGCGAATAGTACTATCCCTCATTTCTTTTATGCTGGAGAAGGATAAGATGTATGTGGTGATTACATTGATAGTGCTATGTATCATTCTTACCAGCATGTTCGGCGGGCTGAAGGTGTAATTATTTTACGCTAACTTCGTTAGCATGAAACGCTCAGGAACAGCTGATTTGCCTTTACATTCCGGTGCCGTGCCGCCCTGGCTGGCACAACGGATGGCGAAGCTGGGTTTGGCTATTACAGAAGCTATTATCACCGAATATGGTAAAGCAGAAGTGTTACGCCGCCTGAGCGATCCTTTCTGGTTTCAAAGCCTGGGTGCTGTAATGGGCATGGACTGGCATTCCAGCGGCATTACCACTTCGGTAATGGGTGCCTTAAAAAAATCGATCAATCCTCTTTCCAAAGAACTGGGCATTTATATCTGTGGCGGCAAAGGCAAACACTCCCGTCAAACTCCTGCCGAGCTATTGGCCATTGGTGAAAAAACAGGATTAGATGGCCATTACCTTTCGCGTTGCAGTAAGCTGAGCGCCAAGGTGGACAATACCGCCATACAGGATGGGTTTCAGCTATACCTGCACAGCTTTATTGTAAGCGACGAAGGACATTGGGCTGTGGTGCAGCAAGGCATGCGCGAAAACAGTGGCACCGCACGACGTTATCACTGGCACTCGCCCAGCATTCAGTCTTTTGTAGAAGAACCACATACTGCTATCTGTGGCGGTGCTAATGCAGGCATGATATTAAACATGACGCACCACCAGGCGGCCAGTGCGCGGCAAACCGTATTACAAATGGCGGATGAAAGACCGGAGAAAATAATACTGGAAACACAACGCCTGCTTATGCCTGGCCATCATGAAGTAAGAGCCAAAGATGTGGATTTAAAACGCCTGGGTAGCGTGTTATGGCTGGCACATGATAAACGGCCTGCCGACTTTGCCGAACTGCTGCTACTGGAAGGTGTTGGCCCACGTACCCTGCGATCCCTGGCACTGGTAAGCGAAGTGATCTATGGTGCTCCTTCCCGTTTCAAAGACCCTGCACGTTTTTCTTTTGCACATGGCGGTAAAGACGGACATCCTTTTCCAGTTCCGGAGACAGTGTATGACGATACCATCCGTGTATTGCAGAACGCGGTAGAAAAAGCTAAAATAGACCGCAGCGATAAACTACAGGCTATTAAAAAGCTCACCGAAATAGCACAGCAGGCCGAACAGGATTTTACCCCTAACGCCCGCTTTGACGAACTGATTGAAAAAGAACGTAACGACTCGTGGAAATACCAGGGCCGTACAGTGATGGGTAAGGCACAACCTCCTGCCAGTCAACAACTGAACCTGTTTTAACTTTCTACACTATAAGATGGCATAGTTTTTTCATTTATGTCGGTTGCGGCCCTTCGTTATTATTGATTTACAGCCTGTTCACTCATTTTTCATACATAAAAAAGGACACCGCACTACGTACTTGAGAAAACACCTGCATATACTCGTAGCGGAGGACGATGAAGACGATCGTTACTTTATTAAAACCGCTTTTGAAAGCTTTACCAATGACGTACAACTAGACTTTGTTGTTCATGGTGCAGAATTAATTCATCACCTGCAACAGTTATACGCCACAGAAAGCGCCATGCCATCGTTAATTCTATTAGACTTAAATATGCCCGTAATGGGCGGAAAAGCAGCATTGGACCAGATAAAAAAGCACCCTGTTTTTAAATCTATTCCCGTGATCATCTTTTCTACCACCACCAATAAAGTGGACATTTCCTATAGTTATGATGCAGGCGCCAACACCTTTATCACTAAACCATCTACCTATCAATCGCTGGAAGATATGATGAAGTCAGTGTATAAATACTGGCATAGCATCGCTTCCCTCAAACATTAATTACCAACATTTATTTATCGTTTTTCAATAAACAATATACCTTTATGGACAAATAATACTGTCCATGAAAAAATTCACCCGAATCCTTAAAATTGCCCCGGTTATCTTTTTTTCTATTGTTTTCATCTATAATTATCTTCCCAAATATGTCCGGAATAATTTACCGCGGGATGCCAGTGATTATATACTTGGGCAAATACGTGATCCTGATTCCGCTTTTCTGGATACCTTATCAGTTGACCTTCCTCATTATCTATATAAAAGGCTAACAGATAGTGTTCGGGCAGTGGAACAACATAAAAAATTCAGCTTCTTTATTAGTGAAGCCTTTTCGATAGGTAATGGGGTAGCAGGCATCAGCGGCTCTCTTAAATTTCCCAATTACCACATGGAAGAAAACACCAGGGTGGAAACGCCTACATTCCCTTCGGTAAGTGACTTTAAAGATCCCGTTTTTTACATGGGCATATCCGGATACGAGATAAATAACCAGATTAGTATTGCAGACAAACCTGTCTTCTTTCACAACAACGGAAAAGATTCCATTAAATATTGGGATCTGGTGCCTGCCAGAGGACAATATGAACATGTAGAAGACAGTTTGGTAACCCGTAAAAAAGCATCCCCCTTCTACTATTATGAAAGTCAAAAAGCTATACTTTTTCCTGCCAGCAAAGCCGGTTATATAACTTTTAAAATCCTCTTTTATCTTTCCATGTTCTCTTATGGCGTGGCTTTTTTCTGTGTGCTGTTTTGTGTGATAAGATTATGCCTGGCTATTGCTGATGGTCAATTTTTCACGCCTAAAAACCTTGACCGGTTATACATTATAGCTGCTGCCGTTTTTACTCCCTTCTTTATTAACTGGCTTGTAAGCACTATCATGACATGGATTTACCTACCTAAGGCTGGCGGCGACGTCTTCCTTATTAACAAGGAGGGCCCCAACATTCTATCGCTGGCTCCGGGCTATTTGCTTTTTTTATTTGCCGGCGCATTTAAACGCGGCCTGGAATTACAGGAAGAGCATGATTTAACGGTATAAAACTTTAATTACTTTAGCACCATGCCCATAGTAGTGAACCTGGATGTAATGCTGGCTAAACGCAAAATGAGCCTTACGCACCTGAGCGAACAGGTTGACATTACACTAGCCAACTTAAGTATATTGAAAAGCGGCAAAGCCAAGGCCATCCGATTTTCAACCCTCGAAGAAATTTGTCGTGTACTGGACTGCCAGCCCGGCGAAATTCTCGAATACATGACGGAAGAAGCTTATGATAAGTTGATGAATAAGTAACTATGAATAACTTAATAAAAAGGATAGAAAACGATGTACAGGATAGAAATTCCCCTGCATGGATTGCCTTATGTGATTACATAGATAAAGTTGCAGAAGAAGGTAATGAAACATTTTCACCAGCAGAAGCAATTGGTCGTGAGCTATTTTCCCAGATATATACTTTACCCGAATCCATTTCAAAACTTACCAAAGTAAAAAAGGTGAATTTGTATGGTAGCAATCTAAAACGCATTCCACCAGAAATAGGCTATATGGAGCATATGGAAAACTTTATTCCATATACCTCCTACAATTTATTCTGGTTTCCTTATGAAATCACAAAATGTAAATATCTTAACGACAGTTGTGTCAGCACACGTGTTTTGTATGGCAACTATAAAAACAGGAAGGGGTTTCCTAACCTCGAAAACAATCCTGTTCGCTATCATGGGAACCATGTACAATGCAGTATTTGCAATAAAGAGCTGACATATGCAGCAACCAATCAACTATGGATTTCATTAGAAGTGGGTACTGATGTATTACCTTTGCTGGCAAATATATGCTCAGCAACGTGTGAAGTCCAACTACCATCACCGGCAGACGGATATATCCCCTATCCACATAAGGGTGGCGTTCAAATAAGTAGATCACAATCATCATTGAACTCAGATGCAATCTGATAATAACAACTATCTCACACATACACTTCCTGTTATATATACAGCTTTAACACACGGACTTTTGACTAAGGAGGATGTGATGAATTGGGCCTATCACATTATAGACCAGGAAGAACAACCCGATATCATTATTATTGACTTAGTACTTTCTGGCTCTAAAAGCATACAGGAGACTTACCATTATCTCGGTCAGGGTGATGCTGATACAATTCACGGCCGGCCTTTATTAGGGTTACTACATCACCAATATAAATCCAGCAATTTTGACCTGGCCAAAACCATCCAAACTCTCTATAGTTTAACAATCACTACCAATTTAAATGGCATCGAAACCAACACTATTTACTACATTGAGTATATCAATGACGATTACCTGGAAGGCTATGTTACGCCGGAAGAACTCAGCCAAAAAATCAGGCAATTTTTAGAAACTTACCAACACTACACCATCTACAATAATGACCAATGGCCTGAGCTGGACAAAAAAATAGACGAAATACAGGCAGCAGCGCAACACCCCTAAGCAGATTCCCGCCCATCCCCTCTCTTTTTTGCCTATTTAAAGATATTTTTGCGGCTTAAATCACTAGAATTTGAGCGCTTCGGTTTTTCTGATCACGCCTCCGTTTACGCAGCTGAACACGCCGTACCCGGCCACCGCCTATCTGAAAGGTTTTTTGAACACAAAAAACATCTCTTCATTTCAGGCCGACCTGGGTATTGAGGTTACCTTGGCCTTATTCTCTCAAAAGGGCCTGCAACAGCTGTTTGAACAGGTGAACCAGCAAACCGGCACTTTATCGGACAATATTCGCCGTATCCTGGCCTTACAGGACGATTACCTGCAAACCATTGACGATGTGGTATTATTCTTACAAGGCAAAAATCCAACACTGGCGCACCTCATCAGCAAAAGGGATTTTTTACCGGAAGCCAGCCGTTTTGCCCAACTGGATGATTTAAACTGGGCTTTTGGCAGCATGGGCATACAGGACAAGGCAAAACATATTGCCACGATGTACCTGGAAGACCTCTCTGATCTGATCACTGAATGCGTGGACGCTCATTTTGGTTTTAGCCGCTATGCAGAACGCCTGGGACGCAGCGCCAACAGCTTTGACGAGCTGTACAGCGCCCTACAACAGGAACATACTTATATAGACCGTATACTGCTATCCCTCCTTTCTGAACGCATGCAAACCGTGCAACCTTCCCTGGTAGCCATTTCGGTTCCTTTTCCGGGCAACCTGTATGCATCATTACGTTGTGGACAATGGATTAAACAACATTACCCCGGTGTAAAAGTGGCCATGGGTGGCGGCTTTGCCAACACCGAACTGCGCTCACTTTCAGATGCACGGGTGTTTGAATTTTATGATTTTGTAACGCTGGATGATGGGGAAGCACCTTTTGAAAATCTGATACAGCATGTAAAAGGAGAGAAAACAGTAGAAGAGCTGAAACGCACTTTTACATTGGTAAACGGGCATGTCACTTACATCAACAATAAGGCCTGTAGCGATTACAAGCAAGGCCAGGTAGGCACTCCCGACTATAGCGACTTTTTATTGGACCAGTATATCAGTGCCATTGAGGTGGTAAACCCCATGCACAGTATGTGGAGCGATGGCCGCTGGAACAAGCTTACGATGGCGCATGGTTGCTATTGGGGCAAGTGTACCTTTTGCGATATTTCATTGGATTACATAAAGGTATATGAACCTATTGCCGCTTCATTGCTATGCGACCGGATGGAAGAGATTATCCGCCAGACCGGGCAAACCGGTTTTCACTTTGTAGATGAAGCAGCCCCTCCTGCCCTCATGCGTGCATTAGCCCTGGAGATCATCCGCCGTAAAATGACCGTTTCGTGGTGGACAAACGTACGCTTTGAAAAAAGCTTTACGCGCGATCTGTGTCTGCTGTTAAAAGCATCTGGCTGCATTGCTATTTCGGGCGGTTTAGAAGTGGCCAGTGACCGTTTGCTGGAGTTGATTCAGAAAGGTATTACAGTGGCTCAGGTAGCACGTGTAAACCGCAACTTCACAGAAGCTGGCATTATGGTACACGCTTACCTCATGTATGGCTTTCCTACACAAACAGAACAGGAAACCATAGACTCATTGGAAATGGTGCGGCAAATGTTTCAGGCCGGCATTTTACAAAGCGCCTTCTGGCACCAGTTTGCGATGACAGCACACAGCCCTGTGGGCCTGAATCCTGAGAAATTCGGCGTTAAAAAAGAATCTGATCTCATAGGCACCTTTGCCAATAATGATATAGTACATGTAGATCCTACCGGGGCCGATCATGATTCGTTTGGATATGGTTTAAAAAAATCATTGCTCAACTACATGCACGGCGCCTGCTTTGATTATCCCCTGCAAAAATGGTTTGAGTTTAAAGTGCCTAAAACAAAGGTGGCGCCCGACTTTATTACCAATGCCCTGCTAGAACCTGAGATCATCAATTTTAAACCCACTACCAAAGTAGTGTGGCTGGGCAAAAAGCCGCAGGTGGTAAACTTCACCAAAAGCAAAAAAGGCAATACCTGGGAAATGTCTACCCTTACATTTCAGGGCAAGAAAGACAGCATGGAGATAAGTGTAAACCAGCCACAAGGCATATGGCTGGCAGATATGTTGCAACAGCTTTCTTCTGCCAACATGAAAGTGCATACACTACAGGAAGTGAAAGACAGTTATGAAGCTGCCGGCCTGGAAGATTTTGAACTGTTTTGGGATAACAAACCGGTAAACACTTTACACAAGTATGGATTATTAAAACTATAATGCTTCAGAAAAAAAAGAGTGTAACATTATCAAACACCCATACTTTGCCAGAAAACTGAACTGTTTTCAAAGGCGTACAGCTAACGCTATACACCACTTTTTCAGGTTGCTCAAAACGCCATATCCAGTCTTTAATAGCACTACCAGGTTTAGCAAAAAAGGCAGCTGCCTGCTGGTTGATATCCGTAATGTTTGTGGCAGCGTTACGCCAGGCAGCCAATGCGCCCGCAAATTCACTGGGAGGTAATTCGCCCGACATAGGCAGCTTTAATAAACGTGCCGCCTGCTTGTTCACCCAACCGGTGTATCCATTATCATCAATAAATATCACCGCCTGCGACAGGCTTTCCAGTATAGCACTCAGGTAAGCATTGCTTCGCTGTAACGTTTCGGTGCGGCTGCTTTGCTCTAAAGCACTTTCCAATGCTTCTTTGATAATACGTGCACCTTCTGCAAAGCCAGCATCAAAGTGTTGCGGCTCGCTCCAGCCTAATACGATCACACCTGATTGCTGATGAAAATTAACCGGAATGATCACTGCGGAAGATAAAGCGGTAAGCAGCTCCTGAAATACGTTTTGCTTGGCAGGAATATCGGGCCAGGCAAATGGTTTGTTGAGATAAGCTTTTAATAATTCTTGTATAGGCGCTGGATTCAACACCAGCTCATCCAGAAAAGAGGGGGTAGTATATTTTACTTTAGCGGTTACCTTATCAGCAAACATTACCTGCATAGAGGCATAGGCACCGGTTAAATTACGCAGTAAAGTAATGCCTGCGGGCAAAAGGTCTTTACCATGTTTATCACTTTCCCTGGTGATACCGTTTACAAAGCTTGCAGCAAGAGCTTTCCAGTTAAGCACTGATAAATGTTGGTTGTGTTATAGGTTACGAAAATAATTACAGAAACTGCTGCATGGCCGAAATTACTTCGCCAGGCGAGCTCATATGCGGAAAATGTCCTTTTGAATTAATATTAGCCAGGCTACTACCCGGAATATGCTGATGCAGATAATTGGCTACATAAGCAGGTACGGCTATATCATCACTGGACTGCACAATCAAAGTTGGCTTTGAAGTTTTACCCAGATCATTGCGGTGGTCTGATTCAAAAATAGCCCGCGCTACCGCCAAACCTATATCCGGCCTGATGGCAGATAAAGTGCTGGCAAAAGCCTCTGCCAGTTGCGGACGATCGGGATTATTCATTGCCAAAGCCGAAAAACCACTGGCCCAGGCATAATAGTTATTGCTCATTGCCTGGTATAACCCTTCCAGATCCTCTTGTGCAAAACCTCCGATATAACCAGTCGCTTCCTCATTCAGATACCGTGGACTAGCCCCCAATAACACCAGCTTGCTAAAATATTCGGGGTTTCTGATAGAAGACAACATACCTACCATGCCACTAACAGAATGTCCTACAAAAATGACATCTTTCAAATGTAAATAATTGCATATATCCAGCAGATCGGCCACATAGCCATTGAGCGTACTGTAACGCTCAGAACTATAAGCCGCCGGATCAGCATTTCCACCACCCACATTGTCATACAGGATCACCCTGTAATCTTTACCAAAAAACTGTACTAACTGGTTAAAAGATGTTTGATCTACACCAAAGCCATGGCCGAAAAGCATTGTTTGCGTTGCGCTGTCGTTGCCAAATACTTTGATATTATTCCGTTGTATTACATCCATTTTCTAGCGTGTTGGTCATGAATAGAGGTTGCTAAAGTACATATAACTGATTGGCAACTACTTAAAATGAGATTCAAATACCCTTAAAATAACTGTAAATTTATCCGGCCAGCATATTTTTTGGTTCTAACGATACATTTATGACCATACAATTTAACCGGAACGAAGATTGGATGCGTCTGTTACTGAGTGAAATGAAACAGCAGACAGGACGCATTAAACAGGGTGGTGGTAAAAAAGCCATTGAAAAACAAAAAGAGCGCAACAAACTTACTGCGCGGGAACGTATTGATTACCTGATTGATAAGGGTAGCCGTTTTACAGAACTGGGGCTTTTTGCCGGCTTCCAGATGTATGAAGAACATGGGGGTTGCCCCGCCGGCGGCACCGTAGCTGGTTTAGGCTATGTCAGCGGCCGGCAATGCGTGATAGTGGCCAACGATCAAACAGTAAAAGCAGGCGCCTGGTTTCCCATCACCGGCAAAAAAAACCTGCGCCTGCAGGAAATTGCCATGGAAAACCGCCTACCGGTTATTTACCTGGTAGACAGTGCCGGGGTATACCTGCCCATGCAGGATGAAATTTTTCCGGACAAAGAACATTTTGGACGCATTTTTCGCAATAACGCGCAAATGAGCGCCATGGGCATTACACAAATTGCAGCTGTAATGGGTCCCTGCGTAGCCGGGGGAGCCTATTTGCCCATTATGAGCGATGAAACACTAATGGTAGAAGGCAACGGCAGCATTTTTTTAGCCGGTCCCTACCTGGTAAAAGCAGCCGTTGGCGAAGAAGTCGATGCCGAAACACTGGGCGGCGCCGCCACACACACTGAAATAAGCGGCATTGCCGATTATCGCTTTACCACGGAAGAAGAATGTCTTGACCATATTAAAAAACTGGTAAGTAAAATAGGACACTCCCCCACTGCCGGGTTTGACCGTATTGCAGCAGTAGCTCCTGTCAAAAGCCCCGACGAGTTGTATGGCATTATCCCCGAAGGCAACAGTAAACCCTATAACGTGGTAGACCTGATTGAGCGATTGGTGGACAACAGTGAATTTGACGAGTTTAAAAAAGAATATGGCCAAACCATTGTATGTGGCTATGCCCGTATTGAAGGCTGGGCCGTAGGCATTGTAGCCAACCAACGCCTGGTGATCAAAAATAAAAAAGGCGAAATGCAGATGGGTGGCGTTATTTATAACGACAGCGCCGATAAGGCTGCCCGCTTTATATTAAACTGCAACCAGAAAAGAATACCCCTGGTGTTTTTACAGGATGTAACCGGCTTTATGGTAGGCACCCGTAGCGAACATTCAGGCATTATTAAAGATGGGGCCAAACTGGTGAACGCAGTAGCCAACAGTGTAGTGCCTAAAATCACTATCATCACCGGCAACAGCTTTGGCGCCGGCAACTATGCCATGTGTGGCAAAGCCTACGACCCACGTTTTATTTATGCGTGGCCCAGTGCTAAAATAGCAGTGATGGGAGGCGATCAGGCAGCTAAAACATTGTTACAGATACAGGTGGCCAGCCTTAAAAGCCAGGGAAAAACCATTACAGCTGAGGAAGAGCAGGAGTTATTGCAAACCATTAAAAACCGTTACAACAGCCAAACCAGCCCCTACTATGCAGCAGCAAGGCTATGGGTGGATGAAATTATTGACCCGGCCGATACGCGAAAAGTAATCAGCGAAGGCATTGCAGCAGCAAATCACAACCCGGTAATAAATGATTTGAAGCTGGGCGTTTTTCAGGTATGATAATGTGCTTACTTTGCAGCCCGAAAATTTGCATACATGTCTGAAGGCCATCAACTGATTATTTATACCGACGGAGCATCCAGGGGCAACCCCGGACCGGGCGGGTATGGAGCTATTTTAATGTGGGGTGAGAAAGTAAAAGAACTTTCTGCCGGCTACCGTCGCACCACCAATAACCGGATGGAGCTGTTGGCCGTAATAGTTGCATTGGAAGCCCTTACTAAAAAAGGCGTAGCACTTACCGTTTTTACCGATAGCCAATATGTAGTAAACAGCATCGAAAAAAAATGGGTAGATGGCTGGATTAAAAACGATTTTAAAGGTGGCAAAAAAAACAAGGATCTGTGGACACGTTTCTATAAACTGTCTAAAGACTTTAACATTAAAATGCGTTGGGTGAAAGGCCATGCCGATAACCCTTACAATAACCGTTGCGACCAACTGGCCACACAGGCTGCCGATGGCAAAAACCTGCTGGTAGATGTAGGCTACGAAGCGGAGAATTAACGCAATACCTTCTTTAAAAACTCCTGAAACACACTATGGTTTCCAGGAGTTTTTTTTATTACAAGCCCTGCCTACGCTATATAATATTTTCACTACAACCTCACCGGGAACACAGCTGCAGAAAGCAGGAACATCAATACATCATTTTTATTATACTTTATTCTGCGCCTATATCACCTTCAACTTTTTTCAGCATTTCTTTTTGTCGAATGCTATAATTTACTATCTTTCTTATCTATTAACAGCCACAGGCTGTTTCCCGATCCAATCTTCTCTGTTAAACCCTTGCAGCGTATATGCTGCACGCTTTTCCTATTTATAACTAGTCAATGCTATGATTAACAGAGCACATACACCAGTACAATGGCGAACGTTAACCGTACTGGAAATATTTGTAAGGGATATAATAACCAATTCCTCCCCCCTTCCTCCGGAATCGGTGGGTCAAAATGTAAGTTTATTGAATAAACCACTGATTGAAGATTTTCGTGCATCCATTGAGTCCATCACAGAGCACGATGATATGATGCAACTAATGCATCAATACCTGGAAGCTATTCGTAAAATCAGCGACGATTTATACAAGTATAAAAAGCTTATTCAAAGAAAATTTAAAGGAAAGGCAGCCGTTATCGAAGCCATTCATCAAAACCTGATGGTAATGATTATGATGATGGCTTATCACTGGCCACGTTTTGATCCGCTTGCCGGCCGCGTGCACCTGGCTGTTATAGCCAGCGATATGAAAGCGAACCGTCATAAATGGCACTCCATACACCAGCAACTGGTAGCACGCATCATTGACCCGGAAATAAAGCTGGTAGCAATGAACATGGTAAGAGAATGCCGCCCTTCACTGGATAATGAATTATGCTGGCGCAGATTAATGTATAACAATCATTTACTGGATAAGCTGCAAACCCTGTTGGCTACCGTTGACCGTAACATTCCTGTGGATGAAGTTTTCACCGACTCGCTGCTGTATTGGGAATATTATGATGAGGAATTTATTTGTTATTACATAGAGCATATTGAAAACAGCATTGCTAATGCTGACAGTTACCAGGATAAAAAAGAACTACTTACCCACTTTTATAATAAAACAGACCTGATGCAACCTACTGAACCAGCTTTTTGCTTTCACATTGCAACAGACGAAAACGATAGCTTACCCCCTATCAAAGATTTTATATTACAGGTATTGGATTTTCATTCGGAAGCCATTGAAAATTTCTGATACAATTATGATCCTGCTCTCCTAATAACCGGCTGACATTGATATTATTTTATCTCCTGAGCCAACCAGGCTACTACTCATTTTTAGTAGAAAGCCCCTATTGGGGGCAAAATACTTATCCCCATTTCTTTTAATAAGTTTTTTTTAGTTAACTTAGCCCTCCGCAGTAATCACCGTAAGGCATTATTGCTCTATCTCCCCTCAAAAAGCCATTTTACATAACTTTTTTATTGGTAACCAAAACGTATTTGTACCTGTTTATGTATAACATGGAATATTTTTTCGACGAAACCCAATGCCCATCACTGATGCGGTTACATTGTCTGGCTGAAAAAATAACGGGGCCGGAAAAAATGTGTTTAGGCCTGCAAACCCTGGTAGAATTTAAAGAAGTACGTCAGAATATAGTAAAAGAATTAGGTGGTTATATAGCTGCACAGCAAATAGCCCAGCCGGCTGCTATTGTTAACCAATACCTGAAAAGTATTACACGCAGTTCGGACAAGCTACATCATTATAGCATGCTTATCAAAAAGCATGTACCCCAGAAAATTACTTTTCTAGGTAACATTACAGATAATCTTAGCCATACCATTACTACCATCATTTCCAAATGGCCTTCCTGCAATTACCTTCAGTTAAAAGTGCCTGCTGCTTTTTCATATAAAAAAATGCGCAACCTCACTCCACGCTGGCTTTGGGTACAGCAGCGCATGAGCCAGATGATTACACAGGATGAGTTGTATGCAGTGATGCGCACACTGGTAAGAAAATGCAAGCCTGAAAAGCATACCCGCATTAGCTGGCAACGTTTTTTATATACAGAAGACCTGTTAAAGAACCTGGAAGATCTGCTGCGTAAGCACCAAAGCAGCATCACCTTTGAAGATGCCTTTATTGAGCTGCTGGTGTCTATGGATTATAACGAAAAGGACTTCCTGTCTTTCTATACCTGCCATATTGAAGAAAGCATTAAAAGCGCCGCCAGCTTTTATGATAAAAAGAACGTGCTGAATGCCTATTTCGACAAACTGGAAAAACTGCCCGCCAGCGTTATTCCTTTTACGCCATTGCACCCCAGCCCGCACACAAAAGAGCACCTTCCGTTAAAAGGAAGGCTTTTGCAGGAATTGACCACACACACTTCCGTCATACACCAAAAACAGCTACTTATCGAGCACGAAATGAGACAGTTAATTTGGAAAAATAATTAAACCTCCATTTTATGAACCGTTCTGCGCGTTAAACACTATCTTGTACCTAATTTTATACATCAATACAATTATGAGCACAAAAATTCAAGGAACTGTAAAGTTCTTTAATGACGAAAAGAGATTTGGGTTTATCAAGCATAACGATTCAGAAAAAGAAACTTTCGTACATTCTAATGGTTTAATTGATCAGATTAAGCAGAACGACGTAGTTGAATTTGATATAGAGCAAGGCAAGAAAGGGCCGAACGCAGTTAACGTAAAGGTGATTGGTTAGCCACAAACTCTTTAAATTGTTTGAAGCCGTTGCATAGCAACGGCTTTTTTTATGCGCTTAACATTCAAGACAATATTGGGCTACAAAGGGATAAAAATGGTGTAGACAAGCGTGATTCTCATTGCTAGCTTTAAACTCAACACAAACTGCAAACTATTTGAGAATATGACACAACACGCTTCTTCTTTCAAACCTTCTCTTTCTTTACTGGATGCCACCATGCTGGTAGCGGGTAGTATGATTGGTTCGGGCATTTTTATAGTGAGCGCCGATATCACCCGAAACACAGGCAGCGCAGGCTGGCTGATGCTTACCTGGATTATTACCGGTTTTATGACCATTATTGCTGCATTAAGCTATGGAGAACTCAGTGGCATGTATCCGAAAGCAGGCGGACAATATGTATATCTGAAAGAAGCGTACAACCCACTTACCGCCTTTTTGTATGGCTGGAGTTTTTTTGCCGTGATTCAAACTGCTACCATAGCCGCAGTGGGCGTGGCCTTTGCCAAATTTGCCGCTTACCTGGTACCCGCCTTAAGTGAAGATCATATTGTGCTGCAGGCTGGCAATTTTAAAATAGCCGCTGCACAGCTGGTATCCATTGTGGTAATTGTGTTTCTTACCTGGCTCAATACCCGTGGGGTAAAAACAGGTAAAACACTGCAAACCTTTTTTACGCTGACGAAGCTGGTAAGCATTTTCGGGCTTATCATTTTTGGCTTTTTAGCCACCAATTCCGGCGTACTCAAAAGTAACTGGACCAACGCTTTTACCCTGCAAAAAATGGCACCTGATGGCTCGCTTTCTTCTTATACCACCATTGTTGCCCTGGGCGCTATTGCTTCCGCTATGGTGGGTTCTATTTTCAGCAGCGACTCGTGGCATAACGTGGCCTTTATTGCAGGCGAAGTAAAAAATCCCAAACGCAATATCGGCTTAAGCTTGTTTCTGGGCACCCTCATTGTTACGCTTATTTACCTGCTTACCAATATCATGTACACAGCAGTATTACCGTTACAGCAAATTGCTGCTGCCGATAAAGACCGGGTTGCCGTTTCGGCCGCACAGGTCATTTTTGCACAGTACGGCACCATGATTATGGCGCTACTGATTATGGTATCTACTTTCGGCTGCAACAATGGTTTAATAATGGCTGGTGCACGGGTATATCATACCATGGCATCGGACGGCCTTTTCTTTAAAAAAGCCGGCAATTTAAACCAGCAGGCGGTGCCCGGCTTTGCATTGTGGATTCAGTGCGCGTTTGCCTGTGGCTGGAGCCTTAGCGGTAAATACGGCGATTTGCTGGATATGATTTCATTTGTGGTAGTAGTGTTTTATATGCTTACCATTGCAGGTATTTTTATTTTACGCAAAAAGCAGCCTGCGGCTGAACGTCCTTATAAAGCCTTTGGTTACCCCGTGTTACCGGTAATCTATATTATCATGGGCCTGGCTTTTTGCCTGTTGCTGATAGCTTATAAGCCCACTTACACCTGGCCAGGATTGCTGATAACCCTTTCGGGCATTCCTATTTACTATTTTGCCATCCATGCTAAAAAGAAAGCAGCCTCTGCTCTGCCAGTCCTTTAACTGATTCAATTACAGTCACTTTTGCAAGTGCCAATGCTAAAATAGGTTAGCATTGGCGCTACGGTTAAAAAGGTTTAAGCCTATTTAATGGGTTATCAACATTCTTTTAAGTGGTTTTAAACCCCCTATTGTGCAGATGTGGCGTAATCTTGTACTGTAATTAAACAGCTACATATGCCAAACGAAATATTGCTGGTTCAATACAACAACAACACCAGCACACAGAACCTGGAATTGGAAGCAAGACGAATCAATGACATCACTGCATTCGCTTCATCGTTTTTCATGTTTCGTAACGCGTACGAAATTTTCGATATGCGCAAGCATAAAAAAATTACCAGTCGCAAAAGAAGTTTCGATTTGTACCAGGCAGCTGAACTACCGGCTTTCCATTTTATTATGGGAATGAACTAATACAACAGAAGATTACTCCACCATATTTGGTGCTTTGTTCATAGGATTTTTGATTTTTTCATAGTTATAGATTGGTTGGTTTATTAAAGAAAAAATCCCGCTTTTCCAAGCGGGATTTATCTTTTATGGATGTTTGCTCCTCTGATTATTTGACGTCTGCAGCTTCTTCTTTCCTTCTGCCCAGTTCAAAAACAATCTTATTGTTTTCTTTATCCAGGTTGGCTATTAACACATCACCCTGCTTCACATTCATATTCAGAATTTCTTCTGCCAATGGATCTTCCAGGTATTTCTGAATAGCTCTGTGCAGCGGACGCGCACCAAACTGAACATCATAACCTTTATCGGCAATGAAGTCTTTCGCTTCAGGCGTAATTTCCAGTGTAAAGCCTAATGTGGTCAGGCGTTTTAACACACCTTGCATCAGGATATCGATAATCTGGAAGATATTGTCTTTGCTCAGTGAGTTAAAGATCACCACATCATCTATACGGTTCAGGAACTCTGGAGAGAATGTACGTTTCAGTGCTTTTTCAATCACTGCTTTGTTGTTCTCATCCTGACTTTGAACGCGGGCAGCAGTAGCAAAACCTACACCATCACCAAACTCTTTCAACTGGCGTACACCAATGTTAGAGGTCATAATGATCAATGTGTTTTTGAAATCTACCTTTCTGCCTAAACCATCTGTTAACTGGCCATCGTCCAGCACCTGTAACAGAATGTTATAGATATCCGGGTGTGCTTTTTCAATTTCATCCAGCAGAATTACGCTATAAGGCTTACGACGTACTTTTTCAGTAAGCTGACCACCTTCTTCATAACCTACATATCCGGGAGGCGCACCTATTAAACGGCTTACAGTAAATTTCTCCATGTATTCACTCATATCAATACGCACCAGCGCATCTTCTGAGTCGAACATATAGCGGGCCAGTGAACGGGCTAACTCTGTTTTACCCACACCGGTTGGTCCCAAGAAAATGAAAGTACCAATGGGCTTTTTAGGATCTTTCAAACCTACCCTGTTACGCTGAATGGCTTTCACCACTTTAGAGATCGCATCTTCCTGGCCTATTACCATACCTCTCATATCGTCAGACATCTTGCGCAGTTTCTCGCTTTCAGCCTGAACCATACGTTTAACAGGAATACCAGTCATCATGCTTACCACTTCTGCGATGTTCTCTTCATCAATAGGGTAACGCTTGTGTTTGCTTTCTTCTTCCCAGATACCTTTCGCTTTTTCCAGGTCTTCGCCCAGGCGCTTTTCCGTATCACGCAGTGCAGCAGCCTCTTCAAAACGCTGACTTTTTACCACTTTGTTCTTTTCCTGTTTGATTTCTTCAATCTGTTTTTCCAGGTCAAGAATATTTTGTGGTACGTTGATGTTTTTGAGGTGAACGCGTGCGCCCACTTCATCCATTACATCAATTGCTTTATCAGGTAACAAACGGTCGGTCATATAACGATCGCTCAACTTCACACAAGCTTCAATTGCTTCGTCGTTATAAGCTACGTTGTGATACTCTTCGTATTTGCTTTTGATGTTGGTTAAAATCTGGATGGTTTCGTCCACGGTTGGTGGGTCTACCATTACTTTCTGGAAACGACGGTCTAATGCACCATCTTTTTCAATGTACATGCGGTATTCATCCAGTGTGGAAGCACCAATACATTGCAGTTCGCCACGAGCCAGCGCTGGTTTAAAAATGTTGCTGGCGTCTAATGATCCGCTGGCACCACCTGCCCCTACGATGGTATGAATTTCGTCAATGAACAGAATTACATCCCTGTTTTTTTCCAGTTCATTCATGATCGCTTTCATACGCTCTTCAAACTGGCCACGGTATTTGGTACCTGCCACCAGGGCTGCCAGGTCTAAAGAGATAACCCTTTTATCAAACAATACACGGCTTACCTTACGTTGTACTATACGCAGGGCCAGGCCTTCTACGATAGCAGTTTTACCCACACCAGGTTCACCGATGAGTATAGGGTTATTCTTTTTACGACGTGATAAAATCTGAGAAACCCTTTCAATTTCTTCCTCACGGCCTACAATCGGGTCTAATGCCCCTGTTTCGGCCAGCTTGGTGATATCGCGCCCAAAGTTATCCAGCACCGGAGTTTTGCTTTTAACATTGCCCGGTTGTTTGCTGCGTTGTTGTGAGGAAGAGAAACTTCTTTTTTCGTCTTCGAATTCGTCGTCATTGTCTTCCGTATACTCGCTACGGGGATCGTTGCTTCTTACCATACCTAATTCAGTTTTAAAAATGTCATAATCAACATCAAACTGGCTCAGAATCTGAGTAGCTATGTTCTCTTTATTCTTCAGTATAGAAAGCATCAGGTGCTCTGTTTCCACCAATGGACTTTTTAGCGCCTTTGCCTCTAAAACGGTTACGCGTATCACCTTTTCGGCCTGCTTGGTTAATGGCAGACTATTGATGTTGGCAATATTTTTACCGGTTTTGTCTTTAACAGCTAGTTCTACCTCTTTTCTAAGTTCATACAAATCAACATTCAGCTGTTTTAGAATCTTAATAGCTGTATTTTCGCCTTCCCGAATTAAACCTAATAATAAATGCTCGGTACCAATAAAATCATTCCCCAGCCTAAGTGCTTCCTCTCTGCTAAACGAAATGATCTCCTTTACCTGGGCTGAAAAGTTATTATCCATGATAAAATAATTATGTTAATTAGCGGTGATACAATTATAACGAATATTTTTGAGCCTTGACACGCTGCTTTTGTGCACCCCGTGTTAATCATTTAATAATATGAATATGCAGGTCAAAATTGATACCAAGGAAAAATTTACAGTTATTACGCCTGTAGACCCTGTGTTATATGACAATTTAGCAGAATCGGCTACCCAAATGCTTTTGCCTTACCTGCAAAAAGACATAAAAAACATTGTACTTAACCTGAAAGAGGTAAAGCACATGGAAGCAGATTTTGCTGGTACGCTGGCTTCATTGCAACAAAAATTTTACGAGTACAACGTTTCTTTTGTGATTTGTTGCCTGAACGAAAAAATGGAAGACTTTCTGGAAGAACTGGAAATACTGGAATTTTTAAATGCAGCACCTACTGAAACAGAAGCCTGGGATATTGTTCAGATGGAAGAAATTGAACGTGAATTGCTGGACGACAGCGAGCCACTGTTTAATGATCACAGGGAAAAAGACAGGGATTAATACTGAAAAAGGAATAAAACCAACAAATGAGGAACAAAATTGCAGGTAAAGCAACTCCCTATCTGCAATTAGCGAGAAAAACCAATAAAACTACCACTACAACAATGACCAGAGTTAAAAATAGCGCCAATCAAAAAGACCTTCAACATAGTAGTTTATTCACCAATACGTCAAAGGTCCTTTCTGATCGTACCATTTTTAATCTTTATGCTCCATTACTCCCTTTGCCAGCAGTAACCAGCCGGCAATAAAAAATAAGCCGCCTACAGGCGTTACAGGACCAATCACTTTGCCTATTGCAGGTAATGGCCCTCCTTCAGAAGCAGCAGTTAACCACGTAAGCACATACAATGATCCGCTAAATAAGATAATTCCTAATACGAATAAAGTTCCTGCATATTGCAACCACTTATTGGGGAACTCTTTCCACGCTAGTGCCGTAATCAATAAGGCAAAAACGTGGTAAAACTGGTATTTTACTCCGGTTTCAAAAATAGCCAATGCAGGTGCGGGAACTATTTCTTTAAGCTTATGCGCTCCAAATGCTCCCAAAATAACTGCCAGCGCCCCTAAAAAAGCCGCTAGTTTAAAAAATGGCTTATGCATGCTGTTTTACAATTTTTAAAAGGGCAGCTTCTGTAATTCCCTCTCCCTTCAGGTGATACTGTGCCTGGCTGTAGTATTGTGTTCTTTCAGCCAGTCGTTTCTGAAACAATTGCAGAATTTCATCATCAGACAATCCCTGAATAGCCGGGCGATGCTCTATTTGTTGTTTGGCGCGATCTACTAATGTTTCCACCGGCTCATCAATCCAGATAGTCACCCCTTCTTTATTCATCCATTGGATATTATTCGAAAAACAAGGAGTGCCACCACCGGTAGCCAACACATAAGCTTTCTTTTCACCAAACCAACGCAACACTTTCGCTTCTGCTTTACGGAAATGATCTTCGCCGTCTTCTGCAAAAATTTCTGTAATCGTTTTCTCTTCGCTGGTTTCTACCAGGTAATCCAGGTCGTAACAACCGGTTTTTACTTTTTTAGACAGGTATTTTGCCCAATGGCTTTTTCCGGTACCCATCATTCCAATTAAAAATAACTTCATCCTCTTTATTTAAACGCATTCAATCCTGTTACGTCCATGCCGGTAATCAGCAAATGAACATCGTGCGTGCCCTCATAGGTTATTACACTTTCCAGGTTCATCATGTGTCGCATAACACTGTATTCCCCCGTTATACCCATGCCCCCCAGCATTTGCCGGGCGTCGCGTGCAATATTAGTAGCTATTTCGCAACTGTTTCTTTTAGCCATGCTTACCTGTGCCGGTGTGGCGGCGCCTTTATCCATCAGCACACCCAACCTCCATACCAGCAGCTGCGCTTTGGTAATTTCAGTGATCATTTCAGCCAGCTTTTTCTGCTGTAACTGAAATCCGCCAATAGCCCTGTCAAACTGAACACGCTCTTTGGAATAACGTAAAGCAGTATCGTAGCAGTCCATAGCAGCCCCCAATGCCCCCCAGGCAATGCCATAACGGGCTTTGGATAAACAGCTTAAAGGGCCTTTCATGCCTTTTACACCGGGCAGTATGTTTTGCTTAGGCACTTTAACATTATCAAACACCAGTTCACCGGTAGCGCTGGCACGCAGGCTCCACTTACCATGTGTAGTAGGCGTGGAAAAACCTTCCATTCCCCTTTCTACAATCACCCCTCTTATATCTCCCTGCTCATCTTTAGCCCACACCACAGCCACCTGTGCAAATGGCGCATTACTGATCCACATTTTAGCACCGTTGAGTATAATATGGTCGCCTGCCTCTTTAAAACTGGTAACCATACCGGCAGGGTTGCTGCCGTGATCGGGTTCGGTTAAGCCAAAACATCCCAGCCATTCGCCACTGGCCAGTTTAGGCAGGTATTTCTTTTTATGTTCTTCGCTGCCATAGGCATAAATAGGAAACATCACCAGCGAGCCCTGCACGCTGGCAGTACTGCGCACACCGCTATCGCCACGTTCCAGCTCCTGCATCATTAAACCATAACTAATATAGTCTAACCCGCCACCTCCATATTCCTGCGGAACAGTGGGACCAAAACATCCCAGCTCTCCCAACTGCTTTACTATCTGTTCGGGAAATGCTGCACGCTGCGCATAGTCTTCTATGATAGGGGAGATTTCCTTTTTTACATAAGTGCGCACGGTGTCACGTATCAGCTTTTGCTCTTCGGTAAAAAGCTCATCCAGCTGGTAGTAATCGGGCGATTGAAATAAGTCTGTACGGGCAGCCATCGTATATAGGTTTATTTGTTCAGGTATAACGCCATTTCCTGCTGGTATTCTTCCGATACCTGTTGTGCACGAACGGCAAAGTCTTCTCCACTGCTGGCATAGATAACAGCACGGCTGGCATTTACCAGTAAACCGCATTGTGCATTCATGCCATAGGAAGATACTTCTTTTAAACTACCGCCCTGTGCGCCCACACCCGGAACCAGTAAAAAATGTTCAGGAACAATGTTGCGGATATTAGCCAGTTCAGAAGCCTGGGTGGCCCCTACCACAAACATCAGGTTATCGGATGTTCCCCAGCTGCTTACAGTTCGCAATACTTTTTCATACAACTTTTCGCCACCGGCCTGTTGCAGTTCAAAATCTTCTGCGCCTTTGTTAGAAGTCAATCCCAACACAATAGCCACCTTGTTTTCGTATTCCAGGAAAGGACGTACACTGTCTTCCCCCATATAAGGTGCTACCGTAACAGCATCAAAAGGTAAGGTTTCGAAAAAAGTGCGTGCGTATTGGGCTGAGGTGTTGCCAATATCCCCTCTTTTGGCATCGGCAATGGTAAAATGGGTATCAGGTATGTAATGCAATGTTTTTTCCATGGCTTCCCACCCCTTCAATCCCATGCTTTCGTAAAAAGCAGTGTTGATTTTATAGCTTACACAAGATGCTTTGGTAGCATCAATAATCGCTTTATTAAATAAAAAAACACCATCAGGATGCTGTTTCAGGTGTGCAGGTAATTTAGAGATATCTGTATCCAGGCCAACACAGAGATACGATTTGGACGACTGTATGGCTGCAACCAGCTGTTGTTTGTTCATTTTATTGTACGCGGTTATAGTATGTTTAACAATGCTTCTTGCCTAAGCGCCCAAGCACCCGAACAAGAAGCATTGAATGGTATAAAGTATATCTTGTATGTCAACGGAATTATGCAATTGACGCTAACACCTGTGAAGGCGCTGCTGATGCATTACGGATGGCAATGTTACGTGCTGCTGCACCTGCAAAAGCCTCAAATGCCGCTACGGTAGCCGGATCATTGTTAATGATAGCCGGTATGCCTTCGTCACCTGCTTCGCGGATACTTTGCACCAGTGGAATTTGTCCCAGGAAGGGCAGATCATATTCCTCAGCCAGCTTACGTCCACCTTCTTTGCCAAAGATGTAGTATTTCATATCAGGCAGTTCGGCCGGGGTAAAGTAAGCCATGTTTTCTACCAGTCCAATGATAGGCACTTTAATCTGCGCCTGCCCAAACATCGCAATACCTTTTTTAGCATCTGCCAGGGCCACGTTCTGCGGAGTGGTTACAATTACCACGCCCGTAACAGGCACTGTTTGCATTAAGCTGAGGTGAATATCACCGGTGCCGGGCGGCATATCAATAACCAGGTAATCCAGTTCGCCCCAATCTACATCGGTAACAAACTGCCTGATAGCACTGCTTACCATCGGGCCACGCCAAACCACTGCATTTTTTTCATCTACCAGCAAACCAATGCTCATCAGTTTAATGCCGTGTTTTTCCATCGGCACAATAATGCCTTTGCCATCTACTTCACGCATCATCGGACGCTGGCCACGTACGCCAAACATAATAGGTACGCTGGGGCCGTAAATATCCGCATCCATTAATCCTACACTGGCGCCGCCTTTGCTCAGGGCCAGTGCCAGGTTGGCAGCTACCGTGCTTTTACCCACGCCACCTTTACCGCTCACTACTGCTATAATATTTTTTACACCCGGTAACAGCATCTGCGAATCTTTACGGTTGGAGCTGGTATTGGCGGTAAAGTTCACCTTCACCACTGCCTCCCTATTCACCAGTATTTTAACCGCGTTAACACATGCTGTTTGCATCATGTCCTTCATAGGACAGGCAGGTGTGGTAAGTACTACTGTAAATGATACATTATTCCCTTCTATTACAATGTCTTTCACCATATTCAGCGTCACAAGATCCTTACCTAAATCGGGTTCCTGCACGTTGCTCAAAGCCTTTAGAATATCAGATTCAGTCATCACCCATAATTTTGTTAAAAAAGAAATTCTGCCGCAAAGTTAACCCATGAGGGGGTTACTTTGTTATGTTAGTATAGATTACTTAGAAATACGTATCATTGAAGAATAATTAACTGTTTGGCATGAAGCGACTTTTACAGTTTTTTCTTTTAGGTTTTATTTTTTTGTCAGTAACCCAATCCGAAGCACAAACCAAAACGGTTTCAAAAGATTCGGTTGTACAATTGTATGGTGTTATTATGAGTGCCGACAGCCTTCGTGCGCTTGCTCAGGCCAGTGTGATTGTAGAGGGTACCGGACGAGGTACTTTAAGTAACGATCAGGGTGTATTTTCTATTGTGGTGCTACGCGGCGAACAGATCCGTTTTTCCAGTACCGGTTTTAAAGACAAGATCATTACCGTTCCTGACACATTGTCTGGAAACGATTATTATGTGTTTCAGTTACTGGTGAATGATACGGTAAACCTTCCCGCCACCATCTTAAAACCCCGCCCCAGCCGGGAACAATTTGAGCGGGATTTTGCCAATACCGACATTCCGGCCGATCAGCTGGAAATTGCCCGCCAGAATACTGACGAAGCTACCCGGCGCATTTTAGCAGCTACCCTGCCTAAAGATGGCCGCGAAGCAGTAAACATGCAATTGCGCCAGCAGGCCACCAAATATTACTACAATGGCCAGCAGCCGCCTATCAATTTATTTAACCCGTTTGCCTGGGCTGACTTTATCAAGGCCTGGAAACGAGGTGATTTTAAGAAAAAGAAGTACTAAGTCATTTGCCATATGAAAAATGTTGCTGTTATTGGTGCAGGTACAATGGGCAACGGAATAGCCCACGTATTTGCCGAGAAAGGTTTTATTGTTAGCCTGATTGATGTGAATGCCAGTCAGCTGGAAAAGGCAGTGGCCACCATTGGCAAAAACCTGGACAGACAGGTAACCAAAGGGCTGATAACAGAAAACGGGAAAAACGAAGCCTTATCACGTATTATTACTTATACCGATATGCAGGCCGGACTAGCCGGTGTGCAACTGGTAGTAGAAGCAGCTACTGAAAACATCGATTTAAAACTGAAAATTTTTACACAGCTGGATCAGCTGGCTGCTCCGGAAACTATATTAGCCACCAATACCTCTTCTATTTCCATTACTAAAATTGCAGCTGCCACCCAACGCCCCGGTAAGGTAATAGGCATGCATTTTATGAACCCGGTGCCAGTGATGAAACTGGTGGAAATTATTAATGGCTATGCTACTACGCAAGAGGTAACAGAAACCATTACACAACTAAGTGTACAACTGGGTAAAGAGCCTTGTGTGGTAAATGATTATCCTGGTTTTATTGCCAATCGTATTCTGATGCCCATGATCAACGAGGCTATTTACAGCCTGTTTGAAGGTGTCGCTGGTGTATCGGAAATTGATACCGTAATGAAATTGGGTATGGCCCACCCTATGGGGCCTTTGCAACTGGCCGACTTTATAGGCCTGGATGTTTGCCTGAGCATTATGCGCGTACTGCACGATGGGTTTGGCAATCCTAAATACGCGCCCTGCCCGTTATTAGTGAATATGGTAACCGCCGGCAAACTGGGTGTAAAAAGTGGGGAAGGTTTTTATGTTTACACCGCCGGATCAAAAGAACTGGTAGTGAGTAAAAGCTTCCAATAACTATTTCTGCAAACGTTGTACAGTTACATAATGCATGTCTTTTAACCGGTACAGCATTTCTTCCAGACGCGCTTTGGGAATGCCAATAGTTAACAGCATAAACAGCTGCTGCTGCTGGCTCTGAATAGAGCAATCGTGCTGCTTTACCAGTGTCATCACTTCATTCATGCGGGTGTAATCGAATTGCAGTTCGTACAATACTTCAATGGGCTTTTGTATAGTAGGGGTTAGCTGTAAAGCCATTACCGTAGCCGTTTTATACGCATTGATCAATCCCGGCACGCCCAGTAAAGTGCCACCGAAATAGCGTACCACAACCACCGCTACATTTGTTAGCTTTTTACTGTCAATCTGCCCCAGTATGGGTTTACCTGCACTGCTGCTGGGTTCACCATCATCGCTGGCGCGAAAGTTATTACCATCAATGCCCAAACGATAGGCAAAGCAATGGTGATTGGCTTTGGGATGTTCTTTTTTCAGTTGCTGCAGTTTTTCTTTAAACTGCTCTGCACTGGAAACAGGATAAGCATAGGCCAGGAAGCGGCTTCCTTTGTCTTTAAACTCAGCAGTGGTGGGTTGGGCAATAGTTTGAAAAAATTCAGGGTCCGTCATAACCTTTTATGCAATTCCTTTATTGTTGATTGTTAATGTAAGTATCGATACGGTCGTTTTGTAATTGACAAGTAGCTACCGGTGTAGCAGTTTCCAGCTTAGGAGCAGCCAGCCCCTCCTTTACCCATAGCTGTTCGTTGGTAATAACACGGGCTTCATCCCAGCAGTTTTCCGCTATAATAGACTGTTGCAAATAAGCCCCCCCTTCTACCAGCACACTTTGAATCTGTAATAGATAACAGGCATTCAATACCTGGTGCAGCAAACTGGTATCATTGTTCACCTGGTAATAATACACACCTTCGATGCGGGCATTCACTAATTTAGCATCCAGTTCCTCACTGTGCTTTTGCGTATTGAACACAATGGTTACCGGGCTGCCCTGCATCAGATGCAGGGAGGAAGGCAGTTTCAGGTCTTTATCAATCACCATTCTTACCGGGTGCTTTCCCTGCCACAAGCGGGCTGTCAACTGCGGATTATCTACCCGTGCAGTTTGCGTACCTACCAGTATACCCGTTTCTTCGGTGCGCCATTTGTGCACCAGCCGGTTAGTGAATTCGTTACTGATAATAAGCCTGGTATTGCTATAAGATGCTATTTTGTCGTCAGCGGTTTTGGCCCATTTCAATATCATATAGGGCCTGTGCCGGGTGTGAAAAGTAAAGAAGCGTTTGTTCAATTCCAGGCAGTCCTGCTCCAGCACACCTGTTATTACGGTAACACCCGCCTGTTGCAACTTTTCAATGCCTTTGCCATTCACCTCTTTAAAAGGATCGCGACAGCCCACCACTACCGTTTGAATGCCGTGTTTAATAATTAAATCAGCACAAGGTGGGGTTTTACCAAAATGCGCACAAGGCTCCAGTGACACGTAAATGGTAGCAAGCGGTATCAGATGTGCATCTTCGGGGCGTACACTGTTTATACAGTTTACCTCAGCATGCGCTTTTCCATACACTTCGTGGTATCCTTCGCCTATAATACGATTTTCATATACCAGCACCGAGCCTACCATAGGGTTGGGCGCTACTCTGCCCGCCCCCAGCTTTGCCAGCTGCAGGCATCGTTGCATATATGATTCGTGGCTGAACATTTTGTGCAAAAGTAGTTGAAATGGTGCTAACATTGCAGTATGACCGTTCAGGAGGCTTACAAACGCACGCAGGAACAATTAGCGGGGTTATACGACAGCCGGGAGGCAACCAACATAGCCGAGCTGGTAATAGTGCATATTACGGGGCTAAGCCGTACCGACAGGCTGATACATGGCACACGGTCTTTAACGCATTCCGAAGCCAACCAGCTTACTTTGTACACCCTGCAACTGCTACAATCCATGCCGTTGCAGTATGTGCTGGAAGAAGCCTGGTTTGCCAATATGCCCTTTCTGGTAAATGCCCATGTGCTTATTCCCCGTCCCGAAACAGAAGAACTGGTAGAATGGATTGTACAGGAAGCCACTCACTTACCGGCCCCTGCTCTGCTGGATATTGGCACAGGAAGCGGCTGTATCCCTATTGCTATAAAAAAACAATTGCCACAAGCGCAGGTTCATGCGCTGGATATATCGCTACAGGCGCTTGCCGTGGCCAGGCAAAATGCGGCTAAGCTGGAAGCCGCGGTTACCTTTCACCAGGCCGATATTCTGCAACCCGCCAACTGGACTACCTTTCCGGTTTTTGACGTGGTGGTAAGTAACCCTCCTTATATCCGTGAGATGGAAAAAGTAGCCATGCACTCCAATGTGCTGGAGCACGAGCCCCACCTGGCTTTGTTTGTACCGGACAGGGATGCGCTGTTGTTTTACCGCACTATTGCCGTTTTTGCACAACAACACTTAAAAGCACAGGGCCTGTTGTTTTTTGAAATTAATGAAGCACTGGGAGAAGAAACAGTGCAACTACTTGCCCATAATGGCTTTACCCAAATAGAGTTAAAAAAAGACATGCAGGGTAAAGACCGGATGATAAAGGCAGTAAAAGCCGGTTAGCACGGCTATACGTACAGTTTTATTGCACGTTGGCAACCACTTTAGCACCCGATTTTTTAGCTACCCGCATAATACGGAATACCTCGCCATAAAACGCGATGCTATCGGCATTGATCACCACAGAAGGGGTGTCAATATTAGTGGTATATTTTGTCACTTCCATTTTCAATAAAGAGTCCAGCATTTCACGGGGCACCTCTGTTTGTCCCATGTACACCTTCTGATCTTTATCAATAGAAATTACGATGTTTTGTTTGGCTTTGGTGTCTTTCTGGCCTTTGGGGTTATTCACCTTTACTACATTGGGATTGGCCAGGGTAGATACGATCAGGAAAAACAACAGCAGTATGAACAGAATATCATTTAATGCACCTGTATGCACTTCGGTATGAGACTTTTTACGCTTCCTTATATTCATACTACTGTTTGGAAATAATCAATTAATAAACGCTTCTACAACTACTATCTTGTCGGCTCCTGCAAAATATCTATGAATTCAGCACTGGCCGCTTCCATTTTATTAGCTGTTTTATCTACCTGTGTAGTGAGGAAATTATGTAACACGTAGGCAATTAAGCCAATGATTAAACCGGTACCGGAAGTAACCATTTTCACGTAGATACCACCTGCAATAACACTTAACTCGAAATTACCGGTGCTGTTGATTTCATAAAACAACTGAATCATACCTACAATGGTACCCAGAAATCCGAACATGGGTGCAATACCAGCCACCAGTGACAAAATGTTCAGGTTTCTTTCCATTTTATACATTTCCAGCTGCCCTACGTTTTCCATGCTTTTCTCAATCACATCAATAGGCTTGCCTATACGCTGTAAGCCTTTGTCGATAATACGCGCCACGGCATTGTCTGTATTGCGGGCCATATTGCGGGCAGCAGACAAATTATTGGTCATGATATTATCCCGTATAATGCTCATAAAATTGGAATCAATCCTGGAAGCTTTGCGAATGGCAATCAATCTTTCAAAGAAAACAAAGATGGATGCTACCAGCAGTAAATACAAGGGATACATGATCCAGCCCCCTTTATTCAACAAACTCCAAAGTGATATTTGCTGAGGTGCCTGTTGCACAGCATTGGCTGCTGCATTCAACAATTTGGCACTATCCACCTGTAACAGTAATCCCATTCTTACAATTTTATATGAGCGCTAAAATAGAGTGTATGGCAAAACAACGCTCTGAGTGTTAATAAATTTCGTTGTCTTGCCATTTTAAGAAGAATTTATCCTATTTTTTGTCCATCCCCATCTTCATCATGCCCATAATCTGGTTCATGTTGTTTTCCATACCGGTGGGACTGCCATCCAGGAAAATGATATTTCCCTGACCTGCTTCCGCAAAGTTTTTCACGGCTTCTGTCCACATACTGAAAAGGATGACATTGGTATCGAGGTTAGCCTGCTTCATTTGTTCAGCAGCATGACTCATACCACGTGCCACTTCTTCACGGAACAGCGCCACACCCTGACCACGTAATTTGGCGGCTTCTCTTTCTGCTTCCGCAGCAATTTTAATAGCATTACCTTCTGCTTCGGCAGCTTTGGTTTTGGTAATCAGTAAAGCCTGACCTTCGTTTTCAGCTGCGGCTTTCAGGTTATTACTGGCCACCACTTTGCTCATACTTTCCATTACTGCTTTATCAAACGTGATATCGTTGATCTGCAAGTCCATCAAATGATATCCCCACTCTTCCAGCACATGGTCTACCTCCGACTTTACAGAATCTACAATCTCTCTTCTGGAGCCCAGTATTTCTGCCTGCTTTTTAGTGGCTACATAAGAACGTATGTTACCTTCAATAGTTCTGATGAGCGCCTGCATAAGATCGCGGTCACTAATAAACTTAAATGCTACCTTTTTAATAGTTTCTTCGTCGGCATTTAACACAGCATACAGCAGCATACTTTTAAAGTACACATTAGCCTGATCAATAGTAACAGCCTGGAATTCCAGCTCTACCGATCTGTTCTGGATACTGATGCGACGATAGATGTTTTCAATAAACGGGATCTTTACATTCAATCCCGGGCGAAGAATACGGTTATACTTTCCAAATACGGTAGTTACCGCAATGGTAGCCTGGTTCACTGTAGCCAGTCCGCTTAGTAGAATAAGCAGAATTACTACAAGAATTACAATTGGAACGGTCATTTTCAACGAGTTTAGGGTAACAAAATACGAAACATTCTATAATTACGGCCTGCGGAGCTAATTTGATCCGCAGGCGGTTATACCAGCATTACTTTTCGGCCCATACCTGTGCCAGGTGTACCAGCACCTCTACAGCCTTATGCATATCCCTTACCCCAATCCATTCGTGCTTGCTGTGAATAGCCTGCATGCCGGTGAATACGTTAGGGCAAGGCAGTCCCATAAAACTTAAACGACTGCCATCAGTGCCGCCACGGATAGGCTCTTTGGTTACCTGTAAACCGGCTCTTTGATATGCTTCTTCGGCATAAGCACCTACCTGGGGATGGTTTATCAACACCTCTTTCATATTACGGTATTGCTCATGTACTTCAAAAGTCATGGTAGCACGGGGATGCTTTTTCAGCACCTCTTCTACAATACCTTTTAACCTGGCTTCGTGTTTGACCAGGTTGGCAGTAGTGAAGTCGCGTACTATAAAATCAATAGTAGCTTTTTCAGCAATGCCACCTATAGCCACAGGGTGCACAAAACCTTCCCTGCCGGAAGTAGTTTCGGGGCTAAACTCACCTGCAGGCAGTGCAGCCAGTATTTCACCTGCTATTTTTAAGGCATTTACCAGTTTATCTTTTGCATAGCCCGGATGCGCTATTACACCATTCACGGTAATTTTAGCAGCATCGGCGCTAAAGGTTTCATCTTCAAAGGTGCCCAGCTCGCCGCCATCCAATGTATAGGCAAACTCCGCTCCCAGCTTTTTCAGGTTTACATGAGCAGTGCCCTTGCCTACTTCTTCATCTGGTGTAAACAGTATTTTAATTTCACCATGCTTTACCTCCGGATGTTGTAACAGGTAGTTAGCCATATCCATGATTTCCGCTACACCGCTTTTATCATCTGCACCTAATAAGGTTAAGCCGCTGGCAGTGATAATATCCTGACCTATATGTTGTTGTAAATATGGGTAATCCTTTACAGAAATAACCTGGGTGGCATCGTCAGGTAAAACTATGTCTGCACCATTATATTGTTTATGCAGGATAGGCTTTACATGAGTGCCGCTGCAATCAGGGGCCGTATCCACATGGCTGCAGAAACAGATCACCGGAACTTGCTTCGTAATATTGGAAGGTATTGTTGCATATACATATCCATACTCATCCATATGCGCATCGGCCAGCCCCATTGCTTTTAATTCCTCTGCCAGCACACTGCCCAGGTTCTTCTGCTTTTCTGTGGTAGGAGCAGCAGCAGATGCCGGATCGCTCTGTGTATCCACCTGCACATAACGCATGAACTTTTCAACAACTGTAAATGTATAATTCGTAAACATAACCTAAATTTAATGCGGCAAATTATCGTATAAAAACCTATTTTATAGCCTAACTGTTTATTTCTTTGCACTTTTTATCCAATGCCTTACTTATTTTAATTACACACATGAACAAGCAGAAATTTTTACCAGGGGCATTAGTAGCATTATTGTTTACTATATCCTGTACCAAACAAACCGTAAACAAAGCGGAAGAGCCACCAGCCACTACTCCCGACACTATTAATGTAACTATCCCTGTAGAGGTTAAAGATACCATTACAGCGGGTGATAACAACAACCTGTTGCTGGGTAACCCCACCAATGCATTACCCAACAGCGCTTATCCCAACAACTACCTGATCAACCAAACCTATTACGCAGAAGCGTATAGCCGCGACAGAGGTATCCCGGTATGGGTGAGCTGGCATTTACAGGCTTCAGATGTAGGCACTGCCAGCAGACAGGATGATTTCAGACCGTATACAGGTTTACCCAGTGGCTGGTATCAGGTAGGTGCATCCAGTTATAATGGAAGCGCTTCCGGCTTTGACAGAGGACACAACTGTCCTTCCGGCGACCGCACCAGCACCACTGCCGCCAACAGCACCACGTTTTATATGACCAACATGATTCCACAGGCAGCCTACCTGAACCAGGGACCATGGGAAGGTTTGGAAGACTATATCCGCAACACCCTGGTAAGCACTTCGGGAGAAGCTTATATTATTATGGGTAACTACGGCAGCGGTGGTTTAGGCCGTAACCATACCGACACAGTTAGTACTTTAGACGAAGGCCGTGTAGCAGTACCTAAAAAAGTATGGAAGATAGCGGTGATATTGCCAGCTGGTAACAACGATCTTAACCGTATTACCGAAAGCACAACCATATTGGCTGTTAACATGCCTAACTATGACAATTTATATAGCACCAACAGCGCTGGTAAAAGCGCATGGCAAAATTATACTACTACCATTAACGATCTGGAGGCTGATGCTAAGCTGTATGGTGTAAACTTAGACTTATTGTCTAACCTGAATGCTACTGTAAAAGCAGCATTGAAAAAGAAAAAATATAATTAATAGTTTATGCTGTAGCGATAATAAAAAAGCAGCTTCCTGGTGGGGAGCTGCTTTTTTTTATGGATTTAGGGTTGATGGGGGGCTTTATTGTTTTGTATACTTTACTTTAATCTCCACTCTCCTGTTTTCCTGTCTTCCGGTAGGGTTATCTTTCTCTCCTATTTTATTAGCTGCCACCGGGCGGGTATCTCCATACACATCCTTGTTAACGCGGGTAGTATCTATTCCTTTTGTTTTCAGGTATTCCAGGCAGCTGTTTACCCGGGCGCGTGATAACCGGAGGTTATAAGCTGCTGCACCTTCCGCATCTGTATGGCCAGTGATATCAACAATTGCCGTTGTATCTTCCTTCATCATTTGTACCAGAGAATCTAATACAGTGCGGCCGCTTTTATCCAGCGTTGACTTATTAAAAGCAAAACGAACTGCCATTTCCAACGTAACACTTTTTAACCCTACCTGCTCAGGTGTTACGGGTGTTGCTACCGTGTCCGGCACAGCCATCGGCGTTTCCGGCGTAACAGGTACCTTTTCTGCTACAGGCGGCGCAGGCTTCACCGACGCAGGCTTTTGAGTAACAGCATACAGTTGCAAGCAACAATCAGATTCCCTGTCAGAACTGATCAATGCATGCTGTAATATGTCATTAGTTGCATTGCTGAAAAAGTAAATGTCGTTTTTTAGCGAGTTTACAGGATAGCCCAGGTTCACAGGTGTTTGCCAATGAACACCTTCGCCTTTACTGCTGTATAAATCAAAGCCGCCCATGCCAATACGGCCATTGCTGGCAAATACCAGTGTTTGTGAATTCGCCTGATAAAAAGGCGCTTCTTCATCAGCAGGCGTATTGATAACAGATCCCAGGTTGTTAGCCTTTACTACTTTACCGGCAGCATCTATATCAGCCATCCACAAGTCGTTACCACCTATACCTCCAGGCTGGTTGCTGGAAAAGAGAAGACGGTTGCCTTCGGCATTGATAAAAGGCTGCATGCTATTGTAACCAGGCACATTCACTATTGCATTTAATGCAACAGGAGTGCTCCAGTTTCCTTGCTTGTCTTTTATAGCCACCATTATACAGCTACTATTCGTTCCCTTGACTTTTTTAGCCGTTAAGTACATGTATTTGCCATCACTGGTAAAAGAAGCCGTTCCATAATGCCATTCATCACTATGCTGTAATACAGCAGGAGCTGCTGTTATGCTGTCATTCCATTGTACCGCATAAATACCATTGATATACAACGGCGATTGCTTAGCCTGTTCTTTACTGATAGCTGTAAATACCAGCTGCCCGTTAAGGTTAGTTATAAAGGGGGCATAGATACCATTGGCAAAGTTGCTGCCTGCATTCAGTTTACTAACAGTAGCAAACGGCTCGCTATTTTGCAATTGCTGCTTTGTCCATTGCAAACTTTCCAATGCTTTAGCAGCCTGGTTACGCAATGATGCATCAACCTCTTTGCTTGCTGCTAGTTGATTCAGATGTTTTTCAGCATCCGCTAATTTTCCATTCGACCACTCGCATACTGCCAGTTTTAAAAACGCCGGCATTTGTTGTATACTATCCAGTTGTATAGCCTGCCGGTAACTTTTTTCTGCCAGCGTGTACATGTTCAGTAATAAATAACATTCTCCCAGTTTATACCATATATCCGCAGGTTTGCTGGTAGTGGCTGTTTTATCGGAGTAGCTTATTTTACGTTGTACATAAGGTTCGACGGCTCCGTTGCGTAAAGAAGGATTCAAAAATTTCTCGTAGCACTGCGCTGCTTCATAATAACTATGGTTTTCAAAATGCAAATCGCCTTTGCGAATGTAGCTTCCAGATTGGGCTGATGCATTATTGCCGGTTGCCAGCAATAGCATGCCCCACACAAGCCATTTTTTATATAGAGTTGTATTCTTCGTTGTCATGTAAAATGTCTTTAAAACCTGGGGCATTTAAAATAGTCAACTGTTTCTGTTTTTTTACCCAGCAGCGTTAATGATATCTCAAAGCTGTTGCTGCCCCGAGCCATTTTGCCCAGTTGCGACATGTTGATATCGTAACTGGCTCCAATAGCCAGGTTGTTATATACCAACCCTACATAGGGCGCTATCGCATCTTTAAAGCGATAGTTTACCCCAAACATAAAGTCGGTAACTTCGTTGGCAGCCAGCTGCATGTACCCACCCACCATTTTTTCACTGGCATTGCCCTGGATGGTGTATAAAGCGTTGGGCACAAAGTAGGTTCCTTCCGACACATATATCCTGGCGCCGGCATGCAAACTGTATCGTACTGGTAAGGTCATTTTATTGCCACCTTGTAAAAAAGGCTCTTCCGGGCGGGTAAGGTGCGAAGCAGAGAAACCGGCAAAGAAATTTACTTTTTTATCAACAGAAGCATCATAATAAGCAATACCAGCACCTGCATCAAATACAGTAGCAGAAGTTTTTGACAACATTTCATTTAACGGCAAAGTAGAGGTATAACCAATTAACGGCACCCACTGCTCCCCGCCTTTAAATTTCGTAACATCAAATCTGCGGCCTATAAAACCTCCCTGTAAGGCCAGGGAGATTCTATGGTTACCGGCTGCACCGAATTTAATACCTGTGTAAGACACAGAAGCCATGCCATTGGTATAAGTGTATCCACCATCACCCGCAGTTTGCCTGAGTATGTTTACACCAAAATTGATGTTCTTTTTTGTAGCAAAATCGGCCGATACACCCGCTGTAGAAAAGGCATTGGTAATGTTGTTCCACTGGTTACGGTAAATAGCCGTAACCCTGTAGTCGCCATTCATGGTGCCAGTCAATGCAGGGTTTAACTGCATAGGGTACACATAGTATTGTGAAAAGTGTGGGTCAACCTGCGCATTCAATGCACCTGTGTACCCTATCATGAATACAGTGAATAAAACTGTTACTATCTTTTTCATGTTCCTTAGCGTATTAAGTTAATTGAACCTTTTTTCTGCACACTGGCGCCATTGTTAAGTGTAATATTCGCTACGAATATGTACACCCCTGCAGGCTGCTGTTTGCCTTTGAAAGTGCCATCCCATGGCACATTTTTATCTTTGGCCGCAAACACCAGCTCTCCCCACTGATTAAAGATTTTTAAGTCAATGGCGTTAATCACCGTTCCATATATATAATACAAGTCGTTCTTTCCATCACCGTTAGGAGAAAAGAAGTTAGGAGCAAATACGTCATATTCATTTACTGATACCTGCAGCATCACACGGGCCGTATCTATACAGCCATTGGCAGACTTGCCTACTGCATAGTACTCTTTAGAATCGCTGGCTACAATAGTTTGTGTATTGGCTATCTGGCTCGAAAAATCAGTATAAGGCTGCCATGCAGTTACCGAATAACTGGTATTGGCCGAAGTAGCAAAGGCCACATATGTGCCCTTCGCCACTGGGTTGGGCGTAGCTGTAAGTTGCATACTGAAAGCATCAACAGACACAGTTACCTGTTTGGTAGTGGTACAGCCATTACTGGTGGCTGTTACCGTGTAGGTAGTAGTAGCTTCTGGTTTTACTTCCACATTGTTACCCGCTGCCTGTCCCTGCCATTGAATGGTACCTGCACCAGATGCCTGCAATGTAGTAGCAGCGCCTTTACAGATGGTTACATTATTACTTACTGTTAAAGCAGGAGCTTCATTTACCGTGATAGAGAAATTAGCGCTTGCCTGACAACCGCCGTTGTTTACAGTGTATGTGATAATGGCAGGTCCGCCGGCAATACCGGTAACCACGCCGCTGGTAGCATTTACGGTTGCTATTGCAGTGCTGCCACTGCTCCACGTTCCACCCGTAGTTGCATTACTCAAAGCGGTAGTTTCATTCGCACATACATTGTTATTACCTGTAATAGCCGGCACCACAGGAACCTCTTTTACGGTAATATTGAAAGTTGCCTTGGCAGAACAACCGTTGCTGGTTACTGTGTAGCTGATGGTGGCGTTACCGGCAGTCATGCCCGTTACTTCCCCACTGGTGTTATCTACAGAAGCCGCGGCAGTATTACTGCTACTCCAGGTACCGCCGCTGGTAGCATTCTGTAACGTAGTTTTTGATCCTACACAAATAATATCGTTACCGGTAATGGCCTGTACTACAGGTTTCGCATTCACGGTTATAGCATAAGTGGCCGTTGCAGAACAGGTACCGCTGGTTACGGTGTAGCTGATAGTGGCATTGCCGGAAGCTATGCCGGTTACTTCACCGCTGCTGGCATCGATGGTGGCCGCTGTTGTATTATCGCTGCTCCATGCACCACCGCTTGTGGCGTTAGATAAAATAGTTTTTGCTCCTACGCACACTGTATTGTTACCTGAAACAGCATCTACTACAGGTAAACCCTGTGCAGTAACAGCATAAGTAGCCGTTGCAGAACAACTGCCACTGGTAACTGTATAGCTGATAGTAGCATTACCGGAAGCCACACCGGTTACTTCACCGCTGCTGGCATCGATGGTTACCGCAGTGGTATTATCGCTGCTCCATACACCGCCACTGGTAGTATTGGATAAAGTTGTTTTTGAACCCACACATACCGTTTGGCTGCCTGAAATAGCTGCCACTGTTGGCAAGCTCTGTACAGAGATGGCATAAGTAGCCGATGCTGTACAGCTACCACTGGTAACTGTGTAGGTGATAGTAGCGTTTCCGGAAGCCACGCCGGTTACTTCACCACTGCTGGCATCTATAGTAGCCACTGTAGTATTACCACTGCTCCATACACCACCCGTGGTAGCGCTTTGTAAAGTAGCATTTGAACCTACACATATAGTATTATCACCCGAAATAGCGCCTACTGTCAGCAGCGCCTGCACAGTAACAGAAAAAGTAGCCGTTGCAGAGCAGGTTCCACTGGTTACCACATAGCTGATGGTAGCATTACCAGGTGTTACACCTGTTACTTCCCCATTGCTGGCTATAGTAGCACCAGCACTATTACTGCTCCAGGTGCCACCTGTTGTGGTATTTTGTAATGTAGTGGTAGAACCTACACACAATGTATTATTTCCGGATATAGCATCTACTGTAGGCAAAGCCTGCACAGTAATGGCATAAGTAGCCGATGCAGAACAACTGCCACTGGTAACCGTGTAAGTGATGGTAGCATTTCCAAAAGCTACGCCGGTTACTTCACCACTACTGGCATCGATAGTAGCTACAGCGGTATTACTACTGCTCCATACGCCACCACTGGTAGCGTCGGCTAAAGTGGTTTTAGCGCCTTCACATACCTTATTATTACCGCTTATAGCTGCCACAGTTGGTGTCGCAGTTACAGTTACAGCATAGGTTGCCGTAGTTGAACAAGTACCACTCGTTACTACATAACTAATAGTAGTGTTGCCGGCAGCTACGCCGGTTACTTCACCAGAACTGGCATCAATGGTAGCTGCAGCAGTATTACTGCTGCTCCATACACCACCGCTGGTAGAATTAGATAAGGTAGTTTTCGCACCTGCGCATACGGTATTGTTGCCACTGATAGCCCCCACAGTTGGTGGGTTCACCTGCACACGCATGCTGTTAATCCAAATAGTGTTATCACCACCATTAGGCTTGCCTGGTGTTTCATTAGCCGGAGCATCACCTACAATCCAACTGGCTGTAGTGGTATAGTTAGCGTCACTTAAATAACAGTTCTTTTGAGCCGCCATGCTTGTTTTATAGATAGTTGCCGTAGCAGCACTACCAATAGCAAAAGCAAATGAGAAATAGGCTTTAGAAAGATTGTCTGGTTTTACAATAATTACGCCATCCCCGCCATTGGCAAGTCCAACCGGATCCCAGGAACCTGTAGTTCTGCTCGCATACCCGGTTGTACCATAAGTAAACGTGGCACTGGAGGGTGAAACCGGCGTAGCAGTATTCACTTCTATGTAAGTAGAACTGGTAGGTAATACATACGTATAATCATGGTTAGCATCAGTAGCATCATCCGCTATAGTAATACTTGCGTTTTTATCAGTAGGATTGTAAATAAGGATAACTGAACCGTATGGCACTTTAGCCCAGTTGCTTACATTGGCAAAGCGTATATTTCCCTGCGCTATACCATTGCCACTGCCGGCTTGAATCCATCCGTTGTTATCGTCAATAATCCAGCCACGCAAATCGGCTGTACTGTCGGTGCAGGTGCGGGTACCTACAACCACAAACTCAAAGTATTCTTTTGTACCACTGCTTCCCTGCGATACTTCATTCAAAATAAGCTGGGAATAAGCAAAGTTCGCGGCAAGCAAAAAGAATACCAGTAAGGGTAAAATTCTTTTTCTCATTACGTTTAAAGTGTGTGTGTGTGTAAAAATCGAAGGCAAAGTTGCAGGTTATATATATTGATTAGAGGATTCTATCATTATTATAATATTATCAAAACAAATAATAGATCAATATCATTTCTATAGATGATCAAGGTCATATATGCCTGATATATGCACAAAGAAAAGCCCCGCCAATATTGTTGACGGGGCCAGTTATATAAAAACTATTATTACTTATTGCTTTGCAGCAGAACCGTAGAAAGCAGCTTTATTTAAGCTGAATGTACCACCTGTACCTTCTGCATTAAAGCCATAGAAGCGAAAGGTAACAGCACCTGTTAGATTAGTAAAACCAGTGCTGAAAGTGATTTTACTTCCTTCCTGTGCAGTAGAGATAGCATCATCTACCTGGAACACATCAGTGCTTACCACAGAAAGATTTGCATTACCATTGCTGATAGAAGCAGCTAAATTGCTGGCATATCCATCAACGCTGGAACGAACGGCCCACTGACGAACCCCAGTACCAGAGCGCTGAACAGTAAATGCCAGTGAATCGAAATTCAGTTTATAACCTGAAGCCGGCGTAATAGTTACTTCATAATATTTGGCTGCATCCAGTGAACCGGTAAAGGTATTAGAACCGTTAGTTGCGCCAGTAGCCCATGTAGTGAATGAGAAACGACCACTCGTATTAGGATTAGCACTTACACCATTAGCAGTGAAAGAACCAAAGGTCATATTATCAGCTGTAGGAACAGCAGTAGGATCGGTAGTGCCTGAAGTTGCTGTTACAGAACCAAAGCCATACAAACCAGTAAAATTAGCGGTTGTAACTGGCGGTGTAGTAGAACCCATTACAATATCAGCCGTGTTACGGATAGTCAGCTGTGTAGTGGTATCAACACCAGCAGGCTTATAAATAGACACATAACCCGTTACAGAAGTAGCAGTACCAGGCGTTACAGTAATATTAGCTGCGCTTCTCACGAAAGTTACCAGTGAACCGGTAGCATCTGTTAAAGTGTAGTTAGTACCTGTGCCGTTAGTGGTAGAAGCAGCAATGGTAACATTATTAAGGGTAACCATTGTAGATGACCACTGGCTTCTGTTTGCGTTGATAGCTGCAATAGTAGTTACACGTGGCGTTACAGAACCTGTACCTAAAGTAGTGAAGTTGGTAGTGGTAAAGCTTTTATATTCGAGATCACCATTGTAAGTAGTAAGCGTATCCGCATTTGTTAAAGTCAATTGTACTTTAGTGCCTAAAGCTAAGCTGCTGTTAGCGCTTTTAGTGTACACCAGAATACCAGCTTGGTTGTTTTCCTGGGCAATTCTATAGTTAGCAGAAGATTCGTTGCTGATGTTAGAAATTACCACACCGGTGATAGTACCAGAAGCTATTACATCACTACCCACATATAAATTTCTCAGCGCTCTGATAGAATCAACTTTGGTGCCAGTGCTGGGAGCAGTTCCGCCGGTAGAACCGTCGCAACGGGTACCTGTCATAGCAGCTACGTCAGTAGTATCGCGAATTACAAACTGAGGTGTAGTGTTATAGAAAGTATAGATACCTACGATATCACCTTTACCTTGTTTCACTTTACTTCCTGCAAAGTTAGCATAGCTGCTGGAACGTAAAACAATGCTACCACCGTTACAATCTTCCAGGGAAATGTTTACAGCAGTGCTCACTAAAGAGGTATCTGCATATGCTTTGCTTAAATCAGCCTTAGCCACTTCCACTCCTTTTAATTTTACCAGCATGTTCTGGTAAGCGTTTTTTACATCGGCAATGTTCAGCTCAATAGGATTTACTACGTTTTCAGTGCTACCTGCTACCAGGAAGTCAGCAATCTGCGCCTGTGGAATACGGGCAGGATAACCTGCAGATGCCACACCTAAACCCAGTTCCAGCATGCCACCATACGTACCCAATGTTAAGCCTTTTGCTTTGATAAAAACTCTGCGACCTACAGGGTAAGTTGCATTCAGGCTGGAAGCATCCAGCTGAACGTTCATACCTGCAGTGCTATCCTGGATAACGATATACTTAAATATGTTACCAGAAGCATCATCACCTACAACCACACCTGCAATAATTACATCATCCGTAATGGTAAGGGCAGAGCCCTTGTATAAATCCTGAAATTGCTTAATGGTGTGCGTTATTTTTAAATCAGGGTCTCCGCTTCTGTAAGGCGGCTCGTCAAATGTTCTTTTACAGGCGGTTACTATTACAACCAGGGCAAATAAAAGAGCCGACAGCTGCATCAGTTGTTTACTAAACTTTTTCATTATAATCAGTTTATAAATATGTTTAACAAAGAGTAGTTGTAATTATAATTTTAAACCAAGGGTTATGAAGTAGTTGATACCATAACCGTAGTAGTACTTTGGCGGAAACTTGTTTACGTTTTTGTCTGTGTAGTCGAAACGTAATTGCTCAAAACCACCGGTAATCAGGTTGCGCTTATTCAGCAGGTTGTTGATACCAGCAGATAAAACCACCGTAGAAGATTTTCTACCTGTTCTTACGCGGAATGTTTTACCACCATAGAAATCGACAGTGTACTGGCCGTTAATCTCTTGCTGTTTTAAGATGCTCTTCCACTGATCAGAACCATTTTTCACCCCTTCCGTAGCACGATCGGTGAGTTTAACCGGGTTAATATCTATCCACAGGCTATTATAATAGTTCCAGTTAATGTTCGCAAACCAGTTGCCTTTGCCAGAGTAGTTCAAACCCAATGAATAGGCTTCCTGTGGAGTTTGACCAACACGGTAGTTTTTAGCATACACGGTTTCTTTAGCCACCACTGCTGCACTGTTATCTACAGTTACAATAGCTTCCTGACGGGTGGTGTAGTAGTAACGACCAATGTTGGCAGCACCTTTAGCAGTAAGTCCTTTATATAAAGGCACTTCAAAACCAATTTCCAAACCAAAGTTTTCTTTGCCTATGTTAGATAACGCATAGTTTACAAAGTTCTGCTGGCTGTCATCATAATAGCTCATTACATCCACTGCATGTGCAAAGCGGGCATAATAACCATTCAAACGAAACTTCAGTTTTTCCCAGTTTAATACATAACCTGCTTCTGCACTGATCACCTGCTCGTTACGCACGTTATCCTGGATAGTGTTTCTGATACGTGGCGATACAAACACGTTTTCAATAAAAGGAGCGCGTGAACCGTACGATCCGTTGGCAAAGATGTAGTTTCTGCCATCTATCTTATAGGTAACACCTGCTTTTGCTGAATAGTTCAGGAAGGTTAACTCCTGTGATTTGCCCTGAGAGGTAGTAGGGAACAAACCGTTACGTGCATAACCCTCGCGCCACATAGTAGTAGCAGCATAAGAACCCGCTACAAAAAAGTCAACATGGTTAAAAGTAAAGTTGGTTTGCATAAATGCCTTCGCCTCGTTCAGGTTCAGGCTGTAGTCGTTACCATACTTATCACCCACTCTTTTAATCGGATTAGGATCGTCCAGGTTAGGGTTGCCTTTAGCAGAATCACCGGGGTAAGAACGCTCACCAAACTGGTTTCTGTTCACATAGTAATCACCACCCAACAAATCGTTTACCCTGTTATAGTTATGATCTTTCTGAATGCTGTAAGTAATACCGGCAGTAAAGTCGGCATGCTTATCCAGCTTGGAATTATATACACTGTTGAAAGAAGCACGATCGGTATGTGTTACCCTGTCTTGTAACAGGTAACGTGATCTGCGTCCGGTAACACCGTTCACCGTTTGCTTGTTAATACGGTTGGCATCATATAGTTGGTCCCATTTCACCTGGCGTATATACTCGTCGGTGCTGAAACGATCTGCTACCAGCTTAGCTGTGGCAGCATCATCAGTCTGATAACTAGGTAGATTGCGGTAGTAATCAGGTCTTGGATCCGGCGAGTTATACCAGTCTAATGTAGTACGGGTTCTGTTTCCAAAAGAATAAGATACCGACGTTTTTAAATTACTGGTACTGCTGATAGTCCACTCGTGGTTAAGAATAAAGTAAGGCTGAAAAATAGTGTAATAGTTGCTGCTTCTCACCTTTCCATTCTGATAACCCCACGATGGGTTATAGTAGTTGGAACCTGCCAGGTTATATGCTTCCTGCGTAGCAGCTGTAGGCATACCATTTTGTGTAGGCGTTCCAAAAGTGGTGAAAGACAGCAGGTGCTTACTATTGATCTTCTTATCCACTGAAAGGAAATAAGAAGCACCATTATAGAAAGTGCCTTTAACATAGCCCTGATCGGCATAGCGGTAAGAAGCTGATATTGCAAAAGCCCAGCCCTTTTTGCTCATGCCCGAGGCCCAGCTGGCCATAACACGATGGTTAAAGTTACGGTTAGAGTAAGCGTAGCTTACATTTAAACCCGGACTTTGCTTAGAAGCCCTGGTGTCGATGTAGTTGGTACCGCCAATGTCGCCAAAAGCGTAATCTACCGGACGCAGGCCGTTAGAAGTAACACGGCTGCGCATTACATCGTTCAATCCTCCCCATAAACTCCAGGAGGTGTAACCGTTGGTAAGTTTTTTTACGGGCGCGCCATTAATGTAAGTTTCCGTGTAAGAACCATCGTAACCGCGGATTTTAAACCTGGCGGCACTCCAATTAAATACGCTGGAAAAATAAGGGTCGCGACCACCATAAAGGATAGATGAGATACTTTGTCCCGAGGAACTGGAACCGTTTTCTGCATCGTTGTCGTCAAGTACGATCACAGGAATGTTACTTTTAATTTCTTCCTGTAGCTCTGTACTGTCTTTTTTTACCTGTGAATAACTCCGCGAAGTACCTAATAGTAGCAAACTACAGGGCACGAGCATAGTTAAACAGGCACGGGCAGTTTTTTTAATCATGTGTGTGTAATGTGGTTTATCATCAAATACTGACAGTGCATGCCTCCCCTAGGTTAACAGTTAGGCGGTATAGAACATAAGTAGCAACTTCTCAAACGGCAGCAAAAGTAGACAAACATTGACGGCGCAACATTAACAAATAGTGATCATTTAATTAACAAATTAAATACAAAAATTAACATATTCAATGTTTTTTGTACATTGACTACCTTTGCAGCCTTAATTAATCCCTGGTATCCAATATGTTTATTAAGAAAAGATTATTACACACACTACTTGCATTTGCTCTTTCTACTTCGGTTTTACACGCACAACAAAAACAGTACAAGGTGGTTAACGTGGCATTTTATAACCTCGAAAACCTTTTTGATACAGTACATGCGAAAGGAAAGAACGACTTTGATTTTTTACCCACCGGCGTTAAAAAATATACCCCGGCTGTGTACTTCGACAAATTAAAAAATCTGTCCACTGTTTTACGTGACATTGGCACCGATGTAAGTCCGGATGGCGCCGCTATCATCGGTGTAAGCGAAGTAGAAAACAGAAATGTGCTGGAAGACCTGGTAAAACAGGAAGCTATTGCCGGCAGAGGTTACAAAATAGAACACTACGAGTCGCCCGATTTCAGGGGCATTGATGTAGGCTTACTCTACAATCCCAAATACTTTACCGTTGAGACCAGCTTTCCCGTTCCTGTAGTATTGCCCGGCTCGCCCAACGACACCACACCGCACACTACCCGTGACATATTGGTGGTAAAAGGTAAACTGGATGGCGAATATTGCTATGTAATGGTAAACCACTGGCCTTCACGCCTGGGTGGCGTAGGCGCAGCGGACAACCGCTCACTGGCTGCAGGTATTGTACGCCGGGTTATAGATTCTATCACCCGTTTGGATGCCAAAGCCAACATTATTGTAATGGGCGATTTGAACGACAGCCCCGATAACGTAAGCGTAACCAAAGTATTAAAAGCAGGCGGCAAGATGGATAAGCTGAAAGAGGATATGCTGTTTAATCCATGGGCCGATTTCTACAACCGTGGCATTGGCACGTTAGCTTACCAGGATGCCTGGGCATTATTCGATCAGATTATCCTATCGCAATCATGGCTGGATAAAACCATGCCTAAGCATTTCCGTTTTTACAAGGCCAATATTTTTAAGCGGGACGACATGGTGCAGACTACCGGAAGGTATAAAGGTTATCCTAAGCGTACCTACGATTTTGATAACTATATGAGTGGTTTCAGCGACCATTTCCCTACTTATATCACTTTAATCAAGCCAATTGAATAAATGGTTGTATCTTGACCCGGCGAATTCACAACCCGTAAGAGAATGAATAAGAAACCCCTGATTAAGCACGGTTGGTTACGTGTAGTAGTTTTTGTGATCCTTATTGCCACGCCAGGCTTACTGGTGTTTTTGCCGGCGACACAACAATATATTCCATTTAGGGAGCTGTATGACACTACCGGGATGAAGTTTCCGATGTTATATCTATCCTACCTGGTCACCAACGGCTTTATGCTGATTCCCGCTTACCTGTTTTGCAGGTTCGTAGACCGCAGATCTTTTTCAAGCCTGGGGTTTGAATGGGGCGAGTATGAAGCCGATGCGTGGACAGGCTTTTTTGCAGGCATTAACCTGTTATCTACCGGAACGTTAATACTGCTGATAACAGGTACTTTAAGCTTATCTATCGTATTGCCTAATTTCCTGCAATTGTTATATGCCATCATCTTTTTTGCCATTGTAGCATTTGTAGAGGAGATTGTAGGTCGCGGTTATATACTCCGCAACCTGATGCAGAGCCTGCCACCCATGTATGCTTTGGTTATCAGTGCGCTGATATTTTCATTACTGCACCTTCCTAACCCTACAATCGGTATTTTACCATTGGTGAACTTGTTTGCCTTGGGTTTATTACTGGGCATCAACTTCATTTACACACAAAACCTTTGGTTTGGTATATTCCTGCATTTTAGCTGGAACCTGGTTCAGGGTCCATTGCTAGGCTATTCCGTAAGCGGCATTAGTGTAAACAGCGTACTGCAGCAATCACTGGATGGTTCTGATATTATCACCGGAGGAAGCTTTGGCTTTGAAGGTTCGGTGGTAGCACTGGCTACAGTAATTGGTGTTACTTTCTGGGTGGGCGACATGTACAGAGGTAACAGTACGAAGTTGCAAAGGATCAAATAATTACATAATTCGTTGGCAATCATAACCTGTTTGTCAAATGAAACATTTACTTGTAGGAGGTATCGTTTGCGGTTCCTCCTTTTTTTATGACAATTCCTGTCGACTCCCCTACACGTTAAGTCATGTAAGCTGGTATAAAAGACAAACCGTCTCACTGGAAACAGTTGAGACGGTTTGCTTTAAGTATCATTATAAACCTAAGCTTCCAGTTGCTTTTTCAGTTCCTGTAATTTAGCCATTTCAAGACCAGTAATTCGTTGTATTAAAGGAAGGTTTAAGCCTTCTTCTATCATTTTTTGGGCATCCAATAAGCGCCCTTCCTGTACCCCTTCCTGGAATCTCAGGTCTTGTCTTATATCTAATGTAATAGGCATATTCTCCTCCTCTTTTATTACTTGTTTTTGTAATTCATTTCCACGTAGTTGAGATAACACCTCCAGGTGTCTCACTTTTTCTTTAAAATAAACCTGATCTCCTTTTGTTAGTACTTGCAATTTAATCAAAATTTCCCGGATCATCCGCTCTGGTTCTTTTCCGGTTAGAATAGCCAGTATTAGCTCCCCAGGGTCTTTTGAAGATAAAAATACGTTGGGAGGAACATCGCGGATGTCTATGACCGGACATTCGTAATGCAAGCCAAAAGACTGAATATTTCCCCTCATACTCATCGCTTTATTACCTACGTAAATCACGATACCCATTACCTCACATTCATAGCTTTCCATCAGTAAAATGTCATACTTAGCCATCCGTAAAGCCATGCTTTTGTCATTCGTAGATTGCCACTCAATGTGGCATAGAAATTTGCGGCCATCAATAGTTTCCACTTCCAGTGCCGTATCAGCTTCTCTTTCTACAATCGTTTGCTGTATTCGTGGTGGGGCAGCTCTCACATACTTTGTGTCTATGCCCAGTAACTGCTTTAATAAGTTTAGCTTAGGTTCTCTAACACTCTCTTTAAGAATTTTATCATATTCATTTGCCATAGGCACAGCAATCATTTAGCTAATGAATATACAGCGCTATTATATTCAGAAGTTATTCATTTTGTTCATTTTCAACAGATTAGCATTTCGTTGAATGAAATAATTGACTGGTAGTTTAAAAGAAAGGTATAAGAATGGAAGGGTAAAATACACGCTTGAGTAGCAGCAATAAATACAATAAAATAGGATATAATTGGGAAGAGTCAAGCAAGCAGGATATGTTGGGATAACCCCAGTCAAGATGGGATATATACAAAACAAAAACGCCTCAACTGTTTCCAGTGAGGCGCTTTCAATAAATATGGCAACTACCTACTCTCCCGCATTTCTTTGCAGTACCATCGGCCATGAGGGGCTTAACTTCTCTGTTCGGTAAGGGAAGAGGTGAACACCCTCGGCATAATCACCATAAGATCTTAAATTGTTAGTTTGTAGTCGTTTCTTATCAGTTACTCTATTCACTGACTTGCACTACAATCTCTCAACCGTAATAAGATACATATTGGGAAGCTCAACTAAAGAGTATTAATATCTATTTACTCTCCATTGCTTTTGAGCGATATTAAAAAAATTAAAGCTTACGGGTAATTAGTACTACTCGACTTTGTTGTTACCAACTTTACATCTATAGCCTATCAACGTCATAGTCTTTGACAACCCTTAAAAGGAAACTCATCTTGAGGTAGGTTTCACGCTTAGATGCTTTCAGCGTTTATCCTGACTGTACATAGCTACTCTGCAATACACCGAGCGGCATAACAGATTCACCAGCGGTACATGCGACCCGGTCCTCTCGTACTAAGGTCACGTCCCCGCAATTTCCTAACGCCCACCACAGATAGGGACCGAACTGTCTTGCGACGTTCTGAACCCAGTTCACGTGCCACTTTAATCGGCGAACAGCCGAACCCTTGGGACCTTCTCCAGCCCCAGGATGTGACGAACCGACATCGAGGTGCCAAACCTTACCGTCGATATGAGCTCTTGGGTAAGATCAGCCTGTTATCCCCGGAGTACCTTTTATCCTTTGAGCGACGGCCCTTCCATACAGAACCGCCGGATCACTTTAGCCAGCTTTCGCTCCTGATCGACTTGTTTGTCTCACAGTCAAGCACCCTTATACTAATGCGCTCTACGTACGATTACCAACCGTACTGAGGGTACCTTTGCAAGCCTCCGTTACTTTTTAGGAGGCGACCACCCCAGTCAAACTACCCACCATGCAATGTCTCCTTTCTCAGGATTAGGTCCTAAGTAACAAAAGGTTGGTATTTCAACGTTGACTCCATAACTCCTGGCGAAGCTACTTCATAGTCTCCCAACTATCCTACACATTTGTTACTCAAGATCAATGCAAAGTTGTAGTGAAGGTTCACGGGGTCTTTCCGTCCCGTGGCGGGTAACCGGCATCTTCACCGATACTACAATTTCACCGGGCTCGTGGAGGAGACAGTATTCAACTCATTAGACCATTCGTGCAGGTCGGAACTTACCCGACAAGGAATTTCGCTACCTTAGGACCGTTATAGTTACGGCCGCCGTTTACTGGGGCTTCAGTCAGAAGCTTTGGCTTGCGCCGAACATCCTTCCTTAACCTTCCAGCACCGGGCAGGTTTCAGGCTCTATACGTCATCTTTCGATTTTGCAGGGCCCTGTGTTTTTGTTAAACAGTTGGTTGAATCATTTTACTGAGACCGTATCGCTACGGTACGCCTTGTCCCGAAGTTACAGCGTCAATTTGCCTAGTTCCTTCTCCACGGCTCACCCGAGCGCCTTAGAATACTCATCCCGTCTACCTGTGTCGGTTTGCGGTACTGGCTGCTATACTCGCTTTTCTCGGCACCAATTTTATGATTTCGACTCCTCCGAAGATTCATCTCTACGCACTATTCTGTCAGTACGTAACCACCACGTCGATGCGTCACTTTTAATGTATAGCAGGTGAAGGAATATTAACCTTCTTTCCATCAGATGCCCCTTTCGGGTTTTCCTAAGGACCAGACTAACCCTGATCCGATTAACGTTGATCAGGAACCCTTAGACTTTCGGCGAAGAAGTTTTTCACTTCTTTTATCGTTACTTATGCCTACATTTTCTTTTGAAATCGCTCCACCATTAGTCGCCTAACAGCTTCGATGCAATTTCAATGCTCCCCTACCACTCAGATATTATCTGAATCTAGAACTTCGGTTCGTAGTTTGATGCCCGATTATTTTCCGTGCAGGATCTCTCGACCAGTGAGCTGTTACGCACTCTTTAAATGAATGGCTGCTTCCAAGCCAACATCCTGGCTGTTATTGAAATCCCACCTCGTTTGATCAACTTAACTACGTATTAGGGACCTTAGTTGCTAGTCTGGGTTATTTCCCTCTCGGCCACGGACCTTAGCGCCCGCAGCCTCACTCCTGTAGATATTTAACAGCATTCGGAGTTTGTCAGGGTTTGGTAGGCGGTGAAGCCCCCTAGCCCAATCAGTAGCTCTACCTCTGTTAAACTTCTATATACAAGGCTGTTCCTAAAAACATTTCGGGGAGAACGAGCTATCTCTCAGTTTGATTGGCCTTTCACCCCTATCCACAGGTCATCCCAAGACTTTTCAACGTCAACGGGTTCGGTCCTCCATTCTGTGTTACCAGAACTTCAACCTGCCCATGGATAGATCACAAAGTTTCGCGTCTGCCCCCACTGACTAGTCGCCCTATTCGGACTCGCTTTCGCTACGGCTCCATTCGTTCACGAATTTAACCTCGCCAGTGAGGAGCAACTCGTAGGCTCATTATGCAAAAGGCACGCCGTCACTCATTACTGAGCTCCGACCGCTTGTAGGCGCACGGTTTCAGGTACTATTTCACTCCCTTGTTCAGGGTGCTTTTCACCTTTCCCTTACGGTACTGGTTCACTATCGGTGTCTGAGGAGTATTTAGCCTTACCAGATGGTGCTGGCAGATTCACGCAGGATTCCTCCGGTCCCGCGCTACTCAGGATACTACTCGTCCATGTTAATTTCTATCTACAGGGCTATCACCTGCTATGGCCTAACTTTCCAGATAGTTCGATTTGATAACACTTTCTAAACGTAGTCCTACAACCCCGAAACAGCACGCTATTTCGGTTTGGGCTCTTCCCTTTTCGCTCGCCACTACTCTGGGAATCATTGTTATTTTCTTTTCCTCCGGGTACTTAGATGTTTCAGTTCTCCGGGTTGGCTCTCTTTCGAGTAATATACCTTCAGTATATTAGGTTGTCCCATTCGGAAATGCAGGGATATTACGCTCGTGTGCAGCTCCCCCTGCCTTATCGCAGCTTACCACGTCCTTCATCGCCTCTCAGACCCTAGGCATCCACCATGCGCCCTTATTTCGCTTTAAAAAACTTACATGTTTTTATTCAGCATTTGTTCATCCTAAAATGAACTCCACTATATAAAATCTCTCTTTAGTAATTTTGCTTTCCCAATATGTCAAAGAACTCTATTCATCCCATCCTCTCTTGCGATCGAATGGAAGAACTTTAGTAGATAATAAGGTTACGAACCTTTAGGCCATTATGCCGTATCTCATTAATTTCAAAAGAACTTGTGTTATTGCTGTTTGCATCCTGCTTACAGCTTTTAAAGTGGAGGATATCGGAGTCGAACCGATGACCCTCTGCGTGCAAGGCAGATGCTCTAGCCAACTGAGCTAACCCCCCAGTAAAACATTAAGTAGACCCGACCAGAGTTGAACTGGTGACCTCTACATTATCAGTGTAGCGCTCTAACCAACTGAGCTACGGGTCTGTACGAGTCATACTATTCAGTATCTGAAAGATCTTTATTTTTTAGTTACGTTTTTTATTTATCTAATCAGACAAATAAAAATTGAAAGAAGAAGGAAACAACAATTAAAAAGTATAGCGTCGCTCTAAAAAGGAGGTATTCCAGCCGCACCTTCCGGTACGGCTACCTTGTTACGACTTAGCCCCAATTACCAGTTTTACCCTAGGCAGTTCCTTGCGGTTACCGACTTCAGGTCCCCCCGGCTTTCATGGCTTGACGGGCGGTGTGTGCAAGGTCCGGGAACGTATTCACCGTATCATTGCTGATATACGATTACTAGCGATTCCAGCTTCACGCAGTCGAGTTGCAGACTGCGATCCGAACTGAGATAACTTTTTTGAGATTAGCATCTTGTCGCCAAGTAGCAGCTCTTTGTAGTTACCATTGTAGCACGTGTGTAGCCCTGGGCATAAAGGCCATGATGACTTGACATCATCCCCTCCTTCCTCGCGTCTTACGACGGCAGTTTCTTTAGAGTTCCCAGCTTAACCTGATGGCAACTAAAGATAGGGGTTGCGCTCGTTGCGGGACTTAACCCAACACCTCACGGCACGAGCTGACGACAGCCATGCAGCACCTTACAATCTGTGTATTGCTACAAAATGAACTTTCATCCACGGTCAAACTGCATTCTAGCCCAGGTAAGGTTCCTCGCGTATCATCGAATTAAACCACATGCTCCACCGCTTGTGCGGACCCCCGCCAATTCCTTTGAGTTTCAACCTTGCGGTCGTACTTCCCAGGTGGGATACTTAATGCTTTCGCTCAGACACACACTGTGTATCGCGTATGTCGAGTATCCATCGTTTAGGGCGTGGACTACCAGGGTATCTAATCCTGTTTGATCCCCACGCTTTCGTGCATCAGCGTCAATTCACCTATAGTCAGCTGCCTTCGCAATCGGTGTTCTATGTCATATCTAAGCATTTCACCGCTACATGACATATTCCGCTAACCTCCAGGAAATTCAAGACACATAGTATCAATGGCAGTTTCAAAGTTAAGCTTTGAGATTTCACCACTGACTTACATGCCCGCCTACGCACCCTTTAAACCCAGTGAATCCGGATAACGCTTGCACCCTCCGTATTACCGCGGCTGCTGGCACGGAGTTAGCCGGTGCTTATTCATCTGGTACCGTCAAGACATTTAGAAAAACGTTGTTTCGTCCCAGATAAAAGAAGTTTACAATCCAGAGGACCTTCATCCTCCACGCGGCATGGCTGGTTCAGACTTGCGTCCATTGACCAATATTCCTTACTGCTGCCTCCCGTAGGAGTCGGGCCCGTGTCTCAGTGCCCGTGTGGCTGATCATGCTCTCACATCAGCTATCGATCGTAGGCTTGGTGGGCCGTTACCCCGCCAACTACCTAATCGAACGCACACCCATCTTCAAGTGATAAATCTTTAATAACAACACGATGCCGAGCCGTTATTCTATGGGGCATTAATCCAAATTTCTCTGGGCTATTCCCCGCTTGAAGGAAGGTTGTGTACGTGTTCCGCACCCGTTTGCCGGTCGTCACCCATATATTGCTATACTGTGCTACCCCTCGACTTGCATGTATTAAGCCTGCCGCTAGCGTTCATCCTGAGCCAGGATCAAACTCTCCATTGTAAATGAGTTTTGATCACTAACTTAATTTCTCTCGAAATTGCGTCTGTGAATTTTAATTTTGTTACGTTGCTTACACTTACCTACTATTTAAAGTAGTACTGTTGCTTCCATTCTTTCAAAGAACTTAAAAATTGCTGATGGTCAGGTTTCGATCCCGTAGGCCTTAGAGCCGGTCATCATTTTCAAAGTAGAAGAGCTTTTTTTGCGTTTCCGTCTGTCACTTTCGTTTCATTCGGGTTGCAAAGGTAGCAGTTTTTATTTCAAATTAGCAAATTTATTTTTGAATTATTTTTGAAGTTAATTCTTTGTAAACCGCTGATTTTCAATGAACTGTTCCCGTTTTATTGGGAGTGCAAAGGTAACAGTTTCGAAACATTCACCAAATTTATTTTTAGTTATTTCTCAACCTTTTTTACCGCTTGCTGTTTAAAGAACTGCCCGCTATTTGTGTAGTGGGCGGCAAAGATAAGAACCTTTGTTACGCTACCAAATATAATTACCCCTTTTTGCAAATATTTTCCAGAGAAGAAGACTGATAAGCAGTCAATTGTTCCATGAAGCAGCTGGGAATAAGTTATTGCTTTGGGGAGAGGGTACGGAAGTAGGGCCGGTTACCATCTGCCAGCCACCTAAAATACAATATCCCGACTGAGGGTTTTGGCTATTTTTAGGTCAGTGTATATTTTAATACTAGAGTCCGACCTTTTTTTAAGCTAAACCTTTTGGTCAGCCCCATACCAGGAAAAATAAAGCGCAATGGCGACAAGCTTCCTGAATACCTGCATAAAGAAAAGTAGCATTTTCTGCCCTCATATTCTAACAGACGGGTACTTCGTCCTAGCGTACGAGCTGCTCGCTCTATAGGACGAGGCCTGGGAAAGCACTTTCGAGCACCTGAAGCGTGCTTTTTTCGTGCCCATACTATCGGCCAGGCTGCTGATTCGTGCAACCCCAATGCTCATTCTATAGAGCGAGCAACTCGGCCGCAGTGACGGGCAACTCGCTCTATAGAACTTTTTGCTCAGCACAACAGACGAGCAGCCCATCCTACAGAGCGGGCTGCTCGTCCTACAGAGCGGGCCGCTCGTCCTATAGAGCGGGCTGCTCGTCCTATAGAGCGGGCTGTTCGTCCTATAGAGCGGGCTGTTCGTCCTATAGGACGAGGCTACGGAAAGCTCCTTTTTGAAGGGCAACCAGTCACTTCCAAACAGCTGTTTTCGAAACCAAACTCCTTGCTATCACTGCATTGGAATGATGCACCCCGAAGAATGTAGCATATATATAAATGGGCCGGTGAAACACCGGCCCACATTATAATATATCACCAGAAATTTTCTGGCAGATGAATTAAGGCATAATAATTAAAGGACTGCCGCCTTTAATTTCTACCAGCTCAATGTCGAATACCAGATCCTGACCGGCTAATGGCGGGTTTGCATCCAGTACCACCACATCTTCTCTTACATCAGTAATTACCACAGGCATTTGCTGCCCTTCGCCATTGCTCATGTTCAACACCATTCCTTTTTCAGGAGTCAGGTCGGCCGGGAAACGGTCTAATGGAAACTCCATAAACAGATCATCTCTTTTAGGACCATATGCCTGATCTACCGGAATATGCACAGTTCTTTTTTCACCTGCTGTTAAACCCAGTACTCCATTATCGAAGCCCTGGATAACCATACCGCTACCCACTTCAAATTCCAGTGGTTCGCGTCCTTCGCTGCTATCGAAAGTGGTGCCATCAGTTAACTTGCCATGATAGTGCACTTTTACTGTGTCACCTTTTTTTACTTGTTGCATAAATGTTTGTTTTATTCGTTATCCGCAGTTTTTTACACTTTTCCGCTTTGCAACGGCGGTAAATAATTGTTTCTTTAAGGTGCGAAAATCATTATACAGGCGGGCAAGGTAGGAATTTATTTTGTGAATCGTAACCACCATGCAGCACCAGTAAATTAATTGTACATGAAAAAAATAACCGTTCTTTTTCCGGTGTTTCTTTTTATTTTCCTGGCAGGCAATGGCCAGGGAAACACTGTTTATCCCGGTGCCTGGCAGTTAAATAATTATCTCCCACTGCTGAAAGGGAAAAAAATAAGTGTTTTTGCCAATCCTACTTCTGTTATTCATCATACACATCTTGTTGATACGCTTTTACACCTGGGTGTTTCTATTGTGAAAATATTCGGTCCTGAACATGGGTTTCGCGGCACAGCCGATGCAGGTGCGCACGTAGCCAATTATACAGATCAACAAACAGGAATACCAGTTGTTTCGTTGTATGGAAAAAAAGTAAGGCCTTCGGAGGATGATTTGAAAGATGTAGAGGTGATGCTGTTTGATTTACAGGATGTTGGGGTACGCTTTTACACTTACATTAATGCTTTACAGGAGTATATAGAAAGCGCTATTATCAATAATAAACCGCTGATAGTGCTGGACCGGCCCAACCCTAATGGCTTTTACGTAGATGGCCCTGTGCTGAATAGAAAATATTCCAGTGGCATTGGCATGCAACCTGTGCCGGTGGTATATGGTATGACCATTGGCGAGTATGCTAAAATGCTGGTGGGTGAGCAGTGGCTTACACACAAACCTGCCACTGGCAAGGGTTTTAGCTTAACGGTAATACCTTGTAAAAACTATACACACAAAAGCCTGTACCGTTTGCCGGTGAAGCCCTCTCCCAACCTGCCGGATATGACTTCTATTTACCTGTATCCTTCTACCTGCTTTTTTGAAGGCACGGTATTGAGTGAAGGAAGGGGCACCGAACATCCGTTTGCACTATTCGGCCATCCTTCTTTACCCGATACCTTGTATGCATTTACGCCACGCAGCAAGGAAGGCGCAACTGCTCCTAAGTTAAAAGATGTTACCTGCTATGGATGGAATGTATATACCGATGAGCAAAGCACTTTACAAACCCTGAAAGGACAACTGCATCTTAGCTGGCTGCTCAACGCTTATGCTTTATTTCCTGACAAGGAAGACTTTTTTATCAATGCCCCAAGCGGAAAGCCCGAGGATTATTTCTTCAATAAACTGACAGGCAATAGTAACCTGATGCAACAGCTGATTCAGGGATTTACGGAAACCGAAATTCGTAACAGCTGGCAGCCCGATCTTACGGCGTTTAAAAAGATCAGGAAGAAATACCTGTTGTACGCCGATTTCTGATGATTATTTTTGTGCTATGAGTTATAAAGATACCAGGATTGTTTTTATGGGTACACCCGAGTTTGCCGTAGCATCTCTGGATGCTTTGGTAGAAGCTGGCTGTACTATTGCAGGCGTAGTAACTGCCCCGGATAAACCGGCAGGCAGGGGTATGAAACTGCAACAAAGTGCCGTGAAGCAATATGCCGAAAGCAAAGGCCTGCCTGTGTTGCAACCGCTGAAACTAAAAGATCCTGCTTTTATAGAAGCATTAAAGGCTTTACAAGCCGACTTACAGGTAGTAGTGGCTTTTCGTATGTTACCGGAAATAGTATGGGATATGCCTTCTTTAGGCACCATCAATGTACACGGCTCATTGCTACCGCAATATCGTGGAGCTGCTCCTATCAACTGGGCAGTGATCAACGGGGAAAAAGAAACGGGGGTTACCACTTTTAAATTACAGCACGAAATTGATACCGGCAACATTCTGCTACAGGCATCTATGCCCATTGGCGAAGATGAAACCGCCGGTGAAGTGCACGACCGCATGAAAGAACTGGGGGCCCAATTGCTGGTAACCACTATAAAAGAACTGGCAACTGGTAATGTATCGGAAAAAGCACAATCTTCTATAGCATCTGGCACCTCAGAAAATGCGGAAGCCACTTTAAAGCATGCCCCTAAAATATTTACGGAAACCTGTGTTATTAACTGGCAGAGAAGCTGCACTGATATTCATAACCAGATACGCGGCCTAAGTCCTTTTCCGGGGGCTTTTACCATTTTACAGGATAAAACACTGAAGATATTTCGTAGTAAAAAAGAGTGGATTGCTCACCAGCAAACGCCTGGCACTGTAGATACGGATGGGAAAAGCTATTTACGCTTTGCCTGTGTAGATGGCTATGTGCATGTACTGGAAATGCAGCTGGAAGGAAAAAAGCGTATGGCCGTGCAGGATTTCCTGAGAGGATACCGGCCCTAAAAAAAGCCACAGTGGCTACTACTAATCGTAGTAAGCCACTGTGATTTGAAATTTCAGTTCTGTTACGCCCAGTGCATCGGCAGCTGCATTGCTAATGCGATAGGTTAACCCTTCATTCTCTTTCAGGGTACCCATATTCCAAAGCACTTTCGCATAAATAGTTTTATTGCTGGCCGGCGCAGTTATTTTTACAATAGAGCCAGGCGCGATATCATTCATCAGGATATAATACTTCTTATCATTCCATCCGCTGGATGTTTTAAAGGTCATTGCTGCACCTGATGCTGTTTCTAAAGAGCGGCCCGCCACATCTTTACCAAACAGTGGTTCAAAATATCCTTTAGGCCCCACTTTAGACGGATCAATCACCACTTCTTCTTTCACAACAGGCTTGGTATCCACTACCGGCTTAGGCGCCTGAGCTTCAGGAGTCTGTGCAGCTGGGGCTTCGGTTGGCGCTGCCTGTTGCACTGGTGGTTGCTGAGCCGGTTGTGGTTGAACCGGTTGCGGCTTAGGTGCGGTGGGCTGTGGTTGTTGCACTGCCACTTCGCCACCTCCTGCCGGAGCCTGACCATTAATGTATAATTTCTGACCTACAGAAACATTATCGGAAGCAAGGCTGTTCCAGCCTTTTACCTGATCCACCTTCACATGATATTTAGTAGCTATTCTGTATAAGGTTTCACCCTGCTGCACCACATGCACCGTTGCAGCGCCATTGCTTGCAGGAGCCACTTGCTGTGGAGCCTGGGCAGGCGTAGTAGCAGCCGGAGTTGCTGGTTTGGGAACGGAAGTTCCTGCTGCCGGGATTTTTATTTTCTGTCCTATAGCCAGTTTGCTGTTCGAGTTCATTCCGTTTAAGCGCATGATATCACCAACAGTGGTTTTATACTTCGCACTCAAGCCAGATAAGGTTTCGCCTGCTGTTATGGTATGTGTGGTAAACTTCGTTTGCGCATTTACAACTCCACTCACAAACATCCCCAGCGATATCAATACTACAATACGATTCATCATGCGTTAAAAATACGGGTAATTTTAATCTTTTAATATTCTCCATTCCACCGGATAGTAATTATTTATTCTACCGGGCAACACCTTCATCCACCCCAGATTCACACCTTCAAACTGTGCCAGCGTCCACCCTTTGGGGGCATCTCCTGCATCTACCTCTTTCTTACGTAAATACTGTAAAGCCTGCTCCAGTTCCAGGTTCAGCTTTGGTAAGGTATCTTTTACATGCAAGCTTAATGCCAGTGCATGTTCAGGCACCAGATCCTTTCCTTTTAACATGCCCACAGCCACCCCTGCTTTTTTAATATGTAACGACTGCTGCAATGTCAGCACCTCGGCTTTCCACTGTTCCGGAACCGCAATAATAGTGTCTTTCTGCTTAAACAGAAACAAGTTAGCAGTATCCTTTAACCAATCGCCCACCACCTGCACTTCCTGTTTGGTTAAGGTATTTAATGTGTTTTTCTTAACAAATACGGTTCCGCTGCTACTTTCTTTTTTCCGGAAAGCGGCTATGAAAAAACCTTCTCCTTTTACCTTATCAGGATAAAAACGGTAACCGGCAGCTTTGTATTGTTCTGACAGAACGGGAATAATGCCCCATTCTTCCTCCAAAGAGATAGAACAGCTTTCCAGTGCAAAGTTTTGCATCAGCCAGTCCAGTATTTCTTCATCTTCCTGCTTGCTGTAAGAACAGGTGGAATAGATAAGTATACCTTCTTCTTTTAAAGCCGGGTAGATATCCGCCAGAATACGTTGCTGGCGCTGGCTGCATAAGGCTACGTTATCTTCACTCCACTCTTCAATAGCTTCAGGATCTTTTCTAAACAGTCCGCTGCCGCTACAGGGCGCATCGGCCACTATTACATCAAAATACCCGGCCAATGCCTGAAAGTGAGCCGGATCGTTATTGGTAACCACCACATTGTCGGCACCCCATTTTGTAATATTCTCGGCCAGTATACTGCTGCGGTTACGTATCACCTCATTGGCCACTACCAGCCCATCGGCAAAATAAGAAGCCAGTAAGGTGCTTTTTCCACCAGGGGCAGCACACAAGTCCAATACTTTTTGCTGTGCGGGATTGCCCGCTACCTGATGCAGCACTTCCCATAAGAACATGCTGCTGGCTTCCTGCACATAATAAGTGCCGGCATGAAACAACGGATCGAAAGTAAAGGAAGGACGTTCGGGCAGATAAGCTCCATACCTGCACCAGGGAACAGGCGTAAGCGGTAACCCGGAAGCCAGGCGCTGCGGCCCTTTTGCCGGGTTAAACCGTACAGAAGTTACTTTTTCCTCTGCTGCATGAACTGCTTCAAAAGTATTGCGGTTAAAGCCTGCACACTGTTCCAGCGAGGCCAGTAATGCTATGGGTAGTTTGCCTGACAAATGATAGGTATTTTGAAGCGTCAAAATTAACTGTAATACGCATGTAACGCTTCAATACCCTTTTATTAGAACCGCACGGTGAAATGTTGCTTTATTTTAAATTCTTTGCGCAGCAACACTATTCCGATAAAAAACAGATCAATGGTCATAGTAACCGCTTCGTGCTGTTGCACTTCCTGCCATACCTGCTCCATTTCACTGCTCCAGTGTATATCATCCAGGATAATGATGGTGTGTTCATGCGCCACTTCCAGCAATTGATGAAAATATTGCATAGTAGGCTGATAGCGGTGATTACCGTCTACAAAAGCAAAATCCACCTTGGCCGGCAAAGCTTTTAAAGTATCCTCCAGCGTTTCGTCGAAATTGCCTTCTACCAACCGGATGTTTTTCAACTCCAATGCAGCAAAGCCCGACCGCGCTACCGAAGCCACTGCAGGTGCGCCTTCCATAGTGGTAACGGCTGCTTTACCATTGCCGCTGGCCAGATAGGAAGAGGTAATACCTAAAGAAGTACCCAGCTCCACTATTACAGCGGGCTGATAATAGTTAACCATGCGAAACATCAGCTGGCCATACTTTGCCGGCTTTAAAGCACTGCGGGCTATAGAAGATACCTGGCGGCGCTTGTGCGAATTTACACGTGAACCGGCTCCAAAATCGGCTATTTCCAGCCAGGTGTTATCCTGCAATAATTTTTCCCGCTGCTTCTCTATCTGTTGATAGCAGTAATAAGCACGGTTATCATTTAACACATCTGTTATAAAGCTAAATACAAACGGGGAATGCACTCCATGTCCCTTACCGTTCTCTCCTCTCCACCAATATTGAAAATACTTTACAGCTAACTGTAGTTTAGAATACATATTTTGATTTATTTCCGCTCCCACACCTGGAAGCTATAGTCGTATGCATGTTTGTCATCTGCTAAAAAATCCTGGTGAGAAGTCAGATGCCATTTTTGTTTATCTACTTCAGGAAAAAAAGCATCTGCTCCTTCAAAAGTAGCATGCACACGTGTCAGATAGATCTTATCTGCCTCGTTTATGGTTTCTTTATAAATTTCGCCACCGCCCGATATCAGCACTTCGGCATACTTGTTTTCCTGTGCCAGAAACAACGCATCTTTTACGTTGTTCACCACCACTACTTTATCTTGTTGCCAACCTTGCTGGCGGGTAACGATAATATTTAACCTGCCTGGTAATGGCTGGCCCGATAAAGCTTCAAAGGTTTTACGCCCCATTACTACCGGCATGCCCCAGGTCATATTCTTAAAGAATTTTAAATCGTTGGGCAAATGCCATAACAACTGGTTATTCTTTCCTATTGCATTATCTGTTGCCGCAGCAACTATCAGCGAAATTTTCATAGTGTAATAAGTTAAATGGCAACTGCCCCTTTGATATGTGGATGCGCCTGGTAATTGTCCAGTGTAAAATCTTCAAATGTAAACTCCAGGATATCCTTTACTGCCGGGTTTATTTTCATTACCGGCAATGGATGTGGCGCGCGGGTTAATTGCAGCTTTGCCTGCTCGTGGTGGTTGCTGTATAAATGCACATCGCCAAAAGTATGTACAAACTCACCGGCATCCAGGTTGCACACCTGGGCTATCATCATCGTTAATAAAGCATAAGAAGCGATATTGAAAGGCACCCCTAAAAACACATCTGCGCTACGCTGGTATAACTGACAGGATAGTTTAGCACGCTCCCCTTCTGCCCTGGCAGGTGTAACATAAAACTGGAAAAGTGCGTGACAAGGCATTAATGCCATTTCGGGCAACTCGGCCACGTTCCACGCGCTTACAATCATCCGGCGGCTATCGGGGTTGGTTTTAATTTGCTTTATTACATCCGAAATCTGATCAAACGTAGCACCATTGGCTCCTTCCCAGCTACGCCATTGCTTGCCATATACCGGCCCCAGGTTTCCATCGGCATCCGCCCACTCATCCCATATTTTCACACCATGCTCTTTCAGGTAGGCTATATTGGTTTCGCCCTTCAAAAACCACAACAGTTCGTATATAATGCTTTTCAGGTGCAGCTTTTTGGTGGTCACCAACGGAAAGCCTTCCTGCAGGTTAAACCGCATCTGGTAACCAAAACAGCTGGTAGTGCCAGTACCGGTGCGGTCTGTTTTTACCGTACCGTTATCTATAATATGTTGAAGTAATTGTAGGTATTGTTGCATAACGGTGCAAGATACAAAAAGATGCGCCTTTTGTATGATCTGTTAGGGGACTGAAAACCATGCCATATGTTATATTTTATGAACATAATGCCGGTAACTGCCTGATTACAGGCAGCAAAAACTTGCTTTTTAGCGATGATTATAGCTGTGAAGATGTTATATTTAATACGTAAGACGACCCACTATGATAACGATAGCCATAGCAGACGATCACACACTATTACGGAAGGCATTGGTTTCGCTGATTAACGATTTTACCAATTGCCAGGTAATTATGCAGGCAGGAAACGGACAGGAGTTACTTGATTTACTGGCTGCTGCCACCACTTTACCACAGGTGGCCATACTGGATGTAAATATGCCCTTTTTAGATGGCTACCACACCGCCCGGGCCCTGGCAGCCGGGTATCCGCAAATACACACGCTATCCCTTTCCATGCTGAACGATGAACTGAATGTGATAAAAATGCTACAGGCAGGTGTAAAAGGATATGTACTGAAAGAATGTGATCCGGAGGAACTACAGAATGCCATTTTATTTACCTCAAGAGGAGAATACTTTGTGAATGAGCTGCTGACTGTTCAAATAGGCAGAGGAATAAACCACTTAAACAGTCAAACACAAAAGCAGGGTGCCAACGATAGTGAACAACCTGCTTTTTTAACGGAAAGAGAAACAGAATTTCTGCAATGGACAGCCAGTGACTATACCTACAAGGAAATTGCAGATAAAATGAAACTAAGTCCACGCACTATAGACAGTTACCGGGATACATTATTTGAAAAGCTACAGATAAGAAGCCGGGTAGGCCTGGCCGTATATGCTATCAAAAACAAAGTGGTTATCCTATAACCTATTTATACTTCACTGCCGTTGTGCCTTCTTTTCAGCTCTCTTTTAATCAATCCCAACTCGCGGCCTGTTTGCCCGCTTACACTGCTGTTTTCCTGTGCCCTGCGCATAAGGTAGGGTATAACATCACGGATAGGACCAAAAGGCAGGTATTTGCTCACCGAAAAGCCCGCTTTAGCCAGGTTAAAAGTGATATTGTCACTCATGCCATATAACTGGGAAAAGTGCACATGCGGATGATTATGTGGTAAACCTTTGGCATCTAACAGTTCGGCAGCCCGCAGATTGCTGTATTCGTTATGAGAAGCAATGATAACCCCTATACTCTCCAGGTTATTGATACAATATTCCACGGCTGCATTATAATCGCCGTCGGCAAACGATTTATCATTCTGTATAGGTGACGCATAAGCATTCTGTGTAGCACGCAATCTTTCTTTTTCCATATAAGCGCCACGTACCAGTTTCACACCTAACAACACCCCCTGCTTTTGGGTAATCTGGTGCGACATTTTGAGGAAACGGAGCCTATCGTGACGATATAGCTGAATGGTATTGTAGATGATCACTTTCTCTTTATTAAACTCCTCCATCATCTCCATAGTAAGCCTGTCTACGGGGTCTTGTATCCAGCTTTCCTCTGCATCTACCAACACTCCAATGCCCTTTTCTGCAGCCACCTCACAAATGCGGTACATACGTTCACGCACTTTATTCCATTCTTCATTTTCTACTTCATGGTCGTGTATGCCACTGCGTAAACGCGGGGCTTCATTAAGCGTTTGCAATAACCCAAAACGGGCAAAACCAGTTACTTTAATGCTGATAAAAGGGATATTCTTTTGCGTAGCAGCATACTCTATTACACGAATAAATTCCTGGGTAGCGTGTTCAAACGCGTCATCGCCTTCTTTGCCTTCTACCCCATAATCGAGTATTACCTGAACATGGTAGTTTCCTAAGGTTTTGCATACAGCGGCTGTTTGCTCCAGCGTTTCGCCCCCTACAAACTGTTTAAATATGGTTTTACGGATTATGCCATGTACCGGCAAACCTGTTTTCATTAAAAACGGGGTTAGGCGAACTCCGGCAGCTGACACCCATGACAAACCCATGGTTTCAAACAGCCAACGGGCAACTTTCAACTCTTTGTCACTCTTATACGCAAAAGCCACGCTTGTATTATCAAAGGATAGATTCATACTAACAATTGTTCTTACACGAAGATCGGTAGTGCTACGGTAATGAAAAAATTTTGAAGCACATTCTAACAGTATTATTAGAAAGCCGTACAGTTTTTTGCTGTACGGCTTTGATTATATCAAGTTCTGTACCGCTATTGCAGGTCCCAGAAAAGCTTCGTGCTTACGGCATCACCTCCCTGCCCTAAAGCAGCAGAGGCGGCGTCATAATTATCAGTGTTCAGGGTTTCTTCCTGCGCCGGGTAGGTATACCTTTGGGGATATCCTGATATAGCGTACTCGGGCGTTTCCATAACAGGATAATCAAAACGACGGATATCTGTCCAGGCATCAAATCCCCGGTTATATAGGGCTATCCATTTTTGCAGGCCAATTTTTTGCTTATAGGTTCCCGGCAGGGTTGCATAATTACCCGTGGTAGCCAGGTAATCCGCAGCCTGGGCTTCGCTACCACCCCAGTATACAATAGAAGCGGTTACCCCAGCATTATAATGCGCAATAGTAGTGCCCCCTACAGCAAAGCCCCGTGCCGCAGCTTCTGCCAGCAGCAATTCCACCTCGGCATAATCCAGCAACAATGCTTCAAACGTAGGCTCCTGGATACGGTCCAGCGGTTTGGAGAAGGTGGAGTATTTGTTATCCCCTCCTATCACCCCACCGGAATACCCCCCTGCTGCATCGGCAGTAAAATACAAAGGCACCCGGGGATCGTTCAGCGCTACCAGGTTATCTACAAATGTTTTTCCAATTACAAAGTCATGCCGGCCGCTTTGCACCAGTTCTACCCAGATAGGGTTGGTGTTGGGAGGAGATTCTTTATAAATCAGGGCCGCATTATCATTGGCAGAAGTCATTACATAAGGAGCCGCCGCTTCTACTACTTTTTTAGCAGTCACCGGATCAAAATCTGCAACAATCAGCCCCAGTTTCAGCTTTAAGGAGTTGGCAAATACCAGCCATTTAGCAACATCGCCCCCATAAATGATATCGCTGGAACCAAAACTGGCCGCACCGGTTTCCAGAGCATTGATAGAGGTATCCAGGCGTGTGAACAGATCGTAATACACTGCACGGGCCGAATCGTATACAGGCAAAGGATGTGCATCTATGTCCAGGGCTTGTGAATAAGGAATGTGTCCAAAAGTGTTTACCAGCACCGACCAGGCATATACCTGTAATATGTCAGCAATGGCCAGCTCATTCCGGATCTGTTCCGGGGTGGTGAACTGTGGGTCCTGCTGCGGAATGCCCCGCTTGGCATCTTTGAGATTATAGAGTACATCGCGGTATAAACTATTCCAGAACGACTGTGGTATATTACGGGTAGTAAGGTCGTAATTGCTTTCGTCGTTATAGGTGGTTTCGGTCCAGTACTGCGCATTCAACCTGAAAATATTATAGTTTACACTGGGTGTGGTCATAATATCTACCAGGTTTTTCTCGGCATTGGCAAACAAAGATGCCGGAGGTACACCCGTAGGCTTTTTGGTTTGATCGTTAAGATCTTCGATATGTTTAGTGCAGGAGACACATGCTATTACCAGCGCTATGATGATATATCTTTTCATTGTAGTAGATTTTAGAACCTTAATTTTAAGTTTGCTCCCATAATGCGCACCATTGGGTTGGCGCCTACCTGGTAACCTTGTATGTTACCGGAACTTACTCCTTCTTCGGGATCGGCATAAGGCAGGTTTTTATGAATCACCCACAGGTTGCGGCCAAACAAGGAAAGGTCAATACCTTTGAAGGGCTTCAATTTGGCAATCACTTTTTCAGGTAATGAGTAAGTAATAGTAAGGTCGCGCAGTTTTACATAGCTGGCATCATACACAAACGTAGCAGCCGGGTTGCGCCGGTAACCAAATGCACCAAAACGTTCACTGATATCTACCCTTTGCGTATTAGGTGTCCCATCAGCCAATACCCCCGGAAATATTACGCCGCCGCCTTTGCCATTGACCACAGGATCACGTACAGGATTTCCCAGATCATTCACACCAGCGGTTTCAGGATATAAGCCCGTAGCCAGTCCGTAATACATATCCAACGAAAACACATCACCGCCTTTACGCACATCTATTAAAAAGCTTACAGCAACATTTTTGTATTTAAAAGAGTTAGTGATGCCTCCTGTCCAGTTGGGCGTTACATTGCCTATAATATCATTGGTATTACCAGAGAAGGCATAAAAGCCGTCATCACCTACAACCTTTTGTCCATTCTTATACACAAACCCTTCCCCTCTTATAGTACCATAAGGTTCATTTAATGCAGCATTGATAGTTACCCCTGCCTGAAACGAGCCCAGCTGAAAGTTTTTGATACCCGATCCCAGCGATACCACCTTGCTTCTGTTCTTAGTCCAGTTGACCGTAACATTCCACGAAAAATCGCGGGTACGTACAGGTGTACCATTCACCATCACCTCCCATCCTTTGTTATCTACCTCACCAACGTTAATGTACTTGCCATCATAGCCAGTGGCCCTGGATACGGGAGCCGGCACTATCTGGTTGGTGGTTTTGGAATTGTAGTAGGTAACATCAAACCCCAGCCGGCTTTTGAGGAAAGACATTTCCACACCCACTTCATACGACTTTGTTTTCTCCGGTTTCAGGCCAGGATTGTTTTTGACAACCAGCTCGGGAGTAAGCGCTGCATAAGAGTTGTTGTTACCCGGTGTTGATAAGCCTGCACTACCAAAACTGGGATTGATAGCATAATAATCGATCAGCGACTGCGGATCGGCGCTGTTACCTACCTGTGCATAGTTAGCCCTTAGCTTGCCATAGTTTAACCAGGGAGCATTGGCGATTAATTTGGAAAAAACAAAGCCCAGCGATCCGGAGTAATAGAAGTAAGAATTATTATTGGCAGGTAAGGTAGACGACTTATCCTGCCTGCCGGTTACATCTAAGAAAAGATAATCCAGGTAGCCCAGGGTAGCCGTTCCAAAATAACCATCCACTCCTACTTCACTGACTATTTCAGTGGGGGCAACAGCCGGGCTTTTGGTATTGCTTAGCGCATAAATATTGGGTACCGATAACCCACCGTTGGTAGAAGCAAAAGTAGAGTTGACATTGTTGCGCCTGATGTTAGACCCCAGCGATGCTTTGAGGTTAAGCTGGTTACTCAGGTTGCGGTTAAAGTTAATGAGCAGATCGTAGTTGTATTCTCTGTACGAACGCAGGAACTTGGAATAGTAAGGCACTTCCAGGCTACCCACTGCCACACGTTCTTCCTGTATTTCATCATACTAATCCAGGCTTACCCGGCCCATTACATCCAGCCACGATGTGATTTTATAAGAGACATAAGCATTGGCGAAATACCTGCTACGGCTATCGTTTTCATAGTTCTCGTAACGTATCCAGTAAGGATTGTTCCAATAGGCCGGCACGATGCCACCCACGGGATCAGAAGGGTCGGACAAGTTCCACGTAACATTCTTGCGGGTGCGCAGGTAAGCTTCTTTCTGTTCTTTCACATCTACGTTTGTTTGCCACCACTGCCTGAAATTAGTCATCATATTAGCCGTGTGAGGGCCACTGTATCCAGATCCGTAGCGTCCCAGGCCATTGATCTTAGAAAAGTTAACGGCGCCGCCCACAGTAAGCTGATCGGTTATATTGTGTGTAGCACCGAAGTTGAACAGGTCTTTTTTAACGCTGCTGTTAGGCATCACCCCTTTGTCTTCTACACGGGTATATCCTATTTTAAAGGTGCCTTTATCTCCACCACCATCAACAAAAATGCTGGTATTATAAGCCAGCGGCTTTTCAAAAAAAGTAGTAGGATCATTAGCGCCTGCTACCCAGGGCCTGGATTTGCCATAATAAGGTGAAGACGGATCAAAGGCATCCCATTGGTATACCTGCAGGCTGGGATCGAATTTATAGCCCCAGGAAGCGTCTTCTGTAGTAGGCGTTACCCTGTCTGGAGTACCATCTCCATTCACATCCATGTTAAAGAACCAGCCCTTTGGAACCGTAGCAGTATCATAGTAAGTACCATAGCCAGCCCCATACGATTTCTGATATTTGGGGAAGGTTGATTTTTCAATAGACCCCAATGTAAGGCCTGCATTTACCGTAACCCCTAAACTGCCTTTGCGCCCTTTTTTAGTAGTAAGTAACACTACCCCGTTAGAAGCGCGTGAACCATACAACGCGCTGGCTGCTGCCCCCTTTAATATGTTCACCGATTCAATATCATCGGGGTTAATATCTGCCGCAGCATTGCCATAATCGTAGCCCCCCTTACCTACACGTTGCTGCGAGGTATTGGTGTTGGAGTTATCTATAGGGATACCATCAATAACAAACAGCGCCTGGTTGTTACCTACCAGAGATTTATTACCCCGTATCACTACGTTGGTAGATCCACCGATAGAATTGTTCTGTCTTATCTCTATGCCAGAAGCTTTGCCGGACAAGCCAGCCGTAATGTTAGAAGTACGGGTTTTACTGATTTCATCACCAGCTATGGTTTGTGCAGCATAGGGTAATGAATTACGGGTACGCTTTATGCCCATTGCCGTTACTACTACTTCATCAATAACATTGTCTTTCCGAAGCAGCTTCACAGCCACTGTGTTGCCTGCTCCCAGCTTTACTTCTGTGGCAGCATAGTTGGTGGCTGTTATTACCAGCACCTCTCCCTGTGCAGCAATAATAGTAAACAGCCCGGTGGCATTGGATACAGCACCTCGTGTTGTTCCTTTTACCAGCACAGATGCTCCATCTACCGGCTGGCCCGTTTCATCTGTAACCTTTCCGGTAATAGACCTGGACTGAGGGAAGGCTGTTATACTGCATAGCAGTATAAGCCCCCAAAAGAGAGCGATAGTTTGTCTCATGTAATGTAGTTTTTAAGATAAATAATCCTTCCTCATGGGGGTATGAGGTATACTAAAAGGCAGTTTTATCTCAGGTTCACGAAGGAGAACAGTTAGCGTTTTTTTATTTGTTTTCTCATGAATCTATATGCAGCGATCATTACAAAATAGAAAAGCATTTTGAATAAAAGAAGTTTTTAAAACTTTTTTTTAAGTTATATGTATAAAACAGAAAGTCCCCATTGCTGTTGCAACAGGGACTTTTAAAGCTTTGTAACTTAACTAAGGTATAGTGCTTTATAATTTTATCTTAGCCAATACCGGGAAATGATCAGAAGGATATTTGCCACGGTAGGTATCTGTAAGAATACCGTATATAGTTACAGTAAACTGGCTGGTAGCAAAGATGTGGTCTATCACATCTGCCCGCTCTACCGATTTACCCCAGTTATTAAAGCTGCCATTGTTTACATATTTAATGGCTGCCGCATTTCTTACATCTTTTACTACACCAGAGGTAGCCAGTATTTTATAGCAGTCGGTTTCGTATCCACCATTTAAATCGCCGGTGATCAATGCCGGTGTTTTACCAGCAATGGCTGTTACTTTTTGCAACATCAGCCTGCTGCTTTCTATACGGGCTTCTACCCCTTCATGATCGTAGTGTGCGTTGAAGAAATAGAACGATTTTCCGGTAGTTTTATCTTTCAACTGTATCCACGAACAAATACGTTTACAGCATTTGGCATCCCAACCCAAAGATGGTTTAGCAGGGGTTTGAGAAAGCCAGAAATCGCCTTTGTTCAACAAGGTGAATTTGTCTTTTCTAAAAAAGATGGCAGAGTGTTCTCCGGAATCAATTCCATTATCGCGCCCTACACCATACCGTTGGTATTCGGGCAACGCTTTGCTAATATCTGCTAGCTGATTTTGCAGGCCTTCCTGTGTGCCTAATACATCAAAGCCATGAAAACGGATTAAAGCAGCTACCACCGGCGCGCGGTTTTCCCATAAATTACCGGAATCGTACCTGTTATCGTACCTGAGATTAAAAGTGCCCACCGTGTATTCCTGTGCGTGTAATATACCTGCTATCAGCAGCAACCACAACATACCTGCTATTCTCTTGTGCATATCTATAGAGTTTAGTTTGCAATGCTCACTTATTTGTTTTTTGTGGCAAGCGCCTGTTACATTAACAGATTGTTAATAAAGATATTATAGCTTCTTAAATACTTCCTCCACAAACAATAAAGCTGCTTTTTTACGGTAAGCGCCTTTTTGCCACAATATAAAAGACTGCTTGGATAGCTCCTTGCCTGTAATGGGAATAGGCACCAGCTCTTCCCACCCCATCAATGCCTTTTCGTTTAGTACGGTTACCCAGTTTTCATCTCTAACCAGTGATAACAACGAGTGCACATCATTCAGCTCAATACGTACTTTGGGGATAATATCGTTTTTGGCAAACAATTCATCCAGGAAATCGCGTGATATAAATCCCTTACCTGGCAACACCAGGTTTAGCTTCCCGATTTCTTTTAAAGTAACCTTTTTAAGCGCAGCCAGGCTATGGGTTTTGGCTACTACCATTACAATGCGTGACGCAAACAAGGGCTGGCTGTTTAAATCTTCATCGCCAGGATGATTGTGAAAAGAAAGGATAAAATCCAGTTCAGACATACGCAGTTTCTTTTCCAGCGCTCCCGGCGCATCATAATCCACCAGTATTTTTATATGCGGATACTTTTGAGTAAAGGGCGATAACACTGGCAGCAGCAATGATGAAAAAGCATAGGTAGTACCTATTTTAAGTTCACCGGATACACTGGTATTTAAATCGATAATGGCCTGCCGGGCTTTGTCTATTTCAGATAAAATACGCCTGGCATGCTCCAGAAACACCTGCCCTGCTTCGGTTAGCACCACATGCTTTCCTATCCTGTCAAACAACAGCATTCCCAACTCTTCTTCCAGTTGTTTTATCTGTTGCGATAAGGTAGACTGCGTAACATAAATAGCTGCTGCCGCATCGGTAAAATGCAGGGTTTCAGCTGCCTTTACAAAATAGGTCAATTGTCTTACCTCCATACATCAATCGTTTTTGGTAATCAATATCATTAAAACAATCTATTTTTCAAATTTAGCGAATAGCGGGAAATTTGCTGGTGAATAAAAAAGGATGGTACCCGTGGCAATGCATATATTCAGATCGCTCAGATACAGAAATTTCAAACTCTTCTTTTACGGACAATCTATTTCGTTAATAGGCACCTGGATGCAAAAAACAGCCGTGAGCTGGCTGGTTTACCGTTTAACCGGATCGGCAGTTTTGCTGGGTGTGGTAGGGTTTGCCAGTTTAATTCCTTCCTTGGTGCTATCGCCACTGGCAGGAAGTTATATAGAACGGCGTAACCGCTACCGTGTGCTGGTTACCACACAGGTGGCTTCTATGTTACAGGCAGGCGCATTGGCACTGCTTATTTACTTTCGGATATACAATATTCCCATAATAGTGCTGTTGAGCCTGATACAAGGCATTATCAACGCATTTGACGTTACTTGCCGGCAGTCGTTGCTGATGGAAATGGTAGAAGATAAGGACGACCTGCCTAACGCTATTGCCTTGAATTCGAGCATGGCCAATTTTGCACGTATTGCCGGCCCCGCAGGCGCCGGTATTATACTAAGCACGCTGGGCGAAGATTTTTGTTTTTTCAGCAACTTTTTAAGCTATGTGCCTGTGTTGCTTTGCTTGTTTATGATGCGTCTGCAACTGCCACCTGTAAGCTCTAAAGACACCAGTATATGGAATGAATTACAGGAAGGATTTAAATATGTTTCGGGCGACAGGCAATTAAGCAGCATGATTGCTATGATAGGTATAAGCAGCCTGTTTGTAATACCTTTTAACACCCTGATTCCCATTTTTGCCAAAGACCTGTTTAATGGTACAGCCAAAACCTTTAGCTGGTTTGAAAGCATGGCTGGCGTGGGTTCTATAGCCAGTGCTATTTACCTGGCCAATCTGAAACATGGCAAAAGCATGATTTCCGTAATGACGGTGGCCACCGTTATTTTTGGTTCCAGCCTGTTATTACTGGCCTGTAGCAGTTCGTTGCCCATGGCGTTGCTATTTATGGGATTGAGTGGTGTGGGCATGATGGCGCAAACATCGGCCATCAACACCTACATTCAAACACACGCTGCGCCTGCCATGCGTTCACGCGCTATCAGCTATTATGTAATGGCTTACCAGGGCATTATACCCGTGGGTAGTTTGCTGGCCGGTTACATGGCACAGATATGGGGCGCACGTGCCACTGTGTTTGTGGAAGGTACTATTGGCCTAACCGCTATAGCCGCTTTTGTATGGTTTAAAAACAGGGCCAACAACCGCAACACCCTGCTGGCGCAACCATAACTGAGTAAGCTTTTACCCATTGCTTTGTAACGGGCAGGCATAGTAATTGTGTTATACGCCTGCATGAAAATACTTTGTTTGGCAATGCTGCTTGTTTGCTGCTGCCCTTGCATGGCACAGTATAACGACAGCACGCACTATCATGTAAGCTATTCCACTACAGGTATCATTAACCACACCAACGATGCCAACTCGTATGTACTGAACAATGCGTTTGCTTTTAACGTTCGTAAAAAAAGTATTTCGCTCAACTCTACCAATAGCTGGATATACGGACAGAACAACCAGTCGCTTACCAACAATGATTTTTCCACCTCGCTTGATTTTAATATTTACCGCACAAGCAAGCTATTCTACTGGGGGCTGGCCAATTACGATAACAGCTTTTCATTGAAGATTAATGAACGTTACCAGACTGGTGCAGGCGTAGCTTATTCCTTTGTTGACAATAAAACCATGTTTTTAAACCTGAGTGATGGAATTTTATACGAGAAGAGTAACCTGATGCTGAATGATACCACCCGGGAAATATACCATACGCCGCGTAACTCCCTACGTGTGCGTTTGCGGTTTGAGATCAAAGATATTTTTGTAATAGATGGCACGCACTTCCTGCAAAACTCATTGCTGCACAGTGAAGATTATATTATAAAATCAGTAACTAACTTATCAGTGAAATTGCGTAAATGGCTCAGCTTTACTACTACCGTTAACTACAACCTGCTCAACCGCACACACCGCGAAAACCTGTTACTGAACTTTGGTATCACTGCCGAAAAATATTTTTAATCTTTTTCTTCCTGGGGAATATCGGAATACTCAAAAAACAATGCATCACGTTGAGGTTGTATCTGATACCCTTTATACACACTCCATACTTTTGTAAAGGCAGCTCCAAAGTACAGGATCATAGAAGAATAGAACACAAACAAAAGCAGCAGTACCAACGATGCTGATGCTCCGAAAATAACACCAATGTTGCTACCTGGCAATAAACGTTTTAATACTACCTTACCTACTGTAAACAACAGGCTGGTTAATAAAGCCCCTACTAATGCTACCCGCCAGGCAGGACGGCCATCCGGCAAATACCGAAACATAACGGTAAACCAGGCAGTAACTACAATAACAGAAATAACCTGTGTAAGCACATTATTGAATATGAGGGCTACCTGGGGCAGCATTTCCTGTAAATAGTTCCCCATGAGCACCTGTAAACTTTCTGCCACTACACTGGCCATAAAAAGAATACCGGCTATTAATATCACCGCCAGTGAACGCAGCCTGTCTTCCAGGGTAGCCCTGAAATTTTGCTTTACAGGCACACGAATCATCCACAGCTGGTTCATAGAGCTTTTAATAACCTTAAACAACGTGGTAGCCACAAATATCATGAACACAAAACCACCAATGCCAATTAACCAGTTATGCGCCAGGCCGCGAAACCCTTTCAACGTAGTAATTACCTGGTGTGTGCTATCAGCCCCCACTATTTCTTCCAGTCTGTGATACAGATTGGCGCTGATGTTTTTGCGATTAAACAGTAACCCTAATATTTGCGTTAGGATGATAAGAATGGGTGGTAAGGCAAAGCTGGTAAAAAAAGCAGTAGCCCCGGCCAGCCGTAACGGATCGTTACTGATTAACAGCCGGAAGGCATCGCGCAAAAGACCTAAAAAGTCTTTTATCCTTATTTTTTTACCCATACGTACCTATAAATTACCTTTTTAAACCCTGGTTATAATTTCCGATGCTGCAAGGTAAAGCTAAATGACATATCAAATACAACCCGCATGTGTTATACTGTAATAGTAGCTATTGCCATTTTTTTAATTCCACTCTAATTTAATATCATCAATGGCCGTAGAAGCCCTGCTACCACTGCCTGTAGTGGCCGTAAGCGCCACAATGCGAATAGTTAATTTTTTGTTGCTATTTGCTACCGCTTCTGGCAATACAACCTTTACTGCTGTGCTGGTAAAACTGTTTTTACCTGTTACCAACAACTCAGGTGTAGTAATAACAGGTGTGTATGTAGTAGGATAACTACCCTGTGCGTAATCTACCACCCATGTAGTAGCTCTTCCCGAAGCTGCATCCAGTGATTGCAACAGAAAACTGAGGGTGATGTTTTTACATTGCAAGGTATTATTAACAGCCAGCACAAATGCTACTCCCTTATCTGTAGCGGACACCTGCCTGATGCCCAAGGCCCGGTTAACAGATGCCTGTTGTTGCGCCTGTGTGCTGTTCACTGATAACCCTGTAGCAGAAGCATAATTTTTAAACCCACCGGTAGTAGCAGCCCAGGATGCTTTAGTAGCAGCAAAAGACGCTACAACACCAGAATCTATAGCAGTAACATCTGTATGCAAACTTATACCTGCCGGCCATATACTATCTAACCTGTTGCAATCAAATAACACGCTACCTGATCCCTTTAGTTGTATTCCCTGTTCGTAAGGCACGTCCTCTTCTACCGGCTGTACTTTATTACAACGCTCGCCCCTGCATTGTACATCGGCAGTATCTCTTATCATCAATTGCTTTGCACTGTTAAATACCGTATACACACCGGTAACACTTCCCCTGCCACGCGGCAGTGCTGCTGAAGCAAAGTTGGCATAGGCGCTGTTTCGCAGAGTGATTACGCTTTCTTCACAATTTTGCAGGGTAAAACTACCGGCCTGCCTGGTAACACTATTGGCATAAGTGGCCATGCTATCGGCCGCTGCAAATTGCACATCCTGCAATTGAATCAACCTGTTCTGGTATTCATCCTGTAAAGCAGTGGTAAGCTTATCAGCTGTTACAATAACAGGCGTTACGGTATTATGTAAATTACCCTTTATGATGTACTTGCTGAGTAAGGGTGCTGCAATACCGGCAACGGCCAGATCGGAAGGATCACTTACATCTATACCTGCCCCTAACTGCATTAAACCCCGGTAATCGCCCAGTACCAACCCTTTTGCTTTAATAAAAAGCCTTCTGCCCAGCGGATAATCGTTATATAGCGCAGCCCGCGATAACACCAATGAAATGCCCCCTGTAGCATCTTCTATTACAATGCTTTTGTAAAAGTTGCCAGACCTGTCATCAGCAGTTACCACACCTGTAATGATGTAATCTTCCGTTATTGATTCAAATTTTCCTTTTACCGTGTGTAATGTTTTTAATTGTTTGATACTGATGTTGGCTGTGATGTCCGGATTTTCATAAGTTTCCGGTTTATCAAAAGGTTTATTGCAGGCCAGCATACACACGCAGGCCACCCATAGCTGATATTTCATTATCCTTGCTTTATGTGAATTAATACCTGATTCCCAAACTGATGGCATAATTTACCCCCATGCCGTATAATAGTTTGGGAGGATATGTATTGCGGTTTTTAGTTTCGAAATCGAATCGCAACTGCTCATAAGCACCGGCCACTATACTACGGTTATTGAGCAGGTTGTTAATGCTGGCGTATAGGTTGTAGTAAGTGCTTTTTTTCTTTTTAGAAACCTTCCGGTAAGTATAGCCGGCAAACACATTTACGGTAGCTTGTGCAGGCCATTGCTGTTGTTGTATTATCTGCTGAAAAAGCGGTGTTGTATTGCTTACATTGTCTGTGGCCTGTGGCGTAAGCCGAAGAGGATTGGCTTCCAGCCATTGCATACGTGCGTAATTACCGGAAGCACTCACAAACCAGGCGTCCGGCGATCGATACATCAACGTGGCACTATATGCTTCCTGTGGGGAGTTTCCTAAGCGGTAGTTTTTACTGAACACAGTGGTTTTTTCCAGCACAGCAGCGCTGTTATCGGCCGTAACGGTAGCCTGTTGACGCTGGTGGTAATAATACCGGCCCACCGCAGCCACCATGCTAAGGGTAAGCGTTGGGGTTAGCTTTGCTTCTATACCCGTTTCTATACCAGCATACCATTTGCCAATATTGCTCAAAGCATAGTTTACAAAGTTTCTATACTCATCGTGATAAAAGCTAAGTACTTTAAGGCCATGCTGTGTTTGTGTAAGGTAAAACACAGTTTTCACAGATAACTTAGGTGCATTTAACTGATAACCCGCTTCGGCCAGTTGTATTATTTCTGCTGTTACTTTATCCTGCTGTGCACTGCTTGTGCGGGGCGATATATATACACTGTTGGCATAAGGTGGTTTTACCCAATACCCTGCATGTACAAACGCATAATGTCTTCCAGTGAATTTCCAGGTAAGCCCCATTTTTCCGGCATACCCCATAAAGCTATTTACCGGCGATGTACCAAAAGAACTGTATGGAAACAGCCCGTTGCGCATATAGCCTATACGATAAAACTGTGCAGAGGATACCGTTCCGGCAACAAACACATCGGCATGGGCCAATGAATAGTTACACTGCAGCCAGGCAGCAGCATTAGTCATTACTACATCGTAATGGTACCCAAACAATCCTCCCTTTGTCACCAGGCGGTTGGGATGGTATAAGTCGTTTTGTAAGGCTTCTTTATTATCCGGCTCCTCCCTTTCGGCAAATTGATTCACATCCACAAACCAATCACCTCCTAACAGGTCTTCTACTTTTTTATAGTACCGGTTTCGTTGCCATTGATACAATACACCGGCAGTTACAGATACATGTGTCCATGGTTGTATATTAAGGGTGCTGCTGATGGCCACCTGCTTTACCTGTGTTATACGCTGCTGCAGGATATAGCTGGAACGTAAGCCTGTTACACTATTACCGGCTATACCATTGGCATCGGAGATGGTGGTTACATTGCTATTGTTGACATTGTACAATCGATCCCAGTTAATCTGGCTGACAGAAGAATGGGAAGCCGACCAGGCTTGGGTAAGCTGGTCTTTCTGCGCCTGGTTATCGACATAATCGGGCAGGTAACGATAGTAATCGGGCCTGGGATCTGCTGCATTATACCAATCCAGCCCCGATACGCTTCTGGCGCCTGCTGTATAACCTATAGTAGTGATAAGCGTAGTATGTGACGCAGGATGAAAATCGTGTGTAAACAACACTTGTGGCTGATGAACATTACTGATGTTACTATTACGCTTACGACCATCCTGGTAACCCCAGTAAGGGTTGTACCATGGATTACCTGTTAATTGAATAGTTTGCTGCACTGCAGCAGCCTGCATACCGCTTCGGGTGGTGGCGCCTGCCAGTACCAAACTCAACAGATGATGGCTACCTGCCTTTTTATCGATAGCCATAAAATAACTGTTACTGTTGTAAGATGTACCAGGCGCATATCCTTCAGCAGCCCATCTCCTGCTTAGTGAAAAGGCAATAGCCCACCCTTTGGAATTGTATCCCGAAGCATAACTATAAGACAGGCGATGTGTGTATTGCCTGTTACTGAAAGCATAAGTAATATTGGTTTGTTTACGTTGTTTGCCTGCACGCACATCCATCTGCGTATTTCCGCCGGGCGCCCCAAAGGCAAAGGTGGCATTGCGTAAGCCGGCAACTCCTTCCCGGTTACGCATTACATCATTTAAACCACTCCACGATGCCCACCAGGTGTTACCATTTTCCAGGCTTTGCACAGGAAGCCCGTTCACATATGTGCCATACATATCTGTACCATATCCTCTTTGCCTGAACCGGAAAGCATTGAATTGAAATGCAAGCGTGTTACTGATATTATCACGGGATGCCGTAAGCAAAGAGGCTATAAATGTGGTGTTCTCTTCACTTTGCAATAGCGCATCCATAGTAATCAGCCGAATACTATCCTGTGCGGAAAGACGCACATGTAACAGCAGGAAAATACATGCAAATTTTGCAGATGTTTTCATAGCATTAGTAATTGGTTGGCGCAAATGTGTAGTCTCCATTTTAATCTGCCAATTAAAATTTACATCTTATTTTACATAAATGATTATTAAAAAACATCATATAGTATGCATTTGCTGGCTATTCAGCGCATACATATATATTTATTACAATAAATCATCCGCACAAACAAAATATAAAATAGCAATTGCTGCTTTTTATAACTGTGAAAATTTTTATGATACATTGAACGATCTGCTTACGAATGATGACGATTTTTTGCCAGGAAGCGAACGTCACTACAATACAGAAGCTTATCGTTGCAAGCTCAACAATCTGGCACGTGTCATTGCAGCAATAGGTACAGAAGCCAATCCGGACGGGCCGGCCATACTCGGCCTGGCAGAAGTGGAGAACAAAGCTGTGCTGGAAGATATCATAACACATCCTTTGCTGCAACAACGCCACTATCGCATTATTCATTATAACAGTAAAGATGCGCGTGGTGTAGATGTGGCGCTATTATACAACCCGGTGTATTTTATACCAGACAGCAGCGGTAGCCTGCCTGTGCTGATTAAAGGCACTGCTGCCCGTGCTAAAGACAAACAGGAAACAACCTCAGAAGATGTAGCGGAAGATAATTTCTATTATCATTCCAGGGATATATTATGGGTAAAGGGCAAGCTGGATGGGGAAGCCGTGCATATATATGTAAATCACTGGCCCAGCAGATTAGGAGGAGAAGCCCGCACCGCCTCGGCCCGCAGAACAGCCGCCTTGTTATGCAAACATCATAGCGATTCCCTTTCTAAAAAATATCCGCAGGCAAAAGTATTGGTGATGGGAGATTTTAACGATGATCCCGTAAGCCCGAGTATAGCGCGTTATTTACAAGCCCATGCTGATGCAGACACTATACACCCGGCAAGATTATATAATCCCTGGGTTCGTAACTATAAAAAGGGGGATGGCACACTGGCCTTCAGAGATGCGTGGGGGCTTTTTGACCAGGTGATTATCAGCAGTAACTGGCTATTGCAGCAAACTGATTTTTATTTTTATGCAGCCCATGTATTTAAAAAGGAATTTATGCAGGAAAACAAAGGGCGGTACAAGGGGTATCCTAAACGTTTCTGGGATGGCATACAGGCAAGCGGGGGATTTAGCGATCATTTTCCGGTATACATCATCCTATTAAAAAAGGCAGCCAGTCAGCTGCCTTAAAAAGTAGAAGCAGAAAACTGCTGCCGTAATAATGCTACATCTTCCGGTGTGGGAATAGTATTATACACCAGGATGGGTATATGATGGTTATCACTGCTGCTTCGCATGTTCTTTATATAATGGATATATTCCGTTCCTCTGCCCAGCCCCAGCAATATAATCAGATGCGGCACCTGCCTATTCATTAATGCAGACAGGTCAGCCAAAGCTTCTGTAACTTCTATAGTGGCGTCGGGCCAACATACGGCAAGAACAGTAGCCACCTCCTGCCACTGGCTACAGTGGTTGTGCAGTAACACAATAAGTTTATCTGAATGTTCCATTGGTGGCCCGTAAGGCTTGTTTGTAAATGTACACATAGTTGTATGATTTTTTTTAATATTTTGCGTTCTTGTCATTTAATAGCTCAATGAGTTACTTTTGATGAGCGATACCGAATAGCAAAAAAATAATCACTTATGAATGCTTTACATGAAGATCCTACCCACGTGATGCTGGCCGACGATGATGACGATGATTATTTTGTATTTTCATTGGCCATTCATGAGCTTTCTTTTGCGGTATTGCTAACAAGGGCAGAAAATGGCGACATGTTGATGAAATTGCTGGAAGAAAAACATCCGGACATACTTTTCCTGGACATGTTGATGCCATGCAAGTCGGGCCATCAATGTTTAAAGGAAATAAGGGCCAACAGTAAATACGACTCCCTTCCCATTATTGTATATTCCTCCCTTCAGGATTTAAACAATATTGAATTTTGCTACCGGGAAGGCTCTAATCTTTACGCTATTAAACCTTCTTCCCTCCCTGAGCTGAAGAATGTTTTAGAAAGGATTTTTTCCATTGACTGGAAAAAGATGCTGTATTTTCCACCTATGTCACAATTTGTAATTAATCCTGCTTAGTATTTTTATTACTGCTGCTGCTGATAAACTCATCCTGCTCTTTATAGGGCTTATCTTCTTTATTTTCCCGTGTAATGGGGTCTTTATCAGCCAGAATAGAACTGTCTGGCTGTCCTTCCCTTACTTTAAAGGAATCGGGCGATTGTTGAGCAACGTTTTTTAAATCGTTTTCTGTAGCGGGATTGGTATTCTTTTTCATAGTGTAGGTTTTCTATATCTTACTTATGCAAGAACAATACCAGCAGCAGAAAAGAGAAAGAGGAATATGTTAAAGTAATCCTAGACTTAACCTATTGAAAATCAACTTATTTCTGATTTTAGAAATGCTTTTGAATTTCGATAGGGAATTCATACCTTTGCAGCCCAAATTATTTAATTAATCAAAATTCAGGGTAATGAACAATTACGAATTGATGGTGATTTTTACCCCTGTGCTTTCTGAGGACGAGTTCAAAGCTACTCAGAAAAAGTACGCTGATTTCATCAAAGAAAACGGCGGAAACGTAGCGCACAGTAACCCTTGGGGGTTAAAATCACTGGCGTATCCTATCCAGAAGAAGACCACTGGTATTTACTGGGTACTGGAGTATTCTGCGCCATCCGACTTCAATGAGAAGTTTAAAATCCAGATGTTACGCGATGAGCAAATCATGCGTTTCATGGTAACTGCACTCGATAAATACGCCGTCGAGTACAACACAAGGAAAAGAAGTGGTGTATCTACCGGAACCGAAAAAGTGGAGGGTTAATTACCATGGCAAAAGCAAATGAAATTAAGTACCTGACCGCTATTAAGCAAGAGAAGCCTAAGAAGAAATTCTGTCGTTTCAAGAAATACGGTATTAAGTACATCGACTACAAAGACGTTGAGTTTTTAAAGAAGTTTGTAAACGAGCAAGGTAAAATTTTACCACGCCGTTTAACTGGTAACTCTTTGAAGTATCAGCGTAAAGTGGGTGAAGCTATTAAAAAAGCACGCCAAATGGCTCTGTTACCATACGTAACCGATCTGTTGAAATAGAATTGTAGAAAAATCAACAATCACCCGATTGTTGATTTTTCATTTATCTAGTAACCATTCCCTAATCCTGCCGCAATGCAGGAGACAGTCTGAATCAATTTTGAAAGAAATGATTGGGCTCTTTGGGATACTAAAAAAAGTAACATGCAAGTAATTTTAATTCAAGACGTAGACAACCTGGGCGGTAGCAGCGAACTGGTAACTGTGAAAAACGGTTATGCACGTAACTACCTGATTCCTCAGAAATTCGCTATCGAAGCAACTCCTTCTAACCTGAAACAATTGGAAGAGAAGTTGAAAGTGAAAGCGAAGAAAGAAGCAGCTATGCTGGCTGAGATTAACAAAGTAATTGGTAAACTGAAAGAATCTGCTGTTAAAGTAGGTGCTAAAACAGGTACCAGTGGTAAAATCTTCGGTAGCGTTACTTCTTTACAAATTGCACGCGCTATCCGTGACCAAAAAGGTTACGAAATCGACCGCAAGCGTATTTCTATCGTTGACGAAGTAAAAGAATTAGGCACTTACAAAGCTTCTATCGATTTTGGCAACGGTAACGTTACTGAAATGGAGTTTGAAGTAATAGGTGAATAATTGTTTACCAATAGCATTTAGTAAAAGCCATCCCTGAAACGGATGGCTTTTATGTTGAAAAGAAGTTGTAATTTTTGCACCGAATGGGCAACCTCAATTATAAGCATTTTACCCTGGGCGTTGAAGAGGAATACATGGTTATGGACCCTCAAACGTATGAGCTCAAAAGCCATGAGCAGAAGATTGTTACGGAAGGACACAAACTGATTAAGGATAAGATTAAAGCAGAAATGCACCAGGCAGTAGTGGAAGTGGGCACGGATATCTGCGCCGACATAGACGAAGCCTGGCACGATGTAGCTAACCTGCGCAAAACCGTATCGGAAGTGGCCGGCGATTTAGGTTATTACCTGGGTGCCAGCGGCACCCACCCTTTCAGTCACTGGGAAAGCCAGCTAATTACCGATCATATACGTTATAGCCAGATTGTAAACGAGTTGCAGGAAGCTGCCCGTAGCAATCTCATTTTTGGCCTGCATGTGCATGTGGGCATGGAAGACCGTAAAATGGCCATTCACATTGCCAATTCGGCCCGTTATTTCCTGCCGCACGTATATGCGCTTAGCGTAAATTCTCCCTTCTGGGAAGGACGCACTACAGGCTATAAATCGTACCGCACCAAAATATTCGACAAATTTCCCCGCACCGGCATACCTGATTTTTTTGAAAGCATGGAAGCATACGAAAGCTATGTAAACCTGCTGATTAAAACCAACTGTATTGACAATGCCAAGAAGGTATGGTGGGACCTGCGTGTTCACCCGTTTTTTAATACAGTAGAGTTTAGAATTTGCGATGTGCCGATGACGGTGGAAGAAACCATTGCTATTACAGCTTTATTCCAGGCTATTTGCGCCAAATTATACAAACTACGAAGCCAGAATCTTAACTTTAATATGTATCACCGTTCGCTGATCAACGAGAACAAATGGCGGGCAAGCCGTTATGGCATTGACGGCGATTTGATTGATTTTGGTAAGGAGCAGGAGGTGAATACAAGGGTTTTGATAGCCGAACTACTGGATTTTACCGACGACGTGCTGGACCACCTGGGTAGCCGGCATGCTATTGCTTATGTAAACCGGATTTTAGAACAGGGAACAGGCGCCGACCGGCAACTGGCAGTATACCATCAAACCCAAAGTCTTACCGCTGTAACTGACTACATTCATAAACAGTTTTTAGTGTAAGTGGTAGATAATTTTGACGATTGTAGCGACATTTATGGCTTATGCAGCAATTTCCACCCGGAAGGAGCAGCATAAGGCTACTTTTAGGTATCTATTATTATAAGGTGCGTAAAACAGTACTGCCTGGTGACAGAACATGAACTGATTAGAGGATGCATAAAAAAAGATGCTACATGCCAGCGTAAACTCTTTGAGTTATATGCTGGTAAAATGATGTCTGTATGCATGCGCTACGCCTCGGATGCGAGTGAAGCGGAGGATATTCTGCAGGAAGGCTTTATCCGTATTTTCTCGTATATCCATCAGTTTAAATTTGAAGGCTCTTTTGAAGGCTGGCTACGCCGCATTGTGGTAAACAGTGCGCTGAAACAGCTACAGAAAAAGAGGATCGTATTTAAAGAAATTTCTGATCATCACGACAGTTCGCCGCGCCTTGACCCGTACGTTTATGCAAATCTTGGAGAAGAGGAACTGATGAAGTTGATTAACGCGCTACCGGAAGGATACCGCGTGGTGTTTAACCTGAGTGTAATTGAAGGGTATAGCCACGAAGAAATTGCTCAACTTTTGAACGTACAACCCAGCACCAGCCGCAGCCAATTAGTAAAAGCGCGGAAGATGCTGCAAAATCAAATAATAGAACTGCAGAAAATTGCTGTATAACAATGACAGACAAACTGTTCGACAACTTTATACATGACAAGCTTCACAACCATAGTACTCCGGTTTCGGAAGGTATGTGGGCCCGTATAGAGGAAGAACTCAAAGAAGATAAAGAGGAAAGAAAAGTGTTTCTTTTCCGCCGTTGGTATTGGGCCGCGGCTATTTTAGTTTTAACCCTTTCCTCCGCCGCGTGGCTATATATGTCAGCTTCACATACCAGTGAAGTTACCGTTGCTACCCCATCGGCCAGCAACGCCGCTAGCAGCAGCACTTTCAAAGGAAGCACAGCAACAGGCGGTACTGCTATTAACGCGGGAGATGCTGATAAAATTGTCAGCAACGACCATTCCTCTACGGTTAGCAACCATGTGCCTGCGAATAGCGATAATAATACCTCCGGTACAGCTGCCCAACCCAACCAGCCAACTGTTTACAACAATACAGATGCTTCTCACAATGCTTCAGCAAACATTGACAACAGTGAGGAAAAGCCAGCAAAAGCCACGCATAACCGTTTATTCCAGCGCCGCAAACCCGTTACTAATCCTACTGACGAAGAAAGTAATACGCTCTACAACGCCTACCAGGCAAATAAACAGGTATCTGCCACACAGGAGGCCACGGCTTTTGAGCGTTTTGGTACCTTACCTTCTGCTATAGCAGTTATTAACAACCAGCAGGCAGATTACCGTACAGCGCTGCAACATAACCTGGAAGCACAGGAAAATAAGTTTACGCCTATTATACGTTGCCCCAGCGTTCGCAACCCGGTACCGAATGATTTATATATAGAAGCCTATGCTTCTCCTGATATGGTTTTCCGCAGCACTTCGGCCAATAACGGTGCCAGCAATTATATGGTAAACAGGGACAGCAGTTTATCGCTGCGTACTTCCTTTACAGCCGGCGTACGCATTAGCAAAGCACTGACCGAAAACCTGCTCATTAAAACAGGACTGCAATACTCACAGATTAATGAAGATTATAAGTATAAGCAGGAAAACGAACGTAAACAGGTAACGGTGATTACCACACACACTATTACTGACGCCAATGGCCAAACCATAACGGTGCGCGATACCAGCAGCTACGAACAAATTGGTTACCTGCAGCGGAACATTAAAAACCGCTATCGCAGCATAGACATACCGGTGATATTAAGTTATGAGTGGGGAAATAATAATTGGCGTTTTGCCACCAACGGAGGTGCTATTATTAACCTCCGTTCCTGGTATTCCGGCGAAATACCGGACACCCTTAACCAGCCTGTTAAAAACGGAAGTGGCATATACAGAAACAATATAGGCATAGGTTTATATGCCGGTTTCAGCATTATTAAATCGATTAATGAAAATACCGATCTGTTTGCCGAACCTTATTTCCGGTACAACTTATCTGATATGACACAAAAAGGTCAGGCCTTTAACCAGAAATTCAACACCGCTGGATTATCACTGGGTATACGTTATAGAATTAATGGCGGGCAACGTTATTAAACGTGTTGGTATCTGATTAATAAATGGAAGCTTGTATGAAACTCGTGTCCTGTTTTTCCTTTATCCTTATTCTTCTTCTGGGCTCCTGTAAAAAGCAGTCCTCAGAAGTTTTTGTACCTTATCCAACACAGGATACGGTATGGGGTCCTGTTGCCAGCAGTTTTATACACCCGCTGGACACCCTGTTTACTTCGGCTAATACAGAAACCATCATCGCCAATGCCACCACAGGTGGTACGTTGCATTTTAGCAATTATGCGGATGTTGTTTTCCCTGCGGGATTTGCAGCCAATAATGGCAGTGTTGTTTCGGGTAATGTAAACGTATCATTACTGTATTTAAAAAGTAAAGGTGACTTTGTGCGTTATGCAAGACCCACTTTCAGTGAAACAGATGGCTTGCTGGATAATACAGCCGCTTTTAAAGTAAGTGTTTCGCAAAACGGACAGGCATTGGACATTGCTTCGGGCAGCTTTATAAAATTACATTTCAGGATAGGTGTTCCTTTTAACTCCAATAACCAGGTGCTAAATGGTGACACTACAGTGAGTAATACCGGCAACTTTACCTGGAATATCAACACCGACAACAGCCTGCTACAACCCTTTGCAGGATCGGATAACACGGGGAATTATATTGGCTACGACATGAAATGCACGCAGGCAGGCTGGATAGGCTGTGGCCGGATAGCAGACAACAACGCTGCCGATACAGGCAAATTAGAAGTATTACTACCACCTAATTTTACCAATAAAAACAGTAGCGTGTATATAGTAACGCGCAACCAGCGTAGCGTGGTACGGGTGAGTCCTAACTTAAACTCCCGCACTTTCCGCTCAGCTAACGTTCCTACCAAAACAGAAGTGATACTGATCGTTGTAGGAAAGGTAAATGGCAACTATTACACCGATGCTATTACCTTTACCTCTTCCAACTGGCAGCTGGCCAAACCTAAACCGCATAAGTGCAGCCAGCAGCAGATGCTTGATTTACTGAATGCTTTATAAAACAACATAAATGTAAAACGCCCCGAACAATGCCGGGGCGTTTTACATTTATGTTGTTTGTTACCAGCTATCTTCTTCAAACATCGCCGGCATTCCAATAGGAGCGCCAGGGGGCATTTCTGCTGCCGGAACAGGTTGAAATTTATCTGGTTCCTGCTTAAAGGCTTCTATTTGTGAAAGCCCAAACAGCAAATTGGCTTTGTATGTTCTTTCTGCACCAGGTAGTTTGGCCGTCATCCACTCTTTCAGTTCCTCTATCTCTAATAAAGCCTCGCTGCGTACATTTTCGGCAGTTTTAGTATTAGCAGCCAGTTGTAACAGATATTTTAAAGTAAGGTTATTCACCAGCATCTGTAACTGACCATGATAACCACTTGCAGGAGTAGTTTTCCATGTTTTATTCAACAGCTTATCTACTATATCCAGAAAACCGGGTAAGTTATTGTTACGGGCATGATATTCAATTAACCGTGCAGCACGCTCTTCATTTAATAAATAAGACAAGGTAGTAGCTGCTGCCGACTCCGCTGCTGCAATAGGATCAAAAGCAGGACCGGTGTTACCGTGGAAGGATTCAATGGAAGCAGGATACCCTGAAGGTCGTGGAGGAATTTTACTGATCAGTTTTTCCGGTAAGGCCAGTGCTTCCGGCGTTACGGTATTTACCAAAGCGTCAAAGGCTTTCCATTGTGTTGCAGGCTCTACCATGCGGGTAATTACCTGGCCATCATTTTTAACAGCATGTGTAAAATACAAGCCCCCTACCGATTTGGCTACCGCTTCTACCTGGTACCGGTGTAACAGGTAAACAGGCACCAGCACTTCTTCCAGGGTGGCCATAGGGGCATCTTTTACAATGGCCTTTTCTGAAAAGTTATCCAACACATGCCGGCGCACTACCATTATCCGGTTTAACTCATCTATCGGATCAACCCCGTCATCCCATTGGTGTGAAGAGGGGTGCGCACCACCACCCACATCCGGAATGAATATATGCCCTTGTTTCAGCGTTTCTTTCATAATAGCATCCAAGGCTGCATTTTCATTGGTACCAGCAGGAAAATCCTGGTAGCCCCATATAATGGCGCGTTTATCCCATGTGCCTATACCTTTGGCATAAGCATCAGATACATCAATAGCACCATTGGTTTGTAAGGTAAACCGGGGGAAAGGATAGTCCATTACTGAAGCACGCTCTTTAGAGCTGGATGAAAAGTTATGAAACAAACCAAGGGTATGTCCTATTTCGTGTGCAGATAACTGGCGCAGTCGTGCAAAAGCCAGTTCTTTCATTTTGGAAGAAACCGGTTTGCCCTCTTCATAAGGTTGCAGCAGGCCTTCTGCTATCAGGTAATCCTGCCTGTGCCTGTCTGAACCCAGAGTAACTACACCTTTGATAATTTCACCTGTGCGGGGATCAATGTAAGAAGAGCCATAAGAGAAAGCTCGGGCAGGACTGCCAGTACGATCTACCCAGTTAACAACATTATACCGGATATCCATAGCATCTGCATCGGCCGGCAGTTCTTTTACCTGGAAAGCATTTTTATAGCCTGCCGCTTCAAAAGCCTGGTTCCACCACGAACCGCCATCTATCAATGCCTTTTTAACTGGCTCAGGAGCGCCCCGGTCTATGTAATACACAATGGGTTCAACGGCTTCACTTACCGCCGCTGCAGGATCTTTTTTCTGTAACCTGTGACGCCGGCTGAAGCGTTTTACCATAGGCTCATCAATAGGAGCGGAAAAGTCCATATAGCTGAACAGGTTAAACCCGGAACGGGGATCAAACTTTCGTGGATGGTAATTGCTATCGGGCAATGCCACAAAGCTCTGATGCATATATACTGTAACAGCATTTACATCAGGCGCTATACCCGGTGCGCCACCACCATAGTTAAATGCCCCTGTAGTGCTGCCACCTGTAAAAGTGATTAGCGATTCAAACTCTGTATTGAGCGGGAAATTTCGGGTGTTAGGCAAATACACTGCCGAACGGGTTTCATCCACTTTGTAACCTGCACCACCGCTTGCCGGAGTTGCAGAACGGGTGTTGCCACCGCCACCTCTGCCACCGGAAGCCAGCTTATCACCTATTTTCTGGCTATCCCGGATAAGAAAAGGTGTAATGTCTACCAACACCTTATCCCCTTCTAGTGCTACCGGTAAAAAGCCCCACAATACCGAACCCGCAAAAGCTTTATCTACTGTATTCTGCTCATCGGCAGTAGCTCCCCGGTAGTTGTAATTACATTGATATAATAACACTTTGGGACCTGCTTTTACAAATTTGGTGATTACTGCGGCGGCCTGCCCCCTTTCCGGCCCGCCGTTACCTACACCACCAGGCAATGCATTAAAGTACAGGAATTCTTTTCCGTATTCACTGATTTCGAGGTACACTTTACCACTCTTTTCATCGTAATAGAAGTTGTAATACCCTTCATACTTTTTGTAATTCTGTGTAAAGGCGGTAATACCCGGCAAAGGCTTTTCTGTTGATTTTGCGGGAGCTTCCATACTACCTCCCGGCTTGTTTTGCGCTTGTGCTGCCAATGCGCAAAACAAAGCCCAGCTCATTAGCTTTAGTTTTGTTTTCATGTGCAATATTGTTTTACCAATATCTGAAATTAAGGATTAGGATACTGAGTTAGTGAGCTAATAGGTAGGATGGCCATGTAAATAGCCTGAGTAAGACGGCTCTTTTGATCAACCCAAAAACTGCAGGAGAGAAAACGATGGGTATTATAAAAAATAAACTCCCCTATGAAAATAGGGGAGTCTTTTAACCCTTAAAACAACCAACATGAAAAAAATCTTATACCAGTTATTACAACCTAAAATGGATTTGGTTGCACTCCCGGCTGTTTTTTTCACGTAATATTATACCAGTGCCAGTTCCAGCACTTGCTGCATTGTTTTAACGTAATGGAAATCAATTCCTTTTATAAAATTGCTGTCAATCTCATTCACGTCTTTTTCATTCTGCCAGCACATTACAATCTCTTTTAGCCCGGCTCTTTTGGCTGCCAGTACTTTTTCTTTAATCCCTCCTACTGGTAACACCTGCCCGCGTAGGGTAATTTCACCTGTCATAGCCAGATAGGGTTTTACCTTACGTCCCGTAAAGGCAGAAGCCAAAGCCGTAAGCATGGTAACGCCGGCACTAGGACCATCTTTAGGCACAGCTCCTTCCGGAACGTGGATGTGAATTCCTTTTTGTGAAAACACTTCGCTGTTCAGCTGTAACTTCTTAGCATTGCTTTGCAGGTAGCTTAAAGCAGTAGCAGCACTTTCTTTCATCACATTACCCAGGTTACCCGTTAGCTTCAGTTCGCCCTTGCCTTCGCTCAGCAAGGTTTCGATAAACAGGATATCCCCACCTACATAGGTATAGGCTAAACCAACAGCCACACCAGGCATATTGGCGGTTTTGTATATCTCGTTGCTGTAACGTGGCGAACCCAGTATTTTTTCTACATCAGCAACAGTAAGTGTGCTTTTGATCTTTTCTTTAATAGCATACTCTTTAGCCTGATAACGCATAATGCTGGCCAGCTGTCTGTCCAGCTCGCGCACACCACTTTCACGGGTATGACTTTCAATTACCTTCTCCAGCACCTTATCTGCAATAGTAAGCGTTACATCCTTTAAGCCATGCGCTTCTTTTTGCTTAGGCACCAAATGACGTTTAGCTATTTCCACCTTCTCTTCTACAGCATAACCGCTCAGGTCTATAATCTCCAGTCTGTCGCGTAAAGCGGGCTGTATGTTTTGCAGGTTATTGGCAGTAGCAATAAACAATACCTTGCTTAAATCGTATTCCAGCTCCAGGTAGTTATCGTAAAATGCATTGTTTTGTTCAGGATCTAACACTTCCAGCAGGGCACTGGAAGGATCGCCTTTAAAGTCGGTACCTATCTTATCAATCTCATCCAGGATCATTACCGGGTTAGAAGTTTTCACCTTCCTGATATTTTGTAATATACGACCTGGCATTGCCCCGATATAGGTTTTACGATGGCCACGTATCTCGCTTTCATCATGTAACCCACCAAGGCTTACCCGAACATATTTGCGACCTACTGCATGGGCAATACTTTTACCTAAAGAGGTTTTACCAATGCCCGGAGGGCCTACAAAACACAGGATAGGGCTTTTCATATCTCCTTTCAGCTTTAACACTGCCAGGTATTCCAGTATACGCTCCTTAATCTTTTTCATGCCATAATGATCGGCATCCAGCGTGTCCTGAGCGTGGCTTAAATCATAATTATCCTGCGAATATTCTTCCCAGGGCAAATCCAGCATTAAGTCCACGTGATTATATACTACCGAATAATCCGGTGTGCTGGGGTGCATACGCTCCAGTTTTTCAATACCGGTTTTAAACATCTGCTTTGCAGTTTCCGGCCACTTTTTCGACTCCGCCTTTTTCTTCAGTTCGTTTACTTCACGGTCGTTGCTATCACCACCCAGCTCGTCCTTAATACTTTTCAACTGTTGTTGTAAAAAGTATTCACGTTGCTGCTTATCTATTTCAGTGCGTGTTTTGGTGGTTACTTTATTCTTTAGCTCAGCAAACTGCAGTTCGCGCTGTAACAGCTCAGTTAATCTTTCTGCTCTTTGCTTTACATCATCTGCTTCCAGTAATATCTGCTTTTCTTTCAGCTCGCTGTTTAAATTGCTGCTCACGAAATTGATGAGGAAAGAAGGGCTTTCGATGTTGCGCAGGATAATAGCCGCTTCGGCAGGCATATTAGGCGACAACTGTATAATCTGGGAAGCGAGGTCTTTAATGGTTACTGTATACGCTTCAAAGCTTTCATCTTCCGGTAATACATCTTCCGGCAGCAAGTCTACTTTAGCTCTGAAATAAGGCTCTTCTTCCACAAAAGAGGTTACTTTAAAACGTCTCTTGCCCTGGATAATGATGGTAGTGCCACCATCGGGCATTTTTATCATTTTTACTACGCGGGCAACCGTACCCACATCGCATAAATCGCTTAAACCGGGTTCTTCAATGCTTCCATCTTTCTGCGCCAGCACACCTACCAGCTTACCACCTTTATAAGCGTCGTTTACAGCTTTAATGCTTTTATCTCTACCTACCGTAATAGGCAGCACCACGCCAGGAAATAATACAGTATTGCGTAAAGGCAGTAAAGCAAGTAAATCGGGGATTTCCAGGTTTTTATCCAGATCGCTTTCAACTTCGTTAATGGGTATTATGGGCAGAAATTCGGTATCATCGTCTCCCTTTAGAAAGAATTGATTATTATTCATATACTCCGGTTCTAGTGGTCAAAATGTCATTAAGCCGCTGTAGGTGCACACCTAACAGGCAGAAGTATATGGGGTCAATTAAAATGCCAAAGGGAAGTAAAGGGAAATTTTATACCAAAAATGGCAGATCAGCAGATGATAAAACGGAACAACCGGAAACAATAGGTAATGAAGTGAATCAGGCACCTTTTGCTTCCGGTTGATTATTTCCGGTGAAAAATCAATATTATTTATAGAATACGTAAGCCTACGCCTAATTGTAATTGCTGATTTTTCCATTTATCCTGTGAGGCTACATCACCTACATCAGATAAACCAATGTTGTAACGGCCATAGATACGTAAAGCGCTTAAGTTTACCTGCGCACCAAAAGCCAATGCAAAATCGCCTGATTTAAAAGCATCACCGGCATTTTGTAAAGTGGTTTTATGGTTGTTTAACAGAATGCTGTATTGTGGACCAGCATTTAAAGTTAATAACTTCCCTGCATTGATACGTAAAAGGATAGGAATGCTCAGGTAGTTAAGATGAATGTTATCACCTGGTTTAAAAATATCACTGGTTTGATTGGTTACTTTGGTGTTGGTTTGGTTAAACAACAACTCTGGCTGAATACCGATGGTTTTATTGAAATCAATTTCGGCAAAACCACCAAGATGAAAGCCCAGTTCATAACCATCTTTAAATCTTACCCCATCTAATTTTCCCAGGTTAGCACCTGCTTTGGCGCCCAGATGAAAGCCTTGTGCATTACCTGCTATGGCAAGCATGGTAACTGCAAATACAGAAAAAGTGAAAGATAATACGCGTTGCTTGTACGTTTTCATATAAGTTGTTTTGCAACTACAATTTCAAAGCCTGTGCCAAACGCGTAATTAACTCTAATTCACGAAGTTCCACCATATGCCATATCTGAATACCATGCCACGTTGTGGGTAATGTTGTGCTGCAAAATTGTATTTGCTAAACGAGAAGCCCTGAGTAGGGTCGAAAGTGTTGATATTTTCCAGGCGTAAAAAACCTTTAAAGCTTTTGATACGAAAATGCAGAAACACATTAATATCCGGCCGGTTGGAAGTGGTCCAGCTATTCTGGTAAAAGAACTGGCCGGTTAAGGGCGAGTAGCTGTCGGCCTTATAAGGCAAGTAGTAACGTAATTCCATACCCGTTGCCAGGAACAGGTTTTTAAAGAAGTTTCCTTCATACACCAGCCTGTTGGTAGTATAGGCCAAAGGCACGTTTACAGGAGCATCCCCTGTTTTTTGCTGCAGGTGAACGGTAGTGTACCAATGCCAGTATTTGCTTAGTTTAAACATTTTTTGAGCGCTTACATGTAGCAAAGTAAACAAAGAGGTATCCTGGTTGGCATTGATAAAACCATCAAAATAAGTATAGTTGTTTAACAGGTAAAAATCGCCTGTTAAGCGCAGCTGTATGGCAGGTATTTCCACATTCGCAAATAAGCGGGTGGTATTCTCTTTTTTGAAATTGATACCTGAAAGAGAAGGAAATGACGACGTGTTATTATAGATGTAAGAAGGCGTGCGGTTTACGTTTTGAAATCCTAGCTGAATAGAGCCGATTTTAGCACCCAGTACACCTTTGATACTAGCCTGGGCCGAATAATCACCGGAATATGCTCCTGTTAAATACAACCTGGCCGCCGCCGCAATATCCCAACGCTGGTTGCGCGTGCGGTTACGATATTCCGCATCGCCATATATGTTGTTGAAGGATGTTCCAAAAGTGGTATCTCCACCATAATACAAAAACTCCCCTTTCATGGTCTGGTAACCTGCACCCAGTTTTAAAAACTGGTTAAGATTGTTTTTTTCAGGAAAGGAAATGATAGAAAATTCATTGGTAAGGCTCTTCCACGAATCTTTATACGTTAACGGATTGCTGGTTACCAGCAGGTTAAAATACTCAAGATAATTGGCTTGTATAGGCTCGTTATCCTTGAACTGGTAATGGGAAGAGTTATAGTTTAAAGTATGTTGAAAACGAATACGCGGATAAAAAAGACGTACTACGCTGGAATCGGTAACAATAGAATCTTTTTGCCCCAGATCGTACATGTGGCGATATAAAAAGGTAACATTGTTATACTGCGTACTGGTTCCGATATCAGAACTAAAGAAATTTTTAGAAGATGCTGTTACATTGTTGGCAAGCCTGGTGGCTACCGTAAACGGATCACTTAACGATTGTGAAGAAAGACTGCTTACCGCTGTATCATTTTGTACGCCCCCGTTTTCGCCAGACTTAATGGTATTGGTAATGAAAATAAGGTAAGAAGTATATCTTTTATTCTTGCTTTGGTAAAAGGTGTTAAAGCGAATGTTGTTGTGGCTGGTATTCTGACTTTTATAGGAACCCGGCGAGTTGATAAAACGATACTCAAACGTGAAATTAAAATTCGGCTTTCTGTTTTGAGTATGCAGCACACCTATGGTTTGTTCCGATTTACTCCCCAGCATATAAGCCAGCTCGGTATACGGCCGTGTTGTTTGAAAAAAACGGGTATCGCTTATTTTATACTGGTAAATATCATACGCATGAAAGCCAGCATCAAAGCCAGCCTGCATATTGGGCAAAAACGTGAGTGAATGTGTGGCATTGCCATAATTACCTAAATCTACATAATCATACGGCACCGGGTAACGGGTAGTAAAATCGTTTAAAGAGGAATCTATTTTACGGGGCCGTGTAGAATCGTAAAATCTGTAAGAAATAGTGATAGAATCTTCCAGCGGATCGCGGTGCTGTAACGAGTCGTTTCCTTTCTGTTTTTTAATAGGTCTTCCCTGGCTATCGTAACTGATAGAGGAAGTATCGCTACTGGAATAGTTACTGATCTGACCATTTACGACCTGTGTAACAGCCAGCATGGCTATTACACAACATACAAATTTTACCAGGCGACTGAGGTGTGACATTGCTTGCAAAATAAAACGAAACCTGTAAATGAAATGGTAAATACTAAATAGCAGCCACCAGTTCTCTAAACAGGGCTGTAAGTTTTGGTTCTGCTTCTTTAGCAGCGGCCAGCACTTCTTCGTGTGTAATTACATTTTCATCTTCACGAATGCCTAAATCGGTAATAACACTTACGGCAAATACCTGCATGCCTGCATGTATGGCCACTATATTTTCCTGTACGGTGCTCATGCCCACGGCATCACCGCCCACTGCTAATATTAAACGGTATTCGGCTTTGGTTTCAAAAGTAGGGCCGGTAACTGCCGTATATACACCTTCTTTTAAATCAATATTCAAACGCTGGCCTATAGCACGCGCTTTAGCCAACAGGTCTTTACTATAAGGTTCGGTCATGTCAGGGAAACGGGTACCCAGCTCGTCTTCATTTTTACCTAACAGTGGGTTAACGGTGAAAAAGCTGATGTGATCGTTAATTAACATCAGATCGCCCACTTTAAAAGTTTTATTCACCGAACCTGCCGCGTTAGACAATAACAAGGTTTGTACACCTAACAATTTCATTACACGTACGGGAAAAGTAACCTGCTGTGCAGTATATCCTTCATAAAAGTGGAAACGGCCGGCCATTACCAGCACTTTCTTGCCACCTAATTCACCAAATAATAACTTTCCGCTATGGCCTTCTACAGTACTTACCGGGAAATGAGGAATTTCGTTATAGGCAATTTCATGCTCTACTTTAATTTCCTGGGTAAAATTGCCTAAACCACTGCCCAGCACAATTGCTACCTGGGGAACCTCTTTATAACGACTTTGAATAAAATTTACGGATTCACGTAGTTGCTGCATTAATTGTGTTGCCATGCGGATATACTGTTAGGGCGCAAATATAAAGAAACTTACCCCTGCTTAACAGGCAAAATAATATAGAAGGTAGTGCCTTTGCCCTCCTCCGACTCAGGATAAATGATTCCCTTATGGTTTTGTACAATTTTCCTGCACAAACTCAGTCCTATACCCGCTCCCTGGTACTCTCCCACCCCATGCAGGCGACGGAAAATTTCAAATATCTGGGCGCTGTATTTAGGATCGAAGCCTATTCCGTTATCGGTAAAACGGATCTCATAATATAGCTGCCGCTCGTTGGGCAGATCGTATTTTTCCAGTTCGTTACTATCCACCATGCGGGACGAAACAGTAATGTAAGGCGCTTTATCGGCACGGGTGAACTTAAGGGCATTGCTGAATAAATTGTAAAACAACTGATTCATTTGCAACGAATTCGCCGCTATCAACGGCAACTCAGACAATTTAACATGAGCTCCTTTTTCAGCTATGGACAACTCAAAATCAGACATCACGTTTTGCAATACCACATTAAGATCGGTAGCTACAAATTCGTTTTCTGTTTGCAGTAAACGGGAATATTCCAGCAGGTCTTTAATTAAAAGCGACATCCGGTCGCTTGACTTAATAATACGTTGTAATAAAATACCCGCTTTATCCGGAAAGCAGTCCATATCGTTCAGCATTTCCGAAAAAACGCGGATCTTCCGCAACGGTTCCTGCAAATCGTGTGAAGCCACATAAGCATATTGTTCCAGCTCCTGATTCGATTGCTGTAAACGAAGGTTGGCTTTTTGCAGTTCCAGGTTGCTTTTTTTCAGTTCTTCTGTACGGGCAGCCACCTTATCGGTAATATCTTCTATGATGCTGATAAAAACATCCGGTGTACCATCCGCTTTACGCACCAGCGACGAACTGATCCTCCCCCATACCACTCTTCCGTCTTTAGTATAATACCTTTTATCTACTACAAACGAAGGAATATCTCCTTTTATCATTAACTGCACAAACTGCTTATTCGAAGCCGTTTCTTCGGGGTGGCTAATCTCCTGCAGGTTTACATTATATAACTCTTCCGGCGTATAGCCCAGCATTTTACAAAAAGAGCGGTTCACCATTTGAATATTGGCCTTCGGATCTAAAATCACCACACCTACCGCCGCATTTTCAAAAGCAAGCCTGAATCTTTCACTCATGGTGGTCAACTCCGCATCTTTCCTTTTTTCTTCTGTAATATCATAAGCTACGGTAACCACGTTTTCGGGTTGCCCGTTCTTATCCAGTATCAGCGAGCTGCTGCTTCTGACAAACACCACCTGGCCATCTTTTCGGATATAGCGCTTTTCTACTTTAAAAGAAGGTATTTCTCCTTTTAGCAAACGCGCTACCAGCTCGCTACAATGTGGTAAATCATCCGGATGCGTCAGTGCTGCAAAACTTAATGTAGTCAATTCTTTTTCGGTGTAGCCCGTAATGCTGCAATAGGTTTGATTGGCTTTTATGAAAATACCATCGGGCGTAGAAAAGAAAATACCTGCCGCTACACTGTTAAACACCGATTGAAACCGCCGCATCTCCCGATGTTCTGCCGCTTCTTTTTCTTTAATGGCCGAAACGTCGGCAGCAGTACCTATAAAAAGTTCGGGAACGCCATCAGCATTAAAAGAACATTTACCCCTGGCCCTTATCCATATTGTAGCGGCGTCGTGCGGACTGGTAAAACGATACTCCATTAACACCGGTTCTTCCGGCTGTATCCCTGCTCTTTTATCAAGCGAAGCATAAACAAGTCCACGATCATCAGGGTGAATACATTCAATAAATTGTGTCAGAGATACTTCTGGCTGGGGCCAGTGAAAAAGCTGCATACATATATCATCCCATTCCAGCGTGTTGCTGAGTGGAAATGCCCGCCATATGCCCATACCAGCGGCATGAAGGGCCTGCCTGGCTTTATCCTCCGCATCCGGCTTCATTTCATTTTCTTCATTTCGGGTACGCATTAATCAAATATCCGTATTAAAACTACTAAAATGTCTTTTTTCATTTCCCGCCATCTGCCCTATCTTCGCCATCAAATTTTTTACTGTATGAACTTGCATGAATACCAGGCAAAGGAATTATTAAAGAAATACAATGTTCCCGTACAGGAAGGCATTGCAGTAGATACCGTTATGGCCGCTGAAGAAGCGTATCGTCAAATTAAAACACAGACAAACAACAACTTTGCTGTGGTTAAAGCGCAGATACACGCCGGTGGTCGCGGTAAGGGCAAAATAGAAGGTAGCGAACAGCGCGGTGTTGCTGTTGGTAAAAGTCTGGAAGATGTATCCACCATTGCTAAAAACATTTTAGGTGGTACACTGGTAACTATTCAAACAGGACCAGCCGGTAAAAAAGTAAGCAAGGTATTAGTTGCTCAGGATGTATACTATCCAGGCCCTAACCCTGTAAAAGAATTTTACCTGTCAATTCTTTTAGACCGTGCTAAAGGCCAGAACGTAATCATGTACAGCACCGAAGGTGGTATGGACATTGAAGAAGTGGCACATAACACACCTGATAAAATTTTCAAAGAGTGGGTACACCCATCCGGCGGCTTACAAGGTTTTCAGGCACGTAAAATTGCTTTTAACCTGGGCTTAAGCGGCGAAGCTTTGAAAAGCTGCGTAAAGTTTGTTACTAACTTATATAATGCTTACGTTGGTTTAGACTGTGGTATGTTAGAAATTAACCCACTGTTCAAAACCAGTGATGAGAAGATCATTGCAGTAGATTGTAAAATGAGCCTGGACGAGAACGCATTAATGCGTCATTCTGACCTGGCTGCTTTACGTGATATTTCAGAAGAAGATCCTACTGAAGTAGAAGCTGGTCAGTTTAACCTGAACTACGTAAAACTGGATGGTAACGTAGGTTGTATGGTAAACGGCGCCGGTTTGGCAATGGCTACTATGGATATGATTAAATTAAGCGGTGGCGAGCCTGCTAACTTCCTGGACGTAGGTGGTACCGCTAATGCACAAACCGTAGAAGCTGGTTTCCGCATTATCATGAAAGATCCTAACGTTAAAGCAATTCTGATTAACATCTTCGGCGGTATCGTTCGTTGCGACCGTGTTGCTGCCGGTGTTATTGAAGCTTACAACAAACTGGGTGACATCAACATTCCTATCATCGTTCGCTTACAAGGCACTAACGCTGCAGAAGCTAAGAAACTGATTGATGAGAGTGGCTTAAAAGTACAGTCTGCTATCCTGTTAAGCGAAGCGGCTGACTTAGTAAAGCAAGCTGTTGCTTAGTAGCAAGTATATTACTATAGAAAAGGCCCGGAGTGTTGAGCTTCGGGCCTTTTTTGCGCTTATACTTTAATAACTTTTGTTGCGGGTTATTTATACCGGGCTTTTACTTCTTAGCCTAGCCCTCCAACACCTTCACCTCACTAATAGGGCTAAATGTATATAAATGCCCTGTTTTCACTTCCAGGCAGATATATCTTTTCCTGCGCTTTTCTCCCTTTTTAAATACCCGCCCGTTGTCTGTTTGAAAAAGCGCGCCTTCCGGCAGGGATTCCAGCAAATGATATCCTTCCCGCTGGCGGGCATTATACTTACGTAACACCAGCAGCAACTCCGTTTCGCCACTGGCTGTGGCGGCAGGATTGAGGATGGAGCTGCGCAAGGCAGTTTCTATATCCGGCGGAAACAGTTTATGCTGCACAAATGTTACCAGCAGATTGCTGTAAACACCTTTCCACTCTTTGCCATGGGCATCTACCCTGTTGCCAAACTCTTCAAACGTAAGCAGGTGTGCCAGCTCGTGCAAAAGCGTAATGAGAAACTCGTACTTGTTTAAATTACCGTTGATGCTGATACGGTGATTTTTGCCATGCGTGGCATGGCGGTAGTCGCCCAACACGGTTTTACGTGCCCGGGTAACAGTAAGATGCACTTTATAATTGTGAATGTACTGTACTACTTTATCAAAACTTCCTTCCGGCAGGTAGGCTGCCAGGGCCTGCATAGGGTGTTCAGCGGCTGCCATTTTTTTCGTTATTCAACCGGTAAGCCCCTGCCACCTCTACTATAGTATATATAACATACAATGCCATACACACCATAATGGCATATTTGCTTCTGGCTTTTCCTGAGAAATAGATATAAATTAAAGCCGCACCTGCTATGGAAAATAATTTCAACACAGTAGCTCCCATAATGCTTCTTACAAAGGCATGCGGATTTTCGGCTTTGAGGGCCCGGTAGTGCATCATGGCACTAATGGTAGCCAGCAGAAATAATAACCCGTTTCCACCCTGCACCACATTAGGCGCAATCTGATGTTGCAATAATTTATCCTGGAAATACAGGCATAATCCATTAACAATAACAAAAATGGCTATCAGCGGCAAAAAAGTATTGCGCATTTTTAATCGGTCCATGATACAAACTAAAAAATCAAAAAGTGAAAAGTAAAAATCTGATGTCAAAAATAAACTTTTACTTTTCACCTTTCGACTTTCGTTCTGTGTCTTTTATCACCTTAACAATTACCGCAATAATTACCAGTAAAGGTAATATCCAAACCATTAACGGAACTTTTGCTACCATCCACCTGTCTAGTCTTATACCTGCCCACACCGCTACTCCCAGTGCTGCCAGTAATTGAAAAGCCAGGCCTGCATATAACCACAATAAACGATGGTTATTCTGCGACGGCGGCAATTTTTCTTTCCGTTTGCTGGACTGTTGCATTTTTGTCAGTTAATAATTCCACTACCTGAGAAGAAGTGGCGCCTGGCATAGAGCATTTACCGTTAAAGTTTACAGTAGGCTCCATAGATAATTTGCCGGTATGAATATCGCCATTGATAACAGCATTATTGCGTAATGTCACCTGCTCTTTCACCTGTAAATTACCGGTTACCCTGCCTGTAATGTCTACCTGCAATGCAAATACGTTTCCTTCAACTTCACCATCAACTCCAATGACCACTTTGGCTGTGCAATGCACATTACCGATCATTTTACCGTCGATACGAATGTCGCTCTGGCTGTTAATCTCGCCTTGAATGGTCATTCCAGACCCAATCATACTGGTTTTTCCTGAAGAAATCACTGGCTCTTCAGCTTTGTTTTTAGGGGCAAACATAGCTTTATGATGTTTAGTCGTTTAGATATTCAGCCTTGGGTACGCTGATTGCGTTTGTATCTCGGGGTATAGATGTGTTTCCGGTCATCACCTTTCTAATATTATCAAGATATTGGTCTTTCAGTCGAATAGATTGCTCCAGGGAATCGGTTCTTATTTTTAATACCTGTAATTCAGTACGGCTTTGCCTGCTGCCATAACCAGGAATGTAAAATTTTAAGGGCGTTAAAACCAGTAAAGCCACTGTAAAACTTACCAGCAATACAAAAATCACACTCATTCCAATGTATACACTCAAGCGCGATAGCTTAAAAGTAACCACCTCCTCGTACGTATCATCATTCATTACCACCAGCCTGTAGCGATTTCTCAACCGTCGTAGGGTAGTTTGTGTTTCAATCTTAGCCATGCGTTCAAATAAGCGTAATAAAGATAACGACTTAACCGTTGTATTTTAAAATAATTTCACCGATTTTGCGGTACTATGAAGCGAGCCCTCTTCCAATTCTGCTGTTTTTTTTGGCTACTGCTGGTTTTGGCCGTTAGTGTCCATGCCCAGCCAGGCTCTACTATTTATTTAAATAAGCCGGAAAAATACGAAAACAGAAAACTTGGTTCCGAGAAAACAGAAGAACGAAAGTTTAACACCTCACGCCATATTTATCAGAATATGGTTACGCATTATAATTACTATTTCAATGCTACCAATAAATTAAATGCGCTTTTAGCAAGAGCCAGAAGTAATTTCAGGGAAGACTATACACAGTTGCTTCCCTTTTACGATTTTACACTGGATGCCACCTCGCAGGAGAAAAACGAAATTGATACTATTATATATAAATGCACAGCCGCTGTGCTGCTGCACGACCTGCGCAACGACTGGATAGATGATGCCTATCTTTTATTAGGCAAAACTTATTATTACCGGAAAGATTTTGATAGCGCACAACAAGTATTCAGATACATTAACTATGCCTTTGCTCCTAAAGATGATGGATACGATATACCCATAGGAAGCAATGCCAGCAATACAGACAGCCTGTTCACCATCTCTACCAACGAACACCGCAACATTTATAAAAAGCTTACTACACACCACCCCGCCCGAAACGAAGCCTTACTATGGCTGGCTCATACCTATACCGATTACAACCGTGTAAATGAAGCAGCCAGCTTACTGGAAATATTAAAGAGCGATCCACAATTTCCTGCACGCCTGCATAACCAGCTGGATGAAGAAATAGCTTATTGGTGTTATACACAACAGGCATATGACAGTGCCATTGTTCACTTGATCGCCACCTTAAAACATACCCACAATAAACAAGACAGATCCAGGAAAGAATACCTGATAGCCCAGCTATACCAGCTTACACAAAATAACGAACAAGCAACTTATTACTTTATGCAAAGCGCTGCACACACATTAAACCCTGTGCAGGAAGCCTATGCCACCCTTAGTGGTATCAGAGTAATGAGCAAAACGGACAAAGCATTCCTGGTGCAAAAACAACGTCAGTTACTACAACTGGCTAAAAAAGATAAGTATATCCTGTACAGGGATGTTATTTACTATGCTGCCGCACAGGTAACCCTGGAACTGCACGACACCACACAGGCGCAGAAGCTATTGTTGAAAAGTGTGCAGGGTGCTGGTAGCAGCAACGCCATGCAACGCAGCAGCTCTTTTATGTTGTTAGGCGACATCAATTACGATAGTAAGGATTATGTAAGGGCACATAACTATTATGATAGTGTAGAAGAAAATCAATTAGCTAAAACCGCCGATAAAGAACGTTTGCAACAACGCAAGCCTTATTTAAATGCCATTGCCGCCAACGTTGCCACTATACATAACCAGGATAGTTTACAACTACTGGCCGCTATGCCAGCTGCCGACCGGCTGGCTTTTATCAAAAAAGAGATTAAGCGTTTAAAGAAAGCGCAGGGTGCTAAAGAGGATAATAGTTCGGAAAACAGCAACCCGGCTATGCTGATGAACATGCCTGCACAGGATTTGTTTGCAGCAACCACCAGCAACAGTAGCGATTGGTATTTCAACAATCCTTCGTTAAAAGCAAGCGGTGTTGCCCAGTTTAATACCACCTGGGGCAAACGCCCCAATTCTGATAACTGGCGCCGGAATGCCGCCATTGACCAGATAGCCAAAAACCTGGCCCAGGCTGGCTTGGATGAAGACAGCGTAGCACAACAAAAAACTGTTACTACCGATACGCTTTCGGCAGAAGCTATGCTCAACAAACTGCCTATCACCCCGGAGAAAAAAGCCACTTCTGATGAAGCCATAGCCAAAGCCCTGATGGACAATGGTAAAACCTTCCAGAACCAGCTACAGGATTATCCATCGGCCATAGCTGCTTACACAGAGCTATTACGCAGGTATCCTGCTTCTCCCTTGAAAGAGGAAGTACTGCTGAACTTATATTACTGCTATAGAAGAAGCAATAACCGGTATGGCGAAGATTCTACCCAGGCTGCTTTACGTCAATCTTTCCCGAACGGTAAGTTTGCCCAAATGCTGGACCGTAGAATTAGTCCTGAACAGGAACAAAGCAATACCGTTACTAAAAAATACGAGCATATTTACGACCTGTTCATCGAAGGCAGTTTTGATGAAGCCAAGAAGGAAAAGAACACAGCGGACAGTACCTATGGTACCACCAAATGGGCGCCACAATTGCTGTACATAGAAGCCGTGTATTACATTAAACAGCGTGAAGACAGTATTGCCATACAACGCCTTACCACACTGCAAAAAGATTCCGCTTCTCCCCTGGCCGAAAAAGCCACCACTATGATAGATGTGTTACGCCGCCGTAAGGAGATTGAAGAATATTTGACCAAACTACAGGTTACCCGTGAAGAGGACGACTTGCCTATACTGGCCGACGAATCGCAGCTGGGCATTGCACGCACCCGCAAAGACATTGAGCGTGACTCGCTGGCTAAAGTAATGGCAGCTATCCGTCCTATTTCTATCAAAGTAGACACGGTAGCTATCGTAACCCTGAAAGAATACACGTATAACGAGCAGGATTCGCAATATGTAATGGTGCTACTAAAAAAAGTGGACCCGGTTTATGTAAATGAAGCAAAAAATGCATTTGTAAGATATAACAACACTTATTTCTACAAAGACAAGATAGCAATGACCAACCGTAAGCTCAATGATAGCACTTCTATCATATTATTAGGCCCGTTTGCCAAAGCATTTCTGGCCCTGGAATATGTAGATAAAGCGCGTCCCAATGCCAGAAGCAGGATATTGCCCTGGTTAACACCCGAAAAGTATGAGTTTATTATCATTAGCCCGTCAAACCTGGGCTTGCTGGAAGAAAAACAAAACTTACCAGTGTACCAGGAATTGTTAAAACTGGCGCTGCCGAATAAGTTTTAATCGGTGTTATAGTATAAATTCGTGCGTTGAAATTTGTGAAAAATCCAGTACAAACAGAAAATCCTGTAATGAAGAAGTCGATAAAAATATTATGGAGTTTGTTTTTAATAGGCCTGGCAGCGGTGATATTATTATTTGTATTAGCTGACGTAGGTGCTTTGGGAACAATGCCTTCCATTTCTGAACTGGAAAACCCAACAGCTTCGCTGGCCAGCCAGGTATATGCCGAAGATGGCACCCTTATGGGCAAATACTACCTGGAAGACCGGGTGAATGTTGGCTTTAAAGACATTAGCAAGCATGTGATCAATGCCCTGGTAGCTACAGAAGATGAACGCTTTTATGAGCATAATGGTGTAGATCCGCGCTCGTTAGGCAGGGCTTTATCTTCTTTTGGTTCAAGCGGTGGCGCCAGTACCATTACCATGCAAACTGCTAAAAACCTGTTTACGCAAAACTGGAGCACCAGCAACATAGTGCTTCGTATGCTGCAGAAAATCAAAGAAAGCATTATTGCTATTAAGCTGGAACGCAACTTTACCAAAGACGAAATCATCACCCTGTATCTGAACACCGTAACTTTTGGTGATAACGTATTTGGTATCCGCAACGCAGCCAAAACCTTCTATCAGAAAGAGCCTGACCGTTTAAGCGTAGAAGAAGCCGCTATGCTGGTAGGTATGCTGAAAGGTGGTGTATACAATATGCGCCGTTTTCCTAAACAGGCACTGGAAAGAAGAAACGTGGTAATAAGCCAGATGGTGCGTAACGGTGTTTTATCATCAGCCGAAGCAGATGGATTAAAGAAAAAACCCAACCCCATCAATTATAAAAAGATGGATGAAACCTCTGGTATTGCGCCTTACTTCCGCATGGTGCTGGGTGAGGATATGAAAGCCTGGTGTAAAGAGCATAAAAAGAGCAACGGCGATAACTACAACCTGTATAAAGATGGGTTAAAGATATATACCACCATCAACCCTATCATGCAGCAATATGCCGAAGAAGCATTAGCCAAGCATTATAGTACTATGCAAAAGGTATTGTCTTCTCAAAGTGATATCAAAAGCGGATCGGTATGGAAAGGACATGAAAACATACTGGAAGCGGCCATGAAACAATCTGACCGTTGGAAAAATGCCGCTAGAGATCCCAATCCCCCTTCTGATGCGGAGATACGCAAAACTTTCTTTGAAAAAATACCGATGCGTGTATTTGCCTGGAATAACAACAGGTATATAGACACTATCATGACTCCTTACGACTCTATCAAATATCACCGCCAGATATTACAGGCCGGTTTTATGGCCATGGACCCGTTAAGAGGGGAAATAAAAGCATGGGTGGGTGGTGTTGATTTTAAAACATTCAAATACGACCACGTTAACATTAATACCAAAAGGCAGGTAGGTAGTACTATGAAGCCTTTATTGTATAGCCTTGCTATTGAAGACAACGGCTTTACGCCTAATACTATGGTAGAAGACGTTCAGCAAAGCTTTGGCAGTTACGGACAGGTGCCTGCTACCACAGCCAGCTGTAGCGGCCAAACCATGCCTATGTTTAAAGCGCTGGCACTTTCTAAAAACTGCGCCACCGCTTATATCATGAAACAATTAGGCCCGCAGGGAAATGATGGTGCTAAAAGGTTTGTGAATTTCTTAAAAGAGTGTAACATCCAAACCAAAATAGAACCATTCCCTTCTATTGCACTGGGTAGCGCAGAAATTTCATTGTATGAAATGATGCAGGCATATAGCATGTTCCCGGGCAGAGGTTTTAACGTAAAGCCCATGTACATTACCCGTATTGAAGACAAAAACGGTAATGTGCTGGAAACATTTATACCGCAACGTAAGGAAGTGATCAGCGAGGTAACCTCTTACTCTGTTATCAGCATGATGCAGCAGGTAATGAAATATGGTACCGGCCGCCGTATGTGGAGTTACGATGTAACCGGTGATATTGCCGGTAAAACCGGAACTACCAACGATAACAGTGATGCCTGGTTTATGGGTTATACCCCGCAACTGCTGGGTGGTGTATGGACAGGTTGTGACGACCGTTTCATCCGTTTCTCCAGCACCGCTATGGGGCAAGGTTCTTCTGTGGCCTTACCTATATGGGCTTATTTCTATGAGAAAGCATCAAAAGACAAATCGCTGAGTATAGATACCAAATCAACCTTTGCGAAGCCTGATGTAATGACCAACGAGCTGATTTTTGATAACTGGAACGGTTCTACCGACTCCATTAACGAAGGCGAAGATGGTGGTGGTGTAAATGGCAACTCTGGTGATTATGGCGGAGACGAGCAGGTGCCACCGGCGAACACAGGAGAAGAGAACAGATACGAAAGCGCTCCTTCACCCAACAATGGCGGAACAGCTCCCAGTGGGGCACCGCTTCCGGCCAAACCTCCGGTAAATAAGCCTTCCGGTAACCCTCCGGCAACTTTACCACAAAGCCAACAACCAAAAGCAGTATATAAAAAACCAGGTACTACCCGGTAAAACAAAAAGCCCCGCAAAACGCGGGGCTTTTTGTTTATAATTTACAGCCGCTATTCTTCTGTTCCTTTAGGCACTGCCTCTACTTTCACCTTTACCACTCCCCTGCTAATAAATGCCAGTTTTTTGGCGGCACTGTACGACAGATCAACCACCCGCCCCTTCTTTGCCATCTTTTTATGCATGCGATCATTGATACGCACAATTACTGTTTTATCATTGCGGAGATTGGTGACCCTTACCCAGGTACCCAGTTTAAAATTATTGCTGGCGGCTGTCATTTTCTGGTGACGGAAGGTTTCACCGGTTGACGTTTTAGTGCCTTCCAGGCTTTTACTATAAAAGCTGGCGACACCATATACCACATTTTCTTTATCGTTGTCTTTCTTCTGACTGCCTTCTGGTTGACGGGCAGCAGCGGTAGTGTCGGGGCTTGACCAGGCGTGTATAGTACATACCATACACAGCAAAAGAATAATACTTTTTTTCTTCATCCGTAGGGGGTTTTAGTTTTTGGTTTACCGCAGCATTGTATAGCTTTAGTAAACCTGTTTAAAAAAGGATTCAGGTACCGGATGGTCCTATTTCAATTGACTACTCTACATTACAGATTATGAAATTTACCAAATCTTCCTGTATACCGTTGTTAAGTTTAGTACTGTTTTTTACACAGACTTACGCCCAAACGCCAAATACTATACCACAAAACAGGTATGGATTAACCGTTATCCACACTTTAACAGCCTACCGCCAAACAGTAGTTGCAGACAGCAATAATAAAATGGTGGCCCTCAAAAACTATGTTTCGCCACTGTTAACAGACTGGCAATATGCCACCACCAGCAATTTTACCAAAACGGTATTATACAACCACCCGGAAGCTTTCGTTCGCCTTCCTGTGGCTAAGGCATTAAAAAACATTCAGTTGCAGCTGGCAACGCAGGGCCTGAGCCTGCGTTTTTTCGATGCCTACCGACCTTATTCGATTACAGAAAAAATGTGGGAAATAGTGCCAGACGAAAGATATGCGGCCAACCCCGCCAAAGGAAGTGGCCATAACAGGGGAATAGCCGTAGACATAACACTGGCCAATATAAAAACGGGAGAAAATTTAACAATGCCCACCCCATTCGACGATTTTACCGAAAGGGCACATCATAATTACGCGCAACTGGATAGTACCACACTGGCAAACAGGGCTTTACTGAAAAAAGTAATGGAACAGCATGGATTTACTGCCCTGGCCACTGAATGGTGGCATTACTACTATACTAAGGGCAATTTTGCCTTATTAGATCTTTCGTTTGAAGATTTACAGAAGCAGTAACCCCGTCTTTGCGGGTTCAAAAAAATACAATGAGCATACAAAAAAGTAAAAGCGGCATTAAGCCGCTTTAGTATTATATCAACTGGTAATAACCAGATAGCAAGTCATTCTTACGCCTGTTTTACAACCCTGCCAATTCTTTGTTCCAATAATAACAGATCTGTAAACACCATAGCAGTAACGGCTTCCAGCACCACAGGTACGCGAAGCGCTATACACAAATCATGGCGCCCTTTTACGGAGAAGGTTTCCACTTCATTTGTTTCACTATTCCAGGTATGCTGCTCTTTAGGAGTAGAAGAAGTAGGCTTGATAGCTATACGGTACACCATTTCATTACCATTGGTAATGCCACCTACTATACCACCTGCGTGGTTAGTAACCGTTTTACCGGTGCTGTCTGCAATGGCATCATTATGCTCCACGCCAAACATACGGGCAGATGCAAAGCCGGTACCAAATTCAATACCACGTACCGCAGGAATAGCAAATGCAGCATGTGCCAGCAACGATTCTGCGCTGTCAAAAAAGGGTTCTCCTAATCCAACAGGCAATCCTTGTACACGACACTCTACAATACCACCAATACTGTCTTTGGCATCAATGGCTTTTTGCAAACCCTTTTCCAGGTCAGCTTCACCACCAATTTCCAATATAGTAGCAGCAGTGCTGATATCTAAAGTAGCCAGTAATTTTTTGGCAATAACACCAGCCGCCACCAGGCAAACTGTAAGGCGCCCGCTAAAATGGCCGCCACCTCTGAAATCTTCATAGCCACCAAACTTTTTACCGGCTACAAAATCGGCATGTCCCGGACGGGGCACGGCACGCTGTTTCTGGTAATCGCCACTGCGGGTGTTATTGTTTTCGAATAATATAGTCAAAGGCGCACCCGTAGTAATATTGTTGAATACGCCACTTTTAAAAATAGGTAAGTCTGTTTCCTGACGTGGTGTAGTTCCTTTTTGGGTACCACCTTTGCGTCTTTCAATATCAGCGAGAAAATCATCTACTGATAAGGGCAAACCGGCAGGAACGCCATCTATGTTAATACCCACGCTTTCACCGTGAGATTCTCCGAATATCGTTACTTTAAAAATGCGACCAAATGAATTCATAACTAAACCCTCCCCGGAGGAATGTAAAGTGAATAAATAGATTTACCCTTCTATTTTTACCGCCGCACCCAGCTTTTGCAGGTGCTCGTAAAAGTCAGGATAAGATTTACTAATGGCACCTGCTTCTTCAATCACCGTTTCTCCTTCTGCCTGTAAAGCTGCTACCGCACAAGCCATAGCAATACGGTGGTCGTGACGGGAGTGTACTGTTGCACCATCCACGCCTTCTCCTCCTTTCACCAGCATCAGATCGCCCTGTAGCACCACTTCCACACCCATTTTACCAAACTCATCCTGTAAGGTTAAAGCACGGTTACTTTCTTTATGTGTTAAACGGCTAACCCCTTCAATAGCAGAAGTACCATTACAATAGGCAGCTAATGCCACTAAAGGCGGAAACAGGTCAGGACAATCAGTAGCATTAAAATGAAACGGCTGTAAATCTGCTTTTAAAGAAGGGCCTATTTCAATACTATCCTGTTGCACACTTAACAAACAACCTGTATCCATTAAAGCCTGTAGTATGGCTTTGTCGGCCTGTGTAGAATACGGATCAAGCCCTTTTACTACAATTCTTCCTTCCGCTGCAATAGCACCTGCTACCAGCAGAAAAGCACCACCGCTCCAATCACTTTCTACAGTATAATATAAAGGCGATTCATCTTCCTCCTCTTCTTCTAATGGTGGAAAATAAAAAGCTTCGTAATTGTGGTTTTCAGGAACCACCAATCCAAAATCTTCCATCACTTTTAAAGTGAGGTCTATATAAGGACGACTTTTTAAATCATGTACTACAATCGTAACATTGCTGGCCTTGGCTGCGGAATAAGCCATTAACAACCCTGTTAAAAACTGAGAGCTTAATGAGCCATCAATTTCTATATTACGCGGTTGCAAAGGACCTTTTATTACCAGGGGCAGCCTGCCGTCGTTCGACTGGATATCTACGCCTAAACGTGGCAATGTATCATCAAAGAAATCCATAGGCCTGTTTACCAGGCTTCCCTGCCCTTCAATACGAATGGGGTTAGGGTTTAATGCTACCAATGGGGCAAACATGCGAATACCTAAACCACTTTCGCCACAGTTTACTACGCTGTTTACAGCATGCACACCTTTGCTGTTCACCACCAGCTCTTCTTCATCAGCAGATACAATAGTAGCTCCCAAAGCCTGTATCACGGTAAGCGCTGCTTTATCGTCGTTAGAATGACCCGGGTTTTCAATAATGCTTTCGCCTTTTCTTACCAGGGCAGCCGCACAGGCACGTTGCATAGAGCTTTTAGAAGCAGGCGCTGTAATTGCACCTGTAACTGTGGAAGGTTGTATAGTAACTATATCCATTATTCTTATTTGGAAGGTTGGGCTAACTTTTTAACAATAGGTTCAATTTGTTGCGGAGTTAAAGGAGTAACTACTCCTTTGCCAATTTTTTCCAGCAACACATAATGTATCACACCTTTTACACGCTTTTTATCGCTTTGCATTACCTGCATTGCTTTTACGGCATCAAATTCAGCAAAAGCAGGCAGGCCATACTTTTGAATCATACTTACCAGCTTTTCTACCTCCTTAAACTTTTTATATTCAGCAGAAAGAGCAGCAGCCACCACCATGCCCAGCGCTACTGCCTGGCCATGAGATAACTCGTAGCTGTTTTCAATGGCATGTCCCAGCGTGTGTCCGAAGTTGAGTAGTTTACGATCACCTTGTTCAAACTCATCCTGCTGCACCACTTTCGATTTCAGCAACGCGTTTCGCTGAATCAGCTGGTTCAGCAATACCTTGTCTTTTTGAAAAGCAGTGAGTTTGTTTTCTTCCAATAGCTTAAACATGGCGGCATCTTTAATACAGGCATGTTTAATAATTTCAGCAAACCCATTCACCCACTCTTCTTTAGGCAGCGATTTTAATAAAGAGTAATCGTACAGCAAAAACGAAGGCTGCCTTATAAGGCCTACCATGTTTTTATAAATACCTACATCAATACCGTTTTTACCACCAATGGAAGCATCTACCATAGCCAGTATGGTAGTAGGCACAAAGCCTACCTGTATACCCCGCATGTATATGCTGGCAATATATCCTGTAATATCAGTTACTACACCTCCACCTACACCTACCAGGCACGATTTACGATCGGCTCCCAATTCAATTAACTGATCAATTACAGAGTCAACAGTGGCCTGTACTTTATAAGCTTCGCCTGCCTTTAATACAATAGTGCGCCAGTTGGTAAACTTGCGTTTATGTTTGGCAAACACATTTTCATCAGTAATAATAAAAGTATTGTCCGGGTTGGTTAACTCAGCCAGCTTATCCAGCGAAGCATCAAAATAATAGTTAACCGTTTGCGAAGAGAAGGTAATTTTCTTAGTGGTCATAAATGCGCATTCATTTTATCAAACGCTTCCAGTTCCTGTTCCAGCGTTTTGCCGGCATGAAACTGTTCCTGCTTCAAAATGTAATCAGATGCCTTATCTATGGTAGTGGGACTTACAGAATAAGCTGCATAGTGTTCGTTCCATTCAAATGGCTGTAGCAGCAATTTATTCTCATTTAACCAGAAAGCAGTCATCTCTTTCAGCTGTTTAATAATGCCCGACAGATTTTGTACAGGCATCATTTTAAACAAACAGTGAATATGATCGGCTACTCCATTAATGGTAACAAGCTGAATGCCTTTGGCATTCGCTTCCTGCTGCGTGTGCACAAACAAAACTTTGCGCACAGGCAACGAAAGTAATGGCTGGTTATCTTTTACCGCCCACAAGGCGTGTACGTATATAAAGGATTTTGTACCAGTCATTTTAGGCGTTCATAATCCGGTTCTGATGATTGATACTTTCCATGTGAACAGCATCAAAATACTTGGTAATGAACTCTTTGCTTAAACCTTGCTTATCACCTTTGGCATAAGCCCTTTCCAGGATCTCGTTCCAACGGTTGGTTTGCAGGATGGTAATGTTGTTGTCTTTTTTGTACTGGCCAATTTTTTCAGCCACCTTCATACGCTGACCCAGAATTTGCATCAGTTCGTCATCCAGGTGATTAATTTGCTGACGCAGTTTTTCCAATGCAGCATGGTATTCTTCAGAAGAAGAATCTTCTTTACGCCATGTAATGTTATCCAGCATTTCGCCTAAACGGGCAGGAGTAATTTGTTGTTTGGCATCGCTCCAGGCATTATCCGGATCAATATGCGATTCGATAATTAAACCGTCGAAGTCCAGATCAATAGCTTTTTGAGCTACATCCTGTAAAATGTCTCTGCGACCGCAGATATGAGAAGGATCATTAATAATCATTAACTCGGGGTAGCGGCGTTTCATTTCAATAGCCAGGTGCCACATGGGAGCATTACGGTATTCTGTGTTACCATAGCTGCTGAATCCACGGTGGATTAAACCAATTTGTTTGATACCTGCTTTTGCAATACGCTCTACCGCACCTAACCACAATTCCAGATCGGGATTGATAGGGTTTTTAATCAGTACCGGAATATCCACACCTCTTAAAGCATCCGCAATTTCCTGAACGCTGAAAGGGTTTACAGTAGTGCGGGCGCCAATCCATGCAACATCTACATCAAAATGCAGTGCATCTTCTACCTGCTTGGCAGTAGCTACTTCCACAGCTACAGGCATACCCGTAATTTTTTTTGCTTGTTGTAACCACGGTAAACCTTTGGTTCCAATACCCTCAAAACTTCCCGGGCGGGTACGAGGTTTCCAGATGCCGGCACGCATAATATCCACTTTGCCGGTCTTTTGCAGTTCAGTAGCAGTTTGCAACACCTGTTCTTCTGTTTCGGCGCTGCAGGGTCCTGCAATAATCAAAGGACGTTTTCCCCATTTTTGCTGTACCACTTCTTTCATGGTGGTTGCATTTGTCGCTTCCATATATTGTTAAGTTGAATGGTTAAAAAATATTCCAGGGCTAACAGGTTAATATCGATTAAGATTGAACCTGGCCGACCCTGACCATAAGTCAACCATTCAACTTAATCTATCTTAACGACTGTTAGCGTCGTTCATTCTAATTCTTCTTCCTTTATAGTTTTTACCGTCGATTGCCTTAATCATTTGTCCGGCAGAACGCTTGTCAATCTCCACCCAGCTGTTCATCTCCTTCATATCAATTCTACCCAGTACATCCTTTCTTAAATCGCTCATATCCAGGATAAACTGTAAAAAACTAGCCTTGTAAAAACCATCTTTGGTACCCAGGTTCACAAACAATCTGGTAAAATCGCCATTGTTGTTAAACTCCTTGCGAACACCACCTTCACGGCTTTCTCTTCTTCTGTCGCCGCCTGCTACAGGTCCGCTGGCTCCATCTCTGCCACGGGTTCTTCTTTCTTCTGTTCTTACGTTCAGATCGGCAGAATTTTCGTAGTATTTCAGGAAACGGTCAAACTCCATAGCTGCCACACGCTTCAGCACTTCCTCTTTGGTTACATCGGCAAACTTTTCTTCCAGCATAGGCACATACGTTTCGTAGTCGCCATGGCTGATATCCGTTTGCAGTAATCTGTCCATGAAAGAAAAGAACTGCTTGCGACAAACATCCTTACCAGATGGTATTTCCAGTTTATGGAAAGGAGCCTGCACAATTTTCTCAATTTGTCTCAGCTTAAACAATTCCCTGCTGTGTACAATGCTCATACAAACACCGGTGTTACCCGCGCGACCTGTACGGCCACTTCTGTGTGTGTAAACTTCTACGTCATCAGGCAATTCAAAGTTGATAACGTGTGTAATACCCTGTACGTCTATCCCTCTTGCCGCAACGTCTGTGGCAATCAGCAACTGCAGGGTTTTATCCCTGAACTGCCCCATTACCTTATCACGCTGGCCCTGGGTTAAATCGCCATGTAACGCATCAATATCATATCCTTCGCGTGTTAACCTTTCCGTGATCTCCTGAGCATCGGCCTTGGTACGGGTAAAAATGATACCGTAAATACCAGGGTTAAAATCAATCAATCTCTTTAAAGCCTCATACCTGTGCTGCGCCGACACTACAAAATACTGGTGATCGATGCTTTTGTTAGCAGTGTTCACCTTACCTACCTGCACTTCTACAGGATCGTTCATGTAGCGCTTGCTCACCTTCTTAATTTCAGGCGGCATGGTAGCACTAAATAACCAGGTACTTTCGCGTTTAGGTGTGTTCTTCAGAATAAATTCAATGTCGTCCTGGAAACCCATGTTCAGCATTTCATCAGCCTCATCCAGTACCACATATTTAATTTGTTCCAGGTTGATAGCTTTACGCTCAATCAGATCAATTAATCTGCCTGGCGTTGCCACCACAATCTGAACACCCCTTTTTAAATCACGTATTTGCAGGCCGATGGAGGTACCTCCATATACAGCCGTTACAGCCACGCTTGTCATATGTTTTTTAAAGAGCTCTATTTCTTTTACTATCTGTAAACATAACTCGCGGGTTGGACAAACCACCAACGCCTGCGGGTGTTTAGCCTGTGCATCAATCACATTTAGCAGCGGTAATCCAAATGCTGCTGTTTTGCCCGTACCTGTCTGCGCCAGACCAATAAAATCTGTAGTGCCTCCTAATAATACAGGAATAGCCTTTTCCTGTATTGCCGTGGGATTGACGTAACCTAATTCACTGGTAGCCTTTACCAGTCTTTCGTCCAATCCCAATTCTGCAAATGTTGTCATGAAATTCAATATTTGCCGCAAAGGTAACCCATTCACCCTCTATTTAGCACTTTCCTTATCTTATTGGCATTTTCTATTAATTCCTGCAGGTATTCGTAGTTCTCTTTTTCCAGGCAAGCCTTAAATTTTCGCAGCTGGGCAATATGCTCATTCAGCACGTCCAGCACGTTATCGCGGTTTTGCCTGAAAATAGGCACCCACATAGCCGGGTTACTTTTGGCAAGGCGCACCGTGCTTTCAAAACCACCGCTGGCCAGCTCAAAAATGGCATCTTCTTCCTTTTCCTTCTCCAAAACCGTGTTGGCGAGGGCAAAAGAGGTGATATGCGAAATATGGCTGATATAGGCCACATGCACATCGTGAGCCACCGCATTCATATACACAATGTGCATTCCCAGCACGCCGTACACCTTTTCTACCAGTGCCAGCGCATCTGCGTCGCACTTCTCTTTATCACATATAACAGTCGCTTTTTTAACAAAAGCTTCTTTTACGGCAGCCGCAGGACCGCTGTATTCCGTACCCCACATAGGGTGCGTGGGCACCATCCGGCCCCTTAAAGCAGCGTCAGCCACTACTTCAGCAATTCCCGCCTTGGTACTGCCTACATCCATTACCACCTGTTTGCTGGTAATAAGCCCCATTACGGTTGGCAATAATTGCAGGCAAACGCCTACCGGCACAGCCAGAATAATAAGGTCCGATTGCGGAATAGCAGCTTCCAGCGTAGCAATTTCATCTACCAAACCCAACTCCAGAGCCTGCTTACAGTGTTCGGCATTGGCGTCAACACCAATAACACGCATAGCAAAGCCCTTTTCCTTCAAGGCCAGCGCCATTGACCCACCGATTAATCCTATCCCTGTTACTGTTATTACCATAATTGACAGTCGCTAATTATTAATCAATACCTTAAGATTTCATAAAATGTTAAAGGAAAAATTAATCGTTAAATCTTTGTAAAGTGGAACTCTGCTACCCAAAAACAGGTGCGACAACCACTTTTTTTATTGTTTTATACGCTTAATAGCTTCCTCAAATCTTTCAATAGAACCACATAAACTTATCCGTATATACTTATCCCCGTTGCTGCCAAAAATGCCACCAGGGGTAATAAACACATTATTATTATATAACACCTTATCACTAACAGCATAACCATCTTTCTCTCCCGCTGGTATGGCAGCCCATATAAACAAGCCTACCTGGTCTTTGGAATAAGTGCATTGCAACACATCCAGCATTTCATATACCTTTTCCCTTCTGGCCCTGTACACCTTATTCACTTCATTATACCAGTCGGCACCCAACGTTAAAGCTTTGGCAGCCGCCAGTTGCATGGGCAAAAACATGCCGCTGTCCATATTCGTTTTAAAACGTAGCACCTCTTCAATACGCTCTTTGGCACTGCATAACACACCTAAGCGCCAGCCCGCCATATTGTGGCTCTTACTTAACGAGTTTAACTCAATAACCCTGTTTTTAGCACCTTCCACACTTAACATGCTGGCAGGTTTGTCATTTAATATAAAACTATACGGGTTGTCGTGTATAATAAGAATGTCGTGTTTTTCAGCAAAAGCCACCAGCTGCTGCCACAATTCAGGCGTAGCTAATTGCCCTGTAGGCATATGCGGATAGTTTACAAACAGGCCACGCACTCCTTTAAAAGGCGCTTGCGCATATTGTGCCACCAGTTCGTCCAGTTTGTCAAAATCGGGCATCCAGTTATTTTCTCCTTCCAGGTTGTAATACACGGGCGTTGCACCCGATAATTTCACCGCGCTGGAATAAGTAGGATAGCCAGGATTAGGCACCAACACTGCCACGCCTTCTTCAAAATAGGTCATACATATATGCATAATACCTTCCTTGCTACCTATCAGCGGCAACACTTCTGTATCTGCATTTAACGCCACACCATACCACTGCTGATACCAATCGGCAAACGCTTTGCGCAAGATGGGAGAGCCCTTATAATTCTGGTAACCATGCACACCAGGCTTCGCAGCTTCTTCCTGTAACACCTTTATCACATCCGGATGCGGTGGTAAATCAGGACTACCAATGCCCAGGTTAATGATGCTTTTACCTTGTTTATTCAGCTCGTCAATCTCTCTCAGTTTCGTAGAGAAATAATACTCTCCTATTCCATCCAGCCTTTTTGCAGTTGCTATCATAGTAAGTAATTATTGTAGGATGATGACCTTTATTATCATTAAACGGTTTGGCCTTTACGATACACTCCGTATACTTTCACCTCTTCTACCAACGGCTTCATGGTGTCAATTACGGTGTTGAACTGATCCAATGTATCAAACTCCATATCGGCATGAAAACTATATTTCCAGTCGCTGCCCGGTATAGGAAAGCTCTGCAGCTTGCTTAAGTTAATGCCACCCGCTGCAATAGCCGTTAACACACGGGCCAGGCTGCCACGGGAATGATCTGTTTCAAAGTTTACCGAAGCCTTGTTGGAATCCGCTACCGGAGGCAAAGCATCTTCTTCCCTTTCCAAAACCAGGAAACGGGTATAGTTATTCTGTAGTGTATGAATATTAGGAGCCAGCACATCGAGATTAAACAGTTCGGCAGCTCGTTTACTGGCAATACCAGCTGCATGCTTGTTTTTGTGCTGGTGAATATGTTTGGCGCTTAAAGCGGTGTCTTCGGTTTCTACCAGCTTCCAGTTGTATTTTTCCAGGAAAGCAATACATTGTAATATGGCCATCGGGTGCGAATGCACTTCCCTGATATCTTCCAGCGTTACTCCCGGGTTCACCAGCAGGTTTTGCTGTATTTGCAGGTATACTTCACCCGTAACGCGTAAGTTGCTCTTTTGCAGCAGGTTATAGTTGGGTAAAATACTGCCGGCTATAGAGTTTTCAATAGCCATAATTCCGCCTTCACTCTCCTTTTTATCAGCAGCAATTTTTACTACATCCCTAAAGGTGGCACAGGGTATTACCTGTACGTCTTTGCCGAAAAATTGCTCTGCAGCTACCTGGTGAAAGCTGCCTTCGTACCCTTGTATGGAAATTCTTTGTGCCATAAAACAAAAAACTCCCGGCCTTTGAAGACCGGGAGTGTATGCTGATTGTTTTTAATTTTCATTTAGACAATACAACCCGGTCTACTTTGGGTAAAGTAGTAAAAGAAGAAAAAGAAAAAGTTGTATGTGCCTTTTGTTATCATTACTCCTCAAAAGTAAGTATAAAGTAATTCCGTCCAAATTTCTTTTGCAGGTAATAAACAATTGTTCGTTTATTAACAGGCAGTTATCTGCCCCTGCTCTGGTATAATATGTTCCTTCCAAATACCCCTGACAGCAGATAAGCAGCTGTTTTTTGCATATGGCAGAAAATAAAAAAGGCCTCCTTTACAGGAAGCCTTTATATAAAATAATTGCGATAATTATTTTTTCAGAGTGTCTTTAGCTGCAGCAGCTGAAGAGTCGATTGCTTTTTTAACAGTGTCAGCTACAGCGCTTACTGAATCTTTCTTAGCAGAAGCTGAAGAATCAATAACGTTTGCAGTAGAATCAGCTTTAGCTTCAGTAGATTCACCAGAACCACAAGCTGCAAAAGCACCGATCGCTAAAACGAATAACAATTTTTTCATCTTAAATAAGTTTTTAGTTTGAGGAAATTTGATGTTTATACCGTTTTTGAAGAAAGGTAACCCCCTTCAAAAAGATTTTTTTTCAAAAAAGGCAAAAAAAAAGCCCTCCCTAAGAATAAGGACGGCCTCTAACGATTGCTTGCCATATGAAAAATTTTGATAACTACCTATGCCTGCAAGCCGACATATATGTTGGTAGCTATTTTAGCTAAAAGCTAATTATTTTTTAGTAGTGTCAGCTACAACTGGAGCAGTAGTGTCAGCAGCTTTAACAGTAGTGTCAGGAGTTACTGGAGCAACTACAACTGGAGAATCAACTTTAGGAGTAGAATCAGCAGTGTTCTCTTTGTTTTCACCAGAACCACAAGCAGCGAAAGCGCCCAGAGCTAAAACGAATAATACTTTTTTCATCGTAGGATGTTTTAATAATTTCATATTTATACCCGTAATGGAAAAAGGTAACCCCGCCTTTTGCTTTTTTTTCGAAAAAAAATTCAGGTTTTATTTTGGGTTACTTTTACCGCCTTCGGGTATTAAAATATGTAACACGTGAAAGCCGAGAGCAGCGAACAAGTTTTATTGAAAGGACTGGCCAATAATGACACAAAAGCCGTTGACACCATATACAAAGACAACTTTGGTATGATACAGGCGTTTGTTTTGAACAATAATGGAACGTACGACGATGCAAGGGATATTTTTCAGGAAGCAATGATTACTCTTTACGAAAAAGCGAAAAGCGAATCATTTGTTTTAACCTGCCAGATAAAAACTTACATCTACTCCGTTTGCAGAAGATTATGGCTAAAGCGTTTACAACAGGCAGGCAGGTATGTAATACAGTCTGAAGCATTGGAAGATATTGTGCCGGTAGAAGAAGACCTGGACATTCATGAAAAAAGGAATACAGAATTTGCTATTATGGAGCGGGCTTTAGGCAGCCTGGGCGAACCATGCAAAGGTATTCTGGAAGCCTACTACCTGAAAAAGCAGGACATGAATGAAATAGCGGCTTCTTTTGGATATACCAACGCAGACAATGCCAAGAATCAGAAATACAAGTGCCTGATGCGTTTAAAGAAGTTATTTTTTGCTCAATATAATATAGGAGATTAATGGAAGATATTCAATTAATTGAGGCAACGGAGCGGTACTTAAACGGTACCATGAGCGAAGTGGAAAAAGCGGAATTTGAACAACTGCGTAAAAATACGCCGGAGATAGACCAGATGGTGGTAGAGCATAAACTGTTTCTGCATCAGATGGATGCATACGCTGAACACCGCGATTTAAAACAGTCGCTTCACGATGCACATACCCGCCTGGTAGAAAAAGGCGCTATTAACGAAAACAGCACCCCTGTTCAAAAGGGTAAAGTAATTCAGTTCTGGCATAAGTACAGACGTGTTACAGGCATTGCGGCATCTATTGCAGGTGTTACTGCTTTAGCCATCAGCTGGATGGTAACAGCATTCTCCCCTAATAACAACAAGTCGGAACTAAAGCTGTTAATACGTGAAATAAACCAGATTAAGCGTAACCAGCAGCAACAGGATAGCAAAATAAATGAGGTAGAAAGCAAACTGCCCAAAGGTGTTACCTTAAAAGGTGGCGGTAGTGCCTTTTTACTCGATTCAAAAGGTTACCTGTTAACCAATGCGCACGTTATTAAAGACGCCAAAGGCTTATTGGTGGTAAACAAAGGCAAAGAATACAGCGCCAGCATTATTTATGTTGATGCAGCACAGGATCTGGCCGTATTAAAAATCAACGATTCAGATTTCACTACAGCTGCCCGCCTGCCTTATGGCATACGTAAAAATAGTTCTGAACTGGGCGAGGAAGTATTTACCTTAGGTTACCCACGTAACGACATTGTATATAATATGGGCTATTTAAGCTCACGTACCGGTTACGAAGGAGATACCAACCGTTATCAGATTTCTTTACCAGCCAACCCAGGAAACTCTGGTGGCCCGGTATTCAATAAAAACGGGGAAATTATCGGTGTGTTAAGTTCAAGACAAACTCAAACCGAAGGTGCCGTGTTCGCTATCAAATCTAAAGGCATTTATCAAATGCTGGATGAAATGAAAAAGGCCGACACCACCGCCAAAAGAATTAAGTTACCAGTTAACTCCAATTTAAAAGGAGTAGAACGCAAACAGCAGATTGCTGAAATTGAAGACTGCGTGTTCCTGGTAAACGTATATAACTAAGCCATCAGAAAAAGTTTTGAAAAGTTAAGTTACTCTGGTAGCTATGTAAAAGCCCCGTTATTAATAACGGGGCTTTTTTATACACAATATCTTTCTATCTCATTATGGCCACAGTGCAGGCGGATAAGCTCCTGAATTCACCTGGGCTTCAATGCTGGCTTTCACAACCGGTGCATCTTCTTTATAGGTTACACCAAACCATTTGGCGTCTGTTGTAATTACATCAATAACACCATGGCCATCCTTAATAAAACGGTCAGCCACATAAGGCATTAAAAATTCAGCTTTAGGATTTTGCAGGTTGGCATCCAAAAAGCTACCAAACAGGCTTTCACATAAATCAATGAAATTAGGGCCAAAGCAAAAGAAGTTCATGCTCACCTGTGTATCGGAAGTCAGCTCACCTTTACGGTCGCCCTCTTCAAACACAATTTTATCGCCTTCTTTAAACACTTTGGTATGTTCGGTAACACCTTGCATTTCGTTGTTGCTACCGGTGGATAATACACCACGGCTAACACTACCATTATCACTTAACGTATTTACCAGGCGGTAAGCCACTACGGCAAATACTTTACTGTTACATTTTTTCAGTAAAAAGTCATAAGCTTTTACAAAGGCGTCAGCTCCATAAAAATCATCTGCGTTAATTACAGCAAATGGCTCATTCACGGTGCCTTTTAAACATAAAATAGCTTGACCGGTTCCCCAGGGTTTAGTTCTTTCAGCAGGTATTTCTCTGTCACCCGTAAAAGCATCCAGCTTCTGGTACACATAAGCTGTCTCTATTTTACCCTTCAGCTTAGGCTCAAAAATGGCTTTGAAGTTGTCAGCAAAATCCTCCCGTATAATAAATACTACCTTTTGGAAACCTGCGCGGATAGCGTCATATATGGAATAATCCATAATGGTTTCTCCTCCAGGTCCGAAGGATTCTGTTTGCTTCATGCTGCCATAACGACTGGCCATTCCAGCTGCCAGTATCACGAGTGTGGGTTGCATAAGATTATTTTTTAAACTTTGCGAAACTAATTGAAACGATTTAAGTGTCCAATATTAAATTTAACAGCATTACAGCAGACTACCTAGATTTTAACCAGGTTATTACTCAACCAGTTAACACAGTCGGTTTTGCTCACCATAATTGCATGGTAGATGTATTACGAGTAGATCTAATACACCCTATAATAAGTGGTAATAAATGGTTTAAGCTCCAATATTACTTGCACGAGGCCACCCAATATAATGCCAGAATTATAGCCACCTTTGGCGGAGCCTGGTCAAATCACATTGTAGCCGCCGCTTTCGCCTGCCACCTGTTACAAATTCCCTGTAAAGGTTTTATAAGAGGAGAAAAGCCTGCAGTGCTCTCCCACACACTTTTAGCGGCGCAATCTTATGGCATGGAATTGTGTTACATCAGCCGGGAAGCTTACAAAAACAAAGAAGCCATACAACAGCAACATCCCGCATACTACTGGATAAATGAAGGAGGATATGGTGTAGAAGGCGCTCATGGTGCAGAAAGTATTCTGCACCTGGCATCGCATATAGAAAAATATACACATATAGTTGCCGCTACGGGAACAGGCACCATGCTTGCCGGTATAATAAGGGCAGCGCATGCAGGCCAGCAGGTAATAGGTATTAGCGCCATGAAAGGCAATATGGAATTGGAGCAACAGGTAAAAAAATTACTCACCGGGCAGGAAGCAGCTGAATTTACCATACAACATGCTTACCATTTTGGGGGGTATGGCAAGCATCCTGCACTATTAATTGACTATATTAAACAATGCTGGCAGCAATATCAGTTACCATTAGATATTGTGTACACAGGCAAAGCATTTTATGCTATGGAACAAATGATACAATCACATACTATCCCGCAGGGTAGTAACGTTCTTTTTATTCATAGCGGCGGATTACAGGGTAACCTTTCGTTACCTACAGGTACGTTACCATTTTCATAACACGCGCAGGCCTATCTTTGCGTGCAAATTGCAGGACTCGGATGTTGAAAAAGATTTATATTTTACTGGTTTGTTTGATAGCAGTGGCAGCAACTTTACAGGCTCAGGATACTTTACCCGGATTTACGATCAGAGACTTAGGCCAGAACAGGGTATCCATCAGTTGGGTAAACCCTTACGAATCCTGCATTCAACTGAACGTTCAACGCTCTTTTGATAGTGGAAAAAACTTCCGAACCTTTTTCTCCACGCCTTCTCCCGAGTTACCACAAAACGGTATTGTAGATACCAAGGCCCCTGCGCCTAAAATGTGGTATCGTATATTCTACGTATTACAAGGCGGAGCTTATTTTTTCACACCTTCTAAAAAAATTACAGACGGCTTTGTTAGTACTGGTTTGCTGGACTCCAGCTCCAATACCCTGTTCACTATTAAAAAGAGTGATTCTGTAATTACGCGCATCCCGTTTGCCCAGTATAAAAAATTCAGAGATTCTATCCTGTATAAAACCAAAGACAGCCTTTTTGCTGTTGGCGAAGATGAAATTATTATTAAGCCTTTTATACCACAACCTCCTACCTGGCGCCCGAGCATTTACATTTTCACCAATAGAGAAGGATATGTAATGATGCACCTGCCCGATGCCATGCAAAAGCATTACAAAGTGGTGATGTACGATGCCGACGGCAAAGTACTGTATACCATTAACCGGGTAAAAGACACCCAGCTTACACTGGACAAGAGTGACTTTATCCATGCCGGGTGGTTTTCTTTCGACTTGTTTGAAGATGGAAAACTAAAGGAGCACAACAAATTCTATATCGCTAAAGAATTTTAGCTTCAAAAACCTTTTCAAAGTTTCTTTTTACTTCTGCTTTTACTTCCTCGAACGGAACCGGGCCGCCCAGTTCTTTTTCCAGGGAAGTAACCTGTTTATTCTGTATACCGCAGGGAATAATATAATTGAAGTAATCCAGGTTGGTATTTACATTAAAGGCAAAACCGTGCATGGTTACCCACCGGCTGCACCGTATGCCCATGGCGCATATTTTACGCTCTTTGCCCTTCACATCTGCATCCATCCACACCCCTGTTTCGCCGGCGCTACGCTCCCCTTTCAGGCCATAAGTGGCCATGGTTAAAATAAATACCTCTTCCAGGCTGCGTAAATACCAGCCTAAGTCGGTTTTAAACTGCTCCAGGTCTAAAATGGGATACCCTACCAGCTGGCCGGGGCCGTGAAAAGTGATATCTCCCCCCCTGTTGGCGTGAAAATATTCTATTCCTTTTTCCTCCAGTCCCTCTTTCGGCAGCAGCACATGCTCCGGTTTGCCACTCTTTCCCAGGGTGTACACCAGCGGGTGTTCCGTAAAAATCAGCCGGTTTTCCACCTGTTCTTTTGGCTCTCTGGACTTCCTGCTTACTCCTTCCTTCAATAATCCCTCCTGGTAATCCCATACTTCTTTGTAAGAACGCATGCCCAGGTCTTCAAAAAAAACGGCTTTCATAGTGCAAAAGTACGTACTTCCCCTATTTTTGCGGCATGGCAGAAGATTTGGACATACCGCAGGAGGAAACCCCCGACGAGGTGTATGAGCGAAAAGTGTATCACGTTGATAAGGGACAGGAACCTATGCGCATTGACAAATGGGTTCAAATACGACTGGAAGGTGCCAGCCGTAATAAAATCCAGAATGCTATAGAAGCAGGTTTTTTAACGGTAAACGGCAAACAGGAAAAGAATAACTATAAAGTAAGGCCCGGAGATGAAATAGTGCTCATGAGCCTGGTGAACCCTGATTATACAGAGGTTAAACCTGAGAACATTCCGCTGAACATTGTTTACGAGGATGATGCCATTATGGTTGTGAACAAACCACCTAATATGGTAGTGCATCCTGGCGTAGGCAACTACACCGGCACTCTGCTCAATGGTATTGCTTATCACCTGTTGCAACAAAACCCCGGCCTGGTAGAAGAAGATTTACCACGTTATGGCCTGGTGCACCGGATTGATAAAAACACTACCGGCTTATTGGTAATAGCCAAAACATCAGAAGCAGCTGCCCACCTGGCCAAGCAATTCTTTAACCATACCGTTTCGCGCAAATATGTGGCACTGGTGTGGGGCGATGTAGAGCAGGAAGAAGGTACCATTGAAGCCCATATAGCACGCCACGAACGCTTTAGAAAGCAGTTTGCCGCCTACCCCGAGGGCGAAGTAGGCAAACATGCCATTACCCATTATAAAGTGCTGGAACGTTTTCATTATACCACCCTGGTGGAATGTGTGCTGGAAACAGGCCGTACCCACCAGATTCGGGTGCATATGAAACATATTGGCCATACCCTGTTTAACGACTGGGAATATGGTGGCGACAGAATATTGAAAGGAACGGTGTATACTAAATACAAGCAGTTTGTAGATAACTGTTTTGACATATGTTCACGCTGTGCCCTGCACGCTAAAACACTGGGCTTTATACACCCCGTAACTCAAAAGGAAATGTTTTTTGAATCGCCTGTACCGGATGATATTTTACAGGTGCTGGACAAATGGCGTACGTATGTAAAGGCCAAAGCCAGCCAGATTAACCAGGAAGGCTAATTCTTAAAATCAAATAATGTTGCAGTAAAGCGGGCTCGTTCCCGCTTTTTTAATATCACATTCCAGTTACCGGAATAACGCAGCACGGCAGGCACCAGCAAATCGCCTATCCGGGTCATTTCCACTTCCATGCTTACATCAAAGTCGTACACACCGGCTTTATAACTGAGCGAGTAGTTGCGGGCCAGCACCTCCATGGTAGTGGCATCAAACCAGGTGGTCATATTATCTACTACAATATCATCCTTCTTAAACGTGCCCAAATCGTCTTTAGGCTTTACCGAAAACACATAGGCATAATGTCCTTTATACTCTGTATAATCTAACCGGTAGTTGTATAACTTATGCGCCCGGTCGTCATACAGGTCCAGTTTATTGCCCACAAAAGGTATCCCCGGAATTTTCTTGCCTGGATTAAAAAACAACATTTTCAATTGTTCTTTATGCTTGGCCATTCCCTTTTTACCATCTGTGCTAATAGCAGTACCCTGCACAATATTGTTTTCGCCACATACCCGGCCACGGGTTAAAAACAGGCTGGCATACATTTCACCCGTGAGGTAGTTAAAGCCACTGTCCGGGGTTAAAAAATCACCGGTGGTTTTTAACTCCTGTACTTCGGTAGTGCGGCAACCATTATCCCTGTGTTGCCTGGTTCGGCTGTAATAGCTGGCTATAGAAGCGCCCTTTTTATCCAGCATGGTAATATCATTCAGGGCAGAGAACTCCACAATACGAAGATTGCGGAAAGCTTTATAAAAAGTGGTATCGTTCTTAATACGCTCTAACAGGCTTTTGTAATCCATATTATTACGTACAATAACAGGCGGCAGTGCCAGCGTGGTGTTTTCAAAAACAACCGTTGTATCCTGCGCCAGTAGCTGGCCGGATACAACGGTACACAATAATATCGCGGTAAAACTCCGCATTATTTGGCAAAGGTCATTTTATAGTCTACCCGTACTTTACCCTTACTAATGTCATTCAGTTTACCCTGTAACATCTTTCTTTTTAAAGGTTTCAGATAGTCTATAAACAACTTGCCTTCAATATGGTCATATTCATGCAAAATAACCCGGGCAGTAATGCCGTTAAAGGTTTCCGTATACTCTTTCCAGTTTTCATCCTGGTAAGTAAGCGTTACTTTTTCCGCACGCATTACGTCTTCCCTGATCTTAGGAATGCTTAAACAACCTTCATTATAAGGCCAGTCCTTGCCATCTGTAGCCATCACATGCGCATTAATAAACACCTTTTTAACACCAGGTTCGTCCGGGTATTCGCCCTTTTCATCTTCTTCCTGGTTTTCAAAAATCTGCGCACTATCTACAACAAACAAACGAATGTCGCGGTTAATTTGAGGAGCAGCCAGCCCTACCCCACTGCTGGCATACATGGTTTCCCACATATCAGCGATCAGCTTCTCCAAACCCGGGTATTCCGGAGTAATATCCTGTGCCACCTTTCTTAAAACAGGTGCACCGTAAGCTACAATTGGTAAAATCATATACTAACTTAAACAAATTTTAGTGTTTTTAAAATCTCTTACAGCAAACTACGCATATACTCCTGTAACATAATAGTTGCTGCAATCTGGTCTACATTGCCCTTTTTCTGGCGGTCTTTCTTTTTCATTCCCATTTCCACCATGGCCTGCGATGCCATTTTAGAAGTATACCGCTCATCCACCATTTTCACAGGCATAGCCGGAAATTCTTTCGCCAGCCGCTTCACAAAAGCATTCACCAAAGGGGTGGCATGTGTATCGCTCTCGTCCCAGTTTTTAGGCTCTCCTACCAGTATCAGTTCTACCTGCTCCTGCTGAAAATAGTTTTTCAGAAACGGAAAAAGTTCTTTGGTTTCCACCGTAGTAAGGCTGGTGGCAATAATCTGCATCGGGTCTGTTACTGCCAGCCCCGTGCGCTTTCCACCATAATCCACACAAATAATACGTGCCATAAACGTTTTAAAAAATCAACAGATCAGCTATTACCAAAACGCCAAACACCACGCTGGCAATACCATTGGCAGTCATAAAAGCAATATTCACCTTACTTAAATCATCCGGCTTTACAATAGAATGCTGGTAAATAAGCATCCCCACAAACACCGCAATGCCCACCCAGAAAATAACATGAAAACCACCATACACACCGGCTGCCATTACGCAGGCTGCACTTAACACATGCAACAGCTCCGAAACACGCAAAGCCTTTTTCTTACCCAATACAGAGGGTATAGAATACAGTTCCTGCGACTGGTCAAAATCAATATCCTGCAGGGCATAGATGACATCAAAGCCACTTACCCAAAAAATAACGGCGAACGAAAACAAAATAGGCAGCAGGTCAAAACGGCCTGTTACCGCCAGGTAGGCTCCTATAGGCGCTAACGAAAGGCCTAACCCCAGCACCAGGTGGCACAAAGGCGTAAAACGCTTGGTATAGCTATAGAAAAGAATGACAAACAAAGCGATGGGCGACAGGAAAAGACAAATAGAATTGATAAAAAAAGTAGCGATAACAAAAAGCACGCAGTTTAAAATCACAAAGCGTAAAGCGCTGTTGGCCGAAATAATGCCCTTGGGTATTTCACGAATGGCGGTACGCGGATTTTTAGCATCAAAACTGCGATCCAGGTAACGGTTAAAAGCCATAGCCGCACTACGGGCAGTAACCATGCACACCAATACCAGCAACAACTTTATACTGGTTTCTTTAAAGTTAAGTCCATTGGTAATATCACCTGCCCAGCCAATGCTTTTGTTCAGGCTTACCGTATGCAGGCCGCCATTAAAAGCTCCCAGCGAAAAACCTATCAATGCAAAAGGGAGCGCAAAAATGGTATGTGAAAATTTTACCAGGCTCAGATAATTCTTTACAGTACTCATATACAGTGTTATCCTCTTTTTAAATCAATAATGCGTTGTTCAGATAATTTCCATAACACAATGCCCGCCGCCACAGATATATTTAAAGAATGCTTCATGCCCAGTTGCGGAATTTCCAGGCAACCGTCGCAATGTTGTAGCACATCCTGATCCACCCCTTCTACTTCATTCCCAAACACCACTGCTATTTTCTCACCCGGTTGGGCCGTATAGGTTTCCAGCGAAATGCTGCCTTCGGTTTGTTCAATACCCAGCACCCGGTAGCCCTGTTCTTTTAATTGCAATACGGCTTCCAGGGTAGTAGGTGTATACACCCAATCTACCGACTCCGTAGCGCCCAGCGCCGTTTTATGAATGTCGCGGTGTGGCGGTTGCGGCGTATAGCCACACAAAACTACTCCTTCTGCCAAAAATGCATCCGCTGTTCTAAACACACTACCCACGTTATGCATACTCCGGATATTATCCAAAACGGCTACCACCGGATTTTTAGAAGCCTGCTTAAATTCCGCTACAGTCTTACGTCCCAGTTCGTCCATGCTAAGTTTCCGCATGCGGCAAAGGTATAACTTTCCCACCTTACACTCATTTTGTCCACATTCCCTGCAGCCCCGGCCGGCCATTTTATCACCTGCTTTATATTTGCCGCCTATGGCTAAAGCAGCATCCGATACACCTTTAATGCAACAACACCGGGCTATCAAGCAAAAATACCCGGATGCAATACTCCTTTTCAGAGTAGGTGACTTTTACGAAACCTTTGGAGAAGACGCTATTGTAACTGCCCGCGTACTGGGTATTACCTTAACCAAACGAAATAACGGAGCCGCCTCCGGTGCTTCTGAACTGGCTGGTTTTCCACACCATGCCCTGGACACTTACCTGCACAAACTGGTAAAAGCGGGCTACCGTGTAGCCGTGTGCGACCAGCTGGAAGATCCCAAACAGGCTAAAGGCATTGTAAAACGCGGAGTTACCGAAATGGTGACGCCCGGCGTAGCCATGAACGATAAATTGCTGGAACATAACAGCAACAACTTCCTGGCAGGCGTACATTTTAATGAAGAGCAATCGGGTATCGCCTTCCTGGATATATCTACAGGTGAGTTTTTTGTAGCAGAAGGAAACCAGGAATACATCGACAGGCTGTTACAAAGCCTGCGTCCGGCCGAAGTTATTTTCCAGCGCAGCTACCAGAAGCAGTTCAAAGAAAACTATGGCAGTCGCTTTTACACCTATACACTCGAAAGCTGGATATTCGACGAAGCCTTTGCCACCGAAAGCCTGTTAAAGCATTTTCATACACATAGCCTCAAAGGTTTTGGTATCGAAAACATGCCCGTAGGCATTATTGCCGCCGGTGCTGTGCTCCATTATCTGAAAGATACCGAGCATCCAAACCTGCAACACATCACCACCATCCAACGCCTGGAAAGGGAAGATTATTTGTGGATGGACCGGTTTACCATACGCAACCTTGAATTGTTGAGCAACTCCGGCGAGCAAACCAACAGCCTGTTAAAAGTGCTGGACAACACGGTAAGCCCTATGGGCGCCCGTTTAATGAAACGCTGGTTGTTATTACCACTGCGCGATGCCACCCGTATTAACGAAAGGCTGAACCTGGTAGAACATTTTATCAAAGACACCGAACTGCGCAAACAGATACAACACCTGGTAAAAGAATCAGGCGATGTGGAAAGGCTGGTAAGTAAGGTGCCGGTAAAAAGAATCAACCCGCGCGAAATACTGCATCTGGCCAAAGGCCTGTATGCCGCCCACCAGGTAAAACAAATTACCGCCCAAAGCGACAACGCCTACCTGGTACACTTATCCGGATTATTGAACGCCTGCCTGCCTATTGCCGACAGAATCACCAATACCATTACCGAAAACCCACCGGTGGCAGTAAACAAAGGCAGTATTATTAAAGCAGGTATACATGCCGAGCTGGACGATCTGCGTAAAATAGCCAGTGGCGGTAAAGAATACCTGGTAGAAATTCAGCAACGCGAAGCCGATAAAACAGGTATCTCTTCTTTAAAAATCAGCTTCAATAATGTGTTCGGTTACTACCTGGAAGTAACCAACTCTCATAAATCTAAAGTACCGGCCGATTGGATACGCAAACAAACCCTGGCCAATGCAGAAAGATATATTACTCCGGAGCTGAAAGAGTATGAAGAGAAGATCACCGGTGCAGAAGATAAAATCTCGGCCATCGAATCTGCTTTGTACGACGAGCTGTTACAGGAGCTGCAACAATTTATAGCCCCTATACAGGTAAACGGTAACATACTGGCTATACTGGATTGTATCATTTGCTTTGCCGAAAACGCATTGCACTACAATTACAAAAAGCCCGTATTACACGATGGCTACGATTTGCATTTAAAAGCCAGCCGCCACCCGGTAATTGAGCGTAACCTTCCGGCAGGAGAACAATACATCTCCAACGATATCACACTCGACCCCGAGAACCAGCAGGTGATTATCCTTACCGGACCCAACATGAGTGGTAAAAGCGCCATCCTGCGCCAGACCGCACTCAACACCTTAATGGCGCATATGGGTAGCTTTGTGGCAGCAGATGCCGCTCACATACCTGTTACCGATAAAATATTCACCCGTGTAGGCGCCAGCGACAACCTCAGCGGTGGCGAAAGTACCTTTATGGTGGAGATGAACGAAACCGCCAGCATCATCAATAACATATCCGGCCGCAGCCTTATTTTATTGGATGAAATTGGAAGGGGTACCTCTACCTACGATGGCATCTCTATTGCCTGGAGTATTGTAGAGCATTTGCACAACTCCAAAGAAGCGCCTAAAACCTTATTTGCCACGCACTATCACGAGTTGAACGAGCTGGAAAATAAGTTGCCACGCATCAAAAACTTCCACGTGACCAACAAGGAAGTGGCTAATAAAATCATTTTCCTGCGTAAGCTGGCACCCGGTGGCAGCACACACAGCTTTGGTATTCATGTGGCTAAAATGGCAGGCATGCCGCCATCACTTATTGCGCGCGCCACAGACATTATGCAACAGCTGGAAGAGAAGCATGTGGATGAAAAAAGCGACGATAACAACGGCAGCCCACGGGTAGAAAAACTACACGACAACATTCAGAAACTGAACACTGCCCAAATGCAGATGTCTATTTTTGATGCCCACAGCGAAACTTTTGATGAAATAAGAAAACGTCTCGACAACATTGATATTAACCGCCTTACCCCGGTAGAAGCCTTAATGAAACTGAGCGAGATAAAAGGATTATTGAAATAACAGACCGCTATTGTACATTGCTATACAATAGTAAAACAATGGCTGACTTTTTTGATAGCAACAGTACCCGCCCACAACATGTGCGGGTACTGTTATTACAGGGCAACATACAGATATACGATACAGAAAGCAGGCAACTACTGCACACCTTTCCCTTACTGCAATGCATACCCGAAAAGCAAAGCAACCAGTTAACTGTATACCTTAACTCCGAACGCAACGCCCGGGTAGAAATTCCCTACACCAACCCCATAGCACAATTAATAGAAGAAGAAAAGCAACTACAACAGTCAGGTTCTTTGGGCAAAGTGAAGAAATACCGCTCCTTACTCATAGGCTTGCTGGTAACATTGGTAGTGATAGGTGGTTTACTGTTTGCATTGATACATGCCATACCAGCCATAGGCGTACGCGCCATATCTATTGAGCAGGAACAGGCATTAGGCAACACCCTTTACAAAACACAGGTGCAGCAAAATCAGTTAGACACCACTGCCACCCGGTTGGTGCAACAGTTTGCCGGCCACATACATTTAAGTGATACTTACCCGTTACATATAGTAGTAGTGAATGATAAAGAAATCAATGCCTTTGCCTTACCCGGAGGTTATATCGTTGTCAATACCGGTATTATACAACATATACATTCTTACGAAGAGCTGGCGGCATTATTAGCACATGAAGTAACACATATCAATAACCGGCATAGCCTGCGTTCCATTTTAAAAGAAGCATCCTTATCCGTCTCTCTGGCACTCATCTTCGGCAACAGTTCCGCCATAACTACAGGCGTTGTCAAAAGTGCAGCACAGTTATCTTCCCTCTCCTACTCCCGTAGCCTGGAAGCGGAAGCAGATAAAACCGGGATAGAAATTTTGAAAAAGAATACGATTAATCCTTCCGGCATGCTGCAACTGATGCGCGATTTACAGGCCAGCGAAAAAATACAGCCTATCCGTTTTCTCAGCTCACACCCACTCACCAGCGACCGTATTACTGCTGCAGAGCAGGCTATACAAAAAACAGGAGCGGATACTTATCCAGTTAACATACCACTGCAACAAACCTGGAAATTGCTGAAAGAAAGCCAGGACGCCACTTTTTAAATTGCGTACAAAACACACATATCCTTCATCTATGCGCACAAAAAAAGCGTTTCTGTACCCCCCGGTGAGAAACGCTTTTACTTGTTGTAACAAAACAATGTAATTACACTGCCTGCTTATTAAATACAAGACCAATTTTATGCCAATTAGTTTAACGGGCAAAAAAATTATTTATAAATGGCAGTTTCATTTAGTCCTGCGCTACTTTTTACACCACGATACATACCCGCACTATTCAACACCATAGCCGCATTTCCCTGGCTATCTACCCCAATCATACCACCTTCACCACCCATTTTCACCAGTTTATCCAGCACTACCACTTCCATGGCTTCCTGCAGGCTCAAACCTTTATACTCCATTAAGCAGCTTACATCGTAAGCAGCTACGCTGCGTATAAACATTTCGCCGTGCCCAGTGCAGCTGATGCCGCAGGTTTTATTATTAGCATAAGTGCCGGCACCAATTACAGGGCTATCACCAATACGGCCATATTTTTTATTGGTCATACCACCGGTAGAAGTGGCAGCAGCAATATTACCCTGCGCATCCAAAGCAACCGCACCTACGGTTCCAAACTTCTTATCCTTCATTAGTTCCTCTAAACGCTGGTGGGTATGATCCAGTGAGTAATTATCCGAATCGCGTATTGCTTTCCACTGATCATATCTGAATTGTGAGAAAAAATACTCATCAGGTTCCAGCTTCACTCCCTGCTTAATAGCAAAATCGTTAGCCCCTTTACCACTTAAAAACACGTGATTGCTGTTACGCATTACTTCTGTAGCCAGCTCAATAGGATTGCGCACGTTGCGGATAGCCGCCACTGCACCAGCAGCCAGTGAACTGCCATCCATAATGGCAGCGTCCATTTCCTGAACACCTTTTTTGGTAAATACAGATCCTCGGCCTGCATTAAAAAGCATGTTATCTTCCAGCAAAACAATAGCGGCTTTAATAGCATTTACTGCACTACCGCCACGCTCCAGCACTCCGTAACCAGCAGTAAGGGCTTCTTCTAATCCTTCCTGGTAAGCTTCTTCCAGTTCTTTGGTCATGTCCTCCTTCAAAATAGTTCCGGCACCACCATGTATAACTATAGTATACCTGCTCATAAGATCGAATGTATTGGGGTTTTATTTGGCGCCGAAAATAGTGCTTTTAGCAACGAACAGTTTTGAATATTAGACGCAACAACTTAAATATTCATCAAGTAAAAACACTTTTACTTAAAGAATATCAATTTACAAGCTAAAAAAAGGAAAGCTATTAGATATTTTCTAATCCACCGGCACCAGCAATTTTTTGCATTCCTGCAACAAACGCACCCGGCCAATGGCGGCAGTACCAATTTCTTCACACACCAGGCCACCGGCTATATTCGACATTTCAGCCGCCAGTTTAATGTCTTTGGTAATGGCATAGATAACACTGGCCACTGCAATAACAGTGTCGCCTGCACCGCTTACATCGGCAATATTGCGCACATGCGAAGGCGCCACTTTTGAGGAACTTCCCTTTTGAAAGAAAATACCTTTTTCAGATAAGGTGATCAGGGATATTTTATGTTGAAGCGTTTGGTGTAACTCAGCATGTATGTTACGGAGTGTGGCTTCATTCATATCTTCCGATATCAGGTTCAAAGCTTCTTTTACTTCTTTCAGGTTAGGCTTAAATATATCCACCCCTTTATAAGTAAAGAAATTAGCACGTTTAGGATCTACCGTTGTTACCACACCATGCTCTTTACACACCGCAATCATTTCGGTGATGAGCGTGGGCGACAATACCCCTTTGTTATAATCTTCAAAAATCACCACCGTAGGCTGGTAGCGCTTTACGTAAGAAGCGAAGTTATACAGCAAAGCCCTTTCATCTTCGTCCCGCACATCATCGGTGATCTCCGAATCCAGGCGAATCATTTGCTGACTCCTGCTCATTACCCGTATTTTATTGGTAGTAATGCGCTCTTCACTTTTGATAATATACTTGGTATCAATATGCCTTTCCTGCAATAAGCCCAGCAACAACTCACCATCCACATCATCGCCTACTACCGAAAACAAAGTGGTTTCACACCCCAGGGAAGAAGTGTTCAATGCCACGTTGCCGGCACCACCAATGCGATGCTCTTTTCTTCCCAACGTAACCACAGGCACAGGGGCTTCCGGCGAAATACGATCCACCTTACCCCACCAATAAGTATCCAGCATTAAGTCACCAACAACGGCTACACGTACTTTTTCTAACTGCAGGAATAACTCATTAAAGTTCATGGCTTCGATCTGTTTTCTTGTTTGCGAGTGCAATGTAATAAATGGGAATACCAATTAGAACAATAATCAGACCGGGCCAGGTAAAATTTGGCTTATAAATGATCAGCAAAGTGCAAAAAGCCAGGCCCATAATAATGAAGATAGCCGGTATAATGGGGTAACCAAAGGCTTTATAAGGCCGCTCCACATCAGGTCGTTTCTTCCGGAGTATAAAAATTCCTAAAATAGTTAATACATAGAAGATCACTACCACAAAAGACACCATATCTAATAAATCGCCATATCTGCCGCTTAAACATAATAAACCAGCCACCGCACATTGTATCCACAAGCCAAATTCCGGCACTGCAAACTTGTTCAGCTCACGTGTTTTCTTAAAAAACAGGCCGTCTTTAGCCATGGTATAATATACACGGGCACCTGCCAGAATTAAACCGTTGTTACAGCCAAACGTAGAAATCATGATCATTACAGCAATCACTATTTTGCCTACATCGCCAAAGATGGCATTGGAAGCAGCAACAGCAACCCTGTCTTTATCAGCCGTAGCTATTTCATGTAATGGCAACACCGCTGTGTACATGAAGTTGGCCGCTATATAAATGATGGTGACTATAAAGGTTCCTAAAAACAAACTCAGGCCAACGTTACGCTTCGGATTTTTTATTTCACCGGCAATGAAAGTAACGCCTTCCCATGCCACGCTACTAAAAATACTGCCCACCATAGCAGCCGCAATAGCACCCAATGCTGCTGCTGTTGCATATTTTTCAACAGAGCCATCTGCATTTAGCTTATGTAAATTCCAGGCATCGGACCAGTTGGCATGCCAAACCTCGCCCTTTGCCAGAAACAAGCCGCAGGCAATTAATCCGAAGATGCTGATCAGTTTAATGATGGTTAAAGTGGTTTGTATAATCTTGCCATCTTTCACCCCTCTTGTATTAATGTAAGTAAGCAATACAATCGTTCCTATAGATAATAACTGTGCTGCCGAAATCTGGAAATGAACAGGCCCACTGCTGGTAGTCCATAAATCAGTAGCCCATAAAATATTGTCTTCACTTACAGCAGGAATTAAGTAAGCCGTGAATTTAGAAAAGGCCACCCCTACAGCAGCAATAGTACCCGTTTGAATAACGGCGAAAAAACTCCATCCATATAAAAAGCCCACTAATGGGTTATAGCTTTCTTTCAGATAAGTATACTGGCCACCTGCTTTGGGAAACATAGCACTTAACTCACCATAACTTACTGCAGCTGCTACGGTCATAAAACCAGTAATCATCCAAACAATCATCAGCCAGCCACTCGAACCTACATTACGCAGCATATCGGCACTTACAATAAAAATACCTGAGCCAATCATGCTTCCGGCTACTATCATAGTACCATCCAGCAGTCCCAGTGTAGGTTTGAATTCGTTTTGGTGCATAAAAAAATCCCGCTTTTTACGGGATTTCAAGATAGTAAATAAACCAATATAGTGGTGAAGGCTATTTTTTCTTAGCGCTCTTCTCCGCTTTGTAACGCTCGTTCAGTAAACGAACTACATCAGCAGTGATGTCGCGAGAAGGATCTTTGTAATACAGGTAGTCGTATTCATTGGTACCAAACACAAACACAAAACCTTTTTCTTTCGCATAGTCTTTCAAAAAGTCCTGTATTTTCATTTTCACTTCCTGCAATCTGCGCATGCTTTCGGCCTGCATATCCTGCTGCTGCTGCTGGGCAGTGTTCTGATATTCACTTTCCATTTGCTGCAGGGTTTGCTGAGCCTGGGTTTGCTCATTCTGTGTCATGGAACTACCCTTTTGCTGATATCCTTTTACCGTATTGTTAAACTCATTTCTAAGATTAGTTAACTTACGAACATTCTCCTCATCTTTCTGCCTTAACGCACTCCTCACCTCTTTGTAATATTCATATTGTTTTTCCAGGCTATCCGATTCAAAATACACCATTTTAACAGAGCCAGTACCTACCGCAGCTGAATCACTTACCAGGTTAGCCATGCTGGGTTTGCTATCTGCTTTTTTTGCAGAAAAAAACAGGTAATACAAAACACCGACAGCCAACAACAAAACAATGTTCAATCCAATTAAAAAATTCTTCATTCAGATGATTTTGGGGTCATGAAGATAACCACACTTATTCAGTCGTGGTATGATTTATCTTATATTTTAACAGAATATAAGCATGAAAAAAAGGCTGACAACCGTAATAGTTGTCAGCCCTTTATGTAAATACTACTTAATAATTATTCATCATCGTCAAAGTTCATGGCTTCGCGTGCAGTAGAAAGCAGTTCATACTCTTCCTTGCTACCTACGATCATGTTCTCAAACGCTTTCTGACCAGTACCGGCAGGGATCAGGTGACCTGTAACAATGTTTTCTTTCAAGCCTAACATGTCATCAGTTTTACCTTGAATAGCTGCAGAGCTCAGTACCTTGGTAGTTTCCTGGAACGAAGCAGCAGAGATCCAGCTTTGTACACCCAGTGATGCTTTGGTAATACCCAATAACACCGGTGTAGCGGTTGCAGGCTGTGCATCACGCACTTCTACCAGTTTTTTATCGTTACGACGTAAAATAGAGTTTTCTTCTCTCAGCTCACGCAGGGTAACGATCTGACCAGCTTTCAGCTTACTGCTTTCCCCTGGTTCTGTTACTACCTTCTTATCAAAGATGCGGTCGTTCTCTTCGTTAAAGTCAAATCTGTCTTCCAGATCTTCTTCCAGGAACCTTGTGTCACCGGCGTCAACAATCTCAACCTTCTTCATCATCTGACGTACAATTACCTCGATGTGCTTATCGTTGATTTTTACACCCTGTAAACGGTAAACTTCCTGAATTTCATTCACCACGTACTCTTGTACTGCGAATGGACCTTTGATAGCCAGGATATCTGCAGGAGCAATCTGACCATCAGATAACGGAGTACCTGCTTTAACGAAGTCACCATCCTGAACCAGGATCTGACGTGTTAACGGTACCAGGTATTTTTTAACGATACCATCTCTTGCTTCTACAATGATTTCGCGGTTACCACGCTTCACGTTACCGAAGGCTACTACACCATCGATTTCGCAAACAACGGCTGGGTTACCCGGGTTCCTTGCTTCAAACAATTCAGTTACACGAGGTAAGCCCCCGGTGATATCACCAGACTTACGAAGCGTTCTTGGTATTTTAACAATTACCTGGCCGGCTCTTACTTTATCGCCTTCTTCCATTACCAGACGGCTGCCTACAGGTAAGTTATAGTTTTTGATTTCCTTACCTTCTACAGAGATAGAAGGAATACGGGTTTTATCTTTTGTTTCAATTACCACTTTATCGCGGTGACCGGTTTGCTCATCTGCTTCTTCACGGAAGGTTACACCTTCAATTACGTTTTCGAATTTAATCTCACCCGCAATCTCCGCAACGATAACGTTGTTGAACGGATCCCATGTACAGATCGCTTCGCCTTTTTTCACCTGCTGACCATCTTTCACGTTCAGCGTTGCACCGTAAGGTACGTTGTTGGTAATTAACAGGCGGTCGTTCTTCACGTCCATGATACGCACCTCACCGGTACGACCAATAACGATAGATACTTTTTCACCTTCATTATTTTCAGTAACAACAGTACGTAAACCATCGAACTGGATAGTACCATCGAACTTAGCGTTCAGTGAAGATTCAATAGAAGAAGAACCGGCGATACCACCCACGTGGAAGGTACGAAGTGTTAACTGTGTACCTGGTTCACCAATGGACTGTGCAGCGATGATACCAACGGCATCACCATTCTGTGCCACGTAACCTGTAGCCAGGTTTTTACCATAACACTTCACGCACACACCGCGCTTGCTTTCGCAGGTAAGTACAGAACGGATTTCAACCGTTTCAATACCCGCTTCTTCAATCGCTTTTGCAATATCAGTAGTGATTTCTTCACCTGCATTCACCAGTATTGCATCTGTTTGCGGATGGAATACATCATGCAGTGAACTTCTACCAACAATACGATCCAACAGTGGCTCGATAATGTCTTCGTTGTCTTTCAGGGCAGATGTAGCAATACCTCTTAAAGTACCGCAATCTTCTTCCGAAATAACCACATCCTGAGATACGTCTACCAGACGACGGGTCAGGTAACCCGCATCCGCCGTTTTCAAGGCCGTATCCGCCAGACCCTTACGGGCACCGTGCGTAGAGATGAAGTAATCCAACACGTTCAATCCACCTTTAAAGTTGGAAAGGATCGGGTTTTCGATAATTTCAGAACCAGAAGAACCAGACTTTCTTGGTTTAGCCATCAGACCTCTGATACCAGCCAGCTGTTTAACCTGTTGTTTACTACCACGCGCACCGGAATCAAGCATCATGTATACAGAGTTGAAGCCCTGTTTGTCATTCTGCATTTCGCGAATCAGCGTTTCAGTAATACGGGTATCCACACGGCTCCATATGTCAATTACCTGGTTATAACGTTCGTTATTGGTAATTAAACCCATGTTGTAGTTTTCCCAAACCTCTTCCACTTCTACTTTCGCCTGCTCCAGCAGTTCGTTACGCATAGTAGGGATGATCAGGTCATTCACGTTGAACGACAAACCACCACGGAAGGCCATACGGAAACCGAGGGTTTTGATATCATCCAGGAATTTAGCGGTTTTAGGAACGTTGGTGATTTTGATAATGTCACCAATGATTTCCCGCAGGCTTTTCTTGGTTAATAAAGCGTTGATGAAACCTACTTCGTGTGGAACGTGCTGGTTAAACAGTACACGGCCTACAGTAGTATCAATCAGCTTTTTCACCAGCTGACCAGCTTCACGTACATTGGTTTTCACCTTAATGTTAGCGTGCAGGTCAACGCGGTTTTCGTTATAAGCGATAATTACTTCTTCCATGCTGTAGAAAGCCATACCCTGGCCTTTTACAATCTCGGTTTCCGTAGTTTTCTTACCCTTGGTAATGTAATACAAGCCCAGTACCATGTCCTGAGAAGGAAGGGTGATAGGCGTACCATTTTGCGGGTTCAGAATGTTGTGAGAAGATAACATCAGCAACTGGGCTTCCAGAATTGCAGCACTGCTCAAAGGCACGTGAACCGCCATCTGGTCACCATCAAAGTCGGCGTTGAACGCCGCGGTTACTAACGGGTGCAGCTGAATAGCTTTACCTTCTACTAATCTTGGTTGGAAAGCCTGGATAGATAAACGGTGCAGCGTAGGGGCACGGTTTAACATTACAGGGTGACCTTTCAGAATATTTTCAAGGATATCCCAGATAACAGCTTCCTTACGGTCTACCAGCTTTTTAGCCGATTTTACTGTTTTAACGATACCTCTTTCAATCAGTTTACGAATAACAAACGGCTTGAACAATTCGGCAGCCATATCTTTAGGTAAACCACACTCGTGCATTTTCAGCTCGGGGCCTACCACAATTACAGAACGACCAGAATAGTCAACACGCTTACCTAACAAGTTCTGACGGAAACGACCTTGTTTACCTTTCAGTACGTCACTCAAAGATTTCAGGGCGCGTCCACCTTCCGCTTTCACGGCGTTAGATTTACGGCTGTTATCGAACAGGGAATCCACCGCTTCCTGCAACATACGTTTTTCGTTACGCAGGATCACCTCAGGAGCTTTAATCTCCAACAGACGCTTTAAACGGTTGTTACGGATAATTACACGACGGTATAAATCGTTCAGGTCAGAAGACGCAAAACGGCCACCATCCAATGGAACTAACGGACGTAATTCAGGAGGAATAACAGGTACATATTGCATTACCATCCACTCAGGACGGTTGGTGATGCGGGTAGAGGCATCACGGAAGCTTTCCACAACGCTCAAACGCTTTAAGGCGTCGGCTTTACGTTGTTGAGAAGTTTCGTTGGCAGCAGCATTACGCAGGGTAAAGCTCAAAGAGTCCAGGTCAATACGGGCCAGCAGGTCATGAACCGCTTCGGCACCCATTTTGGCAATGAACTTTTGCGGATCGTCGTCACTCAGGTACTGGTTATCCTTGGGCAAATTGTCCATGATTTCCAGGTACTCTTCTTCTGTTAACAGATCGCCCGACTGCAGGTTTTTATCTTCACGAACACCCGGCTGAATTACCGCGTATCTTTCGTAATAAACAATCGTTTCTAATTTCTTAGAACTCATCCCTAACAGGTAACCAATTTTGTTAGGTAAGCTTTTAAAGTACCAGATGTGTACTACAGGAACCACCAGTTTAATGTGGCCCATGCGCTCACGACGTACTTTCTTTTCAGTAACTTCCACACCACAACGGTCACACACAATGCCCTTGTAACGAATACGCTTGTATTTACCACAAGCACACTCATAATCTTTTACAGGACCAAAAATTCTTTCGCAAAACAGACCATCACGCTCCGGCTTGTAGGTACGGTAGTTGATGGTTTCCGGCTTAAGCACTTCACCAAAACTGCGCTCTAAAATACTATCGGGCGATGCAAGACCGATGGTGATTTTAGAGAAGGTGGCTTTAGGACGATTGTCTTTTTTCATTGCCATACGTAAAAATTACTTATTTTTTTGAGCGTAGAAAGCTCCTATTTCCACTGTCAGAAACACATTACTGTATATACATAACAAAACCCTAACAAACTGAGCACCAGCTTATTAAGGCAATTTTGGCCTTGGCAGACCTGTATTAGTAAGTATGTTAAATGAGTGATTGGGATACAACTTTCCAAACTCCATAAGGCGGCAAAGGTAAGAATTAATACAAAACAAAAAAAAAGCATCACTAATTTTCAACAGTTGACAACTTTTTTTTGCGCCGCAAAGTAAAACGCTCAATACTGAGCCCCTGCACTACCACCGAAAACACAACAACACAATAAGTAATGAATAAAAACAAATCTTTATGTAATCCCCGGGTCAAAGTAAGCGCCAAAGCAATGGAAACCCCTCCTCTTAAACCACCCCAGGTAAGAAATAATACCGTGCGTAGCTTTAACCGCTCCTGTAACCGGATAAAAATAGCCGGAATGGCAATACTGATAAACCGGGCCACTAACACAATCACAATACAACTAAGCCCAATAGTCCAGTAAAAAGTAAAATGCTTAATCAGCAACAGCTCAAAACCAATTAAAGCAAACAACATAATATTTAATATCTCCTCAATCAGCTCCCAGAATTTATCCAGGTAGTCGCGCGAAATATCTGACATAGCATATGACTTCCCATAATTACCTATAATAATACCAGCCGACACCATCGTTAGCGGCCCCGACACCCCCAGCCCACCCGCCAGATTGTATCCTCCCATCACAATAGCCAGCGTAATCATCACTTCTATCTTATAATTGTCTATTGACTTTAAAGCCCACGATCCCACATACCCCAGCACCAGACCTAAAGCCAGCCCGCCTAAAGCTTCCCTGGCAAATACCTGGGCTATTTGTGTGAGGGTAACCGGATCATCCGGGTTGCGAATGGCATGCAGGATACTGAAAAAGATAACCAGCGCCACGCCATCATTTAACAGCGACTCCCCCGCTATTTTGGTTTCCAGAGATTTGGATATGCCCGAATTTTTTAAAATAGCCAGCACCGACACAGGATCGGTAGGTGAAATAAGCGCTCCAAACAAAAAACAATGCAGCAACGCTATAGGAATGCCCAGCAACTGTAGCAACAGGTACAGCAACAGCCCCACAATAACAGTAGATAGAATAACGCTTATGGTAGAAAACAACAGTACCGATAACTTCTGATTCTTCAAATCATCAATACGTATCTGTATAGTACCGGCAAACAACAGGAAGCTGAGCACCGCCCCTGTAAGCATCTTGCTAAAATCAACCGAATCAATAAGCGCAATGGAATCCTGGAAAAAGGAAGGAAACAGGTTACTGCATAATATCAGTACCAGGGAAATGAATATAGCAATGATCATTACCCCAATTGTACTGGGCAGCCTTAACAGCTTTTGATTGAGATAAGCTATTACGGCCGCCAATACAATAACGATAGAAAAGGTGTTATATAGGTTCATGACAATAAAAAGGACTTCTCCCGTAAACTACTTCTGCTGCACCATCGGATAGTGATCTATGGTTTCAAATACATTCCGTGGATCTTGTTTCAGGATAGTAATAAAGCGCCTTAACGAATCGGCATACTGTGCGCTGGCAAACATGCGGTCATGCGCCAGAATCACTACCGTATTAGGCGTATAACTGGTATAGTTTTCAAATTTGGTATTGACTTCCTGCGCCATTTTTTCGGCACTTTGAATTGGAGTAGAATTGCCTTTAAAGCCCCATTCCACATCCCAGCCAATAACATCATACCCCAATGAGTCTAGTTTTTTACAAACAGCCAGCGGAATTTTCGGGCCACGAATTTCTCCTTTATGCACCCAGTTATTATTACCAGGCAGGCGAATAATTTTCACAGGTATCTTCAGTTCTTCCCCAGCGCGTAAAAAATCTTTTACGGCGCTATCTGCATGTGTGTAAAAATTGCGGTAGTTGTTTTTAAACCCATGCGAATAACTATGGTTGGCAGTTAAAAACTCCGGATAACTGTTATGCAAAGAATCTACAATAAGCTTACGCCTGTGGTCGAACTGGTGCATACCCACCAGAAAAAATGTGGCTTTAACGCCCTGTTCGTGAAAAACAGCTTTACACATATTTGTTCCCGGAGGCTGCGGGCCATCATCAAAAGTGAGGTAGATATACCTTTTGGTACTGTCCAGCTTCATAGGCGTGCCCGGGCCTGCAGGAGCCACTACTACAGGTTTTGTACTGTCTGCCGCTGCTTTATCCTTCTTGTCTCTCCCCCCGCAGGAGGCTAACATTCCCATAATAGCAGCAAAAAGAATCGAAGAGGTTACTGTTTTTTGTGTTCTCATTTCGGAAATACAGTTTAATCAAATGAATATAAGCTATTTAACCCGAAAACCGTGCCGACTGCAACAGCCTGCCCCATTCTATTGAGTAACAGGTGCCTTATTGAACTTTCAAAAATTTCTAAAAATATTTTCACTAATACTTGTTAGTTTAAATTCTATGCTGTTATTTTGATACAGCAAATGCAAACAACGCATGGCTCTCTAACAGATACTTGCTAAAAGATTACTTGCCAGAAATAATAACGATTGCCGGTTTAGTACCCGCCATATGAAAAGAGGATATTTTGATTGTGTTTAAATGAATAACGCGCCGGTTTATCCGGCGCGTATTTTTTTGCCCCCTATCCTCCAAACACGACTACACTTACTTCACTGTTTTGACCTACAGATTCGTCGTTGCTATAACAACGGGCCATATACTCACGAATCTCCGCTTTACCTGCCACTTTTAACGGCCTGGTATCTTTGTAGGGCGAACGTTCTGCGTTGCCAATCTCTTCCCATTTTTCTTCTGTATCACGGATACGGGAGAAAATGGTTACACCCGTTTGGCCACGCTTATTAAAGCCCACTTCCACATATTCCGGAAAAACATTCACTTTAAGTGTTGGCTGAAGTGTAAGTCTGCTTTGAGCACCTGTAAGATTGATAATGCCCAATGCGCCACCTATATTTTCCGTAAACGATGCATGCCGTTTTAACACTACCGCAGTGTTGGCTATAAAGTTAACCTCCTCATTACGCACCATATTCTTCAACAGAACGGCATCTGAATAGTCTTGTTTTTTAACAACAACCGTTAATAATGCATCAATAGCTTTCTGAGCCTTATCCGTCAACTCTGACACCTGGATAGCCGTAAGGCCCAGCGTTGGCCCTACAATCGTTATCTGTTCTTTAAAATTGTTTAACCAACGAACTAATTCGGCATCTGCTGCGGGAATAAAATAACCATATGTCTTTTTCATTTTTTACAATTTGATAGATGAATAAATGTCCAAACCGCTACTGGTTTGGGTGCCGGAACAGTTGCCGTACCTCTCTGCTTCTTCTTGTACAATGATCCGGGAAAGAAGCGGAAAAGGTGCCGGATGAATGGCCATTCTGTTGCTGCCCGATTACGATGTAAAATTGGCGAGGCGGCGAGATTTTGCAAAACATGTGACACATATGTGTCGGCTTCAAACGCAGTGTGGACGCGGTAAAATAGTTTCAAAAAAGTTTTTTGCGATAAGGGCAAAAGCAACTGGAAATGATATTATTATTTGATAATCAGCTAGATGTACTTTTTTCAACCCGCTTTCTGACACATATCCGACACATATTTTCTTGTAAAACACCTGCTACATAAGGGTTTTAGCAATAATATAATGCTTTATATATATACTTAAAAAGTGCATATAAGACCAAAAACGACTTTATTTTTTCTCCAGAGAGTTGGGCGAAATGCCCAGAGAGTTGTGGCATTTGTCCAGAGAGTTCCCTGAAATGCCCAGAAGGTTGTGGCATCCTTTCAGGGAGCTCTCTGATTTGCCCATAAGGTTGCCTGAGCATTCCAGGCAACTCTCTGAAATGGCCAGAAGGTTGGGCCATCATCTCAGGGAACTCCCTGATTTGCCCAGAAGGTTGCCTGATCGTTCCAGGCAACTCCCTGAAATGGCCAGAAGGTTGGGCGAAATGCCCAGAGAGTTGGGCCGGCAAATTCCTGAGCCTTCTGAAGAGAGTAAAAAGATCCTGGAAAAGTACAGGGAGCTTTTTGGAGAAGTGCTAAAATTTTCTGAAGTGATGAAGGTATTGGTGGTAAGCGCCAAGGCACTCCCGATTAATTTGCCGGAAGATACGGAATAAAGGAAAGATCTGGTGGAAATGATTCACCAACTTATGGAAGCCATTTAAGAACTAGTGGATGAAATGGACAAGTGTTCAGAGACCCCGGGAAAATATCCAATTCTTTCTTACATTTGATTTCCTCCACTATCCTGCCTGAATAACCACTGTTCTGATACTTTAAAATTTATTTTATTATGTATACTGACATGGAGGGATTTCAAGAATATGAAGGTGAAAGTGAATGTGAGCAGATGAGTTCGCCGCAATACAAAGAATATGCGAAGGCCTACAAAGGACTGCTGCAATCGTTGCTGAACCTGAGGTTTTCCTGGGAAAAAGACCCCGAAGATTTTCTGGCATTAGTGCTGTTAACCTACAAAGCCATTATCAATGGAGGGCCCGGACCGCTTACAGAACTTACAAAAAAAGATATAGCAGATGGTATTGTTTTACCGGATATTAATATTGTTGCTGCTGTATTTGAAGAATGGATTCGTGTTGACTACGGTGTATACCAGAATTTTCAGCAGTTAAAGCAAAACGCCATTCCTTCTGATAAGATATTTAACGAAGAGTTGCTGGTTTTGGCCGAGAGCAAACGTAACGATTTTGGTGCCATGAAGGAAACGAGTCATGGCGATGGGGCGCATATGATTACCTCTCCACTTTACGAAGTGCCACACCCTATTACCAAAATATGGGCAGAAGCTTTTACCCGTAAGCTGGCAGAGCGTATGAAGCTTTATGATGAAAGCCTGTGCGAAATTTTGCTAGGTCATAGCGTTCATAAAGGCGCTTATATGGTTATTTAAACCAGACCACTTATTCCTTTTATTGTACCCTTTTAATCGATTGTATTCATTACTATGAACGAACTGCCAGGGCAGCCAACTGCCTTACCTCAACCGTCACAATTACTGGCGCTTACGGAGCTTACAACAATAATATATGATTTAACCAGCTCTTCACACAGAAAAGTATTGTTTGATTCCGAAACATTGGTTAATCACATAGGTGCATTGGTTACAGAATCTATTCATCATATACGTGCCCTATGCCAGCAGTTAACACCCAATATGCACGAAAGTCTCACCAACCGGTGTGTTATAGTGGCCGACCTGGCAACACTGGTGAAACAGTCGTCGCAGCTAAAACGTTATCCTGAAACTGCGGAGAAAGCTATTATAGAAGGATTGGAAAATTTATGCCTGGTATTTCACAGGCAGCTTTACCAACTATTTCCATCTGATTATCAATTGCCACACAGCTACCTGAAAATGGAAGCGACCAATGCCAGCAGGCAGTATCAACGTTTATTATCACAGTATCCTAACAACAAGTTGTTGAAAGCTATATTGCGGCCAGTTAATAAGTTCGTACATCATACAGCTGCTAACAATACCAAAAAGTGTATTGATTATAATAACATCCTGCTGGCTAACATTAAGCTATGGCAACGTAAGAATGGAACACAGGACGAATTATATGAAATAGCGCTTACTATGAACCTGAACTGTCCGCGTTTTATGCACCATATGGCAAGCGAAGCCAGTTACATGCTGCAATCGTTTGAAAAGAGTGCCGACAAAAGCGGCTATATTGAACAGTTGCAGAAATTATTTTTACAGGCTTCCACCAGCACGAAATGGCGATCATCTGCCTACGGTGCTTACCTGCCAGATGACCATCCTGTTTCAACACAAGTGCAACAATGGTTGAGCAATCAATCCAACCTGGTAAAGCTGGATATTCCTGAGCCTGTTGAAACTTTGGGTAGCGATCGTATAGAAATGCAGGAGGATGCGGCATTTTTTAGTATTCTTTTCCGCATTATGATAACAGAGGGATTAACGAAACTGAGAAAATTTGGTCCTGTAATCCGGATCATCAGCCATATCGTTTCTTTTGGGAAGACCATTGTACCCAGCAGTACCAATTTGATACAGCTTGCCAGTAGACGTGTAGACAGTGCCGTGTTAGATAAATTGGAAGACTTTTTTGATAGGTGCCTGGTGCTTGTGAGAAAGATAAGACGTAACGAAGGGAAATTTCCTGATGAGGAAGGATAGGATAAATGAATCTGGTGCCTCTTACTTGAAGAAGTATTTGCATTGATTCTCATTTAGTTATTGTGTTGCTTTAATGCCTAAATTTGGTATATAGATAGATTGGCAACTATATCTGAGAGAATTGAGCAGTTAATTTTATACATTGGGGGTGCGTTAAAATGACTAATCGAAGTAAACAGAGTAAGTTGATTTTTGAACTGTCTCGTGTTCAAAAAGAGATCCGATTCAAAGAAGTATTGGATAAAGCTATGTTGCAGACGTATGCTATGGATAGGCCGTTAATCTATCGTAATAATCTTTGTATTAAAAAAAACCAATTCATCCATCAACATAAGAACGGGAGAGTTTTTTTGATTGAGCAAAATCAAAATGATTCAAAAGAACGAGTTATTAAAGAGCTGCATTAATTTATGTCTGCGCCAAGGCTTTTTATCATAGCTGGCCCTAACGGTTCAGGAAAAAGTTTGTTCTCCCAAGTATTTTCAGGCTTAGAGCTCAATACTGAAATAGTCTTGATCCCTGTGTACAAAAGTTGTGGAGTGATGAGTAAAGATTATGGGTGTCAGACTATTTTCTTGTAAATATCGCTCCTTTATTTCTTTCATATCCTTATGTTGTGCATCTTCACTAAGCCCCTTTGTTTCTGAAAAAAATATTGACATTAACAGGAAAATTATATTTTCGCATCATTAAATAGTTGATTAGTCAAGTATATGTCAATAATAAATGAATCTCTATTATTACTTATCAACCTTTCCAAAGTGCAAACCGTGGTGTCGCGCCGGTTCGACCGGTTGAATGCTCATGGAATAGGTTTCAGCGATTTTGTGATTTTGTATTTGCTGAATAGTGCTCAGGATGGGAAAATGAGAAGAGTAGACCTGGCAGAGAAAACGGGACTTACCGCCTCAGGTATTACACGATTGCTAAGTCCGCTGGAAAAAATTGGCCTGGTAGGACGGGAAGTAAATGAAAGAGATGCTCGGGTAAGCTATGTATTGCTTACGGCTGCAGGGAAAAAGATATACGAAGAAGCCAGAGTAACAGCAGAGCATACAGCAAAAGATATTTTACCTGCCGGTAAAGCTAAGGCTGTAAAGCTGCTGGCAGAAATGTTGTCGGGACTGGGTGGTAATATTCAGTAATTACAATTGAACAATATGGAAAAGGCATTACGAAAACAATTAATAGAAGAAGCTAAAAACAAAAAATCTGTTATGGGTGTGTTGTCTCTGAAAAATACGCTTACCGGAAAACAATACATTGAAGGTTCGCTAAACACAGACGCCCTGGTAAACAGAATCCGTTTTTCCCTTAAAAATGGCCTTTTGAAAAATGAAGCGTTACAAAAAGACTGGCAGGAGTTAGGAGAAAGCTGTTTTGTATTTGAGGTGGTTCATATTGTTAAAAGAGATGAGAAGCTTTACACCAATTATTCCAAAGAGATTCAAAAAGCAACCACTGCGGTAATTGCACAACAGATAATCAGTAATGGATTGTTATACAACGAATTATAATTTGATAGCCTAAAACAAAGAGGTCTGCATATTGAGTGCAGACCTCTTTTGTTTTTAGCTTATTAAAGTTATGCTATTACTTCTTTTCGTTGAGCAAGCGCTCCAATAAAGCTGCTTTCTCGTCCTTTTCTTTGAGCAGGGCGTCATAAACTTCAACCAGTTTTTCAATTGGATTAAAGTTTAATGTACAATGGTTATTGAAACCTTGGTTTGTACTATTATCGTGAAAAGTGTTAGTAATTATGTTAACTACTTTTTCTTCATCGAAATTCTTAATTGCATCTGCTGGTACATTTAAAATCTTTGCTATTTGGTCCATAAGATCATCGGGGATTGTTTCCTTTTCTTCCAGTCTTGATACTTTCTTTTGATCCCAGTCCTCCCCCAATTCCAAGGCAACAGTTTCCTGTTTAACTCCAAGGATTTCTCTCATACGCTTAAAGTTCTTTCCGTGATGTGGATGGTTAGTGTTTGACATAAAACTGATTTAAACTAGACGCCTGTAATATAGCAATAATTACAAATTAGCCTATTGCACCCGGTAAAAAAGGCAAAAAAGGCCTTTTTTAGTCAGTCTTTGCCTGTGATAGACGCCAAACAGTTCCTTATTTTACAAAGTAAATATTACATTTGTCGTTCTTCATTGAATGTGAAGGACTTCGCTATAAGTCTCTGCCTGAAAACCGCGAATTTTCACAGAACCGAGATGATAGCAAAGCCTGCTCTATAGTATTTTGCCTATAGGGTAGGTTCCTATCAGCTTATCGGTTCAGGGCTCTTCGCGGTGCCTCAGGTTGGTAAGACGGAACCTGTCCTATAGGCAATTTCATTTCCGGGCACGTTACGTCTACCAGAGACTTACATTTCATAACCTATAAAATGTAAGCGTATGTCGCATCTTATCACAGTATTACAATTCCAATAAACAGCAATTGTTATGCAGTATAGCTGCTAACAGGAATTTCAATTTATTAGCCAGCGGTTGCCGTTATTCTTCATGGAAAACGGAGAATTGATGTGTTGGTAACAGGCACTAGCGGTGGCCGCATGGCTATAACCTTCCAATTGTTTATATGGCATTCCGATTTGCATTTACTCCACAAGGGTTACCCATATTCCGTTTGCAGGTTTGTTGGAAACGGCTACCATTTATCTCGCTTCTCATTTACTGGCTCTGTCAAATGCTGAGTACAGCCCTTTTTAACCTGGTGGCAGGTTCTCCGGTTTCTCTTATTCAATTACTGACTATTAGAAACACCTGGTACACTTACCTGCTCTTATGTGGGGTGTATATGTTGACAATAGTGTTTTTGTTTGGTAAATTGTACAAGCGGGCAAAACGTGTTAAAAGAAAAAGGGGCTACATAATTCTGCTAATACACATTGCCGTATTAACCCCTGTTTACATTGGGGCTGCTATCCTCTTCCATAGCTTAGTCATTGGGCTTGTTTTCATTATTACCTACACTTTATATGTAGGCTTATCCAGGTTACTTATTGCCAAAGACCTTCTTTTCAGAATACAGATGTATGACGGAGCTACCATTCATCACTATTAACCTGCACATCACTTCCTGAGTATTTCCTAACGATTAATATAAATGACACATGAAGTTTCAAACACTGAAAGCCACCTTCAAGCTTACAGATGATTTTTTGTATGCCTGCAACTGTACAGGTAAAACGCCCGAACAAGTATTGCAGCAGTTTGCTGACCGGGTAACGATTGTGGGGTATCTGGAAAAGTACAATACCAGTTCCTCCAAACTGGCAGGCGAGTTTATAAAGCTCTGCAACTGGCATTTACAGGTTGAAAAGAAGCTGCTGAAAGAAAACACCATTAAATACAGTATATCCAGTGGTTTTATGCAGAAGATAGCTAAAGTGATACACTCTGAAAAGCCAAAGCCAGAAAAGGCTTTACTGTACCAGCAAATTATACACGACTGGAAAAGCGCCGTACTCACCTTGTAAAAAACACAATGGAAAAGGATATCACCCTTCGCATTGGTGAAGAAATGACATTGCTATGCGATGCCCTACGGCTCGACCCTCATGCGGTTTTGCAGCTGTATATCGATCATGTTTCCATTGAAAAGGTAGAAGAAGAACCTCTTAGCCAGCCTGTGGTAATTGCTACCGTTTTAACCGTCAGAGATGAGCTAAATAAACACAAACCAATTGCCGATAATCATGAGTGAAGAAAATAAAGACCAGCTATTAAAAGACATTCACCTAGAAGTTCTCCACTTCTTTCTAAATAACCCATTTGAAAAGACCAGAAAAGAATTTTGGGAGTGGATGACCGCTTATATCTACTTCAGAGGTGAATTAATAGGTGGAAAAGAAGCAGGCGAATCTCTTTTTTTCTATGAACAGCTTATAGATATGATTGACAGCTTAGAAGAATTTTTAAATAAGATTAAGCAACTGGACGATATGAACGAGCTAACCATTTAATTAACACGTATTTCATTAAATAATAATTTCTATCATTACGGAAGTGCCATTATGGGGCTAGGATTAAGCCTTCAAAATCAAACTACACCGCGTTTTAGCTGGAACTTAGATAATAGCTTATATTTGATAACGTATACCCATGACAAAAACGTACACTCCCCAACAAACCACCTCCCAGGGACATGCTATTCCAGTCGGCAACATCGAAATATATTACGAAGAATATGGAGTAGGAAAACCACTGGTGCTATTACATGGTTTCGGCGGCTGTACACAAAACTGGCACCCCTTCACAACTCAACTGGCAGAACATTACCGCCTGATCGTTATAGACCTGCGTGGCCATGGCCGCTCTACCAATCCAGAGAACAAATTCACTCACCGGGAAGCCGCCAACGATGTATTCCTTTTACTTGATAAGCTGGGAATTGATCAATTCTACGCTATGGGCATGAGCACCGGCGGAATGATCTTATTACACATGGCTACAAACCAACCGAAACGCATTGAAGCAATGGTATTAATCAGCGCTACTTCCCATTTTCCCAATCAGGCAAGGATTATTATGCGAAGGGCCTCTTTCAATACCATGCCTCAGCAAGTAGTAGAAATGTATCGGGAGTGCGCCAAACGCGGCGATGAACAGATTCAGCAACTCATTACACAATTCAACGCCTTTCACGACAATTACGACGATATGAATTTTAAACCGCAAGACCTGGCTGCCATTACAGCCCGCACACTTGTGATACATGGCGACCGTGACAACTTTTTTCCTGTTGAAATCCCCATCAGCCTCCACCGCTCTATACAAGACTCCACTCTATGGATTATCCCCGGAGGTGACCACGTGCCCATTTTCGATACCACAATTCCCTTCACCACAACAGCCCTTCAATTTCTTGACAAAGCAGACCGTAAATAACCATCACCATTTAAAAAGAAACAATAGAAAGATCTTTTATCATACTCCATAACTTTTGTACATAATCCATTAAAACCCCGATTTTTCATTTACACAGTTTATGAGATAGTGTCTTCGATGACTGCCAGTTGTAACTATAGGTGCCGGTTCCTCCTCGTATTTAAAAATATCAGATCTTACTCCTCCCTCTCAAACACATAAAGATTAAACGCGCTGTCATTCAAAAATACATACTTCTCCCCCCCAATAGGCTTATTGTTTAAAACCTCACCCTTTGCCAACGAGATCTCTGTCTGCCAAACGATCCGCTCCTGATGTATATCAAAAACCCCAAAGCGATTCCACCCATTATTCATATTATCCCCTACAAAGTAGATCTTATCCTCAAAGATACTACTACGCTGTACAAATAAAGGCACCCCATTCATATCCCCCTCGATCCGCTGCAGCACAGTAAATCCACCCTCCTTCATATCAAGACACATAAACAACACCCCATAAAGCAAATAATATTTATCACCATATTGCCCCCCATGCAAAGGAACAGATATATTCACCGGCAGCTCATTCCCCTCCCTATTATATAATGCCGTATTCCAAACCATTGCACCAGTTACCACATCCACCGCTGCCATCGTCTTCTTATTCAATAAACAAATAACCTTATCCTCAAAACTCGTGACTATATGTAAAGACGCTCCTTCATCCAACACTAACCACTCCTTCGCCTCACCAGTAGCAAAAGATAACGCATACAACACATTCTCCCTGTCTACTACCCTAAAATACAAAACACCATCATGTACCAATTGTCCGTTAGCCAACGAAGCTTCGTACCACCACTTCTCTTCCCCCAACAAATTAATCCTTTTCAACCCCGTTTTCCCCTCCTCAAAACATATCACGATGATATCATCCTCCACAATCCACATAGGATACAACTCACTCCCGATCTCCCTTTTTACCCCCTCACGTTCATACACCAACCGGGTATTACAATTATACACGATCCCTTGATTCAGGGGAAGCACCCTAGTATAAAAATCCTTTACATCCACCTCCAACACCCTTCTTGAAAGCGCCTCCTTATTCAATTCAATCATCACTTGCTCATGATAAACATACAAACAGTGATCCGTCTTCGCATCCACACCATAATATCCGACTAATTTATCCTTTAATCTATACATTAATTTAAGCTTTGAATAAAAGACAATAGACTAGTATTCGTAGTCTGAAGCTCCGTTTTGAATTCCTGAGCGGAAACATATTCCCTATCAAACAATTCATTCAACCTTGCAATAGTCTCTACAGTACCACCAGGCCCCAACCACTCATCCGCCTTTTCTAGCAACCCCATTGCATAGCGAAGATATGTCCACAATTGCCTGGAGAAAGTAACACGCTTCTCAATCTTGTTTGCAAATGTGTCTATCCATTGATTTCCCCAACGCTTAAACTCAAAATAATCCGCTTTGTTCACAATGATATCAAACAAACACTTACTGGTCATATCGCTAATGTTCCCATCAAAATCATCCGAACCCTCCAGATTATCGATCGTATTATCAAAACGAAGACTTCCTCCAGGGAAAAGTTGAGGATACTGACGCAATATCCTCATCTGGAATGCCGTACCATACACTGTCCTTCGTACTTTCACCTTTTTCACATCCCTCCAAAGATTACTTGCCTTCGTATTATCAGGATTAGAATAATTATTCGAAAAATACATAAAGTTACATAACCCCCGGACCTTATACAGTCGAAATCGTCTTGATCCGACAAGACCACGCGTCGATCATCAACAATAAAAAGCCTTCAGATTTATCACCTGAAGGCTTTTAACCTGCGGAGAGCAAGGGATTCGACCTTAATTGTCGAAGTCTTTTTCTTACTTGCACCATCCGAAACATCTCCACCTCATCTCCAATTATGCGCATTTCCCCTTTTCATTCAATATCAACAAGTTATTCTCACGCACTATTTTTCCTCCCGGCCATACATATTGAACTTTCAAAAATTTCTATAAATTCTTTCCCTAATTCTTGTTAGTATCAAATCTGTGCTGTTACTTTGATACAGCAAATGCAAATAACGCATAGCTCTCTAACGAATTACTTGCTAAGATTACTTGCCAAAATAAACAACGATTGCCGGTTTAGTACCCGCCATATGAAAAGAGGATATTTTGATTGTGTTTAAATGAATAGCGCGCTGATTTCTCAGCGCGCCTTTTTTTATAGCTAGCCCTGCAACAGGCTGTTATACAGTATTACCATCATCAATTGTGCCACCCTTACCGGTTATCTCCCAGGCTATATTCGTTATTTTCTTCATCTTCCTCTCCAATCTCTTCATTTTCATCGTCATCCTCACTGCCCGGCACGTCCAGCGAATCTTCATTTAACAGCTCACCGTCCTCGTCCCGGTTGTCCACCCGGGCGTTTCGCACATCCAGGTCTTCATCGCTGGACATGCTTTCAGAAGTTTGCTGTAGCAACTCCTTTTCTTCGGGTGTTACATCCGATTCGTCTAAATCATCGTCATTTTCAAGTATTCTTTTACCTTCTTCATCACCGGAAGAGATGGTTACATCCCCTATTCCGTTTAACGGGGCAGGGCGAACATGCTCCTGGCCGGGAATATCTTCCACATCTGGTAAATCAATAGTAGCAACTTCTGGTTTCAGCTTTGCTTCATCCTTTGCACTGTCTTTAATATCATTCCTTGCCATAGTATTCAGTTTAGTGTTCGTAATAAAAAATCCCTTCCCATGCACAAAGGCATGGGAAGGGCACAACAACTACTACTCACAATCACCTTCTTTATGTTGGTCTTTATTTTTCTTTTTAGAGGCTTTAGCCGCAATCTGTGTTTGTAAATCGGCATCGTATGGAGCCGAAATACCATGCTTATCTGTGGGGTTACCTATACCAACCGCCGGCCCTCCTTTGGCGCCTTCGTCTCTTGATATATCTGCATTCTCTGTGGCAAATCCTCTGTTATCTGTTTTAGTGTTAGGCATAGTGGTAATTTTTAATCGGTTAACTAATACCTGTTTACCTAAAAATTGCATGCCACCAAAGCACACCGCCTGGCAGTGTTACTGCCAGGCGGTTAGTATGTAGAAGATTATGTACGTAGTGAGATTAACCTTTCCCCTTTCTCCCCTGTAGGTACATGCTGCGGCGCACCTCCTGCACGGGCACCTTCTGAATTTTGCTTTCCAGCCACGAAATGATATCGAGATACATAAACGAACGGGCTTCCAGCGGACTGCCACGGCGTTTTTCCAGTTTTTCTTTTAAAGCCTTGAAGGCAGGAATTACCTTATCGGGTGCCAGCGAAAACGATTTGCGCAAAAAACGGAACACATCTTCTTCCACCACACTCAGGTTTTTCATTTTAGCCATAAAGCGATATACCGACTTAATCAGGTATTCCAGCAAGTCCCAGTTGCCCAGCTCGTAATGCGCTATCAGGTGCAGCAAACGGGCATAACACTGCAAATCTGTTCTCAAATCCATGCGCAGGTTAATGATCCTGTTCAGGTAATCAATCGCCTTTTCATTCTCACCGCTGCCAAAATACAAACAGGCTATTTTATAGTAAAACACCAAAATCCGGTGCCTGTCCAGCTGCAACCGGTATTCTTCCAGTTTTTCCTCCAGGCTATCCACCAGTGCCAGCCCCTCCGAAAAGGTGCCTTCTAAAAAGTGCTTGTTAATTCGCGAGATGTTGAGATATACAAAAGTTTGAATACGCACATTGGTATTGCTTTCCGCTTCCTCCGAAGCACCAAACGCTTCAAAGTTGTTCAACGCCTTATTAAAGCCATCGTAGTTTTCCAGCGAAAAATGGGCGCTCAGCAGGTTGTGCATACCCTTAATATATTGTACCGGCTCTATCGCCTTCATTTCCGGCTCACTGTCGAACAGGTTTACCCATTTCTGCGTATAGCGATAATACATCAACAGATCCTGTAGAATAAAGCCATACCAGCAATACGACTGATACAAATACATTTTGGCGTAAAACTTCAAATCACCCAGCTGATGCACCGGCAGGTTGGCTTCAAAAAACAGATGCACCATGCTCACATCCTTTTCATCCCGTGCATGCCCCATTTTAATATACCAGCTGTATAGCTGTAGCGACAGGTTGGATAGTTTATTCTGCACATTCAAATGCGCATTCACTTCCGTTACCTCGTGCGAAAGCTGTTCGGCCCTGTTTTCAATACTGCGGGTAATATGCAACGCCTCAATCTTCTTTTCAAATATCAGCGCCTGCATCTGGAAGGTGACCTGGTTATGATCCTTCGCCATCTGCTTAATTCTGTCCAGCAGTTTTAAGCTCTGGTGATACAACCCCTTATTATATAATATACGCGCGTAGCTGATCTGCTCGTTCAGCTGTATTTCCACATTATCATCCTTCGTAAAACGAAGGCTTGTTAGTATTTGCTTGAATAAGTGGGCCTTTAAATTAGAGAGTTGCTGCTTCTTAATATCCGGACATTTTTGCAGTAATAAGGCTTCATCATATAGCTGCATACCGTCCAGAGCATCAAATAACGACACCATTTTCAGGTCGTCGCTACCCGCATTTCGCTTTACAAAAACCTTAAAATTGCGTTTTTCCGCCTTTTCAAGCGACTTTACCAGTTGGAATAGTTCGTCCGTTGACCGGTTAGACATCGTAATTACTTTTTTTAAAAATCCTTATCCACATTGCATTTCAGGGGAATTTCACCCGCTTATCCTTCGTAGAAATGGCCATATTTTGACCTAAAAAGCCAAAAAACCGGTTCTATTTTCGAAGTACAGACTGTTTCACAACAAATTTCGGCAGGCAGCCTAAAAGTAAGCAGTCTGTATTCTTTTATAACAATTTGCTATGACAAATAACAAAATTCACATTTTTGACACTACGTTGCGCGATGGCGAACAAGTCCCTGGCTGTAAGCTGAACACTAAAGAGAAAATAGAGTTGGCGTTACAACTGGAACTACTGGGCGTAGATGTTATTGAAGCCGGCTTCCCTATTTCAAGCCCTGGTGATTTTGCATCTGTGCAGGAGATAGCCAAAATAGTGAAAAACGCTACTGTGTGTGGTTTAACCCGTGCCGTGCAAAAAGATATAGAAGTGGCAGCAGAAGCGCTGAAACCAGCTGTACGCCCCCGTATACACACAGGCATTGGCGCTAGTGACATACATATCAAATCTAAGTTCAACACCACCCGTGAAGATATCCTGGAGCGTGCTGCCAAAGCCACTAAACTGGCTAAGAACTTTGTAGATGATGTAGAGTTTTTTGCAGAAGACGCCGGCCGTGCCGATATCTCTTTCCTGGCAAAACTGGTTGAAACCGTAATTGCAGCAGGTGCCACCGTGGTAAACATCCCCGATACTACCGGCTATTGCCTTCCGCATCAATACGGCGAAAAAATCGCTTACCTGTACAACAACGTACCTAATATAGATAAAGCTATTATCTCCTGCCATTGCCATAACGATTTAGGCCTGGCTACTGCCAACTCTATTGCCGGTGCTATTGCAGGCGCCCGCCAGATTGAGTGTACTATTAATGGTATTGGCGAAAGAGCAGGTAATACCTCATTGGAAGAAGTGGTAATGATTATTAAGCAACATAGCTCATTAGGTTTATACACCGATATCAAAACCGAAATGCTGAACCCGCTGAGCCAGCTGGTATCAGACACCATGCGTGTACCCGTGCAGCCTAACAAAGCCATCGTGGGCAGCAACGCATTTGCACACTCTTCCGGTATTCACCAGGATGGCTTTTTGAAAGAGTCATTGACTTACGAAATTATTACTCCGGAAGAAGTAGGCGCCAGCGGTTCTAAAATTGTATTAACGGCACGTAGCGGCCGCAGCGCTCTGGCACACCGTTTCCAGAAAATAGGATACGACTTCAACCGTAATGATATTGATGTATTATATCAGCAATTCCTGCACGTGGCAGATACTAAAAAAGAAGTAGAAGACAGCGATTTACAAGTGTTGGCAACCAACTACGTTCCTGCTGAGGTAAATGCATAATTGATAGTATAGATATTGATGGCTTAATACATTTTTTACAAGATAGTTATGGCGAAAACATTATTCGATAAGATTTGGGAGAAGCACGTAGTAAAGCAGATTGAAGGCGGGCCCTCTGTATTATATATAGATAAACACTTTATTCATGAAGTTACCAGTCCGCAGGCTTTTAAAGGACTGGAAAAAAGAGGGATGCAGGTATTTCGTCCTAAGCAAATTGTTGCTACGGCCGATCACAACGTTCCTACGTTGAACCAGCACCTGCCTATTAAAGAAGAATTATCACGCATTCAGGTGCAAACCCTGAAAGAGAACTGTGAAAAGTTCGGTATTGAATTATACGGTCTGGGCCACCCCTTCCAGGGAATTGTTCACGTGATCGGGCCCGAACTGGGCGTTACCCAACCGGGTATGACCATGGTATGTGGTGATAGCCACACCTCTACCCACGGCGCTTTCGGTTCTATTGCCTTTGGCATTGGCACCAGCGAAGTAGAAATGGTAATGGCCACCCAGTGCCTGATGCAAAGCAAGCCTAAGCTCATGCGCATTAACATTGAAGGCGAGCTGAAAAATGGCGTGGTATCTAAAGATATTGTACTGTATGTGCTGGCACAGATTTCAGCCAGTGGCGCTACCGGTTACTTTATTGAGTTTGCAGGTTCTGCCATTCGCAGCTTAAGCATGGAAGCCCGCATGACCATTTGTAACATGAGCATTGAAATGGGTGCCCGCGGTGGTATGATTGCCCCCGATGAGGTTACTTACGAATATATGAAAGGCCGCCTGTTTGCACCACAAGGTGAAGCATGGGACAAAGCAGTAGCCTACTGGCGGACACTGCCTACCGATGAAGGCGCCACATTCGACCAGGAATATACCTACCAGGCAGCAGACATTGAGCCCATGATCACCTACGGTACCAACCCCGGCATGGGCATTGGCGTTACCGGTCACGTACCTGCTTTAAGCGAAATAGAAGAACGCGAAAAACCTTCTTTCGAAAAGTCGCTGCAATACATGGGCCTGGAAGCTGGCAAAAGCATCCAGGGCAAAAAGGTAGATTATGTGTTCATCGGCAGCTGTACCAATAGCCGCATTGAAGATTTACGCATGGTGGCCTCTTTTGTAAAAGGCAAAAAGAAAGCAGACGACGTAGAAGTATGGATAGTACCTGGCAGCAAGCAGGTAGAGAAACAAGCCATAGAAGAAGGTATTGATAAAATATTTGAAGAAGCCGGCTTTCAGTTAAGACAGCCTGGTTGCAGTGCTTGTTTGGGCATGAATGAAGATAAAATTCCTGCTGGTAAATACTGCGTTTCTACTTCCAACAGAAACTTTGAAGGCCGTCAGGGTGCAGGTGCCAGAACCTTACTCGCCAGCCCGCTTACCGCCGCAGCAGCAGCCGTTACAGGGGTGATTACCGATGTAAGGGAATTAATCTGATAGCGCAGTCAATACTAAAAAATCCAATATGCCTGACATTAAGTGGAATAGCGAATTGTACGACAACAAACACAGCTTCGTATCGGCCTACGGCGAAGACGTGGTAAGCTGGTTACAACCTGCCAACGGCGAAAAGATCCTCGATCTGGGCTGTGGTACCGGCCAGCTGGCGCATTCCATTGCCATGAGCGGTGCAGAGGTTACAGGTATTGACAAATCGCCCGACATGATTGCAAAGGCGCAGGAGGCTTATCCCAACCTGCACTTTGCAGTAAAAGACGCAACCGATTTTCAATTTGCACAACCATTCGACGCTATCTTTTCCAACGCCACCCTGCATTGGGTGAACGAAAAGGAAAAAGCCATAGCCTGCATGTATAATAACCTGGCAGCAGGTGGCAGGCTGGTACTGGAAATGGGCGGAAAAGGCAACGTACAAAGCATTGCCGACGCTGTTTACCAGGCCATGCAGGAAGAAGGACTGGCCGATAAAAAATCGCCGGACTTCTGGTATTTTCCTTCTTTAAGTGAATATACCACCCTGCTGGAAAAACAAGGCTTCCGGGTAGTAAGCGCCATCCATTTTGACAGGCCTACCGCTCTTACCGGCGAAGACGGCATGGAAAACTGGATTCAAATGTTTGGCAGCTTTTTCTTTAAAAACCTTACCGCCGAACAGGTAACAGGTATTATTAAAAAAGCAGTAGAATATTTACGCGCCGAATACTATCATGATGGTGCCTGGGTAGCCGATTATGTGCGTTTGAGAATCAAGGCTATTAAATAACATTGAAAGAACAAGGATTGTATGAGCAATAAAAGCATAAACATAGTAACATCATCAGCTGTTCCGCTGAATATTGAAAATATCGACACAGACCAGATTATTCCTGCCCGCTTTTTAAAAGCTACCAGCCGGGATGGTTTTGGTAAAAACCTGTTTCGCGACTGGAGATATGAAAACGATGATGAAGCGCAACCCAAAAAAGATTTTGCTTTAAACAACCCTGCTTATTCCGGTAAAATACTGGTAGCTGCTAAAAACTTCGGTTGTGGTTCCAGCCGCGAGCACGCAGCATGGGCTATTAAAGATGCTCACTTTGATGTGGTAATCAGCAGCTTCTTTGCCGACATTTTCAAAAACAACGCACTCAACAACTTCCTGTTACCCGTAACCGTAAGCGAAGCGTTTTTACAAAAGATATTCAACGCTATTGAAGCAGATACTACCACAACCCTGGAAGTAAACCTGCCGGAGCAGTTTGTAAAAATCAACACTACAGGCGAGCAGGAAAGCTTTGACATCAATAGCTATAAAAAAACATGCTTATTAAACGGCTTCGATGATATTGATTACTTAATCAATATGAAATCTGAAATAGAAGCGTACGAAGCAGCACGATAAATTATGCCGGAAGCTTTTATGATAGGAAAACAGGTAACTGTCAGGCATCAGCAACAACTGGTGCTTGACCGGCTTGACTTTTCCATGAGCCAAGGTGAGCATTGGCTGTTAACCGGTGAAGCCGGTTCGGGCAAAACCACTCTGGCCAAAGTACTGGCTAAACAATGCTTTTACACAGGTGAATTACACATTCACTTCACAACCGAAACTAACTGCCCACAGGTATTATACGTGCCGCAATGGCACCAATTTACCAACCACGCCGGTATTAAAGATTTTTATTACCAGCAACGCTATAACAGTTCCGATGCACAGGATGCCAACACCGTTATAGAAGATATTCAACTCAGCTTTCCCACCGCCACTACCCAACACATTCAAACATTACTGGACAACTTTGGCATAGGCCATCGCGCCCATACGGTGTTACTGATGCTGTCCAGTGGCGAACAAAAGAAACTGCAACTGGTAAAAGCCGTATTAACCGCACCGCAGCTGTTAATACTGGACAACCCCTACATTGGCCTGGATGTAGAGTCACGCAAAAAGCTCAACATCATTTTAACCACACTGGCACAGGAAAAAGGCACACAGTTGATCATCATCAGCGATGCAGCCGAAATACCTGCCTGTGTTACCCATGTAGCGGTAGTAAGCCAGCAACACCTGGCTGTTACACCCAAAGCACAATTCAAAGCCGGCAGCATTGCAGCAACAGCTTTCACTTTCGATGAAGATTTGTTAGGCGATATGTTATATGCCACACCAGCCGCCACCAATTTTAACCAGGCGGTACACATGGAGCATATCAACATTAGCTACGGCGATAAAAAGATATTGAACGATGTTAGCTGGACGGTGAACAAAGGCGAAAGATGGTTATTACAAGGCCACAATGGCGCGGGTAAAACCACCTTATTAAGCCTTATTACCGGCGATCACCCCCAGGCCTATGCCAATCCCCTATCCCTGTTCGATAAACGCAGGGGAAGCGGCGAAAGCATCTGGGACATTAAAAAGAAAATAGGTTTTGTATCACCCGAACTACATTGGTATTTTGATGCCACTACCTCCTGTATGGATGTATTGCTATCCGGCTTCTTTGATACCACCGGGTTATACCGCAATGCCAGCGACGAGCAAAAGCAACAGGCCAACGCCTGGCTGCACTACCTGCAACTCAACGGCATAGCCAACAAACTGCTGGCACATGTTTCCATAGGCCAGCAACGCCTGTTATTACTGGCAAGGGCTTTTATCAAAAACCCGCCATTGCTGGTATTAGACGAACCCTTCCAGGGCGTTGACGAGCAACATGCAGCACAATTCATTTCACTGATAGATAAATGGATGCAACATCCCGAAAGAACACTGATATATGTTAGCCACCGCTACGATCAGATGCCCGGTTGCATTCAACAGGTATTTAAACTGGAGCAAGGAAAGCACCAGGTAGTACCCATAACCAAATCAAAACAAACAACAGCATAAAAGCAGCAGATATGAAAAAACAAATTGCAGTTATCTTAGGCGATGGTATTGGACCGGAAGTAACCCAACAATCCATTAAAATATTAGATGCCATTGCCAAGCAATACAACCACGAATTCACTTACGAATACTGCCTGATGGGTGCAGATGCCATTGACAAAACCGGCAGCCCGCTACCCGACGAAACACTCACTACCTGCTTAGCCAGCGATGCAATTTTATTCGGCGCTATTGGCCATCCTAAATATGATAATGATCCTACCGCAAAAGTACGTCCTGAACAAGGCCTGTTAAAGCTGCGTAAATCGTTACAGTTGTTTGCCAATATCCGCCCTGTAAATACTTATACCTCTTTACAACATTTATCGCCCTTAAAGGCTAAAAACCTCGAAGGTGTTGACTTTATCATCTACCGCGAATTAACAGGCGGTATCTACTTTGGTAAAAAAGAAACCAGTGCCGATGGTCAGTCCGCTACAGACGATTGCACCTACAGCATTCCTGAAATTGAGCGCATTGCACACCTGGCATTCCAGCACGCACAAAAGCGTCGCAAGAAATTAACGCTGGTAGATAAAGCAAACGTATTGGAAACCTCACGCCTGTGGCGCAAGGTGGTACAAGACCTGTCATCTCAATATGCTGATGTTGCGGTGGATTATATGTTTGTAGATAATGCTGCTATGCAGATTATTGTAAATCCTAAGCAGTTCGATGTAGTATTAACAGAGAACATGTTTGGTGATATCATCAGCGATGAAGCCAGCGTTATCAGCGGTTCATTAGGTTTATTACCTTCTGCATCCGTAGGCAGCAGCGTAGCCCTGTTCGAGCCTATTCACGGTTCTTATCCACAGGCTGCCGGTAAAGACATTGCCAACCCTATTGGCTCTATCTTGTCTGCTGCTATGTTATTAGACCATTTTGGTTTAACAGTAGAAGCCGACCTGGTACGCAGCGGCGTTGAATGGACTTTACAGCATGGCTTTGTATCTAAAGACATCGATCCTATCAATTGCTATTCAACATCTGCTATTGGCGATTTGATCAGAGATTTTACAGAAAATAAACTGCCTACAGATATTAACAACAATATCCGTTTAAGTCAGTCTACTATTATATAAAATTCATATATAAAACAGAAGGCGAAAGCCGGCAACTACCTAATGTTCGTTTCGCTTTCTGTTTTATAAATACTAAGTTCTTCCCTCTTTTCTTCAAAAAGTTCTTTGTTTGTAACAAGGCAGTTTGTACATTTGGCAACAAATAACAAACGCCTTAATGTTTAAAGGAATTATCAATAATGTCATTACCAACGTCACAATTATTATTGTGGTGGTAGTCATTATTATTATTCCTGCACTGCATGGAGGTGGAATCAACGTATAAAAAAGAAACTGAAAATACGAAGCCCGCCTCCAAAAGAGGCGGGCTTTTTTTATTTCCATACACAACGATAGATTATATACAATGAGCACTCAACCAAACGATCAGGTATTGAATAAGTATTCACGCGTTCTTACACAAGATCCTACGCAACCAGCGGCACAGGCCATGTATTATGGTATAGGTTTTAAAGAAGAAGACTTCAACAAAGCGCAGGTCGGTATCGTCAGCATGGGATATGATGGCAATGGCTGTAACATGCACCTGAACGATCTGGCTGCACTGGTGAAAAAAGGTGTGAACAATACAGATGATCTGATAGGTTTAGTGTTCAACACCATTGGCGTGAGCGATGGTATGAGCAATGGTACCGATGGTATGCGTTACTCACTCGTAAGCCGTGATGTAATTGCCGATTCTATCGAAACCGTATGTGGTGGCCAATACTACGATGGCTTGATTGCCGTACCAGGTTGTGATAAAAACATGCCAGGTAGCCTGATAGCCATGGGCCGTTTAAACCGTCCTGCTTTAATGGTATATGGTGGCAGCATTGCACCCGGCCATTACAAAGGAGAAGATTTAAATATCGTATCTGCATTTGAAGCCTTAGGCAAGAAACTGGCAGGTCAGTTAAATGAAGCCGACTTCAAAGGCATTATTCAACATAGCTGCCCGGGCGCCGGTGCCTGTGGCGGTATGTATACCGCTAATACCATGTCAGTTGCTATTGAAGCAATGGGCATGAGCCTTCCCTACTCTTCCAGCAACCCTGCATTAAGTGAAGAGAAGAAAAAAGAGTGTCTCGAAGCAGGTAAAGCCATCCGCTTATTGCTCGAAAAAGATATCAAACCAAAAGATATCATGACACGCAAAGCATTTGAAAACGCTATTGTAACCATTATAGTAATGGGCGGCAGCACCAACGCTGTACTGCACCTGATAGCCATGGCAAGAAGTGTGGATGTGCCTTTAACACAGGACGATATACAGGCTATCAGCAATCGTGTACCGGTACTGGCCGATTTCAAGCCAAGCGGTAAATACCTGATGGAAGATCTGCACAACAAAGGCGGTCTGCCTCCTGTAATGAAATACCTGCTGAGCAAAGGCCTGTTACATGGCGATTGCATCACAGTAACGGGCAAAACACTGGCAGAAAACCTGGCCAATGTTCCCGATCTGAATTTCGATGATCAAAAAATTGTACTTCCGTTAGAGCAGCCATTAAAAGCCACCGGCCACCTGCAGGTATTGTACGGTAACCTGGCCCTCAATGGCAGCGTAGCAAAAATCAGCGGTAAAGAAGGCGAACGTTTTGAAGGCCCGGCAAGGGTATTTGATGGCGAAAAAGAATTGATCGCCGGTATATCCAGCGGTCGCGTAAAAGCAGGTGATGTAGTAGTGATCCGTTACGTAGGCCCTAAAGGCGGTCCGGGTATGTCGGAAATGCTGAAACCTACCTCCGCTATTATTGGCGCAGGCTTAGGTAAATCAGTGGCCCTGATCACAGACGGACGCTTCAGCGGTGGCACACACGGTTTTGTAGTAGGCCACATCACTCCGGAAGCATACGACGGCGGTGGTATTGCACTGGTACAGGACGACGACACAATTATCATTGATGCTGTAAACAATACCATCAATATGCTGGTGTCGGACGAAGTGCTGGCACAAAGAAAAGCAGCCTGGGTACAGCCTGAGTTAAAAGCCACCAAAGGCGTTTTATATAAATACATTAAAAGTGTACGCCCTGCCAACGAAGGTTGCGTTACCGACGAACAATAACCTAACACACATCACCCGATAAATTAAAACACGAGTTATGAGTACTCTTGATATAATAAAAGAAAAAGAAGCTCCTGCCACACAAGCCACCACTACCGAGCTTACCGGCTCGCAGGCTGTACTGGAAGCTTTTCTTGCAGAAGGTGTAAACACCTTCTTCGGCTACCCTGGCGGAGCCATCATGCCCATCTACGACGCTTTATACGATTATCGCGATAAACTCAATCACATACTGGTACGTCACGAACAAGGCGGCATACATGCAGCACAAGGCTTTGCCCGTACCTCCGGCAAAGTAGGTGTTGTATTCGCTACCAGCGGCCCTGGCGCCACCAACCTGATTACCGGTCTGGCAGATGCTATGATCGACAGCACTCCCCTGGTATGTATCACCGGCCAGGTGTTTGCACACCTGTTAGGAACCGATGCCTTCCAGGAAACAGATGTAATCAACATCACCACGCCTGTTACCAAATGGAACTACCAGGTAACAGACGCATCAGAAATACCAGCAGTATTAGCAAAGGCGTTTTATATCGCACGTACCGGCCGTCCGGGCCCGGTGTTAATCGATATCACCAAAAACGCGCAGATGCAGAAGTTTAACTACGAAGGATACACTCCTTGTACGCACATCCGCAGCTACCGTCCTTATCCTAAAGTACGCAATGAATACATAGAAGCAGCAGCAGCTTTGATCAACGAAGCCAAGCGTCCTTTCGTATTATTCGGACAAGGCGTTATTCTTGGTGAAGCAGAAGCCGAATTCAAGGCCTTCATCGAAAAATCTGGTATCCCGGCTGCCTGGACCCTCCTGGGCCTGAGCGCATTGCCTACCGATCACCCGTTAAACGTGGGCATGCTGGGCATGCATGGTAACTACGGCCCTAACGTATTAACCAACGAATGTGATGTATTAATCGCCATTGGTATGCGTTTCGATGACCGCGTTACCGGCCGTTTGGATAAATATGCCAAACAAGCCAAAATCATTCACCTGGATATTGACCCGGCGGAAATAGATAAAAACGTAAAAGCAGAAGTACCTGTTTGGGGTGACTGTAAAGAAACCCTTCCCATGCTCACCAAACTGGTGAAGGCAGGCGATCATAAAGAATGGTTACAACGCTTCCGCGATATGGAAAAGCAGGAAGTGGAAGCCGTTATACACGAAGAGTTAAACCCTTCTACCGAAACGCTGACCATGGGTGAAGTACTGAAAGTACTGAACGAATTAACCAACGGCGATGCAGTAGTGGTAACTGACGTAGGCCAGCACCAGATGGTAGCCTGCCGTTACGCTAAGTTTAACCAAACCAGAAGCAACGTAACCTCAGGTGGATTAGGCACTATGGGCTTTGCCCTGCCAGCCGCAGTAGGCGCTAAGTTTGGCGCACCGGAAAGAACCGTGGTAGCTATTGCCGGCGATGGTGGTATTCAGATGACCATTCAGGAGCTCGGTACTATTATGCAGTTTAAAGTAGGCGTAAAACTCATTATCCTCAATAACCAGTTCTTAGGCATGGTGCGCCAGTGGCAGCAACTGTTTAACGACAAACGCTATTCATTCGTGGATATCACCAGCCCCGATTTTATAGCAGTAGCCAAAGGTTACTATATAGAAGGACAACGCATCTCGGCCAGGGAAAATCTGAAACAAGCTTTAAAAACCATGCTGGATCACGACGGTGCTTACGTTCTGGAAATTATGGTAGGCAAAGAAAACAACGTATTCCCCATGGTTCCACAAGGATGTGGCGTAAGTGAAATCAGACTCAAATAGTAGTCACTACTTAAACTAAGTACAATGGAAAAACAAGAATATACCATCACCGTTTATACCGAGAACCAGGTTGGTTTGCTTAACCGCATCGCCATCATGTTCTCCCGCCGTAAAATCAACATCGAGAGCTTAAACACCTCTCCTTCCGAAATAGAAGGCATTCACCGTTTTACTATCGTAGTAAACGAAACAGAAGATGTACTGCGTAAACTGGTTCGCCAGATTGAAAAGCAGGTAGACATTTTAAAAGCAGAATACTCTACCAACGACGAAGTAATATACCAGGAGCTGGCACTGTACAAAGTACCTACAGATGCCATTGCCGAAAAAGCAAAAGTAGAAAGGTTATTACGCGAATACGGTGCAAGAGCCATCGTTATCCGTAAAGACTATATCGTGTTTGAAACTTCCGGTACCCGCGAAGAAATTAACCGGTTGGTTACCGCGCTGGAACCTTATGGCCTGATGGAGTTTGTAAGAAGTGGCCGTGTGGCCATCATCAAAGCCAGCATGGGCTTTCACGAAAAGCTGAAAGAGTTTGAACAAAAAGAACGCAGCGAAGAAGTAGCAGAAAATGAATACCTGGGCCAGCAGGACCACGTGTTTACCATGTAATACAGGGCGCAACCAAAACTAACAAACCAACCAACACAATCAAATTCACAATACAAAATAAACAAACAAAACCATGGCAAAATTAAACTTTGGGGGAGTGGAAGAAAATGTTGTTACTCGTGAAGAGTTTCCACTTTCCAAGGCGCAGGAAGTACTGAAAAACGAAACCGTTGCCGTTATCGGTTACGGAGTACAAGGCCCCGGCCAGGCTTTAAACCAGCGCGACAATGGTATTAAAGTGATTGTTGGCCAGAGAAAAAATTCAAAAACCTGGGATAAGGCCGTTGCTGATGGTTTTGTACCTGGTGAAACTTTATTTGAAATTGAAGAAGCATTACAGCGCGGTACCATCATCTGCTACCTGCTGAGCGATGCTGCACAAATAGAATTATGGCCTACTGTTCAAAAACATTTGACAGCTGGTAAAGCATTATATTTCTCTCATGGCTTTGGTATCACCTTCAACGAGCAAACCGGCATCGTTCCTCCTAAAGATGTGGACGTATTCCTGGTAGCTCCTAAAGGTTCAGGTACTTCTTTAAGAAGAATGTTTTTACAAGGTCGTGGCCTGAACAGTAGCTATGCTATTTTCCAGGATGCTACCGGTAAAGCACAGGAAAGAGTAATTGCATTAGGTATTGCTGTAGGTAGTGGTTACCTGTTCGAAACTGATTTCAAAAAAGAAGTATTCAGCGATTTAACAGGCGAAAGAGGTACCCTGATGGGTGCTATCCAGGGCATCTTCGCTGCTCAGTACGAAGTACTGCGCAGTAAAGGCCACACTCCTTCTGAAGCGTTCAACGAAACAGTAGAAGAGTTAACCCAATCGTTAATGCCATTAGTAGCAGAAAACGGTATGGACTGGATGTATGCCAACTGTTCTACTACTGCTCAACGCGGTGCGTTGGATTGGTGGAAGAAGTTTAAAGACGCTACTTTACCTGTGTTCCAGGATCTGTACGAAAGCGTTGCTACCGGTAAAGAATCTCAGCGTTCTATCGATTCAAACAGCAAAGCTGATTATCGTGTGAAACTGGAAGCAGAACTGGCCGAATTACGCGAAAGCGAAATGTGGCAGGCAGGCAAAACAGTAAGAAGCCTGAGACCAGAAAATCAAAAAGGATAATTTATAAGGCAAACGTGAGAGCATCAGTTCTCACGTTTGTTTTTTCTTCGATTTACATTCCACCATATCATATGAGTACCAGCACAACACCAGATACATTGGACTATAGAGCAGCCGCAGAAAGATTGAAGAAAGTGGTTACGAAAACGCCACTTACTTACAGCCACAGTCTTTCGCGCCAATACCAGTGCCATGTGTATTTGAAGAGAGAAGATTTACAGGTAGTGCGATCCTATAAGCTGCGTGGCGCTTATAACATGATGAGTTCTTTATCTGCCGACCAGTTAAAACACGGTGTGGTTTGCGCCAGCGCCGGCAACCATGCACAGGGCTTTGCTTTTTCGTGCAAGCAACTGAATGTAAAAGGCGTAGTGTTTATGCCCATTATCACGCCCAAACAAAAGGTTACACAAACCCGCATGTTTGGCGAAGACATGATTGAAATTAAACTGGTAGGCGACACTTTTGACGACTGTGCTATTGCCGCCAAGCAATACACCGAGCAAAACCGCATGACCTTTATTCCTCCCTTCGATGACATCCGCATTATAGAAGGACAGGCTACCGTAGGCGTGGAAATACTGGACGAATTAACTACTCCTATCGATTACGTATTTGTACCTATCGGCGGTGGTGGTTTAGCTTCCGGCATAGGCAGCTATTTTAAAGAGTTTTCTGCTGTTACCAAAGTAGTAGGTGTAGAACCCGAAGGCGCCCCTTCTATGACAGCCGCTTTAAAAGCAGGCCATCCCGTAACACTGGATAACATAGACCGCTTTGTAGATGGTGCAGCCGTTAAACGCATTGGCGATACCACCTTTGCTATATGCAAAGAGGTGCTGGCCGATATGCAAACCGTTGCCGAAGGCAAAGTATGCTCCACTATATTAAAGCTGTATAACGAAAACGCTATCGTAGTAGAACCTGCAGGCGCTTTATCTATTGCTGTATTAGATCAGTATGCCGAAACTATCAAAGGCAAAACCGTAGTATGTGTGGTAAGCGGTAGCAACAACGATATAGACCGCATGCCCGAGATCAAAGAACGCTCGCTGCAATACGAAGGTTTAAAGCATTACTTCCTGGTTCGCTTTGCACAACGTCCCGGAGCCTTAAAAGAGTTTGTGAATAATGTATTAGGTCCTAACGATGATATTACCCGTTTCGAATACATGCAAAAAACAAACAAAGAAGTAGGTCCGGCATTGATTGGTGTAGAGCTTTCTCAAAAAAGTGATTATCAGCGTTTATTATTAAACATGCAGGAGTACCGGATTAATTATACAGAGTTGAACAAAGATGCCGATCTGTTTAGCTACCTCGTGTAAATGCTCCATTATTTATTTACACTAACGATTGTTATATGAAAATGCCTGCTTAAATTGCTGGTGCTTAGTTAGAATGATAGCAAATCAACAACATATTATCTCCTCTTCTACAACAGTTATAGCTAACGCTATAACCGTTGCTGCTATCATTATCTCCACCATTATTACAATTATTATTACAACCCGTTAAGGGTTGTACATTTCCATATTACCACCGGGGCGATTTTCGCTGCATCTTCTGAGGAAGAAGAATTATATTCACGATACATCATCTAAAGCCATACTTAATACAACTATATGCGCGTTTTAAAATTCGGCGGTACTTCGGTAGCCAATGCGGATAATATAAAAAAGGTAATAAACATACTTCAACAGTACAACCAGGGAAAAACAGTAGTAGTTATCTCCGCATTAGGAGGGGTAACAGACCTGTTAATTAAAACGGGCTCACTGGCAGCCAGCAAAGACGAAACTTACAAAGAAGTATTAGCCGAGCTGGAAAAAAGACACCTGGATACGGTTAAAGCATTGTTACCTGTTACGCAGCAAAGCAGTTGCCTGAGCAAGGTGAAACAGCAGTTTAACGAGCTGGAAGAGATTTGTGAAGGAGTATACAGGTTAAACGAATTATCGCCCCGCACACGCGACCGCATCATCAGTTTTGGTGAATTACTATCCTCACAGATAGTAGCAGATTATTATGCCGCTATTCATCAGCCCTGCGAGTGGCTGGATGCACGGTCACTGATACGCACCAACGCCAATTATGGATTTGCAGCAGTAGACTTTGATACAACCAATTCTTCGATTGCAGCACAGGTAGCAAAGTCGGCCAACAACCTGTTTGTTGCGCCGGGCTTTGTAGCCAGCAATAAAGAAGGACATACCACCACCTTAGGTCGTGGCGGATCGGATTACACTGCTGCCATCTTTGCTGGCGCCCTGGAAGCGGAAGCACTGGAAATATGGACAGACGTAAACGGTATGATGACAGCCGACCCACGCTGGGTAGCTAACGCTAAAAACATAGCCGAAATCAGCTACCAGGAAGCGATGGAACTGTCGCACTTTGGCGCTAAGGTAATCTACCCTCCTACTATACAGCCCGTAATGGCTAAGCAGATACCGGTATGGGTGAAAAACACCTTTGCACCGGAAGAACATGGCACTTTAATACGCAACACCCCCAGTGTGGAAGGTGAGTTCATACGCGGCATATCCAGCATGAACAACATTGCCCTGTTAAGCCTGGAAGGCAGTGGTATGATAGGCATACCCGGTTTTTCCAAGCGTTTATTCGAAGCTTTAGCCAAAGAAGAAATTAACGTAATACTCATTACCCAAAGCTCATCCGAGCATGCTATCTGCGTAGCCATCAACCTGGTGGATGTAGAGAAGGCTGTAAAGGCAGTAGACGGCACATTTGAGGCCGAAATCAGAGCCGGCAAGGTAGATACTTTAAAAGTAGAAAGAAACCTCAGCATCATAGCCCTGGTGGGCGATCAGATGAAGAGCCATCCCGGCATCAGTGGTAAAATGTTTGGCGTGTTAGGCCGCAACGGTATCAACGTACGCGCTATAGCCCAGGGTTCTTCTGAAAGGAACATCTCTGCGGTGATCTCTTTTGACGATGCTAAAAAAGCAGTGACCGTTTTACACGAAGCCTTTTTCGAGTTTGAATACAAGCATTTGAATGTGTGCATTACCGGTGTAGGCAATGTAGGCGGCAAACTGATAGACCAGATAGCACAACAAAAAGCCTACCTGCAGCAACACCTGAAACTGAAACTGAAAATAGTGGCGCTGGCCAACAGCCGCAAAATGCTGATAAAAGAAGAAGGCATTTCGCTGGACAACTGGCGGGAAGAACTGGAAAGCGGCGCTCCGATGGAGTTGAACAGCTTTGTCACGGCAGCCGTATCTAAAAACCTCCCGAACGCCGTATTTGTAGATGTTACCGCCAATGCCGATGTGGCACAGGTATACGGCAGCCTGCTGGCAAAAAGCATCTCCGTGGTAGCCTGTAACAAAATAGCCTGTTCTTCTGCCTACGGCTATTACCAGCAGTTAAAATCGCTGGCAACCGCCTACAACGCGCAATTCTTATTCGAAACCAACGTAGGTGCAGGCTTACCCGTAATAGGCACCTTAAACGACCTGTTACGCAGCGGCGATCGCATTAACAAGATACAAGCCGTATTAAGCGGCACCCTCAACTTCGTGTTCAACAACTACGACGGCACCAAACCATTTGCCGAAGTGGTACGCCAGGCACAGGAAGAAGGCTATACCGAGCCCGATCCACGTTTAGACCTGGGCGGTACCGATGTAATGCGTAAAATAATGATACTGGCCCGTGAAGCCGGCGAACAGCTGGAAATGGATCAGATAGCCAATACGCAATTCCTGCCGGCATCCTGCTTTGAAGGTTCTGTAGAAGACTTTTACAAAGAGATGGCTAAACAGGAAGCACACTTCCAGGCATTGTATAAAGAAGCGGCCGACAAAGGTTGCAAACTGAAATTTGTGGCCACTTTTGAAAACGGTAAAGCTGCGGTAGGCTTACAGCATATACCACCCGCTTCGGACTTCTACCATTTGTATGGAAAAGATAACATCGTGTTATTCTACACACAACGTTATCCCGAACAACCATTGGTAGTAAAAGGAGCAGGCGCTGGTGCCGACGTAACCGCATCAGGTGTATTTGCAGATATCATCAGAACTGCACGTGTATAACACATACACAACACCTGGTACACCATTAAAAAATAAGAACATGGCTTTTGTGAATAAGAAAGTAAAAGTAGCAGCTCCCGCCACCGTAGCCAACCTGGTATGTGGCTTTGATATCCTCGGTTTGTGCCTGCATGATCCGTACGATATTATGGAAGTGGAGTTGCTGAATGAGAAGAAGGTTATTGTAAAAAGTGCAGATGGCTATCCCCTGCCGGAAGACCCGGCATTGAACACAGCCGGTGCACCTTTACTGGAAATGCTGAAGGAAGTGGAAGACAACATTGGCTTTTCCGTGTTGATACACAAACGCATCAAACCCGGTAGCGGTGTAGGTTCCAGCGCAGCGAGCGCCGCAGGTGCCGTAGTAGCCGCCAACCACTTATTAGATAATCGCTTCACCAAAGATGAACTGGTACAGTTTGCCATGTTTGGCGAAAAAGTAGCCAGTGGAGTAAAGCATGCCGATAACGTAACCCCCTGTATATTTGGTGGGGTCACCTTAATCCGCTCCATCTTCCCGCTGGATATAGTACCCTTATCTTCTCCCCCATTATACGTAACTGTAGTACACCCGCAGATTGAAGTGCGTACGGCAGATGCCCGCGCTATTCTGAAGCAAAAAGTATTACTGAAAGATGCGATTAAACAATGGGGCAATATAGCAGGCCTGGTAGCAGGCTTCCTCAAAAATGATTACGACCTTATTGGCCGTTCATTGGAAGACTACCTGGTAGAGCCGGTGCGCAGTATTCTGATACCCGGCTTTGACGATCTCAAAAAAGCGTGTAAAGCTGCCGGCGCCTTAGGGGGCGGCATATCGGGTTCAGGGCCTTCCATCTTCATGCTCAGCAAAGAAGAATCCACAGCTAAAGAAGTGGAAAAAGTAATGCAGCAATGCTATACACAGCTGGGTATCGACTTCCATACCTACTTAACCACCATTAATACCGGAGGAGTTAAAATATTGGATTAAAACATTCTAAACACAATCAAAACCGCACTACCTAAACGGTAGTACCAAACCAAACCACATGCAATACTATAGTCTTAACCGCAAGTCGCCTAACGTAAGCTTTGCCGAAGCTACTGTACAGGGACAAGCGCCCGATAAGGGTTTGTATTTCCCGGAGCATGTTCCTTCGTTGCCAGCCAATTTTATAAACGACATTCACCAGTTCAGCAAAGAAGAACTGGGCTTTACCGTAATGAAGCCCTATGTGGGCGACAGCATTCCCGACCAGGAATTACAACGCATCGTAAAAGAAACGGTAGACTTTCCTTTTCCTTTAGTGAAAGTGAAAGAAGATGTGTACTCACTGGAACTGTTTCATGGCCCCACCCTGGCGTTTAAAGACGTAGGTGCCCGCTTTATGAGCCGCTGCCTGGGTTATTTCAACCGCAACAACAACAAAGAAGTAACCGTGCTGGTAGCCACCTCCGGCGATACCGGCGGCGCTGTAGCCAATGGCTTCTTAGGGGTGGAAGGCGTTAACGTGGTAATACTGTACCCATCCGGCAAAGTAAGCCCCGTGCAGGAACTGCAATTAACTACCTGCGGCCAGAATATTACCGCCCTGGAAGTGAAAGGCAATTTTGACGATTGCCAGGCGATGGTAAAACAAGCCTTTACCGATGCCGATTTAAATAAGCATCTGACACTTACCTCCGCCAATTCTATCAACGTAGCACGCTGGTTGCCACAACAGCTGTATTACTTCTTTGCCTACCAGCAATGGAAAGATACACAGCCACCTGTTATCTCTGTACCCAGCGGTAACTTCGGTAACATCTGCGCAGGTATTATAGCGCACGTATCCGGCCTGCCTGTGCAACACTTTATAGCTGCCTGTAACGATAATGATGTAGTACCGGTATACTTTGCCAGCGGTGGCAACTACGAGCCTAAGCCGGCAGTAGCCACACTCAGCAATGCTATGGACGTAGGTAACCCCAGCAACTTTGTGCGCATACTGGAATTGTTCAACAACGAATTTCCCCGCTTACAGCAGGCTATCAGCAGCTACAGCATCAGCGATGATACCACGGTGGCTACTGTAAAAGAAGTATATACAAAGCTGAACTACCTGCTCGATCCACATGGCGCGGTAGGATATTATGCACTGGCCGATTACCTGAAAAGCCATAGCAACGGCAAAAACAAGCTGAAAGGGTTCTTCCTCGAAACAGCCCACCCGGTGAAATTTCCGGAAGCGATAGAGAAAGTAACAGGTGAAAAAATTCCTTTACCCGAAAGCGTATCCTATTTGCTGGACAAACAAAAAGAAAGCGTAGTAATGAATGCTTCTTTCAACGAGCTGAAAAGCTGGTTACTGAGCAGGTAAAAATTATTTTATCATACATAAAAATCCCGGCTCCTTTCAGAAGCCGGGATTTTATTTATGTCAACTGCATCAACAGACATTGTTCTATATATCACCACACCAGTTCATTCTATTCATTGTCTCCTTCTCTTTTTCGTCTCATGAACAACAATGTACGTCAACATTTCATAACCCATTTCTGGCCAGCGGCGAATACCTACTTCTCTGCTACACGTGCCAAAACAAAGTGCCCTAACACCTGCTCCCGCTTTCGGGCGTTGATAAACTCTCCCGTTAACTGACTGATGTGAAAATCATTCACACGCTTTAAAACCTCTATCTTAAAATGACGCTGCTGTAACTCTTTCACATTATCCTCTATCAGGTATACCCATGCATATCCATGCTTACGACTTATACTCACCAATTCGTCTTCTGTTAAAGCAGTTTGTACTAAACCCGGTGCATAAAACTCAAAAGAGTATACATAACATTTATACAATACTGCTTTGTTATAGGCCTGCTTATCCTGTTGCAACCATTGCCCGGCTTCCATTCCACCCTGGTAATGCATCAAAGCAGGATAAAAGAACAGGTTCAGAAACAAGAATAACAACGCAGCAAATACAAAGTTGCGGCCTGTGATCGCTTTCAATGTAGCCTGCTTGTACCATACCAAAACAACCACTAAGGCTATAACAATCAACACCCAACCCCATACATGCACTAATCCACTGACGATTTGTAAAAGGCCTATCAACAACACCAATGCGCCCAGCAACACAAACTGTACAATACTTATTCCTTTCCAGGCTTTTGCAGAAGTCACAGAACAGAGATAATCAGCTGTTATTATAGCAAAGTGCGGAAACAGGATCACTATGTAATGCGGCAATTGAAAGCGGGATAAAGAAAACATCAGAAAGCTGAGCAAGGCACTGCCGCTTATTATCCAACGCTGTAATACTGTTTTGTTTTTCTTACGCACTATCTGCACTACTGCTATATACAAGTAAACACTCCAGGGTAAGAACGTCCACAATGTAGTATGCAAAAAGAAAGAAGGATCCCCCTTACCCCGTATAGGCCCGTTGTTAAAGAAGCGGCCAAACTGGCTATCCCAGAAAAAGAAACGGATACCCGATACACCGGTATGGCCAAACACTACTTTCTCAGGGTGCATATCAAACTGTACATACAGGCTATATAGCTCCGGGAACAAGAACAATAACGTTAGCACCAGGAACAACCACCATTTAATGGCAATAAACTGCTTCCATTGTTTGGTCATTAACCACCAGCATACAAAGCCACCTGCAATAGTAACCAGTACAAATATGCCCTTTGTCATTACCGCCATAGCACTGCAAACAGCAGCAGCCAGAATGTACTTTAACCAGCTGTTAGCTTCAGCCGCTTTATATAAATAATAAATGGCTGCGATAACAAAAGCAGTTAAATACGCTTCTGCCCTTACATCATAGTTGCTGAGCAGTACATGCAACGAAGTGCTGTAAATAACTACCGCTAATAAAGCAGTGGTATTGTTATATAATGCCTGCGCCAGCTTATATACATACCATGAGCCAATTACAAAACAGATAAACGCAGGCAATTTGTAAGCAAAGGCCGTTATGCCCAACAGCTTCATACTTACCGCTGCCAGCCAGAAAGGCATATGCGGTTTATCCAGCCAGTCGCCCCCATTGCCATACAGGTTCATCCAATCGCCTGTTAACACCATGTGCTTGGATATACTGGCATACAAGGCACCATCCGGTTCCATTATTTCATTCAGTAAACAAGTGGCATTCAGTGCAATAGCACTTATTACAAGTAATAGTAAAAAACTACGCGAAAGTATATTCATGATAATGCTGCAGACACTTTACTGCTTTCTCTTCGTTTGAACTTACGTGTACAAAAATAGTTAAACAAGCCTGACGTAAGCCAGCCTATTGCCATGCCTAATATAGCCCCTCCTGCTATATCCAAAGGAAAATGCTTCCCTACATATACCTGTGCATATCCAATCACAAAAGCCCATATCCACACCCAGCTCCAGCGTTTGCCGGTAGCCAGCAACACCGCCCTGTACCAGAACATAGCCAGACCAAAGTGATTAGCTGCATGTGAAGAAGGAAAGGAATACTGCCCTCCGCAACCTACCAGGCTACGCACCATACCCTGTAAATCCAGATCGTAGCAAGGTCTTAGCCTTCCCACCCAGGGCTTGATCAGGCTGCTGCTGGTAAAGTCTGCTATGCCAAACGTAAGCACCGTTAAAGCCAGAAACCACCAGAACCAGGGCTTGATTTTGATAAACGACCAGATGAGAAGAACCAGGTAAAGAGGTGCCCATGTAACGGCATTGCGGAGAAGCATCATAAACTGATCGAGCCAGGAAACACTCCACGTGGAGTTGATAGCAACAAATAGCTGCCTATCCAATGATTCTAACCATTGTTGTAACATTTTCTACAGTTTTCAGCGAACAAGCTAAAAACACTGTGTGAGCCTAATATTAAGCGCCTATTATCAAATTGTTGCCGCCGGTAAAAGCAACAAAACATCGTGTAAATAACAACTTTCATCATTGACTTTCACCGCAATAGATAAAAATACACTCACACTTTTTATCATTTCCTTTACTAAACACAGGTAGCATAAAAGTAAAAAGGCTTGCCTGCGCAAGCCTTTTATGAATACGGATCTTGTATACTAGTTCAGGGTGTGATCTTATCTATAGTAGTATGCTTTTCTAAGCAATGGATACACCAACGTATTGTCGGCATCTCTATTTATTAAACGTGATCCCATTAAAAATAAGAGAAGCGCTACTAATCATAAATGAACTTAACAATCCACCCGGCAAATGCTTCTCCCCTTCAAACACATTATCCAGCTGCACACAGTAAGCATCTGCAAACTCCAGCACCTGGTGTGTGCCCGTGCTGCTGTTCACTTCATAAAAGCGGATAACACCGCTTCTCTTTTCATCCGGGGTAAGCATCCACTGTATAATCTCTTTAGGAGCGGGCGCTTCCAGGGTTACCGTAATTTCCCCCGCCAGAATCTGCGCATGTGGCGATCCGTCGGGTTTTATATTCTGCCGGTAATTGAACGAACAATGTCTTATTTCATAATTGCTCCCTTCAATTTGTAAAGCTGCTTTATACGAACTCATGGCAATAGTTTAGTAACTGCCCTTACAGGCAATAGGATGATACAATACCAACACGTATATAACTCCTTTCCGCAAAACGAACAATGTTGCAGGAAGGAGTATTGATCATTTACTCACCACACTTGTTTTGCTTAAGAAGGCCACCTGCCACAATACTGCGAGTTGCCGTACTTGATGGTTTCAGCGCTTACTACAAAGCTTACAAACATGCTTTTAGCGTTAACGGAATCGAATTTTACTTCGTGCCAGATAACATAACCGTTTTCCCACCCCAGTTCAATCAGCTTACCTTCTTCATTTGACTTGTTGAAAGTAATATCACCTTTGGTAGGCTTGAACTTAGCATTCAGCATGCTTTCGAGAATATCGCTTTTCTCGGTAGCTTCAATAGTAACCTTTACAGTAGCATTGGAAGGATCGGAGGCAACACGACCGGAGGGGTCGTTAGTGCGGGCTACGCTGTAGCTAACATCCAGCACTTTAAAGTCGTTACCACCATTAAATTTCAGAGTTGCGTTGTACGCCATAAAAGAAAATTTAAAAGTTAATAATAAACAAGTTTAATAGTATTAATTGTAAAATCAAAACATTTGCGCCAAGTGTAGTATTTATACGACTGCCTGATTATTAATATTTTCAAACATAAACGCCTGTGCCGCATCTATTTACCTGCCATGCGCCCCCAACAGCTATAACAGATTATTGGCCCTTTTTGCTGCCCGCGTAATGTATATTTACCGTAACTGAAAACCCAGGATTGATTATGTCTTCTCAACCCGTAGCAGTATCGGCACGTTTTAAAAAGAAAGCCACATCGGCCATCTTGTCTATTTTCCTTTTTGTGGTGGTATACCTTTTACTGATAGCCTTTTCCATAGGTCTTACGCTGACATTGGGCTACATAGGTATCCAGATCATTATAGCAAAGCCCATGTTACTTACCCTGGTGCTGGGTATAGGCCTTGCCAGTGTGGGCGTTTTAATACTGATATTCCTGGTTAAGTTCCTTACCCAAAAGCATATTGATAAGCCTTCCGGGTTAATGGAAATTACACCGGAACAAGAACCTGAACTATTTGAGTTTATCAACAACATTGCCCGGGAAGTAAATACCAGTTTACCTAAAAAAGTGTACCTGTCGCCCGAAGTAAATGCAGCCGTTTTTTACAACTCTACTTTCTGGAGCATGTTCCTGCCGGTGAAAAAAAATCTGCTCATCGGGTTAGGCCTAATTAATACTGTTTCCCGGAGTGAATGCAAAGCAATATTGGCACATGAATTCGGTCACTTCTCTCAAAGTACAATGAAAGTGGGCAGCTATGTATATACCGTTAACAAGATCATATACAATATGCTGTACGATAACGACGGCTATATTTCACTGGCCAACAGCTGGGCCAGCTCCAGCAGCTATATGGCTTTTTTTGTGCGATTGGCCGTAAAAATTAACCAGGGCATTCAATGGATATTACAGCAGGTATATAAAGTAGTGAATCTTAGCCACAGCGGCTTAATGCGCGAAATGGAATTTCATGCAGATGCAGTAGCCGCCAGTGTTACAGGAGCCGATCCGCTTATTACTTCCCTATCCCGCATGGAACTGGCCGACAGATCTTACACCATACTGCTCAACTATTACAGTAATAGAATTGAGGAAGCCATCAGCACCCAAAACATCTACCCACAGCAACAATACCTGCTGCGCTTTATTGCAGAAGAAGACGGCCTGCCGTTTGAACATGGCTTGCCTGTGGTGAACAAAGCAGACGCTAACCGCTACAATAAATCACGCCTGGTTATTACCAATCAGTGGGCCTCCCACCCCGAAACCAAAGACCGGATTGCCGCTCTGCTTCAATTAAACCTTCCACAACAGCAACCTGACCACTCGCCTGCCGCTACCCTGTTTCAACACCTTTCGCAATGGGAAGCAGCTGTTACCGCCAGCCTGTTTGCCAATGTGCAATACCCGGCAACTCCTACCCTACAGGATAAAGAAGCTTTTGCAGAAGCCTTCACCCGGCACTACCAGGAACATTCATTTGGCAAACTGTTCAATGGCTATTACGATAAAAACAATCCAACCGAAATAGACATTGACAACTATGTTCCCCTGCCCCAAACAGCCAATTCTATCCACGAGCTGTATGGAGATCAGGCACTTGACCTGATATATACCCAACAAGGATTGGAAAGCGATATAGCCACTTTAGAACGCATAGCTAGAGAAGAGTTACAGATACAAACATTTGATTACAATGGTAACAGGTATCAGAAAGCAGATATAGAACAGCTATTGCCTTCATTGCAACAGGAGTTAAAAAGTGTAGAAGCCAGCCTTCAACAGAATGACAAAGCCATTTATCAATATTTTCTCTCCCTGGCACAAAAACAGGACAAGGTGGATGTTCTTAACACACAATATCAACTATTCAATCACACACATACCACTTATCGCAGCAGGCAGCAGGTATCTGTTCAGGTAGGCGAAGCATGCAATTTTATTAATGTAGACAGGGCTATTGAGATAGTGGAAAAGAACATACGCATTCTTACTACAGAAGAACGCCCTTTTAAACAGCAGGTAACTGAAATATTAACCTCCCCTTCTTATCAATCACTTTTAACACCCGCTATCAAAGAGGTATTAGAAAAGTACGTGCAAAAAGATTGGGTTTATTTCTCCCGGCCTTCCTACAACAACGAAGCCCTGGAAACGCTCTTCACTAGCATACAGTACATGCAGTACCTGATATCCAAACATTACTTTGTAGTAAAGAAAGACCTGCTACAAACCTTTGAAGCACTGCAGAAACAAGCATAGTATTATAGGCACAGGCATTATTTCCCATAAGAGACCATGCCCAATAGCCACAGTCATCACCAATAAAAAAGCCTTCTTCATCAGGCCATTTGATGAAGAAGGCTTTTTTATATAGTAATCAGTTTAATAACTATTTCACCGGTACCATTTTCAGACACACAGGCTTGTTTACCTGGATAGTAGTATGTGTATCTTCCAGTAAGCCATAGTTTTTATTGATAATGAATATCTGTACGTTATTACTGTCGCGGTTGGCTACCAGTAAAAAACGACCGGTAGGATCAATCATAAAGTTACGTGGATGTAAGCCTACGGGCTGATGTCCTACTTCCAGTAATTTACCATCGGTGTTTACTTTATAAATCACAATTTCATTTGCCTTGCCACGGATAGAAACATACAGGAATTTACCGTTAGGGGTAATATGAATGTCCGCACCACCCATATCGTTTTTATCACCCACTTTCGCGGTTGGCAGTGATTGAATTTCTGTAAACTGGCCGTCTTTGTTTTCATACACTAACAGCTTGCTGGATAATTCAGTCATTACATAGGCATATTTTCCGTCTGCTGAAAAAGTGATGTGACGAGGGCCATAACCATCTTCCAGGGTATAATATTGCGGGTCGCCATCCGTTAAAGGAGTTGTAGCGTCAGTAGCATTGAACTTGTATTTATATACCCTGTCGTTGCCCAGGTTGGGGGCAAACAGGAATTTTTCATCAGGTGTAAATACCACGCTGTGCACATGGGGCATTTCCTGGCGCTGAACGTTCACGCCGTAACCCTCATGCCCAATAGTTTGTAAAGCGGGCTGTAATGAGCCGTCAGCCCCTGTTTTAAACAAACTCAGGTTACCGCCGTTATAGTTGGCTACCACTACGTTTTTGCCAGTAGAATCTACTGATACATAACAAGGGGATGCTCCTGCGGTGGTTTGCTTGTTCAGCAGGGTTAATTGCCCCTTAGGCTTATCCAGGGCAAAGGCGCTTACATCGCCATCATTGCTGCCAGGATATTCATTTACAGCATACACATACTTCTGATCGTGAGAAACTGCCAGGTAGGTGGGATAACCCGTTTCGGTATGACTTACCAGGGTAGCTTCGCCTTTGTTGGGATTAAAACGATACACAAATATGCCGCCGTCCTTACCATCGGCATTAGTACCAATCAGCAAATATTGAAAAGGATTCTGGGCAAAAGATATGGCACTGGTGCATATCAGTGCCAAAGCAACTATAATTCTACGCATATGGTGAGATATTAATGTTGCAATTTAACAAAGTAGCAGCCGCAATGGTTAAGTAAATAGTTAAAAAAAAGCGGCCACTCTTTGCAGAGCAGCCGCTTCTTATTGTACAATCTCCGGTTCAATTACATGAAAAAGAGACGCTTATTCGAATTTCAGATCCAGACCTAAACCTCTCAATTCGTGTACTAATACGTTGAAAGATTCTGGTATACCGGCTCTTGGAATGTTATCACCTTTCACGATAGACTCGTAAGTCTTCGCACGACCGATGATATCATCAGATTTAAGTGTTAACAGTTCCTGCAGGATGTTGGCCGCACCGTATGCTTCCAGTGCCCACACTTCCATCTCACCAAAACGCTGACCACCAAACTGTGCTTTACCACCCAGCGGTTGTTGTGTGATAAGACTGTATGGTCCGATTGAACGGGCGTGCATCTTATCATCCACCATGTGGTGCAGTTTAATCATGTAGATAACACCCACGGTTGCTTTCTGGTGGAAGCGGTCGCCCGTTTCACCATCGTACAGGTAAGTGTGACCCATCATTGGTATCTCAGCCTTTGTACAATGCTCTTCAATTTCTGTTGGAGTAGCACCGTCAAAGATTGGAGTAGCGAACTTAACACCCAGTTTTTTACCACACCATCCCAGGATGGTTTCGTAAATCTGCCCCAGGTTCATCCTTGAAGGTACACCCAGTGGGTTCAGAACGATATCTACCGGAGTACCATCTTCCAGGAATGGCATGTCTTCTGCACGCACAATCTTGGCTACGATACCTTTGTTACCGTGACGACCCGCCATTTTATCACCCACTTTCAGCTTACGCTTAACAGCCAGGTAAACTTTAGCGAGTTTCAATACACCTGCTGGTAATTCATCACCAATAGAGATATTGAATTTTTCGCGCTTGTAACGGCCCAGTTCTTCGTTGTACTTGATGTTGTAGTTGTGTAACAGAATATTAATCTGATCATCAATTACTGCATCAGCAGTCCAACCCAGCGGGTTAACGTTCTGGTAGTCAATGCTGCTCAGGTTCTTAACGTTGAACTTAGCACCTTTACCAATCAGCATTTCGCCAAAGTTGTTTGCCACACCTGTAGAAGCTTTATCTCTCAATAAAGTCTGCAGTTTGCTCAGCAATAACTCTTTCAGAGATTCTGCATTTTGCTCGTGTTGCTTTTCAACTTTTTCCAGTTGCGCTTTTTCGCGAACTTTTGCGTTCTTATCTTTTTTAGCGCGCTGGAACAGTTTTTTATCAATTACTACACCTTCTGTACCGTTAGGAGCTTTCAGAGAAGCATCTTTTGCATCACCGGCTTTATCACCGAAGATGGCACGTAACAGTTTTTCTTCCGGAGTAGGATCGCTTTCCCCTTTAGGAGTGATTTTACCAATCAGGATATCGCCTTCGCGGATATGGGCACCGATACGGATGATACCGTTCTCGTCCAGATCTTTGGTAGCTTCTTCTGATACGTTTGGAATGTCCGGAGTCAGTTCTTCTTCACCCAGTTTAGTGTCACGAACTTCCAGCTCGTACTCTTCAATGTGGATAGAAGTGAACAGGTCTTCACGAACTACTTTCTCGTTAATTACGATCGCATCTTCAAAGTTGTACCCTTTCCATGGCATGAAGGCCACTTGCAGGTTACGACCTAACGCCAATTCACCATCTTTAGTAGCGTAGCCTTCTGTTAAGAAGTCGCCTTTTACTACCTTTTGGCCTTTTCTTACGGCAGGACGCAGGTTGATGTTGGTTGACTGGTTGGTTTTGATAAATTTGGTTAAGCGGTAAACGATCAGATCGTCTTCAAAGCTTACCAAACGATCATTGTCGTTTCTGTTATAGCGAACGTGAATTTCTTTTGCATCCACAAACTCTACTACGCCTTCGCCTTCTGCATGTATCTGAATACGTGCGTCACGGGCAGCTTTACCTTCCAGACCAGTACCTACGATAGGAGACTGTGGCAGGATTAACGGTACAGCCTGACGTTGCATGTTTGATCCCATCAATGCACGGTTGGCATCATCATGTTCCAGGAACGGAATCAGGGAAGCACTCAAACCAACAATCTGGTTAGGAGCAACGTCCATATATTCTACTTCTGTTCTCTGTAACAGTGGGAAGTCACCTGTTTCGTGACAAAGGATTCTGTCTTGCACAAAATCACCGTTGGCATCCAGCTCAGCGCTCGATTGGGCAATTTTAGCAGTATCTTCTTCCTCAGCACTTAAGAATTTAATCTTGGCCAGGTTTACGTTACCGTTTTCTACGCGATGGTATGGAGTTTCGATGAAGCCCATATCATTGATCTTTGCGTGTACGCAAAGGGTAGAAATCAGACCGATGTTTGGTCCTTCCGGAGTTTCAATAGTACACAGACGGCCGTAGTGGCTATAGTGTACGTCACGCACCTCAAAACCTGCCCTTTCACGGCTTAACCCCCCGGGGCCTAACGCGGAAATACGACGCTTGTGCGTGATTTCACTTAACGGGTTGGTTTGGTCAAGGAATTGTGATAACTGGGAAGTACCGAAGAAAGAGTTGATTACGGAAGAAAGCGTTCTGGCGTTAATCAGATCTACCGGAGTAAATACCTCGTTGTCACGCACGTTCATACGTTCGCGGATGGTACGGGCCATACGGGCCAAACCAACACCGAACTGAGCATATAATTGCTCACCCACGGTACGTACACGACGGTTGCTCAGGTGATCAATATCATCAATTTCAGCCTTACCGTTGGTTAAACGAACCAGGTATTTGATGATTTCGATGATGTCTTCTTTCGTTAATACTTTATTTTCCAGCTTCTGGTTTACGCTCAGTTTGCGGTTGATCTTGTAACGACCAACTTCACCCAGGTCATAACGCTTATCGCTGAAGAATAATTTATCGATAATACCACGTGCAGTTTCGTTATCCGGAGCGTCAGCACCACGTAATTGACGGTAGATGTGCTGTACCGCTTCCAGTTCACTGTTAGAGGTATCTTTGTTTAAAGTATTGTAGATGATAGCGTAGTCACCGCCAACGTCTTCACGTTGAACGAACACGCTTTTCACATCCAGATCAGAAATAGTATCGATTGCATCTTCATCCAGGATGGTATCGCGCTCCATAACAATTTCGTTACGCTCGATAGAAACTACCTCACCGGTATCTTCATCCACGAAATCTTCTACCCATGTACGCAGTACACGTGCAGCTAATTTCTTACCCAGATGCTTTTGCAGGGATTTTTTGTCGGCAGCCACTTCTGTAGCCATACCGAATAATTCCAGGATGTCTTTATCAGTTTCAAAACCAATTGAACGCAACAGGGTAGTTACAGGGAACTTCTTCTTACGGTCAATGTACGCGTACATTACGTTGTTAATGTCGGTAGCGAATTCCATCCACGCACCTTTGAACGGAATTACCCTTGCAGAGTAAATCTTGGTTCCGTTAGGGTGAACTGACTGTCCGAAGAATACACCAGGTGAACGGTGCAGCTGTGATACAACTACGCGTTCAGCGCCATTGATCACAAACGTACCACGGGGGGTCATGTAAGGAATGTTACCTAAAAACACATCCTGCACAATGGTCTGGAAATCTACGTGCTCCTCATCATTACAGCTCAAACGTAATTTGGCTTTCAAAGGCACAGCATAGGTCAGACCACGCTCCATACACTCTTCAATAGTATAACGTGGCGGGTCAATGAAATAATCCAGGAACTCCAATACGAAAATGTTACGCGTGTCGGTAATAGGAAAGTTTTCCTTAAACACACGGAACAACCCTTCATTGTTACGCTTGTCGGGTGTAGTTTCTAATTGGAAAAATTCACGGAAAGATTCTAACTGAATGTCGAGCAGGTCAGGCTGTTCAGCAAGGTGTTTAGTTTTACCGAAGCTGACCCTGGTTTGAACTTTAGTTGATGACATATCTGTAATTAACCGGTTTTTGCAAAATAAATTCCGGGGAGTTTTTATACTCTAAATATTGAAAATTAATAAGTTATAGACTAAATGGCCATGCCTGTAACCACAATTAACAATAAGCCCAAAATAAAGGATGGCAAAATTAAGAAATACACGGCATTTTTTCAAATCAAATTTTATACCGGATTATGCACGAGTTATCCCCATAATTCTGGCATGTTTTTCCTAATACATTGGTCACGTTGCCTTTGCAATGAATATACGTAAAATATGAAAAACGGCACCCTTCTCCAGTTTTTTCACTGGTATTACCCTGCAGATGAATCATTGTGGAAAAAGCTTAGAAAAGATATTCCTTTTCTCAACTCAATAGGCATAACTGCAGTCTGGCTTCCCCCCGCTTACAAAGGAATACATGGTAATCAATCTATTGGATATGATACTTATGACTTATTCGATCTGGGTGAGTTTGATCAGAAAGGATCTGTACACACCAAATATGGTTCGCGCCGTGACTATTTAACGGCTATTACTGCCGCACAAAAAGCGGGCATAATGGTATATGTTGATATTGTATTGAACCATAAAGGCGGTGCGGATGAAAAAGAACGCGTGAAAGTGTGGCGCGTAAACCCCGAAAACAGAACGGAAGTCCAAGGCGAAGAGTTTGAAATAGATGCTTTTACCAAATTCTACTTTCCCGGACGCAACGGCAAGTATTCCAAATTCGTATGGGACTATCACAGCTTCACAGGCGTGGATTATGCCGACGATCTACACGAAGATGGTATTTTCAAAATAGCTAATGAATATGGCTCCAGCTGGGAAGATGGCGTTTCCGATGAATTTGGAAACTACGACTACCTGATGCATGCCGATATAGAATTCCGTAACCCCAACGTAAAAGAGGAGCTGAAATACTGGATCAACTGGTATCATAAAACAGCCCATTTTAATGGTCTGCGCCTGGATGCGGTGAAACATATTCCTACCTACTTTTTTAATGAATGGCTGGATCATATCAAAGCCACTATTCATGAAGAGCTGTTTGTAGTGGGTGAGTATTGGGAAACAGGCGATGTAGGGCTTTTACATAGGTATATAGACGAAACAGGCGGCAGGATACAGCTATTTGATGCTATCCTTCAAAACCGCTTCCATACCGCCTCTAAATGCGGAAAAGAGTTTGATATGTCCACCATCTTTAACGATACGCTGGTGGCCACCAAACCTGAGTTTGCCGTAACCATTGTAGCCAACCACGACACACAGCCACTACAATCGCTGGAAGCACCAGTAGAGCCCTGGTTTAAACCATTAGCCTATGCACTGATATTGATGCGTAAAGATGGATACCCCTGCGTATTCTATCCCGATTTATATGGCGCAGGTTACAAAGACAAAGGACGGGATGGCAACGAATATGAGATATTTATGCCCGAGGTAGATAAGCTTCAACTGCTATTACAAGCCCGCCAGCAATTTGCCTACGGCGATCAGCAGGACTTCCTGGATCATGCCAACTGCATTGGCTGGGTAAGGCATGGAGATAATGAACATCCTGGCTGTGTGGTACTAATGTCGAATGGAGACGAAGGCTTTAAAGATATCAATCTGGGAGAAGATAAAAAAGGCTGGATATACCGTGATTTCCTGGGTAATCACGAAGCGGAGATTACGCTGGATGAACATGGTAACGGCCGGTTTCTTGCAAAGGGGGGATGTGTGAGTGTGTGGGTGAAGAAGTAGTGAATGGTTAATTATATTTGTATAAAGCACAAACGTCTCTACTTTCTCCAAGGAGACGTTTGTGTTTTAAATATCATTACACGCCTATCCTTCCAGCTGCTTTTTTAGCTCCCGTAGCTTAGACATTTCAAGGCTGGTAATTCTTTGAATTAAAGGAAGGTTTAAGCCTTCTTTTAGTATTTTAGTGGGAACACAGTCAAGTAAGCAGGATATATTGGGGTGACCCCAGTCAAGATGGGATATATACAAAACAAAAGCGCCTCAACTGTTTCCAGTGAGGCGCTTTTAATAAATATGGCAACTACCTACTCTCCCGCATTTCTTTGCAGTACCATCGGCCATGAGGGGCTTAACTTCTCTGTTCGGTAAGGGAAGAGGTGAACACCCTCGGCATAATCACCATAAGATCTTAAATTGTTAGTTCGTAGTCGTTTCTTATCAGTTACTCTATTCACTGACTTGCACTACAATCTCTCAACCGTAATAAGATACATATTGGGAAGCTCAACTAAAGAGTTTTAATATCTACTTACTCTCCATTGCTTTTGAGCGATATTAAAAAAATTAAAGCTTACGGGTAATTAGTACTACTCGACTTTGTTGTTACCAACTTTACATCTATAGCCTATCAACGTCATAGTCTTTGACAACCCTTAAAAGGAAACTCATCTTGAGGTAGGTTTCACGCTTAGATGCTTTCAGCGTTTATCCTGACTGTACATAGCTACTCTGCAATACACCGAGCGGCATAACAGATTCACCAGCGGTACATGCGACCCGGTCCTCTCGTACTAAGGTCACGTCCCCGCAATTTCCTAACGCCCACCACAGATAGGGACCGAACTGTCTTGCGACGTTCTGAACCCAGTTCACGTGCCACTTTAATCGGCGAACAGCCGAACCCTTGGGACCTTCTCCAGCCCCAGGATGTGACGAACCGACATCGAGGTGCCAAACCTTACCGTCGATATGAGCTCTTGGGTAAGATCAGCCTGTTATCCCCGGAGTACCTTTTATCCTTTGAGCGACGGCCCTTCCATACAGAACCGCCGGATCACTTTAGCCAGCTTTCGCTCCTGATCGACTTGTTTGTCTCACAGTCAAGCACCCTTATACTAATGCGCTCTACGTACGATTACCAACCGTACTGAGGGTACCTTTGCAAGCCTCCGTTACTTTTTAGGAGGCGACCACCCCAGTCAAACTACCCACCATGCAATGTCTCCTTATGCAGGATTAGGTCCTAAGTAACAAAAGGTTGGTATTTCAACGTTGACTCCATAACTCCTGGCGAAGCTACTTCACAGTCTCCCAACTATCCTACACATTTGTTACTCAAGATCAATGCAAAGTTGTAGTGAAGGTTCACGGGGTCTTTCCGTCCCGTGGCGGGTAACCGGCATCTTCACCGATACTACAATTTCACCGGGCTCGTGGAGGAGACAGTATTCAACTCATTAGACCATTCGTGCAGGTCGGAACTTACCCGACAAGGAATTTCGCTACCTTAGGACCGTTATAGTTACGGCCGCCGTTTACTGGGGCTTCAGTCAGAAGCTTTGGCTTGCGCCGAACATCCTTCCTTAACCTTCCAGCACCGGGCAGGTTTCAGGCTCTATACGTCATCTTTCGATTTTGCAGGGCCCTGTGTTTTTGTTAAACAGTTGGTTGAATCATTTTACTGAGACCGTATCGCTACGGTACGCCTTGTCCCGAAGTTACAGCGTCAATTTGCCTAGTTCCTTCTCCACGGCTCACCCGAGCGCCTTAGAATACTCATCCCGTCTACCTGTGTCGGTTTGCGGTACTGGCTGCTATACTCGCTTTTCTCGGCACCAATTTTATGATTTCGACTCCTCCGAAGATTCATCTCTACGCACTATTCTGTCAGTACGTAACCACCACGTCGATGCGTCACTTTTAATGTATAGCAGGTGAAGGAATATTAACCTTCTTTCCATCAGATGCCCCTTTCGGGTTTTCCTAAGGACCAGACTAACCCTGATCCGATTAACGTTGATCAGGAACCCTTAGACTTTCGGCGAAGAAGTTTTTCACTTCTTTTATCGTTACTTATGCCTACATTTTCTTTTGAAATCGCTCCACCATTAGTCGCCTAACAGCTTCGATGCAATTTCAATGCTCCCCTACCACTCAGCTTACGCTGAATCTAGAACTTCGGTTCGTAGTTTGATGCCCGATTATTTTCCGTGCAGGATCTCTCGACCAGTGAGCTGTTACGCACTCTTTAAATGAATGGCTGCTTCCAAGCCAACATCCTGGCTGTTATTGAAATCCCACCTCGTTTGATCAACTTAACTACGTATTAGGGACCTTAGTTGCTAGTCTGGGTTATTTCCCTCTCGGCCACGGACCTTAGCGCCCGCAGCCTCACTCCTGTAGATATTTAACAGCATTCGGAGTTTGTCAGGGTTTGGTAGGCGGTGAAGCCCCCTAGCCCAATCAGTAGCTCTACCTCTGTTAAACTTCTATATACAAGGCTGTTCCTAAAAACATTTCGGGGAGAACGAGCTATCTCTCAGTTTGATTGGCCTTTCACCCCTATCCACAGGTCATCCCAAGACTTTTCAACGTCAACGGGTTCGGTCCTCCATTCTGTGTTACCAGAACTTCAACCTGCCCATGGATAGATCACAAAGTTTCGCGTCTGCCCCCACTGACTAGTCGCCCTATTCGGACTCGCTTTCGCTACGGCTCCATTCGTTTACGAATTTAACCTCGCCAGTGAGGAGCAACTCGTAGGCTCATTATGCAAAAGGCACGCCGTCACATCTTACGATGCTCCGACCGCTTGTAGGCGCACGGTTTCAGGTACTATTTCACTCCCTTGTTCAGGGTGCTTTTCACCTTTCCCTTACGGTACTGGTTCACTATCGGTGTCTGAGGAGTATTTAGCCTTACCAGATGGTGCTGGCAGATTCACGCAGGATTCCTCCGGTCCCGCGCTACTCAGGATACTACTCGTCCATGTTAATTTCTATCTACAGGGCTATCACCTGCTATGGCCCAACTTTCCAGATGGTTCGATTTGATAACACTTTCTAAACGTAGTCCTACAACCCCGAAACAGCACGCTATTTCGGTTTGGGCTCTTCCCTTTTCGCTCGCCACTACTCTGGGAATCATTATTATTTTCTTTTCCTCCGGGTACTTAGATGTTTCAGTTCTCCGGGTTGGCTCTCTTTCGAGTAATATACCTTCAGTATATTAGGTTGTCCCATTCGGAAATGCAGGGATATTACGCTCGTGTGCAGCTCCCCCTGCCTTATCGCAGCTTACCACGTCCTTCATCGCCTCTCAGACCCTAGGCATCCACCATGCGCCCTTATTTCGCTTTAAAAAACTTACATGTTTTTATTCAGCATTTGTTCATCCTAAAATGAACTCCACTATATAAAATCTCTCTTTAGTAATTTTGCTTTCCCAATATGTCAAAGAACTTCAATTACTTTCAGCATCCTAAGATACTTCCGGTAAAATCTTGTAGATAGTAAGGTTATGAACCTTTAGGCCTTAAAGCCATATCTCATTAATTTCAAAAGAACTTGTGTTTTGCTGTTTGCCATCCTGCTTACAGCTTTTAAAGTGGAGGATATCGGAGTCGAACCGATGACCCTCTGCGTGCAAGGCAGATGCTCTAGCCAACTGAGCTAACCCCCCAGTAAAACCTTTTATTAGTAGACCCGACCAGAGTTGAACTGGTGACCTCTACATTATCAGTGTAGCGCTCTAACCAACTGAGCTACGGGTCTGTACGAGTCATACTATTCAGTATCTGAAAGATCTTATTTTTTAATATCTATTTTTTACATATCCGTTAGGACAAATAAAAATTGAAAGAAGAAGGAAACAACAATTAAAAAGTGAGCGTCGCTCTAAAAAGGAGGTATTCCAGCCGCACCTTCCGGTACGGCTACCTTGTTACGACTTAGCCCCAATTACCAGTTTTACCCTAGGCAGTTCCTTGCGGTTACCGACTTCAGGTCCCCCCGGCTTTCATGGCTTGACGGGCGGTGTGTGCAAGGTCCGGGAACGTATTCACCGTATCATTGCTGATATACGATTACTAGCGATTCCAGCTTCACGCAGTCGAGTTGCAGACTGCGATCCGAACTGAGATAACTTTTTTGAGATTAGCATCTTGTCGCCAAGTAGCAGCTCTTTGTAGTTACCATTGTAGCACGTGTGTAGCCCTGGGCATAAAGGCCATGATGACTTGACATCATCCCCTCCTTCCTCGCGTCTTACGACGGCAGTTTCTTTAGAGTTCCCAGCTTAACCTGATGGCAACTAAAGATAGGGGTTGCGCTCGTTGCGGGACTTAACCCAACACCTCACGGCACGAGCTGACGACAGCCATGCAGCACCTTACAATCTGTGTATTGCTACAAAATGAACTTTCATCCACGGTCAAACTGCATTCTAGCCCAGGTAAGGTTCCTCGCGTATCATCGAATTAAACCACATGCTCCACCGCTTGTGCGGACCCCCGCCAATTCCTTTGAGTTTCAACCTTGCGGTCGTACTTCCCAGGTGGGATACTTAATGCTTTCGCTCAGACACACACTGTGTATCGCGTATGTCGAGTATCCATCGTTTAGGGCGTGGACTACCAGGGTATCTAATCCTGTTTGATCCCCACGCTTTCGTGCATCAGCGTCAATTCACCTATAGTCAGCTGCCTTCGCAATCGGTGTTCTATGTCATATCTAAGCATTTCACCGCTACATGACATATTCCGCTAACCTCCAGGAAATTCAAGACACATAGTATCAATGGCAGTTTCAAAGTTAAGCTTTGAGATTTCACCACTGACTTACATGCCCGCCTACGCACCCTTTAAACCCAGTGAATCCGGATAACGCTTGCACCCTCCGTATTACCGCGGCTGCTGGCACGGAGTTAGCCGGTGCTTATTCATCTGGTACCGTCAAGACATTTAGAAAAATGTTGTTTCGTCCCAGATAAAAGAAGTTTACAATCCAGAGGACCTTCATCCTCCACGCGGCATGGCTGGTTCAGACTTGCGTCCATTGACCAATATTCCTTACTGCTGCCTCCCGTAGGAGTCGGGCCCGTGTCTCAGTGCCCGTGTGGCTGATCATGCTCTCACATCAGCTATCGATCGTAGGCTTGGTGGGCCGTTACCCCGCCAACTACCTAATCGAACGCACACCCATCTTCAAGTGATAAATCTTTAATAACAACACGATGCCGAGCCGTTATTCTATGGGGCATTAATCCAAATTTCTCTGGGCTATTCCCCGCTTGAAGGAAGGTTGTGTACGTGTTCCGCACCCGTTTGCCGGTCGTCACCCATATATTGCTATACTGTGCTACCCCTCGACTTGCATGTATTAAGCCTGCCGCTAGCGTTCATCCTGAGCCAGGATCAAACTCTCCATTGTAAATGAGTTTTGATCACTAACTTAATTTCTCTCGAAATTGCGTCTGTGAATTTTAATTTTGTTACGTTGCTTACACTTACCTACTATTTAAAGTAGTACTGTTGCTTCCATTCTTTCAAAGAACTTAAAAATTGTTGATGGTCAGGTTTCGATCCCGTAGGCCTTAGAGCCGGTCATCATTTTCAAAGTAGAAGAGCTTTTTTTGCGTTTCCGTCCGTCACTTTCGTTTCATTCGGGTTGCAAAGGTAGCAGTTTTTATTTCAAATTAGCAAATTTATTTTTGAATTATTTTTAAAGTTAATTCTTTATAAACCGCTGATTTTCAATGAACTGTTCCCGTTTTATTGGGAGTGCAAAGGTAACAGTTTCGAAACATTTACCAAATTTATTTTTAGTTATTTCTCAACCTTTTTGCTGCCTTGAAACTCTTTAAAGAACTGTCCGCTATTCGTTTAACGGGCGGCGAAGATAAGCGTATTTTCTTTCCTGCCAAATCTTTCTCCTAAAAGTTGCGTATTTTCTTTTTAAAGCCTGTTTTTACTGCAAACAGCGTGGTTTAATACATCTACCATACAGTATCCATACATCATCCATACGGAAAGCATGCTTAAGCCATACAGCATGATAGCAGTAAACTTGCTACAAACTGCTACATTATGTTATATAGTGCAACACCCCTTTGCGCAAATTCCAGGCGAATCAGATAAAATAGAGCCAACACTTCATTCAGCAGAAGACAATATAATAATACAAGTATCCCCCTCAACGAAAAAGAGGTAGAACGGATAATTTACCAGTTCTACCTCTTTTCTTTATTAGCCTAACCTGGAAATTAATATTCCAGCACGTTCAAACCAAAAGGGTTAATTATAGTATTACCTACCAGGCCCTGTGCAACCAATGTATAATTTTTGCCGGAAGCCAGGTTAATAACACTGCTGGTGTAAGCATTGGTGCCGTCGCCACTGTTGTTTAACTTAATAGTGTAACTACCGCCTGGCACTTCAATGAAATCGGTAGCCGTTTTATAAGCACGGCTGGAAACCCACAGGCTATCGTTACCCAATACATTAACAGTAGGAGCGTCTGGTGAAACATGCACAAATCTCACTCTTGCCTTACCAGAGGTGGGCGTTTGCAAATCATCTTCAACCAACAGTGTGGTTAATGAATTGTCGCTGGCAATACCCGTAGCAAACAGGGAATAGTTGCCACCATCAAAATCAATAGGCACAGATAATACAGTGTTGTTATCCAGTGCTGTTTTAAACTCCGCTGTTTTTTCGCCATTAGAGGTGGCGATATACCCTGTGGCTTCCCCAAAGTTGATAGCTGCTGAATTTTGCTTGGTACTGTTCAGGTAAAAATCTACTGCCCCTGTACCTGGAATAGTGTGAATCACTTTTACAGAAGCTTCGGCACCTACCACCGGATCATCATCTTTAGAACAAGATACCAGACCTAAAGTGGTCAAACCGAAGAGGACCACTGCCCATGTCATTTTTCTGCCTGCGCGGAAGAGTTGTGTTTTCATAGCGTAACTGATTTGATTTAATTTCAACCGAAGGGTTAAAAAATCATGCCATCCGCGTTTCATCGGGCAATAATCAGTTGACAAGCATAAGAAAAGTGAGGATTTGTAGATTATTTTTTACTTCTTTTACCTCTTCTCATTGTATAGTTTTTTTCATCAGTGATTGCTTTTCCGGACTCTTCACCCATTGCGCTGTTTTCCTTACTTTGTAATTCGTTAATAATTATCTCATAACGTGTGTTCCTCTCTTTTAACTCTTCATTCTCCTTTACTAATCTCTTGTTATAATCCATTATCATATCCGATTTCTTATTTTCATTCTCACTTTTCGTCAATGCCTTTTGATATTCCTCCAGTTGCCTTTTCATCGTGTTCCATTGGCTTCCTTCAATCCCTTTTAATTCTTCCAATTCAAAATAAGGCTCCAATAAGTTGAAATTAAGCAATGGTGACATGTTGATGAGATGCCCTATACGCACTTCTTCCTTATTGTATATTTTATATAGGTAAGACTCTACCGTATTTATGCAACTGGCAATTTTATTCCGGGGTATGTTTTTCTCTTCCACTAACTTCCGGATAATTTCTCCCATATGTACTTTCATAGTTTGTAAAGCTTGAGAAATAATCTTTCTTATCACACACCAACAGCTACCCTTTTAGGGTAGTTTTGTTCTTTTTTAAGACCTTTTAAGAACACTTTTCGTATATTTGTCTACGCAAGTTTTTATTACTTCGGATGGATGAAATAATAAACACAAGTTTTCTATTTCATTCCTGCGCCATACTCCCCTCCTATTGTAGCCAGCTTTAGCAATAAAGTGCTGGCCTGTTATAGGAGTGTACAGAGGTAAATAAGAGACCTTTTTTTTATTTAAAACTGTATATGAAAAGAGTTGTACTAACTAGAAAAATACAATTACTGGTCAATTCAGAGGACGCGCAAATCCGGAGAGAAGTATACAAAACCTTATGTCAGTGGCAGCACATTTGTTTTAAAGCAGCAAACTACATCTGCACACATTCTTTTTTACAGGAACGGATTAAAGATATGATCTATCTGGCCGAGGGGGTAAAAGTAAAGTTATCGCATATTGAAAAAGATGCAGATGGTATATTGGCTACTTCCAAAAAGAATACAACTTACCAGGTATTGTCTGCCAATTATAAAGGGCAGCTACCTACCCGGATTTTAAGTTGTTTAAATAACCAGATAACCGCCCTGTTTCAAAAAGAGAAGGCGGATTACTTTGATGGCACCCGCTCTATGCGCAATTACAAAAAGGATTTACCTATTCCTTTCAGTAATGCGGATATCAGGCACCTGGAAGTGATGGATAATGGGGATTATAGCTTTAGTTTCTTTAGTCTTCCCCTGCGTACTTACCTGGGCAGTGATACGACTGATAAAAAACAATTGCTGTATCAGCTCAGTCAAAATCACCTGACGGTGCGTAACAGTAGCATTCAGTTGCTCAATGGCAAAATATTTATGTTATTAACCATTGAGCAGCCACAGGAACAGCATCAGCTGGAAACGGGCATTATAGCTACCGCCAGTTTAGCAACAGATGCACCTATTACGGTAAGCATAAGCGCGGATCAATATGCTATTGGCTCTAAAGAAGAGTTCTTATACAGGAAACAAGCTATTTCCACTGCTATTACCCGTATGAAAAAGGGAGCCAGTTTTAACCGAAGTGGCCATGGCATAAAAAGGATCTTAAAAAACGTAACGCATTTGCAAAAAGCCGAGCAACGATACATTCAGCAGAAGCTGCATGTGTATAGCGGCCGGCTGATACAAATATGTATAAAGCATAAAGCGGGTATACTGGTGTTGGGAAAAGAGCCGGATAACAGCACTAATGAGCTTTTGTTACGTAACTGGGGCTATGGTAGCCTGAAAGACAAAATAGCGTATAAAGCACATAAGGCCGGTATTCAACTGATTATAGCCACAACGAATGAATAACAGGTGGATGGATTATTAAGGTTGCCGGCACCGCTGAAAGTATATTTCCAGGACCAACAAAACGAGGCTGCTTGTACAGTCGCAGGGTGAGATAACAGCATATACTCACTAAATGTTTTCATACAATATGGTGAAGGCATATACAACTAAATAAAAAAATTAAAGCCTGTATAAAACAGGCAGTGCACTTACACAGTTTTAGCAGGCAATAAGGCATGTATCAGCCAGCCCAGCATCACTACCAGTAAAGCACCAATTACGTTAAACCATAAAAACCCAATGCCGATAATGTTATAACGGTCTAAAACAAACAACAATATCACCACAACCTGAGCCAGTAAAGCGCCGGTAAATACAGCAGTACTTTTCATGCTTTTACAATAAAACGCCACCAGGAATATGCCCAGGATCACGCCATAAAATAAGGAGCCCAGGATATTTACGGCTTCTATAAGGCTGCCCATGCGATTGGCAAATCCTGCCACTGCAATACTGAAAAGCCCCCAGACCATGGTTATCCATTTGGACGACTGATATTGTTTTAACCGGTCTTCGGCACCACATTCGTTGATCTCTTTGCGCGACTTCCGGCAAACAAAATCTATCATGGTACAGGATGCCAATGAGTTGAGAGCGGCGGCTATAGAGCCCCAGGCAGCCAGGAAGATAACAGCAATCAACAATCCTACCAGCCCTTTGGGCAGATAATCCACCACAAACTTTAGAAAAATATAATTAGTGTCGTTGACATCAATAGAACTATCGGCCTTTTGTAAATACTGTTTGTATTGCTGCTTTAACGTATTGCCCTGGGCAAGGGATTGTTGAATTTGCCCTTTGTATTGTGCAGCCTGCTCGGCATTACCCGCCTTATCGGCCTGTAGCCATTGCACTACCTGTTGCTGCTGGCGCTGCATCACTATGGAATAAGTCGCTTCCGTTTTTTTCAAAGAATCGGCATAAGCGGTCTTGTACACCCGGCTGTTTACCGCGTTGTTAAAGAATAATGGCTGCGGGTTAAACTGGTAAAATGCAAACAACAGTACACCTATCAACAGAACAAAAAATTGCATAGGCACTTTCACCAGGCCATTTAACAAAAGCCCCAGCTTGCTTTCTGTATCGTTTTTAGCGGTAAGATATCTGCCCACCTGGCTTTGATCAGTGCCAAAGTAAGACAATGCCAGGAAGAAGCCCCCTATTAAACCACTGATAATATTATACCTGTCTTTCCAGTTAAAATGCCCGTCACTGGTAATGCCTGAGGTAATTACATTCATCTTACCAGCCATTCCTCCTACTTTTAATGCATCCACCACGCCTACATTTTCGGGCAGGTAATGCACCAGCATATAAGCTGCTACAAACATTCCCAGAAAAATAACCAGCATTTGCAGTTGTTGGGTATAGGCCACCGCCTTAGCGCCGCCACTTACGGTATATATAATCAGCATGCCCCCCATAGCAATATTGGTCCAGTAGATGTTCCAGCCCAGTAATGATGATAAGATGATAGAAGGTGCATAGATGCTGATACCGGTAGACAGGCCCCGGGAAAGTAAAAAGAGTGCAGAAGTAAAATACCGTGTTTTTTTATCAAAGCGCTGTTCCAGAAATTCGTAGGCGGTAAACACACGCAGCTTGCTAAAGGCAGGCACAAAGGTGATACAGAGTATAATCATGGCCAGTGGAAGACCAAAGTAATATTGTACAAAACGCATCCCGTCTGTAAACGCCTGCCCGGGAGCCGATAAAAAAGTGATGGCGCTTGCCTGGGTGCCCATGATACTAAGCAGTACCATATACCAGGGCATACTGTTATTGGATAAAAAATACCCCTCCAGGTTTTTGTCGGTGCGGCTTTTATATAAGCCATACACCACAATACCCGCCAATGCAACCGTCAATACTATCCAATCCGCAACACTCATGAAAAATAATTAGTAAGCCAGGTAAAGAAGGCAATTAACACCACCAGCACCACTGCCACTGTCACATACCAACCTCGCCAGCTTTTAAAAAAAGGGATATTACTCATTGGTTGTTATTTTTTACCACCTGCCAGGCTTCCTGCCAGCAGTCCAATAACTAATCCTATCAGCAATCCTGCACGAACACTTTTTATCAGAATGCCAATTACTACGCCTATTACCACCAAAAGCCCTATGCTTACCTGCCTTCTGTCTTTTGCATATTTATTACTCATCAATTGTTAGTGTTTAGGCAGTGCAATTAAGTTGGCCATTAAACGAAAAGCACCTGGCACAGCGGCTGGCAATTCTCTGAAAAACACAATGCCGGTGTACACAAAATTTCCTTTTCCGTAGGGGGCAATTACCAGGCTACCATTGGTTTCCGGCTCGTTTTTATCGGCCATAGCAAACAAGGTTTCGTAGTGTACATCTAACTGATCGGCATGGTAAATACTTCTTTCCTGTATCCATCCTTCAAAATCGGCCGCTGTTATTTTATTGGGGTAGTTTAATGCCGGATGCTGCGGCAGCAATATTTTTACTGCTGCATTTTCGTCTGTTACGCGCTTATTGGTTATTTGTAAAGGATAAGGTGCCATTTTAGCTTTTACCGGGCCAATGCCTGTGTTGGTGCAATATTGAACAATCAGGTTGCCACCTTCCTGTATATACTGCATCAGGGTCGCGTACTTATATTCCAGAAAGTCGTTTACATTATACGCTCTTATACCGGTAATCACCGCATCAAACTGTTTTAAGTTAGCAGGTGTTATATCAGCTTCGTTTAGCAGGGTTACCGCGTATCCCATTTGCTCTAAGGCCGGGGGTACTTTATCTCCTGCCCCAGGGATATAACCTATTTTTTTGCCTACCGTTTTAATTTCCGGGGAAACCACTTTCATGGTGCTTTCGCTGAAATAGTTTACATCGGGTATGTGATCGTAGGCAATATGCCGGAGGTATTGTGTGTAGGTATAGGTTTTACCTTGTTGCACCACAACAATGGCGGCATGTATGCCGGATACCTGCTGGTATTCGCTTACATCTTTCAGCGCTACAGGAATAGTATAGGTATTACCTGCTGCCACACTTATAGCAGAATCTTTGGAATACAACACTTTATCCTGCTGCAACAACTGAATTTTTACGGGCAGCTTCTCTGCCGTTACATAGCTTTTGAATTGTACCTCCACCACCGGCTGCGCAGTTTTTTCATTACCAGGCTGCACATTTAATAAAGTTGCAGCAGGTGCTACTGACACCGTAATGGGCTCGATAACCGTAACAGGTTCATATATCTCCCCTTTCACCGCATCTGTAAACTTATACCGAAGCGGGCGGGCCACTTTTATTTCAAGATCTTTTATCTGTATGGTAAACACTGCCGAATAGGCCGGAGCATTTTCGGGCTGCGCCAGATTTTGCTGATTGCCTATTTCAAAGCTGCCTTTATTCATAGGCTTTGCCAGCCAGTAAGGCTGAGATACCGATTCTGTCACCGGCACCTGCAAGGTATAAGGAAAACTGAAGTTTAAGTTTTTAGCCAGTGAACTGTTTAGTACCGTATCCCATTCATTGTTAAGACTTACCTGCTTCAACACCACTGGTATCTCATTTCTTTTGTTGGCGGTGATGGTTATTTTCAATGGCTGGCCTTTTACGGCATAGCCGGTACCTGTAACTGCTTCGGCAAACAAACCACTACAATCCACTATCAGCTTTTCTACCTCATCCAGTTTTTGTTTCCTGTAAGGGGTGGTTGCCGGTAACGCACTAATAGTTTTGTGCAAGGCAATCAGCTGGTTAATGGAATTTTCCGGGCGTTCAAAACTGTACTCTTTTACCAGTTTGGTTACCTGCGGCAAAATTTTCTCCCCCCCTTTTATGCGGCTCCAGGTAGTATTTACCTCATCCAGTAATTCTTTGGAAGGCGCTTTGCCCCCGGTAGTAGTGAAGTATTCAAACGACTGTCCACGCTGTTTGGCAACGCCAAAACCCTGGCTTTTATGCTGACTACGGCTTTCACTGGCTATTTCGCCATAGCCTTCGCCCAGCATAGGGTTGTATACTCCCACATCTATTTTCAGCTGGTCTTCACTGGTAGTGTTGTTGCCACCAAAGTTGAATGTGTTCCACAGTATTCTTTTGGCCTGCCATATAGTAAGGCCATTTTTCAACTGTTCCGGAAAACGGGTGCTGTCTGCTGCTGCGGTAAACGCTTCGTTAGCGAGGATAGCACTGGCCGCATGATGCCCGTGACCGGCACGTGCATCGCCGGGAAAACGGGTAATAATTACATCAGGTTGGTAATATCTGATAATCCACACCGCATCGCTCAATATTTTATCATGATTCCAGATGCTTAATGCTTCTTCTGAATTTTTAGAAAAACCAAAGTCGTAGGCACTACTAAACATTTGCTCGGCACCATCTATGCGACGGGCCGCCAGCAACTCCTGGGTTCTTATTAAACCCAGCTCTACACCTTGTTCATTTCCAATCAGGTTTTGCCCCCCATCACCACGGGTAAGGCTCAGGTAGCCTGTTTTGTATTGCTTTTCTTTAGCCAGGTAGGCCAGCAACTTTGTATTCTCATCGTCGGGATGCGCTGCAAAATATAGTACCGTGCCCAGCACTTCCAGCTTCTGCATTTTCCGGTAAATATCTGTGCTGTTGGTGGCAACCGGGGCCTGCGCCTGTGCCGTAGCAGCTATCATTCCTCCTATCCATACACCCAGTAAACCCGAAGTCAATTTGTTCATTCGCCGTATCTATTGAATAAAACGAAGGTAAGTTATTCTGGCCTGGGGGTATCTTCTTCTATTTCCGTTGCGGGTGTTTTTAACGGACTTTTCTCAGGTTGTTCTTCTCCAAACAACACGCCCCACTGGCGGAACATTTCAGTTCGGTCGAAAATAATTTTCAGGATGGCGATAATAGGGAGCGACAAAAACATGCCTGAAATACCCGCCAGCTTACCTCCTAAAAACACAGCGATAATACTAACCAGTGCATTTATCTTCACTTTGGAGCCTACAATCCTGGGCATCAGGATATTATTATCTAAAAATTGTACTACTGCAATTATTATCAACACAGTGAGCACAGGCCCCATTTCCTGTGAGGAGGATATGGTAAGCAGAATCCCTATTACATTTCCTATTAATGCTCCGATATAAGGTATCAGATTTAGAAAAGCGAAAATGATAGCAATAAGCAAGGCATGCTTAATACCAAAAATGGTGAGCGCTATTCCCAGCAAAAAGCTCATGTAGGTTATTTGTATCAGCAACCCTCCTATGTAACTTTTGATAATAGCTTCTGTTTCGTGTACCACTTCCTGCACTTTAGCATGATGATCGCGTTTAAACCAGAGAAACACAAAGTTCAGCAGGAGGTTTTTATAATATAACAGGAAGAATATATAAATAGGTATTAAACCAAAAAACAATAGAACAGAGGTGGCAGAAGTAGCTACCCCGCCCAATACTCCGCCGGCATAATTAAGGAGTTTATTGCTTTGCTCATTGATCATTTTTGTTTGCTGTTGGGTAGAGAAATGACCTTTTTTGTCTACCCACTCACTCAAATGATTCACATGTTGCGTCATATTGGCCTTGATGGTGGGGAAATCAATAATCAACTTATTGATCTGCATAAAGAATAGCCAGCCAAAGAAACCTACCACAATCACCAATAAAATAATGGCCAGTACAATGCTGATGGCCCGGGGAACTTTCAAGCGATCTAAAAAACGGCAAACCGGTAGCAGCACCAGCGCCAGGAAAAACGAAAGAATAATAGGCATGATCACATCACTGGCTAACATTACCAGGGCGCCTACCAGAAAAAGTCCTAACATTTCAATAGACCGCCTAACAGTAAGAGGGAGGGTAGAATTATTCATTGGTTATCAGTATTTTAAATTAATCTATGCTATAGCAATTCAATAAACAGGCCATAAATGGTATCCCTTCCGGCAGATTGTCTACTGAAATATACTCTTATCACTAAAGAGATTTAAACGGTTTTTCCCAACCTGATGGTGAGCAATCCTCAACCAGTTGTGAGCGCTTTTCCGTTATTCGCGAGCGCTCAACATCGTTTTATGAGTACTCCCATCCAGTTCGTGAGTGCTCACGGTTGGCATAAAAGCACTCCCCGAGCGACGAGTAGCAGTTACAAAGTCACCGTGAGGGCTCACGGAATGGTTGTGAATACTCCTGAAAACGCCGTGAGCCCTCACCTTTTGATGGAGAGGGCTCACAATTATGTAATTAGTCTCCGGGAATTGCTCCACAGACACTTATAAGAAGATAGCGTACTACTAAACTGCTAACGGCACCAATTTTATATCTCCCAGGTCTTTATCTGTAGAAGGTTTGACTTTAACAGGTGGTTGGTAGGGCTTGGTTGTATCCTGCTTTTGCTGTTCAAAAGGCACATGCTTCTCGTTTTTCTTGGGGATGAAACGAATATCCTGTTCCCAGCGCTTATATCCTTCTGCCATGATGGTTAATTTGTATTCATGGTAGAAAGGCAGGGAAGAAAAGGTGAACTTGCCATTCTTCTTGGTAGTCTGCTCTTTAAAATAGGGGTCTTCTGCTTTGTCATCAGGCTGGGCCATAGGATTAGGCTCATTATCCTGTTGCTGCAGAATAATGCTTACCTCTTTTACAGGTGTACCTGTACTATCCACAATTCTACCTGAAATGCGGCAGATGTTAACGTAAGAACGAGAGTCGTTACCGCCAGACGGGCCCATACCACCGCCACCGCCCATGCCACCACCGCCCATACCCATTTGGGCATTGATAGTAAGCGGAGCTAACAACAAAAGGAAAATCCAGATTTTTACAGACATAACTGCATTTATTTATACGTGGGTAAATATAAAAAGGGTTTTGTGAATATCTATTTAAAAACGACTTAACGGGGAAATTATGCGGCATTATCAGCCTAAAAAGAAAAGAGGCTGCTAAATAGCAGCCTCTTTTCAAATTATTCAGATCTAGGATAGAATTAGAAAGAATAACGGATACCAATTTGTGAGTTCCAACGAGAGTTGAAATCAGATACATCGTAAATTCTTCTTGTACCTTTTATTTTTCTGAAGCTGGCAGCGTTAAACTGCAAACCTGGATTTGCTGCTGTAGGAGTAATAGCAGCACCATCCTGCGTTTGAGCGCCAGAGTTAATTACAGTAAATAAAGTTTTAGAAGAGGTAAATAAACCATCACCACTGGTGCTTGTTACATAAGACCAACCCCAATCTTTATTGATCAGGTTGGTGATATTAAACACATCCACAAACAGTTGAATTTTATGAGAACCTTTAATATAAAAATCCTGTGCTAACCTTAAGTCGAAATGGCTTTCAAAAGGCATTTTATCAGCGTTACGCTTGGTAACCTCACCCAGGTGTGATTTCAGATAGCTATTGTTAGATACAAAGCTTTGGAAGTCAGCCCACTGCTGTGTTGCTGTAGCCCCCCCTTTGATATCAACGAAATTAGCTTCTGCCTGTGTTTTTGGTAAATATACCAGGGTAGTTGCAGCAGAAGGAGATGATGGATCATCACCTAAGATGTTGCTACCGTATAAGTAGGACAGACGCTGACCAGATTGACCAGTGTAGATCAGGGTGATAGTAGTACCGAAATGCTTGGCATATTTAAACTCTTTAGACACATAAGCCACTATACGTGAACCCAGGTTAAAGTTAGAGGTAGCTACATCAGGATGGTTTAAACCATTCGCTACCAGTGTACCACGCCAGTTACTTGTGGCAACAGAAGATGTCATATCAGACAGTGAGGTTGAATGACCATAAGTATAGGCAATAGAACCAGACCAGCCTCTGCTCAGTGGTTTTTGAATTTGAGCAGTCAGGTTATAAGCATAACCTTTACTGGTATTGTTTAACTTCATAACATCACCATAAGTAGTATTCGCTCTTGTAGTCCACAAAGGCCTTTTGGTAGGACCTAATGTTACAGTGCCTTCACCGTTTTCACTTAAGTTCAGGTTGCTTACATAAGCATTGTTCACTGTTTTGGTGTATACAGCTTCTAAAGTACCTATTAAACCCCAAATGTTTAATTTGTGATCTACAGCAAGGTTACCACGTAATACCTGAGGGAATTTGAATTTTTTATCAGTAACGTTAATGAGGTTAGACGGGGTACCTGCTGCTGGCAGGTAAGCACCTTTGTGTGCATCATTAGCTACATAATTGAACTTAATGTTTGCCGCTGTAATAGCTGCTGCGTTAGGATTGTAAGCAGAGCTGGCTACACCTGTGTTAGTATATTGGTTAGATACCCACACAAAAGGAACACGGCCTGTAAATAAACCTACACCACCTCTTAATTGAGTAGTTGCATCACCTTTTACATCCCAGTTAAAACCAACACGGGGAGAGTAAAGTAATTGTGCGCTAGGCTTTTGGTTTGTTTGCACACCATAAGATGCAAAAGCAGTATTAAAAGCAGTGTTTTCAGCAGGGCTGGTAAAGAACATTGGTAAATCTAAACGAATACCATAAGTAAACCTTAACCTGTCGTTCACAGTAAACAAATCCTGCGCGTACACACTAAACTGGCCGGTGCTTAATTTAGCGTTTGCTTTGTCGTTTTTATCAGTACTGTTAGAGAAACCTACCTGATAAGTAGTAGGGTTGGCACCATTTACAAAGTTGGCTACGTTAGGATTGGCATAAGTGCCGGTAGAACCAAATGTGTAGTTACCAAAGAAGTTTTGCAAGAAGATGTTATCACTTTTGAAAAACTCGTTGTTGGTACCAAAAGTTAAGGTGTGTTTACCTTTATACAGCGTAAAGTTATCTGTAATAGTAATTACATCCTGCTTCAGACCGTTTGCATGGAAACTATTGCTGGTTCCAATGTTGTAAAGAATGTTTTGCTTATTATCCTGGTTTGTTTGATAAATAGAGATAGTAGGGAATGGATTTTTGCTTCCGTTGTTATCTCTGATAGCACTGTACGTTATACGTAAAACGTTGGACGCATTTGAATTGAATGAGCTGTTTAACTCCGCTACAAATGAGTTTGTTTTGTTTCTATATATATAACCACCATTAGAGAATACAGCTGAGGTAGGGCCTCTGGAAATGTTATCGTTAGAACCATCAACGTGGTTATAACGGAAAGCAAGTTTATGCTTGCTGTTAATATTCCAGTCGATACGTGCAAAAACAGAAGTAGATTGGTTTTCTAGGCTGATAGCTCCGTAAGTACCAGGATCATATCCCCACTTATCCATTAAGTAGGTTTTCAGAGAATCCATCACTTTTGTGTTTATCAATGAACCTGAACCAGCTACTGTAGGATCGTAAGCCAGTGGAGTAGTTTTTTTGAATCTTTCCACGTTAGCGTAGAAGAACAATTTATTTTTAATGATTGGGCCACCTAAGCTGGCTCCGTAAGTAGAATTCTTAAAACTTGGCAATTGAATTCTGGCAATACCAGAATCATAACCGGGGCTTTTACCAATAAAATTCTGGTTTTGATATTGACCATAAGCAGATCCATGGAAAGTGTTGGTACCGCTTTTGGTTACTGCGTTAATACCACCACCGGTAAAACCTCCCTGGGTTACATCGTATGGAGACATTACTATTTGTACTTCCTGGATAGTTTCCACAGAAATCGGGTTCAGGTTTGCCTGTCCACCGTTTGCACCAGTAGAGCTTAAACCAAAACCGTCATTGGCATTGGCGCCATCTACTGAAAACTGGTTGTAACGGTTACCCTGGCCACCGATAGAGATACCTGCACCGTTGCCGCTGGTAGAGTTACTTCCTACTTTTGCCTGAGGGGCTAAACGTGCAAAATCCTGAATACTTCTGGAAATAGTAGGCGCAGCCTGCATCATTCTGGAAGAGATGTAAGTAGCTGCTCCTGTTCTTTGAGAACTGATAGGGCTTTTACCTGAATTGGCAGTTACTTTAACGTCATTCAATGTATTGGCAGCATCCTGCAATACTGAATTGATAACCAATGGAGTACCTAAAGTAACGTAAACATCATTGATCACCTCGTCTTTTAATCCAATGAATTTGAATGTAATAGTATACGGACCACCTACCAACAGGTTAGGTAACGTATAACGTCCATTGTCGCGTGAAGTGCTTGTGTAAACAGAACCTGTAGACTGCAGTGTAGCTGTAATAGTAGCTCCTGCAACAGGCTTTCCTTCCGTTACTTTTACGGATCCTGATATGGTACCGGTAGTGACCTGCGCCATAAGCATGCAGAAAGGCGCTAATAGCAGAGACGCTAGTAATGCAATTTTCCTCATTGTGTAGATAATTTGTGTGTGTTAATTTTCAGTATGCAAAGAAAAAGAATAAAGCGTTGCAGATTTCAACATAATGTTAACACTGTATTACGTATTTCGTAACAATTTTAGACTTTTCTTGTATAAATGCTAATTTCTGTCAATCCATTTCCCTATTCCGTAATTCGTGGTACCGTTACTTAAGCGTATTTTTGCATCTTAATCGCAGATTATGCTGGACAGTATAGAAAGTGCAATAGAAGACATCAAAAATGGTAAGCTGGTTATAGTAGTGGACGATGAAGACCGTGAAAATGAGGGTGATTTTGTCACCGCCGCCCGCAACGTTACCCCTGAAATTATCAATTTTATGAGCAAAGAAGGCCGTGGCCTTATCTGCGCTCCCATTACTTCGGAAAGAGCTGACGAGTTACAGCTGGATTTAATGGTAAACAACAATACGGCTTTACACGCCACTCCTTTCACCGTTAGTATAGACCTTTTAGGTCACGGTTGCACCACCGGAATCAGTGCGCATGACCGTTCAAAAACAGTACAGGCGTTAATTGACCCCAACACTACACCTGAAGATTTAGGCCGTCCGGGCCATATTTTCCCACTCCGCGCCCGCGCTGGCGGTGTACTCAGGCGTAGCGGTCATACCGAAGCTACGGTAGACCTGGCCCGTTTGGCTGGTTTTGAGCCTGCAGGAGTGCTGATTGAAATTATGAACGAAGATGGCACCATGGCCCGTTTGCCGGAGCTGAAGGAAATTGCCATCAAATTTGATTTGAAGATCATTTCTATAAAAGACCTGATTGAATACCGCCTGAAACAGGATTCGCTGATTGAGGAAGTGGTAAGGGTAGATATGCCTACCCAGTTCGGTTTTTTTAAACTGGTGGCTTTTAAAGAAAAAAACACACAAAACGAACACCTGGCCTTGATTAAAGGGGAATGGGAACCAGGTGAACCGGTGCTTACCCGTGTACACAGTAGCTGTTTTACCGGCGACATTCTGGGTAGTTTCCGGTGCGACTGTGGCGAGCAGCTGCATAAGGCTATGCGCATGGTAGAAGCAGAAGGCAAGGGCATTATATTATATATGAACCAGGAAGGACGTGGTATTGGGCTGATGAATAAACTGAAAGCCTATAAGCTGCAGGAAGGCGGCATGGACACTGTAGAAGCCAACCAACACCTGGGCTTTGATATGGATTTGCGCGACTATGGTGTAGGAGCACAGATTTTGCGTCATTTGAACGCTACCCGCTTAAAGCTGATGAGCAACAACCCGCGTAAACGTGCAGGCCTGCATGGCTATGGCATTGAAATTGTAGACGTAGTTCCTATTGAAGTTACTCCCAATCCTTATAATGAAAAGTATTTACAGACCAAGAGAGATAAGCTGGGGCACAATATCCTTTCTAATAAATAATCAACATTATCGTTTTAAACGAACATATTAAAAACAAACCCAGTACAATGCCAACCGATCTGTCTAAGATTCTTAGAAAAAAAAGAAACGATATTCTTGAGTTATGGATGAAGCAGCAATTGCAGGATGAGGGATTAAGGGAAGATTTGATAAGCAATGTTGAACTTCGTGAACAATCGGAAGAATTACTGGATGTTCTTTTAAAAACATTAACGGCTGAAAACCTGACACATGCTCATTCTGATGATTTTGAGCCTGTTATAGAAATTTTATCGGGTATTTCCATCAGCCGGGCCAAGCAGGGTTTTAGCCCACGCGAAACCGGTGTATATATTTTTAGTCTTAAAGATGCTTTATTGAGCATTTTACAGGCTGAATTAAAAGATAACTTCCAGGATTTATTTCAGCTTACACTGGGTTTAAACAAACTGATAGACCATTTTAGTGTTAACACGTTTGAAACTTTTATAAAGGGCAGGGAAGAAGTTATTTTACGTCAAACCGATGAAATAGCTGAAATCTCCACTCCGGTTATACGGGTATGGGATAATATCCTGGCTTTACCTATTATAGGCACCCTGGATAGCTCACGCACACAAGTGGTAATGGAAAACCTTTTGCAGGAAATTGTAGACACAGGTAGCAGCATAGCTATTCTGGATATTTCGGGGGTACCCGCGGTAGATTCACTTGTTGCCCAGCACCTTATAAAAACAGTAAGTGCAACCCGCCTGATGGGAGCAGAATGTATTATCAGCGGAATTCGTCCTGAAATTGCACAAACAGTTGTACATCTAGGCATTGATCTTTCCAACATTGTTACCAAAGCCACCTTATCCAGTGCATTGCGTCATGCATTTACTATGCTTCAGCTGGAAGTAAAAAAAGTGACATTCAAAGAAAAATAACAAGGTTACAAAGATGGATAGAATTCCTATTCTACGGATGGGACCCTTTTTGCTGGTTACCATTCAAACGGATTTATATGACAGGCTAGCGCTTAGCCTGGAGGCCGACCTTGTTCAAATGGTAAGCAAAACGGGTGCAAGGGGTGTTTTGATAGACATCTCTGCCCAAAGCATTGTGGATTCATTTATGGGGAGAATTATCGGCAATATTGCAAGTATGTGTAAAATTCTGGATGCCGAAACGGTAGTGGTGGGCATGCAACCTGCTGTTGCTATTACGTTGATAGAATTAGGATTAGAATTAAAAGGTGTGTATACTGCCCTGAATGTAGAAAGGGGAATGGAGTTGCTGCAATCAAAAATTACTTTACCGACCGAAGATACTGAGGAGGAAGAATGATCATTTCCCTTAGTAAAGAAACCGTAGAAGTAATTAAAGAACAGGATACCATTTTCCTGCGCAACCGCATTAAAGAATGTGCAACGAAGGCAGGAATGGGCCTTGTAAACCAAACTAAATTAATAACAGCTGCCAGTGAACTGGCCCGTAACATGCTCAGGTATGGCGGAGGTGGTTCTGTTCAGGTAGAAATTGTGAGTAAAGGCAAAGAAAATGGAATTCGCCTTGCTTTTATCGATAAAGGTCCGGGTATAGCCGATATCCCTTTAGCTATGAAAGATGGTTACTCAACCGGTAAAAGTTTAGGCCTGGGGCTTCCAGGTGCCAAAAGACTGGTAAGTGAATTTGATATCAAAAGCAAAGTGGGAGAAGGTACAGTAATCACTATTTTAAAATGGAAAAATGGCTGATAACCATCATACGTGCTTTAATGTTGTTGATAGAAGTTATTTAGCCTTAATCAAGAAAGACATTCATAATCTCGCCCTTGAAAAACAATTTGAAGCTCAGCGTTTAGCGGAAGTAGATATTGTAGTGGCAGAGCTAACCTCTAATCTTATTAAATATAGCCGTGAAGGCCAGTTGCTGGTAAAAACGCTTTCCGACGGAGAAAAATCATGTATTGAAATTATAAGCCTGGACAAGGGCCCGGGCATGTCTGATGTAGGAAGAATGATGGAAGACGGCGTTTCTACCAGTAAAACCCTGGGACATGGACTAGGCGCTATTAAACGACTGGCAGATGAATTTGAAATATATACCGTAAAAGGCTGGGGAACGATTTTAGTAGTAAGAATATGGACTAAAGCCAGCAATAGAACGCGAAAGTATACAGCTGAGGTAAAAAGTGTACTGGTGCCTAAGCCTGGTGAAACAGTTTGTGGCGATGCTTTTGGCATTAAACAAACTCCACAAAGGTTAAGCTTATTCCTGGGTGATGGTTTGGGGCATGGCCATGAGGCAGCAAAAGCAGCATTGGCTGCTGTAGCGGCTTTTCATGAGTGTACAGCAACAACTCCTTCCGACACCTTACGCTTTATACATCAGGCTGTGCGCAAAACACGTGGCTTAGTAGGAACGGCTGCTTTCTTCGATTACCAACTGCAAAAATGGAGTATTTGTGGAGTGGGTAACATTCTTTGCAGGATAGGCACACCGGATCATTCGAAAAATTATTTGCCTTATAATGGCATATTGGGCATGAACATTCCTTCCTCGCTTAATGATCAGGAAATAATGTATACACCTGATCAACTGATGATACTTTGTTCAGACGGTATAAAGTCTAAATTGGAATTGTACAGAAACCAGGGTATTTATAAACAGGACTTATCTGTTTTGGCAACTGCTTTATATAAAGACTTTGCACGTCAAACAGATGACATGTCGGTAGTGGTAGGTAAACTTAACATATAAGATGAAAGAAATTGCAAAGGTGTCGTTACAGAATGAGATGGACCTGATATTATCGCACCGCAGGTCTATGAAACTTGCAGAGCTTGCGGGCCTTTCTCTTTCTGCTCAAACAACTTTTGCAACAGCTGTATCTGAGGTGGCGCGGGAAATTATTGAAAACGGTACAGATGGCTACCTGGTGCTGGGAATTTTTATGAACAGCCCGCAAAAAAGCATAGCTGCTTTTATTTACGACAAACGGACAACCCTCTCTTTACAGGAACCTGCCTTACAAAATGCGCGTAAACTGGTAAATAAGTTTCAGTTTACCAGCACCCCTGATTCATCCTGTATTGAAATGTATTACCACTTGCCCGCCGCTGTAAAGCAGTTGGATAAAAAAATTATAGAGTGGAGCAGTCAGTTTAATCAGGATCCGCCTATCTCTCCCTACGAAGAAATAAAAAGAAAAAACGAACAGTTGCAGGAATTGGCCGACAAACTAAAAGCCAGCGAAAATCAATACCGTGTACTTACCAACGCGCTGCCAATGATTATTTTTACCCTTAACAGCAGCGGGGATATTGTATATGCCAACGAATGGATGAATTCTTTTACAGGCTTTAGTACCGAGCAAATCAACACCGGCAAATGGCAGCAGGTAATTCATGCAGAGGATTATGAAGCCTTTTTGTCGCTATTTACAGACATCATTACTTTACAGGCAGGAACTATTAAGGTACAATGCCGGTTGAAAGAAGCGCAAACAGGTAGTTATGCCTGGCACCTGATATGTATTTCGCCCCTGGAAGAAGGGCATAGGCCCGGTGATTATTTTATTGGCTATATCGTTGACATTCATGCACAAAAAGAATTTGAACAAACGCTGCAGGATAATAACGAGCTAAAAAAGGCACAGCAACAGCTTAAAGAGAACGAACAAAGCTTGCAAAACAGCATTTTTCAACTGAACCGGAGCAATACCGACCTGGAGCAGTTTGCTTATATAGCCAGCCACGATTTACAGGAGCCGGTAAGGAAAATGATTTTTTACAGCGACTATTTTAATAAACGCTATGCCGCATTAATAGATGACAAGGGTACCACCTACCTGCAATATATGTTACAGGCAAGTAACCGTATGCGCAACCTGATCAATGACCTTTTATCGTATTCAAAAATCAGGAAAGAAGCTACCGCTTACGAACAGGTGAATTTGAACGATATACTTCATAACTGTCTGCTGGATCTGGAACTCACGATTAAAGAAAAAAAGGCCGTTGTTACTGTTGAACCGTTGCCTGTTTTGGAAGGCGACTCCAGCCAGATGATGCAGCTTTTCCAGAATATTATTTCCAATGCTTTAAAATACAGCCGGGAAAACGTGCAACTACAGTTGTACGTATATGCTACCGTTATTAAAAACGGAATCACTGAACTTCATTTTAAGGATAACGGTATTGGCTTTGATGTAAAATACCTGCCTAAAATGTTTGCACTGTTCCAGCGATTGCACGGCAAAGACGAGTATGAAGGCACGGGATTTGGGCTGGCTATATGCAAAAAAATAGTTGATTTGCATAATGGCACTATACATGCCGTTAGTGAACCCGGTAAAGGAGCTGATTTTATTGTCACCTTGCCTATTACACAAAACAAAAACATGATTGATGGCGCCAACGATTAAGATACTGCTGGCAGATGACGATAAAGAGGATCAACTGATTTTATCTGATGCTTTTGAACAGATTGGTATTACCAATGTGGTGCATTTTGTGGATAACGGCGAACATGCACTGGTGCAACTGGAAAAATGTTTTGAGGACGATGTGCTACCCCGGCTTATTATATTAGACCTGAACATGCCACGCATGAATGGTACCCAAACATTACGGCTGGTAAAACAGGATGACCGCTTTAAGCACATTCCCATTATTATCTATTCCACTTCGCTGAACAACATTGAAAAAGATGAATGCATTCGCCTGGGTGCGCATTCTTACATCATTAAGCCCCTCACCTTTAGTGAGTATGTAAAATCGGCCGAATTTTTTTATAACCTATGCCTGGAATAAGGCAAAAGAAAATGGTCATTATTTGCATAATGACCATTCACTTACGAAAAAACTTCTATTCTTTTATTGACCAACGAGGAATACAGCGTTGGTAAACAACAATTTTCCACCATCCCAGAAATGACGAAACAAAGGATCATCGGCGAGGTATACTACCGAGCCCCGTCCCATTTCCTGTGCACCAAACACCAACCCATCTTTTAGTTTAGGTTTTAGTTTACTACCCACAAAGCCGGCTACATAACTATCTTTCTTAAGCACCCCCACATTCCAGCCGTCTTTTAAAAAGCTGTACACAGCAGGATCTTGCTTTAATGTATAATAATCATTTCCATAACCATAAGCCAACGGATGAGTATCGTCCATTTCTACTTTAAAAATAGCGCCGGGAATAGCGCCTGTTACTTCATCTCTCTCACGGCTGCTGAATTTGTGCAGGCTGGCATATTCATCTTTCTTATCATTGTCATCATCGTCATTCTTGCTTTTAATACCCCAGTCCGCATCTGCCAGTTTAGATACGGCGCGTTCCATAGCAATGAGCTTCCCTCCTTCTTTTACAAAGGTTTTTAGCCTGGCGTTTACGTCTTTATCGTTTAACACGCGGTAATAACCATCGGGAAGAATAAGCACATCCACATTTTTCAGATTCAGATATTCAATATCAGTTGCGTTTAACAACGTAATAGGATAATCCAGTACCTGGTCGAAAAAACTCCATACTTCACCGGCACCCAGCGAAGAGGTTTGTTCGCCCGTTAACATAGCCACACGTGGCGCCTGTATAAAACCGATATCGGAAGAACCAAAGTCGGCTCCCTTATCTACAAAGCCTGTTTCTACCACTTCGGGCTGTAAATTAAACTTGCGGCATACCTCGTTGGTTACGTTGTTCCAGTCCGCTTTATTACCACTTTTCAGCACTATTAAAGTACCACGGGCATACTCATGCCCCTTATAAGTAAAGGGCAGTCTGCTAAAGCGCACTTTAATTTTCCTATTTAACAATCCTGCCAGTACCTGGGCGCTGGTCATAGAATTATAAGGAATTAACAGTCCATACGCCGAAGCCACGGAATTATAGACAGAATCGTTGGCGGGAATGGTATTTTCTATCGCCAGCTTTTCTTTAACAGCATAACCTTTTATGTTGTATACGTAGGGCAACGACCAGGCTGTGATATCGTAGGTAACAGAGTCGGTTAATACACTGGTAGGTTCAAACAACACACGCACCATATTTCCCTGTGGCTGGTAAGCAGATATAGCCAGATGAACACCTTCGTCTTTAAAGCTTTCCTCTTTACCGCTGAAATAGTTAAAGCCCTTAAACGTTTTGTTGTTTAGCACACCATACTTAATGTTATTAGCCTGCAACACCCGTTTAATGCTTGCCAGCTGGTTGGCATTTTTAGCAGTAAGCACATAAGTTTTATACGTACTGCCTTTGGCTGCCGCATTTTCGTCGAAGAATTTCTTAAACTCTTTCAACAGTTTATTGTGCTGTGTGGCGGCCACTTCAATGGTAGAAAGACCAGTGGTGTAATGATGGGCCACCCTGTCAACCAGTGTAAGGGTATCTCCATCGGCCTTCACCACGGCGAGTCCTCCCCTGCTGTGCCCGCCCTGTTCAAAGGTCATACCTATAGATCCGTTGTACATAGGATAGGTATCGCCATAAGAAGGATAAAACAGATCAAACCGTTCGCGGGTAAAATACAACCAGCCTTCCTTGTCAAAATAGCTGGCATTGTTACGACCAATTAACACCTGGAAATCGCGCTGCCAGGGTGTAATAGCATCATGAAAAGGTTCTGCTGCCGGTGCAAAATAATAAGGGTTGTTATATCCCTGCTCGTGAAAATCAACATGCACCTGTGGCAACCAGGTATTGTATTTCTGTAAACGGAATTTAGTTTCCTGCTGTGTTTGCCAGGCCCAATCCCTGTTTAAATCAAAATTATAGTGGTTACTTCTGCCACCCGGCCAGGGCTCGTCATGCTCGCGCGATTCGGGGTTGGCATTATAATGCCTGCCCACCATGCTGTTGTACCAGTTTACATAGCGGTCGCGCCCATCAGGATTTAAGCAAGGGTCTATAATTACCACGGTATTTTGTAACCACTGTTTGGTTTGCTGGTTGGCAGGATTTACCAAAGCATATAATGTTTGCATAGCCGCTTCGGAAGAGGAAGGTTCATTGCCATGCACATTATAACTTAGCCACACTACAGATGGCATGTTTACCGTATCTGCGGCCTTGTCTTTTAACACACCTGCCATACGCAGGTTGTTTAAACGTACTTCTTCCAGGTTAGGCAGCTGATTGGGCAAGGCTATATAAGCCAGCATCAGCGGACGATGTTCGTATGTTTCGCCATACTGTTCCGTTTTTACCATATCCGGTTTAGCAGCGGCTACTGCTTTAAAGTAGTTCACCAACTGATAGTGAGGTGTAAAACGGGTTCCTAACGGGTAGCCCAAAAACTGTTCGGGCGAAGCTATATTCTGGGCATACCCACCTGTAACGGTAAGTAGTATGCCCAGAAAAAGGATCATTTTTCTCATGATACGAATATAACGATGCGTGTTTTAATTATAACCATCATTTTGGATGAGCTTTGTGTTTACTTTTATCTCTCTTGACGGAATAGGAAACACCAGCGCATTAGCATTCCACGGCAGTAAACCTACATTCCCCTCCAAACGCTTGATATCATGTAGCTTAAACCCTTCAAATGCCAGCTCCAGATAACGCTCAGAAAGTATTTTATCTAATGTCACATCTGCTTCATCATAGCTTTCGAGGTTAACCCTGTTACGAATGGTATTAATGTCGGTAACCGGCGCCGCTCCTATTGTTGTACCTTCTCTGAAATTGCCTTCTGCCCGTATCAAATACATTTCGGCCAACCGTATGATGTGTACATTGCCATACATGTTATCAAACTTACCTGTATACACGGAACCGCCCGATGAATAAAACATATTTAAACGGTCATCGTTCGCTTCATACAAATTCAGATGCGCATCTTCTATCTGAATATCACCGCGGCTTAGTGGGGAGTAAAAAGTGTTAAAGTTGTTTACGCCAGAACTGGTGGTTACCTGCATGGCAAATACATCTTCTGTTGTATTAGCTACAGCAGAAGCGGTTTCGTTAGGAAAAGGAAAAGCATCAGCATACGATGAAGTAAGACTGTATTTACCGCTGGCTATTACTCTATCAGCTTCTTCAACCGCACTGGCATAGTCACCTTGTTGCAGGTACACTCTTGCCAGCATAGCAGAAGCTGTAAGGCTACCTGCATAAAAACCATTAGTAGCAGGTAATAAATTTTTAGCATCGGTTAAATCGGATATCACCTGCATATACACTTCGAAAACCGTGTTGCGGGCTACTTTGCTGGAATCGGTAATAAGCGTGGTGGGTGTTAACACCAGGGGAACACCCCAGTTTTCGTCAGGATTGCCATCATTCCATGCTTTGGCATAAATACGCACCAGGTCGAAATAAGCCGATCCGCGTATAAACTTAGCCTGCCCCTCTACACTTGCATTGGCATCAGCGTCTGTGATCTTATCCAGATTTGCCAATACATTATTGACAGAATTAATGGCTTTATAAGCAGCCAGCCAGGTATTGGCCACATACGAGTTATTGGTGGGCAAATCTTTATTCACCATCTGCGTCATTCCGCCAAAAGTGCCCGACCAGTTGATTTCAGTAGTAGCCCCCAATAAATCGGGATATAGAAAAGCGCCGCCGCCATAAAAGTAGGTGCTGCCCAAATCGGTATAAGCGCCCACCAATGCCTTTTTCACCGCATTGGAATTGGTAAGGGCTTCATCTGAATACACAGTTTCAGTTGGCGTTCTATCCAGTTGTTTACTACAGGAGTATGTGAGCGTAAGTGTAGTAAAAGCGAAAAGTATATATATATTCTTAACGTATTTCATGTTACTTTCTTTAGGTTTTACCAATAGCATTACAAGCCTATGTTAATGCCAAACACAATTGTTTTAGCCTGTGGTGCAGAATAAAAGTCTACTCCCTGGTTAATGTTTGTAGCCTGATAATCGGAGTTTACTTCCGGATCCCAGCCTTTGTATTTGGTAATGGTAAACAGGTTTTGTGCACGGGCATACACACGTATTCTTTCTATACCTATTTTATTCAACGCAGCTTTAGGCACATTAAAACCCAGTGTTACTGCCTTTACACGCAGGTAAGCGCCGGAAGAAATGTATCTGCTCGATGGGTCTGTTCCATTGGCATAAAACAACCTGGCTTCGGGCACCATAGTCACATCTCCTTCTTTTTTCCATGCAGCCAGCTGATCTACTGTTTGGTTATCAAAACCATTGCTGCCACTGGCACTCATATATTGGCCACCTCCATTGTATATTTTATTACCATGCACCCCCTGTAGTAACACATCCAGATCAAAGCCTTTGTAACTAAAGTTGTTACCAAAACCATAGATAAAATTGGGGTTAGGGTTACCTATCACCACTTCGGTAGCTGCGTTGTAACTATTGGTTAATGTTTTATCACGTGTACCGTCGCTTTTTACTGTATTTAACACATATAGTGCATCTCCATTGGCGGGATCGGCTCCGGCAAACTCTTTGGCTACAAATACACCCAGGGGCTGGCCTTCCCTGGCACGGTTAACATTAGATGTACCCAGCTCTTGCCCCCCCAGGTTGGTTACCTTGTTTTTATTGGCAGAGAAATTAATGGTAGAGGTCCACTTAAAGTCACGTGTGATAACATTGGTAGTGTTCAGGGTTATTTCAATACCCTTGTTGTTTAAGTTACCTACGTTTTTATACTGACTGGAAAAACCGGAAGTACCTGGTACTTCCACACTCAATATCAGGTCTTTTGTTTTGCGCTGGTATACCTCAATTTCAAAGCCAATGCGGTTTTTCAGAATACTACCTTCTATCCCCAGATCGGCCCCTGTAGATGTTTCCCATTTTAAACTGGGGTTAGCCAACTGGTAGGTAGTTTGGCCAGGCTGTCCACCATAAGCCGCATCACCTGTGTATAAACCCTTAGAAGCAAAATCGCTGATATTATCATTTCCGGTAACACCATAGCTGGCTTTCAGTTTCAGGAAATTAATCCAGTTGGCTCCTTTTAAGAAAGTTTCGTCGCTCATGATCCAACCAGCCGACACGGCAGGAAAGAAGCCATAGCGGTTATTGGTTCCAAAACGGGACGAACCATCAATTCTGCCACTTACGCCTAACAGGTATTTATTGTTGAACTTATAGTTGGCGCGTAGAAAATAAGATAACAAAGTGTTGCTGGTAGAACCGCCGCTGGCATCTGTTTTAGAAGCTGCGCCGGACAATGTTTTATAAGCATCGCCCGGAAACTGTTCGCCCGAAGCAGTGCTATATACCTGGTTCCTGTTCTGATAGCTCATACCAAATGTGGCATCTATGGCATGCACTCCATTAAAGGTTTTGTTATAAGCGAAATAACTGTTGGTGTTAATATTGATCATTTGTGTGGTGGAATAAGTACCAGAACCATTAGCGGCGCCTGTGTTACGGGCAGTAAGGCGTCCGTAGTAACTGTCTTCTGTCTGGTTTAACTGATCCATACCCAGCTCGGTGCGAAAGGTAAGCCCACTTAATACATTCACATTTAAAAAGGCATTACCAATGGTTCTGTTCACCAGTGTATGATAGTAAGCATTCTCTACATCCAGTAAAGGATTATAATACACCGGGTAGTTGGTGTTAGGCGCATCGGCATCTAAATCCAGCGCACCACTGGTAAGCCCAGTGCGCGGATCAATTACCGGGGTGATAGGAGATAACGCGATAATCTGCAAAGGAGTAGAAAACGCATTATCGTTAGATACCCGGTAGTTTAACGAACGGGCAAAACTCATATTAATACCCGTAGTAAGCCAGTCTTTTACTTTGTGTTCAATATTCAGCCTGGCACCGTATCTCTTGTAACTGTTGGCTATTAAGATGCCTTTCTGATCAAGATACTGACCTGAAAAATAGATCTTGGTTTTGTCTGTGCCACCTGTAACACTAAAATCGTATTGCGACATAGGTGCAGTACGAAGCACCTGGTCTTGCCAGTTTGTATTGATTTTACCGGTTTCCCAATCATCAGTACCTGCCGAGTAACGTGTCATGCGCGATGCTACATAACTGTCATAATCATCCAGCGCATCCTGCAGCGTGTTGTAATAACCTGCTGCATAATCCTGTTTAGCAGCACCTATGCCCGCCTGCTTAAAGTATTCCACATATTGTGTGGCATTCATAAACTCTCTGCGGTGAGTAGGTTTTTGAAAACCAGAGAAATAACCCAGCTCCACCTTGGAGGTTCCTGCCTTTCCTTTTTTGGTAGTGATAATTACCACGCCATTTGAACCTCTTGAACCATAGATAGCAGCTGCCGATGCATCTTTTAATATTTCGATAGACTCAATATCATTCATATTGATATCAGCAAGGGCATTGGTAGAAGCGCTGGTGCTGGACATATCATCTGTAGTAATAGGAATACCATCTACTACATACAGCGGCTCGTTACCCGCTGTTACTGAGCTGGCGCCGCGTATACGAATATTAATGCCCTGGCCCAGTTTACCGTTTTGCTGGCTTACCTGCACACCTGCCGCGCGGCCCTGTAAGGCGCTTTCAAAACTGGTGGCCGGCGTGTTGGCAATGTCTTTACTGGCTACTTTAGCCACAGAGCCCGTAACATCACGTTTAGCCTTAGTACCATAACCTACTACCACTATTTCGCTCAGCGATTCGCCGGATGGCTCCAGCGCCACGTTGATAGTTTCCTGTGCACCAATAGTAATAGTTTGTGTTGCATACCCCACATACAGCACCTGCAATTGTTTGGTTTTGGCATCTACCAGGATGGAAAAGGAACCATCCGCAGCAGAAATAGCAGAAGCACTGCTGTTTTTGGCATGAATAGTAGCTCCCGATATGGGGGCGCCATCTTTTACATCCGTAATTTTTCCTTTGATTGCTTTAGTTTGGGCCGAAGCGGTAAAAGCTGTAAGCAACAGCAATGCACAAAGCCCCATCAGACTTGAAAACTGTTTTCTCATTTGCATTAGATTTTAATAAACAATACAGAACCAATAGACAGGCAGTCGGTTATATAAGGGGAAGGGACAACAACTTTATTGAACAGGCTATATTATTTACTTACTGTGCATACGCTGGAATTTGTTCTGTAGGAACAAGGAACGTTGTGCTACTCGCGCTGCTTCTTAACGGCAGGTAATAAAATGTGGTAAAAACAGGATACGGATTTCTCATGTGCATGTGCTTGGTAAAATAAACCCAGATGATAAAGCAGTACTTTAATACCTGGTATGTGCGTTAGTGTTAAGGGAAAGTTAAGCAATATAATTCAAAAGGAAGCAATGCAAATAGATAAAACGGTAAAAAACAACGACAAAACAAGCACAATAAGAGAATTAAAATAATTTTAATGTTACCAAACAGCAATTTTACACTTCAACCATACCCGAAAACAACACATTAAATAAATTACAATGAGAAAATTATCCTGCCTTTTTATCCTATTTACCTGGCTATTTCTCCCGGCATATTCTCAGTCTAAAAACAAAACCACCCTAACATCAATTGATGCCTATCACTACCAGGTGAAAAAAGAGAGTGTTTATACAAAAGCAGCCGTTGCCTGCGCTCACCCCCTTGCCAGTGAAGTGGGTGCTTATGTAATGCAAAAAGGTGGTAACGCGTTTGACGCAGCCATTGCTACCCAGCTGGCGCTGGCAGTAGTGTACCCTGGAGCAGGCAATATAGGCGGTGGTGGCTTTTTAATAGCCCGTAAAAAAGATGGCAAACTGCTGGGACTGGACTACCGTGAGCAAGCCCCTGCCAAAGCCAGCCGCGACATGTACCTGGATGGTGCAGGTAATGCGCAAACCCAACTATCGCAAAACGGGCGGCTGGCAGCCGGTGTACCAGGCACGGTGGCGGGTTTATTTGCCACTCTCCCTTATGCCAAACTATCCTTTACGCAACTGATACAACCTGCTATTCAACTGGCAGAAAACGGTTTCGTTATTACCGAAAAAGAAGCCACCAACTTAAATAAAAGCCAGGAAGCTTTTATACAATATAATAGTGTAATACCTGTTTTTGTAAAAAGTGTACCCTGGAAAGCCGGAGATACCCTGGTACAAAAAGAGCTGGCCAACACGCTAAAAAGGATACAAGCCAATGGCGCTAAAGGATTTTATGAAGGAGAAACAGCCGATTTGATAGTAGCAGAAATGAAAAAGGCCAACGGCATTATCACTAAAGAAGACCTGGCAGCTTATACAGTAAAAAAGCGCATTCCCCTGGAATTTGATTACCGGGGCTATCATATTGCAGGATTCCCCCCTCCCAGCAGTGGCGGTATTATTTTATGGCAGGTGATGAAAATGATAGAAAGTTATCCTATGAGCAGTTATGGTTTTCAAAGCACGCAGGCTACGCAGTTAATGGTGGAAGCAGAACGCAGGGCGTATGCAGATAGAGCTAAACACATGGGTGATCCTGATTTTTTTAAGGTACCGGTAGACTCCCTGGTAAGTAAGTATTACATCGCTCAACGTATGCACACTTTTACCCCCGGCAAAGCTACCCCCAGCAGCAATATTCCGAAAAGCAGTTTTCCGGAAAGCGAAGAAACCACCCACATCAGCATTTATGATAAGGAAGGCAACATGGTAAGTATTACCACTACTTTAAACGGCAGCTACGGCAGCAAAACGGTAGTAGGTGGTGCCGGCTTTTTACTGAATAATGAAATGGACGATTTTAGCATTAAACCAGGTGTGCCCAATATGTATGGCGCAGTGGGTGGAGAAGCCAATGCCATTGCACCCGGCAAGCGAATGTTAAGCAGTATGTGCCCGGTGCTGGTTACTAAAAATAATAAGCCTTACCTGGTAGCAGGAACACCGGGTGGCACTACCATTCCTACTTCCGTTTTTCAAACGCTGGTAAACATGATAGACTTTACAATGACACCAGCCGATGCGGTGAATAAACCTAAATTCCATCACCAATGGCTACCGGACGAAGTCTATATAGAAAAAGGATTTCCGGAAACCACTAAACAGGAAATGATAAAAATGGGTTATCACTTTACAGACAGGGCTGCTATAGGCAGAACTGAAGTAATTTGCACACAGGGTAACCGGATATCTGTTGCTGCTGATATCCGTGGCGATGATAGTGTAGCCGGTTTTTAACCCTTCTAAAAAACAACATATGGAAGCAACTTTTTTAAAGGACGTGATTAAACGGTTTAAGAACTACAAAGAGTTGGGCGATAAAACGCTGGCTCAACTGAATGATAAAGACCTGTTTTTTCGCCCCTCGCCTGCCAGCAATAGCATTGCTTTGATTATACAGCATATGTATGGCAATATGATGAGCCGCTGGACCAACTTTTTAACCGAAGATGGAGAAAAACACTGGCGCAGCCGGGATAAGGAATTTGAAGAAATGACCGACAGCAAAGCAGATGTTATTGCGTTCTGGAATGGAGGATGGGAATGCCTGATCACGACACTGGAATCGCTGCAGCCGGAAGATCTGGACAAAACCATTTACATACGCACAGAACCTTTAACGGCTTATGATGCTATATTAAGGCAACTGGCACACTACCCTTACCATGTAGGCCAGATTATCACTATTGCCCGCATGCTGAGAGATGATAACTGGCAAAGCCTGAGCATAGCCAAAGGCGAAAGTGATGCATTTAATAAAAACATGGGCATGCAATAACCATAAACATCACCTATGCTACAAACAACAGGTACACCCACACGCACTATATATGTCAATGGCAGGGAGTACCTGTTTTTTTCGGGCTATGCCTACCTTGGCATGCACCAGGTACCCGCTTTTACCGAGCTGGTAAAAGAAGGAATAGATAGATACGGGCTCAGCTTTCCTTCTTCCCGCATATCCAACACCAGGCTGGATTTATTTGCACAAATGGAGCAACTTTTATCTGTTATCACAGGTAAAGAAGATACTGTATGTATGGCTTCGGGTTTCAGTGCCGGTACACTGGCGGGGAGCCTGCTAACCGAACCGGTGCTGGCAGCCCCCGGCACACATCCTGCCGTGTACAAGCTTACCCCTTCCGGTTTGCCTTATGCTATCTGGACGCAAGCGGTACAGGCACAACATGCTGCGGTGTCTATAGTAGCAGATGCGATAGACATCTTTACTCCTGCATTACACAGTTTCGACTTTTTGCATCATCATCCCTGGTTAACCGTGCTGGTAGATGATTCGCATGGCATTGGCATTACAGGAGAACATGGTGAAGGAGTAAGCAGCCGTTTACCGGCAAAAGTGCCGGCTGTTATTACTTACAGTTTATCCAAAGCTTTTAATTTGATTGGTGGCGCTATCAGTTGCAGTAAAGAACAGGCCGCACAGTTAAGGCAGCAACCCGCCTACACTGCTTCTACTTCTTTATCACCTGCCTTTATGTATGCTTTCATACAGGGACAGGACTTGTATGCCGCGCAGCGAAATCAACTGCATAAAAACATAGCTTTGTTTATAGAGCTGATTCAATCACTGCCCGGCATTCATTATCACCAACAGCTACCCATGTTTGTGTTGCCCGATACGGTGCACGAACAACAGTTGTTGGATCGGGGCATTGTAATCTCTTCTTTCGCCTACCCCAATGCTACAGGTAAAAAAATACAAAGGGTTGTTATCAACGCCCTGCATACCGAAGCCGATTTGCACAACCTGGCAGGGGTACTGCAAAAAATACTGGCTTAATTTAGTTAATGTAAATGTCTATAGCGGTTTCACCACTCGCTTTAATATATCCACGATACATGCCTTTGGTATTAAACGGCATGGCTATGTTGCCTTGTTTGTCTACTGCAATTAAACCGCCATCGCCCCCTAAGGCACTCAGTTGTTTCATAATCATTTCGTTGGTGGCCTGCTGTAAAGTTTCTCCTGCCAGCTCTATACGGTCGCTCACACTTTTGGCCATTACCAACCGTATAAAAAACTCGCCCCAGCCGGTGCAACTGATAGCACAGGTTTTATTATTAGCATAAGTGCCAGCTCCTATAATAGGAGCATCCCCTATTCTTCCATATTTTTTATTGGTCATGCCCCCCGTGCTGGTGGCGGCTGCCAGGTTGCCCTTTGTGTCCAGGGCCACTGCGCCTACCGTGCCATATTTGTAATCCCGGTTGCCTGGTTGCTTTAACAGGACATGAACACTGTCGTGATCTAAACGGGTCTTTGCAGAGTCCAGTTGTCTGGCGCGTTGCAATCCTTTCCAGCGTTCTTCGGTATAGAAATAAGAAGTGGGCACTATGGAGCAACCGCTTTTAGCGGCAAATTGTTCGGCCCCTTTGCCCGTCATCATTACATGTTCACTTTTTTCCATGACGGCCCGGGCGGCAGTAATGGGATTTTTGATGGTGGTTACTCCTGCTACTGAACCGGCCTGCAGGTTACTGCCATTCATAATAGCGGCATCCATCTCGTTCTTGCCTTCATTCGTAAACACAGCTCCTTTGCCTGCGTTGAATAAGGGATTGTCTTCCATCACCTTTACGGCCGCTTCTACAGCATCCAGGGCATTGCCGCCTTTTTTCAAAATGGCATTGCCGGCAGCCAAAGCATCCTGCAAGCCCTTACGGTAGGCTTTTTCCTTTTCAGGCGTCATCTGTTCTTTTACAATAGTTCCGGCTCCGCCATGTATCACCAGCACATAACGGGTGCTGTCACCTCCCTGCCAGGCAAAAGCAGGCATGCCCCATAGCATTATTACAACTGCTATAACCCCACTCATCACTATTGAAAGGCTGTTTTTTCTCATACAAAAATCTTTTATAAAATTTTATCGTTGTTAACTGTTCACATCACTCGCCTATCTGCCCGCTTATCACTATTTTTATCGTTCAAATTACGCAGCTTCTGAAGAAATTTCTGAAAATAACGGGTCGAACCTTTCTTACACTACTGGCAATTCTATTGCTGGCCTGGTTGTTAATTCAGACCGAAACTGTACAAAACTTCATCATACGCAAGGTTACCACCCGGTTGTCGAAAGATTTGAATACCGAAGTGCGTATTGACCATGTAAGCCTTACTTTCTTTAATAAGATGAACCTGGAAGGTACTCTTATCAAAGATTTGAATAAAGACACTTTGCTGTATGCCGGCAAACTGAAAATACGGATTACAGATTGGTTTTTCTGGAAAACAAAGGCAGATTTGAAATATGTAGGGTTAGAAGACGCGGTTATCCATACCTCCCGTAAGGACAATATCTGGAATTACCAGTTTATCATTGATCACTTTGCATCTACCGACACCCTGCCTAAAAAGGAAAAGAAAAGCACACTGGACCTGAACCTGAAAAAGGTGGATTTAAAAAATGTGGATTATATCAGCAACGACCTGTGGGTGGGTGAAAGAATGCAGGTAAAGCTGGGTAGCCTGTTACTGGATGCGGATAAGATTGATTTTTCTAAAAAGATATTCCAGGTAAATGATGTTACTATTGACAAGCCCTACTTTACCATACAGGACTTCGATGGTTTGCGTCCTCCCAAAAAATCTACGGGTCAGCCAGTAAAAGATACCGGCATGTATTTTAACGGGGCCGACATACTGGTGCAGGCGGGGCATATTAAAATTACCAACGGCTTTTTTTCCATAGGCAAGCAGGTGCCCAACTCCGATCCCGGATGGTTTGACGGGTCAAATATTGTGTTCTCGAATATCAACACCCTGATTACGGGCTACACGTTTATTAAAGACACCATGCGGGCCAATATTAATATAGCTGCTAAAGAGCGTTCGGGCCTGGATGTAAAACAGCTGAAAGCCCAGTTCAGGTTTACGCCCCAGATTATGGAGTTTAACAAGCTGGACCTGCGCACCAACAAATCGCACCTGCATAATTACTATGCTATGAAGTATCGTGACTTTAACGATGACATGGGCGAGTATATTGACAATGTAGTGATGGAAGCACGCTTTAACAGCTCGGATGTACACTCTGATGACATTGCGTATTTTGCTCCGGAGCTGCGCACCTGGCATAAGCAGGTTACCATGAGTGGCCGTTTTAACGGTACCGTGGCCGACTTTAACGTGAAAGACATGTTTATGCGAGGCGGGGACGCCACCTACCTTAGCGGCGATTTTGGCATGAAGGGGTTACCTGATATTGATAAAACCAATATTACTTTAACCAAAGGGGTTGCCCAAACCAACTATGCCAATGCCACGGCGTGGTTGCCGCCTATAAAAGGAGTGACCAATCCAAACCTGGCAGCTTTAGGCAATGTGCAGTTTCGTGGCGACTTTAAGGGCACTATCCATAGTTTTACCACCACCGGTAATATCAGCACTGCTTTAGGCGGTTGCTATACCAACACCACGTTACGCCTACCTGTGAAAGGTGAACCCACTTACGAGGGTAACATAACCACTCAACAGTTTAACCTGGGTAAGTTTATAGATGTGCCTTCTATTGGACGCGTAAGCTTTAATGGTAAAATAGCCGGCAGCAGCTTTGACCTGGATAAGATTAAAACCTCCCTGGATGGTTCGTTTAACCAGTTTGAGTTTAACGACTATAGTTACACCAACCTTATTTTCAACGGCAACATACAAAAGAAAAATTTTGACGGGGAGTTTAAAGCCAACGACCCTAACTTTAGTTTTACCAGTAACATCCAGATTGATTTAAAAGACTCTGTTCCGCATGTAAACATACTGGGCGACCTTGCACAATCTAATTTGCAGGCGTTGCATTTTACCAATACCGATTTTCGTTTAACAGGATTATTTGACCTTGACTTCTATGGCCTGAACATTGACCAGTTTATGGGGTCGGCCAAATTACTGAACGCCGGGTTAATACACGACAGCACACGTTTAAGCTTTGACTCGTTAACTATTACGGCTAATTACGATACCGCCAACAGGCGTGTGCTTGCGGTAACCAGTAATGAATTTGACGTATTGATCCGGGGCAGATATACCTTGCTGGATTTGCCTAACAGCTTTCAGTTGTTCCTGAATAAATACTTTCCATCGTATTTTAAAGCGCCTGCCCAAACACCCAAAGACCAGCGCTTTATGGTTACACTGAAAACGCGGAATTTTGAAAGTTATACCCGTGTGTTAGACCCTAAGCTTTCCGGGCTGAACAATGCCACGTTAATGGGAGCTATTAACACCCAGGATTCGGGCACTTTTTTCCTGCGTACAAACATCCCTTATGTAAAATATGATAGTTATATGCTGGAAAACGCCCGCCTGCAAGGTCGTGGCGATTCCATTAAGCTAAAGCTATCGGGTGATGTGGGTAAGGTGTATGTAGGCGACAGTTTGTTTTTTCCTAATACCACGCTGAACATACAATCAGAGAAAGATCACTCTGACATTAAGATAAAAACCAGTGCCAACACCACGCTAAACAATGCCGAGCTGAATGCAGATGTGTATACGCTGGAAGATGGTGTGCGCATTAACTTTCAGCCCTCTTCGTTTGTAGTGAATGATAAAAACTGGATGCTGGAAAAAGAAGGCGAACTGATAATACGTCAGAATTTTGCATCCGCCAGCAACGTACGCTTTACACAAGGTTTCCAGGAAATGACCGTGGAAACCGAAGAGGATGAAGGTACCAACAACAGCACCCTGGTGCTGAAACTGAAAGATGTGAACCTGGGCGACTTTACGCCCCTGTTTACGAAAAAGCCGCGTATGGAAGGTATTGCCAACGGCAACATTCACATGCACGATTTCTTTGGCAAATTTAAGCTGGATGGTGATTTACGTGCCGACCAGTTTCGTTTAAACGATGATTCGGTAGGTGTGGTGTTACTAAAAGGCGATTATAACAGCGTTACCGGCAAGGCAGGCTTTAACATGACCTCGGATAATGCATCGTACCGCCTGAATGCCAAAGGCAGCTACAATGTAAAAGACAGCACCGGCAACCCGCTGGAAATAGAAACCGATTTGAAAGAAGTGAAGGTGACTATTTTAAACCAGTTGCTGGAAGGCCTGTTCAGCAATATTACGGGCATAGCCTCGGGCAACCTGAAGGTAAGCGGCGATCCGAATGCACCAGAGTTGCTGGGCAAGCTTACGTTAAGAAACAGCGGACTGAAAGTAGACTACACACAGGTTTATTACTATATAGACTCAGCAGTGATACGCTTTGAAGAAGACGGTATCAACTTTGGCCAGTTTGGCATCCGGGACATACGCAATAACAAAGGCACGGTGAAGGGCAAGCTGTATGAAAAAGGGTTTAGCAACATGAGGTTTGATTTTGACATGAGCACCCCGCAATTGCTGCTGCTGGATACTAAAGCCAAAGATAATCAGCAGTTTTATGGTCATGCAGTTGGTAAAGCCACCCTTGCTTTAAAAGGGCCGCTGGAAAATATGCGTATGAGCATTGCTGGTGAGGTAACAGATACCACACATATTTTCATCCCCAGCTCGGTAAGCAAGGAAACTGCTGAGGCCGACTTTATTGTATTTAAAAAATATGGTACCGAAATACAGCAGGAAGTAAACTCCAGCACTGCACGCCTGAGCATGGACCTGGATCTTACCGCTAACAACCAGGCTACTATTGATGTGATACTGGACGAGCTAACAGGTGACGTGATCACTGCAACTGGTAATGGCCGTTTGCAGATTAATGTGCCTGCCACCGGTGCAATGACTATGAAGGGCCGCTATAACATTGAAAGCGGACGTTATAATTTCAACTTTCAATCGTTTATACGAAAGCCGTTTATCCTGATGCAGAATGCAGGCAGCTTTATTGAATGGAACGGCAACCCTTACGACGCCATTTTAAATATTGATGCCCAGTATATAGCTGAAAGGGTTACCCTGAACGAACTGCTCAGTAACCAGGCGTTGAACCTGAGTAACTCTAAAGGTTCGCTGATGGGCTATCGCGGCCAGGTGTATGTAATAGCGGAATTACGTGGTAAGCTGAGCAGACCGGATATCGGGTTTAAAATTGATTTCCCTCCTAACAGCGTGGTGAAAAACGATAACGATTTACAATTGCTGCTCACCCGAATTGAAAACGAGCCGAATGAAATGTTGAAGCAGGTAACTTACCTGATCGTATTCAATTCGTTTGCCCCCTACGGCGAAGCACGTACGGGAGCCAATGCCGGTGCTATTGGTTTTAACACCATTTCGGCCGTGCTCACCTCTGAGCTGAACAAACTGGTTTCTAACTTCCTGTATAAGATCACAGGTGATAAAAGCCTGAATTTTGACGTGGGCACCAGCTTTTACAGCAGTGCCAGCCTGTTTGGCAACACGGAAACCGGTAACAGTAAGCTGGACCGGCAGAATATTACCCTGAAAGTAAACAAAAGCCTGCTGGATGGTAAGTTGATTGTAACCTTTGGCAGCGACCTGGATTTTAACCTCAGTAACACCCAGGCGGCGCAATCCGGTAATTTTCAATGGCTTCCGGATATTCGTGTGGAAATTGTGCTATCACGCGACCGTAAGCTGCGGGCGGTGGTTTTTAATAAAAGCAGCATGGACGTAGGCGCTGGCTCTACCACAGGTATAGGCCGCCGTAACCGCCAGGGTGTGAGTATTTCGTATACCCGCGACTTTGAAAAAATCTTTGGCGATAAGCCAAAACCACAGAAAGTGCCCAAGCCCTAAGTTTTTAAATTCAGCAATACCAGCTTGAATATTTTCTTACACAATCGTTAAAAAGCCATATATTTTTCAATTTACCTACATAACAAAAGGCATTTGTTAGATATCTTCTAATTTAGAAGGGTCTCAAAAAACAAACAACCGTAAGTTTTTCACTTACTTTGTTTGTCTAAACAAGTTTCTATGTCTTCGATTATCACGATTGCCGCTCCTGCTGTTCCGCTAACCGAAATGGGTATATCCTGTCCTGTGATCCATTATCAGCTATCTCCCTACGAACTGGTTGATCAGGCCTTACAAAACCACGAAGGTGTATTAAATGATACCGGTGCGCTTTGCATCAACACTGGTGAGTTTACAGGTCGTAGTCCTAAGGATAAGTTTATAGTAAAAGATGCGCTCACTGCCGAAACGGTAAACTGGAACAATTTTAACCAGCCTATTAGTGCTGCTTCTTTTTTACAGTTGAAAAAAGAAATGCTGATTTACCTGAATAAAAAGCAGGAAGTGTGGGTAAGAGATTGCTATGCCTGCGCCACGCCTGCCTTTCGCTTAAGCCTGCGTGTGGTTACAGAAACCGCCAGTGCCAACCTGTTTGCCTATAATATGTTTTTACGTCCCGAAGAGGAAGACATTGACTTTTTTAAACCAGAATGGCAGATCATACATGCACCAGGCTTTACCGCCACTGCTGCTGTACACGGCACCAACCAACACAACTTTGCCATTATTTCTTTTACCGATAAAACCATTCTGATAGGTGGCACGGGCTACACAGGAGAAATGAAAAAAGGCGTGTTTACGGTATTAAACTATCTGCTGCCACAAAACAAACACACGTTAAGCATGCACTGCAGCGCCAATGTAGGCAAAGCCGGTGATGTTGCGTTGTTCTTTGGCCTGAGTGGTACCGGTAAAACCACTTTGAGCGCCGACCCTTCCCGTAGCCTGATAGGTGATGACGAACATGGCTGGAACCATAACCATGTGTTTAACTTTGAAGGGGGCTGTTATGCCAAGTGTATTGACCTGGATGTGGAAAAAGAACCCGATATTTTTCACGCCATCAGAAACGGTGCATTGCTGGAAAACATTGTATTTAAACCAGGTAGCCAACAGGTAAATTTTGCCGATAAAACCATCACCGAAAATACAAGGGTAAGCTATCCCCTGCATTATATACCCGGCTCGGTAGAGCCCAGTATTGGAACCATTCCTAAAAACATCTTCTTTTTAACCTGCGATGCCTATGGGGTATTACCGCCTATCAGCCGGTTAACACCCGAGCAGGCCATGTATCAATACATTAGTGGTTATACCGCCCGTGTTGCCGGTACGGAAGCCGGGGTTACCGAACCTAAATCTACATTTAGCGCCTGTTTTGGTGCTCCGTTTATCCCGTTGCACCCTGCTCAATACGCTGCTATGCTGGGACAAAAATTAAAAGACCACAAAGTAAATGTATGGCTAATCAATACCGGCTGGACCGGCGGGCCTTATGGCGTAGGTAAGCGCATGCAGCTGAAATATACGCGTGCTATGATCACCGCTGCGTTAAAAGGTGATTTAGACAGAGTTACGTTTGAAAAGCATCCCATTTTTGGCATAGCCATTCCTTCCAGTTGCCCGGGAGTGCCAACAGAATTATTAAACCCACGCAGCACCTGGCCGGATGTTGCTGCCTACGATGCTGCAGCACAAAAACTGGCCATTGCTTTTAATGATAATTTCAAGCAGTATGCGGACAGGGTTTCACCAGAAATTTTAGCTGCTGCGCCTTTGGCTTTTTAGTTTTTTTAACTACATTTAACAACTCATATTTTCAAAAACTTTTGAAAATTACGTTAGGGCCTCTTCGATTGCTTCGACATAATAAAACTCCACCGATGACGGTGGAGTTTTTATTTCTAGCATGGCAATGCTATTAAGGAAAGCGACCCGGTAGACACCGCGCCGCTATTGTCCATATCAACCCTATTAAAAAACAGCACAAAAAAAACAGACTTGTTTTCTTCTGAAATATATTGGTAAGCCACATCTACACTGCAACAGGTGTAATGTGGCAGGCAAGAAAGTTAGTTTTTGGTTTAATATAATTTTTCCAAATCTATATGTTCATTACCTTACTTAAGCTGAGCGTTTCTACTCAATTTGGAATAGATATATATAGTCATTTATAGTTATTTTTGGGGAACCGGTACAACTAACTGACTAATTGAATATATTCCTATATCAATGAACGGATTTCAAAGACTTCCTCATACGCTACTGTATAAACTATTGTTGCTTATACTCTTACATGCAATTAATTTCAATTCACCTGTTCAGGCCCAAAAATATACTGCAACGGATAGCGCATCTATTACTACATTATTGCAGGAAGCTGCCCTTATAACAGATAACAGTCCCAAACAAGCTTATGAAATACTACAGAAAGCATTAAATCAAAGTGAAAAAGTTCGCTTTTACCGGGGACGAATAAAAGCACTCACTCGCCTGGGTAACTGGTATTTTGGCAATGATGTAAACACTGCTATTGTGTATGGCAACCGGGCCATGTATTTGTACGATTCCAGCAACCTGAACGACATTAATGTAAAAGCGCCTATTGATGTATTGCTGGCAGAAGCCTACGATGAAAAGGGCAAGCAAGATTCATCGGCTTATTTCTTTTACCGTTTAAGTGATGAAATTGAAAGTGGGCATATTAAAGATGCCAACCTGGAAATAAATGTATACATCAAGCTTACTGTATTCTGGCTACATCTTGATTACGACAGCACCACTATTAAAAATACTATTGGCAAATATGTGCAAACAGCTACCGCAATTGCTGCTTCTTTACCCGAAAACGATCAAAACCGTTACAACAGTTATTTTTTAAAAGGGTTGTACTTTACGGCCACTCTCCAGTACGATTCATCCCGGTATTACTTTGAACAATACCTGCTGAAGCACAAAGGAATAAACCTGCCACGTAGAATATCCACGCTGCTAAATACAGCCGATTGTTATTTGCTGTCGAACAGGCCCGCTAAAGCATTGCCTTATATTGAACAGGTACGACAATTGGGAAATAACCCACAATACAAGACTTCCCTGGCTTTTTTTTTAAGTATTGCCGATTTAATGCGTGATAAGGTTTTATTCCAGGAAAAGAAATATGCCGAAGTAACCCCACTATTGGAAGAATATATTTCGGGCACCAAGCGCAGCGGCAATTTGCTGCGCCACGATGTGGTAGATGCACATCAAATGCTGGCTGAATGTTATGAGCATGCCGGCAATTACCAGAAAGCACTGGAAGAAAACAAAGCCCATCTTCGCTTGCGCGATCAAATGGTACGCAAAGACAAGCTGGATATGGTAAACCGGTTAGAGGTACGTTTTAGGATAGCACAGAAAGACAAGGAACTGGCCGTGCAAAAACTGGCTATTACCGAGGCGCAAAACAAAATGCGCCGAAAAAACTTCTGGATAGGAATTATTACGTTAATAGCCCTGGGACTTACCGCCATTTTTGTGTTACTGCACCGCAACAGTTTACATAAACAAGGTTTACAACAGGAAAAGATCAACGGCTTTCAAAAGCAAATGGAAATTATACGCCTGAACGCCACCATTACCGGCGAAGAAAAAGAAAGAAAACGCCTGGCCCGTGAACTGCACGATGGTATTGGTGGTATACTGGCTGCCGCTAAAATAAACTTTGAACTGGCAGGTAAAACCGAAGCCATACGTGAAGAAGCTGATTTTAAAGACGGTTTAAAGTTGCTGGAAGAAGCGGCAACCGAACTACGCCAGACAGCACATAACATGCTTCCCGATGTACTGGAAAGTAAAGGGCTACTACAGGCCCTGCGCTTGTTTTGCGTAAAAATGGGCAATAACAGTGAAACAGAACTTATTTTTCAGCACTATGGTATTGAGAAAAAATTCAATACTATTTTTGAGCTGAGTATTTACAGGATTGTGCAGGAACTAGTGCATAATGTGGTAAAACATGCCAAAGCTAAACATGCTATTATTCAAATGGAATATACCGGAAACGGCTTATCCATTACCATTGAAGATGACGGCGTAGGAATGCCGGAGAACATTACAGAACAAACGCGCGGCATTGGCCTTACCAATATTTATGACAGGGTGCAGCATGCAGGTGGTATCATAGATATTCACAGCAGCCCCGACAGCGGCACCAGCATTTACCTGGAATTTGAAAAGAAGCCGGATATAACTAACGAAAATGATTAAAGTTGCGATTACTGATGACCAGGCCATTGTGCGTTATGGCGTAAGCCGGATACTGGAAAACGAACCGGATATTACCATTAGCGGTGTTTATGCAGGCGGCGAAAGCCTGTTAACCGGCATTGCCCAAACATTGCCTGATGTGGTGTTGCTGGATATACAAATGCCCGGTAAAAACGGGGTTGAACTGGCAGGTATTATTACCAAACTATACCCTACCATCCACATTATTGCGCTTACCAATAACGATTCGCCTGAGCAAGCACGGGACATGTTAAAGCAAGGTTGCCTGGGCTACCTGCTAAAAGATACAGAACCACGCATTCTGATAGAAGCCATTAAAGCCGTAAACAAAGGCGACCAATACATTTACGACGATTTGAAAAAGCAGCTGTTAAGCATGCTTTCGCAAACCCAGGACAATGTAATTACCCGCCGCGAAAAAGAGATATTACACTATATAGTGGATGGCTTAACCAACCAACAGATAGCCAATCAACTGTTTTTAAGCTTACGCACCGTAGAGAATCATCGCAACCGTTTGCTGCAAAAGCTGGGAGTGAAAAATACGGCGGCATTGGTGAAGCTGGCGATGCAAAAGAAGCTGGTGTGATAAAACAAAAAGCCGGGAAGTGTTTCCCGGCTTTTTTGCAATATGATTTGTTTAGAACAATCCGAATAACATACCATCCACTTTACTGATGATCTCACCCAGATCTTCTTCCTTCTCCACAAACTTATTCTTATCTACGTCGATAATCAGCACAGGACCTTCTGTATAGCTGTCGATCCATTTATTATAAAGCTCGTTTAGCTTTTTCAGGTAATCCAGGCGGATGTTTTCTTCGTATTCGCGACCGCGTTTCTGAATCTGTCCCACCAGGGTAGGAACAGAAGCTTTCAGATAAATTAATAAATCGGGCGGCTGCACCATCGATTTCAGCGTTTGAAAAAACTGGTAATAGTTTTCAAAATCGCGCTTGCTCATCAACCCCATTTCGTGCAGGTTGGGAGCGAATATATTGGCATCTTCATAAATGGTGCGATCCTGTATTACAGTTTCGGTACCTCTATGAATTTCCAGTAATTGATTTAAGCGGCTATTCAGGAAGAAGATTTGCAGGTTAAAACTCCACCTCGGCATGTCTTCATAAAAGTCCATCAGGTAGGGGTTGTGATCTACATCTTCAAACTGCGGAATCCAGCGGTAATGCTTACTGAGTATTTCGGTAAGCGTGGTTTTACCTGCACCTATGTTACCGGCTACGGCAACATGCTTGGGTTTGTTGGTTTTAACCATTCAGGGAATGATTTACTGTTTAGAGAAGTGGTTCAAAAATTTGTAACACGCTTAGCAAAATCCGGGCCGGGTTACAGGTATTGCATACCTACCGCCTTGCGAACTTCTGCTAAGGTTTTGCTGGCACTCGCCCGCGCTTTTTCTGCTCCGCTTGCCATAATTTTTGCCAGATACTCTTTATCATTCTGAATAGCAGCTGCCTTTTCCCGTATAGGGCTCATGAATTTTACCATGTCTTCGGCCAGCTGTTTTTTCATATCGCCATATCTAATAGAACAACCGTTAAACGCAGCTTCAAATTGTTGCACAACATCGTCGGTGCTTACCAGCTTCATCAAGGTAAACAGGTTTTCTATATAATCAGGCTTTTCAGAATTGTGCTCGGTAGGGCCGCTATCTGTTTTCGCCTTCATTATTTTTTTACGGATCGAATCATCGTCATCAGCCAGGTATAAAGTAGCCATCTGATTTTCGCTCTTGCTCATTTTACCTACACCATCCAGGCTCATAATTTTTACCAGTTTGGTGCTGTAGTTAAAGGCATGCGGTGCAGGGAACACATCCCCATAACGGTGGTTGAAACGTTCGGCAAAATTGCGGGCCATTTCAATGTGCTGTTCCTGGTCTTTACCTACCGGAACTTTTACGGCACGGTGCACCAGAATATCAGCCGCCATCAGCACCGGGTAGGTTAATAAACCCGCGTTTACATTTCCAGGGTTTAAACGCACCTTGTCCTTAAAAGTGGTGGTTCTTTCCAGTTCGCCAGTGTAAGCCAGCATATTTAAATACAGGTATAATTCAGCTATCTCGCGCACATCGCTTTGTACGTATAAGGCCACTTTTTCCGGATCAAGCCCACAGGCAATATTTTCAGCAATAACGCGTAGTACGCTACTTCTCAGTTCTTTCGTATCAGGGTGTGTGGTTAAACTATGCCAATCGGCCACAAAAAAATAGCATTCAAACTCTTCCTGCATGCGAACAAAGTTGCGCATAGCACCAAAATAGTTCCCCAGGTGTAAAAAACCTGTGGGACGTATACCGCTTAATACTACTTCTTTACTCATAGGGCGCGAAGATAAAGCGATAATTGGATTTCTGATTTACCCGAACAGCTTGTATGGGTTTTTAATTTTCACTGTTTCCCTTTACCTTCAGGTATGGTTCGTTTTACAGCTACGATACATCAATTTGAGCAGCAGGGCGAGAAAACCGGGTGGACTTACATTGAGATTCCGACCGATCTTACGGAAGAACTGAAACCTGGTAATAAAAAGTCGTTCCGGGTAAAAGGCAAGTTGGATAGCTATGCTTTTTCGGGTGTGAGTTTGTTGCCTATGGGCGGCGGTAGTTTTATTATGCCCCTGAACGCTGAAATAAGAAAAGGCATTCACAAAAAGAAAGGCGCCATGGTAGAAGTACAGATGGCAGAAGATAAAAAATTTGCCATAGTAATGCCTGACGATCTGGCTGCCTGCCTGGAAGATGAACCTAAAGCCAAAGCAGGTTTTGAAAAACTGGCTCCCAGCCACCGTAACTATTACATTAAATGGATAGATAGCGCCAAAACAGAACCTACCCGCACCAAAAGAATTGCCGCAACTATTAACGCCATGTTAAACAACCTATCGTACGGTGAAATGATACGTTCCGAGCGTGAAAAGCAATAGCCATAAAAGCGGAAACACCGATATTTGCATCTATTTAGTCACTATTATATTCTGAGAAGTCCATTAATCCCTCTGCAACCATACTCGATTCACCTATTGAATACCTGAAAGGGGTTGGCCCGTTACGGGGAGATATGTTGCGTAAAGAACTAAACATCTTTACGTTTCGCGACCTGCTGGAACATTTTCCTTTACGCCACCTGGATAAAACGCAGGTAAGTCTCATTAACGAAATCGACCCCACCAGTGATTTTGTACAAATTGCCGGAAGAATTACCGATGTAACGGTAATGGGCGAAAAAAGAGGTAAGCGACTGGTGGCCCGTATTAAGGATAAAAGTGGTACACTGGAACTTACCTGGTTTCAGGGCATTACCTGGGTACAAAAAAGTTTGTTTCCGGGACAGGATTACCTGGTATTTGGCCGCTGTGGATTTTTTAACGGACGGCCGCAGATAACACATCCGGAGATGGAATTGTTATCGAGCGTAAACAAAACCGGGCAGGCTTTCCTGGAACCGATTTATCCTTCTACAGAAAAACTCAAGGCCCGGGCCTTAAACGGCAGGCAAATAGGTAAACTCACCGCTGTATTAATGCCACAGCTTGCCGAGCGGGATATACCGGAAAACATACCCGCCACTTTATTAGAACAATTAAAACTACCTGGCCGATTCCAGGCTTATCAAAATATTCACTTCCCTAAATCGGCACAGGCTTATGAAAACGCTTTAAGGCGTTTGAAATTTGAAGAGTTGCTGATTGCCCAGGTAAGGCTGGCATTAGTGAAATTAAACCGTCATCGCTATAGCAGGGGTGTGGTATTTGAAAAAGTGGGCGACATCTTCAATCATTTTTACAATAACGTGCTCCCCTTTCAGCTCACCGGCGCGCAAAAACGTGTGTTTAAAGAAATACGTCAGGATACAGCACGCGGCAAACAAATGAACCGTTTGTTACAGGGTGATGTGGGCAGTGGTAAAACCATAGTGGCTTTGTTATGTATGTTGCTGGCAGCAGACAACGGCTTTCAGAGCTGTTTGATGGCGCCTACCGAAATTCTTTCCCAGCAACATTTTCAGGGTTTGTCTTCGCTGTTGAAAGATATGCCTGTGAACATACGCATACTTACCGGTAGCACTAAAACCGCCGAGCGCCGGAAAGTGCTGGCAGGGCTGGCAGATGGCAGTATTCAAATGGTGGTGGGCACGCACGCGGTAATTGAAGATGCAGTACAATTTGCCAACCTGGGTTTGGTAGTGATTGATGAACAGCACCGTTTTGGTGTGGCACAACGTGCCAGGCTGTGGCAAAAAGCCACTATTCCGCCGCACGTGCTGGTAATGACAGCCACCCCTATTCCCCGTACACTGGCTATGACCGCCTATGGCGATCTGGATTATAGTGTAATGGACGAACTGCCACCCGGCAGGCAACCCATTACCACCGTTCACCGCAACGAGATGCAGCGGGGCGGGGTAATGGATTTTATACGCAGTGAAATTGAAAAAGGCCGTCAGGCTTATATCATATACCCCTTAATTGAAGAAAGCGAAAAGCTGAGTTACGAAGACCTGATGCAGGGTTACGAGCAGGTGAAAAGCTGGTTTCCCGAACCCAAATACCGCATTAGCATGGTACATGGCCGCCAGCCACCGGAACAGAAAGAAACCAACATGCAACGATTTGTTACCGGCGATACTCATATCATGGTCAGCACCACGGTTATTGAAGTGGGCGTAAACGTACCCAATGCATCGGTAATGGTTATTGAAAGCACAGAGAAATTTGGATTATCACAACTTCACCAGTTACGGGGCCGCGTTGGCCGGGGTAGCGAAAAAAGCTTTTGCATTCTTTTAACAGGGGAGCGGGTAAGCAATGATGCCCGCGAACGTATCAAGATAATGTGCGCAACCAACGACGGGTTTAAAATTGCGGAAAAGGATCTGGAATTAAGAGGACCAGGAGATATTGAAGGAACCAGGCAAAGCGGGATGTTGAATTTTAAACTGGCCAACATAGTGAATGACAAGGCTATTCTGGAAAGTGCCAAGTTTTATGCTCAACATTTATTGGATAACGATCCCGAACTAAGTTCGGCCGATAATTTGCCACTTAAAAACTATCTTTTGGTGAAAGAAGGAAAAACTGCGTGGAGCAAGATATCCTGACAACATTTTAACACTTTTTGTCGTTATTATTAATAAATATCTTATATAAAAACTGTTTCAGCTTGAAAACCTTTACACATGCACTGCAACTGCTGGTACTGCTTATGGTGCTGCAACAGGCAGCCACTGCGCAGGATTATGAATTTGTGGAGAACAAAGGGCAGTGGGATAGCAAAGTAAAATTCAAAGGCAGCCTTGCCAATGGTGCTTTTTTCCTTCAGGGAAATGGCTATAAGATACTTTTGAATAATCCTGACGACTGGCAAAAAGTAAACACCTTTTTTGGCGGGCACAGCCACGCTCAAACAGGGAATAATCCTACACCGGACGGCACTACCGGCCACGGTGGCGGTGTTCTGGTGGGCACAGGTAGTGGTAATCCTTCCAATGCAGCTGCCCGTACTGCCAGCAGCTCTGTCTCCCCCACTCCTGCCAGCGTGTTGTTACATTCACATGCTTATGAAGTAAGCTTTGTAGGAGCTTCTGCTAACCCGCAAATTATTCCTGACAAACAGGTAGAGGGCGGCTATAACTTCTTTATAGGAAAAGATTCCAGCAAATGGGCAAGTGATTGTAAAGTGTATCAGGCCGTTTTATACAAAAACGTATACCCCAATATTGATGTACGCTACTATACTGATAATGGCAACCTTAAATACGACATTATTGTAAACCCTGGAGGTAATGCAGACGATATTGCCCTCCAATTTACCGGGGTGGATAAGCTGGATATACAAAAAGGCAACTTACGCATCCGCACGTCAGTAGGTGATGTGAATGAGCAAAAGCCTTACAGCTATGAAATAGCCACAACAGGCCGTAACGAAGTAGCCGCATCCTATACCGTAAAAGGAAATATTGTACGTTTTTCGTTAGGAGAACATTCTGCCAGTAGCATGCTGGTAATTGATCCCACCCTTATCTTTTCTACTTTCAGCGGAAGCTCGTCCGATAACTGGGGCTTTACAGCAACTTACGACGGCGCCGGCAACCTTTATGCCGGCGGTATTGTTTTTGGCAACGGCTATCCGGTAAGTACAGGCGCTATGCAAACGTCTTTTGGCGGTGGTAACACATCTGATAACACAGCACCCTGCGATATAGCCATTACCAAATTCAACAGCACCGGCCGCAACCGTTTATATGCTACTTTAATTGGCGGTAATGGAAACGAGCAGCCACATAGTATGATAGTGGATAATGCCGGCAACCTAATAATAGCAGGCAGAACCAACTCTACCAATTTTCCTACCACCACCACCACTTACGGACCCGGTGGCGGTGATTTTGATATTTTCATTTGTAAGCTCAACAACACCGGTACCACTTTGATGGCAGGCCGACTTTTTGGCGGCTCTGGCAGTGATGGGGTAAACATCTTACCTAAATATTCCGGTGGCAGATCGCAATCGCTTCGCAGAAACTATGGAGATGATGCCCGTAGCGAAGTAATTGTAGATGCAGCTAACAATATCTATTTCACTTCTCAAACCAGCTCTTCTGATTTCCGCACTACTACCGGTGCGTTTCAAACATCTTTGGGCGGCAAACAGGATGGCGTGATTATCAAGACCAGCACTGATCTGAATAACGTTTTATTCAGCTCCTACTTAGGCGGCACTGACGATGACGCTGGTTTTGTACTGGCACTTCATCCCACTAATGGCAACATTTACGTGGCAGGTGCTACAGCCAGCCAAAACTTTCCCGGCACTGGCAATGGTGCTGTTATATCCAGCACTTACGGTGGCGGTGCAGCAGATGGCTTTGTAAGCATTATCAATAACACCGGTACTACGCTTATTAAATCGTCTTATTTCAACACAGACGTACAAAGCAACGATATCATATTTGGTATTCAGTTCGATAAATTCAATTACCCCTATATCATGGGCACCACTACCGGTAGCTGGAAAGTGGTAAACGCTGCTTTTTCCGAAGCAGGTGGTAAACAGTTTATATCCAAACTGAAAGAGGATTTAAGCGATTATGTATACTCTACCGTGTTTGGCCCTAACCGTGCCTTACCTGCCATCTCTCCTACTGCCTTCCTGGTAGACCGTTGTGAGAATGTGTATGTATCGGGCTGGGGCGGCGGTATAGATATAGCTGATGGTTATGAAAATAGTGGAACCCTGGGGCTTACCACTACTTCTGACGCTCTGTTTCCTAACAGCAGTGGAAGGGATGGCGCCGATTTCTACTTTTTTGTATTGAAGAAAGATGCCGCTGCACAACTGTATGGAACCATGTTCGGGCAAATAGGTGGATTAGGTGACCACGTAGATGGCGGTACCAGCCGGTTTGATAAACAAGGGGTAATATATCAAAGCATTTGCGCCAATTGCGGCGGCGGGGTATCTTTTCCCACCACTGCCGGTGCTTATTCCCGCACCAACGGAGCATTATCCGGCCGGGGCTGTAACCTGGCTGCTATCAAAATAGCTTTTAACCTGGCAGGTGTAGGCAGTGGCCTGCGCTCCAGTATTAATGGCACCGTACGCCGTACTGGTTGTATTCCCTTGCAGGTAACCTTTACCGATACCATTGCTATGGGTAAACAATACATATGGGATTATGGTGATGGTTCGCCACGTGAAACCACTACCCAACCCACCACCCAGCATACCTATACCATTGTAGGTACTTACACAGTAATGCTCATTTCTATTGATTCCAGCGCCTGTAACGTAGCCGATACTTCCTATACCAGCATTAAAGCAGGTAACAACCCTGCCACACTGGGCTTTACCTATAAAAAGCTGCTGCCTTGCGATCAGTTGAACTACGAGTTTACCAACACTTCAACAGCAGCACAGCCTTTTAACAACAATTCGTTTGTCTGGCGCATGGGCGATGGGACTGTGTTTACAGATAAAGGCACACAAACTTTTACACACCCTTATGCCAGTGCCGGCACTTACGATGTAACGTTAAGTTTAGTCGATACCAATTATTGTAATTATCCCGATTCCATTACACAGCAAATACGTATTGCTATTAATGTAAAAGCCGGCTTTACCACACCGGCCAGCGGTTGCGTACCCTATACAGCAGAGTTCAGCAACACCAGTATGGGGGGGCAAACCTTTACCTGGGATTTTGGAGACGGCACCACTTCTACCGATGTAAACCCATCGCATTTATATAGCACAGCAGGCACCTATACTATCAAAATGATAGCTATAGATTCCTCTACCTGTAACATTATAGACAGTACCAGCTTTACTATAACCGTGAGTCCTAACCCTACCGCCAGCTTCTCTTATTCGCCGGTACAGGCTAAAGAAAACACTCCGTTTGTATTTACCAATACTTCGGTGGGTGCTACTTCGTACCTGTGGGATTTTGGTGATGGTGAAAAACTGTTTACTATACGGCGCGATACCACGGTATCTTATACCTATGCGGCATCGGGCGACTATACTGTATGTTTAAAAGCAACCAATGATTATGGTTGCGTAGATGATACCTGTATTGGTGTAAAAGCCATTATTAACCCACTGGTAGATGTGCCCAGCGCCTTTACGCCTAATGGGGATGGCATTAATGACCAGGTGATGGTAAGAGGGTATGGTATCAGTAAAATGAACTTCCGCATATTTAATCGTTGGGGCAAAGTAGTGTATCAATCCACCAGCTACAAAGGCAATGGATGGAACGGATATTACAATGGAGTGTTGCAACCAATGGACGTATATGCTTATGTACTTGACGTAGAATTCAGTGATGGAAAAAGGTATCAGAAACGTGGTGATATTACCTTATTAAGATAATAGCCTTACGCTTGCCGGTGCCGGTTTATATAAAAGGAGGACCGTATGAGAGTTAGTAAAAGAAACACACAGGTGGGATTTGCGATATGGGTAGTATGTTTATTCATCAGCCTGCACCCGCACGCCCAGGACCTGCACTTTTCACAATATTTCAATGCCCCGTTATTAGTTAACCCGGCCAATACAGGTTTTGCACCCGATGTAGATTACCGCGTAGGCATCAACTACCGCAATCAATGGGCTAACATTACTAACAACCCCTACAAAACCATGAGTGCCTGGGGCGATGTTCAGCTGTTCAACAATCGTTTTGAAAACGGCTGGCTGGGCCTTGGTGGCGCTTTGCTGCGTGATGTAGCCGGTGCAGGTGGCTTAACCTCTACCAGTGTTCAAGGTTCGGTTGCCTGGCACCAGATGCTGGGGTTGGCCAGTTTGTTAAGTGCCGGCTTTAGTGGAGGCTATACGAATAAAAGGGTAGACTTTACCAAGCTTACTTTTGACGATCAGTGGAACAATAAGTTTTTTGATATCACTATTCCCAATGGCGAACCATTTGCCTACAGCTCGGTAGGTTATCTCGATCTGAACCTGGGTGTGAACTATGCATTCTTTGCCAGCCATAGCGCCTACTTCAATGCCGGTGTTAGCGTCATGCACCTGAACAAACCCAAAGAAAGCTTTTTCTCTAATCAAACTGCCGGTCAGGAACTGGAAAGGCGTTATAACGTGTTTGTAAATGCTTCGCTGAAACTGAACGATCAATGGATTGTGAATCCTAATATCTACTATAGCCGCATGGCCGATGCCACCGAAACCGTACTGGGCATTAATGCCAATTACAATCTCAGCGGCGACGGCAATACACAGCTGATAGGCGGCCTGTATTACCGTAATAAAGATGCCATTATACCTATGGTGGGTTATCAGTGGAGTGAGTTTAAATTGACCGTAAACTACGATGCCACCACCTCAGGATTAAGCAGTTACAACCAAACCAAAGGGGCTTACGAACTGTCGCTGACGAAAACAGGTTTGTTCGATCCGGTAAAGGCGCTCAAATGCCCTACGGTTAAGTTTTAGGCACGCACTTCCGTATCTTTCCGTACTTTGCGGAAAACAAAAGCTGGTTCATGTTTGAGTTTCATGGCGACAGGAAAAGGTATTTTGACATCCAGGTAGCAAATGCCGAACAATATGTAATCCCTTTCATTGAAGAATCATTCCCCATTAAGCCTGGTACCCGTGTGCTGGAAATTGGTTGTGGCGAAGGTGGTGTGCTAAAAGCCTTTATTAATCGTGGCTGCACCGGTGTAGGTGTTGAGCTGTATGAAGAAAGAGTGCTTAATGGCATGCAATGGTTAAAAGAAGACCTGGAAAAAGGCAGTATACGGTTTGTTACCAAAGACATTTATAAAGCAGATGTAGAGCAAGATCTTGGTGGCAGTTTTGATATCATTGTATTAAAAGACGTAATAGAACATATACACGATCAGCCCAGGCTGATTGGCTGGATGAAAACATTTTTAAGTCCCGGCGGTAAAATATTCTTTGGCTTTCCACCCTGGCAAATGCCCTTTGGCGGTCACCAGCAAATGTGCATTAACAAGGTGTTAAGCAAGCTGCCCTGGTATCATTTGCTGCCTACTCCTATTTACCGTTTTTTACTGAACCGTTTTTCACCGGCTGCAGAAGAGTCTTTACTGGAAATTAAAGAAACCGGCATCTCTATTGAGCGGTTCGAAAGAATTGTGAAGCAGCAGGGATATGCTATTACGCATAAAACATTTTACCTCTTAAACCCTATATACAAATGGAAGTTTGGATGGGAAGGTATTAAGCAGTTACCGGTAATCAAAAGCATTCCTTATGTCAGGAATTTTGTTACCACCTGCGTATACTATCTCATTTCGGCTAACTAATGTTCATGTTATACTGTGTGGTAATTAGCTTTTACATTTACAAAAATTAACTGAGGATGCAACCCGTTGTAGCAAAAGGGAAAATAACGACCGAACACGTAGCTGCCTTTCAACAAATTGTAGGGAAAGAGTATGTATTAGTGGATGAGGAAACGCTTCGCCATTATGGACACGATGAAACTGAACATTTATTGTTTCTGCCCGAGGTGGTGTTAAAGCCCCGCACCGCAGAAGAGATCAGCTCCATTTTAAAAATCTGTAACCAGGATGCCCTGCCGGTAACCCCACGTGGTGGCGGCACTGGTTTAAGCGGTGGCGCACTGCCCCATTTAGGCGGTGTGTTAATTGCTATGGAACGCTTCAATACCATTTTACAAATAGATGAAAGAAACCTGCAGGTAACCACCGAACCCGGCGTTATTACCGAGGTACTGCAAGACTCTGTAAAAGAGAGAGGTTTGTTTTACCCTCCCGATCCCAGCAGCCGTGGCAGTTGCTTTATCGGTGGCAACATTGCTGAAAACAGCGGTGGCCCTAAAGCGGTGAAATACGGAGTGGTAAAAGATTACGTGTTAAACCTGGAAATGGTATTGCCTACCGGTGAAATTATCTGGACAGGCGCCAACGTATTAAAAAACTCCACCGGCTATAACCTTACGCAACTGGTAGTAGGTAGCGAAGGCACACTGGGCATTGTTACCAAAATTGTATTAAAGCTGATTCCATTGCCTAAATACGATTTGCTGATGCTGGCCCCTTTTGCTTCTTTGGAAAAAGCCAGTGAAGCGGTGAGTGCTATTTTCCGCGCCGGCTTTACCCCCAGCGCTATGGAGCTGGCCGAAATCAACGCGCTGAAAATAGTAAGCAAGATGGTAGACAGCCATGCCGTTCCGGTAAACGATGATATTGCCGCCCACCTGATTATTGAGGTAGATGGTAATAACATGGATGTGCTGATGAGCGAAATGGAAGCCATTGCCGAATTACTGCAACAGTTTGACGCAGGGGAGGTATTCTTTGCCGATGACGCCCAGCAGAAAGCGGAATTATGGAAGCTACGCCGTCGTGTGGCAGAAGCGGTAAAAAGCAGTGGTTATACCATTGAAGAAGATACTGTAGTGCCCCGTGCCGAACTGCCTGCTTTGATTAAAGGCGTGAAGCAACTGGGTGTGCAACACAATTTTGATGTAGTTTGCTACGGGCATGCCGGTGATGGCAACCTGCACGTGCGCATTCACAAAGAGGGTATTCCCAACAGCCACGGTAATCCTGAAATGCAGCATATACTGGGCGAACTGTTTAAACTGGTACACAGCCTGGGTGGCACTATCAGTGGCGAGCATGGCATAGGCCTGATTCAAAAAGGCTATATGGATATTGTTTTCCGCGAAGCCAACTTAAAGCTGATGCGCGACATAAAAAAAGCATTTGATCCAAACAACATTTTAAACGCCGGAAAGATCTTTGATTTATGAAAAAGATAATAGCTATTGCTTTTGCACTTTTCCTTTCCAAAGGAGTAATGTCTCAGGGCATTCCTCCCAGCTACGAAAGTGGCCGCTCTTCTACAACTGAAAAGAGTGGGTTTGATGCCAATCGCCTGTTTATAGGTGGTAACCTTAATGTTGGCTTTGGTACAGGTTACAGCAACTTTGGAGCGAACCCCGAAATCGGGTATAGCTTTTCAGATTGGATAGATGCGGGCTTAGCATTTAACATTGGATATGTAAGTCAAAAATCTTACGATCTCTATAGTGGAGCAGAAGTTTCTAAGATAAGTTCTTTTCAATATGGAGCTGGTTTATTTGCCAGACTATATCCTTTTAACGGCTTTTTTGTACAGGTACAACCAGAAAACAACTGGATGAACACCACCTGGAAAGCAACTGGTACAGGAGCCAAGGAGAAGTATAATACCTCAGCAGCAAGCCTGCTGGCCGGTGTAGGTTACAGCCAGCGCGTAGTAGGCCAGAGTGCATTTTACCTGGCCATACTGTTTGATGTAAATAAAGATCAGAATTCACCTTACCGCAATGCGGATGGAAGTTACTACCCTATCATAAGGGCTGGTTTTAACTTTTACCTCCATCCAAATCGTTAGCAATTTCAAAAGGGGTATTGTATACTTTAAGGCGTTCGCGCCAGTCTTCATACAAAAAACCCTGCAATTGCATATGATTCATGTGACCGATAATATGATTGTAATATCCTGCTGTATTCAGCAGGATTATTTTTTTATTGTGGATGCTCAACGTATTCCAGGTAAGCATTTCAAACATTTCATCCATGGTGCCGTTACCGCCGGGTAACACAACAGCAACATCACCCAGGTTGTACATCATTTTTTTGCGCTCGTGCATATCTTCCACAACATGCAGCTCTGTAATGCCTTCGTGTTGATTTTCCCATTCCACCAGCACTTTAGGAATCACCCCTACTACTTTACCTCCGGCATGCATGGCAGCATTGGCAATGGCGCTCATCAGCCCCTTGTTACCACCACCATATACCAGCGTAATTTTCCGCTGCCCTAACAAAGTACCCAGTTCTTTAGCGTGTTGTTCGTATAAAGGAGAGTGACCGGTGCGGGAACCACAAAAAACAGTTACAGCTTTGATATCCATACATTGAAACATTTGCACAGGCAAATTACAACACTTCGCTTATCTCCGGGAAAATACCATGCAGATACTTGTTAATTACGTTTAATTTCCAGCGAAGCAGCTCATTTTCCTGTTCCAGTGGTGTTCCTTTAGGTTGTGTACCCGGAATAGTTTGCTGATCGGCCGTTTGTTTTACGTGCAGTAACACGCCTTTAATTTTCTTTTGCAGTTGTGCGGTTTTGCTGTTAGCCTGCTGCATTTGCACATGATACTCTTCTATACGTTCGGTGAGTTTACGGTTACGTTCTTCCAGCGCATCACATTTTACTTCCAGATCGTGCAGCAGCATTTTTCTATTGTCGGAAAACACAGGTTCCACATATTCCCGTTGTATGGGAATGCGTTTGCGGCGGTTTCCAGTGGGTGGGTTGTGGTTTTCGTTCATAAATTACAAGTGAATAACTACGACCTAAATTAGTATTTATCTCAAACATATCTATATTTTATTCATATAAATCGGTAGATACCTATATTCTGCCATAATACGACCAATACGGGCACACGATAGAGAAAATGCCCTCTATCCTGGCTAAAGACAATATATTTGTTGCTTACTATAGTATACTGCATATGTCATCAGTACTTTTATTATCCTTTGTTATAGCCTATTTTGTTATCCTGCTGATAGTAGCGTGGTATACAGGCCGCAACTCCACCAATGAATCGTTCTTTATAGGCAACCGCAACAGTAACTGGATGCTGGTAGCTTTTGGTATGATAGGCACCTCGCTAAGCGGGGTAACCTTTGTAAGTGTACCCGGTGGTGTTGGTGATATGGTAAACGGATCGTTTAAAGGATTTGCCTATATGCAGGTGACTATCGGCTACCTCATTGGCTATTGTACTATTGCCTTTGTGCTGTTGCCTTTGTATTACCGCATGAACCTTACTTCCATTTACAATTATCTTGAACACCGGTTTGGTAATACCGCCTATAAAACCGGCGCGTTGTTCTTTATCATCAGCCGCACCGTAGGCGCCACAGCCCGCTTATACCTGGTGATAAACATTCTGCAGTTTTTTATACTCGACAGCATGGGCGTGCCCTTTGTGGTTACCGCAGCCGTGATATTGCTGATGATATTATTATATACGTTTGAAGGTGGTGTAAAAACTATTGTATATACCGATACCCTGCAAACCTCGTTAATGATCACCGGCCTGGTGGTGTGTGTGGTGTATATATTAAACCACCTGCACCTGGAAGCAGGTGAAGCACTTACCCAACTAAAGGGTAAAGGCTATTTAAACGTGTTCAACTTTGATGTAAACAGCAAAGGCTTTTTTCTGAAACAGATTATTGGCGGCGCCTTCATTACCATAGCAATGACCGGGCTTGACCAAGAGATGATGCAGAAAAATATCAGCGTAAAAAAACTGGGCGACTCACAAAAGAATGTGATCACTATGGCTATTGTGTTGGTGGGTGTGCTGTTTTTATTCCTGCTGTTAGGCGGCTTGCTGTATTTATATGGCCAGAGTATAGGTGGCGACTATAACGCTATTGTAAAAGACGGGCGTACCGTTACCCAGTTTCTGATACCGGATGCTTCCGGCACACCAGCTAATGTAATTGGCGATAAAATGTTTCCCTCCATTGCCCTGCATTATATGCCAACTGCTATTGGCGTAATATTCATTATCGCCCTTATCTCTGCGCTCTTCCCCAGTGCAGATGGCGCGTTAACCGCATTGACCTCTTCTTTCTGTATCGATTTGCTAGGGCTGCAACGCCGCCCTGAGTTGACGGAGCAAAAGAAAAAACGAATCCGGCTTTCTGTGCACCTCACCTTTGCCGTGGTTTTCCTCTTGTGTGTAATGGTGTTTTACTTCCTCCACAATAACAGCATTGTAGATGTAATACTGGATTTGGCCGGGTATACCTATGGCCCCTTACTGGGCCTGTTTGCTTTTGGCATCTTTACCAAAAGAACATTACCCGATACGCTGGCCATTACGGGCATTAGCCTGGTAGCGCCGGTATTGTCTTACTTTCTGGCACAGCATTCCAAAAGCTGGTTCAATGGTTACCAGATTGGTATAGAACTACTCATTATCAATGGTTTACTTACGTTTTTAGGGTTATTATTCATTTCCAAACGTGCCACTGGCAGCAACACAACAGCATGAACCAGTTATTAATTCCCCCGGCTGTAGAAGCGTATGCCACTGCCTGCACCAGTGCCGAAGAAACCGTGCTGGAGCAAATTAACCAGCAAACCTACCAGCACCATGCACAGCCCCATATGCTGAGCGGACATGTGCAGGGTAAGGTGCTGGAGTTTTTCAGCATGATGCAAAAGCCCCGGAACATACTGGAAATAGGCACTTTTACCGGTTACAGCGCTATTTGCCTAGCCAAAGGCCTGCAAGCTGGCGGGCAATTACACACCATAGAACTGCGCGAAGCCGACGGCCAGCTGGCCCTGGAAAATTTCCATAAGGCAAAAATGAATAATATAATAACTTTGCACATTGGTAATGCGTTGGATATCATTCCAACGTTGCCGCTGGAGTGGGATATGGTATTCATAGATGCCGATAAAGTCAATTATATTGCATACTACGAAATGATATTACCACGTTTACAGCACGGAGGCATTATTATTGCCGATAACGTATTATTTCACGGCCAGGTGCTGGAAGAACCTGTTAAGGGGAAAAGCGCCAAAGCCATTGACCAATTTAATAAGCATGTGTGTAACGACCACCGTACAGAACAAGTACTGCTAACGGTAAGAGATGGGCTGATGCTTATAAAAAAGAAATAAAAAATTACCGGATGAAGAAATTGATTTGTGTTGCATGCGCGGTAGGCATGTTTCAATTTGGAAAGGCTCAGCAACCCACTGCTGCTGCCAACTATGTGGCTTCTTATAAAGATCTTGCCATGAAAGAAATGATTCGCACCGGGGTTCCTGCCTCTATTACACTGGCGCAGGGTATTCTGGAAACCGAATCAGGTCAGAGCGATCTGGTGAAAGCCTCGAATAACCACTTCGGTATTAAATGTAAAACAGAATGGACAGGCGCCAAAGTGTATCATGATGATGATGCCAAAGGGGAATGTTTCAGAAGCTATACTTCAGCAGAAGATTCGTATAAAGATCACTCCGACTTCCTGCGTAACCGCCCTAACTACGCCTTCCTGTTTCAGCTGGATGCTACCAACTACGAAGGTTGGGCCAAAGGCCTGCGCAAAGCGGGTTATGCTACCAATCCTACCTATGCCCAGATGCTGATTAAGATAATTGTAGACAATAACTTACAGCAATACACACTGCTGGCTATGAACAAGCCTGGCGAGGTGAGTAACGGCACCGATTTTTTTGCGGCACATAAGCCACAGCCTAAAAATGGTTCTGTAGCTGCTGACAAAACAGCCGATAATACTTTGGAGGAAGACAAATCTGCAACAGCCCCGCCCGCTCAAACCGTAAAAATTGCCCAAACCATAGTAGCTGCCCCCAGCTACCCTACCGGCACTTTCCGTATTAATGAAACAAGTGTAATGTATGCCGATGCAGGGGTATCGTTGTTTGCACTGGCCAACAACCACAATATCACCTACAAAAAGCTGCTGGAGTTTAACGAACTGGACAACGTTGACATTCTGGAAAACGCCAGCTTAATATTCCTCGAAAAAAAGCCCCGCAAAGGCACTAAAGATGTTCATGTAGCCGAACCAGGCGAAACCATCGAGTTGATAGCCCAGAAAGAAGGCGTGCGACTGGAAAGTTTATTGCTTTATAACCGCATAAACCGCAATAAAGCTTTACAGGCCGGAGATAAAATATATCTTCGCGCAAATGCTCCTGTCACAGCTCCTGCTGCCAGCAAGGCAGCACAGCCGGCTAAGACAGGGCATACCGCATAAAAATTACCTTTATGGCCTTGATACGTGTACATGATAAAACTTTTACGCCCTACCTTACCGAGAAAGAGATACATGAAAAATTGCAGCAGCTGGCTGCACAGTTAAATGCCGATTATGCTGGTAAACGCCCGCTGTTTATTGCAGTGTTAAATGGCTCCTTCATGTTTGCATCTGACTTGTTTAAGTACCTGACCATAGACGCCGAAATATGCTTTATCAAACTGGCTTCTTATAAGGGCACTAAAAGCACAGGACATGTGATCACCGCCATTGGCCTGGACACGGATATTACCAACCGGGATGTGATTATTCTGGAAGATATTATTGACACCGGCAAAACACTGAGCCAGTTTTTACCACAGATCACCAACCAGCAGCCTGCTTCTTTAAAAGTGGCGGTGTTACTGCACAAGCCCGAAGCCACCCAGTTTCACGTTCCTATCGACTATTTATGCTTCTCTATCCCCAACAAATTTGTAGTGGGTTATGGTTTAGATTATGATGGCCTGGGAAGAAATATCAGGGAAATTTATCAATTGTATTCGGATTAAGCACTAGATTTAAGAGATAAATCCAATCTAACCCAGCTAAAACCAACCGACTTGCGAAAATTGTTGCTTGTTATATCATTGCTATTTTGCCTGGCAATAGCCGGAAAAGCGCAGTATTACCTGCGTGGCGAAATTCGTGATGAAAAAGGAAACGAGATTTCCAATGTGAAAACATTTCTCTTTTCGCGGGGTTATATTGGCTTTCTCTCCTCCAGCTTTGGCATTCCCAGCCGTTTATCTATAGATACTATTACTTTAATTGCCGAAGGATACGAAACCTTAAAATCTCCGGTACAAACCAATAAGTTTCAGAAACTGGTAATGAAAATGCAGCAGGCTACGGCCCGGCTTACTCAGCAGCATTTATCATCCGTTACCAAAAATCTGAAAACCAACCGGCAAACCATATTTCCCCAGGAAGGAGAAAGCTATACAAATCTGGTAGAAAACAATTTTGTAAGCACCCTACAAGCGCCGGAAACCGGTTTTGCCCTGCATGTAGATCGTGCAGCCTATAGCAATATCAGGCGCTTTTTAACCAACGACAACCCGGCTCCACCCGATGCCGTGCGCATTGAAGAAATGCTCAACTACTTCAACTTTACCCTGCCCGCAGTGGATGAAGATGACGAAGAAGCGCCTGCCCGGGGCTTTACCTGTGCTACACAGTTAACCACAACGCCCTGGAATAAAGAAAACCAGCTGTTGTTTGTGAACCTGAAAGCTCCTAAGTTAAACCTGGCCGGACTTCCGCCCAGCAACCTGGTGTTTTTGATTGACGTGTCCGGCTCTATGGACAAGCCTAACCGCCTGCCATTAATACAGTCGGCCTTTAAATTACTGGTAGAAAACCTGCGCGCTATAGACACTGTAAGCATTGTGGTATATGGTGGTGATATTGGCGTGAAGCTGGCCCCTACCTCCGGTGCCGATAAACAAAAGATCAACGATGCAATAGATTTGCTGGTGCCTAATGGCGATACGCCAGGCGCCGGTGCCATTAAACTGGCTTATACAAAGGCCGAACAATCGTTCAACAGCAAAGGCAATAACCGGGTGATTATGGCTACAGATGGCGATTTCAATGTGGGGGAAACCTCAGAAAAAGCCCTGGAAGATTTAATTACCAAAGAAAAGATGTCTGGCATTTACCTTACCTGTTTGGGTGTAGGAATGGGCAATTATAAAGATAGCAAGCTGGAAATGCTGGCTAAAAGAGGGAATGGCAATTTTGCTTATCTCGATAATATCAATGAAGCAGAAAAAGTATTGATTACCGAGTTTACCAAAACCCTGTATGCAGTAGCCAGTGACGCTTTTGTCAACATCACCTTTAACCCCAAAATGGTGAAGGAATACCGCCTGATTGGTTTTGATAATAAGCTGGATGCCCTTTCTGATAGCACCAGCGAGCTGGAAGGCGGCGAAGTAGGCTCAGGGCATTCTATGGTAGCTGTGTTTGAAATAGTGCCCCAGATCAGCAATAAAACGCTCACCAACAACGACACACTGATAGCAGGCAGATATGGCAGCATTAAGCTGCACTACAAACTACCCTCCGAGAAAAAGGAGAAGATTGTACAGCAGTTTACTATTCCCATCAACTATGTGCCTATTGAGCAGGCAGATGAAACCATCCGCTTTGCCACATCCGTGGCCATGTTTGGTGAGCTGTTAAAACAAAGCCGTTTTGTAAAAGATTATACCTGGGATAACGCGAAACTATTGGCACAACAGGCTGGCAAAAAGAAACTATCCCCATTACAGACAGAATATTTAGGACTGCTGGATAAGGCCAAAAAGATATATGCTCCTGCCAAAAAGAAGAAGAAGAATGGCAGTGAGGAAGATTAAAAAAAGGCCTTAGCGGTTAGCTAAAGGCCTCTTTTATTTTATCAAAGAAACTTTTTTCGTTCTTACCTGGTTGCGGTTGAAAGTTCGGGCTCTTGCCTAATTTTTCCAGCATTTCCTTTTCTTCAGCGCTCACTTGTTGTGGCGTCCACACATTTACATGAATTAACTGGTCACCTCTCTGGTAGCCCTGAATTTCGGGGAAGCCTTTGCCTTTCAAACGGAATATCTTGCCGCTTTGTGTGCCTGCCGGTATTTTTATTTTAGCCCTGCCATCAATTGTAGGCACTTCTACCTGTGTACCAAATACCGCATCGGTAAAGCTTAAATAGAGTTCGAAAGCCACATTCAGGCCATCACGCTGTAATTCCTTATGTGCTTCTTCTTCTACTAATATGATTAAATCGCCCGGAGCACCACCTCTTTCACCGGCATTACCTTTACCACTCATGCTCAGTTGAATTCCTTCCTGAACACCAGCTGGAATATCAATACTTACGGTTTCTTCGCCATACGCACGGCCTTCGCCTTTACAGGTACCACATTTAGCAGTGATGGTAACGCCTTCTCCATTACAGGTAGGGCAAGTGGTTACTGTTTGCATCTGCCCCAGAAAAGTGTTGGTAACACGTTTTACCTGGCCGCTGCCGTTACAACCTGTACAGGTTTGTACGCTGTTTTTATCTTTAGCTCCGCTGCCGCTACAGGTAGCACAGGGAACATATTTTTTAACCTTGATGTTTTTAGTAACACCGTTGGCCATTTCCTCGTAAGTAAGTTTGATTTTTACCCGCAGGTTGCTACCTCTTACACCACGTGGACGACCGCCACCATTACCACGGCCACGTCCGCCACCACCACCTCCGAAGAAGCTGCCAAACATGTCATCGCCAAAAATATCTCCAAACTGGCTGAAGATATCGTTCATGTTCATGCCTGCTCCACCGAAACCAGCATTCGCGCCCGGGCCAAAGGCCTGATGGCCGTAACGATCATACTTAGCGCGCTTATCGGCGTCACTCAATATTTCGTACGCCTCTGCTGCTTCTTTGAATTTCTCTTCTGCAGCTTTGTCGTTAGGGTTTCTGTCGGGGTGAAACTGCATGGCAACCTTACGATATGCCTTTTTTATTTCATCCGCAGTGGCAGTTTTGCTAACACCAAGTATCTCGTAAAAATCTCTTTTCATACTATTTTATTTACCCACTACCACTTTAGCGAAACGGATAATTTTGTCGTTCAGGTAGTAACCTTTCTGAACTTCATCAATCACTTTGCCTTTAAGGGATTCATCAGGCACCGGCACTTCAGTAATGGCTTCGTGCATTTCTACATCAAAGTCAGTACGGATGCTTTCCATAGCTTTTAAGCCTTTGCCCTGTAAGGTTGTTTTTAATTTATTGAAAACCAGCTGTATACCTTCTTTAATCTGCTTTACATCCTCTGTTTTCTGCATTTGTTTTTCGGCGCGGTCGCAATCGTCCAGCACGTCTAACATAGCCACAATCACCTCTTTTCCGGCAGTTTGCATTAATTCCAGCCTTTCTTTAGAAGTTCTGCGTTTGAAATTTTCAAACTCAGCCATCAGACGCAAATATTTATCTTTTTGCTCGGCCAGTTCTTCTTTTAATTTTTCGGTTTCATTAGCTGACACCGGTTCATTCAAATGTGTAGAGCCAGCTGCATTTTCGTCAGCATTTAAACCCGTTTCTGCATTTTCAACAGTATCCTGCGTGTTTTCCAATGTATCTTTCTCTGCCATAACGTAAAAAATATATGTATCTCTAAAAGGTCAAAATTTTTGCCAAGCCAAAATAAGTGGAAAAATTGGCAGGCCGCCTGCACATTAGATTTTTATCTTTGCGCGATGACAAAAGTGATTCTGAAGAAGAAAATAGCCCAGCGCATTGCCAATGGCCATCCCTGGATTTTTGCCAACGAGGTAGACCGTGTAGAAGGCGGTGCTCCAGAACCTGGCGCCATAGTAGACGTTTATTACCACGATAATAAATTTTGCGGCAGAGGATACAGCAACCCAAAATCTCAGATTCTGGTGCGCCTGCTTACACGCAAAAAAGAAGATATTAACGAGCAGTTCTTTTATAACCGCATATTACAGGCCTGGCAATACCGCCAGCGCACCGGTTACACCGAAAACTGCCGCCTGGTGTTTGGCGAAGCCGATGATATGCCAGCGTTGATCATTGATAAGTTTAACGACTACTTTGTTATTCAAACGCTTGCATTAGGTATTGACAACTGGAAGCCTGCTATCATGAATGCCCTGGAAAAAATATTCAAGCCTAAAGGCATTTATGAGCGTAACGATGTACCTGTGCGTGAGCTGGAAGGTTTGCCACAGCAAAAAGGCTTTTTAAGTGCACCTTTTTCGCCGGAAATTGTCATTAACGAAAATGGCCTGAAGTTTCACGTAGATATTGAGAACGGGCAAAAAACCGGCTACTTCCTCGATCAGCAGGATAATCGCCGTGCCATTCAGCATATTGTAAAAGGAGCAGATGTACTGGGTGCTTTTACCTACACCGGTACTTTTGAAATTCATGCAGCGCATTATGGCGCTAAAAGCGTACTGGGACTGGACATTAGCGAAAACGCTGTAAACCAGGCCAACCGTAACGCCAGGCTGAATAACCTGGACCATATTTGCCACTTTGAAGCAGTAAATGCTTTTGACGTGCTAAAGCAGTGGACCAAAGACGGTCGCCAATATGACGTAGTAATGCTGGATCCGCCAGCTTTTACCAAAAGCCGGGAAAACATTCAAAAAGCCATTACCGGATATAAAGAAATTAACCTGCGCGGTATGAAGCTGGTAAAGAATGGTGGCTTTTTAGTAACCAGTAGTTGTACCAACCTGGTGCAGCCCGAACTGTTTTTACAAACTATTGATATGGCTGCCAAAGATGCCCGTAAGCGCATACGCCAGGTAACCTTCCAGGCGCAAGCCAGCGATCACCCGATTATCTGGGGCATGGATAACACTAACTACCTGAAATTTCTGATTGTGGAAGTGTGTGACAGATAATAAATAATAGAAACGGGAAAGTTATTGTTCAACCTGGAATTTACCGGTTTCAATAATTTTCCCGGTTTTATCTCTCAGTTGAAACACATAAATACCTCTGTAATAGCCTGTTAATGGCAATATCAGTTTGCGGTTAGTCACCTGCAACTCAGTCATTTTCTTACCTACAAAGCTGTAGATATATAAAGTGTAGTCCTTATCTATTTGCTGAGGGAATTCAAAATTAATGTAGGAAATAGCCGGGTTAGGATAGCATTTTACCACACTTACGTTAGTGGGAGTATCCCATATATCTATATTCTGTAAATCGTCCGGCTCAAATGCACACAACATCATTACAAGCAAACCAAGGCCCAAAACCAGTTTGTTGCAACGTAACGCCTGTAAAAAGCAATTGTGTACAAGTTTTTTCATTCAGTTACCTCGTCTTCGTTAATTGAAAGTACCAAAAAGTATGCAAAACGGGAAAAACAACTCTTTTTCGGTTAAATTTTAATCTCGTTCGCCCAATCCAAAATCCTTATTCCATTGCTTTTCAGGTAGTAAGGCGGATGTAAGATTCAGGATTGAGCAACAAGATATAACTTATTTCAAATATATCAAATCCCTGTAAACTTTTCCCGGGCGTAGTGGATGAAGTAGTTCACGTTTAATGGCTCCCCTGTCACTGCCTTGCACAAAGCTTCACTATCCAGCAATCTTCCACTAGCATGAATATGTTTGCGTAACCAGGCCAGTAACTCAGCCAGCGCATTGGCATCCATATCTGGCTGTTGCAAGGCAGGAATGTCTTTTTGCGCTTTAGTCCAAAACTGTGCAGCGTAAAAACTTCCCATGCTATATGTAGGAAAATAGCCAAAGCTGCCATGACTCCAGTGCACATCCTGCAGGCAACCCGTTCTGTCGTCAGGCACCTTAATGCCCAGGTGCTGCTGATACAGTTCATTCCATCTGGCCGGGATATCCTTCACCGCCAATGTACCTGCTATCAGTTCTTTCTCTACCTGGTAACGGATATATACATGAAAATGGTAAGTGATTTCATCGGCTTCGGTACGTATAAAAGAAGGCTGCACCTTATTAATTCCTTTGTAGAAAGCAGTAACGTCCACCTCCTGCAATTGCTCAGGGAAATAGCTTTTCAGCACCGGCAGGTAATGATTCCAGAAAGCCTGGCTACGACCTACACAGTTTTCCCATAAGCGGCTTTGCGATTCATGAATGCTCAACGAAGCATATTCGCCAGATGGCAAACCATACTCACTATCCGGTAATCCCTGCTCGTATAAAGCATGCCCTGCCTCGTGTATGCAACTCCACGTCATGTTGGCAAAATCCTGCTCATCAATGCGTGTGGTAATACGCACATCCTTTGCACTGAAATTGGTAGTGAAAGGATGTTCCGAAATATCCTGCCGGCCGGCTTCCAGATCAAAGCCCAGCTCTTTTACCAGCCACATGCCCCACTCCCACTGCTTTTCCTTAGGATAAAAACGATGCAGGAAATCGGCATTCAAAGTGGCTTTACTGGCTTGCTGCACTAAAGGAGTGAGTGCAGGAATGATCGTTTGAAAAGTACTATCCAGTTTATCTACTGTAACCGAACGTTCATATTCATAGATAAGCGCATTATAAGGATGCCCTTCGTAACCATATAACTCTGCACTTTCCCGTTTCAAAGCCACCAGTTGTTCCAGGTCTTTTTCAAACAGGCCAAAGTTGTTGGCTTTGCGGGCAGCTATCCAGCTGTTAAAAGCACGGCTAACTGCTTCTGACAGCTTACGCACAAAAGCACCGCTCAGCTTCTTTTGCCGCTGTAAATCTTCATGCGTCAGCGCCACATTCACATGCCTGGCTCTATGTGGATTATCACGTTGTATCAATTCTTCTACCAGCTGTTCAAACTTTGCATCCGTAGCCATCTCGTGCGCTGTTTCACTTAAAGTAGCCAGCTGCCAGGCACGCCTTTCTGCACCTTTGGCAGGCATATATGTTTCCTGATCCCACTGTAACACTGCCGCTGCATAGCGCATATCGGCAATACGCTTCATATGCTCACTATACTGTTCATATAATTCTGCTGTTGACTTCATATATAACCTCCTTACACTTTGTAATCACCTTAGCTGTACAATACCCTTACACTGTATACTCAGCAAAACATTTCTTTCACATCTTCCCCTACCACTAAACGTCCCAGTGTTTTTTGCTGAATCTCTTCTATTGTTACCCCTGGCGCAAACTCACGCAATAAAAATCCTTCAGATGTAACATCCAGCACAGCCAGTTCCGTAACAATCTTTTTTACACAAGCTACACCGGTTAAAGGCAACGTACAGGCTGGCAGCAATTTGGATTCTCCTTTAGGATTAGTATGCTGCATGGCCACTATAATGTTACGTGCACTGGCTACCAGGTCCATAGCTCCCCCCATTCCTTTTACCATTTTACCGGGTATTTTCCAGTTGGCAATATCCCCCTGGTCGCTCACTTCCATAGCCCCTAATACGGTAAGATCTATTTTACCTGCGCGTATCATGCCAAAGCTTTCGGCACTGTCAAAAAACGCACCGCCAGGCAATAAGGTCACCGTTTCTTTACCTGCATTGATCAGATCAGCATCTACTTCTTCCTCTACCGGGTAAGGCCCGGTGCCCAGAATACCGTTTTCACTTTGTAAAATAACGGTAATGCCTTCCGGAATATAATTAGCTACTAATGTAGGAATACCAATACCTAAGTTTACGTACATGCCGTCTTCTAGCTCCCGGGCTATACGTTTTGCTATGCCAAACTTATCAAGTGCCATAGAATCAAATGCGTTTAGTTACTAAATGGAATAATGTTAAGATAACCGTACTGTTTTACGCTCAATGCGTTTTTCATAACCACTGCCCTGGAAAATGCGGTGTACATACACGCCTGCAACATGAATGTTATCAGGGTCCAGCTCACCAGGTTGCACCAGGTGCTCAACTTCGGCAATGGTAATATTACCAGCCTTCGCCATAGAAGTGGAAAAGTTACGGGTAGCTTTGCGAAACACCAGGTTGCCCATAGTGTCGCCCTTCCATGCCTTCACAATCGCAAAATCGGCATGCAGCGCCATTTCCATTAAGTAGCGTTTGCCATTAAATACACGCTCTTCTTTACCGGCAGCTATTTCTGTGCCTACGCCAGCAGGCGTAAAAAAAGCCGGAATTCCCATTCCAGCCATTTGAATACGGGTAGCCAGTGTACCCTGCGGCACCAGGTCAACCTCCAGTTCGCCCGACAGCAATTGTCTTTCAAATTCCGCGTTTTCCCCTACATAGCTGCTGATCATTTTTTTAATCTGGCGGGTTTTCAGCAATAACCCTAAACCAAAATCATCTACACCGGCATTATTAGAAATGCAGGTAAGTTGGGTAATACCTTTTTGAACCAGCGCGGCAATGCTGTTTTCAGGTATTCCGTTCAAGCCAAAGCCCCCCAGCATTAAGGTTGCTCCTGAAGAAACATCCTGCAGGGCTTCGGCGGCGTTGTTCATCACTTTATTCATATTACAAGCAAATTATCGTTATAACCTTTGTATAGGCATAGATTGTCTTTTACGTAAAGAATCCAATCTGAGCGGTGCCCTTTTCAGTAGATCACGCCGTAACTGAAACTGTTTACGTACAGAATCTATTTTAGCATTTGTTGGCCTGGGAGATAAACCTCTCCTGGCCGAATCGCGCCGTAAAGAGTCAGCTACATGCTTTTTAGCCACTACAGCAGCAATAGAATCTTTTCTAATAGCAGCAGCATCTTTCTTAGCAGTAGCTATAGAATCCTTCTTGAGTGTTATAGAATCCTTTTTAGGCGCAAGTGAATCATTATGCAATCTTATCTTTTGCAACGAATCCACCTTGTCTTTTTCCTTTTTGTCTTTCGCTTCTTTCATCCTGGTGGCATAGGCGCTTAATGAGTCCATCAAATCTTTATGCTCCATAGGATGCTCCCGGTAATATTGGTAGCTATTGTAGAATTGTTCTTTTGTAATAGCATGCACTGCAAATACCTGCTCGTAATGCTCTACTGCATGCATTAATAAGTTATTGGTAATAGAGTCCCTTGAATTTTCGATAGAAGCCACTTCGTCTGCCCGCATCATATCCCACAACACCAGTTTCATCTTTCCCGGTTCTATTACCGAACCATTGTTACTGCCACATGCTGCCAGTAATACCACCAGCATTACCATCATACTATACTTCATCATTTCAACTCCTGCTTATACTTGCTTAGGTTAGGAATATCCAGTTGGGATAGCAAATCGGCTGCCCGTATTTTATCCTGCGGCGCCGCCTTTTTAAATATGCCTATCATTTCTGCAGATTTGCCTTGCATAAAAAACTGCAAAATCATCGTGTTAGGGCTTTCCTGGTTCATAGCCTGCAGGCGGGTTAAAGCTTCCAATATGCTTTTACGTCCGTCGTTCTCTTTCTCAAACATTTGATCCAGCCCTTTTCTATAGTAACTGTAAATAGCATCATGTATGATATTGTAGCGGGTATTGATAAGGTTTTCAGATAACCAGTAACGGTTGCGCAAACCATCAAATGCACGCCAGCCACTGATATTTCTGCTTTCAGGGGCATTGTTTACAATACTCTGCGCCTTTTGAAAATAAATGGCGCCTGCCTTGGGAGCAAACGAATCGTAATCAAATCCAAGTATCATATACACATAAAAAGCCAGCGTTGCTGTAAGGTTTCCCTCCAGAGGATCATTGCCCTGTACCCTGTTTTCGTTAAACTCAATGGGCTGAAACTCCTGGTACTTAAACGTATATTCTGCGTCCTGGTAATTCACCAGTGCCGCCTGGTAAGAAGAGCTATAAACAGGGCGTGCAGCCTGCACCGTTAAGCTGGCCTTGAACACGTTTTGCTCTACCATGTCAGTGATCGTTATTAAAAAATTACATCCAATCCTCTCCTGCGGCTGGTAAGTATCACTGGTCCACTTGCGGTTATTTAACAGGTTGGTTAACTGATTTTGCAAAGTGGTAAATATCTTTTTATCAATATTGTTATACACACGTTGCGACATCACCGTTACCTTGGCCTGCAACTCCTGTGCACTGGCAGCATTTGCCAGCAACACAAGCAGGAATAATAAGCACCACGAACGTTTTATCATACCATTCTTTTGCTGATTACATTTACGATATCTCTTGCAATATCCTCTTTTGTTTTTACTTCAGACTCATATACCACACCCGATTTGTCGAATATCGAAACCTGGTTGGTATCTATTCCAAAACCGGCATTTTTATTCCGTAAAGAGTTCAGCACAATCAAATCGGCATTTTTAGCAGCCAGTTTCTTTTGGGCATTCGCCTCTTCATCATTGGTTTCCAGCGCAAACCCTACCAGCAACTGGTGGTCTTTCTTAACACCACCCAGGCTTTTCAAAATGTCTTTGGTTTTCACCAGCGACAAGGTAAAGGTTTCTTCTGTTTTCTTTATTTTTTGCGGAGCCACTTCTGCAGGGGAATAATCGGCCACGGCAGCAGCCAGCACCGCTATATCGGTAGCTGCAAAGTGCTGCATACAGGCTTCATACATTTCCTGCGCAGTTTTCACTCCTATCAGCTGAATATCAGCATTGTGTGTTTGCAAATCGGTAGGCCCTGCCACCATCAGCACTTCTGCACCACGCTCGTAAAAGGCATTGGCCAGTGCAAACCCCATTTTACCGGAAGAATGGTTGCCGATAAAACGAACAGGATCTAAAGGTTCATAAGTGGGGCCGGCAGTGATCAACACTTTTTTGCCTGCAAATTCATTGGTACGAAAAAAATGGTGGGCCAGGTAATTGACTATTTCTTCCGGTTCTGCCATCCGGCCATCGCCAAACAAGCCACTGGCCAGTTCGCCGTTGCCTACCGGGATAATATAATTACCATAGCTTTTTAGTAGCTCCAGGTTATTACGGGTAGCGGGATGGTGCCACATATCTTCATCCATGGCAGGCGCCACGGCTACCGGACAAGTAGCAGATAAATACACGGCCAGCAACAAATTATCACATTGCCCATGCGTCATTTTAGCAAGAGTATTGCAACTTAAAGGAGCTATTACCATTACATCGGCCCAGCGGCCTAACATTACATGGTTAGCCCAGGTTTGCTGATCGCTCAGTTCGCTCAGCACTTCCGTTTTGGCCAGCGTAGATAATGTAAGCGGAGATACAAAAGAAGCGGCGGCAGGTGTCATCACAATACGTACTTCTGCGCCTTTTTTCATCAACAGCCTTACCAGCAATATGGCTTTATAAGCCGCAATACTACCGGTAATGCCAATCAGTATTTTTTTACCAGATAACATGTTTGTGCCAATGCTTGGTCAAAATAACAAAAAACGACAGTGTAGCACTGTCGTTTCACTATATTTATTTTATCGTTACAACGCCCTGTTATCTAAACAGGTCGTCATCATTTTTACGATAGTAAACTTTGTTCTCCATAAATTCCTGGGTAGCCAGGATCGCTGGATTAGGCATTCTTTCATAAGCCCTGGATATTTCTATCTGCTCTTTGTTTTCGTGCACTTCTTCCAGGCTGTCTGTATGGCTGGCAAACTCTTCCAGTTTATTATGCAGTTCTTCTCTTACTGCAATATTAATCTGGTTAGCTCTTTTAGCTATAATAGCAATAGACTCATACAGGTTGCCAGTATAACCCTTAATGTCTACCAGGCTTTTAGTTTCAACAACGCTGGGTATATTAGCGCTAATCTGCCGTCTTAGCTTGCTCATTTTTTACAGTTTTAATATAGTTCTCAGAAAGTGTTTTATAATTAGCTACTTCCGCTGCATGTTTGCTTTCGGGGAAGCGCTGCTTAAATTCCAATGCTTCGGTAATTACCTTCTCAAAACGCTCTTCCTGCTTGTCCAGGATACTTAATTCAGCGTATTTGTAGTACGATCTGATAATAAGCAATTTATATTCATCACTCTTATCAGAATCGGGGTAATCATCCATTAACAGGTTAAATACAATGGCTGCTGCCTTATAATAACCCAGGTTAAAGTACAGTTCACCACTTTTAAAATCCTTCAGCTCCAACTTAGCACGGCATAAATCAATCAGCTCTCCTGCTTCTTTTGCTTTAGCACTGCCAGGATGCATATTGATAAACGCCTGCATCAGACCAATTGTTTTGGTAGTAGGCGTTTGATCCAGCTCTACCTTCGGCGATTGCTTCCAATAGCAAAAAGCCCTCATATATTCACATTCCTCTGCCCGGGGGTTAGTAGGAAAGTTATCTACATAAGACTTAAATATGTTCTCGGCGTTCAGATAGTCTTTCTGATAAAAGTAGCTATACGCGTTTTTATAGTACATTTCTTCAAAACGAGGCGTGCCCTTGAAATAAGGAAACAACTCGTCAAAAAGCTGTTGCGCATAGGTATACCTCTTTTGCGCATAATAGTTCTCGGCCATTTTGTACCGGTACTCATTATCCTTACTCTTCATCGTCCGGCTAAATCTGGACGCACAGGAAGAACTGACGATACAAATAAGTGCGAAATAAACAGCTCTCTTCATAAAGTGGGCAAAATTAAGGTTTTACCCGCAATATAGAACGGACAGCCATTCAGCAGGCACCTTAATTTCCGAAATTATAGTTAATTATGGAATATCCGCCCATAACAGGCAAAAAAAAGAGCGTTAGTTATAACGCCCTCTCTTTTAAGTAAGACAATGAAAAACAATCAATTGTCGCTATTTAGCTAACGTAAACACCAAACTGGCCCGTAAAGACTGGCGTATGGGGTTATTGTTAATATCTTTTCCTGTAGGAATTAAATAGGAGAAATTAGCCCCCAGCCACTGAAATTTCATTCCCACGCCCAGCGTAGCATAGCTGCGTCCCCCTTTCCATCTGTTTTCGTAAAAATAACCACCACGTATGCCAATCATATCATCATAATTGTATTCCAGGCCAGATGATACCTGCCATTCCTTTAATTCTTCACTAAATCCACCCGGCGCATCACCAAACGAGCTAAACCAGCTGGATACCACTCCTTTGTCCCGGTAAACTTTCATAGAAGAGTCAGATGTGTTTTCCGGTGGTGTAGGCACCATTAGTTTATTCAGATCCAACGCCCAGGTAAGCTTGCTGGTTTCATCCAGCCTCCAGGTATAAGCAGCTCCCAGGCCCAGGTTGGCTGGTATATAATCCTGGTCAATGGCATTATTGGAATATGACACCTTCGATCCCAGGTTGCTTAAAGTCAGGCCTGCACTCCAGCCAGCCCCCTTATCATTTAACCCCTGATAATAGAGTGTTACATCTGCGGCAGCAGCATGCCCAGCTTTATAAGTATAACCATTCACACTGTAATTATTGGCAAGACCTGAATAAATATACCGTAATGCAACACTTATTGCAAAACGCTTACTTAATGCCCGGCTATACCCCGCATCAATAGCATATTCATTGGGCTTGGCAGTTTGCAGCAACTGACCATTTTCATCAGCATACTGAACTTCCCCCATATTAAAATAACGCATACCAATGCTTACCGCCTGATCGTTACCAAATTTAAGATAACCTGCCATGGAAGCCAGAAACACATCATGCGGCCCTGCACTACGCATCCAGGGTGCATACGTTACACTAAGGGCTGAGCGTTCTTTGGCAAAAGCCAGTTTAGAGCGATTCCAGAAAACAGCAGAAGCGTCGGGCGATACCGCAATAGCAGCATCTCCCATTCCGCCGGCCCGTGCGTCGGCCGACATACGCAACATGGGCACTGCCGAGCTTACTATACTCATAGTATGGTCCTGTGCATGTACCGCATTAGCCCATCCCCCCACACAACAGATACCTGCTACAGCCAGCAATTTTAATTTCATAACCAATGTGTAATAAGTGATGAATAAGAACCATTATGATTTTTTGGCAGCAGGCTGTTTCACTGCGCTCTTTGTTGCCGGAGCAGGCTCTGGCTTCATGTCCATTTGCGCTTTTATATTATCCGGCAAAACAGGCGCAGCTGTTTTAATTGCATCTGGCTTAGGAGCCTCCGCGCTGCTGGGTAATGCTGTAGCAGTGGCTTTATTAGCACCACTATTTGTTCCGCCAAACCTACCCGCAGTACGCGCAACAGATTTACCACCACCCTCTTTCATAGGCGCTTTGCTAAAGCGACTCATATCCAAACTCTTTGTTTGCACGCCAGACGTTCCTACAGTACGTGCTGCTGATTTGCTGTCATCTGCTTTAACAGGCGCTTTGCTAAAGCGACTCACATCCGGCACTTTTGTTTGGGCATGTAGTGCAGAACTGGCAAGCAGGCATAACAACAAAAAAGCAATGTTATAGTATAGTTTATTAGTTTTCATATCTTTTTATTTTACCTTATTTAACCTTACTTCACACTTACCAGCACTTTAATTTTACCGGTTTCGCCATCAAAGTTTTCTAAAGCTTTACCCAATACCTGTCCGGTGCGTACCTTATCCATATCCGCTTTCATAGCATAACCCGCACGTGAAGCAGTCACCAGCATATCGCCACGTTTAACAGGACCGTTTTCGTTACACACTTTAGTAGGAATAACACCAATAACGCCCATAGGTACTTTACTGCTTTGATCAACGTCAATGCTATCTTCTGTTAATAACACACCGGGATTAGTAGCGTACACGCCTGCTACCAGAGTAGAATAAGGAGTAGCTGATTTTTCAACTGAGCGATCGCCAGAGGTAGCAATTACCAACACATCTCCTGGTTCGTAAGCAGTACGGTCGCCGGTAACATCAAATGATTCCGCTATGTCAGCCCCGCTATTTTGCGTGCCGCCGTTAAAGAACCCTCTGCCCGCTTTGTTAATACGTACGATATTACTCCCAGCACTTTGAAAAGTAGCCAGATTACCCGATGCACCAGTGTGGTTAATGAGTAAAGCATTACCTGTTCCGGCATTATTAATTTGTACAGTGTTTTGTCCATTAGCCGTATTGAAATTGGCAAATCTACCTGCACGGCCGGTACCAAAATTGGGAGTCCACCCAAACACAGCACTACCATTACCATCACAGGTGCTCTCAACCCCATCGCCATCTTTACCGGCATTAGCTGTAATACCATTGCCATTACCATCAGCCAAAGCAAGAACAGCAGGACCATTGCCGGCTGTATTAGAAGCATAGAATAAGCCTGCATAACCACCGGTACCAGATGAAACACCGTATACACCTGCTGTGCCGAAGTTGGCAAAAATGGAATTCACTTCGCCTTTTATTGCTGCAGAAGTACCCTGGGTATTATCCACTTTAAAACTACCTGCGTTACCATTACCCACTGTTTTAGCAGTAAGCAGCTCGGTAGTATTAGAGCTATTGAAATTTTCAAAACGTGCTGCCTTACCGGTTGCAAAAGAAGGTACCCAGCCATATACTGCTGTACCAGCACCATCTATATTGGCTTCCACTGCATTACCATCTTTGCCTGCATTAGCTGTAATGGCATTACCATTACCGTCTGTCAAGGCCACTAATGCATGACCATTACCAGCAGGATTCGATGCATAGAATAAACCTGCACGCCCCCCCGTTCCGGATGAGATACCAAAGATGCCGGCAGCGCCAAAGTTTCCGAATATAGTATTTACTTCTCCTCTTACGGCAGCAGCCACACTATTGGTATTATCTACAATAAAGGATGCAGCATTACCTTGCGTATCATCCGGGATACTACCATTACTATTGCTTACTACTTCCAATGTGTTCACTTCATTACTACTATTGAAGTTTTCAAAACGTCCTGCACGGCCTGTACTGTTGTTAAGTCCCACCTGGCCATACACGCCTATTGCATTACCCGAAGTGTTTGTTGAAATAAAACCTCTTACACCATAACCACCACCATCATTACGGCCTACAACAGCTCCTGCAATATCACTGGTAGTACGTCCAACCACCGCTTCGCCCGCACCATTGTTATCTCCTATAATGCCGGCAGAAGTTTGTGCAGAAGTAGCACCATGTACCGCAAAACCAGCACCTGTAAAGCTTTCTATCCCTGCTCCATTACCTGTAGTGCTTACATTGACTACGGTGCCATTACCTACAGTACTCGCATTGAATACATTGTTATTATTGGAATTATTGAATATGGAAAAATTAGCTGCAATGCCATTGGTACTGGTAGCATTTAAACCGGTACCAGAGTTACTGTTGGCATATACACCATAACCGTTACCAGAGGAGTTACCGTATACACCTAAACCGTTAGGCGTAACACCATACACACCCCAGCCAGATCCGTTTTGTGAACCCCAAACCCCTATACCTAAGCCACCGGTACCATTGTTGATTCCTCTTACTGCAGAAGAAAAACCACCTGGTGCTGTAGAATTCACTATACCTCTTACAGCCGCAATGCTGGAAGTGGTTACATTAGATATACCTTCTATTGGCGTACCATCACCATCATTGGTAAGCGAGAACAAAGTGCTCGCATTGTTTTCATTGGCAACATATGGCAGTGCAAAGCCTCCGGCACCAGGAGAAGGCTTCCAGTTAGTACCATCAAACTGTAAGTATTGACCAGCAGCAGGTGCAGTATTAATTACCGGAAATCCCTGCAGCTTTATTACAACCGGATTAGGATAGTTGCCGGATAAATCGCCACCGGCTACACCACTGGTAATTTCACCGGAAGGACCGGCAGGGCCTTGTGGACCAGCGGGACCAGTAGCACCTACAGGACCAATAGGGCCAGCAGGACCTGTGGCACCGGCAGGACCAGTAGCACCTACGGCACCAGGCAGACCAGGTAAACCAGGCGTACCTTGTGGACCAGCAGGACCAGCGGGACCGGCAGGGCCAGTAGCACCAGCAGGACCAGCAGCGCCTGGTAAGCCTTGTGGCCCCGGATCACCGGCAGGACCAGCAGGGCCAGGATTACCAGAAGCCGCAAATAAAGCATAAGGCACACTCAATAATTGAGTGGTCCCCATATCCGAGAAGCTCGTTCCTCCATTAATGTCTATCTCTGTTTGCAAATGCTTTTCACCACTACCCCAGGTAACAGTATTAAAAGCATCTCCTGTAGGCGTTCCCTTACCTATCATAATGGCAAAGTGCCCAAATGCGTTTGTTTCTAATTTGTGTACTTCCTGGTACACAGTTTCACCGGTAGCTGAAGCATTATGTACAGAAATACGCAGGGATATTTTTTTCTGTGCAATGATATTGCCATCCACCGTTCTGGCAACGCCCTGGTAGTTAAACGCCTGTGGCGCCTGCGCACATACGCTCAGGCATAGCAACAGACATGCGATCAAAGAGTAAAGTTCTTTTTTCACGTTCTAAACAATTAAATGATGATGTAAGAGTGATTAGTTAACCTTAATGATTTTGTAAGGTTTGAAGTTGGTGTAAGTGCCGTCTTTCTGGCGGCGTGTATTGAAAAATTTCAGCCAGTAAAATCCGGCCGGGTATTGTTGCATGGGAATTACCAGCTTATTCTTTTGCAGATTAAACTGCTTGATAAGCCTTTCAGAAGCATCGTACAGGTCTACACGATAGTCATCAAAATTATCATCATATACGTACACGGTTAAATTCGTTCTCACCGGGTTGGGATAGGCTTCTACCCTTATTCGGCTATACCATTGCGTACGTGTGTCAAATTTTGAGGTTTCCACAATCTGCTTTTGCTGAAAGCCTTCTGTACATACAAAAGCATCGTTGCTTTTGCTGGTTAAGGTGGCTACCGCTAATTCACCTATGGAATAATTCACTTCAACACCTTGTGCCGAAGTTAGTGTACCTGCAGACCCAACCAGGGTGCGTTCCAGGCTTTGTCCGTAACATACCCCGGAGAACAGGATACATATGGGAAACAATAACGGGGAAGGACGTAGGAGTAGATTTTTACGCATAAGCAACAGCTTTTGTTTCAGAATGAACATTAAAGCTAGTAAGCTTATTATGGCGTTTAGGTCAGCTTTAGAAAACGCATTTATCTATTTAGATAACGCGTTCTTTTTTAAAGGCAACGCAATTACACGCATCTTTCATGCATACATCTCAAAAAATCTGTTTTACGGCGTGTAGCCACTTCCAGCACTGCACCATCTGTCATTTGCACCAAAAACTCATCTCCCTTATTCACCTTTACCAGGTAATTGAGGTTAATGATATGTGATTTATGTATTCTGTAAAAATGGTGAGGCAGCAGCATTGCTTCATAGTCGCGTAAGGTACGTGCCACCGTTATTTTACGGCCATTGGCTAAGGTAAACACACTGTAGTTGTTTTCGCCAAGCACTCTTACAATTTGTGAAACAGGGATAAAATGAACTTCGCGGGCACTTTGCAGCATAATGGTATCGGAAGCAATTTTATTTTCGGCGGGTAGGGTGTTGCGTTTGTCCACTATAATTTCAACACCAGGCATAAAACCAGAGAGCTTTTCAACAAGGCCACTGATGTCTTGTTGTTCTTCGTCAGCAACGATAACCTTTATCATAGTAATAGCTTTAACGCTTAAATATATTTTGTTTCCCAAAATAGCTCTATAACCTATTTAGGTTATAGCACTGTATGTACGATATATCTATGCTCAAAGCCTGTGCCTTAAGGAACACACTAGTGATTAATCACTATCGAATGCAGGATTGGTAAAAGGCAGGAATGATAAAAAAACCCTCCGTGTAAGCGGAGGGTTTTATAGGGCAAAAAGTATCACGAACTTATTTAGTGCGCTTTAAATTTGGGTGCGGAGCAGGTACTGAGTTAGGACCTTCTTCCGTAGTTCCCTGGAAGTCTACTGTGTTAGAATCACCTTCTTGACCGTAAGTGAAGATCAGGCGGCCTTCAGAGATACCTTGTTTTTCAACCAGGTATTTTTCAACTGCATTTACGCGATCCCAGCTTAATTGCTGTGCACGTTTGTCAGAAGCACCGTAACCGATGATTTTTACTTTACAAGTTGGGTTCGCATTCAGTTTTTCAGCTACGCTGTTCAGGATAGACTCACCGTCTTTGCTGATTTTAACTGAACCACTTTTGAACTGTAAGCTAGGCAGGTTGTTGATTGAACAAGCTGGTACCAGTTGTAAATTAGCGATTTTGTCGCGTAATTCTTTGCAGCACTCAGGCTCTGGACAATTACCAACGCCATCAGCGTTAACAGGGAAACATTTTTGAGGAGTCAGTAATTCCTTGTCTTTGTAGTCAGGAACACCGTCACCATCTGTATCTAAAGCACGACCGCGAGCGTCAACTGGTGCACCAGCTGGTGTGTTTGGCTCCAGGTCAAATTGATCAGTTACACCATCACCATCTGCATCAGGCAGAACTGGAGGAGGTAACTTCATGTGCTTTGGATTGTTCAACTCATTGTAGATGAAGTTGTTCGGGTTGATCCACCATAATGGAGCAACTCTCTTAGAGGAGTTTCCGATAGCCAGACCACCGCGGATTGCAGTGTAGCTATAGAAATCATTTGATTTACCAGCATTCACACCGTCCATGTCGTCAGAGAAAGGAACTGTAAGTCTTTCTTCAACGCCTAAAGACAGGCGAGAGCTCAGTTTGAAGGAAATACCAGCACCGAAGCTAACAGCGTGGCGGATCAGCTGGTTGTCGTTAACACGACCAACTGGTTCACGGTTACCGTTTGTTACAGGAGCATTGCTGTTATAACCGTTCATTTTGTCTTTCAGCGCCTTTTTGATGTCAGATCTTTTGCCACCAAAAGGAACACCTGTTAGGTTTGCACCGGTTAAGCTGTTGTCTACATCCACATCAGCAACAACTAAGCTATAACCAACGAAGGTATAGATGTTTGTTTTAGGATTGCCTCTGTAATGGCTTAAAGTGTTCAGAGACGCAATGAAATCCAGGTTACCCTGATGCGTTCTGTTTCTGTAGTTTGCTACATACTGTTGGTTTACTGCATAACCCAAAGCTGCTGCGGTTGCAGCATCTGCAGGACGAGTACGGTAATCCAAACCGTAGTTAAAAGAACCGGTGTAATCTGCTCTTACAGAGAAGATATGACCCAGTGATTTTCTTAATGATAAACCACCGCCGAAGCCTGGTCTAGCATCAATATCACCTGAAATGAATGAGTATCCACCGTGAAAACCTAATTCCCACATATCGCGCGGCTTAGCCGGGTAAGGGTATTGGTTGTTCGCGAACTCATTGTACTGAGGCAGGCGCTTGGTAGCAACCTTCGAAGAATCTTTCCACCAATCTGCGTTGGCGTCATTTTTTTGTGCAAACGTGGCCGACTGTACCAAACCTAAAAGGCCTAGTAACGCTGTGTACTTTTTGCTTGCCATAGGTATAATTTAATTTTTGTTTAAAACATTGAACCCTAAATAAAACTTGGCACGGCAAAGTTAACTATTGAGCTAAGAAAACCAAATTTTTAACGCTTATTTTGCCATACTCACTTGTTAATCAGACAGCAATTGCAGTGCCAATGTTGCTTTTAACATTTAATTTTTATCTAGTTATATTGCAGCCAAGTTTTGAAAATGGAAGCAGCACGCCGGGTTATATCAGCAGAATTGGAACTATTTGAGGCACACTTCAGGGAGGCTGTAAAAAGCCGTGTGGCCTTGCTGGACAGGATTATGCAATATATAGTGAAGCGAAAAGGCAAGCAAATGCGCCCTATGTTCGTTTTTTTAAGCGCCCGCCTGGGAGGGCCGGTTACGGATGCTACTTATCGCGCCGCTTCACTGGTAGAGTTGCTGCATACCGCCACATTAGTGCATGACGATGTGGTAGATGATTCCCTGGAAAGAAGAGGTTTTTTTTCTATTAACGCATTGTGGAAGAATAAGATAGCGGTGCTGGTAGGTGATTATCTGCTATCAAAAGGCCTGTTGTTATCCCTTGATAACGGCGATTTTGCCGCCCTCCAGATTTTATCGCGTGCTGTAAAAATGATGAGTGAAGGCGAACTGCTGCAAATAGAAAAAGCCCGAAACCTTAACCTCGACGAACAGATTTATTACGAAATAATTAAAGGCAAAACTGCTTCCCTTCTGTCTTCGGCTTGTGCAGCCGGCGCCAGTACTACCTTTAAAAATCCCGAAGATGTTGTGAAAATGCAGCAGTTTGGGGAAAAAGTAGGCATGGCCTTCCAAATAAAAGACGACCTGTTCGATTATGGTAGTGCCAATGTAGGCAAACCTACCGGAAACGATATCAAGGAAAAAAAGCTCACACTTCCTCTTATTTATACGTTGAACAATTGCGATCAGGCACTGAAAAAGAAGCTTATCTATATCGTTAAGAACGAAAACACACGTAAAGACAAAGTAAAATTTGTAATAGATGCCGTAACCGACTCTGGTGGCATCCGCTACGCCAACACAAAAATGACCGGTTACCGGGATGAAGCACTGGCGCTTTTACATGAATTTGAAGACGGCGAGGTAAGGCAGGCACTGGAGCAATTGGTGCGTTATACTACCGACCGGGAATACTAATTCCTTTATCTTCATAGCAATTATTTTCTCTATTTGAATTTATTATAAGCATTCATGCAAAAACGCTGGAATATACTATCTACTGCTACAGAACAAACTCAATCTCTTCAAAAGGCACTTGGTATTAATGCCACTCTTTGCAGCATACTGGTGCAAAGAGGTATCACTGAGTTTGAACAGGCCCGGCAGTTTTTCCGGCCCCAGCTATCACATTTGCACGATCCCTTTCTGATGAAGGATATGCAGAAGGCGGTTGACCGTATTATAATGGCCATTGACAACAATGAACGTATTCTTGTATTTGGCGATTATGATGTAGATGGCACCACTTCGGTAGCATCTATGTATCGTTTTTTAAAAGCACTGCATCCACTCATCGATTTTTACATACCTCACCGTTATCGCGAGGGGTATGGTATATCACAGGAAGGCATTCGTTTTGCCCAGGACAATTATTTTTCCCTGGTTATTTCCCTGGACTGTGGTATTAAATCTGTAGATCTGATTCAACAGGCACTGGACAATGGCATTGACTTTATTGTATGTGACCACCATTTGCCTGACGAAATATTACCACCTGCCTTTGCTATTCTTAATCCTAAGCAATCAGATTGCCCTTACCCGTATAAGGAATTATGTGGTTGTGGTGTAGGTTTTAAACTAATGCAGGCAATCAGTATTGCTAAAGGCCTGCCCGAACAAAGCTATTTAAAGTACCTCGACCTGGTGGCCACCGCCATCGCTGCTGATATAGTGCCGCTTTCAGGTGAAAACAGAACACTGGCATTTCTGGGTTTACAACAAACCAACACTGCCCCTTGTGCCGGCATTAAGGCATTGATACAAACGGGTAATATCACCTCTGCGGTGAACATAGGCAACCTGATATTTGTAATAGCCCCCCGCATTAATGCCGCTGGCCGTATGGACGACGCCCGCAAAGCAGTGCAGCTTTTTGTGGAAGAAGATTTGGGCAAAGCCTTACAAATAGCCCAGCAGTTACACAGCGACAACAGCGATAGAAAAGAAGCAGACCTTTCTATTACAGAAGAGGCCCTGCAAATGATACGTGCCGATGAAAAGCTACTCACCCGCCAAACCACAGTATTATACAGAGATCATTGGCATAAAGGTGTAGTAGGCATAGTGGCCTCGCGCCTGATAGATTCTTATTACCGCCCTACCATTATACTTACCCGAAGCGGAGATATTGTGGCAGGTAGCGCCCGAAGCGTATCGGGCTTTAACCTGTACGAAGCCATACATGCCTGTCGTGAACATTTACTTGGGTATGGTGGCCACTTTGCTGCCGCAGGCATGACCTTATTACCCGAACAGGTAGAAGCATTCAGTAACAAGTTTAACGAAGTGGTTGCCGCCACTATTACGGAAGCATCACTGGTTCCTGAAATTATTATAGATGCAGAGGTAAACTTCCAGGAGTTTACACAAACCTTTTATAACATCCTGTCCCAAATGGAGCCATTTGGGCCTTACAATACACGCCCCATCTTTGTAAGCAGGTTTGTAAAAGACACCGGTGCCTCTAAAGTGGTAAAAGACCAACACATCCGTTTTGTGGTAAAACAAGGTATTGTAACACTTACCGGCATTGGATTTAATATGGCCAGCCAATTTCATCTTTTACAAATGAATCATCCGGTTGACATTGTATATACACTGGATATGAATGAATGGAATGGCGAGAAATACCTGCAAATGAAAGTGATTGATTTTAAGTTATCTGAACAATAGTAATCAACAGTAGCACGAATACGACATTTATATAAGTGATGATTAAAGAAAAAGGCTTTGTTATAATAACAAAGCCTTTTTCTTTAATCAAATAATATATCCTTAGCTCAGTAAAGCCACACTTCTATTGATAAACTCTGTGAGGTTGGCACCCTTTAATAAACCTTGTGACAACAGGGCCAGATCCGCCAGGTTACGCACCTGGTTTTCCTGCTTCTGTGTATCATTTTCTTTTAATAAAGTCTGATATACTTTGTGATTACCGTTAACGGTTAAGGTTACTTCATCCGGCATGTTTGCATAAAACGCACTCATACCGCCACCCATGCCGGCCATATCTTTCATACGACGCACAAATTCAGGACGGGTAGCGATTACCGGAGCCGCTTCTGCACTTAAACCTTTCACTTCCACTTTCACGGTAAGATCAGGTACCTGGAAGCCAAACAAACCTTTCAGTTTTTCTTCTTCCTCTGTGCTTAAAATGCTGTTGGTATGCTCTTGCACATCTACCAGGTTATCAGCAATATCAGAATCAACACGTACAAAATGAACGCTGTCCCATTTCATTTCCATGTTGTTGATAAACGCAGAGTCAATCAGGGTTTCCAGCTTCACTACTTTGTAGTCTTTAGCCTGGGCTGCCTTAATATATGCATCCTGCTGTACCGGATCGGTGGTATAAATAATCACCGTTTTACCATCTTTATTTTTCTGGGTAGCATCTGTAGCAGCTTTAAATTCATCCAGTGTGTAAAATTTGCTGTCTGCCACGTCCTGCAGTAACACAAACTTGTTGGCCTTTTCCTGGAATTTATCATCTGTCATCATGCCATACTTCACAAACAGCCCCAGACTTTCCCACTTCGCTTCAAAAGAAGGACGGTCGTTGCGGAAAATCTCGTCCAGTTTATCAGCCACTTTTTTAGTAATGTGGGCATTGATCTTACGTACGTTGGGGTCACCCTGTAAATAACTACGGCTAACGTTTAACGGAATATCCGGACTATCTATAATACCATGTAACAGCATCAGAAACTCAGGCACAATATCTTTTACCTCATCTGTTACAAACACCTGGTTGCTGTATAACTGAATCTTGTCTTTTTGTATTTCGTAGCTTTGCTTAATCTTAGGGAAATAGAGGATACCGGTAAGATTAAAAGGATAGTCTACATTAAGATGAATCCAGAACAGTGGGGTTTCTCCCGCTGGATACAGCTCTCTATAGAAATTTTCATAATCCTCCTTCGTTAATTCAGAAGGCTTTTTAACCCAGATAGGGTTGGGATTGTTAATAGGTTGCTCTTCCAGCTCTTTATCTTTTTCTTCTTCTCTTCCGTTTTCTTCCGAGAAGTAAATAGGTACAGGCAGGAATTTACAAAATTTGGTAAGAATGCCCCTGATGCGGTAAGCATCTACAAACTCCTCACTCTCTTCATTAATGTGCAATACTATTTTAGTACCACGGTCTTCCTTATCTATTTCATACAGTTCAAACTCGGGGCTACCATCACAGCTCCAGTATACACCTTTAGCCCCTTCGCGGAAACTTTTGGTAAACACTTCCACTTTGCTGCTCACCATAAAGGCGCTGTAAAAACCCAAACCGAAATGACCTATTATATTAGCATCCTTATATTTATTCAAAAACTCTTCTGCTCCGGAAAAAGCCAGCTGATTCAGGTATTTATCTACCTCTTCAGCGGTCATGCCTATCCCCTTGTCAATAATACTCAGCGTTTTGGCGTTCACATCCAGCACCACATCAATACGCAAATCGTTTAATTCGCCCTTTGCTTCTCCAATAGAAGAAAGTGTTTTCAATTTCTGCGTGGCATCAATGGCATTACTTACCAATTCACGCAGGAATATTTCATGGTCGCTGTAAAGGAACTTTTTAATGATCGGGAAAATGTTCTCCGTCTGAACACGAATTTGTCCTTTTTGCATATTCAAATACTTTTTGCAATAGATGGTCAAACAGGATACCAAGCATAAAAAATTGCCAATTTGTCGTAAAAAGCGATAGTGGATATGCCAATAAGCAGAAAAGCTGCCGGAAAATAAATCCGGCAGCTTTTCTGCACTTAAAAAACATTATACTAACCTACATCATTATATCCTGGTAACTACCACATCTTCTACTACATCAGTGTTGCTGCTTACAGAGAAAGTTTGTTCTACTTTCTGGTTGCCAACACGGATGATAAAAGTTGGGTTCATTTCAGCTTCTTCTTTCAGAATGTGTACAGCCTTGTTAAAAGCGGTATCGCTATATTTTCCCTGAAACAGCACATCCCCTGCTTCATTCTTGATAATCAGGCTGAATTTTTGAGCAGTAGGGTTTTCAAATTTCACGCGGAACACAACACTGTTGTCGTTGTAGCCAGCGTATTGAATAGATACCTGCTTTTCAGTTAATAAAACTTCTTTTTCGTTGTTAGCATTTGCCTTGCTCAGGAAAGGAGCGCATACTAACAGTAAGGCAACCACTAAGGTGGTGAAGGAGAATCTTGCTACAGCGGAACGTACATTAAAGGTTTTCATAATTTCTTTCTTTTTATAGTTACCACTGGCGAACAAACGTTTTTCAAAATCACTGTGACAAATCTTTATTATCACAATACAAATGTAGAATGGTATTCAGGCGTGTGCAAGCCAACTTTTTCTACTTTTTATTATGCCTAAGTAGTGTACTATCCCGTTCAAATAGCTGAAAAACAATATATTACAAAGAACTAAACCATGATGTCCAACCCGAAAAAAGGCCTTTTATTTTTTAAATAAGGCTGTGTTCACGGGCAAAATTGATAACGCCGGCTATATTTTTCACGCTTAGCTTACGCAAAATGTTCTTGCGGTGGGTAGAAACCGTTAATTCACTGATAAACAACCGGTCGCTGATTTCCCGGCTGGTTAATTCCAACCCGATCATTTTAATAATTTCCACCTCCCGGCGGGTGAGCTGAAACTTTTTCATAAAATCATCCAGGAACAAGGCGTTCCCTACTTTCACAGGCTCGTCAATAGCAAGGAAATAAGTTTCACCCGCCAGAATTTCCCGGATAGCTTCCTGTAAAACGGCAATAGGGGAATTCTTCAGCAGATAACCTTCTGCTCCCATCCTGCGCACTTCCTGTTGCACAGTGATTTGACCATAATTGGTAAGGATAAGCACTTTTACATGCGGATAAATTTGCTTGATAGCTTCCAGCGCTTTTATGCCATCCATTTCAGGCATATTTAAATCCAACAGCACCAGGTCAACGTCAACATCCGACAGTCTATCCAGCAATTGCTTGCCATTGTTTACCGGGGGTAATAATTCCCATAAACCGGTACTATTTAAAGCCACAGTTAATCCATCGATCAAAATCTGATGATCATCTGCAATTATCAGGCGATTTGGCATATGTAGTCAGGGTTTTGCCTGTTTAATAATACTAAAAAACCAGGGTACATCAAAAAACTTATTCGTAACTGACTGGCCAAAGCAAAATAAAAGCCCCTCCTTACGAAGGGGCTTTTTGCTATTTTTTAGTTTTATTTTTCATGTCCTGCAGCTTTTTCTGCTGATCCATCATATCAGAGTACTTCTCCTGCCATTTGCTTTTCGCTTTTGGCTTTTTCCTGTTCTCATCCATTTTAGCCAGAATTTTATTGTGGTCTATAATGTAATGCTGGATAACAAACTGTAAGCCTAAGGTAATCAGGTTAGACACAGTATAATACCAGGTTAAGGCCGAAGGCAGTTTGTTAAATACAAAGAACAGTACGAATGGGAAAATGTAGGGCATGTACTTCATAGCAGGGTTATCCTGCGTAGGAGTCATGCTCATGTTATAGATAGAGATCAGGAAGCTGGTTAATACCGCAGTGATAGTAAATAAGCTCAGGTGATTACCTAATCCCCATACATTAAAGGAAAAATGAACAATAGAATCGTAAGCCGATAAATCGTTACTCCACAGGAACGACTGGCCACGCAGTGCAATGTTGGAGTTAAAGAAGCTATACAGCGCGAAGAAGATAGGAATTTGCAGTAAAGCCGGGATACAACCACCCAATGGGTTTACGCCTGCTTCTCTAAAAAGTTTCATCTGCTCCATTGCAAAAGCCTGCTGATCGCCACCCAGTTTCTTTTTCAGCTCATCCAGCTCCGGACGTAACACCTTCATTTTAGCACCGCTTAAATAGCTGGTGTAGGTTAAAGGAGAAGTTACCAGACGGATAAACAACGTCAGTAATAAAATTACCCAACCAAAATTGCTCATCAGGCTGGCGAAAAAGTTAAACACCGGCATGATGATAAACTTGTTGATAGGACGTACAAACGAGTACACATCACGACCCAGGTTTACTATTTTATCCATTTCAGGGGCTGCTTTCTTCAGCATCTGGTAATCGTTAGGACCAAAATATAACTGGAAAGGAGCGCTCAATTCAGCTGAAGCAGGGGCTTTATACTGGAAAGTAGACACCACATTGCTTAAAGTGCTGCTGGAATCGGTTTTACGACCCCATTTTACAGAGCCGGAATTAAAGCCGTTTTTAGCAATCAGGGTAGTGTTAAAAAACTGCTGCACAGCACCCAGCCATTTTACCTTTTTATCAAAAGTGCGCTCTGTTTTAGAAGAGATATAATCAAAACCATCTTCTTCATTAAAACATACGTTGCTTAATTGCCTTTCATAATCCAGAGAACCTTCATGACGTTGTGGCGACATGTACCATTGAATGTTCATGGTATTGCTGGTAAGCAGTTTGTCAGCACCTCTCATATTAACGTTCCAGTCGATCATATAATCGTTAGAACGGATAATAAAGCTGTGTATTACACTTTGGCCGCTTGCGTTGGCTAGTGTGAAATTAACGGTTTGGCTACCATCTGCATTTTTTACTACCGGCGCTGTAGAAAAATACAGCTTGGCAACGTCAGATACATGGTTTTGCGCAGTATTGATGGTATAAGTCAGCTCATCGCCGGTTGCACCACCTAACACCACGGGCTTTTTATCGTAAGAGGTATAATTTTTCAATTGTACCTGTTTCACCTGTCCACCTTTATTGGTAAAAGTAACTTTCATTACTTCGTTCTCTACAACTGTCAGTTGTTCTGTACCGTTGGCAGCTCCGGCAAAGTCTCCTGAAATATTCAGCTTGTTCAGCGAATCTACACGCAAGGAATCTGCTTTGGCTACAGCTGGGTCAACAGGAATGATTTTAGATTTTTCTACCAGTTCAATAGAATCTTTAATCCTTTGCTGTTCTGCCATAGCAACTTTCTGTTGCCTGTTTGTGAACCAGAAAAACACAAAAAACAGTGCACCTAATAACACAAATCCAATAATAGTATTCTTATCGGTCTTCATATATGACTATAAAAAATGAGCGGCAAAGGTAGGGATTGCAAAGAAGAACGCCGCCCAAATAGGCGGCGTTCTTCTAAAGGTATCATTTTTACCGGTTAAGCGGTAGTTATCGCCCGCCACCGGGGCAATTGCGTTTCAAAAACTCGGTGAATGTACTTTTCAGGTGCTGCGTGGTGCCCTCCCCTTCATAAATAGCATGGGTTCTGTTCGGGTAACTCATCAGCTGAAATACTTTATTGTACTTAATCAGCTCATTAATAAGCATTTCAGTATTCTGATAGTGCACATTATCATCACCGGTGCCGTGTATCAGCAACAGCTTCCCCTGCAGGTTTTTAGCATAGGTTACAGGTGAACCCTGCACAAAATCAGCCTTGTTTTCCTGTGGAATGCCCATATAACGCTCCTGGTAAATATTATCGTAAGTAAGCTGGTTGGCTACCGGCGCAATAGAAATACCTGTTTTGTAAATATTGGGATACTGGAACAATAAGTTTAAAGTAGTAGAACCGCCACCACTCCACCCCCATACAGCTATACGGGAAGTATCTACAAAGTTCCACTGCAAAATTTTCTGCGCGGCCTGTGCCTGGTCTCGGATGTTTACACGGCCAATGTTGCGGTAAATGGCTTTTCTCCACGCTGCACCTTTAGGGGCAGGCGTGCCACGGCCATCCAGGCTAATCTGGATATACCCGTCTGCTGCCATATCACCATTGTACAAGCGGGTTCCGGCGCTGCCATAACTGTCACGTACCGTTTGGGTAGCCGGCTCGGTATACACATAAAACAACACCGGATACTTTTTAGTAGAATCAAAATGCGCCGGTTTTATCATCCAGCCATCCATAGTAATACCTTCCTCGGTGGTTACCTGGAAAAACTCAACAGGATAAGTGTTAGCCCCTGGCCTGCGGTTAGCATGCTTTTCCGTTCCGGGCAAAGCTGTATGAGCAGGTAGGCTTACCCATTCGCTCATAGGCAAAGTATTGGCATTGGAAAAAGAATGCTGTGCATACGTTCCGTTAGGCGAAATAGCGTACTGATGTGTACCTTTTAAACCGGCAGGAGACAATAAAGCGGATTTGCCATTATTGATATTCACACGATACAAATATTGCTGGGTAGCATTGTCGGGAGAAGCCATATAATACACATTGCCGCTTTTTTCATCAATAGCATCAATGCTCAGTATATCATACTTACCAGTAGTAACCAGTTTCTCTTTTTTACCATCACGGCTCACCAGGTAAATATGCCTGTAACCATCTTTTTCCGATACCCACAAAAAGTCTTTCCCATCATGTAGCCATTCCCAGCCAGTAGGCTCTTCACTCCAGCGGGCTTTAATATCAATCCAGGCATTATCCGTTTCCTGGTAAATCCCCCTGGCATCGCCGGTAGCACTGTTACAAATAAATATTTTGCTTTCGTTTTGCTTGCGGTTTAACTGTTGCAATATCAACTCTGTTGAGTTATACGCCCACTCCATACGCGGAATATAATGCTGCCTGTTATCGCCAGGCACCTGCATCCATTGTGTAGCAGCAGTAGCTACATCCACCACACCCACCTTACAGGGAGAAGGCGCCTCGCCAACCTTAGGATATTCTACAGGCACGTTAAAAGAATAAATAGAATCGGTAGTATTCAGCATCAGGTAATTTCTTATCTGGCGGGCATCTATTTGCCAATAGGCTATATGCTTGCTATCAGGGCTCCATCGAAAGCCATCCCGACAATCAAACTCTTCTTCATATACCCAATCAAAGGTACCATTGATCATACGGTCGGTACCATCTGTAGTCAATGCTTTTATCGTTCCGGATTTCACCTCTTCTGTATACAGGTTATGCAAACTCACATATGCCACCTGTAAGCCATCCGGCGAAAACTTCGCAAACATCAATGAAGAAGACGCCTTATCCTTACCCAACTGGTGTAACTCACCGGAAGCAATATCCAGCACCCAGTAATCGCCACGGGTATTTCGGCGCCACACTTTTTTGCTATTGGTATAAATCAGCATTTTTTTACCATCTGCCGAAAAAGTAAAATCCTGCACATCCAGCGCTACAGATTTGCCGGCTGGTATCAGTTTTGAATTGTCAACAACTACCTGTTTAGTAAAAGAAGGTAGGGTGTATAACACTACATTTCCCGCTTCTACCTCGTAATAACTATTGCCGGCAGCAGTCCAATGCGGTTGCGCATACACGTTTGCTGTTATCAGCAAACAGCAACATACTGCCCATTTCAAAAAAAGCTTTATCATATGTACTCAATAATTAAAAACACCAATTTACAGGAACTGCATAAAAAAACACGAAACCCACCGGTTTTGGTGAATTTCGTGTTCTTATTGGATAATATTTGTTTGATTTAGCCAGCGTTTACAGGGCTTCGCCTTGTAAAACAGAGCTTTTTATTAAACTTTTCTTTTCGTTGTATTGCTTGGCTGCTGCCACAAAACTTACAAATAAAGGCGCAGGGTTTTCCACTGTACTTTTCAGTTCAGGATGGTATTGCACGCCAATAAAGAAGGGATGTGAAGGCACTTCCATAATTTCTACGAGGCCTGTTTCCGGGTTACGACCACTGGCTTTCATGCCAGCACCTTCGTATGCATCCAGGTACTTGTTGTTAAACTCGTAACGGTGGCGGTGGCGTTCACTGATGTTAACGTTACCGTAAATCTGATGTGCCAGTGTGTTTTCTTTAATATCACATGGATAAGCACCTAAACGCATGGTTCCACCCATCATGGTAATCTGCTTTTGCTCTTCCATCATGTTGATAACCGGATCGGAAGTATTAGCATCCATCTCTGTAGAATGCGCTTTACTTAATCCCAGTACGTTACGGCCATATTCAACTACAGCCATCTGCATACCTAAACAAATACCAAAGAAAGGCAGTTTGTTTTCACGCGCAAATTGAATAGCCACAATTTTACCATCAATACCACGCATACCAAAACCTGGCGCCACCAGCAAACCATCCAGCCCCTGCAGCTTTTCAGCTACATTTTCCTGGGTAATATATTCACTGTGCACATTTACAATCTGCACCTTGGTTTCGTTCATCGCTCCTGCATGTACAAAGCTTTCCAGGATGGATTTATAAGCATCCTGTAGCTCAATATATTTACCAATCAATCCAATCGTTACTTTGGATTTAGGATATTTCAGTTTATCTAAAAAGCCTTTCCACTTATCTAATACCGGCTCTTTGTAATTGGTGAGGTTGAATTTTTTTAAGCAGATCAGATCCAGCTTTTCACGCAACATTTCCAATGGCACCTCGTAAATAGTAGGCGCATCCATTGCTTCAATTACCGCTTCTGGTTTTACATTACAGAACAGGGCAATTTTACGTTTGATATCATTGCCCAGTGGTTCTTCTGTACGGCAAACAATAACATCGGGATGCACACCTGTTTCACTCAGCATTTTAACACTGTGCTGTGTAGGCTTGGTTTTTAATTCTTTAGCTGCTTTTAAATAAGGCACCAGTGTTAAGTGAATCACCGCCACATCTTCTTCCGGCAATTCCCACTGTAACTGACGCACCGCCTCAATAAAAGGCAGGCTTTCAATGTCACCTACAGTACCTCCTATTTCCGTAATAACAATATCATACTTACCATCTTTACCCAACAGCAGCATTCTGCGTTTGATTTCGTCGGTAATATGCGGGATCACCTGCACAGTTTTTCCCAGAAAAGCACCTTCACGCTCTCTGTTAATAACATGCTGATAAATACGGCCGGTAGTAACGTTGTTGCTTTGGGTAGTAAAAATGTTCAGGAAACGCTCGTAGTGTCCCAAATCCAGATCCGTTTCAGCCCCGTCTTCTGTAACGTAACACTCCCCGTGCTCGTAGGGGTTTAAAGTGCCGGGATCAACGTTAATATAGGGGTCAAGTTTTTGAATGGTTACACTGAAACCACGCGCCTGCAACAATTTGGCCAGTGAGGCCGCAATAATACCCTTACCCAGACTGCTGGTTACACCACCAGTCACAAAAATGTACTTTGCCATATATAATGGATGTTATATTTACTCTTTCTTATGCCTTAAAAGCAGATTGGATGACCCGTAATTAGTGAAGGTCATGCAAAGTTAACCTAATTTTCTGGTTTGCAAAAACAGGCTGGTTAAAAGTGATTAAAAACCGGAATGCCGGCTTTTACATATCATTCACAATCTTTTTGTAGCTGGTAACAACCCCTTTGATTAAAGAAGAACTGAATCCCTGGTGCTCCATTTCGTTTAAGCCGGCAATAGTACAACCTTTAGGTGTGGTAACTTTATCAATTTCCTGCTCTGGATGTGTGTGCCTGGTAAGCAATAATTCTGCGGCCCCTTTTACGGTTTGTGCAGCAATTAAAGAAGCAGTAGCTGCATCAAAACCAATTTCAATGCCGCCCTGAATGTTAGCCCGGATGTAACGCATAGCGTAAGCAGTGCCACAAGCGCCCAGCACCGTAGCAGCATCCATCAGCTTTTCTTCTATTATCACTGTTTTCCCTAACTGGTCAAACAGGTCTTTTACATATTGTTCCTGCACAGCAGATGCATTGTGCCGCGAAATGCAGGTGATACTTTCCCGGATAGCGATAGCCGTGTTAGGCATTGCACGAAACAGTGTAAACGCATCCCCTACCACTTCCTGCATATCTTTTACCCATACACCGGTAATAACACTGATTAATACATGACGCTTCGCATCCAGATGCGGGTGCAACTGTGTAAGAATTTCTTTTACCTGGAATGGCTTAACTGCCAGAATTACCCAATCGGCAAATTTTACCGCTTCTACGTTATCATTGCTGATTAAAACGCCTTTTTCTTCCAGCGGCTTTAACGTGGCCACATTCCTTTTGGTAACTATAATGTGCTGTGGTTGCACAAAACCACTGCTTATTAATCCTTCAGCAATTGCTGTACCCAGGTTTCCGCCGCCAATGATGGCTATTTTATTGCCCATAGTTTTGGTAATTCAATGTTTCAGTATTGTTTCAAAGCAATTTAAGTCTATTACCACATCTTTCCCACTTTCAGGTAGTTGCGCACATAGTCATCCACACCTGCTTCCAGTGAATAAAAAGGCTCGGAATAACCTGCGTCATGCAGTTTTTTCATGTTTGCCTCAGTAAAGTACTGGTACTTATCACGAATGTCTTCCGGCATATCAATAAACTCAATATTCGATTGTTTATCTAACCCTGCATAGGTGGCTTTTACCAGGTCAATGAACGAGCGGGCAGTTCCTGTGCCCAGGTTGTACAACCCGTTTCCTGCCTTATGGGTATGTTCCATCAACCAGTACATCACTTTTACCACATCCTTTACATACACAAAATCGCGCAGCTGTTCGCCGTCCTTTATGCCTTCGCGATGACTGCGAAACAGTTTTACCACGCCGTTTTGCTGTATCTGGTTAAAAGAGTGGAAGATAACACTGGCCATGCGGGCCTTGTGATATTCGTTGGGACCGTATACGTTAAAAAATTTCAGCCCTGCCCAAAAAGGCGGCTGTTCAGTTTGCTGTAAAGCCCATTTATCAAATTCGTTTTTACTTACGCCGTAAGGATTCAAGGGCTGCAGCTTCTCTACTATTTCGTGGGAATCGTCATATCCCAACTCACCGCCACCATAAGTAGCTGCAGAGGAAGCATATACCAGCGGTACATTGTTAGCAGTACAATATTTCCACATGTCCTGCGAGTATTGCACGTTCAGCTCTTCGTGAATAGCATAATTAAATTCAGTAGTATCGGTACGTGCACCCAGGTGAAAAACAAACTGCACCAGGGGACTTTTTTCTTCCAGCCAGCTGAAAAAAGACTGGCGCTCAACAGTGCGGATATAGCTTTTACCTTCCCAATTCGCTCTTTTCTTTTCCTCTCCAAAATCATCTACCAGAATAAGGTTATCATGCCCTTTGCTATTTAAAAACTGCACCAGGCAGCTGCTAATAAAACCAGCGGCACCCGTTACTACAATTACAGGCTGGCCTTCAACCACTTCAGTAGATTCATTAAACATATATAACGTTACTGTTGAAGCCGCAAACCTACGCCATATTACCTGAAAGGGCAAGAATGTGACCAGGCAGCTGCAAGCGAAAGGCAGAAAGCCGGAATACCAGTTGTGAACAGGAGGAAACCTGGCAAAGAAAGACTATAAAATAAACCCTTTTTCATGCGCAGACGTATGTGGAATAATACAAGCTGTCCAATTCTCATTAAAATAATTAATATATTTCAATAAAAACGGATTTTTTAGCTGAAACTAACGTTAATACGGATAAATAAATCAACATTTTTAAACAAAAGCGGCTTTTTTTTCTCATTTTTACTACGGGAAATTGTTATTTCTTTCAAATTGTCTTTGTTTTGTCAAACGAAAAAATTTAAACACTTATGTCATTACGATTTCAGGCGATCAATGACCTTACTAAGGACTCTAAGGAGGTTTCTGTAGCCAGTACTACCAAAATAACTACCATTTTTGGCGAAAATGTTTTTACCCTTAAAACAGCCCGCTCGTTTTTAAGTGATGAAGCTTATAAAAGCTTAGTTGCAAGCATTAAAGGAAGTAAAAAAATTGAACGTACTGTAGCCAACCAGATTGCTAATGGCATTAAGGCATGGGCAGAAAGTAAAGGTGTTACCCACTACACACACTGGTTTCAGCCTTTAACAGGAACTACTGCAGAGAAACATGATTCCTTCTTTACCCTGAAAGGTGATGGTACTGCTATTGAAGAATTCGACGGCGGCGCGTTAATTCAGCAAGAGCCTGACGCATCTTCTTTCCCTAGTGGTGGCTTACGTGCTACTTTCGAAGCACGCGGTTATACTGCATGGGATCCTTCTTCTCCTGCATTCATCATGGAGATCGGTTCTGGTAAAACATTATGTGTTCCTACCCTTTTCGTTTCTTATACCGGTGAACTGTTAGATTACAAAGGTCCATTGCTGAAAGCTTTGGAAGCTATCAACAAATCTGCTGTTGAAGTTTGTAACTATTTCGATAAAAACGTAACCAAAGTAACTCCTACCCTGGGTTGGGAACAAGAGTACTTTGTAATTGACGAAGCGTTAGCAAACGCACGTCCCGACCTGGTTCAGTGTGGCCGTACCGTATTCGGTGCTTCTCCTGCCAAAGGTCAGCAACTGGAAGATCACTACTTCGGTTCTATTCCTGAAAGAGTGTACGCTTTCATGCGCGATTTTGAAGAAGAATCTTACAAACTGGGTATTCCTTTAAGAACCCGTCACAACGAAGTAGCTCCTGCTCAGTTCGAGTGTGCGCCTATCTTCGAAGAAGTGAACATTGCTGTTGACCACAACGTATTGTTGATGGACATCATGAGCCGTGTTGCTAAACGTCATAAACTGCGTGTATTACTGCACGAGAAGCCATTTGCAGGCATCAACGGTAGCGGCAAACACAACAACTGGTCTTTGGCTACCGACACAGGTGTAAACCTGCTGGCTCCGGGCAAAACGCCTAAAACCAACCTGATGTTCTTAACATTCTTTGTTAACACCATCAAGGCTGTACATGATTATGCTGATTTATTAAGAGCTTGTATCGCTTCTGCCGGTAACGATCACCGCTTAGGCGCTAACGAAGCACCTCCTGCTATCATCTCTGTATTTGCCGGTCAATACCTGGCTAAAGTGCTGAGCGATATCGAATCAAGAGTAGGAGAGAAATTCGACGAGCAAGACGAAGCAATACTGAAACTGGATCTGCACCGCAGCATTCCAGAACTGTTACTGGACAATACCGACCGTAACAGAACTTCACCTTTTGCTTTCACTGGTAACAAATTCGAGTTCCGTGCCGTAGGTTCTTCTGCCAACTGCGCCAGCGCTATGACAGTGTTGAACACTATTATGGCTGAAACACTCAAAACATTCAAGAAAGATGTGGATGCTTTGATTGAAAAAGGCGACAAGAAAGAAATCGCTATCATGCACGTTATTCAGAAGTACATTGTAGAAAGCAAGGCTGTACTGTTTGAAGGTGATGGTTATAGCGACGAGTGGGCTAAAGAAGCTGAAAAGCGTGGCCTGCAAAACGTAAAAACTACTCCGCTGGCTCTGGACGCTATGGTTACAGAAAAAGCGAAACACCTGTACGAATCATGTGGTGTTTACTCTCATTCTGAGCTGGAAGCACGTCATGAAATTGAACTGGAAAACTACCTGAAGAAAGTTCAGATTGAAGCACGTATTATGGGTGACCTGGCTATTAACCACATCCTGCCTGCTGCTATCAATTATCAAACTACGCTGGCTACTAACGTTAACAGCCTGAAAGCAGCTGGTTTACCAGAAACCGCTTATAGCAGTCAACTGGCTATGCTGAAAGAAATTTCTGAGCGCATCGCTATTATCTACACTAAAGTAGATGAAATGGTAGAAGCACGTAAAAAAGTCAACAATCTGACTAATACACGTGAAAAAGCTATCGCTTACGAAGCAGAAGTAAAAGCGCCATACTTCGATGAAATCCGTTACCATGTAGACAAATTAGAGCACCTGGTAAGCGACGAAGAATGGACTTTACCAAAATATCGCGAAATGTTATTGTTGCGCTAATTACGCACATAACCGGTTTTAGATTAAAAAAGCCGTTCCACCATCGTGTGGAACGGCTTTTTTGTTACACCCATAAAGCATCTGCATTCACCGAAATTGGATATACGAAAGGAATAGTAGATTTAAGAAACCGGTATTTTTAATCAGCAGTAACCACTGCATTATTACAAAAACAAAGTTTATGAAAAAGATCATCGCAGGTCTGGTGCTGGCCATAGCATTAATGACCACTGTACAATCGCAGGCTCAGGATGGCGACAGGGCAGCACGCTTTAAACAAATGCAGAAACAGCGTTTGAAAGACAGCTTACAGCTCTCTGACGATAAAGCCGACAAGGTGGTAGCCATTCAGGAAGAGTTTATGCCTAAGCAAAGGGAAATTTTCATGGATCAGTCGCTGGACAAAGATGCCAAGCAAGCCAAACTGAAAGAACTGAACGAAGAGCAGAAGAAAAAGCTGAAAACAGTTTTAACAGACGACGAACTGGCTAAGTTTGAAGCTTACCAGGAACGTAACAGAGGTCGCAGAGGTCCGGGTGGTCCTGGCGGCGGCGGTCGTGGTGGCAATCGTGGTGGTCAGGATGGCCCCCCACCGGCGCAACAATAACGAATGCACGCATGAATGCTGTAGTATAATACAGCTTCAAAAAGGAGAATCCCCATAGAGCTTGCCAGCTTTATGGGGATTTTTTTAATGTGTTAACGGTCAGTGGGGATCATCCCCACTACTGTGGCGATGAGTTTAGCTACTGTAAGGATCATCCCCACAGTAGCATTTATCCTAAAAAATACCGCTATAAGATTATTAATGCACACATATTAGCATTTTACTTATGCCTTACCACTTCCTCGGCCAGGCCAAACGATAATGTCATACCGTTTCCTCCCATTCCATTTACAATAGTAATTCCCGGCTCTGCCTCATACACAAAATCCGTTTCTCCGTTTGTTCGCTTGGCATAGATACCGTGCCAGCTCTGTAGCAACTCCCAGTTTTTAAACTGCGCAAATTGGCGCAGGTATGCCAGGATAAGATCATTGATATGCTGTTTATCAAAAGGATCGTGTACGTCGCCGTATTCATGACTATCGCCTATGGTTAGCTCACTGGTCCCGTTCTGAGACACCATTACATGAATACCCCATTGCAGGTATTCCGGCATCGTTTGCTCGTAATGTTTCTTCAACAAGTTCAATGATGGTGCCGAAGCAAAACTTTTATAATGCACCATAGAAAGGCTGCCACATAAAGAGGGACCAATACGCCACTGATCCGGCTGAGCCGCCAGGCGCATCATCTGTAGTTTACATTTGGTAAAATGGTTAGCTGTAAATATTTCGGGATATAAAGTTTCAAAATCAGCGCCACTGGCAATAAAAATTTCATCGGCCTGCCAGGTTTTGCCACCTGCTACCACCATGTTTGCCTGTACTACTGTTACGGCTATACCAAAATAAAACTGCACACCATAACGCTCCTGTAAATACCCAGGCAGTTTTTCAATAGCCACTCTCGATTCTATAATTACTTCATCCCTGCTCCACAAACCAGCTTTAAGCCCATTACCATTGACTGCGGGAGATAATGCCGTAGTGGCAGCAGCAGAAAGCAATTCCACCGGACGCACGCCTTTACCGGCAGCAGCAAATTCCTCCATCACCTGCAATTCCAGTGCATCATAAGCAAGATGTAAGCTACCCGCTTCTTCCAGCCACAAACCAGCCCCCTCACATACTTCTTTCCAGATAGCCCTGCTGCGCAAAGCACGTTCATATAAATGGCCATCAGGCTGACCAACAGGCCATACCATACCAAAGTTTCTTACAGAAGCGCCCACCGCTTTGGCACTTCGCTCAAAGACTGTTACGACATAGCCCTTTTCACTTAAACTACGGGCCAGGGCAAGTCCTACAATGCCCGCCCCTACAACTATAGCCGATTTCTTATGCATATACCGCTTTCGCTTTAGAATCTACAGATGAATATTGCTTTTTAAAATAGAGATACATCAGAAAGGTGCCGCCTGCTCCTATTACACCAATGATAGAAACAGCGTACATAAAAAAGTGCGTCCATGACAATTCCACACCTAAAAACTCCCTGATAAACAACACCGTTACACTTCCCAGGTAACCGAACGAATCGGCTATGTAAATGAGGAAGCCCGCATTACCGGCAATACGGTAGCTCGCAATCATACGCTCGAAATACAGGCAGTTAAAAGGGATATAACTCAGATACAAACCTGTGCCCACTATAATCATCCACATCACAGGTCCTATTAAATGGGCACCAAACAACCAGGTAGCCAGTAAAGCCAACGCAAAGCCCACCATAATAATGAAATGGTTTACCATAAAGGCCTTGAAATTGTTCTTAATCAATATCATCAGACTCAGGCTCACCAGCACAATTACCGAAACCGGCAACTCTGTAGCAGTAAATACAGCAGGTTGCCCTCCATATCCCATTTCGGTAAATATTTCATTGGCAAAATTGTCCCGGAAATCCCGCAGGGCTGTAAGCAATACATAGGTAATAACAATCAATATCAATCCTGGTAAAAAGCGCCGGGTAAAGGCTGTGCGTTCTCCTGCTGTCATAGGTTGCCGCGGACTTCTCAGGCGCTTATCTTCTTCCGAAGGTGGTGGAAGATGATTTAACAGCCAGGTAAACAGCAACATGGGGATATAGAACAAAGCCCCGGTAACAAAAGGCATCCACCAATCAGATACATAATGGTTTACCAGCAGAAATTTACCTACCGACTTCACTACGCCCGACGATAAAATAAAGTTTACGCACAACACCGCTCCCATCACTTCCGTGGTGCGCCGCCCTTCCAGGTAGCCAAACACCAGGCCCCAAACCATCCCTAAGGGAAACCCATTCAAAAAAAGGAAAATGATGTTATAGGGGGCTGGCACCAGTGCAAACAGCAGTAAAAAAATCCACGCCGCCGTTATCAACAGCACAATAGAAACCGCCCTTTTATCTGCCTGCATGGCACTGATAAACCGGATGCCGTAAAACTTACTAAACATGTAACCGAGTACCTGTGCAGTTACCAGCCATACTTTATAGCTTGTATGCCAATACGTTAAGCCGTTGAACGATGCCGCTGTAAATGGTTTGCGAAAGGCATACATACAGCAGTACACTCCAAAAGAACATAGTGCTGCATATACCGACAGTACCCAAACCGGCGCCTTTTTCAGCTTGTTTTTCAATAAGCCTGAACAATACATATAATGCAATAAGTTATAATTCTGTAAGGAAATGTATGGGCTGAAAAAGCCCTTAGCCATACAAAAGTAGCAGCAGCTTCAGGAGGGAGGGAATTTTACAGGTTAACAAATAATAAACTAATTATAAACAATACAGCCTTTAAAAACATTTTATTTACTAATACTAAACATTCAATGCAAAAAATAAGGAAGCAGTTTAGGCCTCTTCCTCAAAAAAGTAAATTACCAGCATCAGGCAATCTTTTCCTTCCAGGCAACGGGTAAGATGCGGTTTTCGGGCATCGTAATGAAAAGAATCTCCTTCTTCCAGTATATAAGTTTTCCCTTCTATTTCGTATTGCATTTTACCCCGTAACATGTAATTATACTCAATAGCGTTGGTAGACACCATTCCTCTCCGGGCCCCTTTCTCCTGGCGGTATAATACCACATCTACCAGGCGGCCATTATGCCGGAACGAGATAATACGGTGGTAGTGCGATCCATTGGAATACTCCTTTTTAATGGCCTTTCCTTCACCTGCTTTAATCAATACCGGTTCATTATCCTTACCTGCATCCAGGTTGTCAAAAAACGCATTCAAATCCACCTGCAGGGCCTTTATAATATTCAGTAGCACCGGCAGGGAGGGCACTGTGCGGTTGTTTTCAATCTGGGATATCAATCCTTTGCTCACCCCTGCACTATCTGCCAGTTCCTGCAGCGTTACATTTCCCTCTTTCCGTTTTTCGCGGATGCGGTTGCCTATCTGAAGTATGATATCGTTTTCCATTACAAGTTCGGGATGATGAAACGTTTACAAGCAATAATAACAAAAGGCTGTAACAGATGTACAGCCTTTATGTTAAGAGAATATTTAAAACGGTGAACCGCTACTATTTCATCTGGAAGCTTTCCAGGAACTTAGTATTGAAATTACCGCTTCTGAAATCTTCGTTCTGCATTAACTGTAAGTGAAAAGGAATGGTGGTTTTTACACCTTCAATTACATACTCACTTAATGCACGGTACATGGTGCTAATGGCTTCGTCGCGTGTACGGGCAACGGTAATCAGTTTACCAATCATGGAATCGTAATAAGGAGGAATTACATAACCTGCATACACATGGCTATCTACCCTTACACCATGCCCACCCGGGGTGTGCAATACGGTGATTTTTCCTGGTGAAGGACGGAAATCGTTGTAAGGATCTTCCGCGTTGATACGGCACTCGATGGCGTGCATCTGAGGTTCGTAGTTTTTACCGGAAATTTCTTCACCCATAGCAATTTTCAATTGCTCCTTAATCAGGTCAAAGTTAATTACCTCTTCGGTTACGCAATGCTCTACCTGGATACGTGTGTTCATTTCCATGAAGTAGAAATTGCGGTGCTTATCAACCAGGAATTCAATGGTACCTACGCTTTCATAGTTAATGGCTGCCGCTGCCTTAATAGCTGCTTCACCCATTTTCTGGCGCAGTTCCGGAGTCATAAACGGAGAAGGGGATTCTTCTACCAGTTTCTGGTGACGACGCTGTATAGAACAGTCGCGTTCGCTTAAATGACATACTCTGCCATATCTGTCGCCCGCAACCTGAATTTCGATGTGACGAGGTTCTTCCACGAATTTCTCCATGTAAATACCATCGTTTTTAAAAGCTGCTGCAGCTTCTGCTTTAGCAGTATTGTATGCTTTTTCCAGTTCGCTTTCTTCCCAAACTACACGCATACCTTTACCACCACCACCGGCAGTAGCTTTTAAAATAACAGGATAGCCTACCACATTTTTAGCCAGGTGTTTTGCTTCGTCTACACTTTGCAACAAACCATCGCTACCTGGAATAACAGGTACGCCAGCTTTAATCATGGTATCTTTAGCAGTGATCTTGTCACCCATTTTGTTGATCATCTCAGGGGTGGGTCCGATAAACTTAATACCATGTCCACCACAGATCTGGGCAAACTTGGCATTTTCTGCTAAAAATCCGTATCCAGGGTGAATAGCATCTGCATTGGTAATTTCTGCAGCTGCCATAATATGAGGAATGTTCAGATAAGATTCACTGCTGGGGGGCTTGCCGATACAAACAGCTTCATCTGCAAATTTTACATGCAGGCTGTCTTTATCCGCAGTAGAGTATACAGCCACGGTTTTAATGCCCATTTCACGACAGGTACGGATAACCCGTAATGCTATCTCTCCGCGATTGGCTATAAGAACTTTTTTAAACATTTACTTTAGTAGTTTAATCAGAACGTCTATGGGTGAGTCAAAAAAATAAGCCATCAGTAATCTATTCATCGTAAAATGAATACATTACCAATGACTTAATGACTTTTTATTAAGCTGGTTCTACCAGGAATAATGGCTGATCAAATTCAACAGGACTTGCGTCTTCCACAAGCACTTTTACAATTTTACCACTCACTTCGCTTTCAATTTCATTGAAAAGCTTCATCGCTTCAATAATACATACTGTTTTACCAGGAGCGATTTCGGAACCCACCTCCACAAATAAAGGTTTGTCAGGAGAAGCACGACGGTAGAAGGTACCGATCATCGGGCTTTTAATAGTAATCAGATTATCTGCTTTAGCAGCAGGAGCATCACCAGCAGGTGCAGCAGCACCGGCAGCTGGCAAAGCAACAGCCTGTGGAGCCTGCAGTGCAGCAGTGTAAACTGGCGCAGAAGGAGCAGCATACACAGTTTGTACCTGGTCTTCTTTTTGCTTGATGGTAATCTTGAAATCCTTTTCCTCGATAGTCAGTTCACCGATATTGCTCTTGTTAATGATCTTTATCAGTTCCTGAACCTGTTTGAAGTCCATATGCTCTTTTTTGGGGTTTCTTTGTATTATTAAGATTTTTAGCCAAAAGGGGTGGCAAAATAGCCATTTTTCACATAAAACAAGCTTTTTTCCCCTTATTTCCGGTAAAGCAAAATCCCGCGCCCCCGCGGGATTTTATTATTATAACTAATTAATTAGTCTTTTACTCTTTCTACGTATTCACCGGTTTTGGTGTTAATACGGATAACTTCACCTTCGTTTACAAATAAAGGCACGTTAACGGTAGCACCGGTTTCGATAGTAGCTGGTTTGGTAGCACGGGTAGCAGTATCTCCTCTTAAACCTGGTTCGCAATAAGTAACCTGAACCACAATTTTCTCAGGTAATTCTGCACCAATAGGCAGTTCGGTTTCTGTATTAATAAATACAAAAACTTCTGAGCCATCTTTCAGAAACTGAGGAGCATCGATCATGCCTTCTCCCAGAATAATCTGCTCAAATGTTTCGTTGTTCATCAGGTTATAGCCAGACTCATCTTTATACAGGTACTGGAAAGCTTTCTTCTCTACACGTACAGGGAAAATAGTTTCGCCGCTGTTCCATGTTTTTTCAATAGAACGGGCGTTATCCACACCTTTCAATTTAGCCCATACTTTGGCTGCGGCACGGGCAGTTTTGTTTTCACCGAATTCTACCACTGAGTATAAACTGCCGTCCAGTTTCAGGATAATACCACGGCTGATATCTGATGTAGTTGCCATAAAAAGAATTTGTAATTTTTTAATTTCCGCTTACCGGAAAACGTGGCAAAAGTAGGGATTACGATGGAAAAACCATCATAAGCCATTATTCTGAGTAGGGAGATTCCGATATTTGAACAAAATATGTTTTCCATGCAAAAAATAATACTGGCCTTTTTGCTGTTATTCGTTTCCCACTCGTTTGTTAATGCCCAGGCATATGACACCACCGCCCAATACAAAAAACATCCGGGACTGCCTGTTTTTCAGATTCTTCAAAGCGACAGCACCTGGTTTACAGATGCACAATTACCTAAAGACCGTCCTATTGTTATTATTTATTTCAGCCCTGAGTGTGGTCACTGTCAAACCGAAGCCGAAGACCTGGTAAAACATATGGAGCAACTGAAAAGTGCCTTTTTTGTAATGGTGAGCTTCCACTCTCCTGCCGATATTGGAAAATTTGCCGAAAAATACAAGCTGGCGAACCTGGATAATGTGCGTTTGGGACGTGATGTGCAGTATTACCTGCCTACCTTTTACCATGTGCAATACACACCATTCATTGCTGTGTATGATAAAAAAAGACAACTGCTAAAAACATTTGAAATGGGAGCCGGCTTTGAAAAGCTGAACCCGTTAATTAATGGAAAGTAATTGCTCCCGTCCGGCATCAACTTTCCCCTACCTTTATCACCATAAACTTTATTCATAACCTTTAACACTATAAATCAGGAAACAATTATGAAGATTACAGTTGTTGGAGCAGGTGCCGTAGGCGCCACTACCGCCGATAATATAGCCAGGAAAGAATTATGTGAAGAATTGGTTTTACTGGACATTAAAGAAGGAATTGCAGAAGGGAAGGCACAGGATATGACTCAAACAGCAGCCCTGTTGGGTTTTGACACACGCATTACCGGCAGTACCAACGATTACGCTAAAACAGCAGGTTCGGATGTGGTAGTGATTACCTCGGGCCTGCCACGTAAACCCGGAATGACCCGCGAAGAACTGATTGGCGTAAACGCAGGTATTGTAAAAGGCGTAGCCGAAAATATTTTAAGATACTCGCCTGATGCTATTATTATAGTGGTGAGCAACCCTATGGATACCATGACCTACCTGGCCCTGCAAAGCACCGGCCTGCCTAAAAATCGCATCATTGGTATGGGCGGTGCATTAGACAGCGCCCGCTTTAAATACCAGCTGAGCCAGCACCTGGGAGCCAGCCCGGCCGATTTAAATGCTACCGTTATTGGTGGCCACGGCGATACTACCATGATTCCATTAATACGCTATGCTACCTGGAACAGCATTCCTGTTACAGAACTGCTGAGTGCAGAAGCCCAGCAGCAGATTGTAGCAGATACTATGGTAGGTGGCGCCACCTTAACCAAACTGATAGGCACCAGCGCCTGGTATGCACCAGGAGCAGCAGCTGCATCGGTAGTGGAAAGTATTGTAAGGGATGAGAAAAAACTAATACCCAGCTGTGTACTCCTGGAAGGTGAATATGGCCAAAAAGATATTTGCCTGGGGGTGCCTGTAGTAATTGGGAAAAGTGGATGGGAAAAAATTATAGATTATAAACTGAATGCCGAAGAGCAGGCACTATTTAATAAAAGTGCAGATGCAGTAAGAAGCATGAATGATGTATTAAAAACATTGTAGTATTCTATATATCAATAACTGAAAACCGGCAATAGCCGGTTTTTTTATGCCTGCCTGCAACGATTTCATCTCTTTCTTTTTCATATATACAAAACAATATATAATGAAAAAGACACTCGTTCTCTTTTCAGCATTAACGATGCTGATGCTTGCTTCCTGTTCTAAAGAGTCTGCCAAATCAGATCCTTTCGTTAACACTGTAAGCAATGCTAAAATGCAGGTTTCAACTACAGCATCACACCCTCCCTTCGGTACCTGGCAAGCAGTATCACGCTTTGTTTCAGAAGGCGGCCCTGGTTCCTGGCAGCCTGTTACCGACAACATCAACTTCACTTTATTAGCAGACAGTACCTACAGCTATGGTGGCGTACTGGACGTGATTGGCACTGGCGGCACAGCAAACATCATTAACGATTCTACCTTATTTACCGTGTTCTCTTATGGCACTCCGGGTCAGTTTCCACAACCATTGCCTCCCAATGTATTCATCACCGGCGACACCTTATACATGCCCAGCTTTGTATCTGTGGAAGGAGGCGCTTTTAAATTCGTGAAAGTAAAATTAGAGATGTAATCCTTTTTCGGCAGCCGTTGCAATGGCTGTAACATTTTGATTATTCATACACTTAAAATGCCCTTTGGGGCATTTTTTGTATCCGATTTTGCTGCATGGGCGGCAACCTAAACCCTCCACTTCAAAAATAGCAGAAGGCACCGCAGCATTACCAAAATAAGGCGTCATGCCAAAGGCTGGTACCGTATTACCCCATATAGAAATAACAGGCTTTTTAAAGGCAGCTGCTATATGCATCAACCCTGTATCATGTGTTACTATCAGTTTGGCATTCCTTACCAGGCAAGCGCTCTCATTTAAATTGAATTTGCCACAGGCGTTATATATTTTCACCCTGTCAATGCTGGCAATCTCTTCTCCTTCTGGCCTGTCTTCCGGGCCACCCATTAACACAATAGGCTTTTGAATAGAAGCACATAGAGCCTTTAATTTTTCTACAGGCATTTTCTTCGTAGCTAAGGCAGCACCAATTACTACACCTATGTAACCAGCCTGGTGGCTCATAGGTAAGTCAGCAGCATTCACTTCATCCTTTTCCGGTATAAAGTAATCCAGCCCCTTGCCGTCATTCACCACTCCCAAATGCCTTACAGTATCCACTAAACGGTCTACTATATGCACAGGCGGCATCTTATTTATCTTTAGAAAAGAAGTGAGCAACCACTTTTCAAAATTCAGCTTACTAAACGAAACACTTTTAACCTTACGCAAAGCACGCTTTACACGCAGGGTACGCAGGTTTTTATGCAGGTCAACGATCAGGTCAAACTTTTCCGCCTGTAGCTCTGCTATCATGGCTTCCCAGTTTTCATCATTGAGTAAATGCACTTTATCTACATAAGGATTAGTATCAATTAATCCCCTGAACGATTTTTTGGTAAGATAATGCACAGTAATATCCGGCCGCTGTTGTTTCAGGCAACGCATTACCGGCGTTGTTAATACAATATCGCCTATGGAGGAAAAACGAATTACCAATACTTTCATCTACTCTTCAATATAGTTTAAGTCTTTACCAAATGTTTCTTCCAAACGGGTCAATGCCCATATAGCCAGTGCAAATACAATAATACCTACGGTGATATTAGCCTGTACAGAGTTGTAATGCAACCTGTACTTTAAAAATTCGTACCCCAGGTTTACCAGCACCACCGTACCCCGCACAAAATTAGGCGCTGTATTGGTTACTGTGCTGCGAATATTGGTACCAAAACTTTCGGCCGCCACACTCATAAATACAGCCCAATACCCTACCGAAAAGCCCAGCACACAAATACCGGTGTAAAATAAAAACACACTTTTAGGTGCCAGGATAAAGAACGCGATGATTACTACAATAGTAGTAAGCATAAAAAGCCAGATCGCCTTTTTACGGCTGCGCATGTATTGCGATAGCAAACCACAGGCAAAATCGCCAAAAGTAAGCCCCAGGTAAGTAAGCATAATGGCATTTACAGGCACGCTTTTCCTGTCGGCATCCGAAAAATGCAGCCCCATAGCATCAGCCAGTTCGGGCGAGTATTTGGCATACAACTGCACAACATACCATAATGGCACCGCTACAAACACCACTCCCAGGTATTTCATCAGGCGTTTTTTATTGGAGAAGATGAGGCGGAAGCCGCCTTTTTGCGCCTGCGACTGCTTCATCGTTTCAAACATGCCAGATTCCATAATACCCACACGCAACAGCAATAACATAATGCCCATGCCACCACCTATAAAATAACAGATGCGCCAGTCGCCCACCCATTTTACCACAAAACCACCCACCACAGCGCCCAATATCCCTGTACCTGCCACTAAAGCAGTACCAATACCCCTTTTTTCTTTATCCAGCAGTTCGTTCACCAATGTTACCCCAGCCCCCAGCTCGCCTGCCAGGCCAAAGCCCGCCACAAAGCGCAGTAAAGCATACAGGTATACATCATGTACAAACCCATTTCCAATATTGGCGATAGAATACGTTAAGATGGAACCGAACAAAACAGACAGGCGGCCTTTCTTATCGCCCAGTATTCCCCAGAAAATGCCCCCCACCAGCATCCCTATCATTTGCCAGTTATCCAGCATCAGCCCCATGCGTTCAATATCTTCTTTGGCTGTAATACCTATGTCTTTTAAACTGGAGGTACGGATCATTCCAAACAGCAGCAAATCAAAAATATCAACAAAGTAGCCCAGGGCAGCCACCCACACCACCAGGCTGGTTAAGGTATATTTCTTCGACATCTTTAAAAAGATTTTGCAGGCAATCCCGGCAGTTTAGTCATTGCCGGTAGTAGTCGTTTTTTTATTGAACAATATTTTCACTAACACAGGGAGTGTTGTTACCAGGATAATAGCCAGGGTAATACCTTCAATATGATCTTTCAGGCTGAACTTGAATTTTTCCAGTACCCACGACTGTAAAAAGTGTCCGCCCAGCATCATAGAAGTTACCCAACACACACTGCCTATTACGTTATACAGGAAAAAAGTTTTCCTTTCCATTTTTACAATGCCACCTATAATAGGCGCAAACGTTCTGATGATAGGTAAAAATTTGGCAAGGAAAATAGTGCCTTTGCCATATTTTTCGTAAAACTCTTTGGCCTTTAACAAATGCTTTTTCTTGAAAAGCAGGGTGTCTTTTTTCTCAAACAGCAAAGGGCCTGTTTTATAACCAAACCAATACCCCAACATGTTTCCCAGAACGGAAGCAATAATTACCATCAGGATAATGAATACATAATGCAAACCAAAAAACTCGCTGGCCAGCTCCTGCATATACAATCCCGCAGCAAACAACAAGCTATCGCCCGGTAAAAAGAAACCCAGGAACAACCCTGTTTCAGCGAATATAACCAGCAGCATTACATACAAACCACCGTTGTGTATTATCCATTCAATAAACTGCTGAATCATTCCTTTTTCCATAAATGTGTACGATTGATTTTTAAGGTTGTTGATTTACTTCCAGTTCTCCTTCCCACTTGCTTACCACTGCTGTAGCCAGTGAATTACCCAGCACATTGGTGGCAGTACGGAACATATCGCAGAAATGGTCTATCGGTAAAATTAATGCAATACCTATAGCGGGTATGTTAAACATGGCACAGGTAGCTGCTACTACCACTAAAGAAGCACGCGGCACCCCTGCAATTCCTTTACTGGTAAGCATTAACACCAGTAACATGGTAAGCTGGGTACCTAAATCCAGTGGTATGCCATTGGCCTGTGCAATAGCAATACTGGCAAACGTCATATACATCATGCTGCCATCCAGGTTAAAAGAATATCCCAATGGCAGGATAAAAGCAACCACTTTATTCTTACAACCAAAGCGCTCCAGTTCTTCTGTCAGTTTCGGAAACACCGCTTCGCTGCTGGTAGTGGTAAATGCAATAGTTAATGGATTACTGATATGCCTTAATAAAGGCACCATCCGTTTTCTTAAAATTAAAAAACCAACCCCCACCAGCACTATCCATAAAGCAACGATGCCGCCCAAAAAAGCAAGCATGTACCAGCCATAAAACACAAATACTTTCAATCCTTTCTCTGCCACTACAGCCGCCAGCGCACCAAACACACCAATGGGAGCAAAATACATTACATAGCTAACCATTTTCAATACTATATGTGCGGCTGCATCCAGGCCTTTTATTACCGGTTTGGCATAATCGCCCATAGCTGCTGCGGCCAGACCAAAGAATATAGCAAACACAACAATATGCAATATTTCATTGGTTGACATGGCCTCAAATACACTTTTAGGGAACACATGCAACACAAAATCTTCCAGCGAAAAGCCTTTGGCATTGGCCACCACCTTGCCGGCAGCTTCTACCGTTTCTTTCGATTGGCTTAAACGGTTTACCTCATTTAAATCGATTAAAGTTCCGGGGTGCGTTAAGTTTACCAGCACCAGGCCTAATAATAAGGAAACAAGAGAAGCAGAAACAAACCACAGCATGGCCTTCCCGCCTACACGACCTACGGTTTTTAAATCGCCCAGTTTGGCAATTCCCACTACCAGGGTAGTAAATACCAATGGAGCAATCACCATTTGTATCAGTCGTAAAAAGATGGTGGTTAATAGCTTGATATTCTTCGAAAATGTCACAACCAGCTGTGCATTTCCCGTTTCAGCCGCTCTCCAGTTCACTCCATACCCCACTGCTATACCCACAATCATCGCCAGGATAATGAACGAAGTAAGCCCACCTTTTTTCATCATGTTGGAACTTTATAAGTGCGCAATATAGCATTTATGATGTAAAAGCCTTACCCACACACCAACAGAAAGGGGAAAAATACCCACATCTGGTAGAAAGTTTTGGAGGGAAAAATGATTATGACTTATTTTTCCAAATCGTTTAGCTAAAAATCGAATTACTGTTATGAGTTTATTTGCGAAAAAATCTATCCATTCCCTGATGACGCAAGCAGCCGATTCAGAGAAGGGATTAAAAAGAACTTTGGGTCCGGTAGCCCTGGTTGCATTGGGTATTGGAGCCATTATTGGTGCGGGTATCTTTGTAAGAACTGCAGCCGCAGCAGGCGGTCACGCAGGCCCCGCCGTTACCATTTCCTTTATGATAGCCGGTTTAGGTTGCGCCCTGGCGGGTTTATGTTATGCAGAATTTGCATCCATGATACCTATTGCCGGTAGCGCTTACACCTACAGCTATGCTACCATGGGTGAGTTGATTGCGTGGATTATTGGATGGGATCTGGTACTGGAATATGCCCTTGGTGCAGCCACAGTTGCAATTGGCTGGTCGCAATATCTCAACAACTTACTACAAAGCTTTTTTGGGTTCACCATACCCTTTGAATGGTGCCACTCGCCCTTTCAGATATCCGATGCAGGCGTTCACGGCATCGTAAACCTGCCGGCCATTGCCATCATTTTACTGTTATCCTTATTATTGATTAAAGGCACAGCAGAGTCGGCCATCGTAAACAACATTATTGTAATTATTAAAGTGGCTATCGTTTTACTGATCATTGGCGCTGGCTGGAGCTTTATTAATCCTGCCAACCACACGCCGTACCTTATTCCGGCCGATGCAGGAACTGTAGTGCTGAACACTGGTAAAGTACACAACTATGCCGATACGCTTAACCACGGCTGGTGGGGCGTTTTAAGAGGCGCCAGCATCGTATTCTTCGCCTTTATTGGCTTTGATGCCGTTTCTACCGCTGCACAGGAAGCTAAAAACCCACAAAAGCACATGCCGCTGGGTATCCTTATTTCACTGGCTTTCTGTACTATTTTATACATCCTTTTCTCTCACGTACTTACCGGTCTGGCTCCTTTTAAAGAGTTTTTGACTACTGGTGGCGAAGCTTCTGTTTCTTATGCTATCAATAAGTATATGACCGGATACGGCTGGTTGGGCAAGCTGGTAACAGTATCTATTTTAGCTGGATTCTCTTCTGTTATCCTGGTAATGTTATTAGGCCAGACCAGGGTGTTTTACACCATGAGCTCCGACGGCTTAATTCCTCCTGTGTTCTCTAAGCTGCACCCCAAATTCAGAACGCCTTACAAATCACAATTACTGTTTTTTGCATTCGTATCTATTTTCGCCGGCTTTGTTCCCGACAGCATTGTAGGTGACATGGTAAGTATAGGAACCTTATTTGCGTTTGTGCTGGTTTCTATCGGTATCCTTATTTTACGTAAAACCGATCCTAATTTACCACGTCCTTTCAAAACGCCTTTATACAAAATAGTATGTCCGCTGGGCGCTATTGTGTGTTTATGTATGATCGCTTCCGAAGGCTGGGAAAACTGGGCACGCCTGATTATATGGCTGATCATAGGTTTTGTAATCTACTTCACCTATGGCAAAAAGCATAGTAAAGTGCAAAAAGCCCTTACCGAAGGTTCTTCAGACAATGCATAATAAATAGCCATCATAGCTTTTATCAACTGATAATGAAGGGGTTTGCCACAGGCAAGCCCCTTTTTTTTAGCTGCATTCGGTTAATCCTCTTTTACCCATTCTTTTGCAGGCTGAAGGTTAAATACTAATTTTGCGCACGCCCGGGCAGTCCCGGGCCTTATTATCTAAATATTTATAACATTATATGGGCCGGATATTTGAAGTTCGTAAAGCCACCATGTTTGCCCGCTGGGACCGGATGGCGAAACAGTTTACCCGCATAGGAAAGGAAATTGCCATTGCTGTTAAAGCTGGCGGACCCGATCCAGCTACTAACCCTGCTTTACGTCGTTGTTTCCAAAACGCCAAAAACGTAAACATGCCTAAAGACCGCGTAGAAGCGGCTATTAAAAGGGCTCAGGGCAAGGAAATGGAGAATTACGATGAAATTCTGTATGAAGGTTATGCGCCACACGGTGTAGCCCTGCTGGTAGAAACAGCTACAGACAACCACGTAAGAACAGTAGCGAACGTAAAAGCCATTTTCAACAAAGGAGGTGGCTCTTTAGGAAACAGCGGTAGCGTAAGCTTCCAGTTTAAAAAAATGGGTGTGTTTAAACTGGCTCCTGCCGGCTTAAACGCAGAAGACCTGGAACTGGAACTGATTGATTTTGGTTTGGACGAGCTGGGTGAAAGCACTGGCGAAAACGGAGAACCTATTATCGTGTTACGTTCTGCATTCACCGATTTTGGTAACCTGCAAAAAGCGCTGGAAGATAAAGGCATTACTCCTTTAAGTGCCGAACTGGAATGGATTCCCGGCACTACCGTACCGGTAACCGATGCACAGGCAGAAGATATCAGTAAATTAATTGAAAAACTGGAGCAAGACGACGATGTAAGTAAAGTATTCCATAACATGGGATAATGCTCATAAATCATCTTTTACCAAAAAGGGCCGTATCAAATGATGCGGCCCTTTTTGGTAAAGTAATATTCTTACTTCTTCAATATAGTAAATTCTGTTCTTCTGTTCAGCTTCCTTCCCTCCGGATTATCACTGCCATCAGGGTTAGTGTTTGGCGCTACTGGTTTGGTAGCTCCGTACCCTTTTGCAATGATCCTGTCAGCACTGATACCTTTACCGATAATATAGTTTACACAACTTTGGGCACGAGCCAGTGACAAACGCTGGTTATAGGCATCTGCACCTTTTCCATCCGTATGTCCTCCTATTTCAATAATCATATTCGGATTTGCCTGTAACAGGGCTACCAGTTTGTTCAAAGAAGCTTCTGAACCATCCAGTAATTCCGACTTATCATACGCATATAATACAGAAGTTAGTACACCGCCTTCTGTAGAATCAATAACAGGTGTTGGCTTTGCAACCACAACAGGGTCATTCACCGGCTCTGGTGCTTTATCAGGCTCAGGAGTTTTTACCACAGGCTCCGGCAATTTCCTGGTTATCGTAAACAACTCCAGGCAGCAGGCTTCCGACCTGTCTGAGCTTAACCATACTTCACTTAAAATATCAGCATTAGTAGCCTTTGTTGTAAAATAAATATCATCTTTTACCGAGTTCACCGGATAGCCCAGGTTTTCCGGTTCGTTAAAGCTGCCAACAGCTCCTTCACTACTGAATAAATCAAAGCCCCCCATGCCTACACGGCCATTGGTAGCAAACACCAGCGTTTGGGCAGCGATAGAATAATAAGGCGCCTGTTCGTCATTAGCCGTATTAACAACCTTACCTGCATTCATTACAGCACCTACTTTCCCTGCTTCTTCAATAGCCGTATACCAGATATCAAAACCACCTTCACCACCTGGTTTATTGCTGGCAAACAACAGGTAACGCCCATCATAAGTTACAAAGGGTTGCTGCGAGCTGTAACCCGGCTGATTTACCGTTGCAGGCAACGCTACCGGCTCACTCCATTTATCGCCCTGGCGGGTACTTACATATATAGCTGCATTTTTATCGCCTTTGGCATTCCAGCGGGTCAGGTACATTACATTACCGTAACCCGTTATAGCAGCCACACCTTGCTCCATCGTTTTTACCTGGGGCACATCTGCTATAGCCACAGTGGCATCCTGTAAATTAGCCTGGTATAACCTGTTGGCGTGATGCCCGTCGTTTTGTTCGGGGCGGGTGCTGGTAAACAGTAAAGTAGAAGCAGTCAGCCACACAGGAGCATAGTTGGCCCCATTGCTGGTTAACAGACCATCAGCCGCTTTCACGGTATAATACTGTACTTCCGGCTTGCTTAATTCTTTACGGATAAACTGGATGTTTTTTATTTCACGCTCGGCTCCTGACTTGTAGCTATCATCAACTGTATACGTTTTCAAAAAGCTGGCAAACAACCCTTCCGCTTCCTCATACTTGCCTAAAGCCCTTAATTGTTCCGCCAGGTGAAAACTTGCCAAAGGGAATTTGTCATCCTTACCTTCCAGCAATTGCTTGTACGCGGTTTCTGCCTTGGCAGGATAGTTCAGCAACCGATAACTTTCGGCCAGTTGCCATTCCGCCTTTTCCCGGCTACTTACCGCAACATCTTTTTTATTGGCAGATAACTGCGGCTTATAAGGATCAAAACCTTGTTGTAAAGCTTTATCCCCACTTCCTTTATGTAAGTATTTTTCGTAATAATCGGCTGCCGAAGCATAATCTGCCTTGGCAAAATAATTATCGCCAGCCTTCAAAAAGTCGTACACAAATTGTGCCTGTGACCAGGAAGCAGCTATACAAAACAATCCGGTAATAATATATTTTTTAGTCATACCCATTTGCATAAATGATAATAATGTTGAGAGCTTCGTTTATAACCTTGGACACACAAAATCCACTTCGGGCGTTTTGCGGGAACGAATACCAATAACAGATAAAGAAATTTCAAAACTATTGGTGCTGCCCGCCAGCTTACCTAAATCTGACTTGTTAATATCATAGCTGGCGCCTAGCATCCACTGGTTATAAGTAAAACCGATGTAAGGTGAAATAGCATCCTTAAAGCGGTAATTACCACCCAGCATTACACTGGTTTCTTCATTCACTTTATACTGTCCGTAAGCACCCAACATTTTTTCTTCCGCCGATCTTTGCTTCAGGTATAAAGCATTGGGTGTAACAGAGAACACATCCGACACTGCAATACGCACACCCGCATGCACCGTGTAACGTACCGGAAACTTTTCTTTCCCGGTAGAGCTAAAAGCATCATCCGGTTGCGTTAAATGCGATACAGAAAACCCGCCATACACATTGGCTTTTTTACCTGGAGTAGCATCAAAATACATCACACCCGCCGCAGCATCCAATGCCAGTGCAGAAGTGCGATTTAGGATCTCGCCGGAGTTATTACCCGAAAAACCGGTAATGGGGTTCCACTGCGATCCGAAGGTCATTTTATTCCTGTCAAACCTGCGTTGAATTATACCAAACTGCAATCCCAGGTGCAGGCGATGAAAACCTTCCTTACCAAAACGAACACCTGTATAGGCCACATTGCCGTATGCTGTGGTATAAGAATACCCTCCATCGCCAGCGGTTTGCCTGAGTACACTTACACCGGCATTAATATTTTTATTAGTAGTAAATTCTCCCGAAACACCACTGGTGGCAAACGGAGTTCCCAGATTCCCCCACTGGTTGCGGTAAATACCCGACACCCGGTAACTACCATCAAAAGCACCGGTAAGTGCAGGGTTTAACCAGGCAGGATAAGTATAGTATTGCGAAAAATGCGGATCAACCTGAGCCTTCGTTTTACCCGCGCACATTAGCAACAGCAGCAGCGACAATTGAATTGAATATCTCATAGCAGAAAGTTTTAAAAAATCATAAATTAACGGATAATAGTAACCGAGCCGCTTAAAGTAGGCAAACCAGTTCCCAGTTTAATGATATAGTAATAAGTACCTGTTGGCACATCCTGCCCGTTCATGCGCCCATCCCACGGCTTAGCATATCCTATGCTGTGAAACACACTCTGTCCATACCGGTTAAACACATCAATAACTCCATTGGTATAAGACGACAGATAAGGTATTTCCCACACATCATGTATACCATCCCCGTTAGGCGTAAACACATTGGGCGGCGCTATATCACGTAATATTTTTACCGTTAACGTATCTGTAGTGGTACAGTTAAATTCACCTGTAGCCGTAAGCGTATAGGTTACATCCTGTGTAACAGTTAAATAAGGTTTTAATATGTTGGCATTACTCAGCCCCGTAGCAGGATACCATTGTAACTGGTAAGCAGAAGAATTGGCATACGCATCAAACTGCACCTGCGTTCCTTCTTTTACCATAAAGGAAACACCCGCATCAATAACTGGTTTGGCATGTACCACTACACTTTTGGTAAGCGGCAACGAAGCACAGCCTTTGGCATTTTTCACCACCAGGGTGGCAGTAGCCGTACCAGCCTGCTTATACACTTTTACAGGAGATGCTATAGAAGCGGTAGTTCCGTCACTAAATGTCCATCCCCATTTGCTTACTGTGCTACCAGCCGCAGTGCTGGCATCAGTAAACTTCACCTGCCCATCCTGACATATTTCCGCTGGAACAACCGTAAAGATGGCCACAGGCTTATCCGAGAATTTATCAGCCACCTTAGCAGCTGTATTCACACAACCTGCGGCAGTAGTGGCAGTAAGTGTTACGGTATAACTTCCACTGGTAGCATATATGTGGGAAGGGCTCACTGTTGCAGACGTAGAAGTACCATCTCCAAAATTCCAGTTATACGCCAGAGAACCATTGCCCGGCACAGAAGATTTGTTAGTAAACACTGCAGCACCGCCCGGCATACAAATAGTATCAGGCACTGTAAAATCAGCTACCGGCAAAGGCTGCACCACCACGCTTTGTGTATCAGGCACGCTGGCACAGTTATGGTTGCTGGTAGCGGTAAGTATTACCCTGTAAGTACCATAAGTTGCATAAGTATAATCGAATGCAGTACCAGTGGTTTTATTGGAGGTATTCTTGTCACCAAAATTCCAGCTCCATTGTGTAATCGTGTTTCCTGTAGCCACAGTAGCCGTTGGAGTAAACTTCGTTGGCCCACCTGCACAAACATTATTCACAAAAGTAAAATCAGCCACGGGAGCAGCATATACTTCAATAGTTTGTTTGGCAGAATCAACACAGCCCAGGTCAGTAGTATATACATACCAGATAGTATGCACACCTGCCCCTGCCTGTGACGGCGTAAATACTCCTGTGGTGCTGGTACCTGGCCCTTTGTATATACCTGTTCCGGGAACACCATTGGTTACAAGCGCTTTGGCAACAGAAACAGCGGCCGCCTTTTCACATACAGCCGTTAACACATCATAAGTAAACTGGGGTGCAGGGTTGAAAACTGCTTTGATAACCGTATCAGTCACACAACCATTCGTGCTGGTTGCCTTATAAGTAACATTATAATTTCCATACTGAACGTAAACATGGGAAGGACTTGCCACTGTAGCTGTATTAGGATTGGCTGCAGTAGCATTGGCATCTCCAAAATTCCATTGATGACTGGTAATAGTTTGTCCATCTGCAACTGTGCTGTTGTTGGCAAAAGTAACCATACCATCTTTCGGCAAACACCCTTCCGGATAACTGATGCTGACAGTGGGTGCGCTATATACTTTTACCACCTTACTTATAGTATCACTGGCACACAAACTGCCGGCCTTTACTACCAGTTTTACAGTATAATTACCACCTGTGTTATAAGTTTCCGGCTGTGTAATGTTGGTCGCGGATGTTTGTGTATTACCATTGCCCATGATCCAATACCATTGCAGGCTGCCGGTTCCTTCATAAGTGGCAGTTCCGGTAAACGTATAGGTTCCTTTAGCGCAAATAACAGGCTCGTTGGCTACAAAAGCTGCCTGTGGAGGCGCATATACTACAATTTTTTTCACTGTATCGGCTACACAACCCTCTGTAGTAACCGACCGCAACTTCACCGGCTGATCAGCGCCTGCTGCCAGCAAATGCACTGTATCCTTACCTGTTGCAGTAGCAGCATCGGGAAATAACCAGTTCCATTGATAAAACGTATATCCTTCCGGAGCTTTATCGGTTCCGGAAAAATGCACCGTATCCAGTGTACAATTGGTATTGCGGCTAAACGTATAATCATTTTTAGGCTTGGGTTTCACAATGATGCGCAGCAGCAGCTCTTCTTTATGATCGCACTTTTCAATTTCAGGACTGGTAAATTCAGCAGGCAGATAAAAGGTATCTGCACTATTAAACTGGTAGGTACCCGGAAGCGTGTACTTATAGTATAAGGCCCCGTTTAACTCCACTGTTTCCGTAGAAACCGGGGCGCTATCTGTTACATCAACAGCCGGCGAAAGGCTGCCTGCCAATGCACTCAGCTTCCAGGTAATACTGGTAGGCTTATAGGCTACTAACGCAAAAATAGACACCGGGGCATCTACACAGGTAAAAGCATTAGGCTCGTTGGTGGCACTTAAGTTATTATGGATAGAGCTTCTGGCATCCAGGTTATAGATATGCGTTCCTGCATTATAAGCATAACTTTCCCCACTGCCCAATCCATAGGTAATGGCAGTAAAAGCCGAGTCACTGGTTACCACACATTGCCCTGGAGGATCTGCAGGGTAAGGCCATAATCCCCCCCATCTTTTCACCACCACAGTAAAGTCCGGCATTTGAGGGTGTGGATAGGAGTAATATTCAGCAGCAGAAAAAGACGATACAGGCTGCCCGTCAATACGAAGAGAAGACAAGCCTGTTCCTTTGTTTGTTACAATTAAGGTAAGATAGTTAACGACAATAGCGTTTCTGTTATTTCTGAAAAAACCGATATTATTAATTCCCTGATCAATCGGGCTCAGGTAAATCATATCAGGATCTGAATTCAAACTGGCTCCCGGGCAACCCGCCCGCCCGCCCAGCAAATACTGTGCAACCATTATCGGCTTGTCAGCCTCAACTACATCGGCAGTAGTACTTTCAAAATAATAATAGTTGTTCTTCAGCCCGGTTAGTACCACCCCATTTCGTTTAACAACTGTATTCACATCCTTCACCAATACCTTGTAGGAATTCAATGTTAAAAAATTCACTTTATCGTCCCTTGAAGTAGGCGCAGTTAAATAACGTTTACCCCAGGCATGTGTAGGAAATACCTGCTGCATATCGGGCTCCTGATAACCATAGTTACAAGTTGTTTTACCCTGGGTACTGCTACATCCGGAAAAAACACCAATAGGATAACACTGACCAGCGCCATTATCCACCGACAAGAACTTAGTTCCCGACATTTCATAGCCACCACCTCCGCTTCCATCACTCACCCCTTTTTCACTCAACATCTGGTACACCTCTCCTTTTTGCAGTGTTACATAAAAGGGAGTGCCCGCCGCTTTCCCTGCATAGGTTTTTATACTAGGGGTAATTTCCACCTTTGTGTTGTCGTGGCTGGCTATTACATACGCCCACGAACTGGTACCTCCCGACTGATTGGTATTTAAAGAATAATAACTATAACCCCAGGTATTTACCGGCATTAACATGCTGGCCCCGGAAGCGCCTGTAGCAATTACATGCGCGTAAGCTACAATAGGTTTGGTACTGGTGATATGTATACCTCTGTCTGTATATAAACCCTCGCTACCGCCAGACAACTCATCCCGGAATAATCGGGCATCTATCATCGTTGCATCATTGTATTTCGGCATTTCGTCCGATACAATAACGGTGTGTGCTGCTACAGAATATGTTTTCGTCCAGGTAGTATTATTAATAGAAACAGTAACCTCAGCAGCTTCATCTCCAGCACTGAAATACAGAAAAAGACTTTGTGTATTTCTTAAATTAGGATCTAATGGATCGGGTATCTTATCCATAAAATAATGATGCCCATAGCCCGTCCAGAACTCAGTGCCCCTATTGGTAGGTTCCTGTGCATGCAACCATGCACAGGAACTTAGCCAGAAAATCAAACATAATATAGAGCGTTCAAACTTCATCTACCTCACCAGATTTATAGTACCTTTTTTAGTTTCCCGTTTACCATTATCCAGCAAAATGTCGGCTACATAAATGTATACGCCCGAAGGTTGCGGCTTGCCTTTGTAAGTACCGTTCCAGCCGGTGTTCTTATCATTGGTTTCAAACACCTTCTCACCCCACTGGTTAAATATCATTAAACGCAGTTGCTGAATGCTGTTACCATATATTTTAAAGTATTCATTCTCGGCCGGGCCATTGTTATCAGGTGTAAACGAGTTAGGAATAAATACTTCCTGTACCATGGTAGTGGCCGATACCGCTGTGGATATGGCAGGCACACAGCTACCTAACACTCTTACCTTAATGGTTACTGTTTCACCTAAGCTTAAACCGGTAACTGTATGAGAAAGACCGTCGCTACCCGATGGCGCTATCCACGTAGTACCATTATCAATACTTACCTCATACCCAGTCGCACCAGGCACAGCAGCCCACACAAAAGTGATGGTGTAAGAAGTAATAGCGCCCGCTTTTACCACTGGTGCCGGTAACGGAGCGTTGATAGCAACAGGCTTGGTAGTATCACCTAAACAACCGTTGGCATCTATCACATCCAGTCGCACCTGGTAGGTGGCAGCTGTTTTATAAGTATGTACCGTATCTTTTGTATAAGCAGCAGCACCAGCATCATTAAAGTCCCACTTCCAGTTGATAATAGAAGCATTATTTACCGTTTGTGCCGATCCGCCAAACTGCGTTTCACTACCTAAACAGGTACCATCGAATACAAAATCAACCAGTGGCGCTGCTGCTACCTTAATTGGCACCAATGTCTCCTGTTTAGAATCGCAGGCATCAATGTCAGGATGTGAGATATAAGCAGTGATCACATAGTCACCAGGTGCATTCAACACGTATTGCTGATCTAATGCATATTGATAGTAAGTAATGCCATTGATAACAATGGTATCGGTAGCCTTCGGAAACTCTGTATGCACATCCGCATTAGGCGATAATTGTGGCACAGTACTCAGCTTCCAGTCAATAGCAGTAGGCTGTACAGTGGTCATCAGGCTTAACTTAAACGGTGTACCCGCACAGGTATAATCGTTATAACCACCGCCTGGTGAATAAGAGTTACTCAGGTTTACTTTGGTATTCAGGTTCAGCACCATGGTTCCGGCATTGTAACCGTAGCTTTCATAAGCACCCATACCATAAGTAACACCGGTAAATGATGAATCACATTTCACAATGGACTGTCCCTTGCTGGCTGTCCAGCGTACTACTACTACTGTATAACCAGGCAAATTAGGATGCGCATAAGCATAATCCCAGGTGTTAGCGCCATCAATGGTTAATGAACTCAACCCTTTGGTAGGCACAATCAAAGTGAGGTATTGCACGAGAATAGCACTGGTAGTGTTCCTGTACAATTGCGCTTCTTTCACACCTTGCTCTATCGGGCTGATAAAGAACATTTCCGGATCACCCATAGAATCTGTTACACCACAGCTATGTGTAGATGGCTGAAACTGTGCCACCAGCACCGGCTTATCTGACTTAATATAATCAGCGGTACTGCTGGCAAACTCGTAGTAACGATTGCTTACCAAACCACTCAGCAGAGAACCATTCAACTCTACTAAGGTGTTAGGATCTTTTACATATATACGGAACACGTTTGTTAATAATCGTTTAGCATCGGTGTAGTGCGAGCTTGGCGCTGTAAGGTATTTTTTACCCCAGGCCTGGTAAGGGAAGTTTTGCTGTAACACATTATCACCTGTTCCACTGGTACTAAACATGCTACAATCAAAACCGGTAAGGTTACTTCCCGAGAACACAGCTACCGGCCAGCATTTGCCATTGTCGTTTTGAACCGAACGGATTTTTGTTCCGGTTAAATCGTAAGACACTTCCATACCGTCGTCAATAGCACCTATAATTTGATATACCTGGCCTTTTTTCAACGTTACCCTGAATGGCACATTGGCCACATGCCCTTGTGTAGGCACAGACGGTGTAATTTCCACCACAGTACTGTCGTAGGCGGCTATCACCTCCACCACAGAAGCGTTTACATTACCCGGGTTATAGGTTTGTCGTGGCGTTAGTGCATAGTATTCATAACCATAGGTACCCACAGGCAGTAACATAGTAGCTGCAGATGCCGAAGGACCATAGATGTGTGCATAAGCCGAAATAGCTTCATCACTTTCAATACTGATACCGCGATCGTACAAGCCTTCTTTCAGCAACCTGGCATCAAACTGGCCTGCTTTAGGCATCAGGTCAGAAGTAATGGCAGTGTTTGCAGGCACCGTATAGGTTTTTGACCATTGTGTTCCATTAATCTTAATGGTTACGTGTGCAGTTTTACTACCCGCACCTAAATAGAACACCATATCCTGGGTATTGCCCATGGTAAACAATACTGTATTAGCATAAGGAGCCCAGAACATGGTGCCACGGCTACTGGTATCACGGGGAGTTTTAACAATAGGATCAGTGGGCGCTTCTTTACCATCAGTAAGCCCTGTAAATTTCGCTAACACGGCAAGTCCGGTATCAGCGATAGAGTTACCAATAGTATCCAGTTTGCTTTTGCTGGAAATTTCCCAGACAGCTGCATTGGTTTTGCCCAGTTTAATAGTGGTTTCTTTTTCAATAGTTCCTCTCCATGAATTTACATAATACTGTTTCACAGCATGCCCTGTTGGCGCAGTACCGGTTGTAGTAAATGCAGTGTAGAAGTACATGAATGGCTGATTAGCTGCCAGACCTTCCGGCGCTACACCTGAATATCTTTTGCCTTCAATTTTGGAAGGCACAGTGCTACCCCAGTTAATAATGGTTACCGTATCCGTTCCCAGCATAAATACCTGCTGACTATTTGCCTGCGGCACTGCTGGTGTGGCCGTTAATAATACCGGAGCCACTGTTGGAGTAAATTCATAAGCCCCCATATCAGGCACACCGGTTTCCATAGTAACAGGACGCGCAATACCATTTATATCTTTTTTACTTTCCGGCACCTGCACACCGCGTCCGTGCATAGCCCACACATTGGCATTGGCTACATCAGGAGTCAATAATTTTTTATCTGCAAAAACAGGTTTGTACACTAACGAGCTGTAATCCACATTACCCGCATTCTGCCACTGTTCCAGACTTACCAGGTTATTACCGTTATACCATACCAGTGTAGCGCCTTCGCTATACAACAGGTTGTAATCAATACCTCCTGTAACAGCGTTATACATTTTTAGCGCTGCACCACCGCCACCAATGTTGGAGAAGATGTTGTTATAAGCAAATGCACCAGGAGAAAACGCAGCTGCTGCGCTGTTTTCTGTAGCAGATTCTATTTGTATAGAGTTATTGTAATAAGCACAGCCATCGCCAGCGCCCTGACTATTAATACCATAAGCTTCGTTTCCTTTTGTGCCAATAACAATTACGTTATTCATGGCAGAGAAGCTAGAAGCGTTGGTGTAAGGGTTTAAACCAGTAACACTACCCGTGTTGGTGCTATCGGCCAGTATAATATTACCGGAAACCGATCCCCTGTTACTACCGCCAGCGCTTACAAACACGATGATAGCAGAAGTGGAACTGGCAGTATTGGTAATGGTGATTTTATTCTTATCTACTTTATAAGCCGAATCACATTTCTGCATCCAAATGCCATAAGAACGCACATTCTGGATACCGTCTTTATTAATAGTATTACCGCTTATGGAAACATAATTGATATTCTGAGCGAAAATATTAGCATTATAACTGTTGTTTACCGTGTTGCTATCTATCACAAATTTCTGCGCATAACGCTCTACACCAAACAGGTAAACACCGGCCATACCGTTGGTAATGGTATTTTTGGTAATCACATTCTCCACACCATACAAATCCTTACCATACACCCCCACCACATTTTCCGAAGTATTACGCGTTACAGGTAAGTCTATAATACAACCTGTAATGCTATCGTAAGAAGAAGTGCCTGTGAATTCTACCGCCCTGGCATAATCAGTGCCATCAGGCTTAATGCTCATGTTTTTGAAAATAATGTAGTTGGCTGTATCCAGTTTCACCACATAATTGGTATCGCTGGTAGTAGCAGCTGTAACAATAGTGGTAGCAGCCACATTATCCTTACTCAAAAAGGTTACAGTAGCTGTTGCAGAAGTTCCCGGTATTTTAGGCACCCTTACCCTTTCGGTATAAGTACCCGGGGTTACTAAGAAGCGAACGGCACCTTCAATACCACACGACATCGCTGCAATAGCCTCACCAAACGACTGGAAGTTTTTATTACCGGCCGGCAAAGCAGGATCAATAGTATAATCACCTGCCAGCAGTCCCTGGTTTATAGATAATTGCACAGGCTGTGAATAGGCTACACCAGTGCCACATACAACTACCGCGCGGAACCAGGCATCTTTTGAAACCAGTTCGTAATTGTAAAAGCCAGATGCAGAGGTATCACTGATAGTCGTCCAGGTACCGTCAGCTGCTGACGCACGCTGCCATACATATTTCTGGCCACCACCTGCACTATTGCCATTTAATGTTAATTGTGCCTGTGCCCCCATACAAGTTCCTGTAGCAGGAGTAACAACCGCTACGCCCGGTGTAGGCGGAGCTGTACAAGGTGCACTGTTAAACTCAAACGCTCCCAGGTCTGGCGAAGAAGTATTTCTTGCTACATTGTTAATATCCGTGTTAATACCAACCGGTGCACCAGTGTTATCCAGTGCAGGCAGTGTGGAAGCAAATTTACCTGCCGCCGTATCTTCATAAGCCGGATCAAAGCTTACAGAACTGGCATCCACATTCGCTGCTGCTCTCCAATCGGCCAGGCTTGCCCTGTCAGCCCCATAGAAACCTGTAAACTTATTAGTGCCGGCATCTACCCATATATCATTAAAATCAGAAATAAAGCTATAACTGTTAGGAGCATATATACCATATCGTTTGCCTGTGCCGCCACGTAACACGGTAATAATATTATTCTTCACTTCAGCACCGCTGCCGTTCTCTAACTGCATATACATGCCTTCTGTCAGCGATGATCCAGTGTAGTCTTTGTTGTCCAGCGAAATAGTGTTATGATAAAAACGGGTTTTTCCGGAATAGCTATAGTAAATACCATAAGCAGCGCCCTTTCCATTAAAATTATAAATCAGATTATTAGACACTGTATTCGGTGCATAATCGTATGGCGAAGTTCTATCCAGGTATATACCATACATACCCTGTGTAGAAGCAGGGTTGCCGCCAAACGGAGTGTGTATCCTGTTTTTGGAAATCTGCAGGTTGTGGCTGTTCTGAATAGGAGATGCCCCACCACCTCCTTGAACCATGATACCATAGAAGGTATTTACACTGGTTCTGTTAGGCCTGCTGATAACATTACCTTCAATCACAGTACTCATAGAACAACCCAGGTAAACACCCGTAGAATAGAAGTCCTTGATAGTATTGCCAATTACCTTATTGCCCGTATTGGCCGAATTATATCCCCCCATCATGCTGATGCCACAATAGCCCCCTATAATAGTATTATTCTGGAATAGGTTATAATCTGAATAAGTATCATTGGAAACAGAAGAATAATAAGTACTTCCATTTACCAATATACCTACATAGCTGGAAGACGAATTATTAAGCGGCATCAGGATAGTACTATTGCGGAAAGTATTATAATTAGCGCTCTTTTTTAAATTAACACCTATGCCATAATATCCTGTACCAATAGTATTAATTACCAGACTATCAAAAATGATATAATCTGTCTTTTGTAAAGTAATTACCGCCTGGTTGTCGTAATCTGAAGAAGAATAAGCGAGCGTGTCACCATTACATTTGAACGTAATAGTATTCACCGCTGATGTACCAGGGATAGAATCCATGATCAGTTGCTCGTTATACGCCTTTCCACCAGGTAATACATTAAATACCACAGGCCCTTTAATACCACATTTCAATGCCTGGTAAGCCTCGTTAAAGCTTTTGAAATCACCTGTTCCCTCCTGGTCAATAGTGTATACACCAGCAGCCAGCATAGCGTCTACTGCTATAGAAATAGGCTGGGTATAAACAGTGGTACCCTTACAGGTTACAGCTGCCCTGTAAAACACAGCATCGGTACCAGGCAGTGTAATAAAATTAGGTTTGGTTTGTACGTTACTGATAGGTGCATAAGTACCCGTTTCAGTAGTAGAAGCCTGCCACTGGTAAGTTTGTAAACCACCCGTAGAGTTGCCGGTAAGGTTCAGTTCCAGTTTATTGCCTTCACAAATTTCATCGCTATTAGCCACCGCAGTACCTGCCACAGGAGCAACACAAGGAGGAGCCGTAAATTCATACGCACCCATATCCGGATGTGAAGCATCCCTGGCCGCACCAGCAAGATCCACCAACACCGATACCGGCTGGCCCGAATTATCAATAGCACCACTCTGCGGTTTAAAGTTACCGGCAGCCACATCCGTATATACCGGATCTACAGATGCCGAATTAGCATCGTTGGTACCTTGTTGAAAATCGGCAAGGCTTTTACGAGTCAATGCACTTCTGTATCCAATGCTGGCATTAGTAGCATCACTGGCTATAAAGTAGTTATTATAATCAGAAGCGATACCGCTTTCCCTGGTAGCATAATACATAGCATATTTATTACCATCTCCTTTACGGCTGATAGTAATGATATTGTCTTTAATGCGAATACCACCAGCAGTATTGATCTGATAAAAACCATACGAATCATAATTACCGGAGCCATCTACATGAATGGTATTATGATAAAAAGAAACACCATCAGAACCGGAGTTATATAACCCGTAGGCTGATCCCGAACCAGTCATGTTATAGATCAGGTTGTTGCTGATTAAATTTTCTGCACCAGCATATGCATCAGCCGAATTAAGATAGATGCCATAAAAATCGTCCGTAGCATCAGGACTGCCACCAAATGGATTGGTGATAATATTACGGGTAACGATGTTGGAAATTTGACCAGTGTTCAGGTAAATACCCATCACAGAACTGGATGAAGTACGGGTAGGACGACTGATATAGTTACTGTCAATAAGGGTATTGATACAGTTAGAAGTCCATATACCTGCATTCAGGAAGTTAACGAATTTGTTACGGCGTATAATGTTACGTACGTTCGGCTTGGTTGCATTACCTGCCAGTGAAATACCATAGTATCCCCCTACCACAGTATTGTCTTCAAATATATTATCATCCGAAAAAGCCTCCCCCCATTCAGGGTTGCCACTGGCCATGCCATTCACTACTATACCGCTATAACCATGATCGTAAATAGTTAAAGTAGTATCTGAATAGATAGTACAACGACGGATAATATTAGAATCAGCATCATTCATTAACTGTATACCAAAGCCATAGTACGAAGCGCTGGCCCCTGGTGCATTGATCACCAGGCTGTCTATAATTAAATGATCTGTTCCGTTCAGCTTTACTACAGCCCTTTCATTTGTGTTATCAGAAATATAGAAAAGCATGTTGCCATTACCGTTAATGGTAATAGTATTCACCGGAGATGCACCAGGCACAGGTGTAGTGATCAATTGTTCGTTGTAAGGGCCAGATCCGGGCACTACGTCAAATATTACCGAGCTGGTAATACCACACTGAACAGCACTCCACGCATCGTTAAACGATTGAAAATTTCTTCCACCGGTAGCAACGGCCTTATTAATGGTGTAATTGCCGGAAAGTTTGTACTTGGTAGTAAGCTGTACCGCTTCGGAAGGTGTATTCCCCGTTCCGCAATACGTTACCAGCCTGTACCAGGTATCGGTAGTTTGCGCCACTGTTACTTGCTTGGCTGTACCACCAGCAATATCTGTCCAACTGTTTTTATCAGCCGAATATTGCCATTGGTAAGTTAAACCATCGCCTACTGCACCACCACTACTGGTTAACAGCGCACTGGCAGCTGAACACACTGCAGTTTGTGCAATATTTACAGTAGACGCAGCCGGAGGGTTAGAACAGGTAAGATAGGTAAACTCATAAGCACCCACATCAGGTGTGGTGGCATCACGCACGGCCAGATCAAAATCTTCACCAATTCCAGCTGCTGTTCCTTTATTATCCAGCTGTATATTATTCGGTTTTAAATTATCTTCTTTAGCATTCAGAAAAAACGGATCAATCAGCACACTTGATAAGTCACTGCTGGTTTTGGTTTGCCAGCTGCTTAATGTTTGTTGCCCCGAACCTGCATAACCGATAAAATGGGATGCTATAGGCAACATATAAATATCGTTATAGTCACTTGTTAAAGTAACTGCATCAGTATTCTTGTAAATGCCATAACAATTACCCGCACCGCTTCTTTGGATATCCACTATGTTATTTTTGAAAATAACTCCCGTTGCAGTGGTACTCATATAAAAACCAGCAGAAGCCTGTGCGCTTGCCTGAGTGCTGGTACTATCAAAAAATATGGTATTGTGGTAATAATAGGCATAATCAGAAGATTGATTATATAAGCCTATTACTTGTCCTGCTCCTTTAAAACCATACATCAGGTTATTGGTAACTATATTCGGGCTGGAAATATCCGCATCACAACCACTAAAGTAGATACCATAACTATAAGTAGTACTACCCGTGTTAGCACTACTAAGATTATAAATTCTGTTACGGGTTATTTGTAAGCCTGTATTTTCAGATTCTACCAGGATACCACTGAAAACAGATAGCGAGATACGCTTGGGTTGCGAAATACTGTTACCTGCAACAATGGTTTCAGTGGTTGTATTCAAATTAACACCGGCAGTATAAGCATCTTTAATAATATTATTCAATACCTGGTTGTGGGTACCACTTCCTGTAATACTAATACCGTACCTGCCTCCTATTATAGTATTGTTCTCAAAAAGGTTTTCATCGCTATAGCTGTTCGTCCAGCCTGTATTGTTATCAGCACCGCTTACAACTATACCGGAATAGCCATCAAAAGTGTTATTCTGTCCTGCATTAATAGTACACTTTCTAATAATATTACCATCAGCATCATTCGTCAACACAAAGCCAAAACCCGACTGGCCCGTAGTAGCATTTACCTGCAGACTATCGAATATAATATGATCAGCGCCATCCAGCTTAATAATGTAGCGTGAATCGTAGTAGCCTGTTCCTGCATAAGAAACGGTATTTCCGTTACCATTAAAAGTAATCGTATTGATATCTGAGGCCCCTTTTATTTCCGGAATAACCAGTTGCTCTTTATAGTTATATCCTGACGTTGTTACATCAAACACAACAGGCCCCACTAAACAGGAACTCGTTAATTTTTCTATAGCGCTTGTAAAAGAAGGGAAATTGGTTTCTGTTTGTGGAAGGGATGCATTAATAGTATAGGTGCCCGACATCCCCACTTTTACTGTTATTGTATCAGAAACCACTATTAAAGAACCATTGTACAAACATTGTCCTATAATTCTATAATAGCTCGTGCCAGGCATTGCCGGCGATTGTATAGCATTGTTCTGCGGATCGAAAGAAGGAGCCGACATAGATACAAAGGCATCAGAAGGCGATGCTGCCCACTGTACAAAGAAGAATACAGACGGATCTGTTGTATTACTGGCTAATGTAAAACTCAGCTGTGTACCCGGACACACACCTGTTACATCTGGTGGAACCATCTTTCCTATAGTAGCAGTTCCACAGGGCGGCTGCGCCAAACCGGGAACGGCTGCCATACATAGCAGTAGTGGTAATAAAAATTTCCTACAAACGAACACTTGTAAGTAATCGATCTTCATGAGAATGCAGTTAGTTTAGAGAATTTTCCGTACCAGCGGCGAGAGTTTTGGTTCCAGAAAAAGAGCCGCCAATTACAGCTCTAAAGTTATTTATACCACCTATTGAAATTGTGTGTAAAAATATTCAATTAAAAAAATGGCTATTTATACCTATAAATTGGGTAATTTGGCAGAGTAACTAACTGTATTTACCATTGCCTAACAAAAAAATGCCGATTATGCCATAGAAAAGTAATTCTATAAACTACTGTAGATATGAGATTCGCGTACAAGTGCCCTATTGCTAAACACTTCCTGCATCCGGTGCGTAGTACAACGCTCTGCTTAAGTATTTTATTGCTTTTCCTTTTCCCGCTGGCTGCATCTGCTCAACAACTTACCCGTCCCGAAGGCAGCAATCTACAGGATACAGCCGCTATTCATCGCCTGCTAAAGACCGGCAGAAGCATCAAACATTCCTTTCCCGACAGTGCCTTTTATTACTTTAATAAAGCGTTGATAGGCAGTTATGGGGCCAATTACAGCGAAGGCGTGGTGTTGGCCCAGTACGAGCTAAGCAGATGGTATTACAACAGCAATATCCAGTTAAGCATTAACAGTGCCTGCGCCGCATTAACAGAGTTTGAGAAAGAACATCTTACCAATAACACCTTAAAGTGCCAGGTATACCTGGCCTTAGCCAAAGCCTACGAGGCCAATGCTAAAATAGATTCAGCCGCCTATTACTATTATTATCTTAATGAAGAAGTTGACAAAGGCCGGATTAAAGACCCCTACTTTGAAGTTTCCTTATACACTACGCTGGCGCTATTCTGGCTGAATAGTGATAACCAGCTGGACCCGGAGTTTGCCAAACCTTTAAAAAATTTTATTGATAAAGCACAGCACACCCTCAACCAGCTACCAGACAATTCCAGCACCAATGCCAGCTTTTACCAGCTACAGGCTATTTACTATTTAAGCATCAACCGCTACGACTCGGCGCGTTTTTATTTACAAAAGCAGCTGGCGTTATGCGAAAACACAACACCCATGCCCTCCAGCATGGCTTCTGTGTTATTAAACATCAGCAACGCTTATGTAATGGAGCATAAGCCGGGCGAAGCTATTCCCTACATCAACCGGGTGAGAAGTACGTATAAAAGCATTCCTACCCAGGATCGTTACTATATCACCGCCAACTTACACCTTGCCGATGTGTATTTTCAACAGAAAAAGTATGGGGAATGCATACGTATTTTAGACAGTACCTGGCATTACTGTAAAGTCAATTTTGTAAATAAAGACGTTGCGGATGCCTATAAAATATATGGCGATTCGTACGAGAAGCTGGGCATGAAAGACCAGGCCCTCACTTATAAAAACCTGTACATCACCTTATACGATAGCCTTGCCAAACGCGACCGGCTGAACATGAGCTACAAAATGGAAAGCAGGTACCGGCTTGCCGAAAAAGATAAAAAGCTCGCCGAACAAAACCTCACCATTTCCCAGGCAGAAAACGATGCCCGTAGAAAAAATTTCTGGGTGGCAGCCATCTCCTTCCTCGCCATACTGATGATACTGGTGGCTATATTATGGCTGCGCAATATCAGGCATGCACAACGGTTACAGACTTACCAGTTTGAAAAACAGATGGAAATAAGCCGCCTTACCTATACCATACAGGGAGAGGAAAAAGAAAGAAGACGCATTGCCGCCGAACTGCACGACGGTATTGTAGGTCTATTGGTGGCAGCTAAAATCAACCTCAACCTGGTAAAAAAGGAGTATCATTTCAGCAACGAATCTAATTTTACCGAAGGGCTGCAACTGATAGATCAGGCCGCATCAGACCTCAGAAAAACCGCGCATAATATGATGCCGGAGATATTAATGCAAGATGGGCTGTTAAAAGCACTGGAACAATTTTGCAACAGCATAGCAGCTAACAACACCACCAGCATTTACTTTGAAATTGTGGGTACACCCGTAAAACTAAAATCCTCCCTGGAACTGGCATTATACCGCATTGTTCAGGAACTGGTACATAATATTATTAAACATGCCAGGGCTACAGAAGCCATGATACAGATCAACTTTTTTGAAAACGAGCTTTCTATTACAGTAGAGGACAATGGCGTAGGCATGGATGTGCACACTACCACACAGGGAATAGGCATTAAAAGCATTTACGACCGGGTAAAAGCCATCAACGGCAACATCACTATCGAAAGCGGATATTCAAAAGGTACGAGTATTTATATTAATTTAGATTTGCATAAAGAAAATCTCGAAACTGCATGATCCGGATAAGCATGGCCGATGACCACATTATTGTTCTCAGTGGTTTTCAGAAAATTGTGGCAGAAGCAAACGACATTACCATTATTGGAACGTATACCAACGGGGACGATCTGTTAAAAGACATTCCGGTAAACAAGCCGGACATCCTGATACTGGATATACAAATGCCCGGCAAAAACGGCATTGAGCTGGCATCTGTTATACGTAAAAAATACCCTGAAATTAAAATCATCGTGCTTTCCAGTGTAGAAGTGCTGGCGCAGGTGAAAAAGATTTTACAGTTGGGCTGTATGGGTTATCTGCTCAAAAACATTGACTCCAACACATTTCTAACAGCCATCCGTACGGTATATAATAACGAACAGTTTATTCACGAAGAGCTGCGCAAACACCTGGTGAACAATCTTTTTACCCCTGCTCATTTTGTAAAAATCACCCGTCGCGAAAAAGAGATTTTACAACTGATAGCACAGGAAATGACCACCCAGGAAATTGCCGACAAATTATTCCTGAGCACCCACACCATTGTAAATCATAGAAACAGCCTGCTGCAAAAGTTAAATGTAAAAAATACAGCAGGCCTGATGATGAAAGCAGTGGAAGAAGGCTTGCTTTAATTATTCTTTACCAAAACCAACGTGCTCCTGTCTGCCTTATACATATCGGCAATAAACTTTGCCAACCCGGTATAGTCTTCCGGAGGAAAGCGGCCGGCATTGCGCTCACAAACACGCTCTAAACGAATGGTATTACCCTCATAAAAAAAGGAAATAGCGTAACGACCAAACTTATTTTGAAGGGTTATATTTTTAGGCAACGACTCTAATACATAACCAGCAGGCACTGTAATGAATACAGAGTCTACATCTGTATAAGAGTAAGGATAATCAATTTCCGTAACCCTTGGCTTGTCGGTAGACAGTTTAGACCTTGTTTTGTTAAACAGATTAGGCACAACAAACAATCTTTTTCCTGAAGCCGAAGCATAGGCGGGTGACTGCACGTGCAGGTTTTCTGTCACCTGTGGCATAGCAGCTTTCTGCTCGTCATAATCGATCTTATCCACCTTGTAGGTAGGCAGCCCTAAAGTGTTATTCAAATACTTTTCCCGTTGCTCTTTACTGGCGTAATGTATCAATGAATGGGGCAGCTCCTGTTGAATACCTGTAAACACAGTACGCACATCCGCAATCAAATTGCCGTCCCCGTCAATTTGTGCATTGATCCTGCGCCACTGAGCGTTATCCGCTGCGGAATACCGGGGCGTATACACCACATGCCCACCGTCACTATCAATTAACAAAGCTTGCTTATTACCAGTGCTTCTACCCATATAACCCGCACAAGCTGTGCTACTGGTACACTCCAGCCAAAGACTGTCTTTATCACCTGGCACACACAAAATAGCATGCGTAAAAAAAGGAGCCGGAAAATCTTCCCATAATCCCTTTTTACCTTCACCTGTTCTCACTAATACATAATTAGCAGGTATACCCACCTCTTTCAAAAGACTTTTCATATAGTTAGACAAAGCCTTACAATCGCCATACTTTTTCTCCGCCACGTATTTAGCATCAAAAGGCTGCCATCCTCCAATACCCACCTGTATACCTATATAACGTGTATTCTTCTGCATATACTCATACAACACCCTTACCTTCTCTCTTTTATCGGCAATACCATCCACAAGCGCATGCACTTCTTTTTTTACCGGATCGGGTAACACATCCCTGCCTTCATTTAAAGTTTGAATAAACTTACCCAGGTTTTGCCAGGAGCTCATATTGCCTTTATACCCTCCTATTTCAAAATCAACCGGGGCCAGTTGCACACTACAGGTGATCTCTTTCCAGGCGGGCTGGTAAACTTCATACTCCACCGGCTTTACATGCTTCACTTCCCATTTATAAGTACGCACCGATTTTTCTTCTGCTATATTGGGTGTGCCATTATACACAAACTGCTTATAACGTAAAGCATAGGTTAATGGCGTTTCCACCACCAGGGCACTTTGTTGCACAGCATACGCATCATCTTCTACCGGCTCCCAGCGGGGCAGAAAAAACACCCCGTCCAACTCTTTCACATCTTCATACTCCACTGTATAAGGATATTGGCGGTAATAAAAATTATGTTTCTTATAACGCGCATCTGTTACCAGGCTCTCATCATCATCATAAGCAGCATCGGAAATATCTTTCTTTTTTACCGATTTCAATTTCTTACCGCCAGCATCATACAAAGCTCCCGAAATATCACTTAACGAGTGCATCTTATCGTAGTAGTTGCTGTAAACCGCATAATCATCACCATTCTCATTTAATATAGTAATAGCATATTTGTGATACACCACCGCCCTTCCGGCATCCTTTATTACCACCCTTAATTGCTCCTGCCTTTTTACAGCGTTGGCATTTGCTTTTAGTGAATCAGGAATCAGGCTCACACTATAGTCCTGTGACAAACCCCATAAAGGCAGCTGCAGCAAAAACAAAACAAATATGTTTTTCATAACACCCATTAGTTCACTTTTTTAAATACAATTTTCTCGTTTTGCTTTTTTACTATATAAGTAAAAAAGTCACGCAGGGTTTGATAATCATCCGGCCAGAAAGTAGCTTTATTCAATACCAGCCTGCTTCTTAACTGAATACGATCTTCCGATGCCACCGCAATAAATTCAAACTTACCTTCATTTTCATTCAGGTTCACCCGGGCTGATTTAGGCAACTCCTCCACCTTATACCCTTTAGGCATTTCCATATTCAACACATAGGTTTCATCCCGGCAATAGGGCATTTCTACGGGATACAGGCGTTCTGCCGCCTTAAAAGGATTTTCCTTATACAAATCATCGCCTATCACAGGTGAGAAATACACCAGCGATTCATCGTTCAGCGAAAATTTAAAATCGTAATGATACGAAACCGGTTCTTCCAACACCTTTAACGAATCAATGCCACTATTCGCCATATCTACATCCAGGGAAAAGCCTTTTTTGATGTTATTGAAAAACTCATCTTCTTTTATTTTTTTCAGATTGCTACGTATCACTGTAGAACCATTATACCCCTTACTGCTTACAAACGAACCCGAAAGTCCCTCTTTCTCCTCATTAACGATAAAAACAGTAGTTAAACTAGATTCACGCAACGAGTCAGCATCCAGTTGAACCACATAAGGTTCTTCACTAATAATGCGCCCCGAGCCATTGTAGCACTGCAAAGGCAGTTTACCAAATCCCATGTTAGGCTGCGTAGCATCCAGTAAATAAAACTGATCCTCTACCTGTACCCTGCATATGGCATAGTTAAACTTATTCATAATAGGATAGGCATCCAGCACCTTACCCCGCTCCCGCGTACTTAATATTACCGGATCGGCGGTGAATCCGCGACTTCTGTACATAGCGGTAAGCAGTAAATTAATATCCGCTACATTCCCTTTCTTCGACTGACATGTTTTCTTTAATGATTGCGACCGGTAAATATCATAATCATCTGTGCAGGTATAATGATCCCGTATGTTTTCATAAATTTTCCTGGCAACATCCAGGCTTTTATCAGACTGCGGCGCCACCAGTTTCAACTCGTCATCCATCCAACCACTCCTATCAGAAAGCCCTTCCCCGAACATCTCGCTTTTCAGCATCTTTTCGGCAGCTTCGTTCCAGGTATTCATAACATGTTTTACCGGTTCGTTGGGATAACGAATGGCAGACAGCTGAAACTCTATTTTAGCCACGTGATTTCTTAAGGTAGTAGTATATGCTTCGCTTTTTAAGGCTGGCACATCTTTCATGGCCCATACAGATGTTACAATATTACCGCTCCAGGTAAAGTTCCGGGAAGGTGAAGAAGGTGTTGCTCCCGGAGCAGTGATATGAAAACTGCTATAGTTTACCATAGCGGTATCTATAGCATACGGACAATAGCCTTGTTTTACAAAAACAAAATCGAACAACTCCGGAATACTCACTTCATACTGGCACCATAAGCGGGGATATTCATCCTGGTAACGCCAGGTAGGAATTCTTCTGGCATCAGGAGTTGTTATTTCATAGGTATATTCAATAATGGAACCTTCTTTTATAGCAGGAAAAGTGAATTTTTGAGTTTGCGATTCCGCTCCTTTGTCTTTAAATAAGCTGCCTTTTTCCAAACGGGTGGTAACCACTTTCCCGCCTTCCAGGTTATAGGTGGCCACTTCCAGCCCGGCTATTTTTTGTGCATCTTCATTGCGCCCGAACAAACTCAACTCTACCGTTGCTAAATCAAAAGCATTTTTATGTAACAGGTGTATCCGTACATGATGCTTAAACACTACATTAAAAAAGCCATCATTATTTCCTTCGAACGAAGCATAACCTACATCAAACAAGTAAACAGCATCAGCCGAACTATCTACCGCATAAGCAGTAGCCGCAAAATCTTCTGGTTTAACATCGCCAAATTTGAATTTTGGTATTTTTTTCTGGGCAGACGCCAGTGTTACACCCAGCAAAAAGGGCAAAAGCAAGGTCGCAATTGTTTTATTCATATAAGAGTGTAAGGGTGGGTATTTCAATTATACCACACAATAATACAAATAATAAAATTTCGTTGGAATAGAAGGTTTATTCATGCCGGGTATAACAATTTTGCCTTCCGGTTGTCATTTCCAGCAGAGAAATGGTGTTTAAAAAATATCCGCACAAAACCGCCAAACAAAATTAACTTTGCCGCACAAAAACGCACATATTTCATTTTTATCCGCGTTTTCTCGTGAGTTCCGCTCAGGCATCCCGCCTGTATGATGTGCATACCGGATAAAGAAAAGGTGCCTGTTACCGCAAAACTTCATACTCAATTAAATAACAACCATGGTAGACTCTTTTGAAAAGGTACCCTGTTTTATTTACGACAACAGTAAACAAGGCTCCCTGGCTATTGCACAAACAATAGCCGCTCTTATTACCAGCAAACAGCAGGAAAGCAAACCCTGCGTGTTAGGCCTGGCCACCGGATCTTCTCCCAAACTGGTGTATGCCGAATTGGTGCGCATGCACAAAGAAGAAGGTTTGAGTTTTCGTAATGTCATCACCTTTAATCTCGACGAATACTATCCCATCGACGCGGATGCCCTGCAAAGCTATAAACGCTTCATGTACACCCACCTGTTTAACCATGTTGACATGGTAGCCAGCAACATTCATATACCCGATGGCAGCATTCCTAAAGAAGAAGTGAAAAGCCATTGCGCGGCCTATGAAGCCCTGATTGAACAATCAGGCGGTATAGATTTACAGATATTAGGAATAGGCAACAACGGTCATATCGGTTTTAACGAACCCGGCTCCACCCTGTTTTCCAAAACACGCCTGATCACGCTGGATAATTCCACCCGGCTGGCTAACTCCTTCGAGTTTACCAATATGTCGGAAGTGCCACGCCTGGCCATTACCATGGGCATCAGCACCATATTAAAAGCCAAAAAGATTGTTCTGATGGCCTGGGGCCCGCTGAAAGCCCCTGTAGTACAGCAAGCCGTAGAAGGCCCTGTTACTGATTATGTACCCGCTTCGCTGCTGCAACAGCACGATGATGTACAATTTATCATGGATACTGCCGCCGCCACAGAATTGACCCGCAATAAATCGCCCTGGCTAACCGGTGAATGTGAATGGAGTACCGACATGATTAAAAAAGCCGTTACGCAAATGGCACTAAAACTGTCCAAGCCCATTCTTAGCCTTACCGACCGCGATTACAATGAATACGGCTTGAGCGATCTGCTGGTGGAAAAAGGCGATGCCTACGAAGTGAACCTACAGGTGTATTATATGCTACGTGATAGCATTACCGGCTGGCCTGGCGGTAAACCCAATGTGGTTATCCCTAACCACCCCGAGCGCTCCAACCCCTACCCTAAAAAAGCAGTGATCTTTTCTCCGCATCCGGATGATGATATTATATCTATGGGTGGCACCTTTCAACGCCTGCACGACCAGGGGCACGAAGTGCATGTAGCCTATCAAACCTCCGGTAACATTGCCGTAACAGATGAGTTTGTAACCCGCTTCCTCGATTTTGCCGTAGGCTTTGAAGACCTGTTTGGTATCAACAGCGAAATGAGCCAGAAAATATTGCAGGAAGCCCGCGCCTTCTTACAATCTAAAAAGAGCAACCAGATAGACACGCCCGAAATAAGGGCCATCAAAGGGCTGATACGCCGCTGCGAAGCCAAAGCCACTTGTAGGTATGTAGGCCTTACAGATGACAAAGCCCATTTCATGAACCTGCCCTTTTACGAAACCGGCGCTATCGAAAAAAAGCCAATGGGCGAAGCCGATGTAGAAATGACTATAAGCCTGCTACGCCAGATACAACCCCAGCAGATCTATTGCGCCGGCGACCTGGCCGACCCGCATGGTACCCATAAAGTTTGTCTGGACATTATATTTGAATCGATGCGCCGCCTGAAAGCCGCCGGTGATGCCTGGGTAAAAGACTGCTGGGTATGGCTGTATAAAGGCGCCTGGCAGGAATGGGATATTTCCGAAATAGAAATGGCCATCCCTATGAGCCCCGACCAGGTAATGAAAAAACGCTTCGGCATTTTCATACACCAAAGCCAAAAAGATTCGGTTCCCTTCCAGGGCAGCGACTCCCGCGAGTTCTGGCAACGCGCCGAAGAACGCAACGCCAATACCGCTAATATTTACGCGCAACTTGGTCTAACTCAATACGCTGCCATGGAAGCCTTTCGTCGCTGGCATTACTAAAAAAGTTTCCGTCAAAACTGATTTTTTTTAAAATCAATTTTGACGGAATTAATATTTCCCCTTATTTTTGCCGCCCATTAACGCAGGAACACTCCCGCAAAAATGGAAAAAACCTCCGGCGAGGTAGCTCAGCTGGTTAGAGCATCGGATTCATAACCCGAAGGTCGGCAGTTCAAGTCTGCTCCTCGCTACATTTTAAAAGTCCAATAAAGTAAAATTTATTGGACTTTTTTTTATTTATCCATACGCTAAAGCGGGCATAGTTTTAAATCGGAGATGACACGAAAGAAGCTATATATTCCAGAAGAGGTAAAAGCAGACATTAAAAAACATATTTCTAGCAAATATCCACTAGCACTTGAAGGATTTTTTTCTGCAAGTGAAGAAGAAGATGCATTAACCGGGGACTTAGGAGGTACGTTAAGAATTAAGAATCAAAGAGTGTTTGTAAAAGATAGTCAAATTGAAACCCCAGGGGAATGGACATGGAGTATAAACTATCATAAATTCAGAGGAAGAGGCCCTGGCGCAACAGAGAATAAATTAGGAGCAGATGGAATTTTTGAATTAACACTACAAATTGGAAACCGAGTAGAAAAAAAATCACTGCTATTTCAATCGAAAATAAGCTGGAAAGATGATCCTAATATTTTAAGAGAAGCTATCAAATTAACAACATGGCGTGAAGCTGCGTTTGTCTTAAATTTTACTCCCACAGAATACGAAGCTATAGACCTTGACACTATTATTAAATCCAGAGGAAAACGGCCCTCCAAGATAAACTTCACTCCCCTAGACCAATTTATAGGAGAAAACTTCTTAGAATGTATAGTTGGAGACATAGATTTAAGGTATAATGCTACAACCCGAAAATTATTTTGGAGAACAAATGACGGGCAATATGTGTCAACAAAATTTTCGATTCCTCAAAGAATTGCAATACAAATAAATGCTCCCGATTTGGATACCTCAAACTCAAAATACAGAGAAATAAAAAATGAAGACATTCACAACTTCAGAATGAATACATCAGCGGAAGAGATTCTTTCTCTTGAAAACAATTACTCACCAAACGAACTAAAAAAAGCTCGGGCGGCTAAAGCATTAATTTATCATTCAGATGCTCATTCTTTTGGAGATAAACTTTTAGATGAACTTTTGAAGGTTAGAATGCAAGAAATAAATGTCGCACATGACTTTCTAAAGAGCTCCATAAAGGAATAGGTTACTAGCATTTGAAAAGGGTGTCTCATAATTAAATGAGCCATCCTCTTTTCGTTTTTATAACGTAAAGAAATACCGAAATCAGGCAATTTTGGTTCAAATAAACTCTAACGATTAATTAAGGCTATATGAAATCTGGGCAACCTAAAAACCATCATTATGTTCCCAAAGTATACTTGAAACGATTCGCTGATGAGAATAGTGACTTCTTTCAATTGTGCAAAAAGTATAAAAGCATTTCAACAAGACACATATCACAAGTCTGTTATGAGAGAGAGTACTTTAAAATTCAGAGAGAGGAAACCAAAGCCACTCAAAATATTCAAGACGAGCATTATATAGAAAAAAACAGTTTTGTTTCACAAGAAAACTCCTTGCCAACACTTGTAGACCTTGTAAGTCAGCAACAATCAACTGCATTTTGGATACCAAAACATCAACTGGAAGCACTTATTGGTACACTGATCACTATAAAACAGCGCAATCCTACACATAGGCAACTTGTAACAAGCTTAATGAAAAGCAAAGTAGCTGCCGGAGAACTCGAAAAAAGAATTACTCCTTACCTTGACCTGGTAGAGAAAATGGACAAAAAAGGCCCTTGGACATCCATAGACACTATAAAAGAGCAGTTCAAAAATGAACCTTCAAAAGCAGAAGATATTTATACTCAAACTTTTTTGGAAAAAAACCCTAAACTGGTACAAAGAGTAACTCAAACACTTTTGCAATCAGCAGTGCAGATATACCATGCACCAGCAGGTCATGAATTTTTCACGTCAGACAATCCTGGCTTTATTGCCTCTGGAGACATCATTTTTAATTTTAGCGGACTTGGCGGACCGTTTACATTTGCATTTCCCCTTAGTTCGTCCGCTTGCCTAATTATTAGTAGCGACAATCCCAGTACAACATTACAACATCATGTCACAATCTATCCTAGAGAATGTACGTCTACACAAGTAGATATGATTAATCAGGCAACAAAAGTAATAGCCCAACATAAAATATTCGCTAAGAGTCGAAACTATATACAACGATTCAAGAGTTTATTTATGTAGTAATGCCAAATACAGATCCACAACAAATAGCAACCCTTATTAATCGAAATCCTACTTTTCACTCTGGCAAATCGCAAAAGACGATAAAATCAAGCAACACTTTGTTCGACATTTGTAAATTCCCGGCTACACTTAAAGCCTTTCAGATTTTCTGGAAGGCTTTTTTATTTCTATTCAGCGTACAAACCCCATATCCCATTTTAAACTATTCATCGGTTGTTGTACCGTTTTTCTGCGGCTAACATAAGTAAGCCGAAGCCTTTATTAGACGAATGTGGGTTGATCCTAAGAAAAGTAAAGGGCAATGGCAGTAGGTTTCCAGAAAACCTGTATGAGGAAAAGTAGTGCTTTCCGCTTCCATATGCTAACGGACGGGCTCTTCGTTTGTACGGACGAGCTGCTCGTCCTATAGGACGAGGCATTGGAAAGCTCTTTCAGGCATTCGGAGCGTGCTTTTTGGGTGCCTATACCATCAGACAAGCTGCTGATTCCTGCAAGCCTAACGCTCGTCCTATAGGATAAGCAGCTCAGCCGTTGTTACGGGCTGCTTATCCTATAGGACGAGGGGCTCAGCACAACAGACGAGCAACAGGTTCTATAGAGCGAGTTGCTCGTCCTATAGGATGAGGCTACGGAAAGCTCCTTTTTTATGAAATCTGAAATAAGGAAAGACCCACTTCTAAAGGCAGCTAAAAGGTTAACCAGCAAGATTTTTATGTAAAACCGAATCTACTTTAATGCTGATTTTTTGCTATTACAATTTACTTTTTAACCCTATTGTAACATTGCTGAAAAAGACAATGGGGTAGGTATATTTACCAACTTTAGGAACAGCTGCCAATACTTGTGCAACGTATGGATATTGTTTAGAATAGCTTTCCAGAGTTCCTGCTTTCACTCCACAACTTTTGTACATGCCCTTTTATACTTCGTAGTCAAAAAATATTCATTTTCTGACTGCAAAAAAACGTCTTGCCTCATTCCTGTTTGTATCGTTCCTAGAAAAAACAAATTAAGCTATCACGGGCAATGCACTGGTGGCTTTTAGCCAGGCAAATCCTTGGGCATGAACTTGATAGGGTCATCCATCTTAACCTGCCATTTCTCATTAGGCATATAATCATCAAGAAAAATCTCCTTAAATCCATCAATGAATAAATAAGAATCAAAGTCCACGAAGAAGACCATCCTAACACCATCCTCTATAAGTTTTCTCGCTTCCTCATTATTAATTTTATCCTCGCCAATCGCACTCAAAAAAGAAACAATCTGCCTGTCATCGACATTATAAACGTTACCGCGAAAGACAAATTCCTGATTACGAACCTCAAAGGAACGGTCATACTTTCCGTAATTCAATATCCAATAAGCTATAGGCATTAAATAAAAGGAATAACTACCCTCGAATCTGATAGCACCAAGCAGATAATTGTGATCTAATTTCTCGTTGGTAGTTTGCGGCAATGGCTGTCCCATGAGTGCTTCCGTGTTCTTTTTCGACTCTTCAGAGGCATCCATCTTTCTTCGCAAAGGCTTTTTACCAGAAACCCGAACACTCAAAAGGAGTAATCCCCCGGAAAAAAGAACACTCAACCAAAAGTCCCTTACAGGTTTTTCCTCCGGAAAAAGCACTACAGACTTACCTTCTTCAATAATCACATCAACCTGCTCTCCCACATTATGTGACGTACCAAATATTCCAGCTACTTTTTTGTTGTACACTTTACCACGATATTCGAAACTTGCATACGAACCCGACTCTTGCTGACCAGACAGGTGGGAGATCGTTGCAAGCACGTGCTCACCATGCTCATAGACGTGCAATCGGTCTCCTGCTTGCTTAATAAGGAAAATAGATGCAAGCATGATAACATATATAACGATTTTCATGAGGTGAATATAATTAGAATCAAAACTTAGGGGGTGCTTTTCTATAAAACATTCCCAATTAGATTATTCAGCAGTTTTATTTATGAGCTAACTATCCTTAGCAAAGTACTACCTATCTGCTTTTCACTCTGGCAAATCGTAAAAGGCAATAAAATCAAAAAGTACTTTGTTCGACATCTGTATATTCGCGGCTACACTTAAAAGTCTCTCAAATATTTGGGAGACTTTTAAGTGTACTTTACAGCCCCCCCCACATATGAAGGATTTAAAGCACAACCCTACCAACCGCGCAAGCTATCTTTTCATCCTATTTCTGACACTTTTCACTTCACATTTTTCATTTACTGGCACAGCTCAAACAATACCTAATTGGGCTGATACTGTTATTGCACTAACAAAAGAACTGAAAACAAGCACACTAAGTTTTAAATATCCAGATCAATGGGATTTACAAAAGATGAAGGACGAATACAGTGCTGTTTATTCTGTAACGCCAGACCCTATGAAAAACAGCTCTATCAAAACCTTCCAGATTAACCAGATGAAAAAGCAAGGACTCTCTTTCAATGAATTTATCAAAATGGCATTGGAACGCAAACCAGACGAAGGGTCCGTAAAGTGGAAAGTAATAAACAAGCGAAAAAGCACCTTTAAAAATAATCAAGCACTGCAATTTCAACTACTATACGAGGAAGAAGATCCCACACTTTCAAGTGTGTATCTAATCAATGGTAAACAATTTTTCTATATGGTCATTATTGTAAACCACAAAGAAAAAGACGCTCTTGCTCTTTGCATGGACAAAACAACAGCTGCTATGCTTGCATCCATTATACTGAAATAAGGAATACTCATTCACGAAAACCCAACTACCTTTACAATAATTACTTTTATCAAATCGTAATACTACTATTACCCATTCTTAAATAAGCGGGAACAAAGTTATCTTACTCTACAAAAACACTTTATGCATAACAAACGCATCATAACATTAACAACCTTGTTTATAATAGTAAGTGCATTCCAGGATATAGCTTCAACAAAGAAACTAATCGTTGGAAGCTGGATTTTTGAGAAATTTGACTTCCCCAATTACATTTCACCTAACAGTGAGGAAGCACGTAATGCCAATAAAACCAATAAAGGATTGGTAGTTACATTTACCGCAGACAACCAGTTTATATCCTCCCAACCCGGCGGCATTAAAGCCAACAATGCACATCACGTTTACCGGCTCTTAAAAGATGGAAAACATCTGGTAATAGGTTCAACCAAAGCAGGTGATACCCTGGAAATAGATAAAGTGGATGCATTTCACCTTGTATTGTATTCAGAAGGCAGACCTGGCATTTATTTTTCCAGGAAACCTGCACACTAACTCTCAGAATATATAGGAAAAGAGTCTAAGCAGACACCTTAACAAAGAATTAATTTGAAGGGTATACACCTAAGATTTTCTTTTTAGCAGCTTTACATATTCAGTTGTTTCTGCGAATAAGATCTTCCTTCAAAAGATCGCTCGTATGTCAATAATCTGAGCGTCATGAGAAAGGCTTATTCACAAAACTACTTTTCATCTTAAAAACATGAAACACATAATCCTTATCTTTCTTGCAGCCCCATTCTTTTCTTTTGCTCAAAATCCGGAGCTACATATTATAAATGGCCACTACCTGCATGAAAGTACTTTCTCTATACCCGGAAAATCCAAATCAATATTATATCAAATAGCCAATCAATGGGTGGCAACAGACATCAAAGATCAAAGAAGAATCAGTCAAACAGATTCAAAAGATACAGGAAAGATCATTGAAAAAATAAGGTTCAACACCCTTTACGAAGGCGGAACAGATTTAATCAACGAAACAACCGTTACCATCGAATGCAGTAATGAGAAAATTAAAATAAAACTATCTAATTTCCAATACTCTATAGGTAGTGACACCTCTAAAGTGATCATTGACAATATCATCCAATTTGCAGCCCCAGAACAGATTGCCAGACACAGGATGTGGTATCCGATTGACAGAACGGCAACTGAGATCATTGCCAATTTCAGAACATGGTTAAAAAGCAAGCTATAACACTAACAACAATATGCCCACAAAAATTTATTGGATACATCAATTTCCCAATAACGCACGACTAGGTATTATGCCACGCCCCCGGGGTGCAGATTGGCTGGCAGACGAGGTAATACACCTTAAACGTCAACAAGTAACTGTCCTTGTGTCCTTATTGGAAAGCACAGAAATACACGAACTGGAACTACAGGAAGAAAATGCGGAGTGCATGATTAAAGACAGAAGCATTCCACCTGACGCTACCGGCTTTGTCAAAAATCTATTGCAAAAAGTCAATAACGGAGAATCCATTGTTATTCATTGCAGAATGGGTATAGGCAGGGCCTCAATTATTGCTGCGAACATTTTACTACTGAATGGCTATACCGCCGACCAGGCGCTCGCCAACATCAGCAAAGCACGCGGTTTGAAAGCTCCTGATACAGAAGAACAAATAGCTTGGCTAAGAAAACAGGAAAGACAATCTTACTACCCAACCCAGAAGATACTGGACACGATGGCACCTATAAAGTAAAGCACATAGCCCCTTCCTCAATACGCTAAAATATGCTATCTTCCTGTATATGAAAACAAGCCACCTGGTCAAAATAATCCTGCTAACCATTCCTGCCATTACCCTGTTATATGTTTTCCTGCTTAGAGATAGAATAGAAGGAGGTACCGGAATCGGCGGTGGCTCTTACGATCTCACAAAAACGTTCACTGCTATTGCAATCGGGTTATACCTGTTAGTACTAAATTTATTTTTACTCATTCAGAATGCGCAGGCAAATAAATTCTTTCTGCTTGGTGGCGGAGTAATGCTTATGATTACTGTTATTATAGCTGTCCGTACTTTTTAACACATCGCTATATTATCCCTCAGCCCCCCTCTTTTATACCTACCGTTTGTTTTCATGATGACCCGTGCTATTCTTACAATACCTAAAGAAAGCATTTCAAAAATGTGGCATATGCAAGCTACTTCCTCCATGGCTATGCAATTTGCGCGCACGGCGCGGAGCTTTGCATATGTCACACTTTCGAAAACCGAACTCTTTTCTATTAATATACATTTAGCACGTAATACGAATCTACCGCTTCCTGCCCCGTATAATTAGGCCCCGCTTTATCGTCAGCACCTATATATGTAAGACTAAAATGAATATTGCGCGTTCCTTTACAACGCACTAATTTTCTACGCGCATTGTAATCAATATCATTTTCCCGGAATAACGTCTTCAAATACTGATGATCTTTATCCCCTTCAATTTTAATACTATTCCAATCCAAATCGGCTATTAACATCCCATTACTCTTAACCGCTTTTAAAGCTACAGACAATGCCTTTAGTTTATCCCCGATGTAATGTATACCATGCACACAGGTAACAAGATCATACTGCTCTTCATTGTTCCAATGCACCAAAGAAGCAGTTATAAACCGAAGACAGTTAACTGAGGGTGGAATCATCTGAAAATCACCCACCAGATCAACACCGGTTAAGGTAACGTTATCCTGACTTTCTGCCACCTTTAGTCGCTCCGCATATTGAAGCAGCGCATTTCCTTCACCACAACATAGATCCAACCATTTTGCATGCCCCTGCTGCTTTAAACAATCATCCAGAAACTCTTCCGGATTAAACTTTAATTCACGCTCATAACTATTAACACCACTGGCATTTCGCTTCCGGTTCATCCTGTTGTTAGCCACAATGGGTGACCATACCAGCTCTTCTTCTGTTAATAACTTCATAGTATACAAATATAAAACTTAAACAAGCCGTAAGTAGTCCCCCATCACCCTAAACGCACTTATACCCAAAACCAGATATTTCAGTTAATACTTGTTAATATCAGTAAAGTGTTTACGAATACCTGGTAATAATTTGCTGCTTACAGCAACTATTCAACACTATGTCTTTTCTAAAACTACTACTGCCCGCTATAATACTGGCATGCACCGTACATCTCTCATCCCGGGCACAACCCGCACAGTTCCACTACACCGTATCCATGCCACAACCGCAATCACATCAGCTGCACATCCAGCTTATCGCAACCGGCATTACCCAAAGCATCACCGATTTTACTATGCCTTCCTGGATGCCCGGTTATTACCAATTACTGAATTACGCCGGTAAAGTGTCTGGCTTTGCAGCTACTGACAACAATCACCAGCCACTTAGTTGGGAAAAAACCGGGCATAGCACCTGGCGGGTCATACACAGTGCCGGTAGCGCTATACACCTGGAATACGACGTTAATGCCAGCACCAATTTTGTAGCACAACCCTGGCTGGATAGCACCCATGCTTATATAGCACCTACCGGGGTGTTCCTGTATCCGGCAGGCTACCTGCAAAGTGCTGTTAGCCTTACGGTTCAACCCGCGGCACAATGGCCCAACATAGCCACTGGATTGGCAAAAACCAATACCAATACTTTCCACGCAAACAATTTTGATATATTATACGACTCGCCCATTCTAATAGGCCAGTTGGAGTCAACACCTTCTTTTACCGTAAAAGGCATTCCGCATTATTTTACAGGCTGGCGCATCGGCAACTTTGACAAACAACAGCTCAGTAATGATTTACAAAAAATGATTACCAGTGCAGCAAACATCATTGGCGAAATACCTTATCCCCATTATACCTTCCTTGCCATTGGCCCCGGCCGGGGTGGTATTGAACACCTGAACTCTACTACTATCAGTTTCTCGGGCGAACACCTGAACACACCTGAAGGCAGAGAACAGATGCTCAGTTTTATGGCACACGAATATTTCCATCACTATAATGTAAAAAGAATAAGACCTGTTGCATTAGGCCCGTTCGATTACACCAGGGAAAACATCACCAACATGCTATGGGTATCGGAAGGGCTTACGGTTTATTATGAGTACATTGTTCTACGTCGCGCAGGGCTCATGACTACAGAAAGCCTGTTGCAAAACCTGCAACATAACATAGCTGCTTACGAAAACACATCTGGCCGCCTTTACCAGTCGCTCACACAGGCAAGCGCAGAAACCTGGCATGACGGACCTTTTGGCCGTTCTCCCGATTCCACCATCTCTTATTATCAAAAAGGTCCGGCAATGGGCATGTTACTGGATTTTGCTATCCGCAACGCTACTAACAACAACAAATCGCTCGATGATGTAATGCGCACATTGTATTACCGGTTTTATAAAGAAAAACAAAGAGGTTTTACAGATAAAGAGTTTCAGCAGGTATGCGAAGCTACCGCCGGCATCAAACTGGATGAATTCTTTGAGTATATCTATACTGTTAAAACACCCGACTATACCAAATACCTTGGATATGGTGGCATTGCTATAGATCTGCAAACAACCTCTTCTAATAAAAAAATATATTCCTTATCGTTTATCAGGGAGGTTACTCCTTTACAGGAGGCTATCCGAAAAAGCTGGCAGGGATTATAAATAAATACCGGGCAACCCGGTACTTTTAAAGTACCGGGTTGCCCGTAATCCTTCCTGGTTAATAAAAGCGCTTTTGTTTATTTATCTACAACTATTTTTCATCACGAAAACCCTATTTGGAGCACATACACCGCATCGGGTACATTTGCATGGTAAGTATTTCTAACCAATTAAAAACACTTGTAACCTATGGCGGTAGATTCGTTTAACACCAGAACGGGTGCAGTTACACTCAATGCTACAGATGTAAACAACGCCCTTTCTTTTACTCCTGAAAACACAGCTAATAAAAAAACAACCGGCACATTAGGCAGCAGCACCAGCCTGTTTCCAGCCGAAGCAGTAGTAAAATCTTATGTAGATGACCTGGTAGATGGAGAAGACCTGGAACTCGTAAACAACCACCTGCGTTTTAAAAATTACCTGTCCACCAACCAGGCGCTCAAAAGAATTATCATCAGAAGTGCAGCCAGCTTTGCCAATTTACAGGCGCAGTTTACAGGCAACACCAATTGTATTTTTGAAATCAGGTATGAGCATGATTTTGGTGGCACCGCTACGGCAGGCTATCCTACACTTACTATCCCGGCAAACAGCTGCCTGTATTTTAACGGAGGGTTGTTTAAAAATGGCATCGTAGCCTTCAGCAACACCTACCTGAAAACACCTTTTCTTTACAGGATATTCGACAACATTACGTTTACCGGCAATTGCCTGAATGATGAAATTTACCCGGAATACTTTGGCGCAAAAGGCGATGGTAGCAATGACGATACAGCCGCCATCAGAAGCGCAACTTTATTTACCAGCAACACCGGCACTACTACGGTAAAATTCACCAGGATCAAGTACAAGGTAACCGAGCCACTATTCGCTTCTAAAGCAAGCATTACCCATTTCTGCTGGCAGGGCGTAAGGGAAGAGAAGGGGCATAACTCCAATTCATCTAACCGTTACCGGGTAAACATTTCGTATGAACCTGCGTCCACTGTTTCTTTAAACGATTACATGATCATACTGGATGGCATGCAATCTGCCAGCCCCAACATTCGTCTGGCGCCTCCTATCATCAAAAACCTTTCCTTCCTGGCTACCAATGGCGGTAACATCCTTAAAATCGACAGCAACGGCTATCAATCTCCTGTATTAGGCACACTCATCACCGATTGTAGTTTCTTTGGTAAAAGCAAACCATTACCTGAATACCAGGCCATTAACATTACACTCGAAAATCAATACCTGATTCACTTAGATAGCCTGATGGAGCACACTTTACGCAGGTTATCTGTTACCAATGGAACCTATGGCATTTACCTGAAGGATAACGACGATGGCAGTTATGAAGATATCAGGTTAGGAGGTCAGTTTATCCCCATATATCTTGCTGAAAGTAAGTTCGACACACTGTTTCAGCGCTTCAGAAATATTGAAATAGAATCTTCCTCCGGCGCCCATATTGTACATGCAGGACAACCGGCAATTTTTGAAAACTGCCATCTGGAGCAAGGCAGTCAAACATTAACCACACTTACAGATACTGCCATTCCGGAAGCGGATAGAATCACCTGCGCCACCACAGCCTATTCTAATGTAGTTGTATTTACAGCATCCATGACTAATGTGCTGTTCCCCAACGTATCTGTGTTACGACTCACTTATACCAATGGCGAAAAACAATACCTGGTAGTAAAATCAGTAAGCGATAAAAATGTAACGGTGTATGCCAACAACTACAGCACCGATGACACCTATGCCACTACTATATTCAAAACCGCATCCGGCATATCAGTTGAGCGTGTGCACTCGCAACTGTATGTTAACATTGAACAAAGCAGCTATCTGGGCAACATATCCTTCCAGGGTAAAGAGAACGTACCTGTAGCTATTGTTCAAACCAGCAAAAACGATATTGTATTCAACAACTGTGATAACAGTAACCACAACGGCCTACCCCTGCAAATTGTAAATAACCGGCAAATTGTAGGCACTTATCCGCAGTCAGGCGTAGTAAAATGCATTAACAATGCCCGTGGTCTGGTAGGCAACACGGTTTCACACCCATTTTGCATAGCCGAGTCCAGCGAATATTTCCTGGCAAACGAAGAAAGCACCGATGGCAGAAGATTTGCTATGCGCGGCAGCACTGACCATCTTTTGTTTGATAACAAATGGCAGTTCACCACTAAAAACATGGGCCGCGGTGGCGGATGGCATAATGAAAGAAATGAAATAAAACTGATTACCGGCGAAGAAGGCACTTCTCAAACCTATTATGCCTGGTATACCAATACCATAACCGGACAAACAAAGTCTATTACCAGTGAAGACTGCTATTTACGCATTAAAGTAATTGGCAAAGCAGAAACAGGCAGTGAAACGGTATATATAAAAGCTTACATCAACAACCTGACCCCGGTAACCCTTGGAACAATTACCTTTTCCACAGCTTTACAAACCTACGAGCTGATAGTAAAGAATCCGTTTGCTGTAGCCGACCGTGCCTACTGTATACTGGAAGCCACCACCAACGCCACTTCCGGCACCGGCAATAAAGTATTGATTGCCGGCATCAGCGCCGAAAAAACAAGCCTGCCCTCACTCACAGGCGTTGTAGCGCCCGACGGTAACATTACTGCACCCCCAGGCACTATTTACCTGAAAAAAGGAGGTAGCTCCGGCGAGGTGATCTATGTAAAGCAGTCAGGAACCGGAAACACAGGCTGGTTCAATATCAGCGCGCATACTACCACTGCTGTATCAGCCGACAATGCTTCTGCACCAGGCAGCAGTTATTCCCAAACAGAAGTGCAGTCCATTCTTACCGAGCTACGCGATCTTAAAACCAAGATGCGTGCCGCCGGCTTATTAGCCAGTTAACACCTGCACTACCCACCCTTAAAAAACCAATAAGCCCCGGATAACCGGGGCTTATTTTATTATTTATCCATTACCTCCAGCAGTTGCTGTAGCTCCTGTTTTGTATTATAATAATGCAAAGACACTCTTAATCCCGTGCCCCTGTTCACACCAATGATGTTAGCAGCACGTATTGCCTCCTTTACTCTATCCGATACCTGTATTGTAAAAATAGGTGCATGCTGTTTGCGCATGCTGATAGCCGCATCAATTACACCACGCTCTGTAAAAGCCTTCATAGCCTTTGCTGATAAAAGATCAATGTGTTGTAACAATTGTTCTTCTCCCCATTCCTGCCTTAAACGAATGGCCTGCCCTAAGCTTCCATAACTAATAAAGTCAAGATGACCAGGTTCAAACTGTAAGGCCAGTTTATTCTTCTCTTTCAGAAACAACTCATTGGGGCCTGACAATTGCTGCGCCTTTGTATATAAACGCGCTGCAGCTTCCTCCTTCACTAACACCACGCCATTACCATACCCACCCGACAGCCATTTATAACCACTGGCTAACACAATGTCAATAGCTGTGTCTTCAAAATGAAAGGCAGTAGTGCCAAAGTATTGTGTAGCATCTGCCACTATCAGCAAGGAAGGGTAAGCAGCTTTAATAGCAGCAAACAAATCCAGGTTCAGCGTAATGCCATTCAGATAATGCGTGATGCTGCAAGCCAGCATCGTAGGTCGAAAACGCTTTACCGCTTCCAGTATCCGTTGTTCCAGTTGTTCATACAGGAGCAGGGAAATAAACTCATGTTCCCATCCCCTGCTTTTTACCTGGTAGGTGATAGAAGGATAATCATCCTGTAACAACAACACACGCTGGGGGCCTTCCAGCCCATCCAGCACCTTCCCAAAACCAAACGACATGTTAGGCACCAGGAAAGTATAGCCGGGCTTTGCATGAAAATACCCGGCAATGGTTTGTCGGGCATCTTCCACAATAGCATTACCGGTAGTGCTTCTGAATTCACTGGCGCCTATGCTAAACTGACGATCCGTTTCGCGTCGCCATTCCATTAGCGGAACAGATAATAAGCCGGCGTTGGCTGTATTTAAATATGTGCAGGTTTCTAATACCGGAAACAGTGGAGAAAAGTTCATAAGTAAATATAAGTAATCTACTCACTTTTCAAACTCTTCACCGGGTTGGTTAAAGCTGCTTTTATCGATTGAAAACTAATAGTAACCAAAGCAATGCCTACCGAAGCCACTGCCGCCAGCCCCACTATCCACCATTGGATATTTTGCCGGTAAGCAAAACCCTGCAACCATTCATGCATAGCCAGCCATGCCAGTGGTGTAGCTACCAGTATAGCTATTACCACCAACTTAATAAAATCGGCCGATAGCAGGGTTACAATAGTGCGCACATTGGCCCCCAGCACTTTGCGTATCCCTATTTCTTTGGTGCGCTGCTCGGCTGCATAAGCAGCCAGTCCAAACAAACCTAAACAGGCTATCACAATAGCCAGCGTGGTAAACGCCACAGAAATAGTACTTACCCTTTGCTCTGCACGGTAATCGGCATCAAAATCCTCATCCATAAAAGTATAATCAAACTGGCGGTGCGGTGCCAGGCTACTCCATTGCGCTTTAATACGATCTATGGTACCAGCTGCTCCCATACCACTTACTTTAACCGTTAATGACGTGTTTTCACGTCCGTAGAATAATGTAAGCGGCGTGATATTATCCCGGAGCGAGCTAAAGTTAAAATCTTTGATCACCCCTATCACATGATAGGTTTTAGTAGTTTTCAACATATTATCCTGCGGCATTATCAACTCCTGCTGCAAAGCATTTCCCCCCATCATCCTCGCTGCTGTTTCATTTACAATAATAGCCAACGAATCCATACCCATTTCCTGCGAAAAATTTCTGCCCGCTTTCAATTGAATACCCAGCGTAGGCACATAACTTTCATCCACCACCCACACCTGCGACGAAATAGCTTTATCATGTTCCAATGCAGCCGATCTAAATAAAACAGTACTGTTCCGGTAAGAAGATGTAGGTAAAAACCCCGTCATAGTAGCCCCACTAACCCCTTGTATCTTTTTCACTTCCTGCTTAAATACCTCTGCATTGTTCCCTAAATCACCCAGGTGATGCACTACCAGCATTTGCTCCCGGTTATAACCCAGGTCTTTATTACGGATATACGCTATCTGGTTATAAATAACCAGTGTACCAATAATCAGGAAAACAGAAATAGCAAACTGAAACACTACCAGTAAACTTCTTAGCCTGCCGCCTTTAAAACCAGCACTTAACTTACCCTTCAACACCTCTACCGGTTGAAAGCCCGACAGGAAAAAAGCAGGATAGGAACCCGCTACACAACCTACCACTATCACTGTAAGCAACAATGCCGGAACCAGCCATTTCAACGACTGCACACTAATGCTGATATTCTTACCGGAAACATGGTTAAACAAAGGCATTAACAAAGCCGCCACCAGCACTGCCAGTATAGCCGCCACAAAAGTGATGAGTATAGATTCTGATAAAAATTGTGCTATCAATTGCTTTCTTGGCGAGCCTAATACTTTGCGCACGCCTACTTCCCTTGCCCGGTTGGCGGAGCGGGCAGTAGACAGGTTCATAAAATTTACACAGGCAATCAATAGTATAAAAGCCGCTATCACCGAGAAGATGTATACATATTGCATATTACCGTTCCTGCCCATCTCACCTACCCGGTTAGAGTGCAAATGAATTTCCTTTACTGGTGTAAGGTTCATCCGGTAATAATTACCGCTTCTTTCAAAAGCATCTATATCCAGGTGCATAAGGCTTTGCAGCTGTGGCCCTGCATACTTACGCATAATCTGTGCAAACACCGGTTCAAAGGCTGCCTTCTTAACGTCAGGCTTCAGCAGCACATACGTAACAAAATTATTACTCAGCCATGCTTCTTCCCTACCTTCTTCCAGTGAAGCCATAGACAGGAACAGATCAAAATTAAAATGCGATTGTACCGGCATATCATGTATCACACCGGTTACTTTATAGGGAATACTGTCATCCAGTAGCAGCGTTTTACCCACTGCATGCACATCATCAAAATATTTTTTAGCAGTGGTTTCATTGATCACAACCGTACGGGGTTCTACCAATGCCCTACCTGCATCGCCCTCTATCATACCTAGCGTAAAAACAGAAAACAAAGTAGAATCTACAAACACCACCCGATGCTCCTGTATGTCCTGCGCACCTTTCCGTACATTAAAAGCTCCCTTCTCCCTAAACCGTACTACTGTTTCTACCTGCGGATAGTTCTGCATCAAAACGCCAGCCAGTGGGGCCGGAGAAGTAGTATACGATTTTTCATTACCTCCAAACTTGATATCGTTGTTGATACGAAATATCCTGTCGGCTTTTATATGGTATTGATCATAGCTTAACTCATCAGCCACATAGTACACAATCAGCATACAGGTGGCCAGGCCCAGGGCCAAACCAATAATATTAATAGCCGTAAACCCCTTTCTTTTTTTCAGGGAGCGGAACGCAATCTTCAGATAGTTAAACAGCATATGAGATAATTATCTATGAAAAACTACGAACTATCTACAAAATAGCGTTCCAATTATATAAGCAGCTCATTTTCAAGCCACAGAGCAAGCTGCACAGGGCGTACATTGTATCATAACCGAACAAGGAGAGTACGCAACCAGACAACACCCTGTTCCCCGATATAAAAATACCCGGCATTCACTGCCGGGCATTACGCACTATCCCCCAATCACGCTTTTTAATAAAATTGAGGTGGCGGGTTCAGCTTCAGATTCTGACGCTGATGCCAGTAAGGATAAATAGTAGGCACTTCGCTGGCCTTATCCAGTTTTTGTACCTGCTCAGTGGTTAAGTTCCAACCTACTGCACCCAGGTTCTGCTTCAATTGCTCCTCGTTGCGGGCGCCAATGATGATAGAAGAAACTGTGGGTCTTTGCAGCAACCAATTCAACGAAATCTGCGCAACTGTTTTACCGGTTTCTGCTGCCACTTCCTCCAATGCATCTGTAATGCTATACAGCACTTCTTCCGGCACAGCCATGTCCGGCACCGGGCTGCCACCTTGCGCCACACGGGTATCTTTAGGCACGGGTTTATTACGGCCATACCTGCCGCCCAGGCGACCAGCTGCTAACGGACTCCATATAATACTGCCCACTTTCTGATCCAGGCCTAATGGCATCAGCTCCCACTCGTATTCCCTGTTGGCCAGCGAATAATATACCTGGTGCGCCACATAGCGGTTCCAACCATATTTTTCAGATACCGCCAATGACTTCATCAAATGCCAGCCGGAAAAATTAGAACAGGCTATGTAACGTACTTTACCACTCGCTACCAGATCATCTAACGTACGCAGGGTTTCTTCCACAGGCGTGTTGCCATCAAAGCCGTGCATATGGTATACATCAATATAATCAGTGCCTAATCTTTTCAGGCTGCCTTCTATCTGCCTTACCAGGTGATAACGGGAAGAGCCCTGATTGTTAGGCCCCTGGCCAAACGTAAAAGTAGCCTTGGTAGAGATCAATACTTTATCACGTATGCCTTTCAACGCCTTGCCTAAAATTTCTTCCGACAAGCCATCTGAATAAATATCTGCTGTATCAAAAAAGTTCACCCCTGCATCCATACAAAGATTCACCAAACGTGTAGCTTCTTCTACTTGTGTGGCACCCCATGCTTTAAAAAACTCCCCATTTCCCCCAAACGTAGCGGTACCAAAGCTTAGCACAGGTACTTCCAAACCCGAAGCACCTAATTGTCTGTATTCCATAATTGCGATTTATGTGATTTACTGATTAGTTTTTTGCCAATGGCCCTTTACTCACTTCTTTACCGGCCTTGTACACCGCTTCAATGGTTCTGGTGTTTTTGATGTTCACTTCCGGGTTACTACCCAATATAATAAAATCAGCCACCTTACCTTTTTCCAGCGTACCATATTGCTGATCTATCTTCAACACTTTAGCCGCATTTCTAGTAGCCACTGTAATAGCCTGTAAAGGTGTAAGCCCTGCCTGCACCATCAATTCCAGTTCCAGGTGTTCCGAAAAACCTTGTGCCCGTAAAGGCATAGCGCCGGAATCAGTACCCAATGCCACCAGTATACCCGCAGAAGAAATTTTTTCCAGGTTACGCAGTGCCATTTCAAAAGCAGCCACCTTTACCGGGTAGTCAGGTGCATTCTTTAATTTATCCTGGTAAGCCTGCGAAGTGATCATTTCATATACACCCGGCTCCAGCGATTTTTTAAAGAACGGATCATTGATCCACTCCGGCTTGCGTGCATAGATATAAGCAAATTCATCCAGCGATAAAGTAGGTATATACACTACGCCTTTTTCTTTCATAGCTGCCAGCAATGTATCATCAACCACCTTATCCCGAATGCTATGACCTATAATATCCAAACCATCTGCCACCAGTTGTTTGGCATCAGACAAATAATACAGGTGTGATGCAACACGCAGTTTTCTTTTATGGGCTTCTTCAATGATCTTCCGATAAATATCCGGCGATAGTTTTTGAGCGTATTTGCCATTGAAATCATCTACCCACATTTTAACTACTGTTGGCGACAGCTTAGCCACACTATCCATTTCCGGCACCACCTGCTCCGGAGTAGCAGGCCTGAACACCTTATCCATAGCAAACGATAATGGCGGCGCTCCATCTACCGCACCAAAACCATAGCCGGCAGTATGCAGCCGGGCGCCTGGCATCAAACCTTTCTCAGAAGAATCGCGCAGGCCGCTTTCAAACAGCATAGGCCTGTCTGTTCCCATTACCAATATATTACCTATGCCATAATCTTCATACTTATGCAACTGCGCCAGTATATTGGTGCGTGTGTAGTTCTCCGGCTTAGTAGTGGTATCTTTTAAGGTTCCCACATGCACATGCGCACTTATCAGCGCCGGCATAATGGTTTTGCCGCCCAGGTCCAACACCGTAGCATCTCCCTCTTCCAGACCTGCCCCTATTGCCGCAATAGTGTCGCCCTGTATCAGTATATCCGTCATGGGCACCGGCATGCCGCCATTGCCATCAATGAGGGTTACATGTTTCAGCAATACCTTGTTATTGTCTTTATTGTGGCAGGCTGTTAATAAAATGCCTGCACAAACCGCTGTTACTAATCCCTTTATCATTTGTTTCATCATCATTGTATTGTAGTACAGGTGCATTTTCCCACAACAACACTGCCACATTTTCCACTATACCCACGCGCTGCCCAATGTTAAAATTAGCGCTGCCCGCAGGGGCGCACCTTGTATTTTGCCCACATAAACTTGTATTTTTATAACATGACCAGGCTAAAACAATTCGAACCCCTTGCAATTCACGACTTTGAAGAAGCAGAGTTTCATCTGCCGGTACACAGCCACACCTATTACGAGATCATTTACATTCACAACGGCTGTGGCATTCATCACCTCAACAACAACCAGTTACCTTATAAAGAAGGCGATATTTTTTTGTTATCCCCGGAAGATGAGCACTACTTTGAAATAGAGAAGAGTACCCGTTTTACTTATATCAAGTTTACCGACGATTATTTCAGCAATAACAATTACCTGGCTCCCACTGCGTGGACACATATGCGCCCCGAAGCAGTGATGCAACACAAATTGCTGAAAGAAATGAAACTGCAGTTTAACGAACCATGCAGAAGCATTTTAAAAAATACCATTGACAATATAGTCGCGTATAACTGCCGTAAAGATGTGGGCAGCTCTGCTATCATGTTCTTCCAGATACTATCCATATTCGGACTGGTAAGAGAAGGACTGGTAAAAATGGATGTACACCTGAATAACAGCCTGCCTGATAAAGAAAAGCTGTTATCCTACATACACCAGCATATATACGAACCCCATACCGTGCAGGTAAAACAAATAGCGGCACACTTTAATATTGCCCCTAATTATTTCAGCGCTTACTTCAAAAGAAACTTCGACATGAGTTATAAGGAGTACCTGAACAATTACCGCACGCGCCTGATAGAGAAACGCTTTACCAATGGCGGATTAACCTTAAAGCAAATAGCCAGCGAATTCGGCTTTACAGATGAAAGCCACTTATCTAAATTCTTTAAAAAGAAAACAGAGCAAAACCCCAGCAGTTACAGAAAGAACAATGTACCTGCAAACGATAGAGTAAGCTTACCCGCATAAAAAATTTTATTGATAAAAGCATAAGCCATCTGTAATAAGATGGCTTATGCTTTTATACAACGCTATTAACAAAGAAAAAGGCCGTCTTTTACAAGACAGCCTTTTGTGTGTATGCACCCCAAACCCCTATTTTAAACTTCTTTTTATTTCAGCAGCCGCTTGCAACAATACAGCGTGTGTGCCTGGTACTTGTGCTAAAGGATTTAATAAACCCCAGTCGTGAATCATACCCTGGTTGCGTACTAAGGTAACAGGTACACCAGCAGCATCCATTTTGCGGGCATAAGCTTCGCCTTCGTCACGCAGTACATCATTCTCAGCAACTTCTACCAAAGCAGGAGGTAAACCTTTTAATTGTTCAGCAGTAGCCTGTAAAGGAGAAGCATAAATTTCTTTACGCTGCGCCGTATCAGTGGTGTAATTATCCCAAAACCATATCATCATGTTACGGGTTAAAAAGCGACCGGTAGCAAACTGATAGTAAGAGCCGGTTTCAAAGCTGGCATCTGTTACAGGCCATAACAGCACTTGTAATTTAATTTCAGGGCCTTTTTTATCTTTCGCCATCAGCGCTACTACAGCAGCCATATTACCACCTACGCTGTTACCTGCTACCGCCAGTCTTTTACTATCTACATTAATTTCTTTACCATGTGCAGCAACCCATTTAGTAGCAGCATAAGCCTGGTTAATAGCTACCGGGTAATGTGCTTCCGGTGAAGGTGTATAATCTACAAACACCGCAACAGCACCCGAATTCACAACCAGATCACGTACTAAACGCTGGTGGGTAGGAAAGTCGCCCAGTACCCAGCCACCACCATGAAAGAACATGAATACAGGAAGTACACCATTATTATTAGCAGGACGAACGATGTGCAGTTTCACTGTCAGTCCGTCTTCTGTAATTGTTTTTTCCGTTACCGTAATGCCCGACAAATCTACTTTCACAGAGTTTTGTGCGCCCACCAATACAGCCCTGGCTTCTGTTGGCGTCATTTGTTCCATCGGCTTACCAGTGCCGGAGTTCAATACATTTAAGAAGGCTTTGGTGTTGCTTTCAATAGCAGGATCAGTAGCCGGATTAGAAGGTGTTACTGTTTGTGCGTTGGCAGTAACTAAAGCAGAAGCTATCACAGTAGACAATAAAAGCTTTTTCATTTTGCGTATCATTTAGTTTGTATGTCATTGATTTGATAACACAAAACTAGCTGAGCCGCTGCCCCTGTACAATGTATGAATGGCTACTTCCGTTGTACTTTTCCCCCCTTCGCTATTTATACCCCGGAACTCTGATAAGATTTACGAAAATGCTGTGGTGACACCTCTACATGGTTGGTGAACAAGCGTATAAAATAAGCAGGATCATCATAACCTAACTTATAACCCACTTCTTTTACACTAAGCTCGGTATGCGCCAGCAGGCGTTTCGCTTCCAGTATAATGCGATCTTTAATAATATCGTTAGGCGTGTCTTTGCTGTATTTGGCAATGCGTTTCTGCAATGCTTTAGGCGTCATATTTAATAACGCCGCATAATCTGCTACGCTATGGCGGGTAATATAGTGTGCTTCTACCAGCTGGCTAAAGCGACGGGCAAACTCTACCTCCTGCCGGTTTTCCAGGCTTGCTACCTGGTGCGCCTGCTTCCACAAACGGGTGGAGCGGATAATGATTTGCTTTAACAGGATGCGCAGCATTTCTTCCATGCCGCTTTCCTCCTGTTGCATCTCGGTTTTTATTTCTGTAAAAATACCCTGCATTAAAGCGCTTTGCGCTGCATCCAGGTACACTACAGGTATCTCATATATATTATGGAATAAAATGCCATCACAGGCCACTTCGGCATCGTGCATTTCCACGCAATAAAAGTCTTTATTATAAAACAACATGGCCCCGTTGCAAAGCGCTTCGTCAAACTGGTACCATTGGCCACCCTGCACAAAAAATAAGGCGTCCTGCTCCAGATGGTAGGCTTTAAAGTCCACCTGGATAGAACCGCCTGCTTTTAAAAAGATGATTTTAATAAAGTCGTGATAGGAAGCCAGCTTACCTTCTTCAATATTGTTGCTGTCTATATCGGTATATCCTAATTTCTTGATTTCAAACTGACGTAATTGCTCCATACACCCGGAATTCTACCTTAAAGGTAGCGGTTTTGGCGCAACTCCCTCTTTCGTAATCACCACCGGCAGTATCAATCCCTTGTCGTCAAACCGCATCACCTCAATACAGGTTTCCCGGTGGTCGCGGTGTTTATCGCCCAGCGGACGGCGGTGGTATACGATATACCATTCATCTTTACCCGGCACCTGTATTACGGAATGATGCCCTGCACTGGTGGCCACCTTTGGGTCTTGCTGCAACACCACCCCTATGCGCTGAAAAGGACCAAAAGGCGAATCGGAGATAGCATAGGCCACCCGGTAATCCGGACCGCCCCAGCCGCCTTCACTCCACATAAAATAATACTTGTTATTACGCACAAACATAAAAGGCCCCTCCACATACCCTTGCGGCGTTACCTCTTTAAACAGGCTACCATCCGGCAAAGGCTCCAGTCCTGTAAAATCATCTTTCAATCGTACCACGTTACAATGCTGCCATCCGCCATAGAACATATAATAATGCCCGTCAGCATTTTTAAACACAAATTGATCAATAGGTTGCGCCCCATTTACAATGGTATCTATTAATGGCTTACCCAGGTAATCGGTAAACGGGCCGGATGGTTTGTCTGCCACAGCTACGCCAATACCGCCTACTTCTCCGGCATGCACATCGTTGGCGCTGAAAAAGAAATAATATTTTTCGCCTTTCTGCACCACGGCCGGCGCCCACATGGCCTTGTTAGCCCAGTGTACATGCTGTGTGTCTAATACGTGGGAATGCTTTGTCCAATGCACCAGGTCGGGCGAAGAAAAGGCATCAAAAAACACCTGATCTTCGTACAAAGCAGAAAAAGTAGGGTAAATCCAATACTGGTGCTGAAACACCGCTCCTTCCGGATCGGCATACCAGCCCTCAAAAGCAGGGTTATGATGATATACAACACTATCAGCCGCCTGTGCAGCCAGCCGGGGATAACCGGTAAGCAATAGTATGGTGAAGAATAGTATCCGCATCTTTACTTTTTCAGATAAAAATGGACAATTCTGCCTATAAAATCAGGAATCTCGTCATCGTTAACAATTGCATTAACGATTACAAGATTTAGTATTTATTCCGTCCGTTTTCGTTCGGATACAAGGTTGGCACCGGATCACTTTGCCATACCTGTTTGGTATCAATATCCATAGCCGACAACTTACCGTAATAAGCAGCTCCCGTATCTATATTCCACACATTGCAGGCATTCATCGGCTCTTCTACATCATAGTTGAGCGTAGGCGTATGCCCAATGTATATTTCATGAAAAATCTTTAATCTTTTAGGATACAGGTTAGAATGCGTTTGAATACGCTTGTCCATTACCAACGCCATTTCCCACAGGGTTCTGTCCCAGTAGTAATTGGTGCTGTAATGTTCTTTTTCCGGGCCGTGCATAGAAGCAAAACCAGCATGTATAAAAAGACGGTTCTGTTCATCAACGAAGTAGTGTTGCATGCGGTTAAAAAAAGCCAGGTGTATGGGCCACTCTTCGGCAGCGACTTTTTCATAGCTGGTTACCGTAGCCACGCCACCATTCATTTGCCAGTAACTATCGGGCAATGCACCATGTAGCCACTGCTCGCACCAGGCATCGTGGTTGCCTTTGATAAAAGTGCAGCTATAGTCCCTGTCCAGCTGCATCAGGTAGGCTATCACTTCTGCCGATTCGGACCAGCCATCTACATAATCCCCTAAAAAAATCAACCGGTCTTCTTCTTTCTTAGGTTGTATGCGTTCTATCAATTGTACCAGTGCTTTATAAGCACCATGAATATCTCCTATTACATATACTGCCATAACCGTAATTATATACCTACACTTAATTGAAACTGATTTTTTTTGAGCTTTTTATTAAACCGGTACAGGTCAGGATGCCTGTTCTGTAATCCATCGCGCTTGGTACCGGTGTTAATGATGTATTCCGAATCGAGGATCTTTCTGCGGAAGTTGCGGCGATCGATAGTAATATCCAGTATGCATTCATACAGCTCGTGCAACTCTGTCATGGTAAATAATTCATCCAATAGCTCAAAGCCTATAGGCATGTATAATATTTTAGACTGCAGGCGCTGCAAAGCCATTTTAAAGATCTCTTTATGATCAAAGCCCAATGCCGGTATCTTTTTTACCGGAAACCAGACCACATCGTTCGCCATTTGCCCGGCAGTAACGGTAAACTTGTGCGGGTTCACCAATGCATAATAAGCTACCGAAATAGCCCGCCCCCTTGGATCGCGGTCGGGATTATCGAAAGAATACAATTGTTCCAGGTATACATTATCCATGCCCAGCTTGGTTTGCAACACCCGTGAGCAGGTTTGCAAAAATGTTTCGTCCATTTGCACAAACGCCCCGGGCAGCACCCAGGTGTTGGCAAAAGGTTCGGCATTCCTGTTCAGCAGCAACACAGATAATTCATTTTCGTGATACCCAAAAACCACCAGGTCAACTGCTAAGGAAGGATTCTTGTATGATTGAAATGCTTTCATTACTCTTTGCGTTATAAGCACACAAATAAACCTAATTTCCCGCACAAAACGTACTTAACAATTGATTATATGCGTTGTTACGAGGCAAACTCCTAATTTACAACCTTATTAGGCCTACATCCATGAAAACAAGAATTGCAACAGTGCTGGCACATATTACCGGCTGGCTGGTGTTTTTATACCTGCCTTTGCTGTTTATCAGCGGGCAAAACGATAGCGTTTCCCTGGCTACACTGGTATTTTCCACTCCTTACTGGGCGTTTGCCTGCACCTATATAGCCGTATTCTATATCCATTCGTATGTGTTGATTCCGTTGGCTCAACAGCGAAAACAACCCATTGTGTATGGTGCAGCTATAGTGCTGCTGCTGGTGGCCATTTACTACCTGCGCCCGTTCGATCACCTGGTATCGCACTTTTCACGAACTGCCGCTGCACCCACCCCAGGCCCTATGCCTTTTCCAGGCGAGCCGCCACCACCCGGCCCCATAGGCCCACGCGGCGGCAACATGCCGCACCATGCCCCTATATTCGATATCATGAGCCTGATATTGTATTTCCTGTTATTGATTTTAAGCTGGGGCATTAAAATAACCGACAACTGGAAAACAGCTACCGAGCGCGAAGCCCGTGCCGAAGCGGATAAAGCCAGTGCTGAGCTTTCGTTTTTAAAAGCACAAATTAACCCGCACTTCCTGTTCAATACCCTCAACAACATCTATGCGCTTACCATTAAAACCAGCCCCGAAGCAGCCGATTCTATTTTAAAGCTGGCTAAAATAATGCGCTATATCACCAACGAAGCCCATCGAGATTATGTGCCTTTGCAAAACGAACTGGAATGTATAGCCGATTTTATTGCTATTCAACAACTGAGGCTGGGCGCTAAAACCCAGGTGGCGTTCACCATCAACGGGCAGGCAGGCAGTCATTTAATAGCCCCGCTGATTATGATGACCTATATAGAAAATGCTTTTAAATATGGCATCAGCAAACAAGAGGCATCAATTATACAAATAGAGATATCTATAGAAAAGGACGTAATCACCTTGCTTTGCCGTAACCGGGCCTTTATTAACATACATCCCGAAGAAAGCACAGGCATAGGTATTGCCAATACACAAAAAAGGCTAACGCATTTATACAATGGTAAACATACGATAGCCATCAGCAACCAGGAGGGATATTTTACGGTAAACCTTACCCTGGCGTTACAGTAGGCCTTTTTTGTACATTTAGTGAGCTATAAAAAATAACTATGCCGTTGCGATGCATTGCTATTGACGACGAACCACTGGCACTGGAGGTGATCCGCGACTTTGCAGAACGGATAAACGAAATGGAGCTGGTAGCTGCTTTTGAAGATGCCGTTTCGGCCAGTGAGTTTATCAGAACCACCGGTAATATCGATCTTATCCTGATAGATATACAAATGCCGGCTATCACCGGTATACAGCTGATTCAATCGTTGCAGCACAAACCTTTATTTATATTCACCACCGCTTATAAGGAATTTGCTTTTGAAGGTTTTGAAATGAACGCAGTGGATTACCTGTTAAAACCCATTGCTTTTGAGCGCTTTGAAAAAGCCATTACCAAAGCCATTGACATGCACCGGCTAAAACAACAAAAGCCTTCCTTACCGGAAGGCTCGCTGATGGTGTATGCTGAATACAACATGGTGAAAATTAACTATGTGGATATTGAATATATAGAAAGTGTTCAGGACTATATACGCATCCATATCAAAAACAGCAAACCCATTATGACGCTGTTACCGCTGAAAAAAGTGCTGGAGAAACTACCCGAACAATTGTTTCAGCGCATTCACCGCAGCTATATAGTAGCCGTGAATGAGATACAGGCCATCTTACACAAAAAGATAAAACTCACCTCCGGCACCGAGCTTCCCGTAGGAGAAAGCTATGCCAGCTTTATCCGTTCGTGGAAACAACAGGGCCAGTAAAAAATGGCAGCTACAAGTTGCTGCAATTCTACTATATAATGGTATACAATCAGACCGACAGTATTAATGTGCCGACAAAGGCGTATCACGCAAAGCAATACTCAACACGCCCCCCTGCTGTAGCATAGCATGGGTAATATATCGCGTGGCAACAGGCTTCCCATTCCACCGTACCGATGCTATATAGGCAGCACTTGCGCTTTGTTTACTTACCCGTATGGTCACCCGCTTGTTACCGGGTAATTGCAATACGGCTGTATCAAAAATGGGAGCACATAATTGATATTGACCCGACACCGGATCTACCGGGTAAAAACCAATAGCTCCAAAAATGTACCAGGCGCTCATCTGGCCGGCATCATCATTACCACTCAATCCACCAGGGCCATCTGAATACTCATCGTTTAAAATCTGCCTTACCTGCCGCTGGGTTTTCCAGGGTGCATTAGTATAGTTATACATAAAAGGGATCTGATGCCCCGGTTCGTTACCATGCCAGTACTCCCCTTTTTCAAACAGGCTATCCAGTGCTTTTTCCAGTTGCGTCTTTCCACCCATCAGCTTTGCCAGTTCGGGCACCTGCTGCGGCACATAAAAAGTATACTGCCTGGGCGTTCCTTCGGTAATGTAAAACTCCCGCACATCAGGACGAAAGGGCTGGTACCAGCTGCCATTGGCATAACGCGCACGCACCATGCCCACACTGGTATCCAATACATTTTTATAATTGGCTGCACGGGCATTCAATAGCTGGTAATCCCTGGTTTTACCCAGCCCTTTAGCCACTACCGATAAAGCATAATCGTCATACGCATATTCCAATGTACGGCTCACCTGTTCTTTCTTATGAAACGCTTCCGGTACACTGTCTTCAATAGGTATATATCCATAACGCAGGTAAGAAGTTAAAGCCCTGCGTCCCTTGCCATTCTTATAGTCGGCACCGGATGCCTCAGTAAAAGCATTCTGACGCATTAAGCGGTACGCTTCCTGCACATCATAATTACGAATACCCTTGGCCCAGGCCGAAGCAATAAAAGCGGTACTGTGGTCGCCTATCATAGCAGCGGTATAACTGTTCCAGCAAGGAAAAACAGGCAACCAGCCACCATTGGTTCCTTTATCCACCAGCGAACGCACAAAATCGTTCACCCGCACAGGTTCCAGTATTTCCAGCAAAGGCAGTTGCGCACGGTAGATATCCCACATAGAAAAATCATCGTAATAATGCCCGTTCTTCATTTGCTTTAACTGGTAGTTACCGGCAAACACAGGGTACGTACCATCTATATCGCTAAACAGGCGCGGGTGCTGCATGGCATGATACATAGCCGTATAAAAGATGCGCTTATCTTTTTCGTTAGCCGTGCTTACGGTTATTTGCGATAAAGCCTTCTGCCAGGTTTGCTGCGCCTGTTTTAATACCGTAGCAAAAGCGAAAGCGGGTATCTCTTGCTGCAGGTTCTTTTGGGCAGCCTGCAAACTGGTGAAAGAAGTGCCTACGCGAATGCGCAACTGCTCTCCTTTCTGCAAAGCAAAACCGATATAAGCCCCCAGGCTGGGTTTGTTTTGCAGGCTATCTGTTGTAAACAGGGTAGCGCCGGAAAAGGTACCGGCTACTGTAGCGGTCTTTTCTGCTTTGATATAAAAATAACCGTTAAAGCCGGCGGACTCGCCCCAGCCCTGGTAAATACGATGGGCAGGGTTGTAGCCCCATATTTCGCCGGTTTGGGCATTCACCTTTATAAAGCCTTTATCTTTATCGCTGTTAGGTGTTACCAACAGGTATAGGCTATCGTTTTGCAGTAAGGTAAACTGCATAATACCACAACGCTCTGTTGCGGTGATTTCTGTAATAACTGCAGGTAGCTGCAAGCGGTAATAAGCCGGCGTGGTTATTTCCTGCTCATGCGAAAAAGCGGCGCCATATTGCGCCGGCTGGGTTTGCAGTTTTCCGGTAACCGGCATAACGGTAAAGCTTCCGTAATCCTGGGTACATGAACCACTTAACCAATGCGTGCCCCGGAAGCCGGTTAACACTTTGTCTTTATAAAAATAGGGCGGCACACATTTCTGTTCTGTTAACTGTGTTTGAGGGGTCCATTGCGTCATGGCAAAAGGCATTCCTACCGCCGGTATGGTATTGGCATTTTTTTCCGTGCCTTCGCCATGCTTTACAGCCGCAGGGGTAGTACTACCTGCAGTGCCAGCCAGTGGCTGTACATACTTCCAAAGTGTATCCTGCTGGGCTTTCACTACTAAACTGCATACCGATACACCTACAAGAGCGGCAAATAATCGTTTTATTACTGGTTTCATCAATCCCGTTTTTATGGAAGATATTGGATGGCGTTTTCACCGGTTACCGGCAGCTGTATATTGTTCAGCACCGGCTTTTCGCTTTTACGAAACACGATAGCGGGTGCCGCTTTGCCGGATAATACCTGCACACCGGTAAGCGATAAGCGGGTAACATCATCAGCAATAATAGCCGTGCGAAAATCGTCTTTTTTATAAAAAAGTGGAACGTTGTTCCCATAATCCAACCGGTTAACACTTCCCATTAAAACAGCATTTTGCGCCAGGTGCAGCTCTGTATTACTTTTTAATTGGAGGGAACCTGTTACAAAACGCCCGGCAGGCACCAGCACCCTACCACCGCCCGCAGCTGCGGCTTTGTTAATAGCAGCCTGTATGGCAGCGGTATTCACCGTCAGGCCATCGCCTTTAGCGCCAAATTGGGTAATAGTATAAACTGTTTTTACTTTTTGCTGCGCAACAGCAGCCGTAAACAAGCAAAGCAATACATGTAGCAGCAGGCAACCTTTCCGTTTCATTGGGGGAAATAGTTTAGGTAAGTATTGCACAAATATACATGTTAAAACAAGCGTTAAGCCCCCCTTCTTTTCGCGGCAGAAGATTCCCGCACTACCAGGTGGGCAGGCAGTTGTATAAACTTTTTCTGGCTGGGAGCGCCGGTGGGCTGCAATTCGTTCAGCAACAGGTTTATGGCCTGGTGGGCTATGTCCTGCACAGGCTGCGCCACTGCGGTGATAGAAGGCGTGAACAGTCCAAAAAATTCATGATCATCAAAGGATACCACTGCCACATCCTCCCCTACTTTCAGACCTATTTGCTTAAACACTTCCAGGCCACATGCCAGCAGGTAGTTGGTGGCAAAGAAAACAGCATCAGTTTGGGGCTGTGCAGACATAAAATCTGCAATCTGTTTTTTCACTACCGCCGACTGCTTATCTACATAAGCAATTTTATGGGTGTAAGATTCCAGTCCATACTGATCCAGTGCCATATGATAACCCGCCTGACGTTCGGTCATTTGCGATTGCTGAGAAGTGGTAGTGACCAGCACAATGTTTTTATAGCCGTTCTCTATTAAATGCACAATACCATCATATGTACCTTTATAATTATCAACACCAATATAATTGGTTTCCAGGCCGGGATAATACCTGTCAAACAATATCACAGGCTTCTTCATCTCCAGCAGATCCTTCACTTCGTTATCGATGCCTTCTGGTGCGGTGATGATATAGCCATCTACATGCCTGTCGGCAAACATGGTAATCAATTCCCTGGTTTTTTCCAGGTTATCTTCTGTGCTGCCGTAAATAATTTTATATCCGCGTTGGTAGGCATTGTCTTCTATCTGCCGTGCTATATGTGCAAAAAACGGGTTAGAGATATCTTCCACCAACAAGCCTATGGTATTGGTTTTACCGGTGCGAAAGCTTTTAGCCAATACGTTAGGCTGGTAGTTGGTTTGCTGCACCAGGTCTTCCACTTTTTTAGTAAGGGCATCGCTGATACGCATTTCTTTAGCCTTGCCATTCAAAATAAAAGATACGGTGGTAACTGAAATATTCAGCTGGCGTGCTATGTCTGCAATCGATACGCGTTTTTTACTTTGCATATCGCTAATATAATCAATTATCTATTTAATACTTTTCATTTGTATGTTCTCCCGCAAATTTCCCGATACGCCCAGACAGTATTCGCACGACTGCAATGGTACAGCAGCATTCAGATATTCTAATGCCTTTGCAGCAAAAGCAGGATCATTCACGGGTATGCCATCTTCTTCTGAGTAGGTAGAAGACGTTGTTTGCACAGGCTTATTCTTCATGTGCAAAAATTCATTCATATATGACGCACGGGTACACTTATAAAAAGTGCCATTGCGCACAATCAGGCAACGATGCCGCATCCAGCAATCATTATATATTTCCTGAACTCTTTCTTTGTCAGTGATGGCATCTTCAACAAATATTTCATTAAACTGTTCAACATATTTAATATTTAATACTACCTCGTATTCCCGCGCCTTGTCTTTTACCTGTTGCAGCAGGTTAGCCTTCATAGGCGCACTGATATAATGAGAAATCGTCAATTGATCTATGTTCTCCCAGAACACGTTAGACATACGATGCAGCAGCAAACCATTAGAAACCACCCTTACCACCGGTGCAGCGCCCGAAGATTTTATCACCAGTAACAGCTCATCCAACTGCGGATGCAAGGTAGGCTCGCCGCCTGCTACCTTAAACACATCGGGCCGCAGGTGCGTTTTTACAAACGCACAGATGTTGGTGATCTCTTCAATGCTCATAAACTTTTTGGCGTTGAAGGGTGAAATATTACAGCAATCGCGGCATTTTAAATTGCAATGCTCCGCCACATGCACCTCAAACGATTCTGTGCGAATAAGATCGCCTTCTAACACATACTTGGGTGTAACTCCCTGTTCCGTTTCTCCTTTTTTCACATACAACGCTTCCAGCTCTACCAGCAACTCTTCGCGGCAAATAGCGGCCTGCACAAAACTTACCACGCAGGCAGGCGATAAAAAGCGCGGAACAAACCTTTCCAGGAAAGCCCTGTCGTGCTCGTGCTTATAATATACACGCATGTGCACGATGTCTTCCAGTGCAAAACCGTAATGGATGTTATACTGCTTTAAATTAAACTGGCTACCCAATATGCGCAGGTTGTGTATGCTTTCATATAACTGATCGTGTACATCCCCTTCATGTAATGAATGCTCGCCTTTAATACTGGCTGTTCCGGACGAAAGCAACAGGCGTTGCCCCTGGTTATTAAAAACAACACCCCGGCTAAAAAAAGGAGCCACCTGGCCATACCGGCTGGAGTATTGAAAGGCAGGCACCTGGTCTTTATTCTCAATCTGCACCAATGGCGTGGTCACCGCCATAAACGTTACCGTAAGCACATTGCCCGCTACCCCTACTGCACTGGCGGCCGGCACAGGCATAGCCCCCATCCTTTCACCATAGTAAGTTTTAAAAGCAGCCTGGCGGCCGGCATTAAACCAATGATATACCGTTTCTGTTTCGTTTACACGGGAAACTATAGCAGGCAAATAATTCCAGAAGCGGATAATGGTGTAGGCGCTATAGGCTTCCATAGCGCTGAACACCGCCAGGTAAGCCTGCATCACCACCTTTTCCATATCCTCTGCACCGGTGGATAAAGGCAAACTGATAACACCCGAAACCCCATTAGCGGTAACAGATAGCGATACATTATGAATGCTGGCAGTTTCTGCAACGCCCGCCTGTTCTGTTACCCAGGCATCTACAAAACGATCGCCTGCATAAGTAACTTTTACGGCGCACAGCTGCTGTTGCAATAAGGCCTGGTATTGGTTTTCATCGGATACGTATAACATAGTTATTCGGTTTTGCACCAGAATAATTCCTGGTATTGGTTATCATGTATAGCGGCAAGCAACGTTTTTTCAATATCCTGCTTCTCTTCTCCAAACAAAGCAGGCCATTCGGTATCGTAGCAACTGATGGCATCCGCCTTGGCCAACACACTGTGCAGCGGCATACTATGCGCCTGCCTGGCATACATCCCATCAGGTAATTGCCATTGCAACACATGTTGATAAGGCTGTCGCAACAGTCCCCATTCGTGCTGCCACATAGCATAGCTACGTGCTTTATCTTCTTCCGAACTGATATAACTGGTAATAAAGCGCAATGTGGAAGCAGTAACAGCAGGCGCTTCAAAACTTCCGTACGCGGTGGCTGTATCCGGCACACCTTGTAATTGCGTCATACGCACCATGCTCCAACCTGGTAGCCAGGCATAAGGCAAATCTTCATACCAGCGTATAGTGGCATGTGTGATCATTTTGCTGCTGGCATAGACTACCTGGTGATCAATATGTCCGCCTACGCCTAATGGAAAATATACCACATCGGGCTGCAGGGTTTGCACCAGCGATTGCAACCGGGCAGCTATGCGTTCCGCTACCGGCAGCTCCTGTTCGGGCAACTGGTGATGAAACAATAAGGTATTAAAATTATGATAGTGACTGTTGCGCAAAGGCGCATCTGCAAAACCGAGGTGTATAGCAGTAGCGCCTAATAAAGCGGCGGCACGAATATCATCATTTCTCCGTACTTCATACAAGGCATTTACTACGGCATCATCCTGCTCTCCCGAACTGGTAAACACACTGGCAATGGTTACGGCTGCTGTAGTGCCTGCCACACTTGCTATATAAGCACCACAGCTTAACACCACATCATCCAGGTGGGGCGATATAAATAATAGTTTAGTCACAAGGTGTTAATGGTTTACGGGTGTTATATAATTGAATGATCAGTTGTGCCGCTTCCGCAGCGCCACCTTTTTGCCGAAACGCTTCTCCTGCCAAACGGGCACGCTCTTTTTCAGCCGCACCATTATGCAATAAAGGCAACAGCTGTTGCCGGTACACCGATGGGGAAGGCTGTGCAGGGTCCAGCACTACCCCCACACCTGCATGCTCAATAAATTTTGCCTGCAAAAACTGGTCGTTACAAATAGGTAGCACTGCCACAGGCACCCCATTGGCCAATCCTTCCATTACCGAGTTAGCACCGCCATGTGTAATTAACAGCTGCACGTGCTGTAACACCTGTAACTGCGGCGCATACGGCACGGCTATAACATTATCCGGCAGGCTGTTTACAAAATCGGTATAATACAATTCATTAATAGAAAATATCAGTTGTATATCTTCATCATACAAGGCTTCTGCTACTGCCCGGAATAACTGCGGGTGATAATAAATCTGGCTTCCCATTGACATATATATTTTCTGTGTGCCGGGCAGTAATTTTTCAAAAGGAAAATCAGCTTCGTCCCCTCTTTTTCCGGCGGGGAAGCTATTTCCTACGTAAAAAGAAAAATCATTCCTGCTAAAACGGCGCGACACATATTCCTCTACCGTAAACACGATATTGAGCCAGGGCGATATTACATCGCTTACTTTAAATTGTGGTTGCCAGTCTGGTGTAGTCATCAGCTCCTGCCGCAGGTAATCCAGGTCATCCAGCGTATCCGTCAGCTCGCACTGCCAGCCATCGGGGGTAACAGGATTTAAGGAAGAAGAAACGCCTGCCCAGGGAATACCTGCACGGTTAGCTACTATAGCAGCGGCATACACCATAGGATCGGTAACAATAATATCCGGCTCAAACGCATCCACCGCCTGCTGTATCCGTTGCACCTGTGCAGGCACCGCATCTATCAGTAAAGTTTTAATCCAGTTACGCAACCAGGCTATATCGGCCAGTTGCTCTACAAAGGCTTTGCCTTTGGTAATAAAACCTTCGCTTACATTCACTACAGTGGTATCGTAAAACACCTGCTGGTGCAAACCTGCGGCCTGCAACTGGTCAGAGATATCTACCTGTGCAAAAAATGCCAGTTCAAACCCGGCCTGCTGTAAATGCTGGGCAATGCCAATCATCGGGTTAATATGTCCTTTCTCCGGAATAGTAACTATCAATATCTTTTTAGTTTGCATATACTTTAGACCAGTTGATTAAACAAATCATATTAAAAAGCATCATCCTTTCATTTTCTGTTACAGTTGGCAACTGACACAAGGCTTCCAGCGCCGGGCGATGCAAACAGGCATCTACAAAATCGTTGCGCTGCTGTAACAGGGTATGTAACACCTGCTGGTAACCTTTACCCAAACGCGGATCGCGTGGCAGGGCCGATTTTTTGCGCCAGGCATATGCTTTATCCAGCCATCCCAACGCCGCCGTTCTTACTACATACTTTTCCATGCCGGCTTTAAAACCATAACGGGGCAACACCTGCGATGCCACCGTAAGCACTTCCCTGTTGGCAAACGGCACCCGTGCTTCCAGTCCGGCGTGCATGGTATGTATATCGCCGTTATGCAACAACCGTTGCAGCCAGCGCCTGTGCACCAGCGTGCTCATAGCCAGCACACTTTCTTCTCCACCCCTGGCAAAATCGTACCCCGCTTCTGCGGCCAGTTGCCTGTAGGTGTGGTTCAGATATTCCAGCGGTTGCAGACGTTGCAGGCGCGGCGATAACAAGCCCAGGCGTTCTGTGCCCCCAAACAGGTTCAGTAAACCTAAGGGGCTGGTATTGACCGTATCTTTTAACAGGAAAAAATAACCGTAATTGATTTCATCTGCGGCATCGCCCACCATCACCGCTTTTACTTTTTTAGCAGCGGCGATGGATAAAAAGTGTTGCGAAAATTCCTGTTCCCAGGCAGGTATGCGATCGTTGATCTGCGCCAGCAATTGCAGGCTACCGGCTAAAGACCTGTGCCGGGCTTCTACCCGGTGAAAAGGCAGTTGCAGCGTATGGGCCAGCTTTTGCGCATAGGGCAGGTCATCGGCATTGACAATAGTGGTGGCATCGAATTGAATATCGTGGTGCTGCTGAAAAGTAATGGTATAGGCAGTGGGCTTGTAAGCTGCCTGCTCTGCAGCAATAGCCCCCAGTAAAGAAGAATCCAGCCCACCACTAAAAAACAAACCTACCGGCACATCGGCACGCAGGCTCATAGCCACACTTTGCGCCAGGGCATCAGCCATCTGTGCTGTCAGCACTTCTTCGGGTTGTTGCTGTTGCTGCCATCCAAAGCGATACCAGCTGTGCGTGGTAACTGCCCCCCTGCTTATTTGCAAATACGTGCCGGGTTGTAAATAACAAATGCCATTGTGTATCGCTTCTCCATCACCACTTAAGTAAGGCGCTATTACATATTCTGCCAAAGCATATTCATTGATAGCCGGTGTACTTATCACAGCCAGCAAGGCTTTTACCTCCGATGCAAACAGGAATGTTTGCTGCTGCACCGTATATACAAAAGGTTTTACCCCCACGGCATCTCTGGCTGCAAAGGCAGTTTCGGTAACCGTATCCCATATTAAAAAGGCAAACATGCCTGTAAAACGCTGTACACATGACACGCCCCATATCAGCCAGGCAGCCAGCACTACTTCGGTATCTCCTTCGGTAGTAAAGCGGTAATAGGGTTGCAGCTCGCGCCGCAGTTCCTGGTAATTATATACTTCTCCATTATACACCAGCATATACCTCCCACTGGCATCGGCAAAAGGTTGTGCGCTCCCTTTTTCATCTACCAGCGATAAACGCTGATGACACAACGCATGCGGTGACTGTAGCCACAAACCTTCCCCATCCGGACCACGATGTTGTTGCCGGACTGCCAGTTGCGTTATTTGCTGTTGCAGCAGATTACGCGTACCTGTTGAATATAATATACCGCCTATACCACACATCTATCCCCTGTTTTCTTTTTCCTGTAATTGTCGCAGCCGGGCTGCAATGCCCTGTTGTTCTATATAGTCATGTACGCTTTGCGGCACGTAACCGGCATAAGGCTGGTGCTGTATCATGCAATTGCGTATCAAAGTACTGCTTACCGTTATCCGTGCGTCCAGCCCTTTGGTAGCGTACCCTGCCGTTTGTGCCATCACTATCACACTGGGGTTAACAGTATATACCGTATCAAATGCAGGCAACAGGTATTCCAGTTCGTACAGGTTTTCCATAGCAAAATCGCTGTAAGGTAAAGCCACCAGGTAGTAACGGCCGGGCGCCACCTGCTGTAACACAGGCTTTACCATCGCCAGTCTTTCGCCGCCGGTAGCTATATCATGCTGCTGGTGCGACCGGTTGGCCATAGCTATTACCACTATCAGTTCATCGACCTCCTGCTGCATTTGCTGAATATAGGCGAGATGCCCATTATGAAAGGGTTGTGCACGGGTGATAAACAAACCCCTGCGGCAAGGTAATGCTGCTGTCACCGGCAGCACATCGTTACCTGCTTCTATTACGGTAACCGGTGTGCGCAACACTGTTTCCATTTGCGCATGCCAGGTAGTTTCGTCTGTTATCACCTGTTGAAATGCCGGACACAATATGCGCCAGCGTAACCAGCTCAGTACCGGTTCAACCCCTTTACCGGGTATGGGCAGTAAGTAAAAAGGAATGGAAATATGTTGTTGCAGCCAGTGATGCAAATGCGTCATCCATTGACCACAGCTGTAGGTGTTATCTGTAGATAAGCCGGCCGCATCAGGCATTACCAGCACCAGCTCGTCATACAACAATGCCTGTTGCTGTATGCAATTGAGGTGCGCCCGCGTTAGCTTGCGCCAGTTAAATGCCAACAACGCTCTTTTACACATAGGTTTTGTTTTGCTGTTCTTTGCTTATAAAGGCGAACGGTATTGCACTACTTCATCAAAGCAGGGCAAAAAGCCAATACCCGGCTGTAATTCCCATATGCCATCAAAGGCATTTACCAGGTACAGCATGGCCTGATCTAAGCAAAAGAACGGTTTCCATAATGTATCGAAAGCAGTAAAAAACTCCTCACACAAATCCGGGTTCTCCCGGCGGTAGGCATCCAATGCCACCTGCAGGCGCGTATCATCGTAACGGAAAAAATCGTCCTGCCTGCCTTCCTTACAGGTGCGGAATGCCGATAAAATCACATCTTTTTCGCAGGCATCCCAACTCACCCATTCAAAATCGAGAAAAGAAGTAAGCCCCCCCTCGTTAAACAATACATTCTCCATCTGCACATCGCCATGTATCCATTGATAACGCGCTTTATGCCAGGGAAACACCGCTTCCATATCCTGCTGAATTTGCGTAGCGCCCTGTAAAAACTGCTGCCATTCGTGTATCACGTAACTACCGGTGGCGGTAGCGGCCAGCACTGCCGGGGCTGTTTCGGGTAAAGGATACCGGCGCATAACCGGCTCCCATATAGTCAGGGGCATAATGCCATTCATTTGCTGATGTAATACTGCCAGCTGTTCAAATAACTGCTCCAGTTTGTCAATACTACATTGCTGCCACCATAAACCATCAATAGTGCCAGGTATGGCATGAAACAGGTGCAGGTATTGCCAGCACTCGTTTCCTGCTATATCTACCAATGCGCTCCCCGATGGTAACCGCACCAGCACAGGGGCCAGCTGCGGCCGCTGTTTGGCCAGGCTACGCAGCAAGTACTCTTCGGCCACGCAGCTTTCTTCCGTTCGGTTACGGCGGGCTAAACGTGCAATGTAGTGCCTGTTATCCACAGACACTACACGGTAATTTTGATTGGAATATCCTCCCACACGTTGAACAGAAGCCACCTGTATACGGTATACATTTTCCGCATAGCTGGCTATGATATTTTCGATGGCGGTAATACCTGCCTGCTTCCGTTCTTCTGCTTGCATACGCTTCTATTAACTTACCACTTCTGTATTCTGTTCTGCTACATGACTCACTATCCTGGCCTGTATCTCTGCAAAGCTTTGTTCATTCACCAGTTCCCCATTTTCAAACACAGTGATCAGTTCGCCATTATCACCGGCTACATCTTCTGCTACGGTCTGGTAGCTGTTACCGGCTTTCACCAGTTGCAAACGGCCCGACTTAGAAGTTTTAAAGGATTGTACCAGCTGGCCTTTACCATTTATTTCCAAAGGATTTTTCTGCACATTTGTTTTCTGGCCATTCACCTCGGCATAGGCACATTTAATAGCGTACTTCTGAGTGTCCCTGTCCAGCTTTTGTAATAACGCACCGCCCATACCCAGTACCAGGTTTTCGGCAGAAATGCCATTTAATTTTAAAGCGCTGTAAATGGTGCGTATGCTATCGATGTTAATACCATCCCCCTGAATTACCCTTACCTGTGGAGGTAATACGCGGTAACCTTTTTCATTGATGGTATAACCAAAACGTTCAAACAAAATTTCAAACACACGCAGTAGAGTATATACCGGATCGCCGGAGTCAGGTCTGATAACCAGGGTACCTTTCCTGTTTAAGATGGTTTCTTTTAAAGCACCACCCCAATACTCGCTACAGGCTTTGAATATGTCAAATGAATCAGATACTACAGAAACTATACCGGTAGGATACGCTTCCAGTATATGACGAAACACATCCAGCTCCCCTTCTGCACCACGCAGTGTCATAATAGAGTGTTCGGTAGCAGGTACAGAAGCCGCCAGAAATCCGCTGGCATTGTAATAACGTTGTGCATATACAGGAGCCAGTACGGTATCACTACCTTTAAAGCTTAACAGGTGGGCCATACCGCCAATACCCGCGCTTTCTGTAGAACTGGCTCCTCTGAAACCAAAATCGTTAAGCACAAAATCAATACCCGCATGTGCTGCTTCGCTGGCAGTTTCGGCATAATACATTTCTACTATACGGTGTATATGGTTGGATAAAGTAGCTACGGTAGAAGGATACCATACCTGCATTAACAATGTTTCCAGAAAGTTGGTTAACCAGTAGAGTTCCGGATCGTTGTTTTCAATGGTCATCAGCACGTTTTTCACCGGTACAATGGCGCCCTCTTTCACCGCTTTGATGGTTACGGGTAAACGGCCGTTGTATTTTTCAATGATGTAATCAAACTTGCTTCTGTCAAACACATCGCTTCTACCAAAAATGCTATTCAATAAAACTTCTGCTTCGTCTACTCCTTCTTTGGTTATTACCTGGCCGGCCAGGTAGTTTTTCAGAATGTATTGTAAACCGAAGAATACTGTATCGCCAAAAGCACCGCCCCTGCTTTCGAGGTAAGAATAAATTTTGGTGGTGCCGGGATAGTATAATTTATGGTGAGAATATTTATAAGCGTCGGCTAAGAGTATAATGTTATCGGTTTTCATAACTAGTTATTTAAGTGGTTAAGAATCATTTGAATTAAGGGTATATGAACTTCATTTATTTGTTGTGCTTCTAACATCGCTGGCAATGCCGCTACCTCAAACCATCCCAGTTGCGCCAGATCGTCTTTGGCTACCGGTTCGCCTGCCACCAGTTGGGTGGTAAACAGCAGCGTCATAATCTTATCACTTTCCCCCCGGTAACGCCAGTCGTCCATTTTACGGCTACCCATATACTTCATGGCCGTGGTGGTAAGCTCGCCACACTCTTCACTCAGTTCGCGCTGTGCAGCTTCTTCATAACTGTTATCGGTAGTATCGGCAAAACCACCGGGTAAACGCCAGGTATCTTCGTTGGGCTTTTTACCCAGCAGCAAACGGGTGTTATCGTTGCTGAACAGGGCAATATCCACTGTAGGATACACCGTATTATAGCGGCTGTAGCAGGCGTAGTTGATGCCCATTCTGAAATCTTTCGAATCCAGCACTTCATCACTATGGTGTTCTCTTACTTCCGTAGCGTTAAAACTTCCTACCGGCGGCAATATATCAGTTTTCCATTTACCGGAGTAGAAATCTGAAAAACAATCCCTGCTACCGTATAAAACAAAGCTTTCACCAGGAAAAGTGGTTTCCAGTATATCGTCCAGTTTGGCCGACCATACCTTGTCGCTGGCACAATCGCTTAAAGGCAATACCGGTATGGCAGGATACGCTGCTTTCAGCATCCGTTCGCGGGTATAAAAATCGAACGGGTTGCGCTTGCTGCACTTTACGGCAGATGTGCCCAGTATAATAATGGTACGGTGGTGTAAGGCCTGTACCGACTGAATCAGATGATGATGTCCTTCGTGGAGATAGGGTGTCTGAAACCTTGCTATGATGACGCCTGAAACTTTCATTTTGCGTTGTTTATACGCAAATATAAAAGTGTTTTAAAATACGAACCAAATATTTTGCGTCATTTTTACGCAAACAATCATATTTCAAACAAAATGCCCTCTTTCTGCAACTGTTCATAGCGGGCTTTATTGAAGCGAAACATCTTGCTGGGGCGGCCTGCACCTTCCGATTTAGACCATTCGTCTAACTCGTCCAGCATTTTAAGACCCATCATTTTTTTGCGGAAGTTGCGGCGGTCAATATCCCGCCCCAAAAACGACATGTACAGTTTTTCGAGGTCGGCAAACGAAAACTTTTTATCAAGTAACTCAAAACCAACGGGTTCGTAACGCACCTTGGCACGTATGCGTTGTATGGCCTTGTCCAGTATTAATTTATGGTCAAATCCCAGTTTGGGCAGTTTTTCTATATTAAACCATTGCACCTGGCTGGCATCGGTATCAGCTTTCAGCTCTACAAACAGGGATGTTTTTACCAGGGCCCAATAGGCCACCGAAATAATGCGCTGGCGCGGATCGCGTTGCGGTGCGCCAAAAGTATACAGCTGCTCCAGGTAATTCACTTTAATACCGGTTTCTTCCTGCAGCTCCCTTTTCACCGCTGTTTCCAACGATTCTTCTTCCTGCACAAAGCCACCGGGCAAAGCCCAACTATCTTTAAACGGTTCGTATTTTCTTTTAATCAGCAGCACCGAAACCCCTTCATTCTTCTCATATCCAAACACAATGGCATCTACTGTAACGCTAATGGATGGTTGTTTTTTTCCCATAGTATGCGATCAGGTTAGGAAAGTGGTTTTGACTTGCTTATTTTATCCAGTTCCAGCACCGTGCCTGCAGGTGTATCTTCAAACATAGGCGTAAATGCACGATTAAAATGTATTTCGTTAAAGGTATAAGAAGTACGTTGTACGGTAGTGTTGGCATACACATCATTAAAGCCCCTTACCATTACATAGATCTCTACATCGGCATCCTGCAAATCCTGTCTGCTAAGGCCCAGCAACGGACTTTCTTCGTCAATAGGATGCACTACCGTCCAGTTCATAGGCAGGTTATCTACCTTACTGCGTTCTAATGGCAGCTGAAAATACTCATACATCATTTTACCGTCTTTCTGCACCAGCATAGCCAGGTTTACCCGTATAGAAACATCGGTAAGTATATGGTGTTGCTTATAGCAGGCAAAACGGAACATCAGGCCATTACCGCTCCGGTAAGGTGCAATAACCGCATGATTGCTAAACAGTAAATGCGCACGCGGACGGGCAAAGCGGCCAAAGATTAAACCGGTAGCCAGGGCAAAAGACAAAAAGCCCGTCATGGCTTCAATAGAAGCCAGCAGGTTGGCCCCATCGCCTACAGGGTTTACCCGGCCATAGCCTACCGTGGTAAAGGTTTCACAGCTGAAAAAGTATATTTCTTTAAACACCTGCCAGCTGTTTTTTCCTATAATACCGGTAAATTGCTGCGCGCCTATCCAGCAATATACAAAGGTGTATAACAGGTTTACCCCTAAAAACACAGCCAGCAACAGACCCAGAAACTGCCACAACGGCAATTGCAGCATGGCATGAAACAAACTGAAACGCTGAAAAAAAGACAGCCCTGTTTTTTGCACATTAAAAGTGCCGTCCTGGTTTAAGAAACGCACTCCGTTTACAGGTGCTTTAGTGCTAAAGCCGGTGTCGTTATTGACCTTAGAAAAAGGGTTAATTTTTATTGCCCCTGCCATGATATAATGTGTTGTTCCGCAAAATAACACGTTTCCGGGTAATGTTTACAACGAATGCCCGGCTGCAGCATCGGTAAGCGGATAAGTTTGTGGTTGCACAATTACAAAACGCACCAGCGGAAACTGGTCTTTAACCGCCTTGCGAATGCGATCAATGGCCAGGGTAATATCTTCCGTTTCCAGTTCGGGTTCAAAAGCCACTATCAGCATCAGCAATACTTCTTCGGGCGACTGGTAGGTAGATAGCACATTGATCACTTTTATCACAGCCGCATCCTTCTCGGCCAGCTGCCGTATAAGCACCTGTGTTTTAGGCGCAATGCCCTCCCCCATCAGCAAACTGCGGCTTTCGCGGGCCAGTATCAGCGATACCACCACCAGCAGGCAACCCACCAGCACTGAAGCCACCCCATCCATCCAGGGCAGTTGATACTGATGCCCTATCAGCATAAACACGAATACAATCGTTAACCCCATTACCGCAGCCCCATCTTCAAACAATACCAGAAAGCTGGAAGGGTCTTTACTTTTTATCACCGCTTCCCACCAGCCGGTATTGCCCCGGGCTTTATTAAATTCTTTATTGGCAATAAGCAGCGAAGTGCCTTCGAACACTACCGATAAGCCTAATACAATATAGTTCCAGGTGGGTTTACCCGGTTCCTGCGCATGGCGGATGTGACTAATCCCCTGTACGATAGACACTCCGCCCCCAAAACCAAAAATGAGTATGGAAACGATGAACGACCAGAAATATAACTCTTTGCCATAGCCAAAGGGACGGGAGGAATCCGGAGGTTTACGGCTTCTTTTTAAACCATATAACAGTAACACCTGGTTGGTAGTATCTACCACGGAGTGAATGCCTTCCGAAATCATAGATGAGCTGTTGGTAAACCCTCCCGCTATAAACTTGGTAATGGCTATCAGCAGGTTAGCCGCCAGGGCGCTGTAAATGGAAGCATTGCTTTTACCGATATTACTTTTTGCCATACCGACAACCTACAAAAAGCATTCCTGTAAACAAGGTAAAAGCCCCGCCAAACAATGGCATCCCCTTTGCCAATACAATCATTAGCAATAAATTGTACTCAAATTCCATTTTATGGTTACACTCCGTACAGCAGCAACGCTATTAATAGCCTGCCTGCTTTATACATTTCCTGTGCTGGCGCAGGATACTACCGAAGCCACCGACTCTACCGGGTTACCAGGCGACAATTTCAGCCTGGAAGGCGCGCTGGCTATGTTTAAGAAGGCCGGCAGCCCTGAAGAACTGGAAAAACTGCTGAACACGCAGGACAATGGTGTAAACAATCTTGACTTAAACAATGATGGCAATATTGATTACATACGTGTGATTAATAAAAGCCAGGACAACAGCCATGCCTTTATTTTACAGGCGCTGATATCGGCTACCGAAAGCCAGGACATTGCCGTAATTGAACTGGGCCGCACCAGCACCAGCAATGCCGTAGTACAGATAACCGGTGACGAAGATATTTATGGGGATAGCGTAACGGTGGAGCCACAGGATGATGGCACTGCCTTTAACGACAATCCCGCCTACAGCAGCACGCATGGCCCTAACGTATCTTTTGCACCTTATAACCCTATAGGCATTGTAGTAAACGTATGGCTATGGCCTTGTGTGCAGTTTGTGTATGCACCTGCTTACCGGCCTTATGTATCGCCCTGCACCTGGCACACCTACCCTGCCTGGTGGCGTCCCTGGAGACCTATGCCCTGGTATGCTTACCATCCTGTATGGTACCGGTATCGTCCGGGATATGCTATTGTACGCGCCCGCCGCGTGCCGGTAGCCCGTACCATTTACCGCCCCATGCGCGTAACTTCCGTTACTGTTATTAACCACAACCGTGTAGTAGTGAATAATTACAGGAACAGCCCCAGCCGCCCGGCCACTTACAGGCCTAATTATGGCAGAGGTGGAAACAACGGCCGTCCGGCAAACAATGCAGGTGGCCGCCCTAATAACAACTATAACAATGGTAACAGGGCTGGCGGCAACCGCCCGGCTACTACCAACAGGCCATCCAACAACGGTAACCGTAACAATAATACCGGAACCCGCCCGGCTGGAAACAATAACCGTCCGGCTAATGGCCAGACAGGTACGCGCCCGGCAACGGGAACACGTCCTGCCACAGGCACACGCCCGGCTGGCAACAATAACAACAATCGTCCGGCTAATACCACGCGCCCCCAGCAGAACAATAACAACAGGGGCGGCGGACGAACCAATAGCGGTGGCGGTAACAGGGGCAGACATTAACCTTTGTTACTTCACACAAAAATGCCAGGCCGCTTTTGCAGCCTGGCATTTTTATTTTACCTGTATCTTGTATCATCCACTTATCACAACACCTGATTTACTTTTTATGACTATTCAATATTGCTCAGACCTGCACCTGGAATTCCGTGAAAACGAAGAGTACCTGTTGCAACACCCAATTGAACCACAGGCAGAGGTTTTAATACTGGCAGGGGATGTAGTGCCCTTTGCCCGAAAAAATAAGGCGAAACATTTTTTAAATGAACTGTCCGATAAATTCAGGGTAGTATACTGGCTGCCTGGTAACCATGAATATTATGGCAGTGATATCAGCCAGCGCAGCGGCTGCTTCCGGGAAGCTATTAAACACAATGTATTCCTGCTAAACAACCAGGTAGTGCAGGAAGGTAATGTTCATATCATCTGCTCTACCCTATGGTCGTATATCAGCCCCGCAGCAGAATGGGATATCGCTGCCGGTGTTACTGATTACAGGGTCATCAGCTATCATAACGAACCTTTCCGCCCCCTGCATAATAACCGCATGCACAAAGAAAACCTGGCCTTTATTCAGAAGGCGGTAAGTGAAGTAAACACAGGTAAGATAGTAGTGGCTACCCATCATTTGCCTACTTACCAGCATTACCCGGAGCAGTATAAAAACTCCACCATCAGCGAAGCCTTTGCTACGGAGCTATCCGGTTATATAGCATCGTCTCCTGTTGATTATTGGATATACGGGCATCATCATGCCAACGTAGCCGATTTTACCATCGGGCAAACGCATATGTGTACCAACCAGCTGGGCTATGTAAAATACAACGAGCAGCATGGCTATTGCAATGCTGCTGTTATCTCTATAGAAGCGGAATAGTGTTTATACCACCTTCCACCAGTTTTCATCGCCCTCAGTGCCTTTACCAGGTGCTGGCTGCGGGTTGGTGGTGGGGTCATGGGTAGTGGCAGCAGCGGACGCCTGTGGCTGTACTTGCTGCTGTATGGCACTAAAGCCCGGCTGTTGAAACAACACATTTACCTGCTGCTGGAATACAGCCGCTTTAGCAGGATCAATCATTTTAATATAGTTGATATACCCCAGTATAGAAGAGATGATATTGCCATTGCCCCATTGTGCATTTTCCCAGCCCTTTACTTTGATATTGTGCAGCAAAGCCCTGAACTGGCGCAGCTTTTCGCGTTGAATGCCCAATTGTTTGTTCACCACCACACCGGTTACTTCCTGCCGCGCACCTTTGCGCATGACATGCACTTTATCGGGATGCACGGTAAAGCCTTCTTCCTGCACAATCTTTTTAATACGCCACAATAAGGCCTGTGCATGCAGTGTGTTTTCACTGCCCGAAAAAGTAATATCATCCGCATAGCGGGTATACGTGTATTGGTGTTTAGCGGCCACACCCTGCATACGCTGATCTAAATGGTGGCAAAGAATATTGGTGATCACCGGGCTGCCTGGTGCGCCTTGTGGCAACACGCGTTGCCCCTTTTGCACAAAGTAGTTGCGGCCATCAATGCTTATTTCCTGTGTAACAGGTTCGGTGCATAACAACGACAGCACGGTGGCTATTTTTTCGGAATAACCCAGTTTTACAAACACGCCCTTTACACGGGCAAAATGTATAGAAGGAAAGAAATCTTTTACGTCGATGTTAATCACCACTTCTTTATCCAGGTGCGGCCTGGCATTGGTGACGATAGATTTATCTGCTACAAAACCATTGGCTGCAGCATGCACGGGTATGCGCGCGAGTATATTGTTCAGTATCCAGTACTGGCTGTTTTTCAACCGTGGCATGGGAGCAGCGATCAGCCTTTTGCCGCCGCTTTTCTTAGGCAGGTAAAATTTGCGGTAATGGTTAACAGTAGATACTCTGCGCGAGAAGGCCAGAAAATGCAGCTCTTGTAACGCAATGCCCATATACTCTGCCAACTGCTTTTCGGTTGTGATAACAGGCAGTTCTTTTTCGCACAATAAAGCTTCGTTGGTATCGGTGTAATGCAGGCCGGCCGATACGCCTTCGCCCAGGTATAGTATTTCCTGTTGCTTGCGGGCGCGCCAGGCTTCTGCTTTTTCGTAACGTTTTTGTTCCCGCTTCTTCTTATTCTCTTCGCGTTTTTGCCTGGCTTCGGCCATGCGTTTTAAACGCATTTCTTTCAGCACCGCTTCCCTATTATTAAACTTCCTGTTTTGGGCCAGCAACTGGTTCAGCTCTTTTTCCAGCGATGCTTCTTTATTGATCAAAGCTTCGCTTACAGCACTGGCTCCGTCTTTCACGCTCCAGAACCCCAGGCGTTTCATTTCGCTGAGAATGTATGACTCTTTGGAGCTGGACCGTATGCGGTCGTAGATTTGCTGGCGGGTTAATCGGTTATCGGCCATGATGAGGTGTCATGCATAGCATGTTTAACAGAGAGATGGTAAGGCTGCCTTCGTGCCCGCCCGGGACCAGATTAATCAACGCCAGGCCGGGGGGTACCGTATCACTATTATGGCACACGGGGCCATCACTGATAATGGTGATACGGTACCCCCCGGCCATAGTAAAGATTACATTTGGTGATGCATGAGAAACTCATTGAACCAGAACGACGAAACATCGCTCATTCCTTTCGGAAGCAAGGTGCCTTTACTTTACCATCTCTCTGTCAAAGAACATGAACTATTGTGAACAAATATAAATGTTATTTCTAATTCATTATTACAAAAATTTACACGGGCTGTGCATTTGGAATGCGTGTGGCATTATAAGCCTGGCGCATTGCCAGCATATGTTCACAAGGGCCCTTGTATAGCTTATTGGCTACATAATAACTGCAGTCGCAAATGCCACTGGTTATTTTTTCATCTGCATCAATTTCCAGTTTAGGGTTATAGGTTTTGCGTTTGGCTTTTACCACGCCGCTTAATGCTATACCTCCTTCCGGGTTATCAGTAGCGGTAAACTTCACTTCCTGCTGTGTTAATAAAGCAGCCGCCATTTCTTCCCTTGGATTGCTAAAGCGCAACTGATCAAACGGCAACGGATCGCGGCTTAATTCGCGCAGGCGATACAGCCTGGCATTCATATCATAGATAACACGACCGGCTTGCGTGTAGGCACTTAATGCACCCGCCGCTTCTGCACTTTCCAGGCCCAGCTTAGCAGCGATGTCAGCAGCCGTGCCCAGCCAGTCGTTTTTTAACTGATTAAACACTTTCACCTTTACATCATCTGTAACAGCCAGTCTTGGCGCCAGCAAATCAAAATTGCCGGCATGGCTCCAGTCGTTGGCAGTCCAGCCACTTAAACCTAACGTAAAATTCATATCGCCCAGGTCGGCCACATAAAAAGCAGGCAACCCGGTACCGGTTAAGTATACCGTAAACTTGCGGGCAACAGGTATTAACCTTTCCAGCACCAGCAATCTTCTGCGGCCCCATGTTCTTATTTCATGACGACTGTTGCCGGTGTAGATGCTTCTTTCGCACACAATGGTTTTGCCCCAGGGTTCAAACACAAGGGTAACAGGCTTGCCGGGTTCCAGTATATACCGTAACGAACGCGGGCCTGATTTTTCCTGAAACCGGCGCAGCAACAGGCAAATGCTGTGAATATCCATCGGATGCAAATCAAACTGCACCGCGGCCATGGTCATGGCACTGCTTACCTGTAAAAAGCCACGCACCCAGCTATCAGGCACATCAATCTTTACTTCCTTAAAGCTTTCTTCATCGGTGGTTTGCACCGCAAAGCCGGAAGGATCTATTTTCAGTTCGGTTTCTTTATAGTCCCGTATCTTCTGAAACTCTTCATACAAAGCAGCGGAATAATCTACATTGGTAGTGCCGCATTTAAAATCGTCCAGCTGTGTAAACACATTGTAGTTACAGCCCAGCTTGCCGTAGGTAGATTCGTCCTGGCTAAAGCATTCAAAAAACAACTCGTCCGGATGAATGGTAATTACCGGGTCTAATACAAACCAGGCATCTTTATCGTTGGCATAGAGATAATCGAAATACTTTTTAGTGGCTTTGCGGTAAGGCCCCAACAGCATTTCCTTTTCGTTGCGCACCTCCCGTAAAGCAGCCTGCACCTCACTGATTCTGGCCTGTGCTGCTTTTTCATCATAGCCCGCCATGTACTCTGCCAGAAACAGCGATTCGTTCTGCGCCGCCCATTCTTTATAGGCCGTTTTATCTTTAGGCTTAAAACGCAAATCACTTACTACAACATCGTGCAGTGCCGAAATGGCTTCTCTGAAAGCCACTTTTTTATGCAGCTTGCCCACAAACCAAGCGCTTTCGCGCAGGGTGTCGGGAACAAACGACATGCCCGTCATATAAGACGTGCTGCTAACCGTAGAAGAACCTGCAAACCGGTAATTGAACAACATATTACTGCTGTGTTTTAATAAATAATGCTAACTGCTATATGGCCTGGCGCATTGCTGTTTCTTTCACCAGCAAAGGCGAGCTGATAGCATATAATGAGGTTAGCTGTAATAATATTTCTATACATTTTGCTTTATCGCCAATAGCGGCTGTTGCCGAGATATCGGATAACAGCGTTGCCACCAGCTTTGCCGCTTCTTCGTTTTTACGGCCTTCTGCCTGCAAAAACCGGTAGATTCTGTTTTTGGCCACCCTGCTTTTGTTTACGCGGGTAAGCACCGAACGGAAGTAAAAGCTCAATGCCTGTATCTTATTCAAATCGTCTGCGGCAAAACGCTCAAGGTAATTGGTAGCAAACAATTGCATTTTTTCGCTGGGGTGCTGGCTTAGTTTCAGCAAATATGTTTCGCCATCTTCCAAAGTAAAGAAGCGGGTGATCAGCTCGCGGCCATAGGCTTCTATCGCGGGCTTTACCGAATCGGCCAGTGCTATCAACGCTTCTGCACTCCAGTCCTCGGCCCTGAACTGCTCTTTAAAATATTGCATGGCAAACGCGCGGGTATCATCCCACTTGCTTTCCAGCAGCTTAATGCTGCTTTCTTTTTCGTAACGCATACGTGGTACATGCTGCTGATATAAACGCCAGCACCATTCGCGCACTGCCAGGTTTTCGTGGCTGCCTAATGCTACTATCTGTAAAATGGTTAACTGTTCGGGATCGGTATATTTTTCCAATATCACTGCCCCCAGCGTTTGCGCAGGTGCATAGTTGGAATACAGCAGGTTGAGCGCGGTGGTTTTATCTACCTGTTGTAAAAAGCCGCTTAACTGGTTGCACAATACATGGCTTAAAGCCATGTGCATGCCTTCGCTGGTTTCTTTACGCAACAGGTAAGGCAATAACATGCCCGCTGCCTTATTGCCAAAAGCGGCATCCGCTGCTGCCAGCCGGCCTGCTATAGCGTGTGCTTTTGTTCTTACTTCGGGCAGGGTGCTTAAACAAGCCAGCAATAGCAGCTCCTGCTTTTGCAGCAGCCCCTCATTACTCATGCCATCCAGTAAACGCAGCGCTTCTTCGCGCACGGCTATATGTGTATGTGTAAGTAGTTCGTGTATAAAAGTATCGGGTAAGGTATCGGGCTGTGCAGCCAGCTGTGGAGTTTGCAATAAGCGCAAACCAAACAATACCGTGACAGCTGCTTTATGCTGCAACAGATCGGCCACTACTGCTACGGCTACTCCACCCAGTTCTTGACTCAATAAAGCAAAACAATTATCCAGCGTTTGTTGACTTATCGCTTTCGCTTCTGTGCCCTCTTCGGGAAGGCTTGCCATATACGCCACCAGCTTTCCGGCCACCACCTGCTTCACTTTTTCGTCTATAATGGCGGTTTGTAAAAACGTTTTACCCCAATTGCTTACTTTTTCATCAGGGGCCAGCAACAGGTCCAGTATACTCTCCGCATCAGACAATAGCACGCTTTTGTAGGCATTGGCCCATTCCATACCCTTATCACGCGCTGCTTCGTTTACACTGTTTAATAACGCAGCGATAATAGCAGCATCCGGAATTGTATTGCTGTATTTTTCTATTACTACCGATAAACCAAATGCTGCGGGCTGTGCAAAACGGGAAAATACCAATTGCCTGCATGCCTGCACATCTAACCGTGCTTTAATAGCATCGCGCTGTGGATGTACGTCCAGGTTTTCAATAGCAAACTGGTGCACTTCATCCATCTGCGCCTGCATCAGCAATTGAATATAGGCTTGTGGCATGGCATTCCATAAATGCAGGAATGGCGTGCCGTTGGGGTTGGGTACCACTGCCTGCTCTATCACCGCTTCTGGTGGAACAGTTGCATCGGAAGCAGGCTTTTTATTGCCAAACAGGTTTACCAGTTTTTTAAGTATGCCACCTGAACCAGCACCAGGCTGATTGCCGGAAGTATTTTTAGGTGTGAGTGGTGCAGGCACTTTATCACTCATCTTCCACTTATGGCTGGTGGTTAGCTCTATGGCAGGATGATCGCCGCTTAATATCTGGTGCAGGTAAATAGCCTGTGCATTACTCGGGTGGCGTGTTTCCACCCTTTCGTACCGGCCGTTACGCCATGTATAATCGTAAGTGCTGTGATACAGTTGAAAGTCAGATGCACGGTTATAAGAGATGAGAATAGCGGTAGCCAGCTTTACATAATCTGCATTGCCGGTATTACCCAGCATATCCAAACGGCGCAAAGTGCGGCGATGTAAATACCAGCGGGTTCTGCTGGAATAAGCTATGCGGCTATCGGCCTTTTTAAATTCTTTTCCAGGTACTATCCATTCCCCTGCATCAGCCACATACACATCGTGCTTAGCAGCTTGTTTGGCAGTAAGGTAGTGTGCAAACATTTCTTTTTCCCGCTCTACACGGCACGATAACATACCCAGCAATTCAAAATCGTTGAGCAATTCGGCCAGCTTATACACCGAGCGCACCTGCTTAAACCAGGATGGTTTTAACGCGATGGATTGCAATAGGTTTTTCACCAGGGGCTTTAACCACTGCTGTTCGGTAGATACCAGGTACAACAGGGTTGCCCATTTATAATCGGTTTGTTTTTGTGCAATGCGCTCGTGCAACAAAGCTTGCAGCTGTTTTGCCTGCTCTGGGCTTACCAGTGGCTTAAACGCTTCGGGTAATGCCTGTATATACGATTGCAGGTGTTGCTGCTTATCGGCCCCTTCAAGCAATAGCAGTAAACCGGCGCCTGCCATTTTCGATGGCAGTGTGCTGCCATGCTGGTAAATAGTTTGCAAAGCCGGAATAGCCGCCGGTTGCTTACTGCGCGCCAATGCCCAAGCACAGCAATACTGCTGCATGGGATTGCCGGAGTTGTATAGTTGAATGAGATAAGGAATGCCTTCGGAAATGCGGTATTCGCCTGCTTTCCAGATAACACGCGATGCAGCCCAGTTGCGGGCCTGCCCCGAAGGTGCTCCGGTAACAATGCTGTGCAGGCGGCGCAGGATGGCTTTTTCCCTGCTGGCTGGTAAGTGGCTAAAGCTGGCAGCGGCATCTATGGGCGTTTCTTCCAGCTTCACCGCAGCCATAGTGGCTTTAGGTGTTACCGGACCGCCCTCTGTTGCCGAGTAGCCTTTGTTCATCTTCTCTGTTACCAGGGCATCATATATCTTTTCTGCCTCGGCCAGTGCAACGGGTATAGCGGTTTTGGTGCCTTCCTTTAGTTGCGCCCCTCTTTTACCATACCGGAAGTTAACTACGTATCTTTCTCCTCCGGTATCGCAAAGGGTTATTTCGTATACTTTATCAGAATTTCCTTCTTTAAAATACAGTGTGGTTTGCTTAACAAGACGCATTCGTTTCCCAGGTTGTGACCGGGAAGATATAACAAATTATCCCTATAACAGTGACGCAATAGGGAAATTGTATTACCACAATTGTGGGAAATAAATTTTGATTTATTCCACCGCCTTACTGGCTGCACCTTGCTGCCTTCCTGCATGTTGATGTCCACTACCACTACCGGATGAAGCTCTTCTGTTGCCGCCACCACTGTATGGACGCTTCCTGTTATTATTGCTATTACCAGAACGTGCCCCCTGTTGCTGGCGTGGGCCCCTGTTGCCGCCGGCGCCACGTGGTCCGGGAGGATGTGCGCTTTCTTTCAGGTGAAAAGGATGATCGGCTACCAGTGGAATATTCTGGTTAGTAACCTTATTAATTAAACGAAGGTTCTCTTTCTCTTCCCTGCTGCAGAACGAAATAGCAATACCGCTTTTATCGGCACGCCCGGTACGGCCAATACGGTGCACATACGTTTCAGGCATTTCGGGCATGTCGTAGTTGATAACATATGCCAGGCTGTCTACATCAATACCGCGTGACGCAATATCGGTAGCTACCAGCACACGTAAACGACCTGTTTTGAAATTATGTAAAGCGGAGATACGTGACTGCTGCGATTTATCGCCATGTAACGCATCGGCCCTGATGCCTGCCTTGGTAAGCTGTTTGGCAATTTTATCAGCTCCGTGTTTGGTGCGGGTAAACACCAGTGTGCGGGTGATATTGCCCAGGTTTAATAAGTATTCCAGCAATGCGGGCTTATCATTTTTGCTTACCATAAACACCGCCTGTTTTACCTTTTCGGCAGTAGTGGAAACCGGTGTAATTTCTACTCTTTCCGGATCGGTTAATAACGAGTCGGCCAGTTTGGCAATAGTTGGTGGCATGGTAGCTGAGAAAAACAGGGTTTGCCTTTCTTCCGGCAGCTCGCGAATGATTTTTTTAATGTCATTGATAAAACCCATGTCCAGCATACGGTCAGCCTCATCCAGCACAAAGTACTGCAGGTGGGCAATGTGCACGTATCCCTGGTTCATCAGATCCAGCAACCTTCCGGGTGTAGCAATTAATATGTCCGTACCATTACGTAAAGCCAGAGTTTGTGTATGCTGAGATACGCCACCAAAAATTACATCGTGCTTGATGCCGGTGTACCTGGTATACGCAGAAATGCTTTCATCAATCTGTGCAGCCAGCTCACGCGTAGGCGTAAGTATCAGCGCACGAATATGCTTATAGCCTCCCGAGGGTTCGTCTTTCAGCAAATGCTCGATAATAGGTAAGGAAAATGCAGCTGTTTTACCGGTGCCGGTTTGTGCACAACCTAATAAGTCTTTCTTTCTTAATACAATGGGAATGGCTTCTTCTTGTATAGGTGTAGGCTTGGTATAGCCTTCTTCTGTCAGAGCCTTAATAATGGACTCAGACAAATTCAATTCTTGAAATGTCAAAATACTATGTTTTAATACATTAATACTGACCGCTCTAAGAATGTATAACTTTGAAGAAGTCAGTGATTTACGCCCTGATCATGATGACCGGATGAGCTTCTTGCAACGGGAGAAAGAATATCTAGTCGTCTCAATAGAGATTTATGGTGGACAAAGGTACGGCATTAGTTCATAAGTATTTCCTAAACCCCTTAACCGCCATATTTCATTAAATATAGTAGGAAAAGCCGATTAAACACAAATTTTCTTGAGTTTTTGAGCGAAATTACACACAGATTAACCCTTAGATGACTCAAGAACGGAATCAGGATGAACAGAAAAAGCAAATGAAGCATGAAACAGATTGTTATTATTGGTGGTGGTTTTGCAGGCATTAACGTTGCCAAAGAACTGGCCCGAAACAAAGACTTTACGATTACACTGGTTGACAGAAACAACTACAATTTTTTTCCTCCCTTACTGTACCAGGTAGCTACCAGCTTCCTGGAGCCTTCCAATATCAGTTATCCTTTTCGCAAATTGATACGCCGGTTTAAAAACGTAACGTATCGCATGGGCGAATTTCACGAAGTAATACCTGCAGAAAAAAAAGTAATACTGTCTACCGGTACTATTACTTACGATTACCTGGTGTTTGCCACAGGGGCAGAAACCAATTATTTTGGAATGGAGAATGTGAAGCAAAACGCATTACCCATGAAAACGGTAAACGATGCCCTGTTGTTGCGCAACCATTTTTTACAGGTACTGGAACAGGCTACTGTTACCGCAGATGTAGCCGAACGCACCAAATTGTTAACCTTTGTGGTAGCTGGCGGCGGCCCTACGGGTGTAGAGGTATCAGGCATGCTGGCCGAGATGAGGAGAACTATACTACCGAAAGATTATCCCGAAATAAGTGGCCACGGCTTTGAAGGACATATTTACCTGGTTGATGGCGGTGGCAAACTGCTGAAACCCATGAGCGAAAAATCGCAACAGGACACCCTGGATGAATTAACGCGTATGGGTGTGGAAGTGTTATTGAACCACCGGGTAAAAGATTTTACCAATGATGTGGTTACGTTCACCAACGATAAAGCCATCCCCACCAAAACCCTGGTGTGGGCGGCAGGCGTGTCGGCTTCTGTGTTACCGGGCATTCCGGCAACCAGCTATGGAGCCAGCCGCCGTTTAATAACCAATGCTTTTCACCAGGTGAAAGACCTGGAAAATATTTACGCGATTGGCGATACTGCTATTTTAAGTGGTGATGATAAATTTCCGGATGGACATCCACAGGTAGCACAGGTGGCTATACAACAGGGTAAAAACCTGGCTAAGAATTTTGAAGCATGGGGCGTAGGTAAACCGCCACATGCTTTTTCTTATTTCGACAAAGGAACGCTTGCCATTATCGGCCGCAATAAAGCGGTGGCTGATTTTCCATTATCCCGTTTACATATGAAAGGGTTCTTTGCCTGGTTAATATGGATTTTCATACACCTGGCTTCCCTCATCAATTACCGTAACCGTATGAGAACTTTTTACAACTGGGCAGGGGCCTATTTAACCCGCGACCAGTCGTTAAGAATGATTATACGTCCTGGGAAAAAAGAGTAAAGAATACTATTACTATAGCTATTTCATTTACAGCGGGTCCAGCGAGAATTCATAATTCACAATGCTGGGTTCGCTTATTTCACATACGGCACAAGCCGCTTTGTATAAATCGTTGACTATATAATCGGGCTGGCGAAAGCGATCTACACGCCAATCGGTTTCATTCTCATTGTTATACAATATGGTAGTACATCCTGCACGATGGCCGGCTTCCATATCATCCAGCAAATCGCCAATTACCCAGGAGTGAGACAGATCAATTCCAAAAGAACTGGCTGCTTTTAACAACATACCGGCAGAAGGCTTGCGGTCATCTGAGTTTTTAGCAAACTCCGCTATAATACCATCCGGGTGGAAGGGACTATAATAGAAGGCATCGATATACACCTCATTTTCTGCCAGCATACTAGCTATGCGGGCATTGACTGCATCCACTTGCTTGGCGGTAAAATTTCCTTTGGCAATGCCCCCCTGGTTAGCAATGACAATAATAAGAAAATCGTTCTGCTGCATGAGTTTCAAGGCATCTACAGCACAATCATCAAGCTCAACAAGGCTTGGGTCGATATTAAAGGGACGGTTTTTAATCAAGGTGCCATCCCGGTCAATAAATACAGCTTTTATCATAGAATATAGTATTCGAACGCCTATAGAAAATATCAGAAACAGGAGCTACTCCATGTGCATGACTACATTACAGCCCCTGTTTCAATAACGCATTTCATCTATAAAGTGTTCGCTATATTTCTCTATAATTTCAATTAATTAATACTAACCTACAACTATGCTTGCAATGCTGCTAAACTGTCCTACTTCGCAGAAGTTTTCTGCACATATGGCCTGGTATTCGCGAGATTCGGCTGCATGCTCTGTTACCAGTGGCGTACGATCTTTATAAGGCGATTCAACCGACCAATCCAGGAATTTAAATTCAGCTTCTCCTCTTAACCGGCTATATATGGCTATAGCATGTGTATACTTTTTATTAAAATATACAAGCACTCCGCCAGCCGTTGTTTTTAACTTCAAAGAGGGACGTAAAGTGGTGTAATCGACCGTGCGTTTACTACCAATGATCCCCAATTCAGTAGCCACCATCTCGTCACCCAATATGGATTTAATAAATATGGCCATGTTGCCAATCTTTTTCTCCCCTTCCAGAATAGCTCTGTCCTTAAAAGCCATTGCGGCAGACAAATCTTTTTTCTTACGGTCTACCTCACATATGGCATCAGCCATAGCCTGAGCAAAAGTGACCTGTTCGGTAACTTTTTCCGGGGGAAGGCCCAAAGACTCTCCATAATATTGTATCGTTTCAACATAATTGGCAATCCAAATCACCTTATCCGCTTCTTTCCGGGGAAAAAACCCTTTGTGTTTTTTCATTTTTATTGTTTGTTAATAATAGTTTCCTTTTCCAAAAACATTGTTTATCAATGTATTAAGGTTGAAAAATCGAAAAATAAGCTTTCCCGGGACTTTGATGAGCGCTCACCAAAGTGCCGGTAGCGCTTTTCAAATGGCCGTGAGTCCTCACCACACAAGCGGGAGTACTCACGATGTACCCGGTAGCGCTCACGACGCAACGGTGAGCGCTCATCAGTTCGGCGGGAGTACTCACCACCAGGTTGTGAGCACAAAAAAATGCTCCAGCAGCAAACATCTATCCGTAGCATAGACGAAATAAACGGTTGCTTACACAGTTTTAAGGTAACGCGCGCCTGCATATGCTGCTACGTACACTACTTTAATAGAAATGTGCACCTGTAAATGAGAAGGATAATTGGATGGAAAACACCAATATACAGACAAATAAGAAAATGATCAATTATAGGGGAAAAAACGCCGGAAAAGGGCGCGCAAGCGGATAGACTCCCGAATAAATGAGTAATTCAGGAGAAATAGTGTTTATTTGCATAGCTTTTTGTATAAAAACCCTTGGATGACTAACATTTTAATAGCGGAAGACCATGCCATCGTAAGATTAGGCATCAGCATTCTTTTAAAAAATCTGTACCCCGGGACTAACGTCCTGGAAGTCGATGATTTTAATGAAGCCATTAAAATAATTAACCAGAGACCCATCGACCTCATCATTCTCGACATCAATATTCCCAATGGCAATAGTACTCAGATGATTGATACTATGCGGGCGCGGCAGCCGGAAATACGTATATTGATATTTTCTGCCTATGATGAAGAGCTGTATGCCCAGCGCTACATTGAAGCAGGCGCCAATGGCTTTTTATCGAAAGGAGCCCGCGGGCCTGAAATTGATAAGGCTATTAAAACGGTTTTGAACTCTGACATATATGCCAGCGAATTTGTAAAACAATCGCTGCTACAACGTCTGGCCGACAAGAATACCTCTTCCAATCCTTTGCAAAACCTGAGTAACCGTGAAACGGAGGTGATGCAATTGCTGATTGATGCCAAAAGTGTGTCAGAAATCTCCAGTATGCTTAACCTGCAAATAAGCACCGTGAGCACGTACAGGAAAAGAATATTTGAGAAACTGAGCATTAAAAACATTGTTGAGTTAATTCAAAAATACCGTTCACTAACACCTTAAAAAAGATGGCCGCTTTAGGAGTAAAGCAGCCCGTTCTTCAAAGAAAACCTAATTTTTCAAAATTTTCACCTCTGTACGGCGGTTCATCTGGTGCTCTTTAGAAGTACACTTTACACCATTCGCACATCTGTTGGTTAATCTTGTTTCGCCATAGCCGGCTGCAATTAACCTGCTGGCTGCAACGCCTTTGGATATCAGGTATTGAACGGCAGATTTTGCCCTGTTTTGCGACAATACCAGGTTATGCTGGTCGCTGCCACGGCTATCGGTATGGGATGATAATTCAATTTCAATTTTCGGATACTTCATTAATATAGCCACCAGTTTATCCAGCTCTTTTGCTGCATCGGGGCGGATATTATGCTTATCGGTGTCGTAATACAGTTTATCCAACACAAAAGTCTCCCCTATTTCAAAATGCCTGTCGGGAATAGAACCAATAACCGGAGGTTTTACCGGAATGGTTTCCGGTGGCGGCACTACTGCCAGGTAAATGCGGGAATATACTGTGTCAATATCTTTATAACCGGTGGTAGGCACATCAATAGAAGCACTGGTAAAGCCAGGATAGGCCGCACGGATAATATACTGCTGGTTGCGTTTTACCACAAATGTGTTGTTACCATGGCCATCGGTGGTAGCAGTAGTATCGGTAGTGACTGCCGAGCAGGTAAGCTGCACCTGCGCCCCTTTGAGTATAGTGGAATCTTTGCGGTTATATACGGTGTTATCCAGTAACAGGAAATACACAGGAGGTATTTCAAAAGAATAAATATCATCACTGCCCGAACCACCTTCGCGATCAGAAGCCAGGAAACCCTTGCGTTTTTGGATATTGCAATAAAAATCGTCGTAGCTGGAGTTAAATGGCAGCTTCATATTCACCGGCGTTTGCCAGGCACTGTCTGTACCATAAGCATAAAACAGGTCTAAGCCACCCATCCCCGGATGTTCGTTGCTGGAAAAATACAGGGTAGTATCGGCTACGATAGTAGGAAACACTTCCTGCCCGGGCGTGTTAATAACACTGCCACAGTTAATAGGGCTGTACCAGCCGCCATCATTCTTTTTCTCGCAAAACCAGATATCAGTACCACCAAAACCGCCGGGCATGTCCGAAGCAAAATACAACCGGCTGCCATCTTTTGCCAAAGCGGCATGGCCTACAGAATAGCTTTTTACATTGTTATAGGCAAAAGCTACCGGTGCGCCCCACTCGTTATTGCTGTTTTTTACACAATAGTAAATTTCCAGCTTACGCGTGCCCACACTGCGGGTTAATGCTTTTTCGTATTCCAGGTTATTACCATCATTGGTAATGGTAAAGTATACGGTATCCAGGTTTTTAGAAAAAACAGCTGGTCCTACGTGGTACTCAAAATTAGCCCCACCCGGTTTAAAATCAGCTGCTATAAAGTTGGCGCTATCGGCAATACCGGCCGCCACAGCTACCGTATCGGCCTGATATAGCTTTAAGAATGCGTGACCGTTTCTACCATAAGTATTACGGGCACGCTCTTTCTTATTCATAGGTAATGAGTCAATGGTATGATCGGAAGTAAATACCAGCTTATTGCCATAGAAACTAACCCCCCAGTCAGAAACATCGGTATTCAACAACTTCTCATTCACCAAAGGCAATGGTTTGGTAGTATCACTAAGCCATACTTTAGCCGAATCACATCCGGCAATTCTTCTGGCTACCAGTTCGGGTTTATGTGTACGGCTGCTGAAATTGTTATATGAAACTCTTGCTTCATCATAACGTTTCAGAATTTTTTGCATATCTCCCACCCGCATCCATAAGGCGGGGTTTGCTGTATCGCGCTTTAAAAAAGTCTGGTAGGTGGCTACCGCTTTTTCGTACTGCTGCATCATTTCGTAGCAATAGCCCAGTTTGTAATATACCTGTGGCTTTACCTTGCCATCTTTTACAATCTGCTCGTACAAAGGAGCGGCTACTACAAACTCAAAACGTTCAAAACGCCTGTCGGCAATGTTTTCCAGCGAAGGCTGCTCCTGCGCCTGGCTGTGCAGCATGCTTATTAATAAAGAAAGTAATAATAGATTTCTTTTCATTGGTGTGCTTACTTTAAAAATACCTTGGACTTAACGCTCTTTTTGCTTTTTTAGCTAATACACGCATACCAAAAGATATTTCATGTGTTCCGCTCTGATAAGGGTTCATCTTACTTACTGAAAAGTCATAAGCATAACCTATGCGTAAGGTTGGCGTAGCATACACTTCCACAATAGCGGCAAAGGCATCTTTGTTTTCCAGGTTACTTTGTAAATCGGCCTGGTTCCAGATTCTTAAACCGGTACGATAGCTACCCCCTAACCACAAAATGTCGTGCAGGAGAAGGAAGGCATTAATATCCACGTTGCTCGGGCCTTTAAAATCTTCTTTCCATAATATAGATGGTTTCAGCTTTACCACAGGGGATAAAGGCACCACAAAACCAGAAGTCAGATACAGGTGCGCAGAACGCTCCATAGACTTAAAGGTTTGTGAGCTCCAGCTATATTTTATATCTGCTGTGCTGGTAGCCAGTAAATCGTTGGCCGCTACACCAAAATACCATTTAGGCGTATAGTAATATACCCCCACGTTGGCATCAGGCACCAGCTTGCTGGTTTTGGTAACCGGCACCGCTGCATCGTTGTTGTCTACATATTTAAAAGCAGTACCATCAATACTATATTGGGTAATACCTACACCAAAGCCGATACACAGCCTTTTAGAGCCCAGATCGTCTAAAGGAATACGATAGGCATAACCACCACTGGCATACAGGGTGCTTTGCGGCCCCAGCTTATCACTCATTACCTTGGCACTGAACGCCATACGCTCTTCCCTGCCTGGCACCAGCCAATCGACTGATGCGGCGGCGGTTTTAGGAGCGCCGGGCATGCCCACCCATTGCTGGCGGTATATACCACTGATATAGGTATCACCACGATAACCACTATAAGCAGGGTTTATAAACAAAGGGTTGAACACGTACTGGCTAAACTGTACGTCCTGCTGGGCACGGCTGCTGAATACAGCAACCAGCATCAGCAACAGCAACCCTGTTCTTTTGCAGCTTTTCATAATTGTATTCTTCTCCATCATGACACGCTTCATAGTTAGTTTAATTTCTGTATCCATCCTTTATACACCCTCTTACCGGAAGGTTTGTTTACAGTAAGTATATAGTAATAGGTACCATCATTTAAGCCTTTACCTGTCCAGTCATTTTTGTAATCAGATGACTGATACACCATGTTACCCCAACGGTTGTAGATCATAATAGGTGAGCCTGGATAAGAGGTAAGCCCCAGTATCACAAACTTATCGTTCTTGCCATCGCCGTTTGGCGTGATCACGTTTGGTATAAACAGATCTTCCGGACTTGAATTGGTAGACACAGAAGAAGTGTTGTTAGTGAGGTCTGGATCTTCATCAGAACCTGATACCACTGCTGTGTTCTCCACATCCCCACCGCTTATTACTTTGGCAGTGATTACCAGTGTGGCAGTTGCACCACCTTCCATTGAACCGATAGTCCAGGTAATACGCTTGGTAGTATTATCATATACTGCGCTGCCGGTAGAAGTAGATAAACGAACATCGTTACCACCCAGGTTGGCAGCCAGGATATCGATCACTTCCACATCAGAAGCTTTTTTCGTGCTCTTGTTGGTAACCAGTAATTCAAAGCTTACTTCCCTGCCTACTGCTATATCAGCCTTATCGGTGATAATACGTTTTACAATAGCCAGATCTACTTTACGTTTGGTTACTGTGATGGTTACAGTGGCTACGTTTGATTCGTTACCATTGCTGTCTTTCACCGTATAGGTAAAGGAGTCATCCCCTTCATATCCATCATTCGGAGTATAGGTTACTGTACCATCAGCGTTCACCGTTACTGTTCCATGCGCCGGTTGGGTTTTAATTACCACCGTGCTTACATTCAGCGTACCAGACTGTGCGTGATCGTTGTTGAGCACAGGAATGATCACCGGTGTAGGCTCTTCGGTAGTGGTATCATCATCCACCGCAATCGGGTTAGGATTCACCGCAGAAGATGCCGTGCTGGTATTGTTGGTTAAAACAGTATCTGCTTCATTACCGGTTACCACCGCTGTATTCAGGTAGTTACCTGTAGCATTCAGCGTAGTGGCCACGGTTAAGGTTGCCGTTGCGCCGTTAGCCAGATTACCAATAGTCCATAAACCGTTAGTGCTGTTATAGGCACCGGCTGGTGTAGCACTTACAAACTTATAGCCGGAAGGCAGCACATCGGTTACCGTTACACCGGTAGCGTTGCTTGGACCGTTGTTGGTTACAACAATGGTAAAGTTTACTGGCGCATCAATGTTAACAGTTGCTTTATCAGCCGTTTTTTCCACAGCCAGATCGGCCAGCGGTGTTACTGTTGGTGTAGTAATGGTAGAGGTGTTGTTACCCGTGTTGCTGTCCTGCTCATCGCCGGTTACCGTAGCCGTGTTGCCATAATCGGCAGCTAGCTGACCTGCGTTAACCGTAGCAGTAATGTCCAGTGTAACAGTCGCTCCGTTAGCCAGGCTGCCAATGGTCCAGATACCGGTGGTGGCATCATAGCCAGTAGAAGAAGCCGACTTGAATGTGTACCCTTTTTGTAAGGTTTCGGTAACCTTTACATTAGTAGCATCACTTGGGCCATTGTTCACTACAGCCAGATGGAAGATAATATCATTACCTGCGTATAATGGAGAACCGGCACTGTAGGTTTTATTGATAGCCAGGTCAATTACCGGCACCTGCGAAATTTTAGCAGAATCGATATTGTTGTTCAAACTTGTATCTGTTTCGTTACCGCTTACTACAGCTACGTTGTTATAGTTTATGCCCGCTTTATCAGCGTTTACGGTAGCGGTAATTTTCAGTGTAGCGCTGGCCTGGTAAGCCAGGTTGCCAATGGTCCAGGTATGTGTGGTTGCATTATACTGGGCAGCAGGTGCAGCACTTACAAAGGTGTAACCGTTTGGTAACTGCTCATCTACTTTTACCAGGGTAGCAGCGCTTGGGCCGTTGTTGGTAACTGTTAATGTAAACTCTACGTTAGTACCCACATCAGCAGTAGGCTTATCTACCGTTTTCACCATCTGCAAATCTGTTAATGGTGTCACTGTTGGCGCTACAATAGAATCCGTATTATTAGAAAGATCTTTATCAAACTCATCGCTGGTAACCGTTGCCAGGTTGCCATAAGCATATACAGAGCTATCTGCCTTAGCCACCGCCACAATCTCTACAGAAGTAGTAGCGCCGCTGGCCAGGTTGCCAATGCTCCAGGTGCCATCAGCCGGGTTATAGCCAGCTGGAGAACTGCTCTTATAAGTATAGCCGGCACGTATGCTATCGGTGATAATTACATTAGTGGCATCACTTGGGCCGTTATTGGTAACCGTGAGCGTAAATTTAATGTCATCACCCGGATAGAACGGATTAGGTACGCTATAGGTTTTATCAATAGCCAGATCTACCACCGATACAGGTTTCACCTTCACGGAGTCGGTATTGTTATCCAGGTTTTTATCTGTTTCAGAACCTGTTACTGTAGCTATGTTGGTATATACCAGGCCTTCTTTCACAGGTTTCAATGTAGCTGTGATATACAGCTTAGCCGTATCGTACACCGCCAGGTTACCAATAGTCCAAACACCAGTGGCTTTATCATAACCAGCAGCCGGAGATGCGCTTACAAAATTGTACCCATCTGGCAGCACATCCGTCACTGTTACGTTAGTAGCCTTGCTTGGGCCATCATTATAAGCAGCCACAGTAAATACCACAGTGCTCACCTCTACCCTTGCTTCGGTGCTGTCTACCGTTTTCTTCACCACCAGGTCAGTTAACGGCAGCACAGTAGGCCACTGGATAGAGTCAATATTATTATCTGTATCAGGATCGTGTTCATTTGCAGTTACTGCAGCCAGGTTGCCGTATTCCAGCGCATCCTGATCGGCTTTTACAGTAGCCACAATATCCAGGCTTACCGAAGCGCCGCTGGCCAGTGTGCCAATGGTCCAGGTACTGTCAGCTATATTAAAGCCGGACGGAGTAGAGGATTTATACGTATAGCCTTTACGCAGCGTATCTTTCACCACCACACCGGTAGCAGCGCTAGGGCCGTTATTGGTTACGGTAAGTGTAAAGGTTACGTCGTCTCCTGCATATAATGGACTAGGTGCAGTAATGCTCTTCTTCATCACCAGGTCGGCACTTGTTTTAGGTGTAACCACCACCACGCTGGTATCGTTAGAAGGTTTAGGATCGTGCTCAGTAGCTGTTTTCACCGCCCTGTTCACATAATCGCCTGCAGTATAACCCGGATTAACCGTAACATCGAAGCTTACAGAAGCTGTTGCCAGGTTAATGAGCGTAGGCACCGACCAGGTAAGAATGCGGGTGGTGCTGTTATACGCAACATCTGTAGGTAAAGGCGTTACAACAGTAAAGCCGTTTTTCAGCGTATCGGTAATAACTATATTATTAGCCGTGCTAGGTCCGTTGTTGGTAGCGGTAAACTTAAAGGTTACATTGTCTCCTTCGTATGGTGCAGCTGTGCTCACCTCTTTCACCACCTGTACATCAGCCGATTTTACCGGCGTGGTTCCAATACTGCTTTCGTTGTTATTGGTTACTGTATCTGTAGATATGTTGGAGCTGGCAGTATTAAGATAATTACCCGCATCTTTTACAATAGCCCTTACGGTTAAGGTGGCAGGGCTTACACTATTGGCCGCTAAAGTGGCAATAGTCCATACGCCTGTAGAAGCCACGTATGTACCGGTAGAAGCTGTGTGCGAATAGTAAGTATAACCATCTGGTAGCAGATCGTTCACCGTTATGCCTACCGCAGCACCTTTACCTACGTTGGTAGCCGTGATAGTAAATGTAACGGTGTCGCCTACATAAGGGGTAGCCGCATTCACCGATTTTGCAATAGCAATATCAGGTCTGCTGAAAGTTACAGGGGTTGGGGTGTTATTGTTGAACGGATTACCGTCGTTATCAGAATCGGGGTTGGTATTGTTATGAGAAACGTCAAATACCGGAACATTATCAGCAGTTGTTGCGTTAGCAGTTGCGGTATTGTTGAACGCACCATAAATGCCATTCACCTGCACATTCACCACCAGGGTAATAGTGGCCGAAGCGCCTACCGCTAATGTGCTGGTAGCCGGGTTTAATAAACCGGCTGCACCTGCCACACCTGTAAAGGTGGCTACTGTTGCTGCTTTTAAAGTGCCGGTCGCGGCTATGGATTTAACCGTATAAGTAAGTGGTGAAGGAAAGGTTTTGGTTAAGGTATCGTATACCTGTACGTTAGACAAGGCAAACTGACCAAAGTTTTTAACAGTGAACGTATAAGTGATATTATAAGTACCATCTGTTTGCAGGGCCGGAGTGCCTGCTGTTTTGCCCAATCCTATCATAGGAAAGCTAAAGCTTACATTGGAGTTATCATCCACTGCTTTATTGTCAACGCTGGCGTTACCACCTACCGCAGTATAGTTTTTAAAAGGGCCATACTGTGCCTGTAACGAACACGGTACCAATACCATGATCATGAGCACTGCCAGTAACGTATATATTAATTTCAGCTTCTTCATTTTGTAAGGTATTCAGTTAGGTTACAGTTTTACGTTTACCACTAAAGTGATGACGGCAACATTGCCATGAGCGATAGCAGCACCACTTTGCAGTAGGTTTTGATCGGTTTTACCGTTAAAGGCACTGTTGGTAACAGATACAAGGGACCCCGTAGCTGTAACACTCTTCACTGTAAAGGTTTTAGGCGAAGGGAATGCAGCACTTAAATCGTCTGTTACCTGCACATTGGCGATATCGGCATTGGCATTCGGGTTGGTAACTGTAAACGTAAACGTTACATCAAAACTGCCATCTGCCTGCTGTACCGGGGTTCCAGCCGCTTTAGCTACCTGTATACGGCAGTCTTCCACATTCACTACTTTGTAGGAAGTGCTGGAAGGACATACCCCATTGCTGGTAGTAAATTGAAAATTGTAGCTACCGGATTGTAAACCTGACACCACAGCCTGCGATTGATTTATTTTGGAGATAACCGGTGTAGAAGGTCCGGAAACATAGCTCCAGGCACCTGAACCTGTTGTTACAGTGGTAGCCGCTGTTAAAGTAAGCGGGCTGTATAAGCAGATGCTGGTAGTGCCACCCGCATCGGCAGTAGTAGGTTGATCGGAAACAACCAGCCTAACCGTATCGGAGCTTACGCAACTTCCATTGGTAATGCTCCACACTAACTTATAGTTACCTTCTATTAAACCTGAGACAGAAGTAAAAGAAGTGGTAGGAGAAGAAATGATGGCTCCATTGGCAGAAGAGGGAGGAGCAAAAGCCCACAATCCGGTTTCACTGGCTTTTGGATTAGTACCTATTACGTTAAAGAAAGCACCTCCTGATCCACTCGTATTACAAAGATTGGTATTGGTTCCGGCAACATTGGCATTGGCCGTAGTAGCAGGCAATGATGTTACCTGTATTTGCACCTGGTCACTGGATGCTGCACAAGCACCATTGGTGGTGGTCCATGCAAAAACGTATGTTCCTGGTATGGTATTCAACACCTGGGTTTCGCCCTGGTTAGGTGCATCAATGGTAGGTGTATTGGGGCCGCTTACCAGCGTCCAGGTACCAATGCCAATAGTAGGCGTGTTACCATGCAGATAAATATTGGCGCTACAGCCATTTACCTGGTCTGCGCCTGCATTGGCAACAGTAGGCTCGGCCGAAACTACCACTCTGGCCACATCACTTTTATCTGAACAGTAGCCATTGGCCACATTCCATTTCAGGATATAAGTACCTGCGATCAGGTTGCTGATAGTAGAAGTATTAGAATGTATATCACTAAATACAGGAGAAGCGCCGGTGGGCAGGTAATCTGCATCTACACTCCAGGTTCCTGTTCCTACAGCAGGACTTACCGCTGCCAGCGTAACGCCACTGGTAGTGATGCCGCCGGTTAAGCAAATACTGAAATCGATACCAGCATCCGGTTCGGAAGATGGGGCGCTATTGGTAACTGTAGTTACATCTGAAGTAGTAGCACAATTGGCAGTAGCTGCAATGGTATAAACAAATTTATAGGTACCAGGCACCAGGTTGGAGGCCACTGCAGCGCTTTGTGATACGGTAGTTAAAGTGGCAGCCGGGCTGGAACCATCTTGTGTCCATACGCCGGTGCTGCTTGAATTGCCCGACAGGTTGGTGGAACTGGCGTTACATAAATTGATAGCTGCTGCATCCACTTTCGCCCGTGCGGTTACTATAATAGATATATTAGGTGAAGTAGAGGTACATTCTCCTGCATTGGCAGTAGCCCAACCCAGAATATAGGTACCTGCCTGTAAATTGGAAATAGTGGCTTTAGGATCGCTAAAGCTGGAGAAGGTAGGAGTGCTGGGTCCACTTACCAACGACCATATGCCTGAACCAATGGTAACATCGGCTGCATTTAATTGTGTAGAGGTTTGATAACAGATTTCTTTACCGCTGCCCGCGTCTGCCTTGGTTGGCGACTGCAACACACGGTAACTTACCTCTTTGTAATTGGAAACATCTGTACAGGCGCCATTAGAAATGGTCCAACGGAAAGTATAGGTACCTTCCTGCAAATAAGTTACAGTAGTAGTAGCCGCAGTAGAGTCGGTGATTATCGCTCCTCCCGGACCCGATACCTGCGACCAGCGACCTATACCTACAGTAGGTTGATTACCCTGTAAGGTAAGATCACTAACTCCACAAAGTACGCCACCGCCTGAAACAACCGGCACAGTAGCTGTATTGGCAATAGTTGCAGCAATAGTATCCATAGCTGGCGTACATCCATTGTTGGTAGACAACGTCCATGCCAGCTGATAAGTACCATTAACCACTCCTGACACCGTAGCATTATAGCTATTCACATTACTAAAACTTAGTGTACCAGGCCCTGAGATCACAGACCAGGTACCCAGTTCGTTAGAAGCAGGGGCGTTACCACTTAACGAGAAAGAAGTGGTTCCGGCCGGTAAACAAAGATCGCTACCTGCTAAAGCTGCCTGCGGGCCCACCTTGTCCACTGTAATCACTACATCATCTGTAGTAGTAGAACAGGCATTGGCAATAGTCCAGGTAAAAGTATAAGATTGCCCTAACTGAAGACCAGTAACAGCCGTTTTAGGATTGGTAACTTCTGAGATAGTTACCCCCGCGCTGGGGGTAACCGTCCAGGTACCGGATTCATTTAAAACGGGCCGATTGCCATTAAGAGTATAGGGAGTATTTGCACAAATAGTAGCGTCTGCACCAGCATCCGCCTGGGTAGGTGTTTTTAATGACACCAGAACCGACACATTAGATTCTTTATTACCACATCCAACATTTCCGGTCACAATCCATTTAAAGATATATTCGCCATTGGTTAAGCCGGAAACCAAAGTAGTAGGATCATTTTTATCAGCAATCACAGCAACGCTGGGTCCTCCTACCTGCGACCAGGAACCAGTACCTACAGTGGGTACGTTACCAGCCAGATGCGTTTCGGTAACCGCACAGGCTAATACCTGTTTGGTGCCACCGTTGGAAGCAGTAGGCTCCCTGGAAATATGAATAGTGGTATACCCGGTTGCTTCCGGACAAGCGCCGGTGCCCTGGTAAGTAGTTCTTTTAATGCCCACTTTATAATCGCCCGAAATATTAAAGTTGGATAACTCCAGCGGACTTTCTAATGTGTTATAATAATTACCTAAACCTGCTTCTTTTACAATGTTGGCATTCGCAGGCCCTTCTATCATTGCCCACTGCGTTAGTGTTCCACCGGTGGTGGTATAATTAATACTGATGTCAGTAGTGTTACAATCAGGAGAAATAATGGCCGGAAGCGAAACGCCGGGAGCTTCTGAAAACTTCACCTTAATCACGCCGGAAGTAGTACAGCCGGTTACAGAATTGGATACGATATACTTAAACTGGCTTTCCTGTCCATTTAATCCATTGACTGTGGTAGTGGAAGCATTAGGGGTAACAATGGTACCCGCACCACCAATGGTACTCCAGGTAATAGTTTCGTTGGCATATTTTAAAGAAGGCCCTACCAGTACCGTGGAAGTGCGGTTATCACAATAAGTGACTTCACCACTGCCGGAAGCTGTAATAGATTGCGTAGGTGCCGGTACAATAACATCAATTTCATCGGCGCCATTTACGCAGGGGCCTGACACCGTCCATCTGAAACGGTAAACACCCTGGTATAATTGAGAAACGGAAACATCCCTTTTATGAATATCATTAAAGACAGGGATACTTGGTCCGCTTACCAGGCTCCAGGTTCCTTCTTGTCCGTTAGTGCCATTGCCACCGTAAGAAGCATTCTTTAGATAGGCACCTTGTGTAACAGTATAACAATTAGATAAAGTAAGATCAGGGCCGGCAGTTACCGGAGAAACTCCTGATCCGTTGGTAATAGTCACATCATCAAACGTATTACAACCGTTTGGGTTTCTCACAGTCCAGCGAAATACAGTAACTCCTCCCACCGTATCAGGCAAAATAACCGTAGCATTAGGCAAATTAACAGTAGCTGCATCCAGCTTCATACTGTTATCATCACCGGAAATTCTCCAGGTACCGGTTTCACCTGTTGCCACTGCATTTCCGTTTAACTGAGCAGAAGGCGGACACACAAACATATCAGCACCTGCATCAGCTATGGTAGCCTTGAGGGTGTTAAAAGTTACTTCATCAGAGATAATAGAACCATCCGTACAGGTAGCCGTTAGTTTAAACTTATAGGTTTGCCCGGCAGCATATCCTGTAACCAATGAGGTTAGGCTGTTGGGAGTAACGATGGTAACCGTTGGGCCACCCGTTTGCGTCCATACAGCATTCACTTTTATAAGTCCGCTGGAAGTACCTGCTAATTTAAACTCATCGGAAGGACAAAGATTAGTGGTAACACCAGCATTAATGGTACAGTTTTGGGCCTGGGTGGCACCCACTATACACACTAATAAACATAAAAGGATAATACGTAAATGTGTTCTCATATTCTATTCAGTATGTCTGATCTTTTATGGACAATTTTTAAAAGCGCTTTTAAACGCTTTGAACAAGGCATAACATGCCCAGTTAAGTCACCAAAAAATAAGCACACAAAAGTATTAGTCGTCAATCAGACACTTTGTAGAATACGAAGCTTATAGTTGTAGTACAAAAGGGAGTTATTTTGTAGTACTGGTACTACAAAATAAAAAATGTTGAAAACTTTAATACCGGAAGAAGGGAGCAAAAATAAGAAGGGGAAAACTTAGGGGAACCCCCTAGAATTTGTTAAAAAGCATTTCACATTTATACATTATCTTCGCCTTAGCCAAAAAAAAGAAGGCCACTCTGTAGAAACAGACGGCCTCTAACGATTGCTTGCCATATGAAAAATCTTCGAAAATATATTTGTGTCGTAAGTAGCTATTTGGGCTGCTTGAAGGCCTCTTCGATTGCTCCTTTAACGATTGCTTGTTCTATGTTTTATTTGATAGTGTAAAAGTAACATACACTACAGTACCAGAAAAAACAACTTATGAGTAATTTAACCATGTCAAAAACGTGAAAAAAAACATAAAACGCAGTGGTAGTAAGCGTTTTAGGAGAATATAATTATGACGCCCAACCGGTTTACAGATGCCCTTTTTCAACTCGTGCGTTCATTGGAGAAGTCGGAAAAAAGGCATTTTAAGCTATATATCAAGAGAAGCTCGGCTAAAGAAGACCTGAAGATTGTACAGTTGTTTGACGTGTTGGATAAGTTACCCGAATACGATGAGAAACTGCTACTGAAAAAGTTGCCTTCGATTCAAAAACCCCAATTAGCCAATTTAAAAACCCACCTGTATAAGCAGTTGCTGGCCAGCCTGCGCTTATTAAAAACCACCGATAATATAGATCTGCAATTGAGCGAACAGCTTGATTATGCGCGTGTTTTATACAATAAAGGGTTGAAGCTGCAGGGGCTTAAAATTTTAGAAAAGGCCAAGGAAACCGCCAAAGCCAACCATAAATACAACTTTCTGGCCCAGGTAATTTCGCTGGAAAAGAAAATTGAAACCCTGCACATTACCCGAAGCTCGCAGGAAAGAACAGAATTACTTACTCAGGAAGCCCTGGAAATCAGTGGCCATATTGACCGGGTAGTACGGCTGAGTAACCTGGCTCTACTTTTATACCGCTGGTATATTAAGAATGGCCATGCACGTAATGAGCATGACGAAAAGGATATACGCGCCTTCTTTAAAGAAAACCTGCCGGCCGACACTTTAACTTATTCGGATTTTTACGTAAAACTATACCTATATCAGAGTTATAACTGGTATGCGTTTATTCGCCAGGACTTTTTGATGTACTACCGTTACAGCAAAAAGTGGATTGACCTGTTTGAAGCGCAACCCGAAATGATTCATGTAGAAACAGGCCACTATGTAAAAGGCATGCACAACCTGCTGAATGCCCATTTTGACCTGCGCAATTTTAAAGAATTTGAACATGCCCTGCGCCGGTTTGAGCAATATGCCGAAACCCAGCAGGCGAATGAGCACGACAACTTTCGCATTCACACCTTTATATATATACATGGCGCCAAGGTGAACTGGCACCTGATGACTGGTACTTTTAAAGAAGGCCTGGGCATGATTCCGGACATGGAAAGGCAGATGAACGAGTATGCCCTGTACATTGACAACCACCGGATGCTGGTGTTCAACTACAAAATAGCCACCCTGTATTTTGGTAGCGGCGATTATGACACTGCTATTGATTACCTGCAAAAGATCATGAACGGCAACGCCGACCTGCGAATTGATTTGCAGAGCTACGCCCGTTTGTTACATATGATGGCCCACTACGAGCTGGGCAACTATGAAATAATGGAGTCGCTGATTAAATCGGTTTACCGCTACATGGCCAAAATGGAGAACATTACTGTTGTGGAGGAGGAAATGTTCCGCTTTCTGCGCCGCTCGTTCAACATCTCGCCCAAAGACTTACAGCCGGAGCTGGAAAAGCTGCTGGACAAGATTAAACACCTGGAGAAGAACAGGTTTGCTACCCGTTCTTTTGCCTACCTGGACATTATTTCGTGGATAGAGGGCAAGGTGCAGAAGAAAACCATGGGAGAAATTATTTACAATAAATACCTCAACAGCCGGCACAAGGGCAAGTAAGAATATTTTACTAAATTACGGCAATACCAGCCTGACTGTGCCGTGTGTACCTTTTTCAGGTAAGCACCTCTTTAGTGATAAAGGGGTGTAATCATTGCTGCTATATGCCTAAAAGTTGTCAATAATGAAAAAGTGTACCCGGATCTGGCATTGCGTTTTTTTTCTGTTGGCAGGTCTTCCTTCTGCAATGGCCTGGCAATCTTCCCCCTCCTATCCTGGTGCTTTACTGGCCGATACTGCTGCTATTAACAACAGCCTGCAAAAAGCCTATGCCATTCGCGAAGCACATTCCGACAGCTCTATCCAGCTATGCAAACAGGCACTGGCCAGCGCAGAAGCCTTACACTACGAAGCGGGTATTTGTGAAGCCTACATAGGATTAAGCCGGGCGCATTTTATTGTAAACAGGAACGATGAAGCGCTGGTGTATGCCCGGAAGGCGCTACCCCATTGTACAGATGAAAGCAAAAAATACGAGCAGGAAACCAATATATACCTGGCCATGGCTTTTGTATATTACTACCAGGGCCGCTACGATTCGTGTGCCTGGTACCGGTATAAGGCGTTGAACCTGGTAGAAACACAACCTACTATCAACACCCAGGTACAGCTAACGGCTTATTCCAGTGTGCTGCAATTTTGGTTAACCGCACATAGCGATATTAAGAATGATGTGTATGTACAAAACATCATGGCCCGCATTAATCAGATTGAGAAAAAAGCAGTGGCTGCGAAAGACAGCAGCTTGTTGCTGGAGATTTATTTCCGGAAATCGGGCTATCATTCCAGTTGCAACAACATTGACTCGATGCGGTATTACAGCAAAAAAACCATCGATCTCGCCCGCCGCCTTCACTCCACTCCTTCTGTTATTACTGCCAGCCTGTTAAACCTGGCGGAAAGTTACCTGGATGAGGACAATGCAGCAGCAGGGCTGCACTACACACAGGAAGCCATTAAAGCAATACCCGACGAGAATAAAGAACAGAACCGCTTTTACATTTATGCCATGTTTGATATGGCCGATGCCTGGTACCTGCAAAAGAAGTATACCCAGGCCATTGACCTGCTGGAAAGTTCTATTGAAAAAGCCGATACCCTGGGTATTTTTCTGATCACGGATTACGCCCATAAAATACTAGCCAATTGCTATGAAGCAACCGGCAATTACAGCAAGGCTGCTATGCACTGGAAAACCTATGCGCAGATACGCGACAGCATGGTAAAAGAAAAGAAGATGGAGCTGGTGTATAACGTGGAAATGAAATACCGCATTGCCGATAAGGAGCGTGAGCTGGCACAAAAGGAGCTTTCCATCATCCGTAACGAAAACCGGATTAAGATTAAAAACATCTGGATAGGCATCATATTAACTGCTACTACCCTGCTGTTGATATTGGGTTTGCTGATTAACCGCAACAATAAACACAAGCACAAGCTACAGGGCGAAAAGATCCGTAACCTGCACCAGGAGCTGGCTATCTCCAGCCTGCAAGCCATGATTGCCGGTGAAGAAAAAGAACGCAGCCGCATAGCACGCGACCTGCACGATGGCATGGGTGGCATGCTGGCTATTATACGCACCCGCTTAAGCAGTGTGTACAGGAAGCTGGACACCACGGATAGCTATATACAAAACGAACTGGCAGAAATAATACTGTTACTGGAAGAGTCTTCTACCGAATTGCGTAAAACGGCGCATAACCTGATGCCTGAAATATTACTGCGTGAAGGCTTAATGAATGCTACCCTGCTTTTTTGTGAACGCATACGAAAAGGGTATATGCTGGAAATTAATACGGAGATATGGGGGGATACGCGGCGACTGGCAGATGACTTTGAGCTAATGGTATACCGCATTATACAAGAGCTGGTGCATAATACCCTGAAACATGCCCGTGCCACCCAGGCGCTGGTGCAGATAGTGTATTACGCTAAAACCCTCTCTATTACCGTAGAGGATAATGGAAGCGGCATTCATGTGAACAAGCCACAACATGCAGAAGGTACAGGGTTAAAGAATATTCGGGAAAGAGTAAGCTCATTAAACGGGCAGATGGACATATCCAGTACACCGGGTAAGGGCACCAGCGTGTATATTGAACTGGAAGTGCAGGAAGTTACTGCCTAGTTGATGGGTTTTCTGCAACAGGCCAGCCATCCACATCCCAGCTAAGCGGCGCTATGCGTAGTTTAGACCTGCCTTTATCGGCTGCATCATAACCGTGAAAAATAAGATAGTCTTTACCATCCCAGTTACACACGGCATTATGCCCCACCCCATGCCATTGTGCATTGCCCTGTAGCACCAGCGTGCCACCACCTTGCAGCATAGGCGTGTTGTTTTTATCCAGGTAGGGGCCGGTGATTTGTGCAGAGCGGCCTACCATCATTTTGTACGTACTTTTCTCCCCACGGCAACAAAAATCGAACGACACAAACAGGTAGTAATAGCCATTCTTTTTATAAATAAAAGGCGCTTCAATAGCGCCATTACCTGCTGCTGTATCGGCTACACATTCTCTTTTGCGGCTGGCTACTGAATACCATTGTTGCGGTTGCGACAGTTGTAAACGGCTGCTATCCAGTTTTACTAATTTAATACCATTCCAGAACGAACCAAACACCAGCCAGGGCTGGCCTTTATCGTCTACAGAAAGGTTGGGATCTATGGCATTCCATAAATCGCGCCCCGGTATAGATTCTACTACTTTTCCATGATCGGTCCAGTGATAGTTTGCGTCGTTAGCATGTAAGGTTGGATTGGTGGCCACTCCAATACAGGAAGTGTTTTTACCAAAAGCAGATACGGAGTAATAGAGATAATACAGGCCATTATGATACGAGATATCAGGAGCCCATATATGATTAACAAAACCCGGCACTGCCTTCACGCCCCAGGGCAATGAATCGAATACCGGGTTTTGTTTTTTCCAGTGAAGCCTGTCAGTAGAAGCCCATACACTAATGCCCTTGCCTGTGCAAAACAAGTAGTATACACTATCCTGTTTTATCATTACGGGGTCATGCACGGGAATGAGTGTATCATTGGATTGTGCTTTACCCAGCAAGGAGATACATAATATGGCAAACAACAAAGCAGGTTTCATATAGCTATTGCATTTTTACTTTGATAATAGTAAAAGAATAGGGAGCCAGTGTAGTAGCCACCTTTTTGTTTTTTACAGCAACAGTTGCGTATTGCGGCGCTATTTTATCAGGCGTTTCCAAACTGTTCACATCATTTAAATCGCCCTTTACTACAATGCTCTCAGCTACAGTGGCCACACTTTTAATGCCCTCTAATTGCAACACCGGATTTTGTGGTTTTGCAGACACGTTGGCTATTTTAAAGATCACTTCTTTTGTTTTTTCATCTATACAGGCCGAAGCATAGATACTATCCTGCCCTGCAATCGCTTTGCCATCCCAGGTAAGTGGCAGCACCTTGGTGCCTTTATTCAATGAAAACAGCTTTTGCACATGATAATCAGCGGTACCATATACCCCCAGGCTGTTTACCCAAATAAGGTCGGGCGCCCACTGCCAGGCATCGGTGTTGGCAAACAAGGGAGCGTAAGAAGCCATATTCACCACAGCCGCATTTCTTTCCAAACCGGTCATGAAAGCAGCTTCGGCCAATGCGGCGCGCCAGTTGTTTACGTTAATGCCTGCATTGCTGCCTATGCCCTTGCTATGTGCGGCATACTCACCGGCAAACACTTTAGAACCGTTTCTGTCGTAACTATCGTAACGGCTGGCATTGGCTAAAAACCATTCCGGTGCACGATAGTAATGTTCATCAATAATATCTGCATTCATGCTACGCAGCTCTTTGTTGAGGTAAGCAAAGCGGTCTTTATCCGGATCGGTGCCAGAGCTGTTCACTATTTTAAAATCGGAATACTTTTCTTTAATGGCTTTGGTAAACACTTTCAAACGCTCAATATATTGCGGCCCCCAGTTTTCATTACCTACGCCCATCATTTTCAGGTGAAAAGGTTTAGGATGTCCCATAGACGCACGCACCTTACCCCATTGTGTGGTAACATCACCATTGGCAAACTCAATTAAATCCAGCGCATCCTGTACATAAGGTTGCAGATCTTCCATCGGCACCAGTTCGGCCGTGTTAAACTGACAGGCCATGCCGCAGTTAAGAATAGGCAATGGCTCGGCGCCAATGTCTTCTGCCAGCTGGAAATATTCAAAAAAGCCCAGGCCAAAGGTTTGAAAATAATCGGATGCAGAACGGTGCGGGAACTCTACGTTCCAGCGGTTGATCATCAACTGACGCTCTTCTACCGGGCCAATCGTTTTTTTCCACTGGTAACGGTTAGACAGGTCAAAGCCTTCTACAATACAGCCGCCTGGAAAACGGATAAAACCTGGTTTCATATCCGCCAGCAGCTGCACCATATCACCACGCATGCCGCCCGGTCTGTTTTTCCAGGTATCGCCTGGGAATAAAGAGATCATATCCACATCGATAGTACCTGTACCCTCCAGCCATATATTCAGTTTACCTTTTACTGCCGTATCGGTAGCCTGGAACGAAACGGCCTGTTTATGCCATTGGTTATCACCATCTGCCGGCTTTACTACGGTGCTGCCTATTACTTCTCCTTTGCTGTTTTGCAGAGCTATATGCAGGGTAATGCCGGTAGCAGGCTGACGATATTGAAAAGAAAGATCGTAACGCAGGCCTTTTTTAACGCCCATGCCACGAAAACCTTCATTGGTTAATTCCAGGTCGCCCTGTGCTGCATTGCGGGCAGTCAAATGCAGGTAACGCGGATTGTTGGTTTGCTCTTTACGATGTAAGACAAGCAGATCGCCTTCCTGTTTGCGTTTAGTGGCCCAGCCCATCAGCGGCTTGGAAAACTCGAACGAGCGGTTTTTCACCATTTCTGCATATATGCCACCATCTGCACCAAAGTTGATATCTTCAAAAAACACGCCCCACATAGTAGGCTGTATAGCCACTACCGGTTCGTTCACCTTTACAGTAAATGTTTTTTGCGCCTGGCTATGGGAAGCATACAAACCCGCCAGCAGGGATAAGGATAGGAAATTAAATTTTCGCATAAATTTTCAAATGCATTTAGGCAATGAAGACGCCTAAATTAGACAATTCCCGTAATTGTCAGAAAAACATTTATTCGCTGAAAATTGACCATTTGGTCACCTATTTTTCCTGGTGGCTGTCGTGCTTTTGCCGTAGGTTTGCTGCAACATTTACTCCAGTATGAAAAAGTTAGCAGGCACGGCCACCTTTGTGTTCTCTTTTATAATGGGATCATTTGCCCAGACTAAAAAACCAGCAGCCACCACTAACACACAGGGCGTTGCAGAACGTGGCAAAGTAGTATATACCACCTACTGCCAATCGTGCCATCAGCCCAACGGCGGCGGAGTACCTAACCTCAACCCACCTTTAAGCAATACCTCTTATGTATTAGGCGATAAAACAAAACTCATCAGCATTCTGCTGAAAGGGATGAACGAGGAAGTGGAGATTTCGGGCAACTATTTCTCGAATACTATGCCGGCACAAAACTTTTTAAAAGACCAGGAAATAGCAGACGTGCTTACTTATATACGCAGCAATTTTGGCAACAAGGCCACTGCAGTTTCTGCTACAGAAGTAAAAACGGTGCGTAAAAAGGTGATTAAATAACCTCGGCACTCATCAGGCTTTTATAGCCGGTATGCAACACCGGGGCGTATATCTTTTTAAACAGGAATGCCGGTGTTAAACGTGTACCCATGATCATCGCTTTATCCAGCATTCTATTGGGCTGGTGCATCAACTTACCCAGGTACCAGCTTTGCTGCACAATTCTATTTACTTTCTCTTCCCTTAATTGCTGGTATTGCGAGAAGATGCTATCAAAAGAACCGCCTATATGCTGCTGCATTAAACGGCTTAATACAAATGCATCTTCTATGGCCAGGCAGGCACCATTTGCCAGGTTGGGCGTAGCAGGATGAATAGCATCGCCCATCAGCACAGTGTTATCCTGGAACCATGGAACTCTTCGGTCAGACGGTTTTATGTCCTGCAAATAATTACAATAGATATTATCTGTAGCATGAATGATCATGTTCACCACCGGGTGATAGTGGCTAAACAATTTCATCAGCATTTGCCGTGCAGCGGCAGAAGGTACAATCACTTTATCAGTACTGCCTTCAGTTATCGCATACCAGCTATAATGGTTACCCCGTATATGCACAATGGCAAAACGCATGTTACCTCCAATGATATCGAAATACGACTGCTTAAATTCTTCCGGTAATGGCATACAGGCTATACCCCGCCACAATACCTGGCCGCTGCTGCGAATGGGAATACCACTGTACATTCTGCCACGGATAGCAGAGTGTATGCCATCGGCCCCTATAATAATTTCATTGCTACCTACGGTATGTGAAAGCGGGAAACGCGTATTGAGCTTCAGATTACTTTTATCAAGATGTCTGTATAGCAACTGGTGAAACTGTTTGCGGTTGATGCTTAATGCGGGCGCATGTAATGCAAACTCCTTTACGGGTTCCAGTTGTTTATCGGCAAAACGAAAATGCAATATATCGTCTCCTAACAGACGGGTAGATGCTAATAACCCCAGCTTGTCTAGAATAGGAAATACGTTACTGCTTAATCCCAGCCCCACTTCGTTATAAGAAATATCCGGCGACTGCTCGTACAAAGTAAACGCAACTCCCTGCTGTTGCAGGCACAAAGCCATAAACAACCCGGCAATACCCGCACCGGCAATATGAACGTGATGAATCATCGGCATAGCGAAAAAGAAAAAGGTAAAGAAAAATCCCGGCGTATAGACATACACCGGTCGTACACATGAGAAAAACAAATATTATTTATAGTTTCTACTTTCATCATTACCACACATTTTTAGGACACCAATCGCCATACTTATTGCCTAATAAAAAGCCCAGCACTATTTCATGTGTGCCATTGCTTACGGTGTTTAAAGCCGAAGTAGTATAATCGTAGGAATAGCTGATATTAAATGCATGGCTGATATTAACACCTGCCATACCATTCCAGCCGTCATCCTTGCGACAACCGGCACCTACCCATAATAAGTCGTGGTATTGCAGCTTAGCGTTAATATCAAACTGAACGGGCAAAGGACTGACAGACTTTACCAGCACAGAAGGAATAAGATTAAAATCTTCACCAACTAAAAAGCGGTAACCCGCTGTAGCAAAAATGTGTGGCGTTAGTTTGCTTCCACCTGACACTTTGTTATTGGAAAAGTAAATAGATTGTCCCATAAGCTGCTGCACAGACAAACCGGCAAAGAAATCGGGCCCGTATAAATACAAGCCAGCCATGAAATCGGGCCTAATCACATTCAGCGTTCCGCTGTTATACACGGCAGGATCTACCTGGGAGTTACCAAAGTTGAGCTTATTGGCATCCAACCCGATATTGAAAAAGCCAGCCCCAAAACCGGCAGCCAGGCTGGTACGCGCGCCAATGCCCATATGGTAGGCGTAAGTAGCATAAGCGGAGAAATTTTTTAATGGCCCTGTTTGATCGTTGATCACCTGCATGCCAATGCCATGATGTGGGGGTGCTGGTTCATAATCTGTCCAGTAATCACTTCCGCGTGGGTTAGTACCATCTACCTGGTAAGAGGTGGCGGTAGTACGGTAGTCTTTTTTATTTAATGCGCCATGAATGGTAAAGTAAGTGGTTACCGGCGCATCCTTTAATCCCGCCCATTGCCTTCGATGACTTATTTTAACATCGGTATAGTTTTCGATACCAGTTAAAGCCGGGTTAATGATATACTGATTTAATACATACTGCGTGTAATGCGGCTTTTGTTGTGCATGCGTAACAAAATGCAAACCCAGTAACATTGCTATACCCCACCACTTTTTTCTCATACGCCTCAGTTTTGTAATACGAATTCATTTAAAATGTCCCTTACAGCATACAACAACTGTAAGGGACATAGAACTTATACTTTTGCATCAGAAATTGCTAAAGCACTTTCATTTCAACACGTCTGTTCTTAGCTCTTGCATCCGGGTTGTCTCTACCATCGTCGGCGGTTTCTTTTTCCAGCGGACAGCAATCACCATATCCTTTAGCAGTAAGACGTTTAGCATCTATGCCTTCCCCTGCCAGGTACTTCACACAAGCATCTGCCCTTGACTGCGACAATTTCAGGTTAAGCTCTTTTGTACCGGTAGCATCGGTGTGAGCACCTATTTCCACCTTTACATCAGGATGATTTTGTAAATAAACAGCCACTTCTTTTAACTGTGCCTGCCCGGCCTCATCCAGCTCTGAACTATTCAGTTCAAACAAGACATGTTGTAATAAAGCTTTATTATCTTCTACTACCACCTGAGGTTTCGGTGTTTCCTGTGGTGCCACTACAACAGGCGGCTCTTCTTTAACCGGCTCTTTCACTATCACTTCTATTGGCTTACTTACTGCAAACAGCTCCAGGCAACAGGCAGAAGAACGGTCAGAACTGATCATGGCTTCTGCTAAAAGCTCTTTGTCTTGCTTGCTGATAAGATAAATATCATCCTTTACAGAGTTAATGGGAGCTCCCAGGTTTACAACGGCTTCCCACTTCGCTTCAGGTGTGCCTTTAGACTCGTATAAATCAAAACCACCCATTCCTGTTCTTCCATTGCTGGCAAAAATCAGTTTGCCGGAAGCCTGATGATAAAAAGGCGCTTCTTCATCTTCAACCGTGTTAATTACATTGCCTGCATTCACTGCTTTGCCCGTGGTTCCATTAGCATTCAGCAACACATACCAGATATCAAACTTACCCATACCACCTGGTCTGTCAGATGCAAACAACAAGTACTTTCCATCTGCAGTTACAAAAGGCTGTCTTGAACTGTAAGATGGATCATTTACGGTATTACTCATCAAAACCGGCTGCCCCCAGGCATTGCCTGCTTTCTTAGCGGTGTATATGGCTGTTATCTTTTTGCCTTCACCTGCCTTTGCATCCCATGCGGTAAAATAAATTTGTTTACCATCAGCAGAGAATGCGGCTGCGCCTTGCTGACCTTTATCCAGGCCATTAAAAGACAAAAGACCGGCATCTGCTACATAGATATGGTTGGTGTAAGTGCCACGGGTAGAAGTATAGCTCAATGTATTATCATTAACCCAGGCTGCTGCATAGCTTGCACCTTCTTTATTTACACCGCTATCCAGCTTTTGCACTGAGGTTTTAGAACCGGATGCAAGTTGCTGCTGAATAAATTTGCAATTTTCCAATTCCTGTTTTGCCTGCTTTTTATACACATCATCTGCGCTATAATCAGCAATAAATTGCTCTAATTGTTGTTGAGCTTCCTGGTATTTACCATCTGCCCTTAAGCACACTGCATACCAGTAACGTGCAAGTGGGTATTTAGCAGCACCTTTATCCACTACCTGTTTATAAGCAGGCTCAGCACTGGAATAGTAGGTGAGATTACGGTAACTTTCACCTATGCGATAAAAAATATCAGAACGGTCAGTACTGCTTCCGCTACTGCCTTGCTTTTGTATGATATATGGATCGTAGCCATCTTTAGCGCCCGGTTTAGCTCCTATATATTTTTCGTAGTAAGTAGCCGCAGAATTATAATCGCCCTTTGCGTAATAATCGTCTGCTGCCTTTTTATAATTGGTTACAAACTGCGCCTGTGTAGCATTCATTACACCACAACATACCGCAGCAAGTAAAAAGTATTTAGAATAATTACTGATTCTCATTTAAGTAGTTTTATGATGTTACAATCTTGGACACACAAAAGGAACCGCGTCTGTTTTCACACTTTTCCTTCCGGTAAAGGTTAATGATATTTCAAAGCTGTTGGCATTGCCTGCAACTTTGGATAAATCGGATGTATTTACATCATAACTAACACCTAATACCATGTTTTTATGGTATACACCTACATAAGGAGAAAGCGCATCTTTAAAACGGTAGTTACCCCCTACCAGGAAATCGGTTGATTCTGTGGCACGTAACTGCACATAGGCACCTGCCATTTTCTCTTCCGCTGCCCCCTGTTTCATATACAATAAGTTAGGTGTAAGGCTTACGGTTTCGGACAGATTGATTTTAGCTCCACCGTGCAGGGTATAACGCACAGGCAGCTTTTGATCTTCACCACCCGAAATAAAAGGATCGCTTGGTTGAGTAAGGTGAAAGGCAGAAAATCCGGCAAACACATTTACTTTCTTACCAGGAGTAGCGTCAAAATACATTACGCCAGCACCCGCATCGAATGCCATCGCTGAATTTTTAGCCAGAACATCTGTCATAGGGATATTCAGGTTAAGACTATTGGTTACCGCATCCCATTGTGCACCGGACTGAAATTTAGAAGGATTGAACTTACGGTTAATAACACCACCGGAAATACCTATACTTAACCGATGATTACCTTCTTTACCAAAACGCACCCCTGTATAAGCCACACTTACATAACCATTCAGATAGTTATAAGCGCCACCAGCTGCAGATTGATTGAGCAGGTTTACGCCCAGGTTAATGTTTTTTGAAGTTGTCATATCGGCAGAAACACCCGGCGTAGCAAAGCCATTGTTAATATTATTCCACTGATTACGATAAATGCCTGTTACACGATAATCTCCGTCAATAGCTCCTGTTAATCCGGGGTTCAGCCACAGGGGGTATGCATAATATTGAGAAAAATGGGGGTCTGTTTGCGCTTTAGCTGCTGTGCTGCCGAGAACGGCAGACAGCAACAATATTAATAAACTTGAATTCTTTTTCATAAACACTCTTGGTTTTGGTAATTAACGAATAAGGCTCACTGTTCCTTTGGTAGATTTAACGGTACCATCAGAGAACGTCATTTGCACTACGTATATATATACTCCAACAGGTAACTGCTTTCCACTATAAGAACCATTCCATCCCTGATTCCTGTCGGCAGTTTCAAATACTTTTTCTCCCCACTGGTTAAACACAGACATCTTCAATGAAGTGATTGTGTTGCCATACACCTTTAATTCATCGTTTTTGCCATCTCCGTTAGGAGTGAACATGTTAGGCACAAAGTAATTAGCAGTGAAAGTGCGTGCAAAAGCACTGTCTGAGATAATAGCCTGACATTCCAATATAGCTGTAGCTTTTACTACCAGACTTACTGTATCGCCACCTTTTAACCCATTAATAACATGTGATAAACCATCAGAACCATTAGGCGTGATAAAGTCTACATAGTTTCTGGAAACCAGGTATGCTTTGGCATCTGGTACAGCTTCCCATGCAAAAGAAGCAGATTCACCCGTTACAGCAACTGTTTTAATAATAGGAGCTGTTTCCAACGGCGCTAATGCAACTACCTTTACCGGCACACGCACCCCATCGCCACAACCATTGGCAGCAATAGCCTCCAGATAATAAAATGCAGAATCAGTTACAGCAGGAGTGGTAAATGAATTACCCGACTGCAGCATGGTTCCCTCAGTAAAGTAAGGGAAGAATGACTGATCGAACCACTGATAAATAGTGCCGGATTCGGGATCTTTTACATTAAAAGTAGCAGAGCTTCCGGTACACACCGCAATGGAATCGACAACAGCCGCCGCTACTAAAGGGTAAGTACATGAAAACTCATAAGCACCCACATCAGGAGTAGATGTATTTCTTCTTGTACCCAGGATATCTCTTACCACGCCTACACCCGCACCTTTGTTTGATAATGCTGCGGCAGTTGGCTTGTAATTACCTGTTGTTACATCAGTAAATACCGGAAGTATTGCTACAGAAGCAGCATCCTGGCTGGAACCAGCTCTCCAATTAGCAAGCGTTGCATAAACGGTAGAACCTAATTTTCCGGTTTTCAACGCACTATAAGAAGAGTTATAATAATAATCGTTGTTATTTATCTCCATTGTAGAACCAGAAGGAATGCTTACTACATAACTTGCTGTAGTCGTGTTTCTTCCTAAAATAAACAGGTTATTCTTCATTTCAATGCCAATAGCTGCAGATGCAAGAATAAATGCCTCTGATTCTTTGGCTACTGCTTTGGAAACATCATCCATCACTACAGTATTATGATAATATTTGACATTATCAACGCCACTGTTATAAAGTCCCTGATGCTTGCCTGCGGAATTAAAATTATAGATCAGATTGTTTTGCACAGTATGAAACTCGTCAGGAGCAGGATCTGAACCTGCTATATAAATACCAATGAGATCTTTTGTATTGGCAGTAGTAGCAGCCCCATCCGCCAGATTATGTATCCTATTGCCGGATATCATTAAGCTTTTACCAAAATAGCCATAAATACCATTACCAGTGCTTGCTACTGTTAATGTTGGCCGACTAATATCATTATTAAGAATCTTAGACGAAATAGTTCCATAAGTATATATACCCGTTTCACCAAAATCCAGCACTTTATTATTAGTTACATGATTTCTGTATATAGGATACACATCAATGGAAACTACAAATATTGCACGGCCACCGCCGATAACAACATTACTATCAATGATATTATCGTTACAATAAGTAGAAGCAGAAGTTGCCCATGACAAAGCCGTTCCGCCAATAACAATACCTGCCTGGTTGGTCACAGAGGTAACGCTATTAGTAACTTTACATTTTCTAATAACATTACTATCTGAAAAATTACGTATTCTGATACCAGCCGAATAGGTTACAGAAGTACTTGCTGTAACTTCTACATTCAGGTTGTATAAAATAATGTGTTTGGTATTATTTAAATCAAAAGCAGCTACAATATTTTTATCGTTAGTACGGGATAAGGTTTCACCATTCCCATTAAATGTAACAGTATTAATAACAGATGTACCCGGAATTGCAGGAACCACAACCGCTTCGTTATATGGACCGCTTCCAGGAACAACGTCGAATACCACAGGAGTATTGATACCACATGTCATTGAAGTAACCGCTTCTCCAAAACTGGCAAAGTTAGTGCCGCTGGTAGGTTGCAGTTTGTTAATAGTATAATGTCCTTTAAGCCTGTAGTTTACTGTAAGTAATACGGGATCAGAATACTTCACATCTGTTCCACATGTTACCATTGCTTTAATATACATTGTAGAGTCGGCTACTCCGGAATAGGAGGCTGATGGGGAAGACGATCCCAGGTTTGTATAAGTTCCATTTTCAGTTGTGCTTCTCACCCACTGGGTAGTTTGGTTGCTTCCTGCAGAATTTCCAGAGAGATTTAATCCGATATCGGCCCCTTCACAAACGGTAGTTGCAGGGCTTAAGAGCGTAGTCCCTGCTACAACAGGAGCACTACATGCAGCAGTAAGGAACTCATATGCCCCTAAATCGGGAGAAGTTTTGCTACGATTTGCTGTTGAAAAATCTTTATCAACCCCTACATAAATACCTCTGTTGTCGATATTTTTTTCAGTAGGTTTAAATTGCTTATTTGCGATGTCAGTAAAGAGCGGATCCAGCAATGTAGAACTAAGCTCAAATTTAGTTTTAGCCTGCCAGGTTGCGAGCGTTGTATAACTGGTACTACCCAATTTACCTATAACTACTTTTGTAGAACTGGTAAGATAAATATTGTTTCTGTCCAGTTTAGACAAGGTTGGCGCCCCGCCTAACTCATAACCATAAGCAGCAGCAACTCCGCCATCTATGTAAACAATATTGTTTCCAATATTATAGTTCCTGTCCGGGTTGTCGGCACTACCTTTACCTTCAATATAAAACCCTTCCAGATTGCCGCTGTTGGTTCCTTTGAAATAAACAGTATTATGATAAACATTCACATATTTATTCACTGTAGAAAAATGAAAGCCATAGCAATTATCCGTTGCCGAATCTGAATAAGCGAGGTTGTTTACAAATACATTTTCCAGACCTTCTGAAATATAATAACACTCAGACCCCTTAAAATAACAGATAGTACCTCCTGTAGCTGCGCCAAGGTCATGTACTATGTTACGGGAAACTGTTGTACTTTGAGTGAACACGGTAAGATTAATGCCAAAACACTGGCTCAAAGCTGTTTTTGAACTAATTTCATTTCCTTGTATCAATGTGTTTGCACAAGTAGCTAACTCTATACCTGATTGGTAAAAATCTTTTATTGCATTATTAATAACCTGGTTGCTGCTACAAAGCTTACTTGCATCATAGGTATATCCCTGAAAACTTGTAAGATAAATTCCAATTCCTCCTCCTATAATGGTATTGCCTGAAATGATATTATCATTACAATCACTGGCACCAGATGCGGAAACATCATCAGAACCACATATTGCAATGCCATAAGACTGCTGATATGTATCGCCTGTTGTAGCAACAATAACCTTACACTTTCTGATAGTGTTGCTGTCTGCATCTCTTAAAAGCTGTATGCCAACACCATAATCCTGATTCTGTATAGCAGTTTCTGTTTTTATTATCAGGCTATCGATAATAAAGTGACGTGCGCCATCCAGCTTAATTCCAGCCATGGCAGCAGAGTTTGTGCTAAGAAAATGTAAAGTGTTACCATTTCCATTGATAGTAATGGTATTAATAGTGGAGGCTCCGGGAACAGTATAAAAATTAACCTGCTCTTCAAAGACGGGGCTATTCTCAGCCACATTAAAAACAACTGGGCCGCTTATACCAGCATCAAGGGCAATTGCTGCTCTTTCAAAAGTCTGGAAGTTACGACCACCAGCAGCTAAGGCCGGGTTAATAGTGTAAACGCCTGACAATGGCGTTTGTGCCTGTACACTATTAAATAATAAAATTAGTAGCACGAATGATAGAAAAACTTGTAAAAGTCTTTGCATAGCAGTCAAATTGGTTTAAGAAATAAAGTTATCTTATCGTTATATTATCACTATACCAATAAATAGCCTGATTTGAAAACAGTGGAAAACCACCATCTATACACTAACGAACAATAGTAACAGAGCCTGTTAGCTTACCATACCCATTGGCATTGGGTTCCAGTATGTAATAATATATACCAGCAGGCAAAACAGAACCATTACTGCCTGCACCATTCCAGGGTTTATAGTAATTGCCGGATACATGATACACTAACTGTCCCCAACGATTAAAAATGCTGATATTGGCGCGACTATAGTCCTGAAGCCCCTTTATATCCCATACATCATTAATTCCATCACCATTAGGTGTAAAGATGTTAGGAATCTTAATGTCATTATACACCTTTACCAATACGCTATCTGAATTAATACACCCTACCCTGTTGGTTGCTGTAAGATAGTATACTTGTGAAGTTTTAGGAGAAGCTACAGGATACAGTACGTTATCAGAAGAAAGAGCAATGTCCGGTGTCCATTTAAAGCTTGTCACATCTGAAGACACCTGCCCTTGCAAAGTAGCAGTGTTACCTGCATCTATAATTACATCAGATCCTGCTTCTACAACAGGCAACGCATATACACGAACATCTTTCTTTACAGGATCGGAAATACATCCACCATTGTTTACTGTTAGGGTGACAGAATAAGCTTTAGCAGTTGCATATACAGTTGATGGTTCACGTACTGTATCAGTTTCTCCATTTCCCAGCTGCCATTGCCATGAGGTGGCCAAAGCGGCATTAACTGTACTAAGGTTACCCAACCTTGTTTGCTCACCCAGGCAATAAGCGGTATCAGAAAATGCAAAATCGGCTATGGGCTTATCATTAAAGGCGGTAACAGGTAAAGTTTTCGTTAAAGAATCGGTACAACCATTTACTGTAGCAATAAGCTTCACATCATAATTCCCTTTACTGGCATATGTATGTTCAGGTTGCTTTTCAGTAGCAACCGCACTTCCATCTCCAAATGTCCATTGAAGGTTCATAACAGCCGGTTCTACCCCTTTTAGCGTTACCTTTTGTTGCATAACAGCCTTTCCCTCAGGCATACAGATAACATCTGGCATTGTAAAATCAACTACAGGCAAAGGTTTAATCTCAACAGACTTTACAGTATCACCCCAGCAACCATCATAATCTCTTATCACCTGCAATTTCACATCATAGTTACCGTCTGTATTGTATTTTTTTAAAGGATTTACATCAACGGTATTTTCCGTCCCATCCCCAAAATTCCATTTTGAGAAATGCGCATCTGTACTGATAGGAATATAAGTAAACTGTGCGCTTTCTGACACACACACAGGCTGTACAGAGAAATCGACGCTTGGCCCCTGTACTACGGGAATAAGAATGTTTACAATTTCAGATTTCTTACAATTGTCGATTGTTGGATCGGCGATGGATACAGGTAAAGAATATTCGCCGCCTGTGTTAAACTGATATTGATCAGGGATATCGTAGGTATAATAGGTTATCCCATTAATAACAGTAGTAGCCGAAGCCACCGGGTTGTTAATAGTTACATCTGTAGCAGGTGTAACATTGTTTACCATGCTGAAATGGATGGTTAAACTGGTAGGCTGATAAAATGTTTTAAGAGATAAACTAAAAGGAGTTTTGGAACATACATAATCATACACCCCATTACGATTAACAGGTTTAATTTCCGGTATAGCAGCCAGGTTGCTGACATACGCCCCGGCGTTATATCCGTAGCTTTCATAATTTCCCAATCCATAAGTGATGGCTGTAAAAAGAGTATCACTTATTATGGAATGCTGCATAGGTGTAATAGGCAATTCCTTGACAACGACTCTATAACCAGAAAGGTTAGGATGTGGGTAACTGGCATCAAAGCTATTGCTACCATCTAATAACAGAGAAGCCATGCCGCTTTCAGGAATAATCAATGTCAAAAAGTTCTTCTCTATATTTTCTGTTTGGTTGCTATAAAATATAACATGATCAATAGCCTGCTCCAAAGGAGTCAGGTAAAACATTTCAGGATCGCCATCATCACCCGCCTGACGTCCAACAACATCCTGTGAAAAAATAAACTGACTTACCGATATAGGTTGATCAGCAGTAATATAATCAGCTGTGGCAGATTTAAATTCATAATAGCTGGTTTGCTGCAAACCTGTAAGCGTAACACCATTTCTTTTTACCGTAGTATTAGGGTCTCTTACATAAACACGGTATCCATTCTGTTTAACATTAGCAGCCCCAAGTGTAGTGGAAGTAGGTGCAGTAAGGTACTTACTCCCCCATGCACTTACAGGAAAACCCTGAACCATCATAAAGTCGCTACCTCCGCCTCCCAATATATTTTGATCAACTTCAAGACCAGTTCTGCTGGAACCTGAAAAAACCGCAATTCTATGACAATTACCATCACTGCCTGGTAGTGACTGAATTTTGCTACCCGACATATCTGTACCAGCATTATTCTCAGCCATTACGTTGTATATCTCCCCCTTCTTAAGGTTTACTGTAAAAGCCTGCCTGGCATCATGTCCGTTCTTGGTTTTCAGCTTAGGCGTAATGCTGACAGTGGTATTATCTTCACTGGCAACTATATAAAACCAGGAATAAAAGCCATCAGCCTTAAGTTGTCGTGTGTTTTGTGCAAAGTAAGTATAGCCATATACCTCTACAGGTAATAACATAGACCCACCGGAAGAAAAATTCCCGTACGTATGCTCAAACACTACAACAGGAACATTACTAACAATATGTACGTTTTTGGTAAAAAGCCCTTCATCTGTGATGCGACAATCTTCGGCACCGCTTTTAGGAAGTGGCTCTGTAGGTAAAGATGTATTAGCAGGTACATTGTATACTTTCCTGTAGGTTGTTCCGGGAATAGAGACCTCTACTACTGCTGGCTCGTCTGCAGTAAGATACAACACCATCTCCTGTGTGTTTTTTGAATCATCCGCTCTTGCATCATGATCGAACAAGTAATTATTCCCATACCCCACCCAAAACTCCTTACCCTTATTAGTAAAGTTTTGCGCCTGTACAGAAAATATACATACAAGTGATAGTAAAAAAACTATAACAAAGGAGACTCTCTCATTTCGCATCCGGGTAAAATTATCTTTCACATTTGAAAATTTCATCAGTAATTCCCGCTCACCGAAAAATTAGTGGAAAACCACTAACACGTTACATTAACGCCGTTTTTTTCACTAACTTCCCTCAAATTTCCAATACTATCTAAAACTTCTCTACCTGTGACCGTACGCCACTAACGTCTGCCGCCATACACAGAAATTAATGGTTTATGAAGAATAAATTGAAGGCTATTTATTGGCTGCAATTCATTTGTTTGCTTATTGTGTTCCATTTTGCAACGGCGCAGAACGTGCCTCAGCAAAATACAGCCACGTTGCCACAACTGCACGACACAGCTGCCATTAATACAATGATGCAGAAAGGCTATTCGATAAGAGAGCAAAATACAGATAGCAGTATATTACTCTATACCCACACATTAAACAGCTCTAAACTAGCAGGATATAATTATGGCATTGGTAATTCTTACCTGGGCCTGGCCCGTGCACATAGCATTTTAAATAAAGACCAGGAAGCCATTGCCTATTCCTATCAGGCACTTACCTATTGTACAGACACCAGTAATACAAACAAAGAACTAAGGTTTAACATTTATCATTGCATGGCGCAGGTGTATTATTACCTGGGCAAATTCGACTCATGCGCATGGTATAGATACCAGGCACTGCATATTGTAGAACTCAATCCCGATTTAAGTATTCAGGTTCAGATGCGTGCTTATGGCAGCATTTTGCAGTTTTGGATGAATGTGCACAATGATATTCAGCACGACAGGTATATTCAATCGCTTTGGGAACACTTGAATGCCATTGAAAAAAAAGCAATGGCAATTGGCGATAGTACTTTGCTGGTAAGCATCTATTTTCAGAAAGAAGCTTATTATGAAAACATCCGGCTAAGAGATTCATCCAGATATTACTGTCAGTTAACCTGTGAAATGGGGCGGCGTTTACATGTTACACCTTCTATTGTAATAGCCAGTCTTATGAATACTGCTATCAGCCTTTTGCAAGACAAGCAGCCCGATAAGGCCTTAGAATATGTAAATGAAGGGCTTAAAGAAATGCCATTACAAAACAAAGCCAATAACCGTTATTATGTGTTTGCGCATTTTGTATTAGGAGAAGTGTATTTACAACAAAAGAAATACCAGGCAGCAGTGAATGCACTGGTTCCGGCATTGAAAACAGCCGCAGCAGTACACATGATTGCTTATACCGATTATGCACATAAAACACTGGCACAAACCTACGACGCCTTAAAAGATTACAAAAATGCCGGTGAGCATTGGCGTTTGCATGCTGAAATATTGGACAGCATGCAGAAAGATAAAAAAATGGAATTGGTATACAATGTGGAAATGAGATACCGCATTGCTGACAAGGAAAGAGAAATAGCGCAAAAGGAACTATCTATAACCCGCAACAAAAGCAGGCTAAGAACACAACAGTTTTGGATTGGTGGCATTCTTTGTGGCACTTTACTGGTGTTACTCGTTAGCCTGCTGCTGTACCGCAACAGCAAACACAAGCACAAACTGCAAACGGAAAAAATACGTAACCTGAAACAGGAACTGCAGATTTCCAGCCTGCAGGCCATGATTGCCGGGGAGGAAAAAGAGCGCAGCCGTATTGCCCGTGAGCTGCACGATGGCCTGGGCGGCACGTTGGCCACCATCAGAACCCGTTTAAGTTATGTATTTAGAAAACTAACTACGTCAGGCGAATCGGGACACGATTTAACCGAAATTCTTCAATTACTGGAAGAAGCTTCAGTAGAGTTGCGAAAAACAGCACACAACCTGATGCCGGAGATATTACTGCGCGAAGGGTTAGCTAAAGCCTCTCTCCTCTTTTGCGAAAGGGTAAGAAAGGGGCATATGCTGGAAATAAATACCGAAATTTGGGGGGAAGTACGAAGATTGCCCAAAGACTTTGAACTAACTGCCTATAGAATTATACAGGAATTGATTCACAATACACTGAAACATGCCAGGGCAACCCAGGCATTGGTACAGATTGTATTTCACGAATCGCTGCTTTGTATTACGGTAGAAGACAACGGCACAGGCATTACTGAAAATAACCGCCAGGGTGAAGGCATGGGACTGAGAACCATAGAAGATCGCGTGAAATCGCTGAACGGACAAATGGATATTGCCAGTAGCCCGGGTAAAGGAACGAGTATATACATTGAACTAAATATTATTACTACCCGGCAAAATATATTGGAATGACAAAGAAGATACAGGTAGCAATTACAGATGATCATCCGATTGTGGTAAATGGGCTTAGAAAAGTACTGTCTGATTTTCCTCATATAGAAGTTTCAGCAGTTTACCATACAGGTGCTGCTTTATTACAGGACATTAAGGTAAATAAGCCGGATGTGCTGTTATTAGACATGCACCTTCCTGACATGGAAGGCACAGAAATAGCCAGGAACATATTGAAAAAATATCCCGGCGTACGGATACTGGTATTAAGCAGTACGGATATTATGATTCAGGTTAAGAAGATGCTGCAACTGGGATGCATGGGTTATTTATTAAAAGACTCAGAAGACACAACTATTGTTACTGCTATAGAAACCGTATACAATGGAGGTCAGTTTTTATCGCCTGTATTGCAGCAACGTATTGTAGAAGACATGTTTAAAAGCAGGCAGAACGAAAAAAAACAGGCCCTGCTTACCAGTCGTGAAAAGGAAGTGCTGCAATTGATTATAGATGAACATACCAGCCAGGAAATTGCATCCATGCTGTTTATCAGCCCGCATACGGTAGAAAACCATCGCATCAGCATTATGCAAAAGCTGGACGTAAAAAACACAGCCGGATTGGTGAAACGTGCATTACAACTGGGATTAACAGAATAAACACAACTAATTGCCCTGTTATTTGTTCTATTGGTTTACTCACTTCAAATAACAGACATATGGGAAGTTTTGGTTTCCAGGAAATATTGCTGATAGCGATTGTGATACTGGTATTATTCGGTGCCAGGAAAATTCCTGAATTTATGCGGGGACTCGGCAAAGGTGTTCGTGAGTTTAACGATGCAAAATCACCCACCCCGGAAGAAGAGAACAAAAAAGAAGAGAACGATATAAAACCCTAAAAGCAAAAGCTTCCTGTAGCAGGAAGCTTTTGCTTTTATAACCATCATAAATGCCAGGTCAGATGCGTGTTTGAAAAATATTTTAATTTTTAGTTTATATTTTTTATTACATAAATGACCAACAGGCTTCTTTGTCTGGCTGTAACAATAGCCGTTGTTGCCACTAAAAAAACGATCTCCAAAAAGGCTTTCAGCATCACAACCCGAACGTCACTTTCCTCGTATGTAACAGTGAATACACCACACATCTGTAATATTTCTACTACAAAAACAATTCTGGCAATTAAATATTCAGGAATCCTCCTTAGAAAATTAGATTATGCTCTTATATGTTGGTATATTAGTAAATACTATCCGCACATACAATAACAGGGATAGCCAACACTAATCCAATAGCTAGAGAAAATCCGCCCTTTATGATTACAACTGGCGATTTCTATGAAACAGAAAAAATACCCTGACAAAGCAGGTATCGCAATGATTTTATTTGGATTAGCATTGTGTGCCTCCTTCTTCTTCTTTAGACAAATCTGGCTAATTGTTTTAGGCATTGCCTGGATAGCTATTCCAATATTACTTACGGTAGATGATGAGGAGCATTTTGATTAGCAGGGCTGCTAAAAGATATTTTTAGTGCAGCCTTAAGACTAAGGCTGCACCTTTTTCCACATATTTAAGAGAACATCATTACGATGTGATGAGACAAATTATAAGCTGCTTACAAACTCAGTCCATTCAGCCATTTCCGGCACGCCAGGCTTGCGTTTGCCAAAAAATTGTACAATCATTTCACCAGCAGCATCATACAACTCTATAGAATGAATTACACCGTCTGTGCTCGGCTTTTTAACCGCCCATGACTCTGCAATATCATCCAGCTTCAGGTGTAAATTAAAAGCAGGGTCCATTACATTAATCCATCCTGGAATCTCTACGATTTTAGCAACTGGACCAGTATGTATTTGAATATTACCATGATTACCCACAAACACCATGATTTCCCAATTAGTGGCAGCTGCTTTTTCAAGCAATGTTTTCACAATATCGTTACTTACCTGTTTAGCAAACTCACCAGCTATTTTTAAAGCATGTAAACGGGATACGTTGTGCTTTTTCAGCATTGGGAAAAAGTCATGTGTATCCTTCAGGTTTTTCCAGTCTTCCTGTAAAGCCGCTGGCTCTACAGTAGCATCGCTGTAATGAGGTGCAGGAGCTGCAGGTTGCAGTACCAGTGAAGTAGCCTGCTCCAGTGCAGAGAAATCTCTTACCAGTTGTTCAAAAGCTGCCGCCTTATCTTCCTGTTGAGGATATATTTTGATAACAGCATTACCCTGCTGATCAAATATCTGGATAGATTGTTTAAATCCGGCTTCTTCATCATCCATTACCGCAAAGCCAAAAGCCCAGGCGCGGAAGAACATGCGAAGATCAATATCCTTACCCACAATTAAGCCCACATGTGGGTTGTTTACGCTTACCTCTTCCACAACTCCCTTGCGCTCATGCACACAGCTATCGTTGCGTGTAAGCACCATCAAATAGCCCAGATCAGGCAAACGCTTCATCAGGCCCGGAAAATCATTGTTCAGGCGCAATACTTTGCTGCCAGCAAAAGAAGCCAGAATTTCTGCTTCGGTGCTGTCAAGCACTTTTGCCGCCTCACGGATGCGTACACGGGGATTTTCTTTACGGAAAGAAATCCATTTGTCTTGTAAGGAAAGATTTGCTGTCTGCATAATACAGTATAACCAGTTTATGAATTACGAAACTATATGGTATTGTATTACCGAAACAGGCACTGAACTTGTGCTTTAGCGAGTGAATGGACCGCAAACATATTACATCTGCGCCTGAGTTCACTGTCGAAAAGAGGAAAAGTTAATTACGAATATTGGAAAGTTGGTTTATGGGTTCAGTGTCATACTGTTTCCTTCACGTATCATCCCATTAAACTCATTGTCACGGCTATTGAGGATAGAAACGGACTGTTCGTTCACCAGTTTACCCTGTACCTGCATACGTCCACCAGAGGGAGCAGCGCCGCTGGCAATCCAGGCTACTGCTTTTGACAAAGCCAGCTCATTGACATCACCAAAATCACGGGTAACGTCATCAGCCGATAAAATTCCCGGTGTAAAACCGTCAAAATAGTCCCCCTCCCCTTTGCTGTTAGCGCTTTTAAATTGGGATATATATACGGTGTATTGATCTATGCCTATTCCGAAAAAGCCTACCGGCTTGCCATAAGTTTTAGCCCCTACCAATTGCACATTTACATAAGGTTTCAGAGAATTGATTAACAGCTCGCTGGCAGAAGCAGTGCTTCCCGTTACAATGAAAGCCACATTTTTTACACTCTGCAGGGTGCCTTTCTTGGAGAAATTATGGGTGTTTTTCTGAACGGAATAATCTACATCAGCATAGGTAGCGCGTCTTCCATTGATATATACCGGCTGCTTATTAGCGTCGGAATAAGGAATAGATGCCAGAATAGTAGCTTTTCCGCTTTGCATTAAACCATTAAACTGCTCAGAATACATTACATAACCATTAGCACTTGTAGGAGCCACGAGGTTGGAAAAATATTCTGCCGTTTGTACATATCCCCCTCCATTATACCGTAAATCAATCACCAGGTCCACCACCCCTGCATCGGCAAATGCGGCAAATGCCTTATCCAATTGTTCCTGTGCACCTGATAATACACTAAACCTGGCAAAGGCGATATAGCCAATTTTCTTACTTCCGCTGGTAACTACGCTATACTTTAGTACCGGGCTGCTTACATAAGAGGACTTGGAAAGTGTTACATCAATAGTGGAACCATCAGGCTTTTCCGCCGTAAGTGGCAAACTACTTTGTGCCAGGGCACTGTTTAAAGTAGTGCTGTTACCAGATACCGCGGTACCGTTCATGGTAATAATACGGCAGCCCCTGGTAATGCCCGCCGCTGCTGCTGATGAAGATGGATTCACATACCGCACCCGCACTTCTGTTCCATTTACAATAGCCAATTCCAGCCCCAAATCATTTCCTTTCCCTTCCAAAGACACGGTAGCCAGCCTTCCTGTCGTAAGGTTCCCTGCTTCTACAAAAGAATATTTACCTTGATTTACCCCTATAGGTGCCTCGTATGGCTGCCCTGTGGATGGATTAATTTTATATTGTACCAGATCAAATAATTCTTTTTTTAATGCTGCCAGGTCGGAAGAACCATAGCCTGCATACTGACGGGGATTAAACGTGGTGTACGACGGCAAGGCATCATACCACAGCCAGGTTTGGCTGGCATATAGATAAAGGGTATCAAGACTGAACTCAGTTCTGCTGCCGGTAGTAGGAGTAGTAGGCTGAGGGGCCGGGTCATTTTTTTTATGACAGGCAGCAAACACAGCAATTATTATGCAGGTGAGGAAGAACTTTTTCATAATCGAACTTAGCTATACACAAATTACAATTTATAGTCCACACTATTTATTACAAATACTTGACAATTGGATGTGGTGCCTATCCAGGAATACGCCGCATCTTTGTTGTCCATTTATTTCAGTGAAAAAGCCCCGTGGAAACGGGGCTCGGATTTACTGAAACCATTTACTCGCTTTGTTTCAGCAACTATTTATAACAATATTGTTTGATATAATTGGTTTGCTATCTGTTTCTATTTCACTTTTACGCATAGTTATCCTCATGGCATAACACCTTGTTTATGCCCTACACTATAAGCTATGCGTAACAGCTTACAGTCTATGCTAAAAATGCACATTGCTGAATACTATCACCAGTATGCACACTGATGATCAGGCGGAGTAAATGGTAGTACAAGATTAGTTTTTTACCCCGGACTCCTTTTACTAATTAGGAAAATTGAATTACGAAATCTGGAAAGTCATTTTTCCGTCAGATTCTTCCGGTTAAAGCTATGTTACAGTTTAATTATTTTATGGCGGTAAGTACGAGGGATATGTAATCTCTTGATTTTTATCTATATTTTGCACTTCTTATCTCAATAACGCTCTATACAAAGGACATGGCACGACCTCTAATGACCGAATGGGGGCACAAGGAAGATTTAAACAAAGACATAATAACTGTATCGGGAAATCTTTTCAGAAAATTTGGGTTTAAAAAGACAACCGTAGAGGATATTGCCCGGGAAATAGGAAAGCGTAAAAGCTCACTTTACTATTACTACAAAAGCAAAGAGGAAATTTTTGAAGCTGTGGTAAATGAAGAAATGCACCGTTTTTTCCGGTTGATTAAACGCTCCCTTGAGCATTCAAAAACATCGAAGCAAAAACTGATGCTGTTTTGTAAAGCACAATTTCAGCACCTGGCATCGTTATGCAATCTGAATGGAGCATTGAAAGATGAAATCCATGATATTCCCTGCGTAATAACACCTATAAAAAACAGGTTTGATACCACCCAGATTGAACTGATAAAAGAGATTTTACAGGAAGGAGTGGATAAGAGGGAGTTTAAAAATATGAGCACCGGCGAAATGAATGCTTTCGCCTACCTGATAGTAAGCTCGTTCAGAGGGCTGGAGTTGCCCCTGGTAACAAATGGCCCCGACCTGGACAGCCGTATTGCTTTTATTGTAGAAATGATGGTAGAAGGGATAGGCCGCCAGGACCAGACAGTACCGCTGGCCCCTACAAACTAACTAAACGGCTAATGAACCGATCGAACCAGGCAGCCGATTTCAGGAAATGAAATATCACAAAACCGATTATCGCACAGCAAATACCAGCCATTACATCTAACACATAGTGATGGCTGCTATATACAGCTGCAAACCAGATTCCACCAACTACCAACGCAAATAACAGGTTAATATACCCCATCCTGTTTTTAATTCCATAGTACAGTACTATGGACGGGTAAGCCGCATGCAAAGAAGGCATGGCTGCAAAAACATTAGAGCTTTTGGTATATAACCCTTTGAATATAGTGGTATGGAAATACTGGTCGAACCGGTCTAACCCGGCTGTATTTCCTGGGGTTGCCGCATTAAAATCAAAACCATGTAATTGAATATACCATGGTGGTGCCGCCGGATAAGAATAATACCCCACAAAACCCACCAGGTTTACCAGTAAAAATGTAAGCGCGAAATAATAGAATTGTCTTCTGTTGGTATAGAACAGGTAGCAGGCAAAAAACAAAGGCACCGGCATCCAGCACAAATAAGCAAAGCCGCTGAAAATATCCAGGAACGTGCTTTGATGGGTAAGCCAGTATTCATTAGGCGTAAGCACAGCGCCTCCCTGCATGATGCCAAACAAAGCCTTTTCGGCATCATATATACTTTTGATATGCACAGTATTATACCGGTAATTGGGAAATGCCTTCATATAATCGAACAGAATCCAGAATATAATGAAGATGGAAAACCCAATAATAAAGCGCCTTGTTCCTTTAGAAATGTAATAAAGGGCATTGAATAGCAATACCAGGAACAGCTGTTCGGTTTTATAACCAATAAGGATATAAGATAACAACAGGTACCCTACGGAAACTGCGGTAGTAATAAGGATATTCTTCAGCAACAGAGGATACGGCTCTTTGGCAATAGAACTGGAAGACAAGAGAATCTACATTTTATTAGTGAAATCGGAATGGAATATCTTATCCCATATAGCAGAGCTTACGCCAAACCCCTTCTCAGCATCCTGATAGTGATGCAACATATGATGTTGCTTAATTCTCTTCATTAGACCACTTTTAAAATTGTAGTGGTGCATAGCATAATGAAGCATATCATAAATCAGGTATCCTAAAAGGAACCCGGGAAAGAAAGCAAACAAATTAGCTTTTACCTCAAAACACAGGGAAAATAAAAAGTAAAACAGGGTTGCCAATGGTAAACTGGCAGAAGGCGGCATTACCAAGCGCTTTTTATCTCTTGGATAATCGTGGTGTACACCATGGAAAATAAAATGTAACCGTAACGCCCATTGTGCTTTAGGCACATAGTGGAAAATCCAGCGATGCAGTACATACTCAGTGATGGTCCAGATACCCAAACCAAAAGCGAAGTACCCTATAAAAGATAAGATATTTGCTCCTTCATGAAAAGAGAGATAAACAAAAACGCCTATAATTGGAATGAATATAAACAAAGGAATAGTAAAATGCACTTTAGAAAGTCCCTCCATCAGGCTGTTTTTGAACATCCTCACCGACTCAGTGGAGTTAGAAACATAGTTTTTAGACATGTACAGTTATATTTTTAATCGTTCAGCAACTTCTTTTCCGGTGGCAACGTCAACACCCTTGATCTCAACATATTCAATGTTGGGTGACCAGAAACTTCCTCCATTGATCATAATAAATATGCGGCTCAAACGCAGGTATTTACTATTTACCGTAGCATATGCATGATATGTTTTTTCGGTTGGAGAATATTCCAGATACAAAGGCATCTTTTTATACGACACAAAATGTAACTCGAACTTATTGTTACCTAAGTCTTTAGCCTTAATACCGTAAGCAAATTTACGCTGAACAAAGTTTAGTTCCTGCTTTTGTTTTTGCTCGGTATATCTGATCCAGTATGCATGTACAGGATCATCTTTATCAATAAGACCATCTTTAATATTCAGATCGTACATAATGGTGTTAGCATTAGGGGTACGTTGCAGGTAAAATAAATGACCAAAGCCACGGGGCGGTACCGGAAATGTATCCTGTGGCTCGGTTCTGGCATATGTTATCAGTGAAGCAGTAATGCTTAATATAACCAGCAGCAATGTTTTTACCGCTGCGGTTGAACGCTGTTGTGGTACAACAGCTTCTGCTTTCTGTTCTTTTTGTTCCTGTTCTATCTTTTCCATTGATTTTTTGGCCCCCCTCAGTCTTCCAATCGCAGTAATATTTGTTAACACAGCCATAAAAGTAATGGGCAAGGTAAAAATTGACATAGTTTCAAATACGTGGTATCTGAAACCTGGGATAAACAATTTATAGTCGCCGCCAATGTAATGCGCAGTAATGCCACATGCCATAGCAGATAAAGCAATAGTAATTACACGCTCCGGTCTTTGCATTAAGCCATCTTTACACTCGATACCCAATCCTTCTGCGCGGGCTCTTACATAACTTACCATCATACTACCTATCAGGGCAATAAATGCAAACAGGGAGCTTAGGAAATAATGATGCCCCACCAGGTAATAGCAAATACCCAGGAACAACACCATTTCGCTATACCGGTCCAATACGGAATCGTATAAAGCGCCAAAACGGGAACTCATGTTTCCCAGGCGGGCCACCTGGCCATCCAGCATATCAAACAAACCGGCAAACAATATCAGCGCACCAGCCCAACCTACATAAGATAAGTCGCCCCGATGCCCCACCTCAGCACCTTTGATAAAAATGATAGCGACTCCAATGTTTAACATTAAACCAATGGAAGTAACAGCATTAGGAGTAAGTCCCAGCTTAATTAAAAAACGAACAAACGGGTTTATGATTTTATAAATCCCCTGCTGCAATCCTGTACGAACAGACATAAATCTTTATTAGACAATTACTTAAAAATCAAATTTTACCCTTGTTCTGATGCCCCATGTAGGAATATCGGCATGCTTCAAATAGGTAAAACGTTTCACCACGTCTACCCTTACTAACTTAAATATGTTCATGATCCCTACACTACCTTCAAAATAAGGTTGATTATCGAACACAAAGGTAGATACTACACCGTTTGTTGTAGGAAATTTTATCTGATCCGGGTTCTTTGCCGGATTATTCTCATCACGTGTAGCTCCATATAAAAGCTTTCCAGCAATTACCTCTCTCAGTTTCAATCGCTTTAACAGCGGTATCTTATTGAAAATAAACCCGTTAAAGTAATGATCAACCGTTACGGATGCGTAGTGATCACTCACAAACTCCATAAAGTTCATCAGGTTAAACGAGTTTAGCTGGTACGTAAATGTCTGGTTGGCGCGATGAATAGTCATTAAAGGGAAAGGAACCTTGCCAAACAGGTAGCCACCTTCTGCAGTTATATCTGTAAAACCTAACTGCGATAGATAAAAACGCTTTTCAGCACGCAGGTTAATACTCTGGTAGTTATACTCCCCTTTTAAAAGCCCTTTAATACCTGCTATATAGCGGAAAGTAAAAATGGGATACTTGTTGATGATAGGTATCCGATATAATTTACCCTGGTAAAATTGCTCGTGCGGAGCCCACCTGAATTCCGCAGAAATTTCCGAAGTAGTGATATCATTCACATTTACATCGGTTCCGTTCACATTTTTAACGTAGGAAATACTGCCGGCAGGTGTTTGTTTCCACCATTTATACCCTATTGTATATCTCAAATGATCACCAAATTCTCTTACATAGGAAAAATTGAAGATGTCATTATATAACCACTTGTCATTATTACCTCTTTTGAAGGATAACAGGAAGTTATCTTCCTGCACAAATTGCAACTCCTGACCTGGAATTTTAGTATCACGTTGAAAACTGGCCCTTACATAGTGCAAAGGATATCCATAAATGGACTTATTATTAATGGAGTAAGAAGCACTTAGGAAATATTTCCATTTCTGGTCTTTAAAACCGTAGGCTCCGTAGGTTTCAAAATAGTAGCGTTTACTTAATTTGGGAGTAGTTCTACCACCTAAACGTAAACGAAAACCTTCTACCGGGTTAAAACTGTAAAAGGTGTTAGCCGGTCCCACCTCAAATGGTCCTGCCTGCTTATAACCTGCCAGTAAAAAAGTTCCCCAATCCATTAACCTTCTGAAAGATTTCATTTTTTTCAGGCTGTCAATGTTTGCATACACCTTAGACTCAGCACTGGATAAGCTATCGTGACGATGGCTTATCCAAAATGTATCCAGACGCTCTTCTGCCTTTTCCTGGATAGCCACAGATGGGCCTTTAAACACACTATCATTAATAGCTACGTTGGTTTGAAAATCTTTATAAGAAACAGTGCGCTCCCCTAAAATACCACCTCCATTCTTAGATAAACCAAAATCGGTTACCATGTCACTTTTCTCCAGGTAATACCTGCCCTCTTTACTTTTTTCAAATTCCTGGGCAATTTTCAACTGGCGAACGAAGTTCAGGTTCACTTTAGAGCTTACAAACATGTTTATTTGCTGAATACCATAGTTACCATCCAGTGTAATAAACATAGTACCCCTAAACAATAAATCATCGGGGTTGCGTGGGGTGAAATACATTTTTACCAGCTTCTCACCGTTCAGCTCAACAGTATCCCGGATATAGAACATGTAAAAAGTAGGCGCCAGGTCGGCAATCGGGCTCAGAAACTGGTTGGTAAGTACTGAAATATTGTTATCGTAAATATTTACATCTTCATACAATCGGTTCAGGTAGCTACTAACACCCACCATATCCACGAATTCACCAAAATCTACCTTTTTCTTTCCTTTTATTATTGACTTAGATTGTTGCGGCTTTTTCCGGTAATAGTTGTCAGATAAACTTTCTTCCAGGTATACAGGGGTAACTGTCATTCCCTGCATTTGAGTAGTATCCGGGTTATCAAAAACAAAATTATATCTCTTTAAAATCTTACTATCTGTAAGTTTTTTTGAGATTTTGCTTAGCGACAGCTGAATTTTTTCATATTTCTCATAGGAAGCTGTTTCATAAGCCTGAAGACGGTTATCGTCTTTATGGGCAATTACCTGTCTGATCAGTTCAACGGCTGGGTTGTTCTTGTTACGGTACTTAGCTCTTTTATTAGTAGTAACCGTAACATTATTCAGGTTTTTAGGAGAAGGGGCCATCTCTATATTCAAAACCTGGATAGCATCATTACCCAACTTTCTCTTTACAGACTGGTATCCTAAAATGGTAAATTCTATAAAACTAACATTGTCATCAGTTTGCACGATAAATCTACCTGCACTATCCGTAATAACTCCTTGCGCACCAGTAAAGAAAACACTCACATTTTGCAATGGCAAATGTGTAGCTGCGTCTTTAACAGTACCCTTAATCGTTGTTGTAGTTTGCCCAAACGCTTCAATTCCTCCCAATATCAATAGCAGCAAAAAACCGAACCCAATTTTTCTTTTCCAATCCATTTTGTATGACTATTTAAACACAAACCTTTTCTGAAGAAAGTAATTGTAGGTAATACCCACAACTATAGATACGAGAACCTTTATTATCTTGAAGTCGAGATGTGTTAATCTTAATAAAATTGCTATTCCTGCGGTATTCAGAAAAAAATTACCTGACCAAACCATAATATACTTGATAATCTGATCTTTCCTGCTTTTGTCAGATGCATTAAAAACCCATCTGCGACTTACCGAGAAATGAAAAATCCCTCCTATCACTACTCCTGCCATGCCTGCATATAACTTAGGCACTTTGCATGCAGCCTGTAGAACAATGGCTGTTGCATTATCAATGAGGGAAGCCGAAAGAGAAGTTAGTTGTGCTTTTATAAACATGCGCTGTTAGAATATATGCATTGTTATAATAAGCCTTAAAATCAAGTAAGCATACACTGCTGCTACAACATCATCCATCATAACCCCCCAACCACCTGGCAGTTTTTCTACCCGGCGTATGTATAAGGGCTTAAAAATGTCCATCACTCTGAATAAAATCAACCCGGTCAGTAAATAATCCCAGCGATTGACAGGAATGTACAAAACAGTAATACACATTCCGGCCGCCTCATCAATTACCACCCGGTAACTATCTTTTCCCCATTCCTTCTCAACAACTGTTCCACAAAATATGCCCAATGCCAGCAATAGAATCACTGCTATCAACTGGCCATTGGGACTATCATGACCACCTGCCTGAAGCGCATACCAAACCAGCAGCGTTACTATTGACGCATATGTGCCGCCGCCTTTTCGTATGTAACCAATGCCCAGGCAAGTGGTTATTATTTTAGAAAATGTCATCATGACAATACATCAACCAAATCCTGGTAGTAATCTAACCCCAGGTGTGTTATTAAATCTTCCCCCATCATGTGACGTAAAGTATTCTGCAACTTCATCAGTTGTTTGAAAATGTCATGTTCAGGTCTTAATTCCGGTGCAGTTTGTGGTGATTTCAGATAGAATGATAACCATTCCTGGATACCAGACATATTAGCTCTTTTTGCCAGATCAATAAACAACGCCAGATCTAATACAATGGGCGCAGCTAAAATAGAATCACGACATAAGAAGTTCACCTTAATCTGCATTGGATAACCTAACCAGCCAAAGATGTCGATGTTATCCCAGCTTTCTTTGTTATCACCATGCGGAGGGTAGTAATTGATACGTACTTTATGGTAAATTTCACCATACAGGTCTGGGTTGGTTTCTGGTTTGAATATATCTTCCAGCACCCCCAGTTTAGATACTTCTTTTGTTTTGAAGTTATCCGGATCGTCCAGTACCAGACCATCCCTGTTTCCTAATATATTAGTAGAGAACCATCCGTGTACACCTAAAGCTCTTGCTTGTAAGCCTGGTGCCAGGATCGTTTTCATTAAAGTTTGACCAGTTTTGAAATCTTTACCAGCAATAGGCGTATTCGTTTCTTTAGATAATTCTACTAAAGCCGGAATATCAATGGTAAGGTTAGGTGCACCATTTGCAAAAGGAACGCCCAATTTCAGCGCCGCATAAGCGTAAATCATGCTGGGAGCAATATTAGGATCGTTTTCTTTTAACCCTTTTTCAAAATTAGCCAGGGTTTCATGCACCTCTGATGCTTCAAAGTAAATTTCAGTAGAGCCACACCAAACCACCACTACGCGGTTTACATCATTGGCATCTTTGAAATTTTCAATATCGTCCATTACCTGCTTAGCTAAATCCCACTTGGTAGCACCAGTTTTTATGAATTGGCCGTCAAGGTTTTTAACGAAAGTTCTGTCAAACACAGCCTTCATTGGCTTAATAGCTTCCAACTCCGGTTTAATTTTTTCCAGCAAAGAAGCTTCTAACACTTTTGCATGAACAGCAGCCTGGTAAACGTTGTCTTCATAAACATCCCAACCGCCAAAAACAATATCCTGCAGATTAGCCAAAGGCACGAAATCTTTAATTAAAGGATACTTGCTCTCTGTTCTTTTACCTAAACGGATGTTTCCCATTTGAGTTAAAGCACCGATAGGTTTAGCCAATCCTTTATTCACAGCAATAACACCCGCCATGAACGTAGTAGCTACAGCTCCCATACCAGGCGTAAGAATGCCTAGCTTGCCTTCAGCTTTCTGAATTTGCTCTTTCATATTACATTTTGATTTATAGAATAACTAAGAATAACCATTTGTCATGTCACTACATGTCCGGTACAACCACGGCAAAGGTATAAGTAACCTTATATTCTTTTTGCAGAAAATCTCTTTTAACATATTATCATAGAATAACAATTGCAAAAGCCTGATTTGTAGCAATCCGGAAAAGATAACAGCTTCATTTGACAAAAACTACAGGGCGTAGTGTGCTATTATCACGGAAAAGAGAGAATAGGTAGCGGAAAAAAGCCGGCATTGCAGTTAATTGCTTAAAGCAAATGAGAATAACTGCAATGCGGCTCTACAATATAATATTGCTAATTGGTAGTTTTAATATGTTGCTGACCAGTAGCTAGTTCCAGACCTGCAACTTTTGCAGCTTTCACTAACTTTTCAACAGCTTCTTCAATCTGGCTGAAGGTATGCGTAGCCATTAATGAGAAACGGATCAGCGACTCTTCAGGTGGCACCGCTGGTGACACAATTGGGTTCACGAACACGCCCATTTCCTGTAATACCTTGGTAATGATAAACGTTTGATCATTATTTCTGATATAAATAGGTAAGATGGGGCTTTCTGTTCCACCTAGGTCAAATCCTGCTTCCTGAAGCATTTTCTTAGCATAGTTTGTGTTCTTCCACAAATTATCTAAGTGATGTGGCTCATTTTCAATCAGATCCAGTGCCGCAATTACACTGGCAGCTGATGCCGGCGTAACACTCGCGCTAAACACTAATGAACGTGCTCTGTGTCTGATATAGTCAACAGTTTCATAGTCACCGGCAATAAATCCCCCCAGCGAAGCCAGAGATTTACTGAAAGTACCCATGATCAGATCTACCTGGTCATTCAAACCAAAGTGAGATGCTGTACCTGCACCTTTTTCACCAATCACACCTAAACCATGCGCATCATCAACCATAATGTTACAACCATACTTGGCAGCAAGTTTGGTTATTTCAGGAAGTTTTACAATGTCGCCTTCCATGCTAAAAACCCCATCCACAGCAATTAATTTCACCACATTTTCAGGTAACTGGGCAAGTTTATGCTCCAGATCGGCCATGTCATTGTGCTTGTACTTAATTACTTTGGAAAAAGATAAACGGCAACCATCTATGATGGAAGCGTGGTCGTATTCATCTAAAATGATGTAGTCGTTACGGCCGGTTACACAACTCAACACCCCCAGGTTTACCTGGAAGCCGGTGCTGAATACAGCTGCATCTTCTTTTCCAACAAAACGGGCCAGCCTTTTCTCAAGGGTTACATGGAGATCGAGAGTACCATTCAAAAATCTTGAACCAGCACAGCCTGAACCGTACTTTTCAATTGCTTTTTGACTAGCCTCTTTAATAGCAGGGTGATTAGTAAGACCTAAATAGGAATTGGACCCAAACATCAGTATCCTCTTTCCTTCAATCATTACCTCTGTATCCTGCGCTGATTCAATCGGGCGGAAATAAGGATACAAGCCTTTTTCTTTAATCATTGCAGCATCTTTAAACGCTGCAATCTTTTCTTTTAGATTTTTCTGCATTTAGCCTGTATTTCAATATGTTGTAAAACGTTTACAGGGAACGAATATTATTTCAGTTTGGTCGGAGAAACGAAAAACAAAAATAACAGGATATTAGAACAAAACGGCTATTTGTTCAAAAATTTTTAAAAAACAGCCCGTTTACAACATATTGGTCGGGTATTTAATGTGTAAAAGCCACTTTCGTATTTTAAAAAAGAGGCGGCTGTAGAAACAACCGCCGTGAAATTATAACCAAATCCAACTGTAGACATTTTAAAGTTCCGGACAGGCTTTCGCCACCTGACTCACATTTTCCCGTTCCGGAAGACTGATTATCCAGCGCATCTTTTACTATAATAGTTCCCCTTTCTGTTAGTTGTTCCTGTCTTTTTATAAAAGATGCACCGGACAACACAATCAATAATAAATCCCCTCTATTCTTCTCTAATCCTTACTAAATATCCCTATCCGACCTAAATAACTATCAAAACTTTAGAATATTAGCGTTTCTTAGTCTAAAGAGACGCAAAAAAACTGCTATAAATTCTTAATGCCATTAAACAGCACCTCCATATACCAGTCTATCTGTGCTTCTAATTCGTCTAACCTGTTGCCAATGATAGAAGCAATTTCCACTCCGCGCTGACTACTTACTAATGTAAACGCCAGCAAATCCAATTCACTCTGCTTTAACTTAGAAAATTCACCTGTTACAATACCATACTGCAAAATGCTCTTCACAATATCTGTTTCTACACTGTCAAATCCTTTCCTGATATTCCTTTCTATTTCATTACAGTTTTGTACTTCACGTACAACTACCTGATAAAGAACCGTTATTTTAGAAATTTCCCTGAATTTAACTCTAACGTAAGCTTCCATTTTGGCCGTAGCAGTAGGTTGGAGCGCAACAGCTTCCTGGATGCGCTTGAATATTGCATCCTTTTCATGCCGCATTACAGCATCAAAAATCTCCTCTTTGCTCTTATAATAATAGTAAAGTGTACTTTTCCCCTTTCCTACTGCGCGGGCAATATCCTCCATTGTGGTTTTATTTAAACCAAAATGACGGAACAGCTTACCAGCCTCCTGCAGTACCTCTGCTTTTATTATTTCATCTTTGGAAAGAAGCATACTTTTAGACCAAAATGGTTTTATAGTCCAAAATTAGGCAACTTCATTTATATATAAGACAGTTTTTAGAAAATCTTAGCATTCTTTTTTAACCGCTTGTGTAAATCCCCACACATTCACCGGGAAATTAAAATACATTCAGAGAAACAAAATTGCTACATGAAACATATACTACTGCTTGGCCTAATTACCTGTTTTTCACAGGTAAAGGCACAACAACCTCCCGGTTCTGTATCAAAACCAAACGATGCTAAAGCTGATTCGGCTAAATCTGCCGCCAAAAAACTATCTATTACTGAAAAGATAAAGGGCAATCAAAAGAAACAAGGCTTATTTACTCTGTATCAGGATACTGCCACAGGCAGCGTACAGTTGTATGTGAAGCGCGACCAGCTGGGAAAGGAATTTATTTACCAGAGTTTTTCTATCAATGGGCCAACTACCCTGTTTTTAAATCAAAGTATGCACAGAGCTACTATGGTTTTAAAAATTGAAAAAGCCTTTGACAAGCTGGAGTTTTCCGAAGTAAACACCAATTTTTATTATAATAAGAGCAACCCGGTTAGCAAAGCAGCTAATATTGATAAACCTGAAGCAATCATATTATCTGAGAAGGTAACTGCAGAAGACTCTACAGGTTACCTGATAAATGCAGATGCACTTTTTCTAAGTGAAAAGCTGGATCCCGTAAAACCAACGCTCCCGCCATCCATGGCCATGTCTATATTTAATCTGGGCATGCTAAACATACAAAAAAGCAAGTACGCCAATATTAGGTCCTTCCCGGATAATACCGATGTGGTAGTAGACCTTACTTATGACAATCCAAATATTACAGCTTCCAGCGGTCCGGATATTACAGATGGCAGATATGTGAGAGTGCGTATGCAACACAGCTTAATTGCCATGCCAGAAAATGTATTCCTCCCCCGCAGGGACGACCCACGGGTTGGTTATTTTATGGAAGAAGTAACTGATCTTACCAGCATCAGCCCTGTTCCTTATAAAGACATTATCCATAGATGGAACCTACAAAAGAAAGACCCTTCCGCTGCCATCAGCGAACCAGTTGAACCTATTGTATACTGGATTGAGAACACTACCCCGCTGGAATACCGCAAAACAATTATGGAAGCAGGCTTAAAGTGGAATGAAGCATTTGAAAAGGCAGGTTTTAAAAATGCTGTTCAAATGAAAATAATGCCTGATACAGCCAGCTGGGATCCTGCCGACATACATTATAATGTAATACGCTGGGTGTCGTCGGCCCAGCCAAGTTATGGTGCTATTGGTCCTAGCTTTGTAAATCCCAAAACAGGCCAGATTTTGGGAGCCGACATTACTGTAGAATGGTTTTCAGGAAGTTACACCCCTGTTTATGATGAACTGGTAAGCAATACAACCTCTGCTACACCTGCTTTTACCCTATTTAACCAAGACAGTACGCAGGGCAGCCACAGCTGTATGCTGGCCCATGAATTAAAGAATCAATTCACAACCGGACTTACTACTATGGAAGCCACTGGCGCCAGTGATGAAGAAATCAAAGAAATGCATAAGCAGTTTCTCACCTACCTTATTATGCATGAAATGGGGCATACATTAGGCCTGAATCATAATATGAAAGCAAGTCAGATGTTAAGTCCTGCACAAATTAACGACACCACTATTACACATAAAATCGGACTAATTGGCTCTGTAATGGATTATCCAGCCATTAACATATCACTTGACAGAAGTAAACAAGGTGATTATTATACCACTAAAGCCGGACCATATGACCTATGGGCCATTGAATACGGCTACACTCCCTTTGCTAATGCGACTACAGAAAAAGCAGGCCTTCATACCATTCTATCCAAAAGCACTGATCCTCAATTAACTTTTGGCAATGACGGCGATGACATGCGCTCGCCTGGTAAAGCCATGGACCCACGGGTAAACATCAACGATTTAACCAATGATGCCATAGGGTACGCGGAAGATCGTTTTAAGCTGGTAAATAATCTTATGAGCAAACTTGTAGCTAAGTACAGCAAACCTGATCAATCCTATGCTGAACTAAGAGCGCGCTACAATACTTTGAATGGGCAAAGGGGTAATATGATTGCCGCTGTAAGCCGTTATATTGGTGGTGTGTATATTGACAGAAGCTTCCCTGATCAAAAATCACCCAATAAACCTTACACGCCCGTTTCTATTGCCACTCAAAAAAAAGCCATAGCTATTTTAAACAAATATGTTTTTGCACCTGATGCATTTGATGCTGACGCACAGGTATTTCCTTACCTGCAACTTCAGAGAAGAGGTTTTAATCAACCTTATTCCGGAGAAGACTATAAAATCACCGGTACTTTATTAAACATTCAAACCTATGGGGCCCTTGCTCATATTTTAAGCCCCGTTACCCTTCAACGCATTACCAATAGCCGACTTTATGGTAACCAGTATAGTATAGCTGATATTATGTCTGACCTGACAAAAGGTATTTTTGATGCAGACATTCAAACAAATGTGAATGTTTATAGACAATATTTACAGAGTGTTTATGTAAAAGGTGTCATTCAAATAGCAGCAGACAATACGCCTGTTGATGATATAGCAAAAGCCGGTGCGAGATATACGCTTAAGAAACTCAGAACAAGATTAGCTACCGCTACTTCTACTAATGAAGAAACCAAAGCACATAGAAATAATCTTATTTACCTAATAGACAATGCATTAACAGTTAAATAATTATAAAAGCCCTTGCTTAAAAGCAAGGGCTTTTTGTTTTAAGGGGCAACAAAAAGCCCCTTTGTAGAAACAAGGGGGCGTCTTCGATTGCTTGCCATATGAAAATTCTTAATAATCTAGTTGTATTTTTAATCTGCTTGCAAAGCTATTTTAACTACTTCCACTTAAACACTCCTGCAGATTAACTTAATATCAATTAAAGGTCTGTCAAGTCTTAAATAAGACATTACAATTTCAGAAAATTAATTTCAATTCGTCTATGACACAAAATAAACGAATTTACCGTTACAAACAATAACATATTTATTTTCTTAATACATCATAATTCCTATCACGTCATCTCATAACTAATTAAAATTCATTGAATTTTAATTAGTTATGCCAGGATATTGTTTTAGTGCATTTTCTAAACAATCCATGGCACTATTTATATCACTTTCTTTTAATACGTATGCCAGACGCACCTCTTGTTTTCCCAAGCCCGACGTTCCGTAAAAACCGGTAGCGGGAGCCAACATTACAGTTTGCTTATTAAAGTCAAAATCTTCTAACAACCATTGACAAAACTTATCAGCATCATCAATTGGTAGCTTGGCCATAGCATAGAAAGCTCCACCCGGATTAGGACAAAACACTCCCGGTATTGCATTTAGCCTTTTAACCAATAAATCTCTCCGGCTTTGATATAATGCTTTTGTTGCATTGAAGTAATCTGCCGGCAAGTCAACAGCTGCTTCCCCTGCTATTTGTGCAAAACTTGGCGGACTCAATCTGGCCTGTGCAAATTTCATAGCCGCCTGAATCAATCCATTATTCCGGGTAACAAAAGCTCCGATACGACCGCCACAGGCACTATAACGTTTGCTAATAGTATCTACCAGCACCACATTATCATCTACACCTTCTAATTGCATAGCGCTAAAGTGCTTGCCAGTGTAGCAAAATTCCCGGTATGCTTCGTCTGAAAAAAGATAAAGATTATGGCGAGTAATAATTTCCTTCAGCACCTCCATTTCCTCTTTACTATATAAATAGCCGGTAGGATTATTAGGGTTACAAATAATGATTGCTTTAGTACGGGGAGTTATCGCCTTTTCAAATTCGCTGATAGCCGGTAAAGCAAAACCGTTTTCTATAGAAGCTGTGATAGGCACCACCTTTACTCCTGCTTCTACAGCAAAACCATTGTAGTTTGCATAAAAAGGTTCAGGAATAATGATTTCATCGCCAGCATCCAGGCACGCCATAAAAGCAAATAGAATGGCTTCCGATCCACCGGTGGTTACAATAATCTGATTGTGATTTACATTCACTCCTACCTGCTCATAATATTGCACCAGCTTTTTACGATAGCTTTCATTTCCTGCACTATGGCTATATTCCAGGATGGTGAAATCAGAATGTCGTACTGCATCCAGTACAGATTTGGGAGTTTCTATATCGGGTTGCCCGATATTCAGGTGGTATACTTTAACCCCTTTTTTCTTAGCTGCATCTGCATAAGGAACCAATTTGCGAATTGGTGAAGCAGGCATTTCTTGTCCTCGTTTACTTATACTTAAGTGTGCCATGGCACAAAGCTACGCGTAACCCCTAATTTATCAAACGTTTGTATAGGCCATTTTAGCTAACCTGGTCATAAAAAACGGGAAACATTGTATGTTTCCCGTTTTATAATTAAGTGTACCTGTCTAATTAGCTTTTCTTTGGAACGACCTCACCATCAATGGTCAGTAACACAGGCTGTTGAACAGCGGCTACTTTAACATGCACATTTTTAGTGAATTTACCCTGGTTGGCTGCATTATAAGTAACCTTAATAACTCCGGTTTGTCCTTTTAAGATAGGAGTTTTAGGATACTCAGGAGTGGTACAACCACACTCTGCAGTAGCATTTTCGATAATTACCGGCTTGTCGCTGGTATTTTTAAATGTAAAAGAAGTGGTAACAGGTATACTTTGTGGAACCTGACCAAATGAATGTTTCACTTCTTCAAATTTAATAGGAGTAACTTCCTGTGCCGGAGCCGGAGCTTGTGAAAACGCATTTACGCCGATAAATAAGCTTGCTAATAATAATAACTTCTTCATATTCTATCTGGTTTTATTAGGGGTACTTTGTTGAACTTGTTCTTTGTAGGTGTCACCATGAAACTTCAATTGTTTGCTAACACCACCGGAAAAGAAAACAGTAACATACTTTTCAAAATGTCCATCGGTGTAGCCATTAAAGCCCAGGACAATTTTAAAATCCTGTCCGGCGGCATAAGGTCCTTCCTTCCATTTAGGTGTAGTACAGCCGCATTGAGTCTGTACATTTACAATTTTAACAGAATCTTGACTCACATTAGTCATAACAACATCAAATTCAACGGGTTTTCCATAGGGAATTTTACCCAGATCGTGGTCCGTTTCTTTGAAAGAAACCACTTTACTGATGTCAGCAGTCTGACTAGTTGAGGTTGAATTTTGGGCATTTACGCTATTAAAAGCGAAAAATGCTGCCACTAAAAAGGCAATTCTTCTCATATATGAATAAAATTTATTTTTTTACAAGCATAAAGTTAGAGATAAACTTCATTCATTTGCACAAGATGTTACAATTTAGTTGATTGTTAATTTATTTTTGCTCCATGAACAATACGTCTGCAAACATAGAAATGAGTAATTACATGCTCTCATATGAGGGATTCAGGGCAGAGGTGCTGAACGATTACAAGGTAGCGCTGGAAAGCCGCGAAGCCAGTTTACTGGGACGTCGCGAGGTATTGACAGGCAAGGCCAAGTTCGGCATTTTTGGAGATGGTAAGGAATTGGCCCAGGTAGCGATGGGTAAATTCTTTATGCCTGGCGACTATAGGGCAGGTTATTATCGTGATCAGACTTTTATGTTTGCAACCGGACTTGCAACAGTAGAGCAATTTTTTGCGCAACTTTATGCCGATCCGGATCTGGAAAGGGACCCTTTTAGCATGGGTCGCCAGATGAATGGACATTTTGCCACTCCCAACGTAGATGCTTCCGGCAACTGGGTTGATTTGGCTAATCAACGGAATATCTCCTCAGATATATCTCCCACCGCAGCACAAATGCCACGGGCGTTAGGTTTGGCATTTGCTTCTACCCTTTTCAGGAATTCTCCGGTTTTACAGCAATTTGATGACCTTTCTACTAATGGAAGCGAAATCTGTTTTTGTACCATTGGAGATGCCTCTACCAGCGAAGGTCATTTTTGGGAAACAGTAAACGCTGCGGGTGTATTACAGGTTCCCCTGGCCATATTTATCTGGGACGATGGGTATGGAATTTCGGTTCCTACAGAACACCAGACCACCAAAGGTTCTATCTCAGCCGCATTGAAAGGCTTTGAAAAGAAAGAAGACACAAATGGCATTGATATTTATCGTGTAAAAGGATGGGACTATGCCGGAATGTGTGAAGTGTTTGAATCCGCTTTACAAAAAATGCGTGAAACGCATGTTCCTGCAGTTTTTCATGTAGAAGAGATCACACAACCACAAGGCCACTCTACATCGGGTAGCCATGAAAGATATAAAACCACAGAACGTCTGGAATGGGAAAAAGAATGGGATTGTATCAAAAAAATGCGCGAATTCATCATTGAGAACGGTATTGGTGATGAAGAAGAGCTTAACCTCATTGAAGAAGAAGCGAAGAGATTTGTTCGCGACTCCAAAAATAAAGCCTGGGAAAAATATCTGGTCCCTATAAAAGAGCAGGTAGTTGAAGTAACCAGCCTTATTAAAAACATGGTTGTTAATGATATTGATGCCTATGGCCGTTTGCAACAGCTGGCAAAAGATCTGGAAAACAATCGTGAGCCATTACGCAGGGATGTAATGCGTACTTTATCATTGGCAATGGAAATTGCCCCCTCTTCTCCCTCTGTTAATGAAGTCAGGGCCTATCGTAAACAACTGAAAGATCTCAACAAACAGCTATACAATACATTATTATACAACGAGGGCGAAAAAAGCGCCTTACGTGTAGCTGATGTTAAACCTGTATATACAGAAAACAGCCCTTCTATCAACGGCTACGAAATTCTCAATAAATACTTTGATCAACTGTTTACCGCTAATCCTAAGGTGGTTGCATTTGGAGAAGATGTAGGTAAAATTGGAGATGTGAACCAGGGTTTTTCAGGTTTACAGGAGAAACATGGTCAGGAGCGCATATTTGATACTGGCATAAGAGAACTTACTATCATGGGGCAGGGCATAGGCCTTGCATTAAGAGGTTTGCGTCCTATTGCCGAAATTCAATACCTCGACTACCTTTTGTATGGTCTGGAACCACTCAGTGACGATGTAGCATCCCTGCATTATCGCACAGGTGGTCAGCAAAGCTGTCCACTGATTGTACGTACCCGTGGGCATCGCCTGGAAGGCATCTGGCATAGTGGCTCTCCAATGGGCATGGTTATAAATGCACTTCGTGGTATGTATGTATGTGTACCACGTAACATGGTTCAGGCTATAGGGATGTACAATACCTTATTAAAAAGCAATGACCCCGCCATTATGATTGAAAGCCTGAATGGCTACCGTTTAAAAGAACGTCTTCCTGAAAATTTACTGGAATATACAGTTCCACTGGGTATACCTGAAATAGTAAAAGAAGGAACCGATATAACAGTAGTATCCTATGGCTCTACATTAAGAATAGTCCAGGAAGCTGCTGTAAGGCTTTCTGCATTAGGAATTGACATCGAAATTATAGATGTACAAACCCTTTTACCGTTTGACATTCACCATTCCATATTTGCTTCTCTGCAAAAGACCAACAGAATTGTTTTTGTAGACGAAGACGTTCCGGGTGGAGCTGCAGCCTATATGTTCAATAAAGTAATGGAAGAACAAGGAGGTTACAAATGGTTGGATGTTGCCCCCAGAACTATAACAGGACAGGCACATCGACCAGCCTATGGTAGTGATGGAGATTACTTCAGCAAGCCTAATGTGGAAGATGTGATTGAGGTAATACAGGATATGATGGCTGAATAATAGCCGGATTCAAATGATAAAAAAGCCGGAACGCTCAATGCTTCCGGCTTTTTGTTATATATTCTTTGTTGGTGTTGCTAGTTGGCATCCATGGTCATAATATCTCTATCAAACAAATACAAACCACTTTTGTCATCTCCAATCATTTCTAACTTGTCATTACACTCCCTGGCCAGCCTTTCTTCTTCTATCTGCTCATTTACATACCACTGTAAAAAGTTATGCGTAGCATAATCTTTTTCTTTTAAACACAAATCCACCAGGTCGTTAATACTGCTGCTCACTTTCAGCTCGTGATCCATTAATTGCTCAAATGCCTTTTTCAAAGAAACAAAGGTCAGAACGGGTTGTGCTAATGCCGGGATTACCGCAAAACCACCACGTTCATTGATATAGTGAATCAATTTAAGCATGTGCATTCTTTCTTCTTCACTATGGCGAAAGAAGAACTGTGTAACCCCTTTTAGGCCTGGTTGAATTTCAGCCCAGCTTGCCATTGCCAGGTAAGCCTGAGAAGATTGGGCTTCCATAAACACCTGGTCATTTAAAGCTTCTTGCACTGTTTTTGATAACATAACTTCAATTTTGGGTGATATTTGAAATTACAGGATTTCTATGATCTCCTGCTTATCCTCTTAATAACATTCTTAGTCTCTCTTCTACTTTTTCGGCATTAGGTAACATGGCTGCTTCTAAAGCGATATTAATGGGAACTGCTGGCAAATCTAACGCGCCCATCACTTCTACAGGAGCATCCAGATTTTTGAAACAGGCCTTGGTAACTCTATAACCCAGTGCTTCTGCAAATGAGTTTGTCTGTTGCTCCTCTGTTAGAATTAAACAACGTCCATGATTCTTTACCGTTGAATAAACAAGCTCTTCATCTAATGGAAATAATGTTCGTAAATCAATAATTTCAACCTGACCCGGAAATTTCTCCGCTGCAGCTTTAGCCCAGTAGACTCCCATTCCATAAGTAATGATACAGACAGATTCCCCGTCCTCAACTTTCTCTTCAGAAGCTACCAATACTTTATTAGCTTTTCCCAGCGGAAGTATATAATCTTTATCTGGCTCTACAGTACGTGCCGCTTCAGTTCCCGGAACTTTGCTCCAGTATAAACCTTTATGTTCGAGCATGATTACCGGATTAGGGTCATAATAAGCAGCCTTCATTAATCCTTTCATATCCGCAGCGTTAGAAGGATAGACCACCTTTATCCCCTTTATAGATAACAAGGTAGATTCAATGCTTCCGCTGTGATAAGGTCCGCCACCACCATAAGCACCGGTAGGAACCCTTAAAATCATTTGCACGGGATATTTACCTCCGGACAAATAGGACGATTTGGAAATTTCTGTTACTAATTGGTTTAACCCTGGATAGATATAGTCAGAGAATTGCACTTCCACAATTGGCTTTAACCCCAAGGCTGACATGCCTATAGTTGAACCAATTATGTATGCTTCCTGTATAGCTGTGTTAAATACCCTGGTGTCACCAAACTTATCGCCTAATGTAGCTGCTTCTCTAAAAACGCCACCTAACCTTTTACCAACATCCTGCCCATATAATAAACATTCCGGATGTTCGGTCATCAGCTCTTCAATGGCATGCAAAGCTGCATCTACCATCATGACTTTCTCTTTAACGCCCGCTGGCACCCTTGTTCCCACTTCCTCCTTTACCGGAGTTTCTGCAAATACATATTTCCCTACAGTTGAAGGATCCGGATCAGGTGCCGCAATAGCCTTTTCAAAAGCATCCTGTACCATTGTTACCGTATCCTGATCCATTTGCACAATAGATTCTTCCAGATACCCATGCATGAGCATCAATTTTCGCAGCGGGGGATAAGGATCCCGTTTTTCATGAGTAGCGAGATCATCTTTGCTCCGATAAGTTTCTTTTCGTACACCACTGGTATGATGTCCTAACAAAGGCACAGTAGCGTGAACCAGCAAGGGCTGTCTTTTGTGTCTTACAAAAGCAACCGCCTGCTTCATTGCAAGGTAACTGGCAATGAAATCACTACCATCTACCTGCATTTTATGCAATCCTTTAAAACCATTAGCATATTCATAGGCACTCATAGCTCTGGCTTCAGATGCTGATACACTAATGCCCCATTGGTTATCCTGAACCAGGTAAATAATGGGCAATTGTTTTAGTGCCGCAAACTGGAGCGCTTCACTCACCTCACCTTCCGTAATGCTATTATCTCCAAAAGAACATACTACAATAGGCTGCTCACCATCAGGCCCTTTCCTTAATAAAGCAGATTTAGTTTCTTCCAGAAACCGTAGCCCCTGCGCCAATCCTGTTGTAGGGATGGCCTGCATACCTGTTGCACTGCTTTGATGGATGATACCTGGCTTGTCAGCATTTTTACTACTGGGATGGCAATAGTAGGAACGCCCTCCTGAAAAAGGATCATCCGCTTTAGCTAATAATTGCAGCATTAACTCATAAGGTGTATACCCTATTGATAAAAGCATACTATCATCCCTATAGTAGGGACTTACAAAGTCACAGGGCAACAACTGCAACCCTGTAGCTATTTGTATAGCTTCATGACCTCTGGATGTAGAATGCACATACTTACATATAGCACGATTATTCTCATATAGATTACCCATTGTTCGGGCAATAGTCATTATTTCGTATGCCTTGGCTATTTCATTAACTGCAAGCATGTATTTTGTTTCTCACTTATTTAACTTCCAGTTCAAACATTCTTTCCTTTTCGAAAAAACCTTCCAGCACATCTCCTACTACACATTCTCCCACCCCTGCAGGCGTGCCTGTAAAGATAATGTCTCCAATGTTCAGCGAAAAATACTGTGATATATGTGAAACTATTTTATCGAATGAAAAAATCATATCCCCGCTCTTTCCCCTCTGCACAATTTCACCATTTAAAGTCAGGGAAAAATTAATAGGTCCCTTAAACACATCAGGCACTGCCGGAATCCATTTACCAACTACAGCGGAATTATCCCAGGCTTTGGCTTTTTCCCAGGGCAGCCCTTTCTTTTTTAATTCCCGCTGTACATCCCTTGCTGTAAAATCTATACCAACTGTAATCGCGTCATAGTAGCGTGAGGCGTATCTTTCCTGAATATATTTTCCATTTTTTGAAACTCTCAATACCAGTTCTGCTTCATAGTGTAATTCATTGGAAAATTCGGGATAATAGAAGGGTGTATGTGGCTGAAGTAACGCGCTTTTAGGCTTTAAAAAAATGACAGGTTCTTCTGGTATATCATTTTTTAGCTCCTGAGCATGTTCAGCATAATTTCTTCCTACACAAAAGATTTTCATAGATAAAATTTTAATCATTGGTAATTCAGCCTCAACATATCTCCTGCGGTACTGACATCAGATACTCAATTGAATTACCCACATTACTTTTACGCTAATTTACTGTTAATCAGTAATTTTCTTTATTCAAAGTTTAAATTATTCGCCAGGTTCATTGTTTTTTCCAGTCCAATGGTAGCCATTTGTTCTATTACTTCCACGCAGGCAGTGATCTTTTTTTGGATAACAGAAGTCTCCTCCGGAAACCATTTACCAAGCACAAACTCCACCTGCATTCCCTTGGGGTAATTATTCCCTATGCCGAAACGTAGCTTAGGATATTTATCAGAACCTAAAACAGCCTGTATATCTTTTAATCCATTATGACCCGCATCGCTGCCACTGGGTCGTACCCTTATTTTACTAAGTGGTAAGGCGAGATCGTCCACTATGGTTAATGTGTTCTCAACTGCAATTTTCTCTTTATCCATCCAATATTTGAATGACTTACCACTCAAATTCATATAGGTGGTAGGTTTAATACACACAAATATTCTGCCCTTCCATCTAATTTCTGCTATTTCAGCCAGTCGATCAATCTTAAAAGAACCGCCATGTTTTTGCACAAAAGCATCCACTACATCAAAACCGATATTGTGTCTTGTGTGTGCATATTCAGCTCCAATATTTCCCAACCCTACAATAAGGTATTTGCTCATGTTTCTATTAATCTTGCCAAAAATAGTACATTTACTTCCGTTTCGTATGATGAAAGTCCCCCCTGTTTCCCCCTTTCTATCACTTTTCAAAAGAATCGTGAACAGCGGTGTCTATGCAGATATGCCGTTTGATGAAATAAAAAGAACACGGCTTATTAATATCTGCATTCTATGTTGCATGCCCATTAGCAGCACTTTTGTATTTGTCAACCTCGTTCAGCACAAATACATTTTGTCCATCATCTGTCTCCTTGTGTTTTTGGGCGGAGTGGCCATTGTATACATCAATTATAAAAGAAAATTCTATCTAGGCAGATTGGTATTGATTTTAGGCAGTACAATTATATTCACTTTATCTGCTTTGCTATATAGGAATGGCGCCGAACATTTTCTTTTATTGAATATAGTTCTTGCCATCATCCTTTTTCATAATAAATGGTTCACTTATGGCTTTAGTATAGTAAATGCTATACTATATCTATTTATAACTCTTACCATAAGCCGGCATATAGAAATTGAGGTGATATCAGATGCACGCGTTCTGTTGAATATAGGCATGATGCTTCTGCTGTTTATAGTTGCATTGAATTATTTCCGCGAAGAACATGTCAACTACCAGCAACAAATTGAGGAAAAACACAAGGAGTTATATGTACAGCAATTACAGCTGATGGATCAAAAAGATGTGTTGGAAAAAAACAACCGGTCATTAGAAGTGCTTAACCAATCAAAGGAAAAGCTGTTTTCCATTATTGCGCACGACATGACTTCCCCCCTGGGCAACCTGAGAGGTTCTCTTGACTTGTTGCAGCACAAGCTGATGACAGAAGAAGAATTTTCAAATGTATCTGCCGTTCTGGTGCAACAGGTACAAAGTCTTGAAGAAAGCTTAAGCAACCTGTTACAGTGGAGTCGTTCACAATTGAATGGCATTTCTGTTCAGTCCAGCATTTTTTTAATGATGCCTTTAATCATTGAACAAATAAGGTTGTTTCAACCTGTTCTTGACAAAAAAGGCCTTCGCATTATTAACGATATTGACAACAACATCACCTGCCAGGCAGATGCCAATCATTTTAAGATCATTTTCAGAAACCTGCTCACCAATGCAATCAAATTTAGCCCTCCAGGCTCTGCCATTCACCTTTATAATGTAATAAAACCTGGATTGATACTCATTTCGGTTGCAGATTCAGGTACCGGTATTCCTGAGGAGCAACTACAACTATTATCAGCTGGAAGAATCAATATTTCTACACGAGGCACCCGGAATGAGAAAGGAACAGGAGTGGGTTTACTGTTGTGTAAAGAGTTTATAGAGAAAAATGAGGGGCAGTTTATTATTCAGCCCAACACTCCCTCCGGTAGTATTTTCACTGTAGCATTACCTCATGTCAATACCAGCACTCAGCATTAGTTAACTTCAATAAAAAGCCCCACCTGGTTCAGGTGGGGCTTTATTACAATAGCTGTAAGCTTATTTTTTCTTGTCATCTTTAGAAGCAGCAGCTTCTTCTTGTTTCAACTGACGAGTCATTACTACTGAAGCAACCGGGATACGAGGTGAGTTCATCACTTCCATGTTGTCAGCTTTAACATCTTCAACACGGATGTTACCGTTCAGTTCCAGTGTAGTGATATCTACCTCAATATTCTCTTTCAGGAATTTAGGTAAAGTTTTCACTTTCAGCGCTGTCAGTTTGGTAATTAACTTACCACCTGCTTTTACACCTGCTGAAGTACCAACGAATTTCAAAGGCAATGTAGCCACAACTGGCTTGTCACCTACTAATTCCAGTAAATCAACGTGAATTAAAGAATCAGATACTTTGTCGAATTGCAGATCTTTCAGAATGCACTGATAAGATTTGCCATCCACTTTCACTTCTGCCAATTGGAATTCACCGGTATACACCAAAGGTTTGAAAGCTTTGGCTGGAGCATTAAAATTAATCTCCTTAGCACCCCCGTAAATTACACCTGGCACTGATTCCTGAGAGCGAAGCTGGCGGGTGGCTTTTTTGCCGAATTCGGTCCTCAGTTGTCCTTCGATTGTAATTGTTTTCATTTTATGATTGTTTAATTGACTACTACTTTTTCAACTGCGAATGAATAAATAAGCTGGTAATGCTTTTATTTTCATAAGCGTTTCTGATAGCTATTGCAAAAAGATCTGCTACACTTAATGATCTGATACGACTGCTCTCTTTTCTGAGAGGAATAGTATCACACACTATCAACTCTTCCAATACGCTATTTTCGATATTCTCGTATGCCTTGCCGCTCAGGATAGGATGCGTACATAAAGCTCTTACACTTCTGGCTCCTTTTTCCTTTAATAGGCCGGCAGCTTTTGCTAAAGTCCCACCAGTATCACAAATATCATCTATCAGGATAATATCCCTGTCTTTCACTTCTCCAATAACCACCATGCTGGCAATTTCATTGGCACGTTTCCTATGCTTATCACAGATAACCATTTCAGCGTTAAAATAGCTGGCTATTTCACGCACTCTGTTGGTACTGCCTACGTCAGGGGCCGCAAAGGTAAGGTTTTCCAGCTTTAGCTGCTCGATATAAGGGATAAAAATGGCAGAACTGTCCAGATGGTCAACCGGGATTTCAAAGAAAGCTTGTATCTGAGGAGCATGCAAGTCCATGGTAATCACCCTGTCTGCCCCTGCAGCTTCCAGCAATGTGGCCACCAGTTTTGACCCGATAGCTACCCTGGGTTTATCCTTTCTATCCTGGCGTGAAAAACCATAATAAGGTAAAACAGCCACAATTTTGTAGGCGCTGGCTCTTTTAGCGGCATCAATCATCAGCAATAATTCCATCAGATTATCTGTTGGAGCAAATGTGCTTTGAATCAAAAACACATAATCCCCGCGGATACTCTCCAGAAAAATAGGCTGAAATTCGCCATCGCTGAATTTCTGAATATTTATCTTACCTAGTGGAGCGCCAAACTTTTTGGCAATTTTTTCCGCCAGATGTTGCGACCCTGTGCCTGAGAAGATCTTAACTGATGGGTTCATAACTAAACAAAATGTGGCGCGAAGATAAAAATTCAATGGGATATTGTATCTTGGCTTTGAATAAATTTATCCATGTACAATACGGCTATCAAAGAATGGGCTGTTGATGACAGACCAAGAGAAAAACTGCTGCACAAGGGCGCTAACTTTCTTAGCAATTCAGAGCTAATTGCAGTACTTATCAATAACGGAACCCGTAACAAAAGTGCTGTTGCTGTAGCAAAAGACCTCCTTGCCGCACTGGATAATGAATTAATCAATCTTAGTCGCCTTACTGTAAAAGAGATACTAAACCTTAAAATAAAAGGAATCGGGCCCGCAAAGGCTGTTTCTATCACAGCAGCCCTGGAGCTAGGACTTCGCCGTGATGCTTCCATCTCTAAAAGAAAAAAATTAAACAACAGCAAAGAGGTAGCTAATTATATACGTGCGCATCTTCAATTTCAAAAGCAGGAGCTATTTGCCGTAATCTATTTGAACCAGGCTAACCGGGTAGCACATTTTGAGGTAGTAAGTGAAGGAGGAATTAATTCAACCATAGTTGATGCAAGGGTGGTGCTAAGAAAAGCATTAGAACATAATGCAGTTAACTTAATTCTTTGTCATAATCATCCCAGTGGAAATACAAAACCCAGCGAAGCTGATCTTTCCATCACCAATAAACTAAAAGAAGCCGCCCTCACCCTTGATATCAATATAGTAGATCATGTTATCATGGGTGAAGAGGGCTACTTTAGCTTTGCAGACCATAGTCTGCTATAATCGTATTTTATTACGCCTGTGCTGTAGGACCACCAAAATTCATTGGCATTTCAAACTGATCCAGCTCTTGTATAGGACCATTAGCTGCTTCATAGCGATCAACATTCTCCTGTAAAGCTTTCATAAATTTCTTAGCATGCATAGGAGTAAAGATGATACGTGACTTAACTCTGCTTTTCGGAGTTCCTGGCATTACACTCACAAAATCTATTACAAATTCTGCATGGCTGTGAGTGATGATGGCCAGGTTGGCGTATGTACCTTCTGCTATTTCTTCACTTATTTCAATGTTAAGCTGGTTCTGTTGCTGGTCGGACATAATAAGACTCGTTTTAAGCAAATGTAGGCATAAATGGCTTTGAGCCTATCAAAAGAAAAAGCCGGTCGAAAGACCGGCCCATTCCCTTGTATTGAGATTAAAATAACTTATTCAGTACCACCTGCCCACCATACTTTACTGGTGTATACATTCACACCACTTGGAATGTTTGCACTATTCGAAGAGGTTTCAGATGTAGCATAAGGAAATCTTTCAACAAATCCTGCTGTAGCAGACGCATTAAAAGGATTATTCAAAGAAACTATTCTTGTTCTTCTATAATCATTATAAGCTTCTATAGACTCAGCTTCATAAAATGCAATATACTTCTGTGTAAGAATTTCTTTAAGATTAGCATCTAATGTAGTTCCTAATAAAGGAGCAACTGTGCCAGTATAATAAGCAGTTCCGCCAGAAGTGCCATGGAACGTAAAGCTTGCTTCAACAGCTTCCTGCAAAGCTGCTGTAAAACTTTGACCTTTTCTGGCCAATGCTTCTGCTTCTATAAATTTCAGTTCATGGTACGACATTAAAGGAGTAGGAGCGGTTGAACCATCCTCTAATCCTGTAATTCTTGAATAAGAGTAAAATTCTAAACCAGCACGTGTACGATCAGCCTCACCACTAGGCGCAGCCACGTTATCAGTAGCGCCGGTTGGAGGTTCGAAATAAGAATCTATTCTTGGATCATTACGCGCAGTCATTAAGTTATACAAAGTTTCACTTATCACTAAATCACCTCTTTCGTAATAGGTAAAATCCCACCATGGATTGGCGCCAATGGTAGTGTTTTCATACTTTGTAAATACAAGCGCATCATCTCCACTTTCAAAACCGTGTGGTACACAAGCTAAAACAGAATCCATTGCCGATGGCGTTACTTTTTGCATATGCATAAAGTAACGTGCTTTTAAGCTCCATGCGGCCTTAATCCACAAACTTAAATCACCGGAATACATCAGGTCATTAGTTGCTAATCCGGTTATAGTTTTAGCACCAGTAAGGTTACCTATTGCGCTATTCAAGAGACTAAATAACACATTTTGATAGATGTACTGCTGTTTATCATATACAGGGTGTGAATTTTCCTGTCCTTTCAGCGCTTCTGTCCATGGCACTTGTCCCCAAAGGTCTGTAGCAATAGCTAAGTTGTAAGCTGTCAAAATCTGAGCAATACCTAATAAGGCTGGCTTGTCAGACTCTGCTCCACCAGGAGAACATTTCACAATGATATCGTTTAATATCATCAGGTTATCATACACTGAATTCCAGCTATTATTTACCAGTGAAGAAGCATTAGTGCCTGTTCTTCTATCAGCATCGTAAAACTGTTCATCACCGCCTGCACTATGCTCAACAAATAATGAGGAATACCAGGCTAAATCAGTTCCTGTTGTACCAAAAGATGATTCTACAATTACAGAAGGCAGCTCATTCACTGCGGGAGCGTTTGTAGGATCATTCAGGTTTTTATTAATGTTATCCAGTTCCTTTTCTGTACAGGCGGGCATTGCCATTGTTAGCAATGCGGCTACTATCGTATATTTCAGACGTTTCATAATTTTGCTTTTTAAATACTAAAAAGTAAGATTTAATCCTAATCCTATGCTTCTTGCCTGTGGTAATGACATATAATCAAAACCACCCTGCATGTTGCCGTTACCTTGAGAAGATTCCGGATCAAAGTTTGGCAACTCAGTCCATAACAAGATATTGCGTGCTGATACAGAGAAAGCGGCAGATTTAATAAAACCGGTTTTTTGCAAGAGAGACCTTGGCAGATCAAAGCTTAAAGCAATTTCTCTAAACTTCACAAAAGAAGTTCCATAGATGTTTGCTTCTGAAATGTTAGCCACTTTTGAATTATAATAAGTATATAATGCAGGAGCTCCTGATATTACAATATCATTCACGTCACCACCTTTTCCATCAACAACAGTAGACTCTTTCACGCCTTGTACCAGAATTTTATCAGTAGCTCTGTTTTCTGTTAATTTAGATGTACCATACAGGTTAATAAGTCTGTTGGCACCAGAATACATTTGACCACCTTTTTTCCATGCAAGCAATATATTCAACTGCATGAACTTATAACGTAATCCGTTATTGATATCCAGGTTGAAATCCGGAGTAACAGTTCCAATTACACCATCAGAACCAGTTAAAGGCATACCAGAAGCATCTACCCTGATTTGTCCTTTATCATTTCTCAGATAAGTAGTACCGAAGATAGATGGATAGCTATATCCAATTGCAGCACGCACTTGTGGATCGGTAAAACCACCTAAATAGATGTTGTCAACTCCGGTAGCCAGGCTGTTTACCTTGCTGAGTACCTTGGTAAAGTTGGCACTTACATCCCACTGGAAGTAATTGGTTTTAACAGGAACTACACGTAAGGTTACTTCGTGAGCATTGCTCTGCATTTCGCCTGCGTTTCTAACTATTTGCGCAAAACCTGTAGATCCTGCTAAAGGAATAGAGAAGATCTGGTCTTTGGTTTTTTGTGTTGTGTAAGAGTAGTCTACACTCACCCTGTTTTTAAAGAAGCTTAACTCAACACCCACTTCAAGAGAGTTAGTATTTTGTGGCTTCAGGTCAGTTGCATACAGGGTTGAGTTAGGACGGAACCCAATTACACCATTGAAAGGGAAAGTGATGTTTGTGCTTGACAAGAATCCGCTTCCAGATGTATGGCGGGTGTAATATTTTTCTTTATAAGTACCCGGTGAACCTACTTGTGCAATAGATGCCCTTAACTTACCATAGAATCCTTTATTTTTCAATGGTTCAAGCTCTGTGAATGCCCATGCCAATGAAGCCGACGGATAGAAGAAAGAACGGCTGCCTCTTGGCATTGTAGAGATATAATCGTTACGACCAGTTACAGTCAGGAACACCATGTTACGCCAATCAGCTCCTGCCTGTCCATAAAAACCAACAGTTCTGGTTTTAAACTTAGATTCAGAAGTAAGTTGAGTTGTTGCGTTGCCAATGTTATCGAAGCCCGGCAAAATAAATCCTGTACCTGAACCTACTATATTTCTTAGATAATTGTCATTAACCTCATTACCAACCAATGCGTTAATGTGCCAATCCTGGCTTACTTGTTTGTTGAATGAGGCTGTAAATTGAGAGTTAAATGTTCTGTTTGTTAATGCACCATTGGTGAGATCACCTGTAGGTGCAGGACCTGAACCATATTCAAACAGCTCTTCTCTGTCTGTTGTATATTGGTCAACACCCACTTGCCACTTAATAGTTACAGGCTGGATTGGGCTATAAGAGATATAGGTATTACCTAACACTCTACGTGTGTTTTCAATAAATCTATTGTATTGAGCACCCCAATATGGGTTATCAAATGTGCCTCCTCTGTATTGAATTTGCTTATAAGGATTATTGGCTTCACTAATTGGTGTTCCTTTTAAATCATAGCTAACTGGTGCACCATATATTTCAAAAAGTAAACTATTATTACCGCTAGGCATTTTATAGATAGCTACGGTTGAATAATTTACACTAGCCCCTACCTTCACTTTAGAACTTACGTTAAAATCACCCGAGAATTTCACATTATACCTGTTCATTTTAGAAGCTGGCATAATACCTGTTTGATTGGTTGAACCAAATCCGACATAATAGCTTCCTAAATCACTGGCTTGTGAAATACTGAGGTTATTAGCTGCAACAAGACCTGTTTTGAAAAAGTCTCCAATATTATCATATGCCTGAGGAACCACCCACGCTCCTTTTTTAGGATTCCAATACTTTCCCTGAGTTTCGGCTGTAGGGTTATTATTATTAAAAGAATTGGGCACATTTCCACCATAGTTTACGTCGTTAGGCAGCTCTGAAATCAATGGCCCCCAGCTTGTAGATGCAGTAGGAGAAAAGTTTCCACCACCACCACTACCTTGTGCGTAAAGCTGTTGTAATTCTGGCTTTCTTGAAATATTATCAAACTGCCAGTTAGTGGAAAAGTTAACAACTGGTGCACCTTTTTTCAGTCTTTTACCACTTTTTGTGGTAATCATGATAACGCCATTACTTGCTCTTGTTCCATATAACGCAGATGCTGCCTGACCTTTTAATACCGAAATGCTTTCGATGTCATTCGGGTTGATGTCGATTGACCTGCCTGAATAGTCTGAACCAGTAACACCGTTGCCGCCCACTTCAAAGTCAGGCTGACTGCTTACCGGCAAACCGTCTACTACATATAATGGCGAGTTGTTGCCGTCAAAAAAACGAGCGCCACGAATAAAAATTTGAGCAGAAGCGCCTGGCATACCACTTGAAGGTCTCACTTCCATACCTGCGACTTTACCTTGTAAGGCTGTTGCCAGATTGGGGTTACCTCCTTCGGTAAGTTTATCAGCTGTAACATTTTGAACAGAGTAACCCAACGATTTTTTCTGTCTGGATACTCCAAGAGCTGTAACAACTACTTCATCAATAGTTGATGACTGTAAAACCAATGATACAATTATATTAGTTTGATTACCGACCTTAACTTCTTTGGGTGCAAAATTGGTTGATGTAATTACTAATATATCAGCTGAGGCAGCACTAATGGTGAAAAGTCCTTGCCCATCTGCAATAGTGCCCCGGGTACTTCCTTTCACCTGGATGGATGCGCCCTCAATGGGAACATTATTCCCGTCAACAACTTTTCCAGAAATAGATTTGGTTTGGGCAACAGATGCCCAGGCAATTGACATTAATGCCACCCATAACGACATAAATCTTCTCATGTTTAGATTTTAACTTGTTAATAGTTATAATTCTATCAGAGTAAGGGATGAAAATATAGGTTATGGGTTGGTGGATTGGATTTTATTACCCGCGCAAGTCTTTATTGATTGAATATCAGCACATTCAATCAATAACTCTGAAACAATTAAAATTGAAGGGAAAGGGTGGATTCAATAGTTATTTAGCAGCTCAAGCAATCATATTTACATAAAAGTAACAAAAGCATTGTTTTAACAAAAAATAAAGTTAAAGACCTCTTTTAATTGACAACATACAAAACACTACCGCTGCTTCCGTAGTGTAAATTCTTCAAACATGATTCTATAACTATTGCCTCCTGGCTCGTCACTTTTCATTACTTTTCAGGCAACTAAAAAAAGCGATGCATCTGATGAGATGCATCGCTTTTTTTATTACAGCTCTATAGCAATTAATAAATTATGGCACTTTTTTCAGTGTAATGGTATATTCTCCAAATGAACCAGCACTTACTGTATGTTTGAGCCTTACGCTTAATATTCCTTCACAAGGAGCAACATAATTATCTGCACTAGTTATGCTTTGGCAATAGAAAGTACCATAGCTAGACCCGGCATAAGTTCCATATGCCTGGTAGTTTACATATGTAGAGTTATCAGATGCAACACTTACTATAATAGGAGTTTTTTCATTAGTAAGATAATTGAACGACACATGTGAATCATCTACTACCGTAACCGGAATAATATCGCCTTCGGCATAATCGCCCCAGCCATCTGCAACGACCTCGAAATTTCCTGCATACTCACTTGCAACGAATATACAAGCTACTTCATACTTGATAGCTACCGAACTTCCACTTAGTGACCCAATGTTAGAACCGTAACCTAGACCAACCGAAGGAAAAGCTTCATACTTCACACCTGACTGAGCCGTAACATCTACTCCAATATCAAATTTATCGCCTAACACCAAGTCCGTACCGCCAAAAAGCGCTTTCAAGTCAGCAGCTGTAACAGTAATATTGGTAGGATAACTGGTAATATTTGCCTTCAATACTTTGACAGTAGATTTATCGCCATTTTTAATTACAACAACGTCATACTGTTTAGGTGGCGCATCCTCTTTATAATATACATCCACTGCAAACTTTCCAACAAATTCATTAGGATCCTGTGCAGAAATAGTTAAATCTGCCGAAGTATCTTTAGTTAATAATGGAATAGGCACTCTTTCAAGATCAGGCAGTTTGGGGTTATCCGATTTTCTACAGGAAACCACCATCACAACTACCATCAACGCACTATATAATAAGGTAAGTTTTTTCATACTTTCTTTTTAAAAATTAACGAATCTCTTATTGAATCCAAAATGGCTTAAAGGTTGAAGGCGTTTTTTGTACCGGCGCATTAGGATTCGTTTCAAGCTCGCTTTGTGGCCATGGCAATGTATATGGGTAAGCACGGGAAGATCCCACCTCTACTGACTTTTGTGCTCCTGGATTCATAGGATCTCCATTAATAGGCGGCTGTACAATATGGTTTGGAGCTTGCGTAGGGTCTTCTGGATTAAACATTAAAGGATACCCAGTTCTACGATAATCAGTATATTGATCGACAGAGCTACCTACGCTTGATAACCATTTTTGCGTCATGATGTTCTCTAACTTTTTGTCGCTGTTACCATTATCAAAATTGGTAAGAATGGAATTAATATACTTAACCATAGGAGAAGTAGCCGCTTCACTGTATATAGAAGGAACTGTTTGTGAAGGAGATACATAAGTAGTGATCACATAATCAATCTGCTTAAAAGACTCTTTCATTGCAGCTTGCAATACAGCTCTGCTATCTCCAGTAATTACACCTGCCTGAATTAATTCAGCTTCCAAGTATAACCTATCTGCATAAGTAATAAAACGATAAGGTGCTGCACCAGTTCCACTTGAAGCAGAAGCTACCCCACCTTCGCCATCATCATATCTACCACCTACAGGGTAAATTCCAAACAGACTGATTGAGTTTTGTTGTGACTTAGCTGCATTTTCGCCATGAGATCCAAAGTAAATTGATACGAATGCACCATCTCTATATTCAGTGGCATTATCTGGCTCTTCATCTACAGTCAGCTGATTATATATATAATATGGTACCCGCGGGTCAGGAATGTTTGTATTTACAAACTTGTTATATCCTTGCAGAATTTCGTAAAACCAAGGACTAACGTGGTTTGAACGTTGTGTGGCTGTGTAATCGCCAAATCCTGGGTTTCTATCATCCGTGGCGCCATTTGGACCATAAGGCATCAGAAAGCCTTCTGCTGTGGTGCTGATAAGATTTCCGCTGGACAACAAGGCTGTAACTTGTGTTTTCACATCCTGCACCTTTCTGATTTGTGTATATAATTTCAGTTTAATGGTATTGGCTGCTTTAATCCACTTTGTAACACTGCCACCATAAATAAGATCATCAGTAGTTGGCTTCAATGAATTTTTACCCACAGTGTTGTCATTTAAATTCGCTAATCCAGCGTCCAGCAATTCAAATAACTTAGGATAAATATCTACCCCTTTGTCAAACTCAGGATAAGGGTTGTCCTGTAATAACTGCCCTGTTTGAGTAAAAGGTACATCACCAAAAACATCTACCATTTGACTATAAGCATAGGCCTTTAACACCTGAGCAATACCTGCATAGTAAGTATTTTCCTGTGCTGTAGCAGCTGTTATAATTTCGTCAAGATTGGCAATAGTAGTTAAATACATTCTATCCCATGAGTTGCCCAGGTAAAATTCATCGCCAGTCACTCCATATTGATCAGGCGCTTCTCTTGTACTCATTTGGTGTGTATATACAGCCAAATCCTGTGAAAGCCCGGCACCTATAGCCAATGAGTTACTCAACCCTACTTCCGTAGTTGGCAGAAGACGTGAAACAGCCAAAGATGTAGGATCATTAGGGTTGTCGTTTATATCCAACGTTTTACTACAGGAGTTTAGTAAAAACAACCCACCAACCAATATATATGCTTTATATTTCAATGTCATTTTTTCTGAATTTAAGATGAACTAAAAGGTTACTAACAGGTTAACACCATATCTTTTGGTTGTAGGAGCAGCAGACAGATCAAATCCCTGCATGTTAGTTGAACCATAAGAGTTAACCTCAGGATCGAAGTTGGTATACTTAGGGAAATTAGGAGCCAGATACCATAAGTTACGACCTGTTAAACTCAATGTTAATGAACCAATTGGAGTGCCTTTAAATAAAGATTTAGGGAAATTATACCCCAGAGATAACTCTCTTAAACGATATACAGTAGCATCATAAACACTCCATTCTGCTGCACCATTTACTGCAAAAGTAGAAGCGTTAGCGTTAGATGCGAAGTAAAGATCATTTACGGGCAGGCGTGTCTGGTTTCTGATTTTTTTACCATCACTACCTAATAAAGGAGTTTCAGTATCAACATCACCATAATAGCCAGGAATCACGAATGAAGTTTCTCTATCACGGGTATCTTTAGTTACACCACGTCCCAGTAAAGAGTTCACAGTAACAGAGTAGATATCTCCTCCTTTAGTCATGTCAAATAGAATGTTACAGAAGAAGTTTTTATAAGTGAAAGAGTTAGTTACACCTAATTTATAATCAGGATTTGGGTTTCCTAAATAGCCTAATGTTTTAGACTCAATTAAAGTACCTGTTGCCGGATTAATGAGGAAATTGCCATCCGCATCTCTCACCGCCTTACTACCTCTGAAATAACCATAAGGCATGCCTACTTCTAAAGTAGGATTAATATCCAGACCTGTTTCAGTTCCATCAGGAGTAGCGATCATACGCTCAATGCCTGGACGTAACGAAGTTACGATGTTCGTGTTTTTAGTAAATACACCACGGATATCCCAACCAAATGACGCAGTTTGAACTGGCCTTAATGTCAAGGTGATTTCCACTCCTCTGTTTCTTAAACCACCGAAGTTGGTATAGTACTGAGAAAAACCAGATGTTGAAGGCACTGCTACAGGAGCAATCATATTGGTAGAAGTTCTGTTATACCAGGCAAAGTCTACATCAATTCTCTTCTTCAGGAAGCTTAATTGCGTACCTATTTCAACTTCTTTAGTGAATTCAGGCTTTAACTCAGGGTCGAAAGCAGTAGTACTTCTTGTTCCTCTAGGACGGCCTAAAAAGTTGGAAGTTAACTCAAATGTATTTTGTAAAGAATATGGATCGGCGTCTCTACCCACTTTTGCCCATGACACTCGCACCTTACCAAAATCAATCACTTTTTTATCAAGCTTCAATGCATCAGTAAATACAAAACCTAAAGATGCACCAGGATAGAAATAGCTTCTTTCATTAGTAGGTAATGTAGATGACCAATCGTTTCTACCAGTAAGGTTTAAAAATAAGTATTCTTTATAGCTTAAGGTTACATCGGCCAAAGCACCAATGATTCTTCTTTTATGGTAATTATCTAAAGAGAAAATCTGTTGAGCTGTATTCGATAATTTATAAATACCTCTTGTAATAAATTGGTTTCCGGTATTTGCAGTTCTGCTATCTACACGTTGGTTATAAGAATGCCCCACAGAAGCACGTAACGAAAAGTCGTTATTGATTCGTGGTGTAAATGTCAACAATAAATCAGACTGCAATTCCTGTTTACGATAATCATCTGTTACAAGACGTCCTTTACCTTCTGCGGCTCTTGAACCAATTTCAGTAATTTCACGTCTGCTTAAAGTTTTTACGTTTGTACCCAGATTATAGTCCACTTTAAACCAGCTATTGACATTGAAGTCGAAATGGCCACCAGCAATAAACCTTTCTTCATCAGAAGTTGCCACATTGTACTTAGCAGACCAATATGGATTATCGTATTGACCAGCAGGACCAGGCACTAACATGTTACCATTCGCATCTTCAAAAGGCAAATCGTAGTTCCAGTTTCTTCCTAAGAATAAAGATCGCGCAAACATAGAAGCAGCACCATCAAACTGGTTTTCCCCAAAATAGCCACCTTTTTGGTTAGAACGTGAATAGCTAAAGTTACCTCTCAAATTTAAACCGATTGCTAACTTGGTTGATCCACCTAAGCCAACGTTATAACGTTTATATGATGAATTTTGAACATAACCTGAATGAGACAACTGTGATAAGGTCATAGACACTGAGCTTTTGTCATCTCCACCACTAAAACCTACAGAATTTTCAATAACCTTACCTGTTCTAAATAAGTTTTTAACGTTATCAGGATATGCTCTGTAAGCAATAGAATCTGATGGGAATAAATCCGGATAAGCATCTTTATATCCAGGCCAGATAGGAATAGAATCAATAGTCCCAAATTTAGGGCCCCATGATCCGTTTGAGTTAGAGTAGTTACCATACGACCCAGTGCCATAATCATTTTGATAGTCTGGCAGGTTGGCTATCTTTTCAAATGAAACACCACTCTTTACGGTTACCTCCAGGCCTTTCTTGCTTCTTGAAGCAGAACCAGATTTGGTAGTAATTATAATAACACCATTAGATGCTCTTGATCCATATAAAGCCGCTGCAGATGATCCTTTTAATACGTTCATAGTAGCAATATCATTAGGATCTAATGTAGACAATCCACTGGAATACCCTGACCCACCTGTGGTTTGGCTACTAGTAGTTACCTGATCATTGCTATAAGGCACTCCATCAACAATAATCAATGGCTGGTTATCTCCATAGAAAGAGGTATTACCTCTTATCTGAATACGCGTAGCTGCACCTGGTACACCTTGAGAAGAACGGATATCGACACCCGCTACCTTACCTTGCATACTTTTCAGTAAATCTGGCTCTGATTTTTGGGTAAGGCTTCCCGGATCAACTTTAGCTACTGAATAGCCCAGACCTTTATCAGTTCTTCTGATACCAAACGCAGTAACAACTACTTCTGAAACAGTTTGTGAAGATTTACTCAGCTGGATGCTTGCAGTTTCGCCTGTTACAGCAAACTCCTGCTCAAAAAAACCGATAGAGCTTATTATTAATATTCCGCCCTCACGTACATCAATTGAAAAATTTCCTGTAGAATCGGCTGTAACTCCGCCTTTGGTTCCTTTCACTTTGATAGTGGCAAATGGAACAGGTTTCCCTGTATCATCGGTGATTTTTCCTTTTACGTTTTTGTTTTGTGCCATCAAGGATGACGCACACAAAACAAATGCTAACAACATTGTTAGAAGTTTTCTCATGTTTGATGTGATTTTGGTTTAATATATAGTCAATTAACTGTACGTTAATCTATAAGTACACATTTTTACCTAAATACATTATTGTAATATGGAATCAGTTAGCTTTCTTACAGGTCAGGTTAAAAATCTCTTAATTACTAGGTTAATACGTTAGCAAAAGAATTTAAAAATGTAATATTATACCATTAATATATTTATTCCAAGAAAGAAGTGTTTTTTCTTTCATATATGATTTGACATATAGTTATGATAAAATGCTGCTTTATCCACTTCATTTTTACCAGAATATATTTTTCTTCTTTTCTACACACCTCATTAAACCTTAGAATTCTTTCATAGTCTTCACGCTTCATTTTTTGAATGAACATTAAAATACTTTACCTGGTTTATTCCTTTACTATCAAATTCCTGACATAGTTCAAGTCGCATTCTGCTTTACCATACTTATTAAGTTGTTGTAACTATTTTTAATTGAAGTGTAAATAAAAAACGCCCGGCAAAAATATGCCGGGCGTCACCTCTAATTATATAGTAGTAGATTACTCTTCCTCTCCCATTATTTTAAATATGGCGCCTTCCATAGTTTCATCTACCCTAAGCTGGCAGGCTAACCGGCTATCAGAAGCTGCATCGGGCAGGGTATCCAGCATGTCCATTTCTGCATCTTTCATTGGTGGCAGCCCGGGTAACCCCTGTAACACCTGTACGTGACAGGTGGCACACAAAGCCATTCCTCCACATGTAGCCAGGATATTATACTCATACGCTTTTAAAGCCTCCATCAGGCTCAGGTTCATGTCATCAGGAATTTCCAGATTGCGCCTTTCTCCATCCCTGTTTTCAACTGTAATATTAATCATCATAACTAGTTGGCTGCAAGGTAATTAAAAGGCGTTAACTCCATTAACTGTGGTATATTTAAAACTTAAACGCTGATCTGGGAAAACATGTTTAAACGCGCTCTGACACATTAAAGCTGCTTCGTGGAATCCGCAAAGAATCAGTTTCAGTTTGCCTGTATAGGTGTTGATATCACCAATGGCGTAGATACCTTCAACGTTGGTTGAATAGTCGGTAGTATCTACCAGAATGGCACTTTTATCAATATTCAGTCCCCAGTTGGCTATAGGGCCCAGTTTAGGGCTAAGGCCAAATAAAGGAATCAAGTGATCTGCTTCCAGTGTGCTTATTTCATTATCAGCACCGGCAATATGCACTTCTTTCAGATGGCCATTACCATCAATTTTTACAATATTGGACTTGAGTACCAGGTTGATACGTCCTTGTTGCGCCAGGTGAACTACTTTTTCAGCAGAATCCGGGGCGCCACGGAAAGTTTCTCCTCTATGTACAAGGGTCAAAGATTTTGCGATATCAGATAAATAAATTGCCCAGTCCAATGCAGAGTCACCACCACCTGCCAGTACCACTTGCTTGTCTCTGAAATGCTCAGGATCTTTTACCATATAGGCAACACCCTTACCTTCAAAATCTTCCAGACGCTCAATAGCTGGTTTGCGGGGTTCGAAACAGCCCAGGCCACCGGCAATTACAATTACCTTACAATGAACAGTGGTATTTTCGTTGGTGGTAACTATAAATGATTTATCTTCTTGTCTTTCAATACCTTCTACACGCTCACCCAAAGTAAATGTGGGTGAAAATGGAGCAATTTGCTTCATCAGGTTATCTACCAGTTCCTGTGCTTTTACTTCAGGATAACCGGGAATATCATAAATGGGCTTCTGAGGGTAAATTTCAGAAAGTTGTCCTCCAACCTGTGGTAATGCGTCCATAACATGGCAACGCATTTTCAATAAACCCGCTTCAAAAACAGAAAACAAGCCTACCGGGCCGGCTCCAATTATACAAATATCAGTCTGGATCATAACAATATATAAACGTACTTATTCTTGAAATCAGTCGTGAAAAAGGCTTAATAACTGCTTCACTTTCATTTCGTTATCTGCTTCCTGCACCAATTCATGCAAGTGCCCTAATTCCTTCTCAGTTAATAATACCTGAACCTGGGGGCATACAGTAGGCAATGAAATGCACTTTAAATTTTTGTCGTGCAAAGGTACGAGAGATTCCGTTTTGTACACCACCCATTCTGTAAACTGTATATATTCTTCCTCCCGCAGGGTTAGCATAGTTGTGCCAAAACAAACCTGAAAGCTCTTACAATCCTCACATTGAATAACATAACCATATTTACTGTGGCTCCATTGCTTAAAGTTGCACATACTGGTATTTTAAAAATTTGGATTTTATACGAAAACCGGCTCAAAATTCCGCCGTACATACTATATATATTAGCCATATAAGGAAAACCTGTTTACGCAAACGGGAAATTAGCATGGAGTTTTTTCACCTTTGAACGCTTTATGTATGTATCATCCATACATGAGGGTACTATCATCCTACCAGCATCCTACCATCTGGCCAGCCTTTGAATAGCTTCTGATATGCCGGGAACAGGGCTATTCATCGCCTATTCTGCCTTTGTGTATACCGAGCCTTCACCACGGGACCATGTTTAAAGCGTTGAACAATTTTAGGACTGGATTGTTATTCAGCCTGATAATTGAAAAACGAGCTAGTTATGGCAAAGCAATGTGGGGATTTTATTATTAAAGATACCATTGGCGGCGTAAACTTTTATATTGCCAATGGACAGGGTTTAGCACGCATTAGCAACCCTTTAAGCAGCAAACGGGTAAAAACAGCGCCTGAATTTGCCGGGCTACGCCGTTATGCCGATTTGCTTAAAACCGCTTCTCCCCTGGCTTCTGCCGTATACAAAACTTTGCCTGCAGGTAAAAAGCGTAGGGATTATCAAAAACTGGCCGGAAAAGCTCTTTTGTTATTAAAAGCAGGCCATACACCAGAAGAAACGCTACAACAATTACATATTGAAGCTAACGCCATGTGCCAGGAAACTATACCTGCGTGTGCAAAGCCTAAAAAGAAAAAACGCCTGCAAAAACTAGATAAAAAATATGCCCCTAAAGTATTTGCAGAACTAACTGAGCAGGATAATATTGTAAAAATTCCTGATATACAATTTATGCGATCCCGTAAATGGAATACCCGACGAGCTAATCGGGTATTATTTAAAGCACTTTATTATTGACGTTCTTACTGCTCTTGGGCGAGCCTAATGGCTTTGGTTGTGTTTTACTAAAATGTATTGGTATATAGCCACTGTACCATTCATCCTCTTGAAAAAATCGTACAACTGCATGAAGAGAAAATTGCCTTATACGAGCGAATGCTGAAAGAAAAAGAGGAACTGATGGCCAAGCTGGAAAAGCTTTTGGAGAAAATTTAGCCCCCCGGGAAAATCCCAATACTATTATTAGTCAAAGGCTCTTTGATTGTATTACTTTTGCGCCATGCAAATACTTGATGGAAAAATTGCATCCCAGTCTGTAAAAGAACAATTAGCAGCAGAGGTGCACCAACTACTGGCAGCAGGTAACAGAGCGCCGCACCTGGCAGCTATTTTAGTAGGTAGCAATGGCGCCAGCGAAACATATGTAGCCAGTAAGGTAAAAAACTGTGCAGAAATTGGCTTTGAATCTACGCTGATACGCTTAAATGCTGATGTAAGTGAAGAGGAGTTGCTCAATACTATCCGCCAGTTAAACGAAGATCCCAAAATTGATGGCATACTTGTTCAGTTGCCGCTTCCCAAACATATCAGCGAACCCAAAGTAATAGAAACCATTTCTGCTGAAAAAGATGTAGATGGTTTTCACCCCGTAAGTGTGGGCAGGTTGGTACAAGGTTTGGAAACCTTTATACCGGCTACTCCTTATGGTATCATGTTAATGTTGGAGCATTACAAAATTCCCACCAAAGGCAAGCATGCCGTGGTTATTGGACGCAGTAACATTGTAGGCCGCCCTATGAGTGTGCTGCTAAGCAGCAACCATCCTTACGGTAACTGTACCGTAACTATCTGTCATTCTCACACGCCTGATCTGGCTGCTGTTTGCCGCCAGGGCGATATCATTGTAGCCGCTTTAGGTAAGCCTGAATTTGTTACAGCTGATATGGTAAAAGAAGGTGCTATTATTATAGACGTGGGTATTACCCGTGTAGAAGACGCCACTGCTAAAAAAGGATTCCGCATAAAAGGGGATGTTGCGTTTGACCAGGTTTCACCTAAAGCATCTTACATTACTCCTGTGCCAGGTGGCGTGGGTTTAATGACCATTGCCGGTTTGATGAAGAATACCCTGGTTGCGTACAAAAGAACGCTCCAATAAAGTTTACCTATCGTAACTTTACAGCATGAATGAATTAGTGGAAACAGCAACTGCAGTTACGCTACCAGTGATGGAAGCCTTTTATACCATACAGGGAGAAGGCTTTCATCAGGGTAAAGCTGCGTATTTTATACGCCTGGGCGGATGTGACGTAGGTTGTTTCTGGTGCGATGTGAAAGATAGCTGGGACGCTTCCATACACCCTCCATTTTCTACGCAGCAAATTGTAGCAACAGCCCTCCAGGAGGTAAACCGTACTCATGGACAGGCTAACCATTTGATTGCAGTAGTTACAGGTGGCGAACCTTTAATGCATAACCTGGATGAATTAACCCTAGCCTTACAGGCCGCAGGTTTTGATACCAATATTGAAACTTCCGGCTCCAGCCCTTTAAGTGGGCACTGGAACTGGATTTGCCTGTCTCCTAAAAAATTCAAAGCCCCTGTGCCCGAAATTTTACCAGTGGCCAACGAGTTGAAGGTGGTCATTTTCAACAAACACGATTTTGAATGGGCCGAGCAATACGCTGCACAGGTTTCTTCTACCTGTAAACTATATCTGCAACCTGAATGGGATAAGTCGGCAGTAGTACTTCCTTTAATTATAGATTATATCAAAGCCAATCCACAGTGGCAATTGAGCGCCCAGGTGCACAAATATATTAACGTGCCCTAAGCATATTAGATTTCAACTTATTTCCCGAACTTCCCGTTATGGAAAAGTTGGTTTTACTATTAGCGCTGTTTGTTACTCTGTCCGGCAATGCACAATACAACCCGGAAAAAGTAAACAAAAAGGCACTACAGGCTTACGAAAAAGCAATGCTACAACTGAGGGATGGCTTTATTAAAGATGCCGTTCCACTTTTAAGCAAGGCTATTGAATATGACGCCAATTATGTAGATGCTTACTTATCACTGGCCGGCGTTTATGGAGAACTGAAAAACTATGCTAAAAGCATTGAATACTACCAGCTGGCTAATAGCAAAGACAGTGACTATTGTAAGATATATAACCTATCCTATTCTATTAACCTGGCAGGAGCCGGAAGATTCACGGAAGCACTACAGGCTGTAGAAAAATTTATGTCTATCCCTACGCTTAACGAACGTAGCAAAGCCAGTGGCCAGTATCGCCTGAACTGCTTTCGCTTTGCCGTAAATTACGCAGCTACTCATAAAGATTCCAGTTACGTGTTTGCCCCCATTAACCTGGGCGATAGCATCAACACAGAAAAGAATGAGTTCTATCCTTCCTTTACCATTGACGACAGTTTGTTTGTATTTACCAGGCATGGAGAAGGTGTAAGAGAAGATTTTATAGAAAGTACGCTATTGCACTCACCGGATCGCTATTCTAAATGGGAAGTTATTAATGGTTCTATTAATGTTGAGCCTTCTAAAGGAGCTATCAATATTTCGCAGGATGGGGAATGGTTATTGTTCGCCGGCAATTTTGCCAACCAGGGATTGGGCAACTTTGACTTATACATTTCGTATAACACACCTGAAGGCTGGAGCGAACCTGTAAACCTCGGTCCTAATGTGAATACAGATTTCTGGGAAAGCGCTCCTACTATCAGCCCCGACAAAAACGCGCTCTACTTTAGCAGTAGCAGGCCCGGTGGATATGGTGGTAAGGATTTGTATGTAAGCTATCGCCAGCCTAATGGCCGATGGTCACGCGCTGTAAACATGGGGCCTTCTATTAATACCCGTGGGGATGAGCAAGCGCCTTTTATTCATGCTGATAACATGAGCCTGTATTTCACTTCTGATGGTTTACCTGGTTATGGCAGTGCAGATATCTTTATTGCCCGTAAACAGTCGGATGGTAGCTGGGGCACACCTGAAAACCTGGGCTATCCTATTAATACCATTGAGCATGAAGGCACATTATATGTAGCTTCCAATGGTATTACTGCTTACTATGCCAGCGATCGCAGCGACTCGCGTGGCGGGCTGGATTTATACAGGTTTGACATGCGTCCGGAAGTAAGGCCTATTAAAACCTTGTATGTAAAAGGTACTGTTTCTGATGCTACTACAGGAAAAGGCATTCCCAGCACTGTTGAGTTAACGGATAACCAGCAACAGAAAACAATTACCAAAATACAAACCGATGAAACAGGTCACTATTTCATCACCTTACCAACCGGCAAGGATTACACCTTTACTGTTAACCGTAAAGGCTACCTCTTTTACAGTGACATTTATGCATTAAGCAACAAACCTGCCGACACCACCTATCAGAAAGATATTCCATTACAACCTATTGTACTCAATGCAACAGTTACGCTCAAAAACATCCAGTTCAACAGCAATTCTACCAACCTGGAACCGGTTAGTAAAATTGAACTGGACAAACTGGTTCAGTTGTTAGGCGACAACTTTAGCCTGCACGTACAAATCAGCGGTCATACTGATAATACCGGTAATGCAGCTCAGAACATTGCGTTATCTACCAGCCGTGCAAAATCGGTTGTAGACTACCTGGTAAGTAAAGGCATTGATGCCAAGCGTCTTACCTGGAAGGGTTATGGCTCAGCCAAACCAATAGCGGATAATAATACTGAAATAGGAAAAGCCCTGAACCGGAGAACAGAATTTACAATAACCGGACTATAAGAAAACGATATGCTTGCTAACAAACAGGACGATCTGTTATACCAGATTGCCTTAACCATGGTACCTCATATTGGAGCAGTACAGGCTAAAATATTAATTGATCATTTTGGTGATGCTTCTTCTGTTTTTAAAGCCAACAGTAAACAACTCAGTGGCATTGAAAATATAGGCACAGTGCGCGCCGGCAGCATCACCAACTTTTCCGGCTTTCAGGCGGCTGAAGAGCAAATCCGGTTTATTGAAAAATACCGGATTCAGCCTTTATTTATAACAGATGCCCACTATCCTCAACGTTTATTGCATTGCAATGACGCCCCTACCATCCTTTATTATAAAGGCAATGCCCATTTAAATGCCACCAAAGTAATCAGTGTTATTGGCACAAGGGGGTGCACCCATTATGGCAGACAGGTTACAGAAAAGCTGATTGCAGATTTGGCTGGTTTAGACGTACTTGTTGTCAGTGGCCTTGCTTTAGGCGTTGATGCTATTGCACATAAAGCAGCTTTAACTCACGGACTGGAGACCGTGGGGGTGCTGGCACATGGCTTAGACACCTTATATCCTTACCAACATAAAGCTCTGGCTAAAGAAATGGTAGAACACGGTGGGCTGCTTACTGAGTTTTGCCAGGGAACAGCTCCGGATAAACATAATTTTCCCAAACGAAACCGGATTGTTGCCGGTATGGCAGATGCCACTATCCTTATTGAAACAGCCATAAAAGGGGGCAGCATCATTACGGCAGAACTGGCTTATAGTTACAACAGGGAGTTGTTTGCTATTCCGGGAAAAATTACAGATGCTAAAAGTGCAGGTTGCAACCAGCTTATCCAAAATAACAAAGCCATTTTATTAACAGATACCAGCCAGCTACTCGAAACCATGGGGTGGGCAAAACCTGCGCCTGCACCTGACACTCCCCTTCCTGTTGAAACCACTGACCTGAGCAAGGAAGAACAGATTATTGTAGCCATTTGCCGCGAAAAGGAGCTTACCCATATCGATGATTTACAAAGCCGCAGCGGCTTACATAGCAGCGCTGTGGCCACTGCAGTTTTGCAGCTGGAGTTGCAGGGTTTACTGATTTCACTTGCCGGTAAAATGTACCAGTTAACCATATAATCTCATTTCGAGTTGGTTATTTGCCTAGTTTTAAATTAAAATAATTTGTTTGCCATGTTCCCTAAAAAACCATCCCGGCTTTACGCCAGTTTTATCGGTGCGTTGTTGCCATTGCTATCCATTAGCCAGTATACCCCTATCCCTACCAACATATTTAATGATGCATCTAACCATTGGTATCACATCAGTGATAAGAAAAATACGATTCAGCCACTTCCCAATCAACCCCGCTATCAGCCTTCTGATATCACTGCTATAGCAGATAACATTTTATTGTTTCAGCACAACAACGGCGGCTGGCCTAAGAATTATGACATGCTGGCTGTATTAACGCCTGAACAGCAGGAACTTGTTAAACTATCCAAATCGGAAGAGCATACTACTTTTGATAACCGCACCACCTATTCGCATATCAGCTACCTTGCGCAGGTATATACCACTACACACATTGAAAAATATAAAGAAGCAGTTTTACATGGCCTGCGCTTTATACTGGATGCACAATATAATAACGGCGGCTGGCCACAGTATTATCCTTTGGAAAAAGGGTACAGCAGGCATATCACTTATAACGACGATGCCATGGCCGGCATTATGGATTTACTAAAAAACATACTTGACAATCAGCCTACCTACTCTTTTGTAGACGACAGCTTTAGAAAGCGTTTACAAAAATCTTTTGATAAAGGATTGGATTGCATTCTCAAAACCCAGATTAATGATACCGGTACTCCCACTGTATGGTGTCAGCAGCACGATGAAGTGACCCTTCAACCTGCATGGGCCCGTGCTTTTGAACCTCCTTGCATCTGTAATGGCGAAAGCGTTAAAATTGTACAGTTTCTTATGAGTATTTCGCATCCTTCGCCCGAAGTAGTTAAAGCGGTACAAAACGCAGTAGCCTGGTTTCAGGCATCTAAAATAACAGGCATTACTATACAAACCATACAGGCTGCTGCCGATACCAGTCAATACACGGTGAGCCATGTAGATAAAATAGTGGTGCGCGATTCGTCTGCCCCTCCTATCTGGACACGCTATTATGAATTAAAAACCCATCGCCCTATGTTTTGTAACAGGGACAGTAAAATAGTGTATTCCCTGGCCGAAGTTCAGCGGGAAAGACGTGTAGGCTACGCCTGGTATACCTACGAACCTCAAAAAGTGTTGGACAAATACGATAATTGGCTTAAAAAGATCAAGCAATAGTGTGCTAAAAGGGAATATATTTTACCTTCATATTTGTAGTAATCAGAAAACCCCTAACCATTACCGCAAATACTATGGATGAATATATTTCCTTTGAACAAATCCCTTTCGGCTCAGACGATTTTGCTAATAACCCTGAATCAAGATGTCCGTGCCTGTTATTGGTAGATACCTCTGCTTCTATGTCGGGATTACCTGTTATGCAGTTAAATGAGGGCATCAGAGTTTTTAAGGAAGAGTTGACCGAAGACCCATTGGCAGTAAAACGGGTAGAAGTAGCCATGCTTAGCTTTGGCCCTCTTCAGCTACAAAACGACTTTACCACTGTTGATAACTTCCAGGTACCGCATTTAAGTGCCAATGGCGATACGCCTATGGGCACTGCTATTACTATGGGCATTGATTTGATTACCAAAAGAAAGGAAACCTATAAAGCCCATGGTGTAGGTTACTATAAACCCTGGATTATACTCATTACGGATGGCACCCCTACAGATAACTGGCAACATGCCACTCAACTGATTAAGGAGGGAGAAGCCCGTAATGCGTTTGCATTTTTCGCTATTGGTGTGGAAGGCGCCAATATGGATATATTAAGCCAGATTTCTGTTCGTACTCCTTTACGACTGAAGGGGCTTATGTTCCGCGAGTTTTTTATGTGGCTGTCTTCTTCCATGAAGATGGTAAGCAGTAAAAGCCCGGGGGCCAGCAACACTTTACCTTCACCTTCCGGATGGAGTGAATTATGATGTGGAAGGCTATTGGCAAAAGCGTGACAGGCAGCCTGCATGTGCAAGCAGGAAAAGGATGTGAAGATGCTATCCATTATTCTATTGACAACCATTCAGCCGCTTTAATATGTTTTGTCAGTGACGGAGCAGGCAGCGCTACCCAAGCTGCCATAGCATCAAAGCTAGCCACTCAAACCGCGCACGATTTCATTGTTCATCAGCTACAACAGCATCAGCCGGTTACTGAACCAGATATATACCAGTTGGCAGAAAGCGTGTTTGATGCATTACAACAACATGCTGCTCATTCTAAAACATCACTGGCTGAATATGCCTGTACTTTACTGGGCTGCATCATTTTCGCGGAATATGCCTGCTTTATCCAGGTAGGCGATGGCGCTATCGTAAAAAATACAGGTAATGATTTTTATGCGCCTGTCTGGTGGCCACATAATGGAGAATATCAGAATACCACTTTCTTTATCAATGAAAATGGGCATCCTCATTTGAAAGTGCTTGTTACAGAAGAGGTTATTAACGAGGTAGCCATTTTTACCGATGGCCTGCAAATGCTAACGCTGAACTATGAGAGCAATACCGCCCATCATCCTTTTTTTAAAGACATGTTTAAGTGGCTACGCATTGCGCATCATCCTGATCAGGTGGGTTCATTAAATCAGAAGCTGGAAGAATACCTGAGCAGCGCCACTATTAATAATCTCACCAACGACGACAAAACCCTTTTCCTGGCCACCCGCTTACAACAATCTGTATAATATGCTTCGGGGACTTCAACATTTGCAGTATACCACAGGCCGTCTTATTGGTAAAGGCGGCGAGGGGCAGGTGTTTGATGTTAACGAAAATCCTAATCAGCTGGCCAAAATTTACAACGAGCAGCCAGATGCCGAAAAAGCCAGTAAGCTCCGGTATATGGCTTCCCTGCAAAAACCGGCCATACTACAGTTTGCAGCCTGGCCGGCAGATGTGCTTGTTGAGAATGGTGTTACCAAAGGATTTGTCATGAAAAAGCTAAACGGCTATGTGCCCTTGCATATGTTGTTTAGCCCTATGGACAGGAAAAAACTATTCCCCGACAAAGGCTATAATTTCCTGGTGCATGTGGCGCGTAACCTGGCCACTGCTTTTCATCAGCTACACCAGGAAGAGCTTATTATAGGCGATATTAACGAAGGCAACATACTCGTAAATGCACAAGGTATGATTGCATTTATTGACTGTGATTCTTTCCAGATAAAGAATGGCACTCATTACTATTATTGTGAAGTAGGTGTACCACGTTATACCCCACCCGAATTACTGGCTCAGCAATCCTTTACTAATATTATTCGAACTGTTAACACAGATACGTTCTCTTTAGCTATTCTTATTTTCCAACTGCTTTTTTTAGGGCGACATCCTTTTGCAGGTGTTAACCGTTCTAAAGAAGACTGGGATGAAGAAAAAGCTATCCGGCAGCATCAGTTCGCCTACTCCCTGCACAATACCCATAAAAAGCTGTCCCCGGCCTTAAACAGCCTTGATATCAGCTATCTTACCCCGGGAGTTATTGAACTGTTTCACCAGGCTTTTGAGCAAGATAGTAACCGGCCAACTCCTGCCAGTTGGGTGCAGCAGTTGGACATACTGACTCAAAAAATGGTCATCTGCCCCCGCTCTTCTTTGCACACCTATCCCGCAATGGCTGGCCAATGTCCCTGGTGCGCTTTCAAAGAGCAAAAAGGCATTCTCTTTTTCCTGGACAACACCCCGCCCTCCAACACTACCATATTTGGTGATATACAATATTTTATAAATGGTTACCAACCCGAAAAGCTGGTATTTACTCCTTTAACCACTACTTATTCTGTTCCGGCAGGATCTTCTGTCCCTATCGAAAAAGATTGGCTTCAATATCGCAAATGGCATTTATACACTTTTATTGCAGCCTTTATAGTCACACCCTTTTTTAGTATATTTAATAACACGTTACTGCTGGTTTTTATCTGGGCCGTTTTGTTATTGGTTTATTATCATTTATCGCCCTGGCGTAATCAATTATTAAAAGAAAAAACAAGACGTTATCTTCAACTGCTGGCAGAAAGAAACAGGCTGGAAGAGTTGGTTAAAATGCATAATCATCCTGCTGGAGTGAATAACTATCATAAAGTAACACAACAGCTGGAAAGCAGTATTGCAGCATTTCGTGGAATACCACAGTTATTTCAGGACAAGAAAAAAGAACTGGAAGAACAGTTGTATAATAAACAGCTATTGTTTTTTTTATGTGCCTTTGAAATAAAGGATTATACTATTCCGGGATTTGGCTCTGCCAAGAAGTTATTACTATACAATAATAATATTCGTAACGCTGCAGATATTTCACAGTTGCATAGTATTAAAATAAACGGCATTGGCCCTAAAAATTTACAACTGCTGTTTGATTGGCAAAGGCAAATGTCAGCCGACTTTACCTATCGTCCTAATTATGACTTATTAAACAAAGAAAGTCTGCTGCTTGCCAAAAGTATTGATAAAGAAAAAGCCAGATTAGAAAGCACTATAAAGCAGCAATACCAGCAGCTGCAAACCATTAAGGCAGGTATCACCACCAAACAAAAACAGATAGAAGCACAGTATAACCGCTTAGTAACACAGGTAATTGCAGCAGATGTTAACTATCACACATTTAAACAACTAATATGAAACCTACCTCCCGCCTGAAAAAAAGCTTTTTATGGATGGTTGTTTTGTTAATCCTGTTTCTCAATTTTGTAGCCTTTTTTCATGCATGGAAGTTTACTCATTTCACACCTGGCCTTCCTTATAAAACATCTTCCCGGCAACAACTATCACTCACCGGCAAATTAAAACTAGGGTTATTGGGGGTAGACAATCCACGCCCCGTAACGAAACGTTTGCCTGGTGTTCCTTACCAGGATATTACGTTACAAAGTAATAAGCGTATTGCCTGCTGGCTTATTACCGCCCCCAATGCCAAAGGCACAATAGTATTGTTTCACGGTTACACCGGCGAAAAATCATCTATGCTTGACAAGGCGGATGTGTTTTTGAAAGCGGGCTATACCGTATTACTACCCGATTTTATGGGCTCTGGCAGTAGTGAAGGTAATCAAACCACTATTGGTTATAAAGAAGCAGCAGAAGTAAAAACCTGTGTTGACTACCTACAACAAAAAGGAGAAAAACATATATATCTGTTTGGTACTTCTATGGGCGCAGCTGCTATTATGAAAGCTTTTAAAGATCAGCCGCTTTCCGTATCCGGGGTTATATTGGAGTGCCCTTTCAGCACCATGCTTACCACCGTACAAAACCGTTTTGAAAATATGCATATACCTGCTTTTCCCATGTCGTACCTGCTGGTATTTTGGGGAGGTGTAGAAAATGGTTTTAATGCCTTTGCCCACAAGCCTGTAAATGACGCACGTGCTATCACCTGCCCCACACTATTAGTATATGGAGAGAAAGATGAAAAAGTGAAACCTGAAGAAACCCAGGCAATATTTAAAAACCTGGCAGGTCCTAAAAAGCTGGTCACTTTTCCACTGGCAGCACACGACAATTACCTGGTGCAGTATAAAAAAGAATGGAGTGAAGCGGTCACCAGTTTTCTTGGGCAATTACCATAATTCATTTTTCGGTTAAACAGTGCTATTCTTCCTGCTTATGAACACTAAGCACACTTGTTAAAAAACTGTCATAAAAGAGCGGAATTTTGTAAAAAGAAATTTCCTTTTATCTTTGCACATGGCAACAAGAATTACTCCCTCCAGCAAAAGCTCCGGACAATCAAGATTTTTTGGCGAAGGCCTTACGTATGACGATGTGTTATTAATGCCAGCCTTTAGCCAGGTTTTGCCCCGCGAAGTAGACATCCGCACTCAGTTAACAAAGAGTATTACGCTAAATGTACCCATGCTTTCTGCAGCCATGGATACCGTTACAGAAGCCACCCTGGCCATAGCATTGGCGCGTGAAGGCGGATTAGGAATCTTGCACAAAAACATGAGCATTGAAAGACAGGCTGAACAAGTAAGGAAGGTGAAGCGTAGCGAAAGCGGTCTTATCCTTGATCCTGTTACCCTGTTACAGGATGCCACAATTGGTGATGCCCTGGTATTAATGCGCGAAAATAAAATAGGTGGTATTCCGGTAATAGATGCCAACCATAAACTGGTGGGCATTCTTACCAACCGCGATTTGCGTTTTGAAACTGATAAACGCAAAAAGGTAACCGAGGTGATGACTAAAGAAAACCTGATTACCGCTCCGGAAGGCACCGATATGAAAAAGGCCGAAAAAATTCTCCGCTCTTATAAAATCGAAAAGCTGCCTGTAGTGAATAAGCAAGGCAAGCTGATTGGTTTAATCACTTACAGAGATATTATTCAATTGATCAATAACCCCAACGCAGTAAAAGACACCTATGGCCGTTTACTGGTAGGTGCTGCATTGGGTATTACCCGCGACCTGCACGACAGGGCTTATGCTTTGCAACAGGTAGGTGTGGATATTGTAAGCCTGGACAGTGCACATGGCCACCACATTGGTGTTATTGAAGCACTGAAATCCCTGAAAAAGAAATTCAAAGGCTTACAGGTAATTGCGGGAAACATCGCTACTGCCGAAGGCGCTAAAGCATTAGCCGATGCAGGTGCAGATGCTGTTAAAGTGGGTATTGGCCCCGGCTCTATCTGTACCACCCGTATAGTAGCAGCCGCTGGTGTTCCGCAGTTAACCGCTGTAATGGAAGCAGCCAACGCATTAAAATCAAGAAACATTCCTGTTATTGCCGATGGCGGTATCCGCTACACTGGTGATATGGTAAAAGCCCTGAGTGCCGGCGCTAATGTGGTGATGATGGGTAGCGTATTTGCCGGAACAGAAGAAAGCCCTGGTGAAACCATTATTTACGAAGGCAGGAAGTTTAAAGAATACCGTGGCATGGGTAGCCTTGGCGCTATGCAGCAAGGCAGCAGCGACCGCTATTTCCAGGACATGGAAGATGGCATTAAAAAACTGGTACCGGAAGGCATTGAAGGCCGTATTGCTTACAAAGGCAACCTCAACGAGGTAGTTACCCAATATATAGGCGGTTTAAGGGCAGGTATGGGTTACACCGGTTCTAAAGATATTAAGGCGCTGCAACAGGCCACTTTTGTAAAAATCACGAATGCAGGTATGCGCGAAAGCCATGCCCACGACGTAGAAATTACTAAAGAGTCTCCTAACTACAGCAGAAGATAATAGCGAAAAAAACAGCAATATGGGTATTCTTATGCCGATATTCGTATCGGCATAAGAATTGTTTCCCTAACCCCGGGCAGGTAACAACTGCTTAAAGTACACCTATTATGATAGAGTTAAAGAACATTAAGAAGAGTTTTGGCGATAAAACCATTCTGCATGATATCAGTGCGGTAATGGAGGCGGGAAAATGTAACCTTATTATAGGTGCCAGCGGCAGTGGCAAAACCGTATTAACCAAATGTATGGTTGGCCTGTTTAAACCCGACGAAGGCGAAATCTTATACAACGATGTAAACATGCTGGAAATGACCGAAGACGAACGCAAGCAATTGCGCCAGCAGATAGGCATGCTTTTCCAGGGTTCTGCTCTTTTCGACTCTATGACGGTAGAGCAAAATGTGATGTTTCCGTTAAATATGTTCTCTACACTCAGTTATAAAGAGCGAAAAAAACGGGCCAGCGAGGTGCTGGACAGGGTAAACCTGAAAGAAGCCCACAACAAATTTCCGGCAGAAATAAGCGGCGGTATGAAAAAAAGGGTAGGTATTGCCCGCGCCATTGTACTAAATCCCAAATACCTGTTTTGTGATGAACCTAACTCCGGCCTGGACCCCCAAACGTCTATGCTGATAGACAAACTGATTAAAGAAATCACCGTAGAGTATGATATTACTACCATTGTAGTAACCCACGACATGAACAGCGTAATGGAAATTGGTGATCATATTGTATACATGCATCAGGGTCAAAAGCAGTGGGAAGGATCTAATAAAGACATTATTTTTAGCAAGAACGAACTGCTGAACGAATTCATTTTTGCATCAGAATTCCTGCAAGACGCTAAACAAATGCGCATGATGCAGGAAAACGGAGACGTTCCTAAACAATAAATTAAAAAAAATTGGTGGCGTTATATATCAGGTTTGACCTATTTTTGCGCCATCCTTAAACGTAAAATCTAAGATTTGCCATGGCAGTTTTGGTTAACAAAAGATCAAAGATCATAGTACAGGGCTTTACCGGAACAGAAGGTACATTCCACGCTTCACAGATGATAGAATACGGCACTGACGTAGTTGGTGGCGTGACTCCGGGCAAAGGTGGTTCTACGCATTTAGACAAACCCGTATTTAACACAGTAGCAGATGCTGTTAAACAGACTGGAGCTGATGTTAGTATCATATTTGTGCCTCCTGCATTTGCAGCAGACGCTATTATGGAAGCCAGTGATGCAGGCATTGCGCTGGTAGTGTGTATTACAGAAGGCATTCCTACACAGGATATGGTGAAAGTGAAAAATTACCTGCAAGGTAGTTCTACACGCCTTATCGGCCCCAACTGTCCTGGCGTAATTACTGCTGGTGAAGCTAAAGTGGGTATCATGCCCGGCTTTATTTTCAAGCCAGGCCGTATCGGTATCGTTTCTAAATCTGGTACTTTAACTTACGAAGCAGCAGACCAAACCGTTAAAGCAGGTTTAGGTATCAGCACAGCTATCGGTATTGGTGGTGATCCAATCATTGGAACTCCTACCGTTGAAGCGGTTAAATTACTGATGGACGATCCTGAAACTGACGGTATCATCATGATCGGTGAAATCGGTGGTAGCATGGAAGCAGATGCAGCCCGTTGGATTAAAGACAACCTGCGCAAACCAGTTGTAGGTTTCATTGCTGGCCAAACAGCGCCTCCGGGTCGCCGTATGGGTCATGCTGGAGCCATCATTGGTGGTGCTGAAGATACTGCAGAAGCTAAAATGAAAATCATGAGCGAGTGTGGCATCCACGTAGTGGCCAGCCCTGCTGACATTGGTAAAACAATGGCTGCTGCTCTGAAAAAATAGTCTATTACTTCGTTAATATATTATTTAAAGGCGCCCTGGCATTACCGGGGCGCCTTTTTTATTGTACTTTGGCACACGCAAAAGTATTCAAATGAAAAACTACATTCTGTCCGGTTTCACGGCGCTTTTATCGATCTTTTACAGCGCCTCAGCACAAAACCTACCCGACAGTTTTCCTACCCAATGGAAAGAGATAGATAGCCTGTTATGGAAAAGCTCTTTACCAAAATCGGCGTTAATCCGGGTAAACGCGTTATACCAGAAAGCTACAGCTCAAAAAAACGAACCCCAGGTATTAAAAACATTGATATACACTCAATATATCAATAATCAGGTGAAAGAAGAAGACACCAATACCCAACTACTTTATCTACAACAGGCAATCAACAAAGCCACCAGTGTTGCACAGAAAAGCATATTACAGGTAATGCTGGCCAGGGCTTATTACAATATATACTCCCGTAACTCCTGGAAATTCCGCAACCGTACAGAAACCATTGGGGATACTTCTACTGATGTAAACAGCTGGACGGTAGAACGTTTTAAGCAAACTATTGATAGCTTATACCAGGTGGCGTTGGCTCCGGTTGCTGTTTTGCAAAAAACAGACTTAACACGTTTTAATGCTGTTATTATACCAGGTACCGGCCGCTATTTATGCCCTACCCTGTACGATTTCCTGGGTAACATTGCCCTGGAACACTATAAAACAGCATATTTCAATCACTATATAACCTCCTCCCCTTTAAACACCCCATCTTTACTGACACCTGCTGCTACTTTTATTCAAACATCTTTTCCTGCCATTGACAGCAATTCTTATCAATGGAAAACCATTCAATTGTATCAGCAGCTACTGGGCTTTCATCAACAAGACACACGCCCGGATGCTTTTATTCACCTGGATATTGCCAGGATTCAATGGGCCAAAAACTCAAACGATATCAAGCACAACGACAGTCTGTATTTACAAGCCTTGTATAATATTGCCCAACACTATTCCGATAACCCCGAAGCAGCACAGGCATACTACCTTATAGCAGCCCGCTATAACAAACTGGCTTCCGACTATGATCCACAAAAAGACACGACCAACCGGTATACAAAAATCAAGGCCAAAACCATTATAGATCAGCAATTAGCCAAAAACTATCCTCAAAGTGAAGGCAGGTTTAACATGCAACAGCTACTGGAAAGCATTACCGTTCCCCAGTTAAATACAGAGGTAGAAAACATCAATTCCCCGCAACTACCTTTTCGTTTATATGTACAGTATTCCAACATACCGGTTCTTTATGGAAGGATTATCCGTTTTAGTGCATTAAACGATTCATTAGATGACATTCACATTAATGATGAAGATTCGTGGCAACGATTAATTTCCCGCGCTCCTTACCAACAGTTTATACAACCCCTGCCTGTAACAAACGACTATCAAACACACGCTACGGAAATTAAAATAGCAGCACTGCCACCAGGGCGATACATGCTTATCACCAGCAACGGCAGTACCTTTAACAACAAAGTTGATAGAATTGCTGTACAAAACTTTGATGTTTCTGCTATTAGTTTCACCACACACAGAAACAATTATTTTGTACTGGACCGCGAAACGGGGCTTCCATTCAGTAATACCATGGTGCACCTTATTACTACCAGCCTTCGCAAAAACGTTCCGGCCCGCCAAACAACTACCTTTATCACTGATAAAAACGGCATGTTTAGCATTCAAAAAGAGCTAAGCGACCAGACACGTGTTATTGTATATACCGCCCACGACACATTATCTTTTGAAAACGAAAACTATTATTCCCGCAGGTATAATGCCACCCCAGCCAACAAAACCAATGTTGAAGTATTATTTTTCACTGACCGTGGCATTTATCGTCCTGGTCAAACCGTTCACTTTAAAGGCATTGCCACCAACAACTCCGGCACGCCTGTTCGCAAAAGCATTTACCAGGGAAAAGACAGTATTCGGGTTACTTTACTAAATGCTAATTCTATCGCCACCGACTCCTTGCAATTCACAGTGAATGAATACGGTTCATTTGCGGGTAGTTTTGTGTTACCGCAAAATGAAAAAACCGGCGATTTCACTATTACAGCAGGAAGCCGCATTCGTAACTCCAACCTGAATGGTTCGGTTTCATTCCAGGTAGAAGAATACAAGCGCCCTAAGTTTTATATTGAATTTGACACTTTAAAAAGCGCCTACCGGTTAAACGATTCCATTACTATTTCCGGATATGCCAAAACCTATGCAGGCACTCAGGTTGGTGGAGCAAAGGTGGCTGTTACCATCAACCGAAACGCACAGTTCAATTATCCATGGTTGTTTTATAGAACAAGCATGCCTGAGAGTGCCAACGAAACTGTTGCTTACGGCACCACCACCACCAAGGCAGATGGCTCATTCCGATTTACCTTCCGGGCTACGCCGGATTCTTCGATAGCCCCCTCCACACTGCCAGTGTTTCAATTTACCACAGAAGTAGCCATTACTGACAACAGTGGTGAAACCAGGGAAAACAACACTACCATACCGGTAGGTTACCAATCATTACAGGTTAATCTGGCAGTGCCCACAAACAGCACAACCAAAGCATTTACACATGTTGCCGTTACATTACAAAACCTGAGTGGACAACCTGTACCCGCCCCGGTTCAAATAAAAGTGTATCCCTTACAAACTCCGGAAAGGCTTATCCGAAAAAGATACTGGGAAGCCGCAGATCAGTTTGTAATGAATTATGAGGAATACGTAGCCGCGTTCCCACACGATGAATATGGCAGAGAAACAGATTACCATACCTGGATCAGGAAAGCCGCTGTTGTTTCAGGCACCTGGCAACAATCAGCATCCAACCTAAAAGGCTTTGCGTTACCAAAATCACTTGCACAGGGCTGGTATGTGATTGAAGCGCAAGCGCTGGATATTAATGGCGACACCCTAAAAGATCTGGCTTGGATAGAGGTAGTAGATCTGCAAAATGATCAACTACCAGCCAATGAATATAACTGGAATTATACTCCATTAGACATTCTTTATAAGGGTGATACCGCACGCCTGTATACCGGCAGCGGTGCTACCAACGTTTTTGTAATTCAGCATGCCGCTTACAATGGCATACCTGACAGTACTTATACTACCTACCAGGTAAATCATGAGAAGAAGCAAGTGCTAAAACCTATTACACAAGCAGCGGAAGGCGCAATAGGCATAAGCTATGCCTTTATATGCAACAACCGTTTATACGTAGGCACCTTTAATACTATTATTCAAAAGAGAGGAAAAAGACTACAAATAAACTATCAAACATATAGAAACAAGATATTGCCTGGCAGTCGTGAAACATGGAGTGTACAAGTGCGTGGAGAGCAGAATGAGAAAGTACCCGCAGAGCTTCTAACCGCTATGTATGATGCCTCTCTTGATCAATTCAGCCAGCACTATTGGCAATTACCTGACACGCCTATTCCTTTTTACAATTATTACTGGAATAGTGGCTATAAAAACTTTAACGCAGGCAATTCGCAAAACATATACTTGCCGGAAAAGGAGTTCAGCTATACCAGCATCACAAAAGACTACCTTCTTTCGCCTGACAACCTGCCTGACAGATCATATACATTTGACTATTCTTATAATGGCAATGGAAACTTACAAAGAAAGGACAGGCTAATGGCATCAGCTAATTTTAGCCTTGCTGCTCCAAGCGCTGCTGGGAAAGTAGAGCTTGCAAAAGCGATTCCCCCTTCTATAGTAAAAGAGGAAGCAGAAATCAAACAGGATGTAACAGGTGCTGTTTCTCAAATCACTAATTCAGCAGAAAAAACCGTACAGGTAAGAAAGAACTTTAATGAAACCGCCTTCTTCTTTCCACAGCTATATGCCGACACATCGGGCACCTATACCTTTAGCTTTACCATGCCTGAGTCGCTTACCACCTGGAAATGGTTAAGCCTGGCACATACAAAACAACTTGCACTCGGCCTTACAAGTACCACGGTGATCAGCCAAAAAGTGCTGATGGCGCAAGTGAACGCTCCACGTTTTGTAAGGCAAGGCGATGCTATATCTCTTACAGCCACTATCAGTAATCTGGATAGCACTGCTGCAAACGGACAGGTACAACTGGAGTTAATAGATGCTGTCACTAACCAACCAGTTAATGAGTTATTCCAACACACAAAAACAAAACAGTCGTTCAGTATTCAACAAGGTGCCAGCCAAACAGTCTTTTTCCCTGTTATTGTCCCCACCAACTTTATGCACCCTGTTACTTATCGTATTGTTGCGCAAGCGGGCAATTTCAGTGATGGCGAAGAGAATGTGATCCCTGTTTTACCCAACCGCATGCTGGTGACAGAAACCTTGCCTTTATTATTGAAAGGCAATACTACACGTCAATTCACTTTATCTAAACTGGCTAACAACAGCAGCAATACATTAACAACAGAATCAGTAACTGTTGAGTATACCACCAACCCGGTTTGGCAGGCTATACAGGCGTTACCATATCTGGTGGAATATCCTTATGAATGTGCAGAGCAAACATTCAACCGTTTTTATGCCAATGCACTTGCTGCCTTTATTGTAAATAAGCACCCACAAATTAAAACAGCTTTTGAGTTGTGGAAGAAAGACTCTACGGCGCTGCAAAGTAATCTGCAGAAGAATGAGGAGTTAAAGCAAATTCTGTTAGAGGAAACACCGTGGGTATTAAACGCAGCCAACGAAGCACAGCAAAAGAAAAACATTGCCCTGTTGTTTGACGTGGTTACTATGGCCAGTAAGTCAGATGCAGCCTTGCAACAATTACAGGAAATGCAGTTTACTGATGGTAGCTTCAGCTGGTTCAAGGGCGGTTATACTGATAGATATATTACCAATTACATTGCAACAGGTATTGGCAAACTCATTCAATTAAAAGCAGTACCTGCCAATGCCGCCAAAACGCTGCAAAGTATTGGTGAAAAAGCGATACAGTACCTCGATAACAGGATGTATAAAGATTTCCTGTCATGGAAAATCACTACCAAAAACGTAGCCTTCAGTCACCTGTCCAATGATGGCATACAGTATCTTTTTGCTCGCAGTTATTTCAAAGATGTAGCCTTTAGTAATAAAGCTGCCTGGCAATTTCTGCTACAGCAAGCTGCTAAACATTGGAACAAACAAAATAATTATAACAAAGCACTATTAGGCGTAGTGCTCTACCGTAATAACCAGCAAAAGCTGGCCACCGGCAGCATACTACCTTCTATCCTGGAAAATGCAGTCGAAGACAGCAGCAAAGGCATGTACTGGAAAGACCGCACTACCTGTTTCTGGCATCCTGCCGCTATTGAGCACCAGGCAAGTATTATGACACTTACGGCTGAACTCAGTAATCAATATGCCACTGCCATCACCGCCAATGCTTATAAAGAAATGCGCAACTGGCTTATTCTGAATAAGCAAACCAGCAACTGGGGCAGCACCATTGCCACTGCTGATGCCTGCTATGCTTTATTATTAAAACCTGATCTGTTGCAAACAGTTAAACAGGTTACTATACAATTAGGTAACACCGTTCTGCAATCAAATACAGAAACACAACAAGCAGGAAGTGGTTATTTCAAGGAAAGGATCGATGGCAGCCAGGTAACTCCGGCCACCGGGCGCATTACAATTACAACCCATTCAACGATCAATCCAACTAACCAATCCGATGTTAGCTATGGAGCCGTTTACTGGCAGTATTTTGAAAACATGGACAAAATCACCACTTCCACAGGCAATCCTCTGTCTGTTGCTAAAAAATGGTTTATAGAAAAACAAACAGACAAAGGTGCAGTTCTGGAGGCCATTACTACCAATAGCCGGTTAAAAGCAGGTGACAAAGTGGTAATACAAATTGTTTTAAAAAGCGACCGTAACATGGATTATGTACATATAAAAGATATGCGTGCCGCAACAATGGAACCTGTAAATGTGCTTAGTAGTTATAAATGGCAGGATGGGCTTGGGTATTACGAAGCCACCAAAGATGCCAGCACCAACTTCTTTATCGATCATTTGCAAAAAGGCACTTATGTGTTTAACTACCCGGTATATATTACCAATAGCGGCACATTTACCTCTGGCATAGCAACTGCGCAATGTATGTATGCCCCCGAATTCAGCAGCCACAGCGAGGGTATACAATTAATAGTACCATAGATTTCATTACCATAAAGCCTAAAAGCCGGAAGCAGATATACTTCCGGCTTTTTTTATCCGGCACATTTACTCCACTGCTAAATTTTATCTTTGCGCTATGCAAGTAGACTACCTGATTATTGGCCAGGGCATATGTGGCACTTTTTTAAGTCATGAACTCCACCAGGCAGGAAAAAAAATACTGGTAATAGATGAATCTCAACCGTTCTCTTCTACCAAAGTAGCCAGTGGTGTTATTAACCCCGTTACCGGCAGACAGGTTAGTACTACCTGGATGGCAGAAGAACTGATGTCGTTTACCTGGCAGGCTTATACCCATATAGGCAATACTATTGGCAGTAATATTATTCAAAACTGCGGCATACTGGCATTTCCGCCTTCCCAGCAAATGCGCGAGGCTTATGATGGCAAAATGAACGACACCCCGGCATTTATTCACCCCGTTGCAGCAACAACAGTACAGGAATACATCCCTCTTTTTCATTTCTTTCATGGCGCTGTACACATTCAACCGGCTTATCATATCGACTTACATACCTTGCTAAAAGGCTGGCGCCACCAGCTGCTAACACAAAACTCTCTATTAGAAGAAAGCTTTGACGCAACACTTCTGCAATTACATCACGATCGGGTTATTTATAAAGATATCCAGGCAGAGAAAATCATCTTTTGTAATGGCACCAATACATTCCAGCATCCATTGTGGCAAAAACTGCCTTACAGCCTGAACAAGGGAGAAGCTTTAATTGCAGACATTCCGGATTTACCTCCTAACCAGATTTACAAATTCGGCATCACCACCCTGGTTCCCTGGTACGACGGTTTATGGTGGGTAGGCAGCACTTACGATAATCGCTTTGAAGACGCTCTTCCTACAGAAATTTTTCTCAAAAAGAAGTCAGCCGAACTGGCATCCCTGGTAAAGTGCCCTTATACTATTGTTGACCACATTGCTTCTATACGCCCTGCAACTGTTGAACGCAGGCCTTTTGTGGGCTTTCATCCTCAACAACCGGCTGCCGGCATTTTCAATGGCATGGGCACCAAAGGCTGCTCGCTGGCCCCTTACTTTGCTCACCAGCTGGCGCAGCATTTAACGCAAAACACGCCCACAACACCAGCTGCCGACGTAAAAAGATTTGGATCCCTATTATCTTTGTCGTGAAAATTACCGGGCTGTTATTAAATCAACTGAACTACTACATGAGTAATCCTTCTACAGAAACCGAGTACCGCATTCCGCTTGCTTATCGCAAAATGGAAAATCTGCATATTGTTTTCTGGCTGTTTAAAGATGTTAGCTGGTGTATGATCTGGAAGCCGTTAGGCATTATTATGATTATACCTACACTGGTTATTTCTATAGTCATTGCCTGGAATACACGGCAGTTCATGTCCGAGCTATGTCACAACCTGGCTATTACTATCTGGATTACCGCTAACAGCTACTGGATGTTGAGCGAGTTTTTACATTTTGATGAAAAGATAGTGATAGGCACCATAACTTATAAGCATCTTGCAATGGTACCTTTTTGTATAGGCATTCTCATATTAGGTTATTACTATCTGTACTGGAAACCACGCAATAAAGAAGCAATAGAAACGATGTAATTCTTTATACGGTATTATTTAATACCGTATAAAGTTATAACGCGTTGCATAATTGCCATCGTAATAATTGCCGTAGAATATGGATCCCTGATAATCTACCTGGTTAAAGTACAGGTTTAGCTGCTCACCTGTATAATAATCCTGTATATTCAGTTGCATTTCCTGGTGTACGTCATTGATATAATGCCCAAACTGATCGTAGTAACCACTAGTTACTGTTGTTACCGTCCAGTAACCTTCCAGAAAAGACTGTGCATCGGAATAAGTTGCGGTACCGTCACTGTAAAAATTAAACACCCCTGGTTCAAAACCTGTATAAAAGGTATTCCACCTGTAGCCATCCCCTTGCGAAGCATTAGATAAAAACCATTTACCGGTTAACTGGGCATAACCTGTATCTACATGTTTACGACAACTGGAGAAAAAGCAAACAAAGGCAACAAGCAGGCTTAAGCGTAGAATTGATTTCATAGTTGAATTTTTAAGGTATGTACTTAGCAATGCAAGTTTGCAGCCAGCGCATAGCTTAGGGTCAGGAGTTAAAAGTCTTTTTAAAATTATTTAACGACGAACAGGGCCAATTAGCCGTTATTATCGGCGATTTTACCGGCCAGCAAGGTAATACTAAAACCTAATATTGCTACAAGTGCAAAAGCCAAACGCAGGTTTACCGCCTGGGAGATATAACCAATTAAGGGTGGACCTAATAAAAAGCCCAGGTAGCCAATAACAGAAACAGCAGCAATAGCAGGGCCAGCTGCCATTTTAGTATTTTTCCCTGTTACACTAAACACCAACGGCACTACACACGAAACCCCAAAGCCCGTGAGCATAAAACCAGCTAACCCGGTGGACACCAATGGCAGCACAACCGACAATAACAAGCCTGCTGCAATTAAACAACCACACACCTGCAACATACGTTTCACCCCGTATTTATTCACCATTCTATCGCCCACAAAACGTCCCGTTGCCATGGTACACATATAAGCAGCATAGCCCATCCCAATGTACTCGTCCGAAACATGAATCTCTTTTTGAAAATAGATCCCGCTCCAATCATACATAGTTCCTTCGCATACCATACTGCCAAAGGCAATTAGCCCCAGCTTCATTAATGGTTTATCCGGCAAAGCCAGCAAGGTTTTCTTTTTACTGGCATTATTATCTTCCTGCAAAGCATCACCATATGCCATCATGGTCATAACAAGCGACAATACGCCCACCAGGGTAAAATGAAAAAACGGAGATATTTTTAATGAAATCATCAACGAGCCTAATGCTGCGCCGGCAAAACCAGCCACACTCCATATGCCATGAAATGTAGTGATAATAGAACGGGAGTACATGGCCTGTACACCTACAGATTGTGCATTAATAGCTATGTTTAAAAAATTGCGTGAACTACCAAATAAAAACAACAACGCCAGCAATTGCCATACTTCATTTACCAGGCCCAGCGCCGGTAACAACACTGCATATAATAAAGCACCTGCCAGCATTACGTACCGGCTGCTCACACGCCCCAGCAACATGCTGGTAAAAGGCAGGGTAAGAATCAGCCCCATGGGCAGCGCAAACAATACTGTACCTAGTTGCGCATCATTCAAATGCAGTTTTTCCTGTAAAGTGGGAATACGGGATGCCCAACTGGAAAATGTAAAGCCCGATATAAAGAAGAATATAGCAACCGCAATACGAATGCGCCTGGCTGCTGCCATGTTTTTACCGGTAATCAACGATAACATAATATACGCCTCTCTTTTACTTTGTTCTGGTTTGTGAGGCAAGCAATGCAGTAGCAATTCCAAACATGGCCACCAGCGTAAACGACGATTTTAAACTGGCAGCTTCCGCTACAAAACCTATAATAGGTGGCCCAATTAAAAAACCAACAAACCCGATAGTGGAAACTGCTGCCAGCGCCACGCCGGGAGACATGGTTTTCGATTTTCCGGCCAATCCATATACCAAAGGTACAACAGAAGAAACTCCTATACCCACCAATAAAAACCCAATGGTAGCTGTTACAAAATAGGGCAGCGCCACTGCCAGTAATAAACCGCTGGCAATGCAAATGCCACTTATCTGTAACACCTTGGTTACACCAATGCGGGTAACCATCCAGTCAGCCGTAAAACGTCCGCCTGCCATAGTACTCATAAAAGCCACAAATCCAAAAATCACGTATTGCTTAGGCACCAGTACTATCTTCTGAAAATATACCCCGCTCCAATCAAACATAGTTCCTTCACACACCATTCCGCTAAAAGCTATCACGCCCAGTTTTAAAATAACACTATCCGGTTTGGCAAACAAAGGCTGGCCGCTCCCACTTCCCACATCCTGGTTTACTAAATACTTATGAGTAAATAATACCAGTAATAAACAAACACCACAAATACACAGGTAATGTATAAAAGGCGGCACACCAGCAGGGCTTAATAGAAAGCCAATAAATCCACCTCCAAATCCGGCCAAACTCCATAAGCCGTGAAACGATGCCATAATAGAGCGGCCATATAACCCCTCCACACTTACCGCTTGTGTGTTCACTGAAATATTCAGCATATTACTCCATAAACCAAAGAACACCAATCCTGTAACCAACTGCCATACATGACCGGCCAACCCCAGAAAAATAAGGGTAATGGGATATAATGTAGCAGCTAATATCAATACAGATCGGCTCCCATACCTGGTAACCAAAAAGCCGGAAACAGGCAAACTTGCCATCAACCCTACCGGTAAGGCAAACAACACGCTACCTAAAGCACCATCACTTAGCTGCAGCTGCATTTTAATGTCCGGTATGCGGCAGGTCCAGCTGGAAAACACCAGCCCGGCAATAAAAAAGAAAATACTCACCGCAATGCGGTGTACTCTACTGGTTTCCATGGATAAAGGGAAATTCATCTTTTGTTTAATTAATCGTCTTTTGATCTGGCAACAATCGTTTTCCGTTATAATATCTGGATGCCTAGCCTAACATAAGGTTCAAATAATTCCCGGGTGTTATCTACTTCCGTTATAATACAATCAACAGTTGAAATATCACACATTTTATATAATTCCGCTGTACCTATTTTATCATAAGTGGTTACCGCCACTACCTTGCTGGCCGACTGCAACATCGCCCTGCCGGCATCCAGATCGTCATAATTATGTGTGCTTACGCCTATTTCATGGTGCAAGCTACAAACACCAGTAAAACAAATATCTACATGCAGCTGTTGAAACGCTCTGGCTGCTTCTGAACCTATCGTTATTTGTGAGTGCTTGTCCACACGCCCCCCTGCCAGAATAATTTCCACCGCAGGATTCTCGCATAATATGGCAGCTAATGGCACATTATTCGTCACCACTGTCAGCGGCATATCGGGTGGCAGCATGCGCGCCAGCGCGTAAGTGGTTGTACCGCCGCCCAGCATAATAGCCTGGCCAGGCTGTATTAATTGCAACGCTTTTTGCGCTATCCGTCTTTTATCCTCTTCCAGCACATGTACTCTATCGGCAAAAGCCTTACTGGTAGGCGAATGTGGTATAGCACCTCCCCGAACCTTTGTTAATAAGCCATTTTCTGCCAGTAATTCAATATCCCTCCTCACTGTATCTTCCGAAACATGCAAAGCAGTACTTAATTCACCCAAACGCACTTTTTGTTCTTCCCGCAGCTTTTGTAAAATAAAGTCTAAACGCTCTTCCTTCAACATTTCTGCAACATTTTACAGCAAAATAACATTATTTATGGCACATTTTGCAACATATCGCATTAAATTGCACAAAAATAGCAAAACATGGCAAGAATTATCATCGACATGGACGAAGTAATGGCAGACATTGTACCTCATATGATTGAGTATTACCAACAGGCAACCGGCGAAAAAGTAGATATAGAGCAACTGGCAGGCAAACATGTACATGAAGCAGTATCGCAACCGGAACTCATTAGACAAATTTTGCTAACACCCGGCTTTTTCCGCACTGCTCCTTTAATTAAAGACAGCGTAACTACTATACAGGCATTAAATAATGTTCACGAGGTATATATCGTATCTGCAGCTATGGAATTTCCACAATCACTTATTGAAAAATATGAATGGCTGGAAGAGCATTTCCCCTTTATCAGCTGGCAACAAATTACGCTTTGTGGCAGTAAACAGCTGGTAAGTGGTGATTATATGATTGATGACCACCTGAAAAACCTGGATTATTTCAATGGCGAAAAATTGTTGTTTACCTCACCCCACAACGTTTTCATTGAAAAACATACCCGCATAAATAACTGGCAGGAAATAGCCAACCTTTTACTACCTCCTGTTAGCAATCCGTTTCACGCAAAATTCACGCAGCAAGCGGCAGTTTAGCACAATAGCGTTAGGCAATTCTGTTATCTTTGCTGCCCTTACTGACTATTTATAAAACGATTATATGTATCGTACTCACAATTGTGGTGAATTAAGAATTGAAAATGCTAACAGCCAGGTAACGCTGGCAGGCTGGGTGCAAACCGTAAGAAAATTCGGAGCTATTACTTTTATAGATCTGCGCGATCGTTATGGTATAACCCAGCTTTTGCTTGGAGAAGAACTGAATTACCTGCTGGACGAAAATCCGTTAGGCAGGGAATATGTAATTCAGGTAACAGGTACTGCCCAGGAGCGTACTAATAAAAATCCGAATATTCCTACAGGCGATATCGAGATACATGTTCAGTCCTATACTATTCTCAATAAATCTGCAGTTCCTCCATTCACCATTACCGACGAAACAGATGGTGGCGATGACCTGCGTATGAAATACCGCTATCTCGATCTGCGTCGTAATGCGGTAAAGAAAAACCTGGAACTGCGCTATGCCGTAAACCGTTCTGCCAGGAACTACCTGCACGAGAACAGTTTTATGGATATTGAAACGCCTTTCCTTATCAAGTCTACTCCTGAGGGAGCCAGAGATTTTGTGGTACCATCGCGCATGAACCCTGGTCAGTTTTATGCATTACCACAATCACCACAAACCTTCAAGCAATTATTAATGGTAAGCGGTTACGACCGTTACTACCAGATTGTAAAATGTTTCCGTGACGAGGACTTACGCGCCGATCGTCAACCTGAGTTCACACAGATTGACTGTGAAATGAGCTTTGTGGAACAGGAAGACATCATCAACATGTTTGAAGGCCTGGTACGACGTATATTCAAAGACGTAAAGGATATCGATTATACCGAAGTTATCAGCCGCATGACCTGGGAAGATGCGATGTGGCAGTATGGTAACGATAAGCCGGATATCCGTTTTGGAATGCAGATACTGAACCTGAAATCAGCTTTTAACAGAAACAACCAGATAGAAGCTACGGGTGAATTGATTAACGGAGCCGGTTTTGGCGTGTTTGATAATGCAGAAACAGTACTGGCTATCGCGGTGCCTGGTTGCAGCGAATACACCCGTAAACAAACAGACGAACTTACGGAGTGGGTAAAACGTCCGCAAATTGGCATGCAGGGCCTGGTGTTTATTAAATGTAACGCCGATGGCACCTACAAAAGCAGTGTAGACAAGTTTTACAGTGAGGATAAATTAAAAGCCATTGCCACTGCAGCCGGCGCCAAGGCGGGCGACCTGGTACTGATACTGGCTGGCCGCGAAGAAAGAACCCGTAAAGCTACCAGCGAACTGCGCCTGGAAATGGGCAAACGCCTGGGTCTGCGCAAAGAGAATGAGTTTAAACTGTTATGGGTAATGGACTTCCCGCTGTTTGAATATGCAGAAGAGGAAAACCGTTGGGTAGCGCGTCACCACCCATTCACTTCTCCTAAGCCTTCTGATATTGCCACTATGATCAATAACAATCCTGTTATTGACAACCCGGAAAAATACCTGGAACATCCTTATTCCAACATCAAAGCCAATGCCTACGACATGGTATTAAATGGCAATGAAATTGGCGGTGGCTCTATCCGTATTTTCCAGCGCGAACTACAGGAGAAAATGTTTGCCGCCTTAGGCATGTCTACCGAAGAAGCCAACCACAAATTCGGTTTCTTACTGGGTGCATTTGAATACGGTGCCCCTCCACATGGTGGCATTGCTTTTGGTTTTGACCGCTTGTGTTCCATCCTAGGTGGCAGCGAAAGCATACGCGACTTTATTGCGTTCCCTAAAAACAACAGTGGACGCGATGTAATGCTGGATGCTCCTTCTGAAATTGACGAAAAACAATTTGCAGAACTACAGATTAAATTAAACCTGCAATAAGTATAACTTTCTTCCAGCAGCCGGTAAACAACAACATTGTTTACCGGCTTTTTTGTTATATTGTACTCGTCTTCGATTTTTTGTCATAAGCATTTAAATTATTATCGTTTCGCTTATGAGTATATCTGCTTTGCTACAACAATATCATTGCGCCAATGGAACCTGGGACGAAATGTGCCATACCGGTGAAATACGCGATCACTACCATAAAGTGGTTACTGCCCTGCAAAAACTGGACGTAAACATCCTGCAACAGAAAGATCTGTTGGCCAGCGAACTGTTTATGAACCAGGGCATCACTTTTACGGTGTATAGCGATAATGCTGGTATTGAACGCATTTTTCCCTTCGATATTATACCCCGTATTATTACCGGGGCGGAATGGGCGCACATTGAAGCAGGCATAAAGCAACGGTTAAAAGCGCTTAACCTGTTTTTAAAAGACATTTATTCCGATCAGCAGATACTGAAAGACAAAGTTATTCCTGCAGCATTAATAGCTTCCTGCCCTCACTATACAAGGGAAGTATTTGGCATTAAGGTTCCTTACGACATTTATGTGCATATTTCGGGTATTGACCTGATAAGAGGGGATGATGGTAAGTTTTATATACTGGAAGATAACCTGCGTACTCCTTCCGGCGTATCGTATATGCTGGAAAACCGGGAAGTGACCAAACGCATTTTCCCCGATATGCTGGCGGCTAATAAGGTACGGCTGGTACATAATTACCCGTTAATGCTGCACCAGATATTGTTATCACTGGCTCCTACTCAAATATCTTCTCCTACCGTAGTATTGTTAACACCCGGTATTTTCAACTCAGCTTATTACGAGCATACCTACCTTGCCCGGCAAATGGGAATTGCATTGGTAGAGGGACGTGACCTGGTGGTAGACAATCATAAAGTATATATGAAAACTACTAACGGATTGGAACAGGTGCATGTTATTTACCGCCGGATTGATGATGAGTTCCTTGACCCGCTGGTATTTAAAACCAATAGTGTTTTGGGAGTTCCAGGCCTGATGAGCGCTTACCGCAAAGGCAATGTGGCATTGGTAAATGCAGTAGGTAATGGTGTTGCGGATGACAAAGCCGTGTACGCCTATGTACCTGACATGATAAAATACTATCTTAACGAAGACCCTATCCTGCCCAATGTTCCTACCTATGAATTAAGTAATGCCGATGCCAGGCAATATGTTTTTGAAAACATTCAAAATATGGTAGTAAAACGTACCAATCAATCGGGTGGCTATGGTATGGTTATGGGCAACACGGTCAGTGAAACCGACTGGTTAAAAGCAAAAGCAGAAATAGAAGCAGATCCCAGAAGTTTTATTGCCCAACCCATTATTAAACTGAGTACGGTGCCTTGTTTTATTGATGGCAAATTTCAGCCACGCCATGTGGACCTACGACCTTATGCACTATGCGGCCCTAACGGTGTGCAGATTGTACCCGGCGGATTAACACGGGTAGCTTTACGTGAAGGATCGCTGGTAGTAAACTCCTCACAAGGTGGCGGCAGTAAAGACACCTGGATTATAGATTAATTATTGACTCACTAACCCTAGATATATGCTGAGTAGAATTGCAGATTCTCTATTCTGGATGAACCGCTACATGGAACGTGCCGATGGCATGCTACGTTCTATTAAAGCTTTTTATATTTTATCACTGGATAAAAACACGGATGATCAACAGGGCTGGTTACCTGTTCTGGAAGTATTTACTGCTGCCGATCAGCAGCAGATGCAATTGCTGGAAAATGATACAGATGCCGTATTACGTCAGCTGATCATTGACACACAAAATACCAACTCGCTAAAGGTGTTACTTACCAAAGCCAGGGAAAATGCACGTGGCATACAAGATCATATTACCAAAGAAGTATGGGAACAGGTAAACCAGATGTACCACCTGGCCAATCACTCTTCCCTGCCGCAACGGCTGCATAGCTATGGCGCACTGGAAGTAATTGATAATCTTACCCGTTATAGCCTGTTATATACCGGCGTTATCGACAGCACCATGGCGCGTGGCATGGGCTGGCATTTTATGAACCTGGGCAAATACATAGAAAGATGCCTCCAAACCATTGAAATTTCGGAAAAGCAATATCAGCAAATTGACTACCAGCTAAAAAACAGCCGAGATGTTATTCAATGGCGCTACCTGTTGCTGTCACTTGCCGGGTACGAATTGCATCTGAAACGATACCGTACCCCTAATAATAACCAGAATGTACTGCACCAGGTGCTTATAAACCAGGATTTTACCCGCAGCGTATTATACTCGTTAAGCAGGCTGGATAAACATTTGTGCGATATAGTAAAAGAAAATCCTTCGGCTGAAAACAAAGCGCTGGAACGTAGTTTTGGACGCCTGTACAGTTATGTAAGATATATTGACCTAGATTCGCTGAACGAAGCCCGGCTGAAAACGTTTTTTGATACCGTAAGAAACGATCTGCTGGAATTCAGCACGCGACTGGGACAGTGCTTTTTTTCTTATGCCTAACGCAAAAGTATTATGCCGATATTCAACATTCATCATATAACGCGCTACGAATACGATCGACCTGTTAAAGAAAGCACTAATGAAATAAAAATCTACCCTTATCAAAGTCCAGATCAGGAAACTTTGCAGCACGATCTGGTTATTACTGGTCAACCAGAAGTACAGCTTTTCCAGGACTATTGGGGTAATAAATTCGGCTCATTTAATGTGTTACCCGTTCACCAGAAGCTGGTAATAGAAAGCAGGTTGATAGTACGTACTACTGCCCCATCGCAACTACGCATTAATTTTCATGGCACCTGGCAACAGCTGGAAGAAGAAACAGCAGGCCAGTTATTATTACTGGAACTGGCAACACCCGATATTGTAAAAGCCCAGGATAAAATAGATACCATTACCCGGGAAATACAGGAAAAAACACACAGCGCTGCTGCTGCTGTTGAATATGGAGCAGAATATGTTTTCAAACATTTCCAGTACATCAAAGGCATTACTACCATCGAAACCACAGTGGACGAAGTATTGGAACACAAGGCTGGCGTATGTCAGGATTTTGCCCACCTGCTGTTAGCCATTTTACGCCGCTTACACATACCCTGCCGGTATGTAAGTGGCTATATCTGCCCCAACAAAAACGGCATGCGTGGCGAAGGCGCAACCCATGCGTGGATTGAAGCCTGGCTACCACAATACGGATGGGCTGGCATAGATCCCACCAACAATGTATGGGTCACCAATAACCACGTAAAATTGTCTGTAGGACGCCACTTTTCAGACTGCAGCCCTGTTAAAGGTACTTTCAAAGGGCCAGCCCGTCAGCAATTAAGCGTTTTTGTATCAGTAGGATATGAAGATGGGCATGTATTCGAAGACATGAACAATGTAAACACCCACCAACAGGAGAACGATCAGGAAGTGTCCGACGGATTAAGTGTTCAGCAATAGTATTACAGAAAAATAATGCAACTTGCAGCCCTTAATCAGTGTTATCATGAAAGGTTTAATCGTTTATCGCCTGGTGTCTGTGCTCGTAAACATGTTCAGCATGTTTCTGGCGATACTTCTGTTTATGGTGTTGCCAGCGGTATTTTCCAACCTGCTTCTTGCCCTACCTGCCTTTCTGTTATTGAGTATTGTGTTATATGCGTGGTTTGCCAATAAGTTCTTTATAAAAGCGTTTGTTCAACGCACTGTTTTTACTAAAAAACAAAAAGACTGGTTACAGGTAAATGCCATTGTAACCAGCATTGTTTCTGCCATCTGGTTTTTTAGTGCATTCAGCGCCTACACACACCCTACTCCATTAAAAGAAGCAGTAGAAGTACAAATGCCCGCCGAGTTACAGAATAAAATCACTATCCAAACTGTAAAAAATATAGGCATTGGCTTAATGAGCATTTGCGTTTTATTATTAACCCATGTTATCTGGACCATTTCCCTGTTGCGCAAATACCTGGAACATTTGAAAAACGTATCCGAAGAATCAGACATGGACAACTGATGCAGTTGAAGGAGTTCTGAATGCTCCACTATAGTTTTTACGTATCCTATCATGAATATCTGTGTACACCTTTCTCCATGACAGCATTATTAAAATAGCCAGTGGCGCCAGGTAAACGGATAATGAGAACAGGAAGGGCGAGTAATCATCCGGTGTAAGCCATGAATATACATTCATGCTTAAATACCAAACTGGCACACCACCTATCAGTATATGTATATTAGCTAATACGGCCATACATAACAATGGCGTTTTGTATTCCTTTACATTTTGTTTCACCACTTTACCCCTTTTGGTAAAGGCGAACGAGTATCCTACCAATACCAATATCTGCATTAAAAGCCCCGGGAACTTATGAATATTCATATACTTTTCACCTAATACGGCCGCCGTTATCAGCAATACAGTCAATGATATTTTAGGCCAGGTGAAGTATTCTAAAAAGCTTTGCACCGTTAAACGTAAATACTCCTTCACCAGTTGCCGTCTGGTTTCTTTTACCAGTTTTGGCCACTCTGCCGCAAATACAGGAGCAATTCTGTTGGCCACCACATCAAAGGTTTCTTCCGGGTGTTGCTCGCATTCTGTTTCTATGGCGGTAGCCATATGATCTACCAGTTCGGTTTGCAAATCGTAATAGCGTATTCCTTTTTTATGGCAATACACCTCTAATCTTTTAATCTGTTCTTCGGTAAGCATAATTATATTGTTTTGGGTTGCAGCAACATTTGTAGTGTTTGCACAAAAGTTTGCAGCTCTTCCGCTGCCACAGCTTTTTGCTGGTTACCTGTTTGTGTCAATGAATAATATTTGCGCATGCGGTTGCCTATAGGTTCCATTTCTACCTGTAAAATGCCTTCTGCTTCCAACCGGTGCAGCAATGGATATAAGGCACCTTCTGTAATCACCAGCTCGCCCCGCGTTAATTCCTTTACCTTCTGCGTTATTTCATAACCATACATACGTCCATGATCGTGAAGCAGTTGCAGCAAAACGGGTTCCAGGCATCCCTTATACAACGCACGTTTATCCATATCATAAATATACCCAATATGCCAATACATAAGTTTCTTAGGTATCATATTTTTTCTTCCATTTTGCTAAAGAATTAAGTATTTTGCCTTCATGAACAGCGCTATACCGTTGGCAGAACGACTACGTCCGGAAAACCTGGACGATCTTGTGGGGCAGGAACATCTTACAGGTAAAGGCAGCATTCTGCGAAATGCTATTGACAAAGGCTTAATTCCCTCTATGCTATTATGGGGGCCACCCGGCGTAGGCAAAACCACTATTGCCAATATTGTGGCTCATACCCTTCAACTTCCTTTTTACCAGCTCAGTGCCATTAGCAGTGGCGTAAAAGATGTGCGCGAAGTAATAGAGGTAGCCAAGGCGCAATCACGCGCAATTTTGTTTATTGATGAAATTCACCGCTTTAATAAAGGCCAGCAGGATGCTTTGCTGGGTGCTGTAGAAAAAGGCACTATTACTTTAATAGGTGCTACCACCGAAAACCCATCGTTTGAAGTAAATGCGGCCTTGCTAAGCCGTTGCCAGGTGTATGTGCTGAAAGCACTAAGCGAAGAGGCATTGGTGCAACTGTTGCATCAGGCCATGCAAAAAGATGAGTATCTTCAGCAATACGATATTGAACTACAGGAAACAACTGCTTTAATTAATATCTCCGGTGGTGATGCACGCAAACTGTTAAACCTGTTTGAACTGGTGGTGCAGGCTTCTGTAACTGATCAGAAACTGGTTATTACCGATAAGCTGGTAATGGATATTGCCCAAAAGCGCATAGCACTGTACGATAAAAAGGGTGAACAGCACTATGATATTATTTCCGCGTTTATTAAAAGTATGCGCGGCAGTGACCCTAACGGGGCTGTATACTGGCTGGCACGTATGATTGAAGGTGGCGAAGACGTGAAGTTTATTGCCCGCCGCATGCTCATTTTTGCCAGTGAAGATATTGGCAATGCCAATGCCAATGCTTTATTACTTGCCAATGCCACGTTTGATGCAGTTACTAAAATCGGTTACCCCGAAGCCAGGATTATTTTATCGCAATGTGCTACCTATCTGGCTTCTTCCGCTAAAAGCAATGCATCTTATGCAGCTATTGGCGCTGCTTTGCAGGCAGTACAGCAATATGGCGATTTACCCGTACCATTGCATATCAGAAATGCGCCTACTAAACTGATGAAGAACCTTGACTATGGCAAGGGTTACAAATACGCGCATTCTTTTGAAGGCAGTTTTGCCGAACAGGAATATTTACCAGAAATGTTAAGTGGTACTGCTTTTTACGAACCGGGTCAAAACGCCCGTGAAGAAGAATTACGCCGGTTTTTAAAAGCAAAGTGGAAAGATAAATACGGTTATTAATGCAAACAGTTAACATAAACCAATATCTACAACAATGAAGAATTACCGGGTATACCTGGCCACCTTTGCAGCCGCTGTGCTGTTAACCCTATCCTGTAAAAAGGACGATGCCACACCAACTGACGACGCTTCCGTTGAAAAAACAGCTAAAGATGTAAGCTACGGCGACAATAGCGCTCAAAAGCTGGATATATATCTGCCAGCCGGCAGAACTGATTCTGCTACCAAAATAATGGTATTGGTTCACGGTGGCGCCTGGACATCCGGCGATAAAACTGAGCTGGATTCGGCAGTATTGTTTTTACGCCCACAGTTAAGCGATTATGCTATTTTCAATATCAACTACCGGTTAGCAGCATTACCCGCCACCAACCTGTGGCCCGCTCCTGTTAATGATATCAACAGCGCTATCGATTATATCATCAGCAAAGGGGCTGAGTATCATATTAACACCAATAAAATAGTATTAATTGGTGCCAGCGCCGGCGCACATCTTTCCTTACTGCATGCTTACAACTACAATAGCAAAGGCAATGTAAAAGCAGTGGTTGATTTATTTGGCCCTACCGATATTACTGCCTTAGCTAATAGTGACATTTATTACGCACAACTCCTTTCTGTGTGGTTAGGCGGCACGCCTGCTACTGCTCCGGCTAACTATGTAGCTGCCAGCCCTATTCAACATGTAACCGCACAGTCTCCTCCTACTATTATTTTCCATGGCACAGCCGATGATGTTGTGCCTATCAGCCAAAGCGTTGCATTAAAAGCAGAGCTGGACAGCAAAGGAGTCATCAATGATTATAAAGAATACCCAGGTGAAAAACATGGCTGGACCGGCAGCAACCTGCTGGATACTTATAATAGAGCCATTGCCTTTATTAAAAAAAATGTACAATAATGAACTTTAGTGCTGTGTGTAAGCATTTTACTGAATTAACGTTGCAGGAGTTATATGCCCTGCTTCGTTTACGCAGTGAGGTGTTTGTGGTGGAACAGAATTGTGTATTCCTGGATATGGATAATAAAGACCAGGAATGCCATCACCTGCTTTTATGGGATGGCAACAACCTCGTAGCCTGTGCTAGACTGGTACCTCCCGGTATATCCTACACCGAAATGTCCATAGGCCGTATTGTAAGCAGTCCGGCTTATCGTGGCACCGGCTCTGGTCAGCAATTGGTAGCTGCTGCTATTGAACTGTGCTATGAATTGTTTGGCAAGGCCAATATCCAGATAGGTGCACAATTGTATCTCGAAAAATTTTACGGCTCGTTCGGTTTTGAACGTATAGGTGAAGTATACGATGAAGATGGCATAGACCACATACACATGCTTAAGCACACATAAAAAATGGCCCCGAAAAGAATCTGACTTCCCGGGGCCATTATAAAATATCCGCTCTTACGCTTTATTTCTTCTTTTTACTTGTTGCTTTAGCTGCAACAGGTGGTATACTGCTTTCCAGTTCTATTTTCAAAAACCGCGCAGTATGGCTTTCTTTATTTTTGATCATTTCTTCGGGAGTGCCTTCAAATAAAATGCGTCCTCCGCCATCCCCTCCTTCCGGTCCGAGGTCAATCACATGGTCTGCCACTTTTATCACATCCAGGTTGTGTTCAATCACCAACACACTGTTACCTCTTTCCACCAATTTGTTTAACACATCCAGCAGGTGTTGAATATCCTGAAAGTGTAAACCGGTGGTAGGTTCATCCAGTATATAAAAAGTTTTACCAGTATCTTTTTTAGCCAGTTCTGTTGCCAGCTTCACACGCTGCGCTTCACCACCACTTAAGGTAACGGCGCTTTGCCCCAGCGTTATATAACCTAATCCTACATCACTCAGTACTTTAATTTTACGATAGAGAAAAGGTACCGCCTGGAAAAACTCGCAGGCTTCATCTACGGTCATATCCAGTACATCACTGATCGATTTGCCTTTGTAACGTATTTCCAACGTTTCCCTGTTATAGCGTTTGCCATTACATTTTTCACAATGCACATATACATCCGGCAAAAAGTTCATTTCAATTACACGCATACCACCACCTTCACATACCTCGCAACGTCCTCCTTTTACATTAAAAGAAAAACGGCCGGCATTATAACCGCGAATTTTGGCTTCTGGTATGGCAGAGAACAGTGTTCTTATTTCTGTAAAGAAACCACAATACGTAGCTGGGTTGCTACGTGGTGTACGCCCGATAGGCGACTGATCTATTTCAATGACTTTATCAATATGCTCTAAGCCCTTTATACTTTTATAGGGCAGAGGTGCTATTCGGCTGTTATAACAATGCCTTGATAAAATAGGATATAAAGTTTCATTAATTAAGGTGCTTTTGCCACTACCACTTACGCCGGTTATCAGCACCAGTTTGCCTAATGGAATTTGTACCGATACATTTTTCAGATTGTTGCCGGTGGCACCTTTCAGCTCTAAAGTTTTTCCATTGCCAGGTCTTCTTTCTGCCGGTACTTGTATGCCTTTTTTACCATTCAGGTATAAAGCTGTGTCAGAAGCGGATTGCAACACTTCTTCCGGTGTACCTGCCGCCACTACACGTCCGCCATGTTTACCGGCGCGTGGCCCGATATCTACCAGGTGATCAGCAGCCAACATAATATCTTTATCATGCTCTACAACCAGTACGCTGTTGCCTATATTACGCAGGTTGCGTAAGGCTTCAATCAACTGGTGGTTATCGCGTTGATGCAGGCCAATAGAAGGCTCATCTAATATGTAGGTAATACCTTGCAGCTGCGATCCTATCTGTGTAGCCAGTCGTATACGCTGTGATTCACCGCCGCTTAAAGTACGTGACGATCGATTCAGTGTTAAATACGTCAGGCCCACATCCAGCAAAAACTGCAAACGCTCTCTGATTTCTTTCAGAATATCCTTGGAAATAGTATTCTGCTTATCAGACAATCTTTTTTCAATATCTGCAAACCAAACCATCAGTTTGTCCAGGTTCAGTTCACTGAGCTCTGAGATATTCTTTTTATCTACTTTAAACCACAGGCTTTCTTTCTTCAACCGGGTTCCCTCACAGGTAGGGCAGGTTTGCAGCTCCATAAATTTCTCGGCCCATTCACGGGTGCTTTCGCTGCTTCCGGCAAACCATCTTTTAATCATGGGAATGATACCTTCAAACTCGCCCTCATAAGGTGTGCTGGATGCCGCTTCGTCATAAGCTGCCATATCTTCTGCATCTACCTCTTCTTTGCCATATAAAATAACATTCAGGCTTTTGGCTGGTATATCTTTGATCGGCTTATCCAGGCTTATTTTATGTCGGCGGGCTATCTGTGCTACTGTTTTAAACATAGAAGCTTCCCTTTCTTCCCCCAACGGCGCAATACCACCTTCCCGTATGTTTTTAGTATTGTCCGGTATAATAGCATCCATGCTTATAGAGTACACACTACCCAAACCTTTACAGGTAGGACAGGCGCCGTAAGGCGAGTTAAACGAGAAAGCATTGGGCGAAGGCTCTTCATAGCTGATGCCGGTATCTTCGCACATCAGTTGCTTGGAATATTGCACCAGCAAGTCTTCCTTGGTGCCGCCGTTCACCAGCAAAAACATCAGGTCTTTACCGGTTTTCAACGTTTGCTGTACGCTTTGGCTCAAACGAACTTTCATATCGTCTGTCACCTGCATACGGTCTATCACCACTTCAATATCATGAATCTTATAGCGATCCAGCTGCATGCGTGGCGTAATATCCAGCACTTCGCCATCTACCCGAACCTTCACAAAGCCTTTTTTGCGAATATCTTCAAACAACTCCCGGTAATGCCCTTTTCTACCTCTGATCAGGGGAGCCAGTAAGGTGATTTTTTTGCCCTTAAACTTTTTGAAAATATTGTCAACGATCTCCTCTTCGCTAAACTTGGTCATTTTTTTACCCGTGTTGTAGCTGTATGCTTCACCAATACGCGCATATAACAAACGGAGGAAATCGTATAATTCAGTAATAGTACCTACTGTTGAACGTGGGTTTTTGTTGGTGGTCTTTTGCTCAATAGATATCACCGGGCTTAAGCCTAGTATCTTATCTACATCAGGCCTTTCCATATCCCCCATAAACTGGCGGGCATAAGCACTAAAGCTTTCCATATACCGGCGCTGTCCTTCGTTGTAAATAGTATCAAATGCCAGAGACGATTTGCCACTGCCACTTACACCGGTAAACACCACCATCTTGTTCTTGGGAATATGAATATCTATGTTCTTCAGGTTATGCTCCCGCGCTCCAAATACATCTATAAACTCCTCTTTTTCTGCCTCTTTTACAGGTAATGCCTTTTTCGTAGCTGCCATAACACAATTCTTCAGGTTTCCGAAGGTAGAACAAAGTCTGTTAGCTTTTTGTTTATTCAGATGGAAAGCTTTTGCATGTTCCTAATCAACCAGTTACAACTGACACATACAACAATGGCACAGTAATTGGCAGGGTACTTATCTAATCTAAAATACAGTTGATATATGAAAATCCTTCAGTTATCGTTAACCGCCGTTATTGCTGCATCCCTGTTATTATCGTCATGTAAAACATGGAATAATACTCAAAAGGGCGCCGCAATAGGCACTGGTGGCGGTGCAGCTGCCGGTGCAATTATTGGCAAAGTGTCAGGTAATACCGCACTTGGAACTATTATAGGTGCTGCTGTTGGTGGCACTGCTGGTGCTATCATTGGCCGTAAAATGGACAAACAGGCAGCAGACATTAAAAATGAAGTTCCTAATGCCAAAGTAGAACGTGTAGAAGAGGGCATTACCGTTGAGTTTAGCAGTAAAATTCTGTTTGGCTTCGACAGCTATAGCCTTACCGATGCTTCCCGTTCCAGTTTAAGCCAGTTGATTACTGTATTAAACAAATACCCCGACACTAACGTGGAAGTACAGGGCCATACAGACAACAAAGGCACTGCCGAGTACAATGAAAAACTGTCTAATCAGCGTGCGGAATCTGTTGCCAGCTATATTAAATCAAATGGCATTTCCAGCTCTCGGGTAACCACCCGTGGCTTTGGTTTAACTGCACCCAAGTATTCCAACGACACAGAAGATGGCCGCGCTCAAAACCGCCGTGTGGAGTTTTTGATCACTGCCAATGATAAAATGAAATCAGATGCCCAAAAGGGTAACTAATAACAGCTTGCTGTAAATAACAAACGGGCCGTATTCTATTGAATACGGCCCGTTTTATTTTATAAGCTTGCAATAATAGTAAGCTCTTGCGTTATTAGCACTGTTCTAAAGCCTGTAAAACATCTGCCGCAATATCATCCACATGCTCCAGACCCACAGACAAACGAATCATACCAGGCGTGATGCCTACCGACAGCTGATCTGCTGCACTCAATTTAGAGTGTGTAGTAGAAGCCGGATGTGAAGCAATAGATCTGCTATCGCCCAGGTTGGAAGTAAGTGTTATCATCTTTAATGCGTTCATAAACTTACGTCCTGCATCCAAACCACCTTTTACTTCAAAGTTCACTAAGCAACCACCTCTGCTCATTTGCTTTTTCGCAATGGCATAGGCAGGATGTGAAGGCATAAAAGGATATTTCAGTGTATTGATTTTTGCATGGCCTTCCAGCTTTTTAGCTAAGGCTTCCGCATTATCGCAATGACGCTGAATACGCACGTCTAATGTCTCCAGGCTTTTGGTTAACACCCAGGCATTAAAAGGCGACATAGAAGGCCCGGTGTTACGGCAAAACAGGTATATTTCGCGAATCAATTCTTTTTTACCAACTACAATACCACCTAACACGCGTCCCTGTCCATCTAACCATTTAGTAGCAGAATGTATCACCAGGTCTGCGCCAAATTCAATAGGACGTTGTAAAATAGGCGTAGCAAAACAGTTGTCTACTACAAACATCAGATTGTGCTTCTTAGCCAGTTTACCAACAGCTTCCATATCCACCACATCCAACCCTGGGTTGGTAGGGGTTTCCAGGTAAATCATTTTGGTGTTAGGCTTAATTAACGATTCCCAGCTGTCTACATCATTTACCGAACCATAAGAGTAATCAATGCCCCATTTAGGCATGTACTTGGTTAATAAAGTGTGTGTAGAACCAAATATGGAAGCACAGCTTAGAATATGGTCGCCACTTTGCAAAAAGGTCATAAAGGTGCCAAAAATAGCAGCCATACCGCTGGCGCAGGAAAAACCGTCTTCTGCACCTTCCAATGCGCACATTTTATTAGTAAACTCCTGTACGGTAGGATTACTAAAGCGCGTATAAATGTTATGATCGTTTACTTCATTGAAAGCATCGGCCATATCTTCTGCACTATCAAACCGGAAACTACTGGTAAGAAATAAAGGAGTGCTATGCTCCATTTCGTCCGTAGTAGGCGTTTGCGTGCGGATAGCTTTCGTTATAGGATGGTAAGGCATTATAAATTATGTATATAAATGAGAAAAAACGATTGAATAGCGTTACACGGTAACGGTTTTGCCGTTCACCACCACTTTCCACTCCAGTTTAGCACCGGCCTGGCGTAATGTTTCTGCAACAGAACAATATTTATCAATAGATAATTCCACCGCGCGGTAAGCTTTCACCTCGTCTATATTACCCTTTAGTTCAAAAACCAGTGAAGCATTTTGCCATAAAGAAGGCTCTTTGCCGGGTTCGCGCTCACCATCTACACTAATAGATATATCCTGCAGATCCTGGCGCTGTTTTTTCAGAATAGAAACCACATCCACTGCACTGCAACCGCCTAAACCAGCCAGCAGTACCTGCATGGGTCTGAAACCGTTGCCTAAACCTCCCTTGTCAACCGGAATGTCCATGCGCAACGAATGATTGTTGGCATCAGTTGCGGTAAAACCATAATCCCCTTCTGTACGAGTTACTTGCATAATAGGCATAGCCATAAATTTGAAATGCAAAGATAGTACAACGGGGGGTTACAACTTCACCACTACATGTTTGATGTTCCTGCGGTTCCAGGTGTAGGTAATATGTAATAAACCATCGGGAGTTTGTATAATGGCGGGGTAGCTAAATTCGCCATCTTTCTCATTTTCAAGCACATATACATCATTCCAGTGAATGCCGTCTGGCGATGTAGCCAAGTAAAGCCGGTTACGTCCGTTATACCAGTCCTTCCCTTTCAGTAAAGGGTTATATACCAGCGCATAACTGCCATTACAAAGCGTTACTGCATCACTCCCCGAGTTGGGATTAGGCAGTTCCGTAACAGTCAACGGCTCCCAGCTGGCGCCATTGTTCGTTGACCATGTTTGCACAATCCTGTTTTGACGGCTTCTGCAAAGCATTTGTAAGCTGTCTTTCCCATGTATCAATATACTGGGCTGAATTACGCCAAAAGTGTCACAGTAAATAGCCACTTTCTTCCAGTGATTCCCGTTTTTATCGGTTTGTTCTACATGGATATGCCATTCCTTTTCATCCAGGCTTTCGGTGCTTGATGGATGAAGAATAGTGCCATTAGCCAGTTGCACCGGTTTATTTTTAATAGGCCCTAACATGCCGCTGGGTAACTTTTGGGCAGCAGACCAGCTTTGCCCATTATTATCCGAATAACGAACCATTCCCCACCATTCCCTGGGATTCTTGCCTATTTTATAATACAGGAAGAGTCTTCCAGTTTGGCTGCGGAACAAAACAGGGTTCCAGCAAGGATAACGCAATGTATCATTGATAATACCATCTGCCACTTGCTTAGGGGCCTGCCATTTACCATTCTGATAAATGGCTGTCCAGACACACACTTCAGGGCTCGATTCATAAGGCCCGGCAAACCACGCCGCTATTAATCTTTTACCGGGTAATGCTTCTATAGTGGAAGCATGGCTGGCAGCATACGGTGGCTTATCCACAATCACTTCATTCACCAACGCCTGTGCAGTAGCACCGGGCACCGTCTGTGCCTGCGCCTTCCAGCACCAACCCAGGCAAAGCATTACCCATATTATCCTGTTCATATCCTTTGCGTGTTACGCTAACAAATGTGGCTTCTCTTTATAGGTTTTCCATAAAAACTCCCCATACAATGTATTAGCCCATGCAAACCACGAACGGGTATAATTAGAGGCATCATCTTTATGAAACGTTTCATGCATAAAACCGGTACCAGCATGTGTGGCTTTCAGGGTTACCAGGCACTCTTTTATTTCGGTGTCGCTGGTGCTGGTTAAACCACGCATAATAATACCCAATGGCCATATCATATCCGGCCCTACGTGTGGCCCGCCTATTCCTTCGCCGGCAATGCCTTTAAAGAAATAAGGGTTATTGGTAGATAACAACATTTTACGGGTATTGATATATACCGGATCGGTTACACTCACTGCCCCCAGGTAAGGCAGTGAAACCAGGCTTGGCACATTGGCATCATCCATCAGGTTAAAACTGCCAAAGCCGTTTACTTCATAAGCATATATTCTGCCGTATTGCGGATGCTGAATAATCGCATACTTTTTTAACGCTGCTAACACTTCTTCGGCCAGCACATCTAACTGCACAGCTAACGATATATCCTTAAACAACTGGCGCATAACAATGGCGGCCTGCTTCAGGCTTTCCACCGCAAAAAAATTGGAAGGCACCAGGAAGGAATAAATAGTGGCATCATCACTGGGGCGAAAGGCCGAACAAATTAAACCTACAGGCTTTACGGGATAGCCATAACCACCGGGCGGCATAGTATCGGTAGCCTTTTCTGTTTTGCGTTGAAACGAATAAGAACCGGGATAAAATTTACGTTGCTGTTCTTTAAAAGTTTCAAAGGTAGCGCGTATACTTTGCACCCAATCGGTGGTAAAAATAGAATCATCTCCTGTTTTCTTCCAGTAATGATAAGCCAGCCGTATAGGATAACATAATGAATCTATCTCCCATTTTCTTTCATGCACTCCAGGCTGCATGTTGGTGATATCATCTTTCCACTCACTGATCTTATTGGCATCTTTATAAAAGGCATTGGCATAAGGGTCTTTTAAAATACACTTTACCTGGCGGTGAATTACCCCTGCTATCATTTGCTGTAAAGGTTTGTCGCCTTTTACAAATTGTAAGTAAGGCCAAACCTGGGCAGTGCTGTCACGTAACCACATAGCGTCAATATCTCCTGTAATAACATAGGTATCGGGCTTGCCATTGTGCGTTTCATGAAACACGGTCGTATCCAGGGTATTGGGAAAACAGTTTTCAAACAACCAGCCCGTTTCCCTGTCTGCCACATTCTTCCTGAACTCTTCAATTACAGCTTCAATGTTCTTGCTATGAAACTTTCTGCGGGCATAAGGCACCCGTACAGTAGGAAATGCATTGATGCCAGCCGCCAGGGATATTTTTCCCAATAGCATGCCTGCACTTAATACACCTGTTGCTTTAATAAACTCGCTTCTTTTCATCTGGGCTTAAGTTAATTTTGTTCTGACTCTTGTAGTTGTTCCAGCACAGGTATAGCGGTACTGGTTAGCGAAGTTTGCAGGGTATCATTTAATTGCTCAAATACAGTTACCTGGTTTTTGCCCTTTTGCAACCAGCAGCCGGGCACATATAAAGTAAGCTGGGGACCTGTTTGCCAATAACGACCCAGGTTATGGCCATTCACAAACACAATTCCCTTCCCCCATTTGCTCATATCCAAAAACGTATCCGCGGTTGAACTTAGGTCAAATTCTCCAGTATACAACACAGGGCGGCCTGCTTTATTTTTTATCGTAGCCGGCCCCGTCGTCGGCGCTTTATCAAAAGGCATTTTATACATTTCCCAGTTACCGGTGATCACAAAATCATCAATGGTAATGGGCGCTATAATCCCTTTTGTATTCTCCGTTATCTGCGCTCCGTAATTAATCCTACCCATATTCTCTACCAATATATCCAGTGTGCTGTTAAAAGGAATATCTACCGCGCACTCATAGGTTTGCGTAATCCTGTTTAACACACCTACTCTTTTACCATCTACATACACAGTAGCATAATCACGTAAACCGGGCACTTTCAATACTCCACGCACAGGCTGTGTAAACTTTTTACTGTACAATACATATCCACTGCCCTGTTGCAGATTTTCAAACGATAGCACCGTATCGCTCACTACCGGTTTCAATTTGTTTTTCCAGCCTAACACATCCTGTGCAGCATGCAAAGCAATCGCAGGCAATGCTTTTACTGGAATAGCCGCCGGCACTTCCGGTACCGGGTATTGTACATATTTTTTCATCAGCTCGCGTAAAGCAGTATACTTAGCGGTTACCCAACCGGCTTCACTAATAGGAGCATCATAATCGTAGCTGGTAATATCCGGCTGAATATCATGTTCCTCATTGTAGTTAGCACCAGCCGTAAACCCAAAATTGGTGCCGCCATGTATCATGTAAAAATTAAAGCTTACCCCATTTTTTAAATACGTTTCTGTTTGTGTAGCGATCTGGCCTGCATCTATACGGGTAAATTTTTCTCCCCAGTGGTCTAACCAACCGGGATAAAACTCCGCCACCATATAAGGGCCTTTGCCATCATGGTATTTATCTACTGCTTTTTTCAGATTATCCACATTACCTTCTCCGTTGGCAGTGGGCAACACGCCCGGTAAGGCACCGCCATCAAACAGCCAGCTTCCATCAGAAGTAAAAAGCGGCACATTCACTCCTGCCTGTAATAACATTTGCTTAATGGCAGCGCTATATTTTTTATGTTCCTCTACCGGAATATCTTTTCGCTGTGCTACGTAAGAACCAAACTCATTCTCAGCCTGTACCATAATAATGGGGCCACCATTGGTTACCAGCAAAGGTTTTACCTGTGCAGCCAGCTGTTGAATATATTGTTTGCAGGAGTCTAAAAAAGGCTGGTTGTTGGCGCGCACCACCAGTTGCTTATTTTGTTGCAACCACCAGGGGTAGCCACCAAACTCCCACTCTGCACAGGCATAAGGCCCGGGACGTAAAATCACCCATAAACCTTCCTGCTGTGCCAGCTTTATAAATTCAGCCATGTTCTTATTATCAGAAGTAAAATCCCACACACCAGGCGCTGTGTTATGATAATTCCAGAATACATAGGTAGCTACTGCATTTAACCCCATTGCCTTCATCATTTGCAGGCGATGACGCCAGTATTCTTTTGGCACACGGGCATAGTGCATTTCACCGGAATGAATTTGCACCGGCTTACCGTCATATAAAAAGTTACCATCCTTAATATCAAACTGATGTTTACCCTGCGCATAAGTGATCTGTGCAGTTATCACTAGCATCATCACTACCAGCCATTGCTTTTTCATATGCATACTTTAATAAACCGCTACATTAGAAATAACGGGGCAAGCTTTTGCCGCCGTAATGCGTACTCTTATTTTGCCAGTGCTAACAGGCGCTATTTTGCAAATGCGTTTATACCCTATGGTAGTGCCTTCTGCCACCTGCTGCCATTGACCATTGGCCCATACGTCTACAGCAAACGATTTCACACGCTGCCCCAGCTGAATGTATTCCTGTACAAGAATGTATGCTACGGTTTTAACTGCGGGTAAGTTAATAGCTACATCTGCTGTAGTTACGCTATCGTCGGCCGCCCAATAGGTATTTTCTTTACCGTCTGTAACATTTGCAGCTGCGTAAGCCGCCGCATTCCCGCGTACATTGGAAGCTGTGGCCTTTGCATGCAATGCCAGGTTGTTTCCAAATGCTTTGTTCAGCAAACGCCGAAAGCCTTGCAACGCCTTCACATCATTCTCATGAAACAACCCTCTTTTATCCGGGGGGATATTCAATAATAAAGTACTGCCACGCCCTACTGTAGTAAGATATAACTCAAATAAGCGTTCCGGGTTTTTCACCAGCGAATCTTCGGTTGCATGATAAAACCATCCGTTACGGATAGATACGTCTACTTCCGAAGGCACCCATTGTTTGCCATCGGCCGATCCTGTATTCAGCAAATGCTCTACACCTGCTTTACCAGCATATAAAGTATCTGTACTAATGGTATTCCAGTTAGTAAGCCCTGCGGTGCCATTTTCGTTACCGCACCAACGCAAATCGGGGCCGGCATCGCTAAAAAACAACACATTGGGTTGCATTCCTCTTACCAGTTTCAAAGTGCCTGGCCAATCGTAATAAGTAGAACGATCAATCTTCCGTACTTCATTGGCACCACCATAATACCCTTTACCGCCATTCGCACCATCAAACCACATTTCAAACAAAGGCCCGTATTGCGTAAACAGTTCCTGTAATTGATTACGGTAATATTGTACATAAGAAGGCTGTCCGTAATCTGCCCGGTTTCTATCCCAGGGAGAGAGGTACACCCCAAATTGAATCCCGGCTTTCTTACAGGCATCTGCTGCTTCCCGCACCACATCGCCTTTGCCATTTTTCCAGGGGCTTTGTTTTACAGAATGCTCGGTATACTTACTGGGCCATAAGCAAAAACCATCATGATGTTTGCAGGTAAGTATCATGCCTTTAAAACCCGCTTTTTTCAATGTAGTAGCCCACTGCAGGGCATTCAACGCAGTGGGGTTAAATATAGCAGCGCTTTCATCGCCATTTCCCCATTCCAACCCCGTATAGGTGTTGGTGGTAAAATGCACAAAGGCATTCATTTCCATTTTATGCCAGGCCAGCTGTTTGGCCGAGGGCACCGGCAATAATGGGGCAGGTGCCGGCACACTTTTAGCATGGCCGGCTTGCTGCGCATCAACATACAAAGCAACCTGAATAAACAGTATAAAGGCAGGGGCCACCTTTTGCAACAACTTTCTCATGTATATCTTATTATCCCAATGCCATTCGTAAGCTTCTTACTGCTTCTTCATGAACAGCCGGATTTACAAAATCGTTCTCTTTTATAAACGCCGGGTTTACATACTGCATTTCGCTTTTAGCGGTAGTACGTAAAGAAGCATGAAACTCCCTTGCCCCCGTTTTGTTTTTGATGTCCTCTATATTGAAAGCAGATACACCACTACCCGGCATAATGCTAATGCGATTACCAGCAGCTGCTACCAGTTGTTGAATCACGTCCAGCGCTTCCACCGCTTTTACCTGCTGGCCCGAAGTAAGTATTCGTGCGCAGCCGGTTTGAACAATCACATCCAATGCCTCAAAAGGATCGCGGCAGCGGTCAAAAGCACGATGAAAAGTTACCTGCATGGGGTATGCTTCCTGTACTGCCCTGGCGGTTCTTGCTGCATCTATCTGGCCGTCTCTGGTTAAAAATCCAATTACCACACCATCACACTGTAGTTGCTTACAAATGCGGATATCCTGTAGCATTAATTCATACTCATCCTCAGTATACAGGAAATCACCGCTACGTGAACGTATAATGGGAAACAAGGTAGTGTGCAGTTTTTCCCGGCACTGTTGTATCAGCCCAAAGGAGGGAGTAAGCCCACCTTCTGATAAACCAGTACATAACTCTATTCTGTCGGCACCACCTTTTACTGCGCTTTGTGCAGTGATAAAATCAGTAACGGCTATTTCAATTGTATATTTCACCCGTTCAACACTGGCACTACTCATATCCTTTATTATAATTTACTTTCCACAGATCATATCGTTTAAACTGATCACGTAAACGGGAAGAAAAATCTGCCCAGTTACGGTCTGACTTCTGGCTCCATAACACTTCACTCAAGGCGCTCATACGTGGAAACACCTGGTATTCTATCGTGCTGGGATAGTGAATGTATTCCGACCATACGTTTGCCTGCGCTCCTAACACATATTTTTCCTGATCGGTGTTTTGCAACTGCAAAGGCACCGGTTCATAACCATATACTTTTTCTACTGTTAAACAGCAGGAAAAAGTAACGGAATCTTCTTTCTCTTTCGATAATGCCTGAGAATAGTTGAAATAAGTATGACTTTCTGGACTCATAATAACTGCATGTTTTTCTTTCGCCGCATCAACACCACCTTTCTCCCCTCTCCAGCTCATTACTACTGCATTAGGTGCTAAGCCCCCTTCCAGTATTTCGTCCCATCCAATAATCTGACGGCCTTTGCCGTTAATATACTTCTCTATACGCTGTATAAAATAGCTCTGTAACTCATGCTCTGTTTTTAATCCTAACTTCTTCATCAGATCCTGACAAAAAGCCGATTTCTTCCAGGCATCTTTCGGACACTCATCTCCACCAATATGTATGTACTTGGAAGGAAATAAGGCTATCACCTCATCCAGTACATCCTGTAAAAAGTTAAACGTGTATTCACTTGGGCAAAACACATCTTCAAATACCCCCCAGGTTTCCTGTACTTTTTTCAAAGGTAACGCCTGGTTTAAAGAAGAGGCAGGAGGTAACATTTTAGTAGCAGAATCCGGAAAACAACTTAACTGTGGGTAAGCCGCAATTGCCGCAGAAGAATGGCCTGGTAATTCTATTTCTGGTACAACAGTAATGTATCTTTTAGCAGCATAGGCCACTACTTCCTTAATTTCTTCCTGGGTATAAAAACCACCATAGCGGGTGTTGGTGTTGCCTGTACCAGGATAATGGTCTATAATGGTGCCATTTCTAAATCCACCCACCTGCGTCAGTTTCGGATACTTTTTAATCTCTATTCTCCATCCCTGGTCTTCTGTTAAATGCCAGTGGAAATAGTTCATTTTATGACGGGCCAGGTAATCAATATACTTCTTTACAAAAGAAGCGGGAAAGAAATGACGGCCTGCATCCAGGTGCATGCCACGGTAGGCAAAACGGGGATAGTCTGTAATATCCGTAAAGGCTACCGTTAAAGCATTTCCTTTCTGTAAGGGCAATAACTGAATTAAAGATTGTACGCCATAAAACACACCTTCTGCATCCACTCCCTTTATCACAATACCTTTTTTATCAGCATGCAGGGTATAAGTACCCGGCACGGCATTTTTCTTAGGCTCTACGCTCAGCGTAATAGCACCTGCTTTGCTGGCAGAAGATTGTAGCCCTACCTGGTACACTTCTTTCACATAATCAGTGAAGTAAGTGGCACTGGATTGTAACGATTTGTTTGCCACCGCTACTACCGACGCTGCTTTAATAGTATAAGTTCCTCCAATAGCAGGCATTTTTATGTCTACCGGCTTAGGTATAATATTCACCTGTGCCACCGAGGTGCAGGCAATCAACACAGCCGCCATCCCTATTGTAATACGTTTGTTCATATGTTTTATTCTACAGTTGATTACTAGTTATTTTGTCCGGGTAAATCCAATGCCTTTACACCCCAGGTTGCAGAAGGAGTGCTTCCCATGGTAAATACCAGCTCTCCTCCACGTACAATATCCGTGTGCTTAATAAAAGAAGCAGTATAAGGCTTACCATTCAAAGTGGCCTTTTGAATATACCTGTTGGTATTGCTTACCCCTTTGGCTATTACGGTAAATTTCTTCTGCCGTGGCAGCTGAATACTTACTTTATCAAATAAAGGCGCTCCAATAGCATATTCTCCGCTGGCGGGGTTTACAGGATAAAAGCCCAGCGCACTCCATACAAACCAGGCGCTCATTTGCCCGCAATCTTCGTTACCGCATAATCCATCCGGTTTATTGGTATACAGGTTTTGCGTAATGTAGCGTACCCGGTCAGCTGTTTTTGCCGGCATGCCTGCATAGTTATACAGGTAAGCTATATGATGGCTCGGTTCGTTGCCATGCGCATATTGTCCTACCAGGCCACTGATATCAGGTGATGTATTTTCGCCTTTCAGTTCAGAGCTTACTGTAAACAGCGAATCCAGTTTGGTTACAAATGGCGTAACACCTCCATAAGCCTGCATCAAGCCTTTTACATCCTGTGGTACAAACCAGCTATGCTGCCAGCTGTTCCCTTCTGTAAACATGGCTTTATGCTCATCGTGTTCTGAAAAATAAGGGTCAAAAGGCGTTACCCAGCTACCGTCTGCATTTTTAGCCCTGGCAAAACCGATAGTGCTGTCAAACAGACTTTTCCACGAAGCCGATCTTTTCATAAAAAGTGCGTAATCGTCTTCTTTGCCCAGCTTTTTAGCCACCTGCGCTATGCACCAGTCGTCGTAAGCATATTCCAGGGTAATAGTAACACTGCTGCCCATTTTATCCTGTGGCAGGTAACCATATTCGCGATACCAGTTAGCACCTCTTATATTTTGCATGGCACTTTTCTTCATTGCTTCCAAAGCCACTTCGGGCTGCACGCCTGCCATCCCTTTCAATACGGCATCAGCAACGATAGGAATGCAATGATACCCCGTCATACAATTGGTTTCATTAAAATGCAAATCCCATACAGGCAGTAATCCGTACTGATTGTAAAAATCCATGTAGGAATGAATGATATCAGGCACTCTTTCCGGCTGCAACAGGGTAAACAAAGGACTCTCTGCTCTAAAAACATCCCATAGCGAGCTTACGGTATATACCGGGTAATCGGCATGTGCCAGGTTACCTTTTACATTCTTATAGTTGCCATTGACATCACTGAATAAAACAGGCGCTTCAAAGGCATGATATAAAGCAGTATAAAATACTTCTTTCAGGCTGGCATTGGCAGTGGTAATGGCCACTTTGCTTAATGTTTTCTCCCAAAGTGCCACTGCCTGCTCTTTTACCTTATCAAAAGCCCAGCCTTTCTCTTTATTTAATGCATCCAGCGCACCAGCTTCGTTGGCAAAGCTTAACGATACCTGCATTTGAACCTGCTCACCCTCCTGTGTACTAAACAGCAAACAGGCAATGGAGCTATTGCTTTTCACTTCAACAGCCGGCACTATACGGTTGTTGGCGTATAAACGCATTTCACGCACCGGCTTGCTCAGCCGCACGGCAAAATATACGCGTTGATCTTTGGCCCAACCTGTTGAATAACGATAACCGATAAACGTAGTAGAATCCAGTTGTTTAAAATGTGTTTCGGTAGCCTTATCCCAGTTAATGGCAAAGCCCAGGTTAAAACGGATCATGGCCTTTTCCGATTTAGGAAAAGTATACCGGTGATAACCTGTTCTTTCCGAAGTGGTCAGTTCTGCTTTAATATGAAAGTCGTCCAGCATCACGCTGTAATACCCCGCACTGGCTTTTTCTGTTGCATGCGAAAAAGCACTGTGCATCTTTTCAAAATTGGGTTCCCGGTTTACAGAGGGCAATACAGATATATCGGCCAGATCACCTATACCTGTTCCGCTAAGATGGGTATGGCTAAAACCAGCTATCACACTATCACTGTAGTGATAACCACTGCACCAGTCCCATCCGGCAGTACCATTATCCGGGCTTAACTGCACCATACCAAATGGAACAGTAGGCCCCGGATAGGTGTGCCCATGCGCACCTGTGCCTATAAAAGGATTGATATATCCTGATAACTTTTGTGTTTGCGCCTGCACACCTGTCCCTAACAAAAGCCCTCCTATTACAGTAGTTACTTTTGCGGTGACATGCAGTAATTTGTTCAGCTTATTTTTCATTGGCAATAGTATTAAAGGTTTCTTTCGAGTTCCAACCGGTAACCATTACAGCCAGGTTGCTGATGGCACCTGTATAAGAGATCGTTATTGTTTTTTGCTGGCCTGGCAGTACCGATACATAGTTATCGCTGTAAAAAGCAGGTAATATGCGTTGCTTACTGCTGGCATCTAACAGCGATATCCTGTTAAAAAAAGCAACTGCGCCATTGGCTGCATTTTGCAAAGTCACTTCTACTTCGCCTGCACGCACCCTACGGCACTGCGTGGTAAGCGAAGCAACCGGCAACTGTTGTAGCATGGTGTACTTGCCATCTGCGCCAGGCAACCAATACAAATTATCACTGATTACCTGTTGCTGCTTATCCAGCAATTGCAGACTTAAAAAAGCACCATCTTTTTTAGCAGCTTTGACTAATGCTTCCCCTACCCCAAAATATCTTCTTGCCCTGTTGGCTGGCGCTTCTGTAAACACCTGGGTAATAAAAGTTTCTTTGCCTGCTTTATCATATAGTTTGGCTACCATCATTACATCACGCTGTGCAGTAAATGTGTTATTGCACAACATCACCATGCTATCCATAGGGTTAAACATAATATGCAATGGCTCACCTGCATTGCGCAGGCCAAACAAACAAGCATTCGGATCGAGATAGTAATCATACATCTGTCCGCGCATAGCGGTCCACGGGTTCTGTGTTTTCCAGATAATTACACCGGAATACCACTCCCATTGATGCGAACTAAAACCTTCTATTAAACCACGATACTGGTTATAATTCACCAATTGTGCTTTCCGTGCAAAATCAGCCGCGTCCATTACCTTACCATAGGCTTCTACCGACGAATCATAACCAATATATTTATGATAATCCCATACAGAGTCTACTATTGCAGAACCGTCTGCTTTGTATACCGGCGCTTTTAAATTAGCAGCAGGAATAAAACGCTGTAACGATTCATAATCTCCCACGCCCACCGATCCCACTTCTGAATTGAACGGCCATGTTTGTGTACCCCAAAAGGTTTTAATATCCTGCAAACCATAGGGACCATCTCCATTTCCACCCAAACGGTTGTACGACATGCTATCTGAGTTGGAATAATCCACAAACCAGCGTGTACCATCCAGCATAGGCATTAATGAATCTTTCAAAGCATGGTGAATATCTTCCGCTAAAGTAATTTCATTACCGCCGCACCAGATAGCTAATGAAGGATGGTTACGGATCATTTTAATCTGATCGGCTGCTGAAACAATAAACAAGGGATGATCATCCGGATATTTTCTGCGTGTCCATTGATCTTCTTTCTTCAATGGATCCACCCATTTACCATTGCAATCGCCTGAAGTCCAGAAATCCTGCATTACCAGCATGCCATATTTGTCGCAGGCATTGTAAAACTCAGGACGCTCAGTTAACGCACCACCCCATACCCTTATCAGGTTCAGGTTCATATCGCGATGGTAACGCACTTCTGCATCATAACGTTCCGGTGAAAAACGCAGCATCGCGTCTGATATAATCCAGTTCCCCCCTTTAATAAACACCTTCTGACCATTCACTGCAATTTCCTTGCTGCCAGTAGTGGTGTTCCAGCTGGTTTGTATTTCCCGTATACCAAACGATACGCTATCTGCATCCGACACTCCTTTGCCGTTTACCACAAACTGCAGGGGCAGGGTATACAATGGCTGAGAGCCGTAATTGTTAGGCCACCACAAGCGTGGGTTATCCAATACCAACCGGGGAAGCTGCACCTGCTTAGTAGCTCCGGGTGCTAAAATTACCTGCTCACTTATTTTATGCCCGTCTAACACGTACTGTAATGTGCCTGTTAGCGTAGCAGCAGTGGTATTTTGTAGTTCTGCCGATACTTTAATAATAGCGGGCTGCTGCACTCCGGTGGGTATACGTACACCTGGCACCTCCGTTATTATATGCGGATGCCTTACTACCACACCACCGGTTTTCTTTATAAACACTTTGTCCCATATTCCTGTGTTCCTGTCACGGATAGGCTGTATCCAGTCCCATCCCGCTACATACTGATGCGATACATTTTTAGCAATCGTGCCATCACCACCCTGACCGCCATTGGCATTGCCGGTTTCATCGGGTGGGTATACAATTACTGCCAGCCTGTTATGGCCATTCTTCTGCATCCACTGTGTAATGTTATACTCCTGGCGCAAAAACATGCCTTTATGGGTAACGCGATTTAGCTTATGACTATTATAATACACATCACAGCCGTAGTTAACCCCTCTTAGTTGCAACCACACCTGCTGTCCGGCAGCAGGGTAAGCTTCCTCTACATCTTTTACAAACCAATAAGTATAATAGTCGCGACCAGTGTTATGAATATCAGGAATCAGCTGATTATTCATGCCATAAAACGGATCCGGCACCTGCTTATGCAATAACTGCGTAGTAAGCACCGTACCGGGCACCACAGCTGTTTGCCAGCTATTGAGGGCGTAAGCAGTACCGGAAATAACCGCACCGCTTTCTTTCACGGAAGATACAGGTGCACACTTCCAGCCATCCGATAATTCGTATAGCTGTTGTGCCGTTAGTGGCCTGCTGCACAAAACAAGCAAACCACCTAATACAATCAATAGTTTACTTTTCATCGAATCTCCATTTTACAAAGGCTTCCATCGCTTCATAATCGGCCAACCCCAGGCTGTCGTATATTCTGGCAGTTTCGCGGTTACGCTGTTCTGCACGCACCCAAAATTCCCTGGCGTCGTCACCTGGGAAAACAGGGGTATCTTTTTGAGATTGATGTTTAAATATGGCGTTGCGCTTGCGTATCACCTCCAGTGGCGATAACGGCACAGCCATCTCAATTTCATATGCTTCAAACTCATGCCATGCTCCACGATACATCCACAACCAGCAGTCTTTGGCCCAGGCTTCTGTTTTGCGTAAACGGGTTAATGCTTCTATAATAATGTGGAAACAAACAATGTGCGTTCCATGCGGGTCGGCAAAATCACCGGCTGCAAATACCTGGTGTGGTTTTACCCTTTGCAGCAACTCAATGGTCAGCTGAATGTCCACTTCACTTACAGCATTCTTCTGTGTTTTACCGGTTTCATAAAAAGGAAGCTCCATAAAATGAATATGATCATCCTGTAAGCCTGCATAACGCGCGCCTGCAATCGCTTCTGTTTTACGTATAAACCCTTTTACGCTTCTTATTTCCTTTGTATCTATCTGGTTGGGTTGTTTGGCAGCTATAAAGGCACGCATGTCTTTATAAGTCTGCTGTAATTCGTTCACATCCTTACCCGAGCTTTTCATAAAGTCAATGGTAAACTCCACATAGCGCAACACATCATCATCCCACACAGCTGTATTACCCGATGTCTGGTAAGCCACATGCACGTCATGCCCCTGATCTACCAGGCGAATAAACGTACCACCCATAGATATTACATCATCATCCGGATGTGGTGAAAAAATGATAGAACGTTTTACGGCTGGTATTGCACGTTCCGGACGGGAACTGTCATCGGCATTGGGCTTACCACCTGGCCAGCCGGTAATGGTTTGCTGTAACTGGTTAAAAATACTGATGTTGGTATTATAAGCGGGACCGGTTTGCACTATCAGTCCGGCCATACCGTGACTGTTATAATCCTCGTCGGTAAGCTTTAACACAGGCTTACCCAATGTTTGCGAAAGCCATATCACCGCTTTTTTAATCAGGGTTTTATCCCATATGCAATCTTTCACCAGCCAGGGCAGGTTAAAGCGGGTAAGCTCGCTCGCCGCATCTTCATCTACAATAAACTCTACGCTGGAAGACAACTGTAAAAAAGTAGCAGGCACCTCACCGGTGATATCGCCTTCCACTGCTTTCTTTATGATAGAAGCCTTCGTTTTGTTCCAGGCCATCAAAATAATTTCCCGGGCTTTGAATATGGTTCCAATGCCCATGGTAATGGCTTTGGATGGCACATTTTCTTTCGCACCAAAATCACGCGAAGCATCTCTCCTGGTTAACTCTTCCAGGGTTACCAGACGCGTACCTGAGTTAGGCGCACTACCCGGCTCGTTAAATCCTATATGCCCGGTACGGCCTATACCTAACAGCTGAATATCCAGCCCTCCAAATTTTTCAATCTTTTGTTCGTATTCCAGGCACCAGGCATGTATGGCATCTTTATTCAGTGTGCCATCCGGTATATGAATGTTCGCAGGTGCAATATCTATATGGTTAAACAAATGCTCGTGCATAAAAGCCACATAGCTTTGTTTGGCAGTAGGCTGTATAGGATAATATTCATCCAGGTTAAATGTAACCACATTACTAAAGCTTAACCCTTCTTCTTTGTGCAGACGCACCAGCTCACTGTATACTTTAACAGGGGTTGCGCCCGTAGCCAATCCCAGTACGGCAGTTTCGCCCTTTGCCTGTTTGGCTTTAATAAGTGTTGCAATACGCGCTGCAACTATCACCGACGCTTCCTGCTGGGAAGCATACACAGTTACCGGAACTTTCTCAAAACGGGTTTCTTCTAAAAGGTTTAATCTGGCCATATGTTATATCAGGTAAGTGCAAAATGAATTAATAACGGATCTTAAAACTCCATGCTTCTTTACATGGCAACTTCTTTAATAATGCTTCGGGTATAGTAATTACCAGGGTTTGTCCCTCCTGCTTCCAGGTGAGTTTTTGTTTAGCCCCCAGCATACTTACATTCTTTACCTGCTGATAAGGTATATGCGTTAAGGTAACAGTAGCCGGCAGGCTACCCTTCCCTTCTTCCGAGCGGTAAATGGCATAAGTAGCACCAGGCTTGTGGGTAAACACCACATGCCCCTGCTCACCAATCAGGCTATCTCCCTGGGTATTGTAAATAGCTTCCCCGTTCACCGTCATCCACGAACCAATTTCCTGTAAGCGCTCATACGCTTCTGTGTGCCAGTCCCCATCAGGTCCGGGCGCCACATTCAACAGCAGGTTGCCATTACGCGATACCACATCCGTTAAAATATGCACCACCTTATTGGTGCTTTTAAAATGCTCTTTGGGAATATACGACCATGAATCGCCCAACGTCATACAGCTTTCCCAGGGATAAGGTAAATAGCCGGCAGGAACACTTTGTTCAGGAGTAACATAGTTTTCAAACTCACCACTCACTGTTCTGTCCACCACCAGCAAGCCTGGCTGATTTTTCCTCGCCATGCGGGCAATGTTAGGCATATCAATATCCTGGTCGTAAGGAATGGCACGTTGCCAGTCCACCGCAGTGTCAATCGTATTTTTAGGACGTACCCAGCCGCCATCTAACCATAAAATATCCATCTTACCGTAATCCGTCATCAGTTCCTCTATCTGGTTATAGGTATACTGCTTAAACTGGTTCCATTTATCCGGATGTTTGGCAGGGTTGTAAGAGGGGTTACGTGTTTGTGGTGGAAAATAACGCCACCAGTAATCATTGCTATGCCAGTCGGGCTTGGAAAAATAAGCGCCAATCATAAAGCTATCGGCACGGAAAGCCGAGAATACTTCTTTGGCAATATTGCTACGTGGATTACTGGAAAAAGGAGTTTTCGGATCTGTTACTTTATAATCGGTCTGATCTGTGTCGAACATACAAAAACCATCATGGTGCTTGGTGGTAAACACCACATACTTCATTCCTGCCTGCCGGGCGGCTTTGGCCCATTTCTGCGGATTAAACAATACAGGATTAAAGGTGGTTTGCAGCTTTTCATAAGCTGCCAGGTAGGTATTATAACTTTCGGCATAAGGGCCTTTACGTTCGCACCATCCTTCATCTTCCGGACAAATGCTCCAGCTTTCTACCACACCCCATTCGCTGTAAGTGCCCCAGTGCATCAGCAAACCAAACTTTACATTTTGCCATTGGTGCAGCTTTCTTGTAACCAAGCTGTCTTTTGGCCATTGGTAATCCTTACTGGTGTTATGCTGCTGAGCCTTACCTGTAAGGCATGCACCCAGTAAACCTGCCACCAGCACTGTTTTCACTTTGCTCATCGCTTTGTTATTTTACCTGTATTAAATCTCTTAACTGAATAGTTTTGGAAGAACCGCCGATCATTACCCGAAAAGCTCCTGGCTCTATCACCTGCTGCATGTCTGCATTGTACATTGTTAGCATTTCAGGCGTAATAGTAAAATGTACTTCTTTTTGTTCACCGGGTTGTAATAAAATGCGCTGAAACCCTTTCAATTCTTTCACGGGCCTTACTATGGAAGCAATTTCATCATGAATATACAATTGTACTACTTCATCTCCTGCCATATCCCCCGTATTCTTTATAGTAAAAAACACATTTACAGAATCAGAAGCTTTTATTTCGGATTTATCAAAACGTAAGTCACTGTATGTAAACCGGGTATAACTTAATCCATGCCCAAAAGGAAACAAAGGCTGGCCGGTTAAATTATCATAATCATCCCCTCTTCCGGTTGGTTTATGATTGTATACCAGCGGCAACTGCCCTTCAAACACAGGAAAGGTAACAGGCAAACGGCCGGCTGGGTTATAATCACCAAACAACACATCTGCAATAGCATTGCCCCCTTCATCTCCCGGATACCAAACATCCAGTATGGCCGGCGTTTGATGTATCCAGCTGTTCATAGTTACGGCACTGCCGCCCACTATCACCACCGCAAAAGGTTTTCCCGTAGCAGCAATGGCCTGAATAAGCGCTTCCTGCTGTCCTGGCAACGACAGCTTAGCCCTGTCTCTGAATTCTCCTTCCTCTATACCCACTACAACCACAGCCGCACCGGCTTTTTGCACAGCTGCTACGGCCTGCTGTATCAGCTGATGGTTGTTATGTTTTACACCAGCATCCCATACCAGTTTTAAACGGGCGCTGCCATTAGGTTCGTGATATACCAGTTTTATCTTATAGGCTTTGTCTTTTACCAGCACCACCGGCTTTAGTAAAGTATCAAAAGAAGATTTATCCCAGGTATCAATCAACAGCACATCATTGATATATAATCGATAGCCATCGTTGCCCTGTATACCCAGCTGCACGGTGCCGCTCACCGGCGATTGTATAAAACCATTCCATTCTGCAGAAAAGAAATCGTAGTGCAGGCTGCGATCCGGAGCAAAAAGCGTCCACTGAAAATTAACCGTCTCATCTACCCGGCTCACTTTAGGTGTACCCGTAGCGGTTACGTTATCATAGTAGCAGGCCTGCAATCCTTTTTTAGTTTGCCCGTTCTCTTTGTAAAAGAAACAATCGGCCGGCACCACTACATAGTTGTTATCAAATCTTCCGGGGCCCGGTGCATAAGTCACCTCCATACCCGGCACTTTACGCTTAATTCCCGTTACTATGTTCACAGTTTGTTCACCGGGGCCACTATAACCACCCAGTCTTGCCGCCATAGCATCTTCTCCAATAACCGCCAACGAGGTCAGTTTTTTACTAAACGGCAATACCTGCCTGTCGTTTTTCAGTAACACAATCGACTCTTTGCTGGCCTGGCGGGCAATGCTGCGATGTTGTGCATTATTCACATACCTGTTGGCATCTTCTGCATGGATATAGGGGTTTTCAAAAAGCCCCAGTTCAAATTTTACGCGTAACACACGGGCTACCGCGCTATCAATAGCCGATGCCCGGATATATCCTTTATCAAAAGCAGCTTTAAACAGTGGATAGTGCTGGTAAGAGGTTTGGAATATTACATCCAGCCCGTTATTCACCGCACTGGCAGTAGCATCGTCATATCCGGTGGCGGTATAATGTAACACATTCGCACCACCCACTGCCGAAGCATCAGATATTACAAAGCCTTTAAAATTCCAGTCATGTTTTAGTATCGTGTTCAATAAATGATTGTTGGCAGTGGCCGGACTTCCATCTACTGAGTTATAAGCAGTCATTACCGAGCGGCTGCCCCCTCTTTCAAAACAGGCACGAAAAGGAGGGAAATATATTTCGTTCAGCAACCTTTCGTTATAATGAATAGGATAACTATCTCTTCCTCCATCGCCCACATTGGCGATAAAGTGTTTAGGGGTAGATACTATTCCCAGCTTTTCAAAAGCACTTACAAAAGCCACTCCCATTTCGGAGGTAAGAAAAGGATCTTCGCCATAAGTTTCTTCTGTACGGCCCCATCTTACATCTGCGGCAATATTCACTACCGGCGTTAATATCTGCCGTATGCCCCTGCTTTTACTTTCCAGTGCAATAGCATTGGCCACCTGGTGCATTAAAGCCGTATCCCAGGTAGCGGCTAACCCTATCGCCTGCGGGTAAGCTGTGGCCTGAGCCCTCACCAACCCATGCAAAGCTTCATCAAAAGGAATAATAGGAATACCCAGCCTGGTTTCTGTGGTAAAGAAACGCTGCATATCATTTATTTCCTTCGCCATCTGCACTGCACTTCCACTACTGCCATACATCATCAACTGTGCAGCAGCTCCCCCCGCCTGTGCTTCTGTGTTTACCTGGAAGCCAAATATGCCATTCTTATATTTGTCTTTTCCTTCCTGCAGCCCTCCGGGAATCATAAACATCTGCCAGAATTTTTCTTCCAGTGTCATCCGCTTTAGTAAATCCTGCACACGCGCTTCTACAGGTTGTGTACTGTCTTTATACAAAGCCTTTTCCGTCTGGCTTATTCCAGGTAAAACAGACAACCAAAACAAACCAAGGGGAATATATTTTTTACAGTTCATTGTTATTGCACCTCCGTTATTACAGATTCGCTGTCTGCTATCTGCCATTGATTGTTATAAAATCCGGCAAGCTTAACACCGCTGCTGCCTTTTATAAGCATGTCTACTCCAAACACCATGTAGTCCGGAAAGCCGCTTGCACCTGCAAAATACTGGTTGGCATTGGCCGCGCTAAACCCTTTCAAGCCTGTGCCACTTACAGCACCTACAGTGATATGGTTACTGCTTTTCAACGGCCAGGTAAAATAGGCTGCCAGCGAATCGCCCTGTAACACACGGCTACCCACCTTCACTTCATTGCGGGTTACCTGAACCGGGCAATCTTTCAGCAACAGTTTCCACGCAGTATTGGTAGCAGCATTGCCAAACAACACAACTCCCCTATCAGCGTATTTATCTAATGAGTATTCTTTATCAGCAATAATATCTATAGCTCCATTCCCCCGGTAATACCAGGTTTCAGCATCATATTTTGCCTTATTCAGGCTCCACGCATTCTCTTCTTTTGCACCGGCTGTGCTGTATACAAACACCATCCTGTAGTTAAAGGGCTCTTTAAATGTGCCATTACGCACAGGGCCCTTTTGCCAGCTATCCGGCTTACCGGTCACTTTCCATTGGGCCGCGTCTTTTGTAATATACACGCTATCATTTTCACTCGCCGTTGTATAGGTAATAGCAGCAGTAGCATCCAGCTGTATGGTAATCGTGCGGCCTTTGCCCCATGGCTGCAATTGCAACGCCAGCATTTGTACATTTTCTGTACTACCGGTTATCGCACCAGCCGCTACATCCCGCTTCAACTGAATACGGCTATAAGCCAGCGGATGTTCCTGTTGTTGTATCACTGCCCATCTGTACGCAGCAGATACACCAGGGTTGGCAGTAGTAAAATCTATCACATGCATAGCACTGTCTGCTACACGGGCATGCCATTTAAAAAACTCAAACAAAGGCTTCCAGTCCACACTTTGATCGCCATACCAATGTTCTCCACCCGGATATTCGAAATAGCTCATATCGGTATGAAATCCTCCAAACAGCTTACGCATTTGCCGGGCATAAGTAACAGGTACCACCTTATCGGCATCACCATGCAGTATATAAGTACCTAATGGTTTATAATTATTCGCCAGCTTTATTACATCGCTCTGGTTGCTGGTGCGCAGCAGCATTGCTTCCATTGCGGTGGCACCGCTATCCGGGATCAATCCATCTGCCGATCCGTATCCTTTTAAAGTTGGATAACCCGAACAAGGTGCAATACCAGCCCACTTATCCGGATAGGTAGCTCCTAAAAACCAGGTACCATGTCCACCCATAGAATGCCCGGTAAGATATACATGCTGTTCGTCTGGCATAAATTGCTTTTTCGCAATAGCCAATACTTCCAGTGCATCCAGCCGGCCCCAATCTTCCCAGTTAAACCCTCTGGGTCTGCGGTTGGTAGGCGCCACCAGGTTGCCCCAGTCTTTCGGCTTATAAGCACGCGCTTGCCCAATAGCTTCTACACCTGCACCATGTACCGAAAAAAACAAAGCCTGCCCCGGCGCATCCCCTCCGGTACCCGGTGTTACTGCATAATACTGTAAACTGCCATCTATAGCACTGGTAAAAGTAGCGGCATAAGGGTCTGTTGCATTTACTGCTTCAATAATGAATGGCTTTTTATCCAGCTCTTTTCCTTGCAACGTTAGCACCACATTTCCATTGTGCTTTCCCTTGCTTTGTATTCCACTGGCATCAAAAGTAAAAGGCACTTTGCGGGTACTCATTGCTGGTACATCCGGCAAAGTGCTGGTATAGGAACGGTTGTTTATAATAGTATGGAGTTGAAGTCCCTTTGTTGTACGGGCAGAAGCATTGATCACGACTATGGCACCCTGCAACTGCTGGTTATTTTGCGACAGCCGAACGGAAGGCAGCGTAGCGTCTTCGGTATTTACGGTTATGGGGCTACTATTCCATAGTAACGCAGCAGACACCGCCCCGCCACGAATGTAAAACTCATTCAGACCTTTGTTTAATTGCACAGGTATATATAAGTACCCTGCATTGTATATATCGCCGGCATGAATTACCCCGTTAACATATACAGCGCTGTTCCCTTTTACCTGTAACAAAGCTGTTTGTTCTTTTTCGGAAGAATAAGTTACATATATATAAGCACCGCTAATACCAATTCCACCGGCATGCGTTCCGGATTTTACGCCCGGCCCGGGAGGCCCTCCTGCTCTTTCCCGTTTCTCCCTTGCCCTTTTGAGTATATGAAGGCTATCGGCCTGTACCGGCTCCCACACTATATCCTTGCTTCCCCCTACAGCACCACCAGCCACCGGCGTTGGTAAAGCCTTTACATACAAATAGTAAGCAAGTTCATCTGTATAAATAGCCTCACGACCATAACGGGCGGGAATAGCAGCGGCAAGCCCCTTATCAAAATAATATACTTTCTGTGCTTTTGCCTGCGTTAACAGCATAGCAAGCACATACAAGAGCCGTTGATAGCTTCGCATAAAATATTGGTATCAGTATTTCAATTTAGGAAAAAAAATATAGAAAAGACTGTGCTGTTTTCAGTCACAGCCTTTTCTTATATGCCTTGCTGTTAATTTACATCCCAGAAAACCTTATTGGTTCTCAGATCTTTTGGCTGTACAACCTCATAGTTCTCAGCATTGTAAGCCTTTTCTGTTGAAGTATATACCAATCGGGTAGGTGGTGTAGTATAGCCCGCCAGGGTGGCTGTAGGGAAAGTAAGCTGCGGATATCCCGTTCTTCTATACTCTGCCCATGCCTGGATAGACTGCAGGAAGCCAAAATGCAACCACTTCTGCGTCCATATTTCCGAGAGTTTGTTGGCGCTGCTACCTGTATAAGCCACTCCATTGTCTACAAAATCGGCAATAACAGCGTCCGAAGGTTTTGTTACCGCGGCAATACTGGTATTGGTGGCATTCAGATAATAATAGAAAGATACTGATTGCTTCACCGCTAAATCGTAAGCCGCTTTTGCGCTGGCGGTGCTACCCCAGCGTTCATAAGCTTCTGCCTTTATAAAGTTTACTTCCGGAGCAGTAATAACAATACCCGGCAAATAAGCATTCACTAAAAAAGTAGCAGAATCCCATATGGCATATTTGCCATAGTTGGCTTCCTGCTGGGAAGAGTTAAACGAAATGGGCATTGCCTGATAAGTGGCGTTAGGATAAAAAGTATCCTTAATAGTAACACCATACTTATCAAACATAGCAGGAATACGTGGATCATTGGCTGGCAGCATCACTGTATTCAACATATAATCCGGCGCATAATGGCTTGGCAGTTCCGTTAAGCCATCTTTTAAACTATTTATGTTATTGGTTAAAGGCTTCAGCAATATATCGGAAGTTCCCGGTGAATAATTGGCCACATTATTGCCATCCACCAGTGGATACGCTGCACTATTGTTCAGCATTTCCATAATAGCCGTCTGTGCTGTAGTTTCATCATAGTTAGACATGCGCATTAACAATCGCAATCTGATAGAGTTTGCGTAACGTTGCCATTTGTCAATACTACCACTGGACAATATATCTGCCCTGGTAAAAGCAGATAAAGAAGCAGCTGTTTTAAAATAACTGGCCGCTACTGCCAAGCTATCCAGGAAAGTCTTATACAAATCTACCTGGCTATCAAACTTCGCATTTACAATAGTACTGCTTGTTTCCAGGCTGCCTGCTTCTGTAAAAGGCATATCACCCCACATATCCACCACCTGCGAAGCCTGATCGTATAAAACAACCCGGGCCGCTTCCATATAAATGCGGTTGGTTACTTTAGTGGCAGAGTCCATAGAATTATACAACACCTGCATAGCCCTGTACATTGACAAAGGACCGCTGCCATTGGAATTGGCGTAATAAAAGTTATTCCAGTACTGATCTGAATAACTATCATTTTGCTGATACATGGTACTGCTAAACGGGTAATAAGCCGTTTGACTATATACAGCAGGTTGCATTAATAAGAAGGTACGCACATTCCAGTAGCTGGGACGTACACGATCATTATTTAAAATAGCCGTTAAAAAACCAGACAAGCTGCCATCAAAGGCTTTTTCCGGATTCTCATATTTATCATCCAAAGACTTTTTGCACCCACTCACTACCAAAAGAAGGAGTACGCAAAAGCTTGTAATTATGGTAAACTTTTTCATCTTTTAAAATTGACAGGTGCTTTAATTAAAAACTGGCATTTAAAGAGATACCTATGCTACGTGTAGGAGCTGAGGAACCTAAGTTAACACCTTGTGAGTACCACTTATTACCTGTTACAGACTCCGGATCTATATTATCCATCGTTTTCCAGATGTAGAAGAGGTTACGTGCAATGAAAGACACTTTTAAACCGTTCAAATGCATCTTATTGGAAATAGCAGATGGCAATCTGTATCCAAACACCACTTCACGCATTTTAATATAGCTATTATCATACACGGCGCCTTTTTCGTTCCAGGCGTCTGCACCCCAGTTAAACGTATTCAGGTAATAATCTGCTGCACTGATCACTTTGGTATTGGTAGCGCCAGTAGTTTGGTTTACACCTTTCAGCAACACACCATCGTTGTAAATAGTACCGTTATCTGTGTACGTTAAACCACCATGCGCAGCGTCTCTATACTCCAGCGTGCTTTTGTACATACCTGCACCCAGTGCATATTTGGTAGGAGGAGAAAGCAGTTGACCGCCAATGCGATAATCCGCTGTAAAATCTAAAGAGAAAGATTTATAGGTAAAAGTGTTAGAGATACCACCAATTGCTTTAGGCATAATGTTGCCAGCCTTTACATAACGACTCTTGTCTATTACGTATAAACCATCATCATTAATCAGTAACTCGCCTTTCTCATTGGTAGCCCTTGGCATTACATAAATATTACCCAATGTTTCGCCTACGCCTGCCACAATTCTAAAGGCGCTTTGTTCACCATCATAAAACACTATCTGGTTCAGGCCGGATGTAAGTGACTTCACTTTCGATTTAGAGAAAGAATAGTTCACCCGCATATCCCATTTAAAAGCTTTGGTTACTATAGGAGTAAAATTCAAGCCTACTTCCAACCCTTTGTTGTCTATTTCCCCTACATTGATAATCTGACTACCTGCACCTACAGATCCTGCGGTAGACAAGTTGATGATCTGGTTTTTAATCTGGTTGGTGTAATAGTTTACATCCATTCCTATACGATTGTTCAGGAAACGTGCTTCTATGCCAAACTCAGCTTCATACTTCTTTTCAGGAACCAGGTTGCTATTACCATAGGTACCCGTTAAAGAAAGCGAAGGAACCGATCCGTTCACAGACTGTAATGAAGTTTGCGTGTAGGCAATATTAGATTCGTAAGGTAACGGACCATTAGCCACAATAGCATAAGAAGAACGCACCTTGGTGTAGCTGATAAAGGCAGGCAAATGAAATGCCTCAGACACTACAAAGCTTCCATTTACAGATGGATAAAAATATTTGTTATTAACTGGCGGCAATGGAGAAGCATATTCTTCTCTTGCAGTAGCTTCCAGGTACAGGAAGTTTTTGTAACCCAGGTTCACCGTTCCCAGGTAAGCATATTTCAGTAATTCTCTCCTGGTAGAAGTGGTGGTAGCCTGCGCAAAAGAGTTGGAAATAGCAAACCAATCACGCGAAACCAGGCCACTGGCTGTGCTTGAATTCTGATCCAGGTATTTTTCTGATCTGCCCTGGAAACCACCGGTTACCGTCAGGTCAAAATCCTTACCCAGTTTGTTATTGTAAGTCAGCAAGGCGTCTCCATAAAATAAAGAGTATTGTCCTTTCTGTATAGCATATGCACCAGTGCTGGTAGTACCGTTATAAATTTCAGCCTGCTCGGTATGGCGCTTGTCTTCTGAACCATAACCGGTATAATCGCTACCTAAACGTGTTCTAAACTTAACATGTTTTGCTACATCCCAGTTTAAAGTACCGCTGGCAATGATCCTGTTTTCCGTTTCGTCGTAGCTGTTTTTCAGTTGGTTCCAGAAAAAGTCCAGCAAGTTGGTAGCCCGCATAGGATACACAAAATCTTCCGGACGCCCGGTACCATTGGTGCTATACTTATAACCATCGGAAGTTTGATATCTCTGTTTCATCACAGACATATCTTCTGCACGGCTAAAGAAACCACCAAAAGAGCTTAATACGTTATAAATTAAATAAGCCCTGTTATGTGTATAAGTGTTCACATAATTCACTACGAAATCAGCAGTAACCTTGTCGCTTAACTTAATAGAGCTATTCAGGTTAAAGTTGTTACGCGATTGCTTGCTACCCGGGTTGGTACCTTTATAATCTAAACGGTTCACCGAAAAGCGGAAGCTTCCCTTATCTGTATAATTAGATACCGCCATGTTCACACTGGAACTATAGCCTTTGTCAAAAATATCTTTATAGTTATTCTCCTGGGCTACAAACGGACGGATAGAACCATCCCACCATCTTACCTGCTGGCCTTCCATTTTAGGACCAAACTGGGCATAAGCACGGAAATAAGGATGGTACCCGGTAGGGCTTTGCGCATCAGCCATCCAGCCATCAGCCGTATAGCCATTAGCCACGTTAGTAGCTCTGTCATAACCAGGGCCATATGTGTTTTGAAACTCTGGCAGGAAAGCTGCTCTTTCCATAGTGGCATTATAGTTTAAGTCAACACCTAAACCTCTGCCCTTGGTTCCTTTTTTGGTAGTAATTACAATTACACCGTTGGCCGCATCAGAACCATATACCGCAGCAGCACTGGATCCTTTTAAGATGGTCATGCTTTCAATGTCTGCCGGGTTAATATCTAATATACCATTACCCCGAATACGCTGATCATCATCGAAATTACTGTTATTGGCACCTTTAGAACCATATTGACCATCGTTTCTGATCACTACCCCATCCACCACATACAATGGCTGCTGGTTGTAGCTGATAGAGTTGATGCCACGTATTTGAATATTCACTGCACTGGATGCTCCACCGGGGGCAGTAGTAATTTTTACACCAGCGGCTTTACCATATAAAGCAGAACCCAGGTTGGTATTACCCGCCTCAGTAAGTTGCTTGGATGAAATAGTATTTACGCCATAACCTAACGATCTGGCTTCTCTTTTAATACCTAAAGAAGTTACTACCAGACTGGACAATTCGTTCGACTCTACATCCAACACCACTTCAATAGTGGCATCACTGCCCACTACAATTGTTTTTTGCTGAAAACCCACCAGGTTTATCAACAGCGAATCGCCTTCAGCAGCATTAATGTGAAACTTACCTTCCGCGTCGGTTACCACTCCCCCTTTTCTGCCTTTCACCTGTACGCTTACCGCAGAAAGGGGTGCGCCCTTTGCGTCTTTCACCACGCCTTTTACTTCGGCTTTATTCTCATATCCCGATTCAGGAGTAATTACTATCAAATTATTCTCCAGCACAGAATACGTGTATCCCGTACTGTTTAATAAACGGCTTAACACCGTAAGCACATCTTCATCCCGGGCAATAACATCTACCTTTTTATTCGACTCCAGTTTTCTGTCGCTGAATAAAAAATGATAGCTGCTTTGTTTTTCTATAATAAGGAGAGCTTGTTTTAATTCGATAGACTTTAAACTTAACGTAATCTTTGTTTGTCCAAATCCCCTGGCAAAGCTTTGAAAGTTAAGGAAAAGTACTAAGGCAATAATGAGCTTCATAATTACCAATTTCTTTATTAGCCAATATCTGGCCTGTACCCCCGCCGGGGGGCAAAAATTTTTCATACATTTACTATTGTAAGATGATAAAAGGCAGTCCCCGCCGTCAAACGTGGCTGCATGGTAAATTCCAGTCGTCTGTCAGAGGGAGTTGCTGCAAACAATTCCCTCTTTTCATTGGTATTATGTTCTCTTTTTTTGTAGTGGCATGTGCATTTAAGTTTTGGTTAAAGAATGCAGAGGGTTTCCCCTTTTATTCTGAACTGAAATTTCTCCGTTAGTTGTAGTGCTGATAGCGCCTGCTCCAGCGATTCTTTTTCAAAAACACCTGTAAAACGCAAACTTTCCTGCTGTTCATTCTGGAAATACACATTCACGCCGTACCATCTTTCCAGTTTCTTAGCCAAACTGCCAAAGTCCTCATTTCTAAACACCAGTTTGTTATTAATCCATGAGGTTTCTACTATATCGCTGCTATCGTTAGTGCTGTAATGTGTTAATGTAGCCAAAGAGTAAGAAGAAGGAGCAGCAGCCTGCTTTACAGTAGCTGCCACTTCCTTTCCTGTTTCATGTGCATTATTCGTAAGTACAAACTTATCATTAGGCTTCAGGTAAATTTTATCTGAAGGCCTGTCGGCCACGTTAATTTCAATGGCGCCTTGTATTAAAGTAGTTTCGCTGGTTGCTTCATTTGCATAAGTGCGAACATTAAATGCAGTGCCTAATACCCGTATATCCATTTTAGGTGTATGGATAATAAAAGGATGGTTTGCATTTTTAGCCACATCGAAGTAAGCTTCACCGGTAAGAAACACTTCTCTTTTGCTTCCTGTAAAGCTTTCCGGAAACTTCAACTTACTGTCAGAGTTTAATATCACACGGGTGCCGTCAGTTAATACTATGGTAGACTTCACTTTTTTAGGCGTGTATTTCTCCTGCCAGTTACCCGAAGCCAGTATATCTTCTCCCCCTTTCCGGTTGGCCAGAAAAAGTATAGCACCCGCTATTAATAATATAGCTGCCGCAGCTGCTCCTTTCCAATACCATCGCTTTCCTTGCATAGAAATAACAGGAGCAGGTTCCTCTTCCTGCTCCTGTTCCAGAACAGCTATTCTCTGGGTCACCTTTTTAAAGGCAGCATCTATACCTTGGTAAGAAAGAGAAGCCTCTTCCTCCCAAAAAGCTCTTAAATCGGCATATTGGGTACGTAAAACGGGCTGTGATTGCAAGAGTTGCTGTAGCTGCTCTCGCTCTTCAGCAGAAATTTCACCACTTAACTCTTTGGTTATAAGCAATATAAAGTTTTGATTATCCATATTCAAGTCTCGCACTTAACATAAGGACAACAATTGCTTAACAAATTGCCTACAAGATTCTAAAAAAAATTTACGAGGAGGAAAATCACGATTCCGGCAATCGCATCGTCCCGGAAAATACTGTGTGGATAATCAGCATATCCCTGTAATACCAGGTTTAGCTTTTTCATGGCACGGAACAATTGGGTTTGCACTGTACGGGGGGAAATAGATAAAATTTCAGCCGCTTCTTTATAGCTCATGCCATCTTCCCTAACAAGCCGGAATATAACCTGGCATTGTTGGGGCAGCTCCGCAATAGCTTTGTTCATTTTTACAAACAGCTCTTTCTTTTCCAGTTCCTTTTCCGGAAAGCTGGCACTGTTTATCAGCTGCGTTTCGTCATCTATAGAAGTAACACGATAATTAGAGAAAGATTTGAGATAATTCAGTGAGCCGTTTTTTACTGCTACAAACAGATATACCTCCGGATTATTTACATGTTGCAGTTGCTCCCGGGTCATCCAGCATTTTACAAAAACATCCGAAACAATTTCTTCAGACACTTCCCGCTGACGCACATATAAATTACAAAAATTAATTAAGCGAGAGTACAACATATGAAAGAGCTTCTCAAAAGCCACAGCATCTCCACCCATAGTTATGGCACTCCATATGGCGGATACACTATCTGTACTCTCTCTTCCTTTCATGTGCAGTTTTTGTTTACAAAGGGTAATTTGTAAGTACAAGTTAGAGAAAAATCAATCAACAGCCTATTTCTAAACTTTTTAATGCACTCAGCAGCAATGCATTAAAATAATTCCCATATTGTTTAGTTTCATTGGCAGCACCCCATTTTTATTTCGCAGAGGTCTTTCCTATTTTGGCCGCGTTTCTTCTTTTCCCTAAAAAATGTAAAAAATCCTGAAACAAAAAAAGGCTGCGCCTGGAAAAGCGCCGCCTTGCTATCAACACAAACAAAGAATGAGACTCTTTAATTACTTTGTCAACAATCCATCTATCGTAATAGCAGCATAGTATAACCCACCCAATGTTGGACCACCAGCATACTGTATATAGTTGGAGTTAAATATATTGGAACCACCTACTTTAATGGTGGTTTTAGATTGCGGTACACGATAAGTAACCTGTGCATCCACTGAATGAATAGCGGCTACGCTTCCTGTAACCAGCGGGCTTTCCCATAAAAATGCCTGCTGCCATTTGTACACTACATTAAATCCAAAATTCTTTACTATTTCCCTGTTACCAAAGCTGATGTTGGCAGCCCATTTAGGGGTGTTAAAGCCGGTAACGAAAATATCATCACTGGCACCAGACTTCATGGTATTAAAGCTGGTGTTACCGCCAATTACAAAACGCTTATAAAAATTATAGGTTACGCCCACAGCAAATCCGTAGTTGGTGTAGGTATTTTTAGCATTTGTATATACGCGATAACGCTCCTGCCCTTTACTGCCGGCATTTACACCGGAAGCGCCGGTAGAATCACGGTTTCTGTCAACCATAGCAATTACTGCCGCATCTGAACCTATTGTTTCTCCTTTAGGCACATATACCTGTACTTGCCCTAAAAAGCCATCATATTTATTGGTATATGCGTCAATATCAATAATCAGCTTATTGTTCAGCAGTACGCTTTTATAACCAAATTCAAACGATTGAATGCGTTCAGGACGTGCATCGGGCAAATTAGCAGCCACCAGCAGGTTGCGGTTAGCCAACGCAGCCGCATCCGTATTTCCCGCTGCTTTTACAGCCGCATTGAAGTTTACCACCGAAGACTGTGTATAGCTATTATTCAAATACCCCAATCCTTCATTAATATAAGAAAGGCTACCCACACGTTTTACCCTTCCGTTATTTACATAAGACAAGGCTTCAAACAAAGCAGGAAAACGATATCCTTGCTGGAAGGTTACCCTAAAGTTATGGCTTTTGTTCAATGTGTACACTGCCGCCACCCTGGGTGTGAACTTAGGTTTAAACTCCGGGTTATAATCATACCGTAACGAAGCAAACAATTTCAGCTTTTCTTCTAACAAGGTTTTCGTAACCTGCGCAAAGCCGCCATATTTCTTATAATGTATATTATTGCCATAAGTACCATCGGCCAAAGGTTTATTGCGCTCACTGATAGGCCGGCTGAAATCCACGAAGTTGTTACCATCCGGGATGATAGTATATACCCTGGCATCACCACCCACCAGCAGATCTACAACCTTCACATATTTGCTCAGGTTCCACTGGCCTTCTATATGAAACATGCGACTCTTTTGAATTAAAGCAGCACCACCGGTTACAGGAGCATCAGGTATGGCTCCGGATTTAATATCCCAGTTATTAATATGCCGGATTACATTTTTAATAGAATCAAAACGGGCTGTACCAGGCTCCGCACGCGGCGCATCTGCCTGTGCACGGGCGTATCGGGTTGCCGCAGCAAGGTTGGCAGATGTTAAACCACCATTGGCATTTCCATATGCATTCAATGCTGTTTTATAGGTATTGCCCCAGGTAGTACCACTTCCTCCGCTAAACAAATCCATATTGTCAGCCAAAGGTTTTACGTTATACGAATCACCTGTGTTTTCCAGTGACAGGTAACTGCGAATTAAAAAGTCTTCTCCCTTAATTTCTATCTTATGATTTTGCACACGCACGTTGTCCAGCTGCACTTTATTACCGCGTTGAAACACTCCATCCATTTTACCAAAACGGTAGGCATAAGAAACTTCTAAATGCTCAGTTGGTCTGAAATGCAAAGCAGCGTCCAGTTTCAGGTTATCCACGGTTGGGCTTACCAGGTCTTTTTCCCAATAACCTGTACGTGCTACCGTTAATGTTTGATTGGCCTGACCATTAATAGTTAAGTTTCCTACAGAAACCGTGTTACTACCCGCCAGCGCATCATCACCATATTTGTTCCATCCATCATACACCTGGTTATTATCACCATTTAGTTCGGGATAAGCAGGGTTAGCCGATTTCAGGTTATTCGGATTCTGATCTTTACGGGTATCAGACAACCAGTCTGTACCACGCAGATAGCTGGCATTTAATTTAAAAGCAAATTTATTATTAAATGCCTGGGCATAACGGATAGCTGTTTCTGTAAGATTACTTAAATCGCGTCCTGTACCGCCCACGTGGTTGATGCCTGTTTTCTGATACACACTTAGCCCCTGGCTGGTGAAAGGACTTTTGGTAAGCAGGTTAGCCATACCGTTAATGGCATTCATACCATATAACGCCGAAGCTGCACCAGGCGTAATTTCCACGCTTTCTATATCCAGTTCGGTGGGCCCAATGGCATTACCCAATGGTACACCCAGCGTAGCAGCCTGCATATCCACCCCATCTACCAGCTGCATAAAGCGGAAGTTGTTAGGAATGTTAAAACCGCGTGTATTAGGTACTTTAAAGGTTAAGCTGGAAGTGGTCATTTGCACCCCCTTTACGGTTTCTAATGCATCGTAAAAACTGGGAGCCGGACTTTCGCGTATAGCCCGTATATCCAGCTTTTCAATAGCTACAGGCGATTTTAAAATACTTTCTGGAACACGGGAAGCGGTTACTACCACATCGTTACCGATATAAGTTTGTGTAACCAGTGCCACCTGTAACGATGACCCCAGCTCATTCACCACAAACTCCTGTGGTTTAAAACCTACAGAAGAAAATACCAGCACCAGTGGCAATTTCAATTTGGTACGCAACCTGAAGTCTCCTGTGCTGTTGCTTACTGTACCAGCTACAGTACCCTTAATATGTATGCTTACATCCGATAAAGCTTCCTTTTGTTCGTTGGTAACCTTACCCGATATTTCAATCAAAGCATTACCCTGTGCCGTTGCAGTAACAGTAAACACTATCTGCAACAATAGTATTGACAGGGTGGTTGAGATGTTTTTTTGTAAAGTAGGCAATAGTTTCATAATAGTCGTTTGGCGTTGTTTTGATTTATATTTTTTAGTCCATCAATAAGATAGACTTTTTGTTTATAAAAATACCCGGAATTGCACCGGGTGTTATAATATGTTTAAAATATTTTTACAAGTATACGAAGGCTCCAAACAATAACAAGCACTCCTAACAAAATAAATGATGCTTTTCTGGGTAATTTTCCTGCAATCTTAGCCGCAATAGGCGCAGCAATCAATCCACCTAATATTAAAGCAATGATAGCCTGCCAATGACTTACGCCAATGAGTGAGAAGAAAGTAAGGGCGCTTGCCAGGGTAACAAAAAACTCCGTAAGACTGATAGAACCAATTACATATTTAGGATTACGGCCCCGGGCAATAAGGGTGCTGGTAACAATAGGCCCCCAGCCACCGCCGCCAAAAGAATCCAGGAAACCGCCCACTACTGCCAGTACACGATAATTCTTAAACTTTTTCTTACGCATTTGTTTTCTGAACGCGTTAAATAAAATACGCACACCCAGCAACAAGGTATAAGCCGCCATAACAGGTTTCAGGTAATTAGCATAGCTATCGCCATATTTACTTAGCAGCCATGCTCCTGCTACCGCCCCTATCACACCCGGAATTACCAATACCCGGAACAGCTTTTTATTTACGTTACCAAACTTATAATGACTATAGCCCGAAGCCCCACTGGCAAACATTTCGGCCGTGTGAATACTGCTGCTGATAGCACTAAGGTTGATGCCGGCCGATAACAGGATGGTAGCGCTGGTTACTCCGTAACCCATACCCAGTGCGCCATCTACAATCTGTGCCAGAAAGCCTGCTAATAAAATCCAATGAAAATTACTGTCTAATGTACCATACCAGGCAATAGTAGAATCGGCTAATTGTTGCAATGGCAGATAGGATAAAATAAAATGCCCTATCAACATTAACCCAAAAGCAGCTACAGAGTAGGTAGCAATCTTACGCCATTTACGTTCCCGCCTGGTTACGGTGCTTTCTACCAGTGGCCTGGTAATCGCATTCAACTGCTCTACTTTGCTGGCGAAATCGCCATTCAATCCATTACGGATATGATGCAGATTGCTGATCATTTCTTCAACGCCTGCAGGTATTGATTCCTGGAACACCTCACGCAAACGCTTGGCAGCGGTAGGCGATTTACCATTGGTAGAGATAGCAATTTTTAAATCGCCTTTCTGCACTACCGATCCCAGGTAAAAATCACATAAACCAGGCGTATCAGCCACATTCACCAGCAGCTTGCGGCCATTGGCCAGCACACGTATATATTCACTGGTTTCTTTATCGTCTACCGCTACCAGCACAATATCCTTATCGTCGAGATCAGCAGGTTCAAAAGGTCGCTCCAAAATGGTAACCAAAGCATGCGCTGCAGCCAGGTTATGCACTTCTTCGCTTACCTGCTTCGCCACAATAGTAATACGGGCAGCCGGGGCATTGCCCACCAGCGCATTCAGCTTTTCCAGCCCTACTTTACCCGCACCCACCAGTAACACATGCATTTGTTCCAGTTTCAGAAAAACCGGGAACAGCCTGTTCTGTTGGGCCGCAGGTACTGTGCCGGCCAGTGCTTCAGTTACTACATCTTGTTCCATTTATCCAATAATTTTTTCGCGTATAACAAAATCGCCAAACGTTTCGTTCTTCTTACGTTTCTTACTATACTTACCCAGCAAACCATCCAGCTCTTCCAATATGGTTTCTTCGTTTATGTTTTCCTTATACTTCAAATTCAGGCGTGTACCTTCCCTGTCGCCCCCTATGTGCATGTTATAATGTCCGTAACCTGTTCCTATAAAACCAATCTCTGCTACATAAGGTCTGCCACATCCATTGGGGCAACCGGTCATGCGCACACTGATAGCATCATCGCCCAGTTTATGCTTTTGTAGTAAAGGTTCTATTTTACCAATCAGGGTGGGCAGGTAACGTTGCGCTTCTGCCAGCGCCAGCGGGCAGGTGTTAAAGGCCACACAGGCCACCGCATTTTTTCGCATGCTGCTGGCATTATCGGTATGTACAATAATGCCATATTGCTCCAGTATACCATGCACCAACTCTTTATCTTCTGCACTTATATCTGCCAGTATCAGTTTCTGGTTAGCAGTAAACCTGAAATTGGCTTTACGGGTTTTAGCCACCTCCAGCAACGCAGTCTTTAAAGGTAATGATTCTGTATCCATCACACGGCCATTTTCGGCAAACACCGTGTAATACCATTTACCTTCATGATTCTGCTGCCAACCAAAATAATCTACACGTTCGGTAAAAGCATAAGGCCGCGCAGGCGCCAGCGTAAAACCACAACGCTTTTCCAGTTCGGCTTTAAATTCCTCAACTCCCATCTTATCAATGGTATATTTCAAGCGCGACATTTTACGGTCGCTCCTGTTGCCATAATCGCGCTGTATGGTAATAATTTCATACGCCGCTTTCAGCACCTTCTCTTCTGTATCTACAAAACCCAATACGGTAGCCAGTCGCGGGTAGGTATTAGGGTTACCATGTGTAGTGCCCAGGCCGCCACCTGCTGCTATATTAAAGCCTTTCAGTTCATTGTTCTCAATAACTGCTATTAACCCCAGGTCGTTGGCAAATACGTCCACATCATTATTAGGTGGTATAACAATGGCCATTTTAAACTTACGTGGCAAGTACCTGTCCTGGTACAAATCATCCTCTTCTTCTTTCTTATTCGTCAGTGGTTGTTCATCCAGCCATATTTCGTAATAGGCCCGTGTTTTAGGCAAACCCAGCTGGCTTAGTTTATCGGCATAGGCAAATACCTGTTCATGAATAGCCGACTGCTTGGGATGGGCCGCGCAAATCACATTCCTGTTCACATCACCGCAGGCAGAAATAGAATCCAGCCCGGCAGTATGAAAATCCTGTATAGTAGGTTTTACATGCGACTTTAAAATACCATGCAGCTGAATGGTTTGCCGGGTGGTTATTTTAATTACGCCGGTAGCATGTTCACCGGCTATATGATGTAATGCTTCCCATTGCTCGCCGGTAATAAAACCACCGGGCAGGCGCAGGCGAATCATATAAGAATATAACCATTCCAGTTTTTTAGCGCTCCTTTCCTCCCTGCGGTCACGGTCGTCCTGCTGGTACATACCATGAAACTTTACCAGGGCCTGGTCATCTTCATATAAAGCGCCGGTTAGTTGCTCCTGCAGGCTTTCTTTCAAAGTGCCCCGTAAGCCGTCACTGGCTTGTTTTATTTTTTCTATAGGAGATAAATTCAGTTGTTGCTCTTTCATAATTTGTTGTTGATAGTGGATGCCTAATACACATCTTTTAAATACCTGCCCTCTTCTGATAATTGTTCCAGGTACACAGCCGCTTCTTCTGCGGTTTTATTACCCTGCTGCACTATAACATCCAGCAAAGCCTGTTCAACATCAATACTCATCGGGGCTTTTGCGCCACACACATATACATAAGCACCTTCTGACAGCCACTGCCATAATTCAGCAGCCTGCTGTTGCATGCGATGCTGTACATATATTTTCTGTTGCTGATCGCGCGAGAAAGCAAGGCTTACTTTATGCAGCACACCCGTTTGCACATAATTCTGAATTTCGGTCTGATATAAAAAATCACTTACAAAATGCTGCTCGCCAAAAAATAGCCAATTGCGACCGCTGGCGCCTGCTGCATCCCTTTCGGCTATGAAAGAACGAAAAGGTGCAATGCCGGTGCCTGGGCCTACCATTATCACATCCTTATCTTCGGCCGGCAGGCGAAACTGGTTATTCTTATGAATGTAAAAATCCAATGTATTACCAACTTCCAGCTGTGATAAAAAATCAGAACATAAACCATATTTCTTTTCATCATTTACCGGGAAGCAATCGCGCGCTACGGTTACATGAACCTCGCCGCTATGTGCTGCCGGTGAAGAAGATATAGAATACAAGCGCGGTACAATAGATTCCAGTATACCTATCACCTCTTCAAACTGCGCCACATCTTTTACCGGGTATATCTTCAACAGGTCTACCAGGTCAATTCTTGTGGCAGGTATTTCCTGGCCGGTTACCTGTGCATACTTAGCAACTACCCTTTCCGACAGGTGTACAATGTTCAACCGCTTCCACAACAGTTCTTCGGCGGTAGTGGTAATGTCTTTATAAGTAACCTCATAGTCAGGTCTCATACCTGTTACGGTAAGTATCGCTTCTACCCACTGCTTTTTATTATGCGGCACAATACCAATAGCATCGCCCGGCTGGTAATCCACTTCTTCATCCGTGGCTATTTCCACATGATAGGTTTCCTTTTTCGAGTCACGGTCGTTTAAATTAATATTGGTAGCAATGCTACCTGTATATATTTTTTTATGAGAAGACTTTTTAGGCGCTGCGGAAGATGCTGCGCTGCTACCACCAGCGCTGGCCAGTGTTTGCAGCACTTTCTCAAACCACAGCTGCGCATCCTGCTCATAGTCTGTATCACATTTTTGCAGGGCCAGCACTCTTTTACCTCCCAGCTTTTCCAGCCTGCCATCCACATCTTCTGCCGTTTTGCAAAATAGAGGATAAGAGGTATCGCCCAGTCCCAGCACGCCAAATTTCAGGTTACCCAACTGCACATCCTGCTGGTGTATGTAGTCATAAAACTTTTTAGCAGTGGCAGGCGGTTCACCATCGCCTTGCGTGCTTACCACTGTAAACAGGTATTCCTCTTTGGATAGATCCGTTAAACGGTATTGATCAAGGCCAGATAGTTTTACCGTAATGCCTTTTTTCTTGGCCACTGCCGCAAACTGGGTAGCCACTTTTTTAGCGTTACCGGTTTCGGTGCCATACGTAATAGTAATTTTCTTTACCTGCACAGCAGCCACTGCTGTCGGCTCTTCCTTAGCGGGTGATGCACTTTGCATTAAACCAGCCAGGAAGCCGTTCATCCATATCAGTTCATCGCGGGAAGCATTGCTTACCAGGTCGCGAAATAATTTTAAATTAGGCTCTGCTAACATGCGCTGCTGAATTATAAGCGTTATTAGAATGTTGTAGAGAAGCAACCGGCTTAAAGTAATATTCTTTGCTGTTGCTGTTGGCAACCCAGCCAAACTGTTCGTGCAATGCCACCACAGTACCAATAATCACCAGCGAAGGCGATACCAGTGCCTGCCCCTTCAACTTCGTTGCATACTCGTGAATATTGCAGGTGTATACATTTTGCAGTGGCGTTGTTGCCTGTTCCACTACCGCTATATGCACATTATTGGCAATACCATATTTCAGCAGGTTTGCCACTACCCCCTCAATGGTTTCGGCACTCATATAAAACACCAGCGTATCGCTGGTATGGGCCAGCTCTTTCCAGTAAGCTTCACTTACCACATCAGATTGGTAGCTGGTTAAAAACCGCACCGAGGTAGTATACCCCCGTGCGGTTAAAGGAATGCCTGCATAAGCGGCAGCCCCTAAAGCGGCTGTTACGCCAGGTACTATTTCGTAAGCAATATTGTTGGCTTTTAGCACCATCAGTTCGTCCAGTACATTAGAAAAGATAGACACATCCCCTCCTTTTAACCGAACCACCAGTTTGCCCCGTTGGGCGTGATGTACCAGCAGCTCGTTTATAGACTGCTGTGGTGTAGAAGCACCTCTGCGGCATTGTTTGCCTACGTATACCAGTTCAGCTGCGGGATTTACATACCAGCGGATAATATCGTCACTTACCAGCCTGTCTGTTAACACCACCTCAGCCTGCTGCAGGTAACGTATCGCCTTTGCTGTAATCAGCTCAGGATCGCCGGGACCAGCCGCCGCCAGTATCACCTTTCCGTTGTTAGTACCTGTTAACATAACTCCACTTTTTTTGTAGGATAAATAAGCAATTAGTTTCGCGGAAACCTGGTTTCCGTAACTATTTCAATCGAAAAAAAATATTAATACAAACCTTCTATTGACAAATACCGTTCTCCGGTATCGTAGTTAAATGTAAGTACGGTAGCTCCTTTAGAAACAGATGCCAGTTTTTGCGCTACAGCAGCTAAAGACGCTCCGGTTGAAATACCTGCAAAAATGCCTTCCTCTTTTGCCAGGCGCTGTGCATAGTAAAAAGAATCATCCTTTGTTACCGTGATCACACCGTCCAGTATACCTGTGTTTAAAATAGAGGGCACAAAACCAGCTCCAATCCCTTGCAATGGATGCGGCCCCGGTGTACCACCACTTAACACAGGCGATAACTCAGGTTCTACAGCAAACACCTGCAAAGCCGGAAATTTAGCTTTCAGTATTTCTGCCACACCGGTAATATGCCCGCCGGTACCTACACCGGTGATCAGGTAATCAATGCCTTCGGGAAAATCATTTAAAATTTCCTGTGCAGTGGTTTTGCGATGAATTTCTGTGTTGGCCGCGTTATCAAACTGCTGCGGAATCCATGCGCCCGGTGTAATCTCCTTTAATTCATTCGCGCGCTCAATGGCACCTTTCATACCTTTTTCGCGGGGTGTTAACACAAACTCTGCCCCGTAAGCAGCCATCAGCTTTCTGCGTTCCACACTCATTGATTCGGGCATTACCAGAATCAGGCGGTAACCTTTTACTGCTGCTACCAGCGCCAGTCCTATACCAGTGTTACCCGAAGTAGGTTCTATAATTACGCTGTCTTTGTTTAAAAAACCTTTTTGCTCGGCATCTTCAATCATAGCCAGTGCAATACGGTCTTTAATGCTATTACCCGGGTTGGCCCGCTCTAACTTTATCCACACATTCGCTTCACTGCCATACAAACGGTTAATACGAACATGGGGCGTATTTCCGATTGTCGCTAAAATATTGCCTGCTTTCATATTACAAAATTCAATGGTTCAGGAAATGGGTTATTGTCTTTTACTTTGATTTCACTTTTATGGTAAACAACCGAAGAAGAAGGAATACTATACGTAAGAAACACGTTACCACCTATAATGCTATCCCTGCCAATGATCGTATCGCCGCCCAGGATGGTAGAGCCTGAATAAATGATCACATTATCTTCCACCGTTGGATGACGCTTTATGTTGGCTCTTGACTTATCTACGCTTAATGCCCCCAATGTAACACCCTGGTATATTTTCACATGATCGCCGATTACCGTGGTTTCGCCAATCACCAGGCCTGTTCCGTGGTCTATGGCAAAAGCCTTTCCTATCACTGCACCGGGATGAATGTCAATACCTGTTTGGCTATGTGCATGCTCTGTTAACAAACGGGGTATTACCGGCACATCCGACACCAGTAACTGGTGCGCCACGCGGTAAATAGCCGTAGCATAAAACCCCGGGTAAGCCATCAACACCTCTTCAATAGATTTGGCTGCCGGATCGGTACGCAGGATAGCATGGGCATCTTCCAGCAACACATGGTATATGTTGGGAATAGCTTCAAAAAAATCTTCTGTTGCCTTTTCAATCACAGCTGCTTCATGAATCACTTCCTGCAGCAAGGTTTGCAGGTGACTTTTCAACAACCGGTATTCATTTTCAACTTCCTGGCTGCTATTTAAACGCTTTTTTGAGTATCCAAAAAGAAACTGGAACAACCTGTCAGCAAATTCTGCTGCCAGCTGCTTGCTCGGATAACCGGCAAAATTGCCCTGATTCTTTTCTACCAGTTCTTTAATCAGTTGTTGATAATTGTTCATGCTAGTCAGTTCTTGTTATTGAATCATGCAAGCACCTACGGTAACATGACTGGTTTCGTCAATTAAAATAGCCCCACCATTTACTTTCAGTTTTTTATACTGATCAAATACCAATGGCCTGGCGGTTTTGATAACGGCTTTTACTATATCATTTAAACCAGCCTGTTCAGGAGCGGGTAAACGCTCCAGGGTGTTTACATCTATTTTATATTCTATTTCTTTTACCACACTTTTTACCACAGCGCTGTTCAGCTGCAATAAGTATTTTTTACCGGCCGCCAGTGGCTTGCTGTCCATCCAGCACAACAGCACTTCCAACTCTTGCTCTACCTGTGGCAAATCGTTGCTTTTTACAATCACATCCCCTCTGCTAATGTCAATATCATCAGCCAGGTGCAGTATAATGCTTTGTGGTGCAAACGCTTCTTCAACTTCTTTACCAGTGACTTCAATGGCACTGATAGTGGAAGTAATGCCTGATGGCAATACGGTAACGGTATCCCCTTTCTTATATACGCCACTTACCAGCTTACCTGCATACCCACGATAATCGTGCAGGTTTTCTGTTTGCGGGCGTATTACATACTGCACCGGAAAGCGGGCATGCTGTAAATCTATATCATGCTGCACCTGCACATTTTCCAGCACATCCAGCAAAGCCGGCCCTTCGTACCAGGTGATATCGGTAGATTTATCAACAATGTTATCGCCTTTTAATGCACTGATAGGAATGTAGGTAACATCTTCCAGCCCCAGCGATTTTGCCAGGTTGGCATAATCAATTACAATGTTGTTAAACACATCCTGCGAGTTATCAACCAGGTCCATTTTGTTCACCGCTACTACTACGTGGCGCAGGCCCAGTAAAGAAGCGATAATAGAATGCCTTCTTGTTTGCTCTACCACACCCGTGCGGGCATCTATTAAAATGATGATGAGGTTGGCATTAGAAGCACCGGTAACCATGTTACGGGTGTACTGTATGTGCCCCGGCGCATCTGCTATAATAAACTTACGCTTAGGTGTAGAAAAATATTTATAAGCAACGTCGATAGTAATTCCCTGTTCCCGCTCGGCACGTAAGCCATCAGTAAGCAAAGCCAGATCTATCTCGCCTTCTTCTTTATTCTTGGTTTGTTTTTCAATTGCTTCCAGCTGGTCAATCATAATACTTTTACTGTCGTATAATAAACGGCCAATTAAAGTACTCTTGCCATCATCAACACTACCTGCTGTTATAAAACGTAAAATGTCCATATTGTTTCTGTTGAATGAGGAATGTTAAAAATATCCGTTCTTCTTTCTGTCTTCCATCGCCGCTTCCGATACACGATCATCAATCCTGGTTTCGCCACGTTCACTGGTTTTGGTGGCGATAATTTCTTTGATAATGCCATCAATGTCCGAAGCTGCCGATTCCACCGCCGCAGTGCAGGTCATATCTCCTACTGTTCTGTAACGTACGGTTTTGGTTACTACCGAGTCGCCCGGCTCCAGGGTAATAAAATCAGAAATAGCCACCAGTTGCCCTTCGTGCTGCAACACTTCGCGCTCATGCGCAAAGTAGATAGAAGGCAGTTCGATATTCTCGCGACGGATATAATTCCAGATGTCCAGCTCCGTCCAGTTGCTGATAGGGAACACACGCACGTTTTCGCCTTTGCTTATTTTACCATTATAGGTGTTCCATAATTCAGGACGCTGACGCTTGGGATCCCACTGCCCAAACTCGTCACGTACCGAAAAGATCCTTTCTTTTGCGCGGGCCTTTTCTTCATCCCTGCGGGCACCACCAATACAGGCGTCAAACTCAAACTCTTCAATGGTGTCGAGTAAGGTAAAAGTTTGCAAAGCGTTTCTGCTGGCAAATTTGCCTTTAGGCTCCGTAAGCCCTTTGGCCTTAATGGTATCACCCACATTACGCACAATCAACTTCTCATCTATCTGCGCTGCCAACTGATCGCGAAAGGCAAGCGCTTCCGGAAAATTATGTCCGGTATCAATATGAACTAATGGAAAAGGAAACTTACCAGGGCGAAAAGCTTTTAAAGCCAGGTGCACCAGTGTAATAGAATCTTTACCGCCGCTAAACAGTAATGCAGGTCGCTCAAACTGTCCTGCCACTTCACGAAAAATGTGAATAGCCTCAGACTCCAGCTGATCTAAATAATCTAATTCGTACATGCCACTTATTTAATTGTATGCAATTTTTTCAATCGATAAGGTTAACCAATCAACACTCAATATCCAAACACATCGTTTTATATCTCTGTTATATCGGCTAACTCCTGTATTCTATCTGCAAACCCATAACCTGTATACATTTTACCTTATATGTGCCGGCACTATTTGTGTACGTGCAAACCGCATTCCTTTTTATCTGCATCTTCCCACCACCAGCGTCCAGCCCTGAAATCTTCGCCGGGTTTCACTGCACGGGTGCAGGGTGCACAACCAATGCTTACAAAGCCACGATCGTGCAAAGGGTTATAAGGTATATTGTGCAAGGCTATAAATGCTTTCAGTTCTTCTGTTGACCAATCCAGCAAAGGATGGTATTTAGCAATGTTGTTAGATGCATCCCATTCTATCTGCGTCATATCTGTGCGGTTAGGCGAGTGCGCAGCACGTATGCCGGTAAGCCATACCTGCTTGCCCTGTAAAGCACGCTGCAAGGGCTCTACCTTGCGTATAAAACAACATCGCTTACGGTTATCAACCGATTCATAAAAACTATTAGGACCTTTTTCTGCAATAAACTCCTGCAACAACTGTGCATCGGGATAATATGCGGTGATCCTTTCTTTGTATCTGTCCAGGGTACTGCTCCAGGTAGAATAGGTTTCCGGAAACAGTCTGCCGGTATCTAACGTAAAAACTTCGATAGGTAATTGTTCGGAAAAAATAAGGTGGGCAATGGCCTGGTCTTCCCAGCTAAAACTGGTGGAAAAAATAACACCGCCGGGAAATGCATCACTAATGTTACGTAGTGCTGTGAGGATGTCTGGTGTGTTGGTAGTCTTTTGTAGTAATTCCAGCGTGGAATTGGTAGTACTCGTTTGCATAATAAATTCATTGATAGTGTTCGTATAAAATGGCAACATATGCAGGCCTAACAACAGCTGCAACAGCAACAACAACGCATATGTAAACTTATACTTACCATCAATGAAACCTCTTTTTTTGTATAAACAACCTATTAATACGGTAGACAAATATAGAACGTTTCACCAATTCCCCACCACTTTACTAGATTATTTTTTCAGCAATCCACTTACTAACACTCGTTTGTGGCAGTTTTTAAGGATTCCTTTAAAAAAAATTTGTCGCGTATTTAATTGCGCCTTTATCTTTGCACCAGTTCTTTCAACATCACTTATCAAGAAAGGCAGAGGGATATGGCCCGATGAAGCCTTGGCAACCACACGCTTGCGTGAAAGGTGCCAATTCCATCATATACAATTGTATATGAGAGATAAGTCAGATTTAAAGTTTGATTCCATAGCAGCAATGCACAATATATTCAAGCCCATCTGACTACAGGATGGGCTTTTTTTATGCCCGCCTGTAACGGTTTACCCCCGCTTATCTCCTTCTCTCTTCTTACCTGAGTGATTGCGAATAACTACTGTCTAATCAATTAATAACCGCCTGTTGCCAACAGGCAAAATGTCTAAACAAAATGAGTAACGCAACACAACTGATTCACAGCATTCCGGTAGATCCGCAAACAGGTTCCATAGCTGTTCCTATTTATCAAACTTCTACGTTTGTGCAGGATGCACCGGGCGTTAACAAGGGCTACGATTATGCCCGCTCTAATAATCCTACCCGCGCCACCCTGGAACAGATTGTAGCACAACTGGAACAAGGCCACACGGGAGTTGCTTTTGGCAGTGGATTAGCTGCTATTGATGCAGTGATTAAACTGTTAAAGGCAGGGGATGAAATACTGGCCGTAGATGATATTTACGGAGGCGCTTTTCGTTTATTCACACACATTTACGAGAAGTTTGGTATCAGTGTACGCTATGTAGATACCACCAAAGCAGAGAATGTATTTGATGCCATTACGCCGCAAACAAAGCTGATATGGCTGGAAACGCCCACTAACCCTACGCTGAAAATATCTGACATAGCCGCTATTGCAGCTATTGCCAAAGCCAGCGGATGTATACTGTGTGTAGATAATACGTTTGCGTCACCTGCTTTACAGCTACCACTTACACTGGGCGCTGATATAGTAGTGCATTCTGCCACCAAATACCTGGGTGGCCACAGCGATTTAATTGCAGGCTTGGTAGTAACACGCGAAAAAGAGCTGGGCGATAAAATTAAATTTATACAAAACGCCAGCGGCGCCATACTTGCCCCGTTCGATAGCTGGCTGGTAATACGCGGTATTGAAACATTGCATCTGCGTGTGCGCCAGCACAGTGCCAATGCACTGGAAATAGCGCGCTACCTGGAGCAGCATCCGCAGGTTGATAAGGTTTTCTATCCTGGTTTGGCCTCGCACCCTAACCATGATATTGCTAAAAAACAATCCAAAGCCTTTGGCGGTGTTATTTCTTTTACGTTAAAGAACAACACAGAAGAAGCTGCCATTGCTTTTGTTACCCATACTAAATTCTTTAAACTGGCCGAAAGCCTGGGCGGTGTAAAAAGCCTGCTTTGTCATCCGGCCAACATGACGCATAAATCAATACCCGCCGATAAACGCAGGGCAGCTGGTGTAGCCGACAGCCTTATCCGTTTATCTGTAGGCCTGGAAGAAACAGATGATCTAATCAACGATCTGGACCAGGCATTTACAAGTATTACGCAAAAGCTGGCGGTAAAAGAATATGCAGATAGTTAAATAATGAAAACTCCGCTCAGGCAAAACTGATCACTTTGTTTGAGCGGTGACCATAGAACGAGTACAAGTAAATAAAATAAACCAAATTGAGCTTAGTTTTTTCGTACAAAGAAGACTTCTTACTAGAATCAGGAAAAGTAATTCAGGGCTTTCATTTAACATATACTACCTGGGGTCACTTAAACCAGGAAAAGGATAATGTTATATGGGTGTTTCATGCACTTACCGCCAATAGCAATCCTGCTGAGTGGTGGCCAGGCCTGGTGGGACCCGACGCATTTTTAAATACAGATAAATATTTTATTATTTGTGTAAACATGCCCGGTAGCTGCTATGGCAGCGTATCTCCCTTAAGCACTAATCCGCAAACCGGCGAACCTTATTATCACCAGTTTCCACTGTTCACTACCCGCGATATGATCAGGAGCTACCAGCTGCTGCAAAAAAGCCTGGGTATTAGTAAAGTATTCCTGGGCATAGGCGGTTCCATGGGCGGGCAGCAATTACTGGAATGGGCTGTAGAAGATCCCTTCTTGTTCGAAAATATTGTACCTATTGCCACTAACGCCTTTCACTCGCCTTGGGGCATTGCGTTCAACGCCACCCAGCGCCAGTGCATTGAAGCCGATCCAACCTGGCAGCAGCAAAGCGATACTGCCGGTATCGAAGGCATGAAAGTAGCACGTTCTATAGCATTACTCAGCTACAGGCATTACGATACCTATAACCAGTCGCAGGCAGGTTATACCGCCGAAAGCGCCGGTAAACCGGTAGATGAGCAGGTAGCCAGGGCACAAACCTACCAGCAATACCAGGGCGAAAAACTAGCCCGCCGTTTCAATGCGTTCAGTTACTACAACCTCAGCAAAGCAATGGACACACACAATGTAGGCCGCAACCGCACCAGCGCACAGCAGGCTTTACAACGTGTAAAGGCTAACACACTTGTAATTGGTATTAATTCAGATATTTTATTTCCACCAGCCGAGCAGGCTTTTGTGGCACAACATATACCCGGTGCACAACTGGAAATTATCGACTCCCTGTATGGCCATGATGGTTTTTTACTGGAGTATGATGTTATAACCAGGTTAATCACCAACTTCTTACAGCAACATTTGCAACAATCACATACCGTAACAGCAACACAGGCTTTAATAAATTAATATAATAATGGAAGCACACAAACAATTAACCATTGGTCTTTTCGGCTTTGGCGTAGTAGGCGAAGGCCTCTACAAAGTATTACAACAAACCCCGTCCCTGAAAGCAACCATTAAAAAGGTTTGCATTAAAAACCCTGACAAAAAAAGAAACGCTCCGCAGGAACTTTTTACAGCTGATAAAAACGAGCTGTTATTCGATAAAGAGATTAACGTAATTGTAGAGGTTATTGATGATGCCGATGCAGCATTTGACATAGTTTCGGTTGCTTTTCAACAAGGCAAGGCCGTAGTAAGCGCCAGTAAAAAAATGATTGCCGAACACCTGGCAGAAATTCTGGAGTTTCAAAAACAAACCGGCCTTCCTTTCTTATGTGAGTCGGCCGCCTGCGCTTCTATTCCTGTTATCCGTAACCTGGAAGAATATTACGATAACGATCTTCTGCATGGTATTAAAGCCATCATCAACGGTAGCACCAACTTCATCCTTACCCGGATGTTTGAAGATAAAAAAGAGTTTAACGAAGCGCTGTTACAGGCTCAACAACTAGGCTTTGCCGAAAGCAATCCCAAACTGGACGTAGAAGGGTACGATTCTGTAAACAAATGGTCTATCCTGCTGTGCCACGCGTATGGTATTGTAGAACATCCTTCCAATATCCTGTTCAGCGGCATTCAGAATATACAGTTAAGCGATGCGGTAGTAGCCAAAGAAAAAAGCTACGATATTAAACTGGTAGGCCAGGCGCAAAAGCTGAGCAACGGTAAGGTAGCCGCTTATGTGCTGCCCCAGTTTGTAAAGCAGGACGATCAGCTGTCGTTTGTAAAAAATGAATACAACGGTGTGGTAATTGAAAGCGGATTTGCCGACAAGCAGTTTTTCTACGGAAAAGGCGCCGGCAGCTTCCCTACCGCTTCTGCCGTATTAAGCGATATTTCGGCTTTACGTTACGATTACAAGTACGAGTACAAGAAAAAATACTACCACACTCCTGGTGAGCTTACACATGACTTTTATGTAAGAACCTATGTAAGCTTCGACAAACTCCAGGATGTGAACAAAGAAGACTTTGAATGGATTGAAGAGTGGCACGGTGGCCAGGAAAGGAACTATTTAGTGGGTGTTATTCATTTTGAGAAGCTGGTAGCCAACAAGTGGTGGAAAGCCTCCGGAATCTCCCTCATTTTGTCTCCTGATCCTGTTATTGAAAGCATCGAGCTGCGCAATATCAAGAAAAGAAGCCTGGAACTGGCAGGTATCGGAAATTAGTGCGTTGATTTTCAAGTATACAAAAGGCCTTCTATTGCAGGAGGTCTTTTTTTATGCACGTATCAGCAGTAAATAAAAGCAGAAAAAGCTGCTTACAATGTCCTATGTAAGTACTTACAAGGTGGTTTGTGGGTACTTACAAGGTCTTCTGTAAGTACTTACGAAGCGGTTGTAAGCACTTACAATGCCTTCTGCAAGTACTTACAAAGCGATCGTAAGCACTTACAATGTCCTCTGCAGGTACTTACAAAGTGGTTTGTATGTACTTACAATATCTTCTGTAAGTACTTACAAGGCGGCTTGTGGGTACTTACAACGTCCTCTGTAAGTACTTACGAAGCGGTTGTAAGCACTTACAATGCCTTCTGTAAGTACTTACAAAGTGGTTTGCGGGTACTTACAAGGTCTTATGTAAGTACTTACGAAGCGGTTGAAAGTACTTACCATGTGCTCTGTATGTACTTACAAGTGGCTTGTAGGCATCTACAAAGCCTTATGTAGTACTCACAAAGCGGCCGTAAGTACTTACGCTGCGGTTGAATGTACCTGCCATTTTCCTGCCGTTGCTTACAAAAGCTTTTAAAGTACCTGCCGGCTACCTGCAATTACCCGCCAGTGCACAAAAAGCACTTACAAAGTATCCCAGAACACTTACCTATCTCGTGAAAATACTACCCGGTGAGTAGTAAGTACTTACCACCTGTTTCCCTGCACAAAAAGGCTGCCGTGCAGCACTTGCCAGCTTGTTTGCAGTACACACCATTCGTGCTAAAGTACGCACCCGGTTAGCGGAGGTACTTCCGGGCAAAACCAATAGTATGGAGCCGAAATGGAGAGAGAATAGCTGGTGTTCGATAGCATAACCGTTACCGGTTACGTAAGTTAGCAGTAATGAAAACAGCCCCCCTTTCGGGCGGCTGCTGAACTTTTTTACATACACTGCTTAATATTCGTCCTCATTGAACATGAAGTCTTCCTGACTTGGATAATCAGGCCAGATATCTTCAATGCTCTCATACACTTCACCTTCATCTTCCAGCTCCTGTAAGTTTTCCACTACCTCAATAGGGGCACCGGAACGAATAGCATAATCTATCAACTCGTCTTTTGTAGCTGGCCAGGGTGCGTCTTCCAAATAACTGGCTAATTCTAATGTCCAGAACATAGCAAAACATTTTGTTTTATCTGGGAATATTGTTTATTTAAGGGTTATCCGACCGGCGGATTACACCTAAAAATTTTCGCAAAAGTAATAGTTACATTGAAATTACCAAAAATGCCTTTATACATCAATGTAAATAAATAATTAAAAATCGGCTAAGTTTGTGGATAACGCCGGTAAATGGGCTGAATGGCAATATGTTAAAAGCAACTAATATTAAAAAGAAATATAACCAGTTAGAGGTCCTGAAAGGCGTGGATATTTCTGTAAACAAGGGGGAAATTGTATCTATTATAGGCTCTTCCGGTGCCGGCAAAAGTACCTTATTACATATTATAGGTACCCTGGACACCGCCGATAGCGGTGAAATTTACCTGCATAACGAGCCGGTTCATCAATACCGCAACGACAAGCTGGCCGCTTACCGTAACCGGCATATGGGTTTTGTGTTCCAGTTTCACCATCTGCTGCCGGAGTTTACCGCCCTGGAAAACATCTGTATTCCCGGCTGGATTGCCGGCCGTAAGAAGAAAGAAGTAGAGCAGGAAGCTATTCGCCTGCTACAAACCCTGGGGCTGGAAAACAGGCAGGATAATAAGCCGCATGCCTTGAGTGGTGGTGAGCAGCAGCGGGTAGCTGTGGCTCGTGCACTGATTAACAAGCCTTCTATCATATTTGCCGATGAACCAACGGGCAACCTGGACAGTACCAATGCCAAAGAAATGCACCATTTATTTGTAAAACTGCGCGACGAGTTTCACCAAACCTTTTTGATTGTTACCCACAATGAAGAGTTGGCTGGCATGAGCAACAGGGTGTTGCATATGAAAGACGGGCTTATCAGCGAATAAATCAGGTACGTGGCAACCAGGCCACCTCCGGCACCTGTAACAGGTGGCCAATATAACGCGCCAGCACAAACAGGTAATCGCTCAGGCGATTGAGATATTTTATGACGAGTGCATCAATATATAATTCCTGTACCTGCATATCCACACAAATACGTTCGGCCCTGCGGCAAACACAACGGGCTATATGGGTGGTAGAAACAGCCACATGTCCGCCAGGAAGTATAAAATGCTTCATTACCGGCAGCACCTCGTTCATGGCATCAATAGCCTGTTCCAGTGCCGTTACATCGGTTTCTTTTAAATCAGGCATACGCATAGCCGGCTCTTTGTCCGGATCGCAGGCAAGCGAAGCACCTACTGTAAACAAGCGGTCCTGTATCTCTTTCAGCATAGCCTTTACACCTTCCTCCGTAACAGAATCGCCTATCAGGCCTATGTACGAATTCAGTTCATCTACAGTACCATAACTATCTATCCTGATATGGCTTTTAGGCACCTTGGTACCACCAATCAGTGAAGTTTTGCCCCCATCTCCTGTTTTCGTGTAAATTTTAAAGGCCATTGTATATGCTTAATGTGCACCAGGCACAGTTTCTCTTATTGCGTTCAGCTTATCGGTTTCTATTACCCCATCCCGTAAACGCACAACCCTTTTCGCGTGCGCTGCAATATCTTCTTCGTGTGTAACCAATACTACGGTGTTACCAGCTGCCTGTATCTGCCCGAATATTTCCATTACCTCTACAGAGGTTTTAGAATCAAGGTTGCCTGTAGGTTCGTCGGCCAGCAACAAAGAAGGGTTGTTTACCAGCGCGCGGGCAATAGCCACACGCTGTATCTGTCCACCACTGAGCTCATTCGATTTGTGATGGCTGCGCGATTCCAGCCCCACTTTTTTCAGCGATTCCATGGCGCGTTCCAGTCTTTCCTTTTTGCCTATACCGGCATATATCAGTGGTAAAGCCACGTTTTCCGCAGCCGTAAGGCGGGGTAACAGGTTAAATTGCTGAAACACAAATCCTATTTCGCCATTGCGCACCTCGGCCAGTTCATCATCCGGCATTTTGCTTACATCTTTTCCGTTTAATACATACCGGCCCCCCGTAGGCGTATCCAAACAACCCAGTATGTTCATCAACGTACTTTTACCACTGCCCGAAGGCCCCATCAGCGCAACATACTCGTTTTTATGAATATCCAGTGATATACCTTTTAAAACAGGAATAGCCTGGCTACCCATGTAGTAGTTTTTAACAATCTGTTCCAGATGTATGATAGAGGTTGACATAAGCGCGCATTTGGTTTAAGGATGGCAAACTATTTTTTAATCACCTTTGGCACTCTGAAAAACTGATCACGGGCATCAGATGCATTCAGTAAAGCTTCTTCGTTCGTGACAGAGCCCTTCACTTCATCTTCCCTCCACACATTAGCAGCACTGCTCATATGTAACAAAGGAGCCACCCCGGTAGTATCTACCTCGTTCAATTTTTCTACAAACGCAATCATGCGCTGTAAATCGCCTTTAATCTCTTCTTTCTCTGCTGCACTGAACTGCAAACGCGAAAGATGCGCCAGCTGATCAAATGCGGTATCGTTTATTTCCATGTAAACAAAAATAACTATATCAGCTATTCTTTTGACGAAAAATGGAACAGCGGCAAAAACAGGCTGTTTTCAAGAGAAAAAGCGATATTTACTACCCGGTTTAAGGAGAAAACACCTGGACAATGAAAACGAACACCTGCAGCATTTACGTAGTAGAAGATGATCCGTTATATGGCTCCCTGGTAGAGCATTACTTATCGCTCAATCCCGATTTTCAGGTTAAGCGGTTTAACTCAGCAACAGAGCTGTTAAAATGCCTGCACGAGAAACCCGATGTAATAACCCTGGACTATTCCTTGCCGGATAGCACCGGCGATAAACTATTGCAACAGATAAAAGAGCAAAGCCCCGAAACCAACGTGATTATGATTTCGGGACAGGACGAAATACAGGTGGCTATTGACCTGTTGCAAAAAGGCGCCCATGACTACATTGTAAAGAATGAAGAAACAGAAGGCCGCCTGCGCATTTCGTTGCAACGGTTAAAAAAAGATATCGCCCGCAAACGCGAACTGGAATCACTGAAAACAGAAGTGGCACGTAAATACGACTTTAAGTTTAAAAGCATGATAGGCACCAGCCCTGCTATTAAACGGGTATTCGATTTGCTGGAAAAAGCCAGCGCCACCAACATTACCGTAAGCATAACCGGCGAAACCGGCACAGGTAAAGAGGTGGCAGCCAAAAGCATCCACTTTAATTCGCCCCGCAAAAACAAGCCTTTTGTTGCCGTAAACATAGCCGCCATTCCGCGCGACCTGATTGAATCGGAACTGTTTGGCCACGAAAAAGGCTCATTCACCGGCGCTGTAAGCAGGCGTATCGGCAAATTTGAAGAAGCCCATAAAGGTACACTGTTCCTGGACGAAATTGGCGAGCTGGACATTAACCTGCAAGCCAAATTACTACGCGTTTTACAGGAGAAAGAGATTACCCGCATAGGCAGTAATGAGATTGTAAAAATTGATGTTCGCATTCTGGTAGCCACTCACAAAAACCTGTTGGCCGAAGTAAAGAAGGGCACCTTTAGAGAAGACCTGTATTACCGCTTATTGGGCCTGCCTATTTTATTGCCTCCTTTACGTGAAAGAGGTAATGACATTCTATTGATAGCAAAATCTTTTATAGATGCTTTTTGCCAGGAAAACGGCCTCACCGAAAAGCAGTTATCTGTAGAAGCGAAAAAGCAGTTATTACAACACCCTTTCCCCGGGAATATACGCCAGCTGAAATCGCTGGTAGAACTGGCCTGTGTGCTTAGTAACACAGACGCTATTTTACCGGAACACTTAGAAGACGTGCAAATGCCTACGCGTGTAGAGGAGTTGAATCCGCTGGGCGTTTCATTAAGCCTGAAACAGCATACCTGCCGTATTATTCAGCATTGCCTGGATAATAACGAGTATGACGTAATGAAGGTGGCGCAGATACTGGAAATTGGAAAATCAACCATTTATCGCATGATTAACAACGGGGAACTCGTACTGTACAAGCATCCCAGCAAAATTGCCTGACAATTAGTTTCTGATTGCTGATAAAAAAGAGTATATTGATACAGAATTTGGCCCTATCCTAATTAACATGAACATTAATCTTCATCAGCAACTTAAAATCCTTATTAATAGCACCCTGCTGGTAAAGCCGGTTGCCACAGGATTAAACTGTGCAGAAACAAGCAATCCCGTTTCCTATACTACTGAAAAAGTAATGCCCTCCTCCTCCGGCCCTTATCATCTGCCGGGCTTTTTGTCAAAGAAACGAACCGATCCTGTGCAAACATCTACAGCCGTGAATATTAATGCACACATCTACGAGTGGCTTAATATGCTCATTACCAGTATGCCACATGCAACACTGGTAACAGACTCGTTACGCAACATCATTATTACCAACCAGCAGTTTTGCCAGTTGTTTCACCTGCCGCAATCGCCGCAGCAACTGGCAAACAGGAATAGCCTGGACCTGCTGGGCGAGCTGAGCAGCGATATGGTGGATGCTATGGCTATCTCGGGCCGGATTAATGAGTTGTATGATAGCCGGGAGCCAGCCGATAACGATGAAATTCATTTAAAAGATGGGCGCATTATTGTACGCGGCCATCGCCCCTTGTATTTTCAAAACGAGTTTTTTGGTCATTTATGGACCTATGCTGATGAAACAGAACGCATTCTTGCCCGGCAAAAACTAAACGAACAGCGCGATTTTTATGAAACTATATTGAATTCACTGTCTACAGAAATTGCCGTGTTTTCGCCCGATCAACGCTACCAGTTTGTAAACCCGGCAGCGATTAAAGATGTGGCTTTACGTAACTGGATGATGGGCAAAACGGATGCTGATTTTTGTGTATTCAGAGGTAAGGACATCGCTGTTACGGAAGACCGTAGAAATGCATTTAAGAAAGTGCAGGCCGAGGGCAAGTCGTATACCTGGCTGGAAAAGCAAATTACCACCACTCAACCAGAGAGAAGCGTGTTACGCACACTTAGCCCCGTATATAACCCGCAAGGAGAACTGGAAATATTTATAGCCCATTCGCTGGATGTTACCGAACAGGAAAGCACCAAAGAACAGGCGTTACTCAACGAAGTCAAATACAAAGACCTGTTTAACTATAGCCAGGAACTTATTTGCATGCACGACCTTAACGGCAACATAGAAAAGGCCAACCCGGCCCTGTGTGCGGTAATGGAAATGCCCGCTAATGCCCTGATTGGCAAAAACCTGAAAGATTTTTTGCCTGAGCAGGACCATCATTTGTTTACTGACACCTATTTACCTACCATTAAAACCGGTAACCGCGCCAAGGGGCTTTTCCGCTTTAACACGCATTCCGGCCGGCGTATTTACCTGTTGTTCCAAAACTATAAAATAGTACATCCGGAAGGCGATATGGCGCCTTACGTCATTTCGTTTGCACAGGATGTAACCAATCGTATACAGGCTGAGCGGCAGCTGAAAGAAGCTAAAAAAATAGTGGAAGAAACCGCCCGCGTAAAAGAGAAGTTTTTAACCAATATGAGCCATGAAATACGTGTGCCCATGACCCGTATTAAAGACCTCACCGCCCAGTTGATTAATAACGTGCCTGCCCTGCGACAGCAACCTGTGCTGGATAAAATACAACAGTCATCGGAGCATATCCTCAACATCCTGGAAGATATCCTGGACCTGGAAAAGGTAAACACCGGTGAAATTGTGTTTGACCACATTCCTTTTGATGTGGCCACCCGTGTGCATGATACCATTACCCTGTATAAAGAGATAGCAGAAAATAAGAATATAGACTTTGCTTTCGACAATCGCCTTCCGCCCGAATATGTTGCCATTGGCGACGCCGGCAGGCTGGCACAGGTACTGGAAAACCTGGTAGGTAATGCTGTAAAATTTACGCACGAAGGTGCAATCAGTATCTGCGCTCAAATAGAAAACGAATCGACCTTCGATGTTACCCTGCATTTTTCGGTAAAAGACACCGGCATTGGTATTGACGAAGACAAACTGATAAAAATATTTCAACCTTTTATACAAGCGCACGATAGCAGGAAAAAGCAATATGCTGGCGCAGGCCTGGGCCTTGCGCTCACCAAAAAGTTAATAAGTTTGCAGAATGGAACAATATGGGTAGAAAGCAGACCAAAAAAAGGCAGTACCTTCCATTTTAATATCGTTTACCAGAAATTCTCCGACCCTGAAACCTTACCAAACGATAAAAAATCTATTAGCGTGGTTAACAGGTTAGGTAATTTAAAAGTGCTGTTGGCAGAAGACAATGCGATAAACCAGTTATTGGCACGCAGTGTAATACAATACCTCGGTTTTGAATCAAAAACCGCATCTAATGGTCAGGAAGCTATTGAACTATTAGAAAAAGAAGACTTTGATATTGTTTTGATGGATATACAAATGCCTGTAAAAGATGGCGTGGAAGCAACCACCTACATCAGAAGCATGGCAGACAGTAAAAAGAAAAACATTCCCATTATAGCATTAACCGCCAGCACCTTAAAAGGAGAAGAGAGTCGCTACCTGGCAGCAGGTATGAACGCCTTTATTCCCAAGCCTTTTAAAGAGGAAGATTTATATGATATTATAGAAAAAGTGCTGGCGGATAATAACAATGGTAACAGCAACGAAAACGCCTAATGTCCACAGAAAGATTATACGATCTGGGCTTTATTAACCAGGTAGCCAAAGGCAACCAGGCATTGCAGGAACGGTTGTGCCGTTCTTTTGTATCCAGCGCTAATGGCGGACTGGAAGAGTTACACCAGGCATTAGCCGAAAACAACCTGGAAAATATTGGCAAGGCAGCCCATAAGCTAAAGTCTACCATAGAAGCCATGCGGGTGATAGAAGGCACCCGGCTGATAAAGCTGATAGAAAAAAGCGCCCGGTTGAATGTAAATGTAGAAGCTATTCCGGAAATGATACACGATGCCACTACTATCATACGCGAAACCGTGACCCAGCTACAAACCGATTTACAGTTACAATAAGCCATTACAAAAAATCCCCGCCAAATGGCGGGGATTTTTTGATTATCTCTTTTTAAATTCTTCTTTTACCTTTTCGAGGTGATCAATGAATTTCTTCTTGTCACCATCGTAACCATATTTCACGTCGCTTAAAGGTTTTTCTTCCAGGTCCAGGAACATGTATAAAGGCTGGGCGTTAAAGCCGAACTTGGTAATCTCGTAATCCAGGTTTCTGGCACCCACGGTGGTGATTTTTTTACCGTCTTTATCTGTGTACTGCTCTTCTTCCGGTAATTCAGTCGGATGATCTACATACAAACTGATTAACACAAAATCTTCCTTCATACGCTTTAATACTTCCGGATCTTTCCATACGTCATTCTCCATTTTACGGCAGTTAGCGCAGGAGTGACCGGTAAAGTCAAGCATAACAGGTTTGTGTAAAGCCTTAGCGGCAGCCATACCTTCTTTCAAATCGAAATAAGCTACCAGCCCATAAGGCACATGCAGTTCATTTACCAGCTTTTTAGGCGGCTCGGCAGCAGAAGTAGTACCCGCAGCTGCTGGAGCACTGGCACCACCATTGCCTATTTTATACTGCAGCTCATCCAGGTTAAAGTCTTGCGTAGCAGAAGGCGGCAATAAACCACTCATGGCTTTCAAAGGCGCACCCCACATACCAGGCGTCAGGTATACCGCAAAGCTGAACGAAGCAATAGCCAGGAACAAACGTGGTATGCTTACATGCTGCATAGGGCTATCGTGCGAGAAGGTGATTTTGCCTAACAGGTACAACCCTAACAGAATTGCCAGCACTATCCACAGCGCCAGAAATACTTCGCGGTCCAGTAAATGCCAGCCATAAATCAGGTCAACATTCGATAAAAACTTCAAGCCTAATGCCAGCTCTACAAAGCCAAATACAATTTTTACGCTGTTTAACCAGCCACCGCTTTTAGGCAGCGACTTGAGCATAGATGGGAACAGGGCAAATAAAGAGAAGGGCAATGCCAAACCAAGGCTAAAGCCCAGCATACCTAAAATAGGTTTCAGGCCAATGCCGCTTTTGCTGGTTTGTCCTAACAGGGTACCTACAATAGGACCTGTACAGGAGAAGCTTACAATTACCAGGGTAAGTGCCATAAAGAACACCCCTATAAAACCACCCTTACCTGCTTTTTCATCTGCCTTGGTGGCCCAACTGCTGGGCAGCGTTAATTCAAACGCACCAAAGAAAGAGATAGCAAACACCAGGAATATTGTAAAAAACAACAGATTGGAAACAGCGCTTGTAGAAATGGTATACAAAACGCTCTGACCAAAAATCATGGTGAGTATTAAAGTAGGAATAGTGTAAATAAGAATGATAGACAGTGAGTAAGTAAGGGCATTACGTACACCTTCTGCACGGGTTGCACTCTTTTTCAGGAAGAAACTAACCGTTACAGGTATCAGCGGAAACACGCAAGGGGTGATTACCGCCAGTAAACCTGTTATCAGGCACAAAAGAAACGTAGCACCCAGGCCATCTGCAATAGGTGCAGGCTCTGCTGCATCTCCACCGGTTGATCCGGCAGCCGCAGGTAACACTGTTTTAGAGAACTCTTCATTAACTGGTGGAAATTCTCCATCAGGCGTTTTTGCCATGCCATTGAAAGCCATCTTAATTACCGCTGTATCTGTAGCCGGAACATGTAATACATATTCAAATGTTACGCTGTCGGTAAAAAAATGAAACTCGGCAGGAATAGAAGTGTCTTTCTCTGTTTGCAGATTACCCTTTTCAACAGGCACATCGGTTGTACGGACAAAACGGGCTGTTTTAACCGAGTCGAACTCTACAGAAGATACAAATGCATCTTCTTCATTCTGTTTTTTTACCGAAAAGAGTTTTACCCCTTTTGCGATATTGGCTTTTACCTGCAGGGTAACAATGCTGTCATTGGTTCTTACTGCAGTAAAAGCAAGCTGCACAGGCTTATCCTGTGCAGCCACTGTTTGTATAATTCCGATCGTTGCTATAAGCACGATCATCAATATTTTCTTCATCAATTAGGGCTGGAAATGGATTACTGTAATTGGATACTGAACTCTTTTTTGGTAGGTGGTAAACACTGGCTATCATCGCAAGTCATGTAATCTACGATACCTGCAACGCTGGTTTTTACATTTCCTTTTACTTTCACTACCTGCACAAAATCAACTTTCTCGCTGTAGTATTTTACATCAACGCCAAAGTTTTCGTCGTGGCTCACTTTCATGGTACCTACTTCTTTCACTTTGCCATCTACTGTTACCAGTGGATTTTTCTTAAAGGTGATTTTAGTAGGAATAGGGCCGCCATCAGGGGTTGTTTGGGAATACACGTGCCATGGTTTGGCAAATACAGCGCTGATTACCACTTCGTAAGTGTTAGCAGCTTTCTTTTTAGCGGTAAAAGTCCATTTTACAGGATCACTGATTTGCGCTTTCACTCCGGCAGTCAACACCAGCAATAAAGAGAATAAAGCAATAGTTTTTTTCATTTTGTACTCGTTTTTCGTTCTAATATAAAGACTGATTAATCCCATACTTGGTACCATTCACAATTGTTAATTTAAGCCTAAAAGCAAAACTATTACTATTGATCTGGTCGTCGAACACCTTAATTATACCGGCGTTTTCGACTAAGGGGGTAAAGTTAGGGCCTTTTTTAATGTTGCCAAGTATTATAGAGCGAAAGCAGTGTTAACAACCAGAAAAGCAGCGCAGGCAACCAGGTGCGGCGCGGGAAGAGGAAAATGCCGGCAATAAAGGCCGCGGCAGGCACCATGGCCATGATGCCAGATTCAAAGCCGGCATCTTTACAAATAACCATTACCGGCAGCAGCACCAGCAGCATGAACAAAAGCACCGCCCATGCCTTACGCACCTGTATAAGGGTACGTTTGGCATGCGACCGCCATAAATAAATGCCCACCAGTAACAATACACCCCATAAAATAGCGGTGGCCAATAACGTTTTAAGCCCGTGGGCTGGCAAAGGCAAATGCCAGCTCCATTCAGGGATGTATAACCATATATCTTCCAGACTGTTACTTAAAAACAGTACGCTTATTAAAAAATAAAAGGGAGTAACCACTCCCAGCAGCATAATAAACCATTCGTTCAGATGAAAAGGGCGCAAAATGGCCAGAGCTAACAGACAAAGCAACACCAGTGTAACGGCCGGGTGATATAGTACTACCGAAAGACCGGCGATCATACCTATGTTATAAATCACCGGCCGGGTTAAAGACACCTCCTGGAGACGTACCATTTTACCAAACAACCATATTAACAGGCTATTACATATCAATGCCGGGGTTATATGCGCCCATTGCTCAAACAAAGCGGTAAGCAGTATATAAGTCATCCCCACTACATAAGCTACCTTTGGGTAAAGGCGCAGCTCACTGGCAATATGATTTAAGCGTAAAGCCTGAAACACGATAAGGGCATGATATACCAATACCAGTATAATAGGAGGTAATGGCGGTAGCAAATAAAACATACCGCCCAATGCGCCGGTGCCCTGTGCAGCTATAATTTCGGGTGGATGCTGAAAAAAAGACACATGTAGCCCTATGCTAAGCAAGAGCAACCAAAAAATAACGCCGGATGAGTTTTCACGGAATCTCGATACCACTTAGTGTTTTGATGATTAAAATTCCACTTTTGCGAAACAAATATAATTTCTGTACTCGCAAGGAACAATCATCTCCCAACTGCTTACCTGTTTGGCGAACCTGGGCATAAAATTGTATCCCTTATCGAGGTTCTTAAAGGTTGGGCTTCTTCTTAACTGACCATCAGCTGTAATGCTCTGGTCTGTTAAAAGTAAGTTTCTTTTTTCCAATTGGTTGAAAATAAAATGTATCTCATTACCTGAACGCATGGTGCCATAGCCCAGGTAATTATCGGTATTATCGTCGTATTGCGATTTACGAATGGTATTAGCCCATTCCATGTTACCGGTAGAATCGAACGATAAAATAGCTACGTTATCGGCAAAGTAACGGTTCACCTGGAAACCGCCCATTCCACCATAACGCCCCCAGGGATAATAATAATTGCTAAAAGGGTTAGCATAGTAATAGTTGTTGTAAGGCGACATATAAGGATAGCCGTAGCCGTAGCCATATCCGTAACCATTCATGTAATCCCAACGGTTGTTAGCCCCATTGCGGGCAGAGGTATATACGCTTTCGGCCGAAATAACATAGCCACCATCTTTACGCATCACTATATTCTGTAAAAAATAGTCGTTAAATGCCGTTTTGGTGCTGCCATCGCCTTTGGCATCATTGCGAAACTCGTCACTGAAAATGGTATTAATGTTAGAAATAACCGCTCCATTGTTTTTATCCCATATACTGCAATACAGCCCGTCAATATTTCCGCGCTTGCTTTTACTGAAAAAAGAGGTAACCAGATAATGTTTGTTAACGTTGTCCACTTTCAGGCGGATATCATCCATAAACAGCTTCATCAGGTCTACCGGGTACATTTCCAGCGAGTCCGCCTGCGCTCTTTTCACCAGCAAATGCAGCTGGGTGATATTATCATTTTGTGAACTTCCGGCGGGTCTTAAAAAGGCCAGATCGCCGTCATTGCTCAGTACAAACTCATTAATAAAGGAGTTTTTTTCCTCCATCGGCACCCCTACCGTGCCTTTTTTCAGCAAGCTAAGGTCACCTCCAAACAAGCTGAGCGTAACCAGGTGGTTACGGTCATTTTTAGAGTTGATTTTTAAAATTCCTATCCGCTGCTTGTCTTCGCTGTTTATCAGGGTATACAGCTTTTTACTGGAGGAATAGTTAATTTCTGTGGTATCCAGTATCACCGGCTGCCCCACCAGCTTACCATCGGCATCCAAACGGGCCACCATGCAAAACACAATGCTTTTTTTCTGGTATTGGTAAAAAAGGTAGGAATAGTCTTTGTAATTGATGAAATCCACATTTAACGAACGGTTAGGAATAAAATCCAGGTCGTGCTTCTCTACCACCTTCATATTATCGTCATACGCGGTAATAGAATGGTTGTCCCGGTAGCCTTTGTACACCAGGAAATGACCGTTCATTTTGCCAATTACTTCAAAATTCAGGTTGCGTACATCATCCCTGTCCGGTTCGGAATAAGTGATTTTCTGCGCCTGAACCATACTTCCTGCCACCAATAATATTATAGCAAACAAACCTTTCATAGCCTAATTTTACTGTTAACAAATGTAATGCTTAGCAGAACAAGAAATTTCATTATACATTTGTTAATTATTTACCAGATTCACAATACACATTTTCGTGGGCAAGCAGTTAAACAAGGTTACTTTAGCAGGACTAGTTATAGCACTTGGAATTATTTACGGAGACATTGGCACCTCCCCACTTTACGTTCTCAACGCTATCATCAACGGCCGCGTAATAAGCGAACAACTGATATTGGGAGGATTATCCTGTATCATCTGGACGCTTACCCTGCAAACAACCGTTAAATACGTGATTTTAACCCTGAAAGCCGATAACAACGGCGAAGGGGGCATTTTTAGCCTGTACGCCCTCGTGCGCCGGCAAAAAAAGTGGTTTGTGATTCCCGCCATGATTGGGGGAGCAGCCCTTCTGGCCGATGGCATTATAACCCCTCCTATCACTGTTACCTCTGCTATTGAAGGCTTACGCACCATCAGCCACTTTAAAGACATTGAGCAAAGTACCATTGTGTACCTGGTGGTAGGCATTTTTGCCATCTTCTTTTTTATGCAACAGTTTGGTACACTGGCCATAGGCAAAATGTTTGGGCCGGTAATGTTTATATGGTTTACCATGATGGCGGTACTGGGATTGTCACATATATCAGACGACATTCATATCTTAAAAGCTTTCAGTCCCCATTACGCCATTGAGCTGCTTACCCAATACCCCAAAGGATTCTGGTTGCTGGGTGCGGTGTTTTTATGTACCACCGGGGCCGAAGCCCTCTATTCCGATCTGGGCCATTGCGGACGGGGCAACATTCGTTTTTCATGGGGCTTTGTAAAAGCCTGTTTAATATTGAACTACCTGGGCCAAGGCGCCTGGTTGTTACAACACTACAACAATACGCTGGTAAACGACGCGGTAGCATCCCAGATAAACAACCCTTTTTACGCCATTATGCCTTATTGGTTTAAAATACCAGGCATTTTAATAGCCACCGGCGCGGCCATTATTGCCAGCCAGGCATTAATATCCGGCTCGTTCACCCTCATTGCCGAAGCCATGCGCTTAAACCTGTGGCCTAAAATGAAAGTGAACTATCCTACTGAAGAGAAAGGACAAGTATTCATTCCCGGCATCAACACCCTGTTATTTATAGGTTGTACCGGCGTGGTGTTCTTCTTTCAAAAATCTTCCAACATGGAAGCCGCTTATGGCCTGGCAATTACCCTATGTATGATCAGCACCTCACTGCTGTTTGCCAATTATATGGTAGGGCATCGCGTAGCTTCTGTGTTTATTTACGTATACCTGGCCGTATATTTTACCATAGAAATATCCTTTTTAATAGCCAACCTCGAAAAATTCCCACACGGTGGTTTTGTAACCCTTATTATTGGGGGCGCTTTGTTTGCAGTAATGTACATCTGGTATCGTAGCCGTAAAATCAAAAACAGGTACGTGGAGTTTGTGCGACTGGAACATTACCTGCCTATGATCCAGGAGTTAAGCAACGATAAGTCTATTAACAAATATGCCACTCACCTGGTGTACATGACCAGTGCCAATAACCCTAACGAAATTGAGCATAAAATCATTTACTCGATACTCAACAAAAAACCCAAAAGGGCCGACATATACTGGTTTGTGCACGTAGATGTATTAGACGATCCCTATACCTGCGAGTATGTAGTAGACCATATTATCCCGAACGATATTATCCGTATTGAATTCAGGTTAGGTTTCCGTGTGGAACAAAAAATAAACCTAATGCTGCGTAAAGTAGTAGAAGACCTGGTAACCAATAAAGAGGTGAACATTACCAGCCGTTACGAAAGCCTGGAGCGCAACAATGTAGTGGGCGATTTCCAGTTTATAGTAATGGAGAAATTCCTGTCCAGCGATAACGAACTGCCTTTTATAGAAAAGGTGATTATGAAACTCCACTTCTGGCTGAAAGAAATAAGCTTGTCGGAAGAGCGTGGCTTTGGCTTAGATCCTAGTTTTGTAACAGTAGAGAAATTCCCGCTGATCGTTTCTCCAACCCGTAGCATACAGCTACAACGCATATTTACGGAGCAGGTAGACGAAGGCTTTTAAAGTAATACAATAACCAACCATTTTTATGCATGCAGGTGGTCCAGTACTGGAACCACCTGTTGTTTTTTATTCTTACGCAGTTTATCAGGAATACTCAACAGGATAGTTTGCTTTAACACCTCTACCAGCTTGCGCTTTACAAAATCGCGATGGGTTACAATACTCACCTCGCGCACTGGTGCAGGATGTTTAAAATGACGTATCATTTTCAGTTGCTGCCCCATCATATCGAGGCTGGCCAGTTCGGGTAAAATAGTAATGCCATCATTTAAATCTACCATCCGGCGCAGGGTTTCCAAACTACCCGCTTCATACTCAAAATGTGCAGTTTTGCCCGACCTTCGTAATTCGCATAAATTTATGATCTGCGAGCGGAAACAATGCCCCTCTTCCAGCAACCACAGCTTATCCGGATCTATATCTTTGGCCAATACATAGCTTTTCTTGTAGGCTTCGTTGTTTTTAGACACATAAGCCATCAGCTCCTCATAAAACAACACATCTTCTTTAATCCCTTGTTCCTGTAAAGGGGTTACCAGTATGCCGGCATCAATTTTACCTTCCTTTAGCCTGGTTACAATATTGCTGGTGGTAAGCTCGTTTACCACCAACCGCACCTGGGGATATTTTTTGGTAAAACTGGTTACAAACAAAGGCAGCAGGTAGGGCGCCAGGGTGGGAATGATACCTACTTTCAACTCACCATTTACAATACCCTTGCGCGAATCGATCATTTCGGTTAACGCATTCCTTTCTGATAAAATGCGGCGCGACTGCTCAATAATTTCAATGCCCGCTTCGGTAGGCAGCACAGGCTGCTTGCTACGGTCAAATATTTTAACTCCCAGTTCTTCTTCCAGCTTGTGAATCTGCATGCTTAACGTAGGTTGTGTAACAAAACAATGCTGTGCTGCATCTGCAAAATGACGATACATATCTACGGCTACGATGTACTCCAGCTGGGTAAAAGTCATAGGAATTATCTATTAAAGGATAAATTCAATCAATTAGGATGATGTAAAGATAAGTGCCACATTTGTATTGTACTAATAGAAAAGAGGAATAATATCATAGACCGGAAATACAAGTACGAAGAGGTTAAATAGTGCACATGAGAGAGCTTAAAAAGTAGAAAAGCGTATTTTGTATTGTAATACAAAATACGCTTTTTACTACTCTATTAGTCCAACGCGCAAAACACAAAACATTTTGCGTTTTGCCATCGAACCAACTTATAACAATTTCAGTTTCACTTCCTCCTCTTTCACATTCAGCTTATGTTCAGCTCCCACCATTAAGGCATAATTCTCCTTTACATGGCCTACCGGAAAGCCGAAGCATACAGGGTAATCATAGTCCTGCACCTTATCGTAAATAATATCCTCTGTTTCCTGGCCAAACGGGATAACCGTATCTTTCATATCCGAAAAGCTACCCACCATTAACCCAGCCAGCTCATCCAGTTTGCCGGCACGTTTTAACTGCATCATCATCCGGTCTACATTATACTTGTATTCACCCACATCTTCTATAAAAAGAATACAGCCCCGGGTATCATAATCAGAAGCAGAACCGATCATGTGTACCAATAGCGACAGGTTGCCCCCTATCAGTTGCCCTTCGGCTTTGCCGGTGCGGTTATAGGCATGCCCACCGCAGCTGTATTTTAATTTTCCGCCGCAGATGGCAACACGTAACGATTGCAGGTATACATCCTCTTCCGCAGCATCGTTAAACGCTCCGCCCATAGGAGAATGCAGCGACACGGTTTTTAACTGTGTTTGCACATGTGCATGCAGTAAAGTGATATCGCTATAACCAATAATCCATTTGGGATTTTTCTTAAACCGTTTCCAGTTCACCCGGTCAATAATACGGCTTACGCCATAACCGCCCCTGCCGCATAAAACAGCTTTGATATTATCGTCGTCCAGCATCTCCTGCAAATCAGCCAGGCGCTCTTCATCCGTACCTGCAAAATAATGAAACTGGTTACCCGGTGTGTTACCCAGCTTTACCTGGTAGCCCCAGCTTTCCAGTGCTGCAATGCACTTAATTAATTTGTCTGCCGGCATATAACCTGCAGGACACACAATTCCAATCGTATCGCCTTTCTTCAAATAAGGAGGAACTACTGACATGCGCTTTGTTTAAAAGATAAAATTATAAAAACACCTGTACTTTATTCCTCTGTAATAGCTGCTGCCTGTCTGTCGTAAATAACTGCCCGTATTTCGGTATAGGAATAATCATCTCCCAGTTTTTCTTTTACCGGACCCGAAAAAGTGGCCTGCAATTCATCCAGCGTCGCTTCAATTACGGCTATTTTTTCTGGGCTGACCATATCAGTGGCCCGCAGTTCTTTCATGCGTATACATTCCAGCAAATGCGATTCCGCCGTAGTAACCGTAATAGCCCGGGCTGCTGCCACATCTTCTATCAGCTGGCCTTCCAAAAACATTTCCAGCGTAACAAGCCTGCTGGGCTTTTTATCAGCACCTGCGCCTTCGCTACCACCACCACTTTTACGCACCACGCCTTGTATAGCTGAGGGCGCATTTAATATATCCAGCAATTGCTGGGTAGAGATATTATTTACCAGACCTGATGTAAGCTGCACTGCTTTTTGCACCGTTTCTTTTTTGCGCATAGCAGTTAGCCACAAACTCTGCAAGTCATCTATATATTTCTTTTGCTTCGCTTTTACTGCCAGATCTTTAATATGCGACAACAAAGGTGTAATGATATCATTGGTTAACAGCTTTTCAAAATATTCCGCTGCCGATTGTGTGCGTTCCTGTAGTTGCCTGTAATTATCTTCCTTTCCCGTAGCCAGCAGAAATTCCAGCTGGCGGCAAAACTTGCGGGCAGTATCCTGCTGCAATACCAGCTTTCGTAGTTGTAGCTGAATAAACAACACCTCTTCGGGCTTACCTGCCATTTGGCGGGTGGCAAAGCTGTCGTACAAATCCTGCCAGGCAGTAACCACCAGGCTCCAGTTAAAGCATTGCACCAGCGATGTTTTCACAAACTCGCCATTGGAAGCCAGCAGCAGTTCGGCCAGGTTTACGCCTTCCTGACTCTGTTGTATATAAGGCATCACCCGGTCATCGGCATACATATGATGCGGATGAATAATAGAATGCAACACCAACCCTTGCAGCGAGGTTAAACGGCTTAATGCCACATATACCTGTCCGGGTGCAAAAGAAGCGCCTGCATCGATCACCGCTTTATCAAACGTTAGCCCCTGGCTTTTATGAATGGTAACCGCCCAGGCCAAACGGATAGGGTATTGCGAGAAACTACCCAACTCCTCTTCCTTCACCTTATCTTCCATCTCGCTATAATCGTAACGTATATTCTTCCACTTCTCCGTTTCCAGTAAAAACTCAGCAGGCTCACCGGGGAAATGAATGTAAATACCCTCCGCATCAATACGTTTTATCACACCAATTTTTCCATTATAGTAACGCCTGCTTTCGCCCTTGTCATTTTTAATGAACATAATTTGTGCACCTGCTTTCAGCTGCAATGTTTTTTCGGCAGGAAAAGCCTTTTCCGAAAACTCGCCGGTTATTTCAGCAGTGAAAGTATGTGACTCGCCCGGCAGTAGCTGTAAGGCTTGCTGATTTACAGCATCCGCTTTAAAATTATGCGTGGTAAGCATAATATAGTTGTCTTCCGCAGCAGGCACAAAAGCCGGATTATAATGCTGTTGCAGCAATTGCAGATCGGCCGGTGTACAACGGTTGTTGCGGATATTGTTTAACAGGTTTACAAACACCGGATCGCGCTGGCGGTATACTTTCTGCAATTCTATATATACAGGAAAGGCCTGCCGTATTACATGCGCATCAAAGAAAAAGGGACTGCGGTAATGCTCTTTCATAATCTCCCATTCTTCCCTTCCCGTTACCGGGGGCAGCTGAAACAGGTCGCCAATATACAGCACCTGCAAACCGCCAAAAGGTCGCGGATTATTTCTAAAATGACGCAGGATAGTATCAATGGCATCCAGCATATCGGCCCTGAGCATAGATACCTCATCAATTACCAGCAGTTCCAGCTGGTTCAGCAGCTTAATTTTATCCTTGTTAAAACGGATGTTCTTAAACAGGGTGTGTTGGTTGGTGATGGGCGCGTTAGAAGCATTCCAGCCGCTTTGCTCCGTAGGCACATACAAACCCATGGGCAAATGAAAAAAGGAGTGCATGGTAACACCACCGGCATTAATGGCCGCTACACCCGTGGGCGCCACAATAGCCATTTTTTTGGAAGTGTTGTCGCGCACATGCCGCAAAAAAGTGGTTTTACCGGTTCCCGCCTTACCGGTTAAAAAAACATGACGGGCGCTATAATTCACAAACGAATACGCCTGATCAAACTGAATATTAACAGCATCACCTGTAGCCATGCCGCAAAGGTAATAGGTGTCTGCTTATCTCCCCGGTTCTTTACCGCAGGGTTTCCAGTTCAGCAGCCGTAGCCGTTACCGTTAAACGGTGCTGCATACCACATTTTAATGCAAAATTGTTACGCTGGTGCCCTACCGGAAAATCGAAGCATACCGGGTAGGTATAGGGTTTTACCTTCTCCTGTACAATGGCATAAATATCTTTGGGAAACTCCTCTTCCGGCACCAGATCGGCATCCACACTAAAACCGCCTATCAGCAATCCTTTCAACTGTTTCAGTTTGCCGGTACGTTTCAGGCTCCAGAACATCCGGTCTATATTATACAACTTCTCATGCACATCTTCCACAAACAGAATTTTCCCCGCCACCTCTATATCCGACCGGGTACCCGCCAGGTTTTCAATCGTGCGCAAATTGCCCCCTATCAGTTGCCCGGTGGCTTTGCCCAGGCGGTTGTGCAGGTTAGGAATAGCGGAGTAAGTCATTTTTTCGCCTGTTAACGCTTGTTGTATAGATTGAATGGTAGCCATTTGAACAGCATCTGCCTTACTCCAATCGTCCGGAAAGCTGTTGCACATTTTAGAATGCAGGGTAGCCACGTGATAATTCTGGTGAATATGCCAATGCAGCACCGTGATATCACTAAATCCAATGATCCATTTAGGATGGGAACGCAAAGAAGAAAAATCAATTTTATCGAGGATGCGTATAATACCATAGCCACCCCGGGCGCATAAAATGGCTTTGATGCGCCTGTTATTCAGCATATATTGAAAGTCGGCCAAACGTGCTTCGTCCGTTCCGCCCAAACTACCCTCCCGTGTGCCAATGGTTTTGCCTACTTCCACAGCAAAGCCCCAGCTGGTGAGTTGCTGCACAGCACTTAGAATATCTTTTTCAGCAATAAACCCGGCAGGGCTGGTAATGCCCACCACATCCCCTTTTTTTAAATAAGAAGGAATAATCCACCCGGTAGCCTGCTTCTTTTGTGGCCATAAAAAAGAGGTGGGCAAAGAGCTGGCCGCCAGTAGCAAGCCTGCCTGTTGAATAAATGACTTCCTGTTCATGCGTTACTTTAAAGTTAACAGATAAATGCAGCTTTTCCAATTACCTGCAAGCGGGCAAATTTCATCGGCGAATAGATTAAAAAAGACCGATAATTAATACTTTTGACGAATCGTAACCTACATAAACTCGAAAACGCTTGAACAAGTTGCTGCTCTTCTTACAAAAATGCCTGGTATGTGTATGTATACTCAGTGCACCTGTTACATACGCCCAACCCTCTGCCACAGATACCACTTCTACCTCTGATGCCAGAAGCCGGCAAACATTAGCACAGGCCGATACTTTCATTACCAAAGGCAAGCCCGATTCGGCTATTCAGTTGCTACAACAATATATGGCTACCGCTGGCAACACAATTGGTAAATACTCCCTGCAAAAAGCCCACCTGGGCTTGGGTAAAGCCTATTTATTGCGTGAGCAGTTTGATGAATCGCTACAACACTATTTAACCAGCCTTAGCTACAATAAACTGGACAGCACCAATAAAGAAACAGCCGATGCCTACATAGGTATGGGCGTTGTATACTCCCGCCTGCGCAACTTTCCACAGGCGGAAGCCTACTTACAAAAAGCACTGAGTATTTTACAGCAGCCGGATAAAGACCGCTTAAAGGCCCTGGTAAACCTGGCAGGTGTGTATATGGAAGCCGGCAACCAGCAACACATATTACCCACCCACCAGGAAGCACTGGCACTGGCCGCCCACCTGAAAGCTGCGATGGTAAGTGCAGTTTTATACACCAACCTCAGTAATTACTATCTAAAGAATAGCAACTGGACGCAAGCTATCAGCACTGCACAGCAAAGCATGCACATACGCGATTCGCTGAAAAAACCGTTGTCTGTTATCACCCTCAATAACCTAGGCTATGCCCTGGTGCAATCCGGCAACATTCCGGCAGGCGTCAGCTATTATCAACAGGCCTTGCCCACCGCCACCCTCAACGAAAAAAAGCAATTGTTATATAACCTGGCCAATGCCATGAACGCTGCCGGCAATTATCAGCAGGCAGTGCAATACTTTCAGCAATACGATACCGTAAAAGACTCTATTGCTAAAAAGCAATACGAACAAAAAGTAGCCGAACTCACTACCACCTACGAAACCGCTCAAAAACAACAGCGCATTAACACACTGGAAGCGGAAAACAAAGCCCGGAAAAAGCAGATCATCCAGCTGGCTATAGGCGCTATTCTATTACTCACATTGCTGGCAGGCATTGTATATCTGCGTTTCAAAAACCTGCGCGTAAAGCAGTTGCTGGAGCAGTCACGCATGAAACGCCAATTATTACAGGTGCAGTTAAACCCACACTTTCTGTTTAACGCGCTCAACCATATACAGCAATATATTTATAAGAATGACGCAGCCAATTCTATGACTTACCTGGCCAGCTTTAGCAGGCTCATGCGCCTGATACTGGAAAACTCGGAAAAAGAATACACCACCTTGGAAGAAGAATTGGAAATGCTGCGGCACTATATTACCCTGCAACAATCCGGCACACCCACTTTTGACTTTGAGTTGCAGGTAAGTCCTGAGCTAGCAACAGACAGCATAGACATTCCTATTATGCTGCTACAGCCTTTTGTAGAAAATGCGATTATACATGGGGTTAAAAAACGGGAAAACGGCAAATTGTTATTGCGTGCCGAAGCCCAGCCACCGTTTTTGCACATTACTATAGCAGACAACGGAACAGGTATACAGCTTGCTACAGACCACGCACCCAATTCCCTGCACCGTTCCATGGGTAGCACCATTGTAAACCAGCGCATAGCAGAATTCAACAAAACCAATCTGTTTAAAATAAGATTACAAATAGAACCCACCAGTAACACCACCACTTATCCTGGCACAACAGTACATTTGTATATACCTGTTAAAGCCAACGAGCCATAACCATGAACAAACCGGTTAACCATATATGCTGTTTACTGTTAGAAGATGAGGAAGGCGCCCGCCAGATGATGCAAAGCATTATTCAGCAGCAGTTTCCTGAACTGGTGGTGTACACAGCTACCAACCTGGCAGAAGCGCGCAGCACCTTTCAGCAACACCAGCCACAGGTGCTGATACTGGATGTAAACCTGCCCGATGGCAACTCTTTTGAATTACTTACCTCTTTATACAACCAGGGATACCAGCGTTTTAAAATAGTGTTTATCACCGCTTTTGCCGATTATGCCGTGCAGGCTTTTCGCTTTAGTGCACTGGACTTTTTATTAAAACCTTATACCCCGCAGGAATTTACAGGTACCATTAGTAAAGTGCTGGACAGTATTGATGAAGATGATTACAGGTTACGCCTGGAAACCTTTTTTCACAATACCACCCAACCTGCCGATGGCGATAAAAAGATAGTGCTAACTACCCTGGAAGACATTCACATAGTAAAGCTGAGTGAGATATTACAAGCTGAATCGGACAACAATTATACCCGCTTTTATTTTGAAAACGGGAAAGAACTGCTGGTATCACAACCTTTAAAAACATTTGAGAAAAAGCTGGATACCCAGGGGTTTATGCGTGTGCATCAATCGCACCTGGTAAACCTGCACCATATTACCGCTTACCGTAAAAAAACCAACCAGCTGGTGCTGAAAAACAATATAGCCGTACCCGTTTCGCAGAATAAGAAAACAAACGTGATGGAATACCTGGGCAAATTATCATAAACACGCTGCAAATTCTCAAGCAATCGCCCCCTATGCTCAATAGGCATCTAAACACCATGGCTTCGGCAGGGCTTTGGCTACTTTTGGAGTAGCACACCCGTTTTATCGCTTTAAACACGAACCATGAAACCATTACACATAACTATGCGAAACCTGTTTGTGGCCATGCTGGTAATTTCCTGCACTATGGCACAAACTGCACAGGCCCAGTTTTTTAAGAAACTGCAGCAAAAACTGGAGGACAAAGCCAACGCCAAAGCAGACAATATTTTAAACGGCAAAAAGAAAGAATCGACCACCACTTCTTCCGACGAAAATAATAGTAGCAATGGAGTGACTAAAGGCAAGCTTCCTTATGAAGAAGAGCTTTTCACATTTATACCTGGCACCAAACTATACTACTCCGATAGTCTTGTAAATGAAACAACAGGCACCATGCCTAAGCATTGGAAAACACATAGTACAGGTGCAGTAACTACCGTGCCTGATGTGCCCGGCAAATGGTTAAGTATGCGGCCCCGTTCAACCTATCGCATAGATAGCTTATTACCCATGCCTAAAAATTTTACCCTGGAATTTGATTTATTAACCCGTTGCGACAAGCCCGAAAATCTGGAAAGTATACGGTTTGGTTTTTTAGGGGATAATAATGCCGCAGGCTATATCTATGGCTTTGACAATGAAAACACCAGTGCCGTTACTAATATCAACTATAGCTACAACTTTGTAAATAACAGGAGCTACGATACAGACACCAACAATGAACTTAAATTTCCGTTGAACAACTTTGGCAACAGGCTTATTCATATGTCTGTTACTATAGAAGGACAACACATGCGCGTATACCTTGATAAATGTAAAATGCTGGATGCTGATATGTTTAACCGCACCACTGCAAAATACTTCTTCATCAGTACCGACGATACCGACTTTAATAAAGCCCGCGTTTATATCAGTAACCTACGAATTGCAGAGCTGTAAAGCCCTGCATACAACTTAACTATTGGAAAAGGGGAGCTTTCAATAGAATGCCGGCCTATGTGGCCGGCATTTTCTATGTATTAGTTGGCAAAGCCTGTGGCTGTAGCCAGTTCTTTTACCGATAACAGATCTTTTTGCACAGCGGCTATTTTAACATCAGCCATGTTGTAGGCATCTTGTCCCAGGAAAAGGTGTAAAGGTGGCTGTTCCATTTTAGTAACCTCAATCATTACATCAGCAGCTTTTTCCGGATCACCTGCCTGGTTGTTGTTAATAGAATGCTGGTGTGCATTCTGTACTTCCCTCACATGATCGTATCCTTCAATTTGCTGACTGGTAATGCCCAGTGAGCCTGCATCCAGGAAGTTGGTTCTGAAATAACCGGGAGATACCACCGTTACATCTATACCAAACGGTTTCATTTCTGCTGATAAAGATTCGGTAAAGCCATGTACTGCAAACTTGGCTGCACAATAGATGCCAAAGCCCGGAAAGTTGCCCGTAAAACCGCCTATGGATGCAATGTTAAAGATATGTCCCGACCGCTTCTTACGCATATAAGGCAGCGCTGCCCGAATGATGTTTAACGAACCAAATACGTTTACATCAAAGTTTTGACGGGCTTCTTTATCTGTAAGTTCTTCCAATGCACCTACTACACCGTAACCTGCATTATTTACAATTACATCAATACCACCAAATTGCGCTACCGCTGTTTCTATGCCTTTGCGCACGCTATCCTCATTGGTTATATCCATAACCAATGGTAAAAACTGTTCGCTTTGGGCGCCTGCTGCCTTTTGCAGGTCTGCCGCATTGCGGGAGGTGGCAATTACTTTATAACCTTGTTGTAATAAACGTTTTACCAATGTAAGTCCCAATCCTTTTGATGCGCCGGTAACCAGCCATATCTGTTTGTTCATTGTGTATAAATTTTAATAACACAAAGCTACAGAAGCCAATCCCCTGCTTAAAAGCAGCATTCAAACCAATACTTGCATAATTCAAACACACTTGCAAAATCACAACATTTGCAAACTATCTACAGCATTTTTCACCGTTGCCACTCTTTTTTTCCATAATAATCCCAGCCAACCCAGTTGCACACTAAACACCAATCCAATGCCCGCCAGCATCCAATACTTTACGATGGTAAACTGCACCACTGATATAAAAAACACCAGTAAGCAAACCGCCGCCAGCAGCCGGCAGGCTACACTCAGGATAGCAAAGCGGCGTAAAGCATGTATCCGGTTTTCCAATACAGCCTTAACAGGCAGTTCCGCCACACGCAGCCCGAACAAAAAATAACCAGACACATGGTGTGCTATCACCAGCAGCATTCCCGCCAGTAACAGCACATTCGCATATACCGGCTTTTGATTGCCATCAAACGCATCATTATATATTAATAAAAACAAGGTAAAGCTAATCACTTCCAGCACAATCTGCCGGCGTATGCGTTTAAATACCGGATGCTTACTTTGTACCAATAGTTGCTGCAAAGCAATTTTGCTATCTGCATCAGCCGATGCGCTGTTCCATATATCTTTTAAAACATCATTACTCATATTATATCAGTTTTAATAGTTGTTGAATTTTAGTTTTTATCCGGTTCAATTTTACGCCTACATAGTTTTCTGTAATACCCATTATTTCGGCAATCTGTTGGTAACTCATGTTTTCCAGGTATAAAGCAATAAGCGCCTTATCGCCATCATCCAGTTGCTTTAAAGCTGCAAAAAAACGCTCCTGCTCGTCCCGGTTAACAGGCACATCTGCTTTTTCCGGCAACACATCTGTATAAGTAATCTTTACCTGTTTTTTTCTAAAGCCGGCAATAGCCGTAGTAAGCGCCACCCGGTATAGCCACGAACTAAACTGTGCTTCGCCCTTAAAAGACGGTGCAGACTTCCATAGCTGAAACACAATTTCCTGGAACAGATCTTCCCGGTCTTCTTTAGAATCGCGATACAACCTGCATATCTTATGAATTATGCCCTGATGCCCGTCTATCAATTGTAAAAACTGCGCCTGGTCCATTCTTCGGTTTTATTTCATTATTAGTTGCAGAAATTGTATAACACTTACACGAATCAACATATTTTCCCCGTCTCTGCCCCCGCCTCCTGAACCGCTTCCCAAACATTCTGGTATTAAAGTTGTTACTAAAGGTCAGCAAACCATCTTACAATATATAATGAGAACACCGTTAACACCGTCATCTATTTTATAACCATACCGTTTACCACTATGAAAATGAACAAACTAGCAGCCATTGTAGGATTAATGGCATTTAGCGTACTGACAGCCTGCAAAGGCACAAAATCCGACGCAGAAATTCAGGCGGCAGTAGCAGAAAAAATAGGCCCTATCCCTGGAGTAATGGCCGACACCAAAGATGGTGTAGTAACCTTATCGGGTTCTGTTCCGGAAGACTCACTAAGAACCTCAGCCGAAACACTTACTAAATCAACAGAAGGAGTAGTAAGCGTGGTAAACAGTATTACCATAGCCCCTGTAGCACCTGTGCTTCCGCCGCCAGCCGACACTACCGCATTGTCTACATCCACAGATACACAAATTAAATCCAGTGTAGACATGCTTATCAAAGAATATCCTGGAACCAAAGCAAGTGTTAAAGATGGTGTTATTACTGTTACCGGAGAATTAAGCGCCGCCAAATGGACCACTTTAAAAACTGCACTGGATGCATTAAAACCTATATCCATAGATGCATCAGGTTTAACTGTGAAAAAATAACACGTTCTTCTATACTGTCTGTTTTTTAAAGAGCTATCTCTGTATAAAGAGGTAGCTCTTTTCTTTATATAGATATCAACAAGCTTTTTTCCTTCACAAATGTTTATTTATAGCCCTTCCAAACCAACAACGTTTACCACTCGTAACTAAACGTAACAAAGAATACTTTATAAAAAACCATTTATGAAAAAAATTACATTTTTAATGTTGGCGGCTATGTTATCTATTGTAACCATCAACACAACGATTGCGCAGGAAAAAACAGTGATGGTAGGTGGTGCAGCTATGTACCCTTCTAAAAACATTATCCAAAACGCAGTTAATTCAAAAGATCATACCACATTAGTGGCAGCTGTGAAGGCAGCAGGCTTAGTAGAAACGCTGGAAGGAGCCGGCCCCTTTACCGTGTTTGCGCCCACTAACAAGGCTTTTGATATGCTACCTAAAGGCACAGTAGAAACCTTGTTAAAGCCGGAAAACAAAACGATGTTACAAGGCGTATTAACTTACCATGTAGTAGCAGGCAACTGGGACAGCAATGCCATAGCAGCAAAAATTAAAGAAGGAAATGGCAAAGCTGAGTTTACCACTGTGCAAGGCGGTAAATTATGGGCCTGGATGAAAGGGGACAAATTGATGCTGAAAGATGCAAAAGGCGGTATGGCAACGGTTACCATTAAAGATGTTCATCAAAGCAATGGCGTGATACATGTAATTGATCATGTATTGATGCACTAATCTCAACCGGCATTTATATTTACCCGGTAGTTTCCGGTACGAAGGCGTTACAGTAGCCAACTGTAACGCCTTTTTGTTGCCTGGATGTAAAAAGCCTGTCATAAAAGGCCTTTACCCTTTCAAAACCATAAGAATTCCCCTTCAACCCGGCCAATTACGTACTTTTGCAGTCCGACAGAATATTCGAAGATGAATCAACCAAAGAGATACCTGATAACAGCGGCTTTACCGTATGCGAACGGCTTAAAACATATCGGACACCTGGCAGGCGCTTATTTGCCCGCCGATATTTACGTGCGCTACCTGCGGGCACAGCAAAGAGATGTAGTTTTTATTTGCGGCAGTGACGAACACGGCACCGCTATTCCTATACAGGCCATGAAAGAAGGCACTACCGCCCAGGCCATTATCGACAAATACCATCCCATCATCAAACAAAACTTTGACGACCTGGGCATTAGTTTCGATATTTATCACCGCACCAGCGCCCCTATTCACCACGAAACTGCACAGGAGTTTTTTAAGGTGTTGCACCAAAACGGCGATCTGGAAACCAAAGAAACCGAACAATACTACGACGAGCAGGCCAAAACCTTTCTCGCCGACAGATATATTAAAGGCACCTGCCCTAATTGTGCTAATCCCAATGCGTATGGCGATCAGTGCGAAAAGTGCGGAACCTCGTTAAGTCCGGATGAGCTTATTAACCCCATCAGCACCCTTAGCGGTAACGCTCCGGTTAAAAAGGCTACTACCCATTGGTACCTGCCTTTAAACCGTCACGAAGATTTTTTACGCGAGTGGATCATTAAAGAACATGGTAACGACTGGCGCGCCAGCGTAGTTGGCCAGTGTAAAAGCTGGATTGACGGCGGCCTGCAGCCACGTGCTGTAACGCGCGACCTCGACTGGGGTATTAAGGTACCGGTAGAAGGCGCTGATGGAAAAGTTTTATATGTATGGTTTGATGCTCCCATTGGCTATATCAGCGCTACCAAACAATGGGCGCTGGACAACGGCAAAAACTGGGAACCATACTGGAATGATAAAGAAACCAAACTGGTTCACTTTATCGGGAAAGACAACATTGTATTCCATTGCATCATCTTCCCCGTAATGCTGAAATTGCACGGCAATATCCTACCCGACAATGTGCCCGCCAACGAGTTCATGAACCTGGAAGGCGACAAAATGAGCACCAGCCGCGGGTGGAGCATTGAAATGGATGATTATATCAATGACTGGGTGAAAAAAGAAAACGGCGGCGGCCAGATGGCAGATGCCCTCCGTTATTATTTAACCACTATTGCTCCGGAAACTAAGGACAGTGAATTTACCTGGAAAGGTTTTAAAACAGCTTATACCAGCGAGTTATCTGACATATTCGGCAACTTCGTAAACCGCGCTTTCGTGCTCATGCACAAATTGTGCGGTGGCAAAGTTCCTCCTTTCCATAACGACCTTGTTGACGATAAGGACAAGGAACTGATGGAAGACATTAAGGCCACCAAAGAGAAAGTGGAAACCTTAATTGAACAATATAAATTCAGGGATGCGCAGAATGAAGTGATTGACCTGGCACGTAAAGGCAACAAATACCTACAGGAAAAAGCGCCATGGGCTAAAGTAAAAGAACTGGCCGAAAACCCTGAAGCGCAAAAACTGATCGACAACAGTTTGCACCTGTCATTACAGTTAACAGCAAACCTCGCGGTGTTTATCAATCCTTTCCTGCCATTTACAGCACAAAAAATGCTGCATATGATGAAGGTGGTAGATAAAATGCTGCAATGGGAAAACGCCGGCAGCCTGAAACTGTTAAGTGTAGGTTACACTTTACGTGCGCCGGAAATTCTGTTCAGAAAAATAGAAGACAGCGAAATAGCAGCACAAACAGATAAATTAAAAGTAGTGTTAGAAAAGCAACAAGCCGCTACTGCAGCAACTTCTGCTACAGCTCCTGCCCAGCCAGCAGAAAAAGCCGCCAAACCGGAAGCTGCTCCTAAAGCAGAGATCCAGTACGACGACTTTGCTAAGCTGGAACTGAAAACCGGCACTATTGTATCAGCCGAGAAGGTAGAAAAAGCGGATAAGCTATTGAAACTATCGGTAGATCTGGGCACTGGAACCCGAACTATCGTGTCTGGTATTGCTATGCACTACCAGCCTGATCAAATTATTGGCAAACAAGTAGTGGTAGTAGCCAACCTGGCTCCCCGCAAAATGCGTGGTATTGAAAGCCAGGGTATGATATTAATGGCAGAAGACGCCAATGGCAAACTGCACTTTGTTAATCCGGAAGAGAAGATCAACCCCGGAGCAGGTGTAAGCTAAGGATCATTATAACAAACTCGTAATAGCAAAGCCATCTTCTTTTACAGAAGATGGCTTTTTGTTTTATAACAAGTATCATTAAAGCACCTCTTCTACCAATTCATCTGCATCTTCATTTTCAGGAGCAAGCACATTTCGCTGTACCAGCGGAAACTTCAATTCTACTTCTCCAAAATCCGGTTTTACACCTGTTCCACTACCTATATACTCTCCTCCATCTGCACTGCTGCCCCATTCATTATTGAAATAATATACCACGCCTTCTTCTGCCACTGCTACCAGGTAATTGCCATGTACACGGGAGTATATCCACTGGTATTCATCTGAATAAATACGCTGGAAAGTATTATTACCATAATTGATCTTAAACAGATCTCCCCCGCTGTAAGGAAAGATCATTTCCTGGTTATCCAGTAACTGAAAATCTATATTAAATGAATAGCCTATTTCATTGCCAAAAGTATCGTTCGGATAATCTTCGGCCAACACAAACTCTTTTTCATAGTCAAGACCGGGATAAGAGTGTATCTGCACATTTAAAGGAGGAAAACCACCGGCAATGAAAAGTTGCTTTTTGTTTTTGCTGAATGCCACCTTACTCACAGAGAAATAACATTCCAGCATTACATCCAGACTATGAATACGATTATCCTTGTCAATAACATTGAATAATAAAAATCCGGAATCTTCACTATCTGAGGCCACTACTATTAACGTTTGCGCATCGGCATCCCACACCAGCTGTTTTACAAAATTGCCACTTACCAGCTCTGTTTCCTTACGCCTGGCCTCTATATCCCACACCTCAATCATATCCGTGTATACATTGGCGCAATACAAACGATTGTATATAAATGTAACTACCGAGTACGCATTTTTTTCTCCAACAGGTTCACCTATTAATCCTAACACCTTCTCACTGGCAACATCATACATTACTGGCAAGTTTCCTACGCCCGCAATAATATACAGCCCTTCCTGCCAGGTAATATCCAGTATTACCTCCAGCTCTTTTATTATATGTTGCTTCCAGCTTCTGCCGGCAATATCTACTTCAAAAAAAGTATTTGCAGAAAGCAGCAACAGTTTGTGCTGTTGCTGCTGATGAATCACTTTATAAACCGGACTATTTAATTCTATACCAAAAGCTTTTTCCATATATCTCTATTTAGGACAACCTGTATGCTCTTTTACACTTTTTTTCTTCTCTGAAACACCTTTTCTTCTCGCTTTCTTATTCGCAACCGAACCATCTGATACCGGGTAAGGATTACTGTACATAACCACCTGGTTTTGCGGCAGTGCTCTTTCCAGTTTACCCATACAGTTTTGCATACCTATACCGGAACAAGGTTCCAGCTCTGTATACAAATGCTTCACATCATTCATCGCATTACGGGCATCCAACTCATCCAACAGATATTTTTCGGAGTGGTAAATACCGTCTGACGATTTCACAATCACATCCCCGTTATTCAATTCTGCCGCTGCCACGTTTCTACCCGAAGTGATCCCTGGGTTATTATTCCTGTAATCGATAATAGCATCTGACAGCGGGTGATTATCATAAGGTACCTGTTGTAAGATAATTAAACCGGAAGGATCTACTTCCACATTTACATCATGCACATACAGGTATAGCTGTAATTTTCTTCCTCCAAACCTGATAGGATCCTGGCTGATATAAGTGCCTGTTTCGGGGTTATAATACCTGAAACGGTTATAGGCCAGGCCAGTTTCGCCATCAATATACTGCCCCTGATAAAGATAGGGTATAAAGTTTTTCTCCCCTTTTTCGTGCAGCAGGTTGCCGTAACAATCCAATTCACGCTCCCACACTTTGTTACCTTCATTATCGTAAGCATGTGTAGGTGTGCCCAGGTAATCGGTAACAATGCTATAGGTTTTACCCTTATCTATTTTAGCGCAGGGCGCAAAAGTTCCCCCTTCAAACACCCAGGTAATTACCTCTTCGGCAACTTCCTCTTCTTCCACTACTTTACCTGCCGCATTGATGACAGCCTTAGGAGGATATTCCCCCTGATAGCTCCATTCATGCAAAGGCGTATTTCCATCCCATACCCAACGCGTAACAATACCTTTATAGTTTTTAGCAATTCTTCTTCCCAACGCATCATAACAAAAAACTACTTCATTACCAGCAGGCGTTATCACCTTATTTAAACTGCCATTAGCATTCCACACATACCACCAGCCGGTTCCGGAACCTTTGTTCGCCAACTCTGCTTCCTGCAATAATGCCTGCTTGTCTTCCGCATGCAAATTGGCATTCAGCTTAAACTCTTTAAACAAAAGATTGCCTTCTACATCATAATAGTAATAATGCTTCTCATCTTCGGTGAGCTGGCCGCCTTTAGCATATACCCTGTCGTTACGCTGCGGAGTTTTATAAATATTTCCTATTTTATCAGGTACCCGGTAAATCGTTTCTAATGTATTGTTTTGCGAATAGGTGGCACTGGCAAGATTGTTAAATGTATCGTAGTTAAATTCTGCCTTCGCATGCGTGATCTCATTTACTATTTTATTCAGTTTATCGCCCCGCCCCCACTCGTAACGCATACTGCTTTCTTCGATATGATGCACACCAATACGCCTGCGCTCTACCCTTCCCAGCCTGTCACGCTCAGTACGCACCTGTATGCCCCCGGTTAGTTCACGCAGTAATTCCAAACCGGTATCATTCCTTTGCCAACTGGCACCCCATAACTCCTGCCCCTGTTGCTTTACCTGCATCGCAGACAAAAAGCCTTCACTGGTATACCCCAGCTCTATAGCAGCACCAAGATTACTGCTGGTAAATACGCATTGACCATCTTCATTATATTGCTTATCTACCTCGTAAACGCCCTGTTTCTCTTTTACAATACGCCCGGCTGTGTCTCTTAACAGGCTAACAACGGAACAATCATTGACTGCTTCTACCAAACGTCCGTCCTTGTTATACCTGTAAGCAGCCATGCTGCCATCAAAATGCTCTTCTCCAATTGCATTGCCCACTCCATCGTACTGATAATTGGTCCAGCGTCCACCAGGGCGTAGTACTTTAGTTACCCTGCCAGCACCATCCCGCACATACCTTCTGTTTATACCATCAAAGCCCCATTCACTTACTACATTACCTACGGCATCAAAACCATACTTATATAACTCTCCCCCCTCATTGGCTATACTTTTCAGTTGCTGCTCTGTGTCATAGTTAAACCGGATGAAATGATCGTCCTGTCTTCTTTCCACAAGCACCTCGCCAAATCCATATGTATAAAATACTTCATGCCCGTTGTTATCACGTGCATGTATCATGTTACCTGCGGCATCGTATTCCAGGTAATGTTTAACACCATCGGCCTGGTGTACTCCTGTCATATTACCCGCCGCATCATACTTATAAGAGGTATTGTTGCCTGCTGCATCGGTTGCCATTTCCAGTCGCCCCAGCGAATCAAATGCCCAATGCAAATGCGTACCATTGGGCATTTGTAAACGGGTAACATTATACTGATCGTCGTACCGGAAACAAAAACTACGCCCACGATTATCGCTTACACGTTCTAACAGTGGCCCTGCATATTCATAATTCAATACTACCCCATTGGCATAAGACCGGCTGATCACCCGGCCTTTATCATCATATTCGTTGGAATAACTGGCGCCTGCGGGAGTAACAAAGTCAACCATATTTAACTGGTCGTCATATTTGTAAACAGTAGCTTCCCCGTTTTCATTGATATATTTTATAATCTTGCCCCAGACATTGTACTGATATTTAATGCTCAGCCCTTCCGGATTCACTACCAGTTCTAATTCATCAAACTCATTATATTCCTGCATGGTAATGCCACCATTGGCATCTACTACTTTATACACCAGGTTACGGACATCGTAATAGTATTGTGTAATATGTCCCAGACTATTCCTGCTCAACGTTTTACCATCTTCATACTGAAACCAGTATTCCATTACCCCATTATCGCCCCAGGCATGTACACAACGCGCGTCATCTCCACGTCCTTCATATTCCCAATAAAAACGGTGACCGCTAAAGCTAACCATGCCTGTAAGCAGGCGTTCTGCATAGGAATAGGTTTTACAACCTCCTGTTGCATTGGTTATTTCTACCAGGTTACCAGCTTCATCATAACGGTACTGTACATGATTGATCCTACCTAATCCTACAGCATCGGAATACACACTTTCTATTCGCCCTAAAGCATCGCTTGCTACATGTAGTATCCTGTTACTGCTATCCTCCATTTTCAACAGCACACCGGATGCGCTATAAAAGAACCGGATGCAAAAGCCAGTTAAGGTTTCTATTGCCGACAGCATCTGAAATCCCTCTTTATTCCTGTTTCCTGAAAACCGGTATATCAGCTTATCCCTATCCACTAAAACATACCCGTTATATTCTCTTTGCCATAATAACTGCTCTTTCCTGTTATAATAAGCATCGCCAAAAGCCAGTGCAGGCATAGCAGCTTCACGGCCATCGCGCAGGCGAACCGTAAACCATTCATTACCCATATCATAAATACCCATGTTATAGCTGTGGTGCCAGTTATAACCCAATGGTCCTTCACACTCCGCATTGCTGTAATAAGTTCTTGTCCAGGTAAAAGGAATAGGCCCTGGCAATTCAAAATCAACATTACTACTAAACACTTCGCCTGTAACTACATCTACAGGGTCAGTTAAACATATTTTTTTCTCTTTCGGATGCCCTTCTCCCAGGTGTGGATTTTTGGTTTCCGGCGCTTTGGCCTTTCCTTTCCCTCTTGCCTTTTTCCACATTTTACCTAACCCCTTCAAAGCCAGTTTAAACATGAGCTGAAACAGATCTATTGTTGGCGGGCCACCTGCCATTACAGGCCCGCCACCGGATGTAATGATCAGCAGCATAGAAGTAGGCGCCATCAACGCCATCTTGGGCTTTGGCGGCTTATTACGGCGCATAATGGAAGGGATACCTACAATATTACAGGATAAGGCAGGATGAAACTGGGTAGAACAAGGACCTCCATCTGCCAGCACTGTAGAACTGCCCATCCACATTTCGGAAGAGGCCATGGGTGATACCACCGGGGCAATATGCGCAATCATTGCAGGCAAATGCTGAATGCCTGTTCCTGCATTGGCCACCCACTGGTTATGCACTTTTACGGAGGGCTTCATGGCGTTAACAACAGCAGAAGCTACACTCAACACTGTTACAGGAGGTTCTACCGGCTCTTCCCCCTCCGCAGGCTCTGGCGGTGCGGGAGGCTCGGGCAATACAGAAGCGATGGCGCTCATCACAGCACTCATAATATCAAACACCATCCCAATATGAGGAACCGGTAATAAAGGCGAAGGTGGTAATACAGTACTATGAAAATCAACGCCCAATGCAAGATCAAAATACTTGGCTACGTTTTGTCCAGGAAAGGCAGGTATGATGCTTGCCATCTTAGCCTGCAAATGATCCAGGGCGTCTTTCTTTTCGCTGAATGCAGCTGCAAATCCTTTATTTTCTATAGGCATAACCCGCTCAGATTAAATTGGTTGCTAATTATCTGTGGATGCAGGTTTAATGGTTGATCATTTGTTTGTTAGCAGATCAGGTGTGCAGTAGTTGTGCACAAATTATGCCATAGGACAGCAGGCAACCTTAAAATTTAAAACTTATATATATGTATTTAAAACAACACTCATAGTTATTGAAAGCCTGACAATTGTATAACCAGGCACTAATAGCTTTCACATATCAGCAAAACGACAATGCGTTTAACAAGCAAAAGAAAAAAATCACCATCCCTGCTATTAAAAACAAAGAAGAATAAATTGCCATTTTTCTACGTGGAGTATCTGCCACACACCAGCTTACAATAGCACTAACCAACGCTGCCAATGGCCCCAAAAAGCCAGGCCATTGAAGTACGGAAACCCATATATCGAAGTAAAGAAAAAACCAGGATACGATTGATACACTGCTAAGCACCAGCGATACATTCGCAATTGTAGCAGCAAGGGTTTGCTTGTTCATTTGACGGGTTGAATCCAGCTGCTTTAATGCGCAGCTGGCTCTTGCCCAAAAGTAGGATTATATATGAAGCCTATTACATTATTCCAGGGATCTTTCACAGTGGCCACCACAATCTCCCCTCCTACATTAGCCGGCGCTTCATGCACGGTTGCACCCAAACTTAATACACGCTGATAATCTTCGTCCATACTATTCACACCCCAATAGGCCAACACATTATCGCCTGTAACAGTTTCGTCGGGCTGCAGGCCCAATTCGTAACCACCAATATTAAAGCCTACATAAAAAGGCGCATCAAAATAAGGTTGCTGCAAAAACACAGCGGCATACCATTCTTTCGCTTTTTGTATATCTCCTACGCGATAAATAACAGTTCTTAATCCTAGCATAAAACAGTTTTTGAATCACAAATGTAAAAATGCGCCCCCTGGAAGCGCTTGGAAAAAAACGACAAAATCAATAATAAGAAGGAGAATGCCCGGTGTACTTTTTAATCTCATTAGCCAGGTGCGCCTGATCGTAATATCCATATTGAAAAGCGATCTCTTCCAAACTCACTTTTTCGCCCACCTGCCTGATGTGTTGTAAGGCAGCCCCAAACCGCACCACGTTAGAAAAAGCCTTGGCGCTAATGCCGGTGGATTGCAAAAACTGCCTTTCCAGCTGACGGGGGGTGATAAAATGCGCTTTGGCCAGCAAGCCAATACGTTTATTACCCTTATGTATTATAATGTCTGCAATGACCGGCAACAACCGGTGATGCTCCTGCGCCTTCCTTGCCAGAAAATAGGCATCCAACCTTTGGGAAAAACCAGCTTCCGCCAACCGGCAATTCAACAGATCGCGTTCAAATTCTATACAACCATCCGCCGTATCGTGTAGGGGCAACTGATAAAACAATGCAAAAGCAGCTGGTTTAAAACGGACACCTATTAATAAAGCGTTGGCTCTCAAAACACTATCCGCAAAAGCCGTCATGGTACCGTTTAAATACACTTTATCTGCTGTCATCACTTCTTTTGTCCCGGCATCCGAAACCGAAGAACCCAGGTTACAAATAATATCCACCGCCCCATCTGGCAATATCCGGCTGGTAACACTGGTAATATTACTACCCGTAGCCACCTTCCAGTAAGCATCTATATAGGGGCGTAAAGCAATATGTGGCAGATATTCAGTATACATATAACCCACTGAAACTATTACAAAAAATAGCAATGGCCAACACAATTCTCTAAAATCTCCCCCTTTCCCCCAACGGTTTTATTCCCTTTTTTATAACAAAAAAATCAGTCGCCAGTCCTCCAGACATCAAAAAAGCTATTTATCTTCGGTAACAATAGTTGCATAGCTAACTATTTAGTCGGGAAATTTTCTAAACGCATCAGATCATGAAACGTACGATCAAAAAAGTAGCAGTGTTAGGAAGTGGAGTGATGGGGTCGAGAATTGCTTGTCATTTTGCCGGAACAGGCGTACAGGTACTTTTACTGGATATTGTTCCCAAGGAAGCAGTAGAAAGCACCAAGCCAGCCGAGAGAAACAAAATAGTGAATGACGCGCTGCAAGCCGCCATTAAAAGCAGTCCCTCTCCCGTATACCACAAAAACGTTGTCAAAAACATTACCACCGGTAATTTCGACGACAACCTCCCACAAATTGCCCAGTACGATTGGGTAATAGAAGTAGTGGTAGAACGCCTGGACATTAAGCAATCGCTCTACCAAAAGGTAGAACAATATCGCAAACCAGGCGCTCTTATCACTTCCAATACTTCGGGTATTCCCATTCATATGCTAAGTGAAGGCCGTAGTGAAGACTTTAAAAAGCACTTTTGCGGCACACACTTTTTTAACCCGCCGCGTTACCTGCGCCTGCTGGAAATCATTCCTACCAAGGATACCGACCAGGAAGTAGTTGATTTTCTGATGCATTACGGCGATCTGTTCCTGGGTAAAACCACCGTACTGGCTAAAGACACCCCTGCCTTCATAGCCAACCGTATTGGCGTGTTTGGCATTATGAGCATCTTTAACAGCATGGAAAAGCTGGGCCTGAGCATTGATGAGGTAGAAGCCCTTACTGGTCCGTTAATTGGCCGCCCTAAATCGGCCACCTTTCGCACAGCCGATGTTGTTGGTATAGACACTCTGGTAAATGTGGCCAAAGGCGTAGGCGCTAATTGCCCTAACGATGAAGCCAAAGCCGTATTTGCCATTCCCACCTGGCTGGAAAAACTGGTAGAAAACAAATGGTTAGGCGATAAAACCGGCCAGGGTTTCTTCAAGAAAACCAAAGGTGCTGGTGGTGAAAAAGAAATACTGGTGCTGAACCTGCAAACGCTGGAATACGAAGCCCGTAAGAAACCAAAATTTGCATCGGTAGAAACGGCTAAGCCTATCGACAGCCTGAAGCAACGCCTGAAATTATTAGTAGCAGGACAGGATAAGGCCGCAGAATTCCTGCGTCATTTCCACTATGCCCTGTTCTCTTATATATCACACCGCATTCCTGAAATAAGTGACGAGTTGTACCGCCTGGACGATGCCATGGAAGCAGGTTTTGGCTGGGAAATAGGCGCATTTGAAAGCTGGGATGTGTTAGGTGTGGCTGATACTGTTAATAAAATGGAAACAGCCGGCTACACTGTAGCGGAGTGGGTAAAAGACATGCTGCACTCTGGCATCAACACCTTTTATAAAGTAGAAGCCGGCAAGCGCTTGTATTATGATATGGCTACCAAAGCCTACAAACCGCTACCTGGTGGCGAATCATTTATCATACTCAACAACTATAAAGAGAAAACAGTATGGAAAAACGGCAATGCCTCCCTGTTTGATATAGGGGATGGCGTAGCAGCACTGCAATGGAACACTAAAATGAACACTATTGGCGGGGAAGTGCTGGAAGCTGTGAACAAAAGTATTGCCCTGGCAGAAGAGAAATTCAAAGGTCTTGTTATAGCCAACGACGGTGCAAACTTTAGTGCTGGCGCCAACGTAGGTATGATATTTATGTTTGCCGTGGAGCAGGAATATGACGAGCTGGACATGGCTATTCGCCAGTTTCAGAACACCATGATGCGTGTACGTTATTCTTCTGTACCTGTAGTGGTAGCTCCACACGGACTTACCCTTGGAGGTGGTTGCGAAATGAATTTGCATGCCGATAAAATCTGCGCCTCTGCCGAAACCTATATTGGTTTAGTAGAATTGGGTGTAGGTTTAATACCCGGAGGTGGTGGAACTAAAGAGTTTACCCTTCGGGCTGCTGATGAGATGCACGAAGATGAACCGGAAACCATCACCCTCAAGAACAGATTCCTTTCGATTGCTACAGCCAAGGTGGCTACTTCGGCCCATGAAGGTTTTGAAATGGGTATTTTACGCAAAGGTCATGATGAAGTGATAATGAACCAGGCAAGAAGAATTGCCGAAGCAAAACGCAGCGTTATTGAGCTGTACGACAGTGGTTATCAAACCCCTATTCAAAGAAAAGATGTAAAAGTATTAGGCCGTTCGGCTTTAGGCGCCTTATATGCCGGCATTAACGGTATGTGGCGTGCCAACTATGCCACCGATCACGATGCACTGGTAGCCCGTAAACTGGCCTATGTGATGTGCGGAGGTGATTTAAGCGAACAAAGCCTGGTAAGTGAACAATATTTACTGGACCTGGAAAGAGAGGCATTTTTAAGCTTATCCGGTGAAAGAAAAACACTGGAAAGGATACAAGGTGTATTGAAAACCGGAAGGCCTGTCAGGAACTAAGTATTTGCGAATACACATGAGAGAACCGGAAGCCGCCCCATACACATAAGGGCGGCTTTTTTATGTAGTTATTGCTGAATAAAATCTTCCCGCATAGGACTGAAAATATCCACCAGCATGCCCGCTTCCAAACATACCACTCCATGCACCGCATTAGGTGGAATATAAAAAGCATCGCCTGCGTTCAGTACCTTTTTTACACCATCCACTTCCACTTCAAACACACCACTATCAATATGGGTTATTTGTGTATGATAATGATGATGCAAAGTACCTATAGCTCCTTTTTGAAACACCACTTTTACCAGCATCACCCTTTCATCGTAACTCATGATTTTGCGTTTTACGCCCTCACCTGTTACTTCCCAGCCGATGGTGCTATCTTCTATAAACACCTGCTTGTTTGTATTATTACTCATACTTTTCTATTTTTTAAACAAAAGGGGCCCGGCCAAAAGACCCGCCCCTTATTAGGTTCAATGTTTGCTTATTTATTAAAAACCGGCTTCTATGTTAATAGTAGCCGTATTAACAGACTTGGTTCTAATATACAATATTTGTTCTGTTTCGTTGTAATACCAGTTGCCTTTTGATAAAGCATTGCTGGTAGAAGCCAACACACCTGCTTTATTTTCTGATACATTTACCGGCTTTTTGGCGGCATGCAGTTTAACCAGGTAGTTATGCGTAGCTGGCGCAAACTTTCCTTCCGGCTTTTTCACTTGTACGCTAACGTTGGCGTTTGTCCAGGTGGTGCTGATAGCAGTAACAGCGTACTGGCCATTTTTATATGCCTGGCTCTTGCCATCATCTTCATACAGCGTATAACCGCCATTAGCCCCAGGATATATATCCAGCGTTATTTCGTCCACCGCTTTTTCATCGCAATACAACATAGCCGGTTGTGATGGAATGATAGCGCCTGCTTTCACAAATAAAGGAATAGTATCCAGCGGTGTTACTACATGCACATATTGTTTCCCCTTGTAAGCTTTACCTGTCCAGTAATTGAACCAGTCACCTTCCGGCAAATAGATGCTACGTGTTTGTGCGCCTTTGGTAGTAACAGGACAAACCAACAGGTTATCGCCAAACATATATTCATCGGAGATTTCATATACATTTTCATCATTTTGGTATTGTAGCACCAATGCGCGCATTAAAGGCATGCCGGTTACATAGTTTTGCCAGGCGCTGCTATAGATATAAGGCAATAGCTGATAACGCAATGAATCGTATTTTTTAAAGTTGCGTAACGCGTTATCGCCATAATTCCACGGCTCTTTATAACCCGGATGATCCATACCAAACACCATTGACACCGGGCTAAACATACCAAACTGTACCCAACGGATATATAGCTCCGGATCGGCCTGGTGTTCAAAGCCGCCCATACAATGCGACCATTGCCCCACACCGGAAATACCAATATTCAAACCTGCTTTAATAACAGGCGCAAAATACTGCCACTCACTTGGCCAGTCTCCCGCGAAAATAAACGGGTAACGCTGTATGCCCGCAAAGCCCTCACGCGTTTGGTTCAAGCCCCTGATGCCATTATATTTCTGAAACTGCTCATAAGCACCTTTGGCATAAGCCACCGGAAACAGGTTGTGCAGCTCATTAATATGCTTACCGGTAGGGCCTATTTTTTCATTATCATTTGCCATTGCACCAAAAGCGCTACCCTCATCGGTTTTTAAAAATTTAGCGCCTAAAGATGCTACTCTTTTCACGCCGTGATTCCACCACCAGTCTACCGCTGTGGTATCAAAGAAGTTTACAAACTCCCCTGCATAATTCTCTTCAGGATAGGTGTATTTCAATTGCTGTGCAGTATCCAGCAGTTTGAGCTTTTTACCATTATCAAATCGCGGACGTAAATGCAGACCTACCATATTATAATGCATGGCATACAGGCTGTCGAACATCCCTTTAGGATCTGTAAACGTTTCGCGCCATTCAAAAGAGGTAGCGCCTTTTCCACCCACTTCACCAAATATGCGCCAGGTACTGTCCAGCCATAACAGGTCTACCGGAATACCCATTGCCCGAAGCTTGCGCGCCAGTTCAATGACATACGCATCACTGGTCAATTCTTCGTGGCCCCAGGTGCCGCCGGAATAGGTGCCCACATGCAAACCAAAAGCAAAGCGAGGCAGCAATGGCGTTTTGCCGGTTAAAGCCGTATAGCTGTTTAATATATTACTGAAAGTGGGGCCGTAGATAAAGTAGTAGTCCAGCTCGCCGCCTTCTGCTTTAAAGCTGTATTCACCTGCTTTGGCTGCGCCCATATCCCACTCAGAGGCATAGGCATTGTGCAGGAATAAACCATACCCCTTAGTGCTGATAAAAAACGGCACTGGTGAATAGTTCGCTTCCAGTATGTTGTAAGCGCCTATCTCGTGTGGCAAGCCTTGTCCCCTGCCTACATTCAGCCTGAGATGTTTACTTCTTCTGTCTAAAAAGTCCATGCGTTCGCCAAAACCAAACACATGCTCATCTGGTTGCAATTGTTTTATGCTTCCTACGGTATCTCCATTTTTATAAGCGCTGACCTCTTTATCTGCCATCAGCAGTTTACCGTCTTTCAACGACACACTTACCCGCAAATCAGCTTTCTGCACTTCCACTTTTATTTCACTGGTAGTGATCACAAAACGATCCCGCCTTTCGGTTACTGTAGCACTCACCTGCTTCCATTGGTAATTAACTACCATGTACGACTCGTTGGCCTTAAAAGTGCCATCAAAACTATAACGCACCCGAAACATGCCGGGCGTACAAAATTCCAGCTTCATTACACCACGTGTAGCAGGAAAAATCAGGGTATTGTACTGCCAGGTATAGGTTTCTTTATAAGTCCCCACATTCTGTTGCGCCTGTAAGGCAACCACACTCAACAATGCAATTGCCCAAACAACAATTCTATACATGCAATCGAACGTTTTAAAATCTTTTGAATAAAATGGTATGCAATGTAACAAAACAGTATTTAACTACTATCCTGTAGCTACAGGATGGTTTTTGTCAAAAACTATAGATATTTGGTGGACTATGAACAGGATCCTTATTTTTACCCTCAGCCTGTTACTGACGCAGCTTGCAGCCCATGCCCAGCTATCAGTAACAGAAAACGGCAATACCGTTACTTTACAAAACAACCTGGCTGCTTTTAGCTTTAATACTACCAATGCCGACCTTACCAGTATTGTAAACCATAAAGGAGTAAGCTTGCTGGGCAAAAAAGGCAGGGGTTATTTGCTGGGGCCGGGCTTTTCTATGTCGCCCACCACCTATTCACTGGTGCGTAAAACAGATTCCTTAATAGAAATAGCCTTTGACCACGAAGCCGACAACCATTTTCATTATAGCCTGCATTATATCATCCGGCCTGGTGTTTCCGGTGTGTACTGTTATTTAACCCAAAGCCATAAAGCGGGCGATTCCGCAGGCATTTACGGCCAAACCCGCTGGGGCATCAGCGCCAACGAAAGCCTGTTTAACTATCACCTGGTGCGCGACAGCATACAAGGCCCCATGCCTGCCATGTCTTCGTTCAGTGATGCTAATAAAATACAGGACTGGACCTACCGCCTGCCCGATGGCACTGTGTATACTAAATACAACTATGCCGATTACATTGAAGACCGCTACGTGCATGGCATGGCCGGCACCGCATCGAACCTGGGCCTGTTTGTGATACAGGCCAGCCACGAATACCTGAACGGCGGCCCTACCAAACAATACCAGAATGTACACTCCACCCCTTACCTTATTTGTATGTTTAACTGCGGCCACTTTTTAAGTGACAAGCGTAAAAGCGATGATGTAATTACAGGTGACTGGCAAAAAACAGATGGCCCTTTTCTACTATACACCAACGAAGGCAGCGATATCAATGCTATATGGACCAACGCTAAACAACAGGCACAGCAGGAAATAGCCCAATGGCCTTACCAATGGATGCAAACACCAGACTATCCGTTGCAAAGGGGCACGGTAACCGGCACATTACTATTGAACAATCAACCCGCTGCTAACACACATATGATACTGGCTGCACCTGGTTACGACTGGCAGGCACAAACCAGCGGTTACATTTACGCAGTACGAACAGATGCCAAAGGCTTTTTTACCATACCACATGTTCGCGCAGGCAGCTATACTTTATATGCCTACGGCGCCAATCAAACCGCCAGCTTTAGTAAGGCCAACATTACGGTAAGCGCAAATAAAACCACTGCTATCGGTGTGCTTGCATGGCAACCCGCCAACCACGGCAAAATATTGTGGCAGTTGGGTATTGCAGACAGAACCACACGTGGCTTTCGATTCAGCGATCATCCGCGCGAGTATGGCATCTTTGACCAGGTGCCCGATAGTCTGCATTTTACCATAGGCCAAAGTAAGGAAGCCACCGATTGGTACTATGCACAAACCAAACCCGGCAACTGGTACATTCATTTTACCAGCAATACCAGCTACACTAAACCTGCTTTATTAACTATAGCCATAGCAGGCGCTGCTAAAAACCCTACCCTGCAGGTGTTGGTAAACGGGCAAACCGTAAAAACCTATAAACCAGGTAATGATGCCAGCGTATACCGTAGTGCCGTTGCCGGCGGTTATTATCAATTGCTGGAAATACCTTTTGATGGCAGCCTGTTACAAAAAGGTAACAATATCATCACCTTGCAATTACCCGATGTTAAAAATGGTGGTGGTATTATGTATGATGCTATTAAACTGGAAGCAGAATAAACGCTGCCTTAAAACAATTACTATGCTACACAAGATGATATTACTGGTTGTATGCACTATAGGCTTTTTTACCTCACATGCCCAGGCACAAGGGGCAGAAGCGGAAGGCACATTATTGTATAAAGACAACTTTACCAGGCAATTAGACACTACCCGCTGGAAAGCCGAAATAGCCCCTCAGCCCAATTCTAAAGTTTATGTAAAACAGGGACAATTGATACTGGATACCAAAGGCGGTGTAACCGTATGGTTTACTACTCCGTTAAGTGGTGATTATGTAATTGAGTATGACAGAACCGTGCTACAGGACAGTGGTGCCAATGACCGAACATCTGACCTCAACCAGTTTTGGGCGGCAACAGATCCACACAATGCCAACCTGTTTACCCGCAATGGCGTGTTGGAGCGTTACGATTCGTTGCAGTTATATTATGTAGGTATGGGCGGTAATACCAATTCAACCACCCGGTTTAGAAAATATGAAGGAAATGGCGCGCGTACTTTATTAAAGGAATATACAGATGCCCCACATTTATTGGAAGCGAACAAAACCTATCATGTAAAAACGATAGTGAAGGATGGCACAACCAGTTTTTGGATCGATGGAGTTTGTTATTTTTCCTACACCGATCCAACACCGTTGCGTTCAGGTTATTTTGGCTTTCGCTCTACCAAATCCAGGCAGGCAATAGACAACCTGGTTATTTATGCGCTGCCGTAAAACGTTCTTCAATCACGTTCCAGTTTACTACATTCCACCATGCGTTAATGTAGTCGGGGCGACGATTTTGATACTTTAAGTAATAAGCGTGCTCCCACACATCCAGGCCTAACAGTGGTTTACCTTTCAGGTCACTCACATCCATTAACGGATTGTCTTGGTTGGCGGTAGAACCAATTACCAGCTTGTGATCTTTACCCACTACCAGCCAGGCCCAGCCACTACCAAAACGGTTTTTACCCGCATCGGTAAACTGAGTTTTAAATGCATCAAATGAGTTAAAGTCTTTTTCAATAGCCTGTAACAGTTTGCCCGAAGGTTTGGTGGTGGAAGAAGGGGCCGCCATGCTTTTCCAGAACATTTCATGGTTAAACTGACCGCCGGCGTTGTTGCGCATTTTGGTAGAATACTTAGAAATATTACCCAATAAAGCTTCCAGAGATACTTTATTGGTATCTACTGTCTCGGCTTGCACCGCTTCGCCCAGGCTTTTAGCATAGGCCGCTCCGTGTTTGGAATAGTGCAGCTCCATAGTCATGGCGTCAATTACCGGTTCTAATGCGTTGTAAGCATACGGTAAAGGCTGCTGCTTGTAAGTGATATCCGCTGCCAGCGGCGCAAATCCTTTTGCGTAAGAAGAAAGTACTGTAAAAGATAACCCTGTTGCCACACCAGCCATTCCGGCTTTTTTCAAAAACTCCCTGCGATTGGTTGCATTTGTTTCCATAAAGTTACCAGTGGTTTTATTTTATTAGAACATTGTAAAGTTGTAACTTATTCAAAATTAAGCTATTCGAAAAGCTTCTTCGGTCACCAGGCTTTTTTTTACAATTAATTACCTTATGATAGCCCGTTCTACTACCCCGTCTCTGAAATTATATACAAAAACTCTATTTTTGAAAAAAGACCACTCTCCCCGTATCATTGAATAACAGCAACAAAAATACCAATCCATCGCAACTGATGCCTGCTCAATGGGTTTCGCAATATGGCGATTACCTGTTTTCGGTAGCGATGCTAAAGGTAGGCAATAAGGAAACAGCAGAAGATCTTGTTCAGGAAACCTTTATTTCCGCTATTAAAGCCAAAGACAGTTTTAGAAGCGACAGCTCCGAAAAAACCTGGCTTACCGCCATCCTTAACAACAAAATAATAGACCACTACCGTAAAAAGGATGTGCTGAAAAACGTAACAGAATACATTGATGATACAGGTCAAAGCTTTAGCAATTCGTTTTTTAAAGAGAATGGCCACTGGCAATCCAACGCCACGCCCCAACTTTGGAAAGAAGATGCTGACACTGCCGTTAACCGCAGCGAATTTTACCGGATACTGCAATACTGTATTCATAAAATGCCGGCTAAGCTGGTGCCGGTGTTCACCGCCCGCTTCCTGGAAAATGAAGATTCCGATACAATTTGTAAGGATTTTAACATTACCCCGTCTAATTACTGGGTGATTATTCACCGGGCTAAGGTGCTGATGCGCAGTTGCCTTGAAAAAAACTGGTTTGTCAAATAAAGAATAGAACGCATGCAGCAATATCCCGTTAACAATACTATTCCCAGCTGCCAGCAGGCTACCCTTCTTGCTATGAAAAAGGAAGAAGGCAAAATAAGCCGTGCAGAAAAATGGAAACTATTCTTTCATTTGCTGTATTGCCATGTATGCCGCCGTTTTATACGTCAGATGCGGCGCATGAACACCCTAAGCGAAAACATGCACCAACACCTGCAACAGCAGCCACCTTTTACCCTCTCTGCATCTGCTAAAGAAAAAATGCAGCAACAGTTGAATAACCTGGACAACTAATTTGCGCGGCATTATTTTTTCTTTCTCAACTTTGTAAGGTTATTGATTGTACTGCGTCTATATAGTTGTAATCAAAAAACTACTCGAATGATACAACAGACCGGATGGCCCACACGCATGTTAGCAGTGATGCTATTGATAACCCAGGTGATTACCGGCTGTGCACAAACCACGGCCAATAACTTAAACAACAAAGAAACTAGTATGAAAACAGACAACAATACCACTATTCACAAAACCGAACAGGAGTGGAAAGAACAATTAACTCCTGAACAATATTATATACTGCGCCAGAAAGGCACCGAACGACCTTTTACCGGTAAACTGTTAATGAATAAAGAAAAAGGCGTGTACAAATGTGCAGCCTGTGGCAATGAGTTGTTTACCGATGATATGAAGTTTGATTCGCATTGCGGCTGGCCCAGCTTTGACAAGGAAATAGCCGGTGGTAAAATCATTCAGAAAGAAGACAACACCCTGGGCATGCACCGCGTAGAAATTCTGTGTGCAAAATGTGGAGGCCACCTGGGACATATTTTTGATGATGGCCCTACCGAAACCGGCCAGCGCTATTGTGTAAACTCTGTATCGCTGGAGTTTGCGCCTGCAGGTGCACCTGTTGCTACTGATAGCAGCAATAATGCAGCAGGCACTACCAGCAACATAGATACGATTACTTTAGGTGGTGGTTGCTTCTGGTGTGTAGAAGCGGTGTATGAACAACTGGATGGCGTTATTAAAGTGGAAAGTGGTTACTCTGGTGGCCCCACTCCTAACCCTACTTACAAAGCAGTATGTACCGGCACCACCGGCCATGCAGAAGTAGTGCAGATCACGTATGATAAAACAAAAACCTCGGTAGATGAAATACTGAAAGTGTTCTTTACCGTACACGATCCTACCACGCTGAACAGACAAGGTGCTGACGTAGGTACACAATATCGTTCTGTGATCTATTACCGCAATGCCGAGCAGGAACAAAAAGCCCGTGAAATTATAACCGCCCTTAACCAGGAGCATGTATATGATTCACCTGTTGTAACAGAAGTAACCGCCTTCGACAAGTTTTATAAGGCCGAAGACTACCATCAGAACTATTACGAGCAAAACCCCGAACAAGGTTATTGCCGCATGGTAGTACGTCCTAAAGTGGAGAAGTTTGAAAAGCTATTCAAGAATAGATTAAAGAAAGTGAACCAGTAGTTGTGTAGAATGGTTGAGTAATACCCCCAATAGCAGAACGGCCCGTATATACGGGCCGTTTTATTATATCCAATTATATAGTACTATACTTATCTCGATAACTCCCACGCCAGCAAAGGCCAGTTATTATCTGGTTTGTGCGCTTCCTTCATAAAGCTCTTTATCTTTTCTACAATATCTGCATGTTCCGCAGCTATATTATGTTCTTCACCCGGGTCTTTGCTGATATCATATAGCTCAATAGGCGCATCATCGTTTTTGTTTACATTCAAACGAATACCTTTCCATTTGCCATACAATACCGCTTGTCTTCCACCAAACTCATGAAACTCCCAATAGAAATATTCATGTGGTGCAGCCAGTTTCTTTCCTTTGAATAAAGGGGTGATAGAAATGCCATCTACCTTGTTGATATCCTTTACACCGGCCAGCTCAGCAAACGTGGGATACATATCCCAGAAGGCTGTTGGTGTGGTATTCTTGCTGCCAGCTTTAATAGTGCCCGGCCAGTAAGCAAGGAAGGGTTCGCGGATACCACCTTCGTACAAATCGCGCTTAATGCCTTTGTAAGGGCCATTGCTGTTAAAGAAATCCGGATCAGCGCCGCCTTCTTTATGCGGGCCATTATCGCTGGTGAATATAATCAGCGTGTTCTTTTCCAGGCCCTGTGCTTTTACCTGTGCCACAATTTGACCTACGTATGCATCGAAGCGGGCAACCATAGCAGCAAAGGCAGCATGTGCCTGCGGTTCAAAACGATAATCGTCGTGAGGGGCTTTGGCAGAAGGCTGGGCATCCGGTTCGTTAAACTGCTTTACATAATACTGGTAAATACTATCATGCGGACCATATAAAGCAGCATGTGGTAAAGTATAAGGCAAGAACAGGAAGAAAGGCTTTTCACCATGCTGTTGCTTTAAAAATTGCAAGGCATGCTGGTGTATTAAATCGCCAGAATAGGCAGAATCATTTTTTACATTACCGGGTAACTCTACACGATTGGTATTATCCCATAAGTGATCGGGATAATAGTTATGGGCCAGTGTTTGACAGTTATAACCATAAAACTGGTCTACGCCTTTTTTAGTAGGCTCACCAGTGGAACCCGGATAACCTAAGCCCCATTTACCAAAGGTGCCTGTTTCGTAACCATTCTTCTGCAATAAAGCGGTAATGGTAATAGAAGAATCCGGTAAAGGAAACTGTCCTTCCGGCTTCATGCCTTTATTACCACGCACCGGCGTATGGCCGGTGTGCATACCTGTTAATAAACTGGCGCGGGAAGGGGCGCATACAGCAGTGCCTGCATAAGCCTGTGTAAACTGCATCCCTTCTTTAGCCAGCGCATCAATGTTAGGAGTTTTAATTTTTTGCTGACCATAACAGCCCACATCCCCTATTCCCAGATCATCTGCTAAAATAAAAATGATATTGGGCTTTTTGTCAGCCTGTTGGGCCTGCACCTGTGTTTGCCAGAAGAAACAACTAGCCAAACACAATACCTGTAATCTTTTCATATAACTATACCAATTCAGAGGACTAAAATAAACACTTATGTCTGCGTAGCCATAAGTGTTTACCTATTAGTTTGTATTATCTACGGTTCCTGGTTTAAAGGGCCGTACAGTTCAGCTTCTATAATACTTAAACGGGCTTTACCATCCTGTTCTTCGCGTTCAACACCGTCTCCCAGCTTTTTGCCGTTCATTTCGGTGCCTTTATCGCCTTTTACATCAGCAGCAGATAACAACTCTACCCTCACTTTCTTACCTCTGTAAGCCGCAAATTCAATAGTGAAGTAGCCCAGGCCACGTGGGGTATTGCCTTTGAACACTTCTTTTTTATCTACCAGTATGCGGATAGGATAAGAGCAGGTTCTGAAATTGTTAAGCTTTAAAGTAATAGCATTGAACGTGTTGATATACTCTGTTTCAAAAGCAATCCACGAACTATCCATTATACCGTTGCTGAACCAGTCGGTAGTTTCATCATCATCAAATGCCTCTGCTGCTTTATCCTGGTTGCAACCTGCTGTAGCACGCGCAATGATCATTGGCAGCCTGTTCACCACATAAGGCTCTACATCTGGCTTGTTGTCTTTTTTCAAAGAACCGGTTAATCCATCATCCGGCATCTGCACGGCTAAGCCTTCTTTTACCTCAAAAGGTAAAGTGGTTAACTGCAAAGTAGCAGGCGTTAAATTGCCAGAGGTAGCTTTAATAGTAACGGCTCCTGCTTGTGTAGCAGAACGCAGCAGCACCCTGTTTACACCACACTCTACCGGCAGCTCCTTACTCAGGATATAGTTATCCGGCCCCTGTGCAATACCACCGCGCCATTCAGCCGGGCCATCAACAGCAAACTGTATCGTATTTAAAGCCGTAGGGCAACGATTGCCTTTTTCATCTACCACCTCTACCTGCACCATCGCCAGATCAGCCCCATTGGCTACCCAGCCTTTAGGCGCAGTGATAGGTGTTAACTTCACCGCAACAGGCCTTCCGGCAGTTACATGTTCTGTTTCACACGATTTTTTATTATAGGTATAGCCTACTGCACGTATTACACCAGGCTGCCATTTTACCCGTTTGAAAGTATACAGGAAGCGGCTGGTTTGCTGTGCAAAACCATATGATCTTTCGTTTACAAACAATTCTACCCTGTCGGCATTGGACACTACATGAATGTCTTTGGTAACGCTATCGCTATAATTCCAGTGACCTAATATGTGTATATGTGGTGTAAGATCATCTACCCATCCATCCCACATGGCCTGGTGCGCATAGAATCCGTCTTTAGGAATACGCATGGCATCTACTTCACCGCTGGTGCGGTAATTAGATTCGCCACGGTAGTGGGTATTGGATTCAGAGAAGATGATATTTACAGCACCTGCGTTTACTCTTTTGCCTGTGCCTGGTCTTTCTTTCCAGAAGTCGTACCAGCGTGTTACATCTTCTATAGCATGTGCATCCTGGTTGTGGTTGTATTCATTGGCAGGTTGTCCTTTATACAATGGCCCTACGCCTTCTTTATGAAACGGTGGGGAGAATTCATCCCAGTATTTGCGCAAGCCCTCATCGCGGGAATATTCCATAGCCCATAATGGCTTGCCGGCGCTTTTATTAATGTACAGCATTTCACCGCCATACTCCGCCACGGTATTCTTTTGTAACATTTCGCGTGAGCCGATAGCCCTGCCGCCCATGGGATCCCATTGGTCGCGCAGTTCTTTCATCTGCTTCATATGCTCTTCGCTGATACCTTTATTGCCACACTCGTAAAATACAATGCTTGGGTTGTTCCTGTTATAGATCATGGCGTCGCGCATCACTTCCACGCGTTGCTCCCAACGGCGGCCATCCACATCTTTTTCCGAATCACCGGCAGGCATGGCTTCCATCAGGCCCATCCTGTCGCACGACTCCACGTCCTGCTTCCAGGGTGTTACGTGCATCCAGCGTACCAGGTTAGCACCGCTTTCTACCATCAGACCATTGCTGTGATCACTCATCCACGCAGGTACGGCATTTCCTATGGCAGGCCATTCGTTGGTAGTACGTTGCGCATAGCCTTTTAAGTGCATAGGCCTGTCGTTCAACTGAAACACGCCGTTGGAAAAGCCTGTTTTGCGAAAGCCGGTATTTACTCTTACAATGTCTACGGTTTTGCCGTTGATCATTAACACAGAATATACCTGGTACAAATAACCGTAGCCCCAGCTCCAGAAATGCAGGCTACCTGCCCGGCCCGAAGCATTTACAATACGGGTTTCACCCGGGCCAATAGGATTATCCATGCTTCTGAACGAGCGGATCACCGCGCCGTCTTTATCTGCAATGGTTACGATATAAGTGATGTTCACCTGCTTGTCCGATTCATTTCTTATTTCCGACTGTACGTTGATTAAAGCAGAACGGTCTTTTACATCAAACTGGCTGGCATATACATACACCCCTTTGGTGTGCAGGTTAGAATACAAAGGCAGTGTCTGGTATATCTTAGGCATAAAGTGCAGATATACGTTTTTATTGATGCCGCCGTAGTTGGCATAAAAGTTTTTATCGTTCCACTGATAACCGCTGTTAGATTCTTTTTCATGGTAATCCCACGAGTTATCAATGCGCACTGCCAGCACGTTCTCTTCGCCAAACTTTACACTATCGGTAATGTCAAAGCCAAAGGCCGTGATGCCGTTTTCATGACGGCCAATCCACTGACCGTTCAGGTAAAACTCACCCGCCTGCCGAATGCCTTCAAACTCTAAAAATACTTTCTGGCCTTTGCGGTTATTGGGAATAGTAAAATGTTTGCGATACCATACAATACCGGTAGTTAAATCCTGTATAGGCTTTTTAAAAGCATCATCTTCATTAAAAGCATGTGGTAAGGTTACGGCTTTCCAGCTTTTATCGTCAAAGCCGAATGCAGCAGCGGCTGTATTGTCGCCCACCTGCATTACCCAACCCGGGTTAAAATTGAATTTGGCGCGCACCACTTCTGGCAGCTTGGGCTGGCCTGCCTTTGCCAGCATTACGCCTGCCAGCATACAGCAAAACAATAATCGTAATTTCATCGGTTTCATGGTTTGTTCAAGGGAATGGTTATAAAGGCCAATGTCTGATTTGTTGTAAAAACCATTCACAACAAATCAGACATCAGCACAATTTAATAGAATAACTACTATTTCAGTCTATAAACTTCACTTCCGGCCAGTAAAAAACATCCCAATCCATAATCTTCAAAATCAGGAATGTGATCGTAGTTTACCGGTTGGCCATCTTTAGGTTCTTTACCAGTGCCTTGTACAAAGCCCAGCATACCATCTGCATGCACACAGTCTTTCACCATGGCATCCCATGCTTTGGTAATTACAGGCAGGTAAGTTTTCTTATCCAGGTAACCGTGGTTAATGCCCCAGGCCATACCGTATACAAACAACGCAGTACCTGATAATTCTTTACCACCAAAGTTATTAGGATCGTGCAGGCTTACATTCCAGTATCCATCCGGACGCTGAATGCGAATTAAAGCCTTACACATTTCTTTGAAATCGTTCAACAGCTCGGCATAAAAAGGATGGTTTTTAGGCAACCATTCCATGGTTCTTAATTGTGCAGCTACTACCCAGCCATTACCACGGCTCCAGTAACAATCTTCACCATTAGGCTCTTTGTAAGGAGGAACGAAGTCTTTATCTCTCCACCATAAAGAGTCTGCTTTGTTATATAAACCATTACCACCATGATTGTATTTAGAGAAATGATACATCTCTTCCATACGGTGATAATAGTTAGTGTCTTTGTAAATTTTACCTAAACGGGCATACACCGGCATAGCCATTTGAATAGCATCGATCCAATGCCAATCATCGATCTTTTGCGTTTTCATCATGCTGTCAATAGAAGCCTTGATGTCATGTATCTGCTCAGGCTTTTTATCCATCAGGTACAGGTCGATATACGCCTGGCCACAAGCCTGGTTGTCGGCATTGCGGGTAGTGATACCGCCACGTAAACCCCATTTATGAAACGCGCCCCAGTTGTAGGCGTAATCGTAGTTCTCTTTCTTTTTGTCTAAAGCGTATAAGGCCATTAAACCTTCATAATACACGGCGCGGGTCCAGATGTTACTGGGGCGTGTGGCATTGGTAACAATTACCTGTCCCACATCCGGCCATTTCTTCATAAAATAACTGTTGGTAAGCTCCATTACCTGCAACACATCTTTTTTTGCAGGCACTTTCTGGGCTGCACAACTTACACTACCCGTTACAGCGGCAAGCAGCAACGTGATGGCACACAATACATTTCTTTCCTTTTTCATACTAACCATTTATTTATTGATTGGCTGGCTTCGGCTTCATTCGATTTGGTAAAATTATCCTTCTATGGGGAATATAAAAAACACAGCCCTTTTTCCATTGCGGCGGCAGTTTATAACATATATTCCTAACCAGTATCCTGTAGCATCCTGCAAATACCTGTTATGGCATTTTCTTCAACCCTTCCCAACGCACTTTCCACTGACCATTTTTAGGTATGCCCGGCGCAAGCGTATGGTTACCATCAAACCCGGCACACATCATAGCCACCGCAGACAATAAACCACCGTTACCCGGCAGATATATACGTAAACGGCCATCCTGGTAGTTATGTCCGTTAGGCAGATACGTGTTGGTGGTAATGTTCATCAGCAACGCATCTACTGCTTTATCAGGCATGCCCAGGCGTGTAGCTGCCATAGCGGTTAAAGGAAAATCCCAGCCCCAGGTTTCCGGCCAGTTCCAGTTTTGCCAAACCCAATCAAAGGTTTTACGCATAACCGCAGTATCTATATCTTTTACCGGAGCCAGCATGCCCATATTACCTAACACAATCGGGTGATCGGTTCTGTATTTAGGATTGGCATAAGCATCTGCGGCACTCTCTGTGGGATAATAGACACCATCCTTCTGTGGCAATGGCGATAAGTGCTGTAACACCTCATCATATTTTTTATTGCGCGGCATGCCACTTCTTACACGCCATTCCTGCGCTGTTTGTAAAGCCCAGGTCCAATATGTTAATTCAAAAGAAGGATTAAAGGTTTCCTCTGCCTTAAAAGTTTCCTGCGCAGGAATCAAACCTTTGCCCAGGATATAACAATGTGTAGCAGAATCGTAATAAGCATAAGAAGCCATGAAATCGGCTGTTTCCAGCACCAGGTCGCGATATTTACTCAATGTAACAGCGGATGGTTTGTCACGATAACACAGTTCTGCAAAATAGATGTAGTGCGGCTGTTGCCAGATAAGGAAAGCGCCTATAGAAGAAGGGCCTTCTGTACCATCAGGATCTGTCATCTTTTGCCAGCGTGCTCCTTCATATCCCTGACGTTTAGCCAATGCTCGGGCATTCGCCAGTACTACTGGTTTACTGTACCACTGCATCATTTTTTCCAGCAGTTCCGTTCTGTTCCATAAGGCATACTGCACACTGTGCCACCAGGGCATTTCCAGGTGTGGCCTGCCAAACCAGCTGTTGTAAGTAAGCCCTGTTTCCTGTGGAGGAGCAGTGCCTGCTTCCTGTACACGCAACAGGTATTGTGATAAGATAATGCGCCTTTCCAGTTCTGCTGCTCTTTTATCTATGCTACCGGTAAAATCAACTGCGGCACCTTTAGCCCAGTAATTATACCACATACCCGAGCTTTGCTGTAAGGTTAAATCATAATCAGCGGCATAGGCTTCTGCCTTTTTACCAGGCACAAATGTGCAGGTGAAAACAAAAGTATTTTCGTTGGTGCGCGGCTGCAACACAAAGTAATGTGCTGCCTTCTGCGTTACACCAGTTCCTTTGCTAAAACTAAAATAAGCACGATAGCTGGTGGTATCCAGCTGATGCTCTATGGTCACATTCTCCGCATTTACCTTACCCACTATAGCACTCTGGTGTGCATTCTCCTGGTACAAGGTACCCCCATCTAAAAAAACACCAGTAGGATAAGGGAAACGCAGGCTCACTGCCAGACGCTTTTCTTTCAGTAAATCAGATATCACCTTTACTGCAATTTCATCCAGCTTGGGATGCGCCACAGTAGATACCTGTACACGCACACCTTCTACCGTAAAAGCAGAACGGATTTCACCCGTCCACATATCCAGCGTCTGGTCAATGTCTTTGATATCTTCCAAACGCGCAGGCTGCCCATTCTTTAAGCGTATGTCAAACCCCAGGTTGCCCAATTGCAGGCGGTGCGGGTTTTGACGGGCAAAGTCTGTAGCCGCTTTGCTCCTTTCCGTGGTATTGTTTTGTACGCCGTAGGTAACATCCCTGCCGTTGAAATGGTAAGTTTTTAAAGCTTCTTCAAAGCAATAGTTATTAGGATTGGGATAGCTATGCCATCCCCATTCCGATTGCGTTCCTAAACAAACGCCATTGGCATATGCTTGCGGAAATGTTTGCAATCCGGTAACATCTACTGTATAGGCAAAAGCACCATTACCTACTGTTACGGAGCTTAACGAATCAAAACGGGTATTATGCACATTGTGTCGCTGCACCAACGCCTTCCTGTCAATCTTTTGCGCCGCTGCCTGCCATAGCATCAACACGCAACCTGTAATAATAGTAATCTGTTTCATCCTGTTATATTATCTGCGAAACGGCACACCTACCTTTCACGCATCATTTGCGGTATTACCCGTGAATTACTTTGCCAGCAAACAGGTTAACGAACAACCTTCTAACTGCTTCAATCCTTTTACCACTGCCGCGGCGTTCACTTTAGCACCTTCTTCATTGGTATGTGTGTGATCGCCAGGGAAAAATGCTTTTACTTTTTCAGGCCCCATCGCTTCGTATTCATCTGCAACTATCGTGTTCAATGGAATAAAGAATGCACCTGTGGTTTGTGCTGTTTCAGCAGCCCATTTACCATAGTTATCATCCGCTCTTTCTACTTTACCATCTTTAAATATGTTACGTGGTATAGGTGAACATATAATAGGAATAGCGCCTTTGGCTTTGGCTTCGTTGGCATACTTGCGCATGTACCAGCCATAGGTGTATACTCTTTCCTGTACTTTGCGAATAGGGTTGTAGATATCTTTATATTCTTCGCCGGTGCCTTTAATGGTGCCGCGGGCACGGGAAGTATCATCCAGTGCGCCGCCATCATTATGTCCAAACTGCATCAGCACGTAATCGCCTGCTTTCAGTGTTTTTAAAATACTGTCCCACCTGCCTTCTGTTAAAAAAGTACGACTGCTGCGGCCACCAATAGCATGGTTGCGCACATCCATTTCGGTAGTATCAAAATAGCTTCCTATAATACTTCCCCAGCCCCATAATTTATTAGAGCCTTTGCCATCACCATTTTTCACGGTAGAATCACCAATAATATATAACACGGGTTTCTTCTGCTGCAACAGCAACACAGTGAACGAGGATAAGATTAACATCAAGAATGGCAACCAGACTGCCTTAACAGATTTTTTATTCATTCAATTGGTTTTTCGGGTAATTGGTTTTTACTGCTTCCCTTTTTTTGCAATAGTAATATTTTCTTTTGCAGGCTGTTGCATGCCATCGCCCAAAAAGTAACTGGTATAAGGGGGTTGGTTGTAACCCACATTCTGCCATGCTACGCTCAGGCGGTATTGTGCATCCTGCATCAATGTTACCAAACGATAAGGGGTGCTGTAAGGCGTTGAAAAAATACGGAGTTCTTGGTTATCAGCCGTCCTGTATATCACTTCTTCCCTCCAATCTCCCAAAATATCTGCACTTAGGGCCGGATTTGACTTGGTTCCGTTGTTAGAAACACAGTTAAAGGAACGGGTATCCAGCAAACGGCTGGTTTTGGCATTCAGGTAATCCCATTTCTCAATGCGGGTACCGTCCAGCAATTCTGCCAGCAAATCGCCATCCCACCAGATACGGAAATTGACCGAACGTGGTGCTGTTCCTATAGATTCTCCCTTACAGGTTCTTAACCCTTCTGCCCCGCCCCAGCATTCGCAACCGGCATAACGCGGATCAATATCAGCCGTCATGCCACGGCCTACATCTGAATCTTTATCAGATGTCCACAAGATAGTACCCGTAGCCGCATCAAACACAGCTACGCCTGGCCCTTTGGTGCCTTCTTCTATTTCATGAATGCCATACACTTCCTGCCCCGGATGGGAAGGATCAAGGTCGCTTACATGCACTGCATCGCCATGGCGCAGGCCAGTGGTATATAACCCTTTGCCATTATCATCCACACACATAGAACCGTATACAATTTCATCTTTACCATCATTGTCTACATCTGCTACAAACAAGTTATGATTGCCCATGCCCGAAAACGGGTTGCTGCCATCATTGGTATCAAACACCCAGCGGGAAGTAAGCTGGCCATTGCGCCAATCCCACGCCGCCAGTACGGTTCTGCCATAATAACCGCGGCACATTACCACACTGGGATGGATACCATCCAGGTAAGCCACACAGGCCACAAACCTATCCACCCGGTTACCGTTGTTATCATTTTTTCCATTACCACCACGTCCGCCCCAGGCGCCGATATTGCCACGGGCAGGAATGTAATTAGTGGTAGCCATAGCAGCACCGGTTTCGCCATTGAATATGGTAAAAAACTCCGGCCCATCCAGTACACGGCCATCACTGTTACGGTAGTCTTTGGTAGAATCTCCTATTACTTTCCCTATACCATCCACAGTACCATCTGCTGTTTTCATAGCAATTTCTGCTTTGCCATCGCCATCCAGGTCGTACACCATAAACTGCGTATAGTGCGCACCATCCCGTATGTTTTTGCCCAGGTTTATCTGCCATAAAAAAGTACCATCCAGTTTATACGCCTGAAAAATGGGCGGATCGGTAATGCCTGCCTGGGAGTTATCATGACTCACCCCGGTTTGATGCAGCACAATTTCATATTCACCATCGCCATCCAGATCGCCTACCGACACATCATTGGCGGAGTATCCTGCTATCACATGCAGGGGAATAGACAAATAAGGGTTGGCAGCTGCTTTCAGCACATATGTCCAGGCAGTTTCCTGTTCTTTGCCACCTATCACCGGTTTTACTACATAGGTGTTTTCTACGGCCAGGTTGGCGGTGCTGTCTTTGAAACAAGTAGCAGTGTACAACACTTGCGGGGTTAATAACTGTGGCTGTTTACCGTTTTCACTCCGGTAAACGCGAAATCCGATTTTATCGTCATCAGTAGCCAGCAATCGCCAGCTTACCATTACATCTTTTTCCGTGGGCATGGCTATCACACCTCTTCCCAGGTATTCCATCTGGCGTTGGGCTGTTGCAGTGGTCAATACCACCAACAGACATAGCAATACATTACTTACCGGTTTGTACATATTTATGCATTCGTCTTATAAAAACACATTCAGCAAGGCCACTACCTGAGGAATTTCTCCCCGCATAGCAGCCCTGCTGAATGCGTTTTTCTTTGACTGGTATTTGTTGAATTAGTTTATAATTTCAAAACTTTTATTGATTGTTTATTTTTTGCACCTGCCACCTTGATAATATACGTGCCGGGTGCCACTCTACCACCTGCTTCTGCCTGGTCAGTGCCTTTTCCGCTTTCCTGCAACCTGCCTGCCATGTCAAACAGGGTAAAGCTAAATGCCCCCTTACATTTGATCAGGAAGGTAGAATTCGTAGGGTTAGGTGTTACGGTTACGGCAATACTGGCATCTTCCGTTGCCACCTTGGCAGCCAACGCCGTAGTAGTTACCGGTGTAAACTTAAATTGCTGATGCGTAGCGCCGCTACAGGTATACTGCTGTGCAAGTGCATTGGTGGCGGTAGAAGCATTGGCAATTTCTATACACTTGCCACTATGCCTTGGGCTTAACTCAAAATAGCCACCGCCTACCGGTATAACAGCAAACTGTTGGTTGGTAGCAGTAGAAGGATTATACTGTATCACCCCAATAGCATCGGCAGTAGATTTACCAGTAATATCCATGTTCTTGCTGCTATGCACAGCAGTAAGCTGGTAATAACCATTATCGGTGGCTGTTACTGTCCAACGCTGGCTGGTAGAGGTCGCCGATACTGCATTCTGCACCACCGCTGCGTTATTAGCAGTAGAAGCCGCAAGCAGATCCAGGTTTAAACCACTATGCCTGGCTGTGATGTTATACACCGCACCAGATACTAACTCCGTATTAGTAGTACCCGGCGTATAAATATTAGGCGTTGGCGGAGCAGCCATGCCTTCTCCTAAATAAAAGCTGGGATGCGGCGGTTGATTATACGCTGTGTTTTGCCAGGCCACTGCCACGCGATATTGCGGGTCGTGCATTAACGTATAAAAACGGTTGGTAGCTACAATAGTGGTAGTATAAATATTCAGCGCCGTGCTGGTGCTGTTGCGCAGAATAATTTCCTCCCGCCAGTCGCCCAGTATATCGGCAGTAACACAAGGATTGGCCTTGGTACTGTTGTTAGAAGCACCGGAACCATTAGCCGCATCTGATAAGGTTTTAATTCGGCTGGAAGTATTGCTGGCATATACCCATTTATCGAGGTTTACACCATCCAGTAATTCTCGCTGCAAATCAGCATCCCACCACACTACATGGTTTACCGAAGGACGCGTAGTGCCTATCTGGTTGCCTTTACAATCATATAAATATCCGGCAGTGCCCCAACACTCATATCCTTTATAACGGGGATCAATATCAGCAGCCAAAGCCCTGCCTACATCGGTAGTAGCGGCTACACCCCACAAAGGTGTGCCTGTATTGGCATCTCTGAACTCCAAACCATATACACCATACTGGCTGGGTGTTTCGTGGCATTGCCACACTTCCTGCCCGGGCCTGTCGGGGTCCATATCACTCATGTGCATGGCATCGCCGTGTCCCAGCCCATTGGCATATAAACCGGTGCCGTTATCATTAATAGCACTGGAACCGTTTACCACTTCGTCTTTTCCATCACCATCCACATCACCTACCGTAACCTGGTGATTGCCCTGTCCGGCATAAGCGCTGTTGCCTGAGGTGTTGCTGTCAAAAGTCCAGCGTTGTGTTAAAGTACCATTGCGCCAGTCCCATGCCACACGCACCAGGCGGGTATAATAACCACGACCCATTACCAGACTGGGCCTTTGTCCGTCTAAGTAAGCCACATTGGCCACAAAGCGGTCTACCCGGTTACCATAACTATCGCCCCAGGAAGAAACCGTACCTCTTGCAGGCAGGTAATTGGTAGTGGCCATAGCCGCACCGGTAAGGCCGTTAAAAATGGTAAGATATTCCGGGCCGGACAATACATACCCACTCGTGTTACGATAGTCTGCCGTAGAAGAGCCTATCACTGTGCCTACGCCATCAATAGTGGCATCGGCTGTTTTACAGGCCACTTCTGCTTTACCATCGCCATCCAGATCATATACCTGGAATTGTGTGTAGTGAGCGCCTGCACGAATGTTGCGCCCCAGGTCAATACGCCACAGGCGTGTACCATTCAGCTTATAGGCATCCAGGAATACATTACCCGTATAGCCCGATTGTGAATTGTCTTTTGAATTAGAAGGGTCCCATTTTAAAACAATCTCATACTCTCCATCTCCATCCAGATCGGCCACACTGGCATCGTTGGCGCTATAGGTGTAGGCTACACCATCTGGCGTTGTGCCGCCGGCCGGCGCGGTTATAGGCACACTGAGATAAGAGGTGGTGGTAACAGAAGCGGCGGCAGAAGCGGCTTGCTCTACCCCGCTGATCACCGGCTTAATGGTATAAGAACCATTGGTGGTTACATTGTCAACATAATTAGTAGAGGTGGTGATAGGTGTGCTGTTGAGCTTAGTGGTGCCCCTGTACACATTAAACGAAATAGTGGAAGGATCGGTACCCAGCAAACGCCAGCCTACATATACCTGGCTGCTGCTGGTGCGAACGGCTACTACACCGCGACCCAGTTTTTCCATTTGTTTCTGAGCGTACATACTGTTGCTGAAAAGCAGGGTGATGAAGAAAAGGAGGGTGGTGCATACCCCCATACATGACTTACCCTTTGGCAGGAAGTAAATGTTTACTTTCATATGGCTTATGTTTTGATGACAAAAAACTCTTTGTCGCTTGTACAGTCCATTAGGTAAGATGCAGCAATCGTAAAATGATACATTTAAAAATAAACGTAACCTTCATAACAGCTGTCCTGCACTGTTATGAAGGGAACATAAGGGGGAACAGGCTTAATGCCTATTCCCCTGGTATGGTAACTTTTGATCCGTCTGTTGCGGTGATAGTAACATTCTTTGCTTTCCAGCCTTTTGCAAACTTAATTTCTCCTGCGGTGGAAGCTTCTATAGTTACATTGGCAAATTCAAAATGCTGTAAAGCACTCTCTTCCAGGCCAATGGCTAAAATACCCTGCTTACTGTTGCGGGCCTTGATGCCATCTACATACACATCTTTAAAATAAGGCCTGCCCTGCTCAGGAGTTACCTGCTGTAACAGCTTTTTCCAGATCACGGGTATAGAATCATATTGATAACCAGCCGGTAATTTTGAATAGCTGTAAGCCGGATTCCAATTCATGGTAAAATTGAGCGGTATACTTACACTATCCATATCAATATTGCGGATATAAATATCGCTGATGGTGCCCCCACGTGTTAACGCAGATTTAATCAGGAAGCCATTCTTTGTACCTCTTGCCATCAGGTCGGTAGCCAGCACATGGTTTATGCCACCAGAGGTTTCACTGCCCAGGGTAACAATGCCAGCGCCTTTGCGGGCAATACATTTCCTGATCACTACATATTCTGTAGGACGGTTTACGCGTAAGCCATCCGCATCACGTCCCGCCTTTAAACAAAAATCATCGTCGTTACAATCTACATCGCAGTTCTGCACCAGCACCCAGGTACTGGAATCAATGTCTATACCATCCGTGCTGGGGCCGTGACCATCTTCATTATTACGAATCACCAGGCCATCTACGGTAAGATGATCGGAATACAATAACTGCACGGTCCAGAAACCGGCATTTTTGAGGGTAATGCCTTTCAGGCTGATATCAGAAGACTCCTGCACCAATAAAGTGCGTACCCGCTTGGCATCATAATCTACTATACAGCGCAATCCTTTTTTCTCGTAGTCTTTGCGCATGTCCCAGTATTTATCCCAGCAGAATTTGCCCCGGGCATTCACTGTGCCTTCGCCGGTGATGGCTACATTCTTCTGACCTATCACGTTGAGTAAAGCAGCGGGCCATGTGGTTTCAATGCCGGCAATACGGGTATTGATTTCCGGATAATCGTCAAAGTTCTGACTGCCCAGTAAGGTAACACCCTTACCTATATTCAGGTTAACACCATTTTTCAGGAACAATGCACCCGTAACATAATTACCGGGAGCAAACGAAACCACACCGCCACCCTTGCCCGCACAAGCGTCAATAGCCGCTTGTATGGCTTTGGTGTTAAGTGTTTGTCCATCGCCCACTGCACCATAGTTATTAACAGGAAAGGTGGCTGTAGCAGCAGGAAATTTCCGCGCGCCTACTTTTGCCGCCCACGATACATCCTGTTTTTGCGCCAATGCAGCAAACGCCATGCTGCACACAACAGCCACTAACAGCACTATTCTTTTCATATGGCTTTGTGTATTAGTTTTTACCTTCTGTTATCCCTTTCCAGTTGTCTGTTCTGAAAGGTGATGCAGGAAGAAATGATTTGTTATACAAATTAGGCATAGGTACATTGCGCCATGCAAAACGCACCGCTACGGGCTTGTCAATAGCATCGCTCCATACCACTACTTCATTGCCTTCTATCACTGCCTGGGCAGGTACAAATTTTTCATCGCTACCAGCAATGGTAAACTCCTGTAAAGCCGCATCGCCTTTAGCCACCAGGCCACCATCTACATAATCAAACTGTATCCTTATCTTCTTGCCCTCTACTTTCATAGAGCGGTAAATAGGGCCGGAACAGGTGATGTCTTTAAAGCCATAGTTATTATGCAAAGCCCACAGGCTCAGGCGTTCGCCTACCAGCTTTTTATTACGTGGGTGAATGTCCAGCGAATCACCGTTATCGGTAGTAACCGCCATACCCGTATGTGCCACATGCTGGAAAGTAAGCAGCTGCGCTTCTCTTATCTCGGGGTTCTGGCTACGGTGCGGAGAAATCTGTACAAAGTAAAAAGGCAGTGCGTTGTTCTTAAAATCATCCCGCCAGTTCTCGATCATAGCCGGGAACAAACGGCGGTATTGATAAGCATGTTCTGCGTTGTTCTCACCCTGGTACCATATTACGCCTTTTAAAGTGTAAGGCACAATAGGCGAGATCATACCATTGTATAATTTGTAAGGCGATTTGTTATGATTAGGACCAATCGGTTCCCTGGGCGCTGCTCCTCTGTTCTTGCTGGAATCGCTTTTCCATTTAGCCAGTGCTTCTTTATATTCTGCAGAAGCTGTAGGAAAATCTTTCACCTGCTGCTCGTACCTGTCCAGGATCACTTTAAAGTCTTTATCCTTTTCCAGCACTTCCTTTTTAGTCCACGATTCAGCCGGTGTGCCACCCCAGGTAGCATTGATAATACCTACCGGAAAACCGGTTTTCACATGCACCTCTTTGGCAAAGTAATACGCCACACCCGAAAAGGTATCAGCCGTTGCCGGGCTGCACACTTTCCAGCTGCCTTCAAATTCATATTGCGGAACATCGGCCACTTTATTGGCTACATCAATCATGCGTATACCAAAGTAATCTGCCTTCTTTATTTCTTCTTCGTAGTTCAATACACCGGTGTAAGAAACGTTTTTGGTTTTAGCCATAAAAAACTCCATGTTCGACTGGCCCGATGCCAGCCATACTTCACCCAGTAATACGTTCTCTACTTTTATTTCATTGTTGCCCGTAAACTTAATGTAGTAAGGACCACCTGCTTTGCTGGTTTTTACATACGTGATCCACTTGCCGTCTGCCCCAGCTGTTACCTTAGCAGTACGCTGGTTCCAGCTGGTAAGTATGCTTATCTTTTCTCCCGGCAATGCCCAACCCCACAAAGCCACTTTACCCTGCTGCTGCAACACCATGTTGTTGCTGATAATGGAAGGAAGTTTCACATTCGCGCGCGCCTGTAAAAACAACATCAATGGCAATACAATCAATAATACCTTTTTCATCGCTTCTCACATTTTTAATACAACAAATTCGCCAGGCGATTGAACTCTGCCCGGGTGATAGTGAAAACAGTGCCGTGACGTGTACCCTTTGGAAAACTCACCTTATCAGATATATCTGTCCAGTTTTTCAAATCGATTGATGTTACTGCACCGTATTTGTGATCCCTGTATTTATCAAAGTACACAATCCAGCTGTTATTTGCAAATATGGCCGTAGGGCCTTCTGCCCAATATTTACCGGTGATGCTGGGCGAAGGAGCGCTCCAGCCGCTCAGCAGTTTTTTGCTGGTAGCCACATGCAGGTTCTTCTGTGGAGGCGTTTTCGTTTCATCTTTCAAAAACATCACGTATTTTTTACCATTGCGTAAAATGGTAGCATCAATGATGTTAAACCCTTTATCATATAAAATAGCCGCCTTGGAAAAAGTGGCGAAGTCCTTAGTAGTAGTATAGTAAATACGATGATTGTTATCGCCCAGGCTGTCTGTAGCCGGAAAACGGCCGGGGATGGTAGTAGCCCAGTAAATAACATACTGTTTAGTAGCTTCATCATACACCAGCTCAGGAGCCCACGCATTTTGTGCACCTGCTTCATGTTCCATTACAGGAATATATTCCTGTTTGCTCCAGTGTACCAGGTCTTCCGAGCTGGCATAACCTATGCCTTTATCTTTCCAGCTCACCGTCCACACCATATGAAATTTGCCATCGCCCCCGCGGATAATGCAGGGGTCACGCATCAGTTTGTCTTTTGCTACTTCCGGACGCAGCATGGTGCTATCGTCATTTAAAGCCGTCCAATGGTAGGCGTCCTCGCTGTAAGCCAGATGCAACCCATCCACACTGTTGCCTTTGAAATAGCAAAACATATATACTACACCTGTATCCTTTTGTTGTTGTGCCTGTACACGAATGCCGGCCAACAGCAACAACACCAGTATCAATCTTTTCATACACCCTTGTTTTTAAGTTGTTTAAGCTACCCGCAATTTAAAACACATTATCCACTGCTGGTCTGCTATACTGTTCTTTACTGTCAGACGTTTTAGGAAGCCCGAAGTAAAAATACAAGGTACGTTTAATGGGTGCAGTAATGCTGGTGGGTTCGCTTTGCGGACCTAACACCTTGGTATTAGCACTGATGTTCAATGCCAGCTTGGTACCAATAGGCGGAATACAATCCAGGAAAGAGATATTGCCGGATGGTAAAGCCGGATGTGGCGTTACACCTGTTAACGCATAAAAATCAAACAGGCGAACATATAAACCCGTGTCTTTGCTGGCTACATAAAACTTACCTTCTACGGTATTAAACTCCATCCAGGTAATATCGCCATAGTATCCTTTAAACTCCGGATAGACCATTGGCCAGTAACCGGTTTGGGTATTGTTATACAGGTTAGACCACACATTCACAGGTGTACCCTGTGAACGGTTTTTCCATTGTCTGTACGGACCTTTACCTAACCATTTAGCGCCCAGTATAAAGTTTTCGGGATAGTTAAAGCTTACACCTGCATAAGTATAGCTACCACTTTCCAGCGCATATTCATATTCCATGCTTACCCAGCCAGTGCCTGACATTTTCCAGCGCACGGTTTTCATGTTACCACTGTAGGTAAACTCTACCACTTCCCCATCTGCTTCTTTGTATTGCTTTACACCTGCTACGGTAGCAGTTCCATTCAACAATACCGGGCCGTTTTTAAACGACAGGTTATCGTTGGTGATGTTTTTAGTGCCTGCCAGCATACCGGTTTTCTTATCCAGTATTACAGATACTTCACCGCCCGTTAATACATAAGTACTATCCGTTTCTTTTACACTGGCAGTGCTGTTGTTTACCAGCAATATTTTATCCAACAATTGCTCATTGCTTTTTACTTTCCATGTCCACTTATACAATTCCTTTTTAAAAGGATCTAAGGCTACCAGCACTAATGCATCGTACTGTTTAAAGTCGGCAGGTAAGCTCAGCTGTAAAGTGCCGGTGGCGCCTGGTGCAATGGTGGGGGCAGCAGCGTTGCCCTTCTGCATGATATGATATCCTTCAAAGTCATCCTGTGGCTTATAGTAGTTTACCAAAGCCCACTGAAAAGTACACTGGTTGATGTTGGTAAAGTGAAAACGGTTCTCCACTTCAATGCCACCATTAAAACCGGCTGGTAATTCTTTCAGGGCAATTTTTACCGGAGAAAAAATTTCACGCAGCGCAAAGAAACTACCTTCTTTTTCACGATGTGGGCCCATGATTCCATCATTGGCGTTTAAGCCGTTGGCATCAATAATATTGTTATAGTCAGTTCTTACAATGCCCTCGTCCACCATAGCCCATATAAAGCCACCGGCCGATTTTTTAGCATGCCAATGCAGTTCCCAGAAATCGCTCATAGCAGCGCCTGCGCCACCGTCATCCTGTGAATGCAAAAACTCGGTTGGCATATAAATAAGGCTATCGTTCAGTATTTTTTGAGTGCTGTAATAATCTTCGTAGTGGTTACAGTCAATGCCGTTAAACTCATTACCGGGTCTGTGGTGTGGATGAATTACCGGGCGCTGTGAAAAGTCCCAACGGGTAAATTCTTTATCCAGTTCTTTGTTGGTACCACCTTCGTTGCCATTATCCCAGAAGATAATAGAAGGGTGGTTGAGATCACGGATAATCATTTCTTTTACTAATGGAACACCTGCTTTGGTGCTATACCATTTTTGCCAGCCTGCCAGTTCATCCAGCACATATAAACCCATAGAATCGCACAACTCTAAAAAGCGTACATCCGGAGGATAGTGTGAACAACGAACGGCGTTCATGTTCATTTCCTTTAACAACTTCGCATCCATCATTTGAATGCTATCGTTTAAGGTACGTGCAGTTTCAGGCCAGAAGCAATGCCTGTTGGTACCTTTCATTTTAATTTGCACGCCATTCAGGTATACGCCATCTCCTCTTCTTACTTCAATAGTGCGGAAACCGAATTTCTCTGTTACCTGGTATAAAGATGCTTTAGCAGTAGTGCGCAGCGATACATTTACTTTATATAAGTTAGGCGTTTCAGAAGTCCACTGTAAGGCATTGGCCACACGGGTATTCAGTGAAATCACAGAATCGCCTTTAGCGGCATTGCCACTTACCGTAGCTACTACTTTACCTTTATTATCCAGAATATCTGCTGTAACAGTGCGTGCCTGTTGCACACCTTTTACAAACACCTGCATGGCAAAGCTGCCATCTGCTTTGGCATCAATAGCAGTGTAATCAATATGCTCTTTAGGAACCGCTTCCAGGTACACCGGGCGGTAAATACCACCAAACACCCAATAATCGGCCAAACGCTCTGCGTTGTTTACAGAAGCATCGGCAGACATTTTGCTTACCGTAGCTTCCAGCTGGTTAGCAGCGCCAAACTGTACTTTATCAGTGATCTTGTATTTAAAACGGTAGAAAGAACCCTGGTGTGTATCACCTGCCGACTTGCCGTTGATCTTCACTTCGGTATCGGTCATTGAACCTTCAAATACAATAAATACTTCTTTATTCTTCCAGGAAGCAGGTACATTAAAGCTGTACTTGTACATGCCTTTCTCATCATGAAAGCGCGAATTTTTACCATAGGTTTTGTAATCACGGCCATAATTATAATTACCAAAGCCCTGCTGCTCCCAGTTGGAAGGCACCTGTATTTTAGTCCAATAACCGCTGTTGCGGCCACCAGTGCAATAAAAATCCCAGGCAACGGTATTATCACTGCCTTTACCCGATAAATACTGGTATTCTTTCACAGCAGGCTGCTGAGCAGCGCCCTGTACAACAGCCAGTAGCATTACCTGTAACAAAACCAAAGTAAACTTCATACACTTACTATTTAAAATTCCTGTTTTTCAATTGATACCGCATACACCTGCGACTGCCCTTCAAAATTGGCGCGGAAAATAATCCACTTGCCATCGGGTGAAAAATGCACATTCGGCTCCAGCTTATACTGGTGCTGCTTCATATTCACCAGGCGCTCCGGCACAAAACGGTCACCTTGCGGACGGAATAAATAAATCCATTTACCATCCGGCGCTTTGGCCACTGCATCCGGGTCGCCACCATCGCCCGCAAACAATTGCTGATCGGGTGAAGTGGTATAATGCACCGACCATTCATTCTTGCTAAACTCGTATTTCACTTCTTTACCGGTTTGCACATTGGCACCCGCTACAAAGAATGTTTTACCACGTGGCTGTTGCAAATCAAACCAAATGGTTTTTCCATCGGCACCAAACCATTCATGTCCCGCAATTTCCATATCTACTGTGCGCTTATGCACCAGTTTAATATCGCCGCCTGTTACCACATTAATAGTCCATATCCTGTCTACCTTATGCCACGGACCTTCGTGACAGAACATTAACAGAGATGGATCAGATGGAGAAAACTGTACATGGTTTAACCAGGCGCTATCTGTAAATACTTTTTTCAGCTCCCCGGTGTTGATGTTTACCGTAAACAAGGTACGGGGCAGCCTTGCTTCATATATAATATTGAAAAAGTCTTTCTTTTCGGGATGTTGCCTAAACAGCTCTTTCTCTTTATCAGATCCATAGGCACCACCTAATAAGGTTTCATCTGCATTCAGTGTGGTGATGTCTCCTTTAAAGTCTGACGGGAACACAAATACCAGGCGCTCTTTTTTAGTATCCACGTTTGTGGCAAACACACTATCCTTTACCTGGTAAAACACTTCCTTCCGCTTTACAGCCACAATCTCCCCTTTCATTACGCCAGGGTGATTGGTGATCTGCTCTGTTTTCAGGCTTTTCAGGTTCACGGTAAATATTTGCCTGCTGCCACTCAGGCTGGTGTTGTAATACACCAGCCTGCCATCCACAAAAGGATTATTGTGAAAGTAAAAGCTGGCGTTATCGCCTTCTGTACGTGTTAACTGAATTACTTTATGACGGGTGTCTTTATCTATCCATTCATAAGGCATAGGTGTTACACTACCTGTAGCCAGTTCCGGCATCCGTTGAGGTGGTAGCTTCCAGCCGCTTTCCAGGCTTACATAACTCCCCAGCTGCTTCATAGAAATAACCGTGTAATGGTTATCGTGCAGATACTGCAAATATTCTTCAAACAACTCTGGTGGTGTAGTTACCCAGTTGTGCGCATTATCCGGCACTCCATGCACCGTTAACACTACTACGTTGCCATTCTTAGCCTGTTGTATAGCATTCAGCACTTTGCGCTTATCGTTGCCCGATGTGCTAAAGCTGGGTATATAATAAGGATGATCGGCCTTTGGGTTGTAAGTGCGGTTACCACCGATACGGGCCAGTTGATAACCCGCTTTCTGTAAAGTGTTGATGGCTTTTACATCCGTATCATAACCGGGATAAGCAAAAGTTACGGGATGAGCTATCGATAAAGAATCGCACTTATGCTCTATATAGGAAAGCTCTTTTAAAAATCCGGCTTCATCCAGCTTGTTCACATGGGTATGGTGCCAGGTGTGGTTGCCTATTTCAAAACCCTGCTTACCCAATTCCCTGATCTGTGGCCAGGTCATGTATAAACTGGTATCACTAAAGGCAGGCTGCTGAAACTCGCACACATAAAAAGTGGCGTTAAAGCCGTACTTTTTTAACAGGGGAGCTACGTAGGTGTAGTGACTTTTTACGGCGTCGTCAAAAGTGAGTACTACTAACTTGTCAGGTACTGGTTGGGGTGTTGTTTGAGCCTGTACATACGTTTGCACATACCCTAACAGCATTAATGCGGTAATAACGAATAATTTCTTTGTCATATGGCCTATTATAAATATACAAAAAGCATAGAAAGGCAAGGGAATTAAAGGTAAACAGCGACAAAGAACAACTATCCCGTTCCGTCCTGAAAAAAGCCCCGCATTCCTGTATGAAGCGGGGCTTTGTAGGATTATATCGGTAAACGATTAATAATTCGGGTTTTGCATGGCTTGCTTCTGCTCATTAGTTAAACTTTTGCCATTCAGCTGCACCATATCCAGGAATGTTTGTGGAATCGGGCGCACATAGTTTTTGCTTTCCAATGGCAAAGCAGTGTCATTGAAAGCTTTGGCACGTTTTACCAGTGTTTTGGTACGAGCCAGATCCTGCCAGCGCAGCAATTCACCTGCTAATTCACGAGAACGTTCGTTCAGGATAAACTGGATAAATTTATCTGCGTCAGAAGAGGAAGTTAACTTATCGTAAAACTCATACTTAGAGTTGAACATATCATTTACACTGTTTAAGTGTAATGAAGTAGCTGCGGTGCTTACTTCGATATCGTTAGATTCATAATAAGAGTTTTTATTAGAATAGGTTGTATACTGTGCAGTATTTGCTACAGAGTTGTTCTTATAACTTACACCACCATCTACATAAGCCGAACGGTCTTCACCGGCCTTATAAGCAGCCCTGTCACGTAAGGTATTAATGTAGGTTAACGCCGTATTATAGTTTCCTAAACGTCCATATGCTTCTGCTGCAATCAGGTAAGTTTCACCCAAACGGGCTAATATGCCATCTCTGTTACCGAAAGTAGACGCAACAGTTTCTCTTGATCCATCTGTAAATTTAGACAAAGCAGGGAATACAGCTGCACTATAACCTCCATGGTTTACTGCAGGATAATTTGCCGATTCGCCGCTATAATAACGCACTTTCAACTGAGCGCTGTTATAACCTATATTATCGGCAGTAAAGCGTGTATCGCCTGCATCATTTACAATGTATTTCCAGGCAGGCTCGTTTCCTGCATATTTTGGTGTACCCACTAATTCAGGAGACGGCGCGTATGTATCTGTCCATTTAGGAATGCTGGCAGGGTTATTTGCATTGATAACAGTTCTGAAGCTTTTCCAGAAACGAGAGTCATTTTGACGATCATAGATATCGATCAGATAATCTGTAGTTCTTAAACGCGAATACTCACGTCCACCTGGAATATCGCGAACCATACCATCCGAACCCTGATACACAGAAAGGAAGAATAAGTGCATCTGGTTGCCATAACGGTCACGACCATTCAGGTTATCGTTAAACTGTGCCGCCAGCAGCACTTCACTCAAACTTTCATTGGCGCCATCCGGACCTGTATAATTCCACAGATCGCTAAAGTTAGGAGCCAGTGAACGTCCACTATTACTAATCACGTCGGTAGAATAAGTAACTGCCTTATTCAAATCATCTTGCTTGGTAGCACTATTCCAATCATCATACAGCTCGCTTGCACGGGTTAAGTAAGCTTTTGCCAGGAAGTGTCCAGCAGCCCATTTGGTAATACGTCCATTCGCTTCAGCAGTTTTGGGTAATACCTCATATGCTTTGGTAAAATCACTGATGATCTGCGCATAGATGTCTTTAGCAGCCGCTCTTGTAAACTCATATTCTACAGTAGTAGAAGGAGTCAGTTTAAGAGGCACACCACCATATTGGGTAACCAGGTTAAAATAAGCCCATGCACGTGTAAAATAACCTTCACCTAAACGGGTATCAGCGCCAGTGCCGGGTGTATAATATACGGGGGTATTTTGAATTACAATGTTCGCCGTATTAATAGCACTATACATTGCATCCCAGGTGCTGTTAATATAAATGCTCTGAGAATTGATGCTATAAGTGTTCCAGGGCTCTACCGTAACGGCACCGCCTACTGCAAACTCATCGGTACCAAAGTTCAGAGAACCATATCCCCATTCAGAGTTGAAAGGGTAACGGTAGCTCAGATACATACCAATTACCAGCTTATCAATACCATCCTGGGTTTTATATTCATCGGAAGTTACAGAGGTGATCTGCTCTTCATGTAAAAACGATTTGGAACAAGAAGGCAGCAATGCTACGCTACTTGCGGCAATCAGCCATTTATATAAACCTTTATGAAAAGTTGTCATTGTTCTTTGTTTAACAGTCATTAAAAATTAAAGCCCCATATTCACACCCAGTACAAAGCCACGGTTGAAAGTAGCTAAACCGGTATCAGGATCAATCCAGCTTACTTTGCTGAAAATAAAGCCTGGGTTGGTAACCTGTGCATACACTTTGCAGTTGGTCAGATGCAGTTTACCCAAGGTTTGCTTAGGTAAGGTATATCCCAACGCAATATTTCTGATTTTAATGAATGAACCACTCTGATAGTTCATAGAACTCTTAAACTGGTCACCACTGGAAGTTTTATAACTAGGTGAAGGATAGTCGTTAGTAGGATTAGTAGGTGTCCAGTAATCTAACTTACGTTGTGCATAACGACCTTGTAAAAACTCTTGCCCGGTTAACACAGTAAAGCCAAGACGGGAAAACACGAATACAGACAACTCAAAGTTTTTATAGGTAAACGTGTTGGTCATACCGCCAGTCCAGTTAGGATTCGCATGCCCTACAATAGTTCTGTCATTGTTAGGATCAATCAAAGTATCATGATTCAGATCTTTTACCCTGATGTTACCTGCTGAGGTAGAAGTGAAGTTGGATCCTTTTTGTTTGTACAGGGCCAACAAAGACTGGTCTTTAGTGTCATTCTGCCAGATACCTTCTTTCACATAATCATAGTTAGAACCAATTTGCTCGCCTACAAACCAGCCATTGGTAATATCTTTTGTAATACCATTGTTTAACTTGGTAATCTTGCTTTTGTTGTAAGAAATGCTCAGGTTGGTAGTCCAGGCAAAATCTTTAGTCCTAACATTATTAGAAGTCAGGTTGATATCCACGCCTTTGTTAGAGGTAGCACCGATATTACCATAAGTAGACTGGTAACCTGTCAGTGTTAAAATGCTCATATTCATTAACAGGTCTGTGGTCTTGGTAGTATATAAGTCGATAGTACCGCTTAACCTGCCTTTCAGCACGTCAAAATCCACACCCATGTTCCATTGTTTTGTTTTCTCCCATCCTAAGCCAGTGTTACCCATTGGGTTTACAGTTCTGGCAAATAAGCTGGAAGGAAGATACCCTGTAAGAATGCTGTTGCCAAATACATAGGTAGTACCTTGTGGATTGCCTTTTGTAGCATATGCATCTACAGCAGAGTTACCTGTAACACCCACACCTAATCTTAATTTCAGGGTTTTGATCCAGCTTATACTGCGAATGAAATCTTCCTGATCCATACGCCATGCAGCGGAAGCAGAAGGGAAGAAGTCCCATTTATGACCGTCGGCCAGCTGAGAAGCACCATCCCATCTTGCAGAAGCAGTAAACAGGTATTTGCTGTCAAAGCTATAGTTTACACGGCCCATGTAAGACTCCAGCTTGGTTTCAGACAAGCTGCTGAGGGCTGTTTGTGCAGTAGCAGAACCCAGGTTATACCATTTCTGACTGGCATTAGATAAAGCCTGTGCAGTGATAGAAGAACCTTCTAAACGGTTGGCAGAAGCACTTTGCAATAAGGTAATACCAATATTATGCTTCTCAATGTTTTTATCGTAGTAAACCAGGTTATCCAATGTCCAGGAAACACGGGTACTTGCATCTAACCTTGCCTGGTTAGTTGAAGAAGCACTACCGGCTCCTCTATTTATAGACTGTGCATCCCAGTAACGTCCATTACGCAGGCTATAGAAATCAGGACCAAAGTTAAACCTGTATTTTAAACCTTTAATAGGTTCAACTTCTGCATATAATGTACCCAGTGTTCTGATAACCTTACGTTCATTTAACGTTAATCTATCTTCATAAACCGGGTTCATGATGCCATCATCACCACCGGGCATTACAATACGCTTGCCTAAACTGTCATAAGGCACGGCATAAGGCAGCATATTTTGTGCAGCCTGGAAAATATTAGTAGTAGAAGTGCTGGTTAAGCTCGCATAACCATAATTCTGTACACTGTATGTAGCAGTTACGCTACCACCCATTGTAAACCATTTGGTTGGCTTTACTTCGGTATTAAACTTACCATTATAGCGCTTAAAGTCCTGTCCTTTCATAGTGCCCTGTTGGTTTAAGTAACCAAAAGAGCCATAACTTCTTACTTTATCGCTACCACCGCTTACACTCAGGGTATGATCCTGTGTAATGCCGGTTTGTAATACTAAACCTGTCCAGTCTGTAGTAGATACCGCATTGGGGTTCCAGGTACCAGTGGTCCATCCTTTTTTCACATTTTCAAATGCGTAGTATTCACCACCAAAAATTCTTTGGTCATCTGCCAGGGTAGGTACATCAGGATAGTTACCATCACGACGATAAGCATTCCTTCTGAATTCTATATACTCAGCAGCGCTCATCATTTCAGTACGGTTCTGCTGATTGTCAAAAGTCAGGTTACCTGTATAGTTTAAAGTAGTTCTGCCTTTCTTACCAGATTTGGTAGTAACAAGGATTACACCGTTAGCACCACGTGAACCATAGATAGCAGTAGCACTCGCATCTTTCAATACGTCTATCGCTTCAATGTCCTGTGGGTTCAATGCATCAATGCCACCTGCAGAACCTAATGGCATGGGAATACCATCTATCACATATAAAGGGTCATTAGAAGCACTTAACGACCTGTTACCGCGGATCAGTACTTTACCTACTTCACCAGGGCGTTCGTTGGAAGTAATATCCACACCACCCATTTTGCCCTGCATAGCCTGCAGTGCGTTCTGTACAGGGCGTTTTTTAATTTCTTCTGCACCCAGGCTGGCAACAGCACCGGTTACATCCGTTTTTTTACGGGTACCATAACCTACCACCACTACATCTTCCAATGCATTGGTTTTGGTTTTCACGGAAACATTTACGGTTGACTGACCGTTTACTGCTGCTTCCAGGGCTTCAAAGCCGACAGCTGTAACAATCAGTACCGCATCTGATGGTACATTACTTAAAGTGAATTCACCACCAGCTTTGGAAGCCACCATCATAGAGGTTCCTTTTACCTGTACGGTAGCACCTTCTAAAGGTTTACCCTCAGGATCTGTAATTTTTCCGGTGATTGTTTTCTTAACAGCAGCACTGTCGCTTTGCGCAAGTAGTCTTGAGCTCAAAGCAGGACATAGCAGTAGCATGAAGCATAAGGCTCCCTCAATGACAAGTAGTTTTACTTTCATATAGGCTTGTTGGTTATATTAGGTTCTGTGCACTTAAGTACACGGCGGCGAAAGTATTTAACAAAACACCAACATGTATCCTGTCCCATCCTGCTGACAGATAAATTTGCTTCTATATGAGACACAAAACACAACACTGTATAAATTATCATTTATCACCCCCTTTAAAAAAAGGGGGTGATAAAACAATTATTTAATAAAAACAGTGGTAATGCACTACGTATATACCGTGTAAAAACAAGGCCGGCACTCTTACGAATGCCGGCCTTTCTTTGTTAGTATGAATACTTAAGTAATTAATCCATCAGCATCATTGTCATAGTGCGCGGGCCATGAGCTCCTAACACCAGCGACTGCTCAATATCCGCAGTTTTAGATGGGCCTGCTATAAATGCGCCAAACCCATACTGACTATCATGCAACGATGCAATGCGCACATACGCATCATGCATAGTAGCTACCAGGCTGCTTTTGCGCACCAGCATTACCAGGTGTTCACCAATAAACACCGATGCACGCTGCACCATATTAGGCTCGGTAATCCACACCGCACCATTTTCACATACACCAAAATGTGCTTCGGCAATCATCACCTCTGCATCGTGCAAACTATGCGGATCATCCTTAAACCAGCTGGTATCTGCAATAGCTTCCAGTTGCTTTAGGGTGGTGATCTTCTTTTTAAAAGCAGCGAAATCTGTACGCAGTATTTCAATTACCTGTTCGTAATTGTTCACTTCATACAAAGCACCACCTATGTTACGAAAGGTTTGTTTAAACTGCTCCACATCTGCATCGCGCATATTAATAAACACATCTGTGTTCGGCAATGCAACTGCTGGTGGTTGATTTTGTTGTACCCTTTTTATAATATCTTCGCGCGAACTCATTTTTTCCTGTTTTTCTGATACCACTCTCTAAATGATTCTTTCGGTGCTTCCGGCATTTCACGTTGCTTATACCAGGGGTTCATTTTGTTATTCACCAACCCAGGTATACTACGCATAGTAATACGGCCTATTTTACCAGCTATGGTAAATATGCCCGGCTTACTTAAGGTAATTGCCATCGCTTTCATAGCAACGGTTTTTACCTTAGGTGTGTATCCTTCTTTGGCCAGCACCTGACGCCATTTATACAACTGATCGTGTATATCTATTTTAACAGGACATACGTTGGAGCATGAGCCACATAAGGTAGAAGCAAAAGGCAGATCGGCATTCTTACGCATATCAAAGTTAGGCGCCAGTATAGAGCCGATAGGACCCGCTACTGCGTTATGGTAGCTATGTCCACCACTGCGCCTGTATACAGGACAGGTGTTCATACAGGCACCACAACGTATACACTTTAATGAATTGCGGAATTCTTCTTTACCCAGGTGAATACTACGGCCATTATCTACCAGTATAATGTGCATTTGCTGGCCGGGACGCGGCTTGGCAAAGTGACTGCTATAAGTAGTAATAGGCTGCCCTGTAGCACTGCGGGTAAGCAAACGTAAAAACACCCCCAGGTGCTTACGCTGCGGAATCAGTTTTTCAATACCCATGCTGGCAATGTGAACATTGGCCAGGTGTGCGCCCATATCGGCATTGCCTTCATTGGTACACACTACAAACTCGCCGGTTTCAGCAACAGCAAAGTTTACGCCGGTTAGGGCTACTTTACGGGTAAGAAAATCCTGGCGCAGGTTTAAACGGGCCGCATGTGTTAAAAACTGCGGATCGGCATTGCCTGCAGGTGTGCCCAGGAATTTATGGAACAACTCTCCTATCTCTTCTTTTTTCCAGTGAATACAAGGTAATACGATATGGCTGGGTGGCTCTTTGGCCAGCTGCACAATACGTTCGCCCAAATCGGTATCCACTACTTCCACACCGTTCTGCTCCAGGTATTCATTCAAATGGCATTCTTCCGTAAGCATACTCTTACTTTTCACCATTTGTGTAACACCCTGCTCTTGTAATAAACGGTGTACTATTTTATTATGTTCTTCGCCATTCGCTGCCCAGTGTACGGTTACACCGTTCTTCTGTGCATTGGCTTCAAACTGTAATAAGTAATCAGATAAATTGCCAAGTACGTTCAGTTTTATCTGCGAAGCGGTTTCACGCAACTGCTCCCACTCCGGCAATGTCCATACTATTTTATCGCGCTTCTGGCGTATCCACCATAAAGTTTCATCATGCCAGTTTACCCGATCCTCATCTGCATTAAACTTCTCTGCTAAGGTTGCGTGATCTTTATGTGGTTGGTTCATGAACAGTACTGTTTAAAATTTCAGCAATATGTATCACTTTAACAGGACTCTTCTGTCTGCGTAAAATACCTTCCATATGCATCAGGCAGCTCATGTCGGCACCCGCAATAAATTCCACCTCCTGCTGCAGGTGATCGGCCACACGGTCTTTGCCCATTTTAGCCGATACCGCTTCTTCTGCTACACAAAAAGTGCCACCAAAACCACAGCATTCATCTTTACGCTTTAGTGTAACCAGCTCAATGCCGCTTACCTGGCTTAACAAGTGCTCTGGCTTGGAAAACGGTTCTGCTACCAGTTCGGTCATTTGCGACATATGCAGGCCGCGTTGTCCGTGGCAGCTTTGGTGAAAGCCTACCTTATGCGGAAAGCTGGCCCGGAGGTTTTCTACCTTCAGCACATCGGTTAAAAACTCAGTGAGCTCATATACCTTTTTACGGATGGTTTGCGCTGCATTTTCGTCTTTCTTCGAGTGCAAATGGTCTTTTACATGAAGGGTACAGCTACCCGACGGACACACGATGTAATCAAAACCCTGAAAGTTATCTACAAAGTTTTCATTACATCCGTGCGTCAAGTGTTCATAGCCCGAGTTAGCCATTGGCTGGCCGCAACAGGTTTGCCGCATCGGAAACTCCACATCACACCCCAGTTTTTCCAGCAGCTGTAAAGTAGCAACGGCTACCTGCGGATAAAACTGGTCTACATAACACGGTATAAACAATCCTACTTTCATATCTCCATATTCTGAGCTACTCTGTAATACTTCATCTCAATTAAATCACCTGGCAGTGGCTTATGGTTCCAGTGCTTATGCACTGCCAAAGCTGCACCCACTGCTGTAGCCTGCGCTACAGAAGCAGCAAATACTTCCATTTTAGGAAATGCCTGCGCCAGTAAATGCATATATACCGGGTTTTTGCTAAAGCCACCATCCACGAAAATACGCTTCACGCCAGTGTCCTGAATTACCAGCTGGGCAGAAGTTTTCTGCAACTCCATAATATCAGAAATCAGGCAATGGTAAGCTTCTTCGTAAGAAGTAAAATCATCCAGATCTCTTAAATAGAAAGCAGATTTTGCCAATCCTTCTACTTCTTCTCCCGGCCTTGGCTTAGGTGCAGGCTGGATAGAAGCAATCATATCCGGATTGAACTCTACTTCTTTAAAATGATCTAATGGCTTATTAAACTTAGCGGACAGTTTTTTGGTTTGTATTTCGTGCTCGTTACCCGCAAATAAACGGGAAGCTTTTACCGGCTTACCATGATACTCCATATAACACAAACAGTCCTGCGCCAGTTCTTCCGGCGTTAACGGGTTGGCGTTAAAAGGGTTCAGGCTAATACACCAGGTACCAGTGCTTAACAGCACAAAAGGCTCAGAAAAGCAAGCCAGGTAAGGGATCAGCGCCGAAGAGCTATCATGTAAACCGCCACCTACCTGCAGTTCTTTACCGTGTACGGTAACAGGAACCACGCTGTCAGATGGCGCAATAGGAGCCAGCTTTTTATCAATACCTTCTGCAATTACCCATTGGTGATAGGTATTCTTGTCAAAATCCCACAACTGGGTATGACAGCCAATGCTGGTAATATCAGAAATAGTTTTGTTGGTGATCAGGAAGCTGATGTACTGAGGAAGATGTAACGACCACTTGATACGGCTATAGATCAGCGATTTTAACTGCTTGATACGATATAACTGTAAACCTGAGTTTAAGCTACCCAACACTGGTGATGCGGTAGCGCGGGATACGGCTACTTCCCCGCCATAACGGGAGAAAAAGGCATCACTTACGGGTTGCGGGTAAGGCTTCAGGTAATTGTATAAAGGCGTAACTACACGGCCTTTATCATCAATATGTACAAAGCTGGCACCGTAAGTAGTGAAGTTTACGGCTTTTACATCAAACTGGGATACTACTTCATCCAGTTGTTCTTTCACCCATGCAGTAAGCTGGGCTACGTTTTCGCAGGCATCACCATCTTCATCTCTCGTTTCTTCAAACTGTGCGTTTTTTTCTAAAACGACGTGGTAATGCTCATCAAATAAGAAGAGTTTCTTATTAGTTTTTCCGATGTCAAAAATTGCTACTACAGGAACGCTCATATAGGACAGTTGACAGCTGACAGCGACAAGATGTGTAACAAAACCCTGTCAACTGCCATCTGTCGTCTGTCTGCTTATTTATTATAATCCGGTTGCTACGGTTTTAGCACCTCTTTCTTTTACCAGGTTGCCTCTTACATCCTGTGTGCGGTAAAACGCAACAGGGTCCAGTGCACCACCAGCGCGTAAGCGAGCTTCAGCTACCAGCGGACGTACATCTGTACGGTAAGCGGTTTGTAAAATTTCCTGTGCACGCACTACGTCGTTAGATAATTGTGCTTCTTTCAGCGCTTTCTCATCTACCAGTAAAGCCTGTGCATAAGCTACCATGATAGCTTCTACGCTTTGTAACAGGTCTTCCAGCGGATCTTTCACGTTGTGTGAAGCATCGATCATCCAGCCCAGGTCAGATGCGTGGTTCATGCCACGGGTATCCATACCTTCTACCAGTTCTTTGAAAATCAGGAACAACTGGTAAGGGTTGATGCTACCTACAGTAAGGTCATCATCACCATATTTGCTATCGTTAAAGTGGAAACCGGCCAGTTTGCCTTCCATCAGTAACAGGGAAACGATTTGCTCAATGTTTGCGTTAGGCAGGTGGTGACCTAAGTCAACCAGCGTGTACGCTTTAGGTCCCAGTTTGCTTGCATACAGTAAGCTTTGGCCCCAGTCACCTACGGTTGTAGAGTAGAAGTTAGGTTCAAATGCTTTGTATTCTACAAACAGTTTCCAGGCATCCGGTAAAGCTGCATATACTTCCTGCAGGCTTTCCAGGGTGTTCTGGAAGGCGTTTCTGAAGTTCAGCTGACCTGGGAAACAGCTACCATCTGCCAGCCATACGGTCAGTGATTCAGAACCCAGTTCCACACCATATTTAATTACTTCAATGTTGTGTTCTACGGCTTGCTTACGCACTGCTTTATCAGTGTGCTGCATAGAACCAAACTTGTAGCTGTGTTTTTGATCAGGCTGATCCTGGAAAGTATTGGAGTTCATGGCGTCGAACTTCAGGCCATGCTGTGCTGCCAATGCTTTAATAGACTTTGCGTTAGAAGGTATATCCCAGGGAATGTGCAGGGAGATAGCGCCGCTGGAACGGTTTAAAGCATGCAGTAAACCCACATCTTCAATTTTTTCTTCCAGGCTGCGTGGTTCACCACCTTTGCTTGGGAAACGGCCAAAACGGGTACCACCGGTACCTAATGCCCAGCTAGGGATAGCTACCTGGAAATCGGCCAGTTTCTTTAAAATATCTTCCAGCTTGTTAACGTCTGCCGCTACAAAATCAAACTTGCGTTTGTGAGCGCTCTCGATAGAGTTGTTGAACTCGTCTATTTTATACTTTTCAACTTGCATTGCGCAATCTTTTTAATTAGGGTAAATAGAACACTTGTTTCAATGATATGCTTACCGGGCTTTCATCAGGATTGGTTTCCATAATATCGCCCATATAATGCCACCATTTACGCATGATTGGTTGCTCGGGTAAATTTTTTAAGGCTTCTTCATTGGCAACCTCGTACACACCAAACAGGGTTAACGTTTTTTCGTCCAGAAAAATGGAGTAATCGCTAATTCCCGTTTCGGTTAGCAAGGTAGCTAACTCAGGCCAGATTTCATCGTGGCGTTTCTTATATTCTGCTTCCTTTCCAGGGAACAGTTTCATGGTAAATCCAATTTTTGCCATAGGATGATTCAGAAGAAAGGAGTGAAAAAACCAGGGCCTTTTCACTCCTCTATGTTAGAAAATTATCTTACAAACGCTGTAGCTACACCACCGTCTACGTTCAGCACGTTACCGGTAGATTTGTTCAGCAGGCCGCCTACGAAAGCGAAACAAGCATCAGCAATATCACCAGGTAAAATGATTTCGTTCAGTAAAGTACGTTTTGCGTAGTAAGCAGGTAATTCCGCTACGGTTACGCCGTAAGCTTTTGCACGACCTTCAGCCCATGCACCAGCCCAGATTTTACTGTCAGAAATTACCGCATCAGGGTTTACCACGTTCACACGAATATGGTCTTTACCTAATTCAGCAGCGTTCAGGCGGCTCAGGTGTAACTGGGCAGCTTTAGCACTACCGTAACCGGCGTTGTTAGGACCACTCATCAGGGCGTTTTTACTTACAATGTTCAGTACGTCGCCACCGATGTCTTGCTTACGCATTATTTCCACACCAGCCTGGGTAACCAGGAACTGACCTTTCACTAATACATCATATAACAGATCCCAATCTTTTTCAGTATGCTCTTCCAATGGTTTAGAGATAGATAAACCAGCGCAGTTAACGATGATATCCACACCACCGAAAGCCAGGGCAGCTACTTTTAAAGCACCGTTGATATCGTCTGCTTTAGTAACGTCCAGGATAGCGGTAGCAAACACGTCTTTACCGTATTCTTTCTGGAATTCTTCTTTTGCACTTTCCAAACGAGTAGCATCGTTGTCGTTTACTACAACTACAGCACCTTCGTTGGCAAATCTTTTGGCAATAGCCTTACCAATACCACCAGCGCTACCGGTAACCAGTGCAATACGACCGCTTAAAGCTTTAGGCTTAGGCATACGCTGCAACTTAGCTTCTTCCAGTAACCAGTATTCAATGTTGAATGCTTCCTGGCGAGGTAATGAAGTATATTGAGAAATAGCTTCTGCACCTTTCATTACGTTAATAGCGTTGGTATAAAACTCAGCCGCTACACGTGCAGTTTGCTTGTCTTTAGAGAAAGTGAACATACCTACACCCGGGTACAGGATAACAACCGGGTTGGTATCGCGGATAGCAGGGCTATTCGGATGCTTGCAGCTGTTGTAGTACTCGGTGTACATAGCACGGTAAGCTTCAAAAGCAGGAGCCAGTTGCTCTTTAATCGCTTTTACATCGCTCAAATCCTGATCAGGTTTCAGGCTCAATACCAGCGGACTGATTTTAGTACGCAGGAAGTGGTCAGGACAGCTGGTACCCATGGGAGCCAGTCTATCTAGGTCGTTAGAGTTGATAAACTCCAGAACGCGATCGTCATCAGTGAAGTGACCGATCATTTTGGTATAGCTTGAACAAAAACCACGCAGTATGGGAGCAAGGTTCGCCGCTTGTTGCATACGGTTATCCTTAGACAAAGATTGTAACCTCGCCCCGCCAAAAACTGCTGGTTGCTTGTGTATGTTGTCTTGTATGTATTGTGCACAACGCTCAATTACTTCCAGCGTGTTCACATAGCTTTCGTAAGCGGTATCACCCCAGGTAAATAAACCGTGAGAGCCTAACATAATGCCACGGATACCAGGATTCTCGTCCAGGCACTGTTTCAGTTGTAAGCCCAGGTCAAAACCAGGACGTTGCCATTCTACCCAGCCGATAGAACCATTGAACAACTCCTGCGTAATTTTCTTACCGTCTTTCGCTGCTGCAATAGCAATAGCCGCATCCGGGTGCAGGTGGTCAATGTGTTTGAATGGTAAAAAGCCGTGTAAAGGCGTATCGATAGAAGGCGCTTTAGACGCCAGGTCAAAAATGCAATGATTAAACAGTTCTACCATTTCATCTTCAAACTCGATGCCACGGTAAACATTGGTTAAACTGCGTAAACGGTCAACATATAAAGCAGCCAGACCATTGCGCTTCATAGAAGCCAGGTCGCCACCAGAACCTTTTACCCACATTACCTCTGTTTCTTTGCCTGTTAAAGGATCTTTAGCAATGGCTTTGCAGGAAGTGTTACCACCGCCATAGTTGGTTAAACGAAGATCAGCACCTAACAGGTTGGAACGGTAAACCAAAAGGGCTACTTCATCACCAGCCAGTTCAGCGGCTTTCTTTTCGTCCCACAAATAACTCACGTGTTTGTACTGAGTTGATGCAGCTGTTGACATATCTATACTTTTATATTGTTTTAAGAAAGTTTGTTTATTCTCTTTGTTGTGTTGCTTATTCTGCCGGCGGTGCAGTTTGCTCTACCGGCGCCTGAGCCTTTTCGGCATCTGCTTTAATTTTATTACCTCTGCCCACTAACAGGATAGAAATAAATATCACCACGATACCTGCAATAACAGTAGCATATGTTTTTTTGGTTACACCTTTCCATTCTTTCAGAATCAGGCCCCAAACGTTTGCAATCAGGATAATGAATGCCATGTGTAAAATCCACGAGCTGGCGCCGTTACCTAATTTGCTTTCCGCCATACCATAGAAGAAGAACTGTAAAAACCAGGTGATACCTGCTATAGCACTGAAAATATAGTTTTTGGTCAGTGGCGCTTCTTTATCCGTATAATCTCCAAACGACTTGTTACGGGCGTTCAGTATCATACACCAGATAAAGTTGGTAGTTAAACCTCCCCACAGCAACACCACATATATTACGTTGTTCTGGAACAGCGGGTTGTTACCTAAGGCAACTGCCGCTGCCGCCATAGGCTTACCGGCTTCAATACCAAAGTTGAAACAGGCGCTTAACACACCCGATACAATGGCCACTACCAGACCTTTTTTAATATCGAATTCTTTATTACCCGCCTCTGGGTTGCTGGCCGACAGGTCTTTGTCTTTCAACATACCTGCTTTACCACAAACCACAATACCTATTGCACATACCAGAATGCCAGACAGTACGGTACGGCCCCAGCTTTCTGCAAACATGCCAGAGAGCGTATCTTTTCCTACTGCCGGAAACAGGTCATAATAAATAGAAGGAATCAAAGAACCAAAAACAGAACAAAGCCCCAGGATAATACAGCTACCCAGTGATACACCAAGGTAACGTACCCCTAATCCATAGGTTAAACCACCTATACCCCATAAAATACCCATCAGGTAAGTCCAGAATAAAGTGCTTCCGCTGGTTTGTTTAATGATTTCGGCAAAACCGGGAATGGTTAAGTATGCCGCTACGGGAGGAACGATAAGCCAGGAAAACAGACCACCAACGATCCAATAACTTTCCCAAGACCATTTTTTAACTTTTTTAAAGGGTATATAAAAACTGCCCGATGCAAATCCACCGATAAAGTGGAAAATAACGCCTAAAATAACATTCATGATTATGCTTTAATTTTCAATATGGCAAATTCAGCGGGCTAAAGATAGAAGCATACAATAGTATTGCTGTCATGCACTGTCATGGCTGAATTACATTTTTGTAATTTGTTGGTTTCAAGCTTATTCCTAGCGATATTTTTAGTAGGTTTGGCCTTGTAATACGCAGCTTGCATCCCCCATGAAGAAACCTGCTATATTTCAACATCTGTTCATCGACTACTACTCTGCAACCCCCAAATATTTGCAGCTGGCTAATTGTATAATTAAGGCAATCAGCGAAGGGGTGTTACAGGAGAGCGATATCTTACCTTCTATCAACGAGTTAAGCTTTGAATTTGAAATTTCACGGGATACAGCAGAAAAAGGCTACAAACACCTGAAAAAGGTAGGCATTTTAGGCTCTGTACCCGGCAAAGGTTATTTTGTAAAAAGTACCGAGCTTAACCAAAACTTAAAAATCTTCCTGTTATTCAATAAACTCAGCGCCCACAAAAAAATCGTGTACGATGCTTTTGTGGCCAGCCTGGGCGAACTGGCAGCGATCGATTTCTATATTTACAACAATGACTTTTCATTGTTCAAAAAATTCCTCAGCAATAGCAAAAACGATTACACCCATTACGTGATCATCCCCCACTTTTTAGAGGGGGGCGAAAATGCCCATGAGATCATCAATACCATCCCGCGCGAGAAATTGATTCTGATGGACAAACTGGTATCAGGCGTTGAAGGTAATTACGGGGCTATTTATGAAGATTTTGAAGAAGACATTTACCATGCCCTGGAACAGGCCAATGACCTGCTGGGTAAATACCATACTTTAAAGATCATTTTCCCCGAGTACACCTATTTTCCACAGGAAATACTGGAAGGCTTTTTCCGTTTCTGCCAGCAATACGCCTTTAACTATAAGGTGGTGCATGACATTAACAAAGAACCCATTCGCGAGGGCGAAGTATACATCAACCTGATGGAAAACGACCTCGTAATCCTGATTGAAAAAATACTGGCAGCCAAACTAAAAGTGGGCAAACATGTAGGCGTTATTTCCTACAACGAAACGCCCCTGAAAAAAATCATACTCAACGGCATCACCACCATTTCTACCGATTTTCAGATGATGGGCGAAAAAGCCGCGCAGCTGATACTGGAACAATCCACCCAGCACGTAGCCCTCCCCTTTTACCTGAAAAGGCGCGCCTCTTTATAAAACAACTGCCGGCCGGCTTCACTACCAGTCAATATCCATTTCCAGGCAATTCAAATTACCTGGTACTGTTACATTAGCGAATGTAGCATTGGTACCACTCACATAAGGGGTACAGGGCATCCTGAAACTATGCACATTAATATTGTCCAGCTTGTTGTACACATATATATTATATGTACCAGCTTTTATGGAACCTAATGTACCGCTGTTAGGAACACCATCAAAAATAGTTGTATTACCTGTTGCCGTGTTAGTGAAGATAACCCGGAATTCATCATCGGGAAGGCCACTGTTATTATACCACCCAATTGCATAGGTTGTGTCCCCGAACGCTGTTGCCTTTGGCTGAATAGCAAACAGCGCAACCAGGAACATTGCTGAAAAGACCCTGGTGACCATTTTCATAGAAAACTGCTTTATGACAAGGCTACTAATATACGCTTTTCCGGCGTAAAATAAAAACCGCCCTGTATAAACAGGGCAGCAGCTTTACATTCATAAATAAACCTAACATCTGGCCAGGCCAGAATATGTTCCTTGTTTTACCAATAAGTATTACGGATAGTAAAAAACACGCACTGCTCTTTGCAAACAATCAGTAATAGCAAGCGGCAACCTGTTTTGTTGCCAGCATTTAACTGAGAGCGCAAACATATACACTTCCTGCACTCAACAATCCTGAAGCATCCTGCAATGGATTGCATAGCTTCATGCAGGACAGTGCAGGACGTATGCTACTAAAAGGCGGTTTATTTTACCGCCTTTGTATACTTTTGATTGATCATTATTATTCATTAGCTGCCATATAATACCATGAAAAGAATATCCCTATACCTGCTACCTGCAATGTTATTGTTGCAGCTGGCCGCCGCACAGGCACAAACAATAAACGTAAGCGATACCGGCACCCCGGAATCTCTTTTAATAGCAGGCAAAGGCGCCACTACCACCATTTATACAGATGCTGCGGATGCAGCAGTAGTGCAGGTTGCGGCCAATGCCCTTCAAAAAGACATACAGTTACTTACTGGCCAGACACCGGCATGGCAACATTCCACCTCCTTATCTAATACACCTATTATTATAGGTACCATCGGCAAATCGGCACTGATCAACAAACTGGTAGCCAGTAAAACTTTACAGATAAATAATATCACTGGTTTATGGGAAGCCTTTACCATACAGGTAATAGACATGCCTGTAAACGGCAAAAAAACAAAAGCACTGGTAATAGCCGGAAGCGACCGGCGCGGCACTGCATTTGGTGTTTTTGAGCTAAGCAGAAAGATGGGCGTGTCCCCCTTATATTGGTGGGCCGACGTAATACCTGCTAAAAGAAAAAACATTTTCGTTAACGGTCAATACACCAGTAAAAGCCCTTCGGTACAATACCGTGGTATTTTTATCAATGATGAAGACTGGGGCCTGCAACCCTGGGCTGCCCGCAACCTCGACAGCGCTGTCAAAGACATTGGCCCACGCACCTATGAACGCGTGTTTGAACTGATGCTGCGCTTAAAAGCCAACTATATATGGCCCGCCATGCATCCCTGCACCAAAGCATTTTATTATTACGCCGAAAATCCACAGCTGGCCGAAAAGTATGCCATTATAGTAGGCGGTAGCCATTGTGAGCCTATGCTGCGCAACAACGTATTTGAATGGACAGAACACTTTGAAAAAGAATATGGCCAAAAGCCCGGCGAGTGGCGCTATGATGTAAACAAAGATCAGATATATACTTACTGGAAAGATCGTGTAATACAATCTGCACAATACGAAAACGTATACACCGTAGGTATGCGGGGCATACACGATGGCAGCATGCCCGGCCCTAAAGATGTGGGCGAAAAAGTAAAACTGCTGGGTAATGTTATCCAGGACCAGCGCACCATTTTATCAGAAGGCCTACATAAAGCGCCTGCTGTTGTGCCACAGATATTCTGTCCTTATAAAGAAGTATTAACCTTATACCAGCGTGGTTTGCAATTACCCGATGACGTAACTATTGTGTGGGCAGATGACAACCACGGCTATATCAGGCAACTATCTACTCCCGCCGAACAACAAAGAAGTGGTGGCAGCGGCGTATACTATCACCTGAGTTACTGGGGCGCTCCACACGATTACCTGTGGCTGTCTACCATCTCCCCTGCCCTTATCTCGTTTGAACTGTCTAAAGCATGGCAATACAATGCACGCAAGGCCTGGATCATTAATGTAGGAGATATCAAACCTGCCGAAATGGAAATGCAGTTCACCTTCGACCTGGCCTGGGATGTGCAGGCTTGGCCTTTTGAAAAAGCAGTCGACTACACACAGCAATGGGCCCGTGAAACCTTTGGCCCTGAGTTTGCCAGCGATATAGCGCGTATTAAAAACAAGTATTACCAACTGGCAGCTGCCGGCAAACCTGAACACCTGGGCATGCGTGCGTTTAGTGAGCAGGAAGCAGACCGCCGCTTACTGGCTTATCGCCGCATTGCAGCCGAAGCTGGTGCTTTACAGCAAAGCATACCTGCCCGCTTGCAGAATGCCTATTTTGAGTTAGTGTACTATCCCATTGTAGGAGCCTGTTTAATGAACGAGAAAACAGCACTGGCTGCTAAAAGCAGGCTGTATGCACAAGACAGCAGTAATAAAGCCGCCTTACTGGCAGATAGCGCCACCGCTGCCTTTGAACAGATTAAAGCACTTACGCAACAATATAATACTACTATAGCAGGTGGCAAATGGAATGGCATTATGAGCTGGCACCCCCGCGACTTACCGGTATTCCAGATGCCGCCAACATCGGTACATCCCGATACCAGTAAAAAAGGAAGAGCGTTTTGTAATATAGATACACAGTCTGCTCCATTACTAATCCTTGCCGCTAACAGTTTTACACAAAAACAGGAGCAGCAAACCACCTTACAATCCGCTACTGGCCTGGGCTACACCGCCAACAGCATTACCTGCCTGCCGGTAACAGCCCCTTCATTAGCCAACAACGAATGGGAAAAAGCCAGTAATGTGAGCTATAGCGCCACCCTGCCTGCAGGCAAAAGAACCATACAGGTGCGCGCATTGCCTACACACAGGCAGTATACCGGTCGCGGCGTGCGCTATGCTATTGGCATAGACAATAACCCGCCACAGGTAATAGACCTTGAAGAAGCCACAGACAACGCTACCTGGAAACTCAACGTTGTGAACGGATATGCACAGGGTCAGACAGAACATGAGGTTACCGCAGGCAACCATATCATTCATATTTATTTTATGGATCCCGGCCTGGTGTTAAACGATATCAGCATTTACTAAGTCAAACAACAGTATAATAAAACCAACGAATGAAATCATTGTACGTATTAGCAGCCTTTAGCCTGCTCACGTTTTCACTGGATGCACAGGCCAAAGCAGCAAAGGATACTAGTTACCGCTTTAGCTTTGGCACAGGCAAACCCGCAGCGGGCTATACTAAAGTAATGGCATCAGATAGCTATACCGATGCAAGAGGATATGGCTTTGATTTTGAAACCCAGCCCGAAGCACGCAAGCCTTTTTATTTTTCACTGGGCATACCCGAAGGCAATTATACGGTTACCCTTACTTTAGGAAGTGCTACCGATAGCGCTGCTACTACCGTAAAAGCAGAATCACGCCGCCTGTTAGTGGAAAACGTAACAACTGCACCCGGCAAGTTTGTAACCAAAACCTTTACACTCAATGTACGCCGCCCCGAGATAGATGCAGAAACACGTGTTGGCCTGAAACCGCGCGAGCTTACCAAACTGGATTGGGACACTAAACTCAGCTTTGAATTTAATGGCCCTGCTCCCGCAGTAAAAAGCATTGTTATTACCAAAGACAATAAAGCCATTACCGTATTCCTCGCCGGCAATTCTACTGTTGTAGACCAGGACGATGAACCCTGGGCTTCGTGGGGTCAAATGTTTCCCCGCTTCTTCAAACCTGGCGTAGCTATTGCCAACCATGCCGAGTCTGGCTTAACACTGGGCAGCTTCGCTGGCAGCAGACGTTTGAAAAAAGTATTGAGTGTAATGAAACCAGGCGACTACCTGTTCATTGAATTTGGCCATAACGATCAAAAGGAAAAAGGCCCTAATGATGGCGCTTATAAATCATATACCGAACGCCTGCAAATGTTTGTGCGCGAAACAAAAGCCAAAGGCGGTATACCGGTGATCATTACTTCTACCAGCAGAAGAATGTTCGATAGCATCACGCACAAAACCGTAAACACCCTGGGAGATTATCCTGCTGCTGCCCGCAAAGTAGCCGCTGAAGAAAAAGTAGCATTAATAGATCTGAATGCAATGACCACTACTTTATACGACGCACTGGGTGTAGAACCTTCTAAAAAAGCCTTTGTGCATTATCCCGCCAACACCTGGCCCGGACAGGATAAAGCACTGGCCGATAACACACACTTCAATTCTTATGGCGCTTACGAAATAGCAAAGTGTATAGTAGAAGGGGTAAAACAAAACAAGCTGGGCATCAGCAAATACCTGCTGAACGATACACCCACTTTTAATCCTGCATTTCCTGATGATGTAAATACCTGGTACTTACCAGCAAGCCCTAAAAGCACAGTGATTAAGCCTGACGGGAATTAAGTTATTGTTTGTGTTGAAGTGTTTTAGCAGCTAATGCTAAGTGCATCATCACCCAAAAGAGATATACAAAAGACAGTTATTCATAAAATAAGAGAGACAGTAAAACGGTACATCCGCGCTTACTGTCTCTCTTTCTTTTTATCCTACTATCAACTTACCTGCATCTCAAGCATCCAACGCATCTTTCAACCACTTCCAACTATCACTCCCCACCGCAATACTCTACTGAATATTCAATGGCGTACTCTCCTGCCCCTTAAAGCCGGTTAACAGGTATACTCTAAAGTAGCGGCTGGTTTGCCCCATGCGTGTTTGGGTAAACGTATGTAACAATCGAGCGCCGGTAAAGGAATTTTCATATATTTTATCTGGCTGTAACGGGTAGTTACTGGGCACAATACATAAGGCATTTTCGTTCGGCTGCAAGGTGGGGCGCTGCTCGTTTAACCATACATAATGATGTAGGTCATTCAGTTCTCCTACACCTACTACCGGTATGTGCAATGTGCGGGCTGCATAATAATCCAGGTGTGCAGCAGGAAACCACTTATCACATACAATTTTAGTATCCGCTTTGAATGCACCTGCTTGTACCTGTTGCTGGTACCAGGGTATAAAGTCGGCTCCAAACTGTCGCCAGCCATACAAATCAAGTGTAAAATCATCTTCACCGTATTGTGCTTCTTCCTTACTGCCAATAGTGCCGGGCAGTAAGCGAATAAAGGCTATGCCCCCCAGCATTACTACTGCAATCAGTATCAGGCTGCTTTTTATCAGCCAGGGAGTGCGCCCGGAAGCAACAGGTTCCTGTGCTTTTTTATCATCCAGCCAGGCAGCAGCCACAAACAGCAGCGTTAAAAAGCCGGGGCCGCTCCAATGCGGAAGCACCGATTTAAACAGCGACACCAGGGTGGTTATGATAATAATAGGCAGGCCGCATAACAACAGCAATTGCTTTACCTCTTTCGCAAGTGTTACCTTCTTTTTCAACACCACCAGTGCTATTACAATGGCTACCACATTCAACGGGTTGTTGTAAAACAGCTGGCCCAGTATGGTTTGGATAAAGCCATCGGCATCCAGTGCAAACTGTTTTACCTCTACACGGTTACTATGATAGTTCCAGGTAACAAAATGGTTCTGGATGTTCCAGGTAATAATCGGGCTAATAATAACAGCGGTAAGCAGGGCTGCTACATATAACCAGGGGTTGGCCAGTAAACGGCGGTTGCAAAACAACACATACAAACCAAAACCACCCCATAAAAACACGCCATGCACCTTGCACATAATGCAAAGGCCATTTAATATGCCTATTGCCAGCCATATAGCCGGCGGTATCTTTTTGTTTTCTGTGGCATACTGCACAGCAGTTACCATATAATATAGCCCTGCCAGCCAAAAAAGCACCTGTGGGCTATCGGGCAATATAAACGTACCCGCAATTACACCGCAATAAATACTGGCATTATATAATAAGGCGGCATACCAACCGGTTTGCTCATTTTTAATACGCTTGCCCAGGGCAAAACTGATATAGGTGCCCACAGTGGCAAACACCACCGAGCCCAAACGGATAAACACCTCCTGTGGCAGGCGCAAATTGAGCGTAAACAGTTTGATAAGCCAGGCCACTCCGGGCGGATGATCAAAATAATTAGATTGTAAATGAAGTGCATAGGTATAATAGTATACTTCATCGTTTCCCAGCTCCAGCATACCGGCTGCCAGCAGGCGAACAATGCCCGCGATCAACACCAGGTAAAAAAGTTGTTTTTTGTACATGCTCAATGTATCAACATAACAGGGCATGCCTCCTCCCTACTACTGTTCTTATTTTTTAAAATTGAAAAAGAAATTGCTGAAGAAGTTCCAGAAAAACACAATCACCACTGCCAGCGACTTGGAAATGTAAAACTTCAGCTGCACTTTTTCGTTAAAATACCATACCAGCAGGTTGTTTAACAACAACCCTATCAGCGAAAAACCGAGAAAACGAAGCAAATCCGACTGCCAGGCGGCATTATCGGTTTTTTCAAAGGTGAAATACCGGTTTAATACAAAACTGTTTCCCACTGCAATCGTAAACCCACAGGTGTTAGCAACAAACTTATTGATCTTCACCTTTTCCTTCAACAGCCATGTTATTCCAAAATCGATGCATACACCGGTAACTCCCACCATCCCAAATTTTATTAAACGCCACAGGAAACCTGGAAACATGTACTACTGTTTTTAGATAGGCAACAAAGGTAGGAGAAACAAAAATTAAAAAATTTCCAGTCGTAAAATGTATTGGAATTGAATTTATACGTTCCTTTGTACAACAAAGTGCTTTTATGAACAATCCTCAACAGCATCTTTCTGCCCTGCGTGATATCAGGTCTATGATGGAAAAAAGCAGCCGCTTTGTTAGTTTAAGCGGTTGGAGCGGCGTAGCTGCCGGCATCTGTGCCCTCCTGGGCGCTTACCTGAGCCACGGTTATGTTTACGGGTATAAAAATCTGTTCATTCATGAAATGAGCGCATCGCGCTACGACTCCGGCATTTCTTTGCTGGAAGTGCTTATGAACACCTGGTTGTTCTGGATTGCCGCCGGCACTTTTGCGGCAGCCTTTATCAGCTCCTTTATATTCACTTTTATTAAAAGCAAAAAAGACGGCACTCCTTTATGGGGGAAAATGACGAAACGGCTACTCATCAACTTTAGCATTCCCCTATTTGCCGGCGGATTGTTTATTTATAAACTACTGCACTTTGGCACCTTTGGCCTGGTAGCGCCCGGTTGTTTACTTTTTTACGGACTGGCTTTACTCAATGCCAGCAAATACACCCTGGCCGAAATTAAATATCTTGGCTATGGCCAGCTGGTTTTAGGCGTGATCAATTTAGGATTTGAGGGGGCAGGTTTGTATTTTTGGGCTTTAGGTTTTGGGGTATTACATATAATATACGGCATTGTTATGTGGTATAAATATGAAAGGGACGTAAAAAACAGTGAGGCATGAAGAACCCGATAGAGCATCTGAATAAAATATTCGACAGCCGCATTCGCCTGGGCATCATGAGCGCCCTGATGGTGAATGACGAGGTGAGCTTTAACGAACTGAAAGAATTGCTGGACATTACCGACGGCAACCTGGCCAGCCATTTAAAAAATCTGGAAGAAAACAACTGCCTTAAAGTGCAAAAAAGCTTTGTAGGCCGTAAAACCAATACCACTTATTCCGCTACCAAAGTAGGCGAAAAAGCCTTCAAGGCCCATTTAGACGCCCTTGAAAAAATGATCAAGTCCATCGAATAATTTTTTTGCCCATATACTTTGAATCTCAAAGCTCTTTCAAAACAAATAAAACATCCTCATATGCCCGACAAAATTCTTATCAAAGCTTTAATAACCGGTGGCTTAATAGCCGTACTCACACTGGCCACAAACCTCATCAGCAACCTGGTTCAGGAGCGGCAGGAACGCCAGAAAGAAGCCACGCAGGACGCCAGCCGTCAATGGGCCACCGGCCAAACGTTTACCAGTCCTTACCTGGTTATTCCGTACAAAACAGGTGGCACACCCGTTATTATTTTACCGCAAGACCTTACCCTTAACAGCAACATACAAACCCAGGAAAGAAGCCGTTCCCTGTTTAAAATGGTGCTATACAGAAGCCAGCTGCAATTGAATGGCACGTTCAAACCTGTATTGCCCAACGACCTTTCACTGGCATCACTGGATCTTACAGAAGCCAAACTTTGTATAGGTTTAAGCGACTTTAAAGGCATTGAAGAAAAGCTGAGCATTACTGCCGCCAGCCACACCTACGATTTGGCTCCCGGCCTGCCCAATAGCAAAATAGACAACACAGGCCTGTCTGCCACCATACCACTCACCACCGATGAGTTCAGCAAGGGTTTTGACTTTAGCATGAAGGCCAACATTAAGGGCAGCGGACAACTACACTTTGTGCCCCTGGCCGCCAACAGCCAGTTTAGCATGAGCAGCGCGTGGCCCAGCCCTTCTTTCGATGGCAACACCCTGCCCATTACCCGAACAGTGAATGACAGTGGTTTTACCGCTTCCTGGAGTTTTAACCAGGCCAACCTGCCCTTTCCTACGGTCATCACTAAAGAAGAGATTAATAAACTGGAAAATGAATTTGGGGTTACTGTAGTGCAACCGGCCGATCAGTATGCACAAACATCCCGCACCATTAAATACGCCCTGTTGGTGATAGGCTTAACGATGGCTTTATTCTTTGTAACTGAGATTATGCAAAAGCGCCCGGTACACCCTGTGCAATATGTGTTGATAGGGCTGGCGCTTGTGATCTTCTATACACTGTTGCTTTCTATCAGCGAATACGTGGCCTTTAACATCGCTTACTTCCTGGCAGCACTGGCCACCGTGTTACTCATTACCCTGTATGCCAAAGGACATTTTAACAGTTGGAAAACAGCAGGCATATTCAGTATTGCCTTAACCATGCTGTATGGCTTTATATTCATTATCATACGCCTGGAAGAAACCGCGTTACTGGTAGGCAGCATTGGCTTATTTGTAATACTGGCTATAGCCATGTATGCCAGCAGAAAAATCAACTGGTATCATATTACTCCTGAAAAAACACCATTAACACCATTGCAACCCAACACCCCTGCTCCATCCTTTAACCCTGATGCTCCGTATTCAACAGAGTAGGATTTGTGCAGAATGATAAAAGGCGCCCCGGGGGGAGGCGCCTTTTCTTTTTATCATACAGGAACAAGGATTATAAGGACTGAACTTCTCTTTGCAGCACGCCTTTTTCGTTAAAGTAGATATACTTTTTCTGCACCAAAGAGCTTTTCTCTACATAAATGCGGTATTGCAGCTCTTTGTCTTTTTTAAGGATAGTGGTTACCGATCCTGGCTTCCAATCACTATACCTGCTTTTGCTCACCCCTACTTTCACTTCCTCAGGCAAAGCGCTATACTCCATCTCTTTATCGGTTTCTTTCCATTCGCCTTTGCTGCTAAACCAGGCTTCCGTTTTAACACCTTTTTCTACAAAACTGGCCTGCCAGCTACTCAGCTTGTCATGCCACGATACATCGTTACCATCCGGAAACTTCACTTTAAAAGCATTGGTTACTTCTGCCGGCACTGATCGCAATTGAGCAAAAGAGAAGGAACCTACCAATAAAAACAAAACTGCCAAAACGCCCTTTATACTCTTTTTCATAGTTATTCTATTTATAGTTAGGGTTAAGCAAACATCATGCAATTCCCATTATGGCAGAATTATTGCGCACTTCTTTGCATGAAATGGATCTTTTTCTGTTGGTTATTCATCCCCTTAGCCCTTACCGCCCAACCCGTTATCGTAACCGGAGCCATGGGTGAGCGATTTTCGGTTCGCACCGTAGCACAAAACCTCAGCGATCCCTGGGAATTAACTTACGCACCCGACAACTATTTATGGATCACCGAAGCCCGTGGTTACCGGGTAAGCCGCATTCACCCGCGCACCGGCGAAAAGCAGGTATTGTTAGACTTAAACAACCGCAAGAACTTTTTACGTTATGACGTTATTCCCGATACAGAAGATGGCGGTAAACCCTGGCCGCAAAGCGGCTTAATGGGCATGGCCGTGCATCCGCAATTATTACAGGGGCAGCCATATGTATATGTAGCCTACCTGTATTATTTTGAAGGGGCCAACCAGCAGGGCGTAGGTTGTTTGCCTGGCAAACGCGGTTGCTTTTTCCGTACCCGTATTGAACGGTATACCTATCACCCTAACACACATACCCTGGATAGCGCTGTTATTATTTGTGATTCTATCCCCGGCAGCAACGACCATAATGGCGGGCGATTGATTATAGCGCCTGTCAACAATCAGTATTATCTTTTTTATAGCGTGGGCGATATGGGAGCCGGTCAATATGATAACGCAGGCCGCCCCAACCATGCACAGGACATCAATGCGTATGAAGGCAAGATACTCCGCTTTCAGGCACAGCCCGATAGCACTATCACAGGCCCTGATGCCTGGATACCGGAAGACAATCCATTTAATGCACATCGCCGCAATGCCGTATGGACCTATGGCCACAGGAACCCGCAGGGAATTGTATTTAATAAAAACAACGGACGCCTGTATGAAGTGGAACACGGGCCTTTTTCTGATGATGAAATCAACCTCATTACTCCGGGCTGCAATTATGGGCACCCATTGGTAATTGGGTATAACGATGGCAATTACAATCAACTGGCTGCGGGCGCAACTACCGATACCACCTTGCCCGGCAAATGGCACACCACCTATCCCACCATTTATAGCGAACAGGAAAATGCCAAAGCGATGGGCAGTAATTATCGCAACCCGCTCAACTCTTTATACCCCGCTGCTAACCGCATGTTAACAGCGCTGTTACCCAAAGTGATAAGAGGAGATAATGAAAACAAAGAATGGCTGTCGGAAGCACCTTCCGGTATGACTTTATATAACGCTGATGTTATTCCCGGCTGGAAAAACAGTTTACTCATAGCCACTCTCAAAGGCGGCAGAATGATACGGCAACAACTCAACGCCAGCGGCGACAGCATTATCAGTGATACCATGCTATATTTTAAAGACCAGGTTCGCTACCGCGATGTGGCCGTTAGTGCCGATGGCTGGAGAATATACCTGGCCACCGATAGCGCCACCCGTTCCAGCGGCCCTACCGGCGATAAAGGAATAGAATATGAAAACAGGGGCGTGATACTGGAGTTTACCTATATGGGCACGCCGCCAAAACAACAACCTAAGCCGGCTCCAGCAGCACCACCGGCAGCAAATACTGCCAGTCCTGCAATTCCAGCACACCGGCATTACACATATACTGTCGACCAGTAAATACCTCTTTCCATTGAGCAGGTGCAGTTGCCGGCAATGGCACCTGCAGGCTTTCCGGTTTTAAGCCGCTTAAACCCACCGGCAACACCACCAACGCCCACTGCTGCTGGTAAATGCGGGCATACACAATTGCCTTCGAATTATCAGCCGCCGGCAATGGAACATAATCGCCCTCACTAAACAATTGCGCATGTTGTTTTCTATACTGCAGCACCTGCCTTGTTACAAATAGCTTTTCTATACCGGTGTGCCTTTGCTGCTGCAACCACATCGCCAGAGAAGCATCAGGCTGACTGTTTTTTTCCATCACCTTTTGCAGCCACTGTTTACGTATATCATAATTCACCGGGCGCCTGTTGTCAGGATCAACATAGCTGGTATCCCATAGTTCGCATCCCTGGTATATATCCGGAATGCCAGGTACGGTAGCTTTTATCACCAGTTGCACCAGCGAGTATACTTCTGCTATAGCCGTCACCTTCTTTAAAAAAGGAAGAAAGGTTTTTAAAAATTCCGGCTGCGTTACTATTCCTGTAATAAAATGTACACAGGCTTTTTCATAATCCTCATCATGTTCGGTGTAGGTAGTATTTACTTTGGCCTCCCGTAATGCTTTTAATATAAACTCTTCTGAACGCTGCGTAAAGTTTTCATCCACTATACTATCTTCGGGAAAACTTCCTATCAGCGACTGGTATATAAAATACTCGTCGTTCATAGATGGTGCAGCCCCTTTAGAAGTGGTGGAAATGTATGGGGCATTTACTATATGCCATTGCTTTACCAATGCCATCCATTCATCAGACAGTTCAGTGAGCACATTAATACGCATCCGTGCGTCTTCCCCCCTTTTGGTATCGTGTGTGGAAGTGGTATTCAATGAATAATTACTGAACAACCGCCGTTGTTGCATCTTTTCATGAAAGGCTTCAATACTTACCGCTGCCTGCTCAGGCGAATCACCTACTTCGTTATGTGATATCAAAGGGTTGTATACATAAAAAGTAGTATCTTCTACTCCCTTGGCTGCCAGCGGGCCGGTAAACTGCATCAGCCGGTTTAACAATTGCATCTTGCGTGCATTCTGTTCGGCATTATCGCCGGGATGAAACAGGGTTCTTATTTCAGCCAGCTCTTCCCAGTAGGCCGGCTCCTGCATCACGGCAAACTCCAGTGAATGCTGCACCTGCTCCAGTTCTTCTGTACTTAAAGGAAAATGATGCGGGTAAATACGATATACCGGGAAGGCGGCCATCCATATACCCAAAGCCTTCGCAAGCTTTTCTGTACGGTAAGTGGCCGGCAATAATTCCCATTCACTTATTTTATGAGTGAGCATATCCCACTCACCGTGCAGATACCTTTCCAGGAAGGATAGTTTATTGGCAAACACCAGCTGTTTGTAAGGCTTCATATCCGGAACCCACCGGTGATAGAAATCGTATATAACTGCCGCCCCTTCGGTTGAGGTGAGCACGCGATTGGTATACGACAAAAACTCATAACCGCTGGTTCCCTGTAAAGGCCAGTGAGCCGGTAATTGCTCGTTATATTCCAGTATTTTCTCTGCTATAATATAGCAATCATCCCCCAGCAGTTTGCGCAACCGCTGCACATAATCATAAGGGTTATACAACCCATCTATATGATCTATCCTTACGCCCTGTATCAGGCCTTCTGCATATAAATGCGCTATTAAACGATGATAATCATCAAACACCCAGGGCTCTTCCATACGCACACTGATAAGGCTGTTCACGGCAAAAAAGCGCCGATAGTTCATCCCCGTGTCAGCTTCTTTCCAGCAGGCGGGTAGATACCATTGCCTTTTCACAACCTCTGTTATCCATGAAGCACTGGCATTCACTTCTTCTATACGATTTCTGATCTGTTGCTGCAAAGCAGTGTTTAAAGCCACGCTGTGCAGCCATTCTTTTTTCGCCTGCTGCCACTCTGCCAGCGATCCCGAACTATAAGCGCCCAACGGAAACTCCAAACCTTCTATACTACCAAACAGGTAATCAACAGCCCCTCCCGATACCGGGTAACGATTGCCGGCATAATACAGGCCTGGGCCCTGCACATCCCATCCCAGCTGAATTTCATTATTATCTATACAATCATCCAGGCGACTACCCAACACCGGCACCAGCACTTTACCCTTCAACTGTTCACTATCATGCTCCCAGTTAATATCAAAATAGGCGTAATAAGGCGAGTTATTTCCTCTTTCTAGCACATCGGCCAGCCTTGTGTTTTCCATGCTAAAAGCCATATGGTTAGGCACTATATCCTGCAGCCAGTTCATGCCCAGCGCTTTCAGTTGTGCTGCTACGGCACGCAATTGATCCAACGTACCTATTTCGGGGTTTATCTCATGCGGCTCAGCCACATCATACCCATGCGCACTGCCTTTAATAGCCCTGGTAATGGGCGAAGCATAAATAGTAGAAACGCCCAGTTGATGCAGGTAAGGAATAATGGCCTGCAAATGCGTAAAAGTAAAACCACTGTGTAACTGTACACGATAGGTAGAAATGGGATAATGCATAATCAGGTGTTTTTCTTTTCAAATACGGATACGGAGAAAGGTGATAAACGGTTAGCAGCATAATCACTTTGCTGTGCAGAAGTAAGTATATAATCCAATCCGTGACATAAAGCCGGTAAGGGCCGCCCAGCATCGCTAAAATTAAAAGCTATCAATACTGAATCATTATGTCCATTGCGTTCCACCAGCAGTACACGCTCCACTTCATCCACCGGCCACACGTTTACAGCTGTACGCTCAAAGTTGTTGAAGGCAGGCCGTGTTTTGCGTAAGGAGATTAATTGTTGATACCACTCGAACATTTGCCGGGCCACCGGCTCTTTTTTACAATCATGCCCCAACACACAGGATAAGAACACCTGCTCCGATTGCGGATCGGGAAAGTCGCCTTCAAACTGAAAGTAAGCAAACTCTTCCCGGCGGCTTTTACGCACTACCTCCACCAGGTCTTCTTTTTCATGTGCTACAAAAAACAGGAAAGGATTTTTCTCTCCATATTCTTCGCCCATAAACAACAAGGGAATATGCGGAGATAACAATACGGCTGCGGCTGCCAGTTGCAGCTGTGCCGGTGATAGTGTAGCCGAAAGCCTGTCGCCCAGCAGGCGGTTACCTACCTGGTCGTGGTTTTGCGAAAACACAACAAACTTAGAATAAGGCAAATGTTGTGCAGAAGCGCCGAACATACGTTTGCGGTGTGCAGAATAACCGCCGTCATATACATAGGTGTCGCGAAAGCTTTTTTCCAGGTGATACATCTGTCCAAAATCTTCATAATACCCGTTGGTTTCACCAGTTAATATGCTGTGTAACGCATGATGAAATTCATCGGCCCACTGTGCCTGCAAACCATAACCACCTGCACTAACCGATGAGATATAGCGGGGATTATTTAAGTCTATTTCTGCTATTAATATTTTCTTTCTTCCCGTGGCATCTTCCAGTGCCTGCACCGCTTCGCTGATCTGTTGCATAATATGATGCGCACTATAATCCCACATGGCATGCACAGCATCCAAACGCAAACCATCTATTCTGCATTCCTCCAGCCACAACAGCACATTTTGTACAAAATAATTACGCACCCCATCGCACCAGGCATCATCAAAATTCAACGCCTTGCCCCAGGGCGTTTTATACCGGCTGGTAAAATAGGGGCCATATTCTGCCAGGTAATTACCATCGGGGCCCAGGTGATTATAAACCACATCCAGTATTACGGCTATACCTTCATTATGCGCCGCATTCACCAGCCGCTTTAAACCATGCAAGCCACCATAAGCGCCATGCACCGCATAAGTATATACACCGTCATACCCCCAGTTTCTGCTGCCGGGAAAATGATTCACCGGCATTATTTCAATAGCAGTGATGCCCAGCTTTTTCAAATAAGGCAGTCGCTCCGCTACGCCTTCAAAGTCATGTGTATCAGAAAATGTTCCTGTGTGCAGTTCGTATAGGATCAGCTCTTCCTGTGCTATTCCTGTCCAGCCCTCATCTGTCCATAAAAAGGAACGGTCCAGCACTTCCGAATAACCGTGTACCCCTTCCGGCTGTGAAAGCGAAGCAGGATCGGGAAAAGCTTCTTTGCCATTGAGCCGGAACTTGTACCGCTGGCCTGGCGGTAACACGGTTTGCCCCTGCCAATAGCCATATTCTTTCTTTTGTAATGGCACTTGCATAGGCATTTCGGGGCTGCCCACCATTTCTACCGATTCCAGCAAAGGCCCCCACACCGTTACAGTAGCCTGGCCATCCGGCTGCATATACACGCCCGGGATGGGATGAAATGTTTGCGGTTGATGCTTCATAGACATACGAATAGGACTGTATCGTAACAAAGAGCATGCAATAAAAACCCCGCTATAACGCCCCTGCACAATAGCAGGCAATGAGGAAGAAACACCCCAATAAAGAACGCCCTTGCAGGGGCGTTCTTATAACCAAGTGGGTGATTATTCCTGTACGGAAACCGGCGAGTTATATAATTTTACTTTTTGTATGCTCCATTCCCCTCCGGGTATTCTTATATGACGGCCCTGGTGGTCTTCATCGCCGTTTAGCCTCCTACCCGCTATCCATTTGCCATTGCTAAACACGCCTTCCTCCACACTTTCTATATTGGTTACCACACTGGCATCGGCATTAGCAAAAGTGCATACTACCCCCATCCCTGCTATCCAGAATTCATCCGGGGCTGTTTGCAGTATGATAGCCCCTGTAACCGGCCATAAGGAATCTTTAGCGCCCGGGCTCCAGCCTAAGGTGTAATCGTGCTTGCAGGTAATGCGATACTTACCCATTACCAGCTCCTGCTGTGTGTTTTTACGATCAAACAACACTCCTTCCTTTTGAGCAGTAGCGGTGATAAGCGGCGTTAATTGTTGCAGCAGATGATAACTGTTTTGCAAATAAGTGGCTTGTTGCTCATTCGCATTTTCAATAGAGAAGGGGGAGAAACCTAACCCTTTATAGTGGCCCAGCGCATAAAACACCTTGGCGGCGCAGGTAATATCCAGTCGCATTTCCGGGATAAACAACGGGTTGTTGCGGCGGGTAAACAAATCGCACCAGTATTGCGTGTCGGGATTATAAAAGTCGGGGGCCAGTATATCTATAGCCGGGGCAGCTGCCTGCCATATATCCATCACCTGTGGCAAAGGGCCGGCAGCGGGATAGTCGCCTGGTCTTTGCCCGCTTTTCATTAACGCTGCGTTTACATACATAGGTAAAGGATAAGCTGCTTTTCCGGCAGCCGCCACTTCGTTTACAAACCACGCATAATACCAGGCCTGAAACAATTCTTCTGTAGCATCGCTTTTACCAAATACGGTTTCCCAATTGCCTTGGGTAGCATAGCCCTGCTGCTTCCACAACTGCTGCAACTCTGGCACCAGCTCTGTCTTATGCTGTTGCAGATAAGCGAGCAACGCAGCAGGAACTTCCTGCTGGTACAGCTTATTGGCGGTGGGCGTGGTTTCGCGGGCAGTAGATAACATGCCCACTTCATTTTCTACCTGCACCATAATTACGGTATGCGCCTGTGCATCTATCTGCTTTATATGCTTTAACAAAGCTGCAAAAGCTTTTTTATCCGCTTCCAGTATGTTTGCGCCAAAGGCCGATAATATCTCCACGCTTTTGCCATTTTTATCCAGCGTGCGGCCAAAGCGCTTGTGATCTTTCTTTACCCAGGCAGGTACATAACAGCTCATACTGTTTTTCCAGGTACCAAACCAAAGTGGCACCACTTTTATATGGTTTTTACGGGCATTGATAATTAAACTGTCTACCAGTGTAAAATCAAACTTCCCTTCCTCCGGCTCCAGCAACTCCCAGTATACAGGAGCCAGTACCGTGTTCAGCTGCATGGCTTTTAGCCTTGGCCATACCTTTTGCATATAAGCATGGGAAGAAGAGCTGGAATTACCCAGCTCTCCACCCAGTATAATAAAAGGTTTTCCATGTACCTGTAGCTGCACTTCGTTGCCGTTTTTTACCAATGCAGGCATACCACCTTGTTGCGCCTTTACACAAAAAGGCAACCATAACAGCAGCAGTGAGTAAGCATATCTTCTCTTCATAGCCATTCTTTTTACACCTCCCGTTTATTGTGCCTGTAAACCTTGCAACACACCACCGTAAGCCGGTTTTTTAGAGTAATCAGCATTATATAGCAACGGATATTCCAGCCCGTTCTTATACAACCAACTGGTGTTATCCGTAACACCCCATATGGTAATGCCATACTGCTGCGCCTTGGGAATGTATTTTTTGTATGACTGAATTACATACTTATACATATCTGCCTGATAACTGCTCATCACAGAAGTTAACACAAAGCCCGGCCTGCTTAAAGGATTGGCTTTTACATCCAGTTCAGAAATACGGATCAGTAAACCGGAAGCCGCCAGTTTCTGCATCATGGCATCAATACCATTATACGTGGTATTCCAGGCTATATGCATCTGTGTGCCTATGCCATCTACTTTAGCGCCCCTGGCCTTTAATTCTTTCACCAGTAACAACAGCGAATCCAGTTTCACACTACTGCTTTCCAACGCATAATCATTAATGAACAATAAGGCAGCAGGATCGGCCGCTTCGGCATACTTAAATGCTTTGTAGGCAAAATCACGACCCAGGAAATCTGTCCAGAAGAATACATCACTGGCGCTTTTATCCAACACATCCGAACTGTTGCCGGTAGTACGTAAAAATCCGGTAGGGCTTACCACTTCATTCACTACATCCCAGGCTTTTACGGTGCTTTTAAAATGTGTAACCGTACCGGTAATAAACGTGTTTAAAGCCGTATCCAGCTTTTTAACAATAGTGGCCGTATCGCTGGCCGCCACAAATTCTTTCACACTGGCATCATCAATGTAATAGGTATTGGCCGCCTGCCCCATATCAAACAGGAAAGTATTGTTAGGTGTACCTGCAACAAAGTCAAATGAAATCTGCTGCCACGCAGTACCGATAGGTTGATCGCCCTGGTATTGCGAGCCGGATTGCGGCGCCTGTCCTAACGACAAACGGATAGAGCCACCTGCATTCGCTGCCTTTACAAAATACGACGCCGTATATTTTTTACCCGTGGTAGTAGGAAAAGAAGCACTGGACACCTGCACACGCCACTGGCTGCCGGGATATGCTGTAGGATTCACCACCTTCATAGCAGTAGTACCACCATGCACTTCATTCGATACAGTAGTAGTGGTAATGGTAGATGTGCCCGAAGGATTGCCGGTATTAAATACCGACCAGCCTGTAAGCCCCGATTCAAAGCCTGCATTAGCAGGTAATAATTCTGCCGCCGCAGGTACCACAATACCCGCATATTTTTTCAGATAGGTAGCATTCTGGTTAGAATGCCAGCCCAATGTGTGACCAAATACGATAAGACCCGAACTGGCAGCTACCATATCATCTGCCCTGGAAAAGTTCAACGTGCCGTTATCCTGCACAATAGCGCCGTGCTTCATATGATAGCCAAACGTTACGCCATCAAAATCACGCTTCACTACCGCCGCATACCTGCTGTCGGCAGTCATGGGCGTGTAATCAACTGCTACCCCCATAGTAATCTCTGTAGCAGCTTTCAGCGTAGCAGTGGTATCACTATAAGAGGTAGTATTTAACGTACCCGTATCCTTCATCCTGGTACACGAAGCACATGACACAAGCATGGCTGCCCCGGTAATTATATGTAATAAGCTATGTTTCATTGTAGCTTGTTTTTATCGTTAAAAAGTAGGCTTTGTTAGTGGCCGGTTAATAACCGGTGTTCTGGTATTTAGCCTTATCCGGATCGTTCATGGCATCCAGCTGTGTTTGCGGTATCGGGCGTAACACATCCAGCACACGCACCTTATTGGTGGCAGCTGTATTATACTTCTTCACCCGGTCGTACAACAGGTTACGGCAGGCCAGATCGGGCCAGCGCACGCTTTCACCACACAGCTCGCGCGTTCTTTCATCCATGATAAAATCAAGCGTCATATCATCTGTTGTTAAATCCACCCACACAGGCGCCGCCACAGTGCCTTTATTAATTTTAGCCATTATTTTCTGGCGATTGGAAATAGTTGCAGAGTCTAACCCGCTGCGGTAAGCGGCACGTTTTCGTAAGGTCAGTATCAGCGGCAAGGCATCACCTTTGCGGCCCTCCTGTATGGCAGCTTCTGCCGCCAGCAGGTATACTTCCGATAACTTACTTACTACAAATGGCCTTCCCGATACATCGTTAGCGGTACCACGTTTGTTATCATCGTACTTTTTCAGGTTAGGAAACATCTGGATGGCCGGACGGGATGGCAGATAAAATTCACTGGGTGCTATAATGCGGTATTTTTTGGTTCCCAGCAAGGTTAATGAATCTGCATATTTCTGGTTAGGTGCTATGAAGTAAGCAGTATCACCTACATTAATACCCGCTACATTGGTATTGGTAGCTAACCATACAGTACGAAAGGTATTATCGTAACGACTATCAAACACCTTATCTAAAAAAGCGACCTCGTAGATATAAGGGTTAGGACACAGCTGACGTAAAGGACGGCCATACTGTATTACCCTGTCTACCGGATACTTACCTGAATTAGCAGGTATGGCCACATTGTTCTGATAGTTACAGTTAAACAAGTTGTTAGAGATATTCGCCTTATTGGCAAAATCACTACCAGGGCTGGCCACCTCATTATCTATAGGGTCACCGGGAATGCGTTCTACAGAATACAATATTTCGGCGTTGTAATCATTCCCTTCCTTATGCACATCGGCATAGTTGGTTAACAGGCTTACTCCATAAGTAGCCTGATTGTCCAGCAGCTTTTTGGCAGTGGTCCAGGCATTGCCAAAATCGGTAGATTGTTTGGCAGCAGAATAACCTCTAAAGATATAAGCCTTCGTCAACATATGCAATGCCGCTGCTTTAGAGAGATAAAAAGCGGCTGCCGGGCGCTGATCGGGCAGGTTTTCGCTGGCGAAAGTAAAATCATCAATAATGGTTTGATAGTTTTTTACAAACAGCTCAGCCGTAGGCAGGCGATTAAATCCCTGGTAAGGGTTTTGATTAAATGCCAGTTCACCCATACCTAAATCCAGCGGCACTGCACCAAACTGCTGCACCAGTAAAAAGTAATACAACCCTCTTAAAAAATGTGCTTCTGCTACCAGCCTGGTTTTTACAGCTGCATTCAGCGTTACAACAGGTGCAAACTGAATCACCGCATTGGCCAGGTTGATGTTAGAGAAGTTACGGTTCCAGGGAGTTAATATATGCCCGTTGGATGAAGTGAGCGGATAGGTGCCTAACTCCAGTTCCGAACCACCGGTCACCTGGTCGCCATAGGTCCATTCATCGGTACCGGAGTTGGCAATCAACACGGCACCAATAGGGCCATAGTCAAAACGCATTCCCGAATACAAGGCATACACCGCGTTTTGCAAACCTGATGGCGTTTTAAAATAATCAACAGTAAACACTGTATAAGGCTTTTCCTCCAGCTTCTTCTGGCAACCGCCTGCCAGCAACGTGGCAGCAATAAGGGAAGCCTGGATAATATTATTGAGTTTCATATAAGCGCTGCTTTTAAATTAGAAAGTTAAGTTGGCACCTATCATAAAGGTTTTGGTAGGTGGTGTAGTGGCACCGATAGTTAACGCACGGCTGGAAAGGTTACCCGGGTCCTGCACACCTTGTGTACCGGTACCGGTAGCTTCCGGATCAACACCACCCATCCTCATATAAGGCGAATACAACACCAGCGGGTTTTGCGCCGTCAGGTATACCCGCAGGCTTTGCGCCCCTATCTTCTTCAGGCCGGGAGCAGAAAAAGTATATCCCAGGTTAATACTTCTCAGCTTTACAAAGCTGGCATCATAATATCCTAAAGTGGTCCAGTCAGTGCTTACACCACGGCTTCTGTTTAAACCGGCAGGTGTAGGAAAATCGTTAGTGGGGTTATCAGGCGTCCAGTAGTTTACTTTAATACCGCTTCTTATACCGTTTAAGTTTACCAGGTAAGAAGATAACGACTGATGCACCTGGCTAACCAGTAAACCACCAAAACGCGCATACACTACAAAAGAGAAATCAAAACCTTTATAGGTGAAACGGTTGGTGATACCACCTTGCCATTTGGCCTGTGAGCTGCCTATTACGCTACGGTCGTAGTTGGCTTCCACCACCCCATCGGGTTTACCATTGGGGCCACTGATGTCTTTCAGCTTCACATCACCTGGCTGGCTATTATATTTAGCGGCTTCCGCAGCTTCACTAATTTGCCATACCCCCAGCTTGGTATAATCATATATCGCGCTCAGCGGCTGACCAATAAACAACTGACTGGCTATGTTTTGTGTAAAGTTGTCGGTAAGCTTTAACAGCTTGTTGCGGTTCAGGAATATGTTCAAATCAGTGCTCCAGGTAAATCCTTTCCTGGAAGAGATGTTCACGCTGGATACAGAAATTTCCAGTCCCTTGTTCTGCATTTCGCCAATATTGGTAAGGTACTGTGCAGTAATACCTGAAGTAGCAGGTAAGGTAATACCATATAAAATTTTATAGGTATGTGCATGGTACCAATCTACAGTACCCGTAATGCGGTTATTCAGCAAACCAAAGTCCAACCCCAGGTTGGTGGTTTTGGTATATTCCCAGTCCAGATTGGAGTTAGGCAGGGTGGTAACATTATACCCCGACACCACGGTAGGACCATAATTGTATTTAATAACACTACCGGTGCTGCCCTGGTTCCCAATGAGGTTATAGGTAGATACCTGACCCAATGAAGAATAGGGGTTGATGCTCTGGTTAGAGGTTTGCCCGTAACCTGCCCGCAATTTCAGATTGCTCAACCAGGTAAATTGTTTCATAAACGATTCATTGCTGATGATCCAGCCTGCACTCATAGCGGGGTAAGAGTGATACTTATGTCCCGGTGCCAGGCGCGACGAGCCATCTATCCTGCCTGTAAGGGTTAACAGAAAGCGGTTATCAAAAGCATAGTTAATACGGCCCATGTAACTGATCAGTGCAAAAGAACTTTCTCCACCGCTTACTACCGGCTTCACGGCATTGGAGGCATTGGCCTGCCCCAGGTTATAGAACTGGATAAAGTTTTCGTCAATAGAATCTTTACTTACATAAGTGTTGTGTGTATGATCTTCCTGTACACTGTACAACCCGGTAAAGCTTATCCGGTGCTTTTTAGCAAAGGTTTTCTCATACGTTAACACGTTTTCAATTGTATATCCCCAACCTTCTGCATTGTTTACACTGGCTGTGTTACCCTGCTTGGGACGGAAATAACTGGGGCGTCCCAATGTATCGTCCGAGCTTTTAAACTGGTCGTTCTCCTGCAGGCGATAATCCAACCCTACATTCAGGCGATACTTTAAACCATCTATAATCTGGTATTCTACAAACAGCGAGTTAAAGGTTCTTAACCGGCGAATTTTATCAATCCAGTTGTTATTGTTTGTTTTTAACAACAGCGGGCTGTATTGTGTAGCACGGTCATCGGTGTTACCGGTGGGAGATTTAATAATATTACCTGCACTGTCATAAGCCGGCATCAGCGGGCTTAATGATAAGATAGGAAACATAGGATCGTTAAACTGCGAGCCGTTAGTAATAGACACCGTGTTTAAAGTGTTTAAACCTACTTTTATTCTTTTGCCCACCTTGGCATCAATGGTAGCCCTGAGTGAATAACGCTTGAAGTCCTGCCCCGGCAACACGGTAGTTTCTTTGTAATAACCACCACCCAACGACCAGGCACTTCCATTAGCGCCACCGGATACCGACATGTTATGATCGGTAGTATATCCATTCTGATACATCAGGCTTTGCCAATCGGTTTCGCGGCCCTTGGCAATAGACTCCAGCTCTTCCGGCATATAGCCCGAAGCGTAGGTGCTCATATCGCGCATGGCACGGTATTCCTGTGCATTGAATAATTTGTAACGTGTTCGTACCGAAGTAATACCATAGTAACCATTGTAGGATACACGCGCTTCTCCTGTTCTGCCGCGCTTGGTAGATACCAGTATTACCCCGTTAGAACCGCGCGAACCATAAATAGCCGTGGCGCTGGCATCTTTCAATATTTCTACCGATGATACATCATCGGGGTTAATATCATTGAGGTTGCCACCTTCAAACGGAATACCATCCAGCACCAGCAACGGATCGTTAGAACCATTAATGGAACGCTCACCCCTGATGCGTATTACAGCGCCGGCGCCGGGTTTGGTGCCCACCTTTTGCACCTCTAAACCGGCTGCACGCCCCTGTAATGCCCCCTGCAGGTTGGCGCTGGGCACCTCGCGCAGTGCTGTTTCGTTTACCGACACTACCGAACCGGTTACATCTTTTTTCTTTTGTGTACCATATCCCACCACAATAACCTGGTCAAGATCTTTTGCTACCGGGGTTAGTTTAATAGTAACCATGCTGGCATCCCCTACCAGCCGTTCCAGGGTTTCGTAACCTATATAAGTAATCACCAGCACGTCTGTAGCAGCAGCGTTGAGGGTAAAGTTGCCGGCGTTATTAGTGTTAACGCCTGTTGCAACGCCCTTTACCTGCACGGGAACACCCGCCAGCGGCTCGCCTTTTTCGTTGGTAACTATACCTGTAATTTTCTTTTGCTGGGCCCATACCTGCGGGCAAAGCAGCAGTAACGGTAACATAGCTGTAAAAGCGTACCGTAATCCCTTATGATAGGCCCGCACAACAGCGAGGCCTGCATTGGAATCCTTTCTCATTGGACAATCAGTTTAATCGTTAATATTCAGGAGAAGAAAAAAAGAAGTGGTTAAATAGTAGTTCCGGTGGTCCACCGGTATGTAAACTTCCCGGACCTCGTAAGTGCAGCAATGGCAATGGTTTATATGCAGCACAAAACAATAAGCAGCATTGTTTATACTTCTTCATATGACAGTTTAATGGGCGTTAAAAAACATCACACCTCTATTCAATCGTTGGGCAATCCGGATATTCGCCACAACGAATATAGAGATATTTTCGAAAATTGCAACCGATTGCAATTATTTTTAAAAAATCAGCATTTTAGTTACTTTAGCGGAAACAGTAGCATGAGCCAGCCGAAAGAAATAACGATTTACGATATAGCGAGGGAACTGAATATTTCTGCTACCACGGTAAGCCGCGGCCTGAAAGGGCATCCAACCATTAATAAAAACACCCGTAAAAAGATTGCAGAAAAGGCGAAGGAACTGGGTTACACGCCCAACACCTTTGCCGGCAGCTTACGCAGCAAACGCACCAATACCATTGGGGTAATTGTGCCGCGCCTGAACAGTTATTTTATGTCGTCGGCACTGGCGGGCATGGAACATATAGCCAACAAACACGGCTACAACCTTATTATCAGCCAGTCGCTGGAAAACGCGAAAAAAGAGATAGAGAACGCCCATACCATGTTTAACCGCCGGGTAGACGGGTTGATTATTTCCCTGTCCTTTAACACAGAAAACATTAACCACCTGCTGCCCTTTACCGGGCGCAACATACCGGTGATTTTCTTTGACCGGGTGTTTAACAGTGAGCAGTTCACCGGTGTGGTAATAGATAACTATGCCGCCGCTTACGAAGCAACCAAACATCTGATACAACAAGGCTGTAAAAGAATTGTGCACCTGGCTGGCAACACCATTCGCAATGTATATAAAGACAGGCTGGAAGGGTACATGCAGGCCCTGACCGATCACCAGTTAAAGCACGACCCCAAGCTGGTTATCACCAGCAACCTGAGTGAGGAAGCAGGTATAGAAGCCGCCCAGCAAATTATTCAAATGACTAAAAAGCCGGATGGCATTTTTGCTGCCAATGACAACTGTGCCATCTACTGCATGATTCACCTGAAGCAGGCTGGCATACGTATTCCGGAAGATATTGCTGTAGTAGGTTTTAATAACGACCGGGTAAGCCAGATTATAGAGCCCGCCCTGTCTACCATCAACTACCCCGGCTATTCCATTGGCGAAACCACCGCCACGCACCTGATCAATCATTTACAGGGCGATACCAACATACAAAGCACTAATACCATTGTATTGCGTACCGAGTTGATTATCCGGGCATCTTCCCTGAAACAAAAAACAGGATAAGTTTTCAGATCCCTTTTCACAACCGATTGCAAAAAATGGATCCCAAAGGCCCATTTTCTCCCGATTTCAAACCATTGCCACATGACACAAACAGGTTTATCCCCTATCCGGAAACTGCTGCTACTGAGTACCCTCTTTTGCCTGTGTAATCAGGCATTTTCACAGTTGGCCAACAAAGCTGTTTCGCAGTTTCAACTGGTAAGCGGCCAACACACTCCGGCCATTTATGTTGCAGCTACAGAACCCCTGCTGGTACAAAAAGCCGCGCAATGGCTGCAACAGGATATTGCAGCTGTTACAGGCCACCTGCCACCTGTGATACATACACTTGACCAACCTTATACTACAGTAATAGTAATAGGCACCCTTGCGCAAAGTCCCTTATTGAAAGAACTCGCCAGCAAAAAAATGGTGCAGTTTAACAGCATACTAAATCATTGGGAAGCCTACCAGCTACAACATATTTCTACCCCGGCATTCATGCCACTGAACAATATGCTGATTATTGCAGGCAGCGACAAGCGTGGAGCTGCTTATGGCGCTTTGGAGTTATGCCGCAGAATAGGTGTATCGCCCTGGAATTGGTGGGCCGATGTGCCTGCACAAACAAAAGATACCATTAACATCCCTTTTCACTGGAAACTGATAGATTCGCCCCGTTTGCAATACCGCGGCATTTTTATTAATGATGAAGCCCCTGCACTGAGCGGCTGGGCGCATGAAAAGTTTGGCGGCTTTAACCATGCTTTTTACGAGAAAGTATTTGAACTGATCTTACGCTTAAAAGGCAACTATCTGTGGCCTGCCATGTGGGGCAATGCGTTTAATGACGATGATACCTTAAACCCCAAACTGGCCGATGAATACGGTATAGTAATGGGCACTTCGCACCACGAACCCATGCTACGCGCACAAACCGAATGGAAACGTTATGGTAGAGGAGCCTGGAACTATGCCACCAACCACGAGGTACTGCGCAATTTCTGGCGCAAAGGCATTCAAAATATGGGCACACACGAAAGTATTGTAACCATTGGCATGCGTGGCGATGGCGATGAACCTATGACAGAAGGCACGGCTATTCAGTTGCTGGAAAATATTGTAAAAGATCAGCGCACTATTATTAGCGACGTTACCGGAAAGCCCGCCGCAGCAACACCACAGATATGGGCTTTATACAAAGAAGTGCAGGAGTATTATGATAAAGGCATGCGTGTGCCTGACGACATTACCTTGTTGTTATGTGATGATAACTGGGGCAATATTCGCAAGCTACCTGCGCTCAACGCCCAACCACGCAGCGGTGGCTATGGCATCTACTATCACTTTGATTATGTAGGTGACCCGCGTAATTACAAATGGCTTAACACCAACCCGCTGGCCCGTGTGTGGGAGCAAATGCACCTGGCCTACGAGCACAACGTTAAAAAGATATGGCTGGTGAATGTAGGGGATATCAAACCTATGGAATACCCTATTTCTTTTTTTATGGATTATGCCTGGAATCCCGATGCCGTAAAGGCAACAGATATTGCTGCCTATACCCATCGCTGGGCCAGAGAACAGTTTGGCGCTAAGTATGCAGCGGATATCAGCAAAATATTGCTCGCCTATACCCAATTCAATGGCCGCCGCAAGCCCGAACTACTATCGCCTGATACGTACAGCCTGCAAAACTATCGCGAAGCAGAAACCGTAGCAGACGAATACAATCAACTGGTATTGCAGGCAGAGCGTATAGGCCAGCAATTACCTGCTGCCTGTCAGGATGCTTTTTTTCAACTGGTACTACATCCCGTTAAAGCCTGCGCTAATCTCAATACCCTCTACCTTGCTGTAGCTAAAAACAGGCTGTATGCTACACAACAACGCAGAAGCACTAACCTATGGGCCAACCTCGCGCAGCAATTATATGTAAACGATTCGTTGATAACACAGCAATACAACCAGCAAACAGCCAAAGGCAAATGGAACCATATGATGGATCAAACACATATAGGTTACACCTACTGGCAACAACCCTTACAAAACAGCATGCCCGAAGTGCGGCAGATAGAAAATAGTCCTGCACCTGCTATGGGTGTGGCTGTGGAAGGTAATGAGCAATGGTTTCCTAATGTTACCGAAAAGCTTACCCTGCCCGACTTCAACACCTTACTGCCCGACCGGCATTATATAGAAATATTTAACCAGGGTATCAACAGCTTTGACTATACTATCAATACTTCTCATCCCTGGTTACAGATAGATAAACCCGAAGGCACTGTTTCATCTGAACAACGCATTGAGCTAACCATCAATGCCGCTGCGGTGCCTGCCGGCACTCATACCGTTACACTTACCATCACTGGTGCAGGCAAAACCAGCTATGTAACCACACGGGTAATTAAACCCCGCACCGGTATCGTAAACCGTACCGGCAAAACCTTTCTGGAATACAATGGAGTGGTATCTATACATGCAGCCAACTATGCGCAACAGCTACAGAAGAAGCCATTTTACTGGCAAACAATACCTTACCTGGGCAGCACACATTCCGCCGTTACGCCTTATCCCGTAACAGCAATGCCTGCTATCCACGATAGCTGCCCTGTGCTGGAATATACATTCTATACTTTCGATACCACTCGTAAAGCAGAAGTGCAATGTTATTTTTCACCCACATTGAATTATCACCATACTGCTACCGGCCTGCGTTATGCAGTTAGCATCGACAACCAGCCTTATCAGCAGGTGGGCATCAATGCATCTTTCACACAAAAACAATGGGAACAAATAGTGGCAGACAATATCAACAAAAGCATCACTACGCATCGCGCGTTAACGCCGGGCCATCATACCCTGCGTATTAAAATGGTAGATGCGGGTGTGGTGCTGCAAAAAATAGTGATTGTTACCGGCACAGAAAAAGCGACCTACCTGGGACCGCCTGAAACAAGCATACCTTAAATAAAGCGGCCCCGGTAAAAACCAGGGCCTTCAATAAATAAAATCCCCCGTATTAAGAGTCACATGAAAAAACCTCTTATTATTACAATTTAAAACCAATAGTAGCCTCATTTATATATACCCCTAGCCTTACAGAAAAGTATATATTTCTGTATATGTTTATGCCTGTTAGAAGCAGCAATGCTGCTATAACATAACAATAATTACAAACTTATTTATTGGGATATTGGATAGATGGATGCGAATATATAACCGCATATTGAAGTAACAAAAAAATACAGAACATTTGTTAGTTTGATGCTTAAAATAACAAACACATTACTAATACCTGAAATATAAGCTATGCCTGCATTGGAGAGAGATGATAGAATAATAATATATACTATGTATTCATAAGCAGCAAAAAGAAAGGGCGTCCAGAAGAACGCCCCTTATACATCTATCACTATTTGAACATTTTGGTAAGATCGTTTAAATCTACATCGCCATCACCATCCTTATCCAGTCCCAGCTTTACGCCAAAACCACTTAAGGTAGACTGAAGGTTACCACCACCACTGCCACCTAACGATGACAATAACGACTGAATATTGAATGCACTGCCGTTACCGCCGGTGCCACCACGTAAAGCATTTAATATGGTAGGAATTAAAGTAGCCGCAATGCCACTGGCTGCCGCACCATTAATACCAAACTTTTGCATGATGTTGCCTGCAAAATTGCTTTCCATTTGCTGCGCCACAGGATGGTTAGGATTTTGCACTACTTCTGCTGCTTCGTCTGCACGTCCGCTGGCGGTTAAATCTGATAAGGTTTGTGTAATTGTGTTTTTAGCTTCTGCTATCACACTTTCATTGTGTTCATTGGGTACAGCCGGATTGTTTACCACTGACTGCTGCGTTACCTGTTGAATAAGCTGTGTAATTTGATCCCACATAGGAGGTACATTTTGATAAAAGTACAGCATTTGGTAAACAAAAAAATGAACAGATGATCTATTGCAGGTTACCCTACAGCAACTTCCCGCCAGCCTGTAAATGATTTTAGCCTTACTGCAATCTATTCAAATAACCCATGCGCCATTTTTGGCTAACCAAAACTCACTTTAGGTTAGCCTGCAACTAGTTCAGGTTAGACGGGACTCATTTTTAGTTACCTAAAACTAAGTTTATGCTACCTGCATGCATTTTTGGTTAACCCAAAATCAGTGTTAGCTAACCTCAAAGATTTTAAGGTTAACCTACAGCCAGTTTCAGTTAACCTAAAACAATTACCAACTACCCCAAAATACAGCCAGGCAACCCCGCAATAACTCCAGGTTATGTTCGTGCAATTGCCAAAAGTTATATAGTAATTTTTCGCCAACTAATAAGCAATTCAGGTTAGCTGAAAGTCATTTTAGGTTAACCTGTATCCATTTCAGGCTAACCTAAAATGAATACAAGCTGGCTTAAAATCATTTCAGGCTAACCATAACTGGTTTTAGGGTTAGCCTGAAATGATCTTTGGCTACCCTAAAATGGTGGCAAGCTAACCTAAACTGATTGTAGGGTAGCCTGGACTGACTTTAGATTACCTTAAAATGTTTTTGAATTAACCGTGAATAATCTTATATCAATCACCATTTCAATGCAGACACACTACAATTACTGTAGTGTGTCTGGCAATTACTATAAAGTTTGACAGAATTACTCCAATGTACCCTAAAAACAACTTCCGTTACCCTAGAGTGATTTTAGATTCATTGCGAATAAATTCACATTAACCAATATTTCAATGAGGCAACACTACAATCACTACAATGTACCAGGCAATTACTATAAACTGTGCTAGAATTACTCCACTGTACCCTAAAATGCGACGCACATCATCCATACATACAATAACTTAATAGAATACAGCAACTACCTTCCTGTAAGCTACCAACAAAAAAGGCGCTCCTGGACAGGAGCGCCGAACAAGTACCAATTATTATACTAATCTACATTTTTACTTTTCCGGCCAGTTGTAAACTCCGGGATGATCCGCCCACCACAATATCAAACACGCCCGGCTCTTCTACCCATGCATGCTTGTTATCATCGTAGTAACTGAAAGCATCTTCTTTCAGATTGATGGATATTTTTTTCTCTTCACCCGGCTGTAACACTACTTTTTCAAAACCTTTCAGTTCTTTATAAGGACGGGGTAAGGCGCTTACTTCCTGCCTTACATACAGCTGTGCCACTTCGGCACCCGCTACTTTACCCGTGTTTTTTACAGTGAACGTAACAGCAGCCCCTTTGCCATTTTTAGTAACGGTAAGGTTGCCATAAGCAAATGTGGTGTACGACAAGCCATGACCAAAAGCAAACTGTGGCTCTACCTGGTAGGTATCGAAGTAGCGATAGCCCACATAAATATCATCAGTGTAATACATGTTCAAGCTATCCTTTGCATACATACCCAGTTTTTCGGCTGGGTTATCTTCCAGCTTTTTAGGAAAGGTCATAGGCAGTTTACCGGATGGATTGACTTTACCCACCAGTATGTTAGCCAATGCAGTACCCCCTTCCATGCCGGGATACCATGCCTGAACAATAGCGGGTGTGTTGTTGATCCATTGGTTCATATCCACTGCGCCGCCGCCCATCAGCACTACAATGGTTTTAGGATTAGCCGCCAGCACTGCTTTTATCAGTTCGTTCTGCCCAAAAGGCATTTGCATATCCGGCTTGTCTACATCTTCTGCATCATAGGCATTATCGGCCCATACGTTATAGTTATAACCATGCGTCCATCCACCCACTACAATAGCTACCTCTGCCTTACGGGCTGCATCGGCTGCTTCCTGTATTAAGGCAGCATTGGCCTGTGCGCCACGTTCAATAGTATAGCCCTGGCTATAGGTAATGTTCACCTGTTTGCCGGCAACGGCTTTTAACCCCTGCAACGGCGTTATTTCATAAAACGCTCTTATCTGTGAGCTGCCACCACCCATGCTTTGCTTTCTATCGGCATTCAAGCCTATTACCGCTATCGATTTAACGGCAGCAGTTAATGGCAGCGTTTTGTTTTCATTCTTTAATAATACAATACCTTCTTCTGCAATTTTTTGTGCGGTTTGCTGGTGTGCTTTAGTATTGTATTCGCCCTTTTTACGTACGCCATCTGCCACATTGGTTTTATACATCAGGTATAAAATACGGCGTACTTTTTCGTCTACTACCGCTTCTGCCACCTTACCACTTTTTACCAGGGCGATAACGGTATCCCCCATATAAAACTTACTGTAATCAGGTTTAGGCAGCATGCTTAAATCGGTACCCATTTCCAGGTCGCATCCATAATACAAGGCTTCTATGGTGTTATGCACCGCGCCCCAATCGCTCATCACCACACCTGTAAAACCCCATTCCTTTTTCAACACCTGGTTTACCAGGTAATCGTTGTGTGTGCAGTATTGCCCGCGAAACTTATTGTAGGCGCCCATTAACGAGTTTACGCCCCCTTCCATCACCGCCGCTTTAAAGCCCGGCAGGTATATCTCACGCAAAGCACGTTCGCTCATCAGCACATTTACAAAGTTCCTCCTGGTTTCAATGTTGTTGGCTGCATAGTGTTTTACACAGGCCGAAACGCCCTGGTCCTGTACACCTTTTACATAGCCCACCACCATCTTCGACACCAGGTAAGGATCTTCACTTTGATATTCAAAATTGCGACCATTCACCGGCGTGCGCAGGATGTTAACACCTGGCCCCAATATAATGTCTTTACCACGATAGTTGGCTTCACTGCCCAGCACACTGCCAAAGCTATAGCCCAGCTGTGTGTTCCAGGTAGCTGCCAGGCATACTCCTGTAGGTAAATAAGTGCCGGAATCGGCCATAGGCGCTACCGGCCCCCAATACCTGCCCTGTTCGGGCCTTACGCCATGCGGACCATCACTCATTACCAGCTCGCGTATACCTAAGCGGCTTACTCCGGGCGAGGTAAAACCAGAGTTGCCATGTATCATGGCTACCTTTTCTTCCAGGGTTAGCTTTTTCAATGTGGCTTCTACCTTGGCAGATAAGGCAGCCGGCGTTTGCGCACTGGCGGCTGCACCCGCCATTACCAATGCCACAATAGCCCATAAGCGATGTTTGATACAATACATGGTGTAGTATTTGAAAATAAAAAAACAGGTGCATTACTACTAACAGCAATGCACCTGTATGTAAAGATTAATAGTTATCATTCTGCTTTAAACCAGCTGTTTTCACATCCTGGTCAGGAATAGGCAACACTTCATTTTTACCTTTCTTAAAGCCCAGTGGTCCCAGCTCTTGCTCAGCCAGTCCCCAACGAACCAGGTCTAAGAAACGGAAGCCTTCAAAAGCCAGTTCCAGCTCACGTTCTGTAACAATAGCAGTAAATAGTGCTGTGCCGGTAGCACTTACATCTCCAAGGCCTGAACGGTTTCTTACCTTGTTTAAGTAAGTTCGGCTGGTACCTTCACTACCCGCACGATATTGCGCTTCAGCAGCCATCAGCAACACATCTGCATAACGGATCAAACGCCAGTTGGTACCATAGTTTAACTCAGGAATAGCACTACCGTTAGAATTGGTTTGTGTGGAGAACGAACCATATTTACGCTGAAAATAACCTTCGTATTCATAAGCAGTAGGTGCATTCCAGTCACCACCGGCAGCTTTCAGTTCCGCTTCGCTCATGACCGTAGTTTTTCTTCTTACTACATCACCGGCAGCCACATAAGCATCATATAGTTTCTTTTTCGGACGGCAAAATCCCCAGCCAGCCAGCAACGAATCTCCAGGTGCTTTGGTATAATTATCGGAACGTGGCCCCATCAGCTGAATATAGATATTCGCTTCCGGCGCTTTGTCCCAGGGAAAATTACCCCAATCGTAAGACTGAGTTTCACTATAAGATATCTCGAATAAAGACTCTATACCAAACTCGCCCGACCTCGCAAATACAGCAGCCACAGATGGAGCCAGGTTGTATTCACCGGAATTGATCACCAGGTCAAACTGAGTAGCTGCATCTGTCCATTTCTCCTGGTACAGGTATGCCTTACCCAACAATGCCTGGGCAGCACCCTTGGACATGCGGAATTTATCGCCGGCAGCATAACCGCTTTTTACAGGCAGTACTGGTATTGCTTCCTGCAAATCTTTTACAATCTGCGCATAAATATCCGCCTTGGGCGAACGCTTTGTTTTTGTATAGTCTTCCGGCGCTATATCTGCCAGCACCAGTGGCACATCACCCCACAGCGTTACCAGCTCGAAATAATTATAAGCACGTAATGCTTTCGCTTCTGCTATCAGTCTTTTACGCAAATCGTTATCCGGAGTAACTTTTGCTACCACTTTATTGGCACGGTAAATAGTGTAATAACACAAGCGCCAGCCCCAGTATACCTTCTCATTCTGGCTGTCGTGTTTAAACAGATCCATATCCTGGAAACCGGGCTGATCACCAGGACCATTACCGCCTGCATTGCTTTCATCGCTCAGCATCAGCCTTCCTATAAACATGCTACCCCATACCGTATTGTAGTCCGTTTGCATCATATCATATACAGCCGTGGCTGCCTGCATGGCATCTTTATCTGTTTTATAAAATTCATCTTCCGGCAGTATGCCATTTACAGGTTGCTCCAGAAATTTGTTGCACCCGGAAGAAAACGTGATAGCGGCTATACTTGCTACCACCATTGCTTTTTGTATGAATAAGTTTTTCATTTGTGTAATGTTTAATAGTTTGATTAGAAGCTTAACGTTAAACCCACCATGGCCTTTCTGGGTATAGGATATACACCACGATCAATGCCCAGACTGTTGTTATCATTACTACCTGCTTCCGGATCAAGCCCTGGATACTTCGTAAACGTAAAGAAGTCATCCAGCGAAACATATATTCTTACATTATGTAAAGCCGCTTTATCAGCCAGCGATTTAGGCAGCGTATAACCTAATTGCAGCTGACGTATACGGGCATAAGAACCTTTAAACACCATCAGATCGCTGTTATACACATAAACACTGTTGGTGTTAGGAGCAAACCATTTATTGGTGCTGCCTTCACCCGTCCAGCGGTCGTTATAAAAGAACGCAGGCTTATTGGCTGTAGAACGGTCTGTACGGTTAAAGCCCATTAAGATATCATTGCCATGCTGGCCTTGTAAAAAGGCAATCACATCAAATCCTTTATAAGCCATATTAATACGGAAGCCATACACAAACTTAGGTAGCGGGCTACCCATATAGCTTTGATCTGCATTACTCAGTTGCTTATCACCATTTACATCTAACACAATAGGATCGCCTGGTTTAGGCGCATAACCGGTAAGGCCTGTTTTAGCCAGGTAAGCGTCAATTTGCTGCTGGTTCTGGAAAATACCATCGGTTTTATAACCATTAAAATACCATACAGGATAACCAGGTTTAAAGATAGAAGCCGTCCAGCCAGTACCTACACCCGCACCGTTAATCTGGTTAACCAGGCGGTTAATAGACAATACTTCATTGTGTATAGTACTGAGGTTGCCACCTACTTCATAATGGAAACCATCCTTACGGCCTCCTCTGAACGATACATCAAACTCCCAGCCACGGTTCAACACATTTCCACTGTTTACCAGGCTTAAGGTGTTACCGGCAAACAACGGCGTAACGCCTGCTCCCGGCGTAATCAGGTTCTTTGTTTGTTTGTTGTAATAGTCAACAGATACACTCAGTTTGTTATTCAGGAAAGCAAGGTCAACACCAATATCTGTTTGCTGACTGATTTCCCAGGTTAAATCGGGGTTAGCCAGGTTTGTAGGAGCCGCCCCAATCAGGTAAGTACCTAAATCGGTAGGATAGCCCGGTGTGGTAGGCGATATAGAGTTTTGCCATTTACCCGGGCCCACGTTTAAGCTGCTACCGTTTTTACCCCAGCTACCACGCACTTTGGCATAGTTGACAATATGATCCACACTTCCGAAAAAGTTTTCATTGCTCAATACCCAACCTGCTGAGAAGAAGGGGAAAGTAGCCCACTTATGTCCGGCAGCAAAATCGCTGGATGCATCTCTTCTTACCAGCGCCTGCAACAGGTATTTATTTTTATAATCGTAACTCACCCTTCCATAGAAAGAAGCCTGTGTGGTAATAGTGGCACTGCTACCAATTCTGTCCTGCAAATCAGGAGCATTATCTCCATAAGAGAAACCATCTGTTTCGCGAAATAAACCGGAATAAGAACCACCCACATAATTCCAGCTGCTTTTGCGTATAGAAGTACCACCCAGAAAGCTGAAGTTATGACTGCCGAACTTACGGGTATAGGTAGCAAAGTTTTCCCACTGCCAGGTAAACCAGTTGTCCTGCTTGTCGGCACCACCCGCCAGCGTGTTCAGCTTCTCGGGCGAGAACCAGAAAGTAGGCGTCCAGCTATGTTGCTTTTGAAAAGCAGCATCAATACCAAAGCGGGAGGTAAGCACCAGGTCTTTCACTGGTTCCAGGTTCGCATACACGTTACCTACTACTTTATTCTGTACGGTACCGCTATGTGTATTTTGTATCATTGCCAGCGGGTTGCCATACTCTCCAAAAATATAATCAGAAATACCATAGTATTTTCCCTGCGGATTTTGCACCAGCGTATAACCTGCTGCCAACGCATCTGCTGCACGTGTGCTTAAAGCTCCCGGAAACACTACCGGTGTTAACGGATCCATTACAATGGCACTGCTTAACACAGAACCAAACTCATCATCTTCGGCAATACCATTTCTTTTAAAATTAGCGTAAGAGAATCTTTCGCCAACGGTAAGCCAGGGCTTCACTTTGCTTTCTGTGTTCACCCTTACCGTGTAACGGTCAAACTTAGCTTTATCACCGCCTATAATACCATTTTGCGTATAGTAAGTTCCATCTATCAGGTAAGTAGTTTTGTCACTACCGCCACTAAATGCCAGTGTATGGCGCATTAAGGGGGCGGTTTCAAACACCTGGTCCATCCAGGTGGTGCCATTACCCACAGCAGCAGCAGCGGCAGCCGTAGGTGCATTCGTGGTGTTAGATGCAGTAAGATACTCCTGGTATTGCTTGGCATTCATCATTTCCATTTTCTTACCTACCGATTGGCGTGCATACTGCATGTTGTAGGTAATTTCTGATGAATTTTTCTTACCGGTTTTAGTAGTGATGATAATAACGCCATTAGCGCCATCCATACCATAGATAGCGGCAGACGCATCTTTCAGCACATCTACAGAAGCTATTTCAGAAGGGTCGAGGTATTCGATACCACCCGCTCTTACTCCATCAATGATATACAGCGGATTGCTGGAACCGTTGGTACCTACACCGCGAATAGTGATGCGCATAGCGCTACCCGGAGAACCTGATGCAGGTAATACAGACACACCCGGTGTGCGGCCCTGTAAAGCCTGATCGATACGGCCGGCAGAAGTAGTAGCTATCACATCTGATTTTACAGAAGATACCGCAGCGGTTACACTGCTTCTTTTTTGTGCACCATAACCAATTACCACTATTTCATCCAGGCCGGCTACTGCATCTTTTAAAGAAACAGACAGTTCCTGTTTGCCCGATACAGCAATCTCGGTCATCTGGTAGTTTAATGCCTTCACTTCCAATACAGCAGTAGTGGCATCATTTACATTCAACGTAACCCATCCATCAGCATCAGTAACCGCACCATTCGTTGTTCCCTTTTCTACTACTGACACGCCTTGCACAGGCAGGCCCTTGCTGTCGAGAACACGGGCCTTGATCTTATCTTTTTTTGATTCGCCGGACATTATAACTACCACATGCTCTTCCAGTATTTTATAGGTAAGCGATGTATTAGCCAGTATTTTATCCAGCACTTTATTCAGCTGTTCATCTTTTATATCCAGATCGATAAACTTATCGGCCGGAATGCTTTCATTGTTAAATAAAAAACGATAACTGGTTTTTTGTTCAATTTCCAGTAATACCTTGTTCAGCGGCATTTTTTTAACCTTCAGGCTTACAGTGGTTTGTGAAAGAAGGTTTGCCGAAGCATTTAAACAAAAAGCAAAAGTTAGTAGCAAAGTCAACTTCATAAGCACAGTTATTTTCCACAGCATACTTTTCCGGAAAAAAGCATACTCCCGTTGATTTTTTTTCATAATTTAGTTTTGATTACGGTTTGAGCAATAGAGGTCACAACGCTCCTTTCCAAAAGAGTGTGGCCTTTAGTAAACTGTTTTTGTAACGGGAGATGTTGGTAGCATTTCCCGTTTCTTTTTTAAATATGGATTGTGTATTTACGGCGAGATATTCATAGCAATCGTTTTTGTTTATAGAATGATCATATGGCGTGTTTGAAAAGCATTATTGAATAACCACGATGTTTTTATTCTTATCTATTTTATAATGGAATGGATAAGACAGGCGCAAAATTTCCAGTGCTTCACTAATTGACTCGTGGTAAAACGAACCGGTAAAGTGTTTTTGCAGTAAGGCACTATCACTACACTCAAAGCTTACATTATACCAACGTTCCATATCCTTGGCTAACTCTTCAAAGCTTTTATTCCGGAATATCAGTTTATTTTTAATCCAGGCAGTTTCTGGTATGGTGCTATCAGATGGCGATACATTGCCGATTTTTGAAAAAGAGATCAACGGCTCTTCTGCATTACGGGTGGGCTTATGCGTGGTTTCTACAATAGCCTTATCACTCATATCAAACTTCTGTATCTCGCCATTCATTACCGATATTTTCTCATTCGGTTTCAGCAGCATTCTATCGGATGGTCTGTTGTTAAACGACACTTCAATCAATCCATGAATTAACGACGCTTCTGTTCGTTTATCATCGGGGTAAGCGCGCACATTAAAGGCAGTACCCAACACCTTTATGTTTATTTCGTTAGCATGTATGATAAACGGATGTTCCGCATCTTTTGACACATCAAAAAACGCTTCTCCTATCAGCTTCACTTCACGCAGCTCCTGACCAAAAGAATCGCTGTAAGCCAGCTGACTTCCTCCGTTCAGCCATACCACCGTACCATCAGGCAGCTGCACTTTAGAACGTGATCCATTTTTAGTAGAGATAATATTTTGCTTCGCCATTCCATGCGGGCGGGACAGCTTCCACATTACAATACCTGCCGCTACTATGGTAGCCAAACAGGCAGCTGCTGCATAAGGCAACAAGATTTTCAATATACTTTTGCGGGCAACAGGCAATGCATCTACAGCGGCCCCAGCCGCTATTTTAGCTTGTAAAGCATTCCACCTATCCTGAACATACACCGGCGAAGCCGCTGCATTTTCCACAGGCTGGTTCCAGATAGCATCCGCTTTAGCCAAAGCGCGTCTTGCTGCTTCCTCCTCTTTCAGCAAAACATTCAGCTCTATCAACTCGGAAGGAGATAGTTCTGCGGATTTCTTTTTGGCAATAAGATCGGATAACCTGTTTTGTGTCATACAATAACAACCTGCTACCGATAAGGCAGTTTTTCTGAAAAAATCCCCCAAACCATTTTCACATTTTTTTTACAGAAAGGAAAAAATATTATTGCGCCTGCCCCAGCGACAGTAGCTGGGAGGCCTGGGCAGTTAGCTTTTGTACCGCTATAGCCATTTGATTTTCAACAGTTTTGGCAGTAATGTTCAGTAGCTCCGCTACCTCTTTATAGCGTAAACCATCTTCTTTTACCAGGCGAAAAATAAGCCGGCACTTGGGTGGCAATGTATTGATAATGCTTTCAATTTCCAGTAATGCCTGCTCCGATATCATCATATCTTCGGGCGTACGGCGAAAGTGCAGTTCCGCTGCATCCATTTCATCCAAACTAAAACTGTGGTATTTGCGGCGTTGTTTTTCCAGGTAGTTAATGGCAGCATGCTTGGTGGCTACATACAAATAGTAGTTGAGGTTTTTAATAGCCGGTAACACTTTCCGGTTTTCCCATAACTTAATAAACACGTCTTCCACCACCTCCTCGGCAAACATTTTATTTTTCATATACGCTTGCGCAAACGACAGCAACCCCGGAAAGAAATGGGTAAACAATTCCTGAAACGCGCACTGGTCGTCGTTTTCAGCAACGTTAATGGTAGCTTTTATTAGTTTCTCATTTAGGACTTGCATTGGAGCAGATATGGCAATCAAACTTTATATAGCACTACCAAATTAGAAATATTTTTTAACTAACAAACATTTTTTTCTGCTAACAGGGGAACATATAGTCTTATTATGGGACAGGAAAATATGGCTTACTACTATGAAAATGATATCTTTAGCTACATGAAAAATCGAATATCCTTTTGCTATATACTATTGGTTTCGTTGTTGTTTTCTATCACAAGTTACGCCCAGCAAACACCTGCTGTAACAACGCCTAAATTCCCGGGCGGGCCTATTGCCTGGATGAAATTTGTCAACAAGTTCCTTGATAACGATACCACTGTACAAAATTTACCTCCCGGTACCTACCGGTCTACCTTTCGCTTTGACGTAGATGTTACAGGCAATATTTCTCACATTACTGAAGAAGGCAACCTGATGCAGCATAAAATCAGTCTCCTGTATATTATGCAAAAAAGCCCCTACTGGATTCCTGCGTACCAAAACGGCCGCGCTATTCCTTATCGCCATGTCGCCACTATCAATTTTGAAATGTTTCCACCAGATGAAGACACTTTACCCGCTTCTTTCATTGGCGGCAAAGATGAATGGAAGAAATATCTCATGAACGCTATTGCAAAGGCAACCATTACTTTTCCTAATGCCCCCGCAGCCACCTATAATATAACTACTCATTTTACTGTTGATTCAACAGGAAGAATCACAAATATTCTATTGGATCGAAAATATGGTTACGGTATAGATGCCGCTATAATCAGGGTATTACAAGATAGCCCTCGTTGGAACCCAGGCACCTACAATTCTATCAAAGTAGCTACCAAACGGGAAGAATTTTTCTCATTTGAAGTCATGCAGCCACGGTAAAAATTTATAAATACAAAAGCCTCCTGGAAAGGAGGCTTCTCATTCGCGCTATATTGCGATTGCTATACTGTACCTATTTTAACTGGTCGAGGATAGGTTTCTCTAATCCTTCCAGCGAATTTTGTTCAGGTGTGATCATTTCAAATATGACTACTTCATTGGCACCTTTCTTCAACCATTCTACCGGCAGGTACACTGTTTGCTGCGGGCCTTTATTCCAGTAGCGGCCCAGGTTGTGGCCGTTTACCCATATACATCCTTTGCCCCAGTTACTAAGATTAAGATAAGTATCGCCGGTTTTCGTTAACGTAAAACTGCCTTTCTTCAGCACAGGTGCATTCTTACCCGGTTTGTTGTTGTATACAATACCTTTTACGCTATTCATAGGCAAGGAATACATTTGCCAACCAGTTAACACTTTACCATTCAGTGTTACCTGTTGCGTAATGCCTTTAGTGTTTTGCAGCAGGTACTTGCCAAAGTTGATGCGGCCCAGGTTTTCAACCAGTATATCTATTACCTGCTCGCTGCTGCCGGCTTCAATAGCAAGGCTATCTGTATGGAGCATACGATCTACCACACCCTGTCTTTTGCCATTTACAAATACAATCCCGTAATCGCGCAGCTCTTTTATTTTCAGCACACCAGCTTCGCCTTTGGGCAGGCGGGTGCGGTATAGTACATAACCATAATCCTGGTTCAGCTGCTCAAAGGTCAGAGGCTGCGCAGCGGTTACAGGTTTAGGTAGCACGGAAAAAACATCGGCCTGTTGCTGAAATTGTATGTTATGGATAGCTATAACAGGTTTGGCAACCGGCACCAGTGGAAGCACTGCCCCGGCAGGTAAATGTTTTTGTATCACCTGTCTGAACTGCATAAACTTATCGGTAGCATTACCTGCTTCATCCAGCGGCGCATCATAGTCGTAGCTGCTTACCTGCGGCTGAAAACCTGAGCTATCATAGTAGTTAGCACCATTCATAAAACCACGGGTGGTGCCACCATGAAACATGTACATGTTAATAGAAATACCTGCCGCCAGCAGTGTATCCAGTCTGCCGGTGTAATGCTCAGCCGGTACGGTATGATGCTTTTCGCCCCACCAGTCGAACCAGGCGGGATACCATTCTGCTACATAAAATGGACCTTTACCATTGTGGTATTGTTTTACCATGGCCTGTATTTTAGCGGGATCATCTATACCATTTACAGCAGGCAGCAAGCCAGGTAAATATCCTTTGGCCACATCCCTGGCAGGATCGCAGGTGTACAGGATACCATCAAAACCGGCCCGTATAAATAGCTGGCGGTTTTGCTCCAGGTAGTCTTTATCACTGGCATAGCTACCATACTCATTCTCTACCTGCACCATGATAATATTACCGCCTTTATTTACCTGCAAGGGCGCCAGCTGCTTGCCTACCTGTCGAATATAATTTTCGTATGCTTTAATATAACCTGCTTCACGACTGCGCACGACCAACCCTTTTTCTTTTTGCAGCCAGTAAGGATAACCACCAAACTCCCACTCAGCACATACATACGGACTCGGCCTTAGCACTATCCACAAACCTTCTTCGGCAGCAATTTTCACAAAGGCAGCAATATCATTATTACCTGCAAAATCGTAAGTGCCTTTTTGTGGTTCATGCACATTCCAGAACACGTATGTGCCTATGGTGTTGATGCCCATTGCTTTTGCCATTCGCATACGCTGCCGCCATGCCTCACGCGGCACACGCGGATAATGTATTTCGGCAGAGATCATTTGAAAAGGCTTGCCATCGAGTAAAAACGCACTTTCGCCCAGTGCAAAGGTATGCAGGGGCTTTTGCGCCTGCACGCCTGCACACAACTGTACAGCCAGTAGTGCCGCTATCCATTTTTTCATGTGTTATTATTATTTCTTATTGTAATGCACCACAACTGTTACAATGCTTTGCGCTGGTATAACAGTGTTGTTGATGGAGGAATAACTTTTTTGTAACCCGCCTGCATGGCTGGTGGTGTATACTATGGCCTGCGCCGTTGCATCATTCACACCTGCAACATCATTTACAAAATTCAGTAACTGCGATTGGCTTTCGGCGTTCACCACTACAAACACCAACTCACGGGCTACCCCATCCACAAAGCCGGAAACCCGTAATGTACCTGGGGCATCCACTGCTATCCGCTGCATGCCTGGCCTTACAAAGCGACTGTAGTTACCCAACGCCCACAGCATTTTGCTATCGCTATAATTACCATCGGCTTTGTTTTTGTCTACATAGATCAATCCGTCTTTATAATTATACGCTGATATAGCCAGCCACCACTGCCAGGCAGCAGCGTTGGCATACACCAGATCGTTATGTACTACACCTGCCAGGTATAAAGCAGCCGTAATACCCGTATCTTTTTTACTGCCATTGATTTCACCGGCATTATCGCCCAGTATACAATATTCCGATTGCCAGAACTCCAGCCCCTTCACCCCTGCCACCTGGTTACCTATACGCTTGCGCATAGCAATAGCATCTGTTGCCGGCGAAGTAGTAAAATAACTGTGTGCCGCAATAGTGTTGCTTACGGATGACAGGTTGCCGATATAACAACTTTCGCCGGGTTGAAAAAAGGCTTGTACCTGGTTGTCTTTTCCTGGCTTGTTCGATTGTGGCAGCAGATAGTTATACTGCCCTGCTTCGGTTACCAACAACTTAGTAGCAATGCGATTGCTTACAAAAGCCTGGTGCATGGCTTTTACCACTCCATATATATCGTTATTGAAATAGGGGCATCCTTCCTGTCCGCCATCGCTCCAATCCCATTGCGGCTCATTTACAGGACTGAGATAGTTCAGGCGGATACCGGTTTGTTTTTTCACTTCCTGAATATCTTTTACCGCTTCCAATGCAAAGGCATTATACGCCGTGCTGTCCAGGTTGGTTTTACCACCTGTGGCAAAGGCTTTTCCATTGCGCGTAATGTGCACCGGCGGGCTATTGTAAAACCCAAGAAACTGTGTAACACCTCTGGCTTTAGCCGCCTGCATCCACCATAACTGGGCCTGCACTTCTTTACTCCCTTTTGCCCGGAAGCTGGCCGCCCTACGCCATTCGTCCCTGATGCCAGAGCTATCGCCCTGCTGCGTACTGCCGGCCCCCAGGTTTACACGCCATAAAGAAAGTCCTATTCCTTTAGGCGCGCCATTGGGCAAGGTATCCCTACTAAACAGCCAGTCGGCCACCTGGTTCTTTTTAGCAGCGGGCCAATTGCCTACAAACTGACCACACCAGGCATCGGAAGCCGCAAAGTTGCGCACCGTTTGGTAGGTGGTGCCTGCATTAAAATGTACGGTAACCGGCTGCTGTTGCTGGGCATAGCTTTGTACGGCATTACCCGTAAACACTGCCGCTATACCCAACCAGCCCATCTTTTTTTGCATATTGCTCATATCCTGTATTGCTATTAATATCCTGTACTCTGCAAGATCTTATTATTGGAAGCCTGTATTTCGGCACGCGGAATAGGCAACCAGTAATGCTTTGTTTCAAACTTACGGCCATCCAAAGCTGTTTTACGAGTGTAGGTATAAGTAGTACCGGTTTTAACAACCGTAATACCATACGCAGGTACATTCTCGGTGGTTTCGGCAATCTTCCATCTTCTTACATCATAAAAGCGATGCTCTTCAAAAGCCAGTTCCACCCTACGCTCGTAACGAACAGCAGTACGCATGGCATCTTTACTTAAGCCTGCTTCCAACGCCGGCATATCTACCCCTGCACGGGTTCTTACCAGGTTTAATGCCGCACGTGCAGTAAGCGTTCCACCTGTTGGCACCACGTCTGCGCCAAATGCCTCATTCGCAGCTTCTGCATAATTTAGCAATATTTCGGCATAGCGGAAATAATACCAGGGTTGAAAACCGGCATTACCCCAGGGATTGACCAAAGGATAAGTTTCATTGGTAAACTTGCGCAGGTAATACCCTGTTTTAGAAGTATTCCAGTTATCTGAGCCTTCCTGACTGTCTTTACCACCTGGCGTAAATGTTTCTATAGTACTGCCGCGATAGCTGGCCCCGTTATACAGGATGGAGGCATAAAAACGTTTGTCACGACCTGTATACGGATTATTGATATCATAGCCCGAAGTGCCATCTGTAATAGGCTTACCATTGCTCATTTCATAATCATCTACCAGGTTTTGTAAAGGCGTATTGCCGCCCCATCCACCATAACCGTTAGGACCATTGGCTATTTCGAGGCAGGTGTGGTTGGCGTTTTTGGTATACAGGCGTGCAAAAATACTTTCCTTATTTTCGGCAGTAACATCTAAAAACAGGTTACTGTAACCGCCACTATAAATGCTGTATTTGTTCAGTGCTATTACCGCTTGCGCTGCGTCAATAGCCGCCTGCCAGGTACCTACGTTATACAACGGACTAGCCGCATATAAAGCCAGCCTTGATTTTACAGCCAATGCAGCGCCCTTGGTAGCGCGACCGGTTTTCCAGCCATCATTGTTATCTACCGGCAAATACAACGCTGCAGAATCCAGCTGCTCCAACGCATAATCCATACTCTGCTGTAACGTGCTTTTGGCAAACAAAGCCGGATCTTGCAGATTATCGGTAAGATTATATACTTTATTACCCATCAGTATAACACCGCCATAGTTGCGAATGAGATCGTGATAGCGGAATGCACGAATAAACTGCAGCTCGCTACGCAAACGGCTTTTATGTGCATCGGACATCACTACTTTATCCAGGTTATTTAAAGCATAATTACACTCGCGTATGCTACGATAGCTACGACTCCATATGGTGCCGGCAATACCCGTGTTTTCAGGAGCCATTAAACCCCGTTGTATTAGCCAGGTATTATCATCATTGGTGTACATGCTTTCATCGGTAAGCGAACTCCACAAAGCATATTCAAAGCCCCTTCCGAAACCGGGGGCTGATCCGTCGCCTTCCTTGTTTTGCAGGGTCACCCCTAAATAACGGTTCAGCACAAAATCTTCAAACAGAGAGGAATCGCCCAGCAATACATCTTCCGATAACCGGTCGGTAGGTTTTATATCCAGAAAATTTTTCTTGCACGATACAGCGAATAAAACTCCTGTACAAAGCAGAATATTGAATATTTTATTTTTCATATGTTCTCACTTTTAAAAATCAGAAACGAACGTTTACACCCAGGTTAATAATACGCTGTTGCGGATAAAACTGACCACTGGCATTGTTTCCCTCCGGATCATAGTCTTTCACTTTGGTAATGGTAAATACGTTAAAAGCATTTACATACACTCTTGCAGCCTGCAAACGTGTTTTCTGCAACAGGCGGCCGGTGAAATTATAGCCCAGCTCTATGTTTTTTAAACGCAGGAAAGAAGCGTTGTTTAACCAAAAGTTATTCTCGTATAAACCGCCGTTTACAGAAGAAGAAGCACGCGTATCTACCCGGGGATAATATCCACCAGGATTGGTTGGGCTCCACCGGTTAGCAGCCCAGCTGTTATAAAAATTACCGACCGTACCCGCTTCGGGCAACACGTATTGGCTTACACGTGCCTGGCCGGAAAGCACTATACTGATATCTATGTTTTTATAGCCACCATTCATTACCAGGCCATAGGTAATTTCAGGAACATTCCCATATTTGGTTCTTACCTGGTCATCCGCATTAATCACACCGTCGTTATTTATATCCTGATAAATTAAATCGCCCGGCTGCGCCACACTTAAATGTGGATACTTGGCGATATCATCTGCTGACTGAAAAATGCCTATAGCATTATATAGCAGGTAGGTATTGAGCGGGCGTCCGGTTTTCTTTTGATAGTCCAGCACACCTGCCGCTTCATCTATAAAAATAATTTTGCTTTTGGCATAGGTGAAGTTTCCGGTAATACCATACGACCAATCGCCTTTCTTTTTATTGTATCCCAATGTTGCTTCAATACCACTACTATTTATTTTACCTATGTTTTCATCGGGCACCAATGGGAATACGGTGTTATCAGGTATATAAGGGTTTACAATACCGGTTACACCAGGAATGGAAGCATTGCGGGTAGCCAGGATATTGGAGCGCATTTGTTTAAAATACACCAGCTCTAGGTTAATGCTGTTAAACAACACTGCTTCTACACCTATGTCCAGTTTCTTCGCTTCTTCCCAATGGATTTTGGTGTTGGCCAGTTTAGTAAGATTAATACTGGGTACAATAGCGCCCCCCTGCACCACCTGACTGTTAAACGTGTAGTTATCCAGGTATTGAAACAAACCCACGTTATCGTTACCCAACACACCAAACGAACCACGCAGCTTTAAATCGTTGACAAAAGGCACATGAAAAAAGGATTCTTTAGAAACGCGCCAGCCGGCTGATACAGAAGGGAAATAACCATATTGGCTGCCACTGGGAAAAGTGGAAGAACCATCAATACGCATCTGCACATCGGCCAGGTATTTTTCGCTATAGTTATACCCTACTTTACCAATGTAGCTTCTACGGGTAAAATGATAACTGCTACCACTGTTGTTTAAATCGGTAGCAGCGGTACCGCCCTGCGACAGCTCAGGTGTTTCGGTGCTGGGAAAATTCTGGCGGGTAGCGCCAAAGGTTTCCCTGTTCAATTCACTCTGTTCGTAACCTGCAAAAGCGCTGATGGCATGGCTACCAAAACTTCTTACATAATTCAGCTTTATATTATAGGTAAGCTGGCTTTGGTTTACCTGGGTTTCGTTTAAGTTAGCCAGGTTATTAGAGCCACCTACTATAGTAGAGGGATATGTGTTGGTTGTTTTATCGTAGTTATACAACAGGTAAGGTTTGGCAAACGCCTTGGTAAAATTCCATGATTTATCCATGGCCATAAAGCCATCTACTGACAAACCTTTTACCGCGCTGATATTGTAACTACCTTTTAAAATACCATTGAATACTGACTGCGGATTGCTGCTGGTGCCCCCTATATCCGTAACCATCATCACCGGGTTATTGCCCTCAATACCACGCGAAGGCAAACCGTTAGGGTAATAAGCCGGAATAGTAGCATACGCACGATAGATGCTGCGGAATATATCGCCAGCACCGGTAAGCGGATATTTACGATCTTCCTGCCGGCCCGATAAATACAGGCCTACTTTAAAATCGGAAGTAATGCTGGCGTCTATATTTGAGCGAAAACTGTATTGCTTGTATTGTGTAACACCGTTTTTATACAAACCATCCTGATACAAGGTTCCGGCTGATAAAAAATACCTCACATCCTCCGATCCGCCTGATACAGAAATATTCGCCTGGTTTTGTAAGGCCGCTCCTTTGAGCGTAACCTTGGCCCAATCGGTATTGGGGTAGTTTAAAGGATCAGACCCGTTGGCAAACTTGGCAATTTCATCGGGTGTATATATCTGGTTCATTCCACCCGCCTTATTATCGTAGTACGCTATCTCGTTGCGGATAGCCGCATAGGTGGCTGCATCAGCCATTTTAGGCAAACGGGTGGGCGATGAAAAGCCCTGGTTAAAACTAAAAGCGATAGCAGGCTTGCCGGATTTACCCCGTTTGGTAGTAACCAGTATTACCCCGTTAGCCGCACGGCTACCATAAATAGCGGCCGATGCATCTTTTAACACCGACACACTTTCAATATCATTGGGATTTAACCTTTCCAGGCCCCCTATTTGGCCCGGCACTCCATCCACTACTACTAACACGTCATTATTACCAGTAGTGGCCAGACCACGTATTAAAATACTGGAACCATCATATCCCGGCTCGCCGGTACGGTTACTGATGGTCATACCCGAAAAACGTCCGGCAAAAGAATTGGACACGTTGGCAGCGGGACTCTTTACCAGGTCTGATCCTTTTACCACCGAAATGGAACCGGTAACAGTAGCTTTCTTTTGCGAGCTATATCCCACAACAATCACCTCACCTACGCTACCCGCCAGGGCAGTAAGCTCTACCGAAACATTTGTTTGCCCATTCAAAGGCAGTTCTTTGATTCCAAAATTTACGTGTGAAAATACCAGGGTGGCATTCACATCGGCTGTAATAGTAAACTTGCCATCTGTACCCGTTTTTACACCGGTGGCAGCACCTTTTACGGTTACAGAAGCATCGGCCACAGGTAATTTATCGGCTATTACCGTTCCGGTAATTTTTTGTTGCTGCGCCCACAGCGGCAAGGTGAACGCCGTTAGCAGCAGCAGTGAACATACCCAGGTTACATAATGAGCAACCGGCAGCAAAGGCCGGCCACAGGTAAGCAGTTTTTTCATAATAACAAGGATTTAATGAATCGTTATCTGTAACAAAGTAAGGCTGCTCAGCGCGTTACGAAGAGGGGGTAAATCGGGAAAAAGGGTGGGGAAATTGACAAAAACAGGTGAAAATGAGCTATTTCCCCCCTTTGGAAGCGACAGTCCGCTGGAGAAGTAGTTTAGCAAACAGGTGGGCACTGCCCCTGAAAAGTTCGCTTCAATAGTGCGCATCAACGCCGCACTGAATACATGGAGTCGGTATACTTCGCTGGCAGAGATATGCCAGGAGAACCCATATTTTGACCAGGCCCATTTTATCAAAGGCCTCAGGCAGTATGGGGGATACTCCTGAAGCCTTTAGAAATGACAATCCTTAAACAAACAGCTCCTCAGCTATTTATTTTACCGCCAGTATAAACCGGCCCATTTTTTCCAGTACTTCCGGTGCAAACGTTTCGCTCAGCTCGGCATACTCCTGCGTGGTGCAGGTAATGCAATGCTGGTACAGATGATTAACACCCGGTACTATCCAGGTTTGTAACCACCTGCGCTTTATATATTTTTGAAAACCCTGTATATTTTCATTGGCCAGGGAAATAATGTCTTTATCGCCATTCATTGCCAGCACCGGCACTTTAATAGCACCAAACACCTTGGCCGGGTTATAAGAAATAAACCCTCTGTACCAGGGGCCGGTAGCCTGCATTACATAGCTTTCAAAAGGATAAAAGAAATGATCGGTTAATTTCTTATCCGCTATGCCGGATACATACACACTGTCTTCTATTTTCCATTGGGCATAAGCTGCACGCAATTGTTTTTCCAAACTGCTGTCGTTAGCATACTTATAAGCAACAGGCAGGAAGGTTTGATTAGCTTTATTAAAACGCAGTTTATTTTCTGCCGTAATAGGCGCTTTCTCTACAATCGCTTTATTCTGTAACAATAAGGCATCCAACCCTAATATACCAATGCCCGACAAGCTGATTACAAAAGCTACTTTAGCAGAACGGGAAGCTGCTATGCAGGCAGCTGCACCACCTTCGCTATGGCCTACTAAACCTATTTTATGACTGTTGATTTTGGCATTGCCCCCTAAAAAAGCAATCCCTGCCAGGGCATCTTCTGCAAACTGCGCTGTAGTGGTAGAGGTATAATTACCCGTAGTTTCATTTACACCCCTGTCATCTACCCGCAGCACAGCAATGCCATGCCTGGATAAATAATCTGCTATTACTGCAAAGGTTTGATGCCCGGCCATAGTACCATTTCTATCCTGCTGCCCGGTACCGGACAATATCACCACCGCCGGAAATTGCGCCCCGCTATCGGGCATCGTCAATGTAGCTCCAAAACGAATGCTGCTGTCTGCATTATAATAGCTTACATTTTCGCTGGTGTAGGTAAAAGGCGCCGTGGGTTGCTGTGGCAAATGCACTGGCTGTAAATGTAAAACCTGTTGCATTACAACAGGTTTTACAGCATCTTTTATATATAAGGCACAGGTGATCGTTTTTTTATCCGGCGATAGTTTGCCGCGTATGGTACCCACGTAGGAAGGCCCTTCGGCAATAATACTATCTCCCGCAACGGTAAAGCTGGTAACCGCCTGCCCGTTCACAAATTGTTCCGGGGCATCTATCCATGCTTTAGCGCCGGTTTCGGTACCGGTAGTTTTTAACAGGATACGACGGGTGCCGGTTTGTCCCTGCCAGCGGGTGGTATCAGCTGCCGGCGGCACTTCTCCTTCTTTCCTGGCCATTTCTATCATGGTGCTTATTTCATCCGCCAAACCGGTAGGACTTCCTTTATAACCCACATTGGCAAAATTGAGTATCCCCTGTTGGTTAATCACTATTTTAAAAGGAATACCAGAGGTATGTATCTGCTTAGCATACTTAGCATACGTTTCTTCGCCGTTATCAAACAGGATGCGGAAGTTATCGTAATGCATCTGTTGTAAAAACGTGTTCACTTTTTGTTTGTACTCCGGATCACGCTCCTGTGTATCAACAAAGAAGAACACCACGTTCGTGTCTTTACTATATTTATCCGCTACCATTTTCATACCTGCCATGCCTGCTTTACAAGGTGCACACCAGGTAGCCCAAAAATCCAGCACAACTATTTTGCCTTTACAGGAAGACAAACCTGCCATGCCTGCATTCCTTTCCTGTAAGGTAAAGTCGGCTGCTTTTTCTTTCCGCAAATCCTTTTTAATCTCTTCCCGCATCAGCTCCATGGTATGTTCGTCTTTCAACGATTCCAGGTAGCTATCCACCATAGCAGATGTTGCTTTGGCATGTGTAGCCAGGTATTGTTTTTTTAACAGGTTAATCATATAACCGGAGGTCTGGTTTAAACGAATGCTTTTTTCCAACACTTCCCGCATTTGTTTGGTGTTACCTGTTTTTTCCAGTACGCGCACCTGGGTTTCGTTTAATATAGTACGGCTATACTGGTATTCCCTTTGTGCGGTTTCCACCAATTGCAGGGCTTCTTTCACATGACCGTTTTCCAATTCAATCTCAGCTTGCGTGACATAGTCGCTTTTAAACATCTTGTCTATATAAGCCAACCATTCACTGGGCGAATAATACCAGAACGCTGCCGGCTGATGTGTTTTCAAATATTGCAATCTGCCCATAATAGCTGCCGCCATTGGAGCAATATTTTCTGCAGAAACACTTTTCCAGTCTGCATAGGGTATTTCCACCGATTTATAATACACCTCCGCTAAACGAATCAATGGAGCACCGGGCAGGAATTCCATTACCAGCTCTGTTTTTTGCCGGGCTATAGCGATGGCAAAAAGAGACCGGTATGCTTTATCATAATCTATACCCAGTAATTGGTTCACCTCTTCCTGTGCTTCGTTAAAAGGATAAGCCCTTACAAAAGCTACCGCCAGTTCCAATTGCTTATCCGGATTACGATCGGCATAAATAGCCTGGTACGCTTTTAAACGAGCCAGCGCCCCGTTAGGGAACTGTTGTTGTAAAGCCTGTTTAATAGAGTCAATGACTACACTGTCTTTTAAATAGATCTGGTGTATCAACAGCAGCTTCACCAACCTGCTTTCCTCTCCATTAATATTTTTAGCCAGATAGGCAGCTGCCAGTCCTGCTGTATTAATTCCTTTCTCAGCCCCCTTAAAGCGCATATTCGCTACCAGGTAAGGCATTACCAACGGAAAACGGGCAACAGCAGAATGACGTAATATTTCGTTGCTTAACCACATATAAGTGGCGGTGTCGCTGATACTGTAATTTTTAAAATAACCCGGCACTCCAAACCCATAAGAAGGAGAACGCAGCAAGCCATAACCCGCTTCTGCCCCACCCGCATTACCACCATGCACACTGTTGATCATGCAGAAATAACCCATGTCATTGTTGTTATCGTAATAGTCACCATCTGTAAAACGCCAGGCAATAAAACCCGCATCACCTGGTAAGGCATACTCGCCCTTCCAGGCAGTATCGTTTTGTTTTTTCATAGGCAGGTCATATGTATGCCAGCGATACAAGGTATCGTAGATATACATAATCCCTTTTACTGCTGCCGATTTGCGTAGCACACTATCCGGATGATAGGTTACTGTAATAGTACTGCCACCTGTTGGTCGTTGCGGCTGCACATCAAAACTGCCACCAGTTTGGGCAAAGCTGCTTCCAAACCACAAACACATCACTGCTCTGATTATTCTTTTCATTCGATGCTGTTTATAAAAAAAATCCCGCCAGCCGTGAAGGCCGGCAGGATAGTATGTATAAAACGGGGGAAGTTGAGGGTTGAAGAAAATAGGTTTATGGATTCTGCTCGATTTCAGGATTTAATGAGCGATAATACTCCGCTATGCGAAACACATATCTGTCGCTGTTTGGTGCCAATGTATACTGCGTACCATTGAATGAACGTGTTAATGTGCGCTGGAAACGGCTATCACTTTTCAGCCTGCGCATATCCCACCAACGCAGCATACGGCAGAAAAATTCACGTTGACGCTCCTGTATCACTTTCACCAGCGCATCATCTGCATTAGCAGCTGTTAAATCAGCATAGCTCCCTGCTTTTATACGCTTCACACGCAGCTTATTCACCCATAACATAGCATTAGTGGCATCGTTATTACGCGCATAATACTCTGCTTTAATCAGCATCATTTCAGGAACACTAACACCCGTATTACGTGCTCCACCATATTGTGCCGCACTTACATTCGGGCTTTCCATGTATAAATAATAACCACCGGCATCTGTATAATTAGAAGTAGTGGAAATAACGCTGGCAGAAGTGGTAAACAAATTCAACCGTTGGTCATTAGGTCCCAGAACAGATACCAGCGTATCACTTAAACGTAACACCCCTGAGCCGGAAGTGGCAATACTGTATCCTTTTTCAGATTTGGATAAAAGCAATTCCGGACTGTTATAGAATACAGGGTTAGAGCCTGCCGGGCTTGTAAGTGTGCTAAGATCTTTCAATGTTGATTTATAAGCCAGCGCACTATCTGCATAACGTGCCGCACTATCATACATATTCATGTAGAAATAACATCTTGCCAGTACTCCAAAGCCAGAAGCTTTGGCTGGAATAAACGTCATGCTTTGCGTCTGCGGCAAATAGGGAATCGCCTCTTTCAGATCGGTAATAATCTGGCTATATACTGTTTGTACAGAAGCACGATTCAGTACCTGTGCGGTGGTAGGACTTAACACTAAAGGGACACCTAAATCACTACCAGCAGTACTTTGGATATAGGGCTTAGCATATACATTCACCAGCGACAGGTAAGCATCTGCCCTATGCACCAGTGCCTGTGCTATCAGGGCAGCCTTTTGAGCTGCTGTACCATCTGTTACAGATGGTACTTCCTGAATAATAGTATTGGCTACAAATATGGTATTATAAAGGTTCAACCAGGTATAATCGGCATAGTTGGTAGCAGCCTCATACACAGCAGGTTGCCACGTATAACTGCGCACATAATATCCATATGTGTTGGTATTGCCAGCAAGTTCTTTTTGCTGCGTACTTCCATCCACTAACTGTACATCATCAGAAGCCAGATCACAAATAGCAGCAGGACCGGCATCAAAATTACCATACCCATTCATCAGCACGGTATAGTTATCCAGTTTTCCGGAAACCATTTGCCCCTGCGTTTTAATATCGGTATACTTGGCACAACTGGTTAATAACACCAATTGTAAACCTGCCATTTTTAAATAATTAGTTATTCTCATAAAATGCAGGATTAAAAGTTAACATTTAAAGAAAAATTATAAGACTTGGCAGCCGGCAAACCGAAAGAACGACCAGGATAGCCTATAAAATCAGGATCATATCCTTCTTTATTTGCTCTCCATATTAATCCCAGGTTGCGCACAGTTGCCGTAAAGCTCATACCTTTCACTACATTGCTTATAAAACCAGTAGAAGGGAATTGATAACTCAAAGACACTTCTCTTAAACGAACATAATCACCAGAAAGAACGTTAATATCCGAATACTGGAATCTATTGACGTTTTGAGAAGAATAAGAAGCAACTCCAATACCAGGTACATTGGTAATATTCTCGTCACCTGCTTTCTGCCAACGACTGGCTATCGCTTTACTCATATCATACACCTGTACAGAAGAGTAAACAGTATATTGTGATATCGTTGGCTTCAAAAACACACTTCCAAACTGGTAAGTAGCCAAAGCGTATAAAGTAAACTGTTTATATCTTATTGAAGTATTTACACTTCCAAAATAAGGAGCAGTGGTACGTCCCGCATACTTCATATCGCGCAGATAGGTTACCTGACTAGCTGCAACGGTGTCTCCTTTATAATTATATACGCGTGTCATGCCATTAGCACTCAACCCTGCATTCCTGTACACCATCAGCTTATCTGTAGCATACCCATAAAGATTGGGAACACTGGCAGGACTATAATTATAAATATAAGAACCGCCCAGTGTGGAATCAATACGCTTATCCGTTATTTTATTGGTATTATATGCGAAGGTTTCACCAACAGAAACAGTCCAGTCTTTATTGCTGAATACCTGGGCACGTAAACTCATCTCAATCCCCTTATTCACCATAGAAGCTACGTTACGGGAAAGAGTAGTGATAGTGCCTGTGTATGTAGGACCAGAAGGTAAATTATACAACAGATCTTTTCCATTTCTGCGGTATACTTCAATAGAACCAGCCAGTTTATTTTGCAAAAAGCCGAAATCCACACCCAGGTTAGTTACATATGTCTTTTCCCATCTCAACTGCGGATTGGGCGGATTTATAATAGAAGACTGTGGTAACCCGGTTGTTCCATCTGTATACGGCGTTCCAATATAAGTATAAGGATATTGATCTTGCGCAACGTTACCATTCACTCCATAAGTGGCACGTAAACTAAGACTTGAGATCCATTTATAGGTTTTCATAAAACCCTCTTTATAAATATCCCATTTAGCACCAGTTGACCATAATGGAGTAGCGCGATATTTTCTGTCTAATCCGAAATTATTATAATCATCATACCTTACACTACCTGAAAGAGAATATTTGCCCATCAGCGTATAAGCGGCATTGGAGAAATAAGACAGGAAACGACGAACCTTATCCTGCTGACTAGGCGTACCAGTATTATACCAGTAGGTTGTTCCGCTTACACCAGGAAATGAACTACCATTTGTGATAGTTACACTTGCGCCTGTTGCCATGTTATATCCCATTAACGTAAAAGCAGTTCCCCCTATTTGAGTTTGTCTTATTTCACTACCTGCAATCACATTTAACTGATGAATGCCGTTAATTGTTTTATCGTATGATAATTGTCCACGTACAGCATAGTTATTAGTAGTGGTATTGCCCACCAGCAATTGTCCCGAGCTGGTGCTATAACCAAGGGAATTGGTTGTAGAAGTAGGAGCTGTATACTGATTCAGAAGATTTCTGATATTAAAACTCTGCGGATCATAAAATTGACGGGAGTTGCTATAAGATCTTTCGTTTGTATACATTACCGAAGCTGACAATCCACGATAGATGGGAACACTCAAATTGATATTTACCACATAATTCTGATCTTTCTGCACATTATCATTTAACCGTAATTCATTCAGGTAATTATACGTCCAGGCAGGACGACCTGCTGCAAGGGAATTAATAAAAGCAGGGTTATACCAGTTTAAATTTACCCCATTGCCATTATTGTCTGCAATTTGCTCGTACGGAAAGAGATTATGTGCATTAGAAGTAGAATATAAAGAACTCAGCGCAATACCATCGTTCACATAATTAAAGAACGACCCTTTAAAGCTGGTACTTAATGTAGCTATTTTAAACAGCTTCCAGCTGTTATTCAATGTCAGTGTAAGCCTGTCGCCTGTCGTTCTTTTTACATTGGTACCTTCCTTGCTATATGAAGCAGAATAGTAATAAGAAGAATAAGCATTACCACCGCTTACGGATAAATTATACTGCTGATTCCTGGCGCTTTGCATCAGATATTTCTCTACCTGGGAAGTATTATCAATCGCTTTTAAAGAATCTATTGATTTATTATAAGCATCCTGCGTAATAGTACCGGCTTTTAACATTAAAGCCAGTTCGGCACCTTTATGTGGATAAGAGGTATAATTGAAAGCAGAAGGAGTAAGCAGCGCTGTAGTTAATAAATTACGATTCACCAGTTCAGTTTCGTAATTAATCATTTCAGCAGAATTCATTCTGCGCAGATAATTCAGATTCGGCTTGCCCGACACATTGAATCCGGCAGAGAAATTAATAGCAGGTACCTGGTTACTTCTTCCCTTTTTGGTAGTAATTACAATAACACCGTTAGCTGCACGCACGCCCCAGATAGAGGCTGCTGCTGCATCTTTCAGGAAAGTAATATTTTCAATATCAGCAGGATTAATAGCAGAAATATCAAGATCTGTAATAGCACCGTCCAATACTGTTAACGGATACTTCTCAGCATTTAAAGACCCTGTTCCACGAATAGTAGCATTATAGTCGTTTTGCCCTACCGTGCGGGTAGCACTGTTTATTGATTTACCATTGCCACTAGTACCACCACCACCGTATATAAAACTTCTATCTCCAGCCAGCACGCTGATTTTAACACCAGGTACCAAACCTTCCAGCCTTTGAATAACGTTGGGCACCGGCACTTTTTCCAGGTCTTTTGCAGTTACAGTAGCAAATGAACCAGTAGCACGTTCTTTAGGCAACTGCTGTAAACCGGTACTTACCACCACCACTTCACTCAATGAGTTTTTGCCATCGCTTTGCATTTGCACATTCACAGTGTAACGTCCATCAATGCCTACACGTTGCGTAATATAACCTACATAAGTAAAAATCAAAGTATCATTCGCATCTACATTAGCTAGAATAAAATCACCCTTATCTAAAGTTTGTGCGCCGTTATTAGAACCTTTCACCCAAATGTTTACAAAAGGTAATGGGTTGCCTATAACATCAGTAACGCTACCTCTTACAGTATACTTACCAGGCGCTTGTCCCGCACTTGCTACTGCTTGTTGTGCAGGGGCACCCGCCTGCTCGTTTCCTTTAAAGAAACTGGCGCTGCGTGATACAATAGAATAAGCGTTATTGCTTACATATAAGAAAATAAGATTGTTGGGGTATAAAATGTCTTTCAACACTTCGGCTACGGTTTCTGCTTCCAGGGCTTTGGTAGTAGTATACTTGCCCTCCAGCAGGTTGTGCTCGTACGCGAATTTGGTTCCGAATTTCTTCTCCACCGCTTCTAACGCCTGCTTCAGGGTAATCTTCTTCTCCTGTTGGCTCTGAGCAATTACCGGGTGCGCCACTACTGTTTCAAAAAACAATAGCATCAAAAAGCACCGAAGCACATAAACAGTTGTTTTCGTCATACTTTTTTATTTTTTAATCAGCAGTTACGGAAAGCTTTATTTCGATCTTAACCAGATCTGCTTCCCTTTTCTATCTATATCAGCATTCAGAATGTTGGCCAACATGAACAACAGATTGTCATCTGTTCCTATTGAAATAGTGCCGTCTATAGTCTTTTGAGCAAGGGACGGATTATCTAAAATAATCTGTACCCCATACGTATCTTCATAATTATTAATAATATCCTGCACCGTCATACCCGTTGCCACAATCTTCCTGTCTACCCATGCCTGCGGCTGATTGGTAAGCTGGTTTACCTGGCTGGTTTCTACCTTTCCTTCTGCCATACGAAACACTTCCCCTTTCTGCAGAATAACCGGTTTATCAACATGTGCTTCTTCGGTAACTTTTACTTTGCCTTCCAGCAGGGCTATTATTACCCGGTTGCGACGCTCCTTTACATTAAACGTAGTACCCAGCACTTCCACTTTCAACTTTCCTGCATAAGCAGTAAAGCGTTCTGCTGGTGGCACGCCGGCTGCGTCTTTATCCTGGTACTGCACCTTAAACAATCCTTCACCGGCAAGCCACACTTCTCTTTTTTTATGCCACCACCATGCGCGGTAGTAGGTAAGCGAAGAGTTGGCATTTAAGGTTACTTCACTGTTATCGGGCAGTGTTATTGTACGATGTTCGCCCAGTGTTGTTGATACGGTTACGCGGGAGTTGACATACCATAAAGAAGCTACCAGCAGGCACAAACAGGCCGCTATACCGGTAGCAAACATTCTGACATACCTTTTACGTTGCAGTTTTTTTTCCTGCAGGGAAATGTCTTCCTGGATATGCTCCCATAGATGATTTTCGAGGTAGGCGGGTGCTGTAATACGTGTAGCCCCCAACACGGCAGTAAGCCAGGCATGCGCCTGCCGGAAAGCGGATTCATTATCCGGATGACTTTGCAGCCAGTTATCCCACGCACGCACCGCTTCTTCTTCTCCATATTTGCAATAGGTGATAAAGTAGTCGTCGTTTAAAAAATCGTCGGTGGTATAACTATTATATTTCTCCAAATAAGGATGCCTGTTTGTGATAAAACAGACAAAAGGAAAAAATTACCCCACGGGAACAAGTTTTTTTTTGAAAAATTTTACATTTTTATTTCCGCCATCTGTAAAAGAGGGTAATAGCAGTATTTATTGAAAGTAGATTTTGCATAATGCGAGTAGCACCAGCAGGTCTTTTTTAGAAATATCCAGAATATCCTTCAGGGCGTCCAACGCGCGGCTGTTGAGTTTGTACACGCCTTTTACCGACACATCCATTAATTCTGCAATTTGTTCGTACGGCATTTCTTCAAAAAAACGCAGGTATATCACCTCTTTTTGCCGCCCGGTAAGCTGATTCATAGCATCTATCAGCTGTTTCGTTTTTTCATCAGCACCGGCCAGTTTATCCGTTTCGGTAAAACTGAGCTGAAAGTAATCTTCCTCGCGGTCGCCTGTATGTGATACCCGGCCGTTGGCAGTTTGGGCACTGACAATGGTGTTTTTAAGCGAGGTGATTAAGTAGTATTTGGGATTGGCCGTTTCGCTAATGCCCTGGCGGTTGAGCCACAACTTTACAAACAGGGCCTGCATACATTCTTTTACCAGCTCTTCATCATTGGTTTTGCGCATGCCAAATTCATACAGGCTGCGATAATGCAGCCGGTAAATTTGCTCAAACGATGCTTTATCACCGTTTAAAAACTGACGCCATAATAACGAATCGCTGGTAATCAACAGGGTAAAGATAAATAATATTACCCTCCGGCATTGCGCAGCTTACCACTAATCAACCTGGTGCCACTGTATTTATACTAACTGGCAGGTTTGCCGGAAGTATAATGGTGTTACCCCTGCTTTCTTTTGAAAGAAACGCGTAAAGTAAGTTCGTGTAAATCCCAACATATAAGCAATTTCAGAAATACTTCTATCGGACTGGATCAACAACTTACGCGCTTCAATATACCTGCGCATATCAATCAACTGCAACACCGTTTTACCCGTAACCCGCAGCACCATTTCATTTAACGAGCGAAAAGTAATATGTAACTCCCGTGCATAAAAGCTCACTTTATGACTGGTGTAAAAATGAGCTTCCAGCAATTGCATAAAACGTTTACACACATCATAATCCCTGTCTTTATATACATCCCCGTCGCCATCCGTTCGCCGTATAAATTCAATTTTAGCCAGCAAGGCCAGTAACAGGTAATGCATGCTGGTATCTTCTTCTGCTTCAGCCACACTTTCAGGCTGCATCAGTTCAAACAAATGCAGTATGGCTTTTTGCTGATGCTCGGCCACCACCTGCATATCGTAACTGCTGAAGTAATGCATAAAGAAATCCACTTTATTAACAGGTAAAAACTCTGTTTTAAAGCGCACCGCATACCCCCTTGCATCAGGGAAAGGTATAAAAACACTGTTTACACTTTTAGGTACATATATAAGCCTGGGCAGGTTATCCTGTATCTCGTAATCGAAAGTGTTAACTGCTCCTTTGCCTTTGGTGAGATAAATAATTTCTGAAAAGTCTTTCTCATAATGATGATCATTTCTTTGTAACGTTTGCAGAGACTGGCTTTGGGAGAAGCGACAGCACTCAATTGGTTTCTTCATGGGACTATGTGCGGTTTATATAAAAGATTAGCTTTTACCGGATAGTTTATGATGCAGGGTTATTCTACGCTATTGAAATTAAAGACGAACATAAACATTTTTTGTACTTAATGAACATGTGTGTTTTTTATACATTCTTTTCTCTATTTTTTTAAAACAGGGTGCAGAAAAAAATCACTGGGCAACTAACAGATAAATTGCGCCTAAATAACCAATTATGATACAACGCTACTTGCTGTTCTGCGGCCTGGCCTGCAGCAGCTTTACCTATGCCCAAACCACGCTATACGTAGCGCCCAACGGCACCGCCTCTAACCCGGGCACCTCTATTACTTCTCCCACCACCTTAGCCAACGCCATCAGCAGCGTAACAGCAGGCGGCACTATTTACCTGCGTGGTGGCAACTATGCGCTCTCTTCTACTATTGTGATAGCTGATAACAACAACGGCACTGCCGCTGCCAACAAAAACATAGTAGCTTATAATAACGAAGTACCTGTGCTGGACTTCTCTTCCCAGTCTGTTGCCGATGCCAACAGAGGTATTGTACTGGATGGCGACTATTGGCATATTACCGGCATTACCATTTCCGGTGCGGGCGACAACGGCATGCTGTTATCAGGCAATGGCAACACCCTTGAAAAATGCATCTTCACTAAAAACCATGACACCGGCCTGCAGTTAAGTCGCTACAAAACAGCCAATGCCACTTTAAGCACCTGGCCTATGAACAACCTGGTATTGAACTGCGAAGCATTTGACAACCAGGATCCCGGCAATGAAAATGCAGATGGCTTTGCAGCAAAGCTTACCTGCGGTACGGGAAATACATTCCGTGGTTGTATATCGCACCACAACATTGATGATGGCTGGGACTTTTATGCCAAAGACGAAACCGGCCCTATAGGCCCTGTTACGCTGGAAGGTTGTGTTGCTTACAGCAATGGCCAGTTAAGCACCGGATCAACTTCGGGTAGCGGTGATAAGAATGGTTTTAAGCTGGGCGGCTCGGGCATTGCTGTAAACCATATTGTACGCAGGTGTATTGCCTTCAACAATGGGCATCATGGCTTTACCGATAATGATAACCCCGGCAACATCATAGTAACCAACAACACGAGCTACAATAATGCGGAAAGCAATTTCAACTTCCGCACCGGCAGCACTGCTACTTTTACTAACAACCTCAGTTACCTGGCAGGCAGCAGTGATAAATACAATGGCACGCAAACAGGCAACACCAATGTATGGTGGGCCAATAGCCAAAGCACCAACAGCGGCTCGCTGGTGGTAAGCAGCGCCGACTTTGCATCGCTTACCCCTGCTGTTACTAAAAACACAGACGGCAGCCCTAACACCGGTAATTTTTTATCACTGGCAAGTGGCAGTGTTATGATCAATGCCGGTGCTACAGCAACCGGTATTACCTATAGCGGATCGGCACCTGATATTGGCGCTAAAGAATATGCAAGCACCACTACTACACCTACTCCCGCCACTTATACACTTACCACCACAGCAACACCCACAACAGGCGGCAGCATAACACGTAGCAGCGATTCTGCGGTTTACACTGCAGGCACCACGGTTACCCTCACCGCTACACCTGCCAGCGGCTATACATTTACCGGCTGGAGCGGTGGCATTACCAGCACAGCCAGTTCTGTACAGGTAACCATCACCGCCAACCTCGCAGTAACAGCCAGCTTTACTGTTATTACCACTGGCAACGGCAATACTTTACGTATTGATGATGCGGCCACTTCTACCTCGGGTTACTGCGGAGCAGACGGCAGCCGTCAGAACACCTACGCAGGAGCAGATGGCGGCTATTATATCAACTTATCCAACTCAGCATCTAAAGGCATTAACTATTATATCAGCGTGCCTGCTGCAGGCAGCTATACTTTACAATGGCGCTATGCACATGGCACCAGCAGTGGTTCTACTGTAGCACGCCTGCTGGTAAACGGCAGCACAGCCGTGACAGCCATCAACTTCCCGGTAACAGGTTCCTGGAGTAGCTGGGCTACCACAACTGCTATTACGGTTGCACTACCTGCCGGGGTGAGCAGCATACGACTGGAAACTACAGAAGCAAAAGAATTTGCCAATATTGACTGGATGGAAGTAACCGGCAACACACCTGTTGCTTATTCCTGCACTACCGCTTCGGCCAAAACCATCGCGCAGGTAGTTGATAACAGCCTGGTAGCAGAAAGCACGGACAATAACATCGCTTTACAATTATTCCCCAACCCAGCTACTACCAGCGCTACAGTAGGCTTTACTAACAGAAAAGCCGGACACATAGCCGCATACCTGTATAATACTGCAGGCCAGTTGGTACAAATGCTGGCGAATAAAGATTTTCCACAAGGCTACAACCAAGTACCTTTCAGCTGTCAATACTTAACAGCGGGCATGTACTTTATACGCCTGGAAGGAAATGCCATCAAAGCATCCTTATCTTTTATAAAACAATAATAAACGGTTCGCAAAGCAAACGGGCTGCCTTTATATGGGCAGCCCGTTTGTGTTTATTGCAGTCTCCGGCATTTTACACACTATACCTCCACAGGTAAGCGTTTTTATCTTTAATGGAGCTATTGAAGTTTTTTACATTGGCTAATATGCCCTTCATTAATTCCAGGATTTTTATATAACTGTAAGGCTTTACAATATACCGGGTAGCGCCACTTTCAAATGTATCATCAATATCTTTTCCCCTGCTGGAAGTGGTCATCATCATAATAGGAACAGAAGCATAACGGGCAGATTGCCGTAGTTTTTCCAAACACAACTTGCCATTACAAAAGGGCAAATTAATATCCATAAAAATCATGTCAATGTGGGGTGCATTACTATCATCCGCCAGCTGGCACAGTTCCTTACCATTGGTTATTTCCATCAAATAAGCGGAGGGATACACTTCTTTAATAGCTGAGGATAAGATCTCCCTGTCGTCCAGGTCATCTTCTACCAATAGAATAACTATCTTTTCCATATAAGCAGCGGATGTAAGGTTTACTAATACCTTTCCTGGGGAGAAAGGCTAACTACGGATTTCGATTAAAGTTAACCGGGAAGGTAATAAAAACCAAATCCGGTTCATTCCGCCACCTAAGTTAATCGAATTTTAATGTCATTTAAGCGATAATTCTAATTCATTCATCCATTTTTGCAGCAGGCTTATCATCAAAATTTAAAGGGCTGTATTCCAGCGAAAGAATACAGCCCTTTTTCATGACTTTCAGTGCAGGATTTCTCCCATACACTTCTATCTACGTGCCCTTCGCATCAGCAACAAGGCTACAGCCGCCGCCAGTAGGGCTGGCAAAATGCCCACCAGCCACCACTTAAGCCTGTTTACGCCTTTTGCAGACACCAGAATAGCATCATCAGTTGAAGGCTTGCGATATACATCTACAGGAAATTCATTATAAGTAAACCATTTATACATTTCCATCAGCAGGGTAAAGTTACCGGTTTGAATATTGGCTCGCAGCAATTCGCTGTTGCTCATAAAATCGGCATCACCTGCCACTATAATACGCTGTTGTTTATGATTCACCTCGCGGGTTAAACCTACCAGCACCGGGAAAACGCCCCTTTCATCATGCAGGCTGGCAGTATATTGCACGGTGCGTAAACTGTCGTCTACCGCAGCAATACGCCGTAAAGTATGCAGGGTATCGGTAACAATTAAAGGAGTAATAGCAAACCCTGCATCTGCTTTAGCAGAAACAGTAGCCGCACCCGGAAACACCATCCCGGCCATCAGGCGATAATTAGCACGCGCCTGTAGTAGCTGCATCCCTTTTGCAGAGATAGGTGCTTTTAACAGGGAGGGAGCAAAATCTTCACTTTGCTGTAATACCAACCCATTGTCCAACTTCAATCCCAGCAGGTCTAATACTGGCTGCACTACCTCTTTACGCTTAGGTTCTCCTGCAATAAGCAGGTTGCCGCCTGCCTGGATAAACTGCCGGATCTTTGTCAACTCCACGGGCGAATAAGGAGTACGCGGGTCGGCAATCACCAGTATTGCCGCATCAGCTGGTATATCCTGCTGTTCCATCAACAGATCTACCACATCAAAACCCTGGTTTACCAATGAATTGCGGAAAGTGATTTCGGTAGTAGCCAGCTTTACATCATCATCCCCCATACGACGTATGCTTCTTTCGTTATGCCCGCTTACAAACACAACCTTGGGAGCAGCAACCGTAAGACGTTTTAAGGCCGCTGCAAATTCCTGCTCACCCGGCTGGCGCATCAGATCGTTATATACACGCAGGAAAGTGGTTTTATTACCCGCTTTCAACTGCCTTACAAAACGGAATTGCTCCTCGCTTAAATCCATCTGCTTTTTCATTTCGGCAGGCGTAAGAAAAGAAGCAAAGTCCAGGTTCATGGTTTTGGCCATGCTACGCGCTACTTCCCCCGCAGGCATCCCTTTAAAGCGTTTAAACAGCTCATCGTTTTTGGTGCTATCCCAGTAATACACATACTTTACATTGATATCGTGTTTATGACGGATATACTGATTATACCTGGACAAATCGCTATTGCGGGCAATGGGTAAGCCGGAGAAATAGTTTTCGTCTAACAGGTTCACATAGGTAGTTATTTCCAGTGGTTCTTTAATAGCATTCAATATATGCTGGCTGGCAGGCGTTAGAGTTTGCTTATGGGTAGATGTCATATCACAGTACCCCGTAAGCGTGGGACGCGAGGTAATATACCCTAACCCTAGTGCTACTATTAATAGCACCGCATAGCGAAGCGCCTTTATGTAAAAAGGTTTGGATTCCCTGTCGCCCCGCAGCTTTAAAATAGTAAGCCCTACAAATAGGCAGGCCACAATTACAAAATACAATACATCTTTACTGGAGATAAGGCCATCGATAAAATCATCTGCCCTGCCAGAGATAGATAAGAAGTAAGTAATGTCTCTTACAAAATCCACATCCTGCCAAAGCTTGCCCACATAGTTTAAGCCGGCCAGCAACGCCAGTGTGCTAATGGCTGCCACCACCTGGTAAGTAGTGAGCGACGACATAAACAAACCTATGGCCGCATAGGCACATACCTGTAAAAACAATCCGATGATACCGGATGCTACCAGCAACAAGTCTGCATCTTTAATTGCAAAGCCCACGCTGAGCATTAACACTACCAGGCAAAGCATGAGCAAAAACCCATAGCAAACCATGGCCAGGAACTTACCCCATACCACAGCACTTACCCTTACCGGTGAGGAATACACCAGCTTAATAGAACCACTGCCGGTTTCGCGACTGATTAATCCCATGGTAAGCAACGGTATATATAAATAGAGATATTCTTTTATTTTAGTGAACACCCCAAAGTAACCGGAAAACACCACATTGGTAAGGTTGCCATTATCGCTGCCCATTTGCTGCGAACGTTCCATGCGTTCCAGCAAGGCACTAAACTCCCAGCCACCCTGCACCAGGAATATGATAAGCACCACCCAGGCCACCGGCGAGAAAAAGAGATTGCTCAGTTCCAGCCTGGCTATCCTAAACGTAAGCTTCATGATATATCAGTTATTTTACTTTATTAGATAATCGGGCAAAAATTTCTTCCAGCGAGCTACGCTCCAGGTGCAGCTCCTGCAATCGCCAGCCTTGACTAACACTCAGCGACACTATCTTCTCAGCAATGGAAGGTTCTGCCTCAAAGCTTACTCTTACCCGGTGTTTATCCAACGTTTTCACCTGCGTTACCCCTTCTACCGCCAGCAACGCTGCTTCGGCAGGAGGATTGTTCAGGTACAACACCATAGAACTGGGTGCGATATAGTTATTAAAATCATCTACCGTACCGTTAAACACTACCTGCCCTTGTTCTATCATACGGATAGAATCGCAGGTAGCCTGCACTTCGGACAAGATGTGAGAAGAGAAAATAACACAGCGATCGCTCCCTATTTCCTTTATCAACTCACGCACCTCGGCTATCTGATTAGGATCCAATCCGTTAGTGGGCTCGTCCAGCACCACCATTTTGGGCTTATGGATAATAGCCTGTGCAATACCTACCCGTTGTTTGTAGCCACCGGACAAATTCTTTAACAGGCGCTTACTGAAATGCGCCACACCACAACGTTCTTTTGCTTCTTCCATAGCCTGCTTTACCTGGCCATCAGGAATACGGCGCATATAAGCGCAATGACGCAGGTATTCATCCACCGTAAGATCAAGATATAAAGGCGCATTCTGTGGCAGAAACCCGATCAGCTTTTTAGCTTCCAGTGGAAAAGCACGCAAATCAATGCCGTCGATCAACACACGTCCCTGTGTTTGATTCAGCACGCCACATAATATATTCATGGTGGTAGACTTACCAGCTCCATTAGAGCCCAGCAGCCCGGTAACACCAATATTTTTTATTTCCAGGTTAATATCCTTAATAGCCCAGGCCTTAGTGTACCTGTGCGAAAGGTTTTCAATTTTTACAATGCTTGTACTCATATTCCGGTTTCAATTGTACACAGTTGAAGAAATAGCTGCCTGGTTTATTTTCCGGCAAACAGCTGATTAACAAACTCTACCCACTTTTCACCTCTCAGGTTAACAGCCATGATGTTACCTTCTTTATCCAGCATATAGTTCTGCGGTATAGCATGCACGCCATACAATTCAGTGATAGCTCCACCATATGCTTTCAAGTCGCACAACTGCAGCCAGGTCAGGTTGTCTTTAGCGGCCGACGCCAGCCACTGTGGCTTATTGCTGTCCAGTGAAATGCTTACTATTTCCAATCCCTTGCTATGATATTGCTGGTAGGCTTTTACCAAACCGGGATTTTCTTTACGGCAGGGTACGCACCAGCTGGCCCAGAAATCGATAAGTACATATTTACCCCTGAATTCCGTAACAGCATGCTTTACACCGTTAGAATCGGGTAATTCAAAATAAGGCGCTTTCATTCCTATGCCAGTTCTGTTGCCGGAATCCAGCATATATAGAATACGTTTTCCATAGGCCGATTGCTGCACTTTGGGTTCCAGCTTATTGTATAAACGCCTTGCCGTAGGCTTATTCATGTATACAATAAACTTATCGTACAGCACCATAGCAGCACAATAATTACCGGTATGATCCAGGATAAAATCTTCGGCTGCTTTATCTAATCCCCGTGCAAAAGCAGTATCGCCCGGCGCTTTACGCGGCGGCACCTTACCCATATAATCCCTGCGATAGCTGGCATAAGCCTGCTGCTCGGGAGAACCGGTTACTTCTGTATCGAACAACCTTTGCTTATGGGCTTTTATAGTAATGGTATCCGTAGCAGTAAAGAACGGGAACTGTTGCATGCTTCCAGACACTTTTAAAACGGCCTGTAAAGGCTCCGGCATATAGCCCGATAACACAAAGGTTCCTTGTATCAATTTAGCAGAATCCAGATGGGGCTGATGGTTGTATTCATAAGAAACATACACATACCCGCTATCGGCTCCGTCTATCTGTCCCTGTATCACATACATGCTATCCGGAACCGGCGCAGCAAATAATGCTGCACCGGTGGATAACATCAGGGCCAGGGTTGTAATAAACAAACTACTTATTCTTGTCATCGAAGAACTTTTTAATGCCGTCCAGTATAAATTCCAGGTGCTGTTTGCTGGTAGCATCTTTTACGCCTGGGATAGCAGCAGCCACCATTTTCTGCACTTTTACCAGGTGCGCTTTGGCTAGTATTTTCATATCAGAATTCGCCATCTGCTGTGCCGACATAGAAGCAATTAAACCAGCGACGCCACCCTTTACCTGTGAAGCATCTATTAATCCTTTTAAACCATCTGCATAGCTGCGCTGTAACTTGCGGCGATAAAAATCGATAGGCTTGCCGGTGCGCAGCTCACTCCACAACTCATTTTCAATATCGCTCAGCAGTTCTTCCGGCGTGTACATGTCTTTGTCCTTAAAGCGGTTCACCTGTGCTTCCAGCCTGGTTAACCTGCCGCCTGACATCATCAGCATTAACATAGTACCTTGTCCTTCAGAAACAGGCTCACCCAAACCGGGGTTATTGATCCGGTTTAAAATAGCAGTGTCCAGCAACCATTCCGGCGTTTGCAGCTCGTACTTACACAAAAAGGCAACTGCTTCTTTTTGAATAGCCCGCGGCGTATACGCATAAATGGCACCAGCCTGATCTACACTCTTAGCCGTTTGCGGAACACCGGCCAGGTTTTTCAACACATGGCCCAGGTAACGCTCTCTTTGCGTCATCACCGCTTTATACATAGTAGCCAGGTTGTTATAATCATCCCCGTCACGCTCTTTCGTCCACTCAATTAAATGAGGCACTATGCGCATCAGGTTTTTCATACCATATTCACTTGCCTTCATGCTGTTATCACCCAGGTCTTCAGTTTGTGAACGTGGATCGTAATCTTTGCCCTCACCACTAAACCATAAGCGCGGGTTAGCACTTAAGCTGTCTTTGATCCATTTATTCAGGATAGGCAATTCCTCTTTACCAGTGGCCGCTTCGGGAATAGGCGTGTAGCCCCACTGGATAGCCCACTTATCATAATCGTTAATACGGGGAAAGATACCGGCATGACTGATATTATCTTCCGGCTGCGCTACGTAGTTAAAACGTGCATAGTCCATAATAGAAGCCGTGTGACCATGCGCTTCTACCCAGGCTTTGTCGCGCAATTTTTCTACAGGCGTAGCACTGCTGGCTCCCATGTTGTGACGTAAGCCCAGTGTGTGACCTATTTCGTGCGACGACACAAAACGGATCAGCTGCCCCATTAAGGTATCGTCAAATACCATCTTACGGGCACCCGGATCAATAGCACCAGCCTGTGTAAAATACCAATCGTGTACCAGCTTCATTACATTATGATACCAGCCAACATGACTTTCAATAATTTCACCACTGCGCGGGTCGGCCACATTAGGACCATACGCATTTTCAACAGAAGCCGCGAAATAGCGCACTACAGAATAGCGTGCATCGTCCAGGCTCATTGTGGAATCATTCTCCGGCCATTCTTTACCGGATATGGCATTTTTAAAACCAGCCTGCTCAAACGCTTTACACCAGTCGTTAATACCGGCAATAAGGTAAGGACGCCATTTTTTAGGCGTAGCAGGATCGATATAATAAACAATAGGTTTAGCCGGCTCCACCAGTTCGCCACGCTTCCACTTCTCCATATCTTCCGGCTTCGGCTCCAGTCTCCAGCGGTGTATATAACTTTCTTCCTGTACCTGCTGCTGGGCGTCGCTGAATTTTTTATAATCGCTGGAAAAGAACCCTACACGATAATCGAAATGGCGCATTTTCATGGGCACCTTGGGCAGCAATACAAAAGAATTATTCATTTCAATGGTAATAGCTCCTGCCTCAGCCAAAGCAGGTAAGCCTGGCTTATCTGCAGGCGGCATGCCCTGGTAGGTTTTTACGGTACGCACTTCCGTGTTCAATGGATAAGAGCGCACACTTACCACGTAGCTTCTGTCAGCCGCCAGTGCAGTAAGATTAAAAGAACGCTTGGCAGCCGGTGTAAAAGCCAGCAGCATATTATCACCTTTGATAAAATCTGTTACATCAATCACAGCACCCGCTCCATCCTTGCCCTTGGCTTTTATGTCGAAAGCGGCTGCAATAGGATATACGTTAGAATTTTCTATGGCTTTATAAATCTGATTGGTAGAGTCAGCAGTGCTGATTAAGGTAATCACCCGTAAAAACACATTGTTATTCGGGCCTTTTTCCCAACGCAACATTTGCTCGTTCATTTCTTCACCACCGAAGTTACCGGCGCCTGGCGTTGATTTACTTAAGCGGGATACCAGTAATATATCACGACCAAAGATGGTATCGGCCAGTTCAAAAAAGTATTTACCATCCTGCTCATGCACGGTGAATAAACCTTTTCTGGTAACAGCCTTCGCGGTAATTACATCGCTAAATGGCTTTATGCCAGCCGGGCGGGCACTGTCTTTTTTTACAGTAGGCGCAGGAGGGGCCACAGCAGGCTTGTGGCTTTGTTTTTGAAACAAAGCACACGAGCTTACTGTAGTCACCAGCAAACCGGCAACTAACTTCTTCATACTCTAAATCCTGTTTTTATATTTTAATTAATATCCTTCGTTTTGTGGTAATAGGTTGGGATTGCTTTTTGAAGCTTCTTCTGGTACTGGATATAATACTGCAGTGGCTTTCCAGGTTGCAGGTTTTAACACAGAAAATAAAGCATTTGCCGTATTGGTACGCTTTAAATCCAGCCAGCGGTGACCAAATTCAGCAAACAGCTCTATCTGGCGTTCGTGAGCTACTGCTTTCAGAAGAGCGGCTTGGTCGGCAGGATCTACATTACCTAAGCCTGCCCTGTTACGTACCTTATTTAAATCGATAGCCCCGGCAGCAACATTGCTATATGCTAACGCTTCGGCCCTTATCAGGTATACTTCTGCCAAACGCAGTAAAGTATATTGCTCTAAAACACCACCGGTATAAGAGGTAGTGGAAGAGTTATTCTTATACTTCAGAGGCACTTTATAGGTAATAGCACTTCCCGTAGGTGTGTAATTCATGATCCAGCTGGTTTTCCGGATATCACCTGTTTCAAAGGAATTCAGTAAAGTATCTCTTAAATTATACACCGTGGTAGTGGTAGCGCTCGCGGGTCTAAACTGTGTTCCTTCATACGTGCCATTGGTAGCTGTTACTAAAGGATAATACTGCAGAATAGCCTCTGCGCTGTTCTTATAAAAAGGCGAGCTGGTAGAAATGTTTACCAGGCTGTACAAACCAGCGCTGTCTATTACCAGGCTGGCATGTTTGGCAGCCTGTGTCCAATCACCCCTGTATAAATATACCCTGGCCAGCATAGCAGCAGCCCCCCATTTGTTTACACGGGTACGGTCGCCTGCAGTAGAAGAGTATTTATAATCCTTAGCCAGGTTATTTTCAGCGTAGGTAAGATCCTCTATAATTTTGGCGTATACCTCATCCACCGATGCACGTGCCTGGGTGGCCGTTACGTTAATATTAGTAGTAGTAATCAGCGGCACTTTACCATACATATTCGTAAGGTAAAAATGCGAAAACGCACGCACAAACCTGGCTTCAGCCGTATACTGCACCTTCAGTGAATCAGACACTTTACTTTCTGCGTTAGCCAGGCCTTCAATAATGGCATTGGCCTGATAAATAATGGTATAGGGATTACTCCATAAAGCATAGTTATCAGAATTATTGATGGTAAGAAGATTGTTAGCCATAAACTGGTTATACGAATCTTTAGCCGTAGAAGTATAGGTAAACTCATCAGCCGACATACCTGCAAACGCCGTAAACACACCATTAAAAACAGGAGTACTGGACTGACTCATGGTACTATACATACCTGCAACAGCCGAATTGGCGGTATTATTGGAATTGAACACCAATGCCGCCGGCGTTCTGCTGGCAGGAACTTCGGGATCTAATGCTTTCTTACAACTGAACATAGCCTGTGAAGCAAAGAGCGTAGCCAGTGCAGGCAGGAACATTTTTCCTTTACGGATTTTTGAAATCAATGATATACGGAATGTATTTGAATACAACATAATTTCCCCGATTATAATGTTAATTGAATACCCGCTGTAATAGTACGAAGCGGAGGCAGTGAAATAGATTTGGTTTCGGGATCAAAGCCTTTATAACCAGTAATAGTAAACAGGTTCTGCGCCTGCATATACAGTCTTATCGTTTGCATATGCCATTTTTTTAAAAGTTCTGCCGGTAAAGTATACGACAGATTTACACTCTTTAATCTTACAAAAGACGCATCTACAAAATTGGCATCTGAAGCCACCCAACGGCCAAAAGCAGTATATGCATCGCCATAGCCTTGTGTAATTTTCTTATTACCCGCCCACTTATCAGGGGTGCCCAGGTAACTGATAATCATATCACGCGAGTAGTTAAAGTAAGCAGCATTGCCCGGAGGGTTATAAGCAGTAGCCGCAATGCTACGCCCTTTTTGCTTGGTAAACTGAATAAACACATCCAGTTGGAAATTTTTATAAGTAAGGCTGTTATTTAAACCACCGAAAAATTGGGGAGCTGTATTTCCTGCATATAGATAATCACCTCTCCCATTATCAAAAATACCATTAGTAAACCTTCCATCTTTATTAGCGTCCTGGAAAGTAGGCAATCCTGTAACAGGATCATCGCCCAGGTACTTATACAAAAAGGAACTGGTTAAAGGATACCCCTGGGCATAAGAAGCCGCTAAGGTAGAAGCAGCCCCCTGGGTTAAATCGGGATAATACACCAGCTTATTACGTGGCAGGGTAATGTTTACAGTAGTAGTGTACTTCAGCTTGCCCTTGTTGATATTAATAGTAGTAGCGGAAAATTCCCAGCCGGAGTTTTCTACCAATGCAGGCATATTGGCGGTATAGCTGGTAAAGCCTGACTGCGGACTTAACGTGTAGCTTACCAGCTGACTGTTACTGCGGTTGCGATACCAGGCAGCATTGAATAAAATACGGTCTTTCAAAAAGCCCAGCTCTGTAGCCAGTTCCATCTTACGATTCACTTCCCATTGTATCCGGGGATTGGCTATACCGGAAGGCACAATAGCAGAAGTGGCGCCATAAGCAGTAGTGGTGGTGTAGAAAGCAGTGTATAGATAATCACCCGTTTGGTCGTTACCAGCTACACCATAGCTACCGCGCAGTTTACCAAAGCTTAAAGCTGGAATGGCTTTCGCAAAATTTTCTTCGGAGAATAACCAGGCAGCACCAATAGAACCAAAGTTTCCAAAGCGCTTGTCCGGACCAAACCTCGAAGATCCATCTCTTCTTACCGCACCATTAACAATGTACTTGTTTTTCCAGTTATATGTAACACGGCCAAACAGGGAGGCATATAGGTACTGGTTGCTGGAAACACTGACACTACGTGAAGTAGCGGCCTGCGGATCGGACAGGTTATCATCAGAAGTATATCCTGATGTAGACAGGTTAAACGGCATTTTGCCCTTTGTATTCTGCCAGGTACCGCCAGCCAATACATTTAAACGTCCTTGCCCGATAACGGTAGAATAAGTAGCCTGGGGCTCTATAATAAAGCTTTCCTGGGTGTAATTGGAGAAGCTACCCGTACCGCTGGTAACGTTGAAGGTAGGGTTATAGTAAGTAGTGGGAGTTAACCTCACCTGGTCGGTGGTCATTTTATTATATCCAAGACTGGTTTTAATATCCAGGCCTGGAATAATGGTATAGCGGAATAAGGCACGACCACTCAGGTTATTGGAGCTGGCTTTATAAGAAGCATTTAAATAACCCAGCGGGTTAGCCATAGTCCAGTTTAAAGTACCATTGGCATTATATAAAGGATAGTTAGGCGCTAACACATATGCATAAGAAGTAGGATCCAGATAAGAAAGGTTGTTCACATCGGAAGAATACTGTACAGAGGCATTTACATTGAACTTGCCATCCAGAGAAGTATGATCGTTGTTGAACATCACAGAAGCACGCTTATATCCCTGATCGTTCACAAACACGGTATTCTCTTTATGATAAGAGGCACTTAATAAGAATTTATTCCTGGCATCACCACCTGATAAAGAGCCGTTGGCATCGGTAGTTGTCATGGTACCACCAATAAACTTGTCGTAGAAATCATTTGTTTTGGTAGAATCCCACACCAGTAAATCAGGAGCATTAGTAGTGGTAGGGGTTACACCATCATTGGCAAAGGCTATTTTGCGTATAGTTCTGTACTCCTGCGTAGAAAGCATTTGAGGGGTATGGCCTACTACTGAACGACCTGTCCACACATTGGCACTGAAAGTAGTTTTACCGGCTTTGCCTTTTTTGGTAGTAATTAAGATAACACCATTGGCAGCACGGGATCCATAGATAGCCGAAGCATCCGCATCTTTCAATATTTCAATACTCTCTATATTGGCAGGGTTCAGCACATTAAAGGGGCTGGTTTCACCAGTGGCGCCATCCACAGCGCTTGAACCACTGATAGATCTATTAATAGCAGTAGAAGGGAAAGGAACACCATCAATTACATATAAAGGATCATTCCGACCAATAGTAGAGGTGCCAATAAAGTTTTGGCCACGCACCTGCAAGGTTACCTTAGAACCGGTTACACCATTAGCCTGGGTAACCTGTACGCCTGCCATACGGCCCTGTAAAGCCAGTAAAGGGTTAGTAACAGGTTGCTTGGCTATATCTTCTGCAGTTACACGTGCAATATTACCAGTGTTATAACGACGTGTAGTAGTGCCATAGGCCATTACTACCGTTTCATCCAGCTGGTTTTGAGAAGCAGACAGGTAAATAACTCCCATATTAGGGCCTTTTACAGTTACCACTCTGGTTTCAAAACCTACATAAGTAATCACCAGCAGATCGCCTTCATTGGCATCAAGGGTAAACTTACCCTGATTATCAGTGCTAACACCCGATTTAGTGCCTTTCACCTGCACCGTAGCACCCACCAATGCATCTCTACCGTCCTGACGCAATAAGTAACCAATTACTTTGATTGGCGGAGGCGGAGCCATATATTCAACTGGGGCATAGCCGGCAGGAGGTGTAGCAGGCACAGCTGGCTTTGCCGATACAATAATAGTTTGTGCTTCAATAGAATATTGCAGCCCCTGGTTTTTCAACAACAGATCCAGGAATTGTTTCAACGGCATTTTTTCAGCAGAAATAGTTACAGTTCCGGCATTGTTCAATAGCTTTTTATTGCCAATAACCAGGTAGCCCGTCTGGGCCTTAATTTCAGCAAAAGCCTTCTCCAGTTTCACATCTTTCCCTTTAAAGCTGATGCTTTGAGGAGACACCTTTGCACTCACATGTAAGCAGAAAGCTAAAAGCAGTACAGTGGTCAATTTCATAATTTTCACCGTTTTGGCCATAAACCGGCTTTCTTCCCTGTGGTAAATACCTGCGGGTAACTGCTGATAAATTACAGCATGAAGCAGCCGGTTACAAAGAGTGTTAAATTGCATAACTTTGTAACAGTTTGGTTAAATGATTAAGCAGTCTTGCGTGACTATATGAATCAGGCGGCCTTAACTACTTGCCGTTCCGGTCACTACCCGGAGCGGTTTTTTGTTACTACCTGCCCAAAAAACTCCAATGTCTTTATCTCATTAAGGCATTACAATCAGTTTGTTATCTTCATTCATAGTAAACTTCACACCCGATTTTTCCAATACCTGCAACACCTGTAGCAGGTTCAGGTTTTTACCCATCTCGCCAAAAAACTCAATATTAGGTACAGCTCCTGCGTATGCTACTTCTATATTGTACCAGCGGGCCAGTTGACGCATTACCACTTCCAGTTTCTGATTCTCAAAATTGAACACTCCGTTTTTCCAGGCAGTTACCTGTGCTATATCAGGGTGATTATTCAATTCTACTTCCTTAGCTGCACTTACCAATGCCTGCTGGCCAGGCTGCAATTGCAACGCCTGCTTTCCGGCATTTACACGTACAGCTCCCGAGATTAATGTAGTGGCTGCTTTAGCCTCATTGGCATAGGCATTAATATTAAACTCAGTACCCAACACTTCTATAGTATTATTACCCGGGGCTTCTACTATAAAAGGGACTCCTGCTTTAGCAGCTACTTCGAAATAAGCTTCGCCTGTTATCTCTACCCTTCTATCCTTACCCTCAAACACTACCGGGTAATGCAAAGAAGAACCTGCATTCAGCCATACTTTACTACCATCAGGCAGGTTCAATTCAAACTGGCGCCCCAATGGAGTACTAATAGTATTATAAGCAATCTCTCCTTTATTATCAGCTGTGTTGCTATATACCAGTTGTCCGTTTTGCAGTGTAATAACCGTTCCCTTGTCAGTAGCCACAACCCCATTAGGCAAGCTATCCAGCTCCACCACTTTGCCATTAGCCAATGTTAGCAAGGCACCTTTATGGCCTGGCGCTATTTTAGCCAGGTTTACTTGTAAGCCACTTGTAGCAGGTTTATTACGCACCAGAAGGAATAAGCCCCCTGTTAATAATATAGCCAGCACGGCCGCTGCCGCCCATATACGATTACGAAAACGGCTGTATAACGTGCGTACAGGTGCCGCTTCTTTAGTTCTGTCGGCTTCCAGTACTTTATCCAGCACCGGTTGCCAGTAAGTTTCGTTATAAGCAACCGTTTCCGGATGTTGTAATAACAGAGTGGTTACCAAACTCACATATTCCTCACGGTTAGCGCCGGATATAAGCCAATCTTCAAAATCCGCTTTTTCAGCCTCTGTAAGTGTGGCTGAAAAGCTTTTTTCGATCAGATATATTGCTCTTTCCTTATTAATCATAATAATATAAATGTGTGGAGTTTAAGCAGAGGTGAGCAGTTTACAGGCATCTGAACATGTGCCTTCTAAGTAAAGAATACCCTCAAAAAGTTTTGTACCTACCCAAACCTGATTTTTTTACTATTTTTTCAAAAAAGAAAAAGCAACAGGCAGGAGGTACGGCAGGCTGCTTTTTTACAATATAGACAAAGGAGCTAAAAATGGCCCTTAAAGTTTTTTAAGCAGGGCCGCCATTTTCACACAGCTCTCAAAAAAGGAGAATTAACTTTATTCACAGGCAAAAAAAGGGAGCTTTCTAAAAAGAAAGCTCCCGGGTGTTATAGAAAACAACGGATGGTTTATTTCATCTTACTGCAACATACCCGCGGCCCACGATACGGCGTAAGCTGATTTCAGGTACTTTACGCGTAACTCGGTTTGCTTTTGCAGCAATTCAATCAGCTTGCTTTCGCGACTATTAATCACAAACAAACTGCTTTCACCTTGCGAAAATTTCAGTTCTTCGTTCTTTAACAAAGCCTGGTAATTACGATACATGCTACTGGTTGTTCCCAGCTGCTGTTGTAATAAAGTATACTCGTTATAGTACGAACGTATTTTGTTGCTTAACTGCCAGCGTTTGTTTTCCAGCTGTAGACTAGTTTCCTGTATCTTCAGTTTGGCCTTTCTGTAATCTCCCCTTCCTTCCCGTAACAACAGCGGCATCTTTAATTCGATACCCCATTTGTAGTTATTCTCCAGCATAGTGCCGCTCACATTCTTCAACACATAATAATCTTTGTTCAGCAGATTGGCTTTCAGATTAATATAAGGTAACAGGCTTTGAAACTTCAAACGCCTTTCCACTTCCAGCCCATCCAGCTTAAACTGGTAGCTGCGCAAATCAGGATGCTTTTCCAGCGCCTGTGACACCAGATCTTCCACAGCCGACACATCCTTTTCCGAAGCAAATTGCAAAGTATCAGGCCTGAAATGGTCTGGCAACATTACCGCACTGTCGTTTTGCAACCACAGATAATTGCTCAGTTCCAGTGATGCGTTGTTCAGCTTTAGCAAGGCTTCGGTCTGGTTCATACGGTAGCCCTGTATTTGCGTATAAGCTTCCAGCGTATCCATCATAGCTTTATCGCCATTATTATAGGCAGTGCGTAATAAACGTAAACGGTTACCGGCCACTTCAATATAACGGGTATACATGCTGTATAACTGGTAAGCTCCCGCCCACTGCCAGTAGCTTACATAGGCATCGAACAACAGATCGTTCAACATACTTAAACGTTCCTGCTCACTTTGATTCACGTATATTTTAGCCTGCTGCAAAACAGCCCTGCGCTTATCAAACAATAAGCCTTTACCCACCGGCACTTCAACTCCCAGGTAACTGGTTTGCCCCTTGGTAACTTCGGAGGTAATATAATTACCTCCATTGTTTTCCAAACCGGTTTTAATATCTATACCAATAGGTGTTGGTATTTTCAGCTCGGGGTTGGTATAGTAATAATAGTTTTTGCCATCAAAGGTTTTTCGGCTGGCGTTTAAGCCTACCGTAGGATCGAAGCCCCCACGCGCACTGGTAAGTTCCGCCTCAGCCTTGTTCACCTGCAAATTAGCCTGGCGGGCTACCGGGTGAAATTGCTTTACCCATTGGATAAAATCATCTGCAGTGAACAATTGCTGGGCACTAACCCTACTAAATACACAAGTAACCAGTATAAAAAACAACAATATATATTGCTTCATTTATTTGTCTTTTTTGCCACCGCCGTCTTTTTCTTTTACAGCAGAAGGTTTATAATACTCTGGTGGGAAGCCGTTAATATTCCGCCATAATTCAAAGTACACCGGCACATCTTTCAGTAGTGCTATACCATTAGCACCACCACCCATGCGCAACAGGGAAGGCCACTTTTTCTCAGACGGATCTTCCGTAACCAATACCCGGAACTTACCGTTATAGCTAACTGAAGTTTCTACAGCCGACACACGCCCCGCAAAAGTGCCATAGCTGCTGGAGGGCCAGCCACTGAACACGATAGCCGGAAACCCATCAAAGATGAAACGCACCTTCTGTCCGGTATCCATCAACGGCAAATCCATAGGCGCCACATACATTTCCACCGCATATTGTACATGGTCAGGCACAATCTCCACAATCATATCCCCCTCCTTCACCATCTCACCAATACCTTCTTTACGTGCCTTGGTTATTTGGCCGCTTTGGGGAGCTATTATATAATACAGTTTATTACGGATATCGTAGCTGGCATAAGCATTCTGCAGCTTAGCCACATCAGCCTCTGTGCTCGCAACACTGCTTAATGAAGAATACCGATCCCCTTCTGCCTTGGATATTTTATCGGTATACTCCTGCACTGCACTGTTCATTTCAATACGCAGCGCTATTAATTCCTGTCTGCTTTGAGCCAGTTTATTCTGACTGCTGATGCGCTTAGCGCTTGCATTCTGGTAACCCACTTTACGCTTTTCAAAATCCACCAGCGATATAGAGCCACTGTCCAGCATCAGCTGTGCGGCGGCAATCTGGCGTTTGTATACACTCAGCTCATTTTCTACTGCTATCAGGTCTGTACTATCACTGATCACTTTCAAATACTGTTGCTGCAACTTGTTTTCCAGTGACTGCAGTTTTAATTCACGTCCCTGGGCAAGCGCTTTGGCCTGTGTTACGGCAGTATTGGCTTTGTTCTTATACCCTTCAATACTTTGCTGCTTGGCAGTGATCTGTTGCTTTGTACGGGGCAGTAATTCAGGATCGAAATAATCGACCTTTACTTCCCCCAACCGCAGCAGGGTATCACCCGCCTGTACAAAATCACCTTCTTTTACATACCACTTCTCCACACGTCCTGCTATCACCGTGTTTATCTCCTGCGGACGCTGCTCCTGGCGCAGGGTGGTCACCGTTCCCTTGGCGCGGATGTTCTGCGTCCAGGGCAAAAACATTACAATAATTAATACCACCAACACTCCCAGCAACCATTGTTTGATATTGCTTTTATGGCGGATACGGTAAATTTTTCCAAATGCCTGCCACTTACTGCCAGGCAACGTTTCTTCTATATTAGCAGTAATAAATTTTTCCATATTATTCACTTATGCAGGGTTGTTTTGAATGGTTCCTTTATTCATACGCACTACCATATGGCAGCTATCTGAAAGACTTTCATCCTCTGAAGCAATAAACACCGTAGCGTTGCTTTCGGATTTTATCAGTGCCAACATCTGCTTTCTGCACTCTTCATCCAGATGCGCAAACGGCTCTTCCAGCAGCAACAACCTGTGTTTACCCAACAATGCCCTTACCAGCAGGATGTTTTGCCTTACATGGTGCGATAAGCGTTTACCCGTAGGGTCCAGTATTACATCATATCCCTCTTTATTAGAACGTACAAACTGATCCAGCCCGGTTTTAGCAGCCAGTGCTGTAATCTCTTCCATAGCAATAGCATTACCCAGCGTTATATTTTCTAACAATGTGCCCTGGAAAATATCCTGACTGCTTAATAAAATACCTGTTTGAGAACGCAGGCTGTCCAGGTTATAATTGCCTACCGGCACTTCATCAATCAATACGCTTCCGGTAAAATTTTTATAGTTACCGGTAAGCATGCGCAACAAAGTGCTCTTACCACTGCCACTGGCCCCCGCAATGTGAACAAGGGTACCAGCGGGCACAGTAAGATTAACTTTTTCTAATGCCTTGCTGCCGTTGGGATAAGAGAACCCGGCATCTGTGAAACGAACCTGCACTCCTTTATTGTTATCCGCGAGTACGATTGATCCACCCTCTTCTGTATCTGCATCCACTATTTTGCCTAATTTCTCTACCGACACCAATGCATCGTATACTTTATCCAGGCTCAGAATAATTTTTTCTACAGAGCTGATGATAGCCAGTATCACAATATCAGCAGCAATAAACTGTCCTATGTTAATCTGTTGATTTACCAGCAGCACAGCACCCACCAGCAACATAGCTGCTGTAATAATCACTTTAAAGCTGATAAGACTCCAGAACTGGGTAAGCAACACATGAAAGTAGCGTGTGCGCGAATCGAGATAACCACTTACCAGCTTGTCTGTTTTTTCAATGTGCATGGAAGTGCTTTTCGCGTACTTGAAAGTGCGTATCACCCTTGCTGTTTCTTCCAGCCAGGCAGCTACATGATATTTATAATCGCTGGCCTGTAAAGCAGAAGCCAAACCACGCGGAGAAGTTAAGCGCAGGATAATAATAACAATAATGAGCAGTAAAGCGCCGAATGCAATAAATACCGGGTGATAGAACGACAACAGCAACACACCAAAAAGCACCTGTATTACTGCAGCTGGTAAATCCAGCAATAGCTTTTCCAGTCCTTTTTGCAGCGAAACGGTGTCGAAAAAACGGTTTACCAGCTCGGGCAGGTAATAACTATCCAGTTTTTCCACATTCAGTTTAGGCAGTCTGTCGCTGAACTCAAAAGAATAGCGCAGAAAAATTTTCTGCTGCATCTTTTCTATTACCTGTAACTGCCTCACCTGTAGCAGACCATTAAAAAGCACCCCCAGCACTACCATGATAATTAACACTGCAATGGAGGTGGAGAAAGAGCCTGCCATTACAAAACTAATAATCGTTTGTACGCCCAGCGGCACCGATAATTGCAGTAACCCGGCCAGTATAGCCAGTATGTAAATGGCCGTTACATCCTTTTTGTCCAGCCGCAGTATATTATAAAACCGAAGGAAGGATTTGCCAATCGAAATTTTGTCTGTTGCCATATAGCTGTATCTATTTCCTGTTTTGAGGTGGGCAAGATAGCAGCGACTACTTAGTAGGGTATTAGAACCAGATTAGAATGAGATTAGAAAGGCAGAGTTTAACATTTCTTAACTTAACAACAAGCTATCCTTCCCTATCCTGAGGAAGCCGCTACTTAGCCAATACTAATTGTTATTCATTTAATAATACATAGAAAAGGGAGGTTATAACCACTTTGATGGTTATAACCTCCCTTTTTGAAAACCCAGACAGTCAAGATCATGGACTTTACAAAAAACATATAGGTGCTAAAACTTAAAAGATACGCTGGCTGCAAAATTTCTGGGCAGCTGGGGGTTGCCCCAGGGGCCCCAGTATTTCTGATTCGTAAGATTATCTACCCGCAAACCTAATGTCCAGTTTTGAACGTCGTAAGAAAGTACGCCGTTAAACACTACAAACTCAGGAACAGTAAACGTGTTAGCGTCATCATAATAACTAATGCTATTATAGTTTACACCAGCTCCCAGCCCCAGCCCTTTTAACTTCCCCTTAGGTTGACGATAATTAACAAAGGCATTAGCCATATGCTTAGGTGCATGAGAGGCTATTTTACCTACGATTGAAGGATTACCGGACGTAAACTGGTTATCGTTATAAGCATACCCTGCCATAATATTCAACCCATTTACCGGATGGGCAGCAATATCCAGTTCTACCCCTTTGCTTACCTGTGCCCCATCCTGCACCTGGAAACCAGTGGAAGCAGCAACAGTTGGATCGGAACGCAGCTTATCTTTTACTTTGATATGATAGTAGTTAGCCGTAACTGATAACCGGCCATTCATTAATTCAGTTTTAACACCACCCTCTAACTGATTAGCCTGTTCGGGATTGAAGTGATTACCATTTTTATCAACAGAAGCTGAATAGGTATATCCATTCAGGTAATTACCAAATAAAGAAACTTTATCTTTTATCAACTGATATACCACACCTGCTTTAGGAGAGAAAGTAGTTCTGGTAAATGCAGCAGCGGTAGCACCAGTTAACAGGTTAGTGGTACCTCTTGAATCTACCTTATCCAAACGCCCACCAATCATTACGTTCAGGTTTTCCAAAATATTGATTACATCAGAAAAATAAGCCCCGTAATAGGTAATCTTTGACTTGGATGCGGAAGTAAAACTCTTTTGACTAAACATTTGCTGCACCTTATCCATGGAGATATAAGGAGTCACTCCCATAATACTTACTGAATCAAACGTTATGTTTTTTAAATAAGTAGGATTTGTAACAGCGTCATTCACGTCCACCCCAAGTACCAGTCGGTTTCTAATACCGGCTACAATTACATCTCCATTCAGATTTACCTGTGCATTCTGGTTATAATAATTATGAGAATAGCGCTGTATGCCACGATAAATAGTATCGGCATTTTTAAAAGAAGGCAAAAACTGGTATTGATTGGTAGCATCTACTCCGGCATAGTTATATACGGCACTAAGGCTCCAGTTGTTGTTAATGCTATACTCAGCTTTTGTATAAAAGGTATATCCCTTCAAATTAGACACCAGGTCATTGGAGCCATAATTACGATTATATATTTTATTCAAATCCTGGTATCCTGTCATACCAATACCGGCTTTAGGAGAAAAACCGATACCAGTGTTGGTTCCCTGGTTACTGTAAGCTTCCATATCAGCAAAAAAGGTAAGCTTATCATTGACCTTGTAAGAGAAAGAAGGTGCTATAAAGTAATTGCTTTGATAACCGGTTTCCTGGAAGCTTCCCGTATAGTGTTTAGCGGCATTTACACGAAACAAAGCTGTTTTTTCTTTATTTAAAGGCGCATTGACATCTACCGCAATCCTGCTTAATGCATAACTGCCACCTGTATAGGAAATGGTAGTTTGTGCGGAATCAAAGGGCTTCTTGGTAATTCTGTTCACAACACCACCATAGGATATATAAGAAGAACCAAACAAAGTACCTGATGGACCTTTAATTACCTCGATTCTATCCAGGTTAGCAATTTCGGTAGCAGTCAGCTGCGAAGCTACTACACCATTACGCATATAGTTACCGGTTCTGAAACCACGTATAAAAGCACTGGTACGGCCATTCGATATTTGCTCCAGAGAATTAACACCCGATACATTTCTGAAAGCGTCCCGGTAATCAACCAGAACCTGGTCTTTAATCAGCTGAGAAGTAATAGTAGCATATACCTGCGCATTTTCCAGGTTTTTGAGCGGAATTCTGGCTACCGACTCGCTCGACTTCCGTGCATACCTGTTCTTTTGAGCGTTTACAATCACCTGCCCTAACTCTAAAGCAGTTTCGCGGGTAACAAAGTTCATTTCAACAGTCTGACCTGCTGTTACCTCTACTGTTTGTTCCTGTGCTTCCAGGCCAACAGCTGATAACTTCAGCACGTGCTTACCCGGCTTTAATTTCTTAAAAGAAAAAAAGCCCCTATCGTCCGTTAAAGTGCCATAAGGAGTACCTTCTATTTGTACGGAAATAGCCGGAAGCGGTTTGCCATCGCTCGATTGCACCTGTCCTTTAATAGCTATGGGTTGGTTCTGACTGTGCGCAAGCGGCTGCAATAACAGCAGCAGGGATAATAATAAAAATTGTTTCATGATAGTAGTGTGGAAATAATGGCGCAAAGGTTCGGACTACAAACGAACAAAATTGTCGCAAAAGGGAAATCCATTAACGAAATATGAAATTATTATCCTGCCAATCATTTAAAAGTTGACAGTAAATACAGTTCTCCCCTCCTGCACCTGTTGTAATGAAAATGTAAAACCATGCGCCAACAGCACTTCTTTCACCAGTGTAAGTCCAATGCCTTGACCATCTCTTTTAGTGCTAAAGAAAGGCGTAAATAATTGAGCGGCGGTATCGGCGCTTATTCCCTTTCCAGTGTCAATAATTTCCAGCAAACGCTGTTGAGGGCATAATTGCAAAGTTATCAAGCCATTATCCCCTATCGCTTCCATCGCATTTTTTACTACATTAATCCACACCTGTTCCAGAAGGCGTTCATCTCCCTCTATATAAAAAGGTTCGTTGGCAAGTACCTGAATAGTTACCAGCCTTTCCTGCCCCCTGGCTTCCATCAGCAGCGCTATAGCATGCATCTGTTGTTGTAAATTAATACGGGCCATTACCGGAATGGGCAGACGTACCAGATCGGCATAATTACGCATGAAACTGTTGAGGTTATAATTGCGATCAATGGCCACCTGTAGCGCATGCTGCAAGGGCCGATGTCCACCATCCTGCCATAGACTGCCTGCGCTGAGTGCCGACTGTAGTATGGAATTTACAGGCCCAATGCTGTTATTCACTTCGTGGGCCATCATCCGTATCACCTTTCCATACGCTTTCTTTTCGGCCGCCAGAATTTCTTCTGTCAGTTCTTCTATCATCACAAAGTGGCGGGCAAACCCTCTGTCTATAAAATGAGATTTCTGCAACTTATAAGTAACCACCCCATTTACACTAAAGGAGCTTCGCTGTCCAGAGGGCAGCTGAATTACTTTTTCTAAAAATTGCGCGGGTAAACTGTCCAGCAACTGTTGCGCTCTGGGGTTTACCTGCTGCACACGCTCATCGTAGTTCAGTACAATAATGCCTGTAGGTGACGTGTTGATTAATTTATGCAAAAACAAATGTTGCTGCTCCTGCAAAGTGCGTTCCTTACGCAGTTCATCAATCATCTGGTTATAGATAGCAATAAGCTTATTCATTTCATGGCTGGCAGTAGGCAGCAAACGCACTGTAAAATCTTTATCCTGTATAGTTTCCGCTCCCTGCATTAACAGCTTCAAAGGTGTTATCAGCTGCCGGTATAAATGCCAGGCAATCACCATTGAAAGTACTACCAGCACTTCCGATACAATAAACCAAAGCGGATATTCGTGCAATGCGATATAAGCCAGCACCAGCGCAATGCTGTGCAGCAGGGCTACAAACAATATGTATTTAGTCCGCAGCTTCATCGTAAGGAATATTGTATTTATCCAGCCGGCGATAGAGCGAGCTGCGTGTAATGCCCAGCGATACAGCCGCTTTGGCTACTTTGTTTTTATGAAAATCCAATGCTTTTTTTATCATCTGCACTTCCAGCTCATCTAAAGTAACGGTACCCACTTCCGGCAATTGAATATTACCTTTTTTAACGGAGGACATAGCCAGCTGTGATTGAAAATCGCCCACATCCAAAACCGGCTTTCTGCTTACCAGTACGGAACGCTCTATCAGGTTTTTCAGCTGACGAATATTACCCGGAAAAGGCAGTTGCTGTAACCACTTCATGGCAGCCGGCGTAACATTTAATTCAGACCTGCGATACAGGATTTTAAGGTTATCTATAAAAAAATGTACCAGCAACGGAATATCCTTCGTCCTTTCCCGCAAAGAGGGCAGGCGTACGGTAATCAGGTTAATACGATAAAAAAGATCTTCCCGGAATGTACCTGCCGCCACCATATCTTCCAGGTTGCGATTAGTGGCGCATACCACCCGCATATCCACCATGCGTGTGCGGCTGCTTCCCAGTACTTCATACGTTCTATCCTGTAATACCCGCAGCAGCTTTACCTGGCTGCTCATATCCAGTTCACCAATTTCATCCAGGAAAATAGTACCCTTATGGGCCATCTCAAAACGGCCAATGCGGTCTGTTTTGGCATCGGTAAAAGCACCACGTACGTGACCAAACATTTCGCTTTCAAAAAGCGAGGTGGCAATGCCGCCCAGGTTCACTTTTACGAAGGCCTTGCCGTTGCGCAGGCTATTTTGATGAATCGCTTCCGCTATCAACTCTTTACCGGTACCACTTTCTCCGGTTATCAGCACCGGTGCATCTGTAGCAGCAATATGCCCTATTGTTTCCAGCACTTCCAACAATTGCGGGTCTTCTCCCACAATAGGCGCCAGCTGGTACAGGCTGTTGAGTTGCCTGCGGCTATGCTGCTCTGGCTTGCTATCCTGCAAATGCAGCAAGGTGCGTATAGTCTGTAGCAAATGATCGTTGCTCCAGGGCTTGTTAATAAAATCGCCAGCCCCCAGTTTCATCCCCTGCACTGCCAGTTCAATAGTGCCCCACCCGGTAATCAGTATCACCGGCAGGCTACTGTTCCGTTGCTTTAGTTGCTGTAACAACGCCATCCCCTCCGATCCGGATGTTTCAATAGAAAAATTCAAATCCAGTATTACCAGGGAAACCGGGTTGTTTTCATATGCCGTTAAAGCTTCTTCCACAGAAGCTGCGGTTATAGCAGCAAAACCTTCCTGCTGCAATAGCAACAGCAGGGAGGTTTGTACCGCTATATCATCATCTATAATTAATATCATCGTTTATAGTAGCAAGATAACAAAAAAGTATACTTTTTATTCTTCATGTAATGCCACAGCAGGCAGAATGGCCGCCGCCTGCCTGCCCGGATACAAGGCACATAACAGCACCAGCACTACCAGCATTGCTGTAGCCAGTAACAGGCCCATATAATACACTACGCTTTCTACATCAAACACATGCAAAAGCGGGAACTGAACAGCTATAATAACGCCGGGCACCAATGCCAGTGAAACCAGTAATAATGATTCGGTAACCAGTTGAGCGGCAATGTTTTTTGCGGTAGCCCCCACTGCCCTGCGCAAAGCCAGTTCACCTTTTCGCTGGCTAATAGTATACCAGAGCACTCCCAATAAACCCAGTAACACATTTCCTACCAGGAATACACTTACAATACAGGTAATTACAGCAGGAATAAAAGAGTTGCTGTTGATCACCTTGCGCAATTCAGGCATCCTTTCTATAACAATACCATCCAGCTTTAAGTCATTGGCCAGGATTTTATACACTTTTCCTTCCAGGGCATATCCCGATCCGGGGGCTACTTTTACTACCAATCTGGCTAACTGACTCAGCTCACTGGTATCTGCATTCTGCAACACCGCATACCCGGGTTTGCGATAATCTCCCTGGAATTTCACATCATTGGTAACTCCTATAATCTGGCAATTACCCCAGGCGTTTACACGTTTACCTACAGCAGCAGAATCGCCAAACAAAGCCTTGCTTAATGCCTGGGTAATAACCAGGGGCTTTATAGCAGCAGTTTTGTCCTGTGGCGCATAATAACGACCCTCTGCCATAGTAATACCCAGAACAGGGCCAAAGTGTTCATCTGCTATATACCAGTTTACAGCGGTGATTTTACGACCATTATATGTGACCGCATTCTGCACGGCTATATCATAAAAAGGTAAATTCCATGAACTAAAACTTACCATTTGTACACCGGGTACAGCCAGCAGACTGTTACGGATAAGTTGTTGCTGTGTTTGCAATGTGTCTGCCGGAGGTGCAGGGTAATGTACAGGCAGGTAAACAGACCACAGGTTGTCAGGCTCCATACCTAATGGCTTGCGATAATTACGATATAATCCGGTTAATAAAGTAAAAACAGCAAACAGCACCAGGAAACAAATCAGCATTTCCGTTACCAGTAATGCGTGCTTTCTCTTCTTATTCCAGGTAAGTGTTATCAAATGTTGTAACATAGTCAAATTCATTTTATGGATATCTTATCCTTTTAAAGCTTTTGCCACCTGCATACGCGACATACGCCATGCCGGGTATACGCCCGAGATAAAACCAAATACCAGGCAGGTAAAAAACGCTGTAAGCAATACAGTAAAATCGATAGTGAGTGCAGTATATTCAAAAACATTCGTTTGGTTAATATACAGGAGCACCAGCCAGGCTACCACTATACCCGCCAGGCCGCCCAACAGGGTAAGCAGCAGGTTCTCTACCAGGAACTGTCCGGCCAATGTAACACGTGAAGCACCAAAAGCTTTACGAACGCCTATTTCCGAACTCCTTTCCATAATACGGGTAATATTTATGTTCACCATATTAATAGCAGGCAGCGCCATAATCAGTAACACAAATATGCCCACCGAACCCCATAGCAGCCAGAAACCATCAATATCATTCACGGTTTCTATCAGCGAATCGCTATAGCTCTGTGCTTTACAAACCACTACTGACGCATAGGGGCGGTTGGAGGGAGGAATACGCTTTGCCATAGCATCAAACTCATTTTGCATCGCTGTTACGGCTGTGGCAGACGTTGCCATCAGGATGGCATAATAATTCCCATAAAAAGAAGTGGACTGTGTAACATAATCCAGGCTAAGAGGTATAAAAAAATTTCCTGAGAAGTAATAACCAAAACCAGGCGCCTGTTTTACTACACCTACTACACGGTAGCGCTGCCTGTTCATTTCAATATACTTTCCTACAGCGGTAGTATTGCCAAAATAATCTTTCCGGAGCGACTCCCCTATCACCGCCACCCTTTCACCCAAACGCTCCTGCGTTGCCGTAAAACATTTACCCTCCAGAAAGGTAAAGTCCATAATATCCCAGTAAGCCGCATTTACCGACCTCGATTCAAAGCTTACTTTACGGTCATTGAAATAACTATACGTAGCCGACTGCATGCTCACCACCGCTATCTTTTCCGGCTGCTTTAGTGAATACAGATAATGATCGATAAAATACCGGGAAAGGCTTCCGCCATTAAAACTGGTAGCCCCTTTTTCGTAAATACCCTTGATATATAAACAACGGCTTCTTTTAGCATCAGGGTAATTTTTCAGCAATACGGTATCCAGTACAGCAGCCAGCACCAGTATCATAGCCAGTGTAAAACAAATACCAAACAAGCTGATAAAGGAGAAAAATTTTCTGCGCCTGAATACGGCTATGGCTATTTTCAAATAGTTAATAAGCATGTTAAGCAATATGAATGTGAAATAATTATTGCACCTGGGCACCATCAAACAAGCGCAACAAACGATGTGTTTTATTCGCCATATGCTCATCGTGTGTAACCATAATAATAGTGGTACCCTCTTTTACATTCAACTGCAGCAGAATGTCCATAATTTCGTTTCCCATAGCGCTATCCAGGTTACCTGTAGGCTCATCAGCCAGTATAATATCCGGCTTGCCCACAATAGCCCGGGCAATGGCCACTCGCTGCTTTTGTCCACCTGACAATTGAGAAGGAAAATGTTTCATACGATTGCTAAGTCCCACCTTTCCCAATGCTTCTGCCGACAACTGTTTTCTTTCACGCGCCGAAGTGCCCCGGTACAATAAGGGCAACTCTACATTATCCAGTACTTTCAGGTCATTGATCAGGTGATAACTCTGGAAAATAAACCCCAGCTTCTGGTTACGAAACTGCGCCAGTTTTTTGTCGCTCCAGTTTTGTAATGGGGTGTTATCTATCACCATTTCCCCTTTGGTGGGCGCATCCAGCAAACCCATAAGATTCAGCAAGGTGCTTTTACCACAGCCGCTGGGGCCCATTACAGATACAAATTCACCTCTTCCAATTTCCAGGTTAATATTGCTAAGGGCCAGTGTTTCCACCGTATCGGTACGGTATACCTTTTCTACATTGGTTAATCGTATCATACTCAGGTTTTATTGATAGTGAATTTTTTCATGCTTTTCAAAGTCGTATAAGGAAAGATATCGCAACTGGTAATAAGCACCCCAGAAATTACGCAAGGCAAAAATGTAATCGCGTTTGGCCTGGTCTTTCTCCTGGAAAGCAATACTTAAATCGGTAATACTTACATTCCCCAACACATACCGGTCTTTGGCTATCTGGTATTTTTCGGTGGCAATACCATCTGCTTCCATTGTTAATTGCAGCTGTTCCTGCATCATGGTAAACAAGGTTACCTGTGTGTATATTTCCTGCACAAACACCTGTTTTGCCTGCTCTACTTCGTAGGAGGTAAACTCCATGTTGGCCTGTGCCGTTTTCAACCGGGAAGTGCTGCGTCCCCAGTCTAACAGGGGAATGGAGAATGTAATACTCACCTCCTGTTGATCCTGCGGCTGCCGGTATACCTTACCCAGGGTAGGCGCACTTTTCGAATATCCCAGCTGTGCAGTTAAGGCAGCATTGAGCCCATTATCGCCTTTGGCTTTAGCCACATCCCTGCGGGCTTCGGCAATACGTCGGGTAAAAGCAATAGCATCGCTACGATTGGCGTAAGCTTCTGCCAGCACCTTATCGGCCTTTGCTTCCATATTAATAACCGTTTCCGGTAGCATCAGCACCACAGGATCGGCTTGCGACAACCCGGTATAACTGCGCAGGTTCAATGCCGCTATTTCACAATCACGCCGTGCACTTCCCACTGCCTTTTGCGACTTCAATTGTTCTAATTCCAGTTGCAGCATTTCGTTCTTAGAAACTTTCCCCAACGCCAGCTTCTCCCTGGCTATCTCCTGTATCATCTTCGTGTTGGTTAAATTCGTTTCTGCTATCTGCAGATTCACCTGAGCCAGCAGCAGGTCAAAGAAATAACCACTTGCCACAATAGCAATCTGCTCCATCGATTCAATATACCCCTGTATGCTTTCCCTGTATTTTAATGGCTCTATTTTTTTATCCCATTTCAGCGGGTTGAATTGCCATAAGGGCTGTGTATAGCCTATACCAAACGGTACGCTATTGTATAAGGTTACCTCACTTTCAAAATCATCGAACCGCTGCAGCTGCGTAGTGCCAAAAATATTGCCCCCGGTAGCAGCAATGCTTTGGCTGAAAGAGAGGTTTACAGAAGAATTATTGTTGTGCACCGGCTGAAACAGCACCGACCCGTCTGGCTGCTGTACCTCAGTATAGGTTTTATTATATCCGGGCAATATTCCATTCAAAGATAACTGGGGTTGATAATTGCTACGGTAAGTGCGGTATTGCCAATACCGGGTTTTGCGTATAGTAGCCGCCTGCCGGGCTGCAATAGATTGCGTTTTCGCCAGTTGCACTACCTGCTGTAAACTCAGCCGCAGGGTATCTGCCGGTTGCTGTGCAGCTACATAGCCGGTTAACAACAACAATAGCCACACCATATGCTTGCTCCGTTTCATTTGCTTACAAGAATTAAGGGTGAATAGTGATATTTTGTACATTTTTATACCGGCTCATATCCGATATAATCACCACTTCACCCGGCTGCACATTGCCTTTGATTTCTACGTAATCAAAATTGCTCAGCCCTATTTCCACACTTCTTCGCCGCGCCACCCCGTTCTTTACCACAAAAATGTCCTGTAAAGCAGGCCCTTTAAACGCTGGTCCATTAGCCAACCGCAACACCTGTTTATGGCTTTCGGTAACCACATACACTTCTACTTTCATGTTGGGCCTTAACAAAGCATAACCCGCAGTATCAGGCTGCACTTCAAAACCTGCAATATTGTTTTGCACAGAGGGTTGAATATGAGTAATCACACCACGTATACGACTATCGTTCACTTTCACAATAACCGGTTGTCCATTGTACAATTGTGGCAGGTAAGTATCAGTAATGCTTCCCTGTATAGTAAAGCTGCTTAAATCGGCAATACGTGCCACAGGCTCGCCTTCATGAATGGCAATACCTACATTCCTGTTCACCCAGGTAACCACACCGTGACGGCTGGCAGAAACTTTGGCCTGTGCTAACTTATGCTGTAATTGCTTCAACTCGTTTTCCTGAATGCTGGCAGTAATGGCCGCTTCGCGCAGTTGCAGCTGCATGGTCTGTTGCCGGTTCGTCAGGTCGTTTTCCAGTTGCTGTTTTTCCAGGCGCGCCACCTTTAATTCCAGCTCTGCTTTCTCTATGCTTTCCCGGGTACCGCCACCTGCCTTGTATAAACGCTTTGCGTTTTCTACATCGGCTTCCAGGCTGGCTATGCGCAAGTGTTTTACCTCATTGTTCGATTGCAGATCGTAATAGCTTTTATCTAACTCCAGCTTTAGTTTTCGCATATCGTTATGCCTAGATTCCAGCTGAAATGTCAATTTCTCATAATCCGTTTGTGCAGTGGCTTTATCCAGCAATAGCACTGGCGTACCGGCTTCTACCGTACTTCCTGGCGGTAGCAATACCTGGCGGATAGTGGCGTTTACTGAACTACTAATGGTTTCTTCAAAAGCAGGCAGTACCTCACCTGAAGCAGTAAGCGTGTTTTCAATATCACCCATTTCTACCGCGGCCGTCATCACCTTGTCACTGTCCAACGTCACTCCCACCCAGGCATGTATGCTCCATAACAACACAGCCAGTAATAACAGCAGTCCGCCTGTATACCACAGTAGTTGCTTTAGTTTGGTTCTTTTTACTTCCGTTTCAATAATTGTATCCATACAAACAATGATGACGGAAGGGTTTCAAGAGGGATGCCAAACCTAATACATTCACTATGATGCACTTACGCCATCTCACAGACGTTTTTTTGTCCGGTATCGGACAAGTTGTTTGTTATTGGGAAAAGAAGGGTGTTAGCTAATTAAAAACAAACAGGCTTGAGTAAATGAGTCACTTATAGTTCAATAATCTTGGGGGCATGGTGTGCATTTGAAAGAAACGTACCAGTAACCCATTCTGTTTTAATTTTCATATAGCCGGTAACGACAAGAAGAAACTCTACAACTGATAAGCCCTATCTCCATGTCTTCTTATGAGCACGTAAGCAATTACCCCTACTAATAGCCAGAACAATTGACGTACCCTTCGTAAAATGGAAGCCGCTATCCATATGGCAGTTCCATGAATGCCTATCATCCCCAGCATCATCTTATTACCGTATTCTTCTACACCCGCCTGCCCCGGAATAAATGCGCCTGCCGATTTAAACAACACTACTCCCATATCTACTAATAAAGACTTAACGACATCGGCATGTGTGCCCAGGATGCGGAGGATAAAATAAATTTCCAGAGAACCTACCGTCCAATGCAGGAAAGTAAAAAAACAGGCCATCAGTAATGCGCGCCTGTTATTACGATATAGCTCTTTACTTTCTGCCATCGTTTCCCGCATGGCCGCACGCAAGGCTGCCGTTTTCTTTGCTACAAAAAGATACACTGTTGTAGTACGTGCTTTTTTAATACCCCAAAAAACTATACACACTATAAGCACAACACCTGCCAGCCAGCATAACACTTTAGCTACAACACCCGCAGTGATAACAGGTGCAGGCCCGGCAGCCAACAGCAATATCAACGCCCCGGAAAACAGCACTACCTGTGTAATAATCATGATGGCCCTTGACACCAGTATGGAAGCATGCACCGTGCTTTTCTTCACAGGGTAGTTACGCAACATCCATGCTTTCATAGCTTCACCGGCAATAATGCTGGCCGGGTTAAACAATGTTACCGTTTCTCCTACATGCCTTATCAGGAATAGCCGGAAAACCGGAATATGATTTCGCTGGTCGCCCATGCAATACCGCCAGCTGATAGTAGCACATATATAGCCCAGGCAGGTGGTTATAATCAGTAACCAGAAATCATTGCCGGTATGCGTCAGCAGCCTGGACACCTGTGTAAAATCGGTGGCCCAGATGAATACCCCCAGGGAAACACCTACCGATAGCAGAATCAGTATTCTAACTAGCTTCATAGTACAAAGGCTTACTGGTGTTGACCTTAGGTTGACTGCGGGCAAGAAAAAGAAGATCGTTAAAATAGGTATTGGCCAGCTCCCGCCAGTTTTGTTGTGCATCCTGCTCTTCCATCCCGGCCAGTACGTTTTTCTCTGGCGAAAAAAGCGTACTGTCAATATCTCTTTGCCACAACTTCATCTTACATTGCTGCACGCCCATGTTTAAAAGTTCCGTTTGCATCGTTTCTGAAGGCACGTATATAAGACTGCATTGATTATAAAATACCCGCTGCCCCTCTGTTACAGTCTGCTTTACACTATGAATTAAAAACGGGATATGCTTTAAATAGTAATCGATGTAGGATATAAAATATGTATGGTAAATAGACAACACAGGAATGTGTTGTTTCAGCGCATACTTCATGGCAAAATTGCCCAGTAAGGAAGGCGTGGCTATATGAATAACCTCTGGCTGAAAAGCCTGTAGCCTGTCACATAAATGCTGTTGCGCCAGCCCTGGCAAGGCCATCTTATAAGAAGTATTTACCGGAAGTGTAACCGCAGGTACATGTACACATTCAAAACCCTGTATGGTAGCAGGACCTGTGCTGCAAACAAACAGGAATTCAAACAGGGAGGAATCAATTCTATCAATCAACTGAAACATGGTGCGGCAAGCGCCATCAATATCTTTTTCCAGCACCTCTGCAAAGAAGGCTACTTTCATTCGTTTCATAAGTTATAGTTTGGTAGGCATTAATAAGAATAGCTTCCGCGGTTGCCATATGCAATGAACGGTGCGCATATCTCAGAATTTAGTTATCTAAAGCTATTCTTTCCATGTGTCCGGTAGGTTACCAATGTGTGATACGTTATTTAAGAAATGATAAAGTATATGTTAACGATCATCCCCGCTATTGGTGTCAGTATTTGCAGGAATGTAATGTAACGAAATGAAAAACAAGCGATTAGTAATACCTGCGCCAAAAAAGATATGAAAAACAAAAAACTGCCATAAAATAAAAGCCCCTGGAAAAGTGTGTTTTCTTCCAGGGGCAATCATTAATAATGGATGGGAGAATTATATTACACTTCATCTATAATTTCCCTGATGGTTTTATTATGCAGCTGTGTGTTAAACACTACTGTATAGCCATCTATTGTTAATTGCTGAAAGAATTCCCTGGCACAATCGATTTTGGCTTGTTCTATTCCCCTTAACGTAGTTTGGTTTTCTACGTCTTTTGTTTCAATAACTACATGTAGCACCTTTTCACCATTGTTCTTTTTAATCACATACATAAAGTCCGGACTGTACGACTGGCCTGTGATAGTGGGAATGGCAATGCTGCCTTTGGGTATTTTACCATATACAACTACTTCCTCAATACCTCCCGCCAATAAGTTTTCTTTCTCAAGCGGCGAATCAAAAGCATATACATCATAAAGGTAATTGCGTGACGGACTGCCTTCGATAAACTTAGTGCCGATAAGGCCCTGTGTTATTTCCATTTTGGGCGTGCCATCCGAGTAGGTTAAAGCAGTAGCCCTTACCGGAAGATTCATTTTAGAATAGCTAAATTTCCCTGGTAGATTCTCCACTTTCCAGTCATAAAAAAGCTTTACAAAATTCGCAGCGCTCTGCTCGTTGATTTGTTCCGCCGGGATAGTATTCATTTTCCCGTATTCCACCCATACCTGATGCAATAACTGTATAGGCAAGTTGGTTTGGCGGCTGATGCGCTTTAAAAATTCACTATAGGGCAATGGCTTGTTGATGGCAAACTGCACGCCTGAATCTTCCTGCGTGGTAGCCCTTGTTCCTGCTGTATGTAATTCAGCGCGCCTGCTGGTGATATAAGTATCCGCCAAAACGCCTTTTGCCACTATATCTAATAAACCATTCAAAAGAAAGCTCTCCTGCTCTACTTTTTCGTAGTGCAGCATGTATTTAGTATTGATAGCTTCCCACAATGTTTTTAGTTCATAATAAACAGCCGGACGAATCCTTATTTTCCGTTCCTTTCTTTTATTCCTGTCTTCTATCTTTCCTGCTTGCAGGCCTATCGCGAATTCCGGATAGTCCTCAAAGAATTTCCCGGTATTTTCAGTTTGAATATTCTTATTGTGATCGATATATTTTTTAGTGAGTAGATCTATAAAAAGCGTATCCACCTCCATTTTTCGTTTAGCAGCCACTTCCAGAATTTTCTCTTCATTTATTACAAAGCCTTCTGACAGGTCAGCATTAATTTCTGCCACCAGCTTATCCGCAAAATCAGCTTCAGTAAAATCTATAATATAGTTGAGCTTAAACGCTTCATTGGATATACGATTACCAAACTCATCTACCGGCAAGCGCAAACCACGTCCCACTTCCTGGATCTTACTGTTTTCACTGCCACTGCTTCTCAGCTTGGCAATAGTGAAAATATTAGGGTTATCCCATCCTTCCTTTAATGTCCATTTAGAAAACAAAAACCTGCGGGTATTGAATTGTCCCTCTTCCTCTTGAATGGCGAGCAGTTTCTTTTTCTCGTATAAGATTTCTTGTATCTCCTGCGCAATAGCTTCGTCCGAGCTACTATTGTCTTGCGCAAAATAGCCGGCATGGGTAGCATTCAAATCCGCCTTAGAAGCCAACAAGTATGCTTTATAGTCCTGCTCCTGTTCAGCAAGCGTAGGAATTAATGCATCAATTTTCTCCGTCAATAACCTTTCGAAAGTTTCTTTCAGATAAGGTTGCTTTTCCTGCCCTTCACTTACCCGGTACGAGAATATATCATCAATAAAAAACAGGGCAAGTGTTTTTATTTTATTGTTTCTGCTGAAGTTGATACGCTCTGTTTCAAAATGGCGCTCCAGTGCCAGGCGAATCATGCTTTCCTGGTACGAGCTGGAATAAATATCTGTACTAAACTCCTCGCCTGTAGCCTTTGCCTGGCCGTTCGACAATTCAATAGTATTGTTGGTAATAGCATCTATTACGATGCCTTCCAGTTCGGGAGCTATTATCCCCAGACTATCTCCCTTCTTTAAATCAAACGGCCTGGTAGCAGCATCTCTTTGAATAAGGTTTAATCTAACAGACGTTTTAGAAGTCACGCTCATTACTTTCACCTTATCCAGCCTTTGATTTATCGGCTCAAAGTGTTCTTTGGCAATACCTTTTATCAGGTTTTGATTGAAGGCCTGAAAGGAATTTAAATCATACAACAGGTTATGATAATCCTTCCGCCTGACTTTATTCTTTCCTTTACCGGCTTCTATTTCAGGGAACGTAGCCCCTAAACGAATAATAACTTGCGGACAAATGCTTTTTTCAATAAACTCATAGGCTTTTTGTGTTTTGCTGAAACGATGTGGTTCATCAATAATAACAAAAGGCCTGGTGGCTTTTATACCTTCTGTCGGTTTATAAAAACCTTCTACTGCATAGTCATAAGTATCAGTGAGTAATTTAGAGGTGCCGCCCAATAAGCTCATATTCACCAGCAATACATAAATTTTATTGGTGTTCTGGCTACTACCCGCAACAAACTCTCTTACAACACCCGGAAAAGCATTCTTTCCTTTTTTCTTTTTGTTAGCTTCCAGCACTAATACGTCTAACTCTGTTCCATAACCACACTGGTCTTTGAAATGACGCCTGGTGTAACCATCTTCCATAAACTGCCGGGCTCCTGCCTTAATAGCCAGCGTAGGAACAGCTACTATAAATTTATTGATGCCATAACGCTTGTGTAACTCAAACATGGTAGCCGTGTACACATAAGTTTTACCTGTACCGGTTTCCATCTTCACATCCAGGTTGAAGTAATTACCAATCTCGTTGTGCGCTTTATATTCAGCTGGTATGCCATTCTCTTTCTGCACCTGTGCCACATAGGTCATCAGGGCATGCTTGTCTAACAACAAGGCCGGATTCTGGTAATACAGGCTATTCTTCAATATCACATCCAGGCTGAATGCGTTGGCTATAGACGTATATGCTTTTACCTGGTGCGGTAAATCATTTTTTAATATCAGCTCCATAGCATTAATACCTTACGGTGAAATTGATTTTTAAATTCCTCTCTCCATCATTCAGGATACGAAGGTTTTTCTCTATCATTTCATTGATGCTCCATTCGGGAAAGCTGTAACCAAATAATACCAGGCTCTCCGGATTAAAATGTCCATCTATATCATACTTGGTGATCAGGGCTTTCATGCTCTCCAATCCAAAACCAGCATCTATTAAGTATACATGCTTCTGATAGTAATAGGCCGTGTAACCAGCCAGGTTAATAGCCTGTGCATTTACCGTAAGACCATACCCATCTGCATTGAGCCAGGTAGCTAAAATAGCGGGCTTTCCAAAATCATCTAAAATGCTGGTATCAGTTAATAAAGCGGCTTTGTCAAAACTATCCAGTTTGTCTAAAGTGTTGGGGTTGGGTTCTGCAAGCAAATAGTGCTTAAATCCTAAGTCAGATGTGTTATCAGGCCGTTCTTCTTTTATCACAGCCGCTGCCCTTTTAATACGTTCCATACCAACGTAATCCAGGGTGGCCGGGAGGTGATTGTCACGAAGAAATTCATACGCAATTTTCTGCGCATCCACTTCAGGGCTTATCACTTCCGGCAATTGCACCATAATAAATTTTCTCTTTCCACCATCCTCTGCATTTAACTTCATTACCGCATGAGCCGTTGTGGCAGAACCGGAAAAGAAGTCCAATACCGTATCATGTTTAGACGTGGTAATAGATACTACTTTTTCTAATAAGCTAACAGGCTTGGTATAATCAAACACCTTTACATCAAAAAGCCTGGCCAGATCTTTTCGGGAGTTGTCGTTAGAATACTTATTATCTAAAAATTCCAATGTAGAAGTAGCCTTTTTTCTTTCAACAGTCTCGACAAAATATCCATTGCTATTTTTGCTGATAGTTGCATTCAGGTATGTTTTGGTGTAAATACGTTTACCACTCTTCCCTTCTTTCACAACCACAAAGCCATTTTGATTACCAAACTCGAACAAATCCTTCGACCAACGCCAGCACGAATCGCTTTTAGGGTTTCGTCTCTGCCTTTCCTCCATTTGTTCTTTAGTTGCATTACCAGGTCTTAATACTTCTCCATTTACTTCTATCTCGTAATCCAGAGAAGCGGAATACTGTATGGAATCATAGTCAAGCGTCTGGCTTAACTTATAAGCCCCCCTCTCCTCCACAAATTCATCTTCATGCACATAGCCCTGCCCTTCTAATGCACTCTTGTTAAGTTCCACTTCATCTGTTCTTCTATAAAAAAGAAGATAGTCGTTATTGTCAGCAATCAGCTCTGTGGTTTTTCCAGCCTTTTTGGTAATCCTTGGAAACTCAGCCACAAAGTTTTCTTCCCCAAACACATCATCACAAAGTAGTTTTAGGTTAGACCGCTCATTATCGTCAATGGAAATAAAGATTACGCCATCATTTTTCAACAGATCCCTTGCCAGCAGCAACCGACTATACATAAACATCAACCAGGCACTGTGAGAAGCAGAACCACGTTTGGTAAGATCGATAATCCGTCTGGCTTCTTCTTCACTCACACTTAGCTTTTCCTGCAGGTTTTCTCTGGTGTAATTGAAATTATCTGCATACACAAAGCCATCACCACCGGTGTTATAAGGAGGATCTATATAAATACATTTAATGCTTTTGTTGTAGCTTTTCAGCAAGTGCTTTAAGCCATCCAGGTTATCGCCACTGATGTATATGTTTTTGCTATTGGCATTTTCGGGCAAACTGTTATGTAATTCGTTGGGTTGTATAATAGTAGTGGTATCCGTACTGGCCAGTAACTTAGCATAGCTTTTACCCAAAAACTTTAATTCATATCCTTCCTCTACCACATTCGCACCTTTGGCTATTTCCGCTTTAAAACGTGTCATATCAAAAGAGCCATCTACTGCAAAGCAAGCAGCAAAATGCTCTTTCAGAATTTCCAGTTGACGGCTATTAGGTGTAATGTTTTCGTTTTGTTGTACTGTATCTTTTATCATCTTTTCCTTGATTATGACAGTAGGGACGGAATATTCATGTTCCTGTACAGCGCAAACAGATTCATCATAACTAATTGAAATTGAAGCATTGATATGCCGTTTCGCAAGAGTATACTATAAGCTCCGACTGCCTGCTGCAAGGTAGCAAAAGTATGTCTAAAGCAATAAAAGCACCTGCAATTCTTCCCCCTGCTTCAATACTATAAAATACAAACGACAGCTAAAAAGCTGTCGTTTGTATTTTATAGTTGTTTTATCTACAACGATCATTTTTTGCCTACTTCCAAGGCTTACAATAGGAACAACTTTCCAGTATCAAAATTTACTATTCGGAGGATACCCCTTTTTGATATTCACGGATGATTACAGTACGAAGGCTGTCGGCATCGTGTTTGGATATTTTTTCTTCGTCAAGCCTTATATAACTAACCCTGGCCTGCTGTAATACTGTGTCACGTAGTAACCTTATAGTTAAACCAGGGATGGAAAAAAGTAGAAATAGCTTCATAGCTTTAGGGTATAGCGTAAATGTACAGTAAAAGAAGTTTTTTTCTGTAAATGCTGGAAACGATGGCATAGTCAAAAAAAGTCAGGAGCGAAATTCTCGCCTCCTGACTTTGCTACAATTAACTAAACCGATGTAAACAGTTTACCTCTTCAGGAATTTTTTTGTGATAATTTCCCTGCCATTGGATAATTGGAGAATGTAAAGACCGGGCGAAAGGCCGGCAACATTCACGGTAGTTTGGTTTCCAGTCAGTCCGGAACTTAATACCTGTCTTCCTACGTTGTCATATATCAGTATACCTGCATTTGCAACACGTTTCTTACTTACGTGAACATGCAGTAAGTCAACAGTAGGGTTAGGGTATACCTGAATATTGCTCTCGCTGCTGTTCTTGAGCACAGGAGCGTTGGCGACAAGCGCAGCGCTTCCTCCTGTAAATACAAAATGGTTTAAGTTAAGCAGATAGCCGGTACCTCCCGAAAACGACAGGTACAAATCGTGTACACCGCTTGCTCCGCTAACGCTGGCCGTCATTGTGGTCCAGGTTTGCCAGCCACCCGAACTGGTAACATTAATGGCTCCTATCTGAGGGCCGCCTGCGGCATCCAGCCTGAATTTTATGGTTCCGCCGGTTGCATTGCTGGCAACACGTACGGATACACCGGTTGCGCCTGTACCAAAATCTACTCCGCTAAAACGTATCCAATCTCCATTTTCTATATAGCCAACATTCAGGCCTCCTTCACTACAGGTTTCTGTTTGTACGCCTGACATGGAACTATAATTCTCGGCTTGCACGGTAGTATAGGGGTTTATGTTTCCGCTACCACTACCGCCGCCACCCACCAGGCTGTTGATATAAATTTCAAGCATGGTATAACCACCAGCTCCGATATTGTTTCTGTCGGCAGCATCATTGGGGTTCAATCCATTGGCTGTTTCCCATGCATTGGGCATGCCATCCTGATCAGCGTCCGCAGCAGGAGTACCATTTGCTACGGTGCCAACATTTCCGGGAATGCCGTTATCATCTTCTGTATTTATAATCTGTCCTGAAGTGCCATAGGATGTCAACTGGCTAATCAACAGATTATCAACGGCGTCTCTGGTAATAGAGGCGCCCACATTGGCAATAATATAATTGAGAGCTGCCTGTGCAGACATTAAATTGGACACGCCCGGGTAACTGTATGGTGTAGACTTTACTGTAGCCGTTTTATAATCAGTAAGAAGAGTGCCATCTAATACGCCGTCTTTATCTGCATCTACCCAATTGTCAGATGCATACACGTTGAATGTAGGTGTTGTATTGGTAATATGGGAGTTGCCGTTGCTGGAAGGGCCATAGATGAAATAATTCCCAATCAGGTTACACTCCGAAAGTCCTTCCGTATCTCCCATAATATAACCATGTTCTGCCCAGTTGTAAAGTACGGAGTTAATGAATTCATGCGTGCCCCTGGCCTTTGGATTGCGTGTTTTATTGTCGATATACAAACTCCTTATCATCGACCATTTACCACTTTGCAATAACCCACCTGTTGAATGGTTGGAATTATTAATTCCCTGGCTTACGATGCAGTCCTGGAAAGTAAGATTATCTATACCTGAGCCATTCACATCAAGAGTACCATCCCTTCCCCAGGATATAGAAACGTGGTCAAATATAAAATTCTGACCAGATGCAATGCTTAAGGCATCTTTTCCGGACGTTCCATTTTTTCCCATACGAATGCGGATATACCGTATAATATTATTCCCGGCGTTACAGGCCACACCGTCTCCGTAAATGGTAATGCCACCGCCCGGTGCTGTTTGGCCTGCAATAGTAACTCCACTGGATACTACAATACGGGAGGCAACATTGATAACTCCGCCAACATCAAATACAACCGTTCTGTTCGACTGGCTTACGGCATCGCGGAGTGAGCCCGTGCCGGCATCATTCAGGTTGGTTACATGGTAAACTGTTCCCCCCCGGCCCCCACTGGCGTAACGGCCAAAGCCCTCCGCTGTGGGAAAAGCTAATTGCTGTGCCATCGTTAACGATGCGTTTAAAAGGAACATACCGGCGATGCATAAACCGGTAAAACTGAAATGGATAGATGATAGGTTAAGTAAAGGTTTTTTCATATGTAAGTTTTTAGTTAAGAAACTTAATTAAGGCTATAATCGTTATTCATCAAACCTACTGGACTGAGGTTTACCAGAATGCCGTTTTTTGACTAATCTGATTCAAAAATTGGTTTATTACTTCTCTTGCACAGTCATCATATCTTTTTTTCACCAATAGAAAGCATATTGTTCCCAGGCGAAATACAAAAGCTCCTTACATTTATCAAACTTCTTTTCAATAGGATCACTGTCATTAACCAGAAGTGCGCCCCCGGCGGTTTTACTTCCTTAATTTTTATGGGCATCATATTATCTTTGAAAAGATCGTCAATACTTGTTCCTAAGAAGCATATTACTGGATACGATTTTATAATAAAAACGGCTGAAGGTGAAGTCCCCAGCCGTTTTAACGAAATTCATGATTTTTGTATATTGTTATACCTATTATTTGCCGATACAAAATTTACTGAAAATAAAATCCAGCCTGTCATCTACCGACACCTCACCAGTAATATTTCCTAAGTAATGCAGGCACTCACGTATATCCAACGCCACCAGATCACCCGGCAATCCTTCCTGCAAACCATTCCTTATATCATATAAAGATTGTTCTATCTTTTGCAGTGCATCAATATGTCGGGCATTAGTTACAATAACGTTGTCACCATTCAGATCACCTGACACTGTTAAGTCAAATAATTTTTGTTTAACCTCTTCTACCCCACTTTTCTCCTTAGCCGAAATAAACAAAGCACCACTATCTGTATAAGGCAACAGGTCAATAACCTTGTCGGCTTTATTACCTGCTAAAATATATTTAATACCTGCTTCTTCCAGGTTCTTCTTCTCCTGCTCCAATTCACTTATTGATGTAGCAGATACATCAAACAGGTAAACCACCACATCGGCTTCTTTCATTTTGGCAAGGCTTCTTTCTACGCCTATGCTTTCAATTATATCACTGGTATGCTCACGAATACCTGCCGTATCTATCAACCGGAATAAAACACCATTTATATTCAATATCTCTTCAATAGTATCCCGTGTAGTACCGGCAATATCACTTACTATAGCACGTTCTTCATTTAATAAAGCATTTAATAAAGTAGACTTACCGGCGTTGGGTTTGCCTATAATAGCCACCTGCACGCCGTTCTTAATTACGTTACCCAATCGAAAAGACTGCAACAACTTTGAAACCTGTACAGACACCCTGTTTAGCAGATCAAACAAAGCCGTACGGTCAGCAAACTCTACATCCTCCTGGGAAAAATCCAGTTCCAATTCAATAAGTGCTGAAAACTTAATCAACTCTTCGCGCAGTTCTTTTAATACACTGGAAAATCCCCCCCGCATATTCAACAGTGCAGTTCTTTTACTGGCCTCGGTGTTGCTGGCTATGATATCTGCTACAGCTTCTGCCTGCACCAGATCCATTTTCCCATTTAAAAAGGCACGTTGCGTAAATTCACCTGGCTTAGCCATTCTAACACCTCTGGCAGCAAGGGTTTCCATTACCTGGCTTTGTATATAATGGGAGCCATGACAGGAAATTTCCACCACATTTTCGCCGGTAAAAGAACGTGGTGCGATAAACAGAGCCACAACCACCTCATCTAACACCAGAGAGCCATCTTTCAACAGGCCCACGTGCAGGGTATGGGAAGGCTGCTCTGTTAATGATTTAGAAGGAAATAAAGTATCTACCACCTCAATAGCCTTTGTACCACTTACTCTTATCACTCCTATTGCACCCGTGCCCTGCGGAGTGGCAATGGCGGCAATTGTATCATCCCATCCAACCAGTTTTCCTAGCATGTTTTACTCAGTTATGCGGCAAAATTACATTGTTACCGTCAATAGCCTGCATATACAAAAAATCCCGCCTTAAAAGGCGGGAGCGGGAATAAAGGATTCAGGGTTGAGTGATCACGAAGCTTTCCTTTCCTAATCTTCATTTACTTCAAATGTGATACGTTGACGTTGACGATATACCACATTGCGTCCGTTTTGTACAGCAGGCTCCCATTTCAGGCTTCTTTTAATCACACGAACAGCTTCATCAGCAGCACCAAAACCTGGGTCGCTTTCCGCCTTTATTTCAGAAATATTACCGAATCTATCTACAACGAAAGAAACTGTTACGGTATACTTACCAGTAGGTGCGCCATTTTCAAGAGGTAAATCCCTGTTCAGATTTTTCTCCAGGAATTTTCTCCAGGCTTCCGCGCCACCAGGATACTTGGCCTCTATTTGTACAGTAGCCCTAATTGTATTCAGATCTTCTCCCATGTCTTGTCCCAAATGATCGACTCCGCCACCACCTGTACCTCCAAGCTTACCTTCTGGTAAAGCAGGCGCTTTTCCACCTGGATCTTCACCATCAGATGTAAAACTGGCTATTTGTGCTTTATCTAACTCATCAACAGTATGAACGTTATCCTCAGGCCTCATCTGATCATCTGGAATAATAATAGGAGGCGTACTCGTTAATGTTCTTATTTGCTCCAGTTGAGGAGCAGCAGCAGGCGCAGCTGCAGGTTGCTCAACAGGCTTTTCAATTGGCTCTTCCTTCTTATGTTGTTCAACTGGCGTTAAATCAATAACGATACCTGTAAGAGCATTTGCATCTGGTTTCTTGCCACCTGCAAACAAAGTAGTCATAGAGAATATCAGCCCCACTGCAAATGTTATACCCAGTGCAGTGTATACACGCTTATCATAGGTTTTACGCAGGTTGTAGGCACCATAAGCTTTGTTTTTGTTATCGAATAAAATATCGAGAAAGTCGGCGTTAGGGATGTTGTTGGCTTGCATAGTTTCAGTATTTATTAATGAGATACTAAAACATTTTTATTCCATACGGAGAAAGAAAAAAGATGAATTTTATTTTTCATTAATAGTATGGCAATAAATAATGGTTACAAAAAAGGTGCGCTGCTATTACTGCAACACACCTTTTTATTTTCAGCTTCCGATATATTTACCAGATTCAGAAATGGCTCTTTCACTAACCTCCAAAAACAGCTATACTCACCTCACTGTTCTGGCCAACAGATTCATCGTTGCTATAACAAAGTGCCATATATTCCCGTATCTCCGCTTTACCTGGCACCTGTAGCGGCCTGGTGTCTTTGTAAGGCGAACGCTCTGCATCTCCAATCTTTATCCATTCGTCTGTACCATGAATACGAGAGAAGACAGATACACCTGTTTGCCCTTGTTTATTAAAGCCCACTTCTACGTACTGAGGAAACACGTTTACTTTAAGCGTTGGCTTAAGGGTAACCCGGTCTTGTAAAGATGTAGTATTGATAATACCCAATGCCCCTCCTATATTATCCGTAAATAACGGATTTCGTTTTAGTACAACTGCCGCGTTAGCAATAAAACCAACCTCCTCATCGCGTACCATATTTTTAAATAACACTGCATCCATATAATCCTGTTTTTTAATAACAACAGATAGCAGGGCATCTATGCCTTTCTGCGCTTTATCTGCCAACTCTGTCACCTGTATAGGTGTAAGGCCTAAGGTAGGTCCTGCAATGTTTATTTGTTCTTTAAAGTTGTTTAACCAACGTAGTAACTCTCCGTCTGTTCTTGGAATAAAATAACCATATTTCTTTTTCATGTTTTACAATTTGATAGTTCAAAAATTCCAGGTCTTCCATTGACCCGGTGCCGGAACAGTTTCCGTAACACCCTCCCCTCTGCTTCCTTTTGTACAATAATCCGGGAAAGAAGCCGGGGAAATGTGCCGGACGAATGGCCATTCTGTTGCTGCCCGATTACGATGTAAAATTGGAGAGGCGGCGAGATTTTACAAAACCTGTGACACAGGTGTGTTGGCCTCAAACGCAGTGGGGACGCGGAAAAATAGTTTTAAAAAAGTTATTTGCGGTATAGGCAATTATGACCATAAATTGGCTTACTAGCTGATAATCAGGTAAATGTGTTTTTTAAAACCTCATTTCAAACACAGGTCTGACACAGGTTTTTTGGTGAAATGCATACTGGGTAAGGGTTTTAGTATGTGTATTATGTTTTTACACATATTTAAAAGAGGCTTGAAATGCTTTTTTGTTCATTCTATATTTTCACCGGAGAGTTGCCGGGTTACTCCGGATTGTTATCATTTTTCTCCGGAGAACTTTTCCGGGAAAAATGGAAGTTGCCAGATTTCCCGGGAGAGCTCCCGGATTTCTGCAGAAGATTGTTGAACATGTATGGAAGGTTTCTCGTTCTCTTCTCACAACTCTCCAGAGAAAACCGGGAGTTGTTAAATATCTCCGGGGAGTTCCCAGATTTCCAGGGAAGATTGCCCGAAATGTCCGGAGGGTTTGCATTTTATTGCTGAAAACCTTCCGGAATTGTCAGAGGACCCACTTTTAAAACACAAAGGCCTCACCGCAGAGCGATAAGGCCTTTGATTATAGAAAGAAGTTATCTTCTATTCTTCAGCTACCTGGAAGGTAATGCTTTGTCTTTGACGGTAGATAACGTTTCTGCCGTTCTGAACCGCTGGGATCCATTTTGGACCTTTCTTGATTACACGTACAGCTTCTTCAGCAGTACCATAACCAGGCGAGTTTTCAGATTTTACTTCAGAAATGCTACCATCTTTATCTACCAGGAACGATACTACTACAGTATAGTTTCCGGGAGGTGCACCGTTTTCAACCGGAAGGTCACGGTTCAGGTTTCTTTCCAGATACTTTCTCCACTCACCATCCCCACCCGGGAATTTAGCCTGGATCTGTACTGTTTTAAATTCCTTATCGTAATCTTCTGTTTTAGCAGGTGTAGGAACACCGGTACCAGTACCAGAACTTTCTGGCGGTGGCGCTGTATTCAAAAGATCTTTTTCACCTTCCTGGTTAAATGTACCGGTTTTAACGGTTTCCAGTTCTTTGTTCTCCTTCAGTTCATCTTCCTTCTTCACCTCTTCATCTTTCACGATTTTAGGAGGAGTGAATTTAGCGATCTCTACTTTAGGAGGCTCAACTTTTGGTGGAGGCGGTGGCGGTGGAGGTTCAGGCTTCTTCTCCTCCTCCTTCTTCACGTCTTCCAACTGCACATCCTGAACCAGGATCTGCTGAGTTTCCTCTTTTTTATTGCTGGCCAGTACAGAAACTGCGAAGATGAGCAGGCAGGCAATGACCATAATGATCAAGGCCAGGTATACCCGCTTCCTGTACGACCTTCGCAGGTCGTACGCTCCGTAGTCCTTATTTCTACCCTCGAACAGGATGTCGAGGATATCGGCACTTAGAATTTTGTTTGCATCCATTGGAACACAATGTTTTTAAATAAGATTCATTAAGCTGAAATTTCCATAAATGCTATTTGGTAGCAGGAGCTGCTGTTGGAGATTCGCCTTCTGATACTTTAATCAGCTGCAGTTCTCCTTCAGAGATATCTACCATTGCATAACGCTTTACTTCATTTATAGCCATTTCATCCAACATATCAATCACATTCTTATACTTCGATTCGTCTGTCGGCTTAATTACTACTACAAAGTCATCCGCTGGTGTACTTTTCTTTTTATTGATAATTACATCGCGGATATCCTTAAAGTTAGAAGACTTGAAATTGGCGCCAGCCGGGTCCAGTATACCTTCGTAGTAAAAAACGTTATTGTCTTTTCCTAACATTACGGTTAACGCACCAGATTCTTTTGCCTTATTCTGATCTTTTTCAGGAGCATCCTTCGGCAGGTTTAATTTCATTGCCGTTGGAGAACTCATTGTAGTCGTAAAAATGAAGAATGTGATCAACAGAAAGCCTAAATCCACCATTGGGGTTAAATCCACTCTGGTCGACTGCTTTTTAGATTTTTTGACTCCCGGGCCTTTCTTATGTCCGCCACCCGACGAGGTATCCATTTCTGCCATCGCACAATCAATTTATTGTTTACAAATACGGTTTACTATTCTTCTGCTTTGTCAGCACCACCTCTTTTGTTGGAAATCCATAAAGCAGATCCTTCCGGAACGTTTTCTGGACTGGTAACCATCTGAAATTTAAACAGTTCATTCTTTTTGAATGCTGCCATAACATTTTTAAACGCGGGGAATTGTGATTCATTATCACCTTTCACCAACAAGTTTAAAGTGGTACCTGCATAAACACTAGCCACAGCTTTCACCCACTGGTTCATCTGGTTGTTGGTAGTGTCCTGAACGGGAATGCCGGGTAAAGACTTGTCGTTTTGGGCTTTTTTATCCAAAACGGCCTGTTGCTTTAATTGTTCCAGCGGTACACCGAAAAAGTCCAGTTTGGCTATGCTTTTTAATTCAGCATCAGTCCATTTCAGACTATTGGTAACATTTAATGTGTTCAGTACCTGCTCTCTTTTATCCGCATCATCCATTGCCAGAAATGCTTTTCCGTCTTTGGTGATAGAAATAAGAACAACATCCTTATCAGGCGCAACCTTAGATGCTACCGAGCTGGGCGTAGTAACCGTAACAGCTTCAGAAGGCTTAAACTTCGTTGTTAATATGAAGAAAGATAACAACAGGAAAGCCACGTCGCACATTGCGGTCATGTCAATCGTTGTACTCTTTCTCGGTATTTTAGGCCTTGCCATAGTTCTTTTTTATTTTAAGATGCACTAATCACTTTTTTCCACAAATAATTTATCTGAAAATTCAGACTATTTGTAGTTAGCGGCAAAGCTTTGAGTCAAAGTGAAACCAGACTCGTCAATACCGTAAGTGATAGCATCAATTCTTGTAGTGAACACGTTGTACATTACAATCGCTACTGCAGAAGTACCGATACCTAATGCTGTGTTATACAGGGCTTCAGAGATACCTTGAGACAGTTTCTCTGCCGCTGCACCACCACCGCTGTCACCTAAAGCTCCGAATGAACGGATCATACCCATTACGGTACCTAACAGACCAAACAGGGTTGCTACTGATGCGATAGTAGACAGGAATACCAGGTTTTTCTCCAGCATAGGTAATTCAAGAGCAGTTGCTTCTTCAATTTCTTTCTGGATGTTCAGCACTTTCTGCTCAGTTTCCAGCTCGCTGTTACCGATCATTTCTTTGTACTTACGTAAACCAGCCTTCATTACGTTACCTACAGAACCTTTTTGCTTGTCGCACTCTGCCAACGCCTTCTCTACGTCTTTATTAGCTAAGTGAAATTGTACTTTGCGGATAAATTCAGAAATGTTACCAGTACCTTTTGCTTTGGTAACAGTCAGTAATCTTTCAATAACGAAAGTGATTACAGTTAATAAGAAACCAATCAGGATAGGAACGATGATACCACCTTCATACATACGGGCCAATGCACTTTTAGGACCTTCGTGTGACGGCCATATTGCGCTATCGGTGCCTGGTCTTGCAAAGTTGTCAGGGTTACCTAATACATAACGCCAGATTAAAAATCCTAACAGGATACATGCAAACGGTGCAATCCACGAAATGGCATTACTACTTCTCTTCGGTTGTCCAGAACTAATACTCTTTGTCGCTGCTGCTGCTGTTGCAGTCGGTTTAGTTTCAGCCATGATGCAATTGATTTTTAGTTTTTAAATCTAATACTTAAAATTTGAGTTCGCAATTCTAACGAAAAATCGTTTTCAAAATCACCTATTACCAATAAATTAATTTACCGGAACACTAATTTAAAAGATTTCAGCCGCTGCCGCAAATTATTGCTGACACCCTTTACATTACGCGTTACTAAATTATTTTAGGTTAAATACGGCTTTTTTAATGGCAGAGCTTCCTCATGATGCGATAAAGATCCGCCACCAGCGCCGTTTGTGGCTTTAGAATATGTTAAAATGCGACCGGTATCTAATTAAAAAGCGGCTGTTAAACAGCCGCTTTTTATGACAATGCTACAAAAATTAGTTATACCCCGTATTTTGAACCAGTAACCCATTTACAGCAAACTGGTTGGTAGGTATCGGGAAAATACGGCGATAAGTATCCTTATTGGTTTTGAAGCCATAAGAATCTTCAAATTTATCAAAGCGGATCATATCATTCCGGTGCCAGCATTCCCACGCAAATTCACGGCATCTTTCCTTATATAGCCAATCCAATGTAAGCTCTCCCGAACCTAAAGGCGCAGAAGTTGTACGTTGCGCCCTAACCATATTTACCAGGGATAGCGCAGTTTGTCCACCAGTAGCAGTTCCTCCTCTTAAAATAGCCTCTGCTTTCATTAACAGCACATCCGAATAACGAAAGAAAGGGGCATCATTGCTCTGGTTACGGTTAGTAACATTATTATAATCAGCCAGGAATTTAATATTTCTTACACCGGCATTCCATCCACTGTCGTCATCTCCCACATCAAAATTGGCATCATTGCGCATTTTAATCTGCGGATCTATCCTCAACTGGTAAGTGATAGGGGTAGCATCACCTGCCCAGCCTTTAAAGTACTTGTCACGGGTAGTTTTAATCAGAATAGGTTTTCCATCGCTCCAGTACTGGTAGCCCGATAACCATTGCTGATTCCTGATGTCAGTAGTATCATTAAAATAAGCCCAGAATTCAGGTAAAGTAGCGCGTGGGCCGCTAGGCATACTATTAATAAGACCATTTCCCGCATCCTGCCCTATCACAGGATCTGTCCAGTTACCTACTGTTGAACCTGCATATCTATACTTCAATCCCAGGTTCCTGTTCAAATCATACCGTGCGTAAAACAAATAACCTGTAGATGTGGTAGGATCAAAAGGAATGGCAAAAATAAACTCAGGCGTGGTGGAAGGGCCATTAGTAGGCGCAAACTGTGCCAGGTACGTGCTTCTTGGCTGTAAAGAATATAAAGCACCACCTCCGGCGTTGATAACGCTGTCGCAAGCTGCTATACAATCATTGTTTCTTTCTGTGCCTGTATACACTTTAGCATTCAGATACATTTTTGCCAGCAATGTCCAGGCCACATACCTGTTAGCTTTACCATACATGGCATTACCAGCGGCATAAGATAAATAGGGCAAAGCAGCTTTTAATTCACTCTCTACAAAATTAAATACCTCTGTACGGGAAGCATTAGTGTGCAATGTGGTAACACCATAAGTAGTATCCAGCGGCACATTGCCAAACATATCTAACAGCATCCAGTATCCTAATGCACGAACAGTTTTTACCTGTGCAATACCGCCAGACTTAATATTACCTTCAGGAGCGCTTCCTAATAAAGAGATGGTTTGATTACAAATCCCTATCAGGTTGGCTGCGTAGCTATATACTGAATTCAGCCAGGCATTATCCTTTGTCCAGGTATGCTTGTGCAGCTCCATATATTTACCACCATCATACCAGTTAGAACCATAAGCTGGTAATATCGACTCATCGGTAGAACCGCTTTGAACAAAAAAATAATCCAGCGCATAGGCGGCTCTTAATTGAATATATACAGGCCCGATGATAGATTGATATTGTGCTTCGGTTTGAGGAAACACGGCTTCCGGTAATTGCCCGGTAGGAGTAACATCCAACTTATGGCAGGATGACAACATGCCTCCAAGCATGATTACCCCCAGCAGCTTTATGACTATATTTTTCATCTTACTTAGATTTTCGTTCACTTACTTTTAGAAATTAATCATTGCACCCAACATGATTGTTCTGGTTTTTGGGTAGAAATTATTGTAGTCTACCCCTGGCGATACACCACCCATATTTACTTCAGGGTCAACTCCTTTATAGCTGGTGATCACAGCCAGGTTATTCACCGTAGAATACACTCTTATAGAACGAACGTAATCGCTATGCAATTTGATGTTGTAGCCTACTGTCAGGTTGTCAAATCTTACATAAGAACCGTTTTCAACATACCTGTCCGAAAACCAGAGGTTGTTGACATCTGACAACTTATCATCTTTCGCATAAACACTGATGTTGTTGGTAGTAGCAGTGTACACGTTAGATAAAGAAGCTCTTGTAGCATTGAATATTTTCTGCCCTAATGTACCTCTGATAAACAAATTCACATCCAGGTTTTTATAGCGGAAGGTGTTGGTAAAACCGAACAGTAGTTTAGGCTGAGGACTACCGGCACTTCTGTAGTTGGCCCTGGTAGCTACCGTATTGTCAGAAGCTATGGTGCCATCTTTTTTCACGAATTGGGAAGTGCCACTCGCATTTTTACCCGCATATTTCAGTGTAAAGAACTCGCCTAAAGGAGCACCTTTTGTTAACAGTTGCAGGGTAGCACCTGTTTGTCCGGAAGCATCTATTTGCGAATAATACACGGAATCCACATTCACATGATATTCAGCCGGTCCATCCATAAAAACAACCCTGTTTTTATTAGATGCCAGGTTTAAAGTAGTAGTCCAGCTAAAATTTTTGTTTTTAACTGGCGTAGAACTTAAGCTTAACTCAATACCCTTGTTACTCATTTTTCCACCGTTACCCCATACAGCTCCACCTGGTACTATAGAAGAACTTGCCTGGTATTTGAATATCATGCCGGTTGTTACCTTATCATATACGTCTATTGAACCATTGATCAGGTTGTTGAATAAAGAGAAGTCAACACCAAGGTTAGTGGTAGCTGTTTTTTCCCATTTCAAATTAGGGTTACCAGCCTGTACCACACCAATCGCATTTACCCAGGCAGCATCATAAGTGTAATCTATAGAGGTGTAAATACGTTGAGCAGTATAAGCACCAAATCCTAACGCATTACCTGTTTGACCATAGCTTGCACGTAATTTCAGGTCGTTGATAAAAGTCACATCTTTCAGGAAGTTCTCCTGCTTCATCCTCCAAGCCAAACTCACAGATGGAAAATATCCCCACTGATTGTTGGTTCCGAAAACAGAACTACCGTCACGTCTGATAGAAGCCTGCAGCAAATATTTATCCTGGAAAGAATAGTTTAAACGGGCAAAGTCGGAGATGAATTTTGTTTCACCGGGAACCACAGTTCCAAAGTTTACAGAATAACCAGATACACCCTGGTAGTAACCTAATGCCAGGTTCTGATAGCCCGTATAGTCTGATCTGAAGTTGGTATTACTTGCCTGCAAACCGTCGCCGGTTAAATTTTGCTGATAGCTGTAGCCCACTACTGCATTGATCGAATGCGCGCCTATTTTCCTATCCCAGGTTAAAAACGTTTCCAGGTTTTTGGTACTGTTTTCATAAGAGCTTCTTATAGCTGTTCCATTAGTACCAAATGACAGTACAGCACGAGAAGAAGTTAATGCAGGATCGGGGACGCTGTAAAAGTTACTGGACTTGTAATTATTGGAATAATAGCTGTCATAATACTCACCATGCAGGGTGGAAGTTTTTTGATAACTCAGGTTTACATTATAAGTTAAACCTAAAGGCAACTTGATTTCAGTAATGAAACTAGCCAGCAATATGTTGTTTTTAGTATCGTCTTTGGCGTGATCAATCAATGATACGGGGTTAAAATAGCCCAGGATACTAAAGTTTTCAAAGTAAGAACCATCTGCATTACGCACAGGAGAAGTGGGTAAATGGATAGCCGCCTGCTGTAACACGTTATTTTGTAATGGCGTAGAGTTAGAAGTGCTGATAGAATTAGACACATTTAAGGTAAACTTAGCCTTATCATTTAAAGCCAGATGCTCTAATCCTATTCTTCCGATGATACGGTTTAGTTTACTTTTTTGCAGAATACCTTCTTTATTCAGATAGTTGATGCTGGCGCTGTAAGTACTTTTTTCACCGCCACCACTCACAGAAAGGTTATGGTTTTGTGACATAGCACCATCGCGCTGAATAGCCTTCATCCAATCTGTATTCGCTCCTTTGTCATCTGCACTGGATAAAGTGCTGCCATTAGCAGCCAGATAGGCTTTCAATTCAGGGCCATCCATCAGCTTTAATTTACCAGAAACAGTTTCGCGTCCAATGGAACCGTTATAAGATGTCTGCGCAGCACCTTTCTTGCCCTTTTTAGTGGTAACCATAATTACACCACTGGCAGCTTTGTTGCCATAAATGGCGGTAGCAGCCGCATCTTTTAACACGTCTACAGAAGCAATGTCATCAGGGGCAATAGTGGTAATATCTGCACCAGGCACTCCATCAATTACATAAAAAGGACCGTTAGGACTGTTGATGGAAGAAGCACCACGTAATACTACAGCAGCAGGCTTGTTAGGATCGCCACTGGAGCTGATGTTTAAACCAGGCACTTTACCTTGCAGCAACTGGCCCACATCACTGATAACACCTTTGTTTAAATCTTCCGGCTTTACAGTAGTTACAGCACTGGAAAGTGTTTTTTTGGATGCCTTACCATAACCAATCACCACCACATCGTTTAAATGGGCAATGTCGGTAGCCAGTGTTACATCTATAATACTTTCATTTCCTACCACCACTTCTTTGGTGGTATAGCCAACAGAAGAAAAAATCAGCACATCTCCCTTGGGAGCGCTGATACTGAAAGTACCATCTGCCCCACCAGTTTTAGAGGCGTTGGTACTTTTTACTTTAATGCTAACACTACTGACAGGATTTCCCTTGTCGTCGATTACCTTTCCTTTGATCGTTACATTTTGTGCCTGAACAAGCAGATTTAGCAACAGGAAGGCCGATAAAAGCATGATATGCATGCCTTTAGGTAAACGTAGACCGTTCATAAGCAAACTTTAAATGGAGTATGTTGTTTATACGACTAAAAAATTATAGAATAACACCCTTGCTTTTTTTGAGAAATAGCAATGATTTAACAAGCAAAGATGTTAAAATTTAAGGTCACCAGGCAAATATTTTTTTACAAGCTCCTCATAATAAGGCTGTAACTGCTTCCAATCTGGCGGTGTAGGGTTTTTAGAATACAAATCGTAAGGGTTAAAAAGCTTCACCCATTTCAGCATTTCACGGTCATGATCATCCAGCAGGTAGCTGTATTCACCTTCGCGGTGCCAGGCATAAAAAGAATGATAGCGCAGCATATACAAAGCAGGTTCTGGCAAATAATCCTTCATCATCTGGTAAACATACTCATCGTGCCCCCACGACATGGTTACATTGCGTAACCCACATCCTTCGGCATACACACCCAGGCGTGTATTGTAACGACTATCAGAAAAATCTTTATTCAGCGAAAAAAACTCAGGATATACAATTTTATCAGAATAAGCGCAGCCTACCGGGAAAGTATCGCCAACAACCGCCCACTGTGGTTCCCCAAACAGGCACAATACTTTGCCCATGTCGTGCATCAGGCCTACCATCACCATCCAATCGGGGTGACCATCTCTACGGATAGCTTCTGCGGTTTGCAGCAAATGTTGAAATTGATCCAGGTCGGTATCCGGGTCTGAATCATCCACCAGCTGGTTTAAAAACTCAAAGGCATCCCATATCGGCATTTTAGCCTTGTTAAACTGTAGATAGTGGGCTCGTTTCTCCTGCACAAAATCGTAGCTCTGATACTCGTGGTTTAAACGATAAAACTCACGAACCGTATCACGTACCGGAGTTTCATAATTTCTGTACTCATTTGTATCCTTGTCGCCAGCAATAGCATCAACATCAGGATACCTTTTCAGCACATCTTCTTCCCATTCATCTAAACTGGCTAACGGATTAATAACGGGCACGTTGTTTTGTTGAGACATATAGCAATCGTTTTAAGGTGGTAAAAGCAAAATCGTAAGTCTAATTTGACACTTTTTTAACAACACCCGCTGCGGGAGCAATTGATTTATTTACGAAAACGGTTTCGGTTGAGTGGGGTTTTTGTTGTAGTTTTCGCAGGTAAGAAACTGAGTATGTCCATAACCATCAAAGGGCTGGCAAGGGAATTAAACCTGTCTGTGTCAACCATTTCCAAAGCTTTAACAGACAGTCACGAAATCAGTAGCGAAACCAAACAGCGGGTATTAGAACTGGCCCGCAAACTCAACTACAAACCCAATCCATACGCTAGCAGCTTACGCAGACGCCGCAGCAAAACAATAGCCGTGGTGTTACCCGCTATTGCCGACAGTTTTTTTTCACTGGCTATTAATGGTATTGAAGCGGCGGCATCAGACAAAGACTACCATGTACTCATCTACCTTACACACGAAAGCTTTGCCAAAGAAGAAGCCATGCTGGACGATTTTCAACATGGCCGTGTAGATGGCATCTTAATTTCAGTATCGCGTGAAACTGCGCAAAGCAAACACATTCAGGATGTAATGAACAACGGTATCCCTGTGGTTTTCTTCGACAGGATTATAGAAGAGATTGCCACTACCAAAGTAACTACCAACGATTTTGAAAGCAGTTATCAGGCAACCAGCCACCTTATTCAACAGGGCTGTAAAAGGCTTTGCTACCTGGGCATTTCAAAAGATCTTTCTATCAGCAACACCCGCATGGAAGGTTATAAGAAAGCCTTAACGGATAATGGTTTGCCTGTAGAAGAAAGCAATATTCTGTATTGCACCAATGAAGACGAAGCTGATTTTCAGCTAATAAAAAAAACACTGAAAGGAAAGAAACGACCTGATGGCATAGTGGCGTCTGTAGAAAAACTCACTACGCCTGTGTATGTGGCGTGTGAAGAGCTTGGTTTATCTATACCAGATGATGTAAAAGTGCTCAGCTTCTCCAACTTATATACCGCCCCTATCTTAAATCCAGCATTGACCACTGTAACACAACCCGCTTTTGAAATGGGACAGAAAGCCGCGGAGATTTTATTAAAATGCCTGGGTAAGAAAAACAGCAAGCTGGACAATGAAAGCATTGTAATACCTTCTTCCCTTACCATAAGGGCGTCTACTTTGTAGTAAACACATTACCATATGCCGGCCAGCCCACGTTATTCGTACCGCAAGGCGTTGATGGGGTTTAACCGGGAAGCTTTTACAGCAGGCCATATACCTGCGCCCAGCCCCACCAGTGTACAAATAACAATGCCTATAATCACCCAGGCCCAGGGTACCACAAAACCAGTTCCCAGGAATAGGGCAAACCCATTACCCACCAGCACGCCCAGCACAATACCAAAGAAAGCACCCAGCAGGCTTATAATAGTAGATTCAAATAAAAATTGCTGACGTATGTTTTTACGTTTACCTCCAATAGCTTTAATAAGCCCTACTTCACGTGTACGCTCACTCACCGCTACCAGCATAATATTCATCAGGCCAATAGCAGCACCAATTAATGTAATCAATCCAATAGCGGCGGCTGCACCTTGTATGCTGCTTAATAAGCTGATAAACTTTTCGGCCAGTTTATCACTTTTCTCAATTACGAAATTGTCATCCTCGGTAGGATGCAGTTTACGGATAGCACGAAAAGTACCTGTAGCTTCATTCACCCCTCCATCCACCAGACGTACATCATTCATGAGCACACCTACTACGTATGAAGAAGCATTACTACCCACCCGGCGCACGTTATTATAGGTGGTAATCACCACGTTATCCGAACGCATCATAGCGCTGGTTCCCTTGCTTTTCAACACACCAATAACCCGGTACGGATAAGCTCCTACCTTAATTACTTTATCTACCGCCTTTTCGGGCTTATTGTTAAACAGTTTGTTTGCTACATCTATCCCCAGCAGGCAAACGTTGTGGCCGGTATACACATCCAGTGGAGTAAAATTGCGGCCAGAGCCTACCGTAAAACCATTTACGGCCAGGTAGTTTTCATCCCCCCCGGTAAGGCGCACATTGGGGTTGGTTTTGATGTCTTTGTAGTGTACTTCATTACTTCCACGGCCAGCCAACGAAATGCTTACAAGGCCCGGGTAATGGAAATTTTGTTTGAAAGATTCTGCATCAGCGAGACTGATGGGCTTATCCAGGTTAGATTTTTTTTGCCGCCGTCCGCCCTTCTTCAACTTAACCGATTGATTATTATTGCCAAAACGGATACGTTCTTTAAAGGCAATGGTAAAGCCATTGGCACCCATGGTAGAAAAGCTCTCCCGCAAGCTGCCATTCATAGCATCAATAGCGGTAATAATACCTATTAACGCCATGATACCAAAAGCAATAATAGCAACGGTAATACCGGTTCTCAGCCTATTGCTGCGAACCGTACGAAAAGCCAGTGCAAAAGAATCAGAAAGCGTCATACGCTACACAAGGATATTAGTTTCCCCTTGGTAATAAAGATACACTGCACCGGCCCTTTTTGCACGAAAAAACAGATAAGTGGCCCTATAAAGGTGTTGAGTGGTTTAAAAGTAAAACCAGTTAAGCAAGGCCTGTGGCTGCACCCCAAATAAAATAACGAGGCCGGCTAACGCCACCAGAATTACTTTAAATGAACCGGAAACCTCTTCGGTATGTGCCTCTCCTTCCTTAAAATACATCGCCTGTATTACACGGAAATAGTAATAAGCACTTACTGCTGCAAATAATACCCCAGCCACCACCATCCAGGTGTAGCTTCCTGTTTTAATAACAGATGCCAGCATGTAGTATTTGGCAAAAAAGCCTGCCGTTAAAGGAATACCTGCCAGAGACAACAGGAATATAGTAGTAGCGGCTGCCAGTAAAGGATTGGTTTTAGCCAGGCCGTTAAAGCCTTCAAACGTTACATCCTTCATTTTAATCAGTACCGCAAATATGCCAATAGTAGCCAGACTATAAGCAGCTGAATAAATCAGGATGCCTTCTTTAGCCAGGTCGTTTAAACTAAACACAGCAAACAGCATAAAGCCTGCCTGTGCAATGCTGGAATAAGCCAGCATACGCTTTACGCTCTGCTGGAACACAGCTGTTATGTTACCAATAAGCAAAGTAGCTATGATAATAATGCTTAACAACATTTTCCAGTCAATAGCATTAGAGGTATCTGCCACACGAGCTTCAAACAACTTAATAAAAGCAACAAAAGCAGCTGCCTTTACAATAGTAGCCATGAAAGAAGTGAATACAGAAGGAGCGCCATCATACACATCGGGAGTCCAGAAATGGAAAGGGGCAGCGGATACTTTAAAGCACATGGCCACCAGTAAAAACAGTAAACCGGTCACTTCCAGAAAGGATACACCGCGGTAGCCACCCATAATGGAGCTACGGGGCACTTCCAGCATAAAAGTACCTGTGCCGCCATATACCAATGCAATACCCATTAACAGCAAGCCCGTAGAGAACGAACCCATTAAAAAGTATTTCAGTGCCGCTTCATTGCTTTTCAGGTTGCGTTTATCGCTACCCGTTAAAATGTACAACGGAATAGATAAAATTTCAATACCCAAAAACAGCATCAGCAGGGTATTAAAAGAGGTGAGTATACACACCCCGCACAGCACAAAAAATATCAGCGTAAAATGCTCTGCTACATAGGCGCCGGTTTTCTCAATCTCTTTACCACTTAACAGCAAATAGATAAAAGTAGCTGCAATAGCAATAGAGTTAAAGAACAGGCCAAACCTTGAAAAGCTTAGCATATTATGTGTGTTTATTTTAAAGAAAGCATCGCCATAAGTATCGCACACGTTGGCAGCCAGCAACACCAGCAGTCCTAACCCTGCAATAAACTTGTGAGCGCCTTTGTTTTTAAAAAGAACACTGCTGAGCATCATTACAACACCCCATATAGCCGAAAGTATAATCGCGTTCATATTATTCTGTGCAATAAGCTTTTAAATCAAATGAATGTGTGTTTAAAATACAGCCTGAACCGTATCATTGGTTAACTGTATCACAGGTTGCGGGTAAACACCCAGCACAATAATACCTATAGCCAGTAATGCCAGCACCAGTTTTACAGAGATGTTACTATCTGTTGCATTTGCAGCAGCAGGTGCCAGTTCACCGTAAAATACTTTCTGCACCATACCCAGGGTATACACCGCAGCCAGTATAATACTGATTCCCGCAACAGCAGCTAACCATATATTGTAACGGAACAAACCGTTAAACATCATAAACTCGCCCACAAAAGCATTGGTTAGTGGCAGTGCAATATTGGCAAAAGCCATTACCACCAGCAGAATAGCCAATCCAGGCGCTTTTTGCGCCAACCCGCCCAACTGGCTGAATTTGCGTGTGCCCAGTTGCTGCTCTACCGCATCGGCCACAATCCACAAACCAATTACGTTAATGCCGTGGTTAAACATCTGCACCATCACACCCTGCAAACCTACCTGCTGGTGTGCGAAAATGGCAGCAGCCATTAAACCGATGTGCCCGATAGAGGAATACGCAATTAAGCGCTTAATATCATCCTGCCGAATGGCTATCAGTGAAGCATATAAAATGCCTATTACACAAAACACAATTACCAGGTGATCAAACTTAGCCACCGCATCCGGAAACACAGGCAATACCCAGCGAATTACTGCATATAAGCCCATTTTCACCATCACACCACTTAGTATCATAGTAACTGCAGTAGGTGATTGTTCGTAAGTATCCGGCTGCCAGGTATGGAAAGGAAATATCGGCATCTTAATAGCAAATGCTATAAAGAAGGCCCAGAACAACCAAACCTGTTCTTTCAGAGAAAGTTTTACATGATAAAACGCCTGTAAAGCAAATGACTGATCTTCTGTTTTACTATGCAGGTAAATAATACCTACCAGCATTAACAGAGAACCCACAAACGTGTATACAAAGAATTTAAACGTAACAGCAATACGCTTTTCACCACCCCACTGCGAACACAGGAAGTAAGCAGGTATTAAAGCAAATTCCCAGAAGAAGTAAAAAAGCAAGGCATCAGAAGCCAGGAACACGCCCATTAAACCTGTTTGCAATAACAGCATCAGGCCGTAAAAGCTACCCGGTTTTGCATACTCGTTCTTATAAGTAGCCCCAAACACTAATGGAAACGCTACAGCTGTTAATGCACAAAGCATTTTAGCCATCCCATCCATTGATAAGGCAAAACGGCTGCCTAATTCTGGTAACCAGGATGCATCAACAGTGGTTTCAGTTACACGGTGTGTGCATATGCCACCAATAGCAACCACTAAAGTGGCTAATGAAGCAATGAAAGCCCAGGCTTTAGCCCCTTTTCCATTAGGAATAAAAAAGCTAAGCAAACCGGCAACGGCAGGTATCAATATTAATAAAACAGGGATCATTTAAAATATTTTCTGCACGAATTGTAAAATAATAGTTTGATTCCAGAACACTAAGAACAATACAACAATCGACAATACAATCACCAGTATGTAGCTGCCTACCAAACCGCTCTGTAACAAGCGAAGCTGGCGGGAAGCATAGTGAACAAACCTGCCCACACCGTTAACAATACCGTCAATGCCGGATTTTTCAATAATATTCTTCAATACATCCGCCAGTTTCAGTAAAGGGTTTACTATTACGGCATCGTATATTTCATCTACATACCATTTGTTTTGCAGCACCTTGCCTAAACCAGTAGCCTCTTCCAGCTCCGGCTTTTTGCTAAAGCGGTTCACGGCAAATAAAATAGCCAGTGCAGCAATAGCTACAGAAACGCCCATCAATAAATACTCTGTGCTATGTTCTATATGATGTGCCTGTTCTGTGGTAATAGAACCCGATAAGAAGGAATGCAGGTGATGATCTCCCCATAAAATTTCAGGAACTCCCACAGCACCACCTATTACACTGAGTATAGCCAGTATAATTAAAGGAATGGTCATGGCTTTAGGCGATTCGTGCAAATGATGCTCCTGGTCATGTGTACCACGGAAAGTGCCCAAAAAGGTAGTGGCATACAAACGGAACATATAAAAAGCAGTTAACCCGGCAGTAACTACACCAATACCCCAGTAGATAGGGCTATGTGCATAAGCCGCAGCTAATATCTCATCTTTAGAAAAGAAACCACTGAAAGGAGGTATACCGGAAATGGCCAGACACCCCATCAAAAAGGTAAAATGTGTTACACGCAACTTTTTTCTCAGTCCACCCATTTTACGAATGTCCTGCTCGTGGTGCATAGCATGAATAACAGAACCAGCCCCCAGGAACAACAGCGCTTTAAAGAAAGCGTGCGTCATTACGTGAAACACGGCACCGGTATAAGCACCTACGCCCAAACCTAAAAACATATACCCCAGTTGGCTCACCGTAGAATAAGCCAGTACTTTTTTAATATCGTTTTGCTTAATGGCAATCGTCGCTGCAAACAAAGCAGTAGCCAGCCCTATAATAGCCACAATGTGTTGTGTGCAGGGAGCCAGCGAATACAGCACGTTGCTACGCGCAATCATATAAATACCTGCGGTAACCATGGTAGCAGCGTGTATTAACGCAGATACCGGGGTTGGGCCTGCCATTGCATCAGGCAACCAGGTATATAAAGGTATCTGTGCACTTTTACCTGCTGCACCTACAAACAGTAGCAGCGTAATAGCGCCAATATCCACTTTACTTAACTGGCTTACGCGGGTAAACACCTCACTGTATTCCACAGTGCCCACCTTAGCCAGTAACCAGAACACCGCCAGCAAAAAGCCTAAGTCACCAATACGGTTCATTACAAACGCTTTCTTGGCAGCATTGCTGTAGTTATTATTCTTAAACCAGAAGCCGATTAACAGGTAAGAACACAGACCTACCCCTTCCCATCCAATAAACATGATCACATAGTTGCCACCTAACACCAGCAACAACATAGAAAACACGAATAAATTCAGGTAAGCGAAATATCTGCCATAATGTTCGGTAGGCTCATCGTGCATATAAGAAGTAGAATACACATGGATGAGGAAACCAATACCTGTAATAATTAACAGGAACAAGCTTGACAAAGCGTCTACCAGGAAGGCAAACTGAATTTTAAAGCTGCTGATATTAATGAAGCTAAACAATACAGAAGTAGAAGGATAAGTGCCGGAAGCCAGTTTAGGCGCATGCAGCTGGTTGGCAAACAACATAACCGATACTACAAAAGATGCCAGCAAAGCTCCGCAACCGATAACACCTATGGCTGGCTTGCTTAACTGCTTTCTGAAAAGGCCGTTAATTAAAAAACCCAGCAGCGGAAACAATGGTACTAAAAATACTAAGTTGGTCACTATCTAATTTTTTAACCGGTTCAAAAAGTTCACATCCACAGAATGTACATTACGGTACATCATAACTATAACAGCAAGCCCCACACTTACCTCTGCTGCTGCCACCACCATTATAAAAAATACAAACAACTGTCCGTCTATACCTGTTGTACTGGTAGCATCGTGCGCAAATGCAGCACCATGATACATTTTGGAAAAAGCCACCAGCAAAAGATTCACCGCATTCAGCATTAACTCAATACACATGAAAATGATAATGGCATTTCTTCTTACCAGCACACCTACTATTCCTATGCAAAACAGGCAGGCGGCTAATGTGATATAATATTGAATTGGCATATCTATGAATTAATCTTTTTTACCTATTACAACAGCACCCACCATGGCGCTTAAAAACAATACGCTGCTTATTTCAAAAGGCACTACATACTCTGTAAACAACACCTTGCCCAGGGTTTGAATCAGGCCAATATTGCCCTCTTTCAATTGAGCAGTGCGGTTAACCATATCAGCAGAAGAACGCACTACCGATATCATAATCAGAAACAGAATGCCTCCCGACACAATTCCTGCAAACTTCATCCACAGGTTCTTGCGTGTTTCAATTACCACACTCAGGTTCATTAGCATGATCACAAATAAGAACAATACCATGATGGCCCCGGCATACACAATCAGGTTTACAATGGCCAGAAACTGAGCATTCAACAACACATAATGTCCTGAAATAGCAAAGAATACAACAATCAGCCACAATACACTGTGTACAGGGTTTTTACTGGCCAGCACCATAATAGCGCCTGTTAATGCTATCGCACTTAAAAACCAGAAAAGAAATTGAATGATACCCATTAATGCTACTATTTAATTTGTTTTTGTCCCTTAGCCTGTGCATACGCTTCCGGCTCTGTTACAGGGTTTGGAATCAATAAGTCTTTCTTACCGTAAATCAGTTCCTTCCGGGCAAAACTGGCAGGAGCAACTGTTTCGCTCAGGTAAATGGCATCTTTGGGACAAGCATCTTCACACAATCCACAGAATATGCAACGTAACATGTTAATTTCATAACGGGCTGCATATTTCTCTTCCCTGTATAAATGCTCTTCGCCTTCTTTTCTTTCCGCTGCTTCCATAGTAATGGCTTCAGCAGGGCAGGCTACAGCGCATAAACCACACGCGGTACAGTTTTCACGTCCTTCTTCATCCCTGTTCAATACATGCAAACCTCTGAACACCGGGCTGAATTCCCTGGTTTCTTCGGGATAACGAATAGTGGGCTTTTTATGAAACATATGACTAAAAGTGATAGTCATACCTTTTAATATAGCCGGAAGATATATCTTCTCCAGCAAGTTCATCGGCTTGCGGGATACGGGTTTCGATCTTTGCGTTAACAGTTGCATAATTAATTTTATTGTCTTGACAATACAACAACAGCAGTAACCAACATATTCACTAATGCCAAAGGAATTAACCCTTTCCAGCCCAGGTTCATCAACTGGTCGTAACGGAAACGGGGCAATGTCCACCTGATCCACATAAACACGAAAATAAATATCAGTGTTTTAGCCATTAAGGATACCACACCTAACACTGCCATCAGTTGTGGATCAAATTTACTTTCATTCACAAACGGTATATCATAACCACCAAAGAATAAAGTGGCCATAATTACACTACTGATGAACATGTTAATATATTCTGCAAACAGGAAAAAGCCCAGCTTCATAGAAGAGTATTCCTGGTGATAACCCATGTTCAATTCACTTTCTGCTTCTGATAAGTCAAAAGGTGCACGGTTACATTCTGCCAGCGCACACACGAAGAAGATAAGGAAACCTACCGGTTGATATACAATATTCCACCAATGACCATTGATCTGTTGCTCAGCAATTGTTTTTAAACTCAGTGAGCCGGTAATCATTAACAGGGCAATTAAAGAAATACCCATAGCCAGTTCATAGCTAATCACCTGGCTGGCGCCACGCAGGGCAGCCATCAGAGAAAACTTGTTGTTACTGGCCCAGCCACCGATCATAATACCATACACACCCATGCTTACCACACCAAACACATACAGGATACCGATATTAATATCAGCTACCTGCAGGTCAATAGCACGACCGGCAATTTTTATCTGGCTACCCCAGGGCACAACAGCACAAGTCATCATAGCTGTTAACATGGCCAGCGAAGGACCCAGGATAAATAAAAACTTATTAGAGCTATTAGGAATGATCTCTTCTTTAAAAAACAATTTCAAACCATCTGCCAACGGCTGCAGCAAACCAAACGGACCGGCCCTGTTAGGTCCAACCCTGTCTTGCATCCAGGCAGCCACCTTACGCTCGCCGTAAGTAGCATACATGGCCACCACCAGTGAAATGCTGATGATTATGGCAATCAATACCAGTTTTTCTATTAGTAAAGCCCAGTCAAAAACAAGTAAGTTCATCGGAATGTGGTTAATCTTTTTTAGTTACTCGGTCAAAATCATCTGAATGTGCAGGTCCTTCAATCAGGCTTAAATCAATCTCAGGCCTGTTTACCTCACTTACACTATGAATGTCCATAAACAAACGTGGCTTACGGCCATCCATAACCGCTTCAAATGTTTCTTTCGGCTTCTCTATTCCTACATAATGCCCTTGCGAAATAACAGAATGGCGGCTTATTTCACGTGGACCTTCAATAGTCCAGTCGCTTGTTTTCTTCTTCTCAAAACGGCACTCGTTGCAAATCCAGTCTTCCACTTCACCCCACTCATCTTTGCGCGCAGTTACACGAAACACCTCATCACCTCTATACCACAGGGTAACCTTACCGCTACACTTGCTACAGCTGCAATGTGCATCTACCGGTTTTAAAAACCATACGCGGTTTTTGAAACGGAAGGTTTTATCGGTCAACGCTCCCACAGGGCATACGTCAATAACGTTTCCTATAAAATCGTTATCCAGGCTCTTCTCAATATAAGTAGCAATCTCGGCATGATCTCCCCTGTCCAACACACCATGCGCACGTTTTTCAGTAAGTTGATCCGCAGTAAACACGCAACGGAAACACATAATACAACGTGTCATATGCAATTGAATGTACGGTCCCAGATCATGTTTTTTAAACGTGCGACGCTGAAACTCGTAACGGGTACCTACTTTACCATGCTCGTAGCTTAAGTCCTGTAAATGACACTCACCGGCCTGATCACAGATAGGACAATCCAGCGGGTGATTCAATAACAAAAATTCAACCACACCTGCACGTGCATCAATCACGCGCTCGCTGGTAATATTCTTTACCTCCATGCCATCCATAACAGTAGTACGGCAACTGGCCACCAGCTTAGGCATCGGGCGCGGATCTTTTTCACTCCCCTTGCTCACCTCTACCAGGCAGGTTCGGCATTTACCACCGCTACCCTTCAGCTTGCTGTAAAAACACATAGCCGGCGGAGCCACATCACCTCCTATTTTACGGGCAGCTTCCAGAATACTGGTTCCTGGAGCCACTTCAATAGTGATGTTGTCTATCGTTACCTTAAACAATGGTTGTTGTTCTGACATGTTTATCAAACTAAAAGTCAACAATAAAAATTCATAAAACAGGACTAGGCAATCACCTCACGTTCATCTGCATAATGAGCCAATCCGTAGTTGCGCGTCTGGCTTTCTACCGGATTGTTCACATACCATTCAAATTCATCACGGAAATGGCGGATGGCAGCAGCTACAGGCCATGCAGCAGCGTCACCCAGCGGGCAAATGGTATTGCCTTCAATTTTGCGCTGAATGTCCCACAACAGATCTATATCGCTGATCTTACCTTTTCCTTCCAGTAAACGCTTCAACAGCTTTTCCATCCAGCCGGTACCTTCCCGGCACGGGCTACATTGTCCGCAGCTTTCGTGACGGTAAAAACGGGCCAGTGTATACGTATTGCGTACTACGCTCTGATCTTCATCCAATACAATAAAACCACCTGAGCCCATCATACTGCCGGTAGCAAAACCACCATCACTTAAACTTTCATAGTTCATATAACGGGTTTCGCCTTTTGCTGTTTTAAACAGCAGGTTGGCAGGTAAAATAGGCACAGAAGAACCACCGGGAATACAGGCTTTCAGGCGTTTGCCATTGGCTATACCACCACAGTATTCATCAGAGTAAATAAAGTCTTCTACCGAAATGGTCATATCTATTTCGTACACCCCTGGCTTGTTAATGTTGCCACAGGCAGAAATCAACTTGGTGCCGGTAGACTTACCTACACCAATTTTAGCATACTCATCGCCTCCCATGTTAATGATAGGCACTACAGCAGCTAAAGTTTCTACGTTGTTTACCACCGTTGGTCTTTCCCATACACCTTTAATGGCCGGGAATGGTGGTTTAATACGCGGGTTGCCACGCTTGCCTTCCAGGCTTTCAATCAGGGCAGTTTCCTCGCCACAGATATAAGCACCGGCGCCACGTTGCACATATATTTCCAGGTCAAAGCCCGATCCTAATATATTCTTTCCTAAAAAGCCATTCGCCTTTGCTTCTGCAATAGCATGTTCCAATATATCCGGAATCCAGGCATACTCACCGCGGATGTAGATATAAGTAGCATTACTGCCCAAAGCAAATGAGCTGATGATCAAACCTTCAATTAACAGGTGAGGTAAGTTTTCCATCAGGTACCTGTCTTTAAAAGTGCCCGGCTCACTCTCATCCGCATTACAAACCAGGTGACGTGGAACGCCCTCTGGCTTGGCAATAAAACTCCATTTCATGCCAGCAGGGAAACCGGCACCACCGCGGCCACGAAGACCACTCTTTTTTACCTCTTCCACCACCGCATCAGGACTCATTGTTTTAAACACCTTCTCCACCCCGCGGTAACCACCTTCGCGGCGGTATACTTCAAAGGTGCGGATGCCTTCTACATGTGCTTTTTCGAGTAATAGTTTTACGCCCATATAATAAAGTCAAAAAGTCTACAATCTGTTAATTATTCTTGGCAGCATTATTTCTGCACTCTTCTATAATAGCATCTACTTTCTCTTTGGTCAAATGCTCGCGGTAATGTTTACCCAGCTGCATCATCGGAGCATATCCGCAAGCACCCAGGCATTCTACCGTTTTTAAAGTGAACAGGCCATCTGCCGTGGTTTCACCCGACTTAATGCCCAGCTTTTCGGTAATGTAGGCCACAATATTATCGGCACCATTGAGCATACAAGGGCCCGTTTGGCATACTTCGAACATATACTTACCAACAGGTTTCAGGTTGTACATGCTGTAGAACGTAGCTACCTCATATACTTCAATAGGGTCTATCTGCAATAATTCAGCAACGTAATCCATCACAGGCACATCCAGCCAGCCGCCAAAAGTGTCCTGCGCCAGGTGCAGTAAAGGCAATAATGCACTCTTCTGCTTCCCTTCCGGATAACGTGCAATGATCTCCTGCACCTTCACCATTTTATCTTCTGAAAACCGTATCATATGTTGATTCATTCAAAGTCTACATTCAAATAATTATAAAGAACAAACAGCGCGCTTGTATTAAGCATCCATTTCACCTGCAATCAGGTTAAGGCTACTCATTACCGCTACTGCATCTGCCAGCATAGAACCTTTCACCAGCTCTTCGTAAGCCTGGTAGTAAATAAAACAAGGTCTTCTGAAATGAAGCCTGTACGGAGAACGGCCACCATCACTGATCATATAAAAACCTAACTCACCATTAGCCCCTTCCACGGAATGATATACCTCGCCCGCAGGAATAGCCGTTTCACCCATAATGATTTTAAAGTGCCATATCAGCGCTTCCATTTTGGTGTATACATCTTCTTTCTTAGGCAGGTAATATTCAGGAACATTCGCATGATAAACTTCTGCTTCTTCTCCTTTAAACTCCTGTATCTTCTGGTAAGCCTGTTTAATAATTTCCAGCGACTCCCACATCTCCTGGTTACGTACCAGCCAGCGGTCATATACATCACCGGTAGTACCTACAGGGATATTGAAATTAAAATCCTGGTAGCTGCTGTAAGGCGAATGAATACGCACATCATAGTCAACACCCGAAGCACGCAGGTTAGGGCCGGTAAAGCCGTAGTTCAACGCCCTTTCGGCACTGATAGGCCCGGCACCAATGGTACGGTCCATAAAAATGCGGTTACGCATCAGCAGTGTTTCAAACTCTTTCAGCGCTTTAGGAAATTCGTGTAAAAACTTCTCCAGCTTCGTCCATACCGTAGCGTTGAAATTTCTTTCAAAGCCACCAATACGGCCAATATTTGTAGTTAAACGCGAGCCACAGATTTCTTCATATATTTCATAAATCTGCTCGCGGTATTGCATTACGTATAAAAAAACCGACAGAGCGCCGGTATCTACTCCTATTACGGAGTTACAGATAATATGGTCAGCTGTTCTGGCCAGCTCCATAATAATCACGCGTAAATAATCAACACGCTTAGGTGTTTGCACTCCCATTAACTTTTCGCAGGTCATATGCCATCCCATATTATTAATAGGGCTGGAGCAGTAGTTTAACCTGTCTGTTAAAGGAGTGATCTGGTATAATGGTCTTCTTTCCGCCAGTTTCTCAAAAGCACGGTGAATGTAACCAACAGTTGATTCTGCCGATACAATTCTTTCACCATCCATTTCAAGTATGTTCTGAAATACACCGTGCGTAGCAGGGTGCGTAGGTCCCAGGTTTAACGTAGTGGTTTGCCTTTCAATAGAACCATCCGGAAGCTTAATATTATGTTGCTGCTCTTGCATAATCAATTAAAATATTCGCCATTAAAAAATACTGCCGCCACGTCCAAACATCTCATCGTCTTTATCAATCCTTGTTTGGTCTTCCAGCGGAAACTCTTTCCGCATAGGGAAGTAATCCATTTCATCCACGTTTAATATACGTTTCAGGTTAGGATGCCCTACAAAGTTGACACCGAAGAAGTCGTAGGTTTCACGCTCCATCCAGTTTGCCGTAGCATATAAACTGGTGGCCGTAAACACATCGGGCTGCTCAATAGCGGTAAATACTTTAAAACGGATACGTACGTTATCAACCAGGTTATGCAGATGATAAACCACCGCCAGTTCGCGGCCGGGTTGATTAGGATAATGTACTGCAGTTAAATCGGTAAGAAACTGAAAACGCAGCTCTGCATCATCAAACAAAAACTGCATTACTTTCAGATTGTTCGTTTTGGCTGTTTCAAACGTTAACATGCCATAGGGTTCTTCAAAACTGTATACCTCCCCTCCGAACTTCTCTTCCAGCCTTTGCCTGATATAATCGTTGGTTAATTCCATACCTGTTGAAATAGCAAAAAGTCAAAAACCAAAAATCAAAAAAAACTATTTTCCAATTCCTGACCTTTCTCTTTTTAATATTGACTTTTTTATTGTATTCCGTAGCTGTTCAATAAAGCCTTGTAATGCTCACTATGTCTTCTGCGCAGGCTTTCATTATGTACAAGATCCTGTATTCTTAATACGCCATCTAAGATAGCTTCCGGGCGTGGAGGACAACCTGGTACATACACATCAACAGGTATTACCTGGTCTATGCCTTGTAAAACAGAATAAGTGTCAAATATACCTCCCGAGCTGGCACAGGCGCCTACAGCCAGCACCCAACGGGGTTCTGCCATCTGAAGATATACCTGTCTTAATATCGGAGCCATTTTTTTAGAGATAGTACCCATTACCATAATCAGATCGCACTGACGTGGCGTAAAGCCCATTCTTTCAGAACCAAAGCGCGATAAATCGTAATGAGACCCCATAGTAGCCATAAACTCAATTCCGCAACAGGACGTTGCGAATGGTAAAGGCCAGATAGAATTTTTGCGGGCTAAACCTACCACCTTTTCTAAGCTGGTAGCAAAAAAACCTTCCCCTTGCAAGCCTGCCGGCATTTCGGCAATAGCGATATTATTATGAATATCAGCTTCCCTGGGGTGAACATTGAAACGTACCGGACGGGGCATAATCTATCATTTATCACTTAAAAATCACCAGTCTGCCTTTCCATCACAAAAGGCAGACAAATTTATGACACACGAGCCAAATTAAACCAAATCGTTAAAGAACTTTCAAAACATTTTGAAAAAAATGTAACAACTGCGTTGCAGACATAAAAAAAGCAGGCATAACGCCCGCTTTCAGCAATATTTGTATAAAACACATTTATTCTTAATCTTCCCATTTCAAAGCGCCCTTCTTAATAATATAGAAGAAACCTACTGCAAAAAAACCAACAAACATCAATACGCTATAAAAACCACTCCATCCCAAGGCTTTAAAATTAACCGCATAAGGATAGAAGAATATCACCTCCACATCAAATAACACAAACAGAATGGCCACCAGAAAATATTTAATAGCCATTGGCTGACGGGCATCGCCATGACTTTCAATACCACTGGCAAAGTTTTCCAGCTTGTCGCCCGTTTTGCGCTTAGGCCCAAGCAAGTGCGTCACTATCATCATAGTAGCCACAAAGCCAATAGCAAAAAGCAACTGAAGTGCAATAGGGAAATAGTTGGCTGCTGAATTTACATCACCGGCAGCAAGTAAAACGTTCAGTAATGGCATAAGGAATATTTTCTGATATAGACAAAAGTAAAAAACTCCGCTTGATATAAGCGGAGTTTTTTATAAATTCCATTCAACAGGTTTTATTTGCCGGAGCCATTGCTTTTGGCAGGAGCACCACTGTTGCTTTTTTCAAACTTATCCAGTGCAGCCTGTAACTGAGTTTTAGTTTTAGCAGCAAACTGGTTTTCTTCAGAAGCAGCATCAGGATATAAAGCTATCATCTGACTGGCTACTTCAATAGCTTTCTTATAGCCATCTACTTTAGACATTTCTTTTACATACTGAGTATAGTAAATCAGCAGGTAATAGTCGTTGCTGAAGATGGTTTTCTTGTAAGCATTTACATCTTTAGACAGGAAAGTGTTGTACTGCTCGATAGGAGCTACAGCGAAACCATGAGTAGAATCTCTGTCGGCTTTTTTAGCAGTTAACACACGGAAAGAGTATCCCTGTGGCTTATCAGGATAGGCAGTGATGTATGCATTAGCAATAGAATCAGCTGTTGGGAAGAAAGAATACACAACGTTGGTATCAGTTGCACTAACAATAGCGTCAGATGCAGCTTTGGTAACTTTGTAATACTCCGCTTCAGATGGTGTACCACCTTTTAAAGCTAAAGCCTTCAACAACCATTTCACCTGGCTCTGATATTTTTGTGCGCTGGCAAATAAAGTAGCAGCGTTATTAGCGTAGTTAACCCTGTTAGCTGTAACAGTATCTTTATCTAAAGCCTTCTGAATATAAGATGCAGTAGCATCTTCGTTACCTGGGAATTTAGTAGAGATTTTAGCAGCCAGCATGTATTGTTCTGCAGTGATTTTTTCCGCAGATGCAATGCTCAGGTATTTTTCTACAGCAGTTTTTGCAGCTATAGAATCACCTAACCTGTCGTAATCGTAAGCATACAGAATCTGGATACCCGGGAAGTCTTTACACTCACCTGCTTCCATAGCTTTACCTTTATCCAGAGACTCCTGGTATTTACCAGCACGGAACAGGTAATCAGCTACGTAGAAATCAGTGCTACAATCTTTATCGGCATACTGAACATATTTGTCCAAAAATTCCTTCGCGGCGTTTACATCTTTCTCTTTGTAATACTCGAAGTAAGCATAATAAACAGGAGCATAAGTGATATCAGCAGCAATAGCTTTACCATACCAGTCGTTCATCGCTTCCAGGTTGTTCTGGCTTTGATAAATTAAACCAATACGATAGTAACCTGCAGCATACTGAGGGTTGCGTACAGTAGCTTCTCTGTAAGCTTCTACCGCTTCACCACCTCTGTCGCCACCTAACTTCAGATAACATTTACCTAAGCTGATATAAGGTTCAGTAGCTGTTTTATCCAACTCTACCGCTTGTTTCAGCTTGTCAATGCCATACTGAGGATCACCCACTTTGCTACCACCATCTGCGTTAGCACGGCCAATAGCTGCCAGGATACCTACGTCAGGATTGCCTTTGTTTTTACCTTTAGTAGCAGTAGTAGCAGTTATAGCCTGCTCAAATTTCTGCTTTACAGTATTGATGTCGGCATTTTCCAGTGCTTCCACATGGCCCATACCCACCCAAATCCATGGATCGTTAATACCATCAGTTAACGCCTTTTGATACAATGCTTTTGCAGCAGGTATCTCGTCATTATCCAGGAAAGCCTGACCTAACCAGTAAATAGCATAAGCATCTTTAGGCTTATCATTTACTACCTTTTGTAAAGCATCCTTTGCACTCTTTGTCTTCTGATAGTACAGGAACTTGATGCCGTCTTCTACCGACTGAGCCATCAGCATGGCAGAGGTAAAAGTAACCGCCAACAAGGTTAAAACTGTCTTCTTCATGATCATCGGTTTATACAGTTGTTTAAATCGGTAAAATTGCTTTATTATATACTATTTGATTTTAGTCATCGGATAAATCGCCCTTGCGAATACCAAAATACATTTTCGCAGGTACTAATAACGAACGACGAAAAATTAGCTGACCTCTTTCCAGACTCATAAAATTCATAAAGCCGGTACCTAAGCCGGTTGAATTCTCTTTCAGAATATAAAACAAAGGTCGTACCAAGGGGTACTGATCACTGGTCAGAGTTGCTTGTGAAGGTTTTGCGAATATATCCTTTTCGCAGTTCCGGCACTCAACCATGGCCAATTTAATTTTATTATTATAGGCCACTTGTGCAGGATCTTGCTGGTTTCCTATCCAGCTAGAGCCTACAAACCCGATCGCATTTTTATTAGAAGCCACAAAATCCAGCACGGCTTTGCTGTCTGCTGCGGCTGTTACATTCTTTCCAAAAGTGGTGCCATGTAACACACTATCCATTAAATATCTTACAGTACTTGTTGCATTCTTACCATCGAGTACCACCTGTTTGTCAGGTTGTTCCCCATTCAGCAACGAAAGCAGTTGCTTCCGGGTAAACATGCTATCTTTCCCTTCTTTGTTAATTACTATATCTACAGCATCAAAAGCCAGTACGTCTGACTTAGGCTGATACTCCAGTTGTTGTTTATAGTAAGCAATTTCCTGTTGGGTAAGATCGCGCGCTACAATAATCATCCTTGTACTATCCTTCTGCAGATCTCTGAAACATTCTGCTTCTGGCTTATACTCTACCAGTATGCGCGCATTCGGAAAGGAAGATTCATATACTTTAACCTGCTCATCAATTACGGGCTTAAAACTTTCATCCACACTCACATGTATCACTCCCTCTTTCGGCGAATCCCATTTTTGGGGAAGGGCTTTTTTATTACCACTTCCACCGCAGGACAGCTGCATCATAATAATGCCTGGTAACAATATACCTGCTGCAATCCGGCACAGTTTATTATATATTGTCATACTAATAATCCCGCTTTAAACCTCTATACAATCTAAAACCGCCATATACAGCACAAATACCGGCAAAGATGTATCTCATCAAAGGGTCAAGCGACTGAATCTGTGTTATCTTCAGTTTATCTCCCAGCAACACCAATGCACCCATTCCTAAAATAATAATCCCCATGGTAATGTCGTACATTACTCTCATGGTAGTGAAGCCTTTTCTTTCTGTTCTATGTCTTAAATCGTTCTCCATGCATTCAATCTGTTAACCGGGAAGTGAGCAATTTAGTAAAAAATCAATTGAAAGCGCCTTAAACGGCATTTTAATATGCTTAATCCGCAATTTGAAGACAATTTCTTAACATATAAGAAGCTTTTTATTGAAAATTCCACACAACCCAAACTACTCTTAACAGGATATTAACGCCAACACTCACCTTACACATAAATATAATATATCCAAAGCATACCTGATATAACAATTACGATACAAATGCGGGTTTAGTATCCGAATTGCACCAAGGAAAGTTACCTTTGCGTTTTGTTTAACAGTGTTTTATGAAGATTTTAATGGTTTGCCTGGGCAATATTTGTCGTAGCCCATTGGCAGAAGGCATTTTACAACACAAAGCCGACCTGTTGAACCTGGGCTGGAAAGTAGATAGCGCAGGTACAGGCGCTTACCATATCGGCGAACCGCCGCATCACCTTTCTCAGAAAGTGGCAAAAGGCAATGGCATTAATATAAGCCATCAATGCGCCCGCCAGTTTGCCAAAGAAGATATGGAACATTTTGACCGTATCTATGTTATGGACGCCAGCAATTACCAGGATGTTAAACGAATGAGCAAAGACCTGTGGCGAGAAGATAAAACAGATTTGCTACTCAACGAATTATATCCCGGCGAAAACCGCGGCATACCAGATCCCTGGTATGGCACCGAAGAAGGTTATCACCAGGTATTTGACATGGTGAGCAAAGCATGCGACAACATCATTAAAAAGTATTCCGTTACTACTACTATTATATAAATAAGAATGAGTAAACCATCGTTGCCACAAGGCACCAGAGATTTTAGCGCCAACGTTGTAAGAAAGCGCAACTATATATTTAATACCATACGTACAGTTTTTGAACTATATGGCTTTCAGCCACTGGAAACCCCTGCCATGGAAAACATGGAAACCCTGATGGGGAAATATGGCGAAGAGGGAGATAAACTGATTTTCAAAATCCTGAATAACGGCTTAGGAGATGGTGAAACCATTGAAAAAGCCCAGGCTAAAGCCAGCAAATCCAGAACAGAATTTGAAAAAGTACTGGAAGGTAAAAACACGAAAGACATTACCGAACGCGCACTGCGTTATGACCTCACCATTCCTTTTGCCCGCTATGTAGCTATGAATCATGGGCAGCTCACCTTTCCTTTTAAACGTTACCAGATTCAACCGGTTTGGCGCGCTGACCGCCCGCAACGTGGACGTTACCGCGAATTTTATCAGTGCGATGCGGATATTGTAGGCAGCAAAACCCTGCTGAACGAAGCAGAACTTACTAATATATACGCTCAGGTTTTCAACAAACTGGGCATTCCTGTAGAAATTCGCATCAACAGCCGCAAAATACTGGCGGCATTGGCTGAATTATGTGGTGGCAGCGATAAAATGATTGATATTACTATCGCGATAGACAAGCTGGATAAAATTGGCTTGGATAAGGTAAAAGAAGAATTAGCCAACCGTGGTTTAAACGCAGAGCAGGTAAGCATTATTGAACAATACCTTTCTATTAACGGTAACAATACAGAGAAAATTAACCAGTTACAGCAACTGGCAAAAGACAATGCCACAGCGGCTGCCGGCTTAGCTGAAATAAGTTTTGTATTAAACTACCAGCCAGAAGGCACAGCCGAGGTATGCATTGACTTTACATTGGCCCGCGGCCTTAACTACTACACCGGTATTATTTTCGAAATCAAAGCCAAAGGCGCCAATATGGGCAGCATTGGTGGTGGTGGCCGTTATGATGACCTTACCGGTTTATTTGGTGTGCCTAACCTGCCAGGTGTAGGTATCAGCTTTGGTGTAGACAGGATTTATGATGTAATGGAAGAACTGAAACTGTTTCCGGATGAAGTACAATCCGGCACCCAGGTACTATTCTTTAACCTGGGCGATGCAGAATGCGCCCGTGCATTTACCCTTGCCCAGCAACTGCGCGCCAACGGCATCAGCTGTGAAATATTCCACGAGCAAATGAAGTTTGATAAGCAGTTTAAGTATGCCGAGAAAAAAGACATACGTAACATTGTTATCATTGGCAGTAAAGAACTGGAAGAAGGAACCTGTACGGTGAAAAACCTGCAAAGCGGCGAGCAAAAAACCATTGCCCAAACCGAATTGCCTTCACAAGCATTCTAAAAATACAATAACCATATTTGTAAAACCATTGCCAACCGGCAATGGTTTTTTATTGTAATGCCCCTACTCCAACATAGCAAGTTCCTGCTTTTAACAGCCCCCCTTCTAATTCTGGCATAGTATTAGGACTTAACAGGCTTTCAAATTCGTACTTACATGAAGTTTAGTTTTCTTTCAGCAGCATTGGCATTCAGCACATTTTCATTCCTGGCCTGTAGTCACAAAACCACACCCACCAATGGCAATAAAAATGTAAACGCACAGGTAGTATATGGAAGTAACAATACAACGGCAAACAACAACACCGTAACGCCATTAATTACAGACGGTACACCTGTGCCTGTTTACAACGAGAAAGTATTGATTATACTGGATAAAGGTGGCAGGCTTACTTATACCAATAAAAACGTGCCTTCTTATGTATTGGCTGCCAATAAAAAACTACCAGACAACAAACCGGTAAGCCCGGAACAACGCAATAACATGCTGGCCCGTCATAAAGGCGTACCACCTATGGCATTGTATGTGCCGGATACGCTGTCTAATAAAAGCGCGAAAGGGCAGTATTATAAGTACATGAATAAATTCTGGTACTGGAAAAAAAACGACGGCTTTTACTACCTTGATGAAATCTATTATCAATAAACTCCATCAAGGCAGCACACCCATATAGCTGATTACAAACGCTCATAAATAATAGCAGCGCCCTGCCCCACTCCTACACACATTGAAGCAAGGCCATACCTGCCACCAGAACGTTTTAACTCATGCAGCAAGGTAGCGGAAATGCGGCTACCGCTGCATCCCAAAGGGTGGCCAATGGCAATGGCCCCGCCATTCACATTTACTTTTTCTTCTTCCAGTTGCAAATCGCGCACACACGCTATACTTTGAGAAGCAAATGCTTCATTCAGTTCTATCAGCGATAAATCGCCGGCAGTAAGCCCTGCCCGGCTCAAAGCTTTTAACGAAGCCGGTACCGGACCAATCCCCATCACAGCAGGGTCAACCCCTGCTACGCCCATACTCACAATCCGGGCCATAGGTTTCAGTTGAAACAGCTTTACCGCTTCTGCACTCGCCAGCAACAGAGCGGCAGCACCATCATTTATACCACTGGAATTACCCGCCGTAACCGTTCCATCCTTCGCAAAAGCAGGTTTTAAAGAAGCCAGCTTTTCCAGTGAGGTAGCACGGGGATGTTCATCGGCAGCCATCGTCACCACCTCTTTATTTTCCGTTATTTCTACCGGTACTATTTCCTCCTGCCATTTTCCGGCAGCCAGCGCACGGGCATAATTGTCCTGTGAACGCAGGGCAAAACGATCCTGCTCTTCGCGGCTGATATTCCACTGACGGGCCACATTTTCAGCCGTTTCGCCCATTGTATAGGGGTGATAGGCTGCCGCCAGCTTTTTATTGGTAAAGCGCCAGCCAATGGTAGTATCAAACATTTCCGGCGTACGTCCCCAGGCACCATCGCTTTTTCCCATTACATAGGGAGCGCGGGTCATACTTTCTACTCCACCTGCTATATACAACATCCCCTCGCCACACATAACCGCACGGGCAGCATCCATAATTGCTTGTAATCCACTGGCGCACAAGCGATTAACGGTATTTCCGGCCACCGTTACCGGCAACCCGGCCAATAAGGCGGCCATACGGGCCACATCGCGGTTATCTTCTCCCGCCTGGTTGGCCGCACCTGCAATTACATCTTCAATTACCTGTGTATCAATTGATTGATTCCTGTTCACCAGCGCCCTTATCACATGGGCCAGCAAGTCATCGGGTCTTACCCCGCTTAATTTTCCGCCATAGCGGCCAATAGGTGTTCTAACAGCATCAATAATATAGCAATCGTTCATGGCTGATTTTTAATAGATACCAAATATAACCGGGATTCACCAAAAACGTAACCATTACACCCCAGGCGGGGGTTTCTGGAACTTGGTGTATCTTTGCCGCCTATGATCATGGAGCAAAAGAACATCCGGCAGTTAAGCTTACCGGAGCTGGAGGCGTATTTTATTGAAATTGGGGATAAAAAATTCAGGGCTAAACAGGTGTACGAGTGGATATGGCAAAAACATGCCCACAGCTTTGATGATATGACCAATTTGAGTAAACAACTGCGTACCCAGCTGGGCGAGCATTTTACCCTACCTGCCCTGGGTGTGGATGCTACACAATTCAGTAACGACGGCACCATTAAAAGCCGCTTCAAAACGGTGGATGGTCACCTGGTAGAAGGGGTACTTATCCCTACCGATGAACGTAAAACCGCCTGCGTTTCCAGCCAGGTTGGTTGCAGCCTTAGCTGTAAGTTCTGCGCCACCGGTTATATGGATCGTAAACGCAACCTTCACTACGATGAAATTTACGACCAGGTTGTAATGATCAATGAACAAAGCGAACGCAGCTTTGGTAAAAAACTCAGCAACATCGTTTTCATGGGCATGGGCGAACCCCTGCTTAATTATAACAATGTACTCAAAGCTATTGAGCGCATTTCGGCCGAAGATGGTTTGGGCATGAGTCCCCGCCGCATTACCGTATCTACTGCCGGTGTGGCCAAAATGATTAAAAAGCTGGGCGATGATGAAGTACGCTTTAAGCTGGCACTGTCGCTACATGCTGCCAATGACAAAAAGCGCAACGAAATCATGCCTATTAATGAAAGCAATAACATTAAGGCACTGGTAGAAGCGTTGAACTACTTCTATAAAAAAACCGGTAGCGAAATCACCCTCGAATACATCCTGTTCCAAAATTTCAACGATAGCATTGAAGATGCAGAAGAGCTGGTAAAAGTATTCAGACAAATTCCTGCCGACCTGGTAAACCTGATCGAGTACAATACCATCGATGCCTTCCAGTTTACTAAACCCGATGAGGATACGGTTCAGGCGTTTATGAACCACCTGGAAAAAAGAGGTGTGAATGCCCGTTTAAGAAGAAGCCGTGGTAAGGACATAGATGCCGCGTGTGGACAGCTGGCCAACAAAGCCGGACAGGATTAAACTTTTTTCAATATATTTGTTATACCCTTCGTTGCGAACAATGGTTCGCATCTATCATAAACAACCACAACACCTTGTTTGCTGCCGTTATGGAATAATTGTATTTACTGTTTAAGTGATAGATAACGGTATGCGTATTAAATTGCTACATAAATGTACTTATCTCATTCTGGTCATGTCTTTTGGCCTGATGAGCTTTGCATTGCCTGGCAATCACTTCACCCACAAATCTATCTGGGGTATTGACCACCTTTCGCTGGAGCCCGATTCTTCTGCATTGAGCGGCTATTCTTCTGATGGCTTTTTAATAGGCCATTTGCTGGATATGCTGGCAGGCATTGAAGACGGCGATTCGCAGAAAGACGAACCACCTGCCAAACAATTCAATTATCACTACAGTTACTTTAACCTGCATAAAACAGGACAGGAGTCTACCATAGATAAACGCGTTAACCAGGACTATCTGTTTATTCCTGAGTTTTGCCTTTGCGCTGTAAAAACCATCCTGCCTGTTGGCAATAAGTTCCCTGCTTTACCCAGCTACTACGCTTTTCTATTCCGGCTTACTCCTTTCTGAGTTGCATCATATAACATATTATTTCAACGATTGCCTATTGCCTGATTGTTCATTTTAATAAACGTTAATGATGCAAAGGATACTCTTTTCATGCCTTCCGGCAATGACTATACTATACATGTGTGCCTGTAAAACCGGTAATACTGCCGACACAGGCATTACAGAAGTTCCATCTGTTCCTGTAATACAAATACTGCAAAAAGATACCAACGTACATAGCAACTATGTTACCGCTATAGAAGCCAAACGTAATGTGGAAATACGCGCTAAAGTGCCCGGCTTTTTAGAAAAGATTTATATAGATGAAGGCCAGCATGTGCAACAGGGCCAGTTGTTATTTAAAATAAACGACCGGGACATGAGCATTGCCCTGGACAGGGCCAAAGCCAGCCTTTCTAACATGCAGGCAGAAGCGCTGAGCGCCAGCCTGGAAATGGAGCGGGTGCAATTGCTGGTAAATAAAAAAGTAATAGCCCAGTCGGAGCTGGAACTGGCAAAAGCGAAAGTAAAAGCTGCCGAAGCACGCGTAAGCGAAGCACGTGCAGCTACCAGTGAAGCAGAACAAAGAGTGGCTTATACCTCTGTTTATGCACCTTTTTCCGGTATCATTGACCGCATTCCTTTACGCAGTGGCAGCCTGTTAGATCAAGGCTCCCTGTTAACTACGGTATCCGACCTGGACCAGGTACATGCCTACTTTAATGTATCGGAAAACGAATACCTGCAAATGATGCAGGACAGTAAAAGCAAAGATGCCATGCTAGGTAACAAAGTGCAGCTGATACTGGCCAACAATACTGCTTACCCACACGAGGGCAAGATAGAAGCAGTAGAAGGCGAGTTTGACCAGGGCACCGGTTCTATTGCCTTCCGGGCAACCTTCCCTAACCCCGGCCGTTTGTTAAAACATGGCTCCAGTGGCAAAATACAAATTACCACTCCCGTACGCCAGGCTTTACTGATTCCCAACAAAGCGGTGTTTGAAATACAGGATAAAAACTACGTGTACGTAGTAGACAAACAAAACAAAGTGAAGATGAAAAACTTTGTACCTAAAATACGTTTGTCTGATTGTTACATTGTGCAAAGTGGCCTTACCAGTGGCGAAAGCATTGTGCTGGAAGGCGTGCAAACACTGCGCGATGGCGTGCTGATACAACCGGTTGTTAACAACAACGATAGCCTTATAGCCCGTAAATAAATCTCATTATCCATGTATGCATCATGCCCTGTGTTTACACAGGCGCGTGCTCTATAATACTATATAGAATGGTTGAAACTTTTATCAGAAGGCCTGTGTTATCACTGGTCATCTCGCTTATTATATGCTTGTTGGGAGCGCTGGCTATTTTTACATTGCCGGTAACGCAATTCCCCGACATTGTACCCCCTTCCGTAACGGTAACCGCCAAGTACACCGGCGCCAATGCCGAAGTGTGCACCAAAGCCGTTGCCACTCCATTAGAAAGAGCTATTAACGGAGTGCCAGGTATGACGTATATGTCATCCGTATCCGGCAACAACGGCACCACTTTAATACAAGTGTTCTTCCAGGTAGGTACCGATCCCGATCTTGCCGCGGTGAACGTTCAAAACCGTGTAACAACGGTATTAGATGAGCTTCCCGAAGAAGTAATTAAATCAGGGGTTACTACTGAAAAAGAGGTAAACAGTATGCTGTTATACCTTAACGTTATCAGCCACGACAAAGACATGGACGAAGAGTTCATTTACAACTTTGCCGACATTAACGTATTGCAGGAGCTGAAACGTATTGATGGTGTGGGCTTTGCAGAAATCATGGGCGCCCGCGAATACTCTATGCGTGTGTGGCTGCGTCCTGATCGCATGTTGTCCTACAACGTATCTACCGAAGAAATTATAGAATCGCTGCGCAAACAAAACGTAGAAGCTGCCCCCGGCAAAACCGGTGAAGGATCAGGCAAAGAAGCCTACGCGCAGGAATACGTATTAAAATATACAGGCAAATTTTACGAGCCTTCTCAATACGAAAACATTGTAATACGTGCCGAAGAAAACGGCACTATACTGCGTTTGAAAGAAGTGGCCGATGTAGAATTCGGCACACTCAGTTATGGCATGGTATCTAAAACCGACGGCGGCCCCTCGGCCTCTATTATGATTAAGCAGAGGCCAGGGTCTAACGCCAGCGATGTCATTGCCAGCATCAAAAACAAGATGAAAGAGCTGAAAGCAGAAAGCTTTCCTCCGGGCATGGATTATAACTATGCCTATGATGTATCGCGCTTTTTAGATGCCAGTATACATGAGGTAATGCGTACCCTGGTAGAAGCATTGGTACTCGTATTTATAGTAGTATTCATTTTCCTGCAGGATTTCAGAAGCACCCTTATTCCCGCATTGGCGGTACCCGTTGCCCTGGTAGGCACACTCGCCTTTATGCAGGCCATGGGCTTTTCTATTAACCTGCTTACGCTGTTTGCCCTGGTACTGGCCATAGGCATTGTGGTAGATAACGCCATAGTAGTGGTAGAAGCTGTTCACGTAAAAATGACGGAACATCATATGTCGCCTATGGAAGCTACCATCAGCGCCATGCGTGAAATAACAGGAGCCATCATTGCCATTACCTTAGTAATGAGTGCCGTGTTTGTGCCCGTAGCCTTTTTATCAGGCCCTGTGGGTGTATTCTACCGCCAGTTCTCACTTACACTCGCTGTGGCCATTGTTATTTCCGGCATCAACGCCCTTACGCTCACACCGGCATTGTGTGCATTGTTGCTAAAACATCAGGCTCCATCGCCAAAGAAAAATTGGTTACAACGCTTCTTTGGTTCGTTTAATAAGGTATACGACAAAACCGAAAACAGCTACCGTAAAAGGGTTACTAAAATCGCTGGCAAAAAATGGGTTACCGTTGCCATGCTGTTATTCTTTGTAGTAAGCACCTGGGGCATTGCTAAGGTGTTGCCTTCCGGCTTCATTCCTACCGAAGATCAGGGCATGATATACGTAAACGTAACCACACCGCCCGGTGCATCTGTATCGCGTACCGAAAAAGTACTGGATGATATTACCATTGCTACCCGTAAAGTAAAGAGTGCCGAAAACATAAGCACGCTCGCCGGCTATAGCCTGGTAAACGAAATAGCAGGCGCCAGTTACGGTATGGCAATGATTAACCTGAAAAGCTGGGATCACCGTAAAGAATCAGTGAAAGAAGTAATAGCCGAACTGGAACACAACACACGCCACATCAAAGATGCAACTATCGAATTCTTTCCACCGCCAACCGTACCCGGCTTTGGTAACGCCAGTGGTTTTGAACTACGTTTACTGGACAAAGGCAAAAGCAGCGACCTTTCGCGCACCGCCACTGTTACACAAGACTTTATCACTGCCCTGAAACAGGAGAAAGCCATCAGTAGCGCCTTTACCAGCTTTGATGCCAGCTTCCCGCAATACATGATTCATATTGATGAAGAGATGGCGGCTAAAAAAGGGGTTACTGCAGATAATGCCATGCAAACCCTGCAAACATTATTAGGCAGCTATTATGCTACCAACTTCATACGCTTTGGCCAGATGTATAAGGTAATGGTGCAGGCTTATCCTAATTACCGCGCACGTCCCGAAGACATACTAGAGTTGTATGTAAAAAACAACAAGGGAGAGATGGTATCGTACGCCACCTTTACTACATTGGAAAGGGTGTATGGCCCCGAGCAGTTAACACGTTATAACATGTACACCTCAGCCCTGGTAAATGGCGATGCCGCTCCGGGTTACAGTAGTGGCGATGCCATTGCTGCTATTGAAAAAGTAGCCGCTAAAAAACTGCCTAAAGGCTACGCCTATGAGTGGTCGGGCATGACGCGTGAACAGATATTATCCGGTAACCAGGCAGCCTATGTATTCCTGTTATGTTTATTGTTCGTGTACCTGCTACTGGCCGCCCAATACGAAAGCTTTCTATTGCCTTTAGCAGTAATTCTATCCCTGCCTACAGGTGTGTTTGGGGCCTTCCTGTTATTAAAGTTAACCGGGTTGGAAAACAACATCTATGCCCAGGTAGCATTGGTAATGCTGATAGGTTTGTTAGGCAAGAATGCTATCCTGATAGTAGAGTTTGCTATACAGCGTAATAAAGAAGGCATATCTGTGATGCAGGCAGCCCTGGAAGGCGCCGTATCCCGCTTACGTCCTATCCTGATGACTTCGTTTGCCTTTATTGCCGGTTTAATACCCTTGTGTATTGCTTCCGGTGCAGGTGCCATGGGCAACCGTTCTATAGGTACGGCCGCAGCAGGTGGTATGTTATTAGGCACTCTTTTCGGCCTGGTGCTGGTGCCGGGTTTGTATGTATTGTTTGCTCCTAAAAAGAAAGAACAACCCACACAAGCTCATTAATCATTTATAAAACAGGAACATGAAGTTTATTATATATTTTCTATTATTCTTTACACTCAGCTGGCAGGCCTGCACTACAGCTCAAAAAACACAGATACCGGATAAGGTAAACATTCCCGATTCCTTTGCACACGCCCCAAAGGCCGACAGCAGTAGCATTGCACAAATGCAATGGAAGCAGTTTTTTGCCGATACGTTTTTACAACACCTTATCGACACAGCCTTGCACAACAACCCCGATATATTAATAGCCTTTCAGCATATAGAAACCGCACGGGCTATGGCAGTAAGCGCGAGAAACGCCACATTGCCTTCGCTCAACGGCGTAATATCTGCCGGGGTAGATAATTATGGCGATTATACCATGAATGGTGTAGGCAACTACGACACCAACCTATCGCCTAATATTTCCAAAGACCAAACCATTCCCGATCCTACCGCCGATTTTTTCATAGGCCTGCGCAGCAGCTGGGAAGTGGATGTATGGGGCAAACTAAAAAACCGCAAAAAAACCGCATTGGCCAAACTGGCCGCTTCTGAAAAAGCCAGGCAACTGGCCACCACATTATTGGTGGCCCAGGTGGCAGGTTACTACTACCAGTTACTGGCATTGGATAATGATATAAAAATTATTAACCACAACACCACGCTCCAGGAAGAAGCCCTGGAAATAGTGAAAGTGCAGAAAGAGGGTGGCCGTGCTACCGAGTTGGCGGTACAGCAAATGGAAGCACAACTGTATAACACCCGCACTTTTGGGTATAAAGCCAAACAGGAAATAGCCCTGGCTGAGTTCCAGCTCAATTACCTGCTGGGCCGCTTTCCGCAAGCCGTGCCACGCGATACCATTTTTACACAACAACATTTACCGCAACAACTGCAAACAGGTCTTCCTTCTGCCTTGTTGTTACAACGTCCCGACATACAGGAAGCCGAATGGCAACTATTAGCAGCCAAAGCAGATGTGGCCAGCGCACGTGCCGCCTTTATGCCTGGTTTTCAAATCACTCCCTATGCCGGCTTCAATGCCTTTAAAGCAGCCTTGCTGTTTAACGGTGGCTCGCTGGCCTGGGGTGCCCTTGGTAGCCTTACCGCTCCACTGTTTAACCAAAAACAGATAAAAGCCGCCCACCTGATAGCAGTAGCGCAAAACAAAGAAGCGTATTACCATTACAATAAGGTAATACTCAACAGCTTTCGCGAAGTGGGCAGCACCATACAGCAACTGGAAAACAACAGCGCCATGGTTACGCTGAAACAAAAGCAGGTAACCGCACTGGAGCAGGCTGTGGCTTCTTCCCGCGATCTGTACCTGGCCGGTTATGCCTCCTACCTGGAAGTGATCACCGCCCAGAAAGGCGTTTTGGATGCACAGCTGGAACTCAACGATGCCCGCAAAAACCAGCTTACTTATACTATTGACCTTTACCGCTCGTTGGGTGGGGGCTGGCAATAAACCCGCTTTTAACATTTTAGAAAGCAATGATCATTAAACGTGCGAAAACGTTCGTAGTCTATTATAAAAACGAACAAGTATGAAAAAGTTAATACTCTTTGTAGCCGCCGGTTTATTAGCAACCGCTGCCGTTCAGGCACAAACACCCCAGGGTGCCCAACAGGATAAAACAACTGACAACGCCACCGCTTTTCATCCTAAACGCCATCATGGCAAGCACAAACATGGCCATTTCAAAGGTGCGCACCGTGGTGCTATGGCACATGTGCAGTTGACAGAACAACAGCGCCAGCAAGCACATACTATTGCCCAGGATTATCACAAACAGGCTACTGCATTAAAAGCCCAGGATAATATCACGGTGGGTGAGTATAAAAAGCAAATGGCTGCTTTACAGGCCAATCGTAAGCAACAAATGCAACAGCTGCTTACCAACGAGCAAAAGCAACAGATAGCACAACAGAAAGCGCAACGCGCACAACAGGCACAGGCACGCGGTGAAGCACGGATTTCTAAAATGAAAGAAAAGCTGAAATTAACAGACGACCAGGTCAATAAAATTAAAGAGCAGCAAGCCAGTGTGCATAGCCAGGTAAAAGCTATCCGCGAAAACCAGTCGTTAGACGAAACCGCTAAAAGACAACAGGTTCGCACGATTATGCAACAGCAAAAAGATAATTTCAAATCAGTTCTTACAAAAGAACAACTTGATCAATTACATAATAACTTGCATAAAAACAGGGACGTGAAATAATAACCAAATCAACGAAATTCCGTTCCGGGCCGGTGTAACAACCGGCCTTTTTCATGCCCGGCCTACATTGGCGCTATATTTCCTACCTTTGCAAAACCTGTTGAAAAACAGCAAATTCAATTTTATGAGCAAACAATCGTTTGAGAAGTTCATTAACAAGAGCAAAGGCGCGAAGAAAAAAGAGGAAATTCGCCAGGACAAAAGGAAGTTCAAGCAAGAACAAAAAGTCAAGGGCGAAGAAATGAACCGCCTGAATGAAGACAAATACCGCGCAGTAACTTCCGATACCCGCCGCAAACCTGCCAGCACAGCCGACAGCCAGGCTCCTAAAGGCAAAGGCCCCAAAGCCAGCAGCCGTACCGCTCCCGCAAAAGAAAGCAGCCGCAAAGAATGGAAAAGTGAAAAACCTGTAAAAAAGGACAAAAAGCCTTTTGCTGCCGGGGAAGCACAACCAGATGCGGACCGCACCACTAAGGGCGCCCCTGCTAAAAAAAGCAGGCCGGCAGAAGAAAAAGCGGGCAAGCCTGTAGCTAAAAAATCAGAGGAAGACGATAACGGCAACGAAATAATGCCATTGAATAAATTTATTGCTCACTCTGGTGTTTGCGCCCGTCGCGAGGCCGCCGGCCTTGTGAAAGAAGGGGTAGTGGTTGTAAATGGCAATAAAATATTAGAACCAGGTTTTAAGGTATCTGCCAGTGATAAAATCACTGTTAAAGGCAAATTGCTGTTCCTGCAAAAGAACCTGGTGTATGTGTTACTGAACAAGCCTAAAGATTTTTTAACCACCGCTAAAGATCCACAAGGCCGTAAAACCGTGCTGGACCTGGTAAAAGGCGCTACACAGGAACGTATTTATTCCGTAGGCAGGCTCGACCGCAATACCACGGGCGTATTGTTGTTAACCAACGATGGTGAGCTGGCACAAAAGCTAACGCACCCTTCTTACGAAATCAAGAAAATATACGAAGTAAGACTGGACAAGCCCGTTCTGAAAAAAGACCTGGAATCTATTGCATCCGGTATTACCCTGGAAGATGGTTTTATACATGCTGACTCTGTAGGTTATGTTGACCCAAAAGACAAATCAGTAGTAGGTATTGAAATTCATAGCGGACGTAACCGTATTGTACGCCGCATTTTTGAGCACCTGGGTTATGATGTAAAAAACCTGGATCGTGTTCTTTTTGCCAACCTTACCAAAAAGAATGTAGAGCGTGGCAAATGGCGTTTATTAACCGAAAAAGAAATACGCCTGCTCAAATACATGAACCAGAGTTTTGTGAAAAAGAAAGAAAAAAAGGAAGCCCAATAAGAAATGAAGCAAGTTCTCACTGCCGATAATATCATATTTGAAAACGATCAGTTCATTGCTATTAACAAGCCTTCCGGCTTATTAAGTGTGCCTGACCGCAAGCAATCAGAACCATCGTTAAAAGACATGCTGCTGGCTAAGTATGGCAGCATCTTTACCGTTCACCGCCTGGATAAAGACACCAGTGGTGTTATTGTATTTGCCAAAGACGAAGAAACCCATAAAGCCTTATCAGCCCTGTTTGAAGGCCGGGAAGTAGAAAAATACTACCAGGGTATGGTGTATGGTATTCCTTACCCCGAAAAAGGTAGTGTAGATGCCGCTATTATGGAGCATCCTGCCGGTAATGGCAAAATGATCACCCATGCCAAAGGCAAGGCGTCGTTAACCGATTACGAGGTGCAACAGGCTTTCCGTTTGTATTCCTGGTTAAAGTTTCAGATACACACCGGCCGCACCCACCAGATTCGAGTACATATGCAGCACCTGGGCCACGCCATTGTTTGCGATGATTTATACAGTAACGGAGAGCCTATTTTCATCTCTGCGCTGAAAAAGAAAAATTATAACCTGAATAAAAACGAGTTGAATGAGCGCCCGATATTAGGCAGGCTGGCCCTCCATTCCTGGTTATTAAAATTTGAGCTGAACGGAGAAGTTTTTGAACTGGAAGCCCCTCTACCAAAAGACTTGCGGGCCACCTTACAACAATTGGAAAAGCATCAGCGCTAAAATCTCAATATAACAAAAGCCCTTGCACGAGGGCTTTTGTTATATATGTATTCGTCAGGTTATGGCATAAAAAAAGTCCCGCTAGACAACGGGACCGGAACGAGTACAAAGAAATAAACCATTATGCTTATAAAAATCTTCCTTATTTGTTAGGCTGCGGCGTATAACGCAGATAAGGTTTTACCACTTTTACTCCCTTAGGGAATTTTTGAATGGCATCTTCTGTGCTAACAGCCGGAACCACAATAACATCTTCTCCTGATTTCCAGTCAGCTGGCGTGGCCACACTGTATTCTGCGGTTAATTGCAGTGATTCAATCACGCGCAGTACTTCCTGGAAGTTTCTGCCTGTTGAGGCAGGGTAAGTCAGTGTTAACTTTATCTTCTTGTCAGGCCCTATTACAAACAGCGAACGCACGGTGGCGGTAGCTGATGCATTAGGGTGAATCATGTCATATAAAGTAGCCACTTCCCTGTTATCGTCTGCAATAATAGGAAAACCTACTGAAACGTTCTGTGTTTCATTAATATCATTTACCCAGCCATGGTGTTTATCCAGGGGGTCAACACTTAATGCCAGCACTTTTACATTACGTTTAGCAAACTCTTCCTGCAACAATGCGGTTTTACCTAACTCGGTGGTACACACCGGTGTATAATCAGCAGGATGAGAGAATAAAATACCCCATCCATCGCCAAGATATTCATGAAAATCGATCTCTCCTATTGTAGTCTGTGCTTTAAAATTGGGGGCTGTATCCCCTAAACGTAAGCTCATATGGTGAAATTTAGGTCTCGAAGATAAGAGTATTCCCTACAAAACAGGTAGGTTAATAAAGAAATTATTTTTCCTCCTCCTTTCCGGGTTCCTCTTTCCTAGGCAAGGGAACAGTGCGTGCCTTATTCAAAGCCATTTTTCCAAACTTATTCTTTACATCATCAATAGCCTTATACAGGTTGGATTTTTTAGTGGTATCCTCAAATAAATTCCCCTGCATACCATGACTTACAAAATCGGTTAACCGCACGCCCAGTAAGCGTATAGGCGCTCCTTTTTTATGTAGTTTCTCAAACAAATCCATAGCAGCTGCAATCAGCTCGTCATCGCTAAATGTATAGGATACAGTTGTTTGCCGCGAGGTAGTGGAAAAATCGGGGTACCTTATTTTCACGGTAATACATCCCGCCAGTTTATCTTCCTGCCGCAGTTCATACGCCACCCGCTCTGTCATCCGCACCAGCTGCGCGTGTAAGAATTCCAGGTCGGCGATGTTTTCTTCAAACGTGTTTTCTGTAGAAATAGATTTGGCTTCATGTTCGTTCACCACTTCTCCAAAATGCAGCCCCAGCGCTTTCTGATGCAGCTCGCTGCCGTATTTACCCAGCTTACGTTCCAGCTGTTCAGGTGTATATTGTAAAATGTCACCGATCTTTTGAATGTTCATCGTTTGCAGGGTAGCAAAGGTTTGCTTACCCACACCCGGAATTTTATTCACCGCCAGCGGTGCCAGAAAAGCCTGTTCCATACCGGGATGTACATATAGGTAACCGTTGGGCTTGGCTTCGTCTGTGGCAATCTTTGCTACCATTTTATTGGTAGCCAGCCCGAATGAAATAGGCAGTTGGGTAGTTTCCGTAATCTCCTGCCGCAGGGCAATTGTCCATTGATAAGGATTAAAAAAGCGATCCATCCCGGTTAAGTCCACATAAAACTCATCAATAGAAGCCTTTTCAAACAAAGGCGCTTTGGCGGCAATAATTTCGGTAACCATACGGGAATAACGGCTGTATTCGCCCCGCGTACCTTTTAATACAATCGCATGCGGACATAACTGCATAGCCCGTTTCATAGGCATGGCACTATGCACGCCAAACTGCCGGGCAGCGTAGCTACAGGCAGCCACCACCCCCCGATCTACCGAGCCGCCCACAATCACCGCTTTACCTTTTAACGATGGATCGCGCAGCACTTCCACACTCACAAAAAACGAGTCCAGATCAAAATGGGCAATATAACGTTGAACGCTCATGTGTATAAAATGCAGGCTTCACCGTTGCCAGCCGTTGTTACAAACTTTTAAAAACGTATCCCTGCCCCGCAAAATGCTCTAACACCCGTGGCAGGGCAAAACTCATCCTGTCCCATGCCTTTGTGCTATCGTGAAATACCACAATGCTACCAGGCCGGGCATTCATTAATACGTTATCCAAACAACGTTCCGGTTTCAGTTTTCTGTCAAAATCGCCGCTTAACACACTCCACATAATAATGCGGTAGGCAGGCCGGGCAATATTGTGCAGGAAATTGGCCTGAAAGCGGCTAATGCGGCCATAAGGTGGGCGAAACAGGTTGCTATCAATATATTTAGCCGCTTCGTTAATATCTGCGATATATTTCTCATCGACTGTTTTCCAGCCGTTTACATGGTTTTGTGTGTGGTTGCCAATAGCATGGCCTTCATCCAGTATGCGCGTATAAATATCCCGGTGCTGCTGCACATTTTTGCCAATGCAAAAAAAAGTGCCTTTGGCATTCCAGGCCTTTAGCTGATCCAGCACAAAAGGGGTGGCCTGCTCGTGCGGACCATCATCAAAAGTGAGGTATAACACTTTCCCGCTGTCGGGCATCTGCCAGGTTAGCGCGGGGGCATAGAGTTTACGAAGCCACCAGGGCGATGTTACCAGATACATAATAACAAATATACTCAACCCTAATATTATCTTTGCGCCCTATGAGCAGCAAAAAAGTAAGAGTACGTTTTGCCCCCTCTCCAACCGGAGGATTGCATTTGGGTGGCGTTAGAACCGTTTTGTTCAATTACCTGTTTGCTAAGAAGCAAGGAGGCGAATTTATACTACGAATTGAAGACACCGACCAAACCCGTTTTGTAGCCGGTGCCGAAGAATATATAACAGAAACTTTACGTTGGTGTGGCCTGGAAGCCGATGAAGGTCCGCACAAAGGTGGTCAGTACGGCCCCTACCGTCAAAGCGAACGCAAACCGCTGTATAAGGAGTATGCCGAAAAGCTGATAGCACAAGGTCAGGCCTACTACGCATTTGATACCTCGGAAGAGCTGGAAAACATGCGCCAGCAATATAAAACCGATGAAAACCCTTCTCCGCAGTATGGGCATACCCTGCGTGGTAAAATGCGCAATTCATTAACATTACCTGCCGAAGAAGTTACCCGCTTACTCAGCGAGGGCACTCCGCACGTGGTGCGTATTAAAATGCCGGATAACGAAACCATCAGTTTCCAGGATATGATACGTGGCGAAGTAAGCTTCCAGTCCGAACTGGTAGATGATAAAGTATTACTGAAAGCAGATGGTATGCCTACCTATCACCTGGCGGTGGTAGTAGATGATTACCTGATGCACATTTCACACGCTTTCCGTGGAGAAGAATGGCTGTCCAGCGCTCCTGTACATGTGTTATTATGGAAATACCTGTTTGGCCTGGAAAACATGCCACAATGGGCACACCTGCCGTTGATTTTAGGTCCCGATGGCTCTAAGCTCAGCAAACGCCATGGCAACAAATATGGTTTCCCCATTTTTGCTATGAACTGGACCGATCCACGTACACAGGATTTTACAGAAGGTTTCCGCGAACGTGGTTTCCTGCCTGAAGCATTTGTAAACGTGCTGGCACTGTTAGGCTGGAACGATGGCACCGACCAGGAAGTGTTTTCCCTGGAAGAACTGGTAGAACGCTTTGACCTGTCGCGCGTAAACCACAGCGGCGCTATTTTCGATTTTGAAAAAGCCAAATGGTTCAACAGTGAATGGATTAAACGCCTGCCTGCCGAAAAATGGCAGCCTACGGTGAAAACCATCTTTGAACAAGCGGGTATTGCCATTACCGATGATACGCAGTTTACCACAGTGCTGGAACTGGTAAAAGACCGTTGCACCCTGTTAAGCGATTTTGTGGCACAGGCCGATTTCTTTTTCCGCGCCCCTGCTACAATAGACACCCCTGCTATTCAGCCTAAATGGAACGATCAAAAGCAGTTGTTCTTTGTAGAGCTGATCCGCGCTTATGAACTGATGAGCAGCTGGGATCACGACAGCCTGGAAAAAGAGTTTAAAGAAATAGCCGCTGTACAACAGTTAAAAACCGGCGAGCTGATGCTGCCTTTGCGCATTATGCTGGTAGGTGGCAAGTTTGGCCCGGGCGTGTTTGATATTGCCACAATGATAGGTAAAGAAGCAACTATTGCACGCATTAAACATACTTTACAGTTATTACAAACTGCTTAGGCAGATATAACCAGCCTATAGGATGCCCCCTTACCCAAAACGGTATCCTATAGGTTTACAATACAACCCATATTATGATAAAAGCATACCATCTTTACACCGGTACTGACGGACATTCACATTTTACAGAAGGCTTTGTCACCAATGATGTAAGCACTTCTGCTGTTTCTACCCACTTTAAAGAAACTGCCCCACACTCTGTTTACGACTGGCATCCCGCCCCCGCTACACAATATGTAGTTACTTTACAGGGCACCCTGGAATTTGAGATGAACTCCGGTAAGAAGTTTATCCTTAACCCCGGCGAAATATTAATAGCCATGGACACTACCGGATCAGGTCACAAATGGCAAATGCTGGGCGATGAGCCCTGGAGGCGTATGTATGTTGTGTTCACCGATATCAATGACATCAACTTTGTAGCAGCCCAGGGCAGTTAAGCACACGCTGCAATATCCATCCGATTTTTCGCTGTTTTTGTGTAGGTTTGAATACAAACATCCGTTAGGATTAATGAATTCCACATTTAACAGACCTATCCGGGTCTCTTAGCCAAGGTAGGACTTAACGGACACGATCGCGGTGCCAAAATAATAGCCACCGCCCTGCGCAATGCCGGCATGGAAGTAATATATACCGGTTTATGCCAGACTCCGGAAATGGTAGTAAACGCTGCTTTGCAGGAAGACGTGGATGTTATAGGCATCAGCATATTATCCGGCGCGCATATGACTCTCTTCCCCAAAGTAATGCAGCTGATGAAAGAAAAAGGTATGGAGGATGTGCTGCTTACCGGTGGTGGCATTATACCGGAAGAAGATATGGCCCATCTCAATAACATGGGTATAGGTAAATTATTCGCACCCGGCACCTCTACCACCGATATTGCCGCTTATATCCGTAACTGAACGCAGGAACACCGTGTTTTCTAAAATTGAGCTAACTTAACCCTACCGTTTTATTCATTTTCATTTAATAAGTTATCAGTATGGAAGTAGTAACAGCATTGGAAAATGGCATCTATACCATCACCATTAACCGCCCGGACAAACTGAATGCTCTCAACAGAGATGTGATTAATGGTTTGTCGGAAGCACTGAACGAAGTATATAACAATCCCGATATAAAATCAGCCATCCTTACCGGTGCCGGCAATAAAGCTTTTGTAGCCGGGGCTGATATCAGCGAGTTTACCGAGCTGGATGCAGCTGGTGGTGAAGAACTGGCCCGTCGCGGGCAGCAACTGGTGTTTGATAAAATAGAGAATTCACCCAAACCTATTGTAGCCGCTGTAAACGGTTATGCATTGGGCGGAGGTTGCGAACTGGCGCTTGCCTGCCATTTTATCATCGCCAGCGACAATGCCCGGTTTGGGCAGCCCGAAGTGAACCTGGGCCTTATTCCCGGCTATGGCGGCACACAACGCCTTACACAGGCGGTAGGTAAAGGCCGGGCCATGCAATTGATTATGACCGGCGAAACCTTCGCCGCCCAGCAGGCTATGGAATATGGTGTAGTAAATGAAGTGGTAGCCCCCGATGCCTTATTGGAGAAAGTAAAGAATATCTTACTGGTTATTCATAGTAAAGCACCGCTGGCCATTGCCAAGGTAATTGAAAGCATTAATCATTTCGACCACACACACAAAGGCTACGACTTTGAAATAAAGAAGTTTGGCGAATGCTTTGGTACAGAAGATAAAAAAGAAGGCGCAGCCGCCTTTTTGGAAAAAAGAAAACCTGTGTTCAAAGGCAGGTAATCCCCTTTATATATTTCCCTTTTGCGACAGTTCCGGCTATGTATTGATGAACTGATGTAATACGTATTGCCCTACCTTTGCGGCACTAAATAAATAGTTGTATGGACTATCGTATAGAAAAAGACACGATGGGCGAAGTGAAGGTTCCCGCTCATGTTTATTGGGGTGCACAAACGCAGCGCAGCATTGAAAACTTCAAGATAGCGCAGGACATTAACAGAATGCCTAAAGAGATTATTGCGGCTTTTGCTTACCTGAAAAAGGCAGCAGCTTTGGCAAACCTGGAGTTGGGCGTTTTACCCAAAGAAAAAAGCGACCTGATTGGACAATCATGCGACGAAATTCTGGCAGGTAAACTGGACGATCAGTTTCCCCTGGTAGTATGGCAAACTGGTAGCGGTACCCAAAGCAACATGAACGTAAACGAAGTAGTTGCTTACCGTGCACATGTTATCACCGGAGGTTCTTTAACCGACAAAGACAAGGTGTTACATCCTAATGATGATGTAAACAAATCCCAGTCATCTAACGATACTTTCCCTACCGCTATGCACATAGCAGCCTATAAAATGCTGCTGGAAGTAACTATACCCGGTATTGAAAAACTGCGCGATACCCTGGCTGCCAAAAGCAAGGAGTTTATGCACGTGGTAAAAATTGGCCGTACACACTTTATGGATGCAACGCCATTAACGTTGGGCCAGGAGTTTAGCGGTTATGTTTCTCAACTGAACCACGGCTTAAAAGCCATTAAAAATACCCTGGAGCACCTGACCGAACTGGCATTAGGTGGCACAGCGGTAGGTACCGGCATCAACACGCCTAAAGGTTATAGCGAAGTAGTCGCAAAAAAAATAGCCGAATTAACCGGTTTTCCTTTTGTTACGGCTGAAAATAAATTTGAAGCCTTAGCAGCACACGATGCTATTGTAGAGGCACATGGCGCTTTGAAAACAGTAGCCGTTAGCTTAATGAAAATAGCCAACGACGTGCGTATGCTTAGCTCTGGCCCCCGTTCAGGTATTGGTGAAATATTCATCCCTGATAACGAGCCAGGCTCTTCTATCATGCCAGGTAAAGTAAACCCAACCCAGTGCGAAGCATTAACCATGATTGCTGCACAGGTGTTAGGAAACGACGTTACCATTAACATCGGCGGTGCAAACGGTCACTTTGAGCTGAACGTGTTTAAACCGGTGATGATTTTCAACTTCCTGCACAGCGCCCGCTTAATTGGCGAAGGTTGCATCAGCTTTAATGATAAGTGTGCTGCCGGTATTGAACCACTGCACGAAAACATTAAAAAGCACGTTGACAATAGCTTAATGCTGGTAACTGCCCTTAACACCAAAATCGGCTACTATAAGGCAGCAGAAATTGCACAAACAGCACACAAAGAAGGTACTACCTTAAAAGAAATGGCTGTGAAACTGGGCTACCTTACTCCGACTGAATTTGATGAGTGGGTAATACCTGCTAAAATGGTAGGTGACATTTAAGGTGCAACAGTAATAATTACTTTTTTACAACGCATAGAAAAAGCCGCTTATATAAGCGGCTTTTTCGTGTAATTACGTATGTATTAAGGAATACTTCCCCCTTAAAAAAAGGAAAGCAGCGGTTATTTAAGACAATTTAAACAAATAGGCAACGTTCTTGCTGTAATATCAATCTTTTTACAATGGAATGATATGTGTAAAATTGCAAATACATTAAAACTTATGCGAAAATCGTTACTGTTTCTCTCCCTCACACTCGCCTGTATTCTCATCATTCAATCATGTGCTAAAGAATACAGCGTGGAAACAGGCAGCAATGGAACACCCGCCGACGGCGCGCTTGTAAAAGACTCCAATGATGCTTGTATCCCACCTGCCATCTATGGTATCTATGATACAGGCAAAGTACTTACAGATAGCAACTTTGTGTTATTGAATGTAACAGTTACCAAACCTGGTTTCTATAAAATTTATACCGATGAGCAGAATGGATTCTCTTTTGCAGATTCCGGTTTCTTTTCTGTAATAGGTACTAAAACGGTAAAACTGAAAGCAACCGGTACCCCTATTTTACCTATCACTACCGATTTTGTAGTGAATTTTGATAGTACGATATGTGGATTCTCTATTACAGTAACTAAAGATGCTGGCAGCAATAACAGTAATCCAAACGAAAGTGACAGCGCCTGGGTTTTCAGTGACGGTACCAGAACTTTTGCCGGTACAGTTAGCAGCGCTTATTTTTTTGATGCAGATACAACAGGAACATCAGGACATTTCTTTGAGTTTGCCGGTTATATACCTGGGAGTTCTGATACCGCCTTTCGGGTAGTGATAGAAGTTCCTACTTCTAATGCTATCCCTGCCGGCACATATAGCTCTACCACTTCTGCCTTGTTTGATTTTTACCGTGCCGACGCCAGCAACCCTAACGGATTTACCTCCATTTATTGGGCTAATCCAACTGTTACACCAGAAGCAATGCAGTTCAACGTTATCAGCTATAACAGTACCACTGGCATTTTAGAAGCAACTATGTCGGGAACCGCACGTAATGAAAGTGGGGGAACCACTACTATTTCCAGCGGAAAATTCACTGTCAAGGTTGACTAAATACTACCAATAAAAAAGCCGGTTAAATAACCGGCTTGCTTTCATTTATATTTTTAGGGGCCTCATCGGGGCCCTTTTCTTTGGAAGTATCTTTAGCCGGCTGCGGAAAAAACCTGCTTTGAAACACTAAAATGGCAATTACACCGGCAGAAATAGAAACATCGGCGATGTTAAATACTGGTCTGAAAAACTCAAACGGTTCACCACCCCAGAAAGGAAACCAGGAAGGAAAGTTTACACCGGTAATGATGGGGAAATAAAACATGTCTACCACTTTACCATGCAGGAAGCTGGCATAACCACCACCCGTAGGAAACAATTTGGCTACATTCTGCAAATACAGATCGCTGCTGTCGAATATCAGACCATAAAACATACTATCTATCAGGTTACCTAATGCACCGGCGTAAATAAGGCCTGCACAAATAATAAAACCTTTATGATAGCCCTTGCGGGTAATAGTGCGTAAATAAAAGACACCTACCACACAGGCTACCAAACGAAACAGTGTCAGTACTAATTTACCATGCTCACCAAATAAGTCCAACGTCCATCCCCATGCCATACCGGGGTTTTCCACAAAGTGCAGCCTAAACCAACTGCCTATTATTCTGTGTTCTTCACTTAAATAATAGTTTGTTTTAATGTAAAACTTTAAAGCCTGATCAGCCAGCAATATTAAAATGATAAACGCTGCTAAATGTTTCCCTTTCATTTTTCAAAGATAATATTATTAATCACTCCTCAATATACACCCGTTTTATGCGTTGCCCTACGGATGTAAGTATTTCATAGGCAATTGTCTCGCTCCAGGCCGCCACCTGCTGTACCGGTAAATGAGCTCCAAACACCTCTACAATGTCATTTTCAGTAACCCCCGGCACATCTGTCACATCCACCATCATCATATCCATGCAAACTGTTCCTACTACCGGCACCAGTTGTCCCTTTACCCACACCTTACCCCGTCCATAGCCCAGCCTGCGGTTATAACCATCGGCATAACCTATTCTTAACGTAGCAATCAGCGAGTCGCGGGTAATTTTCCCTTTCCGGTTATAACTTACTGTTTCCCCAGCTTTTACCTTACGCAACTGTGCAATGGTAGTATTTAACGTACCCACTGTTTGCAGGCTCAGCTGGTGTTCATTGGCACTATCTACCCCATATAATCCAATACCCAGCCGTACCATATCGTACTGTAGCTCGGGTAAACGGAAAATAGCTGCCGAGTTGGATAAATGACGGATAAATGAATATCCCAATCCTTCTTTCAGCAACGCACAACAACGTTCAAAACGGGTAGCCTGTAAATGTGTGAACTCATCATCGTTCGGATCTTCGCTCGATGTAAGATGACTAAACACAGAAGTTACCACCACCTCCTGTTGCTGCTGTAATATGTTTATTAAAGCAGGCATATCCGGTTCTTCAAACCCCAGACGATGCATACCTGTATCCAGCTTAATATGCACCGGATACTGCTGCAATCCCTGTTGTTGCAGAAATTTCAGAAATGCCTTTAGTATAGGAAACGAAAACAGCTCAGGTTCCAGGTTGTATTCTACAATGGTATCAAACGCTGCTTCATCTACATTCATTACCAATATAGGCAGGCTAATGCCGGCCTTGCGTAAATCCACCGCTTCATCGGCATAGGCCACAGCCAGGTAATCTACCTTATGAAACTGCAGCACGTTGGCCACTTCTGCACTTCCCGATCCATAGCCAAAGGCCTTTACCATCGCCATCAACCGCGTACCAGGTTGCAGGCGTTGCTGGTATTGCTTTAAATTATGTGCCAGTGCAGTAAGGTTAATTTCCATTACCGTTTTGTGCACCTGTTGCGATAACATGGCTGCAATACGCTCAAAAGCAAACACACGCGCCCCTTTCAGTAAAATAGCTTCGTTGCGGAAATGTGATACTGACACCTGCTGTAAAAACACATCGGTAGAAGCATATTGTTCCACCCTTGCAGGTAATGCCGCCAATAGCCTTGCATAACCTTGCCATTTACTACCAATGGTTATAATACGGTCAATTTGCTTTTGTTCCAGTATCTGCGCCACCATGCCATAATTTTCCTCTGCTGTAAATGCAGGCAGGTCGCTCAATATCACCGTTCTTTTCAGGTACTGGTTTTGCTGTTGTAAAAACTCTATAGCAATAGTAAAGGAAGTAATATCAAAACTATAACTGTCGTTGATAACGGCACAGTTATTTAAAGCTTCCACCATTTGCAGGCGCATATCTACCTGTTGCAAAGCGGCTATGCGTTTAGCAATAACCGCATCTTCTATCTCCAGGTACAACATCACTGCCCAGCAGGCAATGGCATTTTGTATAGAAGCCGTATCGGTAAAAGGAATGGTAATGGTTTTGTTACTGCCTTTATATATGGCAGTAACGCGGATAACAAAAGGCATGGCTACTGCTTTTACTGCAGTTACAGCGTTATCAGTAACCGTAGTTACCGGCTCCTGTTCAATACCCGTAATGTGTAAGGCATTGCCCTCCTTGCTACCAATAGTAAACAAAGGCAATCCGCTATTTGCTACTGCCTTTGCAACACGTTCATCATCGGTGTTACAAAACAGAATATGTGCATGCTTAAATAATAATAATTTTTGCAGCAGCTTCTCCTCTATACTGGCAAAGCCTTCACTATGCGCTTCTCCAATATTGGTAAGTAATCCGATGGTAGGGCCAATAACTGATTCCAGGGCCGCCATCTCACCAGGCTGAGATATACCTGCTTCAAAAATGCCCAGTGTGTGCTGGCTGTTCATTTGCCATACACTTAAAGGCACCCCTATTTGAGAATTATAACTACGCGGACTGCGTACTATATTAAAATCATCATGTAATAACTGGTACAGCCATTCTTTCACAATGGTTTTGCCATTGCTGCCGGTAATGCCAATTACCGGATAGGTAAACTGCTGCCGGTGCTTTGCTGCCAGTTGCTGCATGGCTTGCAAACTATCAGGCACTACTATATAATCCGCATCCGATAGTTCAGCTGCATCCGGTACATGTTGTACCATAAAGCTTCTTACACCACGCTGATATACATCTGCCAGAAACTGGTGGCCATCACGTAAAGAAGTTTTCAGGGCTATAAAAAGAGAAGTAGCAGGAAAAGAGATCCGGCGGCTGTCCGTTACCAGGTACTGAACCTTCTCAGTCACCTGTCTGTTTTTTACCAACTGTCCGCCGCATAAAGCAGCTATCTGCTCAATAGTATATTCCATAATTCACCTGCTTATGACTTTGAAGCTGCTTGTGTATACATCTTCTTACGCCGCCATTGCAACACCACTCCAAATCCTAACACCAGTAGCACAGGCACTACAATATTCATCAACTGCCAGAAGGTACGCTGTTCTGCCACCTTGTTCTTATCCAGCAGTCGAAGGGTAACATCTTTATTCCTGCTTTCAAATATGCCGCTATTGCTAACCAGGTAATCTACACTGTTTAAGAAAAATTCCCTGTTGGCAAAACGGTAATTTTCAAAAGGCAACATACCCATAGGCATAGGCCCTGTAGTGCTGTTGTTGGCATTGGTTACAATATCGGCATCCGACACTACTATCTGTTTGGTAGGCGTGGCGTTCTCTATAGCAAAAGGCTGGCCAAGTGCGGCGGCTATACTATCTTTCTTGGCAGGTAGTAACCTGTTCGCAAACAGGGAGTGAAAGCGGCCTTCCAGTAACACAGCTACCGGTATCCTGCTTTTCCGAAACGAATTAAAGTCTTCTTCTGTGCGCACACTGTTTAAACTTACCAAAGCAGGAGAGTTGATCACACGGCTGTTGGTATCAGATGCCAGCAATATCGTTTTACGTATACCTGGAGCCTGCACCGTATCTATGCTGGTAGGGAAGATAGGTAACACCCTGTCCAGGTTTTTGGAAATAGGATTTTCGTTGCCCGCAGATAAAAACGGATAATAAGGCCAGGGGATTCTTTGCATACGCGGACTGTTGTCCGGGTTGTATCCTATTACTAATGGAATTTTAGAACAGTTTAAATCCTGCAACAGATCGCCGTTAATGCGCACTCCATATTTGAACAACAGATCATCCAGATTCAGGTTCCTGTCAAAAGCCACAAAGTCGGCCTGACTGCGCATCAGGCTATCCATCTCTGCATACAGCTTATCCACAAACCAAATGATCTTACCGCCGTGCATTACATACTGATCCAGTTTCAGTTTGTCTTCATCCGAAAAAGGCTGTGTAGGCTTTACAATAATCAGCGCATCAATATCTTCTGCACGGGGATAGCCCTGCTTTAAATCAAACACCGCCAGGCGGTAATCGTTACGCAGGTTTTCGCCCAGGTCGTTCACCGTTCTATCCACCGGCTCGCCGTTGCCAATGACATAAGCCACAGACGGTACATATTTGCGGGTGAGTTTATCAATAGCATCTGCAAACTTAAACTCCAGTAAAGCTTCTGCAGCATTGCGTGTAGCTTCTTTATCTTCCTGTGGCACATCGGTGGTTACATTAAAGTTCTTAAACACTTTACGACTGCTGCGCAGGTCAATAGCATAGGGCTGACGATCTTTATAATATACCAAAGCCGAAGGCATTATTACCTGGCTGGTAGATTTGGCATCAGCTGCTTTCACCGTTTCACTTTGCTCAAACACCACCCCTAAACGTGCCAGGCTATCGTATAAATGAAAGCGGGCGCTATCATCCAGGCCTTCACCTGGTTGCTCAAAGGTTACACGCACATAGTTGCCACTCTGGTCGCGAAACTCCGTCAGCAAATCTTTGCTAGCAGCTGCCAGCTTACGGTAATCGGCAGGCAGGTCGCCCGTTAAAAACACTTTTACCGTAACAGGTGTATCCAGTTCGTGCAACAGTTTTTTGGTAGAAGCACTTAAACTAAAACGCTTTTCAGCAGTTAAGTCAACGCGGTAATGTATAGTGGAGGATATACTTATCACAAGCAGGAACGCAATAGCAATACCCACCCATCCATATTTAGAACGTATCAGATTACGCATGATTATCTCTTACTAATATTTCGTTGGGTAATAAGCAAAAACACTACAATAACACTGGCAAAGTATACCACATCACGCGTGTCTACCACGCCCCTGCTAATACTGTTATAATGAAAGTTAATACCCAGCATTTCAATGTAATAGTCCAGCCCGTTTTTAAACACAGGCAGTTTACTCACGGCTTCAAAACCAGTATATAATAAAAAGCAAAGAAAAGCGCCGGTAATAAATGCAACCACGGTGTTGTTGGTAAAGCTGCTGGTGCATATGCCAATGGCAGTGAACACACATCCTAACAACAACAGACCAATATAGCTACCTGCCGTACTGCCTTTATCAATGCCACCTATTACGCTTAGCTGCTGCATGCTTACGGCATAAATAACAGTGGGTAACAGCGCCACCAACATAATGATCACCGCGCCAAAAAACTTACCCCATACAATTTGTGCACTGGATAAAGGCCATGTTTTCAGCAGTTCAAACGTGCCGCTTTTATACTCATCTGCTATGCTGCGCATGGTAATGGTAGGCACCAGGAATAACAATATCCACGGACAGTACGAGAAAAAGCCGCTTAGCGAAGCGTAGCCAAATTCCAGCAAACTGGTGTCGGGGAAAACAAACAGGAAAAGTCCGTTTAACAGTAAGAAAATAGCGATAGCAATATAGCCGGTAAGGCTGTTAAAAAATTGCTGCCATTCTTTTTTGCATATCATCCACATAAGTGTTCCAAAGCTAACGGGTTAGTTTCAGTTTCAGTGAAAGATGCGGTAAAATTTATAACTAAAAAGGGCGTTACCTGCCGGCAACACCCTTTACTATTTTCTGCTGGAAAAACTACACTGAAAAACTTTCTCCGCAACCGCAGGTACGGGTGGCGTTAGGGTTGTTAAAGTAAAACCCTTTACCATTTAAGCCTTCCGAAAAATCCAGTTCTGTATTTACCAGGTATAAAAAGCTTTTTAAATCGGTAACTACTTTAATGCCTTTGTCTTCAAAAACCTGGTCGCCCGGTTTTGACTCGTTATCAAAATCCAGTTTGTAGCTCAATCCAGAGCAACCACCACCTACTACCGATACACGCAAAAAGTAGGAAGGATCGTTACCAACACCTGCTTCGGCCATCAGGCTTTCCACTCTCACTTTTGCTTTATCACTTATAAATAAGCCGTTATCTGTTGCTACCATAATTGTAAATTTTAGTGAATTCTTTCTTCAAATACCAGTTCTTCCAAACCGTTTTTCTTACGATAATCGTTAATTGCTGCCTTAATAGCATCTTCTGCCAATACAGAGCAATGTATTTTAACAGGAGGAAGGTTTAATTCTTCCACAATCTCCATGTTGTCAATTTTCAAAGCTTCGTCCACGCTTTTTCCTTTTAACCACTCCGTGGCCAGGGAAGAAGAAGCGATAGCCGATCCGCAGCCAAAGGTTTTAAACTTGGCATCCTGGATAACGCCATCATCACCTACCTGAATCTGCAAACGCATTACGTCGCCACATTCAGGAGCGCCTACCAGGCCGGTACCTACATTAGCCGCACTTTTGTCTAATGTACCCACATTCTTGGGATTATTATAATGATCAATTACTTTATCTGAATATGCCATAACATTGCTGCTTCTGTCTTTTCTAACCAGACCCTCGCTGCGAAGCCACAGGTTTTATAAAATATGTTCAACTATCACCTAAACTAGTGGTGCGCCCACTCAATGGAATTCATATCCACACCATCTTTATACATTTCCCAAAGCGGGCTCATGTCTCTTAATTTCAGCACCGTGTTACGCACATGCTCAATCGTATAGTCGATCTGCTCTTCGGTGGTAAAGCGGCCTAATCCAAAACGCAGCGAACTGTGTGCCAGATCATCTCCTAAACCTAATGCCTTTAACACATAGCTGGGTTCCAGTGAAGCAGAAGTACAGGCAGATCCGGATGATACCGCAATGGTTTTATTAAAGCCCATCATCAAACCTTCTCCTTCTACATATTTGAAAGAAATATTGCTTACATGTGGTAAACGATGTTCTTTATCACCATTCAGGTAGCTTTCTTCTATTTCCAGCAAAGCATTTTCCAGCTTATCGCGTAAAGCCTGAATGCGTTTGGTATCAGATTCCATTTCCAAACGGCACAGTTCGCAAGCCTTACCCAGACCTACAATACCAGGCACGTTTAAGGTACCGCTACGCATACCTCTTTCATGTCCGCCACCATCCATTTGCGCAGTTACTTTTACACGTGGATTTTTACGCCGTACATATAAAGCGCCTACGCCTTTAGGACCGTACATTTTATGCGCGCTGAAAGCCATGATATCAATACCATCTTTGTTTACATCTACCGGCACTTTACCAACCGCCTGTGTAGCATCGGTAAAAAACAGCACGCCATGCTTGCGGGCAATAGCGCTGATTTCTTTCACGGGCTGTATCACACCTACCTCGTTATTGGCATACATGATAGCAATTAAAACAGTAGTAGGTTTTATAGCAGCTTCCAGTTCTTTCAAATCAATTAAACCTTCGGGGTTTACAGTCAGGTAAGTAACCTCACCGCCTGCTTTTTCTATATGTTTACAGGTATCCAGTACCGCTTTATGTTCAGTAGTAGCCGTAATAATATGGTTGCCTTTAGTAGCATACATTTCAAACACCCCCTTAATAGCCAGATTGTCGCCTTCTGTTGCTCCGGAAGTGAAAATAATTTCTTTCGGGTCGGAACCAATCAGCTTTGCTACCTGTTCACGCGCATAATCCACACCTTCCTCTGCTTCCCATCCAAACGGGTGGTTGCGGCTGGCAGCATTACCGAAGTGCTCGGTAAAGTAGGGCACCATCGCTTCCAGTACCCGGGGGTCCATTGGAGTGGTTGCATTGTTATCTAAATAAATGGGTAGTTTTAACATGACTCAATTACGATTTATCTTCTGCTTAATAATACAAAAATACGTCAATCAGTTGTATTTTGGGAAGCAGCCAAGATTGATAAAATCTATTCCGTATATCGAAAATCTATGCTTCATATGCCAAAAGTTGAACACATTGGCATTGCCGTAAAAGCCCTTTCCACCTCTGTTTCTTTGTTTGAAAAACTATTAAATACTGCCTGTTATAAAACAGAATCTGTTGAAAGTGAGCATGTAAATACGGACTTCTTGCAAAAAGGAGAAACGAAGATTGAGCTATTGGAGAGCAGTGATCCTGATGGGGGGATTGCCAGGTTTATTGCACACAAAGGCGAAGGCATTCATCACATTGCCTTTGAAGTCAGAGATATACAAGCAGAAATGAACCGTTTACAGCAGAAGGGCCTCCAATTGCTGAATACGGTTCCTAAAAAAGGAGCAGATAATAAACTCGTATGCTTTTTACATCCGGCAGGCACCAATAGTGTATTGGTAGAACTTTGCCAGTCTATTGCACCATTATAAGCCCAGCTTTTCAATGGCCAGCTGAGCAGCAATCTGGCTGGCATCTTTTTTATTAAACCCTTTACCCTGCGAAAGTACTTCACCATCCAGCACGGCAGCAATGGTAAACACCCTTCTGCCGTTCTCCATTTTTTCGTCAGCGGTATCAAACTCCAGTATTTTGCCATTTTTACTGGCCCAACCTATCAGTTTGTTTTTAAGGTTAATATCAATTTGCTCCAGGTCATCCACAAACAAATGCGGTAACACAATACGTTGCAGCACCCATTTCTGAGTGCGCTTGTATCCTTTGTCAAGGTACACAGCCCCTACCACCGCTTCGAGCGTGTTACCAAATATCTGGCTACTCTTTAACGAACCATCAAACTTGTTGTAAATGGTTAGTCGTTTAAGCCCCATTTTTAGCGCAATATCATTCAATTGCTGCCTGTTAACCATCTTGCTACGCATTTCGGTTAAAAAGCCTTCTCCCCTGTAAGGATACCGTTTAAACAGGTAGTCTGCTATAATAGTGCTTAACACAGCATCGCCAAGGTATTCTAACCGCTCATTGTTTTCCTCCGGGCCTTCTTTCACGCTCCGGTGGCTTAGTGCAGTACGGTACAGATGTATGTTACCAGGTGTAACACCCAGCACATTCGTTAGCTGTCCTTCAAACGATTGCTTGTCCTTCTTTCTAAATAATCTGTTAATGAATTGCACGAACTCAAGCTACATATTTTTTCACTATCAGCGAAGCATTATGCCCGCCAAATCCAAAAGTGTTGCTCAAAGCTGCATTAACAGTGCGCTTTTGTGGCTTCCAGAAAGTGAGGTTTAAGTTTGGATCCAGGTCTGGATCGTCAGTAAAGTGGTTAATAGTAGGCGGTACAATATCATGTACCACACTCATTACACAGGCAATGGCTTCTATTACCCCGGCAGCACCAAGCAGGTGACCGGTCATAGATTTGGTAGAGCTGATGTTCATGTTATAAGCATGCTCTCCAAATACAGCTTGTATTGCTTTTACTTCTGCGTAATCGCCTAAAGGCGTAGAAGTACCATGTACATTAATGTAATCAATGTCAGATGCTTTCATACCGGCATCATCTAAAGTAGCCAGCATTACATTTTTAGCACCCAACCCTTCCGGATGTGGGGCTGTAATATGGTGTGCATCGGCAGTGGCACCAGCACCACCAAATTCGCAATAAATACGTGCACCACGGGCTAAAGCATGTTCCAGTTCTTCCAGAACCAGGATACCAGCGCCCTCTCCCATTACAAATCCGTCGCGGTCTTTATCAAAGGGGCGTGAAGCAGTTTTAGGATCGTCATTACGCTCGCTTAATGCTTTCATTGCGTTAAACCCGCCCACACCTGCTTCGCTCACCACACTTTCACTTCCTCCGGCCAGAATAATATCAGCTTTACCCAGGCGTATCAGGTTAAAAGCATCCATCAATGCATGGGTAGAAGATGCACAGGCAGATACAACAGCATAGTTAGGACCACGAAAACCGTGTCTCATAGAGATCTGACCAGCTGCAATATCCAAAATCATTTTAGGGATAAAGAAGGGATTATACCTGGGAGTTCCATCTCCTTTAGCAAACTCCATCACTTCATTCTGAAATGTGATAAGGCCACCGATACCACTGGAAAAAATAACTCCAATACGATCGGCATTCATGGTATCCTTATCAATACCAGCGCTTTTTACAGCTTCATCACTAACTACCAAAGCCGTTTGTGCAAAACGATCAATTTTGCGGGCTTCTTTCTTATCCAGGAATTGCGTTGGCTCGAAATCCTTCAATTCACAGGCAAACCTAGTTTTAAACTTGCTGCAATCAAATGCTTTGATATAATCGGCCCCGGATTTACCATTCAGTAATCCATCCCAATATTCTTCCAGATTATTACCAATTGGTGTTAATGCTCCGATTCCGGTTACTACTACTCGTTTTAATTGCATACGGTTATGCCCATGTTTGAAGTGATAAATCCGCCCCAGGTCGCCGTTAAGCATCCGTCAGGCGGATCAAATAATATCGCAAAGAACGGTTTCCCGTTACTTGGCATGCTCTTCCAGATAAGCCACTGCCTGACCAACAGTGGTAATAGTTTCGGCTTGCTCGTCAGGGATAGAGATGTTGAATTCTTTTTCGAACTCCATAATCAGCTCTACGGTGTCTAAAGAATCGGCACCCAGATCGTTGGTGAAGGAAGCCTCGTTGGTTACTTCAGCTTCATCTACTCCTAATTTGTCAACAATGATCTTCTTAACTCTTGTTGCAATGTCTGACATTTTGAAAAGTTTTGTTACAGGCGCAAAAATATAATTTTTGACAAATAAGCAAGCTTTTAAGCCACTTTTGTTTTTGCGGTGAATAAATGACCGCATTTCATTGCAATGTGTACATTTTTTTTCACATTACATTCTCTGGAAATCCCTTTAAACAAGGGTGTTCATACACTTTACCCCTGCTGTTCATCCACAATATCAAATAAATACCGGCAGTAATAATTTTGTATGGTTCGGAAGAAACAGACAGCAACACCAGCTAAAAACAGCAGCACAGTAACCGTTATTGTTTCCTGCACCAGGTAACCAATGCCACCCAACACAATAATCAGCCGTGCATATTCCAGGTAAAACACCCACTTTTTCTGTTCCAGTATTGCACCTGTGTTAATAAGTGATACTATAATAAAAGCCGAGAAAATGGTAAGCTGGGCAACAGACAACCACTTTTCTAATAAACTCACCGCAAATAATAATAGTAACGACACCCCGGTTTGTACAATAATATAAGTATGCTGCGCCTTATTATTTTTAGTTCGGGCAGGTGGAGCCGTAAAAAATAGCTTTTCCAGTTTGTCACGATTGGCGGGATCTATATTATCCGGTTTCCCGAAAATAATTTTCCAGCACTCCTTCACACTGCGGGCATGTAATAAAGCATATCCTATTTCCAGCATAAAATGAAAATGCTGCCATAAAAAGCTATGACGTTCCAGTGGCTTGGTAAGTCCATAGGTAATTTTAACAGAATCTCCCTCTTTTACAAAAGTGCCAAACAACTTATCCCAGATAATAAGCACATCCCCATAATTCTTATCCAGGTACTCTTCATTGCTGGAATGATGTACGCGGTGATGTGAGGGCGTTACAAACAGGTATTCTATCCATCCCAGCTTGCCAATGGTTTGCGTGTGGGTAAAAAACGGGTATAATCCGTGAATCAATAAAAACAGCGTGATCATTTCAGGCGGAAAACCGATCAATGGCAATACCGACCAGAACAAACTGCGCACCACCGCCTGGAAAATGGTAATTCTTGCCGCCACTGTAAAATTAAAATCCTCACTCTGGTGGTGCACCACATGCACCGCCCAGAAAATATTCATTTCATGCGCCAGCCGGTGATACCAGTACCACACCAGGTCGGTAAATAAAAACAACAGCACCCAGGTATACCAGTGCGGGGTAATGGAAAACAGGGCAAAATGCTTATATATATAGGTAAACAGGTAAAAAAACAATCCTGTAGTGAACACATCCGTTAACCGTTCGGCAATGCCCACATTTAAATTGGCGATACTTTCTGCAAAAGAATGGTGGTTTAACCCCTTTTTACGGCAATGCCAATATTCTAAGCCAATAAAAAACAAGAAAAAGGGTACAGCAAGCCCTATTACATTAATGCCCATATCTAACAGTTGTTTAGTCTACCATAAATGTAGAGTAAATTTTTATAAGCAGAATCCGAAAAATGATCCTTAACTTGAAATTTTAACAGCATACATGTATGGCTATCAGAATAATCGATCACGGCTCTAAAGAGTACCAGCAAATGATTAATCTGCGGCACATGGTTTTACGTAAACCCCTTGGCCTGGATTTTTCTACAGAGGAATTAGCAAAAGAAAAAGATGATATACTGATTGGCTGTTTTGACGAGGACAAAATGGAAGGCTGTTGCCTGCTTACCGATAGCGGTAATAAAATCATTCGTTTGCGCCAGATGGCAGTACTGTCAGGATTACAAGGCAAAGGCCTGGGCAGGGTATTAATGCAATACGCCGAAAACATTGCACGCGACCGCGGATATCAAAAATTATCTATGCACGCCCGTAAAACGGCAGTAGGCTTTTACGAAAAGCTGGGCTACCGCATTACAGGCGATGAATTTACAGAAGTAACCATACCTCATTTTGAAATGGAAAAGGTACTGTAAACAATTATTTACGCATAGTAGTAAGCTTGTTATTCAATAGCCCACGCAATTCGTGGGTAAACTCAGGTGTCATCGTTTCTTTGGGAATCAGGAAAAACTGCCTGGAAGTAAAATACAGGTGAAAGAAATGCGGGCTTTCAAAAAAGCCGGAAAACTGGCTCCATTCCCACTGAACCTGTCCTTTTTCATTTTCAAGTTTCAACCCCTGGCCGGTAAAAAAGATAGTAAACTGGTCCAGGAAGGTGCTATTGCGCCTGTATATAGTATAAGGTAAAATAAACCAGAACGACAGCATCATGAATATCCAGATGCATGACCCCAGTAAAAAAGGCTCGGGACGAATTTTCTTAGAATAAAAAAGTATCGCAGCAATAATAGCAAAAACGTTTACCAATATTACCATGATCCTGATTTCTGCACGGGACATAAAATGATAACGTAATCCCTGTATAACCTTCTTCTTGTCGTACGAAAAACTTACTTGCATAGGAGAATAAAGAGGTAAAAGTAAACCTATTTTATAAAAAAAGAGGTGCCTTTTACAGGTCACCTCCTACTGGTCATATGCAAATACATTTAACAATTAGGATGGCACTAACTACAGCCCATACTGTTGCCACAGTTCAAACATTTGTAACACGTGCCACTTCTTACAGTAATATGCCCGCAGGTGTTACAGGCTGGAGCATCACTTTGCATGCTTTTAGCCGCCGCATTCACCGCGTCTAATCCGGCACCTGCTTTTGCAACAGCTTTCGCCACTTTATTAACCGGGGCAGGGGGCTGCGCAGGAGCTGTTACACGCACACTGCTTAGCTCAGGTTTTTGCAATTCTTCCCAATCTTCTTCCTGCGGCATCATATGCACCTCGGGCTTGTCCAGAACATGCACCAGATCGGTACGCCCCAGGTATTCATACGCCAGCGCACGAAATACAAAGTCAACCAGCGAAGTAGTGGTTTTAATATTGGGATGGTCTACCATGCCGGCCGGCTCAAAACGGGTAAACACAAACTTCTCTACAAACTCTTCCAGTGGCACCCCGTACTGTAACCCCACAGAAATAGCTATGGCAAAACAGTTCATCAGGCTACGCAGGGTAGAGCCTTCTTTAGCCAGATCTATAAATATTTCACCTAATGTGCCATCGTTATATTCTCCTGTATGAATAAAGATGGCCTGACCATTCACCTTGGCTTTTTGTGTAAATCCTCTGCGCTTGGTGGGTAAAGTTCTTCTTTCCACAATACTGGCCAGCTCGCGCTTTAAACGTGTATCGGGCGATGCCTGCACGCGCTTTTGCACTTCTTCCAGCAGCTCTTCTATGGTTAGTTTGCCCAAATCAACAATAGTGGAGGTTTCTGCTGCCGGTCTCACGTCTGCTGGTGCCGCAGTAGTTTCTTCTGTAGTATCAGTCTTTTTCTTCTTGTCGCTTTTGTTGCTTAATGGCTGTGATAATTTAGAACCATCCCTGTACAAGGCATTCGCCTTTAAACCCAGTCTCCAGCTTAACAGGTAACAGTCCGCTATTTCATCTATAGATGCTTCATGTGGCAGGTTAATGGTTTTGGAAATAGCGCCACTTAAAAAGGGCTGACACGCTGCCATCATACGAATATGGCCATGTGCATGAATGTAACGTTCTCCCTTTTTTCCGCATTTATTAGCACAATCAAATACCGCCAGATGCTCAAGTTTTAAATAGGGTGCCCCTTCCACCGTCATGGTACCACATATATAATCATTAGCCGCTTCCACCTCAGCATCGCTAAAGCCCAGTGCTTCCAGCATATCAAAATTCCAGTCGTTGTATTCGTCTGCTGTAAAACCCAATCGTTCCAGACAAGCTTCCCCTAATGTAAAACGGTTGAATATAAAACCTATTTCAAAAGCGGATTTGGCAGCTTCGTTCAGCTTTTTAATTTCCTCAGCTATCAATCCTTTTTCACTTAACGATTGCGGATTGATAAAAGGCGCTCCCTCAAAACTAGCGGCACCAACTGCATATTTTATTATAGCATTGATTTCTTTTTCACTATAGCCCAGGTGCTTTAATGCTACAGGCACTGATTGGTTGATGATTTTAAAGTAACCACCACCTGATAGTTTTTTAAACTTCACTAAAGCAAAGTCAGGCTCCACACCTGTGGTATCGCAATCCATTACCAGCCCGATGGTTCCTGTAGGTGCTATTACCGTAGTTTGTGCATTGCGGTAGCCATGTTGCTCCCCCAAACGCACCGCATCATCCCAGGCGCGGGTAGCAGCTTTCAATAAATAGTCCGGACAATGAGCCGCTTGTATACCCACTGGTTTTACACTCAGGCCTTCATAGGCTTCTGCAGCATCATAAGCAGCTGCACGGTGGTTACGCATCACACGCAACATATCCTTTTTATTCTCTTCATATTTGGCAAAAGTGCCCAGCACTGCTGCCATCTCTGCTGAGGTTTTATACGAAACACCTGTCATAATAGCCGATACAGCACCGGCTATGCCACGTGCTTCATCACTGTCGTAAGGAATACCGCTTACCATCAGCACCGTACCCAGATTGGCAAAACCTAAGCCCAGTGTGCGATAATCAAAAGAAAGCTGTGCTACTTCTTTGGAAGGAAACTGCGCCATCAGCACAGATATTTCCAGCACTACCGTCCACAAACGGCAGGTGTATTCAAAACCCGTTACATCAAACTGGCTTGTTGCCGTATCAAAAAATTTGATCAGGTTAGCCGAAGCCAGGTTACAGGCGGTATTATCGAGGAACATGTATTCCGAGCAAGGGTTGGATGCATTAATACGTCCACCCTGCGGGCAGGTATGCCACTCATTGATAGTAGTATCATATTGTGTGCCGGGGTCAGCACAACGCCAGGCTGCATAGGCCACCTGGTTCCATACCTCACGGGCAGGAATCCTTTTAATAACCCTGCCATCCATTCTGGCTTTCAGTTCCCAGTCGCCATCTTCTTCCAGCACTTTAAAAAACTCGTTGGGTATGCGTATAGAATTGTTAGAGTTTTGCCCGGCCACGGTCATATAAGCCTCGCCCTCGTAACTGTTGTCATATCCGGCAGCTACCAACGCAGCAACTTTCTTCTCTTCTTCTACCTTCCAGTTAATAAACTCCATTATTTCCGGATGGTCCATATCCAGGCAAACCATTTTAGCCGCCCTGCGTGTAGTGCCACCGCTTTTTATAGCACCCGCTGCCCTGTCACCTATTTTCAAAAACGACATCAGGCCCGAGCTGGTGCCACCGCCACTCAGTTTTTCACCCGAGCCACGTATAGCCGAATAATTGGTGCCTACACCCGATCCATATTTAAAAATGCGGGCTTCCCGTACCCACAAATCCATAATCCCCCCTTCATTTACCAGGTCGTCACTTACCGATAAAATAAAACAGGCGTGTGGCTGCGGCCGCTCATAGGCGTTTGTAGATTTTTTCAGTTTACTGTCAGCAGGGTCTACATAATAATGCCCCTGCGCTTTGCCGGTAATACCATAGCTTTCGTGCAGGCCCGTATTAAACCATTGCGGGCTATTGGGCACGCAGGCCTGGTTTAAAATGCTATACACCAGTTCGTCATAAAACACCTGGGCATCGGCCGGCGAAGCAAAATAACCATAGCGCTCGCCCCACACTTTCCAGCAGTTAGCCATGCGGTGCGCCACCTGTTTCACACTGGTTTCGCGCCCCGTGCTGCCATCTGCCTGTGGCACCCCGGCTTTTCTAAAATACTTTTGCGCCAATATATCCGTGGCTATCTGGCTCCATTGCTTCGGAACCTCCACATTTGTCATCTCAAACACCACTTCCCCATTGGGGTTGCGAATAACACTGGTACGGTAATCATATTCGAAAAGATCGAACGGAGAAACTCCGTCGCGGGTAAAGCGCCTCTCAAATGGAAGCCCTTTATGTGCTTGTTTGGCCATGGTAACAACTGTTTAGTACGGTTAAGAATTTCACGGTTTAGAGGTGAATACGAATTTAACTTTCTGCTTGCATTTTTCCCGGTGGCAGATATCAACACCTGTGGAAAAGGATCAGGTACCTTGCAATGGCACAAACCCGGCACCACATTTGACGCATTTTTCATGCAACGCCGCCAATAATATTGGTGTCTAATTAGGAAAAACAACGCATTTTTGCTATTATTTGGAAGATTGCTGTTACTGTCATACTAATATTAGTTGATTGACTTTCAGAGATTTTTCCTTTTTTTTGCAACGAGCACCTATACCAAATGGCATGAAGCATAAGCTGTACGATCAATTCGCAGAAAGAAAAAAACTAGGCCGTAAATCATTCACGGTGCTGATTGATCCGGACAAAGTAGACACACCTAAGCTGGACCAGCTTATCAATTTGTCTGTTGATGCCGGCGTCGATTACTTCTTTGTAGGAGGAAGCCTTGTTATAGATAATAATCTGGATGAATGCATCCAGCAGATTAAGCAGGCTTGTGATATTCCTGTTGTCCTGTTTCCTGGTTCCCCCTCACAGGTTAGCAAATATGCCGACGCTCTTTTATACCTGTCACTCATATCCGGGCGTAACCCCGAATTATTAATAGGCCAGCACGTGATCAGCGCTCCGCTGGTGAAAAAAAGCGGGCTGGAAATTATTCCTACCGGCTATATGGTAATAGACGGCGGCGCCCCTACTACCGTTTCTTATATTTCCAACGCCACCCCTATTCCTTCCGACAAAAGCGAAATTGCTATGTGTACCGCTATGGCTGGTGAAATGCTGGGTATGCGCCTGGTATATATGGATGCCGGCAGTGGTGCTAAACGTCCTATTTCGGAAGTAATGATAGAAAAGGTGGCCAAACACATTGATTCACCGCTTATTATAGGCGGCGGCATCATCACTCCCGAAAAAGCCTATTTAAACTGTAAAGCCGGGGCAGACGTAATTGTGGTAGGTAATGCTATAGAAAAAGATGCTTCTTTAATTAAAGAAATGAGTGATGCTGTACATCAGTTAAACACAGTATCCTCTCTCTAACCTTTTTATTGTAAACGGATTATATCAGGCGGGTTTTCTCTAAAAAAAGCCGGAAGAGTAGAAACAATTCCGGGTATATATTCATGAGAAAACTAAACTTGTATACTTTATTTTATACTACAGTTGGCTACATTGTACAACAATGCAACCAACTATTATTTTGCAATAAAATAAAGGGAGTATTATTAATTAAATATTATGGCAGCATCCGTGGCCAGCACCATCATCAGTAACTCGTAATTGTTACGCTTGTCACTGAATCTTTTGTATGGAAAGTCTGGTTGCAGATTAATTGTATTTATGACAAAAATAAGGGTAAAACTTATATAAGTTACTCCCTATTTTAAGTCGGCCGTATTTACTCTCGATGGCGTATCTGTTCCTTTGATGATAGAGGTGCTGCTAATAGCAATAGCCTTAATTACTTCGGTCATATTCTCAATATCCAATGTACTCACCTCATCGCTCAGTTTGTGATAATTAGGTTCGCTATCCATTTTAGATGTAGAAATAGTGTGCGCCGGAACACCTAAACGTGCCAGGGTAGCATTATCCGAACGGTAAAACAACTGCTCGGCAGTGTATGGGTCGGGATGAAAAGAAAAAGCAGAGCCCTTCAGGTTTTTCTCCAGTATAGCTCCCATATCCGTTTTTTCATAACCGGTAATATAAGCACTGTTTTTACCCCATTTAGATTCAGTACCAATCATTTCAATATTGAACATGGCTGCCACTTTATCCGGGTTGTATTGTTTAGAAAAATACTGCGAACCAAAACCTCCGATCTCTTCGGCTGTAAAGGCAGCAAAAACAATAGTGCGTTCATTATTATGTAGTTGCTTAAAGTAATTCGCCAGCATAATCACAGCTGTAATACCTGCTGCATCGTCATTGGCGCCGTTGTAAATGCTATCGCCATTTTCAGGTTTATCTGTAACACCCAGGTGATCGTAGTGGCCAGAGAAAATCACATACTCTTCTTTCTTGCTCTTGCCGGGTAATACACCTACCACGTTCATCAGCTCAATCTCTTCTACTTCCTGCACCACTTCCAGTAAATAGGTTTCAGGAGCAGCATCTGCTAACACAAAAAGCACATCAGGCGTATTGGCAAACAGCTTGCTTTTAAAGTAGTTGAGTCTTTTAAAGTTTTTGGCAAAGCTGTTATCAACCCACACAATATAGTTTTTGCCGGATTGTACAAAGCTCATAGCCTTTGCACCCAGGTTATCACCGGCAGCAATTTTGCCTGTTTCGTAGCCAGACTTTTCATTTACCTGCAGCATACGCTTGGGAGTGATGGCAATTAACTTTTCTGTTTCCAGCTTAGAGCCACCTAACACAATATTGCTGCTTCTTACTTTGGCTTCTACCATAGCAAACTTTTGCAGATAACCATTCTTACTATCGGCAGGCTGCAACCCGGCTTTCTTAAATTCTTCCGCAATAAACAGGGCCGCCTTGGTGTTACCGGGTGTACCCGTTTTACGCCCCTTCATGTCGTTGCTTGCCAGTGTATTTTCTATACGCAGCGCTTCTTTGCTGTTAATAATCACATCAATGCTTTGCGCAAAAGAAAAAAGCGATCCCGCAATAAATGCTATTACAATAATCAGTTGTTTCATGCTTTTGGTTTATTCCTGTTTTATAAGCTCATCATTTCTTTAAACTTCACCGTCTGGCGGCGGCTCACTTCAATCTTCTCTCCTCCTTTCAGTTCCAGCAACAGTCCTCCGTTAAAATAAGGTTCAATACGCTCTATCCAACGCAGGTTAATAATATGCTTACGGTTGGCACGGAAAAAAGTACGCTCGTCCAGTCGCTCTTCCAGGGCATTCAGCGATTTTAAGATCAAAGGTTTGTTAGTGCCAAAAAACACCTTGGCATAGTTACCCACGCTTTCAAATAATCGTATCTCGCCCAACTTTACAAACCAGCAGCGTTCACCGTCTTTTACAAACACCTGGTCTTCGTCGGTTAAAGCACCGCGGTTTACAACACCACCATGCTCTTCCGATTTTTCCTTATACAACTCGTCGTGCAGTTTACCCACGGCATCGGCCAGGCGCTTAGGCTCAATAGGTTTTAACAGGTAATCCAACGCATTTACATCAAATGCCTTTAAAGCATATTCATCATAAGCGGTGGTAAAAATTACATGTGGCGCACGATCCAGTCCCGACAATAAATCAAAACCCGTTTTGCCGGGCATTTGAATATCCAGGAATATCAGATCGGGATTGTGCTGTTCTATCTTTTCAATGCCCTCATCTGCATTCGAGGCCTCGTCAATAATTTCAATGTTGGGATATTCCTGCAATAGTTTTCTCAGTTCATTTCTTGCCAGACGTTCGTCGTCTACAATAATAGCTTTAACAGACATACTCTATTAATATTATTTACGCATTCAATTTATAACGTATGCACCGGGAAAATTAACTTGGCTTCCACTGTGCTGTCATTAATACTTTTTATTTCAAAAGAGGCCTTTGCCCCAAACAACAACCGCAACCGGTTATAGGTGCTGGCCAAACCAAACCCTTCGCCACTTACCACACCTTCCAGCCTGCCGGTATTCTGCACTATTAATTCGTGATGATCTTCTCTGAAATCAGAAATGATTTTAATTAACCCACCGTTCACCTGTTTACTGATGCCGTGTTTAATGGCATTTTCTACCAGGGTTTGTAACATCATAGGCGGCACCGGCTGGTCTAAAGTGTCTTCGTCAATATCATACTCCACCCGCAAACGTTCTTCAAACCGTATATACTCCAGGGCCAGGTAATCTTTTACTATATTCAGTTCCCTTTCCAGGGGTGTGGTTTCCATTTTCTCTACCTGCATGCTGCTGCGTAGCAGGTTACTCAACTCTGTAATGGCGGTTCGCGCCCTGGCCGGATTTTCATCTACCAATGCCCGGATACTGTTCAGTGCATTGAAAATAAAGTGCGGATTGATATGTGCTTTAATCGTCTTTAACTGCAGCTCCTTCACCAGGCTTTCCAGCCTTATTTTATCCAGCTTTTCCGTCCTGTTTTTAACTATGTAATGATACGTAAAATAGATGAGGTTCCATATTAGCAGGATCAATGAGGTGCCATAAGCCGCCTTTAGCAGTTTATTAACAAAGGGGCTATGCACATTTCCATCGGCATCAAAACCTATCAGGTTTTCTGTAAAAATGCTCAGGAAAGCGTATAAAAAGGAGAACAATACTGCCGTGATAAACAAATAAAAAATCTGCCTGGCCAGCACCAGCCGTAACACGCCCAGCTCACGAATAAAAAAACGCATGATATGCGTAACTACCACACCCCAGAATGCTTCCCAAAACAACATTCGGAAGAAAAGTGGATCAGCCTTAGTGCGTAACGTAAAGTAAAAAAATGTATATACAATACAATAAGCCAACCATCCGGCCAGCTGACACATCCAATATGGGGATAACTCCTTTCGCATGATTGGTTCAAAAGTAGAAAAGGCTACCGGTTATTTATCTTCTAAAAATGATCAATGGCCCAAAGCAAGGGCAGTTGGTACAGAACGTGATGAAATTTATTACTTTTACCAATAAATTCCGCATTCATGAACATTACACCCGGACCATTACTGCAAAACATTGATAGTCCAGCTGACCTTAAAAAGCTTAACAGAGAACAATTACACCAGGTATGCGACGAGCTGCGTCAATATATTATTGATGTAGTAAGCGTGTATGGTGGCCACTTTGCGGCCAGCCTGGGTGTGGTGGAACTGAGTGTAGCCCTGCATTATGCTTATAATACTCCATACGACCAGCTGGTGTGGGACGTAGGTCACCAGGCGTATGGTCATAAAATATTAACCGGTCGCCGGGATGCTTTCCCTACCAACCGTAAATACAACGGCTTGAGCGGTTTTCCTAAAAGAACAGAAAGTGAATACGACACCTTTGGTGTAGGCCACTCTTCCACTTCTATTTCTGCCGCGTTGGGTATGGCCATGGCTGCTAAATACAAAGGTGAGGACCGTAAATCGGTAGCCGTAATTGGCGATGGTTCCATGACCGCAGGTATGGCTTTTGAAGCCATGAACCACGCAGGTGTTGCCGATGCCGACATGCTGATTATCTTAAATGATAACTGCATGAGCATTGACCCTAACGTGGGAGCCTTGAAGGAATATCTTACCGACATTACTACTTCTCAAACCTATAATAAGTTCAGAGACGACGTTTGGACCCTGTTGGGCAAGTTACCGGTAGGTAAAAACTTTAGCCGCGACATGGCCAGCAAGCTGGAAGCAGGTGTAAAAGGGATGGTTAACCGCCATAGCAACCTGTTTGAAGCATTGAACCTGCGTTACTTTGGCCCTATTGATGGACATAATATCACCAAACTGGTAGATACCCTGAAAGATCTGCGCCAGATACCCGGTCCCAAAATCCTGCACATTGTTACTGTAAAAGGTAAAGGATATGCACTGGCCGAAAAAGATCAGACCAAATGGCATGCTCCCGGGCTATTTGATAAAGTAACCGGTGAAATTTACAAGAAAGCTTATACCGCTCCTCAGCCACCCAAATACCAGGATGTGTTTGGCCACACGATGATTGAACTGGCGGAAAAGAACGATAAAATAATGGGGGTAACCCCGGCTATGCCAAGCGGCAGCTCGTTAAAGTTCATGATGGAACAAATGCCCAACCGTGCTTTTGACGTAGGCATTTGCGAACAGCATGCAGGTACGGTAAGTGCCGGTCTGGCTACCCAGGGTATGCGCGTGTTCTGCAACATCTACTCGTCGTTTATGCAACGCGCCTACGACCAGGTAGTGCATGACATTGCTATTCAAAAACTGCCGGTGGTACTTTGTTTAGACCGTGCAGGTTTGGTAGGTGAAGATGGTCCAACCCACCATGGCGCATACGATATTCCTTATTTCCGTTGTATTCCTAATATGGTTATCAGCGCTCCTATGAACGAGCAGGAACTACGTAACCTGATGTATACTGCGCAGTTGGAAAGCAACCAGTCGCCTTTTGTTATCCGCTATCCACGTGGCGAAGGTGTGATGCCTGAATGGCGTACTCCGTTTGAGGAAATTACCATAGGCAAAGGCCGCAAAATCAAAGACGGTAAAGAAGTGGCTATCCTCAGTTTTGGTCATCCTGGTAATTTTGCCACTACCGCTATTCGTGAACTGCGTACCGAAGGCATAGATCCGGCTCATTACGATATGCGCTTTGTTAAGCCTATTGATGAAGAGCTCCTGCACGAAGTGTTCAGCAAATACAAACACGTGATTACGGTAGAAGATGGCACTATAGTAGGTGGTTTTGGCAGTGCTGTTGTAGAGTTTATGGCAAAGCACCGTTACCAGGCCAGTGTTACTATTTTAGGTATTCCTGACCGTATTGTAGAACATGGCACTTTAAAAGAACTGTACCGCGAGTGTGAATATGATGCTATTGCTATTGCTGCTGCTGTACGCAGCGCCGTAAAGGCAACCGGCACTTCTGTAAGCACTGCCGTAAACGGATCTGGCGAATTAACCATAGCAGGATAACTGCTTTGGTTTGTAAATACTAAAAAGCCCGCTTTGGTAATTCCGAAGCGGGCTTTTCTATGTAAATAAGGTGATTAGTTTAATCTTGGACCGTGGTTCAGGGCCGAAACAGGACCAACACCACCATTATCATCGGGTTGCGCAAAAAGACCACTGAAATCTTCTTCTTTACGCTCGTTGTTCCATTCCAGCACAAAGTTGTTTTTGCCTTCGCCAATCATAATAGCCATATAGTTCAGCTGAACCAGCTCTAACAAAGAGAGAAACAGGAATATCGCGTGTACCTTGTCTTCTACAATGTCAAATATTTTCTCAAAGGCAACCGTTTTTTCCTTTTTCACTAACCCCAACATATGTGTACGACTGCTTTCCATGGTATAGTTATACTTTACCACCGTATGCACCGGCTTGTTGGTTTTGGTTTGCATACGGGACAGCACCTTTTCGTAGGTTTTCATCAGCTTAAACAGGGTAACGGTTTGTATTTCCGAACCTTCCGAAGCTTCTTCCCCAATGGATGCTATTTCCTTTTGCAGGTTACCACGCTTCATCATCAGCATACGCATAGCTTCCAACTCCACCATTTCAGCTGCCGCCTGCTTAAAGCGCTTGTATTCCAATATTTTATCTACCAGTTCCTGGCGAGGATCAATTTCGTTGCCTTGTGCGTCAATCTCCTTACGGGGCAGCAGCAGCTTGGCTTTAATACGCATTAAGGTAGAAACGAACAGGATAAACTCACTGCTCAGTTCAATGTTCAGTTTTTCCTGGGAATGGATATAGGCCAGGAAATCCTGTATAATACGGTTGATGGGAATATTGTAGATATCCAGCTCGTCACGCTCAATGAAGAACAATAACAGGTCAAACGGACCTTCAAATTGTGGTAGCTTAATCTGGTAGTTAACTGCTGTTTGCACTATTCCTCCCTTTTTTATAACTGATTCAATCTGACATCGATACGGCCAATAAGCGAATTAACCAAGGTGTCTGTAGCAAATGTAGGGATGCAGTTAAGCCATTCCAATTGAAGTAAATCACACCTTACCCACATATGAATAAGGTGTGGACAACTTTCTGAATAACTTGTGAAAATAGGTGCTATTTTTTTAATCCGTCCCTTATCTCCATCAACAGCTTTTCAGTGGTAGTTGGCTCAGGAGGCGCTGTAGGCTTAGCTTCCTCTTTGGCCTTCAATCTGTTAATGCCTTTTACCATCAGGAAAATTATTAACGCCAGTAAAACGAAATTGATCAAAACTGTTAGAAAGTTCCCATATGCAAAGATCACAGTATCAGCTACTTTACGGGCATCTTCCAAACTTGTTCCCTCCGGAACGGCTCCTCTTAGCACTACATACATCTTGCTAAAGTCGGGCTTGCCTATAATAGCCGCTACAATAGGCATAATCAGGTCGTTCACCACACTGTCCACAATCTTTCCAAAAGCCGCACCGATAATAACACCCACTGCCAGGTCAACTACGTTGCCCTTCATGGCAAACTGCTTAAACTCCTTTACAAAACTCATACGCTTACATTTTTATTGTGATAGATACGGATTACTATGCTTTTTTCAACCCCGGATAGCGCATTTTTAATGCACTCAGGGCATCTTTCAGCTTTTTAGCAACAATATACTCTTTATACCAGTTTTGATCGGCGGGCACTATTGTCCAGGGTATTTTGTTACATTCTTCAAAACAATCTTCATATACCTTCCTGTATTCTGGCCACAACTTCGCTTCCGCAAAATCGCTTTCGTTGTACTTCCATTGCTTGGTTTTGTCGTCCAGGCGCTCGTTCAGGCGTAGTGATTGCTCTTTTTCCGAAATATGCAGGTAAAACTTCAAAATGGTGGTGTTATTATGTTCTGCCAGCAACCACTCAAAATCGTTAATAGCCCGCATGCGCTTATAGGCCGTTTCTTTATCACACAGGTTATGCACCCGCGTAACCAGTATGTCTTCATAATGACTTCTGTTAAACAACTGTATCATGCCCTTTGCCGGGGCATTCTTGTGAATGCGCCACAAAAAGTCATGTCCCAGCTCTTCAGCCGTAGGCACTTTAAAAGAATGCACCATCACCCCTTGCGGGTTCAGATTGCCAAATACTTTGCGAATTAAGCCATCCTTGCCACTGGCATCCATGCCTTGCAGCACCACCAATACCGAATGTTTACTCTCGGCATACAGCAAATTCTGCAGCTCGTTCAGCTCGCTGATAATACCGGCAGTTTCCAGCTTCACCTGTTCTTTCTGCAATGCACCAGGCGCCCTGGTATCAATTTCTTCCAGTTTAATCCTTCCCATGCGTTTATTATTTTGTTCCGGAAAAAAAATATCCCGGGTACATAACATAACCGGGATACACTATCATTTGTTGAAACGATGCTGGTTATACAGTCATCATTTCTTTTTCTTTTGCCGCCAGGTGCTTCTCTACCAGGGCAATGTATTTGTCTGTGATATCCTGCACGCTTTTCTCTGCATCTTTGGCAGCATCTTCGCTCAGGCCATCCTTCTGTAATTTTTTAATGTCTTCAATAGCATCACGCCTGATATTGCGGATAGCCACTTTTGAAAATTCGCCTTCGCCGCTGGCTTTTTTAAACAACTCCCGTCTTCTTTCTTCTGTTAACGGGGGTAAAAACAGCCTGATCATAATACCATCATTCTGCGGGGTAACGCCTATGTTGGCCATCATAATAGCGCGTTCTATAGGAGCGATCATGTTTTTCTCCCAAGGCTGTATGCTAACGGTGCGCACATCCAGTATCACAATGTTAGATACCTGTGCTATAGGAGTAGGCGCTCCATAATATTCAACAGTTATGCCATCAAGCATAGCCGGACTGGCCTTACCTGCCCTGATCTTAGTCAATTCCGTTTCAAGGTGATTTATTGCCTTTTTCATGGTCGACTCAGCATCGTCCAATATCAGGTCCAGTTCTTCTGACATATTTCATTCATTTTAATGGCGGCAAAGCTAATAAATCCCGCCAAAAAAGCAGCTCAATTTTCACAGGCTCCTGCATCTCAAATGGGCTTTTTTAGGTAGGTTTGTCAAAATTATTTTTTATCATGGCTAACGTTCAAGAGCTGGAAAAGATTGCCTCCCAGGTTAGAAGGGATATTGTACGAATGGTTCATGCAGTGCAAAGCGGTCACCCTGGTGGTTCATTAGGTTGTACAGACTTCTTAACCACCCTGTATTTCAAGGTGATGAAGCACGATACCAATTTCAACATGGATGGTACTAATGAAGATATTTTCTTTTTGTCTAACGGACATATTTCGCCTGTATTTTACTCCGTACTGGCGCGTTCCGGTTATTTTGACGTAAAAGAATTAGCCACCTTTCGTAAATTAAATTCCCGTTTACAGGGCCACCCTACTACCCACGAACACTTACCAGGTATTCGCGTAGCCAGTGGTTCATTAGGTCAGGGCATGAGTGTGGGCATTGGTGCAGCACTTGCTAAAAAGATCAATGGCGACAAGCAACTGGTATACACCCTGCATGGAGATGGAGAACTGGACGAAGGCCAAAACTGGGAAGCTATTATGTTTGCCGGTTCTAAAGGCGTGGATAATTTAATCTCTACTATTGATCACAACGGTCAGCAAATTGACGGCCCTACCGATAAAGTAATGAACCTGGGTAACCTGCACGCTAAATTCGAAACTTTCGGATGGACCGTGTTGGATATGGATGGTAATAACATTGCCGATGTTATTAAAGTAATGGACGAAGCCAAAGCCTTAACCGGTAAAGGCAAGCCTATTGCTATTATTATGAAAACTTCTATGGGCAAAGGCGTTGATTTCATGGAAGGCAGCCACGAATGGCACGGCATTGCACCTAACGACGAGCAACTGGCCAAAGCACTGGCTCAGTTACCAGAAACTTTAGGCGACTACTAAACACTTCTTATTGTAAATAGCAAAGCGGCTATCTCCTGTGAGGTAGCCGCTTTTTTATCAGGCTTTTGGAAAAAACGTATACCCTGGCCGTATCATTCTTTTTGTAAACGTAAGGTGTCATATGTGTTACCTATGCCAGTTTCATGAATATCTACAGGTGCTTTCCGAACAACCAACTCTTTCTTTTCATCATCCCATATCCCGTTATTCACCGGAGTTCTGTCTTCATTACACAGCACACCTTCATGCTTTTCCAATAACAAAAAAGCTGGCCGCTCTACATTAAACCCGCAAATAGCAGCACCTAAAAAGGCAGGTGGTGCTTCATATAAACGAATCACTCTATTATCCAATACTTTTTGCACCGGATAAACAGGTGTTAATGCAAGAGAAGCAGGTAAAGCCAGGAATATCCCACCCAACCAAAAGAAAAGTCCTATCACTATACTGGCTAGCGGGTATATCATATAATAAAAAGCCCGTTTTTTCAAGGAAGACACAGCTGAAATAAACAATACAATCCCTAACGTGTACAACAGCCAGTTTATCACAAGTCCTATAGATTCATGCAAGTGCCACCCAATTGCACGTCTGCAAATAAAATTGCCAATCGCCAGTATCAGCAACCCAAAATGCCATTTTTGTAACACCCATTGCCACCCTTTACCTGCTTTCATTAATATGTTCCTCTCTGTGCTGATTCACTGCTACCAGATTCTTTTAACTTGTTATTCCACTCTATTCCTGCATTTTGAAACAATAATCTCATAGCAGTAAATCTATTGTGATAGTACAAATAAAGATATTCTTTTATTTAAAGTTTATGGTATTGCATTATAGGTGATGTACAAAATGCTGCCAGGCAACTCCTGTAAAACTTCCAGCTTTCTTGTTATAACTTTCAGGGTGTCAAAAGGGTTTGCCATGAAATTGTAGTAACTTACGAATAGTTGCAGTTTGCTTTTTATGCAATAGTATTCCCTCATTCATCGCTTTGCAATATGGGCAATCATACTGAAAGTACTTACCTGTTCATTTAAAACACTTACCATTCATTCTATAATACTGAATAGACGACTGCAAATGTTTATAAATGCCCTGTAAGCACTTACAACTCTTACCAAAGTGTTTCACAACTGCTTAAAAGTACTTACAGACATTTTTTATACACTTGTAAAACATTTTAAAGTACTTACAATACACTTTGTAAGTACTTACGAACCATTTTAAAGTACTTACAAGGCACTATGTAAGTGCTTACGAACCGTTTTAAAGTACTTGCAATACACTCTGTAAGTACTTACGAGCCGTTTTAAAGTACTTGCAATGCACCCTGTAAGTACTTACGAACCATTTTAAAGTACTTACAATGCACTCTGTAAGTACTTACGAACCATTTTAAAGTACTTGCAATGCACCCTGTAAGTACTTACGAACCATTTTAAAGTACTTACAATGCACCCTGTAAGTACTTACGAACCATTTTAAAGTACTTACAATGCACTCTGTAAGTGCTTACGAACCATTTTAAAGTACTTACAATGTCCTCTGTAAGTACTTACAAGCGACTCAGATGTTGTTGAAATTCAATTGAGATTGCCTAAGAACGCTATTAAACTAGCTTTTCAGGCTATATGCCTGCACCGAAGCTTTACGTGCGGGAATCCAGGCGGCAAAGATGGTTACCAGGAATACGGTACAGGCTACCAGTATAAAATCCCAGCCACTCATTTTAACAGGATAGTAATCTATAATAAAAGTGCCGCCCTGTAGTTTCACCAGTTTAAATTGTAACTGGATAACGCAAATGAGATAAGCCAGCACCATACCAATTACACCACCTACGGTAGCTAACACAAATCCTTCGCTTAAAAAAATGCGCTGGATTAAATTATCACTGGCACCTACTGCTTTAAGCAGGGTAATGTCTTTTTGCTTTTCCATTACCAGCATGGTTAAGGCGCCGATCATATTAAAAGCTGCCACCAGCAGAATAAGAGAAAGCACTCCATAAATAAACCATTTTTCTACCTGCATTACAGTAAACAGGCTTTGATTTTGCTCTAACCGGGTACGTACAATAAAGTTATCACCCAGGGTGCGCTGCAGGTTCTTTTTCACCTTATTCAAATCATCCGGGTTGCTTACTGCCATTTCAATAGCACTGTACTCATTGGCTTTCAGGTCCAGCATATATTGAATAAAAGGCAGATTGGTAAAAGCATATTTGTTATCAAACTCCTGCTGCACTGTAAAAGCACCGCTTACATCTACATTAAACGAGCGCATACCATTTTCAGCAGAAAAGCTGGTAGCACTTCTGTCGGGCAGATACAACGTTAATGGCAGGCCCTGTTTTCCCGGATCAGCCACCACAGCGTTTTCAATACCCACGCCTGCTACCAGCATAGGCTTGTCGGTGGTGCCTACATCATACTTGCCATGGGAGATATGTGCATTTAAGTTATTGGTAGCAGTAAAATGTTCGTCGACTCCTTTAATACTTACAATGGTTTGAAAATCGCCATTCAGCAACATGGCTTTTTCTTCCACCACAAAGCTGAGTTGTTTAATACCAGTCACCTTTTTAATAGCAGCCAGCTGGTTATTATCCAGTACAAAAAACTTACCCTTAGCCGGAGCCACTTTAATATCGGAGTAAAAATCGGTGTACAGTGTTTTTACCAGGTCTTCAAAACCATTAAACACACTTAGCACTACTATTAAAGCAGTGGTGCCTACCGCAATGGCAAGCACACTTATCCAGGCAATAATATTAATTGCGTTTGTACTTTTTTTACTCTTAAAATAGCGCCAGGCAAATAGTAATTCCAAGTGTGGGGGCTTTATCGTTTATGGTTGTTCTTCTGTAGCCTTTTCGTTGCCATCTGCTTTGCGCTGTGCGTCATCTGCGTTTATTTGCTTAAATACTTCCTCCATTTTAAACACATGCTCCAGGGTATCGTCCAGGAAAAAATGCAGCACCGGCATTCTGCGCAGCTGATGTTTTACCCTATCGCTCAGTTCTTTTTTAATTTCCCACGACCGCTCATCAATCTTTTTCATGGCGGCTTTTTCATCGGCTACTTTAAAAAAGCTTACATATATCCGTGCTTCCAACAGGTCGGGAGTAACCTTTACAGAGGAAATAGACACCATTCCTCCATACATCATATTGAATCCCAGCCTTCTGAAAATGTCGTTCAGTTCTTCCTGCAGAACCCCGGCCACCTGCCGTTGACGTTTGCCTTCCTCCATAATCTAACATTTAATTGGCTGTAAAAGTAGTTACTTTGCTGGTTTATTGAAGATATGAAACGTTTTGAAAGAATCTTTAAGTACATCGGTGCTTATAAAAGCAAGCTGCTTACATATGTTATCTGTACTATCCTGGGAACTGTTTTTGGTGCTTTTTCGCTGGCCATGCTCTCTCCATTCATGGGCCTTATTTTTAACGAAACCAATATAGCCTCCGAAACTATTAAATCGAATGCGGTAGGTAGCAATGTCTCCCATTTCTTAAACGGACTGATTGTACAACATGGTAAAATGGTTGCATTAGGTGCTATTTGTGCCTTTATTATAGTTACCACCCTGCTCAAAAACATGTTCTTATACCTGTCTAACTATATCTCTGCCCCTATCAGGAGTGCTATTACCACCAGGTTTAGAAACGATTTGTATGAGAAGATACTGGTGTTGCCAGTAGGTTATTTTACAGAAAAAAGAAAAGGTGACATTATTAGCCGCATGACCAACGATGTGGCAGAAATAGAATCTTCGGTAGTAAGTACACTGGAAGGTTTAATAAAAGACCCGCTTACTATACTTTCTTACCTGGCTTATATGGTTTATATAAGCCCTACCCTTTCGCTGTTTCTGCTCATATTACTACCCGCCACCGCTTTTATTATCGGCCGCATTAGCCGCACGTTAAAGCGCCAGTCGCAGGAAGCTTCCGAAAAACTGGGCACAGCCTTGTCTATTATGGATGAAACACTGGGCGGCATTCGCGTTATTAAAGCTTTCCTGGCCGAAAAAATATTACACAACCGCTTTGTACAGGTGAACGACGAGTTATTTAAAGTGCGGAACAAGATGAACGCCCGCCGCGACCTGGCATCTCCGCTTACCGAATTATTAGGAGTAGTGGTATTGTCTACTATTCTGTATTTCGGCGGCATGCTGGCGCTCAAATACCATTCACTGCCCGGTGGCGATTTAATTACTTATATAGCCTTGTTTGCTATTATTATTAACCCGGCTAAAAACCTGTCCACCGCCTTCTTTAATATACAACGGGGCGCAGCCGCCATTGAAAGAGTAGAAGAGTTATTGAGCGCAGTTGTTACTGTAGAAAACAATGGCAAACGCAGCTTAACCTTTAACCAGGGCATTGAATTCAGAAATGTATCGTTCACTTATGGCGAGCATACCATTTTAAATAATATCAACTTAATCATACCCAAAGGCAAAACTGTGGCACTGGTGGGTAGCAGTGGTGCCGGTAAAAGCACCCTGGCCGATTTAATACCCCGCTTTCACGACAGCACATCCGGCGAAATACTGGTGGATGGGGTAAATATTAAAGACTATTCGCTGAAAGAATTAAGGCAGCAAATAAGCATTGTTACGCAGGAACCTATCCTGTTTAACGATACTATTGCTCATAATATAGCCTTAGGCCGCCCTGAAGCTTCGCTGGAAGAAATTGAAACCGCGGCCAAAGTGGCCAATGCGCACCAGTTTATTTTACGCAAAGAGGAATCGTTTAACACCAACATTGGCGACAGGGGCAGCAAATTAAGCGGTGGCGAACGTCAGCGCCTTACCATTGCCCGCGCTGTGTTAAAGAATCCTCCTATTTTAATATTGGACGAAGCCACCTCTTCGCTGGATACAGAAAGTGAACGCCTGGTACAGGATGCGATTAACAATATGATGCAAAACAGAACTTCTGTTGTTATTGCACACCGTTTAAGCACCATCAGGCATGCCGATGAAATTATTGTATTGCAGAAAGGAGAAATTGCCGAGCGAGGTACGCACGACGAACTAATAGCCAAACAAGGAATTTATAACCGTTTGGTTACCTTACAGGAAGTGAAATAAAAAATCGGGAAACGGCATTGTAAATGATTTACCGATGTCGTTTCCCGATTTTGTATAAAACTGCTTCTTAATTACTGATCGTTAGAAGGCTTTACTAAACCCAGTTTTGCCTCCAGGCTTAACGTAGCGTGTGGTACGGCACGTAAACGGGCTTTATCAATCAACTTACCGGTTACGCGACAAATGCCGTATGTTTTGTTTTCAATACGGATCAGCGCCTTTTCCAGGTGATCGATGTAAGTAATTTGCCTGCTGGCCATTTGGCTCAACTGCTCACGTTCCATGCTCATACTACCGTCTTCCATGGTCATGTAACGATTTTCAGTTTCGTCACCGCCCATTTCATCCTTACGGGTAATCAAGCCCTGTAAATAAGCCAGTTCTTTTTTAGCAGCTTCCAGTTTTTTGTTAATCAGATCTCTGAAATCGTTCAGGTCTGCGTCGCTATATCTTACCAATGGTTCGCTAGATTTAAAGTTATTGTCTCTTTGTTCTAATGGTTTGTACTCTGGTGAATAAGGTACGCTTGTTTTTACAGAGATTTTGGGCACTTTTACCTCTTTCAAAGGCTCTTCTTTTTTAGGAGCTGGCCTTGGAATAGGTGCAGGAGGTTTTACCTCCTGTGGTTTTACTTCGGCTGCTTTCGGCTTGGGGGGCGTTGCCGGGGTTTCTGCTACTGGTGCAGTAGCAACTTTTGCAGCCTCCTTTTTAACAGGAGCCGTTTCCTTTACGGCTGGTGTAGCTGGTTTTACCGATTTCACAGGTACTTCAGGACTCGGTTTCACCGCTACCTTTTTCGCAGGAACCACTACTTTTTCCGCAGACGTTTTCTTGTCAACTGCCTTTACCGTTGCTTTTACAGCGGGTTTGGCGGCTGATTTACTAGCTGGTTTCGAAGCTGTTTTTGCGGGTGCTACCTTTTTAGGCGCAGGTTTAGCCACAGGCTTCGATGCCTTTTTCGCCGGAGTTGCTGCCGCTGCTTTTGTTGCGGGTTTTGCTGCCGGTTTAGCTGCTTTAGCGGATTTAGAGGCTGGTTTCGCTGCTTTCTTGCTGGTAGCCATACGATTAACCTTTTTTATTAACGCTTACATTTAGCAAAGTGTCATTCACCTCAATTTCAATGCCGCCCTGCAATTCAGACACATACTCCAATTCATCTGCCAATATTTCAGCACAGATATAATTTTTAAAATCGGTGAGCGAGTCGCGCAGAAGGGCATTATCAAGCACTTGTACGAATATACGGTCTGTTAAATCAAAACCACTCTCTTTTCTGATATTTTGTATACGATTGACGAATTCACGGGCATTTCCTTCCTTTTTCAGCTCATCTGTAAGGGTAATGTCCAGCGCCACTGTAAGCATTCCTTTGCTTGCCACGCTCCAACCCGGAATATCTTCCGCCGTAATATCCACTTCTGGTAAATTCAACAACACTGGTTCACCATCAATGTTTAAAGTAATTTTCCCCTCTTTTTCAATTTCGGCTATCTGATGTTGAGTAAAATTATTCACAGCTGCACTTACCGCTTTCATTTTAGCCCCCAGCTTATTACCCAATACCTTAAAGTTAGGCTTGATTTTTTTGCTGATGATGCCTTCGGTTTCGGTGAGGTATTGAATTTCTTTTACGTTAACCTCGCTCACAATTAAATCTGCTACTTTTTCCAGTTGCGCCTTCATTTCAGGGTTCAGTACCGGAATCAGTATCTTTTGTAAAGGCTGTCTTACCTTGATATTTACTTTTTTACGCAACGACAGCACCAGCGAAGAGGTATCCTGCGCCAGCTGCATTCTTTCTTCCAGGTCAGTGTCGATAGCTGCTTCGTTGGCAACGGGGAACGGTGCATGGTGAATGCTTTCGCCCTGAAAACGGCCGGTAACGGCATTCAGGTGGCAGAATACGGCATCGCTAAAGAAAGGAGAAACCGGTGCCATCAGTTTTACCAATGTTTCGATGCACTCATATAAGGTCTGGTAAGCGCTTATTTTATCCTGCTCATACTCACCTTTCCAGAAACGGCGCCGACATAAGCGAACGTACCAGTTGCTTAAATGCTCATCTACAAAAGTTTCAATAGCACGACCGGCCATAGTTGGCTCATAATCATCCATATACACTGTTACTTTTTTAATCAGTGTATTTAAGGAGGATAAGATCCAGCGGTCAATTTCCGGTCTTTCTGTCAATGGAATGTAGGCTTCTTTAAAAGCAAAACCGTCTACATTCGCATACAGTACAAAAAACTGGTAGGTATTATATAAGGTACCAAAGAATTTGCGCTGCACTTCTTTAATGCCTTCAATATCGAATTTCAGGTTATCCCATGGAGAAGCGTTGGTAATCAGGTACCAGCGGGTAGCATCGGCACCAAAAGTGTCGATGGTTTCAAACGGGTTTACCACGTTACCCAAACGTTTACTCATTTTGTTGCCGTTTTTATCCAGCACCAAACCGTTACTTACTACCGTTTTATAAGCTACACCCGGATATTTTTCATCGCTCACTTCTAAACCAGCCGCTTTCAGTTCTGCATGGATGTCTTCTTTAATTAAAGAACCGATCGCATGCAGGGTATAAAACCAGCCACGGGTTTGGTCAACCCCTTCTGCTATAAAGTTAGCAGGGTAGTTTTGAGCGAATATTTCTTTATTCTCAAATGGGAAATGCCATTGCGCATAAGGCATCGCACCTGAATCGAACCATACGTCAATCAGGTCAGACACTCTTTTCATCGGCTTGCCAGAAGCACTCACCAGCGTAATGTCGTCTACAAACGGCTTGTGCAGGTCCACATTCAGCTGACCGTTCTCAATTTTGGCAGCTATGTCTTTATTATAACCGGCAGCTACTGCTTTTTCAAATTCAGTAGTCAGCTCAGCAATAGAACCAATACATATTTCTTCTGGCTGTTCTCCTTCCACTTCCTCTGTTCTCCATACAGGTAAAGGAGTGCCCCAGTAGCGGCTACGGCTCAGGTTCCAATCCACCATATTCTCCAGCCAGTTACCAAAACGGCCTTCGCCGGTTGATTTAGGCTTCCAGTTGATGGTTTTGTTCAGTTCCACCATCCTGTCTTTCAGCGCAGAGGTTTTAATAAACCAGGCATCCAGCGGATAATACAATACGGGTTTATCGGTACGCCAGCAATGTGGGTAGCTGTGTTCGTATTTCTCTACCTTAAAGGCACGGTTTTCTTTTTTCAGCTTTACGGAAATGTCAACGTTTACATCTACGTAGTTAGGCTCATTTTTATAATCCTTCACATACCTGCCGCTGAATTCACCCAGGCCATCTACAAACTTACCTTGCCTGTCTACCATGGTAAGTATACCTATATTGTTTTTCTTACCTACTTTATAGTCATCTGCACCAAACGCAGGGGCAGTGTGTACTATACCAGTACCATCTTCTGTTGTAACAAAGTCGCCTGTTATTACACGGAAAGGATCGCCACCGGCAACTTCGACAGTGTTAGCATCGTAAGGCATCAGCTGTTCATAACGGGCACCATCAATGTCTTTACCGGTAAAAGAAGCCAGTATTTTCCAAGGCAGTAATTTTTCACCCTCTTTGTAACCGGCAAAATCACCATTCTCACCTTCTGGTTTAAAGTATTTACCCAGTAAAGCCTTCGCCAGTATAATGTTTACAGGCAGGTGTGTATAAGGGTTAAACGTTTTTACCAGCACATACTCAATGTTGGGCCCTACGGTTAAGCCCAGGTTGGAAGGCAAAGTCCATGGCGTGGTGGTCCAGGCAGTAAAGAACAGTTCCTCGCTCACCAGCTCACTTCTGTCAATGTTTTTATACCACTGGCTGCCAGTGATGGTTTCGTTCAGCACTGCTTTAAACATCACTACGGCACTGGTATCCTTTACATCTTTGTAACAACCTGGTTGGTTTAACTCGTGCGAGCTTAAACCGGTACCTGCTGCCGGTGAGTAAGGCTGAATGCTCACGCTCTCATACAGTAAGCCCCTGTCGTACATTTTTTTCAGTAACCACCACAGCGACTCAATGTATTTGTTGTCGAAAGTGATGTAGGGATCGTTCAAATCCACCCAATAGCCCATTTTACGGGTAAGGTCGTCCCATTTATCTTTAAAACGCAGCACCGTTTCGCGGCACTTCTGGTTATACTCTTCAATGCTTATTTTCTTACCGATATCTTCTTTGGTAATACCCAGCTCCTTTTCTACCTGTAATTCTACAGGTAAGCCGTGGGTATCCCAACCGCCTTTTCTTTTTACCTGGAACCCCTGCATCGTTTTGTAGCGACATACCAGGTCTTTTAATGTACGGGAAATTACGTGGTGAATACCAGGCATACCATTAGCACTTGGCGGACCTTCATAAAATACGAAGGGAATTGCGCCATTACGTAGTTCTACGCTTTTCTCAAACGCCTGACTTTCACTCCATTTCGCCAGGATAGTTTTTTCTATCGAAGGCAGATTTAATCCTGAAAATTCCTGGTACTTATTACTCATAATCAAAAAAAGACAGTAAGTGGGCAAATTTAAAGGCAGCAAAGGTAAGAAATTGCCCGTGCATTTGGTTGGCAAAAGAATGCTTTGCGTATAACAGATTGCAGCGCAAATACTAATCTAATTAGTACATTTGGATAAAAACAATAGCACCTTGCACAATAATGACCATTTTGTTGACGTCAACAAAATGGTCGGATCTACTTCAAATTTCAAGGAACTTTCATAAAACCGTGATGATGATTACTTACCTGGCATTAGGCATAATAATAATACTGTTGGTGATAATATTGGTGCTGGTGTATAAAACCAGCGCTGATGCCAATCAGCAGCAACAACTCGCCAACCAGTTACAGCACCTCCACACACAGGTAAGCCGTATTGAACAGGCCGTGAAACAGGAAATTGCCACCAACAGGCAGGAAGGCAACGAAACAGCCCGGCATGCCCGAAACGAACTCTCCACATCACTCCGGGCCTTTGGCGAACAGGTGAATAAATCGGTAGAAGACTTCAATCGCCTGCAAAAAGAAAATTTCTGGGCGCTGATGCAAAAGCAAAGCGAGCAAAACCAGAATACCTCTGTAAAGCTGGATCATATACGGGAAGTGGTGGAACGCAAAATCTCCGAGCTGCAAGCCGGCAATGAGAAAAAACTGGATGAAATGCGGGCCACGGTAGATGAAAAGCTGCAAAAAACGCTGGAAACCCGCCTGGGAGAATCCTTTAAAATAGTAAGCGAACGGCTGGAAGCTGTGCACAAAGGATTGGGCGATATGCAGCAACTGGCCACTGGTGTGGGCGATTTAAAACGGGTACTCACCAACGTGAAAACCCGCGGTATTATGGGCGAATACCAGCTGGAAAACTTGCTGGAACAATTGCTTACCGTGGAACAATACGCTAAGAACGTTAAAACCAAAGAAGGCTCTAATGCTGTGGTGGAATTTGCTGTAAAACTACCCGGCAAGGATAGCAGGGAATCTATTGTGTGGTTACCCGTCGATTCTAAATTTCCGAAAGAAGATTTTGAGTTGCTCACCGATGCTTATGACAAAGCCAGCCCTGAACTCATAGAAGAGCTACGTCGCAACTTTGTGCGCAGTATGAAAAAGTGCGCATTGGATATTGCTTCCAAATACATTGCCCCTCCTAACACTACAGACTTTGCTATTTTATTTCTTCCGTTTGAAAGCCTGTATGCAGAAGTGCTGCGCACACCAGGCTTGTTTGAACAAATACAACGCGAGTACAAAATTATCATTACGGGCCCAACTACACTATCTGCCTTGCTAAACAGCCTGCAAATGGGCTTTAGAACACTGGCTATAGAAAAGCGATCCAGTGAGGTATGGCAATTACTGGGTGCTGTAAAAGCGGAGTTTGTTACTTTTGGCGGCATACTGGATAAAACACAAAAGAAATTACAGGAAGCCAGTAATGTTATTGACGAAGCAGGACGCCGCTCACGTGCTATTGAACGCAAACTACGCGATGTACAGGAGTTGCCAGCCGAGCAAGGTTTATTAGACAATAAAGCATATGACTAAGTTGCCACTGCAGTTACAGCAAATAAACAGGGAAGGATATAGTGTGTCGTTGTGGGTGCCGGATGCGGCGGCAGTGCAGGCAAGTTATTACCATCAAAAAGAACAGGACAATACTATCCCTTTTCCACACTGGACACGCTTATGGCCAGCAGCATTGGCATTAACAGATTATCTGCACACGCATCCTGAACTTATCCGGCAAAAAAATGTGCTGGAGCTGGCCGCTGGTTTGGGTCTGCCTTCATTAATAGCAGCCCGGCAGGCAGCCACTGTTTGCTGTAGCGATTACTTACAGGAAGCAGTGGATACCATGGAGCAAAACATTCGACACAACCAGCTCACCAATGTAACGGGTAGCCTGATAAACTGGCATCACTTACCTCCGCAGCTACAGCCCGATGTGTTGTTAATGAGTGACATCAACTACAACCCGGAAGATTTTTCACACTTATACCAGGTGCTTCTGCATTTTCTGCAAATGGGCACGCATATTATATTAACCACTCCGCAGCGGTTAATGGCCAAGCCTTTTATTGAGCAATTACTTCCCTGGTGTGTTGCGCAACAAGAAGTAAACGTGCAGGATACACAGGTAACTATACTGGAATTAAGTAACCAGCATTAATCACTGTTCCTGCAAAGCATGTATTATATTATCAGATATAGCTATCCTAATGATTGATAAAGACCAACAATAACACCTACTCCAAAAGCAACAGCTACCGTTATTATTAAGGAAAGAATTGCTATCACAACCACCCTTCCACTATTGTACACCTCACCACCCCTTTCCATAAAATCGGCAGCCAGTGGCGTGTTATATTTTTTTAGAATATAGTTGATTGTAAGCAATCCCGGCAAGGCATACACAAGTCCGGGGATTTTCTCACCGAAATCAGAAAAAGCCAGCCCCATTATCAACACAAAATTGATAATCACCGCCAACCATACATATTTTATGGGCCTGGTATCTCCCAGTACTTTCAGGTTTTGAGTAAGCATATAGCCACCGCCCAGCATACCAGTGAAAACAGTAGCAACTGTAATAGCTTTCTGTGAATACAATTTCCCTTCGGGGGTTTCTACCAAAATATCTTCCTGCATAGTTATAAGGTTGAAGTTTTTGAAAATCAGCACAAAAGTATAGTCAAATCTTTGTTTTTACAGGGTAGTGTCATTGCCACACATAAAAAATACAGCCCGGTTTCAAATATTTTGCGACTTTTGTGTAAACGATTGCGTAATGGCCACGAACGTAACGATTACAGATATTGCTAAAGAGCTAAATACCACCCCTGCCACGGTGTCCCGTGCCCTTAACAATCACTCCTCCATAAGTGAAGAAACCCGTGCGCGTGTATGGGAAGTCGCCAAACGGCTAAATTATCGCCCTAACAGCATTGCCACCTCACTCCGCAGCGGAAAAAGCCATCTGATTGGCGTGATTATTCCCAGCGCTAAAATCAACTTTTTTGGCTCGGTGGTACATGGTATAGAAAGCCTGGCCAGTGAACATGGTTATAATGTGCTTATTTACCAGACCAACGAAAGCCGTGAGCATGAAAAAAAGGGGATACAGGCTTTTTTAAATGCAAGGGTGGATGGCATATTGGTTTCTATGGCCAAAGAAACCCACGATTACAAACATTTCCTGGAAGCAAGAGACAGCGGCACCCCTATTGTGTTTTTCGACCGTGCCAATGAAGACCTGGATATTGCCAGTGTGGTCATTGACGATTACAAAGGGGCTTATATGGCTACGGAACACCTGATACAACAGGGATACAAACGCATAGCCCATATTGCCGGCCCACAGCACATACGCCTGTTCAATAACAGGCTGCGCGGCTACCTGGGTGCTTTGCAGGCCAATAATATTACTATAGACTCCTCGCTCATATACACAGGTAACATTTCCATTGAAGCTGGTAAAACGGCTATTGAGCATTTTTTATCGCTGCCCAATCCGCCCGATGCTGTTTTTTCGGTGGAAGACTTTACCGCTTTAGGCGCACTCAAAGCCCTGAAAGAGCATCAAATCCTTATTCCCGAGCAATTTGGTGTAATTGGTTTTGCCAATGAAGAATTTGGCGAACATACCACCCCATCCCTTTCCACCCTCGATCAACAGACGGTGCTGATGGGTGAGGCGGCCTTTACACTTTTACAAGAACAAATAAATATGAAAACGAGTACCCAAATGAAAGCAAAGAAAGTAGTATTAGACCCTATTCCCGTTTACAGGCAGTCATCTACCCGCCATTGAGGGGGTAATTTTGGGCTGCCTTGTGCAAACGTTTACATTCATAAATCCAATAAACTCAGAAATTCCATGAAAGAATTACCAGGTAATTCTGCAGTGCTTTCTATGGCTATGGGCCAGAAAAAGTATGGAAGCAGAATAGGCCAACTCTTGCTTGTACTGCTGATGCTGTTTACCACACTGTCGGTATCAGCCCAGCAAAAAACCATCTCCGGAACTGTAACCAACGCCGAAAAAAAGCCTATGGAAGGCGTTTCGGTAATTATCAAAGGCAAAAACAAGGGCACCCAAACCAAGGCGGATGGCACCTTTACTATTATTGCCAATGCAGGCGACTCATTAACATTTGAATATGTAGGTTATGCCATACAAACTGCCGGCACCAACAGCAGCAGCATTAACATTCACATGGCTGCCGACAAACAGGTGCTGAACGATGTGGTAGTGATCGGGTATGGTACCCGCTCTAAAAAAGACCTTACCGGTTCGGTAGCTACTGTAAGTTCTAAAGACTTCCAGCAAGGCGCTGTTACTACTCCCGACCAACTGGTAACAGGTAAAGTGGCCGGTGTGGTGATCACTTCCAATGGCGGTGCACCTGGTGCAGGTGGTACTATACGTGTTCGTGGCGGAACCTCTTTAAGCGCCAGCAACAACCCGTTAATTGTAGTAGATGGTATTCCTTTAACCAACGATGCCGTATCAGGTGTAAGCAACCCTTTAAGCCTGATTAACCCTAATGACATCGAAACCTTTAACATACTGAAAGATGCATCGGCCACCGCCATTTATGGTAACCGTGCTTCTAACGGCGTAATCATTATCACTACCAAAAGCGGCTCTTCCGGTAAGCTAAAACTCAACTTCAACTCTGTAGTATCCCAATCTGTAAAACGGAATGAAGTAGATGTATTAAACGCCGATCAATACCGTACACTCGTAAATGAAAAGGGCACTGATGCCGAAAAAGCAATGCTGGGGAAAGCCAATACCAATTGGCAAGATGAAATATATCAGAAAGCATTTGGTGGAGATTATAACCTGAACGCTACCGGTGGTGTTAAAAAACTGCCTTATCGCTTATCTGCCGGTTATACTTACCAGGATGGTATTTTAAAAACCAGCAACATGAAAAGAGGATCTGTGGCCTTAAACCTCACTCCTTCTTTCTTTAACAACACCCTGAAAGTAAGCATTAACCTGAAAGGTGTTTACCAGAAAACGCGCTTTGCCAATGAAGGCGCTATTGGTGCCGCTATCGGTTTTGACCCCACGCAGCCTGTACATGTAAGCAACCAGTACGGTAACTTTTACGAGTGGGTAGATGCCGGTGGCACACCTATTCAACTGGCTCCTAAAAACCCATTAGGTCAATTATTATTGAACAGCGGCTTAAGTGATGTATACAGAAGCATAGGTAGTATTAAACTGGATTACAAACTGCCATTCTTCCCGGCTATCACTGCTACGGTGAATGCAGGTTATGATATCTCTAAAACCAATGGTAATACCTTTATTCCCGCTTATGCAGCCTTGTCTTATCAGAAGCAGGGCTCTATGACGGAATACACACAAAGACGTAAGGACAAGTTGCTGGATTTTTACCTGTTATATACCAAAGACCTGAAAGAGATAGACAGCCGCATGGATGCAACGGTAGGTTATTCTTACCAGGACTTCTTCCGTGGCAGCCCTGCTTATCCTTACAGAGATGCATATGGCAACATTTTGTCTACCCCTATAGCAGACTCCAGCCGCAACACCCTGTTATCTGTTTTTGCACGTGTAAACTATACCTTCAAAAACAAATATCTATTAACCGCTTCTGTACGTCGCGATGGTACTTCCCGCTTTGCCAAAAACAACAGATGGGGTAACTTCCCTTCTGCCGCTTTTGCCTGGAAAGCCAAAGAGGAAAAATTCCTGAAAAACGTTACTGCCCTGTCCGACTTTAAAGTACGTGCAGGCTTTGGTATCACCGGTAACCAGGAAGTAGGATCCTATTATCCTTACCTGCCTATTTACACCAAAGGCTCTGACAACGTGCAGTATCCTTTTGGCGATACTACGCTTATCACCTATCGTGCCGAACCATACGATCCTAACATTAAGTGGGAAACCACCACTGCCTGGAACGCAGGTATCGATTTCGGTTTCCTGAAAAACAGGATCACCGGTACCCTCGATGTGTATTATAAGAAAACCAAAGACCTGCTGGCCGATGTAAGATTGGCTGCCGGCGCCAACCTGAGCAACCACGTGTTAACCAACGTAGGTAACATTGAAAGCAAGGGTATTGAACTGGCTATTAACGCCAACGTTATAGACAAAGGCCCTTTTACCTGGCGTGTAAGCTATAACATCAGCTATAACAACAACAAAATTCTGAAACTGAGTAACGTAAAAGACTCTACTTCGGAAGGCATTTTAACCGGCGGCATCTCTGGTGCAACAGGTAATACCATACAGGTAAACACCGTAGGTTATGCACCGCAAACCTTTTATGTATACAAGCAGGTATACGACCAAAACGGCAACCCGGTAGAAGGCGTATACAACAAAAGCAGCTCGGGCGATCTGTTGTACCGTTACAAATCGGCTAACCCGAAAGTAACCATGGGCTTCACTTCACAAATGAGCTATAAGAAATGGGACATGTCGTTTGTAGTGCGCAGCAACATTGGCAACTATGTATACAACAACGTAAAATCAGGTGGTGGCGCTTATAACAGCGTAAGCACTGGTGCCGGTTACATTGGCAACGTAAATGCCGATTACCTGCACACCCGTTTCCAGAACAGCCAGTTTTTTAGCGACTACTATGTAGAGAATGCATCGTTCCTGCGAATGGATAACGTATCGTTAGGTTACAACTTTGGTAAAATACTACGCAACACTGCATCCCTGCGTTTAAGCGCTACGGTGCAAAACGTGTTTGTGATTACCAAATACTCTGGTCTTGATCCGGAAATTGCCAGTGGTATAGATAATAACCCTTATCCTAAGCCACGCATTTATTCAGTAGGCATTAACCTTATCTATTAATACAGCAACACCATGAATATAAAATCATTATCCATTATAGCAGCCTTTGCTGCACTTGTTGCCGGATTTAGTTCCTGCACCGGCGACCTGGACCGCCTGCCTTATGTGCAGGAAACATCTGAAACCATTTATAAAGACCCTGCAAAGATTAAAGGGGTACTGGCCAAATTATATGGCGGCCTTAGCCTGAGCGGTCAGGATTACGAAAACGCAAGCCTTGCCGATCTGGCAACTACCGACGCCGGCGATATTGTATTTTTACGTACCTACTGGAGCTTACAGGAGTTTACTACCGATGAAGCGATCATTGGCTGGAACAACGCCGACTTACAGGCTTACCATAACCTTAGCTGGAACGCTAATGGCACTTACCTGAGAATTATGTACGATCGCCTGTATTTTGGCATAGCAGCGTGCAACGAATTCTTACGCCAGACACCTGATAGCAAAATGGCCGGCTTCGCCACCAATATCCAGGAAAACATTAAAGGTTACCGTTACGAAGCCCGTTTTTTACGTGCCTTCTATTACTGGATAGCCATGGATATGTATGGCAAAGTGCCTTTTGTTACAGAATCTGATCCGGTAGGCACTTTCATGCCACCACAAAAATCAAGAGCCGATTTATTTATCTGGCTGGAAACCGAATTGAAAGACCTGGAAAACCTGTTGCCCAACACCCGTACCAACGAATACGGCAGGGTGGATAAAGGTGCGGCCTGGATGTTACTGGCTAAAATGTACCTGAACGGTAAAATATACACTGGTGCTGATAAGTATACTGAAACCATTACCTATTGCAACAAGATAATCAACGCCAACTATAGCCTGTCGCCTGTATATGCCAACCTGTTTAAGGCCGACAACAACAGTAGCGCTGCCAGCAATGAAATTATCTTTCCTATTGTAGCAGATGGCAATTACTCTCAATCGTATGGCAACACCACCTTCATCGTGTTAAGCGCATTGGGTGGAAGTATGCAGGCAGCTGACTATGGCATGAACACTACCTGGTCGGGTATGCGCGCTACCAAAGGACTGGTAAACCAGTTTGTAGATGTAACCGGCAGCACAGATTCACGCGCTATTTTTTACAGGCAAGACCAAAGCCTGGACATTACCAACCTGAGCAATTTTCAGCAAGGTTATGCTGTGCCTAAGTTTACCAACATCACTTCTACCGGTACAGCAGGTTCTAATCAACGGTTTACAGATACCGACTTTCCAATGTTCCGTTTGGGCGATGCCTACCTGATGTATGCAGAAGCAGTAGTAAGAGGTGGCAGTGGTGGCAGCACTACACAGGCTGTAGGCTATGTGAACCAGTTAAGAGAAAGAGCGTATAATAATACTTCCGGCAATATTTCGTCCGGCGATCTTACCCTGGACTTTTTACTGGCCGAACGTGGCAGAGAACTGTATTGGGAAGCCAGCCGCAGAACCGACCTTGTGCGCTTTGGCAAGTTTACCGATGCCAGCTATGTATGGCCGTTTAAAGGTGGTGCTGCTGAGGGTGTTGGCGTAGATAAGAAATACAATGTATTCCCTATCCCTACTACCGACATGATTGCTAATACCAACCTTGTTCAGAATGATGGATACTAATAGTTCTATCTCACATAAAATCAATTTTATGAAACAGTCTATTATAGCACTATTCACCCTTATCCTTTTAGCAGTATCCTGCAAAAAGGATGAAACCAGAATAGTATATACTGCCCCACAGGCAGTAGCCTCTTTTACCAGCACGACTACTGTTAAAGTATTAGACAGCGCCGCAAAGTCGTCTGTAGCCCTGGGCTTTAACTGGTCATCAGTAAGCTACGGCATCAACGCATCTATTACCTATACACTGCAGTTTGATACTGCCGGTGGCAATTTTAGCACTCCTTCTACCATTATTGCAGGTACGGATACCGCTAGTGCAGCTGTTATCACCAATGCATTAAATACCATTGCACTGGCCCGTGGCATTAAAGGAGAAAGAACCGGCAAGCTGGATGTGAGAGTAAAAGCAGAAGTATTGCAGAATGGAAGCTCCGCGCTTACCTCTTCTATACCCGCTGTATACTCTGAAGTGATTTCTATTACGGTAACTCCGTACTCTTTACCTGCCACTTATTTGTATGTACTTGGCGATTTCCAGGGATGGAGCTTAACAAACCCACCAGTAATAGCGGACACAGCCAACTCTGGCAAGTTTGAAGGATTTGTTTACTGCCCCACTTCCGGTGGTTTTAAATTCCTTACCGAACTGAGCTGGGACAAACCCTATTGGGGTTACAACTCTTCTACCACTATGGAACAAGGAGTGAGCGGCAACTTATATACCAGTGGTGCAGGTCTGTTTCGGATATTGGCCGATACCAAAGCAAAAACCTGGAGTGCCACCTCTATTTCCTGGTCATTGGTAGGTGACGCTGTTAGCAGTGATTGGGTAACAGACATACCCATGACCTACGATGCAACCAGCAAAACTTTAGTAGCCAACCCGGTAACTATTACCAGCAGTGGTGGCTTTAAATTCAGGGCTGATAAAAGCTGGACATTGAACTATGGACTTACCAACGGCAGCATTGTTCTTAACGGTGGCAATTTTGGAGTTAGCCAAACCGGCAATTATAAAGTAACGCTGGATTTAAACGACCTGGCCAATCTGAAATATTCCATTGAGAAACTTTAGTTCATCCAAATTTTCTGAGGAACACAAACCATTACAAAATGAAGAATATTTTACTGGCAGCCGGATTGTTGGTGTTACTAAGCACCGGCTGTAAAAAATACGATACTCCTTCCAATGTGCCTACAGCACATCCTTATGTATCGGCCATGACCATGGGAGCCGATGTAAGCTGGCTTACAGAAATGGAAGATGCCGGAAAAGTGTTTTACGACACCGCCGGTGTACAAAAAGACTGTATAGAATTATTAAAAACACTGGGTGTAAAAGCTATCAGGCTGCGTGTTTGGGTAAACCCTACATCGGGCTATAACAACCTGGCAGATGTTACTGCCAAAGCCAAACGTGTGCAGGCAGCCGGTCTGGGGCTGATGATAGATTTTCATTATAGCGATACCTGGGCCGATCCCGCCAACCAAACCAAGCCAGCCGCGTGGGCCAGCCTGGATGTGGCAGGCCTGCAGGATGCTATTTACCAGCACACCTATTCTGTATTGAATAGCCTGAAAGGCAACGGCATCACCCCTAAATGGGTGCAGGTGGGCAACGAAACCAACAATGGTATGCTGTGGCCCGAAGGGCAGGCTTCTAGCAGCATGGCCAATTTTGCTTCTTTCATCAACGCCGGTTATAATGCGGTGAAAGCAGTAGACTCTGCAGCCAAAGTAATCGTACATTTAAGTAACGGGTACGACACCAGTTTATTTCGCTGGATGTTTGATGGTTTAACAGCCAACAATGCGAAGTATGATGTAATTGGTATGTCGTTATATCCGGATGTTACTACCTGGCAGTCGCTGAACAAACTTTGTGAAGCCAACATGCAAAACATGATTAAAAGCTATAACAAAGAAGTGATGTTGTGCGAGATTGGCATGCCGGTAGCCAGTGGGGCAGCTTGTAAAAGGTTTATTGAAGACCTTACAGAAAGAGTATATAACCTGCCTGACCACAAGGGTCTGGGTATGTTTTACTGGGAACCACAGGCATATAGTGGCTGGCAAGGTTACCTGCTGGGTGCATTCAACACCAACGGCACTCCTACCAGCGCATTGGAAGCTTTTAACTAGTTGCCAATTTTTTGATATAATCTGATGAATATGGCTTTCATAAAAACCGGTTTTGTTTGTTTATTACTGCTGGTGCTGCATACAAGCTTTGCACAGGGCAGGGATAAGAACAACAAGCCATTAGTGTATGTAGATAAAAAGGGCGTGCTGCGTTATACTGCCGACAATAAAGAGGCAGTGTTTTTTGGCACCAACTATACCGTTCCGTTCGCTTACGGCTACCGTTCGCACAAAGTGTTGAAGGCAGACATTAAAAAAGCAATGGAGCAGGATGTATATCACCTGGCAAGGCTGGGGCTGGATGCTTTTCGTGTACATATGTGGGATACTGAGTTAACCGATACTTTGGGCAACCTGCAGGAAAACGATCACCTGGCTTTGTTCGACTACCTGGTGTTTTTACTAGAGCAACGTAATATTAAAATAACCATTACCCCGCTGGCTTTCTGGGGTAATGGTTATCCTGAAAAAGATGAGCACACAGCGGGATTCTCTTCTGTGTATAACAAAAAGCAGGTGCTGGTTACCGAAGCCGCTATTAAAGCACAGGAAAACTACCTGCAGCAATTGTTAAAGCACGTAAACCCGTATACGGGTAAAACCTACACTGCCGACAGGGACATTATACTGCTGGAAGTGAACAACGAGCCGTTTCACAGCGGCCCGCGTAACAAGGTAACCGACTACATTAACCGCATGGCCAAAGCTGTAAGAAGTGCAGGCTGGAACAAGCCGGTGTTTTACAACATCAGCGAATCGCCCAACTATGCGGGTGTAGTAGCCAAAGCCAATGTAGATGGTTTTAGCTTTCAATGGTATCCTACCGGTCTGGTAGCCAACCATACCATACAAGGCAACTTTTTACCGAACGTAGATCAATACCGCATTCCTTTTACCGACAGCATACCTGAGCTGGCTGGTAAGGCCAAAATGGTATACGAGTTTGATGCAGGGGATGTACTGCAATCTGTCATGTATCCTGCTATGGCCCGAAGCTTTCGGGCAGCGGGTTTTCAGTGGGCCACGCATTTTGCTTACGACCCCATGGTTACGGCCTATGCCAATACCGAATACCAGACACATTACCTTAACCTGGCCTATACGCCAGGCAAAGCCATCAGCCTGTTAATAGCTGGTAAGGCATTTCATATGTTGCCCAGGTTTCAGCAGTACGAAGCGTATCCGAAAGATTCTTCTTTCAGCGCTTTCCGTACTTCCTATAACAATCAGTTAAGTGAGATGAACACCGCCGATGCGTTCTATTATTCCAATACCACGCAAACACAGCCGGTAAATGTAAACGCACTGCAACATATTGCAGGCGTGGGTTCATCACCCATAGTGCAATACAGCGGCCACGGCGCGTATTTTATAGATCAGCTGGCTGAAGGCGTTTGGCGTTTAGAGGTAATGCCCGATGCGGTAGTGATAAACGATCCGTTTCAGAAGGCTTCTTTAAGTAAAGAGGTGACGCGCATTTTGTGGAACACACAAAACATGCACCTGCAATTACCAGCTACTGGTAGCGACTTTACCATTGCACCTTTAAATGCAGGTAACAACTGGCAGGCCGCCGTAAGCAACGGAAGCTTTACTATACAACCCGGCAGCTACCTGGTTGTAGCTAAAGGTAAAGATGCCAGTACCTGGAAAGGTGAAAGCAAAACAGGTGTTATTGCCCTTAGTGAATATGTAGCACCTGCTGCTGTTAACAGCACACCGCTGGTGATTCATACACCTTTTACCGAAGTAACCGCCAATAAAGCTTTTACTATTAAAGCCACTGTTATCGGTGTAGCAACTACCGATAAAGTAACGCTGTTTATTAACCGGCTCAATGGCGATTACAAACAGGTAGGTATGGAAAGGGTTACGCCTGTTGATTACAGTGCAGTGGTGCCGGCCGAACTGGTAACACCCGGCGTATTAAATTATACCATTGTAGTGCAAAAAGCAGATACCGGTTACTATTCTTTCCCCGGTAATATCCAGGGCTATCCGTTTGCCTGGGATTACTTCCACACCAACACATGGAGCACATTAGTGGCAGCACCAGGCAGTGCATTAACCTTGTTTACTGCCAGCACTGACCGTCATATGTTTGCTTATCCCAACTGGTCAGAAGATGGCAAAACCTCCGACTTTGTTACCGGCAACACTATCGGCAGCATGCTGTATAGTATCTTTTCCAAAGCACCTGAAAGCGCGCAACCTGCTGTTGCCTGGCAGTTGTTTGTAGGCGATAAGCTGGCCCCCCGTTCAACCGAACTGCCACGCTTTACCACCTTACAGGTACGTGCCAGATCGTATTATAACAAACCCGCACAGGTAAAAATAATACTGATCAATAGCAACGCCGAAGCATTCAGTGCTACAATTACAGTAAACAACACTTTACAGGATATCCACATTCCGTTAAGCAGTTTACATAAAGAGGAGATGTTATTACTGCCACGCCCCTATCCTTCTTTCCAGGCTTTGTGGTTTAACAGCAATAGCAACAATGCTTTTAACCTGCAACAGGTAGAAAAACTGGAAGTAGTGATAAAGCAGGAAGAGGGTGGCGCCGGCGTTACCATTGAATCTGTTCAACTGCAATAAGAGACATACAGCACTTCATATAAAAAGCTCCTGATAAGTTATTTACTTTTCAGGGGCTTTTTTATTACCGGTATGGTATATTACCGGAAGTAGATGAGTTTTCGTTTAAAGTTGATGGCAGTTTTATAGCTTTTCAAAAAGTCAAGCCCCAGTAAGCCATCTAAAGGGTAAGTATCCGTTACGCCATCGTATACCTGGCTGTTGCCCTCCACTACCACCGGCATATTGTTAAAGTCCAGTGAACCTATTTTCATTTTACCAACAGTTCCTTTAATGCGCTCTGGCTGTACATTTTCACGTTCAGCTGCCACATCCGCCACATGCTCCATAAAAGGCAGCACCGCATTTTTGTGACGGGCAAACAATACGGTATTGGTAATGCTGCAATCTATACCCATACGAAAAGGCTGGTCACCAATAGTTACCATTATCACCGGAATATGCCTGCGCATTTCCACCGGCCCCATATAAGTAATATTGGCCGGGCGGTATTGCTGGCTGGTATAGTCGCCCAGCACATCTGTTTTTACCAGGGTAATTTTCCCCGCAGCAATATCAAAGCGAATTTCAAAATCACGCAAAGTGTTATATCCAATGCTACCCAAAAAGGGTAATGCCCCATCTCCACCCACAGCACCGGTAGTCATTACCATGCTCATAAAATTGGTTAACCGCATACGGCCGGCAGTGAACGCATTTACCCTACGCATCCATATGCCTTCTGCTTTACTATGCGCACCCGCTTCTGTAGCAGTATTGGCGGCCAATAGCTTTAGCGAATCGGCAAAATAAGCACGGTTTAAAATCATTTCCGGCGAACCGGTATCCAGCAAAAAAAGGCCTTTGCGGCCGTCAACCTCTGCTTTGATATATACACGATCGTCCTTAATAATAAAGGGGAGTGATAAAGTATCAGGCGCCGTCAGCACATGCACAGCAGATTTATGCTCGTTCAATGCAGCGCTTTTTACCACGTTCAACTCGGCAATACGCCCGCCGCTGTTTAGTAAAAAATCGGGATACGCCGCTTTGCCACCGTCGTACATCACCTCCATTTTTACACGGGTACCGGTGGTTTCTTTATCTACGGCAATAATTTTATAGGCTTTTACCGGTGGATACTTAGCCAGTAATAAGGGAACTACACGGGCATTCATGCCCCGGGGTAAGCTGCTGATAACACAACTGTCATCCATTAAGGGCAATAAATAACCCACCTCTTTTTTATCCAGCGCACTATACACACTATCTGCAATATCCGAATAGCTCCTCTCCTGGCAGTAAGCATTATTCATACTCCATGCAACCAAACAAACAATAAGCAGTGCCAACTTCCTCTCCATTACGCCGGTTTAGGTTTTTATAGAGAGCGAAAATACATAGCGTCTTATTCCGTTACAAATGAATTGCGTAATAGAATCATTATGTATGCATAAGTAAATAATAATCATTACCTATACCTTAAAAGTCGTCCATATTTTATTGGGGAATCACCTGTTGCTGGGCGGAGTAAGTTAAGGATTGGCGCTGAAAATAGCGCACGTGTTCGTTAAACTGGATACAGGGAATCCACTGCGGACTGCTTTTAATAATTTCCAGGGCGTGGGTGTCCAGTTCTTTGTAGCCCGATGATTTACCCAGCCGCACATCTGTAACCTTTCCATCCGGAGCAATGGTAAACAGTATTTCCACCTCGCCGCTTATTTTCCCGGCTGCATAATCAATAGGCTGGTTGGCCGACACATGTTGCACCAGGTAACTTTTCCAGACCGAATCGCCACCCGGGAAAGTAGCAGGCCTGAAGGCAATGTAATTGGGTATTTCGCCACCGTTTTCATCCCATCCTTTTTGAATGTCGTAATTCCCCTGGGCATTGGTGTGAAAATAAGCGCGCTTAGCACCATTATTATAAAAATACCAGCCCTCTTTTCTTTTTCGGCCCTCCTGGTAAATAGAGTCGCGGATAACACCGTACCGGTCGTAACGACTGAAAAAACCTTGTTCAATCTTCCCTGCCGTGTCACTGAACGAGCCGGTGCGCATAACAATACCACTGTCTGCCCGGTAGGTTTCTTTTTTCAATAGCTGGTTTTGCCAGTATTTTTTCTCGTAAAAAGTGGCGGAATCTTTGGCTACAGGTTTCCAGATAGGGTTGTAATATGTGTAGATAGTATCTGACTGGGCACACACGTTGCCCCATATAACAATACCCATAACAGCTAACAGTACATATCGCATAGCAATACCGGCGGGTTAACGTTAAACAGATATTCTAAATTAACAAATACCCTTATAATCCCGCTAAAATCGTGCTACTATTACTAGGGTGTTCCTGTTTTCTTAAATTGCATTATTAAAATTCACAACATGAAGCGTATTTTATCATTATTCGTCTTTTGCACAATGATGAACCTGACGATGGCCCAGACCAAAGATGAAAAAGCAGTAGCCGCTGCTACAGAAAACCTGCGCAAAGCTTTGGTAGACGGAGATGGAGCTACTTTAAACAAACTGACCGACGACAAACTTACCTACGGACATTCCGGCGGCGCTAAAGCGGAAACCAAAAAAGAGTTTATTGATAATATTGTGAACGGTAACTCTGATTTTGTAAGCATTGACCTTACAGATCAAACAGTTATAGTAGAAGGCGCTACTGCTGTAGTACGTCACCGCCTGGTTGCCAGCACCAATGACAAAGGCAAAGAACCCGGCACAGTAGATCTGCTGATTTTGCTGGTATGGCACAAAACCAAAGCAGGCGACTGGAAACTGCTGGCCCGCCAGGCAGTAAAAACCAAGCACTGATGAAATAAAGGGTATATACTGACGAATATCATTGTATCCCCTTTTTACCCTGGGTAGCTTTGTTACAGAAAAATAATCACATGTCTGTTCCAGTTGCCTTGTTACATCAATACAATATTCCTGTTCCCCGGTATACCAGCTACCCTACCGTGCCTGTTTGGCCGGCCGATATCGATTATGATAGATGGATAGTTACCGCCGGGGAACAACTTACCAGCCATGCCGCTTCTAAAGGTATTAGCCTGTATATACACCTTCCTTTTTGCGAGTCGCTTTGCACCTACTGTGGTTGCAACAAAAAAATCACCACCAACCACAACGTAGAAGTCCCCTACATTGATGCCGTGTTAAAAGAGTGGGAACTGTATGTGCAGCAACTACCCCAAAAGCCGGTGATTAAAGAGCTGCATTTGGGTGGCGGTACCCCCACTTTCTTTTCGCCCGAAAACTTAGAGCGCCTGTTAAGCGGCATTTTTGAGCTGGGCACATTGGCCCCTACTCCCGAAATGAGTTTTGAGGGTCACCCTGGCAATACCACTGCCGAACATTTATTGACTTTTTATAACCTGGGTTTTAGAAGAGTAAGCTTTGGCGTACAGGATCTGGACCCACAAGTGCAACACGTCATTAACCGCATACAGCCTTTTGAACAACTGGAAGAAGTAACCAGGCTGGCCCGCAACATTGGCTACCAGAGCGTTAATTTCGATTTGATCTATGGCCTGCCCCTGCAAACCATAGACAGCATTACCAACACCATTAACCGCTCCCTGGAACTGCATCCTGATCGTATTGCTTTTTACAGCTATGCACATGTGCCGTGGACCAGCAAAGCCCAGCGCCTTTTTTCTGAAGCTGATTTACCTACCGCTGCCGTAAAACTGCTGTTATACCAGCAAGGCAAAAGAATATTTGCCGAACACGGTTACCAGGATATTGGTATGGATCATTTTGCCATTCCGGGTGATGCCTTGTATAAAGCACAACAAACCGGCATGCTACACCGGAACTTTATGGGCTACACCACGCAGCACACCGCCGTGCTGGTGGGCCTGGGTGTATCGGCCATCAGCGACATAGGCATAGCCTACGCACAAAACGAAAAAACCATTCACGATTATTACCAACGCCTGGAGAATAACGAGCTACCCGTAGCAAAAGGCATTTTCTTAACCGAAGAAGACCGTCTGTTTAAACAATACATACTGGACATCAGCTGCCGCGGCAAAACCACCTTCGTAAACAAATACCGCGAACAACTGGAACAATACAGCTACCCTGAATTAGACCAGCTGGAAGCCGATGATCTTATTTACCGCAATTCTAATGGCATAAAAGTAACCGACACCGGTAAGAATTTTATTCGCAACATCTGTCGTGCATTCGACCTGCATTTGTTGCGTAACGGTGAAAGTGGCGACAGGCCCATGTTTAGTAAAGCAGTGTAAGTATATAAAATTAAGTAAATTAAAAAGGCGGCTACTTAGCCGCCTTTTTGTTTCTTATTATCTTATAGATTTTTATAGCACTCATCAGCACTATAATAAACAGGATTAACCCCACCACGCCCCACACAAAGCTCATGCTTTGTTTTACAGTAACCAGCATTACAATGGCTACGAGTAAAATAGTAGCCACTTCATTCCACACACGTAGTTGTTGCGAAGTATGTTTAAATACGCCTGCTACCTGTTGCTTAAAAATGCCATGCAGGAAGAAGAAGTATGCGTATAATACGACTACAAAAACCAACTTCAATAATAACCAGCGACCTTCCGGTGCAAATAGTATAAGATTCCAGCCGTAGTAAAACATTACAGTGGGGCCGAGTATCAAAGTAAGTATAGCAGAAGGCCAGGTAATGCCGTACCATAGCCTTTTCATCATAATAGAAAACTGCTCACGCAAGGCGTTTTTGGCAGCTTCCTCTTTTTCACCGGCTTCTACGTTGTAGATAAAAAGCCGTGGCATGTAAAAAATACCTGCAAACCAGGTAACTACAAAAATGATGTGAAGGGCTTTCAGGTATAAATAGGCCATGGTGCTATGCTTTTACCGGTTCGGTTTTAGGTGCGCCAGACAATTTTACCAATGCATCTACCCACTGCGTTTGCACGTTCATGCAAGGGATATGCGTAAAATGCTCGCCACCCGCATGCTCAAATATTTCTTTACCGCCAATAGCCATTTCTTCCAGTGTTTCCAGGCAGTCGCTTACAAAAGCAGGACATACCACTAATACCTTTTTCACACCTTCGTTCGGCAGCTCCGCTAAACGTACCGCTGTAAAAGGCAGTAACCATTTATCACGTCCCAGTCGGGACTGGAAGGTTTGTTCTACTTTTTCGGCTGGTAAATTCAACTCCTGTTGTACAAGGCGGGTAGTTTCAAATGTCTGGTGACGGTAACAATAGGCATGTGCCGGAGAAGGCGTGCTGCAACAGTTTTCAGTTTGCAGGCAATGACAACCGGTAACATCTCCCAATTTGATATGTCTTTCAGGAATACCATGATAGCTGAATATGATTTTGTCATAATCTTCTTTCAGGTAAGGCTGAATACTGGCAGATAATGCTTTGATATAATCCTTATCATTGTAATAAGGGGGCACAATAGTAAGGGTAAACTTATAGCCCTGTTTCTCCTTCACTTCCTTCATATACTCCACTGCCGTTTCATAACTGCTCATGGCATAATGCGGATACAGCGGGAATAAAATCACCTCTTCCAGGTCAGGCACTTGTTTCAACAAGCTATCGTAGGCCGCTTTAGGAGTAGGATTGCCATAACGCATGGCTATTTCAACGGGTACAGATACTTTTTCCTGTACTGCTTTCTGTAATTGTTGGGTCAATACTACCAGCGGTGAGCCTTCTTTCCACCAGATAGTACGGTAAGCTTCTGCCGATTTAGGCGCACGGAAAGGCACAATCAGGCCTTTTACCAGTAATGCACGGAAAAACCAGGGCGCATGAATAACTCTTTTATCCATCAAAAACTCATCCAGGTACTTTCGTACATCTTTCACTTCTGTAGAATCGGGCGATCCCAGGTTCATCAATATAATTGCACGCTTCTTCTCTTGCATATGTGGGAAAAAATAAGCGCAAAGTTATGCCAACGAAAGCAGGTTTGGTGCTGCATTTACGGATTTAAAGCCGTTTTTTATCTATGACAGAGAAATGACAATGGAATGACCGAAATCATTCCTTTATGCTACCCTTGGCAAGTACCTTTGTGCCATCTGAATAAGAAAGGTTTTTGACTAGCAGGTAAGTATATGAATCTGAACGAATTTTACATCACGGGAATTAACTACAAAAAAACGGACGCTTCTATCAGGGGACAATTTGCTGTTAATACTGACCAGTATGCAGCCATTCTGGAAGAAGCTGGGCAGAACGGGGTGGAGGAAATGTTTGTATTAAGCACTTGTAACCGTACAGAGGTATTTGGACTGGCCCCTAGCCCAAACGTACTCATTGACCTTCTTTGTAAACAAACTTCCGGGTCTGCCGATTCTTTTAAAGAACTCGCCTATATTAAACAGGGCATGGCTGCCATAGAGCACCTTTTTAGCGTAGGTGCCGGCCTTGACTCCCAGATATTAGGGGACTACGAAATTGTAGGACAGATAAAACAAGCGATCAAATTTGCCCGCGAAAATGAATTTGTAGGCACTTTTATAGAGCGTTTATACAATACGGTGCTGCAATCGTCTAAAGCCATTAAGGCACATACCGAGTTAAGTTCAGGCACTGTATCTGTTTCTTTTGCCGCTATCCAGTTTTTAAAACAACATTTACCAGATGCTTCCCACAAGAAAATAGTATTACTGGGCACTGGTAAAATTGGCCGTAACACCTGTAAAAACCTGGTGGATTATTGCGGGGCCGACAGCAACAACATTACACTTGTTAACCGCACCCAGGCTAAAGCCGAAGCGCTGGCCCAGGAACTGCAGGTAAAAACAGCACCTTACAGCCAGATGATGCAGGTAGTGCAACAAGCCGATGTGGTTATTGTGGCTACCAACGCCGAAGAACCAGTGATTTGCAAAAAAGACCTGGAAGGCTTTGGTGCTAAAATTCTGATTGATCTTTCTATTCCCAACAATATTGAGCCCGCTGCAGGTGAACTGCCAGGCGTGGCACTGGTAAACGTAGATGGTTTATCCAGAATAAATGATGAAACCCTGCAAAACAGGATAGCAGAAGTGCCCAAAGCCAATGCTATTATTGTACAGCACATGCAGGAATTTTTAGAGTGGTATGGCATGCGCCAGCATGTGCCCGCCCTGAAAGCCGCCAAATTGAAATTACAGGAACTGCACGAGTGTGGCCTGTTTACCCTGGCAGCAGAAGCAGAAAACACACCTGCTACCGGTGGGTGCCCTTTTCATCACAAGCAACCCTCCTCCGAAGAAACTATCCAGAAGGTAATTAATAATATGGCGCTGAAAATGCGCCGCCAGCAACTTCCCGGTTGTTCTTATATAGAGGCCATTAATGATTTTATTTCCGCAGGAAATATGAATTAGTTTCGCGGCCCGGAAGCATATAACAAATGAGCAGGATATTAAAAATAGGCACCAGAGACAGCGAACTCGCTGTATGGCAGGCTACGTTGGTACAAAACCAGTTAGCAGCACACAATATTGCCAGTGAGCTGGTGTACATTAAAAGTGATGGTGATATAGACCTGGTTACCCCTTTGTATGAAATTGGCGTTCAGGGTGTTTTTACCAAAACACTGGACGCAGCGCTGCTGAGCAAACGCATTGACATAGCAGTGCACAGCATGAAAGATGTGCCTACTCAATTGGCCAAAGGTATTACACAGGCTGCCGTTTTAAAAAGAGCTTCCAGCAAAGACATACTGGTACACAAAGGCGGATGGGAACTGGTAAATGGCGAATGGACCATGACCAATCCGGAGCAGGCGGCCATCATTGCCACCAGCAGCATACGCCGTAAAGCACAATGGTTAAACCGTTACCCCCATCATACTATTGAAAACCTGCGTGGTAATGTAAATACCCGTTTACAAAAAGTGGCCGACAGCAACTGGACAGGCGCCATTTTTGCCGCCGCTGGTTTAGAACGCATAGAAAAAAGACCAGACAACTCTTTTGAGCTGGACTGGATGCTACCCGCCGCTGCACAAGGCGCCATTATGGTGGTTTGTCGCGAAGAAGAGCCTGACACCAAAGAAGCCTGTGGCCTGTTAAACGATGCCGATACCGCATTGTGCGTGAAACTGGAAAGAGATTTTCTGCGCACATTAATGGGCGGTTGCTCTACACCTATCAGTGCACTGGCCGCTATCAGCAATAATACCCTCACTTTTACCGGCAACATCTATTCACTGGATGGTAGCCAGAAAAAAGAAACCCATATGGAATTGCCTATGGATACCCGGCACGATGTTTTAGCACAAACCGGTAACAAGGCTGCATGGGAGTTATTACAGAATGGTGCAGATAAAATAGTAGAAGAGATACGCAATGCAGGGTACTAAAGCAAACATATTATGCACCCGCTCACTGGAAGGCCCGCATGTTCAAAAAGCGGTGGACCATGGTTTACACCTGGTTACCGTTCCCTTTATTCACACAGAAGCCATACATACCCCTGAGCTACAGGCCAGGGTACAGGAAATTGCTGCACAACCTGCCACAGTGGTATTTACCAGTATTAAAGCGGTAGAAGCTGTATTGCCATTATTGCCTGCCACACCCCAATGGCGCATTTACTGCCTGGGCGGTGTTACCAAAGAATTACTGGTGCAGCATTTTGGCGAAGCAGCCATTGCAGGCGCTTCTAAAAATGCTACTTCGCTGGCTGAAAAAATACTGAAAGCCAGCCCCCTGCCACAGGAAGTATTTTTTTTCTGTGGCGACCAGCGTATGGACGATCTGCCACAGTTGTTGCAACAACACAACATAGCTGTGCAGGAAATTATAGCCTATACCACCCAACAAACCCCGCACACAATAGAAGTAAGCTACGACGGTATACTGTTTTTTAGTCCCAGTGCCGTGCATAGCTTTTTTTCTACCAACACCATTCACACCGATGTAGTGTTGTTTGCCATTGGCAAAACCACTGCCGCCACCATACACTCGTATGTGTGTAATAAGATAGTTACCAGTGAATGGCCTGGTCAGGAACACATGATAGACCTGGTGATAGATTATTTTAAATAGATGATATGCTACAAAACGATTTGTTATTACGTACCCTGAAAGGGGAATCTGTGGAAAGAACGCCGGTGTGGATGATGCGCCAGGCAGGCCGTTATTTACCCGACTACAGAGTACTACGTGATAAGTATACTTTCTTTGAACGTTGTCAGAAGCCCGAGCTGGCTACTGAAATTACCTTGCAGCCCATTGACCAGGTGGGTGTAGATGCAGCTATTATATTCTCTGATATATTAGTGATACCCCAGGCTATGGGCCTGGAAGTGCAGCTGATTGAACATAAAGGCCCGGTGTTACCTGATCCTATTAAATCTATTGCCGATTTAAAGCGTGTGCACATTCCGGATGTGCACGAGTCGCTGGGCTATGTATTCGACGCCCTGCGCATGACCAAAGCTGCCTTGAATGGCCGTGTGCCGTTGATTGGTTTTGCCGGCGCACCCTGGACTATTTTATGCTATATGGTACAAGGCAAAGGCTCTAAAACCTTTGACGAGGCTAAAGCTTTTTGTTACACACAGCCAGAAGCTGCCCACCAGTTACTGCAAATGATTACCGACACCACCATTCTTTACCTGAAAGAGCAGGTGAAAGCCGGTGCAGATGTAATACAGGTGTTCGACAGCTGGGGTGGCCTGTTGAGTCCGGAAGATTTTGAAAACTTATCCCTTCGTTATATGCGCCAGATTATAGCCGCATTAAAAGACGAAGTGTTAACCATACTGTTTGCCAAAGGCGCCTGGCATTCGCTGCCACAGATGGCTGCCACTGGAGCAAATGGCTTAGGCATTGACTGGTGTATTCCACCACACATGGCCCGCCAGATGGCTGGAAACACCGTTACGCTGCAAGGTAATTTTGATCCGGCTAAACTACTGTCGCCTATTCCTGTTATTGAAAAAGAAGTAAAACAAATGCTGCAGCAGTTTGGCCCCGGCAGGCATATTGCCAACCTGGGACATGGCATACTACCCAATGTGCCCGTTGATCATGCACGTGCTTTTGTTGATACGGTTAAACAATACAGACACGCATAAAACTAACGGGCCCGCATGGGCCCGTTTTGTATACCATTAAGCAATAGATTATGAAAACACGGTTTACCATTTTATTGACCTGTTGCCTGTTAGCTACCACAGTGTTTACAACACAGGCACAAAGCAATATAAAAGCACTGGGTCTGTGCCTGGAAAACTACACCTATCCTTATCCTGTACAGTATTTGAAGCTTACCCTGCAGGGCGAAAACCTGCAAATGGCTTATATGGACGTAAAGCCTGATAACTACAATGGCCACAACGTATTGTTATTACATGGTAAAAACTTCAACGGCGCTTACTGGGCCACTACCATCCAGGCTTTAACACAAAAAGGCTTTCGTGTAATTGTGCCCGACCAGATAGGCTTTGGTAAATCGTCCAAACCTACCCACCTGCAATACACCTTTCAGTTGCTGGCGCAAAACACCAAAGCCATTTTGGACACACTGGGCATTACTAAAATAAACGTGCTGGGCCATTCTATGGGTGGCATGGTGGCTACCCGTTTTACCCTCATGTATCCACAGGTGGTAGAAAAGTTTATACTGGAAAATCCTATAGGCCTGGAAGACTGGAAGCTGAAAGTACCTTACCAACCGGTAGAAACCTGGTATAAAAACGAACTGAAACAGAATTATGAAAGCATTCGCAAATACCAGAGCGATAGCTATTACGATAACAAGTGGAAACCGGAGTATGACGAATGGGTAAACCTGCAAGCAGGCTGGACGCTTAGCCCTGAATATGCAAGGGTAGCCTGGAATGCAGCGCTTACCTACGACATGATATTTACCCAACCCGTTTGCTACGAGTTTACACAAATTACGGCTCCTACCCTGCTGATTATAGGTCAGCGCGACCGCACTGCACTGGGTAAGGCCAATGTTAACGATGAGGTACGTAAAACAATGGGCCTGTATCCCGAACTGGGTAAGCTTACCCAGCAAAAAATCAAAGGCTCGCAGCTGGTACCGCTGGATAACGTAGGCCACCTGCCCCACATAGAAGCTTTTGACCGCTTTATACAGCCTTTATTACAATTTTTACAACCCTGATCGTTACCAACAAACATTATAACACTGGCATCAATTGAATATGAAACAGAACTGGATCAATTACATTCACCAATTACAGGATGAGATATGTGCGGCACTGGAACAAGCCGATGGCAAAGCCGTTTTTGCAGAAGACAAATGGGAACGTGAAGGTGGTGGCGGCGGTAAAACACGTATCATAGCCAATGGTAATGTATTTGAAAAAGGCGGCGTAAACACCTCTGTAGTGTTTGGCGATGTAAGCGATGCCATGCGTCAACAACTGAAAATAGAAGGCAGCACGTGGTTTGCCTGTGGCCTTAGTTTGGTGCTACACCCTTTCAATCCATTTGTACCTACCACGCATGCCAACTGGCGTTATTTTGAAGTATACGACACACAAGGAAATGTAATCAACAGCTGGTTTGGTGGCGGTGCTGATCTTACCCCCTATTACCTGTTTGAAGAAGACGCCCGTCATTTTCATGGCACTTTAAAACAAGCGATGGAACCATTTGGCGCAGACCTGTACCCGAAATACAAAAAGCAATGTGATGCCTATTTTGTAAACAAACACAGGGGGGATGAAATGCGTGGTATTGGTGGTGTGTTTTACGATCACCTGGTGCCGGCAGACACAGCAGATGCCGAAAGATTGTTTGCCTTTCAGCAAGCCAATGGCAACAACTTTGTAAACGCCTATGTACCTATTGTAGCCAGAAGAAAAGATATAGCGTATACCGAACAACAAAAACACTGGCAGGAAATACGCCGTGGCCGCTATGTAGAGTTTAACCTCATTCATGACAGGGGAACCATCTTCGGTTTAAAAACCAATGGCCGCACCGAAAGCATTTTGATGAGCCTGCCACCTACCGTACGTTTTGAATATAACTACCAGCCTGCTCCCGGAAGCGAAGAAGACAAGCTATTACAGGCTTGCCTGCACCCGGCACAATGGGCATAACCAATATGTATAGTGTAATTTTTAAAAGATAGTATATGTACTTACAGAGAAGAAACCGGATACTCAGACAAACTCCCGCCATTCGCGCAATGGTGGCTGAAACCATTTTAACTCCTGCCGATTTTATACTGCCCATATTTGTAGATGAAGGCACTAACGTGGAATATGAAATACCTTCTATGCCCGGCCAGTTTCGCCGCTCGTTAGACCTTACCGTGAAAGAAGTGAAAGAACTTTGGAACATGGGCATCAGAAGCGTAGATATTTTTATTAAATGTCCGGATGAACTGAAAGATAATACCGGCAAAGAAGCCTGGAACCCTAATGGCCTGATGCAACGTACTATTAAAGCCATTAAAGACGCTTGTCCCGACATGGTGGTAATGACCGACGTGGCACTGGACCCCTACTCCATATACGGCCATGATGGCATTGTACAAGATGGCGAAATAGTAAACGATGAAACCGTTGAAGCATTGGTGAAAATGGTATTAAGCCATGCCGAAGCCGGAGTGGACTTTGTAGCCCCCAGCGATATGATGGATGGCCGTATAGCTGCTATGCGCGCCGTGCTGGAAGAAAACAACTTTACCAAAGTAGGTATTATGGCCTACAGCGCTAAATATGCCAGCTGCTTCTATGGCCCGTTCCGCGATGCACTGGACAGCGCTCCCGGCTTTGGCGATAAAAAAACTTACCAGATGGACTACGCCAATCGCAAAGAAGCCATCAAAGAAACCCTGATGGATGTAGAAGAAGGCGCAGACATTGTGATGGTGAAACCTGCTATGGCTTACCTGGATATTATACGTGAAATTAAAAACGCCGTAGATGTGCCTGTAAGCGCTTACCATGTAAGCGGTGAATATGCCATGATTAAAGCAGCCGCCGAAAAAGGCTGGCTGGACGAGAACAAAGCCATACTGGAAAGCCTTACGTCTATTAAAAGAGCCGGGGCCGACCTTATTGCCACCTATTTTGCAAAAGATGCCGTACGTTTATTAAACGGCCTGTAAATAACCTGTATTATGTATCAATACGAATCGAGCAAAACATTATTCGAAAGAGCACAGCAAAGCATTCCTGGTGGCGTTAACTCCCCGGTGCGTGCTTTTAAAAGTGTAGGCGGCACCCCGGTATTTATGGAGAAAGCCAAAGGCGCTTATCTATACGATGTAGATGGAAACCAGTATGTAGACTACATAGCTTCCTGGGGCCCCATGATTATGGGTCACGCCTACGAACCGGTAGTAAAAGCCATACAGGCCAAAGCGGAAGACTCTACCTCTTTTGGTGCACCTACCCAGCTGGAAATAGAAATGGCCGAGCTGATTAAAAGCATGGCACCTAATGTGGACATGGTACGTATGGTAAACAGCGGCACCGAAGCCTGCATGAGTGCTTTACGTTTAGCCCGTGGCTATACCGGCAAAAACAAGTTCATCAAATTTGAAGGCTGTTACCATGGCCACGCAGATGCCTTCCTCGTAAAAGCAGGCAGTGGTTTAGCTACCTTCAACATTCAAACTGTGCCTGGCATCACTGCCGGTGCTGCCAACGATACCTTAACGGCTCCTTACAACAACCTGGACGCAGTAAAGCAACTGGTAGCAGAACATAAAAACGAAATAGCCGCTATTATTATAGAACCCGTTGCTGGTAACATGGGTTGTATATTACCGGAACCAGGCTTTTTAGAAGGCCTGCGTACCATCTGTACTGCCGAAAACATTGTACTGATATTTGATGAAGTAATGACAGGCTTTCGCCTGGCTGCTGGCGGCGCTCAACAAAAACTGAACATACAGGCCGATCTTATTTGCTATGGCAAAGTAATTGGCGCAGGTATGCCCGTAGGTGCTTTTGCAGGTAAAAAAGATATCATGCAATACATAGCCCCACTGGGCAATGTATATCAGGCCGGCACCCTTAGCGGTAACCCGCTGGCTATGATTGCAGGTTATACCCTGTTAAAAGAATTGAAAGAGAACCACGCTATCTATACGGAACTGGAACAGAAAACCGTGTACCTGCGTAATGGTCTGGACCGCGTATGCAAAGAAGCCGGTATCCCATACACTATTAACCAACTCGGCAGCATGATCAGCTTACATTTTGCGGAACATGCCGTTACAGATTTCGTAAGTGCTTCTGCCACTAACATTGAAAGGTTTAAACAATTCTTTCATGCCATGCTCAAAAGAGGTATTTACTTACCTCCAAGTGCCTTTGAAAGCTGGTTCCTCAATCACGCGCTCACCCGCGATGATTTAGACAAAACCATTGCAGCAGCAGCAGATAGTTTAAAAGAAATCATATAAATCTAGCGCGGGTGTATCAGTTGATACACCCGCTTCTTTTTGTGCCCCCCTGTTCCTTGACACATCCGTTACTGAAAATGCATATAATAATTTAAGAGTACATTTACGCTACCCTAAATTCCAGGAAATGTACTATAAGATTATACAGGACGAAGCCATGTTACGCTCGTTTATTGACTGGCTACCCGACCTCGAAGAAGGCGAAGCCTATTATGTGTCTTTACTGGCCAGAAATAAATACTCCGATGTTATCAAATCAGATAAGCAACAATTAAAACGTTTCACCAGTAAAAAGGGCGATCTGTATTATAAAATACTTCAACTGGAATGCCCGCTCGGCGCTTATACACAAAAAGGCAACCCCATTCCACAAGAAGCGCTTGCACTCTACATTACTCCTAACCCCAGAAGCCTATACGATGCCATGTTCACCGGCCTAACAGCACTGGCAAAATGTATACAGCATCAACAGCGGGATACCAATCCCCACCAGGAAATCATGAGCGAAATACAAAAAAGTAAAAGCAGGAGTTGCTTTATCGATTTCGATTTTGATTACAAAGCAGAAGGATTTGCCACTCAACTCCAATCGCAGATTTACGAGTATACAGGCCCAGCAGCCAAAGTACAGTTTATTGAAACCCGTGGCGGGTTTCACGTTTTGATTGATCCATCCACAATAGAAGAACAATTCAGCAAAAGCTGGTTCAATAACATCAGACAATTACCACATGTAGATCAAACCGGCGATCTGCTGATACCCACACCCGGATGTACACAGGGTGGATTTGTTCCTTTTATGTTATAAGCAACTACCAACCCATATAAAAGACAAAGCCATTTCGAATGATTATCCGAAATGGCTTTTGTATATACATGATACTTTATATCAAAACTAGCTCTTATACTTTTTCAAAGGAACACTGAAACCAATGTTGGCTATCATTTCATAACAACCAAAAGTTTGCTTGGCTCTACCCTGATAAACTTTCAGGTTGTAGTAATGAGCGCCTACCAGTTTGTTACAAAATTCCAGGTAACCATATTTAAAGAAAGTTGCACGTACAGCTGCTTCACCACCTATACAAAAGCCACCGAACTGGAAGCCCTGATCATTGTCTTGTCCAAAAATGGTATTTTGAACGTGTGGAATAACCACACCTACACCACCTTTCAGCAATAAAGACAGGTTAAACCATTTTTGATGAAAGTTAGAGATCTGCTTGCGGTGTACCAGGTTAAACAACAGGAAGTTTGCGCCGTTATTTAACTGATACTGTAACTGCGGATTAGCAAGATCATCGTTGCGACGATATTCATCCACATGCTTTCCATCAATAGTGCCTTTAACATGTAACAGTTGATCTTGCTTTACCTGGTATTTGGTATGATCGAAGTTTACTTCAAAAGCCCAGTTGTCTTTAAACCAGTAACCTACGCGGTAGTTGTATTGAGGAATGCTGATAGCTTGCTTGAAAATATTTTCGTCCCATCCTGGTTTGTCCTTCGCTTGTACACGCACAAACGTGAAGTCGTTATTTAAACCGGGTTGTTTAACGTGGATGGAACTTGCGGTATACCACTCTTTGTTGTATCCCCATGATCCGTAAAATTCACCTTTCTTACCAGGTTGAAAATACTTTTCCTGAGATTGAGCTTGTACCTGTGCAGTAAACATTACTGCTACCGCCAATATAGCAAAGGCGACTTTTACTGTTTTTTTCATTGCTTGGTTTTGAACTACAATTATTATGTCGGGTTCTACAGTTGGGAGAGGGCTTTCACTTTTACTTAACTAAAAGGCACGCAAATGTACACGCTATTTTCAGTTTAGCCCGTGGTGTTTTTACATAAATTATTTACCCGCTATAATTATCGGAACAGTAGTTCACAGGGTTTCAATCCTGTATGCTTTTTGAAAGCCGCCGAGAAATGGGAAATAGAAGAATATCCCAGCATAGCCGATACGTCGGTAACACTTAACGCCTTCTCGTACAACAGGTATTTTGCATGCTCCATACGCTGCTGCTGGTAGAAGTCGAATATGGTGGTACCAAACACTTCCTTGAAGCCTTTTTTCAGGTAGCATTCGTTCATAGCTACTTTGCGGCTCAGTTCTTTGATGGTGATAGGGTCACCTATGTGACGAAGTAGTATCTCTCTTGCCTGGTAAATGCGATCGCGTCCGCTTTCATCTGCCAGGAATTTACAGGCAAAGCCTGATTCTTCTTTCTCTTCAATTAAACATTCCAGGCTGTATAACAACAGTTCCTGCACCTTAGCGTTTACAAAAATATTTTCCATGGCGCCGCTGTAGCTATGATTTAATAGCGCATCCAGCACCACACGTTTACGGCTGCAAACGGGGAATATTTTGGTAAATGAATTCGGATGTTTAAAAGCCAGCACTTCATCTTTTTTATTGGTCAGTTTTACGTTGTGTGTAAACTGGCCGAGGAAGTTGGCCGAAAAATGGAAAGAGAATACATCAATGGTTTCATGTTTACCGCTACAGTTTTGTGTAGGCACCTCGCTGCATTGGGCACAGCTTTTGTCGAAACAATATTTGTTTCCGGTGGTACAATAGCGCATTTCCAGGAAGTTTTCTTCCGGAGCAGATGCACTGTAGTGATATACCAGCATACCGGTGTCATCGCCTGACCACTTCTGCTGGGGGTAGTATCTTCTGATAACATATTGAATAGAACCAGGCACGTGCTGTTCTTTCATATGTAACAGGTTCATACTCGGCTCTACCGTGTTCCTGTGCGCCACCTTCAATATATCGAGAGCTTGTAACATGATGAGGCAAAATTAATGTATCAACATGTAAATCCGGGGTAACTTTTCAACATTCGTGGATTATGGCAATAAAATGACGTTAAAGTGGGGGCAATATGGGGGTAAATAAGGCTGTAAAAGCGCTCTTTTAACAGGAAAAGCGCTCTTTTTTCCGTAATTTTGCCAGCTTTCATTCGATAACAAACAACCGTTCATATCAATTTATGAGTGAAGAAATATTAGACATAGCCGCCCCCGCGCAACCGGGTTATGAGGCAGACAGCATTCAGGTACTTGAAGGGCTGGAAGCCGTTAGAAAAAGGCCGGCGATGTATATTGGCGATGTAGGGGTAAAAGGCTTGCATCACCTGGTATACGAAGTAGTTGATAACTCTATTGATGAAGCCCTTGCGGGTTATTGTAAAAACATCCAGGTTACCATTCATGAAGACAATTCCATCAGCGTAAGCGATGATGGAAGGGGTATTCCTACAGCCATGCACACGAAAGAAAAACGTAGTGCGCTGGAAGTGGTAATGACCGTGTTACACGCGGGTGGTAAGTTTGATAAAAACACCTATAAAGTATCCGGCGGTTTGCACGGTGTGGGTGTGAGTTGCGTAAACGCATTAAGTACGGTGTTACAGGTAACTGTACAGCGGGAAGGTAAAATATTTGAGCAGGAATACAGAATTGGTGTTCCTCAATACGCTGTTCGTGAAATAGGCACTTCTGAGCTTACAGGTACCAAAGTACATTTCTGGCCCGATGCATCTATTTTTACGGTAACTGTTTACAATAAAGAGATTCTGGAAGGACGTTTACGCGAACTGGCCTACCTCAACAGACGCATCAACATTAACTTAACTGACCTTCGCGAGAAGGACGAAGAAGGGAATGTATATACAAAAAACTTTTACAGCGAAGGTGGTATCATTGAGTTTGTAGAAATGCTGGATGAAGCTGCCAAACGGGCTCCTTTAATTCCGAAAACCTTATATGTAGAAGGACATGACGAGAAAGCCAATGTAGCGGTTGAAGTGGCCATGACCTACAACAGTGATTTTAAAGAGCATATTTTCTCGTACGTAAACAACATTAATACCATTGAAGGCGGCACACACGTAACCGGTTTCAGACAGGCATTAACCCGTGTGTTTAAACAGTACGGCGATAAAGAAGGCTTATTTGAAAAAGCCAAGGTAGAAATTGAAGGCGATGACTTCCGGGAAGGTTTAAGCGCCATTATATCAGTGAAAGTTCCGGAACCGCAATTTGAAGGACAAACCAAAACAAAACTGGGTAACAGTGACGTAAGTGGTATTGTACAAACAACTGTGGCAGGGGCTTTGCAGAGCTATTTGGAAGAAAATCCGAAAGAAGCCAAAAACGTTATCCAGAAGATAATATTGGCGGCTCAGGCAAGGGTAGCAGCCAAAAAGGCCCGTGAAATGGTACAGCGTAAAACCGTATTAAGCGGTGGGGGCTTACCAGGAAAGCTGGCCGATTGTTCGGAAAGAGACGCTGAAAAATGTGAGTTATACCTGGTGGAAGGTGACTCGGCCGGTGGTACTGCCAAGCAGGGCCGCGACCGTAGTTTTCAGGCTATCCTCCCGTTACGCGGTAAAATTTTGAACGTGGAAAAAGCCATGGAACACAAAATTTACGAAAACGAGGAAATACGCAACATTTTCACCGCAATGGGTGTTACTATTGGAACGCCTGAAGATCCTAAAGCATTAAATATTACTAAGCTTCGTTATCACAAGCTTATTATTATGACCGATGCCGACGTGGATGGTTCGCACATTGCCACCCTGATTCTTACGTTTATATTCCGCTATATGAAAGAACTGGTACAAAATGGTTACGTGTATCTGGCACAACCACCATTGTACCTGGTAAAGAAAGGTAAAGAGCAGGCATATGCGTATAACGAAGAACAGCGTAAAGGCCTGGTTCAAAAATTAGGCGCAGGTAAAGAAGATAGCGTTACTATTCAGCGATACAAAGGTTTGGGTGAAATGAACGCTGACCAGTTATGGGACACAACCATGGATCCATCCAGAAGAACGCTGAAGCAGGTAACTATAGAAAGTCTGGCAAATGCAGATGGTGTATTTAGCATGTTAATGGGTGATGAAGTAGCTCCACGCAGAGAGTTTATTGAAACCCACGCCAAGTATGCTAAAATAGACGTATAGAAAAAGTAGAAAATATAAACGAACAAGTGTTGCCCGGCAACCTATATTTATTAACCTCAAAAATGACAACGATGGACACGTCTAAAATGTTAAAGGCATATTGTTTAAAAACCAAAGAGAAAGATGTTCCTATGCAGGATGCTGTGGTATCTAAAACTGCAAAAGGTGGTTATATTGCTAAAGGCCACGATGGCAAAGGCAACAAAATGACTGCTATCTTAAGCGAAGCAAAAGCTTTACAGGCTATTGCTGACGGAGTAGCTAAAAAAGAATTCTAGTATATATTAGAAACTTTTATGAAAAAGGCCCGCTTTTATAAAAGCGGGCCTTTTTTCTTGTATATAAAAAATGGGTTATACTTCTTTTTTATCTATAATAACGCCCTTATACATCCGCCCTAAAAACTGGTGCATCTGGTTCATATCCTTCACATCATCTACCACCAGCAAAAAGTTTTTAGCTGATTGTTTTAACCTCGCTTTGTTAGTACCTACCTGCAGGTATTGAATAATGTTTTGAAACAGGTCTGATTCAAAATAAGGCGAATCGTTTTTGTTGATGAAATAGCAACGCAACGTGTCATCCTTCAATGCCATCTTTTCAAAACCTAATCCCACGGCCAGCCAGCGGCATCTTACTGTGGTAAACAGGTCTTCTACCTCCGGTGGAATAGGCCCAAACCTGTCGGCCATCTCTGCATGAAACGCCACTAACTCTTCTTCTTTTTCACAGTTATCCAAACGCGTATACAACGATAAACGTTCCGTAATACTTTCTACATAAGAATCAGGAATTAATATCTGTAAATCGGTATCGATAGTACAATCGCTTACATAATCATCCTGCTTGCTGATCTCGTCTTTGAACAATTCTTTAAAGGAAGTACGCTTTAATTCCTTAATCGCTTCTTCCAATATTTTCTGGTACATCTCAAAGCCGATATCTGCCATAAAACCACTCTGCTCACCACCCAGCATATTTCCTGCACCACGAATATCCAGGTCGCGCATAGCAATCTGGAAACCACTGCCCAAATCACTGAACTGCTCTAATGTTTGCAGGCGTTTGCGCGAATCGGTTGGCAATGTACTCATAGGTGGTGCCAACAAATAACAGAATGCTTTTCTATTACTTCTACCCACACGGCCACGCAGCTGGTGCAGATCGCTTAAACCAAAATGGTGTGCATTGTTAATGATAATGGTGTTTACATTAGGAATGTCCACACCACTTTCTACAATGTTAGTACAGATAAGCACATCGTATTTCTTGTCAATGAAATCCATAATACGCTCTTCCAGTTCATCTCCTTCCATTTGTCCATGCGCATAGGAAATACTTAAATCCGGGCAAAGCGCCTGTAACAGGCCAGCCATTTCCTGTAATCCCAACACACGGTTATGAATAAAGAACACCTGGCCACCACGTTCTGTTTCAAAGTAAATGGCGTCGCGTATCACATCTTCATTAAATACCTGTATCTCGGTTTGTACAGGTTGGCGGTTCGGTGGTGGTGTATTAATGATGCTTAAGTCACGTGCCCCCATCAGCGAAAACTGTAGGGTACGTGGTATAGGAGTTGCCGTAAGTGTTAAACAGTCTACATTGGTTTTTAATGTTTTCAGCTTCTCTTTATGTGCCACACCAAACTTCTGTTCTTCATCAATCACCATCAGCCCCAGGTCTTTAAACTTCACCTCTTTACCCAACACACCATGGGTCCCTACCAATATATCAATCTTACCTTCTTCTAAACGTTTGAAGGTTTCTTTCTTCTCTTTGGCCGATTTAAAACGGTTGATAAAATCAACGGTTACCGGGAAGTCTTTTAAACGCTCGCTAAACGTTTTATAGTGCTGGAAAGCCAGGATAGTAGTTGGCACCAGCACGGCTGCCTGCTTGCCATCCAATACTGTTTTAAAAGCAGCACGTATAGCCACCTCTGTTTTACCAAAGCCTACATCACCACACACCAGCCTGTCCATAGGTGCCGGCTGTTCCATATCACGCTTCACATCTTCTGTAGCTTTGGCCTGGTCAGGCGTATCTTCATACACGAATGAAGCTTCCAGCTCGGTTTGCATGTAGTTATCAGGCATATGCGCAAACCCTTGCTGCGCCTTCCGTTGCGCATACAGCTTTATTAAATCAAAGGCAATTTCTTTAACCTTCGCCTTGGTTTTTTCTTTCAGCTTACTCCATACCTCACTACCCAATTTGTTTACTTTGGGCGCGGTGCCCTCTTTACCGGTAAACTTGGAAATTTTATGCAGGGAGTTAATGTTCACATACAGGATATCGCCATCCTTATATAAAATGCGCACCGCTTCCTGCATTTTACCCGCCACCTCTATCTTCTGTAACCCGCTGTAAGTGCCTACACCATGATCGATGTGTGTTACAAAATCGCCCGGTTGAAGATCGCGCAGGGTTTTCAGTGTAATAGCCTTGTTTTTATTATAGGCCTGCTTAATGCGGTATTTATGATAACGCTGGAATATCTGGTGATCGGTATAACATACCACCTTTAAATCGGCATCAATAAATCCGCTATGTATGGAGGTAGCTACCGGAACAAATTCCAGTTCAGTATTTAAATCGGTGAAAATAGTATGCAGCCTTTCCAGCTGTTTAGCCTGCTCGGCAAACAGGTAAATAGCATAGCCTTGTGCTTCATGCGCCTTTAAATCTTTAATCAGTAAATCAAACTGACGGTTGAAAGCGGGCTGCGGCTTGGTATTATATTCAATTTCTTCGGTAGACAACTGCGGCTTATAGCCAAACTCCACAATCATGCGTTGTTGCATCTGTCGCTCAATAGTGGCAACAGGCACAAAGTCCTGCAGGCTTACATCCTTCCATATTTTGGTTTCATCCTCATCATCCTGCACCTCTGCTATTACCTCGGTATTGCCTGCTGTTTCTATTCTTTGTAAAAACAAGCCCAGGTCTTCTTCCTGCTGGCTTATCTTTTCCTTGATCACATCCCAGTCTTTCAGCCACACAATCATATTCTCCGGCAAAAACTCCATCAGGGTTACTTTTTCGCCGCTATCAAATTGTGTTTCCACGTTAGGAATAATGCTTACCTGCATGAGCTTTCTCTCACTCAGCTGCGATTCGGGATCAAATATCCTGATACTGTCCACCTCATTACCAAACAGCTCTACGCGGTAAGGCTTGTCATTGCCAAACGAGTAAATATCCAGGATGCCACCACGAATAGCAAACTGTCCCGGTTCGTACACAAAATCGGTACGCACAAAGCCATACATTACAAACAGTTCCATCAAACCTTCCAGGTTAATGGTGTCGTTTGTTTTAATATGAATGATGTTCCCCTTCAGCGTTTCAGGTAGTACCACCTTCTCAAACAATGCTTCGGGATGGGTGATCACAATTTTTTTATTCCCGCCTGCCGCCAGCCTGGTCAGCGCTTCGGTACGCAACATCACATGTGAGCTGTTGAGCAAACGGAAGTTTTTCCTGTTCTTAAAAGAAGACGGGAAGTAAAACAGATCTAATGCACTGGTAAGGTTTTCCAGTGTATTATGAAAATAGGCAGCTTCTTCGGCATCGTTCAGCACCACCAGGTGGTTTACCTCCTTGCACTGATCATGCCCGAAGATGGCTGTTAACAAAAACTCAGCACTACTGCCTTGTAAATTTTTAAGAAAGATGTTTTGCCTGGTAGAACTATTTGTATCAGTAGCGGCAAAAGCTAGCCTGGCCGCCAATTGTAAAAGGCGGGGGGATTGTTTGTACTGATCCAGTAACACACTCAAATTCATAACGCGCAGCAAAGGTAAGCTTATTCATTAGAATACCGTTTAGCGTTAACAATCCTATGATATTTGCCTGCTATCTGGCTGTTTTGCCCATTTTCAGCATTAGCAAATGCGAAAGCAACACAGCGGGAACAATAACCGCCGGTAGCAAGGTGTAAGGAAACTGCAATATTGCCACATTCGGCTGCTCAAAAGCCAGTTGCTGAAAAGGTGATGGTGCTGATAAAATAGCTGTAACCACAATAATAGCCAACAACAATAACCCCAGCCAGTTCCAAACCATCAAAAGCCGTACAGAACAACGCTTTACCCGTACATAATATAGCAACAGTATCAACGCCGAAATACCGGTTAACACATCATAGTTCCAGCCGCAAAAAGTCATGCTCACTGGAATCTTTCCCTGCTTATATAACAGATATAACATCCCCTCTACCAGTATACGTACCAGGTGCACAGATAACAGCAAGCCATAATGTAACTGAGGTGCAGGAATACGCTTATAAAAATAGAAGGTAGCAATCATGGCGGGTAAAATGGCCCACAGCAGGCGCGGTGGTGTTGCAGCGGGATTATTAAAGAAGCCGTTATAAGCCAGGTAACCTGCAACCAGCATCCATGCCAGGTAAAACACACCCAGCTGTTTGTTGCGGCCGGTAGCTAACCATAGCAGTAAAACAGTAGTGAAAGTAATGGCGATAAATAAGGCCTGCTGCATGTTTCCGGATTTTATATTACAAAGCTAGCGCTTGTATTATCCGTCATTCTTTGCATATGGCAAGAAATATGGGGTGGTAACCGGAAACACAACATGTCTCCATTTCATTGGTGGCACCCATGACACACAACGATTACCTGCACCGTTTATTCTTCCGCTATTTCTTTGCGTATTCTACTGAGCGATGTATCTGTAATACCCAGGTAACTGGCTATATGCTTTAAAGAAACATGCTGCAGGATGTGTGGCTTTTCCTGTAGCAGCTGCTTGTAACGCTGCTTCGCCTGATCGGCAATAAGGGAGATACTATGATTTTTTAACGCAAAATAACTACCGGCCAGCCTGGCCCTGCCCTGTTCGCGAAAAGCTTCCATGCCATGAAACAGTTGTTGAAAATCAGCATAATTCACCTGCCAGCAAACACAATCAGTAAGCGCCTGTATATTTTCCCGGGTAGCCTGTTGCAGGAAAAGAGAAGCCCAGTCTATTACGATATCCCCGGCTGCATAAAACTGGGTACTGATGTCCTTACCCTCAGCATCTGTGACATAAGAACGTACAAAACCAGATTCTATAAACCAGTGCCTGACAGCGATACTGCCTTCTCGCAATAAGAAGTCGTTCCTCGCAAACTCTACCCTGGCAAATTGAGCCAGTATCCTGTCTTGCTCTTCCCGGGTAAAATACTTATGCGTGAATATAGTGGTAAGAAAATGTGGATTGTTCATAAGCAGTAAAAAACAGGGCCGGTGTTTGCACCGGCCCTGTTGGAGAATTTATTTTTCAATTGCCTGCGTAACAATCTCACGCACTTTAGACAATGGAACACGCTCTTGTAACATGCTATCGCGATGGCGAATAGTAACTGTTTGATCTTCTTTGGTCTGATGATCGATAGTTATACAGAAAGGGGTGCCAATAGCATCCTGCCTGCGGTAACGCTTACCAATAGCATCTTTTTCTTCATAAAAACATCTGAAATGTTGCTTACACTCATCCATCAACTCTCTGGCAATTTCTGGTAACCCATCTTTCTTGGTTAAAGGCAGAATGGCCAGTTTAACAGGAGCCAGCTTAGCTGGAATGTGCAGTACAGTACGGCTGTCTGTGCTGCCATCTTCCTTTGTTAAAGTTTCCTCTTCGTAAGCATTAGACAATATCAACAGGAACATACGATCTAAACCAATAGACGTTTCAATTACGTATGGAACGTAGTTGCCGTAAGCCTTGCCATTTTCATCCAGATCATTATCAAAATACTGTTGCTTTTTACGGCTGAATTTTTCGTGCTGGGTCAAATCGTAATCGGTGCGGGAGTGAATACCTTCTACTTCTTTGAAACCTATTGGGAATTCAAATTCAATGTCACACGCTTCTTTAGCATAGAAAGCTAATTTAGCATGATCGTGATAGCGATATTTAGCTTGGTCAATACCTAAAGAAAGATGCCACTGTAAACGAGCTTCTTTCCAGTATTTGTACCACTCCCCTTCTGTGCCAGGACGTACAAAAAACTGCATCTCCATTTGTTCAAATTCACGCATACGGAAAATGAACTGACGGGCAACAATCTCGTTACGAAAAGCTTTACCTGTTTGGGCAATACCAAAAGGCACTTTCATACGTGCTGTTTTTTGCACGTTCAGGAAGTTTACAAAAATACCTTGCGCAGTTTCAGGACGCAGGTAAATAGTGTCAGCATCTTCCGCAACAGAACCCACTTTGGTATCAAACATCAGGTTAAACTGACGGATATCTGTCCAGTTAGTAGTTCCGCTAACGCCGCAAGCAATTTTATTATCAATCAATAATTGCTTCAATCCTGTAAAGTCGTCAGTAGAAAGCAGTCTTTCCATTTCTGCAATCAAAGCTTGCGCTTCCTGCCCTTTACCTTCTTCGGTCAGCTTATCCGCATATGCTTCAATCAAATGATCTACCCGGTAGCGCTTTTTGCTATCCTTGTTATCGATCATCGGATCACTGAAATTATCTACGTGGCCGCTGGCCTTCCAAGTAGTCGGGTGCATGAAAATAGCGGCGTCAATACCCACAATGTTATCGTGCAGTTGTGTCATGCTTTTCCACCAGTAGTCACGGATGTTCTTTTTCAGCTCACTTCCATACGGACCATAATCATATACGGCACTTAAACCATCATAAATTTCACTGCTTGGAAACACAAAGCCATATTCTTTAGCGTGCGATATAATCGCCTGGAATTTATTGTCCTGTATACTGCTCATAGTAGCGGCAAAGATAAGGGGTGAAAATATAATTTATAATAAGGAATCAATGGCTTGCTTAAAGGGAATCAATAGTACTAACATACGTTTGTAGGTTCTGCTTGTAAAGGCACAACAAGTTAGGAAAAATTAGAATATCTGATAAGGATGTTATACAGAAACAACTTCTTTGTGTACTACAGCGGGCACCTCTGTAATAGGCGCTTTGGTTTCTTCCTCTACCTGTTTTAAAAACACGGCATACTCGTTCGGGTAAATTTGTCGGCCTTTAAAGCAGGCATGCACACGTGTATAAGCCGCACCAAAATATAATATGGCCGACGAGTAATACACCCACAGTAGTATAATCACCAGTGATCCGGCGGCCCCATAGGCAGTGCCTACATGGCTTTTGCCCAAGTAAAACGATATGCCAAACTTGCCAAGCATAAATAATAAAGCCGTAGCAAAAGCCCCTTTCCAAACATCTTTCCACTTCACACGGGCATCGGGCAGTATTTTAAAAATGCCGGCAAATAACAGGCTGATGACAAAAAAGGTAACTGCATAGTTGATAATATAGGCTAAAAACACCTGTGCTTCCGGAAAACGGCTTATTAACCGGGTAAGCAACGTATCCATAATGGCGTTCACAAGTAGTGACACTAATAATACAAACCCAAGTCCTATTATCATAGAAAAGCTCAGAAGCCTGTTTAACACAAACTTCAGCAGACCCTGCCCCTTTTTAGGCTTGGCTTTTAATCGCCAGATGGTATTGATAGAGTCCTGTATTTCTGTAAAAACACCGGTAGCCGCAAATACCAACGACACACCGCCCACAATACTGGCCCAGGTAATATCATTGGAAATAGAAGCGTTTTTTAAAATTTCCTGTATCTGCGCCGCCGCTTCTGCTCCCACAAAATCATTAATCTGGTCATAGATAGAACCTTCTATAGCTTCCCTGCCATAAAACACATCGCATAACGTTATAATAACAATCAACATAGGGCCAATGGCAAAAACAGTATAATACGCCAGTGCCGCACTCATGCGCAGCACTTTATACTCCATAAAATCGTTGAAAGTTTGCATCAACATTTTCCCTATGTCGCGAAATTTCATAGTCTTTATACGTTTAGGTTACAGCAATTTCTCGTTGTTCTTATGGCGGTCTATATCCCGGATGTTTTTTTTCTCAAAATTCTTTTGCAAAGCCTCGGTAAGGTTAACGCCCGTTTGGTTGGCAAGGCAAAGCAATACCCATAATACATCGGCCATTTCATCGCCCAGGTCGCGGTCTTTATCAGACGCTTTAAAACTTTGTTCCCCATAGGTACGAACCATCAGGCGCGACAACTCCCCAACTTCTTCCATTAATATGCCAAGATTGGTTAGCTCGTTAAAATACCTGACTCCCACTGTTTTAATCCATTCGTCCACACTCAGCTGGGCATTTTCTATTGTCATTGTTATTCCTTGTTTTTTGTGTCTATTATAATAGTAACCGGGCCATCATTCAACAACTGCACTTTCATATCTGCCCCAAATATGCCGGTTTGTACTTTTTTACCCAGGTCGCTTTCTACCTGTTGTATCATTTGCTGATACAGGGGAATAGCAATATCGGGTTTACTGGCTTTAATATACGAAGGACGGTTGCCTTTTTTAGTGCTGGCATGCAAGGTAAACTGGCTCACCAGCAAAATATCGCCCCCCGCTTCCTTTACACTCACATTCATTACCCCCGAATCGTCGTTGAAAATACGCAGGTTTACTATTTTACCACTTAACCACGCAACGTCTTCCGCAGTATCGGCGTCTTCTATTCCCACCAGCACCAGCAATCCCTGCTGTATGCCCCCACTCACCTCTCCATTTACCGTTACAGAAGCTTCTGTAACCCGTTGTATTACCGCTCTCATCGTTTTTGTTTCTACCTTTATGCAATGAAGATAAATATAACGCCGGAAATCGTTTTTCAAACGGCGCGTAGTGGAGGTAAAGGCGGGCAGAATGTGAACAAGGTGGAAACGATGGTAGAAGGACGCTGGCATATTGCCACCTCTGCTTTATTAACTGATGAACAAAAACACATTTTACAGGAGAAACTGGCTAACCGCATCACCTCTGATGGCCATTTGCTGGTAAAAAGCCAGTCGAAGCGCACCCAGCTGGGCAATAAAGAAGAGGTGATCAACAAAATGAACCTGCTTGTTTTCCAGGCTTTACAAAAAAAGAAAACCCGTTTAGCTACCAAACCGGGCAAGGGGGCTGTAGAGAAAAGAATAGAAGGTAAAAAGCTGGATGGCCGCAAAAAAGAAGGCCGCCGCAAAGTAAACCGGCATGATTATTAACATATTGCTGCACGCAATGTGAAAACGCCATTACAGCGTGTACATGGCTTTACTGTATTTTTGTTCCAAAACAACCAGGTAATTGAGCAGTATTAAGAAATTAGCGAGTCAAACAATGTGGTATGGTGTAAGCTCCATCATTGCCCGTTTTCTAACCTATGCGCTTACTCCCTACCTTACCAGCAAACTCAGTACTGCTTTGTATGGCGATATGAGCCTGATTTATTCCGCCATTCCATTTTTAAATATTGTTTTTACCTACGGGCTGGAAACGGCTTTTTTCCGGTATGCCCAAAAAGAACAGCGTCCTAATGAGGTGTATAACACCCTTTTTATATCACTGTTAGGCAGTACACTTTTTCTTACAGTGTTATTATTGTCCTTTACACAGCCTATTGCACAGTTTTTACGCCTGGAAGCTCATCCGGAATATATTAAGTGGGGCATTTACATTGTGGCACTGGATACTATTGCCGCACTCCCTTTTGCCAAACTACGCCAAGAAGGACGACCCGTTAAATATGCCTTCATACGCATATTGAGTGTGGTGCTGAATATCATATTTGTTTATTTTTTCTTAAGCATATGTCCTCAACTGGCTAAAAACCCGGCAGGATCACCTTTTCTGCTCTTGTATAATCCTAACATGGGCGTAGGTTACATTCTTCTGGGCAACGTTATTCAAAGTGCAGTAGCCATGTTGCTACTATACAAACAAATAAGTCAGCTGAAATTTTCTTTCAACGCCAAATTGTGGAAGGAAATAATGATATACACGCTTCCTTTGATAATAGTAGGATTTGGAGGTGTGATTAATGAAACATTTGACCGTATTATGCTGGGCTGGTGGGCTCCGGGTGGTGGAGAACTGGCAGCCAAAGAACAAGTGGGCATTTACAGCGCCAACTATAAGCTGTCTATTCTCATCACTTTGTTTATACAGGCTTTTAAAATGGGGGCTGAACCCTTCTTTTTTAAACAGGCAGCAGAAGGTAATGCACAAAAAACCTATGCACGCGTGATGAAACTTTTTGTCATCATCATCTCCTTCATGTTCCTGTTTGTAGCATTGTACCTGGATATATGGAAGCATTTTATCCGCAATAAAGCCATGTGGGCCGGGTTAGGTGTAGTGCCTATTTTATTGTTTGCCAACATGTTCCTGGGCATTTACTATAACCTTAGCATCTGGTATAAATTATCTAACCGTACCATGGCCGGGGCCTGGATTACTTTAATAGGTGCTGCCATTACCCTGCTCATCAATTTTATATTCATTCCTCATTTCAGTTATAAAGCTTGTGCGTGGGCTACCTGCCTGTGTTATGGCTCTATGATGGTGATATCTTTTATATGGGGACAGAAAGAATATCCCGTACCCTATGTATGGAAAAAGATGGTGGCTTATATGGTGATAGTGCTATTGTTGTTTTTCCTGCATAAAGGCATTACCTCCCTCATTCATTCTTCTGTATTCAGTTTCATCCTGGCTACCTTGTTTTTAGGAGCTTATGGCTGGTTTTTACTACAGGTGGAAAAGAAAGAATTCCGCAAGCTACCGGTGATCGGAAAATTCGTGTAAAACACGCGTGGCATGCAATTTGAATTTCGCTACTAACAAATAGGTTTTACCTATATTCATGCCCTTAAAAGGGATAAATTAAACGAATAGCGGATGAAAACTGTAGCCATATTAACGACGGGACTTTTTTTTGCCGGTGCAAGCACGTGTTTTGCTCAATTATCAGACACATTGAACGACAAACAACTCAAAGACAGGGTGTTGAGCGAAATTCAAATAAACTTTGACAAAAAGACCCGTACTATTGACTCCACCGTGTTTCGTTTAGATGAAAAAGTAGGCGACCTGGATAAGTCTATCAAAGAATCGAAAGACGCCAAGGAAAAAGCTGATAAACTGTTATTACGCGTACAGGCACTGGAAGACAAACAAAAAGCTATAGATCAGAATGAAATGAATATTTTCCAGGCCAACTACCAGTCGGCCCTGGTGAATCTGGTATCGATGGATCGCGAAATAAAGCCACTGATCCTGTTTAATTCCACTAAAGCATTTTTTGGCTCACTGGGCGAAGCCAGCAACCCGCTCAACTATCCCGGCTTCCAGGATTGGTATAAATCGTTCAATACTTACCTGCAAAGCAATAAAGACAAAAGCCCCATGCTAAGCGTTACCAGCAGCCTGCTGAGCATTAGCAACAGCCTTACCAGCGCTGTGCCATTAACGGGCCCTATTACCAGCGCCCTGTTTAGCAGCATGACCAGCTATATTGACAATATTCCTAAAAAGCAAAAGGACCTGAAAGACCAGAGTGAGCAGATGATGGCCCTTACCATGAAGCTGAGCCAGTTTAATTATGATAAAGACCAGATTGAGCATGAGTGGGAAAACATTACCAAAGAACTGAACGATTTGCAAAGCAAATACGACAAGTCTATCAGCAATAATTTAAAAACCCTCAATATTAGCACTACCGACTTTTCGGCCAACTTTACCAAAGAGAATGACGCAGAAAAAAGATACCTGTATTTAACAGAACTGCGTAAAAAGGCCGCTGAATTTGTGAGCAAGGAAAAAAATGAGAATCAGAAAGAATGGAAACAGCAAGTTTTTATTCCCATGAACGAAGTACAGGGTTTAAAACTTCGTTTTGGACAAATTACATTTAGAATTAGTCAAAACATAGTGAAATACAGCGAGTTATTTGCCAAATACCGCGAAGACAAACAAATTGGCAGCCGTATAAAAGACCTGGAAGTGCGCTTAAAAGAGCTACAGGAAACCTTTGACAAAGCCTTTGATCCATTAGATTATATAAATTCTGCCAACAAAATGTATAAAGTAAATTAATTACCCCTACATTTGCACCCCGATAATGCGGATGTGGCGAAATTGGTAGACGCATTAGACTTAGGATCTAACGCCGCGAGGCATGGGGGTTCGAGTCCCTCCATCCGCACTATTTTTTTGTGGGGTTGATAGTTGAGAAGTTGAAAGGTATCAACAAGTCAACCTTATAACTTTTCAACTTCAATTAAATGGCAACAATTACGAGGGAAAACATTGGTCTTTTAACAGACAAGCTGACCGTGACCTTAGGCAAAGACGACTACTTTCCTGCGTTCGAGCAGAGCCTTAAAAAATACGCAAAAACCGTTAATATACCTGGATTTCGTAAAGGCATGGTGCCATCCGGAGTTGTAAAGAAAATGTACGGTCAAAGCGTTTTTACCGAAGAAATCCTGAAAACTGTTGAAAAAGAGCTGAACGGCTACATGTCTAAAGAACAACTGGACATTTTTGCACAGCCTTTACCTTTAGATAGCGATGCACGCGCTTTGGATATGAACAACCTGAGCGATTATGCTTTTGCTTTTGAAATTGGTTTGAAGCCTGATTTCACAGTAAACACCAACGCTATCAACGTTACCCGCTACAAAATCAACGTAACAGATGAAATGGTTAATGAAGAAATTAACCGTTTACAAATTCGCAATGGTAAAATGACCGATCCAGAGTCAGTTACCAGCGACGACCACGTTGTAAACGTTGACTTCAAAGAAACAGATGCCAGCGGCAATGTGATTGAAGGTGGTGTTACCAAATCCAACTCTTTACTGGTTAAATACTTTACAGAAGTTATCCGTAAGGAATTACAAGGCAAGAAGAAAGATGACGTGCTGAACATTCAGTTAAGCACTGCTTTTGAGCCTAAAGAAAGAGAGTGGGTGATCAGCGACTTAGGTTTAGACAAAGACAACGCTGCTGATACGGAAAAAACTTTCCAGTTAACCATCACCAAAGTGGGCTTAATTGAAAAAGCAGAATTGAACGAAGAATTCTTCAACACAGTATATGCTGGTCGTGAAATCAAAACAGAAGAAGCTTTCCGTAATGAAGTGAAATCTGAAATTGAGAAATACTACGCTCAGCAATCCAGCAACCAGGTTCATGATCAAATTTATCATCACCTGGTAGACCACACCAGTATGGAGTTTCCTGCGGGTTTCCTGAAGCGTTGGTTACAAAACGGTGGCGAAAAGCCTAAATCTGCTGAAGAAGCAGAAGCGGAATACCCCAACTTCACCAACCAGCTGAAATGGACTTTAGTAACCACTAAACTGGTAAACGAAAACAACATCACTGTTGACCCATCTGAAATCAAAGAATTTGCAAAAGAGCAAATCAGAGGTTACATGGGCGGTCAGGATTTTGGTGAAGCGCCATGGATGGACGAGTATACCAACCGTATGCTGCAGGACCAGAAGTTTGTAGAGAATACTTACTTCCAGCTGCAAACCACCAAACTGTTCCAGGCGCTGGAAACACAGGTGAAAGCGAAAGAAGAAGCCATCAGCGCAGAAGCTTTTGCAGAGAAGCTGCACAATCACCACCACTAGTAGTTAAAAGTTCTTCTACTATATTGAATTAAAATCCCGCCCCTGTGCGGGATTTTAATTTTTTACCTACCTTTTGACCAAATTAGTACCTATGCAAGAATTAATAGACCGGCTGAAGGCCCTGGGGCTCAGTGATGAGCAGGCACTAAAATCGATTGAAGTGATGAAAGACTTTGCCAAAGAAAAATTCCCTTTTTTTGCCGGTGCTATTAATAAGGTATTTGAAAAATACAGTCCCAAGGAAGATGATTTTATGCCATAACCCCCGGTTATAAAACTGACGTTGTGTCGCATTACTCTATTTGCATAATATTTGGAAGAAATAACCCACAGGAATTAAGATTCTACACATTCAAAACAACATACTATGGATTTTGGAAAGGAATTCGAGAAATATGCTGTGAAGCACCGCGGTATTAGCAGTGCCACCCTGCATAACTACAAGCATCAGGATATAACCAACCTTACTCCCTATATTATAGAAGAAAGGCCGCTGAATGTAGCCAGCATGGATGTATTCAGCCGTTTGATGATGGACAGGATTATATTTATGGGCGAGCCGGTGAATGATTATGTTGCCAACATTGTTACTGCGCAGCTGTTGTTTTTAGACAGCACTGACCGTACCCGCGACATTCAGATGTATATCAACAGCCCAGGTGGTAGCGTATACGCTGGTTTAGGCATTTACGATACCATGCAGTTTGTAAGCCCCGATGTAGCTACTATTTGTACCGGTATGGCTGCCAGTATGGCTGCTATATTAATGTCTGCCGGCGTTCCTGGCAAACGTAGCGCTTTAAAGCATGCCCGCATCATGGTACACCAACCTAGCGGCTCTATTGGAGGTCAGGCTTCTGATATCCAGATCACTGCCCGTGAAATCAGGAAAATAAGAGTAGAACTGGACGAAATTCTGGCCCAGCACACTGGCAAAACCGTAGAAGCTATTGCCGCAGATCGCGACCGTGACTTCTGGATGTCGGCCCAGGAAGCCAAAGAATATGGCCTGGTAGATGAGGTGTTGTTGACCAACCCACGTAAAGAAAGAAAATAATTGATTTTACAGACCTGTTAAAAGTTAGTCAGATATGATACATGCTAAATATATCAATCCGTTTTTATCTGAAGATGAGGAAGAAAGCCCCAAAGAGGAAAAAGCGGAACCTATGTCGCCCTTATTAATGAAAAAAATGGAAAAGTTGTTCCTGGAAAAAAGGGCAATATATCTGTGGGGTGGCGTAGAAGACAAATCAGCTAAAGACATTGTAAGCAAACTGTTACTGCTGGATGCTGATAAGCCTGGTAAAGAAATTAAACTGTATATCAACAGCCCGGGTGGTGTAGTAACCAGCGGTATGGTTATTTACGATACCATTAAAATGATTCAGTCGCCTGTTAGCACCATCTGTATGGGATTAGCTGCCAGCATGGGTTCTATCCTGTTAAGCGTAGGTACCAAGGGCAAACGCTTTATTTACCCGCACGGCGAGGTAATGATTCACCAGCCCAGCTTAGGCGGTTATTTCCAGGCTACTTCGGCAGATATCGAAATTCACGCCATTCAGATGGAAAAAACCAAGTTACTGGGTGCGCAAATACTGGCGGAAAACTGTGGTAAATCAGTAGAGCAGATTTTGAAGGATTTTGACCGTGATTACTGGATGGATGCCAAAGAAGCAGTGGCTTACGGCATTGTAGATGGTATATTGGACAAAATTTAATCATACGTTCTCTTAAATTTTGCTATTAAAACCGCTGCCGGTCAGCGGTTTTAGTATTTTTGCAGAACAGGCATTTTAGAACATATTGTATTATGGCAAAACAATCAAGCTTGCATTGCTCCTTTTGTGGCAGAAGTCGCGACGAGGTCAAGATCCTGATAGCAGGTCAGGAAGGGCATATTTGCGAGAATTGTGTAGAGCATGCACAGGAAATCATTGCTCAGGAACTGCAGGTAAAAAGCGAGCAGCAATCAGCTCAATATACTTTCTCTGTCAAGCGTCCCGTTGAAATTAAACGCTATTTAGACCAATATATCATTGGCCAGGACGAAGCGAAAAAAGTAATGTCTGTAGCCGTTTATAACCACTATAAACGTATCACTCAAAAGCAGCAGCAAGACGAAGTAGAGATAGAAAAAAGCAACATTATCATGGTAGGGGAAACCGGAACCGGTAAAACCTTACTGGCTAAAACAGTAGCAAAACTGCTGAATGTGCCCTTTGCCATTGTAGATGCTACTGTATTTACCGAAGCGGGTTATGTAGGGGAAGATGTGGAAAGCATGCTTACCCGCCTGTTACAAGCTTGTAACTACGATGTAGCCGCAGCAGAAAAAGGTATTGTGTTTATTGACGAGATAGATAAAATTGCCCGTAAAGGCGATAACCCGTCTATTACACGCGATGTAAGCGGTGAAGGTGTACAGCAGGGTTTATTAAAAATGCTGGAAGGCACCGAGGTACTGGTTCCACCACAAGGTGGCCGCAAACACCCCGAGCAAAAAATGATTAAGCTGAACACCAGCAATATCTTATTTATTTGTGGCGGTGCTTTTGATGGTATTGACAGGGTTATTGCCCGTCGTATTAACACCAATGCTATTGGCTTTGGCGTTAATAAGGACATACAGGAATTGCAAAAGAAAAACCTGTTGCAGTTTATCAATGCACAGGATTTGAAATCCTTTGGTTTAATTCCGGAATTATTAGGCCGTTTACCGGTGGTTACTCACCTGGAACCATTAGATGCCGAAACCTTACGCGCTATCTTAACCGAGCCTAAAAACAGTTTGATCAAGCAATACACCCGTTTGTTTGAACTGGAAGGTATTAAGCTGGAAATGGAGAAAGAAGTGCTGGACTTTATGGTTGGCAAAGCCCTGGAATTTAAACTGGGTGCCCGTGGTTTAAGAAACATCTGCGAGCATATTCTTACCGAAGCCATGTTTGAAATGCCTGGCAGTGAAACCAAAGAATTGGTGGTAGATCTGGCTTATGCAGAGAAACAGTTCAACAAAAGCAAGATGGGCATGCTGAAAGTAGCATAATGTTCGTTGTTTGTTATAACGATAAAGGGTTGGTAACTAGTTACCAACCCTTTATTTATGTAAGTAAGTTATGCTTCTTTTACTGCCTGGTGCCGGTTAAACTTCACTGCCATGGTAGTACCACGCCCCGGCTCGCTATCAATAAGCAGCTCTGCCTCATTTTTATGAATCAGGTCTTTCACCAGCATTAATCCAAAGCCACTACCCTTTTCATTGGAAGTGCCTTTAGAAGAGATGTACTGCCTGCTGTTGATCTTATTCAGTATTTCCGGCGTCATACCAATGCCGGTATCTTTTAAGAGGATATAAGCATACTGCTCGTCTATTACAGAGCTAATAGTAATTTCGCCACCAGAGGGCGTAAACTTAATAGCGTTGGTAATAAGGTTGCGGAATATAATTTTCAGCATCTCTTTCTCCGCACGCCATATCAGCTGGTTATCTATCTTATTAAATACCTGTATCTGTTTGGCCTGTAACGACACGCGTTGCTCTTCAATTAAAGAGGTGATAATACGGAACATGTTAATATCAGACCGCTCTATTTTCAATCCCTTCATTTGTCCGCGAATCCAGAACAACAGGTTATCCAGTAAACTTAAACTGCGCACATACTGATTTTCCAGTTGTTCCAGCAGTTCTTCCGTTTCTTCGGGGCTTACCAGTTTCAGGTTTATTAAGTCTAGTATACTTTTAGTGTTCACCAGCGGGTGTCGCAAATCGTGCGAGATAACCGAAAGCAACTTGTCTTTTAATTTATTGTCCTCTTCCAGCTTTTGGTTCTGCCTGGAAATAGCGCGGTTTAACTGATCCAGCGAAGCAGCATTTTTTTGAATAATACTGTTCTTTTGTTTCAGTGCATCACTAAACATGTGCACCTTTTTATAGTTCAGGTAAAACGGAATGGCCATTACTATTAACAGTATAAACAGCACACCTGCCAATACCAGTAAAGCCTTTTGATTTTGTAAAATGCGCTCCGCTTCCTGCACCTTAGCCAATGCCGCATCCTTCTCCTGCTGTATGCGGGTAACCGCTTGTTGCAAAGAATCAATCCTGGTGTTGGCTTCCTCTATTGCACGACGTTGAGCAGTCAGGTTAGTAACTGCACCGCTTAACAACAGGGCCAGGATAACAAGTGCTGATTTCATGTACAGGGCTGCTATGCGCCTAAATTAATCAAAGAATCTAGTATAATAGGAAACTATTTTAACACTTCCCTCGCAATCACCACCTTTTGAATCTCCGAAGTCCCTTCTCCTATGGTACACAGCTTGGCATCCCTGTAAAACTTCTCCACCGGAAAGTCTTTGGTATAACCATATCCACCAAATACCTGTACAGCATCATTGGCCACTTTCACAGCCACCTCACTGGCATAATACTTAGCCATGGCAGCCTGCCGTGTAAAAGGCAACCCTTCATTTTTTAAATGGCAGGCTTGCAGTGTTAGCAGGTCGGCCGCTTCAATTTCAGTAGCCATATCGGCCAGTTTAAAGCCAATGCCTTGAAAATGAGCAATAGGCTGCTCAAACTGGTGGCGTTCTTTCGAATACTGCACTGCTGCCTGGTAAGCACCTTTGGCAATTCCCAGCGATAGGGATGCAATAGAAATTCTACCACCATCCAGCACTTTCATGGCCTGGTGAAACCCATCGCCTACCTCGCCTAAACGGTTGGCATCGGGAATACGGCAATTATCCAATATAATTTCTGCGGTTTCGCTGGCGCGCATACCCAGCTTGTTTTCTTTTTTACCACCACTAAAACCTGGCGTACCCTTTTCTATAATAAAAGCAGTACTGTTGTTTTTAGACCGCGGCTCGCCTGTGCGGGCTATAATAACAGCTACATTGCACGAACGGCCGTGCGTAATCCAGCATTTGGTACCGTTTAGCACCCACTCATCCCCTTCCTGTACCGCCACACATTTCATATTACCAGCATCACTGCCGGTAGAAGGCTCGGTTAATGCCCATGCGCCCAAATGCTCGCCACTGGCCAGCCTGGGCAGGTATTGCTGTTTTTGCTGTTCATTACCAAAATACAATATATGACCGGTGCACAGCGAATTGTGCGCTGCTACGCTTAACCCAACAGCGCCACACACTTTGGCAATTTCTTCAATCACTGCTTTGTACTCAAAATAAGAAAGGCCTGAACCTCCGTATTTTTCAGGCACCAACACCCCCATCATCCCCAGCTTACCCAATTCTTTAAACAAGGCTTCCGGGAAAAACTGGCTTTCGTCCCATTCCATTACATGTGGCTTAATGTGCTGTTGTGCAAAGTCTCTGGCAGTTTGTGTAACCTGCTGCGTAATCTCATCTGGCTGGAAATTCATGACTAACAATTGTTAGGTTTAAAGATAGTGGTTTTTATAGATTCGATAGGTGGCGATTTTGTTACTATTCTTTTGAAGGGATGCTATGTAGCTGTAAATAGGGTTTCATGAGTAAGAACACACTATCCTTGATACCATAGGTTTGCGCCACCTGATCAATGCTGGTAAAGCCTCCTACACTGTTGCGAAAGGCCACAATACGTTTGCTTAACACTTCCCCAATGCCGGGAAACCGTTTCCAGTCTTCGGCAGTAGCCGTGTTAATATCTATAGAAACCGCGTGCTTCGATGAGTAAGGTGTGCCGGGAATAGCTACAGGTACATTGGCCGGTAATTGTATATAAGGCAATAAACGGCTGGCTTCTGCTTCGGGTAAACCATAGATTTTGCGAATATCATCTGGTTTGTAAAAATGCCCACCCTTGTTGCGGTAGTTGATAATAGTATGTGCCACTTTTGGGGAAAGCCCCAATTGCAACCAGCCTTCCAGTGGCAAAGTGTTAGGATTAAACGCGAAGAGGGAAGCCTTGGCAACAGTGCTGTTAACAGGCCTTACTTCCGTAGAAGGTGGTGCAGCCATCAGGTGTAAACTATCAGACGATTGCTGTAAGATAACGGTAGCCAGCCGTGGTGGCACCGGACTTGTTTTTACCCAGCGGGGCAATAAACAACAAGTGATAGTAATTAATAACAGTATTAAAACCGCTGCTCGTTCTTTACGGGAGAAATAGAGGTATTCTTTCCAGGCTTGTGTTTTCATATCACTATAAATATAAAAACTCAACCCCAAAAAGCAAAGCAGATAACGATGTAAGTTGTAAACTGTGTTACAATTCTACCACCAGGCCATCATAAGCCAGCCTTATATGTGCAGGCAGTTCCTCTTCTACTGCTACATGTGTTCCTAACTGATGACTGATATGTGTAAAGTAAGCCTTCGGAATATGCAGCTCTTCTGTTAATGCCACTGCTTCATCCAATGTAAAGTGTGAGATATGTTGTTCGCGACGCAGCGCATTTACCACCAGCACAGACGAACCCTTTATCTTTTCTTTTTCGGCATCGTCAATTCTGTTGGCATCAGTAATATATGTGAAGTCGCCTATGCGAAAACCATACACAGGAAGTTTATGATGCCATACAAGAATAGGTGTAATGGTTACATCTGCAATGGTAAATGGCGTGAGATCAATTTCGTGCAGGTTAATATCAGGTATGCCGGGATACTTATGCTCGGCAAACACATAAGCAAACTCTACTTTCAGCTGATTGATGGTCATGGCATTGGCATATACCTCCATGGCCTTTTGCTGAAAAAAGTTATAAGGCCGTATATCATCCAAACCCGCCGTATGATCTTTATGCGGGTGCGTAAACAATACTGCATCCAGTTTTTCATTGCCAATACGCAGCATCTGCTCGCGAAAGTCGGGAGTAGTATCTATTACAAAAGTAGTAGCAGGCGTTTCTACCAACACGCTACTACGCAGGCGTTTGTCTTTGGCATCGGCAGACGTACACACCGGGCAGTGGCACCCGATCATAGGTACGCCGCTGCTGGTGCCTGTTCCTAAAAATGTAATACGAAGCGATGGAGACATGTACCTGTATATATTTTATTCCTTTTCTTCTTGTGTTTGCTCTGCTGAAGCTTCTTCTGCAGCTTCCTGTGCTTCTAAAGCCGGCGCAGTGGTTTCTGTAGTATCCGCCCCTGTTTCAGTGCCGGCTGTATTAACTTCAGAAGTAGCTTCCTGCCCTTCTGCAACAGCAGCATCTGTTTCCGCAATAGCGGCTGCTTCTGCTGCAGTAGCTGCCGCTGCAGCATCTTCTGCTTCCGCTTCGGCATCTGCTGCAGCCCTTCTTTTCATCACGGTTTCGTATAGCTTTTGCGATTCGTGTGTAAGCTTGTCAAATTCAATATTCAGCTGGGGAATAATTTCAAGCAGGGTATTAATACGTCCTTCTACGTTCAGAAATTTGTTTAATACCACCACGCGCTTTTGTTCCAGCAGGCACCATCCACTTTGGAATGTGCCTCTTTCAAAACGCACAACATAATCTGCATCGCCCAGTATACCTTGTAGTTTGTCTAAATTAGCCTGTGTATACTTCATCGCTCAAAAGTAAAAAGTATTTTCCTACTTACTGGTCATTTTAATAACCGGCACTATCATTTCCTCCAGGCTTACCCCACCATGCTGAAAGGTATTTTTATAATAGTTGGCATAGTGATTATAATTATTGGGGTAGCACAGGAAACCATCTTCGCGCGCAAATATATAAGAAGAGTTTACATTAGGCACAGGCAAACCTCCCAGTTTAGGATCGCGGAAAGCCAGCACCTCTTTAGGTTCGTAGTTTAAGTTACGGCCATGTTTGTAGCGCAGGTTGGCCGTGGTTTGCTTATCGCCAATTACCTTATAAGGCGTTTTCACCCGCACGCTGCCATGATCGGTAGCCAATACCAGGTTTATTTTTTTACCGGCAATTTTTTTCAATGCCTGGTTTAAAGGACTATGTTCAAACCAGCTGCGCGTAACACTACGGTAACTGGTTTCGTCGCCTGCCAGCTCTTTCAGCACCTCCATTTCGGTGCGTGCATGGCTAAGCATATCCATGAAATTGTAAATGATAATATTCAAATCGTTTTGCAGCAGGTTATGGATATTGTTTACCAGCTGCTGTCCATCGTGATGGTTCACCACCTTGGTGTAGCTGTATTTAATATCATCCCTGCGCAAACGTTTTAGTTGTGCTTTAAAAAATTCTTCTTCAAACATGTTTTTTCCGCCCTCATCATCGTCGTTTCTCCATTGATCCGGAAACGTTTTTTCTATTTGTAGCGGCATCTGTCCGGCAAAAATGGCGTTACGGCTGTATTGCGTGGCAGTAGGTAATATGCTGTAAAAAGTTTCTTCTTCCAGTATACGAAAGTGCTCCATAAACAAAGGCTGTATGGCTTTCCACTGGTCAAACCGTAAATTATCTATCAGCACAAAAAACACAGGTGTACCCTTTTCTACGTGGGGCAGCACTTTAAACTGAAACAGGTTATGGCTCATCACCGGCGCATCGGCTGCCGGCTGCATCCAGCTGAGATAGTTTTTGCTAATGAACTTGAAAAATTCCGTATTGGCTTCCTGCTTCTGCGTGTGAAACACTTCCTGCATTTCGGGACTGTCGCTTTTATCCATTTCCAGCTCCCAGTATACCAGCTTACGGTAAATATCCATCCATTCATTGTAACCGGGGTCGCTGTTCAGTGCCATAAACAGGTTACGGAACTGCTGCTGGTAAGCAGTAGTGGTTTTTTCGGCCACCAGCCTTTTATTGTCCATTACCTTTTTTAAACTCAGCAACACCTGGTTAGGGTTCACCGGCTTAATCAGGTAATCGGTAATCTGGCTTCCAATAGCTTCATCCATCAGGTTCTCGGTTTCGTTTTTGGTAATCAGCACCACCGGCACCTGCTGGTTTATTTCTTTAATACGTGATAACGTTTCCAGGCCGGTAATACCCGGCATACTTTCATCCAGCAACACCACATCTACCGGGTTGTCGCGCACAAAGTCAATGGCTTCAAATCCATTGGTGAGCGTTTGCACGGTATATCCCTTGTGTTCTAAGAAAATCTTCTGCGATTGAAGGCTTTCTATCTCATCATCTACCCATAGTATAAATCCTAATGCCATATGAGGGATATTTAATGTTTATATTGCGGAGCGGTCAACAAAGTACCAAAAACATGCCATCTACCAAGCGTAAAATTATAAACGACCCGGTTTATGGGTTTATCACCATTAATCACCCATTGATTTTTGATATTATAGCGCATCCTTATTACCAGCGTTTACGCCGGATACACCAAATGGCTATGGCCCACCTGGTATATCCGGGGGCTGTGCACACCCGTTTGCACCATTCACTGGGTGCTTATCACCTGATGTGTCAGGCGGTAACGGAGTTGAGGAATAAGGGGGTTGAAATTACGCCTGAAGAAGATGTAGCCGTAAAAGCGGCCATTTTATTGCATGATATTGGACATGGACCTTTTTCGCACGCCCTGGAAAACAGGCTTGCTCCCGGCATTCACCACGAAACGCTGAGCCTGGGCATTATGCACCAGCTGAACGAAAACCTGGAAGGTCGCTTATCGCTGGCCATAGACATTTTTACCGGAAAATATCATAAACCCTTTCTACATCAACTGATTAGCGGCCAGCTGGATATGGACCGGATGGACTATCTCACCCGTGATAGCTTTTTTACTGGTGTAAGCGAGGGCGTTATTGGTTACGACCGCATTCTAAAAATGCTGCTGGTACACAACGATGAGCTGATGATTGAAGAAAAGGGCATTTACAGCGTAGAAAAGTTTTTAATTGCCCGCCGGCAGATGTATTGGCAGGTGTACTTGCATAAAACGGTGTTATCGGCCGAAAAAATGTTGAAAAAAATAATTGAGCGCGCCCGTAAAATTTACCGGAAAGACGATCCATATATTCTCACCCACTCGGCCCTGGATTATTTTTTAGGGGGCGACTTTGATGGAGTGATCAACGCCGACTCTATGGAGCGTTTTTGCAGCCTGGACGACGCGGATGTTACTTTTGCCATAAAACGGTGGAGCAAGCACCCCGATGTGGCACTTAGCACACTGAGTACCAATCTTTTAAACAGGAAACTATTGAAGTGTACCATACAAGCCGAAGCCTTTGACCAGGCAACTTTAACAAAACATACATTGGACGTTTGTGCCCGTTTGGGTATCACAGAAGAAGAAGCTTCTTATCTCGTATTTACCGGTGAAGCGGCCAATACGACCTATAATTTAGTGGCTGAACATATTAACATTTACTTTAAATCGGGCGATGTGAAGAATATTTCGCAGGTTGACAACGCACTCATCCATCAAACTCTTTCTACGCCTGTTAAAAAATTCTATTTTTGCACCCTTGCTTCTTAACGTTGCTATTGCAATAACTTGAGGCAGAACCCGTTTCATTAAACAATTCGTTTGCACAAACAAAGAAGGAATGAGAACCCGGCTTTGTGCAGTAAAAAAAAGATTATGCAATTCAGCGCAGCGCAAATAGCCATGCTCATTGATGGCCAGGTGGAGGGTAACAGTGAAACTACTGTTAACTCGTTTGGGAAAATTGAAGAAGCGAAAGCCGGTCAGCTGGCATTTCTCGCTAATCCCAAATATGAGGACTACCTGTACACCACCTCTGCCTCTATTATTATTATTAATGAAACACAAGAGTTGAAACAGCCCCTGGCAGCTACCTTAGTGAAGGTAAAAGATGCCTACACCGCCTTTGCCACCCTGTTGCACAAGTACCAGGAATTTATGACCCAGCAACTGGCAGGTATTGAACAACCCAGCTTTATTGCCCCTACTGCTACCGTTGGCGAGAACGCTTTTGTAGCTGCTTTCGTTTATATCAGTGAAAACGCTAAAATTGGCAAAAACGTAAAAATTTTCCCGCATGTGTTTATCGGCGCCAATGTAACGGTAGACGATAACACTATTTTACACTCCGGCGTAAAAATTTACCAGGAATGCAAAGTGGGCAAAAACGTGATTATTCACGCCGGCAGCGTTATTGGCAGTGATGGTTTTGGTTTTGCACCACAGGCAGATGGTACCTATAAAAAAGTGCCCCAGATTGGAAATGTAGTGATTGAAGACAATGTAGAAATAGGCGCTAATGCTACTATTGACCGCGCTACCATCGGTTCTACCCTTATTAAAGACGGCGCTAAACTGGATAACCTTATCCAGATTGCCCACAACGTAGAAATTGGCCGCAGCACCGTGATAGCTGCCCAGGCAGGTATCAGTGGCAGCACCAAAATTGGTAACAATGTAATGATTGGAGGTCAGGCCGGTATTGTAGGACACCTGCAAATTGCCGACAACTCTAAAATCAACGCCCAGAGCGGTGTAACCAAATCTATTAAAACCAACAGCAGCCGTTCTGTAACCGGAACCCCTGCACACGATTATACCAGCGCTCTTCGCAGCCAGGCCCTGAGCCGTAACTTACCGGATATGGAAAAACGTATTGCAGATCTGGAAAAGATGATTCAGCAATTGGTAGACGAAAGAGAGAATGCATAAAAAACAGCTCATAAAGTTGTAACCCCTATTTTTGCGGCCTTTATGGCTCTAATTTATCTATATTCATGGACGTAAATTTCAATCCAGACAAGCAGCATACGCTGAAAGCACCTGTTAGTATCAGTGGTACAGGTTTGCACACCGGTATTTTAGTAGATATGACACTGAACCCGGCTCACCCAGGCTTTGGTATTCAGTTTCAGCGTATTGACCTGCCAAATCAGCCTATTATTAAAGCCGATTGTGACCTGGTTACGGATACCAGCCGTGGCACTACCTTACAGGTAGGCGACGCACGCGTTAGCACAGTAGAACATATTCTGGCTGCCCTGGTAGGCACTGGTGTAGATAACGTTTTAATTGAGCTGAACGGCCCTGAAATTCCTATCATGGATGGCAGCTCACAACCATTTGTAGAGCTGATTAAAGAAACTGGTGTGCAGGAGCAGGAAGCTGCTAAGGCATGGTACAGCATTGACGAGAACATTTACCACTACGATGAGGCTAAAAGAGTAGAAATGGTGGCTATGCCTGCCGTTGACTACCAGATAACCACCCTTATCGACTTTAATAGCCCTGTACTGGGTACCCAATATGCGCAACTTAAAAGCATGCGCAACTTCGTAAACGATATTGCCCCATGCCGTACTTTCAGCTTCTTACACGAACTGGAAATGCTGCTGGACCACAACCTGATTAAAGGTGGTGACATTAACAATGCCATTGTTATTGTAGACAAACCGGTAACCCAGGAAGAAATGACCCGCCTGGCAAAAGCTTTTGGCCGCGATAACATTGAAGTAAAAAGCGAAGGCTACCTCAACAACCTGGAATTACGTTTCCCGAACGAACCTGCCCGCCACAAACTGCTGGACGTAGTAGGAGATCTGGCTTTGATCGGCTACCCTATCAAAGGACGTATCATTGCCAACAGACCCGGCCACAGCAGCAACGTGGAGTTTGCTAAAAAAATCAAGCAATACATTAAAAAGAACAGGCACGTTAAAGACATCCCTGTTTACGATACTGCATTACCTCCTGTTTACACATTGGAGCATATTGAAAAAACATTACCGCACCGCTTCCCATTCCTGTTGGTGGACAAGATTATCGAGTTAACCGACAAGCACATTGTAGGGGTAAAGAATGTTACTTTCAATGAGTGGTTTTTCCAGGGTCACTTCCCCGGCAACCCTGTAATGCCCGGTGTGTTACAAATTGAAGCACTGGCACAAACCGGTGGTTTATTATGTATCAACGCTATGCCGGAAGGAAAATACAACACGTATTTCCTGAAAATAGACAACTGTAAGTTTAAGCAAATGGTGAAGCCAGGCGACACTATGCTGTTGAAGATGGAACTGGTGGCTCCTATACGTCGCGGAATCTGCGAAATGCACGGCACCGTATACGTAGGCGGCAAGGTGGCTACAGAAGCCGACCTGGTAGCGCAGCTGGTAAAAAGAACCGATTAATATCCAACCTACTATATAGAAGAGCCTGGCATACCACATGCCGGGCTTTTTTTATATATTTAGTAATGGCTACTGAAAACGATATTGCCCAACTGCAAGCACAGATACAGGAACTGCAGCAACAATTGCAACAACAGCAGCAACAGATTCAGGCACTTCAGCAACAGGTAAATATTTCACCTTTACCTGGCAAACCAACACCGGCAACAAAAGCACGCTATAAAACGCCCCATGCTGCACCATCCCCAAACCTGGACCTCGAAAACTATATAGGCCTGAAACTGATACATGTGGCCGGCATAGTAGTGCTGGTAATAGGCCTTTCCCTCGGTGTAAAATACGCTATTGACCAACAACTCATCAGCATATGGGGGCGCATTGGTCTGGCCTACCTGGCAGGCGGCATCTTGTTTGGGCTATCGGTATGGCTAAAAAAGAACTATCACCTGTTTAGTGCTATTCTCTTTAGTGGCGCAATGGCCACCTTTTACATAACCACGTTTGCCACCTGCAATTATTATAATCTACTACAGGAAGGAGCCGCGTTTGCCATCATGCTGGTGATTACTGTATACACTACCTGGATGGCCATAAGCTATAACAGGCAGCAGATTGCCCTATTGGGCATGGTAGGCGCCTACGCTATTCCCTTCCTGGTAAGCCACGATAAAGAAGGCGGCTTCTTGTTTTTAAGCTATATACTATTGATCAACACAGGCATTGCTTTTCTTTCTTTTAAAAAGTCATGGCGCACTACCAATGGAATAGCCATTGCTTTTTCCTGGCTCATCTTTGCGGTATGGATAGCTTCTTATAATCTGGTATTTCACCAGGCCATATACATGACTATTGCCTTTGCCCTTTGTTATTATTTGTTGTTTACTATATCATTGATGACGTTTCCTGTTGCCGAACAGGACAAAGCCCACCAGACTAAGCTATTGCTGTTACTCCTCAATAACACGGTATTCTACCTGGTAGCCCAACACATCAATCACATGATAGAAGGCGACTTAAACGTTAATCCCCGGTACCCGGGTCATCCTGAAAAAACAGCCTATGTATCTGCAGCTTTCGCCATAGCTTATACGTGCATGGCATGGGGCTTTCAGCAACTGAAAAGACAGCCCGAAACATTAAGCAAATACATGTTTATTCAAAGTATTGTGTTAACAACGCTTTTTATAGTGCAATACTGGGATGGCGTAATAGTAACCCTATTGTGGTTATTGCTTGCCATCCTGCTTTTTATTGCAGGGGTACGGGTAAAAGCCAGCTGGCCAAGGCTTTCGGCTATGGCGTTGCTGGCATTTACGCTATGCAAACTTATTATAATAGACAGCCAGCGCTTTACCCCACTTCAAAAAACACTATGCTATATTTTGTTAGGTTGCGTGTTGTTGCTGGTGGCCTTCTTTTACCAGAAGTTTAAACAGGTGCTGTTTGTCGAAGAGAAAGAAAACAACGATAGTAGCACCTCTTTACCCTAAATTTATTTACGCCACATGTTAGGGGCCAGTAACCTCCTAAACCTATACGCAGCTGTGTATCTGCACTACGCCCGTTCAGAAAGCTGTATACCACATCCATTTTATATTAACTACTGCACTTTCATGCTTCCGCCAATTAAGCCACCAAAGCCAAGTCTAACGCCTACTGTTCCATTACTACCATTCCAATAACCATTTACCACATCTACCCGCAGCACTTTAAAAATGTTTTCAATACCCGCAAACACCTCTGTATAATGATTGGAAGCATTTACCCTAAAAGCATTGGCCCCTGCCACCAGGTGCCAGTTCAGTTTTTTAAAGAAAGGGATTTTATTGGTAAGCAAGCCGTTGAAATGATGCTCCACATGTGCTTCGGCAAAGAAAGAAGCGGTAGTACTGTTGGCATAATAAGGCGCCAACTGAAAGCTGTTCAGGTATTCCGAAGCAAAGAGAGTTTGGTTGCCATTGAAATGCTGATAGTCCTGTATGTTCACTTTATTGTTATTCAGAAAGCCCCCTACACTTATGCGATACGAGAAGGCACCCATTATTTTAAAGTTCACTTTATCCCACGCTGCAAAGCGCCACTTATCAAAATTCACATCACTGCCCAGCACATTGTCAATGCCTTTACTATATGCTAAAGAAAAGGTGGGATACTTAGAACCGATAGCCACTTTTTGCTTAGGATACTGTATATACCGCTGCCCTGGCTTGTATTGCACTTCTACATTCGCCACCACTGCCTGGTGTTTAGTAAACTGACTACTCAGTTGCTCGTAAGGATAGTTAGGTGAAAACACCCTGTCTTTTTTAAAGTAAGAATACTCATTCAGATTATTCAACGGCATCCTGTTTTCATATAAAATGCTACCGGTTACCCTTACATCACTATCAAAGCGTTTAGTATACCGCAACTCGCCAAAGTAGTTTTCATATATTTTCATATAGTTGCGATGCTCCAGTAATGTGTAAGCACTATTCAGCAACTCCCCTATCGGGTTTTGTGGGTTAAACTGGCTCACCCGTTTGCCACCGCGTAGCTCCCAGCTATCTATGGCCCGCCCTTCGCCACCAGCGGCACCTTTAGGGTAACGGTAATAGTTCAACGATGCCCAGCTGTTTACATGTTTGTTGCCAAAGCCATAACGCACATGCGGTATAAAGCTGAGTGTTTTCCCTTGCGGTTTCCATACCTTGGTAAAACTAGCCTGCAGGTTTACTACATACCCTTCTACGGAGTTATAGTAAAAATGTTTCAAAGGCCCTGCCCAGGTAAAATAGAACGGATGCTGCGGATGATAATTGCTACGGGTAAAGCCTTCCCAAACAAGCGATCCTACCGTAATCCTTCCCTGGCGCCTGCGCAGCGAATCGCGATAGGCCGTGGAATAAGCAGAATCCTGTTGTTGCTTATAAATGCTGTCTTTTACAGCATAGTCTTTTATTTCATCAGGCTCCAGCTGCACCGGACGTATGCTATCCCAATAACCAGCTGATTTCTTATTCACTGCGGTATCATAGGCCACCAATATCTTATTAAAATACTTTTTCGCAAACTGCGGACGGGTATCATATTTATTATACACGTTTAAAAAATTACCCACCGCATCTATCCCCAGTATATTAAAGGTGTAATACAACGACTGGTCTTTGGTACGCCATACCCCATTGGTTACAGGTGCATGAATTTGCTTCACCTGCAGGGTATCCAGCATTTCCAGCTGCGATTGTTTGGTAAGCATTAAATCTAAACTATGAATACGCCATTCACCTTCTGTAATATTAATGGTGCCGGAAAACAAAGGCTCATACTTTCTGCGCGGTATCACCTTTATTTGGGTAATCTCTTTACCTTCTTCCCAAAACGAGCCCAGGTATTTATATCGGTAATACTTCAAAGCCCCATCTGCTATGGGCGATATAAAACCACGTGGCGCCAGCGTGCTGGTAAGCACCGTTACGTTGTTATCATAAAAATTAATAAAGGTGGGAAAGTTAAAGCCATAGCCATTACCCCCGCTTTCCCTGCCCGAGATCACTTCCATTTTTAACTGCTCTGGCTTTTTATACGCAATTTTAGTAAGCGATTCAGAGAGGTATATAATACCCTTGCCTGCCGAATCAACCCCCATCTCTTTTTTATCGGCATCTTTAATCTTTTGTCCCAGCACCCGGTTGGGTAGCTTACGCGTTTTCACCAGGGTTTTAATATAGGCTTCGCAGGTAAAAGAGTCCAGCGGGTTTTGATAGTCAGGACGTTTTTTAATAGCACTTCTGATAATAGCATAGGCCGGATCTTCTCCGCCCGATTTCACCACCACTTCTTTCATTACCGCCTGTATGGGCTGCAACTGAAAATTCACCTCACCTCCCTTTTCTATACTCACTGTTTTTTCCTGGCGGGCATAGCCTACATACTGGCACACAATTACCACGCTGCCACTGGCATTCACCTCCAGTAAATAACGGCCTTGCGAATTAGTGGTAGTGCCCCGGTTGTCGCCCTTCACCTGCACCGAAGCATAGGGCAAAGGCCGCCCCTTTTCATCGGTAACCGTTCCGGTAATGGTATGGGCAAAAACACTGAAAAAACAAAGTAAAGCAGTTGTCAGGCAAAAGATCGGCTTTATCATAAGCGGTTATAATGTATAAAACGAATATACAGGCCGCCTATGTAACCCGGTTACAACTGATCGTTAATATGTATTAGTGGTTAACCCGCTGTTTAAGCGGAAAGGGGGGAGCGATTATAAACCAGCTTCTATTTTTTTATACAAAACCGATAAAGTGGCTTTGTTGCTGGCCCGGCAGCGTGTCCACGCGCTTTGATACGAGCGGGAAAGGCAATCTTTCTCGCGCCCCTCACAGGTACGTTTTATTTCGTCGGCAATTTTATTCATCCATTTATCTGCACAGCCTGGAGGAAGCAGCGGACTTTGGGCGTTTAAAAACTCTATGAGGTAATCGGGCCTTTGTTCCATAAACTCTTTACAGCCTTTTCCCAAATCATCCTTCCAGGCGCTGATGCTTTTCTCCACCATTTTACTCACAACCAGCATATAAAAAGGACGTAGCTCGGCATTACGGGAACTCATGCTATCCAGCGCCGCCAGAATATTTAATTCGTCGGCCGGTTTCAGCTTACCGTTGTAGTAGTCAATAATTACCTTGGGAATTTCTTTATTGGTGAGATAGTCTTTTATGTTACCCGGAGCTTGCGCACATGCCTGATTTCCAACGATAAGGATGCCAGCCAGCACACAAACAAAAACAGTAAAACGTAGGAACGTAAAAGGCATTTTTATTTTTTAAGGGTTCTCCTGGATGTTCAGATTTCCGGTTCGGAAAGGTCAAATCTAGTAAAATCGTCCTAAACTAAAAAGCCTCACCCAGTTGCAGGTAAAATCCCTGGTCGTGCTTGTTGGTAAAACCGTAATCCAGCCGCAGGTTCAGCCTTTCCTTGTTGCTCAGGGCAAAGCGCAAACCACCGCCATACGCATATTTCAAATCTTTAAAATCGTAGTTCATGGTTTTGCTGGCCACATCACCGGTACCACCAAAAGCCACCACCCCAATTCGTTTATACACCTGCATGCGCCACTCGGCCTGAAAAGCCAGTAATTGCTTATCCCGGTAACGGCCGCTATAATAACCCCGCATAATGCTGCTACCGCCCAATGCCGCCAGGCTTCTGATAGGCACTTCACGCCCCATGTTCATAAAATTATACAACTGCAAGGCCAGCACATTTTTCTTATTCACAGGAATATACTGCCGCACATCCTGGATAACGTTCCAATAAGTGAAATCCGACCCAAAAAGCGGGTTATAATATTTACCGGTGAACTGTAAAAAAGTGCCTTTGCTGGGAGCAAACGCATCGTTGCGGTTATCGTAGGTAAAACTACCGCCCACACCCGAAATCAGGTACCCGGTTCTGCCAGCCACCTGTTCTTTATCAAACAGTCCATTGTGCTTGTATTGCATATCCATTACCCGCTGCAACTCGTACACACCGCCCACAAACAACCCTCTGCTCACTTTACGCATGCCATGCAAAAACACATAGTACTGTTTAAACTGGTAAGGCTCTACAAAAGAATCGCGGGTATGAGGGCCCATGCCCCAGAATTTATCCGGAAAATAGCTGTAAGAGAACTGATGATTGAGGATATATTTTTCGCCAGGCAGGTAAATGGTGCCATTAATGACTGTAAGCAATTGTTTGTTCAGCGAATACAGGGCTAATGCCTGAATACTGGAAGCGCGTGAAACAGTGTCTTTTTTATTGACCCTGAAAATGCTTACCCCTACGCCGCCAAACATCCAGCCTGTTTCTACAGACCGCGCCACCACCGGAAAGGCGAGAAATTTATTAGTGGGTAATGCGGTGCTGCTGCTATCTTTCTGCGCAAAGGACGACAAACAAAACACCAACATGGCAATAAGGGTAAACAGCCTGTTAGGTTTCAACTACAATTGGGATTTGGATTGCAATAATAAGCATGTTTGTCCCTTAAACAGGGCTACTGAACCTGAAAATCACGTTAATTATTGATAACATCTACTGCTTGCACGGCTTATTTCAACGCTACACTTACAGTATCCTGTTCATTTATAAGGCATTCCATCACCCGCACCACCAGCAAAATGCCACCGGTTTCTATTTCCAGGTCGTAGAAGCTGCCCATAAATAATATCTTTTTCACCACACCAGGCACGCCAGCTTTGCCATTTGTTGCCAGGGTCAGTTGTTCAGGACGTATAATTACCGGCTTATCTGCTATTGCGGCAGGCGCTAACTGAGCCATATGCGGCCAATGGGCAGGTATTACATTGTATTTACCCAGCAAACCGGCTACATATTCATTTACCGGGTGGGAATATACCTCACGGGCAGGCCCCTGCTGGGCAATGCTGCCCTGCTGCATAATCAGCAATTCATCGGCCCAGGGCAGAATATCCAACGGATCGTGCGAGATAATCACCGTTGTAATATGCAGTTTATCGCCAATATCCCGTATCACCGTTTTCAGAACACCTTTATGAATCATATCCAGGTTAGAAAAGGGTTCATCCAGCAGCAACAACTTAGGCGCCGTAATCAACAGGCGCGCCAGGGCAATACGTTGTTTTTCGCCACCAGATAATTCATCGGTGCGCCGGGCCATCAGGTGGTTGATCTTACACACCTCATATAATAAACGGGCATCTTCCTCTTCCAGTAAATTGGCATACTCCAGCACCTGTGCCACACTTAAAAAAGTAGCCAGTTCAAACTGCTGCGACAAGTAGGCAACGCCCGGATGGCCGGGAATCAGCTTTTCGTAAGGGCCTTCTACCCGCACACCATTAAAATACACATTACCGCTATCGGGCTGGGCCAAACCCGCCACCATTTTCAGTAAGGTGCTTTTACCCGAACCCGTTTCGCCTGCTACCGCCAGTTTGCGAAACCGCGGCAGCTCAAAACTTACGTTTTTCACCACATCCCCACCTTTGCGCTCCTGCTTGCCTACCCCTGCTACTTCTAAAAATTTACTGCTTGCCATTGCACCAAAAATAACTAAACTATTGTTATTCACTACCGCAACCTTCGCCCCGCAGCCTGCACCGGAATGTTTACCAAAGATTAACAGCCAGCCGCCGCTATAAGAAAAGTATCTTTATACATTAAACACCCCATATGCTTCAACAAGTAGAACGCATTCGCAAAACCAGGACTTTCTTTCTCGACAAAATACGCACCTTGTCTACCGAAGAGTGGAACCTGATACCGCCCGGCTACAGTAATAACATTGTATGGAACGTGGGGCATATGATAGCTGCCCAGCAAGGCATTTGCTATGTGCGGGCGGGATTGCCTGTGGTAACAGACGAAGACTTTTACCATGCTTACAAACCCGGCTCCCGCCCTACCAGCTTTACCGGACCGGAAGAAATTGAGCAAATAAAAGCACTGTTCTTTTCCACCCTGCTGCAATTGGAAAAAGATGTACAACAGGGTATTTTTCACCACTACACCAGCTGGACTTCCCGCTACGACATTACCGTTTCTACCATCCAGGAAGCGATGGACTTATTGATGCATCACGAAGGATATCATGCAGGCATTATCTCCGGCATTAAATATTGCATTACCAAATAGGCAGATACAACAACGCCCTTATGATAAATAAGGGCGTTGTTAACCATACCTGGTTATCACTATTATTCCATACGCTGCCACTGCTGTGTTTCGCGCAAGGTTTTTACAAAATCATACAAAGCTTTCAGCTCATCGGTGCCCCTTGCCCCATAATCATGAATCTTTTTCACTTTACTACCTTCATAGGTAATTTCCAGGTCCATACTGGGCAAGTCGGTAGCGCCTACTGTATACTCCTCTTTCAGGTTAGGAAAATCGGTAGCCATTAATAAAGCAATCAGTTGCTCGTAATTTCTGCCATCAATTACCGCACGATACAAGCCCTGCTGACCATTATTATGGCGCTGCGCCAAATAATTGGCACTTTTATCACTGCGCACCGTCATTTCAAAAACCGGGCAGGTGCCATAACACGGGGTAGCTTTTATAGTCAACTGCTGCACACCCGAAGTGGGTGGCGATTGCGTGGTATTTTTAGCGGTTTTACATCCCATCATTACAGCCGTAAGCAATACCAGGCTCATTATCATTTTCATACCAGTACATTTTCGCCCAAAGTAAGGAACAAATACGAATAACCCGCTCACCTCCCCCGTTTTCCGCCCAACGGTTATAACCTTTATCGCTTAACTTTGTTCTTATCGTAAAATATCCAATATGAGTGACTTTCTGTATTGCCACGACCCATTAGACGAAGAAGCAGGTGAATATATCTTACACCTGGGCAGGCCTAATGGACTGATTAAAATTATTTTGTTGGACGAGCAGGATGCCATTGAAGGCGATGAGTTTGTTCATAAAACTTATGAGTACGAAAACGACGACATCAGCGAAGAGTACCAGTTAGTGTTTACCCCGTTTGAAGGCTTAAGCGATAACGCCAACTTTTCTGCCGACGACATACAGGAAATACTGGATAACGCCTGGACTTATTGGGTAGATGTATTGGATTGGGAAGATGAAGAAGAGGAGGATGAGGAATAAGGTAAGGTAGTTTGCCTTATTAGGAATATTCATATAGGAATTGATTAAGGTCAGCAGTATACTGTTATCTTAATCAATTCCTGTAAATTATAATTCATTCACATCAGCATTTAAGCTACCACTCCCGTATCTTACCGTCAGATAGCACGTGAAATTTATCCCCACCATCTGTAATAAGTAATTTACCTGGCCCTAATGCTGCCACCTTTTTATAGTCCATCATTACTATATCCTTATCAGTAACATCCAGCGATAGTGGATTGTACACCTTACGCCAATTTTCCAGGCATGAAATCTGCTCACCTGCTTTTATAGCAAAAATTCCACTTGCCGAGCAAGCATACATACAACTATCAAAAGGGTTAAAACAAGCAGCACTTAAACCACGCATAGCATTAGCAGTATCTATTTTACCATAGTCTTCCTCGTCATCTCTGTACTTTTTATTATAATAACAAAGAACAGTGGCTTTGTAGTTATTCATCCTGCATAGCGCCGCTCTTAATGAAGACATATGCTCTAGTGTATGTACAGAATAAACTGCATCTCCCATTTGAACTAATGCGCGCACACCATCCATTGCGAACTCCATAGAATCGGCGAATACCGGAATAAACTTTTTTTCATCCAGATCAAACACCCTTAAATCTCCCCCAAACTCCCCCAAATAATACCCCATCCAAAGCTGACTTTTATCCGATATATCTGCAACCAGTAAAGTAGCAGGAGCTAACCAGCCACCATCAATAGCAACAATCCCTCTATTTGTATTGAGTGAACTATCTGTAAAATACCTCCTGTGTGACAACATCGCTTCAACACCGTGTTGCGTAATAGCATACATATTATTATGCTTATCAAAGGCAAGACCATAAGCATAATCCATAGAATGGCCAATAACTTCCCATGCATTCTTTTCAGACATCCATCGCTTTATCGATTTATCCCTCATTGTTGTTATCACCCGATTACTACGATCAACAGCAAGTGTAGTAACCAAACTATCCATTATCTGCGACTGATGCTGCCCTTCCTCCTGATAACAATACCTTACCAACACACTGTTGCTGGTAAGGGCCCACACCTCTTTACCCACTACTTTAAACTCCTCTATTTCCCGGGGCTTCCCAGAAGACAGTGGAAGCCGGCGTTGAGCAGCAACCATTACAGGCAAAAGACACATCATTAACAACAAGTATTTATTCTGCATAAGTAACCAAGATGGGAGAGTTAAAAATGATAACAAAAATTAACGCTGTAAAATTCCTTCGCCATTCCTACTCCATTTTTTGAACTTGCTCTGGAATGTGACACTATCTTTTGCAGAAGTGGATCTAAGGTTTACTATAACACCTCCTTCCCCCCTGAACAAAATGAACAGGCAAAAACACGGCTTTCTTATCACCTGTTTATATATTTATTCTTACACTTCTGTATATCCTCTGTTAATAGCCAACAACCACCAATTACACCAATACTGTTATTGAATATTATTAATATATCTATACATACACATGCCGCAACTGAAAAGAAAACCCAAAAGCAACCAGGCAAAAAAGCAGGCAGAAATCCTGCATAAAAAAGAATTCATAAGTAAACTCACCGCCTTTATAGATAAGGCAGCAGGCGAACCTGTTTCGAAACTGATACCCAAACCCGATCTGGATTTCATGTACCACTTTCGGGCAAATCCTTTGCGCATAGAATGTGCCCCAGGGCAGAAAATTCCAGGCAACATTCTTAAAAGCTGTAGAGAAATAAGCCAGGATTTATTCGACAACGAGCTCATCCCTTTTCGCATAGGAGCAATCAACATGCTAAACCTGAAAGACTTTACATCACTGGCATTAACAGTGTCGCTATTTACCAAACATCTACAAGCCGATTCTTTTCCGCATGCCCACATCGTACAACAAAAACTGGCAGGCTTTCATGAAAAATTCAATTTTAGCTATCTGAGCTCATTTCCCGAGCTACTGGATAGAATTATGACAACTATTTCGGCATTTCATAGCGAGGCATCTAAACAGTATTACCAATGCCTGCTTACATCAAAAGATGGCATTACCAGCACTACCATTTTAGTAAACTGCTACGCAATACCAGCAGAAAAAACACAGATCTGTATTAAAAACAAAGTAAGGCCGATTTATCACGTGGCAACCGGATTATCTAATATGCAAGGACAAACACCTTCCTACAACACCCTCCTTTTTGTTTCCGTTCTTTCCGAAGACCTATTCCTTCCTCCCGGTCAAATTTTTGATGTATATATACAGTCACACGCCATAGAGCGATTACAGGAACGCTTGCAAGGCGTACACAAAAACTTTATTCATTGCTGCTTTTTTATATCCCTAAACAATCTTAAAATATGCAAAACAAAAAACGGCACCTTGCTATTTGAATATTACCTGCTAGGTAATAAAGCGGGGTATTTTACCGGAGAAATTGTAGATAACAAAGTAATTCTCACCACCTTCCTCTTCCTAACCCACACCAGCACACCCGAAGGAGATAAACTATACCAGAAGCACCAGCTGACCAAACTAGACAAAAACTATTTATCCATAGATACCTTGAAAGCATTTGTTTTCTCCGACATAGCCACACACCCCGAAGTAAAACAGCTATTTATTGAAGCGGGTTGTGAAAGTCTTTTTAATATAGGCAAAGGGCTTTATCATAACCAGGAAGAGCAAACGGAAGTGCAGATAGCGAATACTATTTTACAGTATTTGAGACAGAAGTAAGGATAATAGATAAAATTTATGCAAAGCCCTGATCAGGCCTGCAACAGTCATCAACAAAGCTGGGAAGCGCTATCCTGATACACCAACAACCAATCACTCACATAGCTCCAACGCTTCCGATAGCGCTGAAGCAATCTCTTTTGCACCAGCAGTTATTGGCACTTCTACCTTCTGATAGGGAACAATATTCAAAAATCCCTTCCTTCCAATATTAGACATAGGAGAGAAGGTCAAAGAACCCTCTTTTAATGAAACACTAACATGAATACAATCTTTATAAAATGCAGATTCCTTTTCCAGTCCGGCTGAATTCAAAAAATCCTTAGTAGCTTCTTCCCAATCCGTAGGGAGGGGAACTCCATTTTGACTACTCTGCAATGCAACAAATACTTGTTCAACAACATCAACCAAAGAAACATTCCCCTTAAGCCATATATAAGGAGGAGTTGCAATACTTGGCCCCTTCGTTCTTGATACACTATGAATTAAATAATCTCCTTTTTTTGTGAATTTATATACAGAAGCCTGCTTTACATCAACCAACACTCCTTTCTTTCTCATATTCTATAATAATCGATTTTGCTTTTTGCACGTTTTTATCTGACATTTCTTTCTCAAAATTCTGCTCTAAATAATTTTGAATCACTCTATATTCATCCTCCGTATTAATCTTTTCCGCCTTAATAATTCTTTTAATCAACCTATTGTTATTATCATTAATAGTCTCACCATACAACTGACCATATAGAGCATTAAGAGACGCAAAATCACTTGTACTTAAATCATTTGCCCATTCGACAAAATCTTTAAGCACAGCTACTAACCCTTTCCGATCTTGCCTAGCTACTCCCATAGCAATAACATTCCTAAATTCTTCTATGATAGAATTTTTTTCCTTAGATGTCTTCTCTAAAAAATCCAGAATTGTAATACACCTCTTCCCTATCTCTTCAACTGTTTTCATATTAATAATATTAAAAAAAATCTAAAATTGTTTTGCACTTCTTTAAAATATTAGAAATAGCCAATCTATCCATAACAGTTCAATTTATCACTAGAAGAAAGCTGAAACACATCCAACACTCTACAACATATACAAACTAACACACATGCATCAACTTAACTATAAGACATATTATAAATACCATAAAAACACAATAATATTGTAACCTATACATTATTCAACACTTCACAAGAATAGCGCTTCTTATTCTTCAACTCTACAACAAACGTGTTATTAATCCATTTTACTTTTTTCACAAAATAAGCAATCTCATAGCCATCATACGGACGAAACTCCGCTATCTTAATCTTATCCACTTTATCACCAGCTTCATTGTTAAGTAGACAGTAATATACAAAAGCATTTTCATCGCCTTCTAACACCAAAGTTCCATTTAATTTCAGTTTATTATTAAACTCACTATACTGTGTAACAAACTCGCATTTCAACGCTCTTTCTATTCCAACTTTATAAGCGTTTTCTATAACAGTAGTATCGCTTTTGTAAAAAGAAGCTATGCTAAAAAGACCATTCTTTATGCACTCCCAAACATCCAATCTTCGCGCCTCTACATCTTTGGAATAATACTTTTCCTTATCAAACTCTATCCACAACTCTACAATATCTATCAAATCACTAACTTTCCCCTTTACAATAGCAACACCATTACTCACTTCTATGGTTGGTGAAGTAAGTTTAAGTAAAACCTTTTTAAACTTACCTACATCATATTTCCCTAACAGCATTCTGAATAAAAAGGAAAGATGAACATTCGCAGACATAAGTTCTTTATCAAATCCATTCTCGTCGTAATAATAAAGATCGATTTCGTTAATCATAAACTTTTTTTTATTCTACCATAACCAGTGATCAAGAAGAGGTAAAAAGTTTTTAGGCGGTCTAAAACCGGTTGGTCCATTATACTTATAAAATGTAACCAAATACCTTTCTAAATCTAAAGCAATCGCTCTATTAGGCAAAGTTGCAATATAGGCACCTGAATAACCGCCCCCCAGTTTAGCCAACTGCCTTTCAAGTCTTGTATAAGAACCAGAAAGAGACTTTGATGTAATCCCATACTTATAAACAGTGCCTGTAGCATTATCAATTATACGATATATTTTTGTCTCTCTATTTGCCAAAGATACAAATCCACTAACTGAAGCTTTAATCGCCACCTTTCCCAATCCGGTAAAAGCAGCTTTGATCAAGAACAAATCTGAAGCAGCCAAAGCAGAATGAATGGCACCCGACATCCACCTTCCCTTATAAAATTCATCTGCCGCTTTCTTGCTTTCACCCACAAATGGCACATAATCCCACCCATTCTCTTCATATGGCATATATTCATCAGAGATAGGCATCTTATAATGAATTCCTGTTGTATAAAAACCTTCTTTAGATGTTACGCCGTTTGCATCGGTAGAGGTAGATGAATTATATGTAGGATCTGTCCAAACATGCAGAGTTTGGGCCGACTTATCAAAAAAGAATGAAGCAGGGCTTCCTTCAAAGGTATTACCATCCGATGTATGCTGATAGCGCCCTGGTTGAATTGTACCGTTCTCAATTCTTTTCTTTAATTCCTCCCAGCTTATATTTTCAGCCCCCATCGGATCGATCCAGTAATTAGGATCGTTGTAAGCAAAAGAGTAAGAAGACCAGTTATTAAATTCATCACAAAGCGGATCTTGCTGATGAAACCGTCCTAATTGTTGATCATACCCTCTTATTTTAGTTTCATACCAATTCAGACCTACATCACCATTTAGCTCAGAACCTGCATTAAACTTTAACCTGTTAACCTTACTAAAGTTCAATGCCCCTGTAGAAATTCCTGCCATCGTTAACCCAAACGGATAATAATGCGTTTCCTCCAGTATCGCCCCATGTATATGTGTCACCTGCAGGTTATCAAAATATACGTTCTGATTCTGTGTTTCGTTCGAAACAAACACATACAAATAACCATTCTTGGTAAGATTAATGGCGCTTGACGGCATGTGTGTGGTAAACGAATTACCAGCCCCTACCTGGGAGCTACCAGAGCAGGCAGCAACATAGTTAAACTGTTCATCAAACAACACCCATTGCACATAGGCTTTAGGCACTATGGGGTTATTGCCCCGGCTGTTTAAAAAAGTTCCTATCTGAGTGCTGAAAGAACTACTAGCTGCCAATTCTGCAACACTTGCTTTATTAGATACTCCGCCTATACCTGCACTCAAAGCTGTTACCAGATCACTCAGCAAGTTCACAGGCACATCAATCTGCGAATCGGACCACCAGCTGTTTGCACGGTAAGTAAAGGCATCGCCAGCCATTACCTTCAGCAATATGCCCGGGCCTATTTTATTACCACTGCCATTTACCATCGACACCTTATCGTTGGGATTCGTGTAGGTATCAGTGGGATAACCGCTAGGCTTATTAACACGGGTGGTATTTACGTTGGAATAAAACGTTTCCTCCGTAGCAGCAGGAGCGGTTTCCATACTCGCAGGCGGATAAGCATCTGACCGCTCGCCTTCCGTAAGCACCATGCGCACATTACCTAAATGATCTTTTACAAAATAATCATAGCTCAACTTCGCCGCTATACTGCCAGCTGCCGCAGTATAAGTAACACGTCCCTCTTCATGACTAATAGTTTGCAGCTCGTTATTAATAAACGTATTAGCATTTAAATAAACGGTATAATTAGCCGGCTTGCCGATTTCATTCACAACCTTGGCCCACTTTTTTCCTGTGGCATCATACACATACCTGATAGTGCCTTTATTGGCAACAGTGATCAACTGGGGCAGGTTCAAAAAATTATAACTAATGCCCTTTATAGTGGCTGTCCCAATATCTTTATTCAGATCTTTCAGCAAATTGCCACTGCTATCATATGTATAATCTACAGCAGCATTGGTTTTTGTGCCACCTAAAGCACTCAAATAGATAGAAGAACTTCTAAAATCGCCCAAACCGGTGTTTACATCGTTACTACTATCGACTACGTTCATCAGCTTATTACTACCGAAATAATAATTATAACTAAGATTATCCAACTGTAGGATACCAGTTCCCTTCAAGCCCCAATGCTGCATCCGTTTAATATTACCATTGGCATCATAAGCCGTATTAGGATCAGCCCCATCCCCCATTTTCATATTGAAGTTTACCGTGGTATTGCTCCAGACGCTTCCGGTGTATTGGCCAAAGTCGGCTTTAAGTATGCGACTCGCAGCATCATACGCATATTCGTACCGGCGCTTTTCTCCATCACCTTGAGTACGCCATACCTGCACACCAATGTTGCCGTTATAGTATTTAGCGGAGCTGGAATAAACTGCATTTTTATCATAGCCCAGTTCCATACCAAAGTAGTTGGCGGTGGAACTGCTGTTGGTAATGTAGCTTTTATTTATGCCCAACAGCCATCCACGGATATTGTAGCTGTAGGTGAGCGTTTCAACGGGTGTGGTCAAATATCCACCTGATCCATTCTTTTTACGTCCCAGCTTCTTCTGTTGCACCTGTCCTAGTGCATCATAGACCAGTTCACTGATAGTTACATTTGGCAACCAGGTGCCACTGTTTACATTGGTATTACGTACTCCTTTGCTGATGTAAGCTAAGCGTAGCAGACTATCATAGGTATAATAGCTGGCGGTAACAGTCGTTTGCGCATTGGTGCCGCTTTTGGTTTGGCGGTTGATTACTATATAAGGTTGTCCGCTAAATGTATATTGGGTATTAACAAGATCAATACCGCCGCTGTAATTATTACTTTGAGTTTGTATAACGCGCCCCCTGTTATCGTAAAAATTGATACTATATAAGTATTGGGCAGTATCCAGCACTTTAACCTTCATACCGGTTACCAGCCCTTTGAGTTTGCTGCTTTGGGAAATGTTATCCTGCGGGTAAGGAAACACAGAATTACTGGCCGCTACTCCATTGCTTTCAGTAGTACTACGTGTAGTTCCAAAGGGGTTACCCGACCAGGTATAGTTGTCGTAATAAGTTTCTATTAAAAGTTCAGTCAAACCACTTACACCCGGATAGTCGATACTAGAACTAGCCGCAGCTTGGTGTGCGCTACGGGTAGTAACATTGTTCCACAACCAGGTTTGTATAGGGCGGTCAATCGCATCATAACGGCTTACCACCCATTTACCTGCTGCACGCATGTTTCCATCGCGGGTAAGCACCACCCTATCACGGGCATCATACACTATTTCTGTTTCAAAAGCGCCTGGCACCTTTTTTACAATCATCCGCCGCTTACCATCATACTCATACCGAAAACATTGTTCATTATACAAAGTGGCAGTAAACATCCAGCTGCCTGCCTCCAACAACTTTACCCCTTCGGGCTGAATCACAGCCCGCAACTGCCCTAACAGGTCGTATACGTAATAAGTACATAACCAGCCACTATGCGCACTGCCAATACCAGTATCCACAGCAGCTGTCAGCTGCACTTTTTTCAGCACTATCTTACCAGCCTTATCTGTAAATTCTATTACCTGCTTACCTTGCTCATCCCGCGTAACTGTCTTCAACAAATCGCCGGCACGATAACTGCTGTCTGTGATATAACTGGGCCAGCTACCACCTGTGCTTTGCACCCGCCATAACCGCACCTCGTCGACCGTGGTATTGCACAAGAATTTTTGAATAATGCCATTGCCAGTATCTTTTACCCAGCTATTCCCTGCTGCATATGTTCGGGCCACCCGGTTTAAGGGTGACGCTTCATATTCTGTTTTACTATAGTAAAAGGTTTCACCCTGTCCATTAATGGGACTACTGGCACCAGCATAAAAACTTTGTTGCCCAGCCAGCGCATTCAGTTTAAAAGCACCAGTCACTTCATTAGCTGCATAAGGCAAATATTGACGCAACACACGCCCATACACATCATACACCACCGGTGTTACCAAATCAACTGCAGCGCTGCCTGTTATCATAGAACCCTTTCTTGCTACCGTTTGCAAAGGCCTGCCCAATCCATCAACATACTGAAACGTTAGCTGTGCCTGGTGCAAAGTATTCGTTAGCGTGATATTAGCAGTATTGGTTTCTGGTTTTACCACCTGCCAGGAACAGATATAATTGTTCAGATTGGTAACATAAGCGGTAGTAGCCGGCACTGTTGCATCCTGTGCAATTGCATATGAAACAGGCAATACGCCTAATACCATCAAAAGCAATAAGTAGTAGTATTTTGTTTTCATGGCCTGTTTTTTTGTAAGATGGTAGAATCGGGCCTTTTCCCTCTCTCCTGTAACACCCATACTGAATCTTTATACATACGATACTGATTCTCTCCTAATACGGTATAGTATAAAGAATCCCTGCTTCTGTTCACTTCCAGCATTTTGCTACTGAACTCTGGTGTTTTCCAGAATTGACTGAATACATATCGTTTCTGTTCAGCTATCTTCAACTGGCCGTTAAACAGCGCGGTTTGCTGTTCAGCTGACAAGCTGAATATGCGATTTATCAACAGGCAAACTTTACGCACTTGCTGCGAATCAGCCTTTTGCCCATTCTCCTTCCTGGAGTCAGGCTTTTGCTGTGCCATTACCGGAACAAACGCGGTAAATATCAACACCGCAATGAGTATCAATATTTTCATACATTTTCTTTTATGTTATTGTAAACAGGAATTAATAAGTGCTTACAGGCTGCCCGTAATAATGATAGAGATGCTTTTTAATAATATTACCATCATCATCTTTTACCAGCTGTAGCCGGTTATAAGCATCATAAGTATAATAGGTTGTTTTTCCGGAAGGATCTGTTTCTGATGTAATACCCACCAACGGCTTCACCGTATAACTAGTCACCTGCGCCACTGTACTAGCCAATGCATTGCGTAAGTTATTGAGTTCACTTTGTAAAGCAGCATCATTGGCAGGGCTTTGCAATATACTGTTGTTGACCAGTGATGCCACTGTATCATAATCACTACCTGTGATCTTTGCCACCAGGTAAGTGTTATTATATCCCCATAACAACACTTCATTTGGTTTATTATCCACCCGCTGCTCCTGTACATTCCCCTTACCATCGTAGCGGGTAATGTACAATACTGACGAATCTGAAAAGCTGGTATAATTCCGTATTTCGGCAGGCTTCAACTTCCCATTAAAATATTGATATACAGTTTTGGTTGCAGACAACATTAACGAATCATTCCCTTTTTTTATATAGGTAACGGTTTCAATAGGCTGCAGGTAATTCATTGTTAGCAAAACATCTTTCCGCAAACTTTCTGTAGCATTTAATCCAAGCCTGAAACTATTGTTGCTATTAAATGCATACTGGTGATAGGTAAGCTGTATATTACCATCGTTCAGATAGGTTCGCTCACACTTTAAAACCGGGCGAAGCGCGGCGGTATGATAATCATACTCTTTCCTCAATTCGTTAACCTGTCCCACTCCATACTTCATGGCACGCTCCACTTTCAGGCCGCTGAAAAGACTGGTAAAATAATATGGCTTCCAACATCCCAGACAAGGATACAAATTAGGCGATTCTTCGTTATTGCAATACTGAGATCTGTAATAACCGGTAACCTTGTAGGCCAATTGCCTGTTTATCATCATTTGTGTGCCTATGGTATGATCGTCCGGAGAAAAGCGCAACTCTTCGCCCCAAAAACCCAGCCCCAGCGACAAATTTTTTATAAGCAGCTGTCCCGAATTATCATACACTTTTTCCGACACCACCTTACCTCGCATATAACCGTAATCAGGCCAGGGGGCTACCGGAAATTCATCATCACTAATATAACTCAGGTTGCCATCGGCTGCAAAACTGTATTCCCTTTCGGTATATCCGTTACCCGTTTCCCTCGTTGTAACCTCGGGGTAACAAACATAGGAACCACCCTCAGCCGAAAGAGGATACTGGCTACTGGAAGAAAGACGTAGATATTCGCAAAAACGTATAGGCGTTGCACAACCTCCTGCATGTATCACTATTACAGGACTAATCAGTAACCCGCTGCTGATAGTAGTATCTGTAAACCAGTTATACTTATAATTCACGGTATTAGTTACATTAGTAACAGGGTCATATTCTCTTAATTCTTTTACCCTAATACCACCTACAGTGAAAGCATCTTTGTAATAATAATTCTCTTTATAATATATCAAAGGGGCATTATAGTTCAATTGCTGCCAATAAGCATATATTCCATATATGCCTTCATTTCCAAAAGAACTACTAAAAGAAAGCTCCAGCCTGTAATTTCCGTTATCTAAATCTATTTTTCTATCGTAATCATTGGTAAAGTGTATCACTTCGTACTCTGTATACTCAAATACACGAATTATCTTTACCGTAAATGTATTATAGGTGTACCCATTAATATAATAACGAAATGAAACACCTTTCTCAGTACTGTTTATAGTAAATGAGTGCTGGTAAGCAGGCTGTGATGGATAATCAAAGGTAAAAGCTGATGTGTCAAATTGCTCGGTAGTATAATATTTCAGATCGGGTCGCAACTGATTAATTTCTTCAGGTAACGCTTTATTACCCTCATATATAAACTCACGATAGCCACCTGTAGGATACGTAATCTTATTTAACGTATAAGTCTCTGCAAAATGTGGATTGGCCCTGCGTTCAGCGAACTCATCAACCACTAACGGTGCGTTAAACCAGGTATAAACACCATTAGGCAATTGTGAGCTGTTATAGTTAGGTCCGTTATAATATCCCCAATAATCTGTATCAAATGAAGTAGTAGCTGGCAAATTTTCCCCTTCAAGATAACTAAAGGAATGTACAACACTATCTGTATTGTTTAAGCTCATTTCTGCCAGGTTCTTCAATTTCAACCGGTTACCAGTAAAATAACCATGGTTCAGGTGAAATGATTTTTGCACCTGCAAATCGGGTAAACTGAATAGTTTAATAGAATCAATCATTTTACCGCCCGACAAATCAGTTCTGCCACCGGAATTATAGATAACCAGTTTTGCATTTCCGGCAGTAATGCTTTCCAGGGTACTTTCATACACTAAAGTAGTTACCCATGTTACATTAGACATGTTATCCTCCGGAGTACAATCAACCCCCACCGCCCCCGTAATGCGGTAATGACTTCCCGAAACGGTTGTAATAGAAGTGTTAGTAGTACTATAAGAGAAATCAACAGAATGTTCCTGCGTTTTATCTTCCATTTTAATCATATGCCAGGTGTTATAATAATTACTCCCCCCAGGTGGTATACCATAGCCACCTGATGTAGTAAAAATCACCTGCGAAAATTCCGGAACGCCAAACTCATACCGATTACCTTTATCATCTGTAATAAGCCAGCCGGTAGTTTCAGCACTGCCGCTTGCCAAACGCTCAATAGTAACAGGCAGCTGCTCGGTTAGCTTGATGGTACCTGTTTCATCGAAAAAGAATTTACCACTAATGCCATTACATTCAAAGTAATAGAGATCAGGTTCCATGTCTAAACGGTTTCGCAACACTTCATTCACATTTTGTAAAAAAGTAGTAGAAGTTCCCGGGAAGCCCGATGGCTTCAGCGATGAAGGCAGGATACCGTAAGGCCCATCATCCGGTACACCGTTCATAACACGGGTAACACGCCCACCTGCGCCTGCCAAATTCCACCCCAACCCTACTGAACTGGCAATTTCTTCCACCTTAATGCCACCGTTATTATAACTGATACCTACTGGCACAGTAAGCGGCCCATCAGATAACTGACAAAGTGGAATATTAATGGGCGTGGTGCCCGTAAAACTTCCCACGGGCTTTTGTTCAGCCTTGAATAACGCCGCCGAATTGGGCGAAACCGGCACCGGGTGTGGATAAGACCCGTTAAAAGGTGTTTGGGCGGCACTTATACCTGCCACTACTAAACACACTATAGTAAAGTATAGTCGTTTACAAAACATACAAGCTTATATTTATATGTTATTTGAATGAATATTCTATACGCCACAGCAACGCTGGTGTACGGGGCACTTGTGAGTAGCTGAGAAAATCCCACAACACCTGCACCTTGGTGCGTTTAAAGGTTTTACTACGCAGGGAAATGATTTTACAGATACCCACCAGCCCGCTCTTTTGCCAGCTGCTAATAGGCGAAGCATGGAGGTTGGCCAGGGAGTCAAGAGAAGGACGATAGTTTAACTCGTAACCACCGGTGGCCCAAAAACTACCTTTCAATTGCGCTTCCATAAAAGAACGCAGGCCTAGCCCCTGGGCAGATAGTTGTATATGGCTCCAACCGGTTCCCCAACCTATTTTTCCGCTTATCCCCGTACCAACTATCCATTTATCAGAAAGCTTATATCCTACAGAAACAGCGACATCTGTAGTTACCGGAAAATAGTAACTGGCCCTTTGTGTTTGTATATTCATTCCAAGGGTGATGCGCTGCCATAAACTTTTTGTTTTTTGATTGTTAGGCTGAAAAGAAGACATATCCGCATTGCCGCTACCATAGCCACCTTCTTTATAACCTGTAAGCTTATTTTGCACCTGTTGCAGATGGCTTTGTGGAGATGGCATATTTTGCTGCATAGCCGCATTCGCCACCTGCATACTTCCATAACGGCTTGTCAGGCTGGAGGTGACCATTTCGCGGGTTTGCAGGCCTACAGGTACTGTAGCATCACTTACCTCTGCACTACCCGGAATGGCAAACAAAGCAGCCAGTTGCGAGTGTTGTGCAAAAAAGCGCTGAAAAGCAGGTAATTGTTTTACGGAAGAAAGCAACGCATTTTGCATCAACTGCGGGTTACTAAGCATTTGCCTATATTGTTGCATTTGGGCTTTGTAGTAATAACACTGCTTATTAAACTGTTGCCACTGTTTTAACATGCCCAGTTGTTGTAATTGCTGCTGCCGTTGTTGCAGAAACGTGGATGCCTGCTCGGAAATATTCAACTGCTGTTGCACCTGTGCCACCTGCCCCAGGCTTTGTGTAATACGAGAATCGACTGCAGGCAATTTACTTTGAACAAAATGCAAAGCAGTTGCTATTGAATCCACCCCACTGTTATACACGCTACGAAAAACATCCGCAGGTGGCAATGGTTGCAGTAATTGTACATAGCCAGTATCTGCATTCAAAAACAATTGCTTTGCCAGCAGACTATCTTTTAGCACCAACTTGTTGTACATGGCCGTTTCCAGCTTTTGCAAACGGTGTATATAGCGTTTCGTTTGCTTTTGTATGCGCACACCTGTGGCATCCAGCTCACTGTTTATTTGCCGGAACGCTTTATCCGGTAAGTGTAGCATGTCGGGTGCAGACTGTTGTGGCGTTTGCCGGCCATTGGCGTGTAAACACAACAGCATGCCCAGGGCCGTAAGAACATAGTTCATGACCTTGTTATTTAGCTTATAAAAATGGTTTACCAGGCACTTACATAACAACAATACCCGGTGAGGATATAGAATTTACAGCAATCAGTTTTTTCCAGGAGTTGCATAAATAAGGCAGGCCAGCCAATGCAGCATGGCCCACCCTTTACCCCCTCCAGGATAAATAAGAACGTATCATAAAAACAGTTACCTTTTTACTTCCCGTCAATAAAAAAGTAAGCGCCTTCTCTTATTATAAACCGGAGGGAGATACTGATTTCGGAGTGAGACAAAACGCTTTAACGTTTAATTAACATACATAATCTGCCAGCTGGCCGCGCAGTTTTAACCGGGCCTGCTTAATAATATATTCAGTAGTAGTAACAGACAGCTTTTCGCTTTGTGCAATTTCTTTACAGGTAAGGCCATGCAAAAGCAGCCGAAAAACCCTGGCTTCCCTGCGTTCCAGGCTGTGTTCCAATACATAATTGGCATCGCCTGCCAAAGTGTTATAATGCAGGGAACCTCCTGGTTCACTTTCGGCTTCGGATAGCCGGTTATCTAAATATACATACCGGTGCTTTCGCTCTCTTTTTTGATAATCTACATAACAGTTACGCGCTACCCGGAACAGGTATTTCTCTATAGCCCGCTGGCTATCCAGCTTGTTAGCCGCTATCCCCTCCTGGTACATCCAGCATTTTACCAGGGTATCCTGCATAATTTCTGCCGCTACTCCTTTCGATCGCGTTAACACTAATAGAAAAGAATGCAGTTTTTTATGTGCCTTTTCATAAGCATGGTTTCCGGAAAGCACTGCTGCTGCGGATGTGTCGGGCGGCTCAAAGGAGGAGTGATTACTTAAACGTTCGAAAAGCATTTTAAATGCCTGCAGGCTTTGTGCAAATAAAAGTATTAGCCAGCGGAAGGGGAATTCAAAAATTAGCGTCATTGTTTTCTTTTTAAGAGTGTTAGTCTGGACCATGGCAGCTTTACAAGCAACTCCACTTGTAAAGCAAACGGGAAGGATATATGCCGCAGGGCGAGGATTTTACATGATCTGTAATAAAAATAATGTTTTTACCTGCAAAAAAGAAAGTTTTTGCACAACTTTCCGCTGCCATAACCTATAGAATATTTATTATATGAACAACTTGTTCCTTTTAAATGCCAGTATGAATAAAATTTATAGTAAAGCATTTTGTTTTACTGTTTTTTACTCCTTAGTTTTACTGCACAATACTGGTTCCCGTTCGGTATTGCTGTTGCCCTAACCAGCAACTGCTTTCTATTTATTTATAATAAATGCCCATGAAAGAAAAACGGGAACGCTTAACCTACCTGGCTTCGCTGTTTATTGAGAACAAAATGACACAAAGCGAGGCTTCAGAATTTTTAGACCTTATTTATGCAATGGACGGCCCTGACCGGCACGAGGAGTTTTTATCTAACCCTGCCAACCAGCAAAAGCTGGACGCCATTAGCCGGCAGGAAAACATAGCCGCTCAACAACAATTCGACAAAACATTACAGCAATTTAACCGGGGCCGGTATTTTATGTTCAGAGCCGGCCTGCCAGCCTTGCTGGCTATCACTGCCCTGGTGGTATACCTGTGCCATAAGCCCCGCATGGAAACCTGGCCTTACGACACGTACAACACTTTTGCCGATGGCACTAAAATTATATTGCGGGCAGGATCAGCCTTACAACACAATTACCAGAACAAAAGGGAAGCCACCCTAACCGGCACCGCTTTTTTTGATATTTCACACAACCCCGCCTATCCTTTTGTGATTAAAAGCACTGGCAATATCGAAACCAAAGTACTGGGTACGTCGTTTAACCTCAACACTACTGCACAGGGGTATAAATACATTATTAATGTAGCTACCGGAACAGTTCAAATAAGTATGCCCCAGCAGAAGCAAATACAGGTAAAAGAGGGAGAACAGTTGCGTATAGCATTCAACAATAGCATTGAAAAATTACCGTTCGACCCTATTCAGCAAAACTGGATGAAGCGCGACCTGCAGTTTACAGACGAACGGATGGATAGCATTGCAAACAAGCTGTCCAAAAGGTATGGTATACAATTTCAGTTTAAAAAAGCCCGCATTCCGCATACCGTTGTCACCACTAAATTCCAGGGCACCGAATCGTTGCATGAAGTACTATCGCGAATCTGCGAACTAACTACCTGTAGCTACATCCTGGAAGAAAAGAAAGTATCGTTTTTTTAACCCGATCACTATTATGAAGCCATTTACCTTACTATACCTGCTGTTAATATTGACTATCGTAAACTTGCATCCCTTCCCATTGCTGGCCCAGAAAGTCAACCCGGTAGTGAACGCCTGGTTTAATAACTGCCAACTCACCGACGCTTTTAACCAGCTGAATAAAAAATACAATCTCAACATTTCGTTTAGTAAAACAGCGCTGGCTGCTTATACCACAGGCTATATACATTACCCACAGATAAAGCTGGCAGATTTATTAAAGATATGGAGCAGCAAGCTTCATTTGCAATGTATTGTGCACGACCAGCTGATTATTATACAGCCTGCCCCCCGGGCCGACACCAGTAACCATGTACCCAAAACCTATACCTTTTCTGGTAAAGTAATGAATAAGGAAGGCGAGCCTTTATATGGAGCAGTGGTTACCTTACTCAACGAGCATAAGGTGAGTACTACCTCCGAAGAAGGTATGTATGAAATAACCACTACCCACCCCACCAACACAGCCACCATATCCTATACCGGCTATGCCACTGCTATTATTTATCCTGCCACCACCCGGGAAACAGTATTGCAACCCGCTACGGAACAACTTCCCGCCGTAGCCATTCAAAGCGGCATTCAAAAACTGCCTGCCGAACTGGCCACCGGCGCCTATAATGTGCTCACTGCCGAAGCCTTAGAGCGCAATAATTTTCCGGGCAATTTTTTAGACCGCATCAGCAGCCTTACCAATGCCATCAGCATTACCAAAAACATACCCTTGGGTTCTATTGCCAATGAAGGCGCTTACTCGCTACGCGGCCGCAGCACCATTAACAGCAACCCGCTGCCTTTGCTGATAGTAGACAACTTTCCATTCCAGGGAAACCTTAGCGACATTAACCCCAATGATATAGAAAGCATCACCTTTTTAAAAGACGCCACCGCTACCAGCATCTGGGGCGCGTTTAGCAGCAACGGCGTTATTACCATTACTACCCGCAATGCCAGCGTTGGAAAAAATGCACTCAAGGTGGTAAGCAACACCACCCTTATTACTAAACCTGATGTGTATTATACCCCAACCCTATCGGCACGATCGTATATAGAAATGGAGCAGCTATTATATAAAAACAATTTCTACGATGTTTCGCCCACCTCTACCACCTACCTGCCCCCTGCGGTAGAGTTACTCAAAAAGGAACAAGACCACCTTATCAGCACTGCTCAGCTGAACCAGCAACTGGATAGCATGGCCCACAACGATATTCGTAACGATATTGCCCGTTACTATACACAAACAGGTTTTAACCAGCAGTTGTTTATCAGCGCCCAGGGCGGGGATGACTACTTTAAACACTATTATGCCATGGGCCTGGAAAAGCAACAGGACAACCTTACCCGCAACGGTAGCCGGCAATTCACCCTTACCTGTAAACACACGCATTACCTGCTGCAAAAACGCCTGGTACTGGCCGCCAATCTGTTTATTACCAGGGGGGCAGTATCTGCCATTAATGAAGGAGCGCCCGGATTACGCCCCTACTTCCGGCTGGCAGATGCCAACGGCAATCCGCTCGCGCTTACCACCCCTTACCGGCAAAGCTTTATGGACACAGTGGGCAAAGGCTTGTTATTACCCTGGAGCAACAAGCCCCTGCAAGACCTGCGACTGAACAACGTACAAACCAACAGCACCCATCTGCGCTTTAACCTGTCTATTTCCTACCAGTGGAAAGCCTTGCATATAAACTTGCTATATCAATACACGGGCGCTGCCGATACTTACCTGGATTGGAAAAACAAACAAAGCAGCTATGTAACCACGCTGGTAAATCAATATTCACAAATTAACTATGCTGCCAGTACTGTATACCGTCCCATCCCGTATGGAGATATAGCCGACAAAACCACCAACCCCATTACCGCCCATAATGGCCGGCTGTTATTGAACTATAAAAAACACCTGCTGCCTAACCTGAACATCATCAGCATGGCGGGTGCAGACATCTACACTCAAACAAACGTATTTACCACCCAACGTACCTATAACTACCATACCAATAGCATGGCAGAACAACCCGACTACTACACCTCTTATCCCCTATTAGGCAAAACCCTGAGTAGCAAAATACCTTATGTTTATTCAGAGGTGCGGTATCGCAATAATTTTATTTCGTATTACACCAACCACATCCTTACTTTCAGCAACCGCTATAGCATTAGCGCCAGTATAAGACGCGACGCCACCAACCTGGTAGGCGCAAACACCAACAACAAAGGCGTTCCGCTATGGTCAACAGGTGGCGCCTGGCGTATAGACCAGGAACCTTTTTTTAAAACCCCTGCCATCAAAGAACTCAAACTGCGCATCAGTTATGGCAAATCAGGCAATGTAGATAATAACGTTTCGGCCCTGGCATCAGCCACTTATTCCAGCGCCACCAACCGCTTTAAAAACAGAATCGGCCGCATTACCAGCCCTCAGAACGAAAATCTGCGCTGGGAAAAAGTAAGCACATTTAACTTGGGCATTGACTTTACCATACAAAACCGGCTAAATGGCAGCATTGACGCTTACTGGAAAAAAGCCGATGACCTGATAAGCGAAGGCAATGTAGATCCTACACTTGGATTAACTTCTTACGTAGGCAACTTCGGTTCTATGCAATCAAAAGGCGTAGACATTGCTATTCATTATACACCAGTGCTGCGGAAATCATTTCGCTGGAATACATCACTATTGTTGAGTTGGAATGTGGATAGGGTAAGTAAGAATAAATACAATAACCCTGCTATTAATGAATTTCTGGGAAATACAGCTTTAAATGCCCCACCTGGCACCCCATTATACTCTATTTATGCACTTCACTACAAAGGACTTGACGAAACCGGCAATCCTGTTATCCTTTTGAATGGAACGCCTTCTAACAATTATATTGCTTTACTGTCTTCCACGAACATCAATAATGTAAAGTATTATGGCCCCAGCAGGCCTACCATATGGGGATCTTTCATCAATACACTTACTTTTCAAAAGCTATCTGTAAGCATTCTATTATCATTGAAAGCAGGTTATTACTTCCGACGCCCCAGTATTACATATTATACTACCAGCACGGGCAGCAATATGGGACATCCTGATTTTGATAATCGCTGGAAAAAAGCAGGCGATGAACAAAACACCATGATACCCACATTTAAATATCCTATTGATATCAACAGAGATGTTATCTACACTTACTCTAATACATTGGTAGAAAAAGCGGATCATATCCGGTGCGAGAATATTAAGATGAGTTATCAACTCCCTACATGTACGCTATCCCTTTTATGCAACAACCTGGGGATTATCTGGAAAGCCAATACACAAGGCATTGACCCGGACTATATACCCAATGGCCTGCAAAGAATTAGCCCACCCGCCAAAACATTCACCTTTAACATCACCCTTCATTTATAAACCCAATATATGAAAGCATTGATCACCATTAGTATGTTACTGCTATTCACTTGCTGTAGCAAAAGCTTATTAAACGAATCTCCCTCTTCCCAAACAACAGAGCCTGTTACCCTTGGCGATTTTTATGCCCTGCTGGACAATGAAAATGTAATGGACCAAACACCGGCTTCGATAGAAGCATCGGCCGATGATTATTTTTTTACGGATGCCTACTTTGACAACATACTCACCATACAACAAAACACCTACTTATGGGCAAAGGACATTTACCAGGGCAATACCAGCATTACCGACTGGAACAGCCCTTATTACCAGGTGCTGCATTGTAATGTAGCACTGGAAGGATACAACAAATACTTCGAAGCTGACAGGCAGTATGAATGGCAAAACCTAAAAGCTACCGCTTTGTTTAAACGCAGCATGGCCTTTTACAACCTGGCACAATTATTTGCCCCGCCTTTTGACAGTACTACCATGGTTAATCAAATGGGCATCCCCTTACGCTTAACCGCATCTGCTAATGAACCCATATATCGCCCCAGCGTACAAGCTAACTACGATAGAATTATACAGGATTTACAGGAAGCGGCCACCCTTATCAAACAACCCACACCCGACACCTCGCGCAACCGGCCTTGCAAAGCCGCAGTATTTGCGGCACTTTCTCGGGTATACCTTTCTATGAGAAATTATCACAATGCTCTGCGCTATGCAGATAGCAGTTTATTACTATATAACAGGTTAATTGACTACAACACCATCAGCGCTACTTCCTCTTCACCTTTTACGGTATATAATGCAGAAAACCTGTATACATCCAAAATACCCTCCAATTACTTTCAATCTATTTTGCCTGTGATAGGGCAGGCTTATATAGACACCTTGCTATACAACTCCTACATCCCAAATAATGATGTAAGAAAAACCTTGTTCTTCACCACTACAGACAATAAGTTGTACCGTAGAAAAAACTTTTATGATGGCACAGCTGCTACTTTATACACAGGTTTTGCGGTAGACGAAATGTACCTGGTAAAAAGCGAATGCCTGGTAAGAACAGGCAATACAACAGAAGGCATCAACTGGTTAAATCAACTATTAACTACCCGGTATAAAAAAAACACTTTCACACCCTATAATCCTGGTAATTATTCGGAAGCCCTACAAATAGTATTGCAGGAAAGAAGAAAGGAAATGGTGATGCGCGGAGCCCGGTTTACCGACCTCAGAAGGCTTAATCTCGAAGGATATGCGATTTCGCCACGCAGGCACCTCCATGGCATAACATATCTGTTATCCCCTAACAGCAATCTATATACCTTGCCTTTACCACCAGGCTTAAATTTACCGCAAAACCCACGCTAATTAATTCGATCCTAAATAAACGCCAAACACACAAACACTATATCCGTCGGGAGAAGAAGCTGATACAACATATGTACATGGGTCGGGTCGGGGTTGCTCTGTACAAACCCAGGACTCTCCTGCATATACAAATCCCTGCCCGCTAATGTAAACAAACTGCGGCTGATCCTCACAAGGGCTATGTATTTTTTTCAAAGCAAAACTAATGCCTACACCAAACACTAAAGCCAAGAATGATAAAGAGAACTTTTTCATACGATAAAGCTTTATAGACAAGAAAAAATGGAAATGGTTATATCTTAAAACTAGGTATTTCCCTGCTTATTTCTGTAATATTTTATACAGATGCTACCATCTTACCCAATTGCCTTTTCCCGCTTGTTACTACTAAACACGATAGCTATAACAATAAGCAATAAAAAACACAGGTTCAACCATAAATTCTGGCTCCAGCTTAAAAACCGAACCACCCCGCCGCACGAACAGGGAACGTAAGCGAAAAAATTATTAATTATCAGCAGGGTATAAATAGTATAAACCACAAATAAAAACAACGCAACATACATACCTAGCTTACGGGTACTTCTTTTCAATAGCAATACCACCAACACTATTTCATATAACAATATTATCCAGATTAGTACTTTAGACAGCCATAAGGGCAGAGGTTGGTTCAACATGTCGTGACGCATGGCGCGTACATTCATCATTTTATACATGCAGATAATAGTAAAGAAGAAAACAAGCAAGCTATTCACCCCTTCTACAAAAAGGTGTTTCATTCTCATTTCAGTGAAGTTTGCGCACAATATACTACCTATGGCATCAAAAAACAGAAGCTGCCTGTTACAGCAGCTTCTGTTCTGTTATTTTCCTCCTTTTTTAGATTGAGATACAATGGTTTTTAATAAAAAAGAAACTCCAAAGCTTACCACCGCCCCCACTGCCGCCAGCACAATAGTTTTGAACAGCTCTGTGGCCGGCACCGTTACCGCCAGTGTACAAAGCGTGCCCCCGGCCATGCCTGCTATGGAGTTGCCATCCCAATAATTATTGCTGTTCATCGCCCAGCAACGACCTGAGAAATTCATCACTCACTGCTGTCTGGCTTACAGCAGTGATCACGCTTCCGGTTAGTGCCAGGTAACCGGCCACTTTTACCGCGATGGCTGGCAGGGCTATGGGCGCTGCCGCCAGCACACTGCTCACTGCTGCTAATAGCAGGCCTATAGTACGCAGCTTTTTAAAAAAGGGTGGTGTGGGCGCTTTGATGCGTTGTGAAACGGTTAATGGTTTTGACATAACATCCCTTTTAAATGGTTATTCACTTTTTACAATCACCAGTGTTACGGCTTCCTCTTTGTCCAGCGCTGCGTTTACCAACTTCACCAGCGGTAGAAACACAGCCCGCGAACTTTCGCCACGGCCTGCTCCGGTAAGTGTGCTTACGGGAGCGATACACCCGCGAAGCTCATTGAGGGCATTGTTAGCCGGATGAATTAATATCAGGCTGCGGCCCTTTACCTCTTGCACCAGCAAATGATGTCCCCGTTCTACTTTAAAGCGCTTAGCCAAAGGATAAGTACCTTCCGGTATGCAGGATATCTGTGATTCATTTTCTTTCCAGGGCAGTTCAATGGTAAAGCAAAATGGTTTACCATCTATTTCTAACCTGCCATTGGTGCCCTGTTTATGGTAGGTTCGGTGTATTTTAATTTCCATATACTATCCTCCAAATAAGGTGAATACAATATCGCTTTGCTGCCCAAACTCTTCCTCGCCGTTCCAGCACACACCCATATACTCGCGGGTTTCGGCAATGCCGTCTGTGCCAAGCTCGCGACGGTCTTTAAAAGGCGACACGCGGGGCCGGCCCAGTAATTCCCAGCCTACCGTGCCCTTGATACGGGCATACAGGCATACGCCTAGTTGTTGCGCTTTATTAAAAGTGATAGCAACAAAGCCCGGAAAGGTTTCGGCTTTTAGCACCGGCTTTACATAGTTAGTATCAATGTTGGTGCTGGTACCTACAATACCCAGATCGCGTCCGATGTTATCGGTATAGCCGGTGCTGCGCTTAATGATTCCTGCAATGCGTACCAATTCGGACAATTCATTGCCATCCAGGCCATTTTTGGCCGATAAGGCTTCCTGGTATTCCTGGTACTTAATGGTTACCTTATTGGTTTTATCCGTAACGCTGCCGGTAAGGGTAGCTACCAACGTTACCAGCTCAGCCGGCAGGTTTAATACATCTGCATACACAGGCACTTTTTCGCCAAAATTGTACGACCATCTGCCCCTTTCCGCATCGTTGCGCGGAATGAAATGATTATATTTTTTTGCCATTTCTTTTAGTTTACAATGTGTTGTGAAGTAATAAATGAGTCCGGCAGGGCACTTACACACCCGTTGTATTGTTGTCTACTTATCGTGCGCACAACTTTCCCACGTGCGGGAGCGTACTCCCCGCCATAAGCGGAGTGTGTTCGCCACCATGGTACTGTACTTACAAGAGGGTGCGCACACTGTGCACACGTGTGTGCTTGTACTCCCCTTACCGTGGGGACACTGTTACAAACCCCATGTAAGTACTATCCCACGTATGGGAGCGTACTCCCCACCATAAGCGGAGTGTGTTCACCACCATGGTACTGTACTTACAAAGGGGCGCGCACACTGTGCACACGCGTGTGCTTGTACTCCCCTTACCGTGGGGACACTGTTACAAACCCCATGTAAGTACTATCCCATGTGTGGGAGCGTACTCCCCACCATAAGCGGAGTACGCTCTCCTCCTCCGTACAGTACTCCCCACGGTAAGCGGAGTACGATACAGAGGGTATGTAAGTGCTAAAAACCGGAATGAAAGGGCGGTGGCAAACCGCGGTACACATACCTTGCTTCCTGCGCAGTAACCGGTGAAACAAGAGTAAGTGACCCGCGGCCGAACGGCCGTTCTGCACCTATGCCCGATTGCAATGTAAAGAGACAAAGAAATGTGTACACCTACAAAACCTACACTGCCCCTACATTGGCGCAAACCCTTACCAGGTAAGGAAATATTTTTCACATATTTATGATTGTGATACTTTCCGGAAGCGGAGCAAGCTTCCTAAGCATATGAGTAACAGCTCATTACTGTGTATAAAAAACAAGCCCTGTGTGTAGGGGCTATGTAGGCGCCAGCCAATGTTACATCTTATCCAGGAACTGGCCCCACCTATCCAGCCACAACAGCAGCTCTCTTTTGGCTGTATGCTTTTTGTTATAGAACTCCTTCTCCAGGTAGTCGAAACCAGGCGCTTCTGTTTTAATAAGCCGGCACCACCGGGATATATTCAGCAACGCCTGCCGGAAGGTGCCCTTTATAAAGCCGGTGCCCAGCATCACATGAAATAGCATGGTAAGCACCGCGGCACTTACCGCAAAGTGCCAGCGTTCGCTTTTACTCTCCGCCAGCCGGGCATTGCATTCCAGCACACGCAACTGTAATCAGGCATTCACCACATCTTTTACCGGCAGCGCTGCCGGCACCAAACCAGGCTGCGCAAACAAACCCAGGTAAGCTGTTTGACGTTGCATGCTTACCAGCAGGGATAATTTCTCTTCATCCAACTCTTTACCGTTCAGCTCCTTTTCCAGCAACCGGATATAATAGTCAACAAAAGGCCTGCTATTAAAATTACGCGCCACCAGCAACCAGGCCACTTCTTCCGTGTCCATCTGGCCTGAGCGCGCCAGCCCTTCTATAGCATCCATCAGGTCCAGTACATATAACATTTCACTTTTACCCGGCCTTTTCCTGCTATCATTATACAGCAGGTTCATCACCGGCTCTTTCAGCAACAACACCAATTGCTGGCATATATTGGCATCCATCAGGCACAACCTTATTTCATTCCAACGCTTGCGCAACACCGGCTTTATCTCGCCCAGCTGCACATGCGTCATAATATAATCCACCTCACATTCTTTACTCCAATATCGCTCCACATCATCACTCACCTCTTTTAACCATTGTGTTCATTGCTCGTAAAATACCACACAAGCCTTATTGTTTTTCATAAACCGCCGGTAGCTATTCAACCGGTCAATCATGTCATGCAGCCCTTTCCGATGCCGGTTTACTACTATAGCAAACTCTGCCGCCGGTAGCCGCTGCTCGTGCATACGCAGCCGGGTAGTGAAATAACCCGCAGCTTCCTGTATAAACAAGCGCAGCTCTTCCCTCCTTTGCTGATGGATATTGCCGGGATGCAATACCGTGAAAACGATAAAGTGCAGTTGTGTGATTACACATTTGGAGGGTTGAAACTCCAGGGCAGCAGATATTTTCATAAGCAAACCGATGCTATTACAGGGTTAGATATATGGCTTACAGGACATCGGCTTACTATTTTCTAAGTTAAATACTTTATTACATAAATAGGGTAGGCTTATGAACAATTGATATAGATTTAATTATTCATTATACTTAAAGTAGTTCACTCCCATAAAAAAAGCTACCCGTATGGGGCAGCTTTGGAGGTAACAAACCTTATAACCAGCAACACCTGCTAAACAGTTTATAACTATAAACCGTCGCAGGTCCCTGGATGCAGGATTGTTTTAAAAAAGGTTCCTACGCATTATTTACTCAATATTTTAAATTCAATTCTACGGTTTTGCTGACGGCCTTCCGGATTATCTGAGCCATCTGCTTTTGTATTCTCCGCCACAGGCATGGTGTCGCCATAGCCTACTGCTTTTAAGCGTGCAGCTGCCACTCCTTTGCTTTCCAGGTAAGCCACTACATTATCCGCACGCTCCTGCGACAATTTTTGGTTATAGGCCTTGGTGCCTACGTTATCGGTATGGCCACTGATTTCGATGGTAACAGCGGGATTATCCAGTAAGGTTTTAGCCAGTTCGTCCAGCGTTGGTTTGGACGAATCGAGAATAGCCGCGCTATTCAGCTCAAAATACATATAGTGCATCACCTCTACCTCGCCTACTTCCGGTAACGGCTCGTGTTGCAGGCATAAAGCCGGATTGTTTAGACTCAATGCTTCTTCATCAGCCGGAGCAGCTACAGACAGCTGGCCTGGTTTATATTGAGCGGCATTAGCAGTTACTTTCAATGGAACAAATGCAGGGATGGTAAAGCTATAACGACCTTGTGCATCTGCCGCCTGGCTATATACCATTTTACCACTCACGGTATCCAGCACAACTACTCTAGCGCCTGCCAGCGGACTGCCGTTGCTGCAATCTACTACCTGGCCAGCTACTTGTTTAGCAGGCTGTTGTTTTTGCAAAGCCAGCACTTCCAGGCAACAGGCGCTGGAACGATCACTGCTTACAAACACATCGGATAACAGGTTTTTATTATGGCTTTTACTTACAAAATACATATCGTCTTTTACCGAGTTAACAGGGTAGCCCATGTTCTTAGGCTCGCTCCATTGGCCTGGTGTTCCTTTGCTGCTGTATAAATCGTAACCGCCCATGCCTACGCGTCCGTTACTGGTAAACACCAAGGTTGCAGAAGGGGCATGATAATACGGAGCCTGTTCATCTGCCGCGGTGTTAATAACACTTCCCGCGTTTTGAGCAGCGCCTGCATGGCCGCTACCATCCAGCGGCACATACCACAAATCGTAACCGCCTGCACCACCGGTTCTATCGCTGGCAAACCATAACCAGGCACCGTCGGCACTTACAAAAGGTTGTTGATTGTTAGCGCCGGGTGCATTTACAGAAGGCTCCAGCAGTTCGGGCGCACTCCAGCCGGTAGCGCTGCGTTCGCTGCGGTAAATACCTGCTGTTTTTTTACCTGCTTTCACTGTCCAGCGGGTGATAAACATGCGATTACCATCGGCACTTACGCTTACCACACCCTGATGCCCCCCCTCAACCTGGGGCAAATTGGTTTTGGTAACCGCGCCGGCTGGCAAGGCTGTTTCATAAATACGGTTGATATGGACAGTATTTTTGGCAGCCGCATTATCGGCACGGGTAGAAGTGAATAACACGGTATTATTATCCAGCCATACAGGGGCATAGGTAGCCCCTTCGCTATTGATAGCTGCTTTAGACACCGTATACAGCTTTACATCGGCTTTTTGCAATTGCTCCTGTATAAAACGAAGACTTTGCAGCTCTTGCTTAGCCGTGCGTGCGTAGGCATCGTCTGCAGTATACTCCTGTAAAAAGGATTGCAGTGTGGTTTCTGCTTCTTTATATTGTTCCAGCTTTTTTAATACGGATGCATAATAAAAGCGGGCCAGTGGAAAAGCCTGTTTATCGGTTTCTACCACTTCTTTATAGTAGGGTGCAGCCTTCGCATAATGGGTCAGCTGCCGGTAGCTTTCGGCCAGCTTATACACCGCCTGCAAATGTCCGGCGCTTTTGGCATTACTGGTTTTACGGGCCAAAGCTTCGGCATTGTAAGGATCGTAATGGCCGCTTTCCTTGCTATTGCCGGCAGTGAGGTATTTTTCGTAATAGTTGCTGGCTGAAGAGTAATCGCCATTGGTATAATAATTATCAGCAGCTTTCAGATAGTTATCTCCAAACTGTGCATACAGCGTATATCCGCTTAATAAAAACGCAACGCTAACATATATTTTCTTCATCATGTTCTGGCAGATTTGAATGTGGGGGTAAGCAATTAAAGACGTGGACAAATAAATTCAACCTCTTCTGTTTTTACTTTACGGCGTATAACAGTAGACAACGATACCTCAAAGCTGCTGGAGCCCCTGGCTATTTTACCCAGGTCGGAGGTATTGATATCGTAGCTGGCGCCCAACACCCAATCTCTGTAATTAAAGCCCACAAAAGGCGACAGTGCATCTCCTAAACGATAGTTAGCGCCTACCATTACATCGGTGGTTTCAATAGCCCTGCATTGCATATAGGCCCCGATCATTTTTTCCTGCGCGCCTGCCTGCCGCATATACAATACGTTAGGGGTAAGGCTTAACCGCTCATTGAGCATAATACGCATACCTGCGTGAAAAGTATACCGCATGGCCAGTTTGGCGTTTTCGCCATCTGCCATAAACTTATCGGCAGGACGCGTGAGATGTGAAACCGAAAAGCCGGCAAACAGGTTCATTTTTTTACCAGGCGTTCCGTCAAAATACAGCACACCCGCACCGGCATCAAAGCTGGCCGAAGAAGTACGTGAAAACGTTTCGCCTGCCATGCCCGGATCAAAATCGCCGGTAACAGGATTATACTGGCTACCAAAGCTGGCCTTGGTAGGATCAAATTTCTTTTGAATTAACCCCGCCTGCAGTCCCAGGTTCAGGTGATGATAGCCTTCTTTCCCAAACCGAACACCCGAATAGGCAAAGCTTCCATAAGCAGTGGTGTAGCTATAGCCGCCATCACCCGCTTTTTGCTGTAAGGCGCTTACACCAAAAGCAGCATGTTTGGCTGTATTGAAATCGGCCGATATACCGGGGGTTTTATAAGGGGCCGATACATTACCCCACTGGCTGCGGTAAATGCCCGACACACGAACATCGCCGTCAAAAACACCTGTAAGAGCAGGATTTAACCACGAAGGATAAATGTAGTATTGCGTGTAATGCGGGTCCTGTGCCTGCAAAGCATTCATAGACCCAACGCAGGTGAGCAGCGCCAACGAGGTTTTTGTTAGTATGCGTTTCATGTTCATGCTGTATTAGTTAGTTTTTGGTGATCAATATTTAAATATATAAATGGTGGCTAGCGCAGTATACACACCGATCCCTGCAACTGGCTATACCCGTTTTTTAATTGAATAATATAATAATACACACCGGCCATCAGCGGCTTACCGCCCATAGTGCCATCCCAGGCTGTGCTGTAACCACTGGAATGATACACAGCCTGCCCATAGCGGTTATACACATCTACCGTAGCTCCGGCATAATAGGCCAGGTTGGGAATATCCCACACATCGTTAATGCCATCGCCATTAGGCGAAAAAGCCCCGGGCACATTAACGGCTTTTAACATAGTAATACGTACCGAATCGGAAGCCGCACAACCATGCGCATCGGTAACAGTAAGCGTATACAACTGATCGCCCTTTACCTGCAGGAAAGGTGTTAATAAACGTGCATCAGACAGCCCGGCTGCCGGCGTCCACCTGAATTGCATAGCGGCAGAATCGGCCGCGGTAGCATTCATCCGAATCCAGGCGCCTTCCGGTACTATTTGTGAGGTACCTGCATCCATTACAGGAAAGGGATACACCATAAGCTCCTGCATATCTGAAACCGCACTACAAGCCTGCGCATTGGTAACCGTTAACTGAATAGTGTATTTACCAGCGTAAGTAAATTGCTTTACCGGGGCTGGCACCTGCTCAGTAGCGCCATCTGAGAAAGTCCAGTCCCATTGCACTATATCCTGTTGCACGGAAGTAATGGTAAAATCTACCTCTGTTTCCGGACAGGGAGTAGCTGCCTGTATGGCAAATACCGGCTTCGCCGGCTTTCCTGTTAACACTATTTCCTGTAGGGTATCTGCACGGCATCCCGCATCTGACACCGCAGTGAGTTGTACCTGGTAAGTGCCCGACTGCAATTGCTGTTGTAGCTGGCGGCCTGTTGCCTGTATATTTTCCTGCCCCGCTATGTTCCAGTTCCAGCGGGCGACTACGGTGCTATCTGTAAACAAAGAGTCTGCTGTAAAAGACACCTCCTGTAACTGCTCACAGTTGACATAAGCAATGGTAAAACCGGCCTTCAACGCGTTTCTTACTTCTACGGCATAAGCGATCTGCTCGGTATTATTACAGGTTTCTACACTCGGATGCGTAGCCAAAACGGGAATGGATAGCATGCCTGCTGTAGTGAATGTATAGGTTTGCGGCAACACGTATTTGTAGTAGGTAACACCATTCAACACCATAGTACCGGAAGCTACCGGCGCGTTATCTGTAACATCCTGTGCCGGCGTTACCATCCCCGCCAGCTGCCTCAGCAGCCATTGTATTTTCTGTGGCTGATAACGCAGGTACACGCCTAATTGCACCGGCGTTTGCACGCAGGTATAGGCATCTGCCGCTTGCACACTGCTGCTGTTTTTAATAACAGGCATGCCGCTTACATTGCGGATGTTGGTGCCGGCATTGAATCCATACGAATCGTAATTACCCAATCCATAAGTGATAGCCGTAAAAGCAGCATCACTTTCTACTGTATATTGCCCGTTAACTGCCCGCCATTTTCTTACCACCACGGTATAGCCCGCCAAACGTGGATGTGCATAAGTGGTGGTGTAAGCACGCAATGCTCCGTTAATTTTTAACGATGCCAGGCCACTGTCCGGGATAATCAGCGTGAGATAATCTGTTTCTACACTACCCTTATTGCTGCTCAGGAAACTGATGTTCTTCACCGCCTGATCTATAGGACTGAGATAGATCATTTCCGGATCACCTTTTCCCACATAATCGCAGGTGCCTTGTGAAGGAATATATTGCGCCACCATCACCGGTGCATCTGCTTCTATATAATCCGCTTCGCTACTTTGATACTCATAATAAGAACCGTTTAAGCCATATAGCCGCATACCATTTTTCTTTACAATGGTGGCCGGGTCTTTTACAATGATCCTGAACACATTGGCATTTTTTACAGCAGCATTATCATCCACACTGGTAGGAGCCGTGAGGTATCTTGTGCCCCAGGCATAATGCGGAAACACCTGCTGTATCATATTATCACCCGAAGCCGAACCAGCACTCAGGCAGGCGATTTCGGTGTTACTGCTACCCGAAAACACAGCCACCGGAAAACAATGGCCTTCCTTATTAGCAACCGAAGTAACAACGGTGCCCGTTAAATCATTACCTTCTTTGACTGTGGTAGCCGCACCCAATAACTGAAAAACTTCTCCCTTTTGCAAATCCACATCATAGCTCATGCCCTGTTCTTTGCCATTGCGTGTGGCAGCCGCAGGCACTATGCGTATGCGGGTTTTATCTTCTTTGGCTATTACGTATACCCATGAATAACAATCGTTTCCCGAGCCGGAGCTATACACCTGCCTGGCACCCGATGTTACATAGCTATACCCCCACGTGGCTACCGGCAGCAACATGGCCGTGGCAGTACCCGAGCTACTGTATATGCTGGCATAGGCCACCACAGGCTCGGTACTTTCAATATGTATGCCCTTGCTGGTGAACACGCCTTCCGAACCTGTTCCCCCATAACTTACGGGCCTGCTATATAAACGGCAGTCAAACATATATTCCGGTAATCCTTTAGGTATTATTTTACTGGTTACCACACTATGTGCAGGCACATCATATTCTTCTTTATACGTAGTGCCATACACCGTAACCGTTACGTGCGCCGGCTTTTCATCGGCACTGAAATACAATTCCATGTTCTGTGAATTGTTACCCCCCGTTTCCATCTGCTGATGATGACCATACCCTACCCAAAACTCTTTTCCCTTATTGGAAAGGTCTTGTGCAGCTGCCGTAAACACACCGGCAGCCCAGGTTAACCATATTGCTGTTACAGCAACTTTTATCACTTTTCTTTTACACCCCTTTTATACTTTACCGGATAATGGTTACCGAGCCGCTTAACGGACCGTCGCCATTATGTAAACGAATAACATAATAATACACACCTGCTTGTACCGGCGCTCCATTGCTGAAGCCATCCCACGGCTTTATTAAACCGCTGGCTTCAAACACTTTTTGTCCGTACCTGCTGAATATTTGTAAAGAAGCATGTGGATACAGATCGAGATTTTTCACGATCCAGGTATCGTTGATGCCGTCCCCGTTAGGGGTGAATATATTGGGTATTACCAGCGGACGTTGTACCAGTATTTTCACCTGGTCGCTGGCCGTACAGTTATTATCACCTGTAGCAGTTAAGGTAAGCACCACATCATCTGTCAGGTATACCGATGGCCTTAGTATAGTAGCATTGCTTACCATAGCTGCCGGCGTCCAGGCAAATTGTAGCCCATTGGAATTAGCAGTAGCCTGCAGCTGCACCGTGGTTTGTTCCTGTGCCGCTATATCGGGCCCGGCATCAATAACCGGTTGCAGAAACACCTGTACCTGTTTTTGCAACGGGTCGCTTACACAGCCTTCTTTACTGGTGGCATTGAGCGTAATAGTAAACAATCCTGTTTTTGTGTATTTTTTAGCCGGTATACGAACAGAGTCTTTACCCCCATCGCCAAAGTCCCAGGCATACGCTTGAATAGTGCTGCCAGCAACTGTAGTAGCATTGGTCCATTGTACGGTTTCGCTCTGGCAAATATTTACAGGATTGATGGTAAAACTGGCTACCGGTTTATTATAAAAAGAGGCCACTGTTTTTTGGATACTGTCTTTACAAATACCTGCCGAAGTAGCAACCAGCTTTACCGTATAGCTACCCGCAGCAGCATACACGTGCCTGCCGGTAACATCTGTGGCGGTAGCACCATCGCCAAAATACCAGGCGTAGTTTACAGCAGCGCCTGCTGCTACGCTGGTGGTATTGGCAAACACCGCTTCGCCCCCTGGCAAACACACAGCAGCTGGCAATGTAAATCCGGGCGTTGGCTTAGCCCCTACTTCAACGATATGTGTTACCGAATCGGTGCAACCACTGGCTGCTACCACTACCAGCTTTATAGTATAGCTGCCAGGGATATTATAAGTCCAATCGAACGGATCATTAGTAGTGTATTGCGCAGTAGAACCTTCTCCAAAACTCCATTTCCAGGTTCTGATTCTGCCGGCCGAAACGGTGGAAGCATCTGTAATAGATGCCTGATCTCCCTTACATATCTGGGGGGTAACATCAAATATTGCCTGGGGGGAAGGCTTTACCACTATATCGGAATAAGCTGAATCTGTACAACCTGCTGTGGTAGTATAGATAAACCATGCACGGATAGTGCCTTGTGTGAGTGGCGTAAGCATACCGGGAGCACTGATATCAATACCTTTATAGTAGCCTGTTCCGGCAACATTATTGGTAACCGTGCCTGTGGCAATAGAAACCGGGGTAGGCCCCTGGCAAACATTTACCGAAGAAGCATCGTAGGCCACTACCGGGTACAGGTACAATTGCAAGGCCACCACTGTATCGCTCACACATCCCTGCTGGCTGGTTACTTTCAGCTCTACATTATACGAACCACCCGATGCATATTTATGCGAAGGGCTTTGTAATAAAGACGTATTGGGGTTGGCCGCTGTAGCCAGCGTATCGTCAAAACTCCAGTAATAAGCAGAAGCGCCCTGCCCATCGGCAACCGTAGAAGCTGCCGTGAAATATACCATGCCATCACCGGGCACACAACCCGATGGCGTGGTAAACGTTACCGCAGGTTTGGCATATATAATCACCTGGCCTGTAGCAGTATCGCTTTCACAGGTAGCACTGTATTTTACTACGTGTTTTACCGTAATTGTATCGTACCCACCGGTTACTTTATCTACCCTATAACCATTGGCAGTAAGCAAGGTGTCTTTGCCATCTATTTGCCAGTACCAGCTTTTAGCGCCGGCATCCTGCACATTTTCCGTAAAGCGCACCAGAGCACCTTCGCAGTTGGTGCCGTCTACCGCCGAGAAGGCAGGTGTAGGCGGCCTGGTAGATAAGCGAAAGCCTTTTACCGTATCTACACTACAGCCATTACTATCCACCCCTATCATACGGGCCTGGTAATCGCCTGCGTTAAACAACTGCTGCACCTGCTGGCCGGTAGCATTGATATTTACGGCATTACCGGTAAACTTCCAGATCCAGTTTTGTACCCTGCCCCCGTTATTGAAAAGCGTATCACCAGTAAACGTGATCAGTTCTGACGCCTTACAGTTATCATACACGATGCTAAAGGCGGCCTGTACAGCAGGCTTCACCACTATTTCGTACTGTATCTTTTCTGTGTTATCACAATTAGGCACGGTAGCCTGTGTGCTGTATAAAGGAACAATATAAGTGCCGGCAACCGTAAACGTATAAGCCCCCGGCAACTCGTACCGGTAATAGGTTACCCCTTTTACCACCACCTCTTCTTTTACCACGGGCGCTGTTATTACCACGTCGGTAGCAGGCGTTACCTTGCCTGCCAGCTGGCTCATTTTCCAGGTAAGCTTATCAGGCTTGTAACGCATCAGCACCGATAAGTGCACCGGCGTGTTGGCACAGGTAAATACACTGGCAGTGTCGCCTGTGTTATATTCGTTTTTAATAAAGGCAATACCATTCAGGTTGTTGACATAGGTACCTGCATTATACGCATAGCTTTCGGCCTGTCCTATGCCATAGGTAACCGCTGTAAAAGCCGAATCGCTTTTTACAACAGATTGCGAAGGAGCGCGGGGCGGCGCAGTAGTACGCCATCGGTGCACCACTACCGAATAACCCGCCAGGTTGGGATGCGGGTAAGTATGCGTAAAATTCCGGGTCCCATCTATAGTTAAGGTTTCCAGCCCCTTGGTGGGAATGGTAAGGGCCAGAAAGTTCCAATCGATATACACTTTGTCATTACGGTAAAAACCTGCACGGGTAATACCTTGTTCAATGGGGCTGATATAAGTCATTTCCGGATCGCCGGAACCCTGGTAACCGCAACATCCTTGCGAGGGCATCATCTGCAACACCTGCACCGGCTGGTTGGCTTCTACATAATCGGCCGTGCTGCTCCAGAAATCGTAATACCCCTGGGTGGTGATACCCGTAAGGGTTACACCATTTCTTTTTACCACCGTGTTCCTGTCTTTTACCATTATCCGGAACAGGTTAGGGTTATGTTGTTTGGGAGCCGTGTCAATGCTGGTAGGCACGGTTAAATATCTTTTACCCCAGGCATGCTCGGGAAATGCCTGCTGCATCAGGTTTTCTTCGGTAGGCCAGTTGCCCGGAAAAGAACCACATTGTAAATGGCAACCACTGCTGCCCAGAAAAACACCGGCAGGCACACACGTGCCCGAACTGTTAGCAAGGGATAATACAGTAGTACCGTTGAGATCGAATATGTGCAGCGAATCGGCAAAGCCGCCCATTAACTGGTATATATCTCCTTTTTGTAAAGTAACATCTATGGGCACATTGGCCGGTGAGCCGTTGCGCAGTTTAACAGAAGGGGTGATCCTTACTTTGGTATCGTTTTGAGAAGCCACAATGTACATCCACGAAAAACGGTCGTTCGTAAATTTCCAGGCCGTTTGTGTGGCCGTAAGCGCCGTGTAGGAATAGCCCCAGGCTTCTACCGGTAGCAACATGGTAGCTGCCGAAGAACTACCTTCATAAATATGTGCATAGGCAACAATGGGCACATCACTGGTAATGTGTATGCCTTTTTTAGTAAAAATACCTTGTGAATTAGTGCCACCATAGGTAACATCTTTAGAATACAAACGGGTATCTACATCGGAAGAAGGATTACCTGTTAACCCACGGGGCATTAAATCACTGGCAATAACGCCCCCCGCAGGTATGGAATATACTTTTTTGTAAGCTGTACCCTCTACAGTTACTGTTACGGTAGCGTTTTCCTCTGCACTAAAATACAATATCATTTCCGGCACCGTTAATGGAATAGCAGGTTCCATATCCACATGATGGCCGAAGCCGGCCCAAAACTCCTTTCCTTTATTGGAAATGCTTTGGGCGGCTGCGTTCATCGTACCAAGTAGGGTGCAAACCGTAATAATATGTTTTATCCATCTCACCATCATAAATCACGCTCCTTATCTAACCAGGTTAATAGTTCCTTTTTTCTCTACCACTTCACCGGTAGTTAATTCCATCCGGCTTACATACATATACACACCGGATGGTTGTGGCTTACCATTGTAAGCGCCATTCCATCCTATACTCACATCGCTGGTTTCAAACACCTTTTCACCCCACTGGTTAAATACCATAAACCTGAGGGTTTTGATGTTTTGTGAATACACTTTCAGCACATCGTTTTTACCATCTCCGTTAGGTGTAAAGCTGTTAGGGATAAACACTTTATCGGACAGTGTGGTAGCAGTAGCCGTGTTGGATTCTTTTATTTCGCAGCCACCCAGCGCACGCACTATCAGTGTTACTGTTTGCAATGGTTTCAACCCTGAAATAGTATGTGTTAAACCTGTTGCTCCGGACGAAGGGGTAATCCAGCTGAGACCATTATCAGTAGACACCTCATATCCTGTAGCATTCGTTACAGCCTGCCATGCAAAGCGTACTGTATACACCCCAACCGAATCAGCTTCCACCACTGTGGCGGCAACTGCAGGGATGATGTAAGCTACCACACGCTTCATGGTATCGGAGTTACAGCCATTAAGCGTAGTGCCTATATAGTAGTATTGTTTAACCGTAACATTGGTAGCTGTATAATCGGTTCCCGTGCTGATAGCAGCGCCACCGGCATTGGTGTTATACCAGTTATACGTTACATTGGTTACCGGGTCTTTAATTTGGAAAGTGGCATTACTTCCAGGACAGGTGCCCACGCTATCACTGATGACATCAGCCATTGGCGCCGCGTTCACCATTATCTTTTTGGTAGTATCGGCAGCACAACCATCGGCGGTAACTACCTGCAACACTACATTGTAAGTGCCACCCTTGGTATACATTTTAGTTACCTGTTGTGTATAAGCGGTAGTAGTATCGCCCAGCTTCCATGTCCAGCTGTAGGCCGTAGCATTTTCTGCTGAGGTTACCGAACCGTTGTACTGTGCATTGGTATTCACACAACCAGAGTAAGTGATAGCAAAGTCGGCTACCGGAGAAGCCACTACCTTCACATGTACTGCCCCATCTACTGTGCGCTCACATGAGCCTGTAGCTTCTACATAAGCAGCAGTAACAGGAATGCTATATGTACCTACACTGCTAAACTCTACATTCTGATTCAGCTGGTATACATAGTAATCTTTAAAGTCCATCTCTACTGTATCTATCGCTACCGGATTTTTCACTGTAATATCCGTAGCTGGTGTAACCCCACTTACGCTGCTTAACTTCCACACAAGAGCGCTGGCCGCTACCGGCAATGCAATAACCGGTTTAAAGCCTGTGCCTACGCAGGCATATGCATTAGCTGTGTCGGAGGTGTTATATTGATTAACAATAGCATCGTTCTTCAATTTCACCCTCGGCACCTGGTAGCCTACATTATAACTATAAGCGCTGGTAGGAGAACCTGGCATATAGGCCGTTCCGGTAAACAACGTATCGCAGGTAATTTGACTGATGGTATCTTTTGAAGCCCATCTTTTGGTTACAACAGAATAAGCTGCATTAGCCGGATGCGTAATTACATTGTCAAACGTGTTGCTGCCATCAATTTTTAGCGAGGTTAATCCTTCGTTAGGCAATACTACCGTAATGTAGTTATAAGCAGGCAGTGGGCCCGTCCAGCCATAACGGCCTGTGCCATACTTGCGGAACAAGGTAGACTTGTTTACACCATTGCCTAATGGAGTGAGGTATAACAAGGATTCTCTTGAGCCTGACTCCATAGAAATATCATTCATACAATCCAGCAACCAGGTTTGTATCTGCGCCACCATTACCGGCTTATCGGCATCAATAGCTTCCGCTTCATTGCTAAGAAACTGGTAATAATTGTTGTTCTGCAAACCAGTCAACACCGTACCATTTCTTTTTACCACCGTAGCAGGATCTTTTACCTGTATGCGGTAAATATGATACATGGTTTCGCCTATCACCAACGATGTGTTCATTGGTGCATACAGGAAATGTTTGCCCCAGGCAGTTGCCGGCATATTCTGCTGATACAGCGGCAATTCACTACCGGTTTCGTAATCTGCACAACGCACACTGGAACTGGAGCTGCCCGAGAACACCGCTATAGGGAAACAATCGCCTTTGCTGTTAGGTACCGACACCACCCTGGTACCAGTTAAATCGTAACATTCATAACTGTACTGATCGGCATGATAGGTTTTAAACGCCCCCTGCACCTGGTAAATTTCACCTCTGTTTAAGGTAACCTGGAATGGTACACCCGCTACACGTCCGCCAGCAGTAGCAGCAGATGGCGTAATCTGCACCACGGTATTATCATTATCGGCCACTACTTCCACAAAAGAGGTAGCAATGCCTGAATTGTAACTGGAAATCTGGTTATATCCTAAAGCAGTGTATTCTTTGCTGTAGGTACCCGTTGGTAAAATATTAGAACTTACCTGTGCAGGTATATCTACATTCACGGTAATAGGATCAGCACTTTCTACCAATATAGCCCTGTTGGATAAACCTTCGGTTAATATCCTGGCATCCCACTCGCCCGACTTCGGTATTTCGCTGGTAAGCGTTACACCACCGGCAGGGATAGTATAGGTTTTACTATAAGAGGTACCGTTGATGGTAACGGTAGCTGTAGTAGCCTTTTGTGCGCCCAGGTACAGCTTCAGCACCTGACCGTTGCCATACCAGAAACTTTGGGTGTTGGGATAAGGTATCCAGAAACGGGTACCCGCAGTAGTGCTGTCTGGCGTAGTAATCACTACAGGTTTTTCCGGAGCTTTGCCATCCGTTAAGCCGGTAAATTTATCCAGGAAATCCTGGTTTACATCCGACAAAATATTCAGTAAGGAATCTATTTTACTGTTAGCGTTCACTACCCATTTACCGGTAGCATCCGTTTTACCCACTTTCGCCACGCTTTCGGGTGTTACATTACGCAACCAGGGATCTATATAATATTGCTGTACATTATACTGGTAAGTACCCGCACCGGTAACATCTGCATCTACATAATAATACATAGACTTTTCAGTAGCCGCCAAGCCATCAGGCAACACACCGGAGTAACGTTTCATAGTAACCGCAGTAGGCACAGAGGCACCCCAGGTAATTTTCATTACCGTATCGGACCCCATGTTAAAGACTTGGGTGGTGCCGGCAGCAGGTGTAGCCGGGGTAGCCGTTAATGCAGGTGGCGCTACGGTTGGTAAAAACTCATACGCACCTAAATCGGGCACACCATCCAGCAAGGTTGTAGAACGGGCATTACCGTTAATATCCACATTGTTGCCGGCAATTTGTACACCACGCCCCTGCATAGCCCACGATTTTTCGTTGGTTACATCGGGCTGAACATCTTTATTGCTTACAATACCTGGCTCGTATACAATAGAATGCATATCTACTGCATAATCGGCAATCCACGCTGCCAGGTTTGCATAGTTTTTATCGGTAGAAGAAGGGCTTTGCTTAATCAGTACCGCACCTGTACTATATATCAGGTTGTAATCGCTCTTAATCTGGTAAGGATTGTACAGGTAGTGCAGGGCTGGGCCACCGCCAATGTTCGCAAACACGTTGTTCTTCATGTTTACATTACCCCCTTCCGAACCATACTGATGATCGACATAACAGGCCACATTATACACTCCGGTTTTGGTAGAGGAGTTAATAAACGTGTTGTTGTAATAATTAATATTGAGTGAGCTTAATGTTTGTAACGCAACAGTATTGCTTCCGTTAGACGAACCAGAAACAGTAGATGCAACAGATACAGTGTTGTTCATAACATCCATATTGCTGTTATGGTCGCTGGTTAAACCATAAATGCGCATGGTTTGCCCTTCTACCGCCACCACTTTATTGTTCAATACCTTACCTCTTTCGGCAGCGGTATTGTTGTTATAGGTGAGCGCAATACCATATACATATCCTTTGTTATTGCTGATAGTGATGTTGTTGCCGGTAACCACCAACGCAGTATCGCTGTTAGTAACAAATATACCTGCGGTACCAGAGCCATAGTTGGTATTTACGTTGGCAGAGTTAATAGTGATAGTGTTATTGAACACGCGTAACCTGGATGTATTGGCCACATACACCGCCTGATCGTATGTGCCGGTAAAAGTGTTGCTTTCAATAATATTATTGCTGCTGTAAGTAACGGTGGCATACGTGGAATTATCAGTAGTAGTAGCGCCATTGACAAACACACCTTTAGCACCGTTTTTAATGGTGTTGCCTTTGATAACCAGGTTACCCCCCACAAAACCGGTAGCAGCATAAATGCCGGAACAGGTTTCTGCTTTAGTTAAAGCAACCGGTGCATTAATTACGCAGTTGAGAATGCTGTCGTTGCCTGCTGTATTTACAATATCAAACACTACGCCGTAAGTATAATCCGTGCTGGCAACTGTTAACGCTTTAAAGTTGATAAAGCGTGCGCTGTCCAGCCTTACTACATAGTTTTCTGCTACTTTGGTAGAAGTATATTGCAGGGTAGCTGTAGCCGGATTGTTATCTACTGATTTAAAAGTAACCGTGTTGGTAGCAGAAGCGCCTGGTATTTCGGCTATGCGTATCTGCTCGGCATAGGTGCCTGCTTTTACATCAAACACAATCGGACCTGCAATGCCACAACTGATAGCAGCCACCGCTTCTTTAAACGAAGCAAAGTTTTTGCTGCCAGCCGGATCGGTAGGCTGTGTTTTATCGATAGTGTACGTACCGGCAGGGAAAGAAGCGCCAATAGTAATTTGCGCTACTGTTGAACGCACCGGCGTACCGCCGTTACAACTTACCGCACAACGGTAATATAAAGTTTGTGTGCCGGTTACAAAAGTATAAGCCGGGTATTCCAGGTCGCCACTAACGGCAGTCCACTGGTTGGTGCCATTGGGTGAGCTTTCCCAGGTAAAGGTTAACCCTGCACCTAAATCATAATTTTTCAGGTTTAAAGTAACCTGTTTGTTAGAGCAGGAAGTATTACCCGAAGTGGCGTAGGCAGTACCTGCCGAAAAACCGGTGGTACAACCAGGCAGGTTATATTCATAAGAACCGATATCTGGCTTGGTAGTGCTTCTGGTGGCACCCAACACATCTGTAGTAATAGATACAGGCGTGCCTTTATCCATCAGCAATACACTGGTTGGCTGAAAATTACCGCCAGCTATATCTGTAAATCCGGGTTCGCCGTCTGTAGAATGTGCATCCTGTGCCGAAGCAATTTTCCAGTCGGCCAGTGTTTTCACCTCTGCATTATTGATATAGCCTGTGAAACAAGTGGGATGTGAAGCCACATGCAGGTTGTTATAATCGGTAGTAAATACAATGGTTTCGGGGGTAGCAAAATACATCGCGTATTTTTTACCCGCACCCGTTCTGGTAATGCTTACAATATTGTTTTTGTAAACGAGATCGCCCGACTGCCCTTCCTGGTAAAAACCATAGGTAGGCAAAGTAGCAGTGCTGGCAACATCATCAAACGAAATAGTGTTATAGAAATAGAATGCTGCATCAGAATACGAGCTGTAAATACCAAACAGCTTGCCACGGCTTACAATATCGTAGATAAGGTTGTTGGAAACAATGTTTTCATTTCCCACCTCGCCATCTACACTGTGAAAGCGAATACCAATAAAGTCGCCTGTGTTATCAGGTTGTGCGGCAAAGAAAGTATGGAAACGGTTTTTATTCACCTTTACAAACGAGCTGATATAGAAACCATAGATACCATACGTTTGTGTGGTACTAGCCGTTCGGTCGGGCCTGCTGAAATCGTTCCCTTCTATAGTAAGGAAATAATTGTAAGAGAAATAGATACCATATTGATAAAAGTTTTTAAAGGTATTGTTGGAGATAGTGTTATGCTGTATGGCGGAAGACTCTGCACTGAATAGCCCCACCCCATAAGTACCACCAATAATGGTGTTATGATCGAACGTATTATAATCGCAATAGCTGGGGTCGTAAGAGTTAACCGCGTCATCTGCTGAGTTAACCACGATACCTGCATAGTTTTCAGAAGTGGTAGTAGTACTCATAGAAATGGTACAATTTTTAACCACGTTGTAATCTGCGTCATTCAACAGGTGAAAGCCGAAGCCATATTGGCTGGAGGTAGTGCCCGTTGCTGTTACCTTCAGATTATCGAATATAAAATAATCTGCACCGTTTAACTTAATTACCGCACGCTCGTTGGTGTTGGTAGAGGTATAAGCAATGGTGGCTCCATTACCATTAAAGGTAATAGTGTTGGTGGCGCTGGCGCCTACCACCTCGTACAACTTCAGTTGTTCGGTATAGGTTGTGCCGGTGTTTACTACATTGAATACAATGGGCCCATTGATGCCGCATTTAATATAATTATACGCATCGTTAAACGACTTGAACACACCCGCCACCGGATCGGAAGCCGTAACACTGTTATTAATAGTGAACGTGCCGTTTACTTGGGCCGGACTGGTAATTTGTATGCCAGGGGTGTATTTTACTGCGCCGCCATTGCCACAGGTAATTTTTAACCGGTAATAAGTAGAAGCGTTTTGCCCCGTAGTATAGGTAAACGAAGTAGCCCCACTGATATCAGTGAAGTTGGCGGTATTATTATCAGGCGATTTCTGCCACTGGTAGGTCATTCCTTTAGCCAGTGTTCCACTCCACGACAGGTTTACTGTTCCGGTTCCGCAAACAGAAGTAGCAGAAGACACTACAGTGCCTTCGCCAAAGCTGCCATCACACACAGCAGTAGGATACCAGTTAAAAATAATATTAGGACGCAACATTTGGCTATACCCCGATTCGGTAGTGGCGTTGGTGCCACAGGCCGAACCTGCCGCCAGGTCGTTGGCAGCATAGTTATGCGAACAGTTGAATGACATCATACTCCAGGTTACGGAGTTGTTAACAGAGTTGGTAACGGAAGTGGCCGCATCAGCGGAACCATTACACATTTCTATAATAATGTTATCTGTACCATTCCAGATAAAAGGAACAGGCAGCGTGAACGTATTTACACCATCAGTAGCAAAGTAATCCTGCGCACTGGTGCTCACCGCATTGCTGATGGTTTCCCAGGAAGTATTGCTGAGGGCAGTGACACTGGTACCACCGATTTTAAATACCAGGTTTTCAATAACATCTGCTCCATTGGTAGCAGATACAGTGAACTTAATGGCTTGTATTTCACCAGGTAGCATGCCAGCAGCCTGTAATTCGGATGCCAGGTACAGGTATTGTGCCCTGGACGACTCTCTATAGTCTTGCAAAGGACAGGGCGATTGTAAAGCAAACCCTATAAAGTTGGGCTGGGCATAGTTGCTACCATTAGTGGTATTGCCAATGGAATAATCAACCTGCGACCAGGCAGTTGAAAAACTTCCGGATAGCACTACCAAAAGCAGGAATGCAGTTTTAAAAAAAATCAGAGTGGATTTTTTCCTCATTATAGTTAGTATTTGGGTGGTAAAACCCGGAGCCTGACAGCCCGGGTTTGCTTCGGGTAAAGGTAGTTTTCGCCTTTTTGCTATCTGTAAGCATAAAACACAAAAACAATTGAGTAGAACTACTCAATTTCACCTCCCTGAATGTAGCCGTATGCCAGCACAGGTGAGCGCAATAAAAAAGGCCCGGCAAACGCCGGGCCCTTCCCCATATTCCAAGTTATCAGAAGCAGCAACCATAAGGTTGCCGTAAATACTACATCATTATTACATTGGCCGCTTTATGCAACCGCCTGCTTTATTTACAATATTTGTTATTTTTTACTGCATAGGTAAACATCATCACAGCCTTCGTGTTTCCGTCAGAATAGCTTAAAGAATAATCTGCATTGTTTTCAGCAGAAGTTAAAGACTGGCCTATTCTGCTAATAGTTACCTGCTTACCATCTGTAGGCGACGAAAACGAACTATTGAAGTCGTATTGCTTATTGTTCACCAAACTGGTAGTTACCAGGTTTCCATCTGCATTTACCACTCCTAATGGTTTATAATCACCTACCCCTGCTTCGCGATACATAATAATAGTGCCACCCGGCGCTTTGGTTCCTACAGCCGGAGAATTACCATTGGCGCATTTACCAGCAATGCTAATGGTGAGCTGAGGTTGTGTAGGTGTTACCACCGGAATATCCAGACCTAAAACACCTGTAAGTGCCGAACAAAGATCCAGCGTTACACTACCAATTTGCGCCCCCAGGCTGTTATAGGCTGTAATAGTAATATTTCCTTTAGGTAATCCTGTTAATACCAGCTGTGTATGTGAACTATCAAATACCGAAACTGTGCTGGTAACTGTTTTTTGCAACAGCGCAGAATACACCTTAAAGGAATAAGGATCGGTGCTTACACCCGGCATATTAGAAGACTGTAAATTAACTGTGAAAGAAGTAGCAGGACATAACAGGTTATCGCTGGCAGCCATGTCAATTAAAAAGGTGGTCAAATGCGATATACCAAAATTGGCAGTAAGGCTATTAGCAGTACCGCCCACTGTTCCTGAGCTTTCATACGTCCAGGTGTTAGTGCTTACTTCATAACTGTATACTTTAAATACATCACCTAATTTCAATGCCTGACCAGTTACCGGGTTTTGTGTATTTTCATTTAGCCCAAACTCGATATTTACCGGTTTGCTGAATTTCTTTACATCTGTACCTCCGGCAGTCATTTCAATAGAAGCCATGGCTGCAGGTGAAAATAAAATTCTGGTAGGTACACCGTTAATCATAACCCCATCCTGCACAAGACTTCCTCCCGGAATAAACTGTAAGGCTTCCGGCTTTTCTACATCAAAGTTAGCCACAGAAGCACTTACACTGGCAGCATTGATAGGATTACCATTGGCATCCTGTATCTGTGTGCCTGCGTCTATTTTTAAAGTAGCGGTTTGTTCAGCTGTTGCAGAAAGTGAAGTGCCTACTTCTACCGGAGCGGTACTCACTCCATTGCTTAGTGCAATAGTTTGTGTAGTTACAGCAACACCTGCAGCCGGCTTGGTAAGGTTTAACATAGGGTAGGTTTTCAATGGCTTATTGTAATCGCCATAAACAAAGTTTACCGTAATGTTTTCATCTCTGAAACCTGGCGCCTGTACCAGCAGATTTACCGTAAAAGTAGATCCTGATGCAGGACTGGCTTCCGGATGTAAACCTACTGTTATCATACCATTGATCACATTTATTTTCTTAAAGCCAGACAAGTCATATATCTCTCCGGCATTATTACCTACAGCAGTTACTGTTAAACCAGCAGGCACACTATTGCCATTGGCCGGATCGGAAAATTTATACGAAGCGGTATATTCAAATACCGTAGAGTTAAAATAATAGGTAAAGCCATCCGTAGGCTTTTTACAACGCAGGAATAATCCTACAGCTAAAATCAAAGAAAGAGCAAGGAGTAATTTTGTTTTCATATAATGCGATTAGGTAGATGAAAAATTGGTTTAGAAAGCATAGCCCAGGCTTAACTGCAACACAGGTAACCAGCGGTAATTTTTAGTGTTTCTGCGAAACTGCGCTTCATTTGAACTGTTTTCTGACAACAGTTTTTCGCCTGTCATGTGCGCTTCAGGAGCTGGTAAATAATAGCTACCTAATTCCAAAGAAATGCTTACCGGAAACTTACGGGTAGCTTTGAAATCGTAGCCTGCACTGGCAAAAGCAGCAACACCATTCCAATCCAGTGTTCCTGTGGAAGAGCCTATCTGCTCCGGCGTTAAGGTTACATCATTCCACTTGTAGTTGGCATCAGGCGTGATTTTAGCTTCTCCCTTTGCATGAAAGAAGTAACCAATACCCGGACTTAACCGAAAACCAGCCTTTTTAAAAGGATAAAAATCGGCCACCAGGTGTGCATTCACAAAGTCTTTTGATTTTACTTTCACGTTCGTGTTAATATCGCCCAGTGCTGTTCCTTTAACAGTAGTAGAAAAAGGAAGATAACTGCCGCCCAGCCTGATAGCCAGAAAAGAATTGACTTTGCGGGAAACATCCAGTCCTAATCCCTGGGTGCCGATAATAACTGCTACCTTATTGGCTCCACGAATAGCAGCACGATGTAAGGTGTCGGGCACAGCTACAGCTACTGAATCACTGGTAACTGCATTCACCTGTGCAAAAATCATAGCATTAGCCGATAACAGGCATGCTATCAGGAACATACATTTTTTGATCATAGTTTTTTAGTTGATATATGAAGTGGTTGGATATACGTTATTTAAAAACCTTTCGCAGCGTAAGTGCCACTGCTACATTGTAATACAACAGACTGCCTGTATCCAGTGCCCCTGCCAGATCGAGCATAAAACCTTTCCCGATGGCTTTATCAAAACTGCCATATAAAGACACCTGGTTTTTCTCATGAAAATATAATGAAGGCGGTGGTGGATACCGATAGGGCCCTGTTGAATGCCCTTCGGGACTGGAACCATATGTGCCCCAGTTTTTAGAGAGCGCTATTTTTCCAGTAAAGCCTATATCCTTGTAATTACCCTGGATACCTGCATACAAAGCCAACACCCGGTTGTTAACAAAATAATCTCTTTCGTCTCCTGCTGAAAGTGATGCACGCCCATCGCTTCTCAATGTGATAAAGGGATTACCTATCGCTGCTCCTTTATAAGACCAGCCCTGTGTGTAGACATAGTTGTTATAATAGTTTTCATCTCCCGATTTCACATACCGGGCCTTGAGCCCTCCTGCCTGGTTTTTCGTGTACAGCAATTCGAACACCATTTTATGTATATGAAGTGCACGGCGTGCTTCCTGCAGATTGATAATACGAATACCATTGAGCCCATCCATTATATTAGCCAGCCTGGCCAAAGCGCCTACATCGTATATGTTTTGCCGATATAGAAATACCGCATACCGATCGCCTTTATACTCCATGCCAACATCCACAGACCCCAACTGGTTACCTACTTTGGATTTGGCAAAGGAAGTATCCTGCACACTTCCATACGTTTTCCCTAGTACTGCATACAGAAATGTTTTGGCAGGGGATAAAGGAAATATCGAACCATATATGCGCTTTTCATCCCCCCACATCACTTCATGGTTAGCACCGATATAAAACTGCAAGCGGGCATCCGGCTTTCCTATCCGTGCATAAAACGAACCTGCATGAAAATACGTTTGCGCATCATTCACATTGGGCTGGCGGTCAATATTCTGGACAGGCACTCGCCCTATCCATCCGTACGACAAGCTTGCTTTTACCGCAATCCATTGATTCAACACAGGAAGAGGAGTATAATCAGACAATCCAATTTTCACCTGTGGAATTCCAAGTGCATTACCGGAAACACTGAACGATCCGGATGACAAAGAAGAATCAGCTAAACCCACCATATCTTTCATACGGCCAGCTGCTATCTCCCAGTTACGCCATTTTAGTTTAGCAAACGCTTCAATAACTGTAACTGCTTTTACACTTCCCTGCACTTCCATCCCTGCCGACCAATTAAACTCTTTATCTAACTGATAGGGTTTATATACTCCCACAGTCATATCCACCACTCCATCAGGGCTTGGCTTATTACCATATACAGCTGAACGCATCCAGAATGGCACCTGCTTTTTGTAAGCACCAAACGCACGGGTGCTCACATAGCCTTGCAATGAATCCAGCTGAGCAGTAGCCTGTGCCGTACATAGCAGGCACAACACCATCAACAGGAATGATTTAAAAAACTGAATCATCACCTTTTAATATATTAACAACCGTGTACAACACTATTTTAAAATCAAGCAACAACTTCCAGTTCTCCATATACCAGATATCGTGCGTCACTCTTTTCTCCATCAACAAAGTATCTTTTGTTTCTCCTCTATAGCCACGCACCTGTGCCCAACCCGTGATGCCTGGTTTTAAAAACTGCCTTACCATATACTCGCTGATAATAGCGCTGTATTTTTCCGTATGCTTAAGCATATGCGGCCTGGGGCCTACAATGCTCATATCTCCTTTTAACACATTAAAAAACTGGGGAAACTCATCTAAACTTGTTCTTCTTAAAAAGCTACCCACACGTGTTACCCTGGCATCTCCCCGGGTAGCCTGCATGTCGTCGCTGTATTTATTCAAAAACATGCTGCGAAACTTAAAGCACATAAAGGGACGATTATTACGCCCCGAACGTAGCTGTGTAAAAAACACCGGACCTTTCGATTCCAGTTTAATAAGCAACGCCACCAGTGGCAACAACCACGACAGCACCAGCACTATTACCAGCAGACTAAACACCACATCAAACATTCTTTTTACTATCCGGTTACGGTATCTGTCTAAAGGTTCTGCCCTCAGACTTTCTACCTGAAAATGATCCATATAATGCAGGCGCACATTCTCCTTACGACCTGGCCTTACCCCTTTCAATGCATGCTTGTCTACAAACTTTACCCGCACACAATTTTTTTCGGCGGTTTCCAGCAAAGAAGTCAGTTCGTCGCTATGTCTGTAGGGCGAAGCAAAATAAATTTCACGTATATCGTTTTTCCGGGCAAACTCAATACAGTTTTCAATAGGGTTAATGATCCTGCCATCTTTACCCACCGAAAGCTTGCCTGGTTCTTCCAGGTCAAACATTTTTTCTACGCTGTACAACCTGTTCTGCTCTTTAAAATAATCGGCCAGCTGCACGGCATTATTACTATGGCCTACAATAGCGATACGCTGGGTGAGCCTTGTTTTCTTTATTACAAAGTCTAATACATACGCATTAAATATGCGCACAAGGGTTAATAATACTGCCAGTGTAACAAAGTAGGCAAACAATACCTGAACAGCTTCATCCATTCCATACGAATGCACTACATACGCCGCCACAATAGCAGAAAAAAGTAAAAAGGTTTTCAGGGTGTTTTTATAAATCAACTTTACCACTGCGTTGGTATGGTAGGCATATAAATCGCAAAACACGGCAGCCGCCACCCAGGCCACATTGTACATTAAATAATCATTATTGTCTGCAACAAACGAAAGCTCTATTCCGCTAATGGAAAATACCAGGTGAAAGCAAAGTAAACAGACATTAATAATGACAAAATCACAAATAATGAAGGTTAGTCTAAACAGCTGAATTGATCGATTTCCCATATTATTCGTTTTTAAAGATGTAAACACATCACGATGAAATAAACGCATTTAACTCAGACAGCAGTTGTTCCGATGCAACTGCTCCTATCGTATGCAATGGTTTTAAATTCTGGTGTAAAACATAATCTACTTTTTCGGCTAGCAACGCCTCGTCATACACAACGTGTATATACTTTAGTTCCTCCATATATTTAGCAGTAGCCATCTGGTGATTGCTACGATGCTCTTTGTATTGTAACTGACGGGGCAGCACTATAATAGGCTTTCCCTTCTCCAGCGCAGAAATAATAGTACCCATGCCCGCATGCGCAATAATTAAAGAAGCTTTATTGAAATACTGATTAAATCCTACGGGATCTAAAAAAGGATAGCAGGTCATATGCTTTACCACATGTCTGGTATGTGCCACCTGGGCCACTACTTCGTGCTCTTTTATCACACCCGCCATATCATCTACCGCCTTTATCAACCTGTCAAAAGGCTCCTGTGTACCTATTGTCACGAATATCATGCTAATACATTTCCATTGTAATAAATAAGGTTCTCTGCTGCCAGGTGCGGCCATTGCGTATACACCCTGTCAGCAAAACGCCTGGCTATTTTGCCACTCATAGAAAGCTTTTCTACATTGGCAATACTATCTACCCAAACCGTTTTGCATCCCCAGAAACGACCGGCTATAATGCCCATTAAACCAGGAGCAGCACCGGTAGTTACAATAGCGTCAGGCCTTAGTTTTGTAACGATGTAAAAAACTTCCACAAACGACTTTATCAACTTCCACTTGTTCCATCTGTTGGCATCTCTGATGAGAAAAAAAGGACGCTCACCAATGGTGTCCCGCAGCTTGCCATTCGTAGACATAAAAGAAATATCATACTGTTCAAAAGCAGGAAGCAGGCGTTGCAATTGAACCCAATGCCCTCCTGCAGAAGCAATTACAAGCAATTTCATAACGTATGTATTATAATTAAGAAGAAAACTAGCGTTTCAATAACCCCTCGTACACAGCAGCCAACTTGGGTATTACTTCCTCTGCATAATAAGGCGCTACCACCTTTTTAGAATGGGCTCCCATGGCAGCAACAAGGGAAGGTTTTTGAATACATTGCAGCATAGCATCTGCAATTTCATCTATCGCACCAGGCTTTACCAGGTAACCATTGTAACCTGGCTTTACTATTTCTTCTATTCCCCCAACAGGCGTAGATATAATAGCCTTGCCAAAACTCATAGCTTCCAATATAGAAAGCGGTAACCCCTCATTGTAAGAAGGAAGTATGTATACCTGTGAGTTGCTGATCGATTTTATTTTATCATGCCCGGTGAGCCATCCTTTGTAAGTAACCAGTTCTTGTAACCCTTCCTCTTCAATAAACCGGGTTAATTTATCTACCGCACCATTACCGCCCACTACCAGGTGCATTTTACCTGCAAAGGCAGTTTTATATTTTTTTATCGCTGCCAGTAAATCAAACACTCCTTTACGATCGCCAATAGCTCCCAGGAACAAAAATTCCATTATTGTAGTAGCATCTTCATTATGTGGAACGGCAGTAACTGACTTTTCTACAATATTTTCCAACACAACGATCTTCTTCACCTCAAACCTTGATAGAAACCAGGTTTTCCAGCTTTCAGACAAACAAATAACCAGGTCTACACGCCTGAAAAAATGCCTGATCCAGGCTGCACTGATCTTACCTGCGTGGTCGTAAAAATCTTTAAACTCCGAACCATGGCTATGATAGATCACTCGTTTACGGAACACGTATTTTGCTATAAAAAACACACCATACTTTCTGTAAAAACTGCCTTTGGCTGCACCGTGTATATGAACAATTTTAATAGAAGGCTTTAGTAACAAAGCCATTACCAGCCTTACCATATGATACAGGTAATAAGATACAATAGCCGGTTTAAAACGTTGTGGCTTATAAGTGGGTACAAAATAAAAAGGAGCAAAATATTTTTCGTAAGTAGCAATCACTCCCCCAATTCCCCCTCGATTATTTTTAAACTGTACCCCCGCAGTAAGTACTTTTCTGGCAAGCGGCCCCGTTATAAAAGCATTACTTCCGTTATACATGATCATGACTAATTGCCCAGCTTAACTGGCGTTGTATAAAGACACATATGCTTCGTTCATCGTTTGCAGGGAGTAATGGGTCAATACATGTTCCCGGGCAGCTTCGCGCATTTTCTGTCGCTGATCCTGACTGGAGTTTATCACCTCCATTATTGTTGCTGCACAGGAGCCGGCATTCCCCTTTTCAAAATAATATCCCAAACGACCATTTTCTATCAGCATCATAGGAGCAGGTAAATCAGCTACCACACTCAGTACGTTGGCAGCCATCGCTTCTGCAATAGCTAATCCGAAACCTTCTTCCAATGAGGGCTGTATTAACAGACCATACTCACAAAGATTGTCGTATATCCAATCCCTGTCTTTTAATCCCAGAAAGGATACCTGTTTTTGCAGCCCAAGTGAATGGCATAACTGCTCTAAAAACTCCCGAGAGGGGCCTTCACCCACAAAATGCATTTCAAAATCATGCACCTTATGTACAGTGAGCAATTGATGCAAGGCAGACAACAATATGTGCTGACCTTTTACCGAATGAACCAACCGGCCAATCTGCACCATTTTAAGCGGAGACTTGAAATTGCCCAGCCATCTTGACCTTACTTTTCCTGTATCCACACCATTAGGCATAATAGCAGCGTTGAGCAGGTTGGTAGATCTGGCTTTGACATCATACTCTACCGCTGGTGAAATACCAATTACTTTAGAATACTTGTGCATATTACCCACCTCATATCCTGTAGCATGCACGGTCAGTATTTTTTTACCTGATGCACCATATATCAATGAAATTACTTTTTCATGATGGGCATGAATAACATCAGGATTATAGGTGAGTAGTATACGGTTTAAGCGAATCACATGCATAGGCGATCTTGAGCCGGGCGATCGCTTTAAACGAATAACCACTACCCGCGCATCTACCTGTTTCAGCAAATCTTCATCTACCGCGTTATTAATAATCACCAGCATTACTACCGGAAATATATTTACCTGAAAGTTAACAAGGTCTACAATTACATTCTCAGTACCACCATTCGTAAACGAAAAGGTGACATGCGCTATTACTTTTTTGGTAACAGTTTCACTCATGATATTAGAATATGCATTCATGGATTGAAAACTAATAAACGAAAAGGCCTTTGTCTTTTTCAAAGGAAAAAAGAGCTACTAAAACAAATAACACCTGTGTGTTAGTAGCTAATGAATTATTGGTTGCAGAAGCAACAAAAAACAATATGAGTAGAAGGCCCTTAATCCATACATTTACAATTGAGTTTTTATTACGTAAAAAGTAAAACAAAGCAAACAATAATATAACTGTAAATATTAGTCCAAACTTAAGAATCCATACTACGAAAAAATTTTCAATAATATCTACCCCAGCGCCATATGAAATCATATCCACCACATCTTGAGACTTTGCCCAAAGCATTTCAGAAATGCTATTAAAATCTAGTAAACTAATAGCTTGCAATCGAACATCGGCACTATCATCAAAGAACGAAGCCTCCATCAATCTTTCTCCAAAAGAAGTATACAAAACCATGTACACAAATACAGAAAAACAAACTATCACAAGAGAAATAGCATACAACTTATTAATTCGCTTAAAGTAATCGTTATACGAAACAGAAACCGGCAACACATATAACATAAGAATAGAAATAGCAGCAGTATATAAACAACCACGGGCACCAAAACAAACTAAAGCGATCAAAAGAATGCCAATTCGAATCATTTTTTTCCCAGGGCTCATATTTATTACTAGATAATACAAAATAAAAGCAAGGGAGTATAATGCGTTATTTAAAGGATGACCGAGTAAGGCTGTAGACCTGAAAACAAAACCATATGTATTTTGAATAGGAAACACATTTACTCCCATTATTCTTTCATATATAGCTAAAAATGAGTTTATCATAATTAGCACACAGGCTAAATGAACAGCATCTTTTTTTACATTATTTCCGTAACTATTAAAACAAATAAGTAATACAAGTGGAACCACTAATGTATCAATTAAAGGAGAAAGACTGGCACCAGTGTCTGCCAATATTAAATAAATAAATAGCAATGTAAGCGTATACAAATAATACAACGCAGCTTTACTTTGCCTAAAAAAAACAACTATTCCACTCCAATTCATAAATATCTGCCCAACTAACAAGCAAGCCGACAGATAAGTTAGTGGATGAAACTTTGTGTATGAAGATACAGCAAACTCTCCCATCGGATAATTAAGCAGCTCTAGTATCCCCTTTCCCAAAAAACACAGACACAAAGTCACTCTTACAACTATACGTTGCTTCGCCTCAATTGTCAATATCATTTATAGCCATAATAGGTATAGGTAAAACAATAAACAGCCACAATAGCCATGCAGCAAAAAGTAGCAATAAAAAAAGCCTTGCGACTCAACTCTATCTTGAATGAATGGAAACTAAAAAAGTAAACGTAGAACATCGCACATACGTTAAGTATCATAGTAGAATAAGCTACACCCGCACACCCCTTATATTTTGACCACTCAAATGCAACCAATAAATGAACTACCCCTATCACAACACACTGCACCATGTATTGCTTTGTCTTTTTCAAAAACTGAAATACCTGATCAAAATAATGAATTTTGCAGTTATGCAAAAAAGTGGCGATCACTACCACGGGAAAAACCTTAGCAACCACAAGCGCCTTGTCTTTAAAAAGAAGCGTACAAATAAAATTATTATACAAAAAAACAAGTACAAGAAGTGGGATAGCAACAAGCATAATATAATCACCATTCTTCTTAAATATTTTTCTTGCCAGAGTTATATTTTCCTGATTCAGATGTCTGATAATATTAGGATAGGTTGGCAGTGTAAGGATATTAAAGAAAGATGCTATTACCATACTTGACAAAGAATAAGCAGCCGAATATGCCCCCAACTGCGTTAATCCTGCATTTACCTCAATAATATATCGGTCTACCCGTACAAATAAATTAGAAGCAACAATTACCGGTATTAAGGGAAACGCGAATAACAAAAACTTTTTAAAAAACAACTGATCAGGTTTTGTATTTACCAGTATTACGATTGTTTTATTGAATACTACAGATATGATCGCTAATAATACAAGTAAAGAGAAAACCTGTATATATAAAACACTATCAACCTCCGTATTTTTTTTAAAGAGTACCCATACAATTGCGGGAACATAATAACAAAAATTAACCAGCACTGATAATGTAGTATAAGCTCTTAACCCTGGCCTGGATATTCTTACATAATCGAGCACCACATTAGCCATCCCTCTTGAAAAGCACCCTACCATAACAACCAAAAACCAGCTGAAAGTTCCCCAATGAAGAAATTTATTTCCCAATACAGCAACAAGTGTCAGTACCAGTAAAGCCATAGTAATATAACCGCAAAGACGAAGTGCTATTGAAACAGAATATTTTTCATCATCATAAAAACGGAGCATCGCCTGTTTTATCCATTGATATAATAATACCTGCAAAAACTCAATGGTCACTAATGTAAGAGACAACATTCCATAAGCTTCTAATGACAAGCTTCTAGTAAAAACAATTAAAGCTGCAAAGTTTATAAGCGCAGGAACGATATAAGCAGGAGAGCTAATTATAATATTTTTAATATTCATAAAATTCTATCCCTGCTTTTTCTCTTTTAAAAGAACTCTCACACGCGGCTTCGTATTCTTTTGCTTACTACCATAACCATACTCCTCATCATACTTATAGCCTCCATATCCATATCTATGGGAAGCTTTTCGTTTAACGTCATTAATAACCAGGTAAATATTCTTCATTTTACCTGATGTTTTTAATTCCAGTGGAATAGTTAAACGATTTTTATAGGTATAATCTATTCTAACCATATACAAGCAGGTAGTTGCGTAAGATGCCAGAATTTGTGCATCAGTTACGAGTCCTACAGGTGGCGTATCCATGATAATTACATCGTAGCTGTCTCTTAATTCAGCAATTAAGTCATTCATTTTTTCATGCAACAATAATTCAGCAGGATTAGGCGGCAATGGGCCAGATGGCAATAAGTCAAGCTTTTCTATTCCTGATGGTACTATTATTTTATAAAGCGGCAGGTTGCTTACCATATAGTTAGAAAAGCCATTTTCTGCATCTATGTTCAAATAGCTGGCAACCTTTGGTTTTCTAAGATCAAGCTCCATCAACACTGTTTTTTTTCCTGTTGAAGCGAATGCCTGAGCAAGATTAAGTGCAGCAAACGACTTACCCTCGCCCCCTAAACTGGACGTGAATAATATAACCGGACACTTCACCGTTCCGTTTACGAACTGTAAGTTTGTACGAATGGCTCTGAATTGTTCTGCAATAATAGAATCTGGCTTTTCCTTATAAATAAGCGGAGATGAAATTTCACTATGGCTTATTTCTCCCACCAGGCCTATCTGACTTAGCGCTATTACTTCATCAGAACTTTTCACCCTATTGTTCAACATATTAATAGCAGATAATCCAAAATAAGGAATAACAATTCCGAGTAAAAGCGCCATTAACATTACCAATGGCTTTTTAGGCCACACTGGCCTATATTCAGCTCGTGGACTATCTATTAAACGAGAGTTAGCAATATTAGAAGCTTTAGTAACAGCAATCTCTTCTCTTTTTTGCAGCAGGAAAACAAATAAAGCCTGCTTAATTTCTTGCTGTCGTACTAAATCAAGATAGTTGCGTTGAATTTCAGGTACCTTTCTGATGTTTACCGTATTGCTTCCACCTATTGAATCAAGTTGATTAAAAGATACCATCAATCCTTTTCTTACAACTGTTAAATGATCCAGCATCTTAGCGCGCAATCCTTCAAGCTGAACATCAATATTTTTAATCTGTGGGTTGTTAGGAGTAAAATTACTTAGCAGCTTTTCTCTTAAAAGTTGATTTTCATTATAAATAGCTAATAACTCTAAAAACACAGGATCTTTAGTGAGTAAACCAGGCACCATCTTATTTTTAAAGTTCTGGTTAGTAAACATCCTGGTTAAAGTATCAACTAATGAAAGTTCAGTATTGATACTATTTACATTTACACCTTGCTGCTCCCATTGATGAATAAGCACTTTTGCCTGCTCATCCATATCGGCAATATTATGCCTCTGCTTAAAATCCTGCACCTGGCGTTCAACCTGACTAAGGTCTGCGTTCACAATAGCAAGTCTACGATCTATAAAAGTCATCGTACTATCAGCAAAAGCATTTTTTTGATCCAGATTGCCATTTATATACTGCTTTACAAGGGTAGCTAAAATGCTTCTCCCTTTTGCCGGAACGGGATAAGCAAGCTCCAGATTAATAGTAGTTACCTGTTTATTAGGCACCTTTACAGAAAGCATATGCTGTAATTCTTCAATACTTTTATCAAGAGTGGAAATAGTTACTTTATACTTTCTGCCCTTAATATAGCCTTGTGATTTATTAAATTGATAAATGCCAGAATGCATATTAATTGGATAACCAAATTTGGCAACATGCGTTTCTTTAATCGAAGCACTGGTGTCAGTTTTCCCAACCTGCTCCTCTACTTTTATGGCACCATCTTCTTGTTCAGACAATGTAAAAACTGCACTCCCAGCACCTATTGAATTGACAGCTGTTATGGTAACAGCTGTTTCTGGATACATTTCCCGATATACTAAGTCTTTCTGTTCAAAGTACTTAACGTTCAACTGCATGTCTTTCACTACTCTTTCCATCAAGTCCTGTGTTTGCAACACTTGTGATTCATTGTCCACATTACTTTTTCCTCCCAGCAAACTATTAAAATCCTGCATTACATTGGAGGAAGCTCCAAATAAGCTACCAGCCTTTTGATCATCATCTACCAATATCTTAGCGGTTACCTTGTATACCGGAGTGGCGATTTTAAGATAAAACCATCCCCCTACCAGACTAAAAAGAATACACAATAAAAAAATCTTCCAATGATCCAATACAAAACTGAAAATTGTTGAAAAGGTTTGTCCATCCTTCTGATGCTGCTCTGTTACATTTTCCGAATCCATAGGTTATATCGTTAATTTATTCTGGTAGCTAATACAATGATGACGGACAATACAGAAGCTGCAATAGCAAAGTTTCTTGTTTTAGTACCATCCAGATTAGCTAATTTGGTCTTACCAGGTTCTACATATATTACATCATTCTGCTTCAAATAAAAGCTTGCAGATTGAAGAGAAGAAGTTTCGTTCAGATTAAGTATAAACACCCTGCTGCTATCCCCGAGATTCCTTATAATTTTCACATTCTCTTTTTTTCCAAAAACGGTAATATCCCCAGCAAGAGCTAATGCATCTAATACTGATATTTTTTCATTAGGCACAACATATGTTCCAGGCCTGCTGACCTCTCCCATTATATTAATTTTAAAATTAGCAAAACGAACAGTTACCGTAGGGTCATTCAAATGCACGGAAGCCCTGCCACGTATACTATCTTTAGCAGCAACAGTTGTTAATCCGGCAACATGTATTTTTCCCAACATAGGTAGTTCTATATCTCCATACTGATTAACCAGGTAACTGGTTACGCTAGGTTGCATTGAATTATTGATTTGGGCACTGGCAGCAGATTGCAATGCTGGGTTAGATACCGAAAGAACAGCTGGCGTAGCTGCTAAAACTGTTGCAGTAGTACCATCTGCAGTTTGAATAACAATATTTAACAGATCATCTGTTTGTATAACCGGGGCCTGAAAAGCGACTCTCTTAATATCAACTGTAGATTTTTCCGGCAAATCTGTAAAATAAGGCACTGTGCTATATTTTGTTGTAGAACAGGCCATTGCCATTACACACATGGCAATAGAAGGAACAAGACTTAATTTCATAACAAATCGTATATCGGGAACTAACTTCTAAAAAATAGCTACCGCTACAGTTAATCACACGGATTATCCTAATTTTTAATAACTGCCTTTTAGCCTTAATTGAAAAGTGATTACCATTCAATTAAGGCCGCAATGTTTGTTTTTTAAACGATAAATTAAATTCAGATTAAATTATATATGAGCAAATCCCACACAGGGAAAGGGATATTCAGTTTTGTTCATTTTTCAGAACAACATCATATTGTATTCATTGATAATACAATACTGAACAATATTTTATTTTTCTATAATAGATTATTTGCCGCCCGTCAAATAAATGAGTAGAATTCAGATAAGTATCTGATTATAAAACAATAGGTTATGTTTTAAGAAAAATCTAAAACTCTTAACGGATACCGGATTTGTAGCTGAGTAAAGGTACAAAAAGCTTTTCCACTCTTTCATAATAACTTCCTAATCTTAATCCGGCCGTCTCTCTTCGCATTTTTTGCTAATGTATTTTTAATCTGAGGGGACATCAACAGTTACTGCCTTCATTTGCGATATATCCCTATTAACTACGATAAATTTATGATATATCATGATTTAAGGAGATACCATACATCTCAACTATCTAATAATCAACAATTTAAGGTATGGCATTTTAGTTGTAACTGACGCATTGTGCTGAAAATAGAAACCGCTATGAACAACCAGTTATTATACACTGCAGGCAAACCTTCTTATAGTCCGGAACAGGAAAATGCTTTTGACATCCAACTACTGGATGAGCCAGCCTGCGTTCATTTATTAAAAGGCGAGCGCAAACGGCTTACCCGCTACGAAATCATCTGTTTTACTACCGCTGCGGGGTTAATAGCCATAGATGTGGATACCCATATTATCAGTGATAATTTCATATACTGCCTGGTTCCCGGCCAGATACGCAGGATACAGACCAATGGGAATGCTAAAGGGTATTACATCTCCTTTTCGGAAGAGTTTTTATACCGGGCAGGCATTTATAAAAGAGGAACAGGTGCTTTACACCCTTATTCAGCCATTATGAGCACTTCTATCATCGTAGCAGATGCAGCCATACAATCGGAAATAGCATTTATCACTACTATTATGAAAAATGAGTATAATAGTTATAACCTGCTGCGGTCTGAAATTTTATCGGGTTTACTGTATATACTCAGCGCCTACTTCTCGCGCAAGCTTACAGGCAGAAAGGAAACCATGCCCACATCCAAAGATGGTGAACTGGTGCAGCGGTTCATGTACCTGCTAAAATCTAACTTCACCAGTATGAAACAGGTATCTGATTTTGCCAGTGAATTATGCGTGTCGCCTAACTACCTGAACCGGGCCGTAAAAAAAATAACAGGCTCCACCGCAAGCGCACAAATTCAACGGTTAATTGTTATGGAAGCTAAAAAGCAAGCTATTCATTCCAATAATAGTATGAAGGAGATTGCCTATATGCTTGGCTTTACAGACATTGCACATTTCAGCAAGTTTTTTAAAAATAACTCCGGTGTAAGCTTTACACATTTTAGAAAGGAAATACTCTCATAAGGCTGTTGCATACCGCATCATCTGCAATAGCTTGTCTGCATCCGGACAATTAGCCAGATATTCATCCTTTTCAGAAGGCTTGCATACACCCGGATAATCTCCTTCTTTCCCCTGCATATCTATCACCACCTGAAAATGCAGGTGCGGCGGCCAGTTACCATTTTCGGCAAGGTTGCCAAACCTGGCCAGTAATGCCCCTGCCGCAATCTCCTGCCCTTTTGCCAACTCCCGTATACTATCAAACGACAGGTGTCCATACAGTGTATGAAAAGTATTGCCATTTACTGTATGCTGTACAATAATAGTTGCCCCATAATCGCCCGGCTGGTTATTAAAAGCAAAGCTATGCACCACGCCTGCCAGTGGAGCGTAAACAGGCGTGCCTTCCGGGCCCCAGATGTCAATACCCAGATGTATGCTACGCGATTCGCCAGCAGTATTGTTATCTGCATTGCCAAACAAAGCTCTGGTTCGGTATAAGGCCCTGTCTTCGGCATACCCGCCTATTCCATAGCGTGCATTTGCCTGCCTTAACCATACTTCTATGGAGCTGTTCAGCAATACCGGGTTGCTCACCAGGTTTTCTGTTAATGCGGCATTAGCAGCGGTAAAATCCATCAATAACAACTTATCTGCTCCAGGTGAAAATGGGACTACCTGGTGCAAACTGGCTTTATCTACCTGTATCATATACAACTCTATTCACTTTTATAGCAATTACCGCTCATCCATCAATTTACCGACCCACTTCCCAATCATAGTAAAAATCCTTTTCCATCCTTCTTATCTTTAGCCATTATTCGAGAAACTAAACAGCAGTAAATGAAGATGCGTAAACTACTGGCGATTGGCTTATCCTGCATTGGCCTTACCGCCGCCGCTCAAAACAATCCCTTATGGCTAAGATACCCCAGTATTTCACCAGATGGAAAAACAATTCTGTTTGGCTACAAAGGGGATATTTACCGGGTAGATGCCCAGGGAGGAACAGCCGTTCCATTAACTATTCATGAGGCCCAGGACATGATGCCTGTATGGAGCCACGACGGAAAAACCATTGCTTTTGCCAGCGACAGGTATGGCAACTTTGACGTGTTTGTAATGCCTGCTACAGGTGGCGCTCCTACCCGCGTTACCAATAACAGCGCTAACGATTATCCGTATGACTTCACTACCGACGACAAAAAAGTGATCTTTGGCAGTGGGCGCACCGCACCTGCTACCAGTGTACGCTTTAACAGTCCACGCCTGTTTCAGAACTTATACAGCGTTGCTGTAACCGGTGGCCGCCCGGTATTGATCAGTGCTGCTGGTATGGAAAATGCCCACTACAACAGCAAAGGCACCCAGCTGATTTTCCAGGACCGCAAAGGCTATGAAGATGCCTGGCGCAAACACCATACCTCTGCTGTAACCCGCGACATATGGGTAATGGACATAGGCGCTAACAGTTACCGTAAACTTACCAGTTTTGAAGGGGAAGACAGGGAACCTGTTTTCAGCAGTGATGATCAATCTTTTTACTATCTCAATGAAAAAGATGGCACACAAAACCTGTATAAAGCATCCCTGACAGCTGGCGCAAGCGAACAACAACTTACTAAATTCAAAGACAACCCGGTGCGCCACCTCAGCCGCAGCAGCAATAACACTTTGTGTTTTAGCTGGAATGGTGAAATATACACCCTGCAAAATGATGGCACCCCTAAAAAGGTAAGTATCTTGATTGCTAATGACGGACGGGGCAATGTAGAAAAAAACATTCCCATCAACGGTAATGTTACCGAGTTTACAGTAAGTCCTAATGGTAAAGAAATTGCCTTTGTAAACCGTGGTGAGGTGTTTGTAACCAGTGTAGAAGGCGGACAAACCAAACGCATTACCAACACCCCTTCACAGGAGCGTATGATTGAATGGTCGCCTGATGGTAAAACCCTGTTATACTCAGCAGAAAGAAACAATAGCTGGGACATTTACCAGGCTACGATTGTGCGTAAAGACGAACCTTATTTTTACGCCGCAACTCTTATTAAAGAAGAGCCTTTAATTGCTACCGATGCAGAAGAATTTCAGCCGAAATTTTCACCGGATGGTAAGGAAGTAGCTTATGTAGAAGAGCGTAATATTTTAAAAGTATACAACCTGGCCAGCAAAAAAACGCGCACCCTGTTGCCGGCAGGTCATAACCACAGCTATAGCGACGGCGACTGGTCGTTCCAGTGGAGCCCCGACAGCAAATGGATTATCACCGACGATCAGCGCAATTATTTTTTTACCAGCAACACAGGCTTAATTAAAGCAGATGGTTCACAGGCTATATCCTACCCGGTAAACAGCGGGTTTGGTGAAGGCAGTGCCAAATGGGCCCTGGATGGTAAAATGCTTACCTGGACCAGCGACCGCGACGGACGCCGCTCACTGGCAGTACAAGGCAGCCGCGAAGTAGATGTGTTTGGGGTATTCTTTGATAAAGAGCAGTACGACCGTTTTAAACTGAGCAAAGAAGAACTCGCACTGCTGAAAGAAAAAGAAGAAAAGAAAGACACGACTAAGAAAGACGATAAAAAAACGAAAGAAGACAGCAAAACTCCGTTGGTGTTAAACCTGGACGATTTAGACAATCGCCGGGTAAAGCTTACCATCAACAGCTCTTCTATCAGTGACTATATTTTAAGCAAAGACGGCAGCAAGCTGTATTATTTGTCTTCTTTTGAAAAAGGCTTTGACCTGTGGGTAACGGAGCCCCGCACGCATGATACCCGTATCCTAGCTAAACTCGGTGGCAGCCCCAGCGGTTTGGAAGTGAGCAAAGACGGCAAAAGCCTGTTTGCCAGCAACAGGGGTGGCCTGGTGAAAATTGATGCGGAAAGCGGTAAAGTAACCCCTATTGGCATTAGCGGAGATATGGTGTTGGATGCCGCCGCTGAACGCAGCTATATTTATGAGCACACCTGGAGACAGGTACAGAAGAAATTTTATGATCCTGCTATTCATGGTATTAACTGGAAAGGTTATCACGACACCTACGCCCGCTTTTTACCACACATCAGCAATAACTACGATTTCCAGGAACTGTTAAGTGAGCTGCTGGGCGAATTGAATGGCTCGCACACCGGTGGCCGTTACAGCCCGCGCATGGCCAATGCAGATGTTACCGCCAGCCTGGGCCTGTTGTATGATGAAAGCTACACCGGCAATGGTTTAAAAGTGACAGAGGTAATTTCAGGCGGTCCGCTGGACAAAGCCGGCAGTAAAATTAAAGCCGGAACTATTATTGAAAAGATTGACGGCGAAGCCATTACAGATAATATCGACTGGGCTAAACTGCTGAACCAAAAGGCAGATAAAAACACTTTATTAAGTGTGAAAGACGGCCAGGGTAGTTGGGACGAAACCGTAAAACCGATTACCATTGGCGAAGAAAATGCTTTACTGTATACACGTTGGGTGGATAAGATGACCAAAATGGTAGATAAGCTGAGCAATGGCCAGATTGGTTATGTACATGTACAGGGTATGAACGACGGCAGTTTTCGTGAAGTGTTTGACAAGGTGATGGGCCGTAACCTGGAAAAGAAAGCGTTGATTGTAGACACCCGTTTCAATGGCGGTGGCTGGTTGCATGACGACTTAAACACCTTCCTCAGTGGCAAAACCTATCTGCGCTTTGCTCCTCAAGGAAACATTGCCACGGGCGGTGAACCTGTGAGTCGCTGGCAAAAGCCCAGCTGCGTGTTAATGAGTGAAGGCAACTATAGCGACGCATTCATTTTCCCTTATATCTATAAACAAAATGCCATTGGCAAACTAGTGGGTATGCCGGTAGCCGGCACCGGTACCGCTGTTTGGTGGGAGCAACAAATAGACCCTACCATTGTGTTTGGTATTCCAATGGTAGCTACTATCGGGAAAGAAAACAGACCTACAGAAAACCTTCAGGTTGAACCAGATATCAAGGTTACACTGCCTTATGAAGACTTCCTGAATGGCAAAGACGACCAACTGGAAGCTGCTGTAAAGGAAATGCTGAAGGAAGTGAAATAACCAGTATTAATCGGCAAAATGCCTGTTATTTACTGGAAATTACTTTGAATTCGCCGCAGGAAGCAAATATTTCGTCGCAAGTTTTATATTCAATAAAACGAAAATGTTAACTTGCTCCAATAAATAACAATTAGATTATTATTTTATTTAAATAGGTGTTTTTCATAGGTTAGCAACGCCCCCTTGTTTCTACATAGGGGCTTTTTTATTTATTTCTTTTCAGAACTAAATTATATAAAGTAGTATATGAGTTATTTATGATAAAAAAAATCAGCTAACATGTTTACATTATTGATAAAAGTAACTTCTTATTAATACCTATTATTAAAAAGTATGAAACGGAAACTGATCTTTTTTTTAAAAAACATGCTGGGACTAACTTCAGAAAGTAAAATAGCAGCGTTGAAGAAAAGAGGAATGAGTATAGGTAAAAATTTTTCAATGATGCAAGGTTGTATTATAGACCCATCACACTTCTGGCATATTACCATAGGTGATAATGTCACATTTGCACCACGGGTACATATACTTGCTCACGATGCCAGTACCAAGCTTTACCTGAATTATAGTAAGGTAAAAAATGTTATAATTGGTAATAATGTTTTCGTAGGAGCTGGCTGCATTATTATGCCTGGTGTAACTATAGAAGATAACGTGATAGTTGGAGCGGGCTCTATCGTTACCAAAAAATTAGAAGCAAACGCTTTATATGCAGGCAACCCGGCAAAATTCATTTGTTACATCCATGAATACTTCGATCAGCAAAAGCAGTTAATGAAGGCAGGTGTAAACCTATTTGAAAAAGAATATACACTTAGCGGTAATATAAGCCTGGAGAAAATGAACGAAATGAAACGCATTATTGATAAGGAAGGCGTAGGCTTTGTATACTAAAGCACCTGTAAAAAAGAGCGGGACACATTTTCATGCATCCCGCTCTCCACTATACAATAACGTTTATATTACAACGTTCACCATTTTACCTTTCACGAAAACGAACTTTTTAACAGGCTGGCCATCTACCCATTTTTGTACTACTTCGTTTGCAAATACAATCGCTTCTACTTCCGCCTGCGATGCATTTAAATCGATATGAATAGTGGTACGCAGTTTACCATTAATACTAACAGGATATTCTTTAGTAGATTCTGTTACATATTTTTCTTCAAACACAGGATAAGCTGCATCCAACACAGAACCAGCATTGCCTAATTCGCTCCATAACTGCTCTGCAATGTGTGGTGCATAAGGCGTAAGCAATACCAGCACATGTTGCAGTATTTCTTTCTTATTGCATTTCAAATCACTCAGCTCATTCACACACACCATAAAGGCACTCACAGCTGTATTGAAAGAAAAAGCTTCGGTATCTTTTTCAATTTTCTGAATAGCCTTATGCAACACTTTCAATTCTGCATCAGTAGCTTTTTCATCAGTCCATACTTTGCCCTTTACTTCGTCAAAGAACAAACGCCACAGCTTACGCAGGAAACGGTGTACGCCTTCAATACCTTTAGTATCCCAGGGTTTGCTTTGCTCCACAGGGCCTAAGAACATTTCATACATACGGAAAGTGTCTGCCCCGTATTTTTCTACCAGCACATCCGGGTTAACCGTATTGAATTTGCTCTTAGACATCTTCTCCACCTCACTGGAACAGATATATTTCCCATCTTCCAGGATAAATGTAGCATCAGCAAATTCAGGCTTCCATTGTTTAAACGCTGCAGTATCCAACTCCACTCCGTCTACAATGTTTACATCTACATGTAACCTGTCCGTTTCATATTGATCAGCTAAACCGCCAGATACATATTGATTAGTCCCTCTTACCCTGTACACAAAACGGCTGCTGCCCTGTATCATGCCCTGGTTTACTAACCGCTTGTACGGTTCGTCGTGTCCGATATGTCCCAGGTCGAATAATATTTTAGTCCACATACGGCTATACAGCAAATGTCCAACCGCGTGCTCTGTACCACCTATGTACACATCTACCTGTCCCCAGTAATCACTTACTTTTCTGTCGCAGAAAGTCTCGTTATTATGTGGGTCCATATAGCGCAGGAAATACCAGCTGCTGCCTGCATAGCCGGGCATGGTGTTGGTTTCCAGGTGACGCTCTGTCCAGGCAGGTACATTGGCCAGCGGGCCTTCCCCTTCCGGACCAGGGCCATATTTCTCAATAAAAGGCAATTCAAGTGGCAGTTCATTTTCGCTTAAAGGATAAGCTACGCCATTGATCCATTTAACAGGGAATGGCTCACCCCAATAACGCTGGCGGCTGAAAGCAGCATCGCGCATTTTAAAGTTCACTTTCCTTTTACCTATACCCATTTCCACCAACTTATCAATAACAATGGCCATCGCTTCACGCATGCCCACGCCGTTCAGGAAATCGCTATTTTGTAACAGGGCATCTTTGGTAGCATTGGCTTCATTGCCATCGAAGGCATCACCAATAATGTTGGTAACCGGGATATTAAAATGCTGTGCAAATTTAAAATCACGTTCATCACCACAAGGCACCGCCATAATAGCACCGGTACCATAGCCCGCCAATACATATTCAGAAATCCACACCGGCACTTTTTTACCGCTGAAAGGATTAATGACATAAGCCCCCGTAAAGCAGCCGGAAATTTTCTTTTCCGCCATACGCTCACGGTCGCTACGGCTTTTTACATAAGCGATATATTCCTCTACTGCCTGCTTTTGGCCGGCAGTGGTTATTTGTTCAATCAGTTCATGTTCTGGCGCTACTACCATAAAGTCTACCCCAAAAATGGTATCGGGGCGGGTGGTATACACGGTCAGTGTTAAATCGGCAGTTACTGCTTCGCTGCTTACTGCAAAGTCAATTTCAGCGCCATAGCTTTTACCAATCCAGTTGGTTTGCATTTCTTTCATGGCATCACTGTAATCAACACGCTCCAGCCCTTCCAGCAACCTGTCGGCATACTCGGTAATACGCAGGTACCACTGACGCAGTTTCTTTTTCACCACCGGAAAACCACCGCGTTCACTTACCCCATTGATCACTTCGTCGTTTGCCAGCACGGTGCCTAAACCTTCGCACCAGTTTACCTCACCATAACCACAAAAGCTTAAACGGTATTCCATTAAAATACCTTGCTGGGTAGCTTCATCAAAAGCCTTCCAGTCAGCAGCCGTAAAAGTAGCTTTACCATTGGCCAGTTTATACTGGGCGCTGGGGAAAGGGTGTACGCTGTTACCTTCTTTTTCAAAAGAAGCTGCCAGCACCGAAATATTTTCCGCTTTATTACTTACACGATTGTAGAAACTATTGAACAGTTGCAGAAAAATCCACTGCGTCCATTTATAATAAGAGACATCTGAAGTACGCACTTCCCTGTCCCAATCAAAGCAAAAACCGATATTATCCAGCTGCTTGCGGAAAGTGGCGATATTTTTATCTGTACTCACAGCCGGATGCACGCCATGCTCAATAGCATACTGCTCGGCCGGTAACCCAAAAGCATCATACCCCATTGGATGTAGCACGTTAAACCCTTTTAAACGTTTAAAACGTGCATAGATGTCGCTGGAAATATAGCCTAGCGGATGGCCCACATGCAACCCTGCCCCACTGGGATAAGGGAACATATCCAGCACATAATACTTGGGTTTCTCTGAATTGTTAGCCACCTTGTACGCATTGGTTTGCTTCCAGTAGTCCTGCCAATGCTGTTCAATTTTTCTGAAATCGTATTCCATACAGTGTATAAGTAATGAGTCTGATGCAAAAAACTAAAAAAGCCGGAATAGTTATTGGTATTTTTTAGCTATTTAGGCCGCAAAGGTAAGTTTTTAAGGGGGCAAATACCCTAAATTTGCCCGGGTACTAACCTTTCTAAACTAATTTATAAGCATGGCGCAATTTGGCAAATTATCAGCAGGCAGAAGCAAGCCCAGTTATGTATACAGTATCATTGGTGTAGCCATTGTACTGTTAATCATGGGAATAATGGGATGGTTGTTCCTCAATTTCAGTCAGGCCAGCAACGCCTTTAAAGAAGATATCCGCATCAGCGCCTACCTGCGTACCCTGAATAAAGATTCTATCAGTCAGATTCAGCAGTTTATAGCAGGCCAGCCTTTTGCCCGGGAGGTAAAGTATATTAATAAAGAAACCGCGAAGGAAATCTGGAACAAGGAAAATAATGAAGACTGGAGTAAATTCCTGGACTATAACCCCCTGCCGGAAAGCATTGACTTTTACACCAAGGCGCAGTATGTAAATAACGACAGCCTGAAAAAGATCTCTACCGTATTAATGTCGGCCTACGGCAACCAGATCACCGATTTACAATACCCGCAAAGCCTGGTAAGCAGCCTGAACGAGCGCACCAGCAAACTGGGCGCTATTTTCCTGGTAATAGCCATAGTGTTGTGCGTTATTATAGTAGTAAGCATAGATACCACCATTCGCCTGGCCATGTTCAGCAACCGCTTTTTAATTAAAACCATGCAAATGGTAGGCGCCACCCGTGGTTTTATTGTGAAACCGATGGACTTGCGCGCTGTGTTAAACGGGCTTATCAGCTCGGTAATAGCCATCGCTATCCTTTTCAGTGTGATACAATGGGCCGAAAATCAGTTTCCACAACTGAAAGCCATCCATAACACACAGTTAACACTCATTTTATTTGGCGGCATGATTGCCATAGGCGTAGGTATTTCTTTATTCAGTACCCACCGTAGTGTAATGAAATACCTGAAAATGAAACTGGACGATCTGTATTAAACGATAGACTTTAAAAGTGGAAAAAGGCCCCGCATAAAACGGGGTCTTTTTTATTTCCCGACTGAAAATGTTAAAAAAACGCTTATTTTTCGGCACATTTACTGCCCTTTGGCAGTATCCCCTTGATTAAAAATAACCTCAAACCCAACTACCATGAAGTATTCAGTGTTACTACTGACAACAGCACTATTTATTTCCGGCGCACAGGCGCAAAAAGTTGATTTAGACCGGTACACGATCCAATATCAGTATCGCGATCTGCCACACAGGCCCATTAGTCCCAATGCATTGAGTTATTATGCCCGTGCAGTAGTGCCCGGCAACATCAGCAATTCTATTCCGTTAGAAACCATTGAAGGGAATATTGTGATCGATGGTTTAAAATGGGACGCCCAAAACCCAGCCATCAGTGTTACCCTTACTGCCAGCGATTTAAGTTTCAGCGATATTGAGATAAAAGAGAACGTAGAAATTAAAAAGGATAAAGATGGTAAAGAAACCGGCCGTGTATACACCTATTTTGCCACCGCCAAATACAGCCTTACCTGCACCGGTAAAGCGGTAGACAACCAGGGCGTGGTTATTTACAATGCGGCGTTGGGCACTTCCAGCACCTATACCTCTTCTTCCTACAACAACCGGCGCGAAGCTTCTGAGTACTGGAACAATAACAGGATTGAAGTAAAAAAGTCGCTTACTGCCAATATTATTAATAATGCCACCGCCAACCTGAGCCGTGGCCTGAGCAACGATTTTGGCTTTCCCCAGCGTGGTGGTTACGACTACCTGTGGATACTGAACGCGAAAAAACACCCCGAACACCAGGCACAGCAGGAAGCCATTGAAAAAATCAAGATCGCTTTTGCGCACATGACAGCTAATGAGTCACTCGACAGCTTTAGCGCTGCTATGGCTCCTATCCTGGACTATTTTGAATCGGTAAAAACCAAATACCCGGGCACAGATAAAGCTGACCGTAAAATGCGCTACAGCAGCTACTATAATAAAGCCGTGATATACATGTACCTGGATATGCCGGAAAAGGCCATCCCGGAAGCAGAAGCCCTGGCGGCAAACGGTTATGATGAGCGGGATGGTGAAACCCTGAAAAAATTGGCTACTGCCTTGAACGATCTTTTTCTAAGAAATGCTAAAAGATCAAGACATTTTGCGCCACAGACTAATTAATTTTCAGAAATCCACTATTTTGCAGCCACAAAACCAGGTAACATATGTCTGACAAAAAACCGTCAATTCCGGTATTATTTACAAAAGAGAACTACATGTGGATGCTTATTGGAGCAGCAGTAGTGGCTTTAGGTTTATTGCTCATGTCTGGCGGTAAAAACGAACCCAACCAGTTCGACTATAAAGTGGTATACAGCTTCAGACGCATTACATTAGCGCCCATCGTAATTGTGTTAGGATTGCTGATAGAAATATATGCCATCTTCAAAAAGCCAAAGAAGAACGCTGACGCGTAATCTGAAATAAACAAACTCAAAAAGCGGTGGAAACGACAACGTACCATCGCTTTTTATTTTTACACCCGGCACCAATTAGTCTCTTTATTCTTATGACAACTTTTCAATCTATTGTAATTGCCATTATTGAAGGCATTACAGAGTTTTTACCTGTATCCTCTACCGGACATATGATCATTGCCAGCTCTTTATTAGGCATTGCGGAAGATGATTTTACCAAGTTATTTGAAGTAGCCATTCAGTTAGGCGCCATTGTTTCGGTGGTGATACTGTATTGGAAACGCTTTTTTCCACTCAACCGCTGGGCATTCTATATTAAACTGATAGTAGCCGTAATACCAGCCCTTTTACTCGGCTTTCTGTTTTCAGACAAAATTGATGAATTGCTGGAAAGCCCCACTACTGTGGCCGTTGCTTTATTGCTGGGTGGTATAGTGTTGTTATTTATTGACCGCTTATTTACCACTCCTGCTATTGAAGAAGAACAGGGTATCAGCTATCCTAAAGCTTTTATTACAGGTATATGGCAGTGTTTAGCCATGATTCCAGGTGTAAGTCGTAGTGCTGCCAGCATTATTGGTGGTATGCAGCAAAAAATGACACGTAACCTGGCTGCAGAATTTTCCTTTTTCCTGGCTATCCCTACCATGGCGGCAGCAACAGGCTACAAACTGCTGAAAACCTTCAAAACCCATCCTGAAATTTTAAAAGACAGCCACAACCTGATGTTACTGGCACTGGGTAATGTAATAGCGTTTGTAGTAGCCATGCTGGCCATTAAATTTTTCATTGGCTATATTCAGAAATACGGCTTCAAACTATTTGGCTGGTATCGCATTATTATAGGAGCTGTTTTGCTGGTGCTTATTTATAAGGGAGTTTTATAAACATCCAGCTGCAGGCAGCATCGTAACAAAAAACTAGCATTACACGAATAACAAACAACCCAATGCAAACCGCATCTAAAAAGGTAATTAATGGCTGGGCCATGTACGACTGGGCAAACAGTGTGTATAACCTGGTTATTACCTCCACTATATTCCCGGCTTATTATACTGCCATCACTCTTACCAAAGAAGGCAGCAAGGTGAGCTTCTTTGGGCATACGATAGAAAACTCGGTTTTGCTGGATTATACACTGGCAGCCGCTTATCTTATCATAGCACTCATAAGCCCTGTATTAAGTTCTATAGCAGACTATTCGGGCAACAAGAAAAAGTTCATGCAGTTTTTCTGTTATGTGGGTGCGCTCAGCTGTTGTGCACTGTTTATGTTAACACCTTCTATGAATGCCGCTTTTGAGCCCACCGGTTTCAGTCCTTTTGTGCTGGAAGCAGGCATGTTGTTTTTTATGCTGGCAGCTGTAGGTTATTGTGGCAGCCAGGTATTCTACAACGCCTACCTGCCCGAAATAGCCGCAGAACCAGACCAGGACAGGGTAAGCGCCAAAGGTTTTGCCTACGGCTATATAGGCAGCGTGCTGCTGCAGATTGTTTGCTTTATAATAGTAATGAAGCCACAGTTGTTTTTTATTCCAGCCGATCCGCAATACAAATACTTTCCCGCCCGTATCTCTTTTGTACTGGTAGGGTTATGGTGGCTGGGCTTTGCACAAATTCCCTTTAAACGGTTGCCGCTTTCTGCCCCTTCCACGGTTGCACGCAATGGCTCTGTTATCAAACATGGCTTTCAGGAACTGCAAAAAGTATGGAAGCAGCTACAGGGCTTACCTGTATTAAAACGCTTTTTGCGTTCTTTCTTCTTTTACAGCATGGGAGTACAAACTGTAATGCTGGCAGCTGCCATCTTTGGTAGCAAAACCCTGCATTTACCTACCGATATTTTAATACTTACCACGCTTATCATCCAGATAGTGGCTATAGCCGGTGCCTGGTTAATGAGTAAACTTTCCGGCCGCTTTGGCAACCTGAGCGTGCTGGCGGTAGTGATACTCATTTGGGTAGGCATTTGCATTGGCGCTTATTATACAGAAGCCGAAAACAACATGCAGTTTTTTATACTGGGTGGTAGCGTTGGCCTGGTAATGGGCGGTATACAAAGTCTTAGCCGTAGCACCTACGCCAAGCTAATGCCCGAAACCAAAGACACCGCATCTTTCTTTAGCTTTTATGATGTAACGGAAAAGCTGGCGATAGTAATAGGTATGACCAGCTTTGGTTTTATTGAGCAAATCACCGGCAACAACATGCGCAACTCGGTATTAGCGCTGGGCCTTTATTTTATCATAGCTTTCATTCTGATGTTATTTGCCATTGGCAAACTGAAACAGGAAAAAAAAGCGGCAATACAATAGCATATGAAACTGTACACAATTGATACGGAACTGTTTAAACTGGATGGTGGCGCTATGTTTGGTGTAGTGCCCAAAAGCATATGGAATAAACTAAACCCGGCTGATGAAAACAATATGTGTACATGGGCTATGCGCCTGCTGTTAATTGAAGACGGCAAACGCCTGATATTAATTGACACAGGTATTGGCAATAAACAAGACACCAAATTCTTTAGCCATTACTATTTACATGGTAATGCTACTTTAGACTCCTCCTTGGCCAAACATGGCTTTCACCGGGATGACATTACAGATGTAATACTTACCCACCTGCATTTTGACCATGTAGGGGGTGCTATACTCAATACCAACGGCCAGCTAAGCACTGCGTTTAAAAACGCTACTTACTGGAGTAACCAAACGCATTGGGAAAGCGCCACTAATCCTAATCAACGGGAGAAAGCATCTTTTCTGAAAGAGAATATATTACCTATACAGCAAAGTGGCCAGCTACAGTTTATCAATGGTCCGTTGGAAACGCCTATATATACTTCTCAAACGCCTTTCCTCGACAACATCACCATACGGTATGTAAATGGGCACACCAGCAGCATGATGTTGCCACAGATCACCTATAAAGGCAAAACCATTTTATACATGGCCGATCTGTTACCTTCTACTGGTCATATACCATTGCCTTATGTAATGGCTTACGATATGCGCCCATTGGAAACGTTGAATGAAAAAACAGCTTTTTTACAGGAAGCGGTGGATAATAATTATATCCTTTTCCTGGAGCACGATCCTATACATGAATGCTGCACACTGCAAATGACGGAGAAGGGCATTCGCTTAGGTACTACGTTTGCCCTGAACGAAATATAATTACCAGGAAATTAAAGACGACATAGGGTGCCGCAGGTTGCGGTATTGCATCATATCTACTTTAATGCTACCTACCACTATAGGAGTTTCAATACGTAAAGGAATATGGTTAGGGTCGTCTGTTACCCAACAGTTCATTTTTTCCCCGCCCTGGAACAGCGTGCCTTTCAGCAAAAGTGGTTTAAACTTGATGGCGCGAAACTTACCATATTTGGTTTTTACCGTTTCCTTCCCCTGGTAACGGATGTATAAATCATACACTTCATTATCCAGGAACATTTTGAAAGGTATTTTATCGCCAACATTGTATTTATTGAAGTCGATATTGCGCATATAATATACAGCGCTTATTACATCCTGGATACAGCCAGGCACTTTATACACCCCTTCCGTAGTAATGGCAGTGTTGGTTTGGTGGTTAAAAGTGACGTTTTCATATTTCTTATAACCGCCTTCATCAATATTGCGCACAAACTTGAGCGGTTGCAAACTACCCGTATCAAAATATGTTTCATACTTATCGCGCACCTTAAATATCCAGTCGTAGCTGGAATTAGAAGTGCCTTGCGCCAGTATGTGATACACCGGCGTATTGTTGAGCCTTTCCAGCGTACTGGAAAAGGAAGCAGTTCCTGCATTTACATAAATGCCTGCAACAGCATAAAAGATGTTGTAAGTAATAGATTCACCAGGCTGAAAAGCTGTATTACGTAATCCACATAAATCATTCTCCGCAGACAGCTTGAGCCAGCAAACCATACACAGTGTCAGAATTGTAAATTTTTTCACGGTTATTTTCTGAATAGTTTAATACTCAATATAAACAAACTTCCGGCCAATGATGGTAATATTAAGTTAATCCCCCATATACCAGCAGCTGTAGCAATAATACCAATAGTATTTGTGCTTAGCAAACCAAATAATTGTAAACTCGCCTGTCCTCTTACACCCAATTCGGCAATAGGAATAGTAGGTACAATGGCCAGCACCAAAAACATTACGCAAATAATCCACCAACCATCTATAATACCAATATGCACTTCAAAAACCTGCATCAATAATAAATATTGAGCAGTAAATACCACAAAACGCACTACAGACAACATCAGCACATTGGTTAACTCTTTCCAATGAAAGGTTTCTACCTTTTGTATAAAAAAGCTGTATTTAGAAACAAAAGGAATGCGCTCTATAATGGATGTGATACGGGATAATTTGTAATATACCAGCAATAGTAAAACAGTGCCTACAATAATAGCATACAGCATGCCATCGAACCAGAAAGCAGAAAGCCCCTGTAATTGCCGTCCTTCCGTAAGCACATAGGAACGCAGGTATATTAACCCACCAATACCCGCCACCAGGGTTACTATCAACTGGCTTACACTTCCTATTAAGGTAAGAGCAATAGAGCGCAAACGATTACCCTCATCCATATACAGGATGCGGCCTACATATTCCCCTACCCGGTTAGGCACAAACAGGCTTAGCGCCAGCCCCGACAGCACCGCCTTAAAAGCCTTCCATAAAGTAATATGCTGCACAGGCGCCACCAGCACCTGCCACTTACGCGCTTCAATGCCCCAGTTTACAAGGCTTAACGCCATTACCACCCAAAACATCCATTGCTTTGGCCCCAGAAAGGACTGCTTAATAACATCCCAGGAAGAATGAAAATTTGCCTGATTTTGTATACGCTTATACATAGCGTACGTTAAAATGATAAACAGTACAGGACCAACAATATAGTTTAGCAATATCTTATACTTACGCTTCAGCTTCGTTCTATTTTTATTCAAACCTACGGTAAAACAATTATTTATAACAGGGGATGGTTTATTTTCACAGCGGATGAAGAAACCTGATTACATAGTAATGGGCATAGACCCGGGCACGCTTATTATGGGCTATGCTATTATTGCTGTTCGCGGCAGCACTACCGAAATGATAGTGATGGATGTGCTTAAACTGGGGATGCATAAAGATATTTACCAGCGATTAGAAAAAATTCACACAAAAGTGTGTGAGTTAATAGCCCTGCATAAACCCAGCCACTTTGCTATTGAAGCGCCTTTTTTTGGAAAGAACGTACAAAGTATGTTAAAACTGGGACGCGCCCAGGGCGTGGCTATAGCCGCTGCTATGCAAGGCAGCATACCTGTAACAGAGTATCCACCCAAAAAGGTAAAACAATCCATTACAGGTAACGGCAACGCCGACAAGGAACAGGTTTGGAAAATGTTACAGCAGATTTTAAAGCTGGACGAAAAGCCCGCTTATTTCGATGCTACCGATGCCCTTGCTGTAGCGTTGTGTCATCATTACCAGCTTACTTCTCCTTTAGGCAAAGCCACCAAAGGCCTGAAAGGCTGGGAAGATTTTATTGCCAAAAATCCGGGACGGATTTCTATAAATAAGTGATAATTTTTGCCTGGGCAGCAGCCAGCTCTTCCGGTTCTGCCTTCTTTTTACCCGCCAGTATATCTGCATCTCCCATGCCGTTCATAGGTATCAGGTGCACATGCACATGCGGCACTTCAAAACCCAGGGTTAAAATATTTACCCGGTCGCAGGGAAAAGCCTGTTGAATGGCTTTGGCAATAGGTTGCGCAAAAGGAAGTATGCCTTCCAGGTACTCTACAGGCAAATCAAATATCCGGTCTGTTTCTATTTTAGGCACTACCAGCACATGCCCTGCTGTGGCAGGAAAAATATCCAGGAAAGCAAAAAAGCGATCGTTCTCTGCAATCTTATAGGAAGGTATTTCGCCGGCAATGATTTTTGAAAAAAGTGTCATAGATCTGTATCTGTTTAAAACAGGAAAATTAATTAAAATCGTGCCGCATCCCAAGCACAAAAAAGGCTGTCCGGTTAAGAACAGCCCTTTGTATAATGTTCAGGCATAACAACCTGCCGGTAAAGGCTAAATAGAAATATTTTCTACTTTAAATTTCATCGTTCCATTGGGAGCGTGCACTTCTGCAATATCTCCTATTACTTTACCTAAAAGCCCCTTACCAATAGGCGAACTGATAGATATTTTTCCAAGCTTCAGATCTGCTTCTTTTTCTCCTACCAGCTGATAGGTAACCGTTTTTTTAGTGGCTACATTGGTAATAGTCACTTTCGTTAATATAGAAGCTTTGCTCGTATCAATCTCGTCAGTGCTTACCACACGAACACTCGCTATCTGGCTTTCCAGTAGCGCCATTTTAGCTTCCAGTATACCTTGAGCCTCTTTGGCAGCGTCATATTCCGCATTTTCACGAAGATCTCCCTTCTCGCGTGCTTCAGCAATAGCTCTGGCAGCACCCGGACGGTCAACGGTTTTCATCCGTTGAAGCTCTTCTTTCATTTTTTCGAGTGTCTCTTTGGTTACATACATCACGTCACTCATAGTAAATCTTTGTTTTATGAGGGATAAAAAAAATACAACGCCACAGCAAAACTGTAGCGTTGCAAATATGTAAAGTCACAAATATACTCTTTTTAGGCGGGTATTTAAAATGACAAATGTTAAAAAATGCCCAGTTTATCCAGCACCACCTTCGCCATTTTAAAATAGGCTTCGTGGCTGTAACCTGCTATGTGCGGGGTTACCAGCACATTTTTACGGCTACATAAATTCTCTAACTGTTCCTTTTCCTGCGCCGTATAGGTTCCCAGTTTTTCATTTTCCAACACATCTACTCCGGCAGCTGTAATCAGGTTTTTGTCCAGTGCACGTATCAATGCAGCTGTATCCGTTACTTTCCCGCGGCAGGCCGTTAAAAAGTAGGGTTTACGCTCCAGCTTGCTGAAGAAAGCATCATTGGCATAATGAAATGTTTCTTCTGTTAAAGGCAGGTGCAGGCTGATAACATCGGCATATTTAGCAATATGCTCTGGCCCTGCTTCGTGAATATCATCTTTGGCAAAGCCATTTTTATATTTATCGTAGGCCAGAATGCTTACATCAAAGGGCTTTAACAAACGGGCATAAGCCTGCCCCGTATTACCAAACCCAATGATACCCACCGTTTTACCGGTTAGCTCTGTACCCCTGTTTTCGTCGCGCAACCATTTACCCGCTTTTACTTCATCAAAAGAAGTATGCAGCTTATTCATCAGGCCCAGCAAAGTGCCCAGCATATGCTCGGCCACCGCGTTCCGGTTGCCTTCCGGGCTGCTTACACAGGTTATACCCTTTGCTTCGGCATACGACACATCAATCAATTCCATGCCACTACCTAAACGCCCTATCCATTTTAACATAGGGGCAGCGTCCAGTATAGCCTTATCTATTTTCAGCCTGGTAGTTACTATTAATCCTGTCACATCTTGCATCAGGCCTGCCAGTTCATCATAAGTAACTGCCGGAACATATTGCACCTCATAGTTGTTCTTCTCCAGTGTATCTACCAGGTACTCATGCACTTTGGCCGTTACTATCACCTTGCTTTTCATCTCTTCAGTTTTATTCAGTAAACGCTATTTCATCCGGAAAGTAAGGGCAGCGAAATCTGCTATGGATAATTGCTCGGCCCTTTTATCAAAAATAGGATCTTGCAGCACCTCCTCGGTAAACAAGCTACGGGTGGCGTTGCGCAACATTTTACGTCGCTGGTTAAATGCCGCCTTTACCAGGGTAACAAAATATTTATGACTCTGCATGGCTGCTACTTCCGTTTTACGGGTAAGCCTTATTACCCCGCTCATTACTTTAGGCGGCGGGTTAAAGCATCCCTGCGGCACATCAAACAAATATTCCACATCGTAAAAAGCCTGTATCAGCACACTTAAAATGCCATATACCTTATTGCCTGGTTTGGAAGCTACCCGCTGGGCTACTTCCTTTTGAAACATGCCTATTACATGCGGCACCTGTTCTTTCCAGTCCAGTACCTTAAATAATATCTGTGAAGAAATATTATAGGGAAAATTACCCACCACCATAAAGGAGCCGCTGAATGGCACATCGGCATCCAAAAAGCTTTGATGTATAATTTTTCCTTTTATCTGCGGATAAGTATGTTCCAGGTACACTACCTTTTCCTCATCCAGTTCTACTGCCTTAAAATCAATGTCCGGCAGTTCTAATAAATACTTGGTAAGCGCCCCTCCGCCAGGCCCCACTTCCACCAATTGTGTAAACGGTTGCTGCTGCACAGCGTCTACAATTTTCCGGCAAATATTCTCATCCCGTAAAAAGTGCTGCCCAAGTGCTTTTTTAAGCGTGTATTGCATTGGGCAAAATTACCGGCATTCACCAATATTTACTATTAAACCTGCTAAAAGGTGTATTTTTACGCATCAAATTGTAATGAATGAGCAATGAATTGCAAAAACCCGTTATAGGTTTCAGTTGTGGTGATTTGAATGGAATAGGAACAGAGCTGATTATTAAAACCCTGAGCGATTCCCGCATCATGGACATGTGCGTACCTGTTGTTTTTGCCAACAACAAAAGCATCAATTTTTACAAAAAAGCTTTACCCGATATCAACTTACCCTATCAGGCAGCAAAAGACCTTACACGCCTGAACCACAAACAGCTGAATATAGTGAACTGCTGGGAAGAAGAAGTGCAGATAACACCAGGACAATTAACCGACATAGGTGGCAAATACGCGCTTCAATCATTACAGCAAAGTGTAGCCGCTTTGAAAGCCGGCCATATACACGGCCTGGTTACAGCTCCTATTCATAAAAAGAACATACAATCGTCTGAATTTAATTATAGCGGCCATACACCTTACCTCAAAGATGAGTTTAAAGTGGATGACGTAGTAATGTTGATGACAGCCGAAAACATGCGCGTTGCCGTACTAACCGAGCATATTCCGGTAAAAGAAATAGCCACTTACATTACCAAAGAGAACATTTTGAAAAAGCTGAGTATTTTAAACACCAGCCTGCAAAAAGACTTTGGTATTGACAAACCTAAGATTGCCGTACTGGGACTTAACCCCCATGCCGGTGACGAAGGCCTGATTGGCAATGAAGAAGAAACTATTATAAAACCTGCTTTAAAAGAAGCGCGCCACCGCAACATACTGGCCTTTGGTCCGTTTAGCGCAGATGCCTTCTTTGCACGTGGACAATATGAGCAGTTTGATGCCGTACTGGCCATGTATCACGATCAGGGTTTAATTCCTTTCAAGTCACTGGCTATAGGCGAAGGCGTAAACTATACTGCCGGCTTACCTGTGGTAAGAACCAGCCCTGACCATGGTACCGCGTTTGATATTGCCGGAAAGGGCAAAGCAGATGCCTCTTCTTTCCTGGCTGCGATATTTATGGCTATTGACGTTATCCGTAACCGCGCCACTTATGCCGAAAGCCACAGTAACCCGCTGAAGAAAATAAGCGCCCGTGTACTGGCCAACGCAGAAGACGAAAAAATTGAAGAAAACGAAGGTTAATATTATATGCTAGTCCTTGAAAACGAACTGCTGAAAGTAGCCATTGCTACCAAAGGCGCCGAACTGCAAAGCATTGTACGTAAAGACAATGGCATTGAATATATGTGGAGTGGAGATGCACAATACTGGGGTAAAAAAAGCCCGGTATTGTTTCCCATAGTAGGTGGCCTGAAAAAGAATGAATACATCTACAACCTCAACACCTACCCGCTTAGCAGGCATGGCTTTGCGCGGGATATGGAGTTTACAGTTACAGAGCAATCAGCACACAGCGCTACGTTTTCACTGAAAAATGATGAAGATACTTATAAAGTATACCCTTTTCACTTCACTTTTTCCATCCGCTACCAACTGGAAAACGACACAGTGTCCGTAACCTACCAGGTACAGAATGACGGTAAAGAAAATCTGTTGTTTTCAGTAGGCGGACATCCTGCATTTGCAGTTCCCCAGGTAGAAGGCAGCAGCTACGAAGACTATTACCTGGAGTTTAGTGAAACAGAGAATGCAGGTCGCTGGCCTTTGTCGGCCGAAGGCTTAATAGAAAGCGCGCCTATACCTGTTTTACAAAACACCAATATACTGCCGCTTACCAAATCGCTGTTCTATGGCGATGCATTGGTATTTAAACAACTACAATCTAAAAAAGTAAGCCTGTTAAGTAAAACCCATGCACATGGTTTGCATTTTACCTTGGAAGGCTTTCCCTTCTTAGGTATATGGGCTGCCAAAGACGCCAACTTTGTTTGCATTGAGCCCTGGTGTGGCATTGCAGATGGCGTATATGCTTCGGGGAATTTATTAGAGAAAGAAGGCATTAACAACCTGTCGCCTAAAACTACTTTTACACGCACCTGGAGCGTTACTCTGTTTTAGCGTTGTTGTTTACATTCAGGTATTGCTGCAAGGCTTTTACATAGTCTTCAAAAGCAGCAATGCCTTTATCCGTTATTTTACAGGTAGTTTGCGGATAGTTATCTTTAAACTGCTTTAACACCTCTACATACCCTGTCTCTTTCAGCTTCTGTATCTGAACGCTTAAATTACCTGCTGTAGAATTGGTTTTCTCTTTAATAAAGGTAAAATCAGCTTCCTTTACCCCAATAAGAAGACTTACCACCGCCAGCCGCAACTGTGAATGTAATATCGGATCGAGATCTTTAAACATTCGCTCCCCTCTGACAATTATAACGTTTACGCAAAATAAGACCAGGTATTAACCAGCAGAATATGCCCGACAACCCATTCAGTAAAAAATCGTAGGTAGAAGATGTGTAACAGGATATGATAAAAAACACATAGCAAAGAATCCCTCCTATCACCATTGGCCTGAACTTTAAGGCCCAACCCGTAGCCAGTGTGGGAATAGAATACAGGATAAGATATAGAGAAGACTGGCTATAGATAAATGGCTCTAACGGCTCAACAGGTGCTGTAGCGCTATTACGGATAAACAGGGCTTTACCTTCTTCTGCCATCAGGTGTGTAGTTACTCCGGGAACAACAGCCAGGTAAAAGATCAAAGCAGCCAGGCTAATACCATACACCGACCAGATCACATTTAAAAATGTTTCCTGAACCGTAATCACTTTCCTGTTCTTTGCTTCCCGTATACTGATAATGATCTGAGGTATAATAGCAATAAAAACCAGCTGCCATATATTGTAGCCGGTTGAAATATGCAACACACGTTGCAGGAAACTTACAATACCACATACACCAATTACACTGCCCCATAAAATAGCACTGGTGCCTTTGGAATGAAAATGCCCCTTTGCGGTTTGAAGCATTTTGGTAATCAGTTCAAGACTTTCCTGTTGGGTGAGTTGTTTCTCTTCTGCCATAAAGTAACTGCTGCAATTTATAAGCCTTCTATCAACTGGCTATGCTATCAATGCACAATTGCCAATTATACCACAAATATAACCGGCAATTATGCAAAGGTGTTATATAGTAATGATTATTGACATTTTGCCAGCATATCTTCCGACTCTTTACCTCCCCAATGTGGATGCAGCGGTTTCACCTGCTCTGTTTTAGATAAAGACAGCGCCTTCTCAAATAAAGGCTTAGCCTTGTCTTTACCACCACCAAACTGCACAGGTGTTCCAAATATGCTCATGCCTTGCAGGTAGTAAATGCGTGGGTTATTAGGATCGAGTTTAATAGCGTTCTGCAAAGCAGTGGCAGCCTGTGCGCCGTAGGTTTGCCAGCGGCTCATAGGGTCTACCAGCATTTGAACAGTAGCAGCCATGTTGCGTATAGTACATAAATCGGCAGTGTTTTCAATAGCTTCCCCTTTGGAAAGTATAGTACCTGCTTTAGTTGCTATCGCATCCTTATCAGCTTTCTGATCGGAAAAGCCAATACGCACCTGCGCCAATGCTGCATAATAATAAGGAGTCCATTGTGTTTTTTCTGCATCACCAATTCTTTCAAAAGCAGCAGATGCCGTTTGCAGCTGTTCGGTGGTTTTGGCAGAATCCAGTAAGGTTAAAGTACGTTCCATTGCCTGGGTATATTTATCACTTTGTGCCTGCACACCCATTACGCTGCAAATGGCAGCTACTACAAAAAATGCTTTCATAACGTTGAGTTTGAAAATGAACACTGTTGATTATTATAAATTATTATTAATGATGTCATCACTTTTGTCAACACCCCAGCTTAAAAACAGGCCAATTAAAAAGAATCTTTTTGCTGGTGGCAGAATAGCCTGTTTTACCGAGCCGTTGAAAGAATAATTATAGCCCGATACCTGCTCGTTGCCCAATACATTGGTTACACTGGCCATAATAACCAGGAATGTTTTGCTGTTAACTTTTCCTGCCTGTGGTACATAGTTGGCACTAAAGCCCAGGCTTTGATAAGGCTTGGTTTTGCCCTGATCGGCAAGCTGGTATTTAGACCCTGTGTTATCCAGCATAATGTTATAATAAGGCCGCCCGGTAGCAAAACTATAAGTAAGGTTAAAGCCGGTTTTAATGCTGGTAACAAAACGCTTGGTTACAATAGACGCTGTATGATTGGCCGCAAAGTTGGGCTGCAACTCCCCCGGATAGTTCAGGTAATCTCTTTTGGTATCCAGGTAAGAATAGCTGATCCAGTAATCCAGATTTTTAATGGTTTGCCTGTCACGCCAGAACAGCTCCACTCCTTGTGCATAGCCGTTTCCTTTATTGGTTAAGGTGGGATAGGTTTTCACCAGATGATCGTACTTTTTATAATACGCTTCCAGCCTTAACAAACGCAAAGCCGTGCTTTTTGTATAGTTAAGAATATAGTGCGTGGCTTTGGTAAAGCCCAGGTTGGCATGATAACGTAATTGAGAATCTTCCGGCTTCTGAAAAAAGATACCATAGGCAAAAGACATTTGTGCTCCTTTACCGGTTTTGTAAGCCAATGCCGCACGCGGTGCCACCGCCATTTTATCAATTACCGAAGAGCGTTCTAAACGACCACCAATAGTAGCAGCCAGATCGTTGGTGAGGTATATATTGGTTTCGGCAAACAAGGCATTGTAATGATCAGTGCTGGTAAACACCGTGTCTTTATAGTTACCCGGGTTATGCGAATACCAGTATTCCGAGCCAAAGCGAATGCTGTTGATACCAGGCAAACGTTTTTCAAATACCGCACGTGCCTGCGCCACCTCTTGCTTGTTACGATACACAAAGTTTTTATTGTTCATCCAGTACACGCTGTTATCATATGCCTTTGGAGCATTGGCAGCATCCTGCACCTGCTGAGAGATGTCGTCTTTATTATAGCTATAGCCTGCGCCCAACTGCATTTTCCAGCCACCGCCCAGATTTTCGCGCCAGCTAAGATTGTTGTACCAGTTAGCGTTGGTAAGCCCAAACGCATCTTTTAAATAGGCACTGTCAATATCCACTCTACGCAATCCAAGGTCACTATGGCTAAAGGTGGTGTAGTATTTAATAATACCTCCCTTGGTTTTGATGCGAAAATTAGCATCACCATTATGAAACACCGGCGTTCTGAAATAATCCGGTGTTTGCTTTACCAAACTGAAATAAGCTTTCACATTGGTATAGCTATAGCTGGTGCCCCAGGAAGATTTTTTATCCTTAGATAAAACCTGAATGCCCAGGTTGGCAAAAAGTGGGGAAATGCCCGCAGAAGCTGCTGTTTTCTCCGGCAAATCAATGGACTCCATTACCAGAGCGGCCGATAAAGCCTGACCATATAAGGCAGAATAACCACCCGTGCTAAACACCATGCCTTTAAAAAGAAAAGGCTGAAAACGGCCACGGGAAGCAATATCGGGAGTGCTGCTGTAATAAGGATTGTTTACCAGGGTTCCATCTATAAACTGTTTGGTTTCATAGCCAGTACCACCACGCACAAACAAACCTTCCTGGTTAGCTACCTGTTGCGTACCCGGCAAAGTTTTTAACGCCGTAGAAATGTCGGCATTAGCGCCACCGGTAGTGGCAATATCCAATGAGCTTAATACCGCCCCTCTTTTAGAATCACCAGCTGCAAATGAACCGGCAGTAACCACTACCGCTTTCAGTTCATCAATCTGTTCTTTTAATACAGCTGATACAGTCACGGGTGTTTTACCATCCAGCACTACTGCCAGTGTATATTCTTTATAACCTGTACCGGTTACCTGTATTTGTTGATTACCTTTTTCTGCGCTGGTAAAAGAAAAACGGCCGGTAGAATCGGCCACAGCTCCGTCATAGGTATTTACAAGGGTAATAGCAGCGCCCGGAACAGGCCTGCCTTTGTTATCCTTTACAATGCCCTTAATTTCAACCTGGGCCATCAGTAAAGTGGGAAATAGGGATAATACAATTAAAAAGGCGCGTTTCATCGACAGTATTGTTTTGTAATACCAAAGTAGACTAGTTTACAATATAAACCAAACTAAATCTTAAACTTTTCTGTAACCAAATCACAACACCTTCACAATCAATTGTATTTCACAAAACAGAAACGGCCCCGCTGATTGCGGAGCCGTTCTTATACTCAAACTTCTTGAAGAAATCACCTATTTGTATTGAGGAATCAGGCTTTTTGCCAACGCAACGGTTTTTTCAATACCAGCGTCAGACAGGTTACCTTTTTTAAACTCAGCCAATACATCAGCATGCTTGTTGGTCATTTCCAGTAAGAAATGCTCTTCAAACGCTTTTACTTTTTTCACCGCTACTTCACGTAATAAGCCCTGAGTACCTAAGTAAATGATAGCCACCTGCTTTTCAACAGAGTATGGGCTAAACTGAGGTTGTTTCAGAATTTCCACGTTACGGGCACCTTTGTCCAGTACCAGTTTGGTTGCAGCATCCAGATCGCCACCGAATTTAGAGAAAGCTTCCATTTCACGGTATAAAGCCTGGTCAAGCTTCAGGGTACCGGATACTTTCTTCATCGATTTAATCTGTGCGCTACCACCTACGCGACTTACAGAGATACCTACGTTGATAGCCGGACGGATACCTGAGTTAAACAGGTTTGATTCCAGGAATATCTGACCGTCGGTAATAGAGATTACGTTGGTAGGGATATAAGCAGATACGTCACCCGCTTGTGTTTCAATGATAGGTAACGCAGTAAGGCTACCACCACCTTTTACCAGGTGCTTGATGCTTTCTGGTAAGTCGTTCATTTGCTTAGCAATAGCATCGTTGTTGATTACTTTCGCTGCGCGCTCTAATAAACGGGAGTGCAAATAGAATACATCACCAGGATATGCTTCACGTCCGGGAGGTCTTTTCAATAACAGAGACACTTCACGGTAAGCTACCGCCTGCTTACTCAAATCATCATAGATGATCAGGGCAGGACGACCGGTATCACGGAAGAATTCACCAATTGCTGCGCCGGCAAAAGGAGCATAGAACTGCTGTGGAGCAGGATCACTTGCAGATGCCGCAACAATGGTAGTATAAGCCATAGCGCCATTGTCTTGTAATGTTTTCATTACACCGGCAACAGTAGAAGCCTTTTGACCAATAGCTACATAGATACAATAAACAGGTTTGCCAGCGTCGAAAAACTCTTTCTGGTTGATGATTGTATCAATACAGATAGCAGTTTTACCAGTTTGGCGGTCACCGATAACCAACTCACGCTGTCCGCGGCCAATAGGAATCATAGCGTCAATAGCTTTGATACCAGTTTGTAACGGTTCTTTCACCGGCTCGCGATAAATTACACCAGGGGCTTTACGCTCCAGGGGCATTTCATATAATTCGCCGGAGATAGGGCCTTTGCCATCAATAGGCTCGCCTAATGTATTTACAACACGACCTACCAGACCGTCACCTACTTTAACAGAGGCAATGTTACCGGTACGACGTACTTTATCACCTTCTTTAATTCCTTTGCTTTCACCCATCAATACCACACCCACATTATCTTCTTCCAGGTTCAGTGCAATAGCTTTTACGCCGTTAGGAAACTCAACCAGTTCACCGGAACGAACGTTGTTTAAGCCATAAACACGGGCAATACCATCACCCACCTGGAGCACGGTACCCACTTCTTCTAAATCAGCAGAGGCATTGAAGTTGCTCAGTTGCTGCCTCAATATCGCTGATATTTCATCGGGTTTAATTTCAACCATATTTTGAAGTTTGTAGTTTTTAAAATTTATTTGAGCCTGCTTTCAAACAGGTTCACGCTGAATTGCTTTTTGATATCGTTTAAATCACGCAGTACAGAAGCATCCAGCAAACGGTTATTAAATTCAAGTGTAAAACCACCAATCAGGCTTTCGTCAACAACTGTTTCCAGGTCAACATTCTGCAAGCCCTGATCTGCTTTCACTTTAGCAGCGATTGCATTCTTCACCTCGTCGCTGATAGCAACGGCAGTGGTCAGTTTTACCTTACTGATATTGTTTAAAGCGTAATACTGATCAATAAAAGTATCAGCTATTTCCGGCAGGTCGTATTCACGGCCTTTGTTTACCAGTAATTTAAAAAACGCATTCGTTAATTCGCTAACGTTGCCTTTGGTAACTGCTTCAATAATAGCAGTTTTTTTGTCAGCCTTAATAATAGGGCTGCGTAACAGGTTAACAAATTCCCTGCTGCTTTTACAAACAGCCTGCAGGTACTGCATGTCTTTATACACCACCTCAAGCTGACCTTTTTCTGTAGCAAGGTCAACCAGGCTTTTCGCATATCTGCCAGCTAAACGTGGATTAGGCATGTTGTTGTGTTGTGTTTAATTAAGTTTAACGCCTTCGGCAAGCTGCTTGATAAAAGTTTCCTGTTCGCCTTTGTTAGAAAGTTCTTTACGTAATACTTTCTCAGCCACTTCTATCACCAGGTTACCTACCTGATTTTTAACATCAGCCAGCGCACTGTTCTTTTGTTGTACAATAGCTGCCTGGGCATCAGTCAGAATGCGTTCATACTCCGCTTTCGCTTTGTTTTGCGCATCAGCGACCATTTTATCAGCAGTTTCTTTCGCTTCTTTCAGTAAAGTAGCTCTTTCTTCACGTGCTTTAGCCAGTAAAGTTTCGTTTTCGTTTTTCAGCTGCGCCATTTCCTGCTTTACTTTCTCTGCAGAAGCAATAGCATTGGCAATATTATCTTCCCTGTCCTTTAATGTTTTCAGGATAGGTTTCCATGCAAATTTTTTCAGAATCAGCAACACCACCACAAATGCGATCAGTGTCCAGAAAATGATACCAAAACCAGGTAATAAAAGTTCCATATAGTATCTGCTTAATTGTTTTTTCTTGAGCGCCTTGTAGGGCGGATAGTTAAATAAACTGCATCCGCTGCCCTTTGCGTTGGATGCAGTAAATTCTTAAACGTGGAAAGCGACTATGATAATACAGCCAGCAGACCAGCGATTACTGCGAACAGGGCAACACCCTCGATGAACGCAGCAGTCAGGATCATGCTTGCACGGATATCACCGGCAGCTTCTGGTTGACGTGCAATAGATTCAACTGCACCTTTACCAATCTGGCCAATGCCAATACCAGCGCCAATTGCAGCGATACCGGCACCCAGTGCACCACCCAGTTGAGCGATACCACCTTCCAGTAAAATGTTCATTAAAGACATACTATGTGATTTTGATATTAAAAAAATGGTTATGAATTTGATTATACAAATACCTCTTCGTGATGACCGTTCTTATCGTCATGACCGTGACCTGATTCAAATGTTTGACCAATGAACACCGCAGTCAGGTTAGTGAAAATGAAGGCCTGGATAAATGCTACCAGAATTTCCACTACATAAATGAAAATGGTAAATGCCAGAGACACCGGAGAAAAACCATAGCCTGCACCTGTATTCATTTTCCCAAAAATGAAGATTAAGGATACAAAGCTCAGGATCACAATGTGCCCTGCGGTCATGTTGGCAAACAACCTGATCATCAACGCAGCTGGCTTAATAAATATACCCAGTAATTCTACAGGGATCAGAATTAATTTCACTAGGAAAGGTACGTTCGGAGGCCAGAAAATGTGCGCCCAGAAGTGCCCATCAGTGCTGATTAAAATAACGATCAGGGAAATAACAGATAATACCAGGGTAAAAGCAATGTTACCTGTAACGTTGGCGCTACCTGGAATTAAACCTAAAATGTTATTGATAAGGATGAAGAAAAACACCGTAAGCAGGTAAGGCAGGTATTTTTGATAACGCTCGCGCAGGTTTGGCTTAGCCACGTCGTCCCTTACAAAAGTGATCACCGGCTCAATGGCATTCTGGAAACCAGTAGGTACGCTTTGAGCACCTTGTGCTTTGTATTTTTTAGCTACTGACAGCATAATCACCAGCAGCAGAATAATGCCAATAAACATTTGAACCACGTTCTTGGTCATGGACAGATCGAATGCTCTTACAGAAGCATCTACATTACCTGCAGCATCTACCGGAACAATTTTCTCCTTTACAATGCGGTAACCGTTATAATCTTCTTTACCTTCTTCAAAACGTGCAGAAGAGAAAACAGAAAGTCCTCTTTCAGGAGAATAGATAATAATAGGTAGCGGTAAAGTTGCATGAATATCGCCATAAGAGAAGAAATGGAATTCATGAGAATCCAATACGTGGTGGATGATAACATCACCAGTTTTTTCTTCTTCATGCGATTCACCATGTTTTTCTGCAGCTACTGCATGCTGTCCTTCTCCATTTTCATGTTTTTCCTGAGCAGAAGAAACATTAGAAAAAAACATCATAAAAGTGCTGAAAGCCACTGCCAATATGTATTTCATGCGTCGGATGGTCATAATATCCTCAAATTTGGCGGCAAAGATATGTATTGGCGCATGAAAAAATGTAACCGGAAGGTCAAAATCGCAAAAAACTTAGTGTGTAGATTCCACACTAAGAAGGCATAGTAGCATGCTGTTTTTCAAATTGCATGCTGTGCAACTGTGCATAGAATCCGCCTAATTGCAATAATTCATCATGTGTACCCATCTCCATAATCACACCTTTGTCCAGCACAATAATTTTATTGGCTTTGCGAATGGTTGACAGGCGGTGGGCTATTACAATAGAAGTCCGGTCGGCAATAAGCGTGTCAATTGCCTTTTGAATCAACATTTCGCTTTCTGTATCTATAGAAGAAGTGGCCTCGTCCAGTATTAAAACGGCCGGATTGTATAATAATGCCCGGATAAAGGAAATCAGCTGCCGCTGTCCCAGGCTTAAAGTAGTGCCCCGCTCCATTACATTATAACTGTAACCGCCGGGCAACCGCATAATAAAATCGTGCACACCAATCATTTTAGCGGCACTGATCACCTGTTCTTTGGAAATAGCCGGATTGCGCAGGGTTATATTATCCAATACGGAACCGGAAAACAGGAAAACGTCCTGTAACACCACCCCTATGTTGCTACGTAGCACGTCCAGCTTGTACTCCTCAATATTTACCCCGTCCAGTTGAATTTCGCCCTGTTGTATATGGTATAACCGGTTAAGCAAACTGATAATAGATGTTTTGCCGCTGCCGGTATGCCCTACCAAAGCAATGGTTTCGCCCGGTTCTACCGAAAAGTTGATATTCTTTAATACCGGCACTTCCGGGTTATATCCAAAGGAAACATGATTAAAATCGATGCGCCCTGCTATCTTTTCAGGGGCATAATTGCCTTCTTTTTGAATATAATCGTTGTTATCCAGCACCTTAAATATGCGCTCAGCTGCCACCATGCCCATCTGGATAACGTTAAACTTATCTGCCACCACCCGTAACGGCCTGAAAATCTGGTTCAAAAACAGAATGAACGACACCAGCAGCCCGGCATCCAGGTGTTTGCCGGCCACCCACCATACCAGTATGCCCGTACTTACCGCCAGCACCACCTCTACTATCGGAAAAAACACCGAGTAGGCAAAAATGGCCTTGATGTTAGCGTTTCTATGGTCTTTGTTGATTTTATTAAACTTAGAGAACTCCCTTTCTTCTGCCGAAAACGCCTGCACTATAGCCATACCAGTAATATGCTCCTGCACAAAAGCATTCAACGCAGCCACCGCATTACGCACCTGTATAAAGCTTTTGTTTACGCTTTCCTTAAAATAATAGGTAGCCACAATCATAATAGGAAAAGGAATCAGGCTTATTAAAGTCAGCTTCCAGTCTATCCAGAACATGGTAACCAATGTAATCACAATGGTTAACAGGTCGGCCACTATAGGCACCAACCCGTCCGAGAAAATATCATTGATGCTTTCTATATCATTAATAGTGCGGGTAGTTAATGTTCCAATAGGGGTGGTATCAAACTGTTTCAGGTTAAGCCCCAGTACTTTTCCAAATACAGTGGTGCGCATATCCTTTACCACGCTTTGCCCCAGCCAGGAGGTTAAAAAGCTGAATCCAAACCTTACAGCGGTTTCAATAAACAAAAACACTACCTGAAAAATGGTAACTACAATAATAAACCGGTAGGCGTCGCTGATGTTGCTACTTCCCAGCAGCCATTCCAGCATTTTAGGAACTGCCACATGCTTGCCGGTTGCCTTGTCAATAGTAAGTTGTATCAGGTAAGGACGTACAGGTGCAAACAGCGCCAGCAGCACGGCAAAAACCAAACTCACATAAAAACGACCCCGGTAAGGTTTTACAAATGCAAATACTCGTTCTAATAATGAGAAATCGAAAATCCTCTTTTTAATGCCCTCGCTCATGATTATAGGCCAAAGGTAAGTAAATTCGTAGTCTGTATGGATCAAACACAAGTAACCACTTCGGAACCTACCTTCCCAAAGTATACGCTTACCGAAGAACAGGAAAAAAAAGAAATTCTCCGGCATTATCGTGCATTGCTCAAAGGTTTACGTGCAAAATTGAAAAGAGGCGATAAAGAACTGGTAAGGCAGGCTTTTGAAATGGCGGCAGACGCCCACAAAACGATGCGCCGTAAAAGCGGCGAACCTTATATACTCCATCCCCTGGCAGTAGCCGCTATTTGCGTGGAAGAAATTGGCCTGGGGGTGCGTTCTACTATTTGTGCCTTGCTGCACGACACCGTAGAAGATACCGATATTACCCTGGAGGATGTAGAACGCGAGTTTGGTAGTGAAATAGCACGTATTGTAGACGGGCTTACCAAAATATCCAACGTTATTGACACCAACAGCAGCCAGCAGGCCGAAAATTTCAAAAAAATTCTGCTGACCCTTACTGACGACCCTAGGGTAATACTGATAAAGCTGGCCGACCGCCTGCACAATATGCGTACACTGGATTATATGAAGCGCGAAAAGCAGCTGAAAATAGCCAGTGAAACCATATGGGTTTACGCCCCGCTGGCCCACCGCATGGGCTTGTATGCTATCAAAACCGAGATGGAAGACCTGGCCATGAAATACATGGAGCCCCAGCAGTACAAAGAGATAGCACGCAAACTGGCCGAAACCAAAAGAGAAAGAACCCGCTATATCAACGAATTCGTAAAGCCCATTAAAGAAAAGCTGGTAAGGGGTGGGTTTAATTTTGAGGTATACGGCCGTCCTAAAAGCATCCACTCTATCTGGAATAAAATACGCAAGAAAGGAGTAGCTTTTGAAGAAGTATACGACCTCTTTGCCATTCGTGTGATACTGGATTCTCCTACTGAAAGGGAGAAAGAAGATTGCTGGAAAGTATATTCCATGATCACGGATGAATACACTCCTTCGCCCGAAAGGCTGCGCGACTGGTTAAGCAACCCCAAAAGCAACGGTTACGAAGCATTGCATACCACCGTAATGGGCCCACAGGGTAAATGGGTGGAAGTGCAGATCCGAACCAAGCGCATGAATGAAATTGCCGAAAAGGGTTTAGCGGCACACTATAAATACAAGGAAGGCAGCAATGATGAAGACCGTTTTGATAAATGGTTTAGCCAGATACGGGAAGTCATCACCAGCCAGGATACCGATAGCATTGATTTTCTGCAGGACTTTAAAACCAGTTTCCTGGCAGAAGAAATTTATGTATACACCCCAAAGGGAGATGTAAAAATGCTTCCGGTGGGCAGCACCGCTCTGGACTTTGCCTTTGCCATTCACTCCGCCATTGGGTCTAAATGTATCGGCGCTAAAGTAAACCACAAACTGGTGCCCATCAGCCATAAAATGCGTAGTGGCGACCAAGTGGAAATTATTACCAGCAACAAGCAAAAGCCTTCGGAAGACTGGCTGAATATTGTAGTTACCGCTAAGGCTAAAAGTAAGATCAAAGACTCTCTTAAAGAGGATAAAAGAAAAATTGCTGATGAAGGAAAGTATATCCTTCAACGCAAACTGGATGGTTTAGGAGCAGCTTTTAACCAGTATAATATTGACGAACTGGTCACTTTTTACAAAGTACCTTCCCAGTTGGACTTATACTACAATATTGCCATTAAGCAAATTGACCTGAAAGAGCTGAAAGAGTTTCATGTGCTGGGCGATAAACTGGAAGCTCCTAAACCGGCTAAGCCAATAGTAGAGGCCAAAACAGAAACCGATCAGAAACAAACCATCAGCAAAAAAGATTCGGAGCTGATCATTTTTGGCGAAAGCAGTGACAAAATCATGTACAGCCTGGCCAAATGCTGTAATCCCATTCCGGGAGATGACGTATTTGGCTTTGTAAGCACAGGCAAAGGTTTGATTATACATCGTACCAGCTGTCCCAATGCCACACAAATGATGGCCAATTACAGCCACCGTATTGTAAAAACCAAATGGGCGAAAAATAAAGAGATCTCCTTTCTTACCGGTATTAAGATCATCGGTTTGGACGATGTGGGGGTTATTAATAAAATTACCAATATCATCAGTGGAGAGCTGCGTATCAACATCTCTGCGCTTACTATTGAATCAAAAGAAGGCTTATTCCAGGGCACTGTAAGAGTGTTTGTACACGATAAAGAAGAGCTGGATGAACTTGTAAACAGGCTAAAACAACTCAACGGAATTCAAACAGTTGACCGTTTTGATACAGAAGAGTTGGGATAGAACATACTAAAAACTATTTTTGCCACTCAATTAAACACACTCAATAATGATTGATGTAATTCTGGGGCTGCAGTGGGGTGATGAAGGCAAAGGTAAAATTGTAGATTACTTTGCTCCCAACTACGATATAATCGCCCGTTTTCAGGGCGGCCCTAACGCAGGCCATACATTGTATGTTGGTGATAAAAAAGTAGTATTACACCAGATACCTTCCGGCATTTTTCACCAAAACACTATCAACCTTATCGGTAATGGTGTAGTGTTAGATCCTGTTACACTTAAAAAAGAGTGCGATACAGTTGCATCTTTTGGTATAGATGTTAAAAAGAACCTGTTTATTTCTGAAAGAACCAATCTTATTTTACCTACCCACCGTGCATTGGATAAGGCATCTGAACTATCTAAGGGCGATGGCAAAATAGGCTCTACTTTAAAAGGTATTGGACCTGCCTATATGGACAAAACAGGCCGTAACGCTATTCGTGTGGGCGACCTGCTGGACAAAAATTTCACCAGCCAATACATCAAAATCCGTTTAAAGCACCAGAAGTTGCTGGACAACTTCCACTTTAATGAAGATATTTCTCAGTGGGAAGAAGAGTTCTTCGAAGCACTGGAGTTTTTACGTACATTAAACATTGTGAATGGTGAATATTTCATCAACAATCACATGGCTAATGGTAAAAAAGTACTGGCAGAAGGTGCACAGGGCAGCATGCTGGATATTGATTTCGGTACCTTCCCGTTTGTTACTTCTTCCAACACTATCTCTGCCGGCGTATGTAATGGCTTAGGCGTTGCACCGCAAAAAATTAAAGAGGTATTAGGCGTAACAAAGGCTTATTGTACACGTGTAGGTGGTGGACCTTTCCCTACTGAATTACACGACGCAACAGGTGAAGAATTAAGGAAAATAGGCAGTGAATTTGGCGCTACTACCGGTCGTCCACGTCGTTGTGGCTGGATTGACCTGGTAGCCTTGAAATTTGCCTGCATGATCAATGGCGTTACACAGGTGGTAATGACCAAAGCAGATGTACTGGATACGTTTGAAGAACTGAAAGTGTGTACTTCTTACAATATCAATGGTACTGAAAAAGCAGAGGTGCCTTTTCAAATGACAAGAGTAAACATTGAGCCTATTTATAAATCATTTAAAGGCTGGAACAGTGACTCTACCAAAATAAAAGAAGCATCTGCAATGACTGCTGATATGCATACTTACATTAAGTTTATCAACGAATACATTGGAGCACCAACACGTTATGTATCCAATGGTCCGGGACGTGAGCAAATTATCCGATTATAATATAGTCAGGCACTGAATTTGATGTGTCGAAATTTTTTTGCTGATTAAAAAAACTCGTTGAAATTTTACGGAGTAATTTCAGGATTATGGCAACAAAACCAGGTAAAGAGAAAAAAACTACAGGCCCCTCCGCAGCGGCAAACAACAGTGAAGAAAAACCATCTTCAAAATCTAAGAAACAATTAGAGGAAGACGAGGATGACGATGACTTTGAAGAGGATGATGAAGAAACCAAAGCTCCTGCTAAAAAAGGTGCCAAAGCTGCTCCTAAGAAGTCTAAGGACGACGATGATGACAACGACGATGATGATGATGGAGATGATTCAGAAGAGGAAGATGACGATTGGAACAAGTCGGACGAGGATGAAGATAGCTGGGACCCTGATTTTGAAGAGTTTGACATTCCTAAGTCAAAAAATAAAAAATCATCCGGCACCGGCAGTCCTGGTAAAAAAGGAGAAGAGGAAGATGATTTTAAATTAGATGATGACTTCAAAGAATTCGATTTATTTAACGACAGCGGAAGCGGCTTCAACGACGACGAAGACGACGACTTCTAAAGTTGTGAGGTCTGTTGCTGAATTTTCAGTCAATAATCTAAACGTATGCAAGCAGCAAATGCTAAACTGGGCTAACCGGTTTAGCGTTTGCTGCTTTTTAGATAATAACGGATACCAGCAATCCTACCACTCCTACGAGTGCTTGCTGGCAGTTGATCCGGTAACCGTTTTTACAGCTGAAGACGGCCCCTTACTTCCTCCTCTTGCACATTTCCTGCAACAACAAAACGACTGGCTTTTTGGCCATTTCAGTTATCATAGCACATTACCTGACTATGCCGTTGATGCAGCCCATTTGCTGAATGAAAGTGGCTTTCCCGCTGCCTTTCTATTCCAGCCCGAAACAGTGATTGAAATAAAAAACAACCTGGTGCGGATAAGCTGCCTGCATAGCAACCCGGAAGCGGTATGGAAAGCGATTCAACAAACCAGTATTACTACCGAAGCAGCCACCAATGGCAACGTACAAATACAGTCACGTTTTAGTAAAGCGGAATACCTGCACACCATAGAGCAGTTGCTGGCCCACATAAAGCGGGGCGACTGTTATGAAATTAACTTTTGCCAGGAGTTTTTTGCTCCGCAAACAGCCATAGCTCCGGTGCCTTTGTATCAGAAACTAACCCAATTATCTCCTACTCCCTACGCTGCCTTTTATAAAGTAAACCAGCAATATGCACTATGTGCAAGCCCCGAACGTTATTTAAGAAAGCAGGGCAACACTCTTATTTCGCAGCCCATTAAGGGAACAGCCAAACGGGTAACCCATCATCCGCAACAAGATGAAGCCGCGCGTGAAGCTTTGTACAACAGTGCTAAAGAAAGAAGTGAAAATGTAATGGTGGTTGACCTGGTGAGAAACGATTTCAGCCGCATTTGCCTGCCCGGTTCTGTAATAGTAGAAGAGCTTTTTGGCATTTATAGCTTCCCGCAGGTGCATCAGATGATATCCACTATCAAAGGAGAGTTGCCGCCCGGAACAGGCCTTGCAAAAGCGCTGGCAGCCACCTTTCCAATGGGGTCAATGACAGGGGCGCCTAAAGAGCGTGTGATAGCACTTACCAACCGGTACGAACGCACCCAAAGAGGATTGTATTCAGGCTGTATTGGCTATATAACCCCGGAAGGAGATTTTGACTGGAACGTAGTGATCAGAAGTATACTGTATAATGCAGATAAACAATATCTGAGCTACCAGGTAGGTGGCGGCATTACCTTTTACAGTAATGCCGACAAAGAATATGAAGAATGCCTGCTTAAAGCTGCAGCCATTAAAAAAGCATTGGAATAATTACGCTTTTACTACCGGAGTGCTGGTAGTAGCAGGAGGAGCCAGCAGCACTTGTATGCTTTGTTGTAAAATCTCCTGACGCTTTTCCTGAAATTCGGTCAGCTTTTCATTGGGCAAACGCAAATCATACGCCTGACCTTGTGAAAGCTTCTTATCAAATCCCGGGTTTAATTTTTTAAATTCTACCAGGTCCATCAGCAACACTTTGGCTATCACGCCAGCATTATACTTGCCCGATATAGAGATTACCCCTGTTTTTTCCAGCACTGTATCTGCCAGTTGCTTTTGTCCCAACAATACCGCCACATTCTCCCTTTGAATAGCAGTTTCTGCTGCGGTTAAAGTAGTCCAGCCACCACCGCCTTCAAAAATATAATGGGTAGCGATGTATTTTTTTACGTGATTCCGGGTTTGCTCTGGCAAATAAGCCTGCAATGCCCAGAAATCGCGGCTACCTGCCTTTTTAATAGCCTGTTTTACCCTGCCAACGCCGCCGTTGTAAGCCGCAATTACCAGTAACCAGTCACCAAACTCATTGTGCAGCTCATTGATGAGCTTACACGCAGCATAAGTGCTTTTGGTAAAATCAGTACGCTCATCCTTTAAGCCACGGCCAGTTTTCAGATGATACCGTTTGGCCTCATCCGGCATCAGTTGCCATGGGCCTACCGCTCCTGCACCGGACACCAGGCCCCTGCGCAGATGACTTTCAATAATAGACAGGTATTTTAATTCAACCGGAATACCATTCTCCGTTAAAATTCTGTCATACAAATCTATGTAGGTTTTACCCCACTCCTTCATTTTACCGTACTCTTCCGATTCCAGGCGAATGTAGTTTTCAACAAAAGAAACAGCCTGCGGATTTAATCTGAAGAAGCCTGGATTGGCTGCATCATAATCCTGCTTATCACCAAAAAGGCTTTTGAAACCTTTTGAGTTATTGGCCGCGCTATCTTTTGATTTTTTGTCGTCACCGTCTGTGTAAGTGTGCAGGCTATTATCATAGCCAAAAGACATAACTGATAAACTGGTTAGCAACAACAACATTGCGCCGGCTAAAGATCTACCCATCAGTTTTCGGAAAGAGATACCGAAGAGAAAAAACTGTTTGCCCTGCATTCTGTTTAAGCATTTAAATGAAAAAATAAGTCAGCTCTAACGGATCTGCCACATCAGTTTCTTTACCTCGTCACATTACTCCGCTCCGTTTAATTGCATCAACCTTTTTGAAAGGCGCAGCAAAGTTACTTCATTCATTTGAGAAGTCATAACCTGCATACCAAAAGGCATGCCATTTGAGTGTTGGAACAATGGGAGGGAAATTCCGGGTATTCCTACCAGGTTGGCGAACACTGTATAAATGTCAGCCAGGAACATTTCAATGGGGTCGTTACTCTTCTCCCCAATCTTAAATGCGGGGGATGGAACAGTAGGAGAAAGGATAGCATCGTACTGGCCAAATATAGCCTGTGTTTTCTGGGAGAGAATCTGTCTAATTTGTTGAGCCTTAGTATAATAGGCATCATAATAACCGGCGCTCAGCACAAAGGTGCCCAGCATAATCCGGCGCTTCACTTCCTTGCCAAAACCTTCGCTTCTGTTCTGCTTATAAAAGACTGACAAATCATCACTTTTTTCAGCAGAGCGATAGCCAAATTTCACCCCGTCGTAGCGGGATAAATTGCTGCTGGCTTCGGCAGTTGTTAAAATATAGTAAGTGGGAACAACGTAATCAAGTAACTCAAAATCAATGGCTTGCACTGTATGGCCCGCGTCTGTTAATCTTTTCACAAACAGCTCAAAAGCGGCCTTGATTTCGGGGTCTAAGCCCGGATGTTCCAGTGATTCTTTAAAATAAGCCAGTTTATAGGTAGCGTTATCTACCCCTGCAACAGCCGATGCAGCCGGTGGCGGCGCGTCGTTCACAGTGCTGTCGTAAGCATCCGCACCACTCATTACCTCCAGGGCTAAAGCCACGTCGTCAATGGAGGTGCCGAAAATTCCTATCTGGTCAAAAGAAGAAGCATAGGCAATTAAGCCATAGCGCGAAATGCGCCCGTAAGAAGGTTTTAAACCAATGATACCGCAAAAGTCTGCCGGCTGCCTCACCGAGCCACCGGTATCGCTACCCAGGCTTAGCATACACAATCCGGCCTGAACAGCCACTGCCGAACCACCCGAAGAACCTCCGGGTACGCGGGTAGTATCTGCCGCGTTCAGCACATGACCATAGGCTGAATTTTCATTGCTGCTACCCATAGCAAACTCGTCGCAGTTTTGCCGGCCAATAATAATAGCACCTTCGTCCAGCAAACACTGAACTGCGGTAGCATTATAAACAGAGGTAAAACCATCCAGGATATGGGACGAAGCAGTAAGCTTGTGCCCTTTAAAGCTGATCACATCTTTAATACCTATTACCACCCCATGCAGCTTGCCATGTAACCCATTTTTGCTACGTTGCTCGTCGAGATAACGGGCATTAGTTAACGCTTCTTCGGCAAAAATTTCTACAAAAGCATTCAGGTGGCTGCTAACTTCAATTTGCTGTAAATAATAATGAACGGCTTCTACACAGGTAGTAGTGCCGTTCATTAAAGCATTTTGATAGTCTTTGATACTGGAAAAGTGGTACAAAGGCTAAAAAAGATTTTGATGAGGGGTAAGATTACTGTTGTGTCGTGGTTGTAGCAGAAGCCTTATGGTCTTTCTCTTTAATTCCTTCCTCCAGTTCTTTCTTCACATTGTCTTTAGCATCGTTAAACTCACGAATACCTTTACCCAGACCTCTCATGAACTCAGGGATCTTGCGACCACCAAACAGTACCAGTACCACTACGGCTATCAGCAGTATTTCCTGGAAACCTAAATTACCCATATAAGTATAATTGAAAGATGAAAAACAAAGTTATTTACATGCACCTGAATAAAAAAGCGAAAGTTTAGTTATACCCAAACTCTCGCCATTTATAAAGTTCATCTGCAGTATAATATACTTAGAAACGCTTTTCTTTAATTCTGGCGCTTTTACCACTACGCTCACGCAGGTAAAACAGTTTGGCACGACGTACTTTACCTACTTTATTTAACTGAACGGAGTCAATGTTAGGAGAATAGAAAGGGAAAATTCTTTCTACACCTATTCCGTCAGATATTTTACGTACAGTAAAAGTAGCAGTAGCACCTGTACCCTGAGTTTTCAACACGTCGCCGCGGAAGCTCTGGATACGCTCTTTACCACCTTCTACAATTTTATAGTTAACGGTAATGTTATCACCCGCTTTAAAATTAGGAAACTCTTTTTTCGAGCTCAGTTGCTCGTGCACAAATTGAACTGCTGCGTTCATGACTCAAAAATTTAAGGACCGCAAAGGTAATAAATAAATTCAAAACACAAAAGGAAATAATAAAAAACGGGTCCAAACTTTTTATCGTCCCTTTCAGCTCTGTTAACACCGGTACTTATCTCGCCACGTTCACCGCTCTTTTCTCCCGGATAACAGTCACTTTAATCTGGCCCGGATAAGTCATTTCGGTTTGTATTTTCTGAGCTATTTCAAAGCTCAGTTTATCGCTGTCGCTGTCAGTTACCTTATCAGCTTCTACAATAACGCGTAATTCACGGCCTGCCTGGATAGCATACGCCTTTTCAACGCCCTGGTAGCCTGTAGCAAGGTTTTCCAGGTCTTTAATGCGTTGCAGGTACTGCTGCATAATTTCGCGTCTTGCACCCGGTCTTGCGCCGCTAATGGCGTCACAGGCCTGTACAATCGGAGAAATCACATATTGCATTTCCATTTCATCGTGGTGTGCGCCAATAGCGTTTACCACGGCAGGATTTTCGCCGTATTTCTCGGCCAGTTTAGCACCCAGTAAGGCGTGGCTCAGTTCAGTTTCTTCATCAGGCACTTTACCAATGTCGTGCAATAAACCTGCACGCTTAGCCAGCTTAGGGTTCAGGCCCAGCTCAGCTGCCATAATACCACACAGGTTGGCTACTTCACGGCTGTGCATCAGCAGGTTTTGACCGTAAGAAGAGCGGAAACGCATTTTACCTACAATTCTCACCAGCTCTTTATGCAAACCGTGAATGCCTAATTCCATAACGGTACGTTCGCCAATTTCCAATACCTGCTCTTCCAGTTGCTTCCGGGTTTTCTCCACCACTTCCTCAATACGGGCAGGGTGAATACGTCCGTCGGCCACCAGGCGCTGTAAAGATAAACGGGCAATTTCGCGGCGTAATGGGTCGAAAGAAGACAATACAATCGCTTCCGGGGTATCATCTACTATCAAATCCACACCGGTGGCGGCTTCAATAGCGCGAATGTTTCTACCCTCACGACCAATGATCTGGCCTTTGATTTCATCACTTTCCAGGTTAAACACAGTAACTGTGTTTTCGATGGTTTGCTCAGCAGCAGTGCGCTGAATACTTTGGATGATAATTTTGCGGGCTTCTTTGTTTGCCTTCTGCTTGGCATCTTCCACAATTTCCTGCTGAATGGCCAGAGCTTGTGTTTGCGCCTCGTGTTTCAGGCTTTCCACTAACTGTGCCTTAGCTTCCTCCGCAGTAAGTCCGGATATTTTTTCCAGACGGCGAATGTGCTCTTCCTGGTGTTTTTCCAGTTCAGAACGCTTGTGGTTTACCAGTTCAATCTGGCGATTTAAATTTTCTTTAATCGCCTCGTTTTCTTTTACTTGCTTGTCTAAAGCAACTTCTTTTTGGTTGGCTGCAATTTCTTTCTGCTTAGTGCGGTTTTCGGCTTCGCTAATCTTTTTATTCCTTTCTAAAACATCCTTGTCATGCTCAGCTTTCAGTTGCACAAATTTTTCTTTGGCTTCCAGCTGTTTCTCTTTCTTGATAGTTTCTGCTCTAATTTCCGCTTCCTTTATTATAGATTGAGCCTGTAAACTGGCGTCATCAACCTGTTTTTTGGTGTTTTTAGCGAAAAGAAATTTACCCGCTATAATGCCCGCAGCTAACGCAACAATCCCTAGAACAATAGCTGTTTGATCCATGCTAATCGCGATTTAATTAATTGAAAATCATATGTCCCGGCTCAGTCAAATATGTCTGAAACGGGTAGGTGGAAGTTGCGAAGATAATTAAAGCAAATTAATTTCCGCATAAAGGAGAAAATTCCAAAATTGGTACTAAAATTTCCCAATAAAAGACAGTAAAATAAAAAATACTAAGTTGTTAATTGACTGCCAGTCAATTGTAAACGCTTGCGTTTTGGCACCAAAGTTGGCTTATTAATAATGTCCGTTTTTAATCCGAAAGAAAACTGTGAACTGTAAAAAGGGCTGGAAGCTGAACCAGCCCTTTTGTTTTGTACCTACCCCTACCATTCAGGAGTCTTTACCCTCTTTATTTTTTTCCTTCCCATACTTTAGCCTATCCTGAAAGCTCAGGAATTGGGCTTCTCAACTTAGAAATGAGCCCGTTCAACTCTTATATGTTGGGTTGTACCATACTTCCAGCCAGTACGTGCAACTGTTGCAGAAGTTCTGGCACTTACCGGAAGAACTTTCAGAAGCTTTCCAAAAGTACTGGCATCATTGGGGAGAGTACTTGAATAAAATGCCAGTACTCACCAGACCTTCCGGAATGTTCCGGCATTTGCCGGACCCGTTTTCTGGACTCATCACAGAGATTGCCGGACACATTTACCAACTTACTGGGCAAATCCATGAACTCTTGCGGCAAATTCTCCAACCTTCTGGCCATTTCAGGGAGTTGCCTGGAATGCTCAGGCAACCTTATGGGCATTTCAGGGAGCTCTCTGGAAGGATGCCACAACCTTCTGGCCATTTCAAAGAGTTGCCTGGAATGCTCAGGCAACCTTCTGGGCAAATCAGGGAGTTGCCTGAAAGGATGCCACAACCTTCTGGCCATTTCAGGGAACTCTCTGGGCAAATGCCACAACTCTCCGGGCATTTCCACCAACTCTCTGGCGAAAAAATAAAGTCCGTTTTTAAGCACCATATGGCCACTGGCAGGAGAAATTCAACAGCATGTCCCGTAAAGTCCCATTATGGGAAAGATGTGAAAAGACATAAAGTACAACTCCCGGGTTCAGCGTAACGCTGCCCGGGAGTTGAATATTCAGTTACAGAAGTATTTGTGCTTATTTGGAATGATCTTCCAGTATACGATCAATCATACTTTCCAGGGAAGCCAGTTTATCAGAAGCATTCTTATTCCGTATGAGGTCGTTTCCTTCTTTACGTTGTTCTGTCGCCAACCATATCAGCACCATCGCAATATAATCCTGCATGTCTTTACCGGCAAACATGGTTTTAAACTCCACAATCTTATCATTTACCATCTTAATAACATTCCTAACCAGTTCTTCATCAGATGGTTCTATTTTCAAACGGTAAGTACGGTCACCTATCAGAATATTTACAGGAATCAAACTATCTAACATGGCAATTCTAAATTAAGCGTTCAACAACGACAAACACTTGTCTATCTCTTTCAAATACTGATCAACCCGCTTTTCCAATGCTTTTTTCTCTTCATCAGTCTGCGTTTTTGCATTCATCTGCAACACATCAATTTGCTGTTCCAGCTGATTCACAATAAAGTTTTTATTTTCCAGTGCAGCATGATGCAAAGCCAGCTCGCGTTTCAGCTGCTGGTTTTCTTTTTGTAAAGCCTGGTATTGCTTTAGCAAACGCTGCACTTTTTCGTGCAGCGCCATCAATTGTACTTCCAGGTCGGCCATTGTAGTGGGTTTATTTTCTTATCTCAGCTGATAATTCCTGTTCAAACGCCTGGATAATCTTGTTCATCATACCATCCGTTTCCTTATCGGTTAATGTTTTTTCCTCGTCAAGGAAAGTAAAGTTGATGGCCATAGATTTTTTATCCGCCCCCAGCTTATCACTTTCAAAAACGTCAAATAAACGCACCTGTTGTAAACGGGGTAGCTTTATTTTTTTGATAGTAGTTTCAATAGCATCATAGGTAGTGTTGCGTGCCACCACCAAAGCCAGATCGCGCTGTACCGCAGGATACTTAGCAATTTCGCTATAAGTGATTTTGCGGGCGGTAGCCAGCTGCACAAACTGCACTACATCAATATCCACAAAATATACAGCCTGTTTAATATCAAACCTGCCCAGCAACTCTTTGTTCACTACCGTTAAAGTACCAATTACCGTTTTGCCGCTGCCTACTTCCAGCACCAGCGGATGGCCTGCCTGCTCAAGGCTGCTAAAGCTGATAGCCGGCAAACCTGCCAGTTCGCAGATAGCTTCGGCTAAGCCTTTTACATAGTAGAAGTCAGCTCCTTTGCTTTTTTCCTGCCAGCTTTGTTCGTGCAGGGCGCCAGTAACATATAAGCAAAGATGTTCTGCCTCCTGGTATTTACCAGGTTCAGTGGAAGAATAGGTTTTACCAAATTCAAAAAACTGCAGGTTCTGATTTCTGCGGTTGATATTGTACGAGAATGCTTCCAGGCCGGTTTCCAGCATAGAAGGACGCATTACATCCAGCTCGGCGCTCAGGTTGTTGATCATTTTTACCGCAGTAGCCAACACTTCTTCTGTAAAATATTTGCTGTTGGTAATAGAGTTGGTCATGATTTCATTAAACCCTTTACCCACCAGGAAGGAAGCCAGCTTTTCTTTCAGGGCTTCTTTACTACCCAGTGCTTCCACAGAAGGCGCAATGGTGATAGAAGTAGGAATATCAATGTTATCCAAACCATCTATGCGCACCACTTCTTCTACCACGTCGGCCGGCAAAGTAATATCAGGTTTGCTGTAAGGCACAGCAACCCATAACTCGTCCATCCCCTCTTTCACAATTTCAAAGCCCAGGCTGGTTAAAATACGTTTTACGGCATCCGGGTGGTAGTTTTTACCACTCAGCTTTTTCAGGTAATGATATTTCAACGCAATCTGCGTTTTATACTTAGGCTCTGGATAAACATCCGTTACATCAGATACAATTTCGCCACCGGCAATTTCCCTGATCAACACCGCCGCGCGTTTTAACACGTTTACACAACCGGAAATATCCACGCCTTTCTCGAAACGGGTAGCTGCATCGGTACGCAGGCCATGACGGAAAGAAGTTTTACGGATGGTCATCGGGTTAAACCAGGCGCTTTCCAGGAACACTTCGGTAGTAGTTTCTGTAACACCACTATGTAAGCCACCAAACACCCCTGCTATACACATGGGTTCTTCGGCATTGCAAATCATCAGGTCTTCTGCCTGCAGTTTACGCTCTTTTTCATCGAGGGTAACAAAAGCAGTTCCTGCCGGCACGTTTTTCACCACCACTTTATTACCCTTGATAGCAGTAGCATCAAAAGCATGTAAAGGCTGGCCGGTTTCGTGCAATATAAAGTTGGTGATATCTACAATATTGTTGATAGGACGCAGGCCAATAGACAGCAACCTGTCTTTTAACCACTGAGGAGATTCTTTCACCGTTACACCGCTAATGCTTACGCCTGCATAACGCTGACAGGCTTCTTCATTTTCAATCACTACCTGAACGGCAGTGTCGGTGCGATCCGTTTTGAAGCTATTGTTAAACGGACTTACAAAACGAACTTCTTTATTGAAATGGTGGGTAAGATAAGCACATACATCCCGGGCAACACCGAAATGGCTCATGGCATCCATACGGTTAGGTGTTAACCCAATTTCGTATATCCAATCCTGGTAAGGTTTAAAATATTCAGCTGCTGGTGTGCCAGCTACTGTTTCAGCAGGCAATATCATAATACCTGCATGACTGCCCCCCATACCAATTTCGTCTTCGGCGCAAATCATACCCTGGCTTTCCACGCCACGGATTTTTGCACGTTTCATAGTCAGCGGTTCGCCCAACACAGGGTAAATAGTAGCACCAATGGTAGCTACCACCACTTTTTGTCCGGCAGCAACATTAGGTGCGCCACATACTATTTGTAAAGGCTCACCGCTTCCGATATTTACTTTGGTAACTTTTAATTTATCAGCATCCGGGTGCTTTTCACACTCCAGCACCTCGCCTATCACCAGGCCAGCCAATCCGCCCTTAATGCTTTCATACTTTTCAAGACTTTCTACTTCCAAACCAATGCTTGTAAGAATTTTAGAAAGCTTCTCCGGGTCCTGGGCCATATCGCCTCCAGGGAGGTAAGTACTTAACCAATTATAAGATATCGTCATGTATTGTTGCTTTGAACAGTTTGCAAATATAGTTCTAAGCATACGAATACTAAAACAAAGTACCCTGACTGCCCGGACGACAAAACTTTGTGCAATCAAGGGCCCAATGCTCGTCATCCAGGTGATATAACTGCTTGTATTTCTTGTGTTGTAGCCTGATAAGGTCGGCAATGGCCCCTTCTCCCCGCATTCTGGTGCCAAAACGGCTGTCATTTACCTGCCCGCCATGCCCTGCTTCTATCAAATGCCACACTTTATCGGCCCGGTCCGGGAAATTTTTATATAACCAGTCGTGAAACAATAATTTAACAGCACCATTCAGGCGAACAAAAGTGTAACCACTAAAAGTAGCCCCATTTTCACTGGCCTGTTTCATAATCCGTTGCATTTCATGCTCGTTCAGGCCTGGGATCATAGGCCCCATCATTACACCTGTTCGCACGCCTACCTCATTAAGTTCCTTTATAACCCTCAACCGCTGTTCCCCCGTAGCGGTACGCGGTTCCATTACCCGGCGCAAATCTTCGTTAAGGGTTGTTACCGACATCAGCACACTTACCAGGTTTTTGGCAGCCATTTTTTGCAACAGGTCTTTATCACGTAAAATGCCGGCATTTTTAGTAACGATGCCTACCGGCTGGTTAAACTCGTGGCATACTTCCAGTAGCTGACGGGTTAACCGGAATGTACGTTCGGCAGGTTGGTAACAATCGGTGTTACCACTTAAAGAAAGCGGTACACATTCCCATTTGGGATGCATCAGAAATTTGCGCAACAGGGCTGGTGCATTCTTTTTCACCATGATTTTGCTTTCAAAATCCAGCCCGGCGCTATAGCCATAATATTCAAAAGAGTTGCGTGCATAACAATAAATGCAGCCATGCTCGCAACCCTGGTAAGGGTTCATGCTGTAATACATGCCTACATCAGGGCTGTCTACCTTGTTCACGAGACTTTTGGCATTGTCTTCCATAAACACGGTAGCTTCATTATTATCCGTCCAGTCATCAATGCCCTCTACATGTTCACGCACCTGCTCGTGTGCCAGAAACCTATTCCTGGTATTGTACTGAGCCCCCCTCCCCTTCTTATATTCCGCTGCTCCATCGTCGTTGGCCCTCGCGGGTTTGGGACGGGAGTTGGGATTTCCCGACATGTTTTGCATACATCCTCTTTATCACATTAAAAAAACAAGGCGCCCTGGGCTGCTGCTACCGGCTTGTTCATTAAAGCAAACCGCTCTACAAACTGGAACGAACGCAGCCCTGCCGGACGTTTCAACAACACCAGCTCGCCCGCCATAAAACGCCCGCTGAAAGATTGTTGCTGGTAGTCTTTCCAGGCTTGCTCGTATTGTTGGGCATTCAGCTTACGGGCAATCATCATACGAGGCTCGGTAATAAAATGCGGTGTAGTGTTTTCGTATTTCATCAACCGCTGCACTTGGCGCAGTTGCCGCACAATATGCTGCACGGCCACTTTGCTGGCCACTTTTATAAAGATGGAATGTGTAGGCTCACTGCCAAAATCGCGCAGTTCTATTTTAACAGGAGCACAACGTCCTGCAATACCACGCAACTGCCGGATAATACGCTCTTCTGCCATCTGCGCCTGGGTAAACCGCAGCAAAACAATGTTGGGCTTACCAAAGGCGCTGGCCGCGGCATTATACCTTTCGGCAAAATTGTTCTTCTCCAGCATTACCTTCTCATGCACATCTTCGTCGGGCTGTATTACCAATATGTATTCGCTTGCTGCATAACCTGCCAGCTGAACTCCGGGTTCCATAAAATTTAATTTTTACAGATAATAAACTTAGCATAAAATTGCTAAATACATTAGTCTTGCGCAAATAAATTTTTCCATTCCGTTTTTACGGCTATACCTTTGAAGTGCTTTAGGGGTGCCAACAGGCTGAGACAATACCCTCAAAACCTGATCAGGATAATGCCTGCGAAGGGAAAAGTAAAAGAAGATTTTCTTCTGCTACTCCTGTTGCCATGCCCTGCAAACAACTCAGTTATGCAGGTACACATCAATCATCAGTTATTTCATTTACCGGATGACTCCGGTGCATCCATTATCCAGTTACTGGACCAGGCAGGTATTACCAGCCATACGGGTATTGCCCTTGCCGTAAACAACCAGGTAATACCACGCCCCCACTGGGGCAGTCACCAGTTGATGCCCGGTGATGCCATTACACTTATCAGCGCCACACAAGGCGGTTAACACCTAACAACAAACGATTATGAAACAGGAAAAGCTTCCCGTACAGGAAAGTGATGTTACCACCGGTAGCATCAGTGGTTCGCACAAAGTATATATTGCCGGCAGCACGCCCGATATACAGGTGCCCATGCGCGAAATAACATTAAGTGATAACAACCTGCCCGTGCTGGTGTACGATACCAGCGGCTCTTATACCGATAGTAACGCGCACATTGATATAGAAAAAGGGCTGGCACGCAACAGGGAAAAATGGATACACGACCGGAACGACACACAATTGCTGGAAACCCTGTCATCGGAATATGGCCGCACCCGGCTACATGATGCTGCACTAGATAATATCCGGTTTAAGCACCTGCTGCACCAGCCCCGCAAAGCCCGCCCCGGTTATAACGTAACCCAACTGCATTATGCACGCAAAGGCATTATCACTCCTGAAATGGAATACATAGCCATTCGCGAAAACCAGCAAAGGCAGGCATTACAGCAGGCAACAGATCCTTTATGGCAACAACACCGGGGGCAAAACTTTGGTGCTAATATTCCCGTGCAGCCTATTACCCCCGAATTTGTAAGAGAAGAGGTAGCACGTGGCCGTGCCATTATACCCGCCAATATCAACCACCCCGAAAGTGAGCCCATGATCATTGGCCGCAACTTCCTGGTAAAAATCAACACCAACATTGGCAACTCGGCAGTGACTTCCAATATTGCCGAAGAAGTAGAAAAAGCAGTGTGGAGTTTTCGCTGGGGTGGCGATACCTTAATGGATTTATCTACCGGTAAAAACATTCATGAAACAAGGGAGTGGATTATACGCAACAGTCCTGTGCCCGTAGGTACTGTGCCCATTTACCAGGCGCTGGAAAAAGTAAACGGTAAAGCAGAAAACCTTACCTGGGAAATATTCCGCGATACACTGATTGAACAGGCAGAGCAGGGTGTGGATTACTTTACTATTCATGCCGGCGTGCTGTTGCGCTATATTCCCTTAACAGCCAAACGGGTTACAGGTATTGTATCGCGCGGGGGAAGCATTCTGGCTAAATGGTGCCTGGCCCATCACAAAGAAAATTTCCTGTACACGCATTTTGAAGAGATATGCGAAATTATGAAAGCCTATGATGTCAGCTTTTCGCTGGGCGATGGTTTACGCCCCGGCAGCATTGCCGATGCCAACGATGCAGCACAGTTTGCCGAACTGGAAACCCTGGGCGAGCTTACACAAATAGCCTGGAAGCACGATGTGCAGGTAATGATTGAAGGCCCCGGACATGTGCCTATGCATATGATTAAAGAAAACATGAACAAACAACTGGCCCTGTGTAATGAAGCGCCTTTTTATACGTTAGGACCACTCACTACTGATATAGCTCCCGGTTATGATCATATTACCTCGGCCATTGGTGCTGCCATGATAGGCTGGTTTGGCACTGCCATGCTGTGCTATGTTACCCCTAAAGAACACCTGGGCCTGCCCAATAAAAAAGATGTAAAAGATGGCATTATTGCTTATAAGATAGCTGCCCATGCCGCCGACCTGGCCAAAGGCCACCCCGGTGCGCAACACAGGGATAATGCTTTAAGCAAGGCGCGCTTTGAATTCAGATGGGAAGACCAGTTTAACTTATCGCTGGACCCCGACACTGCACGCGCCTACCACGATGCTACCCTGCCTGCCGAAGGCGCTAAAACAGCGCACTTCTGTTCTATGTGCGGCCCTAATTTCTGCTCTATGAAAATAACGCAGGAAGTACGGCAATATGCCACAGACAGTGGCATTAGCGAAACAGAAGCGCTTGCCGCCGGCATGCAGCAGAAAGCAAAAGAGTTTACCGAACAAGGCAATGAAATTTACCTGTAATGCTACTGATAGCTATTACCAGTGATTGCTTTTTTGCAGAGGAACCCGCTGCCATCAACGCTATGTTTGCAGCGGGGCTTCCTTGTTTGCATATACGCAAACCCGGCGCCACCATGCAACAGATAAGCCACCTGCTGCAACAGATACATACCTGTTACTACCCGCAAATAAGCCTGCATGCACATCATCACTTAGCGGCTGGTTACCCTATTACCCGGCTGCATTTTACTGAGCAGGCGCGTGCCAACAGCCAACCGCACCAGTGGCAACAGTGGCAGGAAAAGGGCTATCAACTCAGCACCTCCATACATCAGCTGCACCAGTTGCCCGCATTGAAAGGATATTTCAGCTATGCATTTTATGGCCCGGTGTTTAACAGCATTTCCAAACAAAACTATCCCGGCATAGCAAACAGCCATTTTTACCTGCATGCCACACAAAAAAGCATTCCGTTAATAGCATTAGGCGGTATTACCCCCCATAACATCACCACTGTGCAACAAATGAATTTTGATGGCGTGGCCTTATTGGGTTGTTTATGGCAACAACCGCAACAGGCAGCCGATATCATTGCTTCACTGTTACCCACCATTCATTCGTTATGAGCATACACACAGCAACTACACCCGTTATTCATCCGCTGCATTATATATCGCAGGAGCAGGCAGGCCTATCACACACTACCGCCATACACCAGGCGTTGGATGCAGGCTGCCGCTGGATACAACTGCGGGTAAAAGAAAAAACCATACAGGAAATAACAACACTGGCCACGCAAACACAAAAGCTGTGCAAGCAATACCAGGCGGTGTTTATTCTCAACGACTATCCTGCCATAGCCAGGGAAACCGGCGCACATGGCGTGCACCTGGGCCTTACCGATATGCCCGTTGCAGAAGCCAGAATAATAGCCGGCCCTCACTGCATCATTGGTGGCACCGCCAACACCTTTGCACACATTCAGCAACGCACACAGGAAGGCTGTGATTACATTGGCCTTGGCCCCTTCCGGTTCACTACTACCAAACAAAAGCTCAGTCCTGTTCTTGGTTTGCAAGGCTATGCCGCAATCGTGCTGCAGGCACACCAACAGCAACTGGCGTTGCCGCCTGTGATAGCTATTGGCGGCATTACGCCCGAAGATGTGCCTGGCCTTATGCAAACCGGTGTTAAGGGCATAGCCTTGTCGGGCGCTATTACCCATGCAGCCGATCGCACACAGGTAGTAACCTATTTACATACTTTATTAAACAGTCAATAATCTTTCATGTTAACTATTGCCCACCAAACATTTCACTCCCGCCTTTTTACCGGCACCGGTAAATTCAGCTCGGCACAACTGATGGAAGATGCCCTGGTAGCATCAGGTACAGAGCTGGTAACCGTTGCGTTAAAGCGCGTGAACCTGCACCAGCCACAGGATGATATGCTGGCACACCTGACAGCGCATTCCCACATACAGCTACTGCCTAATACCTCCGGTGTACGCACTGCCCGCGAAGCGGTGTTTGCAGCACAATTAGCCCGGGAAGCCTTACAAACCAACTGGATAAAACTGGAAATTCATCCCGATCAGCGCTACCTGATGCCCGATGCTGTAGAAACCTTACTGGCCACAGAAGCACTGGCCAAAGAAGGTTTTGTGGTGCTGCCTTATATCCATGCCGATCCCGTATTATGCAAACGACTGGAAGATGTTGGAGCAGCTGCCGTAATGCCATTAGGCTCGCCCATAGGCAGTAATAAAGGGCTGAAAACAATTGACTTTTTAAAAATCATTATTGAACAAAGTAATGTACCGGTGATTGTAGATGCCGGCATTGGTGCCCCGTCACATGCAGCAGAAGCCATGGAAGCAGGCGCAGATGCTGTGTTGGTAAACACCGCCATTGCCGTATCGGGTAATCCTGTGGCAATGGCACAAGCCTTTAAGCTGGCCGTAGAAGCCGGACGCATTGCCTTTGAAGCCACATTAGCCACCCCACAACTACAGGCAGTTGCCAGTAGTCCCTTAACCGCATTTTTAGATGAATAACTTTAGCCACCTTTTCAATACCTATCAATGGGATGCAGAAAAAGCAGGCATCTATCACAAAACAACAGCCGATGTGGTACGGGCACTGCAAACCCCGCGCCCTACACTCAACGATTTTAAAGCGCTGATATCCCCGGCTGCCGCACCATTGCTGGAAACAATGGCGCAACGTAGCCGGCAGCTTACCCAACAGCATTTTGGTAAAACCATACAGCTCTATGCCCCACTGTATTTAAGCAACGAGTGCCACAACATTTGCACTTACTGTGGCTTTAGTATGGATAACAAAGTAAAACGGCGCACCCTGCAACCAACCGAAATAATACAGGAAGCCATGGCGGTAAAAGGCATGGGCTACGACCATGTGCTACTGGTTACCGGCGAAGCCAACCATACCGTGCATGTGCCTTACTTTTTGCAGGCGCTGGAATTATTACGCCCTTACTTTTCCCAGTTATCCATGGAAGTGCAGCCGCTGGATGAAGAAGATTATACGCCCCTGATACAAGCCGGCCTGCATGCTGTGCTGGTATACCAGGAAACTTACCATAAAGAAGACTATAAAAAGCACCACCCCAAAGGGAAGAAATCTAATTTCGATTACCGCTTAAACACGCCTGACCGGCTGGGCAGCGCAGGCATTCACAAAATAGGACTGGGCGTGTTAATAGGACTGGAAGACTGGCGCACCGATTCGTTTTTCACGGCCTTGCATGTTAGCTATCTGCAAAAGCGATATTGGAAAACAAGGTATAGCATCTCTTTTCCGCGCCTGCGTCCTTTTTCCGGTGGCCTGGAACCTAAAGTAGAAATGAGTGATAAGGAATTATTGCAACTGATATGTGCTTACCGCATTTGTTTCCCCGATATGGAGCTATCGCTTTCTACCCGCGAACGGCCTTCCTTTCGCAATCATGCCATAGGCCTGGGTATTACCAGCATCAGTGCCGGCTCTAAAACCAATCCCGGTGGCTATGCCGTTGCCCCTGAATCGCTGGAACAATTTGAAATTTCAGACGAAAGATCCCCCGCAGAAATTGCCGGCATGATTATGCAACAGGGCTATGAACCTGTATGGAAAAACTGGGACCGTTCTTTATTTTAATTATGCTATATGCAGCTTACACAACACGATTTACAACGTTATACCCGGCAGATGCTTTTACCCGAAATAGGGGTGAACGGACAACTGCAATTAAAACAAGCCCGGGTGCTGGTAGTAGGTGCCGGGGGATTGGGTTGCCCCTTTTTACAATACCTGGCAGCAGCCGGCGCAGGCCACATAGGCATTATAGATGATGACGCTGTTGCCATTAGCAACCTGCACCGCCAGATATTATTTAACACCAATGATGTAGGAAAAAATAAAGCGGCCACCGCCGCCGAAAAACTGTTACTGCTGAATCCGCTTATTGAAGTGCAGGCTTTTGCCACCCGGCTAACCGCAGACAATGCCACCGCATTGATCAGCGAGTACGATGTGATAGCAGACTGTTCGGATAATTTTGAAACCCGTTACCTGGTAAACGATACCTGCGTGCAACTGAACAAGCCATTGATATCAGGATCGATCTTTCAATTTGAGGGACAACTTTCGGTGTATAACTACCAGGGAGGGCCTACCTATCGCTGCCTTTTTCCCGAACCTTCGGAAATGGCCGCTTGTGGTATCACAGGTGTAGTAGGTGTTTTACCCGGCATTATCGGTTCCTATATGGCCAATGAAGCTATTAAAGTCATCTGCCATACAGGAACCGTGTTATCAGGCCGGTTACTGGTCATTAATATTCTGGACAACACAATCCGGCTGTTTCAATTCAGCCGGCAATGGATATATGCTTAGCGCCCTGGCTTTGCCAGGGTGATATCCTGCCATATTTTACTACCCTTACCTGCCTTGGCGGCACCACCACGGCCGCCGCCCAGCGCACCACTTCCTATGCCAATGCCCAGGCCACTACCTCCAAAACCGCCCATACCAAAGCCACCGCCAATGGAAATTCCACCACCGCCGCCACCTCTGCCGCCACCGGAAGAAGCACCACCATAACCTGGCGGTAAGGCTTCAATAAAAAAGCCTACAGACAAGTTGCGTCCCGCATAGTTATGTGCGTTGTTGCGGGCATATATAGCCTGCAACGGAATTTTAGCTTCATAAATCATAGCGCCTGCTGCATCAAAATTCAGGCTCACCTCTATTCCTCTGTCATTGGTTTCGCCATATTTATAGGCCTGCATACCCTGTCCTTTGTCAAAGCCCAGCAGGTAATAATCTCTCAGCTCTCTTAAATTAGACTGGCTGCCACCAACAGGATCGTTCCTTCTTCTGGGGCTAACACTTCCTGTTGGAAAAGAAACCCCTACGGCATTTTCTTCCGATTTCTCAGCTGTGGTATTAATCCACACGGTAAGTCCGCCATGCAGTATCTTCTGTTGCGTTTGCTCTTCCTGGGTACTCAGTAAAATGTATAAAGAAGCAGTGTCATTTAAAATGCTATAATTCAGCTTTTCACTTTTAGCATAATACACCAACGGCTTAGTCCAGTCACTATTATTACCATCTACAACAATAGCATTATCTGTCCATTGGGTCGTTTGCTGCGCAGTTTGCTGATCGGCGCGTGTTGAACGGCACCCCCACATGAGTGGAAAGCCTGCTACAATTACCAGCAGTTTTTTCATTTATGTCCTGTTTTAAGTATCAGAGGCGGCAGGGAATAGAGCTGCTGCCTGCTATTGTCAAAATTAACACATCCTTCGTACACCCTGCCGGGCAATTATTTGTTAAATAAATAATAAGTATACCTGTTTCCTCTATTCCGGGCAGCAAAAATACTGCTGTGCCTATCTTCGTTGCAGGAACAGATTATCCCCTATCCTGAATGAAGAAACTTTTGCTACTTCTTTTATTTACAGGTATTACAACCCACCTGTTGGCAGATCACTTAAAAGGTGGCTGGATATCTTATGAATACCTGGGTGTGGGCGCAACAGCCAACACCTCACAATACCGCATACACGTAAACCAATACCTGTTGTGTTCATCCACGCCCGGCCAGATAGACTCAGTTATATACATGGGTATTTTTAATGCCGACAATAATATTATAACCAACAGGATACAGCTAAACCTGGTTTCTACCGATATTGAAAACAAAGTTTCTTTTAGTAGCTGCGTAGACCCTATACCTACCGTATGTTACAGAATTGACAAATACCAGACCACCGTTACGCTAAATAATAATACCAATGGCTATATCATAGCAGTGCAACGTTGCTGCCGCATTGCTGGCATTATTAACGTAACCAACTCGGCAACAGTGGGCATTACCTATACCAATCATATTCCCGGTGTATTGAATCAACAGGATTATTATAACAATAACAGTCCCATTTTTGCGCAGAAAGACACAGCAGTTATCTGCTATAACTCACCTTTCACATTCGATTTCAGCGCCACCGATATAGATGGCGATTCGCTGGTATATTCTTTTACAGATGGTATTACCGGCGGCGGTCAGGAACAATCGCAGATTAAACCTAACCCGCCCAGCAATCCGCCTTATACTTCTATTCCTTACAGTGGCAGCTACTCAGGCAGCCTGCCTATGGGCAACAACGTTACCATAGATGCCAGCACAGGTATCATTTCCGGAAGAGCGCCCTCACAAACCGGCGATTATGTGGTAGCAGTAGTAGCCAATGAATACCGGAACGGCGTACTGATAGGAAGCACGCGAAAAGAAATTCATATTACCGTAACCAACTGTAGCGTATCGGCAGCAGCACTGGAAGCAGAATATTTTTCCTGTAATAGTTTTACCAACACATTTCTCAACGAAAGCACCAACTCCAATATCGTCAGTTACCAGTGGGACTTTGGCATTCCCGGCATTACCACTGATACTTCCAGCGAAGCATCGCCCAGCTATACCTATAGCGACACCGGTACCTATACCATTAAACTGATAGTGGTAGCCGGCGACGATTGTATTGACTCTGCTACCGCCATCTTAAAAGTTTATCCGGGCTTTACACCCGATTTTACCGTTAATGGCAGCTGCGTTCAAAATCCCTATCAATTTACAGATGCCACTTATACGCGGTACGGTTATGTAAACAGCTGGAGCTGGAACTTTGGAGATATTACCACCACTGCCGATACCTCGCACCTGCAAAACCCTACCTATCTGTATCCTGATACCACTACTACTACTGTGGAACTGATTGTAAGCAACAGCAAAGGATGCATTGATACCATAGCCAAAAGGCTTATTGTTATTGACAAACCTTTACTGAGTGTTCCGTTTAAAGACACGTTGATCTGTAGCATTGATACATTACAACTAAGCGCAACCGGCACCGGTAGTTTTTCGTGGACGCCTACCACTTATATGCTAAACTCTGCCAGCAGCAACCCGCTGGTTTTTCCTAAAGACACTACCGTGTATGTTGTAACCTTAAACAATTATGGCTGCCACAGCACAGATACCATTACAGTGAATGTGCTGGACTATATAACCGTTACTCTACCACCAGATACTACCATCTGTAAAACAGACAGCATTGTATTAAACCCGGTAAGTTATGCCCTGCAATATGCCTGGTCGCCGGCCACCGGCCTTAGCAGCAGTACCGTTAAAAATCCGGCAGCCAGCCCTGCTGAAGACATTACCTACCAGGTAACTGCCAACCTGGGCAAATGCCAGGATAAAGCTTCTATTCATGTGAAGGTGGTGCCTTATCCACAGGTAATAGCCACCGGCGACACTACCATTTGCTTTGCTGCTGTAACACCATTATCAGCAGCTACCACAGCCAGCAAATACCAATGGAGTCCGGCCAATTCTTTATTAAACGCCAACACGCTACACCCAACAGCAGGCCCACAAAGCACTACCACTTATTATATTACTGTTTCAGATACATTGGGCTGTCCTAAATCTACCGTTGACTCCGTGATAGTGAACGTGATACCCAGGGTAATAGCCCATGCAGGTAACGACACCGCTGTTGTAAGCGGCCAGCCCCTGCAATTGCAGGCCAGTGGCGGCGAATACTATACCTGGTCGCCCACCACCGGTTTATCCTCTGCCAGCATAGCCGATCCTATAGCCACTTTATACAGCACCATCGACTCTATTACTTATACCGTAAAAGTATCTACTGCCGAAGGTTGTTATGCTACAGATAACATCACCGTTAAAATATATAAAACCCGCCCCGAAATATTTGTGCCTTCCGGCTTTACACCTAATGCAGATGGTTTAAATGATGTATTTAAACCTATCCTGGCAGGCATGCGAAAGCTGGTATATTTTAATGTGTACAACCGCCTGGGTCAGCTGCTGTACAGCACCCGGCAGGAAGGAGAAGGATGGGATGGTACCTTTAAAGGCGAGCCACAAGCGCCAGGCACCTATGTGTATTCGGCACAGGCAATAGATTATGAAAATGTAACCGTAAACAGAAAGGGTACCGTAGTGCTTATCCGGTAATGCGCCAGGAAGATGGTTACCTTTACAGGCATGAGCCAGTTAAGTATAATACAGGTTACAGAAGCCAGCAGTTCTTTTTTACCCTTTATAGAACAGCTATACACCCAGGCCTTTCCCTGGGAGGAAAGAAGAGATTTTGCTACAGTAAAGCAACTGCTTGCACACCCACTTATGCAGGTACAGGTGGCATTGAATGAAGAAAACATACCTGTAGGCTTTGCTATTACCTGGCAATTAACGGGTTGTTTATTTATAGAACACATTGCCACCGCCGAACAACACAGAAGTAAAGGTTATGGCAGTGCTTTTATGCAGGCATTGCTGGCAGTGCATCCGCTTTGCCTGCTGGAAATTGAACCGGTAACGGACAGCACTACCCAAAGAAGGCTCGCTTTTTACCAGCTTTATGGCTTTTTACCTATAGATATCGTTTATTACCAGCCACCTTATCACCCCCACCTGGCGCCTTTGCCCATGCAACTGCTTTCGTATCCCCTTGTTTCCCAGGCACATGCAGGCAATATAATAGCTGAAATTTATCAAACCGTTTATCAGCAGATGCTTTCATAAACCCGGGGGAAAAAGTGCAATAGACAGAGACAATTGTGCATTGACACCAGAACAGGCCTGGTGTAATTTTACTGGTACAAAATCAATAAACATGGCAAAAGCATTTACAGATAGCAACTTTAAACAGGAAGTATTGGAAAACGACCAATTAACTGTAGTAGACTTCTGGGCAGAATGGTGTGGTCCTTGTCGCGCCATAGGTCCGGTAATTGAAGAATTAGCCACCGCTTACCAGGGTAAAGTAAACATTGGTAAGCTGGATGTAGATAATAACCCGGAAGTAAGTGTGCAGTATGGCATCACTTCTATTCCGGCCATCCTGTTCTTAAAAAATGGTCAAGTAGTGGATAAACAGTTAGGTGCTGTTCCAAAAAGTGTTTTGGAAAAGAAAATACAGGCACACCTGTAATGCCTGACTGTTTCGGGTATAGTGCGAAAAAAACCTCTCTGCTATCAGAGAGGTTTTTTATTGCTTATTCCCATGTTAAACCCAGGCTTGGGTATCGCTGAGCCACTTCTTCCCGGGCAATGGTACTTATTTGTTTCAGCTGCTCACGGGTGGGCGTTTTTATACCGGGATTATTTTCAGAAATAAATCCCAGGCTTCTTTCCATTGTTCGCACTCTTACCTCCAGCTCAATAAGCGCTTCTACCAGGTTCAATTCTCCTATTTGCATAGCCCCTTGTTTTTATATAAAAATAATCAAATGCGCCGATTGAATTATTTTTAGCACATGAATACAAAAAACTGGATAATAGGCTCCCTGGTGGCGTTGATGACTTCCTGTAATGTAAAGGAAGAGGTACATATTAATAAAGATAACAGCGTTGACCGCGATATGCAGCTGCACCTGGATAAGGATGCCAGCCAAAAATTATTGTCTATGGCTTCTACATTAGGCATGCAGGAAAAAGTGAACATGGATTCGCTGGGTTATGTATGGCAAGCCCTTTCCGATACTGTTAAAAAAAATACACAAACTATTCCCGGCGCTGCCCTTATCGCTTCTGCCTGGGACAGCAGCAACCATACCGGCACCATGAAATTTCACCTGGCATCGCTACAGGCATATAACCAGTTAACCAGTAATAGCTTTGCCTTACCTGCCGAAGCCAACAACCAGGTTCCGCTGGGTGGTATGAAAAAGCAAAAACTGGAATGGCACGGTAAAGACACACTGGTGATACAACTGGATAACAGCAAAGATGCAGGCAGCACGCCAGCCGCCTCTTCTGAAGAAATGATGCAGGGCCTGAACATGCTGAAAGGTTTGATGGGTATAGATGCCCTAATGGATTTGAAAGCTATTTATCACCTGCCCAAACCTGCTAAAAGCATTATTGGCGCTAATGCCACTTTAAGCGAAGACCGCAAATCGATAACGATTACCCAATCGCTGGATGAAGCCAACGCAGCCAACCAGCCCGATATTGTAAAGGTGGTGTTTTAATGGACAACATACCTATACATAGGTTACACGAACAAACCACCCTGGGCTTGATTATTCACCGGGTACAGGAGTTTGATGCCAAAAAAGAAGTACCCGGCATACACCGGGATGATCATTACATTTTTGCTATCCAGGAAAAGGGAGCCAGCTATGTAACGGTAGACTTTACCCCTTTGCACGTACAAGGCAGCGCCATGATGTATATCCTTCCCGGGCAGGTACATCATGGCTTTCTGGTTCAGGATGTAGCAGGCTGGTTCATTGCCGTAGACACCCACCTGCTTACAGAAGAATATCGCAACGTGTTTGAAACCTGTTTGCTTACCCAGCACTTATTTTTAACCCCTGCACTACAGCAGGAAATTATATCCTGCCTGCAGTTGTTATATAAACAGTATCAACAACCAGAGCATACCCCTTTTCGTAAACAGATAATTCATTCGCTGTTACATTCCGTGGTGGGCATTATAGCAGCCGGCTTCCTGGAGCAGGAGGCGGCCAACGAACGTTCGCACACTCGCCCCATATTAATTACCCGGCAGTTCAAAGCTTCCTTACTAAAACAGTATGCTACCCAAAAAAGCCCGGCTGCCTATGCCAAAGCCATGCACCTGTCTTTATCCTATTTAAATGAATGCGTGAAATCGGTTACCGGGTTTAGCGTTACCTATTGGATACAACATGAAGTAATGCTGGAAGCCAAAAGGCTTTTGTACTACACCGAAATGAACATAAAACAAATTGCCTTTACCCTCGGCTATAACGATCACGCTTATTTTTCCCGGCTGTTTACTAAAGCTACGGGTATCTCTGCCCTGCAATTTCGCAAGCAATACCGCGAATAATCCAATTTTTACCGCGGATCAACTATTGCCTTCCCTGTGTTTATAACATTGCTTTGCTGTATGAACAGCATTAAACAAAAAGCAATAGCAATACTGGAAAAAACGGTACTGAAAGCAGGTACAGTACTGGATGTGCGCTTTTGGGAGCCAGCTACCTTTGTTGAGATAGATGTGCATTTGCCCGAAACTGATATGCGCCAATGGAACGCTTCTGTGCAGCATATGAAATGTAAAGTGGCCCCGGCCACTTACCGCGATTACACCCCTGCCTGCTGGGATGCAGGCACACATACCTGTACCTTATTTATCAATACATCGCACCAGGGAGCCGGAAGTAAATGGGCTGGTTCTTTGCAAAAAGGAGATACTATTGAATACTTAGGTATATCAGGCACCAGCCACAAACCATTGCCCGAAAACCAATGGGTGTTTATAGGAGATAACAGCAGTATTGGTCACTTTCTGGCTTTACAACAGTTAGCCACACCCGGCATTGAGATCAGTGGCGCCATTGCCTTGCCCCCGCAACATCACCGGCAGTTTGCCGAATATTTATCGTTGCCGGTAACCATTGTAAACGCCAGCGAAAAAGGCGGTAGCACCACCTTAACCCATTGGCTGCAACAACAACGCTACAGCAATGCTGCTATATACATAGCAGGCCATATCCCTACCTCTGTAACCCTGCGTTCACAGGCTAAACAAAACCGCAATATAGAAGGCCGGGTAAAAGTGCAGGGGTTCTGGGATTAAACCATTCCGGTATAATAAGTATCAGCGAACAAGGCCATAAAAAGAGAAGGCCGCTTACCCATACAGTAAACGGCCTTCTCTTTTATATTGAAATAGTGCTGTGTTCTATTACCAGCGTCCATGTCCACGACCGCCTCTGTAATATCCACCTCCTCTTCTATCATCTCTGTAGCAATCATTCCTTACCACCACCACACGGCGTGGGGCAGGGCGGTAATACACTACAGGAGGTGGAGGAGCCACTACTACTGCGGGGGCACAAGGTTCTTCATAAACTACCACTCTACGCGGAGGTGGTGGTGGAGGAGGGCAGTACACCGGAGCGCCTACACCAATATTTACGTTTACTCTTACCTGGGCTTCCGCTTTTTCAGCCATGGCAAACGCCGCAAGGATAACAGCACTTAAAATGACTTTTTTCATGTTCGTTGTTTTGCCTATACTATTTCTAATCTTATGCCACAGTACACGAACATTTGTTAAAAGATATATAAGCCCTGTTTACCGTTGTTTTATTGCTTTCCGCCGCCAATTCCTCCGCCTGCGCCATTCACCCTTTTACTTTCTTCCTCTGCTTCTGTTTTGCGCTGGCGTGCAGCTTTTACTTGGTTATTACCAAAGCGGTACGTAAAGCTCAGTTTCAACAACCTGCTTTCCCATCCGCCGCGGGTAGCCACGTGCTGTCCGGCAAAATCGCTGGTAGCTTTCCAACGCATGGTCTGGAACACATCGCTTACCGTTAGCTTAAACGTTCCCTTTCCGGCCATCACAGTTTTCTGCGCGCCCGCATCTACACTCCACATGCTTTGGGTTTTAAACGTACCCTGCCATATAGAAGGAGAAGAGAACCAGCCACTCACTTCTGCCGTAACAGTTTTACTGATCTTATAAGTGTTTTGCCCGTAGAACAATACATTAAACACATCCAGGTCAATAGTACGACCGGTGCCGAAATCGGCTTTGTAATGCGAATAGTTATTGGTTAAACTGAAAAAGCCATTGTATTTCTTTATCTGCAAAGGCATGCTGATGCTTAAACTCACCGCATCCTGGTTGGCCAGGTTTTTCTTGGTGATAAAGCTTTTCGATTTATCAATGGTATCTATCAGCTGGGTAAACACATTGCTGATGTGACTATAGTTTAAAGAAGTGGTCAGAAAGTATTTGTACATATGCGTTACCCCTATGCTGTTGGTATATTGTGGCATCAGTTGCGTATTACCTTTCTGATACGTGTATTCATCCAGCTTAAACTCAAATGGGTTTAAGTCCTGGTAAGCTGGCCGGTCTATACGTCTGCTATAATTAACCGTCCACTGACTCATCGGCTTTTTGTTAAAAGTGATGGCTGCACTGGGGAATAAATCAGTATAATGACGGTTAAAGGTAGAGTCATATCCTTCGTAATGATCTGCTACCCATTTCTGTCCTTCTGACTTTCCTTTGGCATTGGTATTTTCTACACGCAGGCCCACCTGTATAAAAGCACCTTTTATCTGGCGGTTATAGTTTACATAACCGGCATTAATATTCTCGGTGTATTTAAAATTATTGCTGCGCAGGGTGTCTTTGATTTTAGTGCTGGTGAATACATTAAAGCGGTCGAAGTTGTTACTACTCTCTACATATCCCACTTTGCCACCAAACGACAATTTGCCTTTTTTAAAGTTTTGTTCGTAATCGCCTTTTAATGAATACGTGTTGATATCCGTAGGCGCTACCATATTGTAAATAACCCTGCTTAACTCTGTGTTTCCATCAGGTGTATAATAAATGTTAGGCTGGTACTGGTCGGACTTAATGCGGTAATAGCCATAATCTGCATCCAGGTTCAGTTCATGTCCCGAAGTATCGGCATAACGGTAGTTGACGTTAGAGTTAATGTTATTGCGGGTAGAAGCAATAGTGTTATCTGCACGCAGCAGCTTTTGCGGAGTGCTGGTAGGGATATATGAAATATCCGTATGGCTGTTCATGCGTGTGTTACCATCGCTGAATGTGCCACTCACCATTACCCCCACTGTACTTTTTTTGCTGGCATAGTAATCCATTCCTGTTTTAAAGGTGTGGCTTTCTACATTGTTGGTATTGATAGTATGCTGGTTAAAAAAAGTATCCAGCTGTGTGCGTTCCAGCGACATAAAGCTTTCTTCCAGCTTTTTATTAAAGTTGTAATTGCCATACAGGTTTACCTTACCCGCACGATGGTTTAACGCTAATGCTGCGTTGTATTTAGAATAAATGCCAATGTTATAGCCGGCGGTAACCGAACCATTGGTACCGTAGGCTTTATTCTTTTTTAAACGGATATTGATAATACCGGCGTTACCTGCTGCTTCATACTTAGCAGAAGGGTTGGTAATTAACTCAATAGATTCTATCTGTGTGCTCTGGATGCTTTTGAGGTAATCGCTCAAATCCTTTCCGGATAAGGGAGAAGGACGGCCATCAATAAACACCTGCACCCCGTTTTTGCCGCTCAGGCTCAGGTTATCATCCTTATCAACCGAAACACCGGGCGACTTACGCAGCAGTTCCAATGCATCGTTGCCTACCGCGTTAATGCTGTTTTCTACGTTCACCACCATTTTATCGGCCTTTACTTCTATCACAGGCTTGCGGGCTGCCGTAACAGTAACCCCTTGTAAAGCTTCGGCAGAAAGTTTAGCAATAGACAAAGCAGGCAGGTTAACGGTAGCCTTTTCTACATCAAATGCGGCGGAATACTGTGGCTGATAGCCTACATAAGAAGCGCTTACCAGGTATTTGCCTTTGGTTACTGCCGGAAACACAAAAGCCCCTGCTTTATCGGTGGTTCCTAATTTTATAATAGACGAGTCTTTTGCCTTTAATAATGAAACAGTTGCGTTAGCAATTATTTTTCCATCGGCATCTTTTACCAGCCCCTTCACATCCTGGGCCTGCAAGTAGCTGGTTAGTAAAGTAGCGATAACCAGGTGTACAATTTTTCTCATGATCGTTCTTTTAATACGTGGTATTGGTATGCAAAATTGTTATTTCATTACAAGGTGCAGCGCCGATGTTACACCAACGGTGCTATTCAAAACATGAATGGTAAAGCGCTCTGTTTGGCTGTTTGCGTGCTTTGTAGTATCTTTCGCGCGCTTGATTATGAGGCACAGGGAATTGTAGAAAGCCGGTTGCCGCCATGAGTCATTAACCTAAACTGATCTTAGAAACCATGCTACCAGCCCATGCTATTGTGCTATGGCGGGCCCTTAAAATAAATACAGTCATGCGCATATCTATGTTATTAATATGCTTGTGCTGTGTAATGCTATCTTATGCTCAAACACCAGCAGACTCTTCTCAAAACCGGCCCGACACCAGCAAGCTGCCGGTAGATACCGTTAAAAAGCAGACTGATACCGTAAAAGCTCCTATAGCAGACACCACAAAGCCTATAACAGACTCTACACAAAACATTCCGGTGATAAAACCACCGGCCAATACAACAGACTCCCTCAACGCGAACACAAATGCCGATAGCACTGCCAACGATGCTGCTATGGGTAATGCACCGCCTGCCCCTGTATCGGAAGAGCCTCAGGAAGAGGGCATAGGCAAACTGGAAGACTGCGAAATTCCGTTTACCATGGCGTACCAGATCAAGAACATGACCTATAAAGAGCTGGATTCGTTGCGGATAGAGTTTCAGAAAATTGTGAAAGAGGAGGAGGAAGAAAAGATCATCACCATTAAAATGCGCTATACCAATGAGCATATTATAGGGTATATGACGCAGGCGCCTATTCATCATTCCAATAAGTATATTGTCATCAATCTCCCTATCAATGTTAAAATAGGTTGGTGTTGCGTGCCCGACTCCACGCACCCATCGCAGCATTGTGCCACTACCCGTGCTGAGTTAATTGGCATAGACACCACCGAACATTGTAAAAGATGGAAGCAGCAGGACGATGGCACGGATATGCTGGATCAACTGGTGGCTAATAAGCGTAAAATTGACCTGAGCAAATACAAGAAAAAACGAAAATTCAATCCTCTTGCCTTTTTAAATGTTTTCAAACGTAAAAAGAAGAAGGAAATGATTGGCATCCCCATGGATAAAACCCTTCCCGAAATCCTTAAATCAGGCGAAAAATCACCTGGTTCTTCTTAATTTCACGTGTACACCTTGATTGCTGGCCAACTATTTGTGTGGTATCCAACTTTGTAGACGTATGAGTGCAGAACAACAACGACTTAAGGCTAATGCAGGCAAGAAAATAGCGCTGGAGCAATGGGGACCTTATTTATCCGACAGGCAATGGGGAACCGTGCGGGAAGATTACAGTGAAAACGGCGATGCATGGAACTACTTTCCTTTCAGCCATTCTCACAGCCGGGCCTACAGATGGGGCGAAGACGGCATTGGCGGTATCTCTGATTTTTTCCAGAACCTCTGTTTCAGTGTTGCCCTTTGGAATGGTAAAGATCCCATTTTAAAAGAGCGTCTTTTTGGGTTGGGCAACTATGAAGGCAACCATGGTGAAGATGTAAAAGAGCTTTACTACTACCTCGACAACCTGCCTTCGCACTACTATATGCAAATGCTGTATAAGTATCCACAGCAGGCATTCCCTTACGACGAATTACTGGAGAAAAACCGGAGCCGTACCAAGCTGGAAACAGAATACGAACTGCTGGACACCGGCGCTTTCAAAGACAATAAATACTTTGATGTGTATATCACCTATGCCAAGCATAACAAACGTGATATAGCCATTAAGATAGAAGTGGTGAACCGGGGCAAAACAGAAGCCCCCATTACCGTAATACCCACCTTGTGGTTTTACAACCGCTGGCAATATGGCGGAGTAGATAAGAAGCCACAGATATCGCGGGTAAATGATTATACGGTAAAGGCTAAGCACGAAAGGCTGGGCAACTATTACCTGTATTTTCAAAAGCCAGAGGTGCAGCTGTTCACCGAAAACGAAACCAATAACGAAAAGCTATTTAAAAAGCCCAACGTTACGCCTTATGTAAAAGACGCTTTTCATGACGCGATTATACATAAGAAGAATGTAGACAGCCTGAAAAAACTGGATAAGGGCACCAAATTTGCGCCCGTGTATTCAGATAAGATAAAACCAGGCGGCAGCAAAACTTATTACCTGCGCTTATCAGAATCATTGACTGACGATCCGTTCGGTCATCACCAGGAACATATTTTTGAACAGCGCAAGGCAGAAGCAGATGAGTTTTACAAAGCTATACTGCCTAAAAACATTTCAGCTGAATTGCGCACCGTACAGCGCCAGGCACTGGCCGGTTTGCTATGGAGTAAGCAGTACTACCATTTTGATATAGAACGCTGGTTATCACAGCCGGATGGCATTAGTCCCAACCAGGAACGCCAAACGGGTCGCAACCACGACTGGCAGCATTTAAAAAACCAGGATATTATTGCCATGCCCGACAAATGGGAGTATCCCTGGTACGCCGCCTGGGATCTGGCTTTCCATTGCATTCCAATGGCCATGGTTGATCCTGTATTTGCCAAGCACCAGTTGGTATTGATTATGCGGGAATGGTACATGAAACCAGATGGTCAGCTTCCCGCTTACGAATGGAACTTTAGCGATGTAAACCCGCCCGTGCATGCCTGGGCCGCTTTACAGGTGTATCATATTGAAAAGAAACAAACCGGCAAAGGAGATATCCCTTTCCTGAAACGTATTTTCCAGAAGCTGCTCATCAATTTTACGTGGTGGATTAACCGTAAAGACCCTAATGGCAATAACATCTTCGAAGGAGGATTCCTGGGGCTGGATAATATAGGCGTGTTTAACCGCAGCATACAGCTTCACGGAAAGATGGCGTTGGAGCAGGCTGACGGCACCAGCTGGATGGGTATGTATGCCCTGAACCTGATGGATATGGCTATTGAAATAGCCATGCACGACATTTCGTTTGAAGACACCGCCACCAAATTTTTCGAGCACTTTGTGTTAATAGCCGAAGCCCTTAACGAGCTGGGCATGTGGGATAATGAGGATAAGTTTTTCTACGACATGCTGGTTACGCCTGGTGCGCAGCCACTGCGTTTAAAAATACAATCTATTGTAGGGCTTACCCCTTTGTTTGCCGTATCGGTAATTGAAAGAAACGTACTGCGCCGGCTGGATGATTTTACCAAACGCATTACCTGGTTTGAAAACTACCGGTTAAGGAACAATAAGTTCTGGCCCAATGAAGAGCGAACCGGTGGCGAGAAAATATTGCTATCCTTAATTCCTAAAGAAAAACTGGTAGCCTTATTACAACGCTTGTTGAATGAAACAGAATTTTTATCCACAGGCGGCATCAGGGCTTTATCCAAGTACCACGAAAAACATCCTTATACTGTTACTATTGACGAAACAGAGTATTCTATTCAATACGATCCGGGCGACTCTACTTCTAACTTCTTTGGTGGCAACAGTAACTGGCGCGGCCCTGTGTGGATGCCTATTAATTACCTGATTATTGAAGCCATTAAAAAGTTTGGCGACTTTTATGAAGAGGGTTTAACGATGGAATATCCTACCGGTTCAGGCAAAATGATGACGCTAAAAGAGATAGCCGATGAGTTGACGCAGCGGGTAATTAGCTTATTTGAAAAAGATGTAGAAGGCAAGCGGAAATTACACGGTGAGTATAACTGGTTTTATCAACAGGCAGGCAATGAGCATCTTATTCTTTTTTATGAATATTTTCATGGCGATACCGGCAGTGGCTTAGGAGCCAGCCACCAGACAGGCTGGACCGCATTAGTAGCAGAACTTTTGAACGAAACAGCCGAACAGCACAAAGAGGTGCCTACTGTTATTGATAATCCGGCCAGGCCTAAATAATTTTCATGGCGTGCATTTTGCCGTTGATACGGTAAAATGCTATGCCTGAAGGACCATCGCTTGTTATTTCAAAAGAAGCTTTACAACCATTTAAAGGTAAAAAAGTAATTCGCTGCACTACTACAGCGAATATTGATGCCCACTTGTTTATTCATAAAAAGGTGGTTGATATTACAACATGGGGCAAACACCTACTCATCTGTTTTCCACACCAAACCATACGCATTCACTTTTTATTGTTTGGCAGCTATCTTATTAACGATACACGCGCTATTACTCCACGCCTTCACATCAGCTTTTCTAATGGGTTTGTAAACTTCTATACCTCTTCTATCCAATTGATTGAACAACCTTTAGATGACATCTATGATTGGAGTGCAGATGTAATGAATGAGCAATGGAACGAAAAAGCAGCCCGCAAAAAACTGCGGGAAGCGGCCAACCGTGAAATTGGCGACGTATTGCTGGACCAGCAGATTTTTGCAGGCGTTGGCAACATCATTAAAAATGAAGTATTGTTTAGAATAAGAGTACACCCCGAAAGCATAACGGGCAACATTCCACCAGCCAAAATAAAAGCACTGCTAAAAGAAGCTGTGACCTATAGCTTTGAATTTTTGCAATGGAAAAAAGAAGACGTGTTAAAAAAGCACTGGCTGGCGCATACAAAAAAAACATGTCCACGATGCCATATCCCCTTTATCAAAAAGTATACGGGTAAAGCTAAAAGAAGAAGCTTTTTTTGTACAAACTGCCAGCTGCTTTATTAAAGCAACATCATGATATCAGGGAATTTTCTTCCCAATATGCCACAGCCACGATAGTTTTTTATGATAAGGCATAAGTTTTTTACAAAGTCGTTGTTAGCCTGATTTTTTTATTTAAAAGCTTACACTATGGCAACACTAACAGGTAAAAAAGTAGCCATCATTACCGAAAATGGCTTTGAAGAAGTAGAGTTAACCAGTCCTAAAAAAGCGCTGGAAGATGCAGGTGCGGAAGTAAAAATCGTATCGTTGCAAAAAGGCAAAGTAAGGGCATGGAACCACGATCACTGGTCGATAGAAATACCGGTTGATGTAGTACTGAATGAAGCCAGACCAGAAGACTTTGATGCACTGCTGGTGCCAGGCGGCGTATTAAACCCCGATCAGATGCGGGCCCACCAGGAATATGTGGAGTTTGCCAAACATTTTCTCACAGAAGGCAAACCATTAGCAGCTATTTGCCATGGACCTCAGTTACTCATTGAAACAGGTTTGCTGGAAGGCCGGAACATGACTTCCTATCCTTCTGTTAAAACAGATCTTATTAATGCCGGGGCAAAATGGGCAGATAAGGAAGTGGTTGCCGATAATGGTTTGGTTACCAGCAGAAGCCCTAAAGATTTACCGGCATTCAACAACAAAGTGATTGAGGAAATAAAAGAAGGGGTGCATACGCATGCTTAATACGTTTCTACAACACTTTTATAAAGGAAGCCAGTAATAACCGGCTTCCTTTATCATTACATATTTCTACGATACTGCCCACCAACTTCATACAAGGCATGTGTTATCTGCCCCAGGCTGCAATATTTTACCGTTTCCATTAATTCATCAAAGAGATTACCATTTTCTATCGCTACCTCTTTTAATCGTTCCAGTTTTTCTGTTGCCTTATCAGTGTTACGTTGATGAAAGTCGTGCAGGTTATCAATCTGCTGGTCTTTTTCTTCTTTACTGCTTCTGATCACTTCATTAGGAACGGTAGTAGGGCTCCCCTTTTTGTTCAGGAAAGTGTTCACTCCTACAATAGGCAACTCGCCACTGTGTTTCAGGCTTTCGTAATAAAGGCTTTCTTCCTGTATCTTGTTTCGCTGATACATTCTTTCCATAGCCCCCAGCACACCTCCCCTTTCTGTAATGCGGTCAAACTCTGTTAATACAGCTTCTTCTACCAGGTCGGTTAATTCCTCTATTAAGAAAGAACCCTGCATCACATTTTCTGTTTTTACCGTGCCTAACTCACGGTTAATAATCAACTGAATGGCCATAGCACGGCGCACGCTTTCTTCGGTAGGCGTGGTAATAGCCTCATCATAAGCATTGGTATGTAAGCTATTGCAGTTGTCATAAATAGCATATAGCGCCTGTAGTGTAGTGCGAATATCATTAAAATCAATCTCCTGTGCATGCAGGCTGCGGCCGCTGGTTTGAATATGATATTTTAATTTCTGTGAACGCTCGTTACCATTATACCTGTACTTCATGGCTTTGGCCCATATGCGCCTGGCCACCCTGCCAATAACACTATACTCCGCATCCATTCCATTACTGAAAAAGAAACTCAGGTTGGGTGCAAAATCATCGATATTCATCCCTCTGTTCAGATAATACTCTACATAAGTAAAGCCATTGGATAATGTAAACGCCAGCTGTGTAATAGGATTAGCGCCTGCTTCTGCAATATGGTAACCACTGATAGAGACGCTATAAAAATTACGCACCTTTTGCGCTATAAAATATTGTTGCACATCCCCCATCAGCTTTAAAGCAAACTCAGTACTGAATATGCAGGTATTTTGCGCCTGGTCTTCTTTTAATATATCAGCCTGTACGGTACCCCTTACCTGTTGCAAAGCATTTGTTTTAATACTTGCATAGACATCTGCGGGTAACACTTCGTCTCCCGACATGCCCAATAGCCTTAGCCCCAAACCGCTGTTCCCTTCCGGCAAACCGCTTTGTTCATCATTTGTATACCCTGCATATGCCGGCACTGCAACTGTTGCATATTTATTGCTACGCACAATAGCAACAGCATCCCACAACTGGTGTTCGGTAATATATTTTTCGCAGGCCTGATCAATGGCCGCATTCATAAAAAAGGCAAGAACAATAGGCGCTGGCCCGTTAATGGTCATGCTTACCGATGTAGCTGCATCGCACAAATCAAAGCCGCTGTATAATTTCTTCGCATCATCAACCGTTGCAATACTTACTCCGCTATTGCCTATTTTACCATAGATATCCGGACGCACGGCAGGATCTTCACCATACAACGTAACACTATCAAAAGCGGTAGACAACCTTTTAGCAGGCTGACCATGTGATACATAATGAAAACGTTTATTGGTTTTTTCAGGCGTTCCTTCCCCGGCAAACATACGGGTAGGGTCCTCCCCTGTTCTTCGCAATTCAAATACACCAGAGGTATAAGGAAACAGTCCGGGCACATTTTCCAGCAGTTGCCAGCGCAGGATATCTCCCCAGTCGTTATACCTGGGCAGCACCAGTTTGGGTATGCGTGTGCCACTTAAAGAGGTGGTTGTTAAAGGCTGTTTAATCACTTTATCCCGCACCTGGTATTCAAAATAATCTGCGGCATATTTCTTTACCAATGCAGGCCAGCCTTCTATCAATTCGCGGCAGGTGCTATCCAGTTTTCTTTCTGTTTCCTGTATAAGTGCATCCACATTGGCAGCTTCCTTATCCGCAGCCGCCAAAGCAACCGCAGTGCCCTTTAGCTGATACAGCCGGGTGGCAATAGCACATTGTTCTTTTGTCCATTGATCGTAGTTGCGGCATGTATCCGAAATTTCACTTAAATAACGTGTTCGTTTAGGAGGTATGATGGCTTCTGAAAACACTTTCTTACCAGCATCTTCCATTGTATAAGCGCCAAAATCAATGGCAGTTTTTTCCTGTATCTTTTGCAAAAGCAACGCAAACAAATGATTTACGCCTTCATCGTTAAATTTATTGGCAATAGTACCAGCCACTGGTAACTCTTCGTCCTTTGCCATCCATAGCTGGTGGTTGCGTTTATACTGCCTGCGCACATCCGACAAGGCATCCAATGCCCCTGCCTTATCAAACTTGTTGATAGCGATAACATCAGCATAATCCAGCATGTTTATTTTCTCCAGCTGCGAAGGCGCGCCATATTCCGGCGTCATCACATACAAGCTAACATCGCAGTAGTCCAGTATAGAAGCATCGCTTTGCCCCACACCTGCACTTTCCAGGACAATAAGATGATACCCTGCTTTTTTGCAAATGGCAATAGCTTCTTTCACATAAGCACTTAGTGCCGTATCTGCATCACGTGTGGCCAATGAACGCATATAACAACGGGGTGAGCTGATGCTATTCATGCGTATACGGTCGCCCAGCAAGGCGCCCCCTGATTTCTTTTTGGAAGGATCTACTGATATAACCGCTATGGTTTTATCGGAATAAGTGCGTAAAAAACGCCTTACTATTTCATCGGTCACCGACGATTTACCGGCGCCACCTGTTCCGGTAATACCCAGTACTGCGCTGGTAGCATTCACCACTGCACCTGCCGGTATAGTAATGGCGTCCCAGTTAACCGGTTCCTTATGCTCGGCCCGGGTAATAGCACGGGCAATACGGCGAATATCCCTTACTTCATCCAGTGGCAGTTTGCCATTCCACCTACCCTCTGCCTGCCAATAATCCCCTTCGTCTGTATTGTTTCCAGACGTAACAGCACATCTGTTGATCACATCTTCAATCATCCCCTCCAGCCCCATGGTACGGCCGTCATCAGGGCTATAAATGCGGGTAATTCCAAAGTTGTGCAGCTCTTGTATCTCTTCTGGCAGAATAGTGCCACCACCGCCACCAAAAATTTTAATGTGGTCGCAACCATTTTGCTGTAATAACTCTTTGATGTACTTAAAAAACTCTACGTGCCCGCCCTGGTAACTGGTAATGGCAATGCCGTGGGCATCTTCTTCAATAGCCGCTTCTACAATTTCATGTACGCTGCGGTTATGCCCAAGGTGAATAATTTCAGCCCCTTTCATTTGCATGATGCGTCTCATAATGTTAATAGCAGCATCATGCCCGTCGAACAGGCTGGCAGCAGTAATAATGCGGATTTTCGATTCTGTACCGGAAAGCATAGGCAAGTTTAATTTTACTAACAATCGTTAGGCAAATATATGTTTTTGCCACCCGCCTTCGCTATAAAGTAGCTGATTATTTACAACATGCCGTGTATCTTTAGCGCCAAAATCACAGACATGGCTTTTGAAATACACGTGACCGGCATTGGCAAGGAACAGGCTATTGTTTTACAGGACACAAGCACAGGCACTTATGCAGAAATTTACAGCACAGGGGCACTGTTAAACCAGTTTGCCCTGCCTTTACATGGCACACCCTTTAATGTGGTAGATGGCTTTGACAGCCCGGCCACTGTAGCAGAAAAAATTACAGATGGTTTTAAAAGTGCTAAACTCAGCCCTTTTACCTGCCGTTTAAATAAGGGGCAATATTCCTTTCAGGAACAGGTGTATACTATTCAAAAGCATTATATCCCGCCACACGCTATACACGGTATCATTTACGACGCTGTATACAACATTACCGACTCGGGCGCTAACGAACAGGCAGCTTATGTAAAGCTGGAATACCAGTATACTGGTGCCGATGCGGGTTATCCATTTGCTTACGATGTAACCGTATTATGGCAGCTGGAAAAAAACAGCCACCTTACCGTTACTACTACGGTAAGCCATAACAACGACTTTGCTATCCCTATGGCAGATGGCTGGCATCCTTATTTTAAACTGGACGTTCCTGTGGATCAATGCTCTTTACAATTTGATAGCAACACACAGGTTGAGTTTGACGATACCTTAATTCCCACCGGAAAACTGGTAGCCGACAACCGTTTTGAAGCAGCACCTGCTTCGTTGCAAGGTGTGTTTCTGGACAATTGCTTTGCTATCACTGCAGGCAATGCCCGCCCCGTGTGCACGTATAGCAGCGAGCAGTTAAAGCTTACCATAGCCCCCGCTGCCAGCTACCCTTACCTGCAGATATATACACCGCCACACCGCGAAAGCATTGCTATTGAAAACCTGAGTGCACCACCAGACGCCTTTAACAATAAAATGTCGTTGTTACTGGCTGAAAAAAATACTCCATATCAATTTTCTACCACTTATATTATTGAAACCATTTAATTCATGAACAACCAGGTACAACAAGCGAAAGAGGTTTTTGAGCAGAAGTTTGGAACCACTCCGGTATTATTTTTTTCACCCGGACGTATTAACCTTATTGGTGAGCACGTAGATTATAACAATGGCTTTGTAATGCCTGCTGCCATTGACAAAGGCGTGGTATTTGCCATTGCCCCCAATAATACCAGCAACATTCGTGTATATAGCATTGACATGAAAGAAGACCTGGAAGTAGCATTGGACCAGGTAGCTCCGAAAGAAGGATGGGCAAACTACATATTAGGTGTGGTGGATCAGTTTCAAAAACGTGGTGCCGCTATCAAAGGCTTTGATGTGGCTTTTGGCGGTAACTTACCCGCAGGCGCTGGTTTATCATCGTCAGCAGCAGTAGAATGCGGCCTGGCATCGGGCTTAAACACGATATTCAACATAGGCTTAAACCGTGTTGAAATTGCCTTATTATCGCAGAAAGCAGAACATACCTTCCCCGGTGTTAAATGCGGTATTATGGATCAGTTTGCCAATATGATGGGTGAGAAAGATCATGTGTTGCTGCTGGATTGCGACACAATGGAATACAAGGCTCTGCCTTTGCAGTTACAGGGGCATGTAATTATGCTTATTAACTCAAAAGTGCACCATTCACTGGCCAGTGGCGAATACAATGTTCGTCGCCAGCAATGTGAAACCGGCTTAGCCATTTTACAACAATTATATCCCGGTACTAAAACCTTCCGCGACATCACGCCTGAACAAGTGCAGCAAGCGGAAGACAAACTGGATAAAGATGTATTTCGCCGTTGCCTGTTTGTAACACAGGAAATACAACGCACACAAAAAGCCGCAGCTTTGTTACAGGAAAACAAGCTGCCCGAGTTTGGCCAACTGATGTTTGCCACGCACGAAGGTTTAAGCAAACTGTATGATGTAAGCTGCCCCGAGCTGGATTTTTTAGTAGAACAGGCTAAAGAATACAAAGCTATTTTGGGTTCACGCTTAATGGGCGGTGGCTTTGGCGGATGCACCATTAACATTGTAGCAGAATCGGAAGCTAAAGAAATTGGCGAAAAAATAAGCGAAGCTTATAAAAAGCACTTTAACATTACCCCGGAAGTATATATTATGCAAACCGGTAATGGCACTTACGAAGTGAAGTAAGCAGTATATTACTCTTTATACAAAAGAAGCTGTATTATTCAGATAATACAGCTTCTTCTTTTATAGTAATGATGATTGTAATAGTATAGTTACTGTTGACAACTATAATGTAACGGTTGCAGTAACTCCAATTTCCACGTTTACATGCTTAGGCAGGGTTTTTACTGCCACAGTAGCACGGGCCGGGTAATCGCCTTTAAAATAGCTGCCATACACCTGATTCACTTCTGCGAAATAACTCATGTCGCTTAAAAAGATATCCGTTTTTACCACATGCTCGAAGGTGACCTTCGCCTCTGATAAAACGGCTTCCAGGTTTTTCATTACCTGGTGCGCTTCCTCTGTGATGGTACCTGTAATTACTTCGTTAGTAGCCGGATCAATGGCTACCTGGCCACTTACAAATAAGATATCACCTGCTTTAACTGCCTGACTATAAGGCCCTATAGGTGCAGGCGCCTTATCGGTATAGATAATCTGTTTGGGCATTCTGTTGTATTTTGTTCAGGCAAATTGCTTCATTTAGCGTAATCATCCAAACAATAAAACAGTATCAATAACCCCTATTTTTGTTGAAATTGTTTGCTGATATGATTATTGCTGTACGATTACAGGAATGGCAAAAGGCCGGATGGCTGCAAAAAGGCACAGGCACCGCTACTGTACACTATATAGATGATACGAATACGCACCTGGTAAACGAAGCAGATGCGTTCATTGATTTAACTTATACCACTGCTACCAACTATACAGGTTATACCCTGCCAGCTATAGTGCTGGTATCTGCTGTAACCGTTACCACTGCCTTATTGCCCGCCAATTTTGTTCGCATCAATGCCTGGCCCGGCTTTTTACAGCGCCCGGTTACAGAGCTGGCAGCCGGTTCAAACACCACACAACACCAGGCCATAGCCGTAATGGAAGCCTTAGCGTGGGACTATTTATTTGCGCCTGACATACCCGGCATGGTTACCGCATCGGTAGTTTCCATGATTATTAACGAAGCCTTTTTTGCGCTGGCCGAAGAGGTGAGCAGCCGGGAAGAAATAGATACCGCCATGAAACTGGGCACCAATTATCCTTATGGTCCATTTGAATGGTGCCGGAAAATTGGCGCTCAACAGGTAGTAGAATTGCTACAAGCCCTGCAAACAACCGATTTGCGCTACCAGCCCGCCCCTTTGTTACTAAAGGAGATGTAAAAAATTCTATTCATGTTTGTTATGCACAAAAAAAACAAAATGAATGAAATGAACAGGAATAAGATGCTGCCCGCATGCACATAGCTTTATATTTGCAACCTGCAATTGGAGAATTGACGACTATGGGACTGATTTTAAATATTGATACCGCTACCGAAAATGCCGGGGTATGTCTTGCTAAAGCTGGTGTTTCCCTCGCCCAGTTGGAAAATAAAGACCAGAAAAGCCATGCTTCTTTTTTACAGCCTGCTATCAAAACATTGATGGAAGATGCTGGTTTTCAATTATCAGACCTGGATGCTATTGCGGTTACCGCAGGCCCGGGCAGCTATACAGGTTTACGCGTAGGGCTATCTTCCGCTAAGGGGCTTTGCTTTGCTTTAAACAAACCTTTGCTGTTATTGAATACACTGGAAGTGATGGCCACTGCTTACTTATCTGCACATGCAGAAGCAGCTGATACATTCATATGCCCCATGATTGATGCACGCCGGATGGAAGTGTTTACAGCATTGTATAATACTGAGTTACAGGAAGTAACAGCTCCCGCCGCAATGATACTGGATGCCAACAATTTTGAAAAGGAGCTGGCTAACCATAAGATAGTTTTTTGTGGTAATGGCAGCCCTAAGTGGCAACCATTGGTAACAAGCACACATGCGGTATTCTCTACTGTTCAGCACAAAGCCAGACATCTTGCTATCTTATCGTGGAAAGCCTTTGAGGAAAAACGTTTTAGCGATCTGGCCTATAGCGAACCGCTGTATATCAAAGAGTTTTTTACCCCTGGTAAACCAACCTTAAAAGGTGTTTAAAAGTGGTATTTAACGAAACAAAAACACTTACATAACAATTTTATTATAATATCTTTACAAAGAGAACTTTTTTTTCATCAAACCCATTCGCATACCCAATGAATACCCTGCAACACAGTGTTAGCGAACCAAAGGGGGGAGTAAAAGTTGATTACATCCACCTTAAAAAGGCGGCTCTGATATTAAGAGCGCTGAATCACAAACTACGCCAGCAGATGGTGAAGTTGCTGGATGAGCACAAGAAAATGACAGTAACGGAGATTTATGTTAAGCTCCGCCTGGAACAATCTGTAGCTTCTCAGCATCTGGCTATTTTAAGAAGAGCCGGAATTGTAGCCACTCAACGAGATGGCAAATTCATTTACTACGGAGTGAATTATCAAAGACTCAAAGAAGTAAGTGAGTTTGTTGAGCAGCTTGTCGGTTAAGCTTTAAAATCCGATATCCTTCTTTTTTTTGCTTGCTTCCCCTCCCCACACCCTTTACACCTTACGGCCAAAGTATCTTAACACTCATAGCAAAGTACACCACAAATGGTATCTTTGCTAAAAGATTAGTTATGTACATTGAGCAATTATATACCGGCTGCTTAAGCGAGGCAGCTTACTATATAGAGAGTGAAGGTGAGGCAGCTATTATTGATCCTTTGAGAGATATAGCACCTTATGTGGAACTGGCAACAAGAAGGAATGCAACCATTAAATTTATTTTTGAAACACACTTTCATGCCGATTTTGTGAGCGGTCATATAGACCTCTCACAAAGTACGGGTGCACCTATTATCTATGGCCCTGATGCTAAAGCCCGCTTTGATGCAGTGGTGGCAGCCGATGGCCAAAAATTTACATTAGGGAAACTACAGATAGAAGTATTACATACCCCTGGTCACACACTGGAAAGCGCTTGCTTTTTACTGAAAGATGAAAACGGTAAAGACTATGCTGTATTTACCGGCGACACTTTGTTTGTAGGTGATGTAGGCCGCCCCGACCTGGCGCAGAACGGTGAAGACTTAACCACTCATTCGTTAGCAGGCATGCTGTACGACAGTTTGCAAAAAAGAATTATCCCCCTGGCAGATGACGTGATCGTTTATCCCGCACATGGCGCTGGTAGTAACTGTGGCAAAAAACTTGGGGCTGCCACACAAAGCACCATTGGTGAAGAAAAGCAAAGCAACTACGCGCTGCTGGCCAAAACCAGGGATGAGTTTATTGCCGCTGTAACAGAAGGCTTAAACACTCCGCCTGAATACTTTGCCATTAATGCACGCATTAACAAAGAAGGCTATCAGCACCTGGACGAAATTCTGGCCAAAGCATTAAAGCCATTGTCTGTTGCTGAGTTTAAAGCAATAGCAGCCGATAAAGATGCCACTATTTTAGACACCCGCCCGGGTGCAACCTTTTCGGAAGCTTTTATACCCGACTCCATATTTATTGGCCTGGAAGGCCGTTTTGCAGAATGGGCAGGCAACCTGTTATCATTTGACAAGCCTATATTACTGGTAAGCCCCGAAGGCCAGGAAAAGGAAACCGTTATACGGTTAACAAGGGTTGGCTTCTCTTTATTTGAAGGCTACCTGGAAGGTGGCTTTGATAGCTGGATAAAAGCGGGCGAGCCTACCGATATGATCATTAACATTGAGCCGGACGAACTGGCAATGGATTTACCATTTGATGACAGGCTGATAGTTGTAGACGTTCGCAAGGAAGTAGAATTTGCCGATGGGCATGTAAAAGATGCCGTGAATATTCCGTTGGCAAACCTTACTGATCCTGCCAGCATGAGTGCCATACAGGACGACGACAATCTATACCTTCATTGCGCCAGCGGCTACAGAAGTGTTATTGCAGCTTCTATTATGAAAAAGCAAGGCATTCACAACCTGCGTAATGTGCTGGGTGGCTGGAAAGCAATTAAAGAAGAAGAAAAGATCCCTACAGAAAAAAGCGCAGCGGCATTAAACTAATGCTGTTATTATACATGCAAAATGGGCACGTCTTTAACAGATGTGCCCATTTTGTTTAACCGGTTGGTTTCCGTTTTACAATATCGTATTCTGTAAAATAGCGCTTTTGGTAAGATGATCTGTATTATAATGCAGCCCTCTGCTTTCTTTTCTAAACTGGGCTCCTTTCACAATCAGGTACCCTACCGATATCAGGTTACGCAACTCACACAGCTGAGGAGACACTTTGGTTGTCTGATACAGCTGTTCTGTTTCCACGTGCAATAGATCCAGTCTTTTCATGGCTCTTTCCAAACGCACATCATTTCTTACAATCCCTACATAGTCACTCATTACCTGCTGCAATTCCTTCTGGCTTTGGGTAATTAAGATCATTTCTTTAGGATCAGTTGTGCCTTTGGTATTCCAGTCAGGAATAGCTGCTTCGCTTTCCAACCCCGGCAGGTCACCTGTTTCTTCCAAACGTTTAACTATATCCAGGTAAGCACGATGGCCATATACCATAGCTTCCAGCAGGCTGTTGCTGGCTAAGCGGTTAGCGCCATGCAAACCCGTGCTGGCACATTCGCCGCAGGCATACAGGTGTTGGATAGAAGTACGTGCCCAATCATCTGTTTTAATACCACCGCAGCTGTAGTGAGCTGCAGGCGCCACAGGAATCATTTGCTGCATTACATCTATGCCTATTGATAAGCATTTTTCGTATATGTTGGGGAAATGATGCAGAAACTTGTCCTTATCCATATGCCTGCAATCGAGGAATACATATTCAGTACCAGTTCTCTTCATTTCACTATCTATAGCTCTTGCAACAATATCACGAGGCGCCAGGTCTCTACGCTCATCATACCGCTCCATAAACGCTTCGCCATCCTTGTTTCTTAATATGCCACCATCACCTCTTACCGCTTCTGTTATCAGGAAAGAAGGCGACACCCCCGGCTCATATAAAGCAGTAGGATGAAACTGGATAAACTCCATGTTTTCAATACGCCCCTTAGCACGGTATACCATTGCCACACCATCGCCTGTAGCAATGCGTGGATTGGTAGTAGTACGGTATGCCTGCCCACAGCCACCAGTGGCCAGTAAAGTAGTGCGGGATACAATTTTTTCTATCTTGTTGGTGCGAAGGTTTAATACATACACACCATAGCAGGTAATATCGGGAGTAGATTTAGTAACCAGGTAACCTAAATGGTGTTGTGTAATCAGGTCTACCACAAAGCAGTGATTAATCACTTCGATATTAGCAGTGTTTGTAGCTGTTTCCAGCAACGCCCTTTCAATTTCTTTTCCGGTAACATCTTTATGATGCAGAATACGGTGTTCACTATGTCCACCTTCACGCCCTAACTCATAATCGCCCGCCGCATCTTTATCAAAGCGGGTTCCGTATTCAATAATTTCCCTGATACGCTCTGGGCCTTCTTTCACTACAATCTCCACTGCCCGTGGGTTGCATAAACCGTCACCAGCTATCAGCGTATCTTCAATATGCTTTTCAAAGCTATCTTTATCTTCATCCCACACACCTGCTACTCCCCCTTGTGCATACTTCGTGTTCGTTTCGTCTGCCTGGGTTTTCGTAATCACTATAATCTTCTTATCGGGATAGCGCCGTGCTATTTTCAATGCATAAGTAAGACCCGCTATGCCCGAGCCAATTACCAGGAAATCTGTTTGCATATTGCAAGTTACTTGTTATAAAGTAAGGGTTTATTGTTGTGCGCAGGCAGGTTATAACACTTCTACCCAGGCATCATTTTCTTTCAGCAGGTTAATCAACTCATCCACTGCCACCTCGCTGTCTACATTACGCTTCACCACCTCTTTACCTTTGTATAAAGTAATTTTTCCGGGACCACTGCCTACATAACCAAAATCGGCATCGGCCATTTCGCCCGGACCATTTACAATACAACCCATGATAGCTATTTTAACGCCTTTCAGGTGGTTGGTTACTGCACGTATTTTAGCCGTGGTTTCCTGTAAGTCAAACAAGGTACGGCCACAGGATGGGCAGGATATGTATTCTGTTTTAGAGATACGTGTACGGGTTGCCTGTAGTATAGAGAAAGAGGTGGAGTTTAAAAAGCGATGATTGTTATCAACAGCAATATAGTTACGTCCGCTTACTTTGGCATTCACCAGTTTGGCAGGATCGTTCATCAGCCATATACCATCCCCCATACCCTCCAGCAATAAGGCACCGGTATCTGTAGAAAATTGTATTAATTGTTCATCAGCAGTAGCGCCATGGCTTTCCGAACATAGAATGATAGGCGTTTTTACACCTTGCTTCATCAGTTCAGTAATAGCACATCTTACATTAGGCATGGTATGCTTATGTGTAGAGAAAAAGCAAAATACTGCGGTAGGATCGTTGGCCGCTTTTTCAAAAATCTGCTTTTCAATCTTCTTATCAATAGCATGTGTGTCAACACCTATAAAGTTCAATACCGGCGATTGATTTGCTACATCCAGGTATTCTACTCCCTGAAACAGCGGGAAGTACTTTTCTGTATCCACTCCCTTTTGCCAGGTGCTGCAATCGCAAATCACTTTTAAGGTGCCTGGCAATGCAAAGTCAAGCACCTTGCCTGCTGTATAAATATAATCGGCTGCGCCATCGCTGATATTCCATTTATCACTGGGCACATCATAGGTGTATCCTATGGCTTGTAAATCGTCTGGTGCAATAGCCTGCTTTTGCATAAAGTCGGCCACCACCACCGGCACTTGTTTACCACCGATATTAGACACTTCCGTAGTTACCCTGCGGCGGTATTCAAATGGCGAGTAAGGTAAGTTGCTGATCACCTGGTCTACTTCTGCTTCATGCACCTTTTCGGTATCAGCAGCATGCTTTATAGTGCTTGCCAGTAAAGGCTTTTTCTCCCTGGCGTGGTATCGCTTCACCAGGTCTTTACACACCGGGATTTCAAACTCCGGATCTTCTGTTAAACTTACACGAATAGTATCGCCAATGCCATCTTCCAGCAAAGTGCCTATACCTATAGCCGATTTAATACGGCCATCTTCCCCATCACCTGCTTCTGTAACCCCCAGGTGCAGTGGATATAATTCACTAAACTCGTTCTGCATCTGTTGTACCAGCAAACGGTAAGCCTGCACCATTACCTGCGGGTTACTGCTTTTCATACTCAGCACAATGTTATGATATTGCTCATCGCGGGCTATACGCAAAAATTCCATAGCGCTTTCTACCATACCCATCGGCGTATCGCCATAACGGCTCATAATACGGTCGCTTAAACTACCGTGGTTAGTGCCAATGCGCATAGCAGTACCATATTCCTTACATATTTTCAATAAGGGGGTAAAGCGCTCGCGGATGCGTTCAATCTCTTCATCGTATTCCGCATCGGTATAATCAATCAGTTCAAATTTTTTCTTGTCAACGTAATTGCCTGGGTTAATGCGCACCTTTTCTATAATACGTGCCGCCACTTCCGCCGCATTGGGCGTAAAGTGAATGTCTGCTACTATAGGTGTAAAATAGCCGCGCTTATTTAACTCGTTCTTTATATTCAGCAGGTTCTCCGCTTCTTTTTTGCTGGGAGCAGTTATTCTTACCAGTTCGGCCCCTGCTTCAATACAACGTATAGTTTGCTCTACAGTGCCAATGGTGTCCATTGTGTCAGTTGTGGTCATCGTTTGCGTGCGAATGGGGTGAAGATTCCCCAGCAACAGATCTCCCACCTTTACTTCTCGCGTCTTTAACCGGCTATAAGTAGCTAACGAATTACAATACAACTGCATAAATATATTTCTACAACAAAAATAGGTATTAAAAGAAGTATATCTCTCAAATAACCGTACCGGTTACTATAGCAGACAGGCGCTTTTACAAATTAATTTTCACATAACAATCCTGTTTGGCACTGTTATTGATTTTATATTTATGTTTTTTAAGGGTTTAGGGTTGAAAATATTGCCTGGGTTTCTACCCGGGCTTTTTTATGCTTATTACAACCATATCTGGCCTGATTTTATGCCTTATATAAACAGAACCGCTACACTATGAAAAAGGTAAAAATATTTGCCGAAGGCACTTATCAGCAATTACAGCAATCTGTAAATCATTGGCTGGGAGAAAATAAGGATATCTCTATCCTTTCTTCTAACCTGGAGGTTAAACAAAAGGATTCCTCAGAATACCTCTTTTATATATTATATGCGGGTGTAGATGCAGATGAAAAAGGAAAGCTGCAAACTTTGGCCGTGGTAGACCAGTCTGCAGCTTCCGTTGAAACCAACAAGGTGGTAGAAGTAATTACCAACCCGGAGGTTACTATAAAAAATTGATTACCAGTCTTTCTGGTTCTGTTTGTTAGATGGCTTTTTCTGCAGTTGTTTTTGCAGTTGGTTTTCGCTGTCCCTTAATTTACCCAGCATTTCTTCTGCCTGCTTTTCGTTCATCTTATTGTTCTGCTGTTCCTGCGAACGGGGAGATGGCGGAGGGTCGTTCTTCTGCTGCTGGTTATTGTTATGCTCGTTTTGCTCCTGCTCTTTCTGCTCATTTAAAGCCTTTTGCAGGTTTTCACGGGTTTTCTGATCTTCCGGAATCAGGCGTAACGATTGTTTAAAAGCAGTGATAGCTTCGGCCAGTTTATGGTCTTTTGCCATGGCTACTCCTTTATTATAATATATGCTTGCCTGAAAATTGGTAGTATTGGCAGTGTCATTCGTGGGAATTTTGGCTTTTGCCACTTCGTCATACAAAACAGCTGCATCGGCAGATTTTTTCTGTTTGTCCAAAGTATTCCCCAAATTGAACTTAGCCTTGTAGTTTCCGGGCTCTTTTGCCAGGGCTTTGCGATATAATAGTTCGGCTTCTTTAAACTTGCCCACCTTGTACATATCATTTCCCTTCTTAATAATTGCGTCAACAGACTGTGCATTAGCCGATTGCGCCAGAAAGGTACCCGCCACCACTATAGATATAAACAGTTTCAATGGTTATCGTTTTTTTACTTCAGGAATAAATATCTCTGCTATTAATAACAATACCAGGAATATTATAAAGAACGGAAAAAGCGAAGCATATTGTCTGGCCCCTCCTTTATCTGAAAGGGATCTTTTATCCATAGTAGACAGTACCTTGGCAATTTCAGCCGCATTGGCTTCTGCATGGTCGAGGTGAAAATACTCCCCGCCACTTTGCTGGGCAATATCTTTTAACTCCTTCTCGTTCAATCGGGTAAGCACCATTTTGCCTTGTGCATCCAATTTATATTCGGTAGCGCCTGGTTCTTTAATAGGAGATCCTTCTACAGATCCAACACCTACTGTAAACACCACTACCCCATTTTCTCTTAACTGGCGCACCATTTCGGAAGCTTTGGGATCGTGATCTTCCCCATCAGAAATAAGCACTACGGCTTTATATTTCTTTAAACCGTTATCCATCGACTTATCACACAACTGTAAGGCATCGCCAATTACTGTTCCCTGAACCGGCACCGCATTAGGTGTGGCATTGGAAACAAATAGTTTAGCTGCCGTTATGTCATCTGTCAGGGGCATTTGTAAATAGGCCTGCCCGGCAAATAAAATAAGGCCTACACGGTTGTTGGTAAGCTGATCCAGCAATGTTTGGGTAAATAACCTGGCTTTTTCCAGGCGGGATGGTTTCGCATCTTCACATAACATGCTTTTACTTACGTCCAGGGCCACCATTACGTCAATACCCACTTTCTTTTCATCACTGGAGAAAAAGGGAGTACGGAAGTTTACCAGTGCCAGAATGCCCATTGTTAAGGCAACCAGCAGCAAAACAAACTTCACAACATACTGGCGTGGAGCATATTCGCGGGTCAGTAAACTAATCAGTTTAGCATCACCCAACTTGGCCTTCACCTTCTTTTTCCAGCGAAGCACCATTACGAATATGATTACCAGGGGAATTAGGATTGTGAGCCCCAAAAGGAACTCTATGCGTTCAAATGAAATCATATTGCGACGAAGTTACTTTTTCCCTTCCAAAAAGCCCATTTGTTTCAGTATACTTTTTAGCAGGTATTCTCTTACCTGTGTCATGTTGGTATTGGCAGGCCCTTCTACGTTCATAGCAAAAAAGTAAGGATGCCTGTTTTCTTCTACCCAACCCACTAACCAGCCAATAGCTTTACCGCTTTCGTTAAACGCCCATCCGGTTTTATAAGCCAGCGTATAATTCGCATTATTTTCCTGGATCAACAAGTCTTTTACCACTTCCTGGGTGGTCTTTTTATGGAAAGGTAACTGGCCGAAATACAATTTCTTCACCAGCCCCAATTGCTCGTCAGCAGTGACTTTCACAGAATTATCCAGCCAAAAGGTATCGAGGTTTGCAGCAGTGATAGCCGATTTTTTATACCTGCTTCCATAGCCCAGGCTATCCAGCCAGCGCTGCATAGTATCGCGGCCAATACGGCGTGCAATTTCCTGAAAATAGGGAACAGCGGAAGCCTTAAAAGCTTCTTCCATGGTAAGGTCTTTATTCCATCCGGTAGCGGTGTCGCCATTGGGATATTTACGAACCACCTTATCCCAGGGGAGTGCCATTTTTTTATTGGAAATAGTGCCTTTTTCCAGGCCAATAAGGCTGTTGAGGATTTTAAAAGTAGAACCTGGCAAATAGGTAGAATCTTTAAAGCGAGACAGGTTATATACAAAGAACTTACCCTGGCCGTTGTCGTACAAACCAAAGGTGCCGGTTACCTTGCTGCTGTCGAAATACTTTTCCCAACTATTCTCTATTGTTACATTATTAGGTGTACAGGAATACATTCCTACCATTACACTTAATACTGCCAGACCCAGAAATTGCTTCATACATTCAATTATGGCCGCAAAAATAACCTGCAAAAGCAACAGAATGTAATATTTCATGTTGCAAAAGCAACATAAAAGCAATATAAAACGGCACAAAGGCAATATAAATGCAACATGGCCCGCAATACGGGCCATGTAATTATGTAAGTAACACTGATTCTATGTACTATTTCAACACATCCAGCTCCTTACCCACTTTGGTAAAGGCAGCAATGGCCTTATCCAGGTGATGCTGCTCGTGGCCGGCACTCAGCTGTACGCGGATACGCGCCTGACCTTTAGCTACAACGGGGAAGAAGAAACCGATCACATAAATGCCTTCTTCGAGCAATTTGGCGGCAAAGTTTTGCGCCACAACTGCATCGTACAACATAATAGGCACAATCGGATGCTCCCCTGGTTTAATATCAAAACCAGCTTCAGTCATTTTCTCACGGAAATACTTTGTGTTGAATTCCAGTTTATCGCGCAGTTCGGTAGTTTCGGTAAGCATATCCAGCACAGCAATAGAAGCGCCTACAATACTTGGAGCTACTGTGTTAGAAAACAGGTAAGGCCTGGAACGCTGACGCAGCATTTCAATTACTTCTTTTTTACCGCTGGTAAAACCGCCGGAAGCGCCACCTAAGGCTTTGCCCAGGGTGCCGGTAATAATATCTATACGGCCCATAACACCACGATGCTCGTGGGTGCCACGCCCTGTTTTGCCTAAAAAGCCGGAAGAATGACACTCATCAATCATTACAATAGCATCGTATTTATCTGCCAGATCGCAGATTTTGTCCAGCTGGGCAATAGTGCCGTCCATGCTGAACGAGCCATCAGTAACAATAATACGGCTGCGTAACTGGGCTGTTTCTTTCAGCTTTTCTTCCAGGTCTTCCATATTGTTATGCTTGTAACGGTAACGTTGTGCTTTACACAAACGAACACCGTCAATAATGGAAGCGTGGTTCAGTTCATCGCTGATGATAGCATCCTGCTCGTTAAACAGGGGTTCGAATACACCACCGTTGGCATCAAATGCAGCGGCATATAAAATAGTGTCTTCTGTGCCTAAAAACTGTGCTATTTTTTGCTCCAGTTGCTTGTGGATATCCTGTGTTCCACAAATAAACCTTACGCTGCTCATACCGTAGCCGTGCGAGTCAATGGCTTTGTGCGCAGCTTCAATTACTTTAGGATGAGAGGATAGTCCGAGGTAGTTATTGGCGCAAAAGTTCAATACAGTTTTACCGTTTACTACTATTTCAGCACCCTGTTCGCTGGTAATGATGCGCTCTTTTTTCATCAGACCTGCGGCTTCAATTTCTGTCAGCTCCTGTTGCAACCGGTTAATAAAATTTCCGTTCATAGCGTTTTTTATTTTTAAGCGTGGCAAAGGTAGGGGAAAGGGCTATTTTGTCGGATTTTCTAGTTAAGGCTTTGTAAAAAGCCGATAAAATGGAAAATAATTACGTTCTGGTAACTTTTTCGCGTTTACCTTCGTATTACCCGAAAACACTTTAAAGGTATGCAATCGAAACATCTACTCTCCTCATTGTTCATCTTAGCCATATGTGCCATTGCCATAGGCGGATCATACCATTACAGCAAGGAGCTTCACAAAAAATATCTGACCACAGGTGCCAGCGCTCAAAACAATACCACTAAATCAGCCGCAGAAGAACAGTCCGAAAAAGTAGGACACATTTTCTGGGAGTCGGTTACGCGGTTGATTGTTTCCGCTAAAAATTAAAAATTTGTTTCCTCCGCCGGCACGGGGGATTTTTTTTGCCATTTGTTGTAACATTTATTTTACTCACCCGTAACACATACAGAAAAGGCACTAAAGAGAGAACAACATCCACTGTTTATGACAGAAAAAGAGTATAATGATTGTGTAAACCTGTACGCCGACAACGTGTTCCGTTTTATTATTAAAAACATCCGGCACGAAGATGACGCCAGGGACATTGTACAAACTGCATTTGAAAAAATGTGGCGCAACCGCGGTTCTGTTGAAACAGACAAAAGCAAATCGTATTTATTTACCATTGCTTATAACCAGATGATTGATCATATCCGAAAAAGTCAGCGTGTTTCTTTGAAAGAGGATTTTTCTTCCGATGTTCGTGTTCTGGAACAACCGCCACACCAGATGAAAAAAACTTTACAGGAGGCATTGAACAGATTGAACGAAACACAACGCAGCCTGGTGATGCTGAAAGACTATGAAGGATATAGCTATGAAGAGATAGGTAAAATAACAGGGCTGAACGAAAGCCAGGTAAAAGTTTACCTGCATCGTGCACGGGTGGCATTGAAAAATTATTTGGTAAGCCCTGAAAATGTGATGTAGCATGATGATTAACCGTCATAATTATGAAGAGTTTCTGTTGATGTACGTGGATAACGAACTCAACCTGCACCAGCGGATGGAGCTGGAACTTTTCATGGAGCAAAATCCCGATCTGGCAGCAGAACTGCAGGTCTTGCAGGAATCTGTGTTATTGCCGGAAGACAATATTGTATTTAACAACAAGCAGGATTTATACAAACACGCGGAGGGTGATATTCACCCGGAGTTGTATGAAGAGCAACTGCTGTTGTATATAGATAATGAACTGGATGCAACAGCCAGAGCCAGGGTTGAAACCTTTGTGCAACAAAATGCATCTGCACAATCAGAATTAGAGCTGTTACAGCAAACCATTTTACAGGTAGAGCCTGTTGCTTTTGCACATAAGGAGATATTATACCGGAAAGAACGGGAGCGCAGGGTAATTCCTATTTACTGGACACGCCTTGCCGTTGCAGCAGCTTTGTTGGGCGTTACAGCCACTTCGGGCTGGTGGTTTTATCACAATAGCAGCAGTAACAGTGTACAGGAAGCTACCGGCAGTACAACTTACACCGCTAAAGCAACCCCGGCAGAACAGGAAACTAATGGAATCAGCGCCACAAACAATACTCCTGTAGTAACCGGCACAAGGACCACTGTACCTGCTGCTAGCACAACAGCCCCCCCACCGGCAAAGAACCATTCTGTGATTGCAGTAAACCGCCCGGCGGCTACTCCATCGCAACAGGCAACAACAACACCGTTGGCAAAACGGGAAGTAAATCCTATGATAGTGGCCACTACAGTTACCGGCGAGCCCTCGACCAGCAATCAGGAAACTATTATAGCAGCCCTGCTGCCAGATAAGGTAATTACTGCCCATCCGGCCTCACAAACCGCTATAGCAGACAACCAAACGGAAACGCATAAGGACATTGCCTACAAAGAACTGGATACCAGTGTGGAAGACGACCAGAAATTGTATGTAGGCGCACTTGAGCTGAACCGGAATAAAGTAAGAGGCTTTTTCAAAAAAGCGGGCCGTATACTCGGCGCTAAAGCAAAAGCTGTTACGGACGACGATAATCTTTAATACTCATTCAAATCAGAAGATCATGAACAGGTTACTTGGGATGTTAACAGTCGCTACCCTGGCTGTTACATCAGGCTATGCACAAACTGATAGTACCCGGCAGAATACACCCGACACTATAAGAGTGGGCAATTTTATTATCGTTAAGAAGAATAAAAGCCAGAATCAAAGCGACAATACCCAGGAAGCAAAACAAGACAGATCATTCAATATCACCATCGGCAACAGGTACAGAAACCGGAGTAAGAACAAAAATGTATCTACCAACTGGTTTGTATTTGACCTGGGCTTTGCCAACTGGCGGGATAATACCAATTATAATGGTCCGGCCTTTACCGGCCAAACCGCCAACAGCGGGTTTATCAGAAATATTCCCAACAGCAGCCAGGCCAGCAACCCGGTGAATGAAAACAGCTTTAACCTGAATAACGGTAAATCATCTAACGTAAACATCTGGCTGTTTATGCAAAAGCGAAAGCTGGTGAAAGATGTGCTGAGTTTAAAATATGGCCTGGGCCTGGAAATGTATAACTACCGTTTTGAAACCAATGTCAGTTTCAGAAACTCACCTTCGCCCTACGTGTATAACGACTCTATCAACTTTTCTAAAAACAAGTTATACGCCGGCTATCTTACCGTGCCTTTTATGATCAACGTTACCCCCTCACCCATCAAACACAAAAATCTGAGCTTTAGTGCAGGGGTAAGTGCCGGATACCTGATAGGTAGCCGCAACAAACAAATCAGCAGTGAGCGCGGTAAGCAAAAAATCAATGGCAGCCTTAATATGAAATCGTGGCGCCTGGCAGCGATAGGCGAATTAGGCCTAGGCTTTGTACGCTTATACGGTTCTTACAGTTTAAATACTTTAATGCAGGAAAACAGAACAGGCCTGAAACAATACCCTTACGCTATGGGTGTACGTATCAGCTGTTTTTAACCTGAACATTTATATTGTTTCTCATGTGCATAATGTCACCCCGGCTCTCCGGGGTGTTATTTTTTTATCAAAAACCTGCCGTTTTTATAATGAAAGGAATCATTTTTGCGTTTAGGACGCAAAAGCAATCCGCAACGTTTATGAAGAACTGCTTATGCTTACTTACGCTAAGCTTACTTTTTTTTAGCAATACCTCCTTCCGTCACCGCGCCGCTTCTGGTGTGGGAGGTTATTACATCGTTATTGACAAAAGCGATTATGAATTACAGGTGTATGATAAAGATGGTTGGCTGGTAAGCTACCCCGTAGTATTTGGGAGTAAAGATCAGGGTGATAAATTATACCAGGGCGACAGGCGCACCCCGGAGGGAAACTTTACCATAGCCAGCAAACGTGTTCATGAAAAGTGGGACCGTATGATGTTGCTGGACTACCCAACCGCACAGGATGTAGCCAATTTTAACCTGCGTAAAAGCAGGGGACTTATTCCCAATGGCGCTACCCTCGGCGGCGGCATTGGCATCCATGGCACCTGGCCGCATGAAGATTATGCAATAGACCGCTATCTGAACTGGACGCAAGGATGCATCAGCATGAAAAACGCAGACGTGGAAGAACTGTACAAGATGATTCCACCAGGCACCCACGTTACCATCAGAAAATAACAATATCCCTGATATACAAAAATCCCGCAGCTATACCTGCGGGATTTTTTATTACCAACATCAGTTGATTAGCTAATGCTTTCTGCTCTGAAATAAGGCTGTAGCGCTTTTGGAATGTTAATGCCCTGCTCTGTCTGGTTATTTTCCAGTAAAGAAGCGAGTATGCGGGGTAATGCCAGGGAGCTGCCATTTAAGGTATGCGCCAACTGAATTTTACCTGTAGCATCTTTATACCTGCATTTTAAACGGTTGGCCTGGTAAGTTTCAAAGTTACTTACACTGCTTACCTCCAACCAACGCTCCTGAGCAGCGCTATACACCTCAAAATCGTAGGTTAAAGCACTGGTAAAGCTCATATCTCCCCCGCATAAACGAAGGATACGATAAGGCAGTTCCAGTAATTGCAGCAGCTTTTCCACGTGCAGCACCATTTCGTCCAGAATTTCATAGCTCTTTTCTTTAGCTACCACCTGAACAACCTCCACTTTTTCAAACTGGTGTAAGCGATTTAAACCTCTTACATCTTTACCATAGCTACCTGCTTCTCTTCTGAAACAAGGAGAATAAGCGGTCATTTTCACCGGCAATTCATCTTCTTTCAAAATCACATCGCGGTACAGGTTGGTTAACGGCACTTCCGAAGTAGGTATCAGGTAAAGATTATCTTCATTTACATAATACATCTGTCCTTCTTTATCAGGCAGTTGTCCCGTTCCATAGGCGGAAGCTTCATTTACCACAAAAGGAGGAATATGCTCAGTATACCCTGCTTCGGTATTGTAATCGAGGAAAAACTGGATTAAAGCGCGTTGCAAACGGGCGCCTTTTCCAATATATACCGGAAAACCGCTTCCGGTAATTTTATTGCCCAGTTCAAAATCAATCAAATTATACTTCTTAGTAATATCCCAGTGAGGAACAGCACCGCTAAACAGGGCAGGAATAGTGCCACTCTGCCTTACCACCTCATTTTCTTCGGGCGTTTTGCCCTTAGGCACAATGGCTGCCGGCAGGTTAGGCAATTGAATCAGCGTGTCGTGCAGTTGCTTTTCCACTGTCGCCATTTGCTCTTCCAGGGGCTTTAACTGTGGGTTTAACAAGGCCACTTCTGCCTTTAAGGCTTCTGCTTCTTCTTTTTTACCCTGCCCCATTAATTTACCAATATCCTTGGATGCGCTGTTCACCTTCGCTTTTATCGAATCAAATTCGGCCTGCAATTTCTTGCGCGAATCGTCTAGTTCTATAACTGTGTCTACCAACTCAGGCTGCTTAAAATATTTTACAGCCAGTTTTCCCTTTACTTCCTCTCTGTTTTCCCTCAAATGGGCTACTTGTAACATAACTTAGATAGGTTTGGACAAAGATAATGGCAGACTGATTAAATTCGCATTATGAACATGGTAACAGACGATTTACAGCAAAGGTGGTGGACGTTGGAAGCGAAACTGGTGGAACGCTTTGGTAAAAAGCCTGATATGGATGCAATTCTTTTCTTAATTGGCATTCAGGAAGCTGGCTTTGTGAGCCATGAAATTACCAAAGAGCAGAAGCAGGACCTGATGCATGTGGCCGTATGTACCATTCTTACACCTGGTGGTTATTACGCGAATGAAGGACAGGATGAAGATGGGTGGCCGCATTTTAGACAGCTGAAAGCCTTGCCGGAAATGAACCTGATAGAGCAGGAAAATTTTTTAAAAGACCATATTCTGTTCTATTTTGAGCAACAGGATTTTTGATTACTGTTTATTTTTACCAATATTTATTCAATATTTGCAGCAAATAAATAGTTGACACCATGAACTTTCCAGCTGAATTAAAGTATACCAAAGACCACGAATGGATTAAATTGGTAGATGGCAACACTGCAATAATAGGTATTACCGATTTTGCCCAGGGCGAATTAGGTGATATTGTATATGTTGACATTACAACTATTGGCAAGAATGTTGAAGCAAACGAAGTATTCGGTACAGTAGAAGCAGTTAAAACTGTCAGCGACCTGTTTTTGCCAGTAGCCGGTACTATTTTGGAAGTAAATCCAATACTTGAAAAGCAGCCTGAACTGGTTAATAGCGATCCTTACAATGAGGGTTGGATGGTTAAAATCACAGTAGCCAATCCAGCAGACCTCGACGGATTAATGACGGCAGACGCTTATAGTCAGTTGGTGGGCTAAAGAAATAGGTCGTACCCAAGTATAAAAACACTATGCCGGAATTAAAAAAGCTTGCAGAAGCCGATCTGGTGGATCAGTTAAAAAAGAGACATCAATCGGCTTTTGTTTATTTGTATGAAAACTATGCCGGTGCTTTGCACACTGTTGTAACTGCAGTAGTTATCGACAGGGATTCAGCTAATGATGTGCTTCAGGAAGTATTTGTAAAAATATGGAAGCAGATAGAAAGCTATGATGAAAACAAAGGCCGCTTATTTACGTGGATGACCAACATTGCGCGCAATGCTGCTATTGATATGGTACGTAGTAAGGAATTTCGCAAAAGTCAGAAAAACCGCGAATTGACAGAAGACGTATATATGTCAAGCGAACACAGCGCAACTACCCCCATCGAAAGAATTGGTCTTCGCAAACTGGTTCACCAGTTAAAAGACGACCATAAAGTACTCGTAGAGCTATCTTACTTTCAAGGGTTTACCCAGGAGGAGATAGCAAAAATGCTTGAGATTCCTTTAGGCACGGTTAAAACGCGACTTCGAGCAGCATTAATACAGTTAAAAAAATCAGTAAAAGTATAGTGGATACACAGGCATACATACAAAGCGGTGTAATAGAAAGCTATGTACTGGGCCTTGCTTCTGCCGAAGAAGCAGCCGAGTTATTAGAGCTATCCCGTCTTCATCCGGCCATTCAGCAGGCTTTGGATGAAACAGAAATTGCATTTGAAAAAAATGCAATGGCCAATGCATCTGTTCCGGATGCTGCTATCAGGGAACAACTACTGGCTACTTTACAAAACGATTTTATACCTGAAGAAGGTAATGCTGCCGGTTACAAAACCAGCTTATATGCTACCACAGCATCTTCAACAGAGACTACAAATACAGCAAGTGTTGTTAACATCTATCCCTGGAAAAGAATAACAGCAGCCTGTATTATACTACTGGCTATTAGTGTGGCTTTTAATTATCATTACTATAACAACTACAAGCAAAGCAATGAAAAGTATGAAGCATTGCTGAATGATAGAAACACACTGGAAGCCTCTATTAATGTATATAAGGCCAACATGCAGCTGATAGAAAGTCCGGCTACGGCTACTATTAAAATGCCTGGTGTAGCAGGCAAAGAAAATAGCCTGGCCACACTGTACTGGAATACACAAACTAAAGATGTATATATAATAGCCAATCAATTACCACAAGCCCCCTCTGGCAAACAATACCAGCTATGGGCTATTGTGAATGGCAAGCCTGTAGATGCAGGTGTAATGAACTGTAACGAGGGATTATGTAAAATGAAAAACATTCCCACAGCAGAAGCCTTTGCCATTACGCTGGAAAAAGAAGGCGGCAGTTCTTCCCCCACACTTACGGAAATGTATGTATTAGGAAAAGTATCATAAATATAAAAGGGCTGTTAATCGCAGCCCTTTTATATTTGTTGCAAATCCGAAAACGTGAAGAAAATATCCCTGGCCTTGTTGCCCGCTATTCTGTTCTTTTTCCTCAGCTATTATCTTTTAACTATCCCGGGTAAAGAGCTTCCGGAAGTAAGCTTTTTTGATAAAATACCTTTGTTTGATAAGTGGGTGCACATAGGTATGTTTTCCATTCTCGTATACTTATTTTCCCTTGCATTTAAGCAACAGATCATTACTAACAAAAGGCTGTTACCGTTACTGGCAGCAACCGGGTTGGTGTATGGTATTGCCATGGAATATGTGCAGAAGTATTATGTAGCCAACCGTTCATTTGACTTAACTGATATTATTGCCGATGGAGTAGGTTGTGTAATAGGGGCACTGCTTATACACTGGCAGATAAAAAGAAGCAGGGCGAAACAGGAAAGTATATAAAAAAATTGGCCCCTGTTGAAACAAGGGCCGCAACCAAAACTAACTGCTTATGAGAAAATTGACTACTTGCGATTTTATATTTCTATAGAAACAAATGCGATGCCAGTTTTTTTATCTTGATTGTTAAAGAAAATAAAAAGAACTTTTTTTAAGGCTTTACCGCTATTGCGTTTCTTTTATTTAGAATACAAAGTTCAAGTAAGGTTTAATAATAAAATGTTAAGTAGAAACAAGATAATGTTAACTGTTTATGCCATTACTCCAGCATTCAGAAAATCATATTGTTGTAACAACTTAATTTGTTTAGATCCTGCTAACGACTGCAATTGCGCTAGGTGATTTTCGTGATGCAGATCGGTTCCACAATAGTCATATAAATGCTCTTGTAACAACCAGTTACTCACTGCCTGGGCTTGTTTGCCGTAGTGGCCTGTTAATGCTAAAAGGTTCAATTGCAACAGCACTCCCATTCTTTTTAAGGTGCGGTACATCTCCTTTCTGTCGTGATAGTAGCCGTAACGTTCAGGATGTGCCAATACAGGCTTATACCCTGCTGTTTGTATACGGAAGAAGATATCCTGTACTCTAAAAGGCTCGGCATAAAAAGAAAGCTCTACCAGTACTTCGTTGTCGCGAATCACCAATAATGGTTCTGTTTGCATTAATTGGAGAAAAAAATCATCAATAAAGTATTCAGCGGCTGCACGCACACTTATATCTATTCCTTTTTTCTCCAGCGCCTTGTTTAACTGACTTAATCCCCAGGAAATAGTTTCCCTTGTATTCTGATAATATCCCCATTTGATATGAGGAGTGGTAACTATATTTCTGAAACCCAGTTTTTGTAATTGCTCAATATAATGGATAGAATCTTCCATTGATTTTGAGCCATCATCTATACCTGGTATTAAATGAGAATGTATGTCAGTGCCAAGGAACGAGAAGGCCTGCTCCCGGACGATGTCCAAAGCGTGATCGGCGTTTTTATTTTTGAAAATGTTGAACAACATGGCCTGTCGGTTAATTAGTCTTCGGGGAGGTTCGAAATTGCTCCAAACCTAAAGCAAATTAAACGCAAACTGTGTCAGCACAAACCCACTAGTTTAAGGGTTGGCATCCCACAGCTTCCTTATGCTCAGGTAACCAATAACTTATAATTGGTATGGAAACGTTAAATCCCTTTAATAAAAGCAAAACACCCGCCATTATGGTTAAAACAGGAGTAATTTTTTTAAAAGCATTTCTTAAAGGCATTCCCACAGCAAATCCCAGCAGCGATAAAGACAGTAACAAAGGGCTTGTTCCCAGGCCATACATTATCATAAATAATATCCCCCCTGTAAAAGAGTTAGATACAAAGGCTGTAGTAACAGCTATAAACACTAAACCACAAGGCAAAAAACCATTACCCATGCCCAACAAATAAAAAGCACCTATCCTTTTTTGTCTCATACAATATTGCGTAAGGGCAAGGATGGCTTTATTCATCTTTCTGAATAAAAAATTGGGTTTTCTAACCCGTTGTAAGCCCCCTGCCAGAACTGTCAATATAATAAGACTGCCTGCCAAAACAGCCAACCAGTGCTGCCAGGCAGGCACAAACACCCTTCGTCCTGCAATACCCGCTATTGCCCCTAATAATGCATAAGAAGTGGTACGCCCGGCATGGTATAACAGCAGCCCTATCCATTTAGGTGAATGAGTGTTATTTAGCGGTAATGCAAGCACCAGTGGGCCACACATGCCTACACAGTGCAAACTGCTTACGCACCCCAGTAAAAACCCCGGTATTACAATTGCCCACCACATTAGTTAACCTGTAGTTCTTTTTCCACATAATAATTAGTACCGTTGGCTTTCATATCCATCTTTAGCAGGTAAGGCCCTGGCTTCAATAATCGTTTATTAACAACCTGCTCACCAGCTTCGTTTATCTGTAAGGGAACTTTACAGTCGGCATCAGCATTACTTTTCCTGTAAAACCAGGCTTCCCCTTCTACCATCGCCCCTTTTAAAGCATCGGGCATTACAATAGTTACAGAGGTGTTGTTTTGCTCCACCGCCAGCACGCCTAAAACTCCAGCGTTTTTAATACCATTGATGCGTTGCTGATAACTCAGTTCCTGTTTATAATAATCTGCACTCACCAGGTCGAAGCGGGTGTGCACTGCTTTATATACTAATGTACCTATTAACGCAGCAAAGGCTACAAATACCAGTATCAATCTGTTTCCCCAACTCATATTAAAATGTTTTATTGTTACTTATTCGCTCACCGGCCCCGCAAAAGTGCTTACTGCCGATGCTATTTTTTTATTGCCCTGGTAAAAGCCTAACGTGATAGACGTTTTACGCTGTTGAATTACTGTACGTGGCAGAATTACAAAGAAAGTTCCGCTACCCTGCCCTTCGCTGGCTGCTATAACTTCGTTATGACCAATCATTTGAATAGCCCCTTTCACATTCTCTAACCGCACCGTTACAGGTATAGCAGTGATAGTTTTATTGATCATTTTAAGAGAATACAGGTTGGAGATACTATCCGCACCTCTTTCCTGGAATAATATACCCGGTGTTCTTATCACTGTAGCATCAATGTCTTTACGGGTATTCAACAACACACCCAGTAAAGCCAGTACCGCTACACATAAAGCCGTATATAATTTCATGCGGCCGGTGTACTTAAATGAAGTGCGGTCGCTGATAGCATTCTCAGAAGTGTACCGGATTAAACCTAATGGCTTTTTCATCTTAGCCATTACATCGTTACAAGCATCTATACAAGCTGTACATCCCACACACTCCATCTGGTTACCATTACGAATATCAATTCCCGTAGGGCACACACGCACGCATTGAAAACAATCCACACAATCACCGCGCTCTTCCTCAGCACTTTTTTTACCGCGGCCACGTGGCTCCCCCCTGCCATAGTCGTAAGCTACCGACATGGTATTTTTATCAATCAACACACCCTGCAATCTGCCATAGGGACAAACAGCCGTACACACCTGCTCTCTGAAAAATGCGTACACGCCATAAAACACTCCGGTAAAAATGAGGATAGAGAAAAAACCTGCCACATGTTGGGATAGCGGTTCTGTTACTATTTTCTCCAACGCTTTCACGCCTATAATATAGGCCAGGAAGCAGTTGGCTATTAAAAAAGACAGGAGAAAGAAACTAGCATGTTTCAGCAAAAGCTTACCCGCTTTTTTACCACTGAAAGGCGCTTCTTTTAATAATTTTTGTTCATTGGCACTACCTACAATCCAATATTCCAGCTTACGGAAAAGCATTTCCATAAAAATGGTTTGTGGACACATCCACCCGCAAAACAACCTGCCAAAGGCAGCTGTAAAAAGAATGATAAAGAAAATAAAACCAATCATCACCACCCCGAACAGGAAGAAATCCTGGGGCCAGAACACTTTGCTAAACAGGATAAACTTTGCTTCCGGTATGTTAAATAAAAACAAAGGCCTGCCCTCTATAGAAATAAAAGGCAGGCTGAAAAAAAGCAGGAAATAAACGTAACTAAGTGCAGTACGGTAATTATAATAAGTACCCTGAGGTTTTACCGCAAAAATCCATTGCCTTTTGCCTTTACCGTCAACAGTGGCTATACGATCTCTGAAATCCACCCCATCATTACCTTTAACTGCACCCATGTCACACACTTTTTAAACTATCTTAAAGAAACTGCTGCACTGTCTTTAGCGGCTGGTGCAGCGGCACCCGACTCATTCGATTCTGAAAACAACTCACCCTGCGGTTCTTTCGGCGTGGCCGGTTTGGTTCCATGCAGGCTTTTTACATAACTGGCTAACTGGGCAATTTGCACAGGTGAATAATCTTCCTTCCAGCTTTTCATTCCTTTTTCAGGCCAGCCATATTTAATGGTTTTAAACACATCTTTTACATTACCTCCATGCAGCCAGTAATCATCGGTAAGGTTAGGCCCCACGCCACCACCACCATCTGCACTATGACAGGCAGCACATACGGTAGTAAATATTTTTTTACCCCCTTCCAACGAAGCGTCATCCGTAAGCAGTTTTACCGTACTCTCATCTACGTTGTTAGCTGCTTTTGCCAGGTAAATAGCCTTGGCCGCTTCTGCCTTCTCCATTTCAATAGCATACTCTTCCTGACTTAAAGGCGCGCTGTTAGACACGTGGAAACGCCAGATGTACACTATAGCTACAAAAATGGTCAGGTAAAAACCATATAACCACCATGGTGGAAGCTTATTATCCAGCTCTCTGATACCATCATAGTCGTGATTCAATTCAAGCGCTGCTTCTTCTTTCATGGAACGGAAGGAGTTCATTTTACTCCACCATGTTTTCCATGCGGGCACTTTTTCTTCCTGCACTTCACTTACCGCTACCGCTGCTTTTTGCCTGCCCAGTAACACTTTCAGGTTAAACAACAATGCCAGTATCACCACCAGTTCCAGCGCGATTACTGATACCAGCGTATAAAATGACACCTGCGACATGCCGGCAATTTGTGTAGATACCGGAGCTGTAGTGGCAGCATCTGCTGCTGCATCCTGTGCATGCAACAGACCAGTTGCCAAACACAACACCAGCACACTTAACACTTTACCTGCCGTACCTGCGCCCGTTGCTTTTTGCTCTTCTTTGTATTTCAATACAAATAACTGGGCTGCACTCAGCACTACATAAGCCAGGCCACCAATGGCCAACAACAAACCAATGCTCACGCACACCAATGTAATGGCTAAAGGGTTGTCCATTTCGCTTTTTACGGGAGGGCCACCAGCAAACACTGACATGGGCAGTAACAGGCCCATCAGTATAAAAAACCGCTGTTTATATTTTAATAAGCAACTCATTTTGCACATGTATTAATCTAATGGAATACGGTTAATGTGATCAATCAGCTTTTTATCGGCTTTGAATGCCCATAAAGTCACGATAAGAAAAAAACTAAAAAAGATAAAAAAGGAACCTAGCGCAAACACATCAACACCAGTAATCTTTTCCAGGTAATGAATAAATTTCATTGTAGTAATGTTTAAGGATTATTGATTATTAGCCTGTGCTGTTACAGAAGGCCTGATATCTGTTCCCACTCTTTGCAAATAGGCTATCAGCGCCACTATTTCTGCCTGGCTGCTGGTTTCAATTTTGTCGTTCTTTAACCTTTGTTTGATAGCTGTTGCCTGCTGTACCAGATCGGCATTCGCCACTTTATCATATCCCGCTGCATAAGGCACACCTAACGTTTGCATAGCCCTTATTTTAGCTGCGGTAGAAGCGGTATCTATTTTATTATCCAGCAACCAGGGATAGTTAGGCATAATAGATCCGGGCGACATAATACGTGGGTCCATCATGTGGTTATAGTGCCAGCTGTCAGGATACTTACCACCTATCCTTGCCAGGTCCGGACCAGTTCTTTTGCTGCCCCACTGGAATGGATGATCGTACACAAACTCACCAGCCTTACTATACTCTCCATAACGTGCTACTTCATCACGGAAAGGGCGTATCATCTGTGAGTGGCAGGTGTAACAACCTTCTCTGATATAAATATCCCGTCCCTGCAATTCTAACGGAGTATAAGGCTTCACAGAAGCGATGGTAGGAATATTGCTCTTTACCAAGAAAGTAGGTACCATTTCCAGTGCGCCACCAATAGCTACTGCCACCAGACTGAACACCAGTAACTGTATAGGCCTTCTTTCAATCCAGCGATGCCAGTGTTCTTTACCATGTGTTTCTATCACTTTAGGTAATGGCGCTGCTTCTGCTGCTTCGTTAGCCACCAGTTTGCCCGCTTTCACTGTTTTGCACAGGTTGTAACACATCACCAGCACACCGCTCAGGTACAGCAAACCACCCAGGCTACGTGTAACATACATAGGCAATATATGGGTTACTGTTTCCAGGAACTGGAATTTCAGTTGTCCTTCTTCAGTGAAAGACTTCCACATCATGCTTTGGGTAAAAGCAGCCCAGTACAATGGAACAGCATATAATATAATACCTATAGTACCTATCCAGAAATGACTATTGGCCAGTTTTTTTGAATATAATGGCGTATTGAAAATTTTAGGGATGATCCAATACAGTACACCAAAGGTTAAGAAACCATTCCAACCTAATGCGCCAATGTGCACGTGCGCAATAGTCCAGTCGGTAAAGTGTGAAATAGCGTTTACGTTTTTCAGGCTCAGCATCGGACCTTCAAAAGTGGCCATACCATAACAGGTAATAGCAACTACCAGGAATTTCAATACCGGCTCTTCCCGTACTTTATCCCATGCACCTCTTAACGTAAACAATCCATTCAACATACCACCCCAGCTTGGTGCAATAAGCATGATGCTAAACACTACACCCAGGCTTTGTGCCCAATCAGGCAACGCAGTATATAACAGGTGGTGCGGGCCAGCCCATATATAGATGAATATCAACGCCCAGAAGTGAATAATAGATAAGCGGTAGCTGTAAACCGGCCTGTTAGCTGCTTTGGGCAGGAAGTAATACATCAGGCCCAGGTAAGGAGTAGTAAGGAAAAACGCCACCGCGTTATGACCATACCACCATTGCACCAACGCATCCTGCACACCCGCATACCAACTGTAGCTTTTCATAAAAGAAACAGGGATCTCAAAAGAGTTTACAATATGCAGCATGGCTACGGTTACCCAGGTAGCGATGTAAAACCAGATGGCTACATACAAATGACTTTCGCGTCTTTTTAAAATAGTACCGAACATATTAATACCAAACACTACCCAAATGAGGGTAATAGCGATATCAATAGGCCATTCCAGCTCGGCATATTCTTTACCGGAAGTATACCCTGCCAGTAAGGTAATAGCAGCAGATACAATGATCAGTTGCCAGCCCCAGAAATGAATTTTGCTTAGCACATCGCTAAACATACGGGCTTTACACAGCCTTTGCAGCGAGTAGTAAACACCCATGAAAATACCGTTGCCCACAAACGCAAAAATCACCGCGTTGGTATGAACGGGACGAACGCGACCAAAGGTCGTAGGGGCCAGGTTAAAGTTGGCACCAGGTAAATATAACTGAACTGCGGCCAGCAAACCAGCCAGCATGCCCACCACACCCCACAATATGGTGGCATAGGCAAACATCTTTACAATCCGGTTATCATAATAGAACTTTTCCACCTGCATAGAAGATTTGAATTAAGGTTCATCAATTGTAGAGGTATGATTATCGTCAAACAGTATTCTCACGGGCGGACCTTCTTCATCCCGGTACTGTCCGCTCTTGACGTTCCAGATAAAAGCAGCCAGAAAAAGCGCAGCTACTGAAATACTTACAACCAGTAAAAGGATAATTACAGTCATGAATAATGTAATGAAATAACCCCCCAAAAGTAGATAGGCCTATTCCGCCCCCCTATGACATAACTCAACCGTTTCGCTGATTTTTGTCATGTTTTAACGCCGGTCGTATTACTTTGAGCATACTATTTGAGTACATTTAGTATTAAACATTGCCCATATGACGAAAAGCATCACCATTAGCCTGATTGCCATCAGCCTGTGTACATCCTTCTCTTTACAGGCACAAGACAAACCAGCACCAGCAAAAAGATTTTACCTGAAAGCAGCGGGAGGGTATTTTTTCAGTGTATCTCCGGGTCAGTTTCCTAAAGTAGGCGCCTACGACCCGCGGGAAACCTACCAAACGTATAATACCAGCACGGGAGCTACCAGTGTAACATCCGACAAAGTACTTACTGGCTCTTACGGCGCCGGCGTAAGGGGTGGACTTACCGCAGGATTTGACATCAACAATTATGTAGCTGTGGAATTATCTGCCAATTACTACCATAGCAAAACCAACCTGATGACACACCAGGTTACCACTGCCGAAGGTAGTAGCACTGTACTAGGTTCTGTAGAATCGCATGGTCACGTAAACGCCATTGACGTAGCACCTTCTATTGTATTAAACCCTGCATCCAAAGGAAAGCTCAATCCCTATGTTCGTATTGGGGTAGTAGTGCCGGTATGGGGTAGATTGTATATTGAAACAGCTGGATATAAAGCCAGCAGTGTTACCGGAGCACCTACCTTACTATCGCAGGTAAGTGTTCAACGTAAAGAAGCAGTTAAGCCTAATATGACTGTAGGGTTCCAGGGCGCTTTAGGTGTCACTTATAAATTAGGCAATAATCTTTCCCTGTTCCTGGAAACAGAATACAGGAACGTGCCGGTACAAAGCAAAAGCAAGGAAGTGAAGGAGTATGCAGAAACCTTAAAGGTAATCAACGTTACCAATGGAGCTACTGTAAGCGGCCCCACCAGCAGAGGTTTAAACGATTTGTCTACTGCGGAAAGATATACTGATTATCAAACCACCGTGAATACCAGTTCTAACACCCCAACAGGTGTAACAGACCCGGCCCATCCCACGCAAACCCAATACAAGGATAATAATAAGCCCGCCAATGATTTAAAATCTTATATCAACATAGGTGGCTTAGGCTTGAACCTGGGTATCAAATTCAGGATTTAATACCTTTTATATAATAACAGACCATAGGTGCCAGACATATTTACTAAGCAATTAGTCAGGTTGTAAACGAGGATCATCTCCCACACTATGGTCTGTTACTTTTTATACACATCTATTTAATACCCGCCGGCTTCCCCTTTAACCTTAGCAGGTAAGCTGCTATATTACTCACTCCAAAAGTCAACAGCATAATGGTAAGGCTACTACTGGGCATTAAGATAGCTGCAATCATAGGCGACAATTTTGCCTGTACGGCAAAAGACAATCCTACTATATTATATACTATAGACACCACAAAAGCCGCCATTACCACTTTCTTATTTACCCGGCACAGACGTATAATTCTTCCCAGGGTAGTTAACTGCTTCGCTTCCAGTATAGCATCACAGGCAGGTGTAAAACAATTAGAATCTTCTGTTACAGCAATCCCCACATCTGCCTGCTTTAATGCCCCTGCATCATTCAGGCCATCACCAATCATCATTACCCGTTTACCTTCTTCCTGCAAACGTTCAATTACCTTTAGTTTATCTTCCGGCCCCTGATTAAACAATACATAAGAGCCACGCACCAATAAGCCCGATAGATATCTTTGCTCCGCATCATTGTCGCCACTTAAAATGGTTACCGGGTATATTTTTTGCAAATGCTCCAGCAGTTCAGGCACTTCTGTTCTGTAACGGTTTCTGACCATAAAGCAACCCCATACTTTATCTTCTATGGACACATACATAGTTGCCGTTTTTTCTACACCAGCCAGATCGTTACATACAAACTTGCGAGAGCCTATTGCTATCAGGTCGTTATCTACAATGCCTTCAATACCGGCACCGGGTATTTCTTTAAAGCCCAACACCTGTTTTTTGCGACGCGTATTGGCCCAGCGTACCAGCGCCTTACTCATAGGGTGATTGCTTTGCGCAGCCAGGGACGCTATTTTCACTTTCAGGTCCAATGTAAGCTCCCGGCCTTTATATTCAATTTCGCTGTTGTGTGCTTCGGTAAGCGTACCGGTTTTGTCAAATACGATATGATCTGCATTGGCTATTTCTTCTATCACCTGCGCATTACGCAAATACAACTGTTGCCTTCCCAGCAAACGCAGGATGTTGCCATTGGTAAAGGTGTTACTCAATAATAAAGCACAGGGGCAGGCTACAATTAATACCGCAGTAACCGCACTCCATATTTTAGCAGCATCGTGCATATACCAATACACAGCAGCACCAAATGCTATCGTAAACAAAATCCAGGTGAAATAACGACTTAACAGGTGCACAAAGGAACGCTCCTCATCTGCCTTTTTCTTTTGCCATTCTTCCCTGTTCCATAAACGGGTTAAATAGCTTTGCGCCACCTCTTTAATTACCATCAACTCAATGTTGCCTCCCACCTGCTTGCCGCCTGCGTAAACAATTTCACCTACCTCTTTTACTACAGGAACACTTTCACCAGTTACAAAGCTGTAATCGATATACGCTTTGCCACGTGTGATAATGCCATCGGCGGGTATCAGCTCTTCGTTATGAATTAACAAAGTATCATCCAGATGAATATCGGGTAACATCACCGTTTCTTCTGCCCCATCCAGCATACGCGTTACCGCTATCGGAAAGTAAGAAGTATAGTCACGTTCAAAGTTGAGCCTGTCGTATGTTTTATCCTGCAACACACGCCCTATCAGCATAAACAACACAATACCTGACATAGAATCGAAATAACCGCCCCCGGTACCGGAAAGCACTTCATACACGCTTCGGCCAAAAGTTACCAGTATAGCCAGTACTATGGGCGTATCTATATTCAGGAAACCATGCTTTAAACCTTTCCAGGCACTTTTATAAAACTCCAGAGCGCTGTAAAAAAACACGGGCAAGCTCAACAACAAATTAATGCCCCGGAACACATTTACCAGGTATTGCTCATGCACATCTATACCCAGGTATTCCGGAAAGCTCAGCAACATAATGTTGGCAAAGCAAAAGCCTGCCACCCCAAGCTTGTATATTTTAGAATTATCTGATTTGGGCTTATCCGCCGCAAACTGCTTTAAGCTGATATATGGTTCGTACCCTACACTGGTGAGCAGCTCAGCCACCTGCCGCAGCGTGAGTTTATGATGATCGAAAAAGATTTCAACTTCCTTACTGGGGAAGTTGACTTTAGAAGAAATGATGGCCGGTTGCAGGCGATGCAAATTTTCCAGCAACCACAAACAGCTGCTGCAATGTATTTGCGGTAAATAAAAAGTAACGAAAGTGCGATCGTCATTTTCAAAACTGATAATAGAACGGCTTACTTTTTCATCGTCCAGGAACTGGAATTTATTCTGCCGCACCGGCTGCCGCTGGTTAACACCCGGATTATTGGAGATATCGTAATAATCACACATGCCGTTACGCTGCAAAATGTTGTATACCATACTACACCCATCGCAGCAAAACTGCTTACCAAAACTCATTACCGGCTTATCGCTACAATCTTCCCCACAATGAAAACATGCAGTTTTTATCTCTATTGAAGCCATAGTTATTTATTTTTCGAGCCATTGCCAGTTAACTCCTTTACAGCAGGGTACAGCAAATTTTGCCCAATGTGAATCCATTGAAATACGAGTGTTTCCAGTTTAAACAAGTTGTTCAAACACACTTTCCAGCCCATTTGAAAATGCGGCATACTACCAAAATTGCCCAGTAATTGCCGTATACGTTGCATCAGGGCCGCTATTACAGATTGTGTATGCACCACCGAATCTATCATACCAGTGGTATTACCTACCTGACAATGCTGCTCTTGCTGCCATTTCCGAATACAGGGAAACACAATACCTGCTTCTTTTAAAAACAGGTGCTTTAACTCATCTTCCAGCTTGGTAAAAAGCAGGTGCACCAGCTCTGCCACAGAATCGGGCAGGTCTTCTATCTGGGGATGCTGCAGCAGGTAATCATGAATAGTATTGCACAACCCGGTAATGAGCAAATGATAATCCCGTTCAACCAGTTCGCACAATGCGGCCGGAGTGAATTCGCTTTCCTGCAGATGATTGAACTGGTACAATTGCATACATTGCCAATTTAAGGGCAAGGTATAACGATGCAGATGGCTCAAAAATGAGTTCCATCAGCGGGCTATATGACTTTTATCATGGATTAATCCTGCAGGTTGGCAATGGTAAGCAGGGCGGCGGGCTTCATGAGTTTGATTTTCTTGCCGTCCAGGTCAATAATGCCATCTTTTTTAAATTCTGAGAGCAGGCGTATGGTAGATTCAGTAGCAGTGCCTACCAGGTTGGCTATTTCTTCGCGGGAAAGTTTTACACTTAGTGTAATACCATCTTCCTCAAAACCATAGGTTTCTTTAATAAAAAGCAGGGTTTCGGCCAGTCTTTCCCGTACCGGCTTTTGTGCCAGGTGCGTAATTTTCAGCTCAGCCTTGTGCAGCTCCTGGCTTAACAGCTTCATCATTTCAAAAGAAAGCGCCGGATCATTTTTCAGGGCCTTTACAAACAGGTCTTTAGGAATAAAACATACCTGTGTATCTTCCAGGGCTACTGCCGAAGCGCTGTAGCGGTCGCCACTTAATAAAGCCCTATAACCCAGCACATCGCCACCCCGTAGCAGACGGGTGATCTGCTCTTTACCATCATCTCCCAGATGTGACAGCTTTATTTTACCGGAGTTGATGCAATACACGCCAAAGGGATAAGTACCCTCACTAAAAATCAACTGACCCTTCTTGTACTGGTTACTAATCTTTTGATCGTTAAAGGCATCAATATACTCGCTGCGTGCTTTACACAACACAGAAGTAAGTCGGTGGTCACAATATTGGCAACCGGTGGAATCGGTGGTATGCTTCATGCTGAATATTGAAGTTGCCGCAAAGATATTCAATTTTCGCCCTATTAATCGAAGCTCTGGTTGCTGGCTGCTGCCAGTTTCAACAAACGGTCAAACTGGTCAGGCGATAAATCGTTGGAAAAATAGTACACCGGATCTACGCGTTCACCGCTGCGGTGTACTTCGTAATGGCAGTGTGGGCCGGTGCTTTTACCTGTGCTGCCCACATACCCTATTACCTCGCCGCGCCTTACATGATCGCCTGGTTTGGCTTTAATCTTATACATGTGACCATACAGGGTTTCATATCCATAGCCGTGGTTAATCACCACGTGGTTACCATATCCACCCGCATTAAAGTTGGCTTCTTTTATTACACCATCTGCAGTGGCATAAATAGGCGTGCCCTGCGGTGCGGTAAAATCAAGCCCAGCGTGAAACTTCGTTACTTTATATACCGGATCTACCCGGTATCCGAAACCGGATGCAATGCGATTTAAATCTTTGTTGCTTACAGGTTGAATGGCAGGAATGGCAGCTAATAGCTTTTCCTTATCCTTTAACATGCCATCAATTTCTTTATATGATTTTTCCTGGAAGGCGGCTCTTTTACTAAGCAGGTTTAACTGGGTGGTCATTTCCTGCACCAGTTGCGTTTCGCCCATCCCCTGCACCAATTGCACCTCTTTATTCTTTTCCATTTCCTTTAAGCGGGCGCTGTCCGGAATGGGGGCGGCTTCAAATATGGCACGATACACATTATTGTCCCTGTTTTGCAATTCGGTCATTTGCTGTTGCAGCTGACGAAGCTTTTCCTGAAAAACACTGTAGCTCTGTTTCAGATCTTCATTCTGTTGTTTCAGTACTTTTTCTTTAGGTGAATCAACATATTGGAAAGCTATAGCCACAATTATAGAAGCCGTAACAATGGCGGCAGCAACAAAGCCGAGGATACGTAACAACTTAATTCTCAATGGAGTAATTAGCTTTTCGTACCGGAGAGTATGTGTATTATAGAAGTATTTAATTTTTTTCATCCCACCGCCCTTAAATTTCTTACTTTACCTTTGGCCACTTTGTAAGCCAACAAAGATAACGGCTTACATCTTTAAATATACTATTTATAAAAACGAATGATTTTTTATGTTAACCAGCGCAGCTATCAGGCAGCAGTTCTTAGATTTTTTTAAGTCAAAAGGGCACGTTATTGTACCTTCTGCACCCATTGTAGTTAAAAACGACCCTACTTTACTGTTCACCAATGCAGGCATGAACCAGTTTAAAGACTACTTTCTGGGTAATAAAAAGCCTGACAGCACCCGTGTGGCCGATACGCAAAAATGTTTGCGGGTAAGCGGAAAGCATAACGACCTGGAAGAAGTAGGTGTCGATACCTATCACCACACCATGTTTGAAATGCTGGGCAACTGGAGCTTTGGTGACTATTTCAAGAAAGAAGCCATAGCCTGGAGCTGGGAACTGCTTACCGAAGTATACAAACTGGATAAAGACCGCTTATATGTAACCATTTTTGAAGGCGACAGCAAAGAAAACCTTCCTAAAGACGAAGAAGCTTTCAACGAATGGAAGCAATGGATTGCGGAAGACAGGATTTTGCTGGGCAATAAAAAAGATAATTTCTGGGAAATGGGCGATACCGGCCCTTGTGGTCCTTGTTCAGAAATCCACGTTGACTGCCGTCCGGATAGTGAGAGAAAACTGGTAGAGGGTAAAACACTGGTAAACGCTGATCATCCGCAGGTAATAGAAATATGGAATAACGTATTCATGCAGTTTAACCGTTTAAAAGACGGTAGCCTGGAACCATTGCCTGCTAAACATGTAGATACTGGAATGGGCTTTGAACGCCTGGTTCGTGTTATACAGGGCAAAACATCTAACTACGATACCGATGTATTCACTGGCACCATCAGTGCTACGGAAAAAATCACCGGTAAAAAATATGACTACAGCGACAGCAAAGAAGCCGTTGCTTTCCGCGTTATTGCCGATCACATCAGGGCAATTTCTTTTACTACCGCCGATGGCCAGCTGCCTTCTAACACAGGCGCAGGCTATGTAATCAGGCGTATTTTAAGAAGAGCAGTAAGATATTACTACTCCTACCTGGATTGTAAGCAGCCATTATTATATCAACTGTTGCCAGTGCTTGCTGAACAGTTTGCCAATGTATTCCCCGAACTGCAACAGCAGGTTGACTTTGTAAGCAAAGTGATCCGTGAGGAAGAAGATGCATTCTTACGCACACTGGATAAAGGGTTGAAGCGTATAGATGATATTATTACCTCTTCTGCTGCCACTAAAACCATCACTGGTAAAGATGCTTTTGAATTAAATGACACCTACGGTTTCCCGCTGGATTTAACCAGGCTGGTAGCTTCTGAATCTGGCTTTGCAGTAGATGAAGCCGGCTTTACCGTAGAAATGGAACAGCAAAAGCAGCGCAGCCGTGCCGCAACCGCCATTGACACAGAAGACTGGGTAGTGTTACAGGAGGAAACCAAAACTGCTTTTATTGGATACGATCATTTGTCAACCAAAACCCGTGTTACTAAGTACCGTAAGGTAAAGGCCAAAGGTAAAGAGGCGTATCAGCTGGTGCTGGAAGCCACTCCTTTCTATGCCGAAAGTGGTGGTCAGGTTGGCGATACCGGTATTCTGCAATTTGACGAGGAAGCCATTGAGGTGATCGATACCAAAAAAGAAAACAACCTGTATATACAGCTTACCGATACGTTACCGCAGAACATTCATGCAGAAGTGCTGGCCGTAGTAGATGCTAACCGCAGAAGCGCCATTAGTGTACATCATAGTGCTACCCACCTGCTGCATGCCGCTTTACGTGAGGTGCTGGGGGCCCACGTAGCACAGAAAGGTAGCCTGGTAAACAGCGATCAGCTACGTTTCGACTTCTCCCATTTTGCTAAAGTAACCGACGAAGAACTGGCAAAGATTGAGCAGATAGTAAACGAAAAAATACGCCAGAACGTTCCGGTGGTAATTAAAGAAATGTCGAAAGACGAAGCCGTGCAAATGGGTGCTATGGCATTGTTTGGCGAAAAATACGGAGATGTGGTACGCGTGGTAGTAATGGACCCGAATTATTCCATTGAGTTATGTGGCGGCACACACGTAGGCGCTACTGGTAAACTGGGCTTCTTTAAAATTAAGCATGAAAGTGCAGTTGCTGCCGGCGTACGCCGTATAGAAGCAGTAAGTGGCGCAACCGCTGAAACTTATATAGTAGAGCAACTGAACCAGATAAAAGAGGTGAAAGAAGCGTTGAAAAATCCGAAAGACCTGTTGAAGGCTATCGAAAATATTAGCACAGAGAACGCCGAGCTGAAAAAACGCATCGAAAGCCTGGAAGCCAAGCAACTGGCTGTTGTAAAACAAGAGTTGTTACAACAGGTTACCCAGGTAAACAATACCCAGTTCATTGGTGCCGTAATTGATGCCAGCAGCGCAGATGGTTTGAAAAAGCTGTGCTTTGATATTAAGAACGACCTTACCGGCGACTATGTAGTAGTGTTAGCTGCTTCTATAGAAGGAAAAGCTCAGGTGGCCGTATTATTATCTGACAGTGTTAGCACCAACAAAAGCCTGGAAGCGCCTAAAATTATTAAAGAGCATATTGCTCCTTTAATCAAAGGCGGTGGCGGCGGACAAAAAACGCTTGCTACAGCGGGCGGGCAGGATGCCAGCAACCTGGCACAAACCATTGAAAAAGTAAAAACACTGCTGTAATGTAATAGCGTGTATATATTCTTCAGCCGCTGCATCTAACCATGCAGCGGCTTTTTTTATGCAGACCAGATTCTCCTATTCTTTCTTTAATATTTTATTCGTTTTTTCCATAAATCGTCCATCTCCATTACATCGTCTGCCAACGGCGCATCTTTTGCTGTCACTTTTTGCCGCTTGTCAATTAGCTGCATTTTAACATTTGCGAACTCTTTCGTATTTCATTTTCTTCCCTATATTTGATCTACTAAATTATTCGTAGAACATAAATCATACAGAATGAAAACTATACTTAAACACATTACAGGCATTGCATGTATGGCAGCACTCAGCAGCACAGTACATGCTCAGGCCCCGGATGTTAAAAAAGAGGATAATATTATTATCCGGAAAAAAGGCGGTGCAGATGAAAAAATGACCATTGTAATTGATGGAGATAACATTACTGTTAATGGCAAACCGCTTGATCAATATAAAGATTCCAGTTTAGAAATTCATCGCTTTAAAGAGGGGGCTAACTTTCGTGGTAGCCGTGGCCTTTCCAAACGATTTGGTCCAGGTGCGCCCCCACGTCCTGAAGCCCCTGGTCGCTTGGATGCCCCTGATGCACCAGAAGCTCCCGCAGCCCCTGATGCACCTGAGGCTTTTAACCATTTCCGTGGTCCTAAAAGAGGATTCAGCAAAGAGTTGCGCACTTTTTCGCCGGGTAATAAAGCCCTGTTAGGTGTAGTGACTGAAAAAGATGAGAAAGGTGCAAAAATCACGATCGTATCTCCTGAAAGCCCTGCTGTGAAAGCAGGATTACAAAAAGATGATATTATCATCAGCATTAATGATACAACAATCAGCAACAGTGATGATCTTACTGCTTTTGTAGGCAAGCATAAGCCGGAAGACAAAGTGAAAGTAACCTATATCCGCAACGGCAAAAAAGCTACCGCTACTGCCGTGTTGGCCAAAAGAGAGAATAGAGTACAGCATTTTAACTGGAGCAATGATAATGATGATTTTGCATTTGACATGCCCGACATGCCTGAGTTACAGGAGTTTTTTGGTGGCGGAGATATGCAGCCCTTCCGCGGCGGCAGAAGCTTTGGATTCAAAGAGGGCATGCACAAGCCACACCTGGGATTACAGGTGCAGGACACAGAAGAAGGTAAAGGTGTAAAAGTGTTACATGCTGCCGAAGAATCGCCCGCTGCTAAAGCAGGTATTCAGAAAGAAGATGTAGTTACTTCAGTAAACGGGAAAGACATACAATCAGTAGACGACCTGAAAGAGCAGTTGAAGAATGTGAAGGAAGGAGATACCGTTAATATCGGTTATCTGCATGGTAAAGAGGTGCGTACTGCCCAGATAAATTTCCTAAAAAACTGAAAACATCCGATCTCTAGTTTCTTCATTCTTCGATATACAGTTTCAGCAATGCAATGAACCGTTGTTATCCAGCAACGGTTTTTTGTTGCCCGTTTATAGGTACATTCGCAGTACAATGAGCCATATTTCAGACAAATACGAAGCCGTGATCGGGCTGGAAATTCACGCGCAGCTGGCAACTGCCAGCAAATTGTTCAGTGGCGACGCTACCTCCTTTGGCGCAGCGCCCAATACGCAGGTGAGTCCCATAACCCTGGGGCATCCCGGAACCCTGCCCAAAACCAACAAAAAGGCAGTAGAATATGCTATACGCATGGGCCTTGCCTGTAACTGCGAAATTGAGGAGTACAACTACTTTGCCCGTAAAAACTATTTCTACCCCGACCTTCCCAAAGGGTACCAGGTATCGCAACACACCACACCTATTTGTAAGGGTGGGCATGTTGCTATTAAAGTGGGGGAAACCAGCAGGAATGTACAGTTAAACCGCATTCACCTGGAAGAAGATGCAGGCAAAAGCATTCATGATATTGATGATAATTACACCTGTGTGGATTATAACCGCGCCGGTGTTGCCTTAATAGAAATTGTTACTGAGCCCGACCTGCACAATGCCGAAGAAGCTTACCAGTATGTGACCGAAGTACGACGCCTGGTTAGATGGCTTGCAGTATGTGATGGTAACATGGAAGAAGGCAGCATGCGCTGCGATGCTAACGTGTCTATACGCCTGAAAGGTGAAACCAAACTGGGTACCAAGGTAGAGGTGAAAAACCTCAACAGCATCCGCAACGTAAAAAAAGCCATTGAGTTTGAAATAGAACGCATGATACAACTGGTGGAATCAGGCGGCACCGTGAGACAGCAAACCCGCAGTTTTGACGCCAGTAACGACACCACCTTCGCTATCAGAGACAAAGAGGAAGCCAACGATTACCGGTATTTTGCCGAACCCGACCTGGCTCCATTCCATCTCAAGCAGTCATTTATTCAATCTATACGCGAACAACTGCCCGCACTCCCAGCCGAACTGCTGCATGTATATCAGCAGGAACTGGGCTTATCGGAATATGATGCAGCACAGCTCTGTGCCGAAAAAGAAACTACGGATTACTTTAACGCAGTAGTAAAACATACCAGCCTGTACAAGGCCGCCGCCAACTTTATCAATGGTCCGGTGAAGCAATACCTGAACGAAAACAAATTGGGCATTGAACAATTAACCATCACCCCTGTGTTGCTGGCGGGTTTATTGCAGTTGGTAGAAGAAGGCCAGGTAAACTTTTCCGTGGCATCTTCCCGTGTATTTCCTGCTATGGTCAATGCTCCCGGCAAAGAAGCGCTGGAGATAGCCACTGAATTAAACGTACTACAGGTGAGTGATTCCGGAGAGCTGGAAGCCTGGGTAATACAAGCGCTGGAAAGTATGCCCGATAAGGTAGCAGAATATAAAAAAGGTAAGAAAGGATTAATAGGCCTGTTTGTAGGCGAAGTGAAAAAGATCAGCAAAGGAAAAGCAGATCCCAAACTGGTAACTACGTTGATACAGGAGAAATTAAAATAACATACAAAACGAGTAAGTGATGATGAAGCAGCTTTGGGTAGTAGCTACCGTAATGCTTGCAGGAACTGCCTGTAAAGAAAAACAGCATGGCGCCTTTGTAATAAGCGGGCAAATTGAACATGCCCCCGTAGCCAATGGCAAAATTTATTTACAGGAACTCACCTATGGCAGCCCACAACCTGTTATACTGGATTCCGGCAGCCTAAAAGGCAACGGCAATTTTGAGCTGAGGGCCATGGCTAAAGAAGAAGGTATTTACCAGCTGAGTCTGGAAAAGGGTCCTGCCCTGTTGTTTATTAACGATGGCGGCCACATTAAAGTGAAGTTTGACGTAAACAGTTTTAGAAAGCCCAATATTCAGGGTTCTGATGCCACTTCTGCTTTATACGATTTCTTTGAAAGATACCGCACGCGCGATTCTTCTATAGCCGGCACCTATGCCGAAATAGATTCTATCCGCAAAAAGCCGGGCAGCGATAGCCTGATATCAGTGCTGGAAAGCAAAGGCAATAATCAGCTGAAGCAGTTAAATGAAACAGTAAGTGATTTTATTAAACAAACTCCCAGCCCTGCTTCTGCATTCTATGTTATTGGCCTGGCCAGCAACTCTATGAAATCGGAAGAACTGGTGACTTTGGTAAACCAAACTTCCGAAAAATTTAAAGACCATAAAGGACTTACCCAGTTGAAAAACATGGTAGCTGCCTCTTCCAAACAGGCCGCTGCGCAGCAGGATCAGCCTTATGCACTGTTGAACCAGCAAGCACCTGAATTAACCATGAACGATGCCAATGGCAAACCTGTAAGCATCAGTAGCTTTAAAGGTAAATATGTGCTGGTAGATTTCTGGGCCAGCTGGTGTGGCCCCTGCCGTGCAGAGAACCCCAATGTAGTAGCAGCTTATTCAAAGTTCAAGGATAAAAACTTTACCATACTGGGTGTATCATTAGATAATGATAAAAAAGCCTGGCAGGATGCTGTTGCAAAAGATAAACTTACCTGGACACAGATGAGCGACTTAAAGCAATGGGAAAGCGCCGCAGTAAACACTTATCAGTTTGACGCTATTCCTTTTAATGTGCTGATTGATCCAACAGGCAAAATCATTGCTGCAAGATTAACCGGTCCAGAGCTGGAGGCAAAGTTGGCAGAAGTATTGAAATAATACAACTTGTTATAAATACAACATGGTTATAAAAGAGAAAGCCTTCCTGCATTTGCAGGAAGGCTTTCTCTTTTATAAAGCTTAATCACTATTAATAAAGTGGATTCTGAGCTATCACAGGGTTCTGAGTAATTTCAGTTGCCGGGATTGGCCAAACAAACCTGTAGTCACTATAGGCAATAGCTGCCTGACCAGGAGTATAACCTCCGCCACATACAAAGTTGGCCAAACCAGCTGTACCGTTTGTAGCCTTAGCAGGTATACCACCCGGGCTAAAATCAGCATCTTTAGCTAAACGGTGAATATCACTCCAACGCTTGCCTTCGCAAAGAAACTCAATCCTTCTTTCCAGAAGAATAGCAGCAATAAGCGCATTCTTGGAGGTAAGCGTAAGGCTGGTATATGCTTCAGTGGCGGGTATCGCCAAAGAACGGTTTCTTACTACGTTTAACAGGTTTAAGGCTCTGGTAGAGAATGTAGTAGAATTTCTTGCTTCTGCCTCTGCCAAAGTTAACAGCACTTCTGCATAACGAATTTGCGGAGCATAGTCGCTGTAGCTGACATAATCTCTGTATTTGGTAGTAAACCAGCTTTGCGTACCAGCACTGTTGGTTCCTGATACCAGCAGAGCAGATCTTCTTTTATCACTACATAACCATCCTGCATTGTTATAAATAATAGGAGAAACTGATACAAGCCCTCTTCCTGTTAAGCTGGCAGCACCAAACATTCTGGATAATGCACCGTTTGTGCTAGGCGCATCCAATGCGTCGTTCTTTACAGAGAAAATGCTTTCAGTGGAGTTGTTATTAGCAAAGGGGCCATCAGGACTAGCTGTTAATGCCCAGTTACCAATAGGACTTTTTACAGAAGTAGGCGTAGTAGGGTCTACAGTTGCAGGAACCAGTTTAGCACCTTCTGTAATTACACCTGCCCAGTCGCCCATGTGTAACTTCACTCTCATTTTTAAAGCGATAGCCGCTGCTTTTGTTGCACGGTAGCTGGCTATTGTTTCCGGTAAATTCGCTTCCGCATAGTCAAGGTCTGCAAGTATTTTGATATAAACACTATCTACACGCATACGTGGAGTGTTTAACAGCGTACTTACAGCAGTACTAGAGGTGATAGGGGTTTCCCTGTAAGGAACACCCACCTGAGTTCCATTGCCATCCAGGTAAGGCCTTGCATATTGAATCAATGCCTCATGATGTGCCAATGCCCTCAGAAAGCGGCACTCCGCTTCATATTGTGAAGCTACTGCAGAAGTCAGAATTCCTGAAGAGGCGGCTGAGCGGAAACCATTGATACCAATATTGGCTTTATTAATCAACTCATATAAACCTTTCCACATAGCCACACAGTTGGCAGAAGTAGAGTTGTAGGTAGCCTGATAGGTAATTTGGAAAAATGCCTGAATATTCACTACATCCTCACCTCTGGCGTCTCCTTGTTCAATATTGGCAGCACCGAAAGGATATCCTCTTACTTCTGTAGTCCCACTGGTATAATAAGAGCTTTGTGCACCATCGTAAACTCCGTTTAAAGCCAACGCACATCTTGCTGCTGTAGAAAAGGCACTAGCATCAGTTACTGCGTTATATGGAGAAGTTTCTAATACCTTGTTGCACCCGAACATAAAAGGAACAAAAAGGAAGCTTATTACTATTTTCTTCATGATTCGTTTTTTAGTGTTTCAATATTAAAATCCTGCAGACAGACCAAATGAAATAGTGCGAACCTGTGGTGCTACTGCAGCATCAACACCTGTTGCACTAATGTTGTCCGGATCTGCGCCTTTATACTTTGTCCATACATGCAGATTCTGTCCCTGTGCAAAAATCTTTAAGCTTTTAATATATCCACCTGTACCATGCTCCAGTACTTTAGCTGGTAATGAATAAGATAATACCACGTTCTGAAGTCTTAAGTAGTTACCGCTCTCCACAAATCTTGAAGAAGCAGCGTTAGAACTGTTCATATTAGCCGCCTGGCCATAGTATAATTTAGGAACATCTGTAACTTGTCCTGCTGTAGTCCATCTGTCTAATACTTCAGTACCGTTGTTCTGGAAGCTCATGTTATTCAACGCATCTTGTCTGGTAACGTTCATGATTTTGTTACCACCAGAGTAACGCAACATGATGTCAAGGGTAATACCCTTATAGCTGAAAGTATTAGAGAAACCGCCAAACCAAACCGGAATACCCTGTCCCAGGTTTGTCTTGTCAGCAGCAGCCAATGAAGATGCTGCGCCTAAAGTGCCATCGGCTTTGCTGTTAGCTACATAAAAACCACCGGCAGTAGAACCTGGAGTGAGGCTTAACTGTACCATGCTACCGTCTGCCTTAAACCACATTGGGTTACCATTGGCGCTGTTTACACCTGCATATCTGTAGCCATAAATGATGTTCATTGGATCACCTACGCGAATGATATTGTAGTTGCCGTTTTCAATACTTTGAACAGGTTTGCCACCCACAGGATACAGAGACTGGATTTTATTTTTAACCTGAGAATAGTTGAAGCTCGCATCCCATGTAAAGCCACTCTTTGTGTTGAGGATGTTTCCGCTGATTGAAATTTCAATGCCTTTGTTTTGTAATTTACCAACGTTAGTAGAAATAGAACCTCCGCTTGTTCCGGTTGAACCTGGTACACCTGCACTGAGCGGAGTAGGTACATCCAATACGAGATTATTCACATCGTTCAGAAACCAATCAGCAGTAATAGTGAACCTGTTTTTCAGGATAGATAAATCAATACCCACATCGTATTTACCATTGGTTTCCCATTTCAGGTTCGGGTTACCGATAGAAGTAGGGGCAATACCGCTTACATTACCATATGGCCTGTTACCAAACTGGCTTAAGTAAGGATACCCGGTTAAAGTATTACCCACTTTGGCATACGAACCTTTCAATTTTACTTCATTAAACCATTTTGACAGGAAAGGAGAATTTAACCAGAAAGCCTCTCTGGAAGGACGCCATCCCACAGAATAACCAGGGAAAGTTCCATATTGATTGCCTTTTGCCAATGCACTTTGACCATCTCTTCTGAAGGTAGCCTGAATAAAGTACCTGTTTTTGAAATCATAATTAAGTCTTCCGAAAGTAGAAAGGAACCCTGTTTTGTCGTAGTTACCAAGTATTTTTTGCGTGCTGGCAGCGTTGCTGATTACGTTTTCATTGATATAGAATGCGTCAGAAAGCACTGTACCGTCAGCAGAAAACCATTTGTAAGTTTGCTTCTGTACTTCATAACCACCTGTCAGGTAAAAATTATGATCTTTTATAGAAAGATTATAATTGAAGTAGTTAGTCCATAATAATCTCAGCCAGTTTTGAGCAGCATTATATGTTTCGCCAGTACCATAACCATCACCATGATAAATGTTCAGCCCCTGATAGCTGTAATCATTTAACATGTCTATACCTACCTGAGAACGTACTTTCAATCCTTTGGCAGGGCTCACTTCCAGGTACATGTTGTCCATGATCCTGTATTTATCGGAATAGTATTTATTCTTGCGTAAGGTATAAGCTACGTTGTTAAAGTTGTCATCGACAGTCTGGCTGTTTGCACCGGGCGTCATCGAGCCGGAAGTAGGATAATTGATATTGTAACCATCCATTCCTGTTGCACTGTAAGGAGAGGTGTTTGGCAGCAATCTTAAAGCAGCTGCTATAGCACCTCCTAACGAACTGGAACCGTTATTCTGATCACCATCTTCCTGACGGCTGATGTTGATACCATTACCAATTTTTACATACTTATTAATCTCATGATCCACATTCATTCTTATCCTGTAAGCCCTGTTATAGTTACTTATGATAATCCCCTTGTTATTCGAATAGTTGGCAGAGAAATAATATGTAGTTTTATCGCCACCGCCCTGTAAGCTTAATGTATGGCTTTGAGAAAGCGCATTCTTGATCATCACAGTACCTTGCCAGTCTGTATCTACAGTATCGGCACTGGCATTTACACCAGCTCTTGCAGCTAAGCCAGCATTGGAAAGCTTTTCGTTAGCTATTGTTTCAAATTGCTTGGCATTCAGCAGACTAAATTTCTTTAGGGCACTACTAAAACCAACAAATCCATCATAGTTCACTTTAGCACGACCTCTTACACCTTTTTTAGTGGTAATTAATATTACACCACCTGCTGCACGTGAGCCATAGATAGCAGTAGCAGATCCGTCTTTCAGGATGTCCATACTTTCAATATCAGAAGGATTAATATCACCCAAAGTATTTGAATTGGTTGCAGCAGAAAGATTACCGGATATAATAGGTACACCATCCACTACTATTAAAGGATCGTTGCTATTACTAAGGGATTGTACACCTCTGATTCTGATCCTTGCAGGAGTATTCACCGAACCTCCTACTGTAGTTACCTGCACACCAGCAGCTCTACCAGCCAGTTGCTTATCAACTGATGGAGACAACAGGTTTGAGAATTCAGTGGGTTCTATTTTAGAAGCAGAACCGGTAAAGTTTTTCTTTTGTTGTACACCATAACCTACTACTACTACTTCAGCTAAACTTGCTCCACCCGCATTCAGTTTCACTTCAAGGGTAGGCTTATTGCCCACAGCCACAAGTTGTTCTTCATAACCCACATAAGAAATTTGGAAAAGACGGGCATTTTCGGGTACGCTAATACTAAAAGAACCATTCGCTGCGCTTACTGCAGTTACAATTACTTTTTTATCAGCTCCTAAAGCAGTAATAGTAACTCCTCCTAAAGGAGCACCTTTCTCATCTGTTATTTTACCGGTAACAGTCCGGTTCTGTGCCCATGCTTGCACCAGAATGAGACTCATAACCACGAACATTAGTAGTTTTCTCATGTAGAAACAGGTTTTAGTTTAAAATGTATATACTCAACGTGCAATAAAGTGACATATCGATGTTGTACATCGATAAACAGCTTTATATAAACTTATGTGTATAGCACAGCAAAACAGGCAATTACATCGCCTTGATCACTATACTAAAAGCATCAATGATTTAATATTTATATTATACTCTTAAGGTTTGGGGTAGTGGTGATTAAAAATAATTCATCACCCAAGGCTTCTAAAGCCTTTTTAGAAAAGTTTTCTCTCATATGCTGTAGTTTAATAAATACAATATATACCCTTTCAGTAACTTCAGGCAAATAGAATGCTTGCCAATAAATTACCTTATTGTTCTATAATAGCAGTTAGCAAAAATAGGATCTGATAAACAATGCTAGTGTCCAGCGGATAAACAACAGATAACTATAACCATTTACACATTACCTATAAATAAAGCTGATAAGTTACCCAGGAAATCAATGCTAAGAATCACTGTTGTTAGCTGCCAGGCAGCGAGTGATAGAATTTGTACTTTTTCTCATGCGTGCTTATTTGAAACTTGAAGCAAGATATAAAATAACATTCTGTTAAAAAAACAAAAAAAGAAAGTTAAAGTAAATTTTAAGGTATGGTTACTTCTTCCGAAGTAACCATATTAAAACTGGCAATAATATAAGGTTGGTCAATGTACCGGTAATCAGCGTAAGTGAAGTAAGCCAGCCCAAGGCCTTGGTTCCACCAAACTCGCTGATGCAAAAAATGATAAAACCAGCTATGAGTACCAATGAAGTATATATGATACTAACTCCAGTATGATGTATGGTTTGTACCAGGGTAGGCTTCACACTATTATTATAATGTGGCAGTTCCTGCTTGTAATTAATGAGGAATCGTATGGTTACATCTATGGCAATACCCAGGGCCACACTAAACACCAACACGGTGGATGGCTTTAAGGATATACCCACCCATCCCATCACACCTGCTGTTACCATCAATGGAATGATATTAGGAATTAAAGAACACAGCAGTATTCTGAATGAACGGAACAGGTACAACATACAAAGCGCAATTAATGCAAAAGCCCAAAGGATACTGTCACGTAAACCATTAATGATAAAGGCTGATCCTTCTAAGAAGGTAACACTACTTCCGGTAAAGGTTACTTTATAATTAGCCGTATCAAACGTTCTATCGGCTTCCTTTTTAAAGTCAGCCAGCAAACCAGGAAGCTTGCGGCTACCAATATCTTTCATGTTCACACTAATTCTGGCCATCTGGTCTGCCGAATCTTTAAAGCTATTGAGCAGTTTAGTGAAAGTAGAGTTCTTGTCTGCTGTGGCACCACTGGTGCTATCCTGCGCTTTGCCACTGCCTTTTATATAGCTTAATACCGTAATAGCATCAAAGTCGGAAGGAATAGCATAATACGTGCTGTCGCCATCGTATACTGCCTGCCTTAAAAATTTAATACCTTCTACTAATGATAACGGACGTGCCGTTTCCGGACGTGCGGCAATGTAACGGGAGAATGAATCAATTTTCTCCATCGGCTTTAACGAACGGGTAAGTCCTTTTTTCTTTTTGGTATCCACTACAATTTCCAATGGCATTACTCCATTAAAAGTGCTTTCAAACCAACGCAAATCTTTATAAACAATATCTTTCTTAGGCAAATCATCTACAATAAAGCCTTCGCTTTTTAAGCGTGTAATCCCACCGATCGAAAACAGTACTACCGCAGCTGTTACAATGTATACCCATTTGCTATGCTCAAATGTCCATTTCTCAATTTTTACCAGCAGATTTTCCAATGTTTTATTCTCCAGGTAACGCATGTGCCTTGGCTTAGGCGCAGCGATATAGCTTAATACAGACGGGATAAACACCAGCGATATCACAAACAGGATCATGATATTTACACCGGCCACTACGCCAAACTCTTTTAACAGGTCGCTTTTAGTTAAAGAGAACACTCCTAAACCAATAGCGGCAGCAATGTTACAAAACAGGGTTACAATGCCCATACGGCCCACCATAGTAACCAGGGCATTTTGCTTGTCATTGGTTTCTTTATAAGTAGTATGGTATTTATTCAGGAAGTAAATACAGTTAGGCACTCCAATTACCACAATCAATGGTGGAATTAAAGTAGTTAACAGGGTTATTTTATAACCAAACAGCACCATAGAGCCAACACTCCATATTACACCAATACACACCACTATTAAACTCATAAACATGGCGCTGATACTTCTGAAGAAAAGCAATAAAGTAATAGCAGACAACAACAACGAACCAATTAAAAACCACTGTAGCTCTTTCTGAATTTTGTTGGCTACAGTAGTTCTGATATAAGGTAAGCCACTTACATGCACCTGCAAACTGGTTTGCTTTTCAAAAGCATGCACCTCGTTCATAATGTCATTAATTAAACGGGTGCGTGATTTACTGTTAGCCGTGTCTTTGTTCAGCGACACTACAAACAGATAGCTTTTTTCGGCCGAGTTATGCAAAATGCCCTCATAAAAGGGCATATTCTCAAACACAGCTTTTCCACTGTCCAATATTGTCTGGGTAAGCGGGAAAGTAAAAATGCGTGCAGGAACCAGCTTATCGGCGGTGTCTTTTTTTAATTGAATAGCTTCTGGCACATCCATAAGTCCGGTTACACCTTTAATCTCTTTTAACCGGCTGTGCATTTGTTCTGCCGCATTGAACACAGGCAGGGTAAAAAACTGGGGGGTGGTTACACCCAGCATTACCATGTTACCATCACTGCCAAACTTTTTTAAAAAAGCCTGGTATTCCTGGTATTTAATATTATCGGTAGGTATCGCCCGGGTAAACTCGTAGCTCATTTCCACTTTGGAAGCGAAATAGCCCATGATAATTGTACAGATGAGCAATAAGGAGAGCAAAGCCAGTCTGAACTTGAGAATAAATTGTCCTAAACGATACCACATAGTAATACTTCTATAGATAAATAATGTGCAAAGAAAACAAACAAAAACCGCCCCGCAAAAATGCGGGGCGGTCGCTTTATACGAAAAATCGGTTAAAAGTCAAGTCCGAGGGCAAAATACCACATGGGCTTGCCCTTAAATATTCCATTCATTTCCCACGCTGTGTCCAGTTTCAGGAAATAACCTAGCACCGTGGTGCGTACACCAAAACCATAACCACCGGCAAAAGGCCCTATACCTCCTGCCCTGGTGCGCACAATGGCATAATTAGGGTTAGGCGTACCATCCTCCTGTAACTCCATATAAGCTGTAGTAGGACGGGTGATATTTTTAATACTGCCGCTCCAGGCAGTGCCTAAATCAATAAATTGAACCAGCTGGAAATTTCTGATAAAGGCGCTGTTAATAGGCTTGTTGAAGAAAGTACTGAATACAGGCAACCTGAATTCACTGTTGATTACTGTAGCATTATTACCATTGGCTACGTTTTGTTTAAAACCACGCATATTTAAGGTCAATGACTGGTAAACATAATCCTGCTGGGTAGGCGTGTTCGCTGTATTGGCCTTAGGACCGATCCAACCATCTACACCACCCAGGTAGTATAGTATCTTCTGATCACCAAACGAGAAGTCTCCTGCTGCACGACCCGCCCAAATGAAATTGCGGTAAATTTTTACATAGTACCTCGCATCAACACCAAGATTTTGCACATTGATACCTCTTGTAGATGCGCCTTTGCCCACCGCTTTGTAATAATCATAGTAGATTTTCCAGCGCAGGCCATTCCAGATATTCTGTGTAGGATTAATAGTGTTATCATACACATACTCCAGATGTGCAATGCCTGTTTTAGAAACAGTATCTGGTATATGTAATCCCGTAGGATCAGGCTGTCCTGACAAATAATTAAAAGGCCTGATAACGCCACGGTCAGTTCTCAAACCGATATTGGCACCAATTCTTTTGGTTTCGTCTATCGGGTAAGCCACATTCACCTGGTATAAATTGGTGATCAGCTTATTGTCTTTACCTACACCAGGACCAGAAACGATATAAGTAGGATAATTTTCAGTAGTGCTTCTATAATAAGTAAAGCCCCAATCTAACCTTTTACGCAGATTAGAAAAGGTGAAAAACACATCTTTGTCAGACAAATTAGTGCCAAAACGGAAACCGCCTACCATTTTAATGTCTTCCATTACATCACTCACCCCTACACGGAACGACCAGTTGAAGTCACTTCCATTATTTAACTGCACTGGCAATGCTCCGGAATATGGCTGATAACGGTTAATCAAAATGTTATTAGATACACCCGCCAGCACATAATCCGCATTAAATTTCAGCTTATAGTTGAAAAGGCCTGATTTCGCCAATACATTCTGCTGTGGCGTTGCCGGATCAGTTCCTGGTTGTGGCTCACCATTTACCATTACAGTAGCTTTGGTTGTAGCGGGCTTTTCGTCATCAAATTCGTTCTGGAACACATTGTTGGCAGGTTTCTTTTCTTCCTGCTTTTGTTGTTCCGCCGGTGTAGTCACTACCGATTTACCATTGGCTAACCGTGCTTCCTGCATCAGTTTTTTCATATAATCTGTAGGACGTGCATTCACATTTCTCTTACGCAGCGTTACAGAGTCTACCCTTAACTTATACAAGAACTTATAGTCACCTTCTCTCCTTACCTCACTCACTTGCCCCTTATCACCTGCAATCCTGGTTTCCAGCAGACTGCTCTGGTAGTTGGTCATAGGGAAAGTATAGGTAGAATCTTTAAATACCTGGAAGTAGCTGATGCTATCCGGCTCACTTTTTTGCCAGGCGTTTAAGGTAGAGTCAATTTCTTTATCTGTTGCGTTGCGAATTATTTCATCACCTATATAATATAAGGTATCCAAACCGTCGCGGGCGGTAGAAAAGAAGCCTGCCCACCTGTTGGCAATACCATTTTCCTCACTTACAAAAGTGAAGTGGTTTACATTATACTGCATCGGGTAGCGTGCATCGGCAAATTTCATCCGGGTTAACTGGGCAATTTGTTTGAAATCGCTTTTGTTATTGATGTCTACCATGAAAATATTAAACCTGTTTTTGCTGGGCAGCACCGTATCGGCATTGATAGCATCTCCCGTAGGACGGTTAGAAGCGAAAATAATACCCGACCTGTTAGGAAAAGAAACAAAGGTGGGGTCCAGATCGTCATACACATCGTTGGTAATCTGCTGCACCTTCTCATTATCAATGCGGTAAGTAAAGATGTCGGAATGACCGTTTTTGCTAGCACTTAATAATATAGTGTTGGCATCCAGCATAAAGCCTACGCTCAATATCTGGTCAAAACCAGTAATTTCTTGCTTAAAGCGTTTAATATTAGCCACCACGTCGTACACAAACATGTTTATTTTACCCGCTTTCCAGTATACCACCAATAAACGGGAGCCTTTGCCATCCCATGACAACAATGGATAATTAGGATTGATATCGCCATTGATGGTTCTTATCCCATAGCTCAGTAATGTTTTTTCTTCCAGGTTGTTATCTACATACTTTACAGAATACACGCCTTTTTTAAACTGCACCACTGCATATGAGTTGTTGCGTGGGTTGGGATTAGCCTGAAAACGGAAAAAATCGGCCTTCTTTGTTTCTTCCACCACCGACAAACGGCCACGTGGTGCATTTTTACGCTGCTTCAGATCTTTCACATACTTCTCTTCCTCATACGTCATAAAATCGGCAAGCACTTCTTTAAACTTCTTCTTACATATGCGTTGTGAAGCAGTGTTCAGGTTTTTATATAAACGCGCCAGGTACAGAAAATAAGTAACATTTTCTTTTTTGTACTTCTCGGCTATATAGTACCAGAAAGCGTGTCCTGCCAGCAAAGGCTTGTCAAAAGCAAACTGGTAAAATTTGGTATAGCTGCCGCTTAACATCACGTTGCGCAGATCTTCATCTTTTTCAGGACTCCAGGGTTGTGCTACATATTCTACATAGCCATCGGTAAGCCATTTAGGAATGTCCAGTAAAGCCTGGTTACTGGCAATTTCTCCTATATCATCTCCAAACAGGATGTTATCAACCAGTATACGTGCAATACCTTCTCTTATCTGACGACGCAGCGTGTTGTGGTTACCATCGTAGTACAACACAATTTTATTATTCACCAGCTTGGTCATGCCACCTGCATTTTGCCAGTCAAGCCCTAACCCAATATTGCTGGATTTGTAATCGTCAAAGGTGTTATAGATAACCAGGTTAGCCCTCCGTTGTAATGAGTATTCTACTACGTCTTCAATAGAGCTTAACTCATCTTCTGCCACCTGGGCTGCAAATTTGCCCAACTCTAAACCGCCCTGGTTAAAGTATGTGTTGAAGTTTGCGCTCTGGTAAAATTTCCAGATAAACTTCTTATGCTGTATGCGGTTTTTGCCAAATTCAACGGTGTTAACCTGCCCATTTGATAGTAAGGGCAATAATATGGTTGCAAAAAATAAATAGAGAATGCCAACCCTGAAGCGTTTAAATTGCATATCCGGTCTTTAGAATTTTAAAATTAGCATAATTACTTGTAACAGAGCCTCAAAAATAGCGTTATGATTAAGGTGGATGTATTTACTTTTAACCCTTTTCAGGAAAACACTTACGTATTATCCAACGAAACGGGTGAAGCCATTATTATAGATCCCGGTTGTTACTTTTCCGCTGAATGGGATGAATTAAAAAATGCTTTGGAAGCGAATAATTTACGTGTAACCCAATTGCTTTTTACCCACTGCCATCTCGATCACGTGTTTGGCTCCAAATGGGTAGCTCAACATTATCAACTGGTGCCCGGCCTGCACAAAGAAGAAGAAATAATAATGACCACTGCGTCAGAAGTAGGTGCCCGGTACGGGTTAACGTTTGATAATTATACAGGACCATTTCGTTTTATCCAGGAGGGCGATACCGTTACTTTAGGAGAAGACACTCTGAGCGTGTTGTTTACCCCAGGTCATTCACCTGGCAGTATTTGCTTTTATGATGCTCAAGAGGGCTTTGTTATCGGTGGCGATGTATTATTTAAAGATAGTGTGGGGCGTACAGACTTACCTGGCGGCAGCCACGAGCAGTTATTGTCCTCTATTCGCACTAAACTGTTCCCTTTACCAGATAATACCATTGTATACCCTGGTCATGGTGGCCCTACCACTATTGGCTACGAGAAAAAAAATAACCCGTTTTTATCTTAATCAGGGAAAAAAAGTGCGGTAGCCGGGTGTAACCAGCTACCGCACTTTTTTATTTTCGGTATAGATATTAATCGTTTTCTTCCATTTTAGTATATGCCATAATAAAAACTGCACCCAGGTTCTTGTAAGGTGGCACATAGTCGGCAAACATTTCATTGTTCGCAAACATCTTAGACAAGTTACCCCACAAGCCTGGCCAGTTTAAATCTTTGCCCTGGCGTGCAGTTTCCATCAATGCAGTGATCATAGGTGCATTAATTAAACCGCTACCGGTTTGTTTAGACGAAATGATTTGTGCATAGGGACAAATGCCTAACACTCTGCTAAGACTTTGATAACCACCACAACTTCCCAGTAGTATAATTTTAGCGCTTGGCGCCAGTTGTGCAATGGTGGAATTGAGGTAGTAGCTGTGTCCACGATGTATTACCACCGAAGGGTGCAGGTCTTTTTCATCCAGAAACTTGCTTAAAGCAGCCTGTGCCTCTGCATCCAGTCCTTTTTCTTCATCCAGTGGCTTATTGGCATAAATAGTTACCGGCACCCCTTTTACCGAAGAAACAGCCACCCATTGATTGGTACTGGTTATTTTCCAGTTGCCGTTGCTAAAACCGCGAACAAAGGCATTAAATACAGTTTGACCATCTTTATCCCCATAAAAGAACTGCTGCACTATAATTCTCCCAGCTGTATCGCGCAATAAGCTGTTAGGCATAAAGTACACCGGCGGTATTCCTAAAGTAGTAGACACATCAATATGATTGACAGAATCCATAGAAAGGAATAAGGTGTTTAAAATGCTATACACCCGCTCTCCCCTTACATTTTTTATTCTTTTGGATTCCGCCAGGTTATACTGTATCTGGTCTAATATCAGGTTTTGTATGTTTTTATCGGTAATGCTGGCATAAGAATTAGCTACATCCACAGCGTCTTCCAGGCTATTGGTCCTGTCCAGGCCCTTTACAAACGCCTTCATTAACATTTCGGCGTTCTCTTTCTCCATCGTTTTCAGAAAATGATCGAGTGTGTTGTAATTAGCCGCCATCTTAATCCACTTTTTAAAGTGGTCGAAACGTACACTCAGCAGCAAAGAGTCGCCACGTGGTACCCGCATTTTTTTAAATATAAAGGGGTATACGCCATGCGTGTAGCTGGAGGTGTAAATTTCCTCTTCACCCAGCACCGCCAGATAATATAACTCTTCTGGAGTAAGTACTTCTATCTTTTTAAACCTTACCGCATCGGGCAATTCGTGCAAGCCGTTTATTTCATTAATAAATACATCCCGTGCTTTTTGCTGCAGCCTGGCAGTTAAAGTATTCATCACCAACGGCGTGTCACGTTTAATAAGCCTGTCGGCATAGGCAATTTCCGTTTGAACCAGCAGCTTATAGTACTTTACACTGTCGTTCATCACAGCATCAATTTCCTCAAATGTTCTTTTGCCTTTGTATAAATCGTCTAAAAAAGGAAAATACTGACGGCCGGTTTTTATACGTGCCATCCGGGCAATGATTTTTACCAACGGATCTTCCGATTTTTGGATTCTTACCCCCAGCTTGCCGGTAGAAGCAGCAAAATTATACAGCTCTTCCTGGCTTCTGCGGGAAGCCAAAATAATTAAGCTATCTGCATAGGGAGAATTGGGGTGGTTATTTAAAATGGGTAATATTTTAGATGGGTTTTTCTGACAATCTTTTAATATCAACAGTTCTTTGGCATCAGCCATGCCTGCATTTTGCTGGAAAGCATAGCTGCGCAGTAAAATTTCGCCGGTTTCCAGGCTATTGGCCGCAACAACAGGGATAATAGACTTCTCTTCCCGTTCCAGCTGCATCGCATCTTCATAAGCGCTCAACACATCTGTAAAAGCAATAGGCTTTATTTTTTTATAGCGTACATCGTTTAAGAAGCCATAAAGTACATCATTCAATCCACGCAGGTATTTGATTTTATTATTGCCATCCAGCAAAGAATCCTGCTCAATCATATTTTGCAGGGCATCCGTTTTATTAATAACGGCATAAGTAGCCTGCATATTCAGCTCATTATTGTTAGCAGCAGGCGTAAACTGGCCATCATCTTTCCCATCCAGTTTCAGAATCTCTTTCTGCTGTTTATCTATATCCTCATGAAATTTTTGCCGCATCAACGGAATCTGGGGCGAAATTGGGGTATCTCCCTGGGCGTCAGCCACATGAGCAAGGGCCAGCAAAACAATCAGCAGGTATAATTTAGTCATGTTCATCCGTAATTAATTAGATTCCATTCAATTCTAAAGCGTATCTTACTCATGCAAAAGTAAGACCAAAGGCAACCCGTACACCCTTAACAATAACATAATGCTGTAATACATGGCGTTAGGCCAGGTAAAATTATTTTTGTGTAAACATATTGTTAAGATGGAACCCAAGGGCAAGAAAGTTTTAATTGCTGATGACGAGCCAGATATCTTAGAGATAATTGGTTATAACCTCCGTAAAGAAGGTTACGATATTCATACAGCAAAAGATGGTGAGGATGCGTTGGTGAAAGCGAAACAACTAGACCCTGACTTAGTAATTCTGGATATAATGATGCCCAAGAAAACGGGCGTACAGGTATGTGAAATATTGCGCAGCCAGCCTGCTTTTCAGGATACACTCATCATCTTCTTAACCGCATTAAGCGACGAGGCATCTCATATTAAAGGTTTTGAAATGGGAGCCGATGATTACGTCAACAAGCCTATCAGCCCTAAAGTACTTACCAGCCGGGTAAATGCACTTTTCAGACGCGTGAATAAAAGCGATGACAAAACACTTATCATCAACAACATTTCTATTGATCCGGTAAAATTCCTGGTAACGGTAGATGGTGCAGAAGTGATCCTGGCTAAAAAAGAATTTGAATTGTTATACCTGCTGGCTTCACGCCCGGGCCGTGTGTTTTTACGCAATGAAATACTGAGCCAGGTGTGGGGAGCGGATGTAATAGTAGGCGACCGTACCATTGACGTGCATATCCGTAAAATAAGACAAAAACTGGGTATCGATTGTATCACTACCGTTAAAGGTGTAGGGTATAAATTTGATATTTAGTTTGCAGTTATAGTAACCGATTAACTTTTGGTTATATTGCACGTATACGGCGCATCAACCGATATAGCACTAAACCAATGTTCAATACAAAAAATCTTTCTCCCAATCAACTGTCTGCGCTTACTGCCTTAGTATTAGCTGTACCGGTTGGTTTGGGATTTTACCTGATAAGCTTTAGCGGCCTGGAGGCATTAATAGCCTTCCTGGCCGTTTTTATTGGTGGTTACCTGCTCATACGTTATGTATTGGAACGCTTTATTTATCGTAAAATAAAGCTCATTTACAAGTTCATTTACCAGACTAAAGCTTCTAAAAAAGAGGAAATGTATTATAAATACATCCTTCCTCAGAAAAGTATTGATGAAGTGCGGGAAGATGTAGAAAAATGGGCTGCGCAAAGCAAGGCCGAAATTGAAGCACTGAAAAATAATGAAGCTTATCGTAAAGAGTTTTTGCAAAACCTGGCCCACGAATTCAAAACTCCCATTTTCGCCATCCAGGGCTATGTAGACACTTTGCTGGGCGGAGCACTGGAAAGCCCCGAAATTGCCACCCGCTTTTTAGAGAATGCTTCTAAAAATGTAGTGCGCATGGTAAACCTGGTAAGCGATCTGGATGAAATTTCCCGCCTGGAAAGCGGCGAGCAACCTTTATATAAAGAGAACTTTGTAATCCAGGACATGATTAAGGAGGTGTACGAATCGCTTTCCATCAAAAGCAGCAAGCGTAATATTAAGTGTACTATAAAAAAGGGGTGCGAAACTCCGGTAATTGTATTTGCCGATAAGGAGAAAATCCGGCAGGTGATTATTAACCTGGTAGCCAATGCCATTAAATATGGTAAGCAAGATGGCCATATTGTGGCCAGCATTTACAAAACAGACGAACAACATGCCCTTATTGAAATAAGTGACGATGGCATTGGCATAGCCGAAGAACATTTACCCCGCATTTTTGAACGCTTCTATCGTACCGATCGTGGCCGTAGCCGCGATGTGGGCGGCACCGGGCTTGGCCTTGCCATTTGTAAGCACATTGTAGAAGCACACAACCATGTAATGCATGTTCGCAGTAAAGTAGACATTGGCACTACCCTGGGTTTTACCTTAGATACCCGCAGAGATTAACATTTATTTAGAATAAGTATTTTTAGTACTTACGTAACAGGGCTAAAACTATAGCCAATGAGAAAGCTATACCTGTTAGCCCTGGGTACACTAAGCTGCTTTTCAGTTTCCTGTGTACAAAAGGCCTATTACGTATCTCCCTTACATGGGAGTGTAACACCCTATCACACACTCCCTCTTCAATCAGAAAACATACGCTCTGCTGTGTATGCGAACAGCAGCATCCAGGCAGGAGGTGCTAACAGTGGATTGAAGGATAACACTTTTCACTGGCAGGGTAATATTTACCGTACGCATCAATTGGGCCTAATACAGGCCTATTATGGAGCAGGACTTACCCTGGGCAACTACCAGGTAGCAAAATTAGATTCAGTTCCCCGTCTCGCAGCCGGGCTAGGTGTTACCCAGGTAAACTCTACCGCAGGCAATAAGTTTTATGGTAGCGGAAATATTCATGGTGGCATTAACCTCTGCATTCCTTTTGGCCGGATTAGCAACTCCGGCGAGTTCCGCTTTGGGGTGAAATCATCACTACACCAGGAGTTTGGCAATTACCTGTCTTTCCGAAAAGCTCTTAATCCCGATTCTCTTAGTGGCCTGGTAACTAATAATGTGTTAGGCTCTTTTGCCTTTACCAGCGAACTGGTGTTCAGTTTAGATCGTCGCGGCAGAAAACTGGGATTGGGAGGAGAATTCGGCTGCCTGGTGGGCAAAGATTATAGGGATAATAACTTTGGCAAAGGTGACATTTACTATAATAACCTTAAAAGTCGCTATACATATATAAGTGGTATCATTCAACTCACCTTTGGTAATTTATGGACTGCCTATGTACAACAAACTTTTGGCACCAGGGTGGTGGCATTTCATGCAGGAGTTAATTACCGGCTATTTGCAAAAAGAAAAAAGCCCTTGTGAAAACAAAGGCTGTCAGGCATGAGAAAATCTGCTTAGTTACTTGTGTGCTATGAACCAAACTGCAGAGCAAAATTGCGTTTGATTTGTAAAGTAATTATGAACGCAATACCAACTTTGTATTAACTCAAGCGTTGTTAACGTCAATTCCAGCAATTTACCAACAGGTACATTGACTTCAATTAAAATAGGGCTGTAATAGCAAAAGGCCGTACCAGTAATCTGGCACGGCCTTTTGTTTGAGTTAATCGGCTTTTTATGCCGCTTATTATTTCATTCAACGTTATATTAGAAACTATACCTTAAACCCAGCTGCATCTGGTAGCGTGATGCAAAAAAGTCTGTTGAATAAGGCTTGCTGGTAGGTGTGGTAAAGGTATACTTAGGATAAGTACTAGCCGTACCAGCAGTACTCAGCTTCAAACCTATGTCGGTAGTAGAGTTGTAAGTATTTGGTGAGAAATACTGACGACCCCATGCACCATTCAGCAGGTTGGTCAGGTTAATGATATCATAAGTAAGCGTAAATGTATGCGTACGCTTACGGGCTTTCAGGTTAAAGTCCTGTGCGAAACGGAAATCCAGTTGCGTATTCCATGGAGTACGGCCGCCGTTACGTTGTGTGAAATCCCCTCTTCTTGAACTCAGGTATTTGTTACCGTCAATGTAGGCGTTGAAATCAGCAGCCTGTTGTGTTGCAGTTTTACCTCCGGCAATATCATTGAAGAAGTTAACAGCCTGATCAGCAGTAGGGATATACACCAGACTTACCTGCTGGCCGGTACCGTTGATAGCGCTTAATAAACCATAAGAGAATGGTGTACCAGATTGTGTATTGAAGAAGAAGGAGAAATTAGAAACAAACTTGTTATCGCCATTCCAGTTCAATTTATAATTTACAACAGATACTATGCGGTGACGGATGTCAAAGTTAGAATATGCCAGGCTTGGGCTGTTAGGACTTAATGCCTGGTTTAACTGCCAGTTACTTTCCATTGAGTTGCGGATACCATTGGTAATATCTTTAGACGTACCATAGGTATAAGCTGCCATTACGTTTAAGCCGAATGGGAAGGTTTTGTTCACCTGGCCGGTAATGCTGTAACGATACCCCTGCTTGGTGTTGCTTAACAAATAGGCGTTGGTGTACAGCGAATTGATTTTGTTATTGGAATAAATAGGCTGTTGCTTCTTAGTATCATAAGGCATGTAAATAGGATTATCTACATAGTTGATCTGTTGAAACTTCAGATCGTAAATAACCTTGGTATAGATACCTTCTACGCTGAATTTCCACTGGTTAGGTGTAGTATATTCTACAGCCAAACTGCTTCTCCACGCTTGTGGCATTTTAAAGTTATTATCAATCAAGTCTACTTGCGTAGGACCTGTAGCATCTGTTGTGTTCTGTCCGTTCAACTCAGCAAAGTTGGCCATAGCATTACTTTTGCTGGTACCATCCCTGATAGGATCTGTACCCGCAACAAATGCCTTTTTAGAAGCCTGCTGATCGTAAGAACCATAAGTAACACCGTTGTTATAGTAGGCATAACCTAACCATGCGAAAGGAATACGACCAGTGAATAAACCAGTACCACCTCTAACAATCAGGCTTTGATTACCCAAAACATCATAGTTAAAACCTACACGTGGCGACACCTGTACTTGTCCAAGGAAATCATTTTTAATATTCTTAGGCAAAGTATAACTATAGGTATTGCCATAATTAGCATCTACAGGAGCACCGGTAGTTTTAGTACTTAAAGGTTGTTTGTTAGGCATGTCAGCTACATCAAAACGAACACCTGGTGTAATTTTCAGTTTTGAACCTACTTGAATTTCATCCTGGGCATATACGCTGTACAGGTTTACTTTAAACTCTGCAGGCGGGTTAGCAATGATGTAATCCCTGGTATTATTGGTGTAATTGTAATTGGTACGTACACGTGAAGGAGCGTTGGCCAGGAAATTAGCAAGGCTGCTGTATTCTACACGACCATTCCATGAGTTCACAAAACCATAATTGATGTTGTAAAACTCGTTGTGTGTACCAAAAGTGAAAGTGTGATTACCTTTCAGGTAAGTTACGTTGTCTGTGAATTCAAATGTTTTTTGCTTCATGTTGAAGATGCTGGCCTCACGGTCAGAACCCAAGTAAATAACACCACCTCTGTTGCTGATTTGAATTTGTGGCAGCGCAGGGTTAGACAATGGATCACGATAATCATGAATGCTGGAATAACCTAATACCAGGTTGTTAGACAAACTGTTTGAAAAGCGTGTTTTTAATTCCGCCACAGTAGAAGTCTGGTTATTCACCTGCTTAAAGTCTATGCTGCCAAAACGGAAATTCTGCTGATCACGCTCCAGGTTAGTAGCCTCAGAAGTAATAGTATTATTACGAATGCTTAATGTGTTCTTATCATTTATTTTCCAGTCTAAACGGTTAAAGTACTTATTAGACCTTGAATAAATTTTATAGTTGCTGTAAGAACCTGCATCTATGCCATAATTAGATTTCATGTAATCAGAAATCTGTACCGCTTCTGCTTGTGTGATAATTCCCATATCAGGAGAACCGGCAGCCAGGATAACAGGATCTTGTCTGCGGGTAATTTCCTGGTTGGTAAAGAACCATAATTTATTCTTGATAATAGGGAAACCTACACGGAATCCCGTTTGATACTCGTAAAAATCAGACGGCAATTTAGATTTGTCGCCAGCATTATTTTTACCAATTAAGGTAGCGTTACGGCCAAAGCCATAAATAGAACCATGTACCTCATTGGTACCACTGCGGGTTACCGCATTGATAGAACCACCTAAGAAGTTACCGATTTTTACATCGTATGGAGCCAGATACACCTGAATATCCTGGATAGCATCCATAGATACCGGGTTGGTACGGGTGCTGCTTCCGGGCTGACCAGATGCGTTGGTTTGACCACCTAATGAAGGGCTGAAGCCAATAGCGTCATTGTTGATAGCACCATCCAGCGTTACGTTATTGTAACGAAAGTTGGTACCCATAAATGAGTTGTTGCTGCTTTGAGGAGTAACACGGGTAACATCCTGTAAGCTGCGGCTTATCTGTGGCAGGTTTCTTAACTGATTCTGGCTGATTTGAATGCCAGAGCCATTTTTAATACCACTGCGTCCAGCAGAACCCTTTACTACTACTGTTTCCAATGTAGATGCAGCTTCATCCTGTAAACGGAAGTTGATGGTATTAGTACCTAAAGAAAGACTGATATCATTCTTTTCTTCAGTTTTTAAACCTACGTAAGTAATAGTGAGAAGATACGGCCCACCTGGATTAAGGTTGGTAAGAATGTAACGGCCGTCTTTGTTAGTCTGAGTATTATAGCTGCTTCCGGTAGCCGGGCTAAATAGCTTGATAGTGGCGCCTTCGAGCACCTGGTTTTTGGCTCCGGTAATTCTACCGGTTACCTGCGAACTGGTAATTTGTGCCACCAGTAACACAGGGGTCACCAGGGCAATTAATAAAAACAAAGCCAATACTCTGGCAATTCGTAGCATAACTGTTAATGTTTCTGCAAAGGAAACATCGCACTGTTAACAAATTGTTACGCCAATGTTACCAACACATTAACTAAGTATTGGAAAGCTATTATAAATGCAAATTTTGACCTTTTTGAGAACAGTATAAACCTTATATAAATAAGGTTTATACTGTATATTTTAATTCAGATTACTTGAATTATCTACCCCAAACAGCCCATTTAGCAGTCCAGTCATTAGTACCGTCAAATGCACCGATGTAAGTAACTTTTTCAAAATGAGCGTCGCTCAATAAACCTGCATCAAACTTAGCAGCCTTAGTTAAAGCTGGTGAACCAGAAGCTGGTTGCAGTTTTGGGGCTGCATTAGCAAACGGATCAGTCAGTTTAATTTCAGCATAGTTTGAGTAATAAACACTCAGATTAGCACCAGTGGTAAGGCTTGCCAAACCAGCAGAATCTAAAGTAACAGGATTTAACACTTGCTTGTCAACCTGGAATGGTTTGCCATAAGCATGCAGGAAGCTGTTGTAAAACTTGCTGATACCTTGCTTATAGTAAGAAACAGTAGAATCATCATCCAGATCCAGACCTGCTTTTTGTCCACCGATTACGATAGAGTTAGCCAGGATAAACTTGGCACCTCTTCTCCAACGCATACCATAACCATAATCAGAGCTGGTACCAGTTGCATTGTTAGGACCAACAGCTGTGAAGTTAGATAAGGTAGGGAATGTGTTAGGAGTTGAAGCAAAAGGCAGGTTGCTTGGGTTTACGTTATCCACCTCAAAGTTGTTAGAGATATCACCAGTAGTACCTTTAGCATCAGTGAATGCAGGATCTTTTACAGACACAGCAAACTGAATTTTACCATGGTAACCATCATCAAAATCAAAATCATCATCAGCACAATTGTAAGCGATCAGGTGTTTTGCATTTACAGCTCCACCAAAAATTTCAAAGGCATCATCTAACCCTCTTACTACCTGAACGTAGTCAATAGTAGTACCAGAACCTACCGCATATAATGACAAACCATTCACCTCGTCACCTGGGTTAACTGCTTTACCAGCATATTCAATTCTAACATATTTCAGAACACCTGAATTGTCAGCATCATCTGTACCGCCAAAAGCATTATAGTCAGCAGAAACACCGCCTTCTAACACTTTGTGGTTTCCATTACCTGTAGCCTTACCCACTAATACTACACCACCCAGATCACCTGGAGTAGGTGTTTTTTCATTAGAAGTGAAAACGATAGGCGCGTCAGCAGTACCGTTTGCCAGTATCTGAGATCCTTTGTAAATAACCAGTACACCCGCAGAATCTTTATTAGATACTATTTTGGTGCCGGCATCGATAGTCAGTTTAGCATTGTTAGTTACATACACATAACCACGAAGACGATAAATGGTGTCTTTAGAAAACTTTTTGTCACCAGAAATTACACCACGAATGTCTACGGTTGTAGGAGTGGTAGTGCCACCACCGCCTGTGCCTGGATCTGCCTGGTTGTCACTCTTGCTACATGCTGTGCCCAATACTATTGAGCTTAAAGCCAGATAAGAAGCAAACTTTTTCATAATAACGATCGATTTTTCAGAGAATTAAGAACTTGTTCCTTCATGTACTAACTCAGTGTTAATACATAGGTGATAAAAGATTTTATAATGATCAGAAGTTATATCGCACTGCCAGGGTAGCTGTAGTACCATACTTCACAGAGTTGATAATTTTATCTGTGTTAGCATCGTACCCCATTTTAGAAGGATTAGCGTCGTATTTGTAATACCATTGATTAGCCTGTGCCAGGATATCACTGATAGTAACTTTTAATTCCAGTTTATTACTTACCAGTTTTTTGGTCACCTGAAAGTCAATCACATCCCTTGGACGCTCATATACATCCAGTGACTGGTTGCCTGCTCTTGCTCTGAGCCTTGGTCCAATTTTGTTATACAGCACATTAAAGATCAGGTCGTCAGCTATGGTAGCGTAAGTAAGTCCACTATTCACCAGGTATGAGGACTGCCCCTGTAAAGGCCTGTTAGAGTTAACACCACCTAACTGCACCGATCCTTTCATATAAGCTGCGTTCGCATAAAATGTCAGGTGATCGAAAAAGGCAGTATTGAAAAAGCCTAGTTTTTTACGTATTTCCAGCTCTGCTCCATACACATTCGCTTTATCAGCATTAGCATAGGAATACACGTCGTTATTCAGGTTGGTTTGTTCAATGGGATTAGAGAAGTTTTTATAAAATAAGCTGGCCGACATAATTTCACCTGCTGCCGGAAACCACTCGTATCTTAAATCAGCATTAGATGCAGTAGCTCTTTTTAAGTTAGGCGCTCCTTTTACTACAATGTTATTTTCATAATCATAAAAACTATAGGAAGCCATTTCTCTGAACTCAGGTCTGTTTACAGATCTGGAACCAGCCAAACGCAGGTTGGTATTTTCTGTAAGCTTATAGGTAAGCAAGAAAGATGGCAGGATGTCCAGGTTACTGTTTTTGGTATTCTTTTCATTATCCCCTGTCAGTTTCTGTGTATAATTCTCCAGTCTTGCTCCCCAGGTAAGCTTAAATCCACCATTAAACTTATTGTCAAACATCAGGTATCCGGCATTTAAAAGCCCGGTGCCCTTGTATTCAGCGGAATTGGTAGGAATATTAGCCAGAGTTAAGTTATACTGGTCTATATTTTCCGGCGAAAACATAGTAGCAAAATCAGTAGTTTTTGACTCTTTAATTTCAGCACCGAAACTAGGATTAATAGTACTGTATCCCAGTGCAATTACTTCCATGTTACGGGTACGATAGTAATTGGAAATCCCTACTTTAAACCGCTGCTCGTTGTTAAACAGGCTGAATTTTCTGCTCACATTCACATTAGCGCCATAGATGTATTCTTTCAGGTAAGAGTATACACGGCCGGCATCTCTGATAGCAGGAGAGTTTTCATTAGAGAGCTTAATGAAGTAATCGTAAGGAGCAGCTTCCGAACCACGGAAGGCCAATATACGCTGATCAGGCTGCCAGCGATAGGTTAAGCCAAAAGATCCACTCCAGTCAATATCCCAGTTACTGCCTGCTTTGTGCGTTCCTTCCAGCACACTGTTTAAAATTCCATTGCCGGTAGCTTCGCTGTTTACCGATTTAACCCCAATGGGAGTAACTCCGGCATAGTTCAGCCCGTTTCTGAGGGCAACAGTTTTGGTAAAATCGTTATTGAAGATATTCTTCAAGGCAATTTTACTTTTCCCATAAGAATAAGTCAGGTTTAATAAAGCCGAAAGGTTATTTCGCTGATCGTAATTAGTCGTATAATAATCGTAATCCAGCTGTTTTGCATTACCAGGAGCATCCAGCCTGTTTCTGTCAGAAACACGATGCCCTGTGCTATATCCGAGTGAATAAATGTATCCCAGTTTACGGCCTTTTTTTAATAAGGCAGTATTACCGCCGGTGTAGCTAAGGCTGAAATTAGGAATACTGTTAGCCGCCTTGTTATATCCGTAAGTATTGGGAAATAATTTAGTGATAGCCTTTTTATCAGCAGCATCCAAATCGCCAAAAGCACCACCTCTGCGTTTGTAATAAGGGTTAGGGATTTGAGATTTTTTATCAAAAAAGCCTAAAAAGTCCAGTGAACCATCCGGCATGCCCTTATAAAACTCTTTAAAGGTGGTCATAGAGTTGTAGCTGGCCGAAAAAGACAACTCACTGATTTTGCTTGCAGGATAATCTTTGGTAGATATTTTAATAGCGCCTCCAGCAAAATCACCTGGTAAATCAGGCAAAGGCGACTTGTAAATAACCAGGTTGTCTACCAGGGAAGAAGGAATAATATCGAATGAAAAGGCTTTTTTATCAGGCTCTGTACTTGGTAACACAGAATTATTTAATAAAGCGGTATTATAACGCTCATTCAAACCCCTGATTACTACAAACTTATTATCTTGTACAGAAGCACCACTTACTCTTTTCAATACTTCACCCGTGCTTTTATCAGGAGATCTTTTAATCACTTCTGCAGAAATACCATCAGAAATGGAAGAGCTGTTTTTCTGCGCGAGGTATATAGATGCAGCTGATTCTTTGCGGGCACTGGTAGATTTAATCACCACCATTTCCAGCTGGTTGCCGTTATCCTTATCCAATACTATATCCAGTGTATTACCAGTTTCTGCTGAAATATCATTTACTACCTTAGGTGCATAGCCCAGGCTGGTTATTTTGAACGTATATTTTTTGCCTTTCTGTAATTGGATAAAAAAGCGGCCTTCTACATCCGTTACCGTTTTTGCACCACTTTCCTGCACAACAATTAAAGCACCAGCCAGTGGAACGCTGTTTTCGGCATCTACAATTTTACCTGAAAATTTTACAGGGGTTTGCCCATAAGCAATAGCTAAAAGAGATAAAAAGAAAATAACAACTATTGAATAGTTTTTAGTCACGTCCTGGAGATTTGCAGCAAAACTATCCGGGGCATGTTACGTCAACGTTACGACAACGTTAACTTCATGTAACATCATTTTAGCATATCTAATCGATAATTCATCAATCTATATAGTCAAATACTATCCTGAGTGGCTTCCTACACATTAATATTCAGATATATAACTATTCTAACAGTCTTATAATAATTCCAGGGGTGAATATTAAAAAGGAAAAGGAATACGAACCATACGAACAAATTTTGCGGCATTGCGTTGTTGTTACTGCCATATTATCTTATCGTTAATTTTGAGTAACTGCCGTAAGGCGCGTTGCTTAATTCTATTTTTGCCCCAAAATTTGATGTAATGGGAATTAATAACATCGGCAAGTTGTTTATGCCTAAAAACCGGATCTTTTACGAGTTGTTTGAAGATGTAGGCATGAACGTAGAGCACATGGGACAGGTAATTAAACAAGTAGTATACGAGCCCGACCTGGACAAAAGAGCTTCCCTGATTGGCCTTATTGAAGATCTTGAGCACAAAAACGATGATTTTACCCATAAAATCTTTACTGAACTCGGGCGCAATTTCATTACCCCGTTCGACCGCGAGGATATTCACTATCTCGCTACTGCCCTGGATGATATCTGTGACTATATATTCTCTTCTGCCAAAAAAATCAATTTCTACCGCGTTAATCCTAACGACAGCGGCATCCAGAAAATGGCGGAATTGATTGAATTAGGTTGCGCCGAAATTAAAAAAGCCATCTACGGCCTGCGTGATATGAAAAACCTGCGCCAGATGACTGAAGCCATGGTTCGCGTAAACAGCATTGAAAACCAGGCAGATGATGTATTTGACATGAGCATTGAAAAGCTTTTTGAACAAGAAAACGACGTAAAAGAGCTGATCAAGAAAAGGGAAATATACCAGGCTATGGAAACCGTTACCGATAAGTGCGAAGACGCAGCCAATGTGATAGAATCCATCATCGTTAAATACGCCTAGTAAAACGGCAACAGAACGCTATTTATGGTTACATTATTAATAGTAATTGTAGTCTTATCATTTGTATTCGACTACATTAACGGGTTTCATGATGCCGCTAACTCTATTGCCACTATCGTTTCAACCAAGGTATTAACTCCTTTCCAGGCGGTATTGTGGGCAGCATTTTTCAATTTCGGAGCTTTTTTCATTTCTAAATACGTAGTAGGCCATTTTGGTATTGCCGATACCATTGCCAAAAGTGTAACCCTGGATAAGGGCGACCCTTATGCATTGTATGTAATCCTGGCCGGCCTTATTTCTGCAATAGCCTGGAACCTGATCACCTGGTGGTTTGGTATTCCTTCCAGCTCGTCACATGCGCTGATAGGTGGCCTGATAGGTGCAGCAGTAGCCCGTTACAAAACATTGGGCGTAGTAGTAGCTGCCAAGGTTATTCCTATCATCCTGTTCATTTTTGCAGCTCCCTTAATAGGTATGATCATAGCCTTTATCATTACTATTATAATAGTGCACCTCTGTAAAAGAGGTAATCCCTACAAAACCGAAAAATGGTTTAAAAGGCTGCAGCTGGTTTCATCCGGCCTGTTTAGCCTGGGGCATGGCAGTAACGATGCACAAAAGGTAATGGGTATTATTGGCGCAGCTATGGTGGCCAGTCACTACATTCCCGATCTGGGGCATATTCCCGATTGGGTACCTATCATGTGCTTTGTGGCCATAGGCCTGGGTACTATGAGCGGTGGCTGGAAAATTGTCAAAACCATGGGTACACGTATTACCAAAGTAACTCCGTTAGAAGGAGTAGCTGCCGAAACAGCAGGCGCTATTACCCTGTTTTTAACTGAGCACTTTAAAATACCAGTGTCAACTACACATACCATTACCGGTTCCATTATCGGCGTAGGTGCAACCAAAAGGTTAAGCGCTGTACGTTGGGGGGTAACCATTAACCTGGTATGGGCATGGGTACTAACCATTCCTGTTAGTGCCATATTTGCAGCTATCGCTTACTATATTCTTGTGCTGTTTAAATAAGTTTATGTGTATTTTGCGTACTATAACAAGCACGCAAACACATGTCTAAAATCCTTGTAACCGGCGGATGTGGATTTATTGGTTCGCACACCGTAGTTGACTTAATTGAAAACGGCTTTGATGTAGTATCCATCGATGACAACTCGCGTTCTACCACTTACCTGTTAGACGGTATTGAGAAAATCACCGGTAAAAAGCTGAAGAATTACAAAGTAGACTTAAAGAATTTTGATGAAACGCTGGCAGTATTTCAGGAAAACCCTGATATCGCCGGCGTTATTCATTTTGCAGCATATAAAGCCGTAGGCGAATCGGTGGAAGTACCATTAGATTACTTCGAAAACAACCTCTTTGGTTTAATTAACCTGCTTAAATGCACCAAAGAATTCAAGATTGACAATTTCGTATTCTCTTCTTCCTGCACGGTATATGGCAACCCCGATGTAATACCGGTTACAGAAAAGTCGCCTACCAAAAAAGCAGAATCGCCCTATGGTGCCACTAAACAAATGGGTGAGCAGATTATAGAAGAATACTCCCGTGCTTATGGTTACAATTCTATTTTACTGCGTTATTTTAACCCCGTAGGCGCCCACCCTACTACGTTTATTGGAGAACTGCCTTTAGGCAAACCCCAAAACCTGGTGCCTGTAATTACGCAAACCGCTATTGGCAAACTGCCACAGATGACGGTGTTTGGCAGCGATTATGACACCCGCGATGGTAGCTGTATGCGTGACTTTATTCATGTTTGCGATATCGCCCATGCGCACACCCTGGCAGTACAATATTTACTGGATAAAAAGAACGCCAGCAAATGCGAGGTGTTTAACCTGGGAACCGGCAATGGTGTAACCGTACTGGAAGCTATCAACTCATTTGAAAAAGTAAGCGGCCAGAAACTGAACTACAAAGTAGGCCCACGGCGTGCAGGTGATGTGGTGGCTATTTATGCCAACAACGCCCATGCGGTAGATACCCTGAAATGGGAAATTAAATACGGGCTGGACGAAATGATGGATACCGCCTGGAAATGGGAACTGAAAGTGAAACAAGATGAAGCTTTAATGAAAAAGCAAAATCCTGCCCTCAATTAAATTCTAGCATTTACATTTGTTCAACAAATAATACAACGATAATGGTTAAGGATATTCAGGTACAAAACGAAAAGGAAACCAGAGGTGGCTTTGGCGAAGGCATTTATGAAATAGGCAAAGCTAATTCCAATGTAGTAGTACTGACAGCCGACCTGGCCGGATCTATGAAAATTGGACCCTTTATTAAAGAATTTCCTGAAAGATATGTGCAGTGCGGTATTGCAGAAGCCAATATGATTGGTATTGCCGCCGGTTTAACTATTGGAGGTAAAATACCTTACACAACCACTTTTGCCAACTTCAGCACCGGCCGTGTATACGACCAGATTCGCCAGAGTGTTGCCTACAGTGGCAAGAACGTAAAAATATGTGCCAGCCACGCAGGTTTAACCCTGGGTGAAGATGGTGCTACCCACCAGATACTGGAAGATATTGGTATGATGAAAATGCTGCCAGGCATGACCGTTATTGTGCCTTGCGATTTTAACCAAACCAAAGCGGCTACTAAAGCCATTGCTTCTTACGAAGGACCGGTTTATCTGCGTTTTGGCCGTCCCAAATGGCCCAACTTCACTAAAGAAGATGGCAGCGACTTTGTAATTGGTAAAGCCCAGGTGTTGAACGAAGGTGCTGACATCAGCATTTTTGCCTGTGGCCACCTGGTATGGAAAGCCATTGAAGCTGGCCGTATCCTCGAAGAAAAAGGTTATAGCGTTGAACTGATCAATATTCATACTATTAAACCATTGGATGAAGAAGCGATTCTGAAATCTATTACCAAAACCCGTTGTGCTGTTACCTGTGAAGAGCATAATATTTTAGGCGGTTTGGGCGATAGCATTGCACATGTAGCAGCTAAACACCTGCCTATTCCTATTGAATACGTTGGTACAAAAGATACATTTGGCGAAAGCGGTAAACCAACCGATCTGCTGGCAAAATACGGCTTAGATACTCCGGATATTGTTGCCGCAGCAGAAAGGGCCATCAGCCGCAAATAACCAACAAAACGTTAAAACGTTTTAAGAATAAGTCCCGCAATATAGGCGGGACTTATTTTTGGTATGTAATAATTCATAAACAAGTTTCCTGCATGCACCCCGACGATAAGGAACTTATTCATTTGTTCAGGCAACCTGACTCCAGGGAGAAAGCATTTACGGCTATCATCAAAAAGTATCAGGAGAAACTGTACTGGTATATACGCCGTATGGTGGTAGACCATGATGATGCCAATGATGTGCTGCAGAATATGTTTATTAAGGTGTGGAACGCCCTGGATAATTTCCGGGAAGAAAGCCAGCTTTATACGTGGTTATACCGTATTGCCACCAACGAATCCCTCACGTTCCTGGAAGCCCAGAAAAAGCGTACTGCAGTAAGTTTAAGTGATGTAGAGAGCAACCTCAGCAATAAGATAAAGGCAGACAGATACTTCGATAGCAATAAACTGGAATGGAAACTACAGGTGGCCATGCAACAACTTCCTGAAAAGCAAAGAATTGTATTTAACCTGCGTTACTACGATGAAATGCCCTATGAAGAAATGAGCAGGGTGCTGGGCACCAGTGAAGGTGCTTTAAAAGCCAGCTACCACCATGCAGTTAAAAAAATAGAGGAGTTTATCAAGAATAATTAAACCAGTTTGGCGTAGGAAAGTCTAAATAGGGACATGACTGAGCATAATAGTGACATATTGAACGAGGCGAAGGGCAAGCATGCATACAGTATTCCGGAAGGGTATTTTAACACCTTACCGGAACATATTTTAGCGCACTTATACCTTGCCAATGAGCAAATACGCCGTAATCCCTACCAGGCACCTACTGGTTATTTTGATACGCTTTCCACTACTATTGTGGCCGCTATACACCAACAAGCAGACACCATGCCTGCTGTAGCGGCAGAGAACGAGGTGTTGCAGGAGTTGCGGGAAATTTCCCCACTACTATCCGGCATTCCTAAACATAATCCCTATTCTATACCTGAAGGGTATTTTTCACAAATAACCACACCTGTTGCCACCACAAGCGCTGTAACAAACCAAAAAGCGAAAGTAATACCCGTATCAACCAGGGTGCATAAACTGTTGTCGTATGCAACAGCTGCCGCCCTTATTGCAATTATGGCCATTACTGCTTTTATGTTCAGCGATAACTTCAGCAGCTTTTCCGGGAAAAACGGCCTGGAAAAAGAGAATAAGTCTGTTGATGTAAAGAAAGCAGTATCCGTTCTTACTGAAGATGAAATAGTTAATTATCTTAGTGCTCATCCTTCCAATAGCGATGTTATTCCTAACGCAGGGGGCGTTTCTCCAGATATCCAGCGTGTTATAAAGGGAATTAGTGAAGAAGAAATAAGCCGGTATCTACAGGAAAACAGCGAACCCGGCGAAAGTGCAGGAAAGGGGATATAAACTTTGATAAAAGATGACAAAAAAACTCCTTTTTATATCACTCTTCCTTCTCTCAGTTTTTTTCGGCACCGCACAACCTGGCAAGGTTAATAAAACCGAAGCGATTCGCATTGCTTTTATTACACGCCAGTTAAACCTTACCCCACAGGAATCTCAAAAATTCTGGCCGGTATACAATGTCTATATAGATGAACTGAAACAAGTGCGTAAATCGCATGACGAGGTAGATGATGAAATCCTTTTTGAAGAAACCATATTACAGGTTAGAAAGAAATACAGGGTAGAGTTTAAAAAAATTCTGGCAGATGACGGCCGGGTAAACAGAACTTTTACTGTTGAAAGAAGCTTTCGGGAAATGCTACGGAAAGAACTGGAAAACCGCAAAAAAGCCCGTCAGCAGGCCAACCGCTATCAATAAGCAAATTTTCATAGGTTAGTAGTAATACAGTCAGCTCTTTCCAGGGCCGATCTGTTTTTATAATGCAGCCCCCTTTTGTGCTTTATATACCGGCGCTTTTACATCATGATAAAACAGGAATGTCCAATTATTTTCATGCCCTTCTTCCCACCATTGTTTGCGCAGTTCCATACATTTCTTACCGTCATAATCGTATTTGGCTACAAAACGGCTTTTCATCTGCGACAGCTGTGGGGCATCATCTGCACCAAAGAATATGGTTTCTCCTTCCTCCTCAATCCAATATACCTGGTGAAAAGGGCTATGACCGCCGGTTACATGATAACGGATATAACCATCAATATCCCCATCTCCATTCAGCAAGGTTACCCGGCTGTTGTTTTGTAACTCTTCCAGCTCTTCCGGCATAAAAGAAGGGAAGCCGGTTTCAAAAGCAAACTCCAGTTCTTTTTCCTGTACGTAATACACCGCATTGGGAAAGGTTAAATGGTAGTGCCCCAGTTTATCTTTATAACTAACACCACCAGCATGGTCTTTATGCAGGTGCGACATCAGCACTTTGGTCACCTGCTCCGGCTCAATGCCATTCTTTTTCAGATTGCTTACCAGCTGTAATTCGCCATCGCGGCTAAAGCCCAGCCCGGCATCCAGTAACAACACATCTTTAGAAGTAACCACCACAAAAGGCTGAACTTCTACCAGCAAGCTGCCTATCGGTCTGCTTTGCAAATCGTCGACCTCTGAGTTGAACGGTATAAACACTTTGGTTTTATCTATCGTAAACTCCCCTTCTGATAACGGAATAATCTTCATAGCTCTAATATTCAAAGTGCAAAAGTAGTAAATACCAACTCCCGGCTTTTAACGCAATACCATGTGCTTATCAGCATCCAGCCTTATCATAATAAAAATAAGAATGGTAAACGTTAACAGGCTTGAGCCGCCGTAACTGATTAACGGCAAGGGAATACCAATAATGGGAAACAAACCAATGGTCATACACACATTAATGGCAATATGTAAAAACAATATACTTGCCACACTATAAGCATATACCCGGCTAAATGTACTTCGCTGTCGCTCAGCCAGTCGCACAATCCGTAACAGCAGGAATAAATAAATACCCAGAAAAACAAGGCATCCGGTAAAGCCAAAGGCCTCGCCCAGGGAAGTAAAAATAAAGTCGGTATGCTGCTCCGGCACATACTTGCCGCGCGTTTGGGTGCCTTTTAAAAAGCCCCGGCCTAAAATGCCACCTGAACCTATTGCTATTTTACTCTGGCGCACGTTGTAGTCATCCGGCTTCTTTACTGGTTTGTCATTGGCAGCTCCATTACGTGCGCTCCTGTTTAACCCACAATCGTAATCTTTACCCACCATGCTGTAAATACGTTGCGACTGGTAACAGTGAAATACGTTATTAAAGATATAAGGTACCGCAAAGCGCTGTATGCCTACACAAAAAGCCCAGATGGCAATTACAAACACCAGCATGCCTTTGTTGCGCTTAATTTGTCTGCGCAGAATGTAAATAGTCAATGCCGCAATACCTGTTAATATAATAGCCAGCAGGTTCGGCTCCATAATTAACGTTGCCACTACCAGGGTTCCAAACGAAAAGCCTACTATCAAAATCCAGGAAGGTAAGCCCTCCCTGAACATTACTATAAAAAAAGAGGAATATACCAGTGCCAACCCTGTTTCGTTTTGCAGGATGGAAAGCATGGCAGGTGCCAGTGCAATAGCAGCTGCTATTAACTGCGAAGTAGGCCTGGAAAAATCAGTATCCTGCCGCGATATGTACTTGGCCAGGGCAAGCGCAGCAAAAATTTTACATAGCTCTGCCGGTTGCAGGTTAAAACCACCACCTAACGGAATCCAGCTTTTACTACCGTTAATATTTTTACCCAGCACAAAGGTGAGCAGCATCAGAAATATACCAAACACATATAGCAGGTTGGCAAAGGCCGTATAGAGTTTGCTATCACTTAATAGTATAAACGTAGCCACCACTACACACAACCCCGCAAACCATATTTGTTTGCTATAATTGGTTTTACCGGTAAACAAAGAAGATAACCAGCTTACCCCACTTCTGTACTCCACCATAAAAATGCAAAGTATGCCAATACTTACCAGCACAGCATACAATAGCACTATCCACCAGTCAATACCCTTCGATATATTAATACCGTTATTGTTGCTCATTTATTTACGGTTATTCTTTTTACTTTTTTTGTCCTCAGTTGCCACAGCAGGCTCGCTTTTTTTAGCTGCATCCTTTTCCTTCTCTTTCTTTCCCGTCTCGGTTTCCACAGCAGGCTTTTTGTCCTCTCCACTGCCTTCAAAAGCAGCAGCCGTAGTTTCTTCTACTTCAGCCGCTTTGGCAATGCTCGCAGCTTCTTTTGCCTTGTACCAGTTTTTAATAGCTCCCGGCACCAGATCTGCATTCGAAATTCGTTCCACTTCTGATAAACGGTCTTTAGCAATGGTATCATTCAGGTATTTCTCCATCATAAAACCTGCTATCGGACCAGCCCAGGTGCTACCATAGCCAGCATTTTCTACCACCACAGCCACCGCAATACGCGGATTTTCTTTAGGTGCAAAGCATACAAAAATAGAATGGTTAGCACCATGCGGGTTTTGAGCGGTACCGGTTTTTGCACAATAATTTACACCAGGTACTTTAATAGCGGCAGCTGTTCCATATACAGTCACGTCTTCCATCCCCAGATGCACCGCTTCATACACTTCATCACTGATATTGGTAACCTTGTGCTTAACCCGGTACTTTTTAATTAATTGTTCATCCTTCTCTGTTTCATTTTCAATACTGTCAACCAGATGAGGTGTAAAGTAATAGCCTTTGTTCGCAATGATACAACTCATGTTAGCCAATTGCAGTGGCGTAGCCAGCATTCTGTCCTGCCCTATTCCCAAGGTAAGAATATTACAGCTGTTCCAGCGCGACGTTAAAAAGTCGCGGTTATAGCGGGAAGTGTCAGGAATATTTCCACCGTCTTCACTCGGTAAATCAACCCCAAGCTTCACACCTAACCCAAAGCTGTTCATATACTCTTTCCATTTCAGGTAGCCTTCTTGTGCGTTATGCATGCCGGGGTTGTCAATAGCCAGGCGAAACACCTGTGAAAAATAACTATTACAGGAAGCGGCCAGCGCTCTGCGCAGGTTATCCGCATGCCCGCCACCCGAGTGTTCACATTTTACAGGTTTGCCACAGGATATATAAGCGCCACCACAGTTATAACCATAATCAGGAGTAATCAAATGTTCGTCCAGTGCCACCAATGCTCCCAGAGGTTTAAAAGTGGAGCCGGGCGGATATTGTCCCTTAATAGCCCTGTTTAATAAAGGCCGTGCAGTATCCAGCAAAAGACGGCCAAAGTTTTTACGGCGCAAAGCCCCGGTAAGCAGGTTGGGATCGAAAGAAGGACCGGAAGCCATAGTTAAAATGCCCCCGGTTTTTACGTTGATGGCAACCACACTGCCTATTTTATTTTTCAGCAGCTTCTCGGCAAGTTCCTGCATTTCCACATCCAGTGAGGTGTACAGACTACGTCCTGCAATAGCAGAACTATCAAAACGGCCGTTTTCAAAAGCTCCCTGGATACGGCTTTTGTTGTCGCGGATAAAATATTTAATACCCCGCTGGCCCATCAGCACTTTTTCATACACTCTTTCCAAACCTGATAAACCGGCAAAGTCGCCCATTTCGTACCCTTCGCCTGTATGCCTTTTTAAAAAGCTGGTATCCACTTCTCCAATATAGCCCAGCAGGTTTGCTGCCACACTATGAGGGTAACTGCGCACGGGCCGTTCCTGCAACACAAAGCCGTTGAAGCGGTACATATCTTCATTTAACCGCGCAAATAGCTCGGGAGTAAGCACCGGTTCAAATATGCTGGGTTTGTAAGAGGTGTTTTTAATAATAGCAGCCAGGATGCGCTTTTTAAATTCGGAAGTATCAATGCCCAGAATGCGGCAAAAAGCAGCGGTGTCTGTTCCCTTTATTTCACCGGGCGTAACCATCAGGTCGTACATGATGGTGTTTTCCAGGATGGGTTTTCGCTTGCGGTCGTAAATAATGCCACGATCGGGATACACTACTTTACGATAGCGGGCATTGTTAATGGCATCCTGCTCATATTCATCAGAAATAAGCTGCAGGTGCAAAAGCTGACCTATAATAACAAGAAATACTACGATAAATATTACCTGAACGACCCGGTTACGGGACTGGTTATATACCGACATTGGATAATAGAATAATTAAGGGATTTGAGAGAATACACAAAAATATTCATTTACCATGCAGTACAAAAAGTATTATGCAGCATTTGTGCGATAACGCGATTTGCGATAAAAAAGTACCTCTGTTACAAAAATCATCAGCAGGCTGATAGCAGTGGTGGCCGCTACTTTACCTACAAAAAACAGGAAATTTCCAAACTGAAGCCATTCTATCAGAATAAGGTAAGCATGGTGTATAAAGGTGAGGAGTACTACATATACGCTATAAGGAGCAAAGCCTATGCTGGCTATTCCAGGTTCGCCATAAGACAATTCTGTTTTCTCCTGTGGCATTAATACGTTCAGCAAAAACGGACGCAGGTAAGCAATTAGCACACAGGGAGCCGCATGCAAACCGGGTGTGCCGGATAAGTAATCCATACACAAACCGAACAGAAACGACAGCAACATTAACCCCACCCTGGGTGTATTAAAGGGCAGCCATAATATATACAGGAAATACAAATAAGGTTTTACAAACTGATGCAAAGGTGGCACCTTGTCTAACACAAGTGACTGAACCAGCAAGAACAGGATAAAGCGGATAATATTTTTTACAAGTGTACTCATCGCTCTTATTTAGTAGTTTGAGCCTCCAGTGCCCTTTGTTCCTGCCATTGTTCGTTTTGTATCAGGTATGCGTATTGCAGATTGAAGAAGTTTGTAGCGGTTTTTATTCTTAGTGTGTAAAAGTTACTGGCCTGCTCTGCCTGTACCTGGTCAATAGTACCAATTACCAGTCCGGGAGGATAGTTACCCGATAAATTACTGGTTAAAACTGTATCTCCTTTTAACACCTTGGCACTTTTAGGAATATTGCGCAAAGTGATAAAGCGTGGATCTGCACCGTCCCAGTCTACCGCACCCGTGTACAGTTCTTTTTTCAGCATAGCACTTACTTTACTGTTACGGTTCAATAAACTCATTACCCGGCAGTAGTTACCACTTACCATTACCACTTTACCCACAATTCCATCCGGGCCGGTTACAGCCATATCCTTTACTACACCCTGGTTGCTGCCACGTTGTAGTGTTAAATAGTTGTTTTCCTCTGCAAAAGAGTTGTTTACTACTTTGGCCGGTAACCAGGTAAACATGCGTACCCGGCCTACCGTATCTCTGAAAGTAGTGTCCAACTGGTGTAGTACGCTGGTTTCGGGGCCAATATAATTACTGGCCAGCATATTACGCAGCCGGGCATTTTCTTCTGCCAGCTGTTTGTTGGTTTCCTTTAAATGAAAGAAGTACTCCACTTTATTGTACTGGTTATCTACCCTGCCGGTTACTTCCAGCGCAGAGTTAGCAAAAACAGCCTCGTAGGTTTTATTGTACTTCACCAGTATAGCTATGCAAATGCCCTGGAGTACAAAAAATACTACCAATATAAAAAAGCGCCTGATAAACAGTATGATGTTGCGCATGCGGCAAACGGGGTTATCTCATGATAAACGGAAAACGCTGATAGTTTTTCAAAGCAATTCCGGTACCACGTACCACGCTTTTTAATGGATCGTCAGCAATATGTACCGGTAACTTAATTTTCTGGCTTAAACGTTTGTCTAATCCTCTTAATAAAGCACCACCACCTGTTAAGTATAAACCACGACGGTAAATATCGGCAGCCAGTTCGGGCGGCGTTGTTTCCAGCGCCTTCAGAATAGCTTCTTCTATTTTAAAGATGCTTTTATCCAGTGCTTCTGCTACTTCCTGGTAGCTTACCATAATTTGTTTAGGAATACCGGTTACCAGGTCACGACCGTTTACGGGTAAATCGTCCGGAGCATTCTCCAGGTCTTTCATTGCCGCACCAATCTGAATTTTGATTTGTTCGGCTGTTCTTTCACCGATCAGTAAGCTATGGTAACGACGCAGCGCTTCCATAATGTCTGAAGTAAATTCATCCCCCGCAATACGAATGCTCTGGTCACACACGATACCTGCAAGCGCAATAACCGTAATACCGGTAGTACCACCACCAATATCAATAATCATGTTACCTACGGGTTCTTCCACATCTATACCAATACCCAGGGCAGCTGCCATAGGCTCGTGTATCAGATATACTTCTTTAGCTCCGGCCTGCTCTGCGCTATCACGCACTGCACGCTTTTCTACTTCGGTAATGCTGGAAGGAATACATATCATCATGCGCCAGCTGGGCGGAAATAAGGGTTTTTTAGGATAGATCATTTTGATCATCTCCCGTATCATCAGCTCGGCCGCGTTAAAGTCGGCAATTACACCGTCTTTTAAAGGGCGAACCGTACGGATACTCTCATGGGTCTTTTCGTGCATCATCAAAGCCTTCTTCCCTACTGCCAGCACTTCTTTCGGATTATTCCGGTTAAGCGCTACAATAGAAGGCTCATTTACCACAATCTCTTCATTATGTATGATCAGGGTATTAGCAGTCCCCAAATCCATAGCAATCTCTTGCGTAAAAAAGTTAAACATTCCCATTGCTCAAAAGTGTTCCGTGTGTGATTAATGCCTGCAAAATTGATTGAAATAAACGAACACAGAAAATATTATTCCATTTTAGCATTTCCTTCTACCTTTTTTCTAAACCTTTCAAACCACTCTTTGGTTCCAGGGTCGAAAAACGGCAATGCTGTTTCGGGATATTTGTGTTCTACTGACTCCATCAGCTCTGCTGCCACTGCGTTTTTATTTTGCTGTGATGCAATGCTGACGGCTGTTGTATAAGTAAACCTGTAGTTATTCAATACCTGGATATTATCCCTGTTGTTCAAATACCCCCTTGAAGTAGCAGACAAGTACCTTAGTTTCTTAAGTCTTGAAATTAGTACAGAAATATTTATTTCTGTTGTATCTGTTGATAGTTTATTCGTAAGCCCCTGTACCCTCAGATATTTTTCCAGAAACAGAGACATGGTGTTAGGCACATCACCCGGAAAATTCACTTCTTTAGTAAAGGCATTTTGCTGTAGCACGTCCAGCAGAATTCTATCAGAACGCAATAAATACTTCTTACCGTAGCTAGGCCACAATTTCCAGCTGATGCCCGTATCCGCAATATTACTGTTGTTGTTGCGAATGTTTACCTGTTTTACATCCCAGCGCATAATGTCCAGCTTTTCCAGATCGGCAGGCGAATAGGATGTTGGAATCAGCCTTCTTTTCACTAGCCAACGGGGATACCAGCGTGTGTTTAGCAGGTTTATATCCACACAAATAACATCGGTACGGTATTTTTCTACCGTTTGCAGGTAGTACAGGTAATACAGGTACAAATCGCCATTGGTAAATAAGTAAGCGCCTTTGCCACATTCTTCCAGCACCTGTCTGAAATAGGTAAGTACCGTGCGGTCAATTCCGCCCCGCGTGGCAGCCTGTTCCAGGCTCCAAACGGCTGAATCATTTTTATTATCATAAGCGTACCGGATGGCCTGTGAACCCCATACCGTTAAAATTTTGGTATGCGGATCTAACAGCATCAGTTCACCTGTATAAACGTCATTGCTAAGTGTAACAGCTTTTTCGAAAGCTTCGCTGGCCTTGGTGGTTAGCCCTACCTGCACTTTAATCATGCCTTCCCCTTCCTGCGAGTTCAGTTTGTCAATAGCGTACCCGTAAAAATACCAGGCTTCTGCGCTGTTGGCATTTTTAGATATAGCTGATTCCAGCAAACGTCCCGCCCTGTTGTAATCGGGCAGTTCATCGTCGCCGTTTCTTTTCATCTCTTCCTTGGCTTTATCCAGGTCGCGCTTAAAATCGCCTTCCTGTGCAAAAACAGAGAATCCAAAAAGACAAGCAATAACCAGGTAAGCTGTTTTCATCATATTACACAAATATAAATACCTGGCAGGTTACAAAGTGAGCTTCAACCCTTTGTTAAGGGGCATGCTTTTTTTCTTATTCCTGCCTTTTTCATTATTCAAATTCGTAACCAATATCCCTGCGAAAGAACATTCCTTCAAATTGTACCTGCTCCAGTGCTTTGCGCGACTGGTTAGCAGCCTGTACAATGCTATCGCTATAAGAACTTACTGCCAGTACGCGGCCGCCATTGGTAACCACTCCTTCAGCAGTTTGTTTGGTGCCTGCATGGAAGATAATGGTATTGGCTGGTAATTTATCGTTGGCTATTACAATAAGCTTGCCTTTTTCGTAATCGCCGGGGTAGCCGCCGCTAACAGCCACTACAGTACTGCAACTGCGGGCATCCGCCTCAATGTTAATATTATGCAAAGTATGGTTATGCGCCGCCAGCAACAGTTCTACCAGGTCGTTTTTTAAACGGGGCAGCACCACTTCTGTTTCCGGATCGCCCATACGGCTGTTGTACTCTATCACAAAAGGCTCACCATTCGTATTCATTAAACCAAAGAAAATAAAGCCGGTGTAGTCAATGTTTTCTTTATGCAGGCCCTGCACAGTGGGTTTAATAATGCGCTCTTCTACTTTTTGCATAAAAGCAGCATCCATAAACGGCACCGGACTTACACAGCCCATACCACCGGTGTTTAAACCAGTATCGCCTTCGCCAATACGCTTGTAATCTTTGGCGTGGCCTATTATTTTATAGTCAGCACCGTCTGTTACCACAAACACACTTACTTCTATCCCCTGTAAAAACTCTTCCACTACCACTTTGGCCGACGCTTCGCCAAACTGCTTGTGCACAATCATTTCGTCAAAAGTAGCCAGCGCTTCTTCGTGTGTGGTGGCAATTACCACGCCTTTACCGGCAGCCAGGCCATCTGCCTTTAATACCACAGGTAAAGAGTGTTGTTTCAGATATGCTTTACCTTCTTCCAGGTTATCAGCAGTAAATTCAGCATACGCCGCTGTAGGAACGTTGTGGCGTTGCATAAACTTTTTGGAAAAAGCTTTGCTGCCTTCCAGCTGCGCGCCTTCGGCCGATGGGCCAAATACTTTAATATGTTGTAAAGCCGGGTCTTTTTTAAAGAAATCGTATATGCCTTTTACCAACGGCTCTTCAGGACCAACTACCACCAGCGCTATATTATTATCCAGGCAAAATTGCTTTTGCGCTTCAAAATCGTTCACGCCAATATTTACATTGGTGCCGTGTTCTGATGTGCCGGCGTTACCCGGTGCAATAAATAATTGACCACATAGTGTGCTTTGCTGCAATTTCCAGGCAAACGCATGTTCCCTGCCCCCGGAGCCTATAATCAGGATATTCATATACGTAAAATTGAAACTGCGGCGAAAGTATCATTTAAATGCCGGTCGAAAGCAGGAATTATAAGTTGTAGTTGCTTTTTCTCGTTTTTCTCTCCCTTTTTTATCATTTTTCGGGATATATGCCGCCAAACAGGCGATTTTTTCCTTTTCTGCTCCATTTTTTGTTAAAATCGGCGTGTATCCCAGATCATTACTAACGCCCGGCAGCATTTTGACCTGATTTTAAATTTTATACATTATTTTCGGCCGCCTAACGGGCAGAGTACTCCCATTTGTATTAAAAATTATGCTTTTATGAACCAAACTGCGCCCTCAAAAGGGCATCCTAAAGGTTTAGCCGTTCTGTTCACCACCGAAATGTGGGAACGCTTCAACTTCTACGGCATGCGCGCCTTACTTAGCCTTTTTTTAGTGAACGCCCTTGCATTTAGTGACAAAGATGCTGCTATTATTTATGGTGGTTTTCTGGGTCTTTCTTACCTCACTCCTATGCTCGGTGGTTTTATCAGCGACCGTTTTTTAGGTAACAGAAACTGTATTGTACTGGGTGGTACTATTATGGCCCTGGGCCAGCTGTTATTATTTGCCAGCGGCAGTATGTATTCCAGTAGTGTGGGAACAGCCACCAGCTTAATGTGGGCTGCCTTGTTCGTTATCATCATTGGTAACGGCTTCTTTAAGCCTAACATTTCTTCTATGGTGGGGCAGTTGTATCCAAAGGGAGATACACGTCTGGATTCCGCTTTCACTATTTTTTACATGGGCATTAACGTAGGCGCTATGCTGGGTATGACCATTTGTCCGGTACTGGGCGACGTAAAAGTGGGTGAAGTACGTGTGGTAGAAGCATTCAAATGGGGATTCCTGGCTGCCGGTGCAGCAATGCTGCTAGGCACCATTCTGTTCTTTATGCTGAAAAATAAATATGTAGTAAAACCTGATGGTACCCCAGTGGGCATCAAGCCAGATTTTACCACCGTTAAAGCAGTAGAAGAATCTGACGAAGCAGAAAAAGCACACTTTAGCCAGAAAGCTATTCTGGGCGTGGTATTTTTAATGATTGCCCTGTTCTTTGGCATTCACTTTCTGTCTATCGATCCTAACCCGATTAAATCGTGGGTATATCCATTTATTTACGCTGCAGGTATTAGCCTTGCGGTGTTGATTCTGACCGATAAATCTATCACCAAAGTAGAAAGAGACCGTATCCTGGTTATTTATACCGTAGCATTCTTCGTTATCTTCTTCTGGAGTGCTTTTGAACAGGCTGGTTCTTCTCTTACTTTCATTGCCGATAAACAAACTGACCTGAACTTACTGGGCTGGAATATGCCTCCTTCTTTTGTACAAAATGCCAACTCTATTTTCGTAATAGCCTTTGCACTTCCTTTCAGTGCATTGTGGTTAAGCCTGCAAAAGAAAAACAGGGAACCCGGTTCTACCACCAAACAATCTTACGGTTTAATGCTGTTGGCTATAGGTTACCTGATCATTGCCTTCCAGGTAAAAAGCATCGGCAACTCTGGCAAGGTGGGTGTAATCTGGTTAATTATTATGTACCTGTTCCATACCCTGGGCGAGCTTTGTTTATCACCTATCGGTTTATCCCTGGTAGCTAAACTGGCACCTAAACGTTTCTCTTCTTTATTAATGGGTGTATGGTTTATTGGTAACGCTGCCGGTTATGCACTGGCTGGTACCCTGGGTGCTATCCTGCCTCCTACAGGAGATAAGTTTGAAGCAGCTTCTAAACAAGGCATTGACCTGCAGGGTGTATTAGACGGTAAGATTACCGCTACAGCCCAGCAATTGGCTATACTTACCAAAGAAAAGATAGCTACCACTTATCCCAGCTTTGCAGGTTTTACTATCCATAACCTGTATGAGTTCTTTATGGTGTTTGTAATACTGGCAGGTGTTGCTTCTGTATTATTATTCGCTATTTCAGGCAAACTAAGCAAAATGATGCACGGCGTTAAATAAGCGTCTCACGACATAGTAAACAGGCGATGCAGTTGCATCGCCTGTTTTATTTTACTACTTTTAGAAATATCAAAACACATTATGCAGGATAAACCAAAGACCTTCCAGCCATTTGTTTCACCCGAAACAAATATGAAAGAGCTTACTGTAAAGGCAATCGTAATGGGTTGCCTTTTCGGTATCATATTCGGGGCAGCCAACGTATACCTGGCGTTAAAAGCCGGGCTTACCGTTTCGGCATCTATCCCCATTGCCGTAATAGCCATCACCCTGGGCCGCCGGTTATTGAAAACGACTATTCTCGAAAACAACATTATACAAACAGGCGGCTCGGCAGGCGAAAGCATTGCATCGGGTGTAGTGTTTACCCTGCCCGGCTTTTTGTTTTTAACCGACCCGGCCAGTGCCTCTTTTTTTAACTACATGACTATTTTAACGCTGGCCATATTCGGCGGCATACTGGGTACTTTAATGATGATACCCTTACGCAGGTCACTTATAGTAAAAGAGCATGGCAACCTGCCTTATCCCGAAGGAACTGCCTGCGCCAGCGTATTAAAGGCCGGTGAAAAAGGGGGCAATGTGGCGCAAACCGCCTTTATGGGCCTGGGCTTTGCTTTTATCTATGCTTTTTTTCAAAAGGTATTGCGTGTAATTGCCGACGTGCCTTCTTTCATTACTGCACAAACCAATAAGTTTTTACCTTCTGCCCGGTTAAGCAGCGAAATAACTCCCGAATACCTGGGTGTAGGCTATATCATTGGCTTACGCATATCCGGTATCCTGGTGGCAGGTAGCGTATTAAGCTGGTTTGTATTTATTCCTTTACTGGCAACCGTGGTGCCGGGTGATACCGTTGCTGCACAATTGGTGAAGCTGGGTTATTTATCCAACCTGCAAACAGCTGGCGGACCAGGCGACTGGAACCCGCTTACCCATTCTTTTGGCGATTGGTCAGACGCTATCTACCGTGCTTATGTACGCCAGATAGGTGCCGGTGCAGTAGCAGCAGGTGGTTTTATTACCCTGTTTAAAACATTGCCCACCATTGTTTCTTCTTTTAAAGGCAGCATTGGTTCTATTAAACAGGATAAAGGCAACGCAGCTACCACTATCAGAACAGAACGCGACTTGGATATTCGTATTGTAGGTATTGGCAGCCTGGTATTGATTGCATTAATGGCCGTATTACCTCAAATACCTGGCGATACCCTCATTAGTAAGCTGGTCATTGGCATACTGGTAGTGGTGTTTGGCGCTTTCTTCGTTACCGTATCTTCCCGCATAGTTGGCCTTATCGGCAGCAGCAATAACCCTATCAGTGGTATGACCATTGCCACTATTATGGGCACCTGCCTGGTGTTTATTGCAGTAGGCTGGACCGGTAAAGTATTTGAGCCGCTTGCCCTGGTAGTAGGTGGTATGATTTGTATAGCCGCAGCCAATGCCGGAGCCACTTCACAGGATTTAAAAACCGGTTATATAGTAGGCGCAACGCCCAAATACCAGCAGATAGCCCTGTTTGCGGGTGCTATTGTTTCTTCTATTGCTATTGGTTTTACTATTAAAATACTGGATACGCCTTCACAAGCCATGCTGGCCAAAGGCATACACCATGCCATTGGTTCAGATGCCTTCCCCGCACCGCAAGGCACCCTGATGGCCACACTGGTAAAAGGCATTTTGTCGTTTAACCTTGATTGGCAGTTTGTATTGGCCGGCGCAGCTATTGCCATAGTAATGGAATTGTGCGGCATACAGGCACTGAGCTTTGCAGTGGGTGTATACCTTCCGCTAAGTACCACCCTTCCTATTTTTGTAGGTGGTGCAGTACGCGGTATTGTAGACTGGCGCAAAAAGAAAAAGGGCGAGGTTGTGGCTACAGAAGCAGGTGAAGAAGACCTTGGCAAAGGCAACCTGTTTGCTACCGGCCTGGTAGCAGGTGGCGCTATTGCCGGGGTACTGATTGCATTTCTTACCGCTAATGAAAAAGCCAGCGAATTCCTGTCCCATCTTAGCACCGAACATTTCTTTACCAATATGTTGGGTGTGCAGGGCTATGCAGTCCTTGGCTTTTTATTATTCCTGGTAATGGCCTTTGTTTTATACCGGATAGCCATGAAAAAGGATGAACATATAGTATAATTAAAACGATCATAATTAACTAAAGAGGGCGTATTCCATAAAGCGGATACGCCCTCTTTAGTTAATTTCCGATAAGGATAAGCTAATCGCGGCGCATTCCCTCACCCCGGCAATAGATACATTTATAGCTATTAAGGTATTCGAGTATGAAAAAAATATTATCAGCATGCTGCCTGTGCGCAGGCATTATTTCTGTCCATGCACAAAAGCCCCCGGGCAACCCACCTCTTATCAGCACATTTGAGCAATACATTATCACTGTTCCGCCAGACAGTCTTCACCTGGATACTTTTTACGCCAGGTACACCGATGCTTATGGCATCCCGGTAGTATCATCACGCAATGTATCCGATGCAGCCTTGCTGGTAGGCCGGGACATTATCAATTATATGTTATTGAAAAGGCCCGATGTAAGAAAAGTGCTGATTGCCGGAAACGCGCGCCTGAGCATCATTGGCAAATCGGAAATGCAGACAGATTTACCAGAATGCAGGGATTGGAAAAAACCAACTATTGACGATGTACGCTTAACACCTGGCGAACGTGATAACTACAATAAACCCGGCGGCATTGCTTCCATGACCGACAAGCAATACTGGAACCAGCGTGCACGTGGCATGGGCGGCATTCAAACTTCCTGTGCCGAAGAAAACCTGTTGGGTATACCTGGCACCCGGTATTATGGAGAGAATATTACTGTGCATGAGTTCAGTCATAACATTATGGGTGCTTTGCAAACATTTGACACTGCTTTTAACAGGGCCATTGAAGCTGCTTATGCAGCTGCTTTAGCAAAAGGATTATACAAAGGCCAATATGCTATTAATACCATTGCCGAATATTGGGCCGAAGGTTCGCAATGGTGGTTCTGGAGCAATTATGAATTTTACGATAACACCACCCGCATACAAACACCCGACGATTTAAAAAGCTACGACCCCGCTTTGTATGCCATACTGGAAAGTGTATATGCAGGACATCATGTACCAGGCGATGTGTATTATGGTAAAAATATCCCTTACCCGGCCAGACGCAAATAACTCAATACTATGCAAACCAAAACTAACCAGCTGCTGGGCCATCCCCGCGGATTATTTATTCTTTTTTTTACTGAAATGTGGGAGCGCTTTTCATTCTACGGTATGAAGGCATTGCTGATATTTTATTTAACCAAGTATCATTTCTTTTCCGACACAGCAGGTAATCAAATTGTAGGCAACTATGCCACACTGGTATATGCCTTACCCATATTGGGCGGATTGATAGCAGATAAATACCTGGGGTACCGCAAGGCAGTAACCTTTGGCGCTATATTACTGGTGCTGGGCCATTTAGGTATGGCCATGGAAGGCACACAAGCTTATTACAATGCAGCGGGGCAACTGGTGCAGGACAAGCAGGCCATACAAGCCTTTTACTTTTCCATGGGGTTAATCATTATGGGCGTAGGCTTTTTAAAACCCAATATTTCGGCTATTACCGGCCGCCTGTATGAAAAAGGCGATGCCCGCCGTGATGCCGGCTTTACCATTTTTTATATGGGCATTAACCTTGGTTCATTCTCCTCTACATTGGTATGTGGCTGGCTAGGTGAAACATATGGCTGGCGCTATGGATTTGGAGTAGCAGGCATAGGCATGTTATTGGGGCTAATTACGTTTATATGGGGCAAAAAGCATTTAGAAAACAAAGCAGAACCCGCCAACCCGGCTTTGCTACGTGAAAAAACCTTTGCAGGCATCAGTAAAGAATGGATGGTATACTTATGCTCAGCAACAGGTGTTTTTGTTTGCTGGCAACTGGTACAGTATCATGCGGTAGTGGGTGGTTTACTGGCAACAACTGCTTTAGTGGTGGTTCTTTTTCTTTTATGGTTTATCATTCGTCAATGCAATGCACAGGAAAAAGGCCAGATGGCTTCTTTGCTGGTGCTAATATTATTCTCCGTTATATTTTGGGCATTATTTGAACAAAGCTATAGTTCTATGAACCTGTTCACCGACAGGGTAGTGAATAGGCATACAGCCTGGGGTGAGATAAAGGCATCGCAATTTTTATCCCTCAGCGGCTTTTTCATTGTATTACTGGCGCCCTTGTTTGCAGTAATATGGATGTGGCTGATTAAAAAGAAGCGGGAACCCAATGCCGCAATAAAGTTTGGGATGGGTATTATATTCGCAGGAACAGGTTTTGGCGCGCTGGTACTAGGTATTCATTATGCAAGCCATGCGGGGCAGGTTGGCCCGCTATGGTTGGTAGCCGCTTATTTTTTGCATACCTGTGGCGAGTTATGTATTTCTCCTGTAGGCCTTTCTGCTGTTACACGCCTGGCTGTTCCTAAAATAGTGGGTTTTATGTTGGGTACATGGTTTTTGGCCACAGCGGGCTCTGAATTCATTGCCTCCATACTGGCTAACATAGCCAGTGTAAATACTACTGGCGGTATTGCAACAGATATCCACGGTTCACTTCTTGCTTATTCCGCATTATTCCGTTTCCTGTTTTTTACCGGTTTAATTGCCGGAACAGCCTTATTACTGCTCTCTTTCTTTATCCGCAAATACCTGCGTGAACAATAAAAAAGGCTTCCGGTACAAAACCGGAAGCCTTTTTTAATATTGACTTGATTGTGTGTGTGCTACTAATTGTAACCCGGATTTTGTGTATACAAGCCAGATTTCACCAATATCTCTGCTTGAGGAATAGGATAGATAACATAGTTAGGCACTACTTCATTAATACTACCCGTAAGTCCCTGGCTGGTTCTCCATGCATTCATGGTAGTTACTGCCATACCTTCTCTTACCAAGTCATTCCAGCGGAGTCCTTCTCCTAAAAACTCTCTTCTTCTTTCTTCCATCAGTTGCGCCAGTGTTACATTGGAAAGAGGTGTTGTGATGCCAGCTCTTGCCCTTACCGCATTTACAATAGAATCAACCGTAGCCTGTGTGCCGGCCGCGCCATGTAAAATACACTCAGCCTTCATCATCAGCACATCGGTATAGCGCATTACAACAAAGTTGATCGGCCAATCCGTATAACGTGCTCCTATTTTAGAAATGTTGATATACTTTTTAATGAACGGACGGGTAGTATCGAACACTACATCGGTAGTAGCCGCTTTAAATTGACGCTGAATATTAAATGTATCCCTTGTATCGGTAACACCGGAAGCTTTATAAGAAGCTGTAAGATCGTAAGGGATGTTAAAAGTACAAGTACCATAACCGTTACCATAACCGCTTAACCCTAAACCAGTGAAATAAGCAGGAGGCACCAGCATGCTGGGAAAATCGCCACCATAAGTAGTGCTGCTGGTAGAGTAGCCACTTACATATTGTACATCAAAAATCACCTCCTTGTTATTTTCATTGGTATAAGAGAAGATATTAGGATAGCTCGGCAGGAAAGAATAAGTACCACTACCTATTACCTCGTTGAATAAAGCTAAAGCCTTGTCATATTCACCGCTGGCCAGGGTTGGACCTTCTACACCCGAGTAGGTTGGGCCCGAACGGGTTAAGTATACCAGGCCTAATAATGTTTTAGCTGCACCTACAGTAGCGCGGCCCACATTGGTTCCTGTGTAAGTTGCAGGCAGCTTGCTTACGGCATAGTTCAGGTCGCCAATGATTAAGTTATATACATCAGCTACAGGGCTTCTTCCTATGTTCAATGCTTCCGTATAAGTAGTAGCAGAATCTACAATAGGTAGTTTTCCGTAAAAGCGAAGCAGATCAAAATAATACAGAGCTCTTAAAAACCGGCACTCAGCTGTAAACCTATTACGTAAAGAGGTATCACCAATGTTAGCACCTTTAGCCGCAATAGCATTCAATACCGTGTTAGCATTATAAATACCGTTAAAATCATTATTATATGCTCCTACAATAAACGCAGTAGTAGTAAGGTTAGGTGAAAAATTATTGATACCCTGCCAATCCCTGTTACCATCAGAAGTAGCACTTATATTATCCGAGCGCATCTCTCCCATCCATAACTGGTAATCAGGATAGGCGTTTAAGTTAGAATATACACTGTTTACACCACTAAGGAAATCATTGGCATTAGCGTAATAGTTTCCGGTAGTTACACTGGAAACAGGTGACTGGTCCAGTTTTTTATTACATGCGCCAAAAGCAAGCAAAGCTGCGCATAATGATATGTTGATAATCTTTTTCATGACTTGTGTACTTCAGGTTCAATTAAAAAGTAAGGTTTACACCCAGCGTAATGGTTTTGCTTAAAGGCATTGCACCATAGTCGCCCGGAAGCGGGTAGCTACCGTTACCACTGGTGTTAGTGTTTTGCGCTTCGGGGTTTACACCTCCCTTATATTTATCATGTCCAAAAAAGTTCTGAGCAGAAGCATATACGCGGGCAGCAGAGAACACGCTTGTTTTCAAAGCATTCTTTAAGTTGTAACCCAATGTAATGTTTTGAATTCTTATAAAGTCTGTTTTATATAACCAGTCTGTAGTAAAATAAGGAATAGTATAGTTAGTTCCTATTTTACCTCTTGGTGCACTATAGTTTTGATTCTTCTCAGTCCATCTGTCGCGCCATACACCTAATGTAGTGTTTCTGCCATTGGCCGGGTTATCAATAGCACGTCCTAACCATGACATAACAGAACCGCCTTGCTGACCATACGCCTGTATACTTAAATCCCAGTTTTTGTATTTCAGGGTATTGGTAAGTCCCCAGGTATATTTAGGAGTAGGTCTGCCGGCAACAACGCGGTCATTGGCATCAATTACACCATCTTTCTTGGCATCCACATATTTGGTATCACCTACTTCCTGTCCTGCCAGTTTGGCTACGTTAGGATCTGCAATGTCCTTGGCAGTTAAAATGCCATCGGTTTGAATCAGGTAATAGCTAAACATAGGCACTCCTTTTTTCAACAGGAAAGGAGGGTTACCGCTATAACCGGAAGAGACGTTGATAGCTGCACCATCAGGACCTAAAGCTGTAATATGGTTGGTGTTAAATGCTATGTTGGCTTGAGTAGTCCACTGAACAACAGATGTATTTTTCAGATTATTCGTGTTAATACCAATCTCCAGACCTTTATTTTCTACCGCACCGATATTACGTAACAAAGAAGTAAAACCACTTGCACCAGGAACCGGAACGTTCAACAATAAATTAGTATTCTTTTTCAGGTAAGCATCAACAGTAATGTTAATGCGGTTGTTCAATAAAGCCGCATCCACACCTAAGTCGTAGGTATTAGAAGTTTCCCATGCCAGGGCAGGGTTAGGAATACTTGCAGGAGCCTGACCAGGAGCCACTGTGCCACCAAAGCTATAATATGTACTGCTTAAAGTAGGAACTGCTGAGTAGTCGCCAATGTTATTGTTACCAGATTTACCCCAGCTTGCCCGCAGTTTTAAATCGTTTACAAAATTCACATTTTTCATAAATGATTCCTGCGAAATACGCCAACCGATAGAGGCAGAAGGGAAAGTACCCCAACGGCTGTCACTACCAAAACGGGAAGAGGCATCTTTACGAACAGTAGCTGAAACCAGATATTTACCATCGTAGTTATATTGTACCCTTGAATAATAAGACACCATTGCACTGTTTGACTCAGAAGTATTACCTGTAACAGTAGCGGCGTTATTGAGGGTTTGGACAATATTATTATTTAAACCGCCGGAAGAACTTAAAGTAAATGATTCGTAGTGCACATATCCATAAGACATACCTCCGATAACATTCAAATTATGCTTATCGGCAAAAGAAGTATTATAGGTAAGTGTGTTTTCACTAACAATATTTTGCTTTTTAAAGCCATTATATCCCGCAGAAGAAGATTTGCCAGGGGATGTTAAATAGTTAGTGATGTTACCGGCAACATAATCAGGAGTGTATGTTTTCCTGTTCATGTTGTTATCATCGTAGTTGAAAGTGGTTTTGAATGCCAGACCATTCATAATCTGATACTCACCATAGATGCTGAATAAGATACGGGTGGTTTTGGTAAGATTGGTAGTGTTTTGTAAATAAGCTACCGGGCTTACGCTGGAGGTAGCAAACGTATACACGTTATTTTTACCTGCACCTGTTAACAATCCGGCTGTATCTTCAACAATTGGCGTCATGTTATACAGCTTCATCAGTTGGTTATCTTTACCTTCTGCACCAGGACTTTTTGTTTCAGAATAAGAAGGAGCCAGGTTAATCCCCAGTTTAAGCTTTTTGCTGGCAGTAATTTCTACGTTAGCCCTGGTTGAATAGTTTTTGTAGCCAGAATTTATTAAAGTACCATCCTGGTTTAAGAAGTTACCAGAAACAAAATAGCGTGCATATTCGTTACCACCGCTTCCTGAAACTTCGTAATTCTGAAATAATGCTTTACGAAAAGCTTCTTTCTGCCAGTCTACATAAGTAAGACCAGGATGCCCGGGCTGTGTCCACCTGTCATCTGTCATATATAGCGGGTTATAAGCGTTAGCCGCTAACCCTAATATTGCTCTTCTCTCTGCATTGGTTTGATCGGCAGTACGTCCCGTACCAGATCTTACCCATTTGTAGTTAGTAAGTTCAGTATCCTGATCAATCCACTCCTGTGCACTTAACACATCCAGTTTCTTGGCCACCTGGCTCATACCGGTATAAGCATTTACAGATAACCTGCTTTTACCTATTTTACCTTTTTTGGTAGTGATAATAACCACACCATTGGCAGCCCTTGAACCATAAATAGCACCCGCAGCCGCATCTTTCAATACCTGAATGCTTTCGATATCGCTGGGGTTAAGGTTGTTTAACGGGTTACCGGTAAAGCCACCAGCAGAGTTCTGACTGGCCACATCCAACGGAAAACCGTCAATTACATATAAAGGCTCGTTGCCCGCACTTACCGAACCTGCACCACGCACCTGGATGCTTAAACCTGCACCAGGCATACCCGTTTGCTGTTTCACCTGTACGCCCGCCATCTGGCCAATCATAGCCTGATCAATACGGGCAATAGGCTTTTCTTCCAGGGTTTTGGTATCAAATGTGGCTACCGCACCGGTTAAATCCTTTTTCTTTTGTGAACCGTACCCCACCACAATCACATCATTCAATGCTTTTACAGCAGTTTGAAGCGTTACAGTCAAATTGGTTTTTCCTTCTACCGGCTGCTCCAGGTTGTTGTAACCAACATAGGAAAACACCAGCGTTGCATCAGCCGCAACAGATACGCGAAAGCTACCATCCTCTTTTGTTACCCCAACAGACGAACCGTCTTTCACCTGGATAGATATACCAGGCAAAGGTTTACCAGTTTCGTCATTTACCTTTCCGGTAACCGTTATCACTTTCTTTTGAGAGGTGGAATCCTGGGCTTGTGTAAAGCCTCCAGGCAGGAATTGGATCAGACAAAGGAACATCCCTGCAAGGATGCAGCCTTTTAAACCATGCAGTTGGTTCATATAGCAAATAATTGTTTAGAAAAAGCTAAGATATACGTCAAAGAATTCGCGAGTGTCCTGAACTGTCCTGTACGAGATTGTTATCTCCTTGTCAAAACCGACCAAACAAGTCAAACACATTGATTAACTGACGCTTTTACGCTATAAAACTAACGGCTCTCCCTTATACATAGGATCAAGGGAACAGTTTTTTAAGCAGTATTTAAAACAGAAAATATGAGAGGAAGCGCCTTATACACCGTTATTATCATACTTTTTACGGTAGCTTCTCCGGGAAATGAAATACTTCCAAGTGTAGGTGGGCTAAGCATTGTATGGATGATATGCCTGGCAGCTGGGTGTGTTTCTTTTGTGGTCCGTATAGCAGCCGGGCACGATTAAATGTTACTTAAAAAGTAGCAGTACACGCACATACATATTAAATAAAAAACCAGGGCAGCCTTTACAGCTGCCCTGGCGTGTGCTACTTTCCAGTGATTCTTATTGCCTGTCTGTTATATTCCACCACCTCTAAGGGCCAGCACAGCTATACTGTTTAAATGCGAAATGTCTCTTGTATTGCTTTTACTGAAAATGCTATCCCAAATGCCCGCACGATGCGGACGTATGGCCAGCAAATCAATAGCATTGTTGTTACTAAAGCTATCCAGTTCGGCTACTACATGTTTGGCTTCCAGCTCTTCAAACACCACATTCATACCAGCCAGTTCTTTCTGCCATTTACCTTTCCACATTAACTCCTCTTCGGTTAAAGTGGCGCCTACATGCACAAAATGCAAACGGGCCTGGGTATAGGTAAGTAAGCGACGCAGCGTTTGCACAGGACCGTATAAATCTTCCCGCTTGTAGTTGCAGGCAAATGCTATTTGTTTGATAGCCGAGAAACGTAATGTAGCCGGAACCATCAACACAGGTACCGATAAGTCAATGAACGCATCCAGGATATGATTGTCCCACGACATTACATCATTATAATCGCCTTCTGTGCCCATGGCTACCAGGTTGGCGCCTTCTTCATCCACTTCATCCTGCAATGCTTCTATAAACTGCCCTGTTACCAGGCGTGTTTCCAGGTGCGCATCCGGATAAATAGACAGTATGCGTTGTTTCTCTGCTTCCAGCAGCCCTTCATCCATAACTGTTACATCGCTGATAGCAGCCATGCTTACGCCATCACCGGCAAAACCGGCAGAGAACGACAGCACGCGCAACAGGATAATACGGGCGGGTTGTTTGTGCTTATAGGCACATACGTAGTCCAGGGCGTTTTGCGAAGAGGCTGAAAAGTTAGTTACCACTATAATGGTTGACATAGCCATTTACTTTTAATGTCCGCCGGCATCTGCCAGGCTCACTTTGTTTTTAGATCTCTTTACAAATATGATGACTAACGGAACTGTTATCAGGAACATAATACCAATTCCAATGAACACATCCATGTAAGACAGGATGGTACTTTGTACACTAATAGAACCATCTATCATTTGCAGCGCCGTTTTTTCAGCGATGTTAGGTGCTTTGCCTTTAGCTATCATACCAGCCTTTAATGCCTGTAACCTGTTTTGTACATTGGGATCGTAAATATTTAACTTACTTACCAGGTCGCTCCGGTGCTTCATGTTCTGCCGGGAGATATAGGTAGATATCATAGCCACACCAAACGATCCGCCTAACTGACGCATCATGCCGGAGAAAGCAGCACCCTGTCCTATCTGCTGCCCTTTTAATGTAGAAAGTGACATTACAGATACAGGTACCGCCAAAAAACCCAGACCCAATCCTCTTAGCATCAGCACCCAAAAGAAATTATCACCACCGGTGGCCGGCGTCATAATACCATGGGTGAAGAAACAATACAGGAAAAAGATGAACAAGCCCAATGCAATCAATCCCTTTTGCGATACCCCTTTCTGAATCATCTGCCCTACGATAGGCATCATAAAGGCGACTACTAACGTACTGGGCACCATTAGCATACCGGACTGAAACGCCGTCCACCCCAGTATCGACTGTGTGTACAAAGGAACTACGAATGTAGAGCCATACAAACCAAAGCCCATGATAAAGGAGAGTATTACCCCTATCCGCAGATTGGTATTCTTTAATACCCGTAATTCTACTACAGGATATTTAAATACCAGCTCGCGCCAGATAAAGAAAAACCCGCCTAAAATGGCTGTAACTGTTAACACTACTATACCCGTGTTGCTAAACCAATCTTCTTCCTGTCCCTTTTCCAATACGTACTGTAACGAACCTACCGTAGCCATCAGCAACCCTATTCCCAACCAATCTACCTCACTTGCTTTGCGCTTCTCGGCATACTTAGGACTTTTTACATACATCAGCGTTAACAGGGTAGCAATAATACCTACCGGTATGTTGATATAAAATATAAGCGGCCACGAATAGTGGTCAATAATATAACCACCTAATGGCGGGCCTAATGTAGGCCCCACGATAATACCCAACGTATAAATGGCCTGCGCCATCGGACGCTTTTCTACCGGGTATATCTCTGTTATAATAGTTTGAGAAGTTACCAGCAACGCACCACCACCTAAGCCCTGTAAAAAGCGGAAGATGATCAGCTCTGACATAGTACTGGAATTACCGCACAAAAACGAACTCACGGTAAACAGTATCACTGATGCAGCAAAGTAATTGGTACGGCCAAACTGTTGCGATAACCAGCTGGTCATAGGTACAATAATTACGTTGGCAATGGCATAGGCAGTAACCACCCAACTCACTTCGTTAAGGGTAGCCCCCAGGCTTCCCTTCATATCGTTGAGGGCCACGTTAACAATGGTGGTATCTATTATTTCCAGCAGCGCACAAAACACAGCCGTGATAGTAATAATCACGCGCCTGGCTCCATACTCTACCAGCGAATTTTGTTCTAACATAATTTTTTGTAATTAGGTATCCTAATCCAGGTGCACATCCACATCGGCATTCATACCTGCCTTCAGCCTTTTCACCAGTGTATCCTGTGCATTGGTGAATTCAATTTTCACAGGCAAACGCTGTACTACTTTTACGAAGTTACCGCTGGCATTATCCGGAGGTAATAAAGCGAAACGTGCGCCGGTAGCAGGTGATGCAGAACTTACCACACCTTCAAACTCATGGCCCGGGAAAGCATCTATTTCCAACATTACTTTCTGTCCTTCTCTTATCCTGCCGTATTGTGTTTCTTTAAAGTTGGCTACTATCCAGGTTTCATTGTTTAATACAATACTGAATAAAGCCGCACCCGCCTGCACAAACTGTCCGTTCTGCACATTTACTTTAGATACCATTCCATCTTCAGGAGCAATCACAACCGTATAGCTCAGGTTCAGCTTCGCATCATCCACATCTACCTTTCTTTGCTTCACCGTAGCAGCTGCTACACCAATCTGTGAAGCAGTAGCATTGCTCTGGCGACCAATAGCGCTAACCTGTGTAGAAGCCTGTGCTTTTTGTTGTTGTAATACCTGTAATTGCTTTTCGGCAGTTTGCTTAGCCGCTAAAGCCTGCTCGTATTGTTGCTGTGTGATAGAATGATCTTTAATCAGGTTTTCGTAACGCTTAAAGTCTTCATTTGCACGCCATAGGTTAATTTTAGCAGTTTCAATCTGCGCATCAGCAGTTGATACATTCGCCTCAGAAGGCGCAATGTTAGCATGTGCTGCACCTGCATTGGCCTGCGCTGCAGCCACGTTGCTTTCAGCGGTAGCTAATGCTGCTTCTGCCGCTTCCACACGTAATTTAAAATCGCGATCGTCCAGTATAAACAAGGTATCACCCTTCTTTACACGCTGGTTATCTTTTACTCTTATTGAAACCACATAGCCCGATACACGCGGGATAACAGGACTGATATTGGCTTCTACCTGTGCATCATCTGTTTCTTCGTGATGCTGACCGTGTATGTATTTGCTTATACCAAACCAGCCACCGGCAATCACTGCCACTATCAGGATGATGAGGAAGGTTTTATTCTTTTTTTGCGTGCCTGCCGCATTATTTTCTGCTCCGGTTGACATAATTATGTTTTTTTCCGTGGGGTTATAATTATTTTTTCTGTTGACTATTTGCCAGTACACCTACTTTTTCCAGCAGGGTGTTGTACGATACTACTAATTCAGCTTTGGCTTCCTGCAGGTTTATTTTGCTTTGCAGTAAAGCCACGTTAGCATCCAGCAGTTCGGTAGTTGTAACCAGGTTGTTATCGTGCTTGTTTTTAGTGATGCGGTAGTTTTCAGTAGCATTGATCACTGACTTTTCTTCTACCTCTATTTTCTTTTTATTAGAAAGATAGTTTTGATAAGCACGGTTAATATCCAGATGAATATTATCGGTCAGTTGATCCTGACGGGCTACTATTTCTTTGGATTGCGCTTCTGCTTCAGCTACTTTGCCTTTGTTTTTCCACAACGACCCAATGTTATACGATACACCCACGCCTACGTTTACAATGTTAGTAGCGGTAAGCAGGTTAGGTATATAAGCCGCCACATAACCACCGGTTAAACCAATAGTAGGATAATAATCTCCTTTGGCTGCTTTTACAGCACTTTCAGAAGCTTTCCTGCGCAGGTCTAAAGCAGTGATATCTCTTCTGTTAGCCGCTGCCTGTTGCTCGTACTCTTCTATAGAACCCAGCGTATAGTTGGTATCGAAGTAGCTGCTGTCAGCCACAATCGTATTCTGCTCCGGCTGGCCCATCATCAGGTTTAAGCTTACCATAGCCAGTTTCAGGTTGTTCTCAGCATCTACCAGCGTCATTTCAATTTGTGAAGTTTGCAACTGCGCCTTCAACATATCGTTACGTGCCAGTAAACCATTTTTTTCCAGGTTGGAAAAATCATTATCGCGCTGTTGCGACTGATTCAGGTTTTCTTTTACCAGCTCAACCGCCTTTTGCGATTTGTACAGGTTGCTGTAAGCGCTGATAGCATTTACCACAATAGCTTCCTTGTCATATTCCGCATCTGACTCGGCTGCTTTTTGTAAATACCTGGCCGATTCAATGCCATAGCGCACTTTTAAGCCTGCATACAAAGGCATGCTTACAGTGGCCATACCATACATGGCCTGGGAAGGTTTGGGAAAGGAGCTGCTGCTTCCGGCACTGTCACTACTACCCGTTTTTAAATCAATAGTAGGGTGCGTTAGCAGCAAATAAGAGCCACTCACCTTTGCATCCGGTAAACGGTTGTCCAGCGCCTGTTTCAACTGGGCTGTTGCCTGTTCAATTTTTGCCTTACTAATTTTAAGCTGCTTACTGTTTTGCAAGCTTAATTCTATAGCCTGGTTCAACGCCAGTGGAGTAGAAGTCTGCGCTTGTGTGCTTATACCGCACAACAAGGCCAGGCTTATCCATAGCGCTGCCATACCATACGTTCTGCTTTTACTCATATATCAATATTGATTGTAGTATCCCTTTTAAATAACCGGCAAGTATTCGCTTTAATTCTTCCCGGCCTGCTTCTTCGTCCAGCTGCCGTTGCTGCATAATCTCCCTGTAGTCGTCCCTGTTTATTACCATATACGTAATGGTGCCTACAATAAGCCCGGTAATGAGTTCAACGCTTGCCGTTTTTTTCACCACTCCCTGCTCCTGCCCCGCCTGTATTACGCCTGCTATAATAATGCTGTTGCGTTCTTTAAAGTTGCTCAGTAATTCCCGGGTACCGGCATGTTCACTTATGGCATTCTCGTAAAACAACTGTGCCAGCACCAATGGATTCGCAAAGCCCAACTCCACATACTGCTCTATCAGCAAAACCAGCCTTGTTTGAATAGGCAGCGCCTTATCACTTACCACCGCATCAATTTTTTCCAGCAGTTGGTGAATGCGCCATTCCAGCATCTGCTCCAGCAGATTTTCCTTCGTAATAAAGTAGTAAAACACCTGGGCACTGTTAATTCCGGCACCAGTAGCTATCTCTTTAATAGAAACCTGGTTGTATCCTTTTTCAATAAAAAGAGATTCGGCCACTTGCAAAATAGCCAGCTGTTTTTTACTAAAAACCTTACTGTCAGTCTCCATAAAATGAATAATTATTCACTCAAAAGGCAAAAAAATAGTTAGTCCTTAATTCCATCCCAGCACATATTGAACATCTGTTCTATAAATTCCGGTGTAATTTGTAACTGGTTATACTGCACATACTTCACAATTTCCCGGATAGTACCGCGCACATACAACATCAGCCACATCACGTCTAATTGCTTTACCAGCCCCTCCCTTTTTCCCTTTTCAATCATCTCTTTCCAGGGCAAAAACACCTCTTTATAAGTAGCTCTCGATTCTTCCGAAATATAAGGAGAGTGAAAGCACTGTTCAATGAACACCAACTCGCTAAACCTGTCCATACTGTGCCTGATCATGTTTACCCAGATGGTATGAAAGGCTACTTTAAAAGGTGCAGTGGGGTCGAACCCGGCAAAATAATCCCGTGCATAATTGGAAAAACACCTGTCGAACAATTTGAGAATCAACTGCTCTTTGTTTTCAAAGTAGGTGTATACCGTTCCTGTAGCAAAACCAGCCTTTTTAGCTATCATGTTCACCGTAATACCCGAAAGGCCATGCTCCTTCACTAACTGAAGGGTGGCTTCGAATATTTCTTCAATCTTGCTATCGTCTTTTGGTTTCACGAAGCAAAGTTAAATGAATATATATTCAACAAACAAAAGAAATTTAGGTGCCGGTCGAAAAATTAACCTACCATTCAATTGCACTACTTTTGCCCCCGGGTTACCCCAAACTATCATTGCGCACAGAGAAATTACATAACGAACCGGCCTTACTACAGGCACTGGCTAATGGCAGTTCCGAGGCATTTACGCTTATTTTTACACATTATAGTGCAGGAGTGTATGATGCTGCAATGGCCTATTTGCAAAATGAAAACCAGGCGCAGGAAGCAGTTCAGGAGGTATTTTTAAAAATATGGCAGAAGCGGGAACAACTGGCTGAGGTGGAAAAACTGCAGGACTACCTGTTTATTGTAGCCCGCAATTACATTTTCAACCAACTGAAACACAACGCGCTTACTGTTACCGTTTTACACCAGCACTATCAACAATCCAACACATTTTCTAACGACACCGATTACCGGGTAAGGGAAAAACAATACCAGCAATTGCTGGAAGCTGCTATCAACACCCTGCCGGCAGAACGTAAAAAAATTTACCTGCTGGCCAAAAATGAAGAGTTGAGCTACGAACAAATAGCCCAACAACTCGGCATATCCCGTCATACTGTAAAAAATCAAATGTACCAGGCTTTGCAAACTATACGTTTGTATATGCAACAGTACATGCCCCTCTACCTTACTCCCCTTTCCCTGACGGTTTTGATACCTCATTAAAAAAATTTCCTCCCGCAATAGGTCTGCCCTTTTCCGTAACTGTCTTTACTACAGACACCCTTCCCCTATTCAAACTAACAGATTATGGAAAATAAGGACCTGATTATATTATTGGAGAAACATACGAACGGACAGCTCACTGCTGCAGAAACCATCCGGTTGATGCAACTACTGTCTGATGATAGTGCCGACGATTTTATAAAGCAACAAATCGCCAACAGGCTACAGCAATCCAGTAGCAGATACCATATGAGTACTGAAGCGGAACAGGCAGTTTTACAGGCACTTTTGTCCGAAATCGATATAGCTGCCACCGCGCCTCCTGCTTCCCGCAAACGCGCATGGATGATACAGCTAACCAGGTATGCTGCAGCAGCGGCCATTATCGCTGGCATATCCGTTACTATTTTCCTGCTATATCCCACCACCCATAAACCCACTCCCGAAAATACTACTGCTCAAACATTCCAGGTAATGCCCGGTGGCAACAAAGCCACCCTTACACTAGCCGACGGCAGCACAATTGATTTAGACAGCGCCCGCGCCGGCGCACTGGCCCAACAGAATGGCGCTAACATTACCAAGCAAAGCGACGGAGTGCTCACTTACAACAAAGCAAGCGCCAACAACAATACAGCTGTAGCCTTTAACACCCTGCGCACACCCCGGGGCGGCCAGTTTCAGGTTACTTTGCCCGATGGCAGCCGTGTATGGCTGAATGCCGCATCCTCTCTACGCTACCCTACTGTGTTCAACGATAGCATCCGTAACGTAGAAGTAACCGGCGAAGCTTATTTTGAAATTGCCAGCCACAAGGCACAGCCTTTTATTGTAACTACACACAACCAGAAGGTGCAGGTACTGGGCACCCGGTTTAATGTAAATGCGTATGAAGATGAAAACGCCACCAGCACCACCCTGCTCGAAGGCAGCGTAAAAGTATTGCCCAACGGCACACCTGGCGTGGTGCTTACCTCTGGTCAGCAAAGCCAGGTAAAAGCCAGCAACATCAGCATAAAAGAAGTAGCCGCGCCCGACAATGCCATTGCCTGGAAAAATGGTTATTTCAGTTTTTCCCATGCCAGCATTCCTGCTATTATGCGTCAGCTGGCACGCTGGTATAATGTAGACATAGAAATACAGGGAAATTTCGACAACCAGTTGTTCACCGGCGAAATAGAAAAGAACCTGCCTTTGCAGGAAGTGCTGAACGGATTAGCCAGCACACATATTCACTATAAAATGGAAGCAGGCAACAAGCTTCTTATTATACCATAATAAACCTGATTATCTCAACTACTAAAAACAACCGTATGTAATCCAAAACAATACTGCACGTACACTCTACAAAACAAAAAGCCGGCAGTGCTCGCAACACCACCGGCCAAAGCATGTGAGTTATTCAATTTTCTAACGCTCTACGTTTTTTATCGTTTAACCCAAATTCATACAAAAGTATGCAATTAACTATTTGTGGTAGGCGAAGGCTTCCTGCTGTGCTTACCCGTTCCCAAACTTGGCATTTCATGAGATTAACCACGCTGCTGTTGCTGGCAGCTCTTGTTCAGGTAAACGCAAGAGGCATTGGCCAGACAGTCAATTATTCTGCACGTAAGGTTTCGCTGGAAAAGGTGTTTTCTGTGCTGAAACAACAAACCGGCTATGTATTCTTTTACAACGATAACGATGTGAAACTGAATACACAGGTGAGTGTTGACTTTAAAAACACCCCCCTCCGGGAAGCCCTTACCGAAAGTCTGAAAAACCAACCGTTACAGTTTCAGATGAAAGGCAAAACCATTTTTATCACACAAAAGACAGCAGCCGAAAAGCCTCCCGTTTTACAGGCTGCCCCTCCGCCACCTGTTGACATCACCGGTGTAGTAACCGACGAAAAAGGCAAACCCATTGCAGGTGTAACTGTTATGTACCTGGATAAAAAGGGTTCCGGCACTTTTACTGACAAGGAGGGCAGATTTAAACTAACAGTAGCATCGCTTCCGGCAACCATTACTTTCAGCTATGTTGGCTTTAACAGCTACGGCGTCACTGTTAAAGATCCTTCGCAAGCAGCACTCTCTATACAGCTGCATATCAATCCAGGTATGCTGGACAGTTTTGTAACGGTTTCTACGGGTGTTTTTACCCGCAAAAAAGAAAGCTTTACGGGAGCTGTATCTACTTTTAATAATAACCAGCTGCAATCGGTAAGCAACCAGAACATTCTTACCAGCCTTAAAACCCTCGACCCATCGTTTATAATGATGGATAACAACCTGTCGGGATCAAACCCAAACTCTTTGCCCAGCATACAAATAAGAGGGCAGAGCGGTATTGTAACCGGCAGCACTACCGATCAGTTTGGATCGGACCCTAATGAACCGTTATTTATACTGGATGGCTTTATCACCACCCTAACCATTGTAAACAACCTGGATATTAACCGGGTAGCTTCTGTTACCCTGTTAAAAGACGCAGCATCCACCGCCCTTTATGGTGCCAAAGCGTCTAACGGTGTGGTGGTTATTGAAACGCGCAAACCCCGTGCAGGCAGAATGCGTGTAAGCTACAGCGGTGACTTTAACATACAGGCGCCGGATTTAAGCGGCTACAATATGATGAACTCGACAGAAGAGTTGCAATTTGAAAAACTGGCCGGTCGCTATACCTACTACGACAGCTCTTCCTATACCTCCCAATACAAACTTGACCAGCTTTATAGTAAGCACTTACAGGCAGTAACCAGCGGTGTGAACACCTACTGGCTCAACGAACCTGTACAAACAGGTTTTACACAGGGCCATTCTGTATATGCAGAAGGCGGCGACGATGCTATCCGCTTTGGATTGGGTGGCAACTATAAAGAAGTAAATGGGGTGATGAAAGGCTCGGACCGTAAAACGTATAGCGGCAACCTGGATTTCTCGTACCGGACCAACAAATATAGCCTGGCCAATAAGTTTTACCTGAATGGTTATACCGCTAACGAATCTAATTACGGCAGCTTTTCCAACTTTGTAAATGCCCCTACCTATTTTCCTAAGCTGGATAGCAACGGCCAGGTGGGCAAATACTTAGAAGAAAGCATTAACTATTACGATCGGGCCATTTATATTACCAACCCGTTATATGCTGCATCCCTCCCAGGCATTAACAATACCAAAGCGCTGGGCTTTACCAACAACTTCCAGCTCACATATAATATCACACCTGCCTTACAGGTACAGGGTAGCATGTCTATAAACCAAAGCACCACCACTGCCATAAAGTTTACCTCGCCTGACAATGCTTTGTACGATGATAGTGCCTATAATAAAAAAGGCAGTTACATTAACAGCAGAGCAAACTATTTCAACTATCAAAGCTTTGTAAGCCTTAGCTATGGTAAAATATTTGCCAACCTGCACCAGGTAACCGCCAACGTACGTGCCGAACTGGAGGAAACTAAAAACGGAGTGCTGGGCTTTACTGCCGTAGGCTTTCCTTCTGGTAGCGTAGGTAATCCTTCCTTCTCTTATGGCTATCCTACTTCCGGCAAACCCACCTCCTACAATTCAAAATACAGGAGAAATAACGTAGTTGCCAGTCTTAACTACATTTACAACAGGCGCTACATGCTCGACGCTACCTTTCGGGAAGATGGCTCAACCACCTTTGGCTCTAACCGCAAATATTCTCCTTTCTGGAGCACAGGTATAGGATGGAACCTGCATAACGAAAAATGGTTCAGAGGCAGCAGGTGGCTGCAAACATTCCGTGTTCGCTTAAACCGCGGTACTTCCGGCAATCAAAACTTCTCGTCCCTGTCGTCTACCTCAACCTATGCCTACAACAACAATATCAACCTGTTTGGCCAGGGTACAGACCTTACCACTTTAGGCAATCCTAATATCAAATGGCAGTTAACCACCACTACCAACCTGGGAACCGACCTGGTATTGTTTAAAAACCGTTTATCGGTTACAGGTAACCTGTACCGCAAAATTACCAATCCACTGGTGGTAGTGATAGACCTCCCCTCTTCTACCGGCTTAACCAACTACCCAATGAATGCCGGCAGCATTAACAGCAAAGGTTTTGACCTGGGCATGCGCTATACCATTCTCAATAACCTGAACAAGGTAACCACCTGGAACATTGGTATTACAGCAGGCCTGGTAACCAGCAAATACGAACATTTTAACGGTAAGCTGGATCAGTTAAATAAACAAAACCAGTTAGACAGTTCTATGCTACGCTATACAGATGGTTATAGCCCTACCGACCTATGGGCGGTACGTTCGCTGGGCATTGACCCAGGCAGCGGGAAAGAAGTGTTTTTAAAAAAGAACGGGCAGTACACTTATGATTATTCCACCAACGATATTGTACGTGTAGGCAACACACAACCTACCATGCAGGGCGTTATCAGCTCACAACTGAACATAGGCGGCTTTTCGGCCAGCATTGCTATCCGCTATAGCTGGGGTGCTGATATTTATAACGATGCCCTTTACAACAAGGTGGAGAACATTACTTATAAATCCATTGCCAACAACCAGGACAAACGCGCGCTTTACGACAGGTGGAAGAAAGCAGGAGAGGTAAGCCGCTTTAAGGCCATTCACCTTATCAGTGCCCAGAACGAAAGCACTACGCCTGTTTCCTCACGCTTTGTAGAACGTGAAAACTATTTATCGGGCGAATCGGTAAACATCAGCTATAACTTTTACAATAAAAAGCTACTGAAGTCAATGGGTATGGAAAGCTTCCGCATAGGGGCTTACAGTAATGACTTTTTCCGCATTTCCACTGTAAAACGAGAGCGTGGCACCGACTATCCATTTGCGCGTTCTGTATCGTTCAAAATAAGCGCAACATTTTAATCACTGCTAATAACAAGTCATGAAACGATTATTCCTATTCATAGTCCTGCTTTTTATTACAGGCATGTTTTCTTCCTGCAAAAAATGGTTGTCTGTTCAGCCGGAAGACCAGTTTACACAAGATCAGATTTTTACCTCCACCACCGGCACTCAACAGGCGTTAAACGCTATATACCTGCAAATGGGAGACAATAAGTTGTATGGTGCTTACATGACCATGGTTTTTCCGGAAATACTGGCGCAGCAATATAACATCATTGCTTCCAGTCATACATTAGGGCCTATTACCACTTATACCTATGTAGATGAGAAGTCGGTAATATTTACGGAAGCTATCTGGACAAAGGCTTTTGCCGCTATTGCCGGCGTTAACAATTTCCTGAACGGCATTACCGTCAATCACGTACTTACTGCCGAACAGGATTCTGTTTTGCGTGGCGAAGCTTATGGCTTAAGGGCCTACCTGCACCTGGATATGCTTCGCCTTTTTGGCCCTGTATATGCATCGGCCGATTCTACTGCTTTATCTATTCCCTACTATCGCAACATAAGCACCAACTTCAACCCTTATCTCCCTGCCAACAAAGTAATGGACAGCATTGAAGCTGATCTTGCCGAAGCTGCCAGGTTGTTAAAAAACGATCCGGTTATAGTATGGGGCAAAGGTGGCAACCCCGCTGCCAACAGCGATCCGTTTTTTCAAAACCGCAACTACCGTATGAATTACTATGCAGTAAAAGCATTGCAGGCAAGAACGTATATGTACAGAGGTAATAAAACCGGAGCCTATGATGCCGCTAATGAGGTAATTACCAATGCACAGGCTAAGTTTCCATGGATAACCACTACCGCACTTACCAACGACAAAGACAACCCGGACAGAATATTCTCTTCCGAACTGCTTTTTGCTTTGCAATCGGTAAACATGTATAGCAACTACAATACTTACTATGCCCCTTCGTTAACAGACGCCAATATACTGGCCCCTACAGATGCCCGCCTGAAAACTACATTTGAAGATAACAGCAACGACTTTCGTTATACTTATCTGTGGTTTTACCCTTCTGTGGGCAGCAAAAGCTACCGCACCTTTTATAAATATGCCGATGTAGTAAAAGACACGATGCGTTTCAGGTATATGATGCCTATGATACGCATAAGCGAGATGTACTATATAGCCGCGGAATGTGCTACAGATGCCACCACTGCTATTAACTATTTAAACACAGTAAGGTATAACCGCAACCTGGTTAACCTGGCCAATACCGTTACATTGCGCACAGAGCTTACGAAGGAATATCAGAAAGAGTTTATTGGCGAAGGGCAGTTGTTTTTCTACTATAAACGCATTAACAGGTCTACTATCCCTAATGGCACTTCTACCGCCAGCATTACTATGACCAATGCTAAATATACGGCAGTAAAACCAAGCTCTGAAACTAATTTTCATTAATAGCCAACGTTATTGTTATGAGAAAGTCATTTATTTTTTTAAGCCTGTTAACAGCACTGCTGGCTGCCGACACTTCCTGTAAAAAGAACGACACCCCCATTTATTCAGGTAAAGACAACGTTTATTTTTCCAATAACATCACCACCAAGGCCGACACGCTGAATATCAGCTTTGGGTATAATCAACCCTCTTACCTGGATAGTACTGTTAAACTGATAGTAAAGGTACTGGGCAATACTGCCGCTGTTAATCGCGGGTATAAAGTGAATGTGCTGGCCGATAGCACCACTGCTATCGCGGGCCTGCATTACGATGCATTGCCCGACACCTTTGCCATACTTGCCGGCAAGGTAGCAGACACCCTGCGCATAGTAGCACACCGCACGCCCGATATGCAACAGACCAATTATACCCTGTTTCTGCAGCTGGTGCCTAACGACTATTTCAGCACCTATATGCAGTATTCTGCTACCTATAGGTATAACGTGATAAAAATGACGATCAACGACATTCTTGCCCGCCCTAAAAACTGGCTGGACGTATACCTTGGCACCTTTACCCGGAAAAAAATATACCTGATGGCTGAGATACTTGACCTGGATATAATGACTATTAACAGTAACACCAGCATTGCCAATCTCAACTACTGGGGCAAGTACACCCAGCTGTATCTAAACGACAAAAAGGCGGCAGGAGCACCGGTATATGAAGATGATGGTTCGGTAATGATAATGGGCACAGCAGTGCAATAGGCAATCATTTTAAATTTATACAAATGCGTATATACATTCTTTACTTTTTAATAGCTACCGGCTTGTTAACATTTGTTACAGGCTGCTACAAGGATAAGGGCAATTATAACTATGTGCCTGTTAATACAGTTACCATTTCGGGCATAGACTCGTCTTACACGGTTGACTATGGGCAGCCGTTTACCCTGACTCCTACCCTGCTGCTTTCGAAAGACAGCGTAAACAACACTTACGACAGCACTAAATACAGTTATGAGTGGATTGCCATTAACCCCGGCGCCCTTAAAGCCAGTCAAAAAACATTACTAGCTACCACGCGCGACTTAAACACTAAAATTACGCTTGCACCTACCAGGTACACGGTATACTACCGCATTACAGAAAAATCAACCGGCATTCAGTGGCAGCAAACCTTTTATCTCGTTGTATCTACCACCGTATACGAAGGCTGGCTGATACTATGTAATGTGAACGACAGCAGCCGGCTGGACATGCTTTCTTATAAAGATGGCAAGTACCGAACTATTGTAAACGTACTGGATACCGTAGGTTCGGGACTACCGCCACAGGGCAAGCCTTATAGTGTCACTTATAGCCCTTATTCGCCCACTACTACCGGTATTTACATTTGCACACAAACAGGCACTAACCGTGTAGATCAGAACTATTTTAAATGGAGCAGCAACCTGAATATCAAGTATGAAATGCTGAGTACAGTGCCTGACAATTTTACGGCCGACTTTATCAGCCTGGGCAGCACCAGTCAAACCCAGTATATGCTGGCCAATAAAAACTTCTATTACTACTACTATTCTTTTAATATTTACTTTGGCCTGCCTATTAACCAGATATCCGGAGAAAATGGAACGTTTACCCCGGCTCCTTTTATTGCCCCTGGCCAGAATATCAATGGCGCTATCCTGTACGATCAGGATCATCAGCGCTTTGTAAAGCATGTAGTCAGTAGCACCAGTTGCATTCCTATTACTGCCGACAGCTCGCTGTTTAGCTTCACCCCCCGTAAAAGCATGCGTTACATGACCTTTACTCCCTACGGTGGCGGTGAAGTGTTTTCTGTGCTGAAAGATGACCAGACCGGCAAATCGTACCTGGCACGCTTTACGTTTACCGACAAATCGTTACAGCAAACTTATTATGCTGAGGTAACCGGCACCGACTTTGATAAAGCCGAACAGTTTGCAGTAAGCCCCAATTTGGGTTACTTGTTTTATAGCGTTGGCGGCAAAGTATATGAATATGATATGGGGCTTCAACAAAGCATTTTAATGCTGGATAAAGGAGGTGACCAGGTTTCACTGCTGAAATTTCATCGTTTTGTATCCTCCAAATACAGCTTAGGAACCACCGCCCCTCTTTTAGCCAACAAGCTTATTGTTGGCAGTTATAGTAAAACCAAACCTGAAGGCAGTAACGGCACAATGGAGTTATATGCCGTACCACAGGTAAATGGGGCTTTACAGCTGTATGAATCTTATACCGGCCTGGGAAAAATTGTAAGTGTAGGCTATCGCGAACGTTAACATCATTAGCACATCTTTATAAACCATATATTTTGAAAAAGCATTTCTTACTAACAGCCTGCCTCACCATATCCGGGTGGGGCCTGGTTTGTGCGCAACAAAACAATACAACACTCATAAAAGGCATTGTAAACAAAGAGAAAAAGCGCCCCGTAACTTTAATGTATGTACAGGAAGGGGAGAAATTCCATTACGCTACTACCAACCTTGACAGTACCGGCGGCTTTGGCTTTGTGGTTACCAATTGTAAAGAAGGCTTTTACTACCTGGGCGATACGTTGAAAAGAAACTATACCCGCCTTTATTTAAAAGCGAATGACCAGCTATCGGTAATCCTGGAAGAAGATGGTAGCTACAAGGTGGTGAATGGCTCGGCCGAGAACAAGCTTATACAGCAATGGGCTGCTATGAGCAATACAGTAGAACGCGCCGCGCGCCTGGGCGATAGCACTACCTACTATTCCTTCTTTCCTGCTTTAACCACACTAGCAGGGCAGTCTGATGCTTTTGCTAAAAAGCTGATTACACCTAACAGCAAATTTAATCAGCTGATGAAGCAAACCATTGCTATGGATATGCAACGCTGGGCAGCTATTTTTGTGTCACTTCCTCACAGCGTGCATCCAACCCGCGCACAATGGCCTTCTTTTTACAACACCATAGCAGCGCCCAACAAGTTTAACAGCTCCTCTATATTACAGATAGGGGAAGCAGCAGACTGGCTATCCCTTTACTGTTCTTTCTATTTTATACATGTGCTGCCACGCGACACAGCAGCTAAAAGAATGACGCCGGCCCAGATAGTAACACGTAATCTTCGCGAAATTGATAACGACACTTTAAAAGGTGTATACCTGGCCAACACTTTAAAGATGTTTAAGTCGTACGAAGAGTTAACAGAAACCATACACCCTTACCAGCAATACCTGCTTACCCCTTTAGCCAATCAGCGTTACTTTACTGCCATGAAAAGCCTGAACACCATGCGTAAAGGCGCTGAAGGATTTAACTTCACTTACCCTGATATTACGGGTAAGCAAGTGTCGTTTAAAGATTTAAAAGGCAAGGTGGTAGTGGTAGATGTTTGGGCTACCTGGTGTGGGCCCTGCAAAAAAGAGCTGCCACATTTACAAAAGCTGGAAGAAGAATATGCCGGCAACGCCAATGTAGTGTTCCTGGGTGTATCTGTGGATGAAGAAAAAGATTTTGGCAAATGGCAGCAGTTTGTAAAAGAGCATGCTTTAGGCGGAGTTCAGTTGTTTGCCAAAGGCTGGAGCGATATCAGTAAATTTTATAGCATCAATACTATTCCACGCTTTATGGTATTTGACCAGCAAGGCAAAATTGTTACCATCGATGGGCCCCGCCCTTCAGAACCGGAATTGAAAAAGTTAATTGAACAAACGCTTCAAGGAAGCTAACCCCCATTTTCATTTAACCATAAAAGCCCTCTAAAGTATTTTGCTTTAGAGGGCTTTTTATTAACCAAACGTTTTCGGATTATTGCTGCCCCAATATCACAGGCGTTCTGCCATCTGTAATAATTACTTTATTGGTAGTGTTTCTAATAGCTTCAATCCATTGCTGCTGCAAAATTTTACTGTCTAATCCGGCAGCACGCACCCGGTTGGCTTCTGCTTCCAGTTTTGCTTTTTCCAGTGCAATCTGCGCTATCTGCAGTTCATTTCTGGCACGCTCCGCTTCCTGGCGGGTGTTGTTACGACGCTCAATAGCTTCTGCCATCGACGCTGGTGGTTTTAAGCCGCTGGTAAGAGATAACAGCGTAAACCCTTTCTTTTCAAACTCCGCTTTCAAACGGTTTTCTACTGCCGTTTCAAAGTTGTTCAAATTGTTCATCAGGCTATCGGTGGTAAAGCCGCGGGCCTCCTCTCGATAAGCATTGGTGACCAGGTTGTTTAACACAGCACCTTCAATATTGTCCATGATCTGATCTTCATTTTTAATACCTACGTGTTTAAAGTTGAAGATGATATCTACTCCTTTGCCACGGATGGCCTGGTAAGTAAGGGAGGGATCTACTGTAAACACACCGGCATCCTTTGCGGTGATCACTACTTCCGGAGGATCAGCCTTCTGTTCAAACATAGGCACCTGGTATAATTCGGTACCAGGCCCTAAAATTCCCTGTGCACCCACTACTGCCGAAAAGTCTTCTTCGCCATTACGGCCATAGTTTTTCATTAAAACGCCTTCGTAGTTAGGTTTTACAGGGTTACAGCTGTAAAAAGTTACCAGCAGCCCCGCCAGCAACAGGTTGGTTGTTGTGTTCATTTTTTGTTGTTTTTTAAGTTTATGATAAGGGAAAAGAATAAGTAATAGCAGGTGCGCAACAATGCTGATAAGGCATAATGCCGGCAGTCTTGTTCTGAATAACCATAAATGGATATACAGCAGTGCAATATTTACAATAGCAAATACCAATACAAAGAGTAATGCTTTTTTCATGTTACAATTAATTATAGTTTGATGATAAGAGAAAGCGAAACGGTTACACGTAAAGGCACACAGATGACAGGAACCATACCTGTGCAACTGATAGTGCTAATACACTAACGCCTGAACTGTATCAAGGTTTTGATAAGAAAGCAGTTACTGCTTACGGGAATATGCCTTCAATTGGCATGTAACGCTAAACGCGTAATAGAGAAGTTCATTTTTCGTGGAGATAGTCTCCTGTTTGATTGAGGATGTAAAGATACATAAGGACAGATAAGCGGTATAGCTTGTTACGATGAGTGGTTACAACGTTTGTTGAATGGTAACCGCATCGGTTTATTGTTTTCGTGGTGTAGCATTACGCATCCGTATTATCGAATATTGCATGGTAGAAGCCGCCACCGCATCTGCCAGCTCCCATAGCTCCGGCAAAATGCGCAATTCAATGTTCCTGTTCTGCAATGCACCCAGCACATCGTCCATAACCGTTACACTTACAGGAATCACTGGCTCTTCACTAACATAATAACCTGCACCTGCATCCAGCACCCTGAAAGATTGCGCAGGTAGCTGGTAACAATACAAAGTAGTTGCTTTAATCAATGGCAGCCAGCCCTGTTCTATTGCTACTACGTATGCTGTATTACCAGTTAAAAAACGGGCCTTATCGGCTGCCGTAGTGCTGTCAACTGCATACCAGGTTACACGCGGACAATCGCGTGGCAACAGGTAATTATGTAATAACTGCTGTGTAATAGCAAATACCACATCAGTCTGTAAGCCTTCAAAGTGAGAAGGCGAAGGCCTGGGAATAAATTGTTGAATGGCGGGCTCCTGGCTGATGTGAAAAAGTGCATCGTGATGGAAAAATAACATACTGTATTATTTAGCAGGTTTTTATAAACAGAATCATGGCTGTTATAAAGGTAAAGAGGAAATTCAGGCTTATTTCCAGCTACAAAATTACTATCCGCCCCCCTGTTTCATCTCTTTGTTCGTCTTTAATCAGGTAACTGTATGAGACAACCTGATAAACTACCACCCACCATACTTTTTCCTGATAAGTTGTTCAAACCTTAAGCAAAATGATAAACAAAAACAAAATGACCAGCCCCCCCCAGCTACTGCCTTTTATCTTAACTGCCTTCTTTTTCGCAATTCTTACTACTGCCTGTAAAAAGCAGGAGAACAATATTGCTAACAGGGTTAATCAGTTAACCTCTTACAATGGTAACAATGCTTCCGTTGAAAAAATGGTGAATGATTTAGAAGCATTGAACAGTGTCAGTCATTTTTCGGATAGTGTACCAGCTGGTGTGCTTATTAACTGGGATCAATTTCTGGTAGGTAAAACGCTTTCCGACTCTGTTACTACTTACGTATTTCAGGTACGTATAGGGTCAGATACTTCTTCTGTTTTGCTGGTAGCTTCGCGTAATCCGGATCAGAGCTTTACAAATGCAGCTTTTGTTAGAAATGATACCAGTAAATCAAAGTCTTATTTCAGCATCTCCAAACAGTTTAATCATACAGATTTGTCAGCTGCACGGATACTGCAACCATTACCTGTTCCTCAAATCGTTGCCAATAAAACACAGCAGAAATCAGCCAGCCGGGATGAAACTTGTACAGTAGCAGTTGATTACACCTATTACATAAAATTAGTTCCTGGTCAATGTTCGTATGACGTAGCAGTTGTTGCAGATGGATTTAATAATTACTGGACTGAGCAGATGCGATTAACGTTAACCAATAACTCTGGAACCTCTATAACAGTGTACATGCAATTAGGTGCCGGGATGATTATTACCGGACCTGTAACCTCTTTAATAGGCCTTAATACCAATCAGCTTAATGGGATAAGCACAACCCTTATGGACAATTTTAAATTGACCCTGGGTAATGGGTTATGGTGTCAGATAGCAGAACTGTACTTTGTGAATTTCGTAGTTAATAATAGATGTATTGCTCCTCCTGAACCTCCTGTACAAACATTGGTTACGGAAGATGTAATGTATGAATATGACGAAGTTATGTATGATCAAAGAGATTTTTCTGTAGCTGTAAATGGGTATGAGCGAATTCATTATAGCTGCTATGCAAAAATAACCAGAGATGCGTCCAATTCACAAATACAAAGTGTAACGATGTATCCTGTAGCTGCCACGCCGGCATCTGTCTCTTATGTAGATTATTACAGCAGGGAATGCATAAGAATTGCGGCTATTCAGAATCCAGGTAATTCGTACTCAATATCGTCGAATAAAACAAATGTGAATCTGACCTGGTCGTGTTTGGCTGTTGCAGAATACTCTTATTCGGATGGCACGCCAACCAGTCAAAGACAATGGAACTTTGGGCGAACAGAATTCAGATAAATATATCAGGGGTTAATAAGTAGTAATGATAAAAACAGGCTTCAGAGTCTGTTTTTATCATTTATTATTTTGTTAGCGCATAGTCTGCTTTTACTCAGATGTCCTTTTGAAACGTTTTTAGTAAAAAAACGTATTTCTTTTTAAGTGTACTAATGCTCTTTCGGATGGAAGGAATGTTTTATAGGACGCTCTACACAAGTACCGGCCGCTGTTCCTGAAATTTGTAAATTCGCATGGAGAGCTCCCCGTACTTTCTATAGTGCACTTTGTTCTCTGACGAAAGTTTAGAACGCACTCTATGAAGTTTTAAATGTTGCCGGCCACGCTAACAGACTTCATCATTAAGCTTTATGACGGCATTTACCAACTTACTGACGAAAATTACAAGTCTTCTGGCCATAATTTGAGATCTCAAAAAGTGCTCAGACAACCTTCTGGCGTAATTTTAAGACTCCCGCATGAGAATTAGCAACCTTCGGGCGAAAATTTGAGATCTTAAATTTTGGTCAGGCAACCTTCTGACGGAAATTTTGGACTCTGGCACGGGAGCAAACAACCTTCTGGTTATAATTTAAGATCTTAAAAAGTGCTCAGGCAACCTTCTGGCCATTTTTTAAGACTTCCGGACGGAATTTATAAGTCTTCTGACGAGAATTATAAGTTGCTGCGCGAAAAAATAATGTACTGTTTTTAAACAATCAAGCGAAGAGAGACGAGGCTGAGAAACCCAAACAGGCATATAAAAAAAAGGGTCTTCTGTAGAAACAGATGACCTCTAACGATTGCTTGCCATATGAAAATTCTTACTAAAATCTAATTTGTGGTAATTGATTTCTACCGTTTCAGTAGCGTTGCTTTCAATTACAATACAAATATACAGCGCCTTTTAGCGTTGTAAAAGTCAACTTATTCTTAAAATTATCATGGCAAGGCAGAATTAAAAAGTGAGAACTAACTGTATATCAATTAGTTCGACTCGTTTTTTTGATGACGTCCAAGAAAAAAATGAATGTTGTTGCGGAATTATTGCAACACTTTTTTAACGATTGGCTTTTTGCCAGAAAAAATTTAAAAACACTGAAACGCAATGCAGCAAAGCGTTTCAGCACTTTTTACTTTTTCACTTCCAAAAAATGGCAAGGTTATAGAATATTACTCTGGCAGATGGTTAACCTAAGAAAAAGCTGAAAACACTATGAAAAACCCGTTGCTATGAAAAACAAAGACCTATGAAGAACACCGTTTTACTATGAAAACACAACCTATGAAAACTGTAAGCCTTATGAAAAACACCAGGAACTATGAAGAACACAAGAACCTATGAAACGTGTCCTATGAAAACGAAAAACCTATGAAAAGGAGATGAACAAAAGATGAGCCTTTAACGACAAGATGAACGAAGCACCAGAACCTGTGAAAAACACTGTAACCGAACAAAAACACACACGAGGCCGGATCGTGATAAAAAAAAGAAATACCGATCCGGCCTTTATTTAAAAACAAACTAATTAAAAGAACATGGAAAATATACTTGAAGTAACAGCCAGGATAAAAGCGATGCATTTCCGCAACACAACAGATGTATTAACCTTACGACTGCATCTGCTGGAGATGATGACCATCTTATCACGCCACTACCAACAGGTATCTAATCCCGTGTTAAGACACCATATACAGGTTACTTTTTATCACCTGCAAAAAGATTATCAAGAGTCTGAAAGCACACCCGTAAGCTTTAAATCAGTGAAACGCTCTGTATTAAATACTATAGACGCCTTCCTGTTAAAAGCCGACAAGCTGGATACAAAAACTGAATACATGCCTGCTATTCGTGGAAACAAAAACACCGATTTTCGTGCCGTTGCCTAACCATTACATTCCACAAATCCGGGGTATATACATTGAAAATTAACAACAAGGTCCACTATGGTGGACCTTGTTGTTTTATAGCTATCCTGAACAACAGGAAAAGAAAAAGGGCTGATCAGTAAAACCGATCAGCCCTTTTTTATGATAGCGACATTATAATTTGCCGTGCTTTATCTCATCCACTACGCCCGGATCCAGTAATGTGCTGGTATCGCCCAGGTTATCCATTTCGCCTTCCGCAATCTTCCGCAGAATACGACGCATAATTTTACCACTTCGTGTTTTAGGTAAGCTGCTCACAAACTGTATTTTATCGGGCTTGGCAATAGGACCAATAATACGGCTAACGGTGGCAATAATATCCTTACGGGTTAACACCTGGTCGGGGTTACGTCCACTATATACCACATAAGCGTAAATGCCCTGTCCTTTAATATCGTGCGGAAAACCAACCACAGCACTTTCTACCACATCGGTGTGCATGTTTATAGCATTCTCCACCTCAGCAGTACCAATGCGGTGACCACTTACATTTAATACATCATCAACCCTGCCGGTGATGCGGTAATTACCGTTGGCATCACGCAGTGCGCCATCCCCTGTAAAATACAGGTTTTTGTAACTGGCAAAATAAGTAGTGCGGCAACGCTCATGATCCCCGTAGGTGGTACGTATGATAGAAGGCCATGGAAACTTGATACACAGGTTGCCACTGCTTTGTAAACCATCCCCCTGTGGTGCAGCATTGTAAACGCCGTCTGCGGCACTATCGCTGTTAGGTACTGTTTTACCCTGCTCATCTACCAGCAACACCTGTACACCCGGTAAAGGCAAGGTAGCGTGTGCCGGTTTATGTGGGGTAATACCTGCCAGGTTGGAAATAAGAATACCACCTGTTTCTGTTTGCCACCAGGTATCTACAATAGGACATTTGTTTTTGCCTACATGTTCATCCAGCCAATGCCAGGCTTCTTCGTTAATAGGCTCGCCAACCGAACCCAGTACTTTTAAGGAAGAAAGGTTTTTGTTTTGTAAAGGGCCTAAGCCGTACCCCATCAGGCTTCTGATAGCGGTAGGCGCAGTATATAGGATGTTTACGCGGTATTTGTCTACCACATCCCATAACCTGCCGGCATCGGGCCAGGTAGGCACGCCTTCAAACATCAGCGTGGTGCCACCTGCACTTAAAGGACCGTATACGATATAGCTATGGCCGGTGATCCAGCCAATATCTGCCGTACAGAAGAAAATGTCACCCGGCTTATATTGAAACACGTTGATAAAACTGTAGTTGGTATAGATCATATAACCTGCACAGCTATGTACAACCCCTTTAGGCTTACCGGTGCTGCCGGAAGTATATAATATAAACAACGGATCTTCTGCATCCATTTCTTCTGCAGGGCAATCCGTCATACCCAGGGTTTCAATTTTCTTGATCTCATCTTCCCACCACACGTCACGGCCTTTGATCATAGATATAGCTGTGCGGGTGCGGGTGCATACGATCACTTTTTTCACAAACGGACAGGCTACCAGTGCATCATCAATTACACTTTTCAGCGGAATATCTTTCTGACCACGAAAAGCGCCATCGCTGGTAATAATATATTCCGCCTTGGCATCCTGTAAACGGTCGGCAATGCTTTGTGCAGAGAAGCCACCAAATATTACGGAGTGAACAGCGCCAATACGCGCGCAGGCCAGCACAGAGATGGCCAGCTCGGGTATCATGCCCATATAGATACAAACACGATCACCTTTTTTAACACCATTGTTCTTAAGTACATTGGCCACCTGACACACCTTTAGGTATAGATCTTTATAGGTGATAATACGGTGATACTCATCAGGATCATTGGGCTCCCAGATAATAGCAGGGCGGTTGCCCAGCTTTTCCAGGTGCCTGTCTATACAGTTTTCGGTGATATTGAGTTTGCCACCGCTAAACCACTTTACACTAGGCTCGGTAAAGTTCCATTCCAGCACTTTATCCCAACGACGACGCCAGTGGAAGTTACTGGCTATATTGGCCCAAAAGTTTTCAGGGTTCTTAACACTCTGTTGGTAGGTATCCTCGTATTCCTCCATTGACCGAATCTGATACGGGTATGACATAGCTATCTATCTTTTGTAGGGTTTAAATTTACTGCATACTCTCATTCGCACCGCCTATTCCCCTTAAATGAGGAGCATTTTATGAATATTTTCTTTATCTTCCTTTCCTAACTCTTGCCAATTGATTATGAAAAAAAGCAACCAGAACCTTTACAGCGTGATTGGGGCATCCTCGCTGGGTACTCTTATTGAATGGTACGACTTCTACATTTTTGGTAGCCTGGCTACTATTATTTCTGAAAAGTTTTTTCCCTCTGGTAATCCTACTGCCGCCTTTTTAAGCACCCTGGCCACCTTTGCCGCCGGTTTTATTGTGCGGCCATTTGGTGCATTGGTGTTTGGCCGTCTGGGCGACCTGGTTGGGCGTAAATACACCTTCCTGGTTACTTTGGTAATTATGGGAGGCAGCACTTTTTGCATAGGCCTTATTCCCGGGTACGCCACCTTTAAGGCCGCACCCGTAGTGATATTATTACTACGCTTACTGCAAGGCCTGGCACTGGGCGGCGAGTATGGCGGCGCTGCTACCTATGTGGCAGAACATGCACCAGAAAACAGGCGCGGCTATTTTACCAGCTGGATACAAACCACTGCAACCCTTGGCCTGTTTGTATCGCTACTGGTAATACTTGGCTGTCAGACATTATTAAGCAAAGACGATTTTTATAACTGGGGCTGGCGTATTCCATTTTTACTGAGCATAGCATTGGTAGGCGTGTCTATTATTATACGTCTGAAAATGCAGGAATCGCCGTTATTTGAAAAGCTGAAAGCCGAGGGTAAAGTATCTGCTAATCCCCTCAAAGAAAGCTTTGGCCATAAAGCCAACCTGAAAATGGTGTTGCTGGCATTGTTTGGCGCCACTATGGGACAGGGTGTAGTATGGTATACCGGCCAGTTTTATGCACAAACCTTTTTACTCAAAACCTGTAACCTCGATGCCACCCAAGTAAATACCTGGATGGGCATAGCCCTGTTGCTGGCCACCCCATTTTTTGTAGTATTTGGTGCATTGAGCGATAAAATAGGACGCAAAACGATTATGCTGGCAGGTATGCTGATAGCGTTGATCTGCTATCGCCCCATTTTTGCCAGCCTGTATAGCTATGCCGATGCCAGCCATAAAACAGAAATCGCCGGTAAACGTCTTTCGCAAACCACTGCCCATATAGATGCGTCCACCGGCGATAGCGCTGTAATAGTAAGCACCATGCATACCTATACCGACGGCAGTGTGCTTACCGAAACGCAGAAGAAAACTTTTGCCGCCGGCACTTCGCGTGACAAGGCCATTCCACAGGTGAAAAAATCAATGTTACTGGGGCATATGTACGGCTCGCGCGTGGTAGGTTTTATTTTTGTGCTGGTGCTGTTTGTTACCATGGTGTATGGCCCAATAGCAGCCTTTCTGGTAGAGCTGTTTCCTACACATATACGTTATACCAGCATGAGCCTGCCTTATCATATAGGTAATGGAGTGTTTGGCGGACTGGTTCCTTTTATAGGCACGTTGATGTATGAATATTCTAAAACACCCGCCAATCCTTCCGGCGATGTGCTGGCCGGCTTATGGTATCCTATTGGCATAGCCGCCGCCTGTTTTATCATAGGCGCATTATATGTAAGCACTAAACACCAAAAGCATTAACCACCACTACAACATTGCTATATGAATCTTGTTAAACGCATTTTAGGAATTTTCTGGCTGCTGGCCGGTCCCCTGGCTATTTTTTTACTCATATGGGAAGCCTGGCGCAAAATTGCCGCCAACCCCGTGCAGGACGTATACCTGCCCTGGATCATTATCATCACCATTTTTACTCCTATAGCCGTTGGGCTAATGATATTCGGGTACTATGCATTGAAAGGCGAATATGATAGCTGATGCCTTATCTTTGAACCATGTCAATAGCGGTTACACAACTGACCAAATTATATGGTGAACAGAAAGCGGTAAACAACATTTCGTTTACCCTGGGCAAAGGTGAAATAGTAGGCTTTTTAGGCCCCAATGGCGCAGGCAAAAGCACTACCATGAAAATGATTACCGGCTACCTGCAGCCCGATGGCGGCAATGTAACCGTTAATGGTATTGTGGTAAAGGACAACCCTATTAATATTAAGCGTAAAATAGGTTACCTGCCCGAATCCAATGCACTGTATACAGATATGTACATTCGCGAATACCTGGCTTTTGTGGCAGGTGTGCACCAGGTACCCGATGCTAAAAAACGGGTAGAAGAAGTGATTGCGCTTACCGGGCTTACCCTCGAAAGCAAAAAAAGAATAGTGCAGCTGTCTAAGGGTTACAAGCAACGTGTAGGCCTGGCCGCTGCCCTGGTACACGACCCCGAGGTGCTGATACTGGACGAACCCACCAGCGGTTTAGATCCCAACCAGATAGTAGAAATACGCAACGTAATCAAAGAGCAGGGTATTCATAAAACCGTACTCTTTTCTTCCCATATTTTACAGGAGGTGCAGGCTATTTGTAGTCGTGTTATCATTATTAACAAAGGACAACTGGTAGCCGACAGCCCGCTGGCCGACCTGCAAAAAGGCGACAACAACGCTATAAAGGTTTCTTTTGAAGAAGCCCTGGAAGATGAATGGCTGCGCAGATTACCAGCTGTGAACAACGTGAATAAAATTAACACGCACACCTGGCAGTTACAAACCAGCGACAACAATGCCGCCCGCAAGCAACTGATGGAGCTGGCCCTGAAAGAAAACCTGAATATTACCCAGTTACAAAATGAAGGCGGCAACCTGGAAGAGTTGTTTCGCAGCTTAACAGGCGACAAATAGTTAGCAACACGTTTAATCCGTTTATATGTTACAGGCAAGTACGCTTCAGTTTTTGAAAGGACTGAAAAAGAACAATGCGAAAGAGTGGTTTGACGGACATAGGAAAGAGTATGACGCAGCCAAAGGAGATTTTGCCGCACTGGTAAAAGAGATTATTGAACAGCACGGTAAAAAAGATGCTACCATAGCCGAGCTGGAAGCGAAGCAATGCGTTTTTCGCATTAACCGCGATGTACGTTTTAGTAAAGACAAAGCGCCCTATAAATCAAACTTTGGTGCCAGCTTTAAACGCGACGGCAAAAAGAGTGTATACGCTGGTTATTACATTCATGTAGAACCCGGAGGAAACAGTTTTATTGGTGGTGGCTTATGGATGCCCGAACCGGATGCTTTAAAAAAGGTAAGACAGGAAATTGACTATTGCCTGGAAGAGTTTGAAGGCATAGTAAAAAGCAAGAAGTTTATTAAAGTATATAACGGACTGGAAAACGCAGACGATTTAAAGTTAAGCCGTCCGCCCAAAGGTTATGAATTAGATAACCCGGCTATAGAATACCTGAAATTTAAAAGCTTTATTGCCAGCTGTCCTGTAAACGACGAAGACCTTTTATCCAAAGGCTTTCCAAAGAAAGTATTAGAAGCTTTTGAAACCATACAGCCGTTACTGGATTTTATCAACCGCTCGGTGGAGTAGCCTTACACCTACCCTTCCCGCAGTTTTTTAGGCAGGCTTTTCCACACCAGCTGGTACGAATCGCTGATCATTTCTTTTACCAGCGCAAAGGAAAGGCTGCCATCTATAATAACGGTGTTCCAGTGTTTCTTATTCATATGATAGCCCGGTATGATGGCCGGGTATTGCTCCCGCAGCTCCAATGCCTTATCAGGATCGCACTTTACATTAAACTGTAAAGGCTCACTATCCATTCCGCAAAGCATAAATATTTTTCCCTTCACTTTATACACCAGTGTTTCATTGCCAAAAGGAAACTCTTCCGATACATCCGGCAATGATAACGCATAATTACGCAGGTGTTCAATGTTCATAACATGGCTGTTTATAGTTCAGGAAGGGAAGCAAACGAAGACAAAAGCCATTAAGCAATGCTGTTGCTTAATGGCTTTGTTATATAAAAACTAGAGTAATCCTTTACCCTGCAGGTATTCTGCAATTTGCACGGCATTGGTAGCGGCACCTTTACGCAGGTTATCGCTCACAATCCACATGTTTAAGGTGTTAGGCTGCGACTCATCACGACGTAAACGACCTACAAACACTTCATCTTTTTCGTGCGCCCACAGTGGCATTGGGTATACCTGGTTGGTAGTATCATCCTGCAATACTACACCTGGTGCATTGCGTAAAATCTCTTTTACTTCTTCCAGGTCAAAGTCGTTGCTAAACTCTACGTTTACGCTTTCGCTATGGCCACCTACTACAGGAATACGAACGGTAGTAGCCGTTACACGGATAGAATCGTCACGTAAAATTTTGTTGGTTTCTTTTACCATTTTCATTTCCTCTTTGGTGTAACCGTTATCCAGGAACACATCAATCTGAGGAATTACGTTCAGGTCAATCTGATATTTATACGCCATTTCAGTTTCGGCGCCTTTTCTTTCGTTAAACAGCTGGTCTACCGCTTTTTTACCGGTACCGGTTACACTCTGGTAAGTGCTTACCACCACTCGTTTGATGTTATATTTTTTGTGCAGCGGATTCAGGGCCACCACCATTTGAATAGTGCTGCAGTTAGGGTTAGCAATGATTTTATCTTCGGCAGTTAATGCATCGGCATTTACTTCAGGCACTACCAGTTTTTTGGTAGGGTCCATACGCCAGGCAGAAGAGTTATCGATAACGGTAACACCCGCTTCGGCAAATTTAGGAGCCCACTCCAGGGAAGTGCTGCCACCTGCTGAAAAGATAGCTACATCAGGCTTAGCGGCGATGCCGTCGGCCATGCTTACGATTTTGTACTTAACTCCTTTAAACTCAACTTCTTTACCTACAGATCTTTCTGAGGCTACTGGAACCAGTTCGGTTACCGGGAAATTACGTTCTGCTAAAACCTGCAACATTTTGGTGCCTACTAAACCGGTGGCGCCTACTACAGCTACTTTCATGTTACCCTCCTGAAACCTCCTTTCAAGGAGGCTTTTTGTTGTTAATAATGGTTATTCAATATGATATGATGTAAAAAAAACAGCCTTCCCCGTGCGGAGAAGGCTGTCAGTTATGTTGTCGATACACACAAAACGTTTAGGCACCTTCCCCGCTGGAAAAATGTTTCTTGTTACGTTTAATCTGTTTCGTTGTTTGCATCATTACGAAGCGAAAGTAGTGAAAATTCAAAAATCACAAGTTTTTTTTCAAAAAAAGTCAAAAAACGCGCTACCAGATTTTAATTCTTTCACTTTCCGGCTTGTACATTTTGTCGCCCTCTTTTACGTTATAAGTTTCATAGAAAGGCGTAAAGTTCATTAACGGCCCCAGCACACGCCACATAGCAGGTGAATGCGGATCGGTGTTAATACGCTGTAACACTGTTTCATCTTTATACTTGCTGCGCCAGATTTGGGCAAACGACATAAAGAAGCGTTGAGCAGGCGTAAAGCCATCGATCTTAGTAGTATCCTGGCCTTGCTTCGTCATTTTAAATGCATCCCATGCAATAGCAATACCGCCAATGTCAGCCATGTTTTCGCCAGTGGTTAATGCACCGTTTACATGCACGCTGTCCAGCACCGTAAAGCCGTTATACTGGTTGATCACCTGCTTCACTTTTTCCTGGAACTTTTGTTTGTCCTGGGTATTCCACCAGTCTTTCATATTGCCATCTTTATCATACTGCGAACCCTGATCGTCAAAGCCATGTGTCATTTCATGACCTATTACCATGCCTATGCCACCATAGTTGATAGCATCATCGGCATTAGGATCGAAGAAAGGAAACTGCAGAATACCGGCAGGAAATACGATTTCGTTGATAGTAGGGTTATAGTAAGCATTGATAGTAGGAGGTGTCATTTGCCATAAAGTTTTATCTACCGGCTTACCCACCTGACCCACCTGGAAGTTATGCTCGTTGCGTGCTGCTGCCACCAGGTTTTCAAAGTATTTGTCTTTGCTTACATCCACTTTGCTATAGTCTTTCCATTTATCAGGAAAACCAATTTTCTTTAAAAACCCATGCAGCTTGTCTTTGGCTACCTGCTTGGTGCTGTCGCTCATCCAGTCCAGGTGTGCAATGCGGTTGTCGAACGATTTTTCCAGGTTGTTCACCAGTTCCAGCATACGCTTTTTAGCGTCTTCTGTAAAGTATTTCTTTACATATAACTGGCCTAAAGCTTCGCCCAGGCTACCATCTACCGAGCGGTACATTCTTTCCCAACGTGGCTTTATTTTTTTAGCACCGGTTAATGCCTGTGTATAAGCAAAAGAAGCATTTACAAAAGGAGTGCTTAATGCACCGGCAGTAGATTGTAACAGGTGTGCAGTAAGATATACTTTCCATTGCTCAACAGGTACTGTTTTTAACAGGCTGTTCACCAGGGTATAATAAGCAGGCTGACCCACGTTCACCGAATCGGCTTTAATGCCCAGTTGGCCTAAGTAGTTTTTCCAGCCAATAACCGGTTGTTGCTCCTGCAATTGTGCAACAGCAAAACGGTGGTAATTGCTTTGTGGATCTCTTAACTCCACATTGGTGCGATGCACTGCTGCCAGTTGCTTTTCAATACCATATACCGTTTCTGTGTTTTTAGCAGCGGTTACAGAATCTACTCCTGTTAATTGAAACAGATCGGTGATCAGTTTTTTATAAGCAGCTACTACTTTCAAGGTAGCAGGATCTTGTTTGAAATAATAATCCCTGTCTGGCAAACCTAAACCACCCTGAAAAAAGGCAATGGTATTTACACTACTATTCTTTTCATCAGGACCTACATAAGCAGGTAAAAAAGAACCGAAGCCATCTTTTTCCATACTGGCTTCAAAAGCCATGATAGAAGCGGCATCTGTTAATTTGTCCACTTGTTGTAACAAGGGCTTCACGGGCTCGTATCCTCTTTTTTCAATAGTGGCCGAATCCATACCGGCGGCATAAAAGTCGCCCACCAGTTGCTCTACACTACCTTTGGCATAAGTGCCTTTTGCGGCTTCTTCCAGTATAGACTTCACATGCTCACGGGTGCTTTTATCCAGGTCGGTAAAAGAACCTACGCCCGTTTCCGTGGCCGGTATTTCAGCCTTCTTTATCCAGCTGCCGTTTACATATAAAAAGAAGTTATCAGCAGGGCGTACAGATGAATCTATATTAGCTACTTCTAAAAAATGTTGCTCCGTTTTGCCTTTATCATTACTACAGGCGGTTAATCCTGCTGCCAGCAGGCCCGCCGCAGATAATGCATAAATGTATTTTTTCATCATTATCAATTTTTAAGACTATTTGGAAAAATAAAAAAACTTCCTATGCAGGAAGTCTTTTTTATTTAATCATTAAAATTATTAGTTATAAATACCTATACAGATATTATCCAACCAGGTCAATATCAAAATTCACCAGTTGCACAAAAGCATCCAGGCGCGCATCAATATCTTCTTTGCTGATTTCGGTTAAACGCTGGGTGCCAAACTTTTCAACACAGAAGCTGGCCATGGCGCTACCTACTATAATAGCTGTTTTCATGTTTTCAAACGATACATCTTTGGTTTTGGCAATATGGCCAATGAAACCACCGGCAAACGTATCACCAGCTCCGGTTGGGTCAAACACTTCTTCCAGTGGTAAAGCAGGTGCAACAAACACGCTGTTTTCGTGGAATAGCAACGCCCCATGTTCCCCCTTTTTAATAATCAGGTAACGAGGGCCCATTGCCTGTATTTTAGCCGCCGCTTTCACTAATGAAAATTCATTAGATAACTGGCGTGCTTCGCTATCATTGATCAACAACACATCCACCATGCCTAACACCTCTTTCAAATCATCCATAGCAGTGTCCATCCAAAAGTTCATAGTATCCAGTACTATCAGCTTGGGACGTTTTTTCATCTGCTGTATCACCGACTTCTGCAGCTTAGGCATCAGGTTGCCCAGCATCAGAAACTCAGCATTCTGGTAGCTCTCAGGAATAATAGGATTAAAGTCGGCCAGAACGTTCAGGTCTGTAACCAGTGAGTCGCGGGTGTTCATATCCATATGGTAACGGCCGCTCCAGAAAAAAGACTTTTTATCAGGCACCACTTCTACACCTTCCAGTGCCACACCACGCTTTTTAAGCGAATCCATTTCTGCTTGCGGAAAATCGTTTCCTACAATAGAAACCTGGTATATAGGCTGTACAAAGTTGCTGGCTGCGTAAGCAACGTAAGTAGCTGATCCTCCAATAATTTTATCTGATTTTCCAAAGGGCGTTTCTATATCATCGAACGCCATAGTTCCCACTACAATTAAAGACATATTTTTCTCCGGTTTTATTACCGGGGGCAAACCTATTATATTTCAGCCAGAATAAAAGCAAATCTTTTGCTATAGGCCTCCTCTGTGTCATATCCGGCCTGTAGAAACAGGCCAGAATACACATGAGAAAAAACTAAAATTTTGAGCTGCTAAATTCTAAAGGCTCCAGGTTGAATAGAACTCTTTACCAAATGTTTTTAGGGCACCAGTCGCCATACTTATTGCCCAGTATCACACCCAGTACAATTTCGTGCGATCCACTGCTTACTGTATTCAATGCTGAAGTGGTATAGTCGTAAGAATAGCTGATATTAAATGCATTGCTGATGTTCACCCCTGCCATAGCGTTCCAGCCATCATTTTTACGATAGCCTGCACCTACCCACAAAAAATCGTGGTATTGCAGCTTCGCATTCAAATCGAACTGAACCGGTAATGGATCTACAAACTTTACCATTACCGAAGGAATCAGGTTAAAATCTTCGCCCACCAGGAAGCGGTAACCTGCTGTACCAAAAATGTGTGGCGTTAGCTTACTGCCTTCGCCTATTTTGTTATTGGAGAAATAAACACTTTGCCCCATTAACTGCTGTACCGAAGCACCAACAAAATAATCCGCACCATACAGGTATATACCTGCCATAAAATCGGGCTTGATTACATTGATGGTACCGCTATTGTATACCGCAGGATCTACCTGCGTATTGCCAAAATTGAGTTTATCGGCATTTAAACCGATGTTAAAAAAGCCCGCGCCAACGCCCATTGCCAGGCTGGTACGCGCCCCAATGCCCATGTGATAGGCGTAAGTAGCATAAGCAGAAAAATTGCGTAAAGGACCAGTCTGGTCATTGATCACCTGCATGCCCAATCCGTGGTGCGGTGCTGCGGCTTCATAATCCTGCCAGTAATCGTTACCACGCGGGTTGGTACCGTCTACCTGGAACGAAGTGGCAGTGGTGCGGTAATCCTTTTTATTTAAAGGCCCCTGGATAGTAAAATAGGTAGTAACAGGCGCATCTTTCAGGCCCGCCCACTGACGACGATGGCTCAGTTTAATGTCTGTGTAGTTTTCAATACCTGTTAAAGCGGGGTTCAATATATACTGGTTAAGTATATACTGGGTGTAGTGAGGCTTTTGTTGCGCCTTCACACACAGGCACATCACAATTGTGCCCACACAAAATGCAATTTTCTTCCTCATAAGCATACACAATTTAAACAGGTATTATCACATAGACAATTTTTTTACTGTATCGTAATTATACGCATTTCTGTTCTCCTGTTCTTTTCCCTTCCCGCCGGATTATCTGTTCCATCGGCATTTTTGTTAGGCGCTACCGGCTTGGTGGCTCCATAACCTTTTGCAGTTAAACGACTTTTGCTTACGCCCTTGCTTACCAGGTAGGCCACCACATTGGCTGCCCTTTCTTCACTCAACTGCTGGTTAAGCTCGTCGGAACCTGTATCATCTGTGTGACCGCTAATTTCCACTATTGTGTTAGCACGGGCCTGTAACTGAATGGCCAGGCTATCTAATTGCGGATACGATTGACGGGTAACAGTTGCTTTGTTTAATTCAAAAAATACATTTCCTAAAACAGTGACTGTTTCAACAGGTTCTTTTGTAAGCGGTTCTTTTACAACAGGTTTCTCCGGTTCAGTTTTGGTAACAACTGCGCTATCAGGCACCGGCGGCGTAACTTTTGCTACTACCGGTTGTTGTTTTTGCAGTTGTAATAGTTCCAGGCAACATACAGCGCTTCTATCGCTACTTAATACTACCTGCTCTAATATATTATCACTACTGCCACGGCTGGCAAAATAAATATCATCTTTTACCGAGTTTACCGGGTAACCAAAGTTCTCCGGCGCATCCCAGTTGCCCACTGTTCCTTTACTATAAAAAAGATCATATCCACCCATTCCCACACGTCCTTCCGATGCAAACACTAATGTACGGGAAGCTGCATGATAATAGGGAGCCTGCTCATTAAATTGAGTATTTATACCCATACCCGGATTAGTGGTTTTCACTGGGTTTCCATCAGAATTTAACTCTGCCACCCAAATATCCAGTCCTCCCTGTCCACCTGGCTTATCACTTACATACAGCAGCTGTTTGCCACCCGGCATTAAAAATGGCTGCTGTGAGTTATAGCCGGTAGTATTTACCACCTCGCTCAATGCCACCGGAGCCTGCCATTCTGTATGGGTTCCATTGTTCGTTTTCCTGCTCACATATATAGCGGCACTCTTCTTTCCTCCCTTTACCTGCCATCGGGTAAGGTACATGGTATTGCCGTCGGCACTCAACACGGCCGCCCCTTCGTGCAGGTCTGAAGCAGGCAATCCCGCCCGGCTAACATTGCTTAACTCTCCGTTATTGTAAGTGGCTTTGAATAAATGATTGGTGTGACCTTTACCGCCTTCTGTCCAGGTAGCGGTGAATAATAAAGTATTATCACCTGCCCACACGGGTGCATAGCTGGCCCCTTCCTTGCCTTTGCTTATTTTGCTGATAGCGTATTGTGCGCTATCCCCCTTTTGCAATTGTTGCTGAATAAAACGCAGGTTCAGCAATTCGCGTTGTGCATTAGCACTATAGCTGTCGTTCTCTTTATAAGAACCTATAAAGCTGTTGATAGCCTTTTCTGCTTCACTGTAACGCGCCAGGGCACGCAGGCAGGTAGCATAGTGATAATAAGCCAGCGGAAATTCTGCGGCATGCTCTGCTGTTATTTGCTGATACAGCGGCGCTGCTTTGTCGTACACGGTTAACAAACGGTAGCTCTCTGCCAGCTGGTACACCGCCTGCTGCTTACTGCTAACGGCTGCCTTCTTTTTGGCGCTGGTAATAGCATAAGGGTCATGCTCATCGCCTGCACCGCCTTTTGCCTGTAAAAACTTTTCGTAATAGGCAAAAGCAGAGGAATAATCTGCTTTCTTAAAATAACTATCTGCTGCTTTCAGGTAATCATAGCTTAATTGCGCCTGAACAGCACACACCACCAGCATTAACCCACCAGCCAGCGCCAGCGTAATTAATCTTTTTTTATATACAGTTAGTTTCATGATCGAGGTTCTGATTTTAGCAAATAACAAATGAAGGGGTTATAAACGGGGACACACAAATTCCACTTCCGGGGTTTTCGTTTTCTTAATACCAGTGAACGTAAGCCCTATTTCAAAACTATTAGCGCCGCGTGCCATTTTACCCAGGTCAGATACATTCACATCATAGCTGGCACTAAACACCATGTTATTGTAGTTAAAGCCTGCCTGAAAACCAAATGCATCTTTTACCCGGTAGTTAACGCCCAGCAGTAAATCGGTTGTTGTGGTAGCTTTCAGCTGTGCATAAGCACCTGCCATTTTCTCCTCTGCATTGTTCTGGCGCAGGTATAAAATATGCGGAGTAATAGTAAGCACTTCAGATGCCACCAGTTTAACGCCACCATGTACTGTGTAGCGGATTTTCATTTTCTCGTTGCTTACCCCTCCAAACCTGTTTTCAGGCTGGTTAATATGCGATGCCGAAAAGCCGGCAAAAACATTCGCCCTTTTGCCAGGTGTTGCATCAAAATACAATACGCCTGCACCAGCATCAAACGCGGTAGCCGATGGGTTGGATATTGCTTCCTGTGTAGGTTTTAAACCGCCGGTAGCGGGGTTCCACTGATCGTCGAATATCATTTTGGAAGGGTTAAACTTGCGCTGAATAAACCCTGCCTGTAATCCTATAGCAATACGCTGAAAGTTGCCTTTGCCAAAGCGTAAACCGGTATACGACACATTACCATAGCCTGTGGTATAAGTATACCCGCCATCGCCGGCACGCTGATTAATTAAGCTTACGCCCACATTCAGGTTTTTATTGGTGGGCACTTCTACAGAAGCCCCTATCGTTGAAAACGGGTTGGATAAATTACTCCACTGGTTGCGGTAAATAGCCGAAGCACGATACTCACCCTCAAACATGCCTGTAAGCGCAGGGTTAAGCCATGCAGGATGCACATAGTATTGGGTAAAATGCGGATCAACCTGCGCAGCGGCTTTCACCACCATCATTCCGGATGTAACAATGATTAATAAAATCCTGATACCTGTTTTCATTTCTTATAAGCTTTAAGTTTTGATAATAACAGATAGCTCCGCAGGCTATCTGATAAGGGTAACCGATCCGGTTATCCGTTGCCATTCACTCGTTTTATCAGTAATAATATAATAGTAGGTTCCGGCCGGTAATGGCTGTCCATTCATGGTGCCATCCCACGGCCTGCTATACCCTGTTGAAGTATACACCGTTTGTCCATAGCGGTTGGTCACCTGCACTTTGCTGGTAATATAATCCGATAAACCTTCTATTATCCATTTATCATTGATGCCATCGCCATTAGGTGTAAACACATTAGGCGGGGCTATAATTACCAGCACTTTCACCTCCAGCGATGCAGAAGCCTGGCAATTGCCGGTGTTACCAGTAGCCGTTATCAGAAACACCTGGTCGTGCGCTGCTGAATAGGTAGGCGTAAGCGTGTTGGCATTGTTCAACTCTGCGGCCGGCGTCCACGCAAAACTTATCCCTGTTGAAGTATTGGCTGTAGCCTTTAACTGCACGGGTTTGTTCTTTTGTACCGCTACCCTGCCTTCTGTGGTAATAACCGGTTGCACGTATACGGTAACCGGCTGCGAATAAGTATCCGATGCACATCCTGCCGCATCCGTTACCGTTAGCTGCACGCTGTAGGTATTGGCGGCGGCATACTTTTTCACCGGGTTGCGCTGGGTGGCAGTAGTGTTATCGCCAAAGCTCCATTGCCATTTATTAATGCTGGTACCATTGGTGGCCGTGCTGTTATCGGTAAAGGTTTGGTCTTTACCCTGGCACACCGCTTCCGGAGCCACCGTAAAGGCTGCAACAGGTTTGCTGCCAAACAGATTGGAAGCAAGCACTTTACTAACCGAGCTGCCACAGCCAAAATTATCCTGCACCTGCAATTGAATAGTATAGTCGCCCGCTACTGCATAAGCATGCGAAGCGTCGCGGGTGGTAAGCAACGCACTGCCGTCGCCCATATTCCACTGATACGTTAATGTATTAGCCGAAACAGTAGTGTTGGTAATAAGCGCAGCACCTGGCATACAAACACGCGCAGGTAAAGTAAAAGTAGCCTGCGGTATGCTGTGTATGTTAGTAGCCACTGTAGTATCGCTGGTGCAACCACGGGCATCCGTAACAACCAACTCAATATTATACGTGTTGGCTGCTGTATAGTTTTTAGCAAACGCATTGCCATTGGCATAGGTAGCCGTAGTGCCATCTTTGAAATTCCATTGCCAGCTGGTAATAGCGGCACCATCAGGCACACTGGCATCCCTGATAGTAACATCACTACCCAAACACACATCCGGCGTTACGGTAAAAGCTGCTTTAGCACCCGGATACACCGTAATGCTTTGGCGTGCTGTATCGCTTACACAAGCGGCAGATACTTTAGCCACCACTTTGGCTTCGTAAGGCGTGGCTGATGCCGCATAAATAACATTATTGATAGAGCCGGTACTGGTGGTTTGCCGTGTACCATTCCCCAAATCCCAATACCATTCTTTAATAGTGTAAGACGATCCCGGTGGTGTGGTGGCCGTTAAGGTAACTTTAGTGCCATCACAAACCATAGAAGGCAGCACATCCAGGCCAATAGCAGGGCCATTTTTAATAACCACCTGCTGTACCGTATCACTTACACATCCTTCTTTAGACACTATACGCAGCTTCACATTCTCTGTTCCTGTTTGTGTAAATGTTTTAGTAGTGCTTTGCCCGGTAGCTGTGCTGTTATCTGCAAATGTCCAGTCCCACTTTTTAATTTCATAGGCCCCTGTTGTTCCTGTTGTCCAGTTAAACGTTACAGGGTCTGCCACACATCCACTATGGGTGTACGTAAACTTAGTAGAAAAAGCATCTTTTACCACTATATCCATCAGCAAATGCTCGGTATTATTACAGTTATCAATACTCGGATGCGTGGCACTAATGGTAAAACGGAATGTACCTACCGCGTTAATAGCATAATTGCCTGGTAACTCATAGCGGTAATAGGTTAAACCATTCACCACCTGGGTAGCAGCAGGCACCGGGGCATTATCCGTAACATCCGTATTAGGCGTCATATCTGCTATCTCGCTCAGGTGCCAAACCATTTTAGTGGGTTGGTAAGCCATTAACACAGATAGTTTCATAGGTGTGCCCTTACAGGTAAATGTATTTACCACATCGGCATCCGCTTCGGTATTGTGTATTCCTAATATACCACTGAGGTTATTAATTTTAGTGCCGGCATTATAAGCATAGCTATCATAGCTACCTAACCCGTAAGTAACAGCTGTGAAGTTAGAATCGCTTTGTACAATACACTGGGCTTTTGCCGCATCCCAGCGCTGCACCACCACCGTATAGCCTGCCAGATTAGGATGCGGATAAGTATAGGAGAAGCTTTTACTGCCATCAATAGTAAGGGAAGAAACCCCGGCAGTAGGAATCACCAATGTTAAGTAATTCACCGTTACCACCGCTTCTGTGTTACGGTAAAAACCAACGTGGTTAATAGCCTGTTCTATCGGGCTGATATACACCATTTCCGGATCGCCCAACCCTGTATAACCACATCCTACATTGCCAACCGTAGAACCGGCCGAAGGCATGTATTGTGTTACCAGCACAGGTTTGTCTGATTCAATATAATCTGCTGATGAACTATTGAATTCGTAATAAAAGTTATTGATTAACCCGGTTAAAACAACACCATTCTTCTTTACCACCGTGGTGGGGTCTTTTACCGCTACCCGGAAAATAGACGGATTGAGTGTTGCCGCATTGCCGCTTGCTGAAAAAGGAGCAGTGAGATAACGCTTACCCCAGGCCTGGATGGGAAAAATTTGCTGAATAAGGTTATCGCCGGTACCCGCCGTACCGTTACAACTAATAGAAGTTAAACTGCTTCCGGCAAAAACGCCTATAGGAAAACATTCATTATCGTTATTGGCAATAGATCTCACCTTGGTTCCGGTTAAGTCGTAACCGCTGGTGCTGTTTTTAGCAGCACCTACCACCTGGTAAATCTGCCCTTTATTTAATACGGCGGTAAAAGAAGCGCCTGCTGCTTTTCCACCTCTTAACGGAACGGAAGGAGTTATTTCTACTACTGTTTTGTCATGATCGGCAACAATAAACAACCAGGAGAAACAACCGGTTCCACTGGCAATGCCCTGTAATATCTGCTGACTGTTTACCGATAAATAAGTATATCCCCACGATTCAACAGGCATTAACATGGTAGCACCTGATGATGCCGCCCCGCTGATATGGGCATAGGCCACAATAGGGACATCGCTGGTAATATGAATAGATTTATTGAACAGGCCATCTGTACCCTGCCCGCCATAAGAAACCGGTAAATCGTACAGCCTGCATTCCCCATTCCCGGTTTTAGGCATGGGATCAGAAGCAATTACTGTGTTAGCAGCTACATAGTAAGATTTGGATACAGAAATGCCGTCACGCCCTTTTGTGGTTACTATTACGTTGGCATTTTCCTCTGCACTAAAATACAACACCATTTCCTGGCTGTTATCCTGGCCCAACTCCATAAAGTAGTGAAGGCCGTAGCCTGTCCAGAAATCTCTACCCTTATTAGTAAAGTTCTGCGACAGGCTACTTCCAAAACTTAGTACAAACAACAATACTATACACAGCTTTCTCTTCATAATTCACTTACTGTTTGCCGGTGCTACCTTACCAGGTTCACCGAGCCTTTTTTAGTGATACTGCTGCCATCCACTAATACTATGTTGGCAACGTACATATAAACACCCGATGGCTGAATTTGTCCTTTATAGTCGCCTTTCCATCCTTCTTCTTTATTGTTGGTTTCAAAAATCTTTTCGCCCCACTGGTTAAATATGGCCAGGTGCATAGAGCTGATAACACCACCACGAATAATAAATACATCGTTTAATCCGTCGCCATTCGGTGTAAAGCCGGTTGCGGCGAATATCTGATCCATGATAGTGGCGCCCGTTACAGCTGTTGAAGTGGCGTTACGGCATGGTAATGCCGCTATGGCTCTTACCAGTATGGTCACTTCTTTTCCTGGCAGTAAGCCAGCCACTGTATGCGTTAAACCAGTGCTTCCGGATGAAGGCGTAGTCCAGGTAGCTCCACCATCTATAGACACTTCATATCCTATAGCATCGGTAACAGACGCCCATGCAAACCTTACTACATTCACACCAGCCGAATCCACTATTACTACTGGTATAGCAAGCGTTGCAAAGCTGGTCACCACCAAACGTAATCTTGGAGCAGTTGTACAACCATTGGTATTCACCGCTTCGAGATAGATATAGGTGTTAGTGGCCGGAGCTGCAAAGCTGTAGGTAGCACCGGTATGTACAGGCGCACCACCCGTTTCGGCAGCATACCAATTGTAGGTAACTCCGGTAGCCGGCGCTGTTACAGCAAATGAAACAGTGCTGTTGCTACAGGTTGCCACAGAATCATTATCCACCGCTAACTGCACTTCTGGTTTTACGGTTACATTGTTAGCAGCATCTGCCACACAACCATCTTCCGAAATAGCCAGCAGTTTCACTGCGTAGGTAGTATCTGCTGTAATAGTGTTGTTTATTAACTGGTAAGCAGGCTCCTGCTCTGTCAGCACCGTATCGTTGATATTCCATTTCCAGTATTTCACCGGAGAATTACTTTCGTTAGATGCCGTTGGATGGAAGTAAGCAATATCGCTTTGACAACCGGTGTAATTCACCGTGAAACTTACCTGTGGCTTACCTTTTACAGTAACAGGCAATTTGGTTTGCGCCGTGTGGTTACAGCTGCCAATGCTGCTGTGTTCAAACGATACCGGTATTTTGTATACGCCGGTTTGAGAGAATACATATTCACCAGGTAAAGAGTATGCATAGTAGGTTTTACCATCTATTACGGTGGTAGAGTCTTCTACCGGGCCGTATTGCACCACATCTGCTGCCGGTGTAATATTAGTGATCTCACTTAATTTCCAGGTAAGTACATCAGGCTTCACGGCCAAGCGTATGCTTATGTGGAACGGCGTTCCTACACAAGTATAGGCACTGTAATTACCACTGGAATCGTACACGTTGGTAATGCCTGGCATGGTTTGCAGATTGTTGATGACTGCACCCACCGTATAAGAATAAGCGCCACCGTAAATAGATCTGCCCAATAACATGGCCTGTACAGGATAAGTGCTTCTGATACTATCTACAGCATCAGCTCCCACCCATCTTTTTACAACTACCGTATATCCGGGCTTGTTAGGATGCGGATAAGTGAGATCGAACGTGTTGCTGCCATCAATAAACAGGCTGCTTACACCTTCCGTAGGCACAATTACGTTTAAGTAGTTGTCAGCAATATTATTGTTGCCTTTCATTCTTACAAACTCCGCCTTGCGAATGCCTTGATTCAGTGGTACCAGCACGGTCATATCCGGCATGGTTGACTGAATATTACACTCATAGTTATCAGAAGCCATCATTTGTGTAACCATCACTGGCTGGCTGGCTTCTATATAATCAGCGGTACTGCTTACATGGGTATAGTAACCATTTTCCAGCGTGCTTTGTACCACACCATTCACCTTCACAATAGTAGTTGCATCTTTTACCGCAATACGGTACACCGTAGGCAGCCCTACCGCAATATCATCCCTGCTGGGCAATGGCGCAGTAAGGTAGCTGGTTCCCCAGGCCTGTACCGGCGTATTTTGCACCCACATATAATCGCTGAACGGTGGTGTAAAGTAGCTATCCGGATTACACACATTCACAAACCCATCGTACGCACCGGAGAATACCGCTACCGGCGCACAGCTGCCATCCGTATTAGTAATAGCCCTGATTTTAGTACCGGATAAATCAAATCCTTCAAAGGCTGACTTGGCTGCACCCCATAAGGTATATATTTCTCCTCTTTGCAAAGTAACCGCAAATGGCACACCCGCTTTACGGCCTGCATAAGTAGGCACCGATGGGGTAATTTCCACTGTGGTGTTATCGTAATCGGCAATTACCGATATCCAGGTATGATCTCCGCCAATAATATTTTGCTTATAAATAGTAGGATAATATTCGTATCCGTAAATACCCGCCGGCATCAACATGCTGGCCCCCATGCCCTGACCTCTGGCATAAGCATAAGCTGCAACCGCTACATTACTTTCAATACTGATGCCCCTGTCAGACCAGCCTTCGCCTGTAAGCAGCGCGCTGCTGTTGCCGGAGTTGGGAATGGCATCGGTAAGCACAAACGTATGGGCAGGTACATGGTAATTACGTATCCAGGTAGTGCCATTGATTTTAACTACAATGTCAGCGTCTGTATCGGCACCACCTACATACACGTTTAAGGAGTCTATTTCAGCACCCAGTGCATAAGGTACCCAAAAACGCGTACCCATGTTAGAGCTATCTGTTCTTACACTGTCTACATCTGCATAAGGGCTCTTAATAGAAGCATTGGTTAAACCAGAATATTTATCCAGGAAGGAAAGATTATCTGCCGAAATAACATTCGCGTCAATATCCACGCTGCTGTTGGCTTCCACACTCCATACATTGGCTGCATCTGTTTTACCAAACCGGATTCTTGATTCGTTATCAATATAACCTCTCCACGAAGCAAAATAAGGTTGCTTAATAGAATAGCTATACGCTCCCGCAGCAGGCACATCTGCATCTACATAAAAATACATGAAGTCGGTACCGATTGGTAAGCCTGTAGGCTGAATGCCGGAATAACGTCTTAACGTTACAGCACCCGCCGGTACAGTAGCACCCCAGTTAATAATGGATACTACATCGGTACCAAATGTAAACACCTGTTGGGTGTTAGCAGCAGGCACGGCTGGTGTAGCCACGGCTGCCGGTGGCAATGAAGTAGGTAAAAATTCATACGCACCCAGGTCAGGCACACCCTCTTTTAATGTTACCGGGCGCACATTGCCATTAAAGTCATAATTGTTATTCTCTATCTGCACCCCACGACCATGCATAGCCCATACGCCCGGCGCACTAATGTTAGGGCTTAATGTAGCATCGCTGGTAAAGGCAGGTGCATATACAATAGAATTTCTGTCAATATCAGTAGCTGTTTGCCATGCACTGAGGCTGTTATAAGTGGTAGAACCTACCTGCGCCAGCACAGTACCTGAGCTATACAGCATGTTATAATCGCTGTTGGTGTAACCGGCATTGCCAATACGCAGCGCCCTGCCACCGCCTGCATGCGTGAATATATTATTACGCAGGTAAGCCTGGTAGCTGCTGGTAGTATTGTTAATATACGCAGCAAAGTTGTTGGTAGCCGATGTGGCCGTGCTTTGTATAGAGTTGTTATAAGCCCTGGCAGCGGCACTGGTGGTAATATACCAGCCATAGGAGTTGGCAGCCGCTGTTTTAATGCTGATAACGTTGTTTTTAAACTGCAGGTAAGTAGTAGTGGCATTGTAAATACCGTATAAAGAAGCGGTATTACCACCCACTGCATTTACCAGGTTACCTTCTATTTTACCCGGCTCTGCGGTATTGGCAGTACAAACAGTAGTGTAAATACCATATGCCACACTGCTTGTTGTTGCAGTAGAAGTGATGGTAACCCGGTTTTTACTTAACTGGTAAGCCGCACTGTTGGAAGTATAGATGCCATAGAAAGCAGTATTCGCTGCCGGTGAGAATGGAATAGCAAGTGGCACTATGTTATCTGATACGCTAATGGTATCGCTATAATTGGTATAAATACCATATTGGTAAAAGCTTTGTACGGTATTGCCTGCGATAGTAACATTTACTCCACGTTTGGATGTAGTGCCCGCTATATGAATGCCACGTGCACCATTAATAATAGTATTACCTGCCAGCGTCAGTTTTTTACCCGTGAAGCTATTGCTGTATATTACCGATCCTGCTTCGGCAGTGTTGGTAGTAGCCACCCCGGTAACAATGCAATTGGCAATACTGTCAGATGATGCCGCACCTTTCAGCTCTATTACTTTTATAAAGCTGGTACCGGTGTTTATTACCGACATGGTTTTGAAGGTAATAAAGCTGGCAGTATCAAATAATACCACATAGTTGCTATCGGAAGTGCCCGGTGCAGAAACTTTTACCGAAGTAGCATCGCCATTAGCAGCCTGGAAAGTAACACGGCTAACATCTGAAGCACCCGGAATAGCTTTAAACGTAACTTTTTCGTTGTAGGTGCCAGGTGCCACATTAAATGTAACTGCACCCGTAATGCCACAGCTCATAGCAGAAACTGCACTGGCAAAAGAAGAGAAATCTGCTGTGCCCGTATTGGCAATAGAATACACGCCAGCCGGGAATGCAGCGTTCAAATCAATTTTAACCGAAGTAGAAGTAGCCGTTTTGCTACCACATATAATTACACAACGGTAATAGTTGCTTTTATACACAGGTATAGTAAGCTCAGGCACAAAGCTGGTATCACCCATATTGGTATAGGTGCCGGTTTCGGTAGTAGCTTCCTGCCATACATATCGCTGGTTACCGTTTACGGTGTTACCAGTAAGGGTAAATTTAATTTTAGTACCCATACAAATACCGGTGCGTGGAGTGGCATCTGCTGTTCCCGCAGTAATCACATCCGCACAACCAGGCACTGTAAATTCATAAGCGCCCACATCCGGCGTAGTAGTACTACGGGTGGTGCCTAAGATATCGTTGACAACACTTAATGGAGTGCCCGTGTTATCTAAGGGAGCAATGGTAGGCGTTAAATCACCCGCTGCTGCATTGGTGAAAACAGGATTTAACGTGGTAGAAGCGTAATCGTTTTTAGCAATATCCCTCCATTCAGCCAACGTAGCCCTTGCGCCAGAAAAATACCCGATATAGTTATTGCCGCCATCACTGCTGACATATAAGTTGTTTTTGTCGGCACGTAAAGGCGCTTCTTCTGAGGATGCAATGTATTCAGCATACTTGCTACCTGCGCCGCCCCTTACAATGTTCACAATGTTGTTGCGGAAATACACTTCACCGGTGTTAACGGTGTATATGCCACAGGTAACAGAACTGCTGTTAGAAGCACGGTTATCTAAAGAGAAGGTGTTGTGATAAATTCTCACAAACCTGCCCCAGTTATAATACAAACCGTACTGCGGCCCTTCACCATTCACATTGTAAATAATGTTATTGGTGATCCAGTTAGTGTAGGTATCATCCTGCTCGCTCACATAATCGAGGTAGAAACCGTAAAAAGTGCTGGTGGATGCAGGATTACCCCCAAATGGATTTGTAATGGTATTAGCGTTGATATGGACATCACCTACCGTATTTGCCATTCTGATACCAGTAAAGCTGGTTACCGTGTTACGGGTAGGGCGTGAAATAGTATTACCCTCGATGGTAAAAGAAATTACCGCATCACAGTATATACCTGTGCTATAGAAGTTAAGGATCTTGTTATTTAATATACGGTTGCGATACACCGGATCGTAATAAGGTGCCCCTACTACAGTTATACCATAATAGCCACCCATAATAGTGTTCTTTTCAAACAGGTTGTCGTGGCTACGGGCGCTATGACCATCTACATCATACTCAGCCAACGGATCATCATCCATTGCACTTAACACAATACCCACATAAGAGGTGGATGTTTTGGTAGTATCTGTAATGATGGTACTCCTACGAATAATATTGCTATCGGCATTATTAATCAGCTGTACGCCATAGCCATAAGTTCCGGAGCCGATGGCATTTACTACCAGGCTATCAAAAATGATATGCTTGATATTACGCAGTTTAATAACTGCACGTTCTTCCGAAACCGAACTGCTATATTTAATGGTATTGCCATTTCCTTTAAAAGTAACGGTATTAATAGCAGTAGCGCCTTTTACAGGACCACTCATTAGCAATTGCTCCTGGTAATCGCCGCTGTTAGGCGCAACTTCAAACACAATAGGGCCTGCGATACCACAGCTTAAAGCAGTATAGGCATCATTGAAACTGTGGTAGTTGCCACTGCCCGTAGGAAGCGCTTTATTAATAGTATAGGTACCTGCTGGCAGGAAAGGAGAAACGCTGATAGGCACGGCATTGGAAACAGAAGTTGCCGCACCGCAGGTTACCACTACACGGTAATACTGCAACACTCCTGTTGTAGTAAGATCAAGTGTAGGAGTAGGCAACGCACTACCCAGGTTGGTGTAAGTGCCGGTTTCGGTAGCACTGTATTGCCACTGGTAGGTTTGACCATAGCCGGAAGAGTTGCCGGTTAAATCAATATACAGTTTGGTATCCTGACAAATGCCGTTAGTAGAAGGTGTTGCTGTGCCTGCTGTAGCAGCGGCACAGCCCGCTGTAGTAAATTCCAGCGCACCTGCATCGGGGGTTGCTGCATTACGGTTTACATTATTAATATCTGTGGTAATAGCCACATTGGTACCTATGTTATCGATAGAAGAATTGGCAGGCGTTAAATTGCCAGCCGCTGCATTTACAAACAAAGGATCTGCCGAAAGCGAATGCGCATCCTGCCCGGCAGCTGCTGCAAAATCAGATACAAATAATTTACGTTGCCCGTTCACCATACCTACCTGGTTGGTTTCGCTGCGGGTAACATAATATACGTTGTGGTCGCCGCTGTTGGCAGAACCATCCACAAAAGAGATAGCCGTTTTAGGCATAATCCCTGTGCGGGTAATAGAAATAATATTGTTATTGAATTTAACACCGCTGGCCCCTTCCTGGTAATAACCAATGATGGGGTTGGTGCTGGCAACAGCCGAGCCATCGCCATCTAAAGAAATAGTATTGTGGTAAAAAAATACGCTTTGCGAATTCAGGTTGTAAATACCATACAGGCTACCACCACCATTTACATTGTAAATAAGGTTATTGCTTATGATGTTTTCTAATGAACCTATGGCGTTAGCCGTAGTTAAGTTGATACCATAAAAAGTAACATCCGGACTACCTCCGTCAAAGAAATGGCTGATCTTGTTTTTGCTGATCACCATTTTGGTGTTCAGATTGGTAATATAAATACCACTGATGCCCGACCAGTAGCTACTGGTAAGCCTTGCATCACGGGTGATGGTATTACCTTCTATTAAAGAGTTGAAAGAATAGGATACATAAATAGCAGCTGTATAAAAGTCTTTAATGATATTACCCTTAATAGAGTTGTTGCCATTGGCATTATCATAACTGCCAGACAGGGCAATACCGTAGTAACCACCGGTAATAGTATTGTTAGAAAAAGTATTATTATCACAAAACGCATCACCTGAAGCAGTGGGGTTGGTAGCGGATGAACTTACAGAGATACCAATATGGCTATTGCTGCCGGAAGTAGTATTCACCGTAATATTACAACCATTAATCACGTTAAAATCGGCATCGTTGGTTAACAGCACACCGTAGCTGTAACTGCTTCCGGTAGCAACGATGTTAATATTATTGAACGTAAAATAATCTGCACCGTCCAGTTTAATCACCGCACGATCAGCATTTTGGCTGGCGGCATAGGTAAGCGCTACACCATTACCGTTAAAGGTAACCGTGTTGGTTGCTGACATACCGGTGATATTTTTAAAAATCAATTGTTCGTTATAAGGATTGCTGCCTGCATCTACATTAAACACCACTGGCCCGCCAATTCCGCAACGAATAGCGTTATATGCATCGGTAAAAGAACGGAAGTTGGTAGTGCTGGCAGGAATTTTATTATTGATGGTATAAGTGCCGGAGAACGCACCGGGTACAATCACCTGCACGGGTGCAGATGTGGCAGTGCCTCCATTGGCACAGGTAACCACCGCACGATACCAGTTGCTGGCTGTTTGAGTTAATGTTTGTGTGGCAGAGGTAGCCCCGCTGATATCGCTAAAGCTGGTATTGTTGGGTGATGATTGCCACTGATAGGTTAAACCCGTAGCGGTAGAAGCGCCAGGTAAATTTACATGGAAGGTTTCGCCAGAGCACAGGCTGGCAATATCGGTAGCTGCTGTTCCGGCAACCAGGCTGGCGCTGGAACAAGGCGGCGCGGCTGACCAGTTAAAAATAACATTGGGCCTGCTGGTTTGTGTGCCTCTTTCATCCGTAGCAGGAATGCCACATTGAGGGCCATTAAAGTCTTCACCATAGGTTCTTGAACCGTTAAAGGTTAAACCCGTTGTCCATTCTACCAGCCTGTTGGCGCTGGTTAACATAGACTCAGACTGATCGTTACAGACTTCGATGATAATATTGTCGGCCCCGTTCCAGAAAAACGGAGAGCTTAATGTAAAGGAGTTTACACCTAATACAGGCATATAACTGGCAGAAGTGTAAATAACATTACTGGCTGTTGCCCAACCGGTAGTGCTTAATGAGCTGGCCGTGGTGGCGCCAATTTTAATGGTCATATTCTCTTCCGCAGAAAGCGCAGCATCGTAATACATACCCAGATCCAGCACGGTAAACTTAATTGCATTAATGGTTCCTGCAGTCATACCTGCTGCCGTCATTTCCGATGCACGGTACAGGAATTGTGTTCTGGTAGAATGCGAGGCGTCTGCAAAAGGGGTGGGATACTCCCAGTCGGAGTTAGAAGTTGTGCCCGTTCCTATTTTAGTATCCACCTGTGCCTGAACAGGTTTGATAGAGAGTAACAGTAAAAATGTTAAAAAAGTAACATAAATAACGTTCTTACAATTCTGCATAATATTCCCAGTTAGTGTTGGTAATTGCCAAAAGAAGTGTTGGTGGCTATTTCATGGGTTGCAACAGATTTTACACCAGTGGTAAAATTATCCAGTGTATCTGACGAAGTTGTAATTGGAAACATTCAAATAAAAAAATGAATGTAAACCCCTATTTTAGTGCCTGCTACCTCCCCAATTATGAAAAATGCCGCTGAGAAAACGGATATATAAAAATGTGGCATATGAAGTGGATTTGTACAAAACCTTGGCTATGGGCAGCCAAAAGCTGGATAGGCATGCTTTTGCTGCTATCGGGTTCTGTAGTATATGCACAGGATTTTATTGTTAACCCTACAGAACGAACCGATACCAACCTGATTAAAAGCTATCTCAAAAAATCGAAAGACTTTTTGGATACCCATCCGGACAGTAGTTATTACTATCTGAACCAGGCTATGATAAAAAGCTATACTGCCAATTACAGCAAAGGCATTATCGGTTCGCTTACCGAGCTGGCTGCTTTTCACTTTGGCAGCAGCACCGACCTGTCTATTAAGTACGGCAATATGGCTATGGTAGAATACTATGCCCGAAACTCGCCCAACTTTAATAATGTACTGTACCGGCTTTACAACATACTGGCCAAGGCGTACGAAACCAAAGGCTTAATAGATTCATCGGCCCGCTATTTCTACCTGATGAACGATGTAATAGAGGATGGTAAAATTCCGGCCAAATCGTACTTCGCTTTATCCTTATACACCCAGCTGGCCTTCTTCTGGTTGAACACCAACTGGGACATTAACGGTGGGTATATTGAACCAACCCAGTATTTTATTAATAAAGCGCGGATAGCCGATGAAGGTACCCGCGACAGTATTTCCGATCTCAATTTTGTTACCTACGCCCTGCAAGGGGCTTATTATTACAGCATAGGCAATTACGATTCTTCCTTGTATTGCCAGCAGGAATACATGCGGCTGCGTGTAAAACATAAATTAAACAACGCCACCTGGGATGCTGCCACGTACCTGAACATTGCCGAATGCTACATGTACCTGAACCAGCCAGCCAAAGCACTGGAATACATTCATAAAGAACTGGCGCTGAAAGAAGCACTGGCCAGTAATGTACGTTACCTGGCCCTGGGTTACTTAGCATTGTCCAAAGCTTACTTTATGCAAAAAGACTTTGGCCGCAGCGTAGCTACTTTTGAGAATGTATGGACCATGTACGACCCTGCCGATTTCCAGGGCCGTGAAATGATTGAAGCCTGTGGCACCGCTGCCGATGCCTATGCAGGCATGGGCAACCTGGCAAAAGCACTGGAATACAAAAACACTTATATACGCCTGAAAGACAGCCTGATGAAAAGCGATAAGGTGGATATGGTAAACAGGCTGCAAATTAAATACCGCATCAGCGAAAAAGATAAAGCACTGGCCCAGCAAAAGCTGGCCACTACACAAGCCGAAAACAGTGTGCGCCAGCGTAATATATGGATTGCGGGCATTTCTGTGCTTACCCTGGCCATTGCCGCCCTGTTTGTGTTATGGCAAAGAAACAACCGCCAGAAGCAACACCTGCAACAGGAAAAAATAAACAGCTTTCAGCAGCAAATAGAAATTGCACAACTAAATGCTACCATTGAAGGCGAAGAGCGCGAACGCTCGCGCATTGCCCGTGAGCTGCACGATGGCATTGGTGGCCTGATGGCGGGTGCGCGTATGAACTTTGAGATGATTAAGAAAACACATCACCTCGAAAACGAAAAGGATTACCAGGATGGCCTGCATTTGCTGGAAGAAGCTTCCAGCGAGTTGCGCAAAACGGCCCACAACATGATGCCGGAAATTCTGTTGCAGGAAGGCCTGGTAGTAGCTGTGGAATACTTTTGCAGTAAGGTGGCCAGTAACAGCCCTACCCGCATCTTTTTTCAAACCTCGGGCACAGTGCGCTCCTTTAACCCACAGTTTGAGCTTACTATTTACAGAACCATACAAGAGCTGGTACACAATATTCTAAAACACTCCAAAGCCACAGAAGCTTTAGTACAAATGGGCTTTAGCGATACCATTTTTGATGTAACCGTAGAAGATAACGGTATAGGCATGCCATCTGATATTATGGAAACCGCCAAAGGCATGGGTTTAAAAAGTATTGCCGACCGCATAAAAGCTTTAAACGGAAGGCTGGAAATACAAAACTTACCCGATAGTGGTACAAGTATTTATATTGAAGTAAGTTTGGAGCAGCAAAACCAGGCTTCGTAATGATTAAAGTAGCAATTGCCGACGACCATTTCATTGTTTTAAACGGCGTTCAGAAAATTCTGGCTTCCACTAACGACATCACATTAACAGGTAGTTATAAGAATGGCGATCTACTGATAGACGCTTTAAAACTGGAGCAACCTGATGTGCTGCTATTGGATATTCAGATGCCTGGTAAGAACGGAATTGAGCTGGCCGGGATCATTTCTAAAAAATATCCGGCCATAAAAATCATTGCGCTTACCAATGTAGATGTGCTGGTGCAGGTAAAGAAAATGTTGAAACAGGGATGCATGGGCTACCTGTTGAAAGACGTAGAACCAGACATATTATTAAAAGCGATATATACAGTAAACTCCGGCGAGCAGTTCATTTATGAAGAGCTTAAGAAGCAATTGATCAACAAAATGACATTTTCGGCCAGCGAAAAGCTCATCACCCGCCGGGAAAAGGAAATTTTACAATTGATTACCGAAGAGTATACCAATCCCGAAATAGCAGCAAAGCTGCATATTAGCCCTCACACTGTAGAAAATCATCGCAATCACCTGTTACAAAAGCTGGGTGTAAAAAACACGGCAGGCTTAGTAAAAGCGGCTATAGAACAAGGTTTGGTGTAATTAAAACCACCAATAAGTTGTATATTCCGTTTTTACTATCAAGCTTATTTTGTTCGATGGCACGTATCAAGACTGACAAAGATGTAACGCGCAGGGAAGTGATTACCAAAGCCGCAGCCAGCCTGTTTAGGGAGAAAGGCTATAAGGCAGCCAGCATGCGCGACCTGGCCGTAAAAGTGGGTGTAGAAGCTGCAAGCTTATATAACCACATTCGCTCCAAAACCGAGTTGCTGCACGATGTATGCTTTAACATTGCCAATTTATATTGGGAGCATATGGGCCAGGTAGAAACTTCAACTGCTACTGCCCATGAAAAGGTAGAAAGATTGCTTCGTTTTCACATTCACCAGATGGTTGACAATTATGAAGAGGTATATGTAAGTGACCGCGAATGGCGTCACCTGGCAGAGCCTTATCTTTCTAATTATAAAAACCAGCGCCGCAATTACCGCAAGCGTTTTGCAGCCATTATTGAAAAGGGCATTGATCAAAACGAGTTTAAACAAATAGACGCTCCTACTGCCGTATTAATTATGCTGCACGCGGTGAGCGGTATAGACTCGTGGCATCGCTCGCGCGAAAAAATAAGCGCAGAAGCCCTGGAAGAGAATATGGTTACGTTGCTGATAGAAGGGCTGAAAAAATAAGTTTGCCGGCCTCTTGCTATTGCTTGCTAATGACTTCTAACTTTTGAATTTACCTTGCCACATGTCTGTACACTTTGAGAAACTTCGCATAAAAGATATTCGCAAAGAAACTTCCGATTGCGTATCCATTGCCTTTGATGTGCCTGAACCACTACATTCAGCATTTCAATACAAACAAGGACAATACATTACCCTTCGCAGTTATTTGCATAATGAAGAATTAAGGCGCAGCTATAGCCTGTGCAGTGCCCCTTACGAAAAGGAATGGCGCATTGCTGTAAAGAAAACCCCGGGCGGCCTGTTTTCGGCCTATGCCAACGACCAATTAAAGCCGGGCGATGTACTGGATGTAATGCCGCCTATGGGCCGGTTTTACACCGAAGTAAATGCCACCCACAAAAAGCGATATGTGTTGGTAGCCGCTGGCAGTGGCATTACCCCGGTTATTTCCATTCTTAAAACCATTTTACATAGCGAGCCCGATAGCGAATGCACCTTAGTATATGGCAACCGCAACCGGCACTCCATTGTATTCAGGGAAGAACTGGAAGCACTGAAGAATAAGTATATCAGCCGTTTTCGTCTCATTCACATTCTCAGTCGCGAAATAACCGATGCCACCATCAACACCGGCCGCATAGATGCCATTAAATGCGACGAACTGTTTACCCGCATGGTGAGCACACAGGCCGATGAATACTTCATTTGCGGCCCCGAAGAAATGACCTTGTGCGTAAAAGAATTCCTGCTACAGAAAGACGTTGACAGCCATCACATTCACCTGGAACTGTTTACCGCCGGCAATGCCCAAAAACGCAATGCCCAGGCCAAAGCATCTGCCGACAACAACGAACCCGCCAGCCGCGTTACCGTAAAACTGGATGGCCGCAGCTTCGACTTCGATCTTTCCTATAACAGTGACAACATATTAGACGCAGCCCTGCATCACGGCGCCGACCTGCCCTACAGCTGCAAAGGCGGCGTTTGCTGCACCTGCCGCGCCAAACTGGTAGAGGGTGAAGTAGACATGGAAGTGAACTATGCACTGGAAGCAGAGGAAGTAGCGCAAGGCTATATCCTAACCTGCCAGTCGCATCCGAAGAGCGAGCGTGTAGTGGTGGATTTTGATGTGAATTAATTACTTCTCATAGCCCTAAACAGGGACAAAAGAAAGGGCCTTTAGTTATAACTAAAGGCCCTTTCTTTTTATAATTTGATTTCCTCTTCGTTGGCATCAAAGAAATGATACTCGGTGAGGTAGTAATCTGTTGAAGGCTTAATAGTGATCGGTGTTTTGTATTTTTTACGCCACTTTCTGCGGATAGAGGTAAATAATCCTTTGGTAAGGTGAGAGTATAGGATAGGATGCACCACCAATGTAAGGTTCTTGTGCTGGTGTGTAACCAGGTAATGTAATCTTTTTTCAATATCATCCTCCAGTAATAAGGTAGGAGATACTTTGCCGGTGCCGTTACAGCAAGGGCAGGTTTCGGTGGTGTTGATGCTAACCTCTGGGCGCATGCGCTGACGCGTAATTTGCATCAGGCCAAACTTGGAAATAGGAAGTACGGCATGTTTAGCGCGGTCGGCTTTCATAAAACCTTCCATCGCTTCCTGGAGTTTTTTCTTGTTATCAGGCAACTTCATGTCAATGAAGTCTACCACGATAATGCCACCAATATCACGCAGGCGTAACTGGCGGGCAATTTCTTCCGCAGCTTCCATGTTGGTTTCCAGCGCGTTCTCTTCCTGGTTGTTACTTACACTTTTGTAACCGCTGTTTACGTCAATTACATGCAGCGCCTCGGTATGCTCAATAATGAGATAAGCACCACTAGGTAAGTTAACCGTTTTACCAAACGACGATTTCACCTGCTTCGTAATACCATAGGTATCGAAAATGGGCGATCCGTTGTTATGATAAACTACTATATCCGTTTTATCAGCAGCTACTTTTTGAATGTAACTACGGGTATCGTTATAGATGTTTTTATCATTAATTACCACACGGTTAAAATCAGCATTTAATAAGTCGCGCAGAATGCTGGTGGTTTTATCCTGCTCACTCATAATCTTGGCAGGTGCAGTAGCGCCTATCAGGTTATTTTGAATGGTTTTCCAGCTTTCAACCAGGTCTAATAAATCTTCGTGTAACTCCGCTGTGTTTTTTCCTTCCGCAGCTGTACGCACAATAACGCCAAAGTTTTTAGGCTTTATGGCTTCTACAATCTTATGCAGGCGCTTACGCTCGTCGGAAGAATGAATTTTTTTTGATACGGCAACAATGTCATTAAAAGGAGTAACCACCACGAATCGACCAGGCAGCGAAAGTTCGCAACTTAAGCGTGGACCTTTGGCAGCAATAGGTTCTTTCAATATCTGAACCAGAATATTGGGCTTGCCGCTAAGTACCTCGTTTATTTTACCTGTTTTAATGATTTCAGGTTCTATCTGAAACCGGGAGAAGTCAAGCGACTCTGCATCTTTCACGGCCATGGCGGCTTGGGTGAATTTGAGGATGGAGCGCGCGTACGGGCTAAGATCGGTGTAGTGCAGAAATGCATCTTTTTCAAATCCTACATCTACAAAGGCTGCGTTTAACCCTGGGATCAGTTTTTTTACTTTACCCAGGTAAAGGTCGCCCACCGCAAAACTAGCATCGGCTTTTTCGTTATGTAGCTCAACCAGCTTTTTATCTTCAAGCAGGGCAATTTCGACCCCTGTTGAGCCTACATTAATAATAAGTTCTTTATTCACAACATAGCAACTTTAAATTGTTTCCAATGCACTACCGTTCGCCGGTATGCAGCAAAATAATCAGCCAACAAAAATCCACAAAATCCAGCCACTTTTGGTCTGATAAGGAAAGGTAAAGTTGCGAGGCGGAAGTCAAGGAGTAGCTGTCTGGTACAAGGTATTAATGCCGGAGCGCTTGCGCTGCCCGGCATTAATCGTATGACAGTAAGAAAAAAACTATTTCTTCTTCTTATGACGGTTTTTTCTCAGTCTTTTCTTGCGTTTGTGTGTCGCTATCTTATGACGTTTTCTCTTTTTACCACAAGGCATACTCAAATAAGTTTTTAGTTATACAAAATTCAAATGAACAATTATTGGAGCGATTTAATACGCTCTGCTATTTCTTTTTTAGCCTCCGGAACCGGTATCTGCTCCTGAATGGTTGTATACCATTTCACCGCATTTACCTTGTCTCCTTTCCTTTCGTATGCTTCAGCCAGGTGAAACATAGCTTCCAGGTTATCAGGCTGCTTTTTTACTATAATCGAAAAACGCTCAATGGCTTTGTCAAACTGGCCGCTTTTAGCGCCGCCTAATCCTAATATCATTTGAGCGTACAGGTTGTCGGGATGGTCTTCTGCTACTTTCCTCACTTTCAGAATTCCCTCCATCGGGTTATCTGAAACATTTCCAAACATGTAGCATGCGCCTAAGCCTACTGTAGAAGAATCGTTAGCCGGATTCATTACCAGCGCTTTTTCAAACAACTCTTTAGCCTGTAATCCCAACCATTGCTGAATACGCGGGTTCTCGTCTTCTGCCATTAACTCATCCAACAACAAATGGGCTGCAAAGGTGATGCTTTTTTCGGAATTCTCCAATTTAGCTGCTTCGGCATGATAATAAAGACCTAAGGCATGTACATGAACGCTGTCGCCCCAGAAATGGGCCAGCTGCCTGTAGGCTGTCTGTTGCTGGATTTTTACATCCCCCCTTACCACGCTGTTTTCCAGCTGGGTAACATATTGTAACTGTGTAGAATTCAATGCTTTCTTAGCCTGATCAAGCAAGGCTTCGGTGGTTAAAACACCACTAGCCGGGCTTTCCCCGGCTTCGCTGTTAGTATTGGTAACGGATTTTTTAGGTTCTGTGGTTCCCGCGAAAAAAAATACGAGAACAAAAAGGACAAGCGCTCCACCTGCAATAAATAAATGCTGCTTTTTCATCCGCACGAAGTTACTCTTCCTTGCGCATTTGCTTTACTTCGTTAACGAATTCTTTAGAAGGCTTAAATGCAGGGATAAAATGCTCGGGAATTTCAACAGCTACATTCTTTTTAATATTACGGCCTATTTTAGCCGCTCTTTTTTTAGTGATGAAGCTGCCAAAGCCTCTGATGTAAATGTTTTCACCTTTGGAAAGGTTTTCTTTAATTTCTTTGAGCATGGTTTCCAAGGTTACTAAAACATCTACCTTAGGGATGCCCGTTTTTTCTGAGATATTGTTGATCAGGTCGGACTTTCTCATTTTGGTTTTTTTATTCTGTTTAGTTGAATCTAAAATAAGACCAAAAACGCAGATATGGAAAGAAAAATGCAGATTTTTTAAAAGATGTTGAAGGTTGAATGGCAAATATTTGGATTATTTATGATGCTTAAGAAAAAAATCACTGCTGCTTTGATGGAGTGGCATAACACGCAGAATAACAGGGAGATGCCATGGAAAGGGGAAAAAGATCCTTATAAGATATGGCTAAGCGAGGTCATTTTGCAACAAACACGCGTAGAACAGGGGCGTACATATTACGAAAACTTCACACACAAATATCCCACTATACAACACCTCGCCGCCGATAAAGACGAAAATGTGTTTAAATTATGGGAAGGGCTGGGTTATTACAACCGCTGTAAAAATTTATTATTTACTGCCCGGTTTGTTACTAACGAGCTAAAAGGGAGGTTTCCGGACACATACGCGGACATTGTAGCCCTCAAAGGAGTTGGCCCTTATACTGCCGCCGCCATTGCTTCTTTTGCGTACAATGAGCCTTATGCGGTGGTAGATGGCAATGTGTTCAGGGTGTTATCGCGCGTGTTTAATATAGACACTCCTACAGATAGCACAGAAGGCAAGCAATTATTTACCGATCTGGCAAATGAAGTGCTGGATAAAAAACAGCCCGGTGCTTTTAACCAGGCTATTATGGATTTTGGCGCTACTATATGCAAACCTATGGCCCCCGCCTGCGCCGTATGCCCTTTACAAAAGCTTTGTGAAGCGCGGCAGCACGGACGTGTAAGCATGCTGCCTGTAAAGAATAAAGTATTGCAAAAGAAAACACGCTGGCTTACCTGGTTTAAACTGCAGGCCGAAGGCAAAACGCTTGTACATAAAAGAAGCAGCCGCGACATTTGGGAAAACCTGCATGAGTTTTACCTGGTAGAAGCTACCGAAAAAACTACCTGGACGCGCGACCTGGTAACACAGTGGTGCTGGAACCAGTTAGATGTAAAAAAAGCAGAAGTAATTTCTATCAGTGGCGTTTTATCGCAACAGCTTACGCATCAAACCATAAAAGCACAGTTTATTGAAGTGCAACTGCCCCATATTCCCCCCAGCTTAACAGAATATGACTGGTTAAGTACCAAAGAAATAGATCAACTTGCGTTTCCCCGTTTAATCAATTTATGGCTAGACCCTAAAAAAAGGGATAGTCTTTTGTTTTAAATGAATCTGGCATGGAATTTTTCATAGTTTTTTCTTATTTTTCAAAAAGAATTAATTTTTAGAACACCAACATATTACAATAACAGGCGATTAATAAACTCAATTGTATGAGAGGAGTTAACAGAGTAATGCTGATAGGGAACCTGGGTAAAGATCCGGATGTACAATACCTGGAAGGAAATATAGCCGTTGCAAAGTTTCCGCTGGCCACTACTGAAACCTATAAAGACAGGGCAGGCAAACTTATTTCACAAACGGAATGGCATACAGTAGTATTATGGCGTGGTTTAGCCGAGCTGGCGCAGAAATACCTGCACAAAGGCAGCCTGATATATGTTGAGGGTCGTTTACGCACCAGAAGCTGGGAAGACAAAGAGAACAATAAAAAATTCGCTACCGAAATAGTGGGTGATAACCTGATTATGCTGGACAAACGCAGCGATCATGGCTCCTATCCATCTACAGGACCTGCAGATCATATAGAAGGCTTTAGCAATGAAGACATTCCACCTTCTGCATTAGGAACTGACCCTGCGGAGGGATTGCCATTTTAAATATCTTTGTACGTTCTAAAACATACACATGGTGGCTTTTCCGCTGACTATTCCTTTATTTTTTCGTACCGCATGGATTGCTGCTGCCCACATAGACACACAGGCGACTACCGTTTTGGTAATACTGCTTGTGTTGCTATTAGGGTTTTCGTTTGCCATTTCAGGCGCTGAAGTGGCTTTTTTTTCGCTTACCAGCAAAGACATTAACCTGCTTAAAACCAAGCAGCAGCCCGCTTATAAAAGAATAGTAGACCTGCTGGAAAATCCCAGACTGTTACTGGCATCCTTAATTATCGCCAACTGTATTGCCAATATAGCTATCATCATTATTGCCAATATTGTGCTAGACGACCTGGTGGTACTGGATCCTTCCCTTACCTGGGTACGCTGGTTGATTAAAATTATCTCCCTCACCATTTTACTGCTACTTTTTTGCGAGGTGATGCCTAAGGTAATGGCCACGCAAAACAATATCCGCTTTGCCAAAGACGTAGGTTTTCTGGTAGAAAGCACCGGCTATGTAATAAACTGGTTATCCAAAATAGCTATCCGCTACCTGGATATTACAGACGGTAAGCTGGGAGGTGGTAAAAATGAACTGTCACTGGAAGAGATAGACGAAGCCATTGATAAAAGCGCTACTGCCGAAACCTCAGAAAAAGAAAAAAGCATTTTAAAAGGCATAGCCAAGTTTGGCAGTATTACCGTTAAACAGATTATGAAAACCCGGGTAGATGTAAACGGCATTGAGCAAAACACTTCTTTTGCCCAGCTGGTTACCACCGTAGAAGACCTGCACTACAGCCGCTTACCCGTGTATAAAGAAAACCTGGATGAAGTTACCGGCATCATCAACACCAAAGACCTGCTTCCTTACCTGAACAGTGAAGCCGATTTCGACTGGCACTTCCTGATGCGTCCACCTTTGTTTGTGCATGAACAAAAGCTGATTGAAGATCTGCTGAAAGAATTTCAATCCAAGCGCATTCACATAGCAGTGGTAGTGGATGAATTTGGTGGCACCAGTGGTATTGTTACACTGGAAGACATACTGGAAGAGGTAATTGGCGATATCAGAGATGAGTTTGATGAAGAAGAAGAGGCAACCTACACTAAGATTGACGACCACACTTTTATCTTCGACGGCAAAACCATCATTTACGATGTGTGTAAGGCTATGAATATAAGCTCCTCTACCTTTGACCAGGTAAAAGGCGATAGTGATTCACTGGCTGGCCTGGTGCTGGAACTGGCAGGAGAAATACCTAAAAAAGACCAGGTAGTGCATGTGGGCGACTTTGATTTTACGGTAATTGAACTGGAGAAAAACAGGTTGCAGAAAATTAAAGTGTCGTACCAGACAAAGGCATAATCCCCTGCATTTCATTTCTTAAATCCGCGCTTGTGGTTTCTTGCGCTACCCTTAGTTTTACAGCATGAAACCACTTTTAGCCTTTTTTGTAATCGTTTTTGCGCTGGTTAGCTGTAATTCTACCTTCACCCCCAAGCCCAAAGGCTATTTTAAAATTCCTTTCCCGGCCAAAGCCTATAAAACTTTTGACGAACCTGGTTATCCTTACTCATTCGAGTACCCCGTATACGCCACCATTTCCAAAGACACCTCTTTTTTTGGTGCCGACCCGGAAAACCCATGGTGGGTGAATATCGATTTCCCCCAGTTTCACGGCAAACTGTATGTAAGCTATAAGATCATTGGCAACTATAAACTGGACAAACTGATTGCCGATGCCTTTAACATGACAGGCAAACACACCGTAAAAGCCGTTTCGATGGACGACTCATTGATGATCACTCCCAACAATGTGCATGGCGTGTTTTTTAAAGTGGGGGGCGACGTGGCCACGGCATCACAGTTTTTCTTAACCGATTCTACTAAAAACTTCCTGCGCGGAGCGCTGTATTTCGACGCTACGCCTAACCAGGACTCCCTGCTGCCGGTGAATAATTTTCTGGTAGAGGACATGCGCCACATGATCAACACCTTCCGCTGGAAATAAATTACCTTTGCAGCATGATAGCGATAGATAATGTTCTCATCAGCGATGAGGTAGTGGAAGAGCAATTTGTGTGCGACCTTACCAAATGTAAAGGTGGCTGCTGCGAGGACGGCGACGCGGGCGCTCCCCTGTTAAAGCAGGAACTGGATCATCTGAACAACTATTACGAAGTAATTAAGCCTTACATGACCCCGCAAGGTATCCGGGAGAATGAAAAACAAGGCAGATATGTATACGATCGTCATTTTGGCTGGGTAACTCCTACCATTGAAGGCCAGATTTGTACCTACGCTTTTCGCGACGCGCAAAATGTAATTAAATGCGGCATTGAACAGGCCTATCTGGATGGCAAACTGCCCTGGAAAAAGCCCATCAGCTGTCATATGTTTCCTATCAAAATGAGCCAGAGCGAGGTAGATCCTTCTATGGAATACCTGAACTACGAGCCACGGGAAGACTTATGTAGCGCCGCCTGCAAACTGGGTAAAAAATTAAAAGTACCCGCCTACGTGTTTTTGAAAGACGCTATTATCCGCCACTACGGAGAAGAGTTTTATGCAACACTGGATGCCACTGCACAACATTTAAAAGAGCAGAAAGGATAACCGGCCCTCATTTTGAGTGGTTAAGGTGATGTTACAACGTAAAGAGATGAAAGAAACAGCTGCCAGTTTTATAGCCAAAAGCACTATACGTGCCGCCGACATTGAGCATCGACGTAAAATCAATTTCAATATTGGCCGGTATAACGCTGCGGTGCCGCAGGGCAAAACGCAATTTGCCGATATGATGATGGCCCGCGAGCATGCTAAAAACCTGAAATGGCGCGCTATTGAAACACTGGACCAACAGCTGGAATCTTTTGAACGTAACATCACTGCACGCGGCGCTAAAGTGCTATGGGCCGAAGATGCAGCCGAAGCCTTATATGAAATAGGCCGTATTTGCACCGCCAAACAATGCCGCACCGTGGTGAAAAGCAAAAGCATGGTTACAGAAGAAATTCATCTGAACCATTTTCTGGAGCAGCAAGGCATTGAAAGCATTGAAACTGACCTGGGGGAATATATTCAGCAACTGGATGGCGAACCGCCTTACCATATTGTTACACCCGCCATGCACAAAAGCAAGGAAGATGTAGCCAAGCTGTTTGCCGAAAAACTAGGCACTCCACCCGGACTTAGCCCCGAACAATTGACACTGATTGCCCGCCAGAAATTGCGGGAGAAATACATTGAAGCAGAAGTAGGCGTTACAGGCGCTAATTTTATTATAGCCGACACTGGCGCTATTGCCATTACAGAAAATGAAGGCAACGCCCGTTTAAGCTGCTCCTGGCCCAAAACACATATTGTGATAGTGGGCATTGAAAAGGTAATTCCTTCTTTGCAGGACTTAGCCCTGTTCTGGCCCCTCCTTTCCACTTACGGCACCGGCCAAAAGGTAACCGCCTACAACACTATTGTAAGCGGCCCCCGCCAGCCCGGTGAATCAGACGGCCCGGAGGAAATGTATGTGATACTGCTGGACAACGGCCGTACCAACCTGTTACAAAATCCCGCCACCCGCGAAGCCTTATACTGCATTCGTTGTGGCGCTTGTTTAAATGCCTGCCCGGTATATAAAAACATTGGCGGCCACAGTTACGAAACCACTTACAGCGGCCCTATAGGTAAGGTAATTACGCCACACCTGCGTGGTATGGATGATTATAAACACCTGAGCTACGCCAGCAGCCTTTGTGGCAACTGCACCGAAGTATGCCCCGTTCGCATTAACCTGCACGAACTGCTACTGGAAAACCGCCACGAAGCAGTAGAGCAAGGCCAAACCACCCTGGCCGAACGCGTAGCCTGGAAAATGTGGCGCCACGCCAGCCTGCACCGTAGCATGATGAATATGGCCAACGGTAACATCAAAAACAAGGTGGTTAACAAAATATTCAAAGGCTGGACACAACACCGCAGCAATCTTGATTTTAGCCCCAAAACATTTAACGAAATGTGGAAGGAGAAGCAGGGAAAGTAGCGGGCTCCCTGTAACAAGTTAATATCCCCAAACATAGCAGGGCTTACAAGTTTATATCATCAGCGGAAGATGTTATGGTACTACCTGAGCAAAACCTGCTGTTATTTGAAACTTTTCTGATGCTGCCCAGGAGAAAACCTCCATAAGTCCAACATATCCTGCCACCCCTCTAAAGAAATCTGGTACCAGCCCAAACTTTTCTGGTACCATTCAGGAGTAACCCTCCATCAGTCCAGAATATCCTGCTACCCCTCCAAAGAAATCTGGTATCAGCCTGAACTTTTCTGGTACCACTGAGGAGTAAACCTCCATCAGCCCAGGACATCCTGCTGCCCCTACAAAGAAATCTGGTATCAGCCTGCAATTCGCTGGTACCCCTCAGGAGTAAACCTGCACCAGCCGAAGACGCGCTGATCCCCCTCCAAAGCAATCTGGTACCAGCCAGTACTTCGCTGGTGCCACCCTGGCATAAACCTGTACCAGCCAAAGACGCGCCGATACTGCCTTGGACCAAACTTATACAAGCTAAGTATTCGCCGGTAACGACTGGAAGAGAAAGGACGCCAGCGAAACACTCACCGGCACCTTCCAGGTATAAACCTATAGCAGCAGAAGGCAGACTTATGCAACATTAGGCAAAAGGTATCCCCTCAAGGAACTCACTATCGGCGTTTGAGGGTAAACCTGTAACAGCCTACGATTAGCCTTTATAGTCCGAGCGTAAATAAACACCATCTTCAAACCTAGCAACACCATCTTAACATGGAATAAAGCCAAAGTACAGTTTACTGAACAGCACCGCCCCCGCTTCTATGACGAAGTACTTTTCAACTATAGGAATCATTCCTACAGTTGAAAAAGAATTTCTCTAATGTCCTACAGGTAGGACGACAATATCTTCCTTCTTTCTTTACTTTATACGTCTAACATTATTTTTCTAAATCATACCTTATGGAAGAAAAAATCACATCAAATGAAGGAAGTTTCAAACCAGTAATCATGGAGGAGTTAGGCTTTCAAACTCCTGCGGATGTATTTGAAGCATTGTTTTCTCTTTATGACATAGACGAAGCCATTTTGATGCTGGAAAACCTGTATGGACGCAGCTTAATGGCATGTGAGCGGGACAAAGTAGTAGAAGAAAAACCTGCTCAGGTATATTTCTTCTCTAAGCATATGAAAGCGGTGTTAGAAGGTTTATATATACTCCATAAAAAGCCAGAATCTGCACAGGTTACAATGCCTGTATTACGGGCCTGCTAAGAAATACATTTACTTATTATCGTTTAAAACATTAATGATGATTGTACACATGGGTAAAACTGTAAAGGGATATGTGAAAGAAAAAAAGTTGAGTGTGGAGCAGGTCTCCGCTGCCATTGGAAAATGTGAGTCGTATGTTTATAAGATTTATGACAAGAAGAAACTACCGGTTGATGACTTAATGCATTTGTCATTATTGCTGAATGTAAACCTCTTCCATTTTTACAGCGAAGATGAAGCATTACAATTTGCTGAGCCCGCTAAGTTAAAAATGGCTTGTTAATAAGTGAAATGGGCTAAAGTCAGCCTTCCTTCCCTCGTACAACACACTTTAATAGAGTCACTATATTATCACAAATTATATGCTTTCGTATATAAAACTAATGACTACAGTAATACTATATGCAATTGCATATAGTATTACTGTATATCAACCTTATTAATAATTTTTCCCGTTCTTCGCATCTCGCAGAACATACCTGCAAAATCCTACTCTATGAGAAGCCATAATTCTTTAAATCAAAAAATAAGATTATGAGCATCTTTGACAACGTTTTCAAAACAAAGCATTCATTGCAAGCCATTCTAAAGTCGATCGTTTAACACTTGAAACCTTAGACAATGATTGCAATTGACTTTGACAAAACCTATAAGCTGACAAATGTTAGACTTCATACTAATAGCAGCATTGGAGAATTCTATTCACCTCAAAAAAACGGTCATGAAACATTAATACGTATAGCCATCACACCGCATCCTGAACCTTTATTACCTAAAGTCTACAATCTGGCAATGGGGCCACCAATTGGTGAGATTCAAGTGGATGATATGATAAGGTTGAAACACAGAAACCCAGACTACGTATTCTCTACAGCCATCTTGTTTGCTTTAACATTCTTAACAGAATACCCTGAAATGCTTATCGGCCTGGATGGCTCAGATGACCTTAGGGCAACTCTTTACCATAGTATGTTTACAACTAATCGGAAAACAATGGATGAGTTCTTTACCACAATTGGAGTGGACTGGTATGTGAAACTATTGCGAAACGAAGAGGACATTGAACGCAATTCAGATGGTACTCCCTATTTTAAGCAAAGACCATAATTATTTGATTATCAACGATCAAGGCATGATCTATACAGATACTATATGCTAGAACCTAAAAAATAAGTACATTTAGGTATGAATTCCAAAATTCAGAAAAAGATAGACGAAATTAAGAGACAATCCGCCCAATCAAAAGCTTTTAGCGCGGCAGTCACTTCTAATGTAACCATCTCTACAAATGATGCGTTATCTATATCAATTCGCTCTAAAAAGGATGCAGACACTTTCATGTCAGAAGTGAAAGCAATTAGCAAAAGTAAATCTTAATAAACTTATATCGATAATACCAGAAGGCGCTTCAATGATTGGAGCGCCTTTTTTATTGAGCTTAACAAAGAAACTGTAGAAGCCCATTACATTGAAAATGATTTACCTACTAACAAAACCGGCGTCCCATTTATCATGAGTACGCCGGTTTGTTCGTCGTTTATTCTACAAGAATCTTATAAAAACTGATTAGTGCTTAAAGTGTCTCATACCAGTGATTACCATAGCCAGGTTATTGGTTACAGTATACTCAATGCTATCCTTATCACGGATAGAACCGCCTGGTTGAATGAAGGCTGCAATGCCTGCTTCGTGTGCTATTTGTACGCAATCGTTGAATGGAAAGAATGCGTCTGATGCTAATACAGCGCCATTTAAATCGAACTGAAACTGTTTAGATTTTTCAATAGCCTGACGCAGGGAGTCGATACGGCTGGTTTGACCACAACCTTTACCAACCAGTTGCTTGTTTTTCACCAGGGCAATGGCATTGCTTTTCAGGTGCTTACAAATCAGGTTGGCAAATTCCAGATCTTGCTTTTCAGCTTCGCTAGTGCTACGGCCACCTACTTCTTTCCACTCGGTGTAGTTGCCTTCGTCGTTATCCTGGGCCAGCACGCCGTTTAATAACGTTTTGTGCTGGGTTTTGGCTTTTGCCTTATCGTTTTGTTTCAGCTCCAGCAAAATTCTGTTCTTCTTGCTTTTTAACACAGCCAGTGCGTCTTCTGTAAAAGCAGGAGCGATTAATACTTCAAAGAAAATTTCGTTGATAGCGTCAGCTGTAGCTTTGTCAACAGTACCGTTAGTAACCAGTACACCGCCGAAAGCGCTTTCAGTATCACCAGCATGGGCAGCATCCCAGGCTTCTTTTACTGTTTTGCGTGACGAAACACCACAAACGTTGGTGTGCTTGATAATAGCAAACACGGTTTCTGAACCCGGAAATTCACCAATCAGCTGCACGGCAGCATCTACATCTACCAGGTTGTTATAGGATAATTCTTTACCGTTCAGTTGAGCAAACAGTTGAGAAAGATCGCCATAGAAAGTAGCCTGCTGGTGTGGGTTTTCGCCATAACGCAGTACTTGCTTGCCATTATTAGCGCTGTTAGAGTGAACCGTAGCGCCTGGGTTAAAGTAGTTGCTGATAGCAATATCGTAGTTCATTACTACTTCAAACGCTTTGGCCGCAAATGCCTTACGCTGTTCGATGGTAGTAGTGCCTTCCTGTGTTCTCAGCTTCTCTTCCAGGGAAGCGTAGTCGTCTTTAGCCGCAATTACCACCAGGTCTTTAAAGTTTTTGGCAGCAGCGCGAATCATAGACGGACCGCCTATATCAATTTTTTCAATGATCAGTTTCTCTTCGCTGGTATTGCGCAGGGTTTCTTCGAAAGGATACAGGTCAACAATTACCAGGTCAATTTCAGGAATGTTATACTGCTTCATTTCAGCCAGATCCTGCTCTTCATACCTACGGCCCAGGATACCACCAAACACAGCCGGGTGCAGGGTTTTTACCCTTCCGCCCAGGATAGAGGGATACGTGGTAAGGCTTTCAACAGCCACACAGGGAATTCCGAGGTCTTCAATAAATTTCTGAGTTCCGCCAGTGGTGTAAATGGTAATGCCCAAACGGTGTAACTCTTTTACTACCGGCTCAAGGCCATCCTTATAAAAAACAGAGATTAAAGCAGACTGGATCTTCTTTTGCATGATACGATGTGTTTAAAGTTCCATTACAAAGGCCCCGTCGCGGGGCACGGAATGAAAGCGCAAATGTAGGCTGTCGCAATCTTTTTTCCATTTTTCTATTTTCCACACGGGGTTACTACTGTCAAATACCACCTGTTTCGCACGAAAAATAGCTGCCAGTTGCTTTACATCGTATCCCGCCGTTCCGCCAATTATCAAAATATCCACATTCACCGGGCTGTTACCGGCAGGTGCGGTAATCTTATGGTTGGCCAGGGCTATTTTTTTACCGGCATAAGTGAACAAGGCAACCGGCTGTAACGCGGCCACCTGGCAGTTTTGCTGAACATGCCACAACATATGCGTTGGTTTTATATACTGATTGCACACAGCAGAGTTTGTATGCAAAGTGCTATCGCCCGCCCAGTAGCCTGTGTTACCACAAACCAGCTCTACAGCACTCATATGCGGAATATTGTACACCACCAGTTTTTGCTGCTGCCTGGTATGTATAATATCTATTGCGTATATCAAAGCCATGATGGAAGACAATACTGCCGCCGCCAGCCACGCCCTGGCACTTCTTTGCCAGCAGCCGAAACTTGCACATACGATAATGCCCACCAGCAAGGCCGCCTGCCATCCTGTAAAAGCAATGCTACTGATCAATGCACAAGGCAACTGTTGCATGTGTTGTATAAAAGCATTCATTGCAATCATACAGGTAGTAATAAATGCGCCACAAAGTGTTGCCAGCGGTGTACACCACGCTGTAATAATTAAAAAGATTTCGGCATATAAGATGATGCCCGATAATGGAACGACTATCATATTAGTAATAACAAAGTATACCGGAAACTGATGGAAGTAGTACAGGATAACCGGCAAAGTGAATACCTGGGCCGATAAGGTAACGGCTGTAAGCTGCCAGATATAATCCAGTAACCGGTTTTGTGTTTGGATGTAATGATACAGCGGCCTGTAAAACAACATAATACCCGCTACCGCAGCATAAGACAACTGGAAGCCTGCATCCCATAAATACAATGGATCATATACCAGCAAGCAAAAAGCCGACGCCGCCAGGTTGTTGATATTTCGGTGCTTTTTGCCAATGGCTTCGCCCAGGATAATACAGGTGAACATAATTGCACTGCGCACAATAGAAGGAGCCGCTCCTGAAAGCAAGGTGAACAACCAGAGTACACTTAATGCCAGCAACGGCTTTGCCCAACGCAGATAACCATTATTACCAGCTTTTGCCAGCACCATTACCAACATGCCATAAATCATAGCCAGGTGCATGCCACTGATAGCAATAATATGCACCACGCCCGTGTCGGCGTAAGCCTGCATCAGGCCCTTATCCAGTTCATCGCGATAACCCATCAATAAAGCTGCGGCAATGCCCGCCACCTGGGTATCTGGAATATAACGATGGATAATGGCCAAAGCTGATGTTCGCAATGTATACAACCACTTCCACCACCTGCTTCCACCCATGTTGCTAATGACAGTATAATCCTCAGGCTGCAGGTACACCTGGTGATACAACTGCTGCATGCTACAATAACGTGCATAATTGAAGCCTCCGGGATTGCCCATGCCCATAATAGGTTGCAGGGTTTTATGTATCAGTATGATAGTGCCATAGGCCGGTACCGTAGCAGTGCTATCCTTTTTAAAATATAGTATTATTTTGCCCGTAGCCGGTTGCCAAACGCTATCACTAGCAATGCTATTCACCACCGCAACCGCTTTGAGGGAATTAGGTTTGCTTACAGGCGGTTCGTTCACCATAGCCAGCAACAAAGCCCCGGGCTGATACCGCACCCCAAACCAGTTGCGCTGTTGCTGTATGTTTTGGCCCCATACTACCACACACCCAGCGATAGCAATAGCCAGCAATATTCCTCCTCCCTGCAGCCACCTTATAGCATAACGATATTGCGCAGGCAGTAGCAAACAAACCACCAGGCATATCGCAACCACTGCCGCCACCGGCAATAGCACCAACAAAGAAGCCTTGATATAAAATTGAAAAACAATACCAGCCATAAAGGCCAGGAGAATACGGCCAAAAGGAATTTTACGTAATTCCACCAGAACATCATTCATACAGCAGCTTGCAATTGGTTGCTATAAGCAACAGCAGATGTACGGAAGTGTTTACAGGGAGATCATTTTTTTATGCAAAAGCGAAAAACATATATCTATACTGGAACAAGCGACAGGTCAGGTAAATAAAAAAGGGCCGTATCAAATTGATGATACAGCCCTTTCTTCTGTTGAAATATAATATTAGGCAGAAACCTGTTGCGCTTTCAATACTTTTTGAATAGCAGCTACCATCTTCTCACCTTTTTCTTTAATCTGCTCTTCTGTCCATACCAGGCTGATGCTGGTAGAAATGCAACGGCTGATAATAGCATCGCTGGCAGAAAAATCCTGTGTTTGCAGTTTCTGCAAAGCGGCTGTTTGCAGCGGGCTCAATGATTGTAATGATTTCACTTGTTTCAGGTGATCCCATTTGCGCACATAATGCCAGTTGTTATCAAACCAATAGAAGTTGCCAGGTAAAATGCCCTGCGCTTTCATTTCAGCTACTACTGCCCTTGCAATATCTTCTGTAGGCAGAAACCAGCTGAGTTGTCCACAACTGTCGCCAGCAGGATCAGGAATAACACGGTAAGTGATTTCAGGCACAGTTTCCAGATAGCTTCTTAACAGCTTGTAGTTCTTTTTCTGCGTTTCCAGAAAGCTGCCTACTTTCCTTATCTGGGCCAAACCTACCGCAGCATGTAGTTCGCTGATGCGATAGTTATAACCGATAAAAGGATGCAGGTCAGCACCACGATCTACACCCAGGTGATCGTGACCATGATCGGTGTAGCCGTCACACTTGGTGTACAGATCTTCACTGTTGGTCATAATAACACCACCTTCACCGCAGGTAATGGTTTTTACAAAATCGAATGAGAAGGTACCGGCGTGGCCAATGGTACCTACCGATTTACCTTTGTAGGTAGCGCCAATGCTTTGGCAGGCATCTTCCAGCAATATCAGTTTATGCTCGTCGCATATTTGTTTTAATTCGTCTATCCAGGCCATGCTGCCGCACATATGCACGGGCATTACGCACTTGGTTTTTGGGGTAATGGCTTTGCGAACTGCTTCCGGATTAAGGGTAAGTGATTCGTCAATGTCTACCAGCACAGGTACCGCACCTACACTTAATACCGCCTCAAAACTGGCCACAAAAGTGAAAGAAGGCATGATAATTTCATCGCCATAGCCAATGCCCAGGGTAGCCATTGCAGTGCTTAATGCAGTGGTGCCGCTGGAGGTAAGCTGCGCATATTTACTACCAAAAGTTTCGCAGATAGCGGCTTCCAGCTCTTTTGCTTTCCAATGGCCTTTGCGGGGACCATCGAAGCCGTAACGCATGATGATACCGGTTTCCAGTACATCATTTACTTCTTTTCTTTCTTCTGCGCCAAATAATTCGTATCCAGGCATAGTATATAAGTTGAAAAATTTTAAAATTTCAGGGAAACAAAGGTATTATTATTTAGGAATTACCCACCCCTTGTTGGTTTTTATCACCTGTACCATGTTGCTTAAAGCGCTTTCGTTATTGTTCCAGTCGATGCAGGATATAGCGATGTAGCAGTTTTTCCAGTCGTAAGGGATGTCGTTTGCAAAAATGTTAAAACTGGTTTTGTCAAATTTGATGTTATTCACCATCATACGGGGTTGCTTACCCAATACCTCGGGCGTATTACTGAAATACACCACAAGGCTTTTGATAGATTCCGAAGTATCAGACAGTTGTGCATCAATCTGGATAAAGGGGTTATTGGCAAACTTAGGCTCACTTTCCCGGTAGTTGACAATATCCACTCTGCCCGGCGGAATGCTGTCTAACCATTTCATAGGAGGAATAATAGCCGGGAAACGGTAATACCGGGTGCGTAAACTGTCGTTCCACCCATTGGCATTACTTTCAAAAGTTTTGCTGCTAAAGAAGATACTGCCCTGTACATTATCATATTGACGCAGCAGGTCTATCTGGTCGGGAATCTGGTGTTTATCACGCCATGCGGCATTGGTGCCGGCCCGGTAAATACCATGCCCGATATACAGGTGACGGCCATAGGTATGCTGGCTCCACCAATCGAGCAGGGTTTCGTAATCGCATAATTTATGATCAATTTCCCAGTAAAGCTGCGGGGTAACATAATCGATCCAGCCTTTTTTCAGCCATAATAATATATCTGCATACAGCTCGTCGTAGTTACTCAGGCCCGCGCGGGTATCGCTGCCTTCGGGGTCTTTGCTTTTATTCCGCCATACACCAAAGGGACTGATGCCGAATTTTATTTCGGGGTTCACCTCCTGGATAGTCCGGTGCAAACGCACAATAATGCTATCACAATTGCTTCTGCGCCAATCTGCTTTATTTAAGCCGGCAGGGTTATTTTTTTTATAAGAAGCATTATCGGGAAACTCTTTGCCATCGATAGGATAAGGATAAAAATAATCATCCATATGCACGCCATCTACCTCGTAACGCTCCACCAGGTCACGTACAATTTTTTCTACGTGATCAATTACTTCCGGGCGTCCGGGGTCGAAGTATTTTACAGTACCGTAGTTGATAAACCAGTCGGGATGCTGGCGGGTGATATGATCGGGGGCTACCGATGATTTACCCAAATGAAACACCGCCCTGTAGGGGTTTAACCAGGCATGAAACTCCATGCCACGCTGGTGGGTTTCTTCAATCATAAAAGCCAGTGGATCGTAAAAAGGCGAAGGCGCCTGCCCCTGATGGCCGCTAAGGTATTCGCTCCAGGGCTCGTAATCGGAAGGATAAAATGCATCAGCGGCGGGACGAACCTGCATAACAATCGCGTTCATTCCATTACGCTGATGCAAATCTAAAATGCGTATAAACTCTGCCTTTTGTTGTTCTACCGACAGGCCTTTTCTACTGGGCCAATCAATATTTTCAACAGTGGCAATCCATACACCTCTGAACTCGTATTTGGGAGAATATTGTGCTACACCGGAAACCTGGCAAATGGCTAGCAACAAACATGCGAAAAGACACTTACACTTCATACGGCGAAGATAGCCGGAATGAGGGGCTAAACGCTAACTCCGGAACGCATTTTATCTAATAAGGTGTTAAGTTCCATGGCCTCTTCTTCGGAAAGCGAGGATGCTACCATATGATCCAGCTCGTGATTCCTGGAATCGAGTCGCTCCAGTAACTCCAAGCCTTTTTCATTGATAAGAATATCTACCAGACGCTTGTCGGTAGTACACTTACTTTTACTTACCAGCCCCTTGGCCAGTAACCTGTCTACAATACGGCTGGTATCACTCATTTTGTCCAGCATGCGCTCTCTTATCTGCAGCGTGCTTAACGGCTTGGGACTACCACGTAATATCCGCAGAATGTTATATTGCTGCGGGGTAATATCTTCCGGCTCCAGAAATTTTTTCTGGTTATCCGTTATCCATCCCGAAGAGTAGAGAATGTTTACCATTACTCTTTGGTACTCATTTCGAAAGCGGGGTTGCTGAATGGCACTGTTTATGTTCATAAAAGGTACTGTTTCGGTTTTAAACGAACAATATAATAAAGTTAGTTGCTTTATTCCTCCCACACTTTAAGCCCTTCGCTGCAGTTGGCGCAGATATCTATATTTTTTCTGCTGGTCATCAACTCTTTCCTGAACTGGCGATAGTTATCGTTGTTCCACACTTGCTTAAAAGACTGCATTTTGATATTGCCCAGCTGATGCATGGCATCTTTATCAAAACAACAGGGAACAACCAAACCATCCCATGTAATCACGTTGGCATGCCAAAGCTTCCAACAATGGTTGCTAAGGCCGCTTTTGATAGTCATGTTGCCGTCTTTATCTTTCTTATACCGGCTGTATTTATCTAGTGAGGGTATTAACTGATTGGGGTCGTTTTCGTAGTCGTACACCTGTGCCGTTTTAAAACGTACCTGGTCTACTCCTATTTCCCTGGCCAGCTTTTTCACATCTTCTACCTGATGCTCGTTAGGCTTTACCACCAGGAACTGGAAAAACACAAAAGGCGTTTTGCTGTTGAGTTCTTTTTTCCACTTCACAATATTACGGGCACCTTCCAGTACTTTTTCCAGCTTGCCACCTACCCGGTACGACTGATACACATCCTGCGTAGTTCCGTCGATGGAAATAATTAACCTGTCCAGCCCGCTTTCTACCGTTTTCCGCGCTTTTTCGTCGTTAAGATAGTGTGCATTCGTGGAAGTGGCGGTATAAATCCCTTTATCATGGGCATATTTTACCATTTCCAGGAAATCGGGGTTTAAGAACGGCTCGCCCTGAAAGTAGAAGATCAGGTATAGCAATTCTTTATACACATCGTCAATAGTTTCCCTGAAAAAGTCTTTTTTTAACATGCCGGTAGGACGCGTAAATTCACGCAGTCCGCTGGGACACTCCGGGCAACGCAGGTTGCAGGAAGTAGTTGGCTCGAAAGAAATGGATACGGGATAGCCCCACTGAACCGGCTTACCAGTTAGTTTACTTACTTGGTAACTGCTAAACACCTTTGCGGCATTCCATAGGCGCCTGGGCGTAAGTTTAGTTAGAAGGTTAACGCTATCGTTGAAATTAAAGTAAGGCATGATATGTTTGTAAAAATATGGCAAAAAACAAGACCCCGGAAAAATCACGCAAAGGAGGACGCTTTATAACTGCTTTTTTGGCTGCCGCAACCCTATCCTGCATTGCCTGGTGGTTAATTGATTTATGGACCAGCGAACAAGGATTCGAACATTATGCCAATTTTGGGATTGACATTCCTAAAGGGTATGATATGCATGGTATTGACGTAAGTAAATACCAGGGCAATATTAAATGGCACGATGTGAAGCAGATGCGCGTGCGGGATGTTCGCGTGGGATTTGCCTTTATTAAAGCCACAGAAGGTTTGTGGAACACCGACCGCCAGTTTAACCGCAACTGGCAAAACGCACGTGAAGCGCGTATGCCCCGGGGCGCTTATCACTTTTTTCTGCCCACCAAAAGCGGGAAAGGCCAGGCCGAACATTTTATCAGCACGGTAAAACTGCTGCCTGGCGACTTACCTCCTGTACTGGATATTGAGCAGCTATATGGCGTAAAGGCAGAAGTGATGCGGCGCGAAGCGAAAATATGGCTGAAAATGGTGGAAGACGCTTATGGCGTAACCCCTATTATATATACCTATGTGAATTTTTACCAGAATTATATGGGGAAGGAATTTGACGATTACCCATTATGGGTAGCCCATTATATGCAACCTCAACGCCCACGTATTGCCCGCGACTGGCTTTTCTGGCAACACAACGAAACAGGGCTGGTGAACGGCATTCGCACCCGTGTAGACTTCAATGTGTTTAATGGAGATTCTACTGATTTTAGAAAGCTACTGGTAGATTAAGCATACAGGCACGCTTCTATGCCCTGAATGTAAAAGAGCAACCAGCCCGATGTGGCTAATTGCTCTTGTTACTGATGAGGTAGTTACTCCCCTTCTTCTGGTGTTTTCCGGGTAGGCTTCCAATTAGCAGCTCCCGCTCCGTCCATTTTTACAATGCGTGGATAGAACTTGCCAATGGTATTTACTAACTGTTTTTGTGCAGCCATCACTGCGTCAATATCCTTATAAGCAAAAGGCGCTTCATCCAATCCGCCGCTCAGCAGGGTTACATGATGCTTTCGCAACTCGGCCTGCAAGGCGCTATGTGTGGTGGAAGTGGCAGCATGCGAGCGGCTGAATTTGCGTCCCGCACCATGCGATGCAGATGCTATAGAAGCAGGTTCACCCTTGCCTTTTACAATGTAGCCTGGTGCAGTCATAGAACCGGGAATAATACCCAGCACATCTTTACCAGCTGGTGTAGCCCCTTTACGGTGCACTATTACTTCCCGCCCTTCATGTATCTCTTTCCAGGCAAAATTGTGGTGGTTTTCAACAATACGCAACGGCTTTCGTCCAAGTTGTTTTGATAGTTTTTGGTGTATAACATCGTGGCAGGCCTTGGCATAATCACCCGCCAGGTTCATAGCCAGCCAGTATTCTATCCCTTCCTGTTCATCCAACGATAACCACGAAAGATTTTGTGCTGCGGAAGGCAGTAGCCGTTTTTGCCTGGCTACTTGTGTATAATGGTTAGCAACGGTTGCTCCCAAACCACGGGAACCTGAGTGAGATAGTATGCCCAGGTATTTACCTGCCGGCACCTGTAGTACGGCATCGGCTTCTTCAATCACCACTTCGCCAAATTCAACAAAGTGATTACCAGAACCAGAGCTACCTAACTGCCTGGCTGCTTTCGCCTGCAATTGCGTTAATATATGCAGATCGTTAAACAAAGGACTATCCAGCACTTCATGCTCAGTACCCTGTTCAAATTCACGACCGGTACCAAACAAAGTGCTTTTTCGCAAGGCCTGCACCAGAAAGGGTTCTTTCCTGGTTAAGTCTCTCACATCAATATCGTAAATGCTTAAACACATGCGGCAGCCAATATCCACGCCTACCGCATAGGGAATAACCGCATTGTCTGTTGCCAGCACTCCGCCAATAGGTAAGCCATACCCCGCATGTGCATCGGGCATTAAAGCCCCCGCTACCGTTACAGGCAGCCGGGCCGCGCCATTCATTTGCCGGATAGCAGCTTCTTCTATAAAATCAGCGCCAAACACATTATAGTGCAGCCCATTTTCAGGCAGCTCTATTTGTGATTTTTCTTCCGGCACCTCTTCCATCAGCTCATTTGCTATTTTACACAACACATCATTATTAGCAAATGTGTTGGGAGCTGAAAGAATGTTTTTTAATATATCCAGTGCCGCTTCTTTAGTATAATGTTTGTAATGCTTTTCCATTACCTGCATGGCGATACTTACCACCGGGCCTTCTTCGTAGCCTAATGCCCGTATCTCCTTTGCTTTTAAATTTAACCTTGCCATTGTACCACTAGTATTCCTCTTCTTTCAGTTGTTCCAGCATTTGGAGAAGAGGTATTTTTTTATACGTAATCTGTTAAAAATCATAGATGCAACGTCTTGTGTTGCAACCATATTGAATTTTCATGAGCTTCTTATCCCAGTTTCTTTGCGTAAATATTTCATCAATCTCCTGCAACCGCTGCTCTATCACTTCGTCCCTGATGCGCGTTCGGGTAATCATATGAGGACGTATACGTAAAACAAAACGCCACTTTTCTTTCAGTACATACTTATAATATTGAAAAGTGCCATTCCTGTCTACTACCTGTGCCTGGTAAAACTGGTTCCTCTCTTTTGGAGTAAGCTTCCATCTTTTAATATCATGTTCTGAAAGCGAATGAACATGCTGTTCTACCGGCCCCCATTTATAGCGTCCTTTCTTTTTCTTTTTTTGAAAGAAGCTTTTGTCATGGTGATATACAGTAGTATTCACCATTTGAAGTATACGTTCATAAAACGCAGCATCTTTACTTCTTGCCACATCTTCCCTTAATACAAAAGACCTTTTGTACCCACGCATTACCGGTGGACGTAGTTCCATCCATCCCAGGTTATTTTGCTGTTCATACAAAGCATCTTCTGCCCTCCTCAACGCCAATAGTTTCTTTTCAAAATCTTTTCGCTTAATGCGATTCTTTTGACGTTCAGTACGCATTCTAAAACATTGCAGATCTATAGCCTGCAAAAATTCGTTGTGCATGTTTCACCTTTTGATACCGTTTCATCAATACACTATCCCGTAGTGTGTTTTGTGCCATTAGGAGGAATATGTTATAGACTTTCATTTTGCAATGTTTTAGAATGGTGAAAAATGTATTAAGCAGATTGTTGGGAAGTATGGTTTCTAAAACCAATTACCTGCACCTGCTTGTTGTCGAATTCTACCTCGTTCTGGTTGCTGATTTCGGCGAGGGTCATAGGCTGGTCTATTACCTTGTTAAAACCCAGATGATTACTTAACTGCTGGGCTTTAGCTGTACTTAGTTTGCCAAATTCGTATCGCGCAATCAGCCTTCCTTTTCTGAGCAAGGCACTATCTACCAGGGTTAAGGCGCTATTGAATGTGCATATCAATTGCACGTTCAGAAAATCGGCCAGTAGCCCATCGGAAATGTTTAATAGGTTAGAAACGGCCGAACTGCTGTTACTTCTTCTGTCCATGATGATGTTTTCGGCATCTTCAATCACCACTACCGTATTAGGATTTTTAATGAGCAGATCGATAAATTCGGGGTTCATTAAATTACCTGCCACATTGGGCGACAGAAACAGTACACGCTTCTTTAATTTACAGATGAGATAACGGAGATAGGTGGTTTTACCGGTACCCGGCAAACCATGCAGCAGTACAATTCCTTTATCGTTCTTTTTGTTTAAACGGGTACGGATTAACTCATCTACCTGTTTAAAATCGTCTTCATAGAAAAGATCAATATTCAGTTTTGTACGCTTTATCTCCATCGACTGTAAGCTTAAACCGGAATTGCCTGTTACAATGAGGTTAATTTCCAGCGGCTCGCGTTTTTCGCGTTCTTTAAACTGATGAGATAAAGCTGCCACCTGCATCACAAATTCACTTTGAGTGCCATTGTGTAAAATTTCACAATAGCTTTCTTCAAATTCTATGATACAATTGTTGGCGAGTATTACCACCGTTTTATCAAATTCAAACGCTTTACGTTTAGGCTTGTACCATCTGTATTTATGTGTAGATCTTATGAGGTCTTTAAATTTTTCGCAAAAGGCATCGTATAGCTTTTCTCCATTTACACTGTTAATACAGTCTACACTGGGTAATTGCTTAAAGCAAAACCAGTACAGTGTGTTTACCTCCAGGAAGTAGTTATCAAAAAGCTTGTCTATATTAATATTTTCGCCTTCGTATAAATTGTTCATATAATATTTATTGAAACAGAATAATGGATAGATTTTCTATTGTATGTCTATCCTTCGCTATTTCATTACCAAAGCACGCATAGTGGTAGTTTTTATTTTTAAAACAAGTTGTTTTGAAACAGGCTATAGAAATAGCCTGTTTGTTTTAAGGGTCTATTTTTGGGTCACAAAAATCTGGCGCAGCTGATCAATTAACACACCGTTGCCGCTAAGGCTGATAGTGTTAATTTTATCTGCAATCTTTTCTACGTACTCCATTTCTTTTAACTTAAACAGCATCCCGTTTTCTTCCATCAGCTTTGCAGTATTCAGTAAGCTACGGGTGCTGGCAGTTTCTTCGCGCCGCATAATAGTGTTGGCTTGTGCCTTTTTCTCAGCAACCAGCACCTGGTTCATAATATCCCTTACATCGCCCGGCAATATCACATCCCGCATACCAAAACTGGTTACAGTTACACCCAGCGTATCGGTAGTTGCAGCAACGGCCTTTATAACAGTAGCACTCATCATATCCTTTCTTTCCAGTAACTCGTCCAGAGAAAGGGTTCCGATGTATTCACGCAATGCCAATTGAAAGGCCAGGTATAACTGGCGCTCATAATCTTTGTTATGCAGCAACGCAGTTTCTACGTTATTTACCAGGTAGGTGGCATGGGCATTGACACGCAGCGCTGCTTTATCACGGGTTAAAATTTCCTGGCCGTTTATTTCCAGTTGTTGCTGCCTGGTATCCACCTTTTTTACCTGAATAGGCTTAAACCCTTTCCACCAGTAATACACACCACTTGCCAGCTGTTGTATATACTGCTCGTTTACAAACAAAAGCGCCTTTTCGTAGCTTTCTACTAGCACGTTTTTGATGAAAGGAGCCAGTAAAGCGCTGGTAAAAGCATCCTCGCCAATAGGCTCGGTGATTTCCGGCTTACTGATATCTGCTTTAACAAAGTCGTACACTATCGGGCTGTTTTTCCAATAAGTGTAACGGCCTGCGGTAAGCACTTCTTTTAGTAATCCGTTCTCGTAGCGCAGTACCAATTCAGTACTTTTCACTTCTACTACCTGCAATGCTTCTTTTAATATATTATCCTGCAGAAGCACGTTTAATTCGCATGACGGATAAAACGGCTTTGTGATATCATACATTTTTATGGTCTGTGACCATGTAATCCAATAAGTGCCCTCGGTTAACATTTTCTGGTAAACTCCATTCCTGAATACCAGTGCTACTTCCAGGGCTTCGATTTTTACCCTTTTCATATAAGTTGTTTTTTAAAGATTCATTTAATAAAAGCCAGAGCCGTTTACCCGGTTGAACAATACGGATGTATTGTATTTGCAAGGTTATACTGTATAATTCCTGCATGATAGCAGTCTTTTGCAAGACAGCATCCTATACATTGCACTATCCAGCGATCGTCTTACCTGTTACAATACATGCAAAGTGTTATTCCACCTCAGACCAACGCCCTTCCCCCAAAGATTGCCGGCTGTGGGTATAACAACCCTGGCTTTATTTGCATCTTTTTTTCGCAGTGATGCCACTGCGCATTGTTCAGCATTTTACAACTGAATTAGAATGAGCCATCGTTTTCAGTGATGGGGTTGTTAAGGTTTTCAATCTTAACGATACACACTTGCTCTTTCCAATATGAGCTCCACGAACAGCCAGTTCATGAGAGGAATCGAACCTCTAAAACGCACACCAGCGTTGAGTGTCAGGCAATCCATTACTGTAACAGCATACATGTGGTTACTACCCATGCACTGCCGGGCTATAGTTGAAACCCGGGCATAGTTTTACCAGTAACAGGAATGCCTGTTTTTCTTTCTGCATGAGAAAGCTTTTTTACTCAGCAGCACGTTTGCTGAGTAATGATATAATAGCATTGCTTAACAATAAAAAACCCGGTAAGCTTTTGACTAACCGGGTGCAACATTTTTATCAATAATCACTAATGATAAAACGGTTTACACCGCGGTAGTATGGATGTTCCAAAGCAATACATCGCCTGTAACACAGCGCTGTTGAATTGCCATTCAACACTGTGTTTGCTTTGAGCTTTAGCGGATAATATGTTTTGTATCTGCAACAAATGATAGCAATAAAAAACCCCGCATTGTTTGCGGGGCTTCTTGTATAATCAGTTTTTATTAACCTAATTAAACGCGCTACATGCCCCGCAAACAGCCGATCCCACAGGACGGAAGCTATTTGTTTTGATGATATGTAGTTTTATGCGTAACACTTTTATTCTTTTTTGTTGATGCAAAGCTGTGACTATTTTTTCAAATGCCAAAACAATTTGTTAAAAATATTTTTAATTCATTGTTGCGATTTATCTCAGCTAATTATCATTTACACTTTTAAAAATATTTTATTGCGGTATAAGAAATACAATAGCAATAACTGCACAACAGTTACCGATAGGGCAGTATAAACCGGCTGCCATGCATCGGGTGTATAATTAATAAGGCCTTCAAAAAGGAAGTCGGCCGTGGTATGAAAATTTACCAACCCTTCGGCACAGAGATATATAATAATAGAGTTAGTTCCTATCAACACAAAAGGGAAAGCCCATTTAGTAAAACCCCATACATCTATTACCAGGTAAAAAACAGATAAGAACAACACACTCCAGCCACCGGTGTACAATACAAAAGAGCTTGTCCATAACCTTTTGTTAATAGGAAACACCAGCCCCCAACACCAGCCTGCCAGCAACAACACCAGGGCTGCCCCTAACAGGTAAAACACTTTTTGCATGGCAGGTATCTTTTGCAGCTGTAGCAGCCGGCCAGTGAACATACCTAACAACGCAGTGCCTATAGCAGGAATGGTAGACAACACACCTTCCGGATCGTGTATGCCATCGTGCAGTTTGCCCGGCAACAACAACCTATCCACATACGATTCAAAAGAACCTTCCATGGTTAACACGCCTGCCCCAAAGCCCGGAACCGGTATCCACATCATAGCAGCCCAGTAACCCAGCAACAAGCCTGCAAACCAAATTATCTGTGCCCGAAAGCTGGTATTAAGATAGATAAGGGCCGCAAAGAACCACGCGATACCTATACGCCCCAGCACACTGGCAAAGCGCGTGTTTTCGTAACCATCAAACTTTAGCAGCCCGTTCACTACCATACCCAGCACCACCAGTATACAGGTACGCCGCAACATAGACAGCACCAGCTTCTTTTTAACAGCAAAAGGCAGTTCAGCAGCGGAAGCAACTCCGGCCTTGGCCATTTTAGACTGCATGGAATAAGGCATAGATACTCCTGCAATAAACAGGAATAAAGGAAAGATCATATCATAAAACGTAAAGCCGTTCCAAACCACATGATGCAACTGACTGGATAGCCACAGCCAGAATGGATGCTTAGTTGTTTTTGCAAGCGCATGAACAATATGCTCACCGCTGATGATCCAGAACATATCAAAGCCCCGCAAGGCATCCAGTGAAAGAAGCCGGGCGGGCTGATGGGGGGTATTTGTATTTGACATGTGTAAGCAGTTAAAGTGATGACATGTATACCTCTTTTAACACCTTACGGTATTTATTGTATAACCTTTGGGCCTGTGCAACACTCTGCCCTTTAGTGGTTACAGGAAAGCTTTTCTGTGTGTTCACCCATTTCCACTCCCACTGTTGTATCCGCTGCTCAAAAGCTTCCTGGTTTACCGTGTCGCCCTTTTGCAAGGCGCTATCCAGCAATGCAAAGTATTGCTGCCAGCGCGGCTTGTAAAAATCGTTAAGTAACCCACTCCACTGACGACAGGAATATTCATGTAAAGGACTATTGGCATCTCCCCACAACGTAATTAAATCGCGGGCATTATGCTCGTATAAAGCTTTTTCCTGTGCAGTAGTTCCGCAAGCCCGGGCATCCGCTATCCATTTGCCTAACAAAAAATCTTTGCGGGTAGCCAGCAGCGTGTCTATATCACTGATCAATTGCAGAAAAGCGGTGCTGTATTTTTTAAATGCCGCCTTATCTTTTGCCTTCCACGCAGTAACCCACTGGTGCTGCAATGGCTGTGCATAGTTAGCCAGCACCTGGCGGGTAAGATCAACCAGGTCGTACTGAAAGCCGTCACTGCCGGCACATTGCGATATAGCTGCTATCATACTATCCCATGCAGGAAGCAGGTCTTCTCCTTTATAGTTGAGACGCGTTTTTGTCCATTTAGTAGCAGAGTCGAATGTAGGGCGGCCTGTGATAATAGATTCTGCACCATCGCGAATGTTTTGGCCATTGTATACCGTGGTTTTCATCACCTGCCATGCAGCTACCGCATTCGCATTTAAACTGCCATAACGGTTTCGAATGTATTTATTGAGCCAATTGTTTACATCTATCACCGAGTCCTGCCAGATATGTTGCGTCATCAACTCATACAATACAGGCGTTTGTTCAATGGCTTCCATGGTAAGACCAATGCCTTGCAACTTGCCATGCTTACCATCCTGCAACGCCAGGGCAGGTTGCTGGGCCACCGTTTCAATACGGCCAAAGAGACTCACGTTACCTCCAAAATTGTGCAGCATGTTCCATATCCAGGGCTTGCCATAGAACGATTCTGTACGTTTCCAAACCGGCTCTATTTCTGTTGCCAGATCCAGTAACAGCATATGATTATCCGGCACCGCATCCAGCAGCGCTTTTATCTGCGGCGCTTTCCAGAATTTACGATCGCTATAGAACAGCCATCCTTGCATCACCCAGGTAGCAGCAGTATCAGCCTGACGCATAGATTCGTATATGCGGGCCGACAAAGTAGCCAGGTAAGCCGTATCGTCTGTGGGCGGTTCGTTTTCGTTGAAAGTATCGGAGGAATACAAGTGATCGGTTCCATATAAACGCGTTTGTGCTTCCAGAAACTTTTTACCTATTTTGGCAAACATGGGATCTTCACTATCCAATATCCAGGTATCAGCGAAGCCATTTGTCCAGTTTGTTTTTTTCAGCTTTGCCTTGGGGAAATATTTTTGAAAAGAAGCAGGCACGTGACCGGTAAAAGAAGCCAGCACCGGTTTCATTCCTAATGCCCTTTCACGTTGTAGTATTTTCTTTTGTAAATCGCGATGACTGGTCATCCATGATAATGGTAACGGCCCACCCCAGCCATCCAGGTTGCCCATCCAAAACCAGGCAAAATAAGCAGGGCCGCAGAAGAAGGCCGACAAGTCTTCATCAGTAAAACCCATTTCTTTATACACTTCATACCATACATATTCTTCACCGGTAATAGCCAGCGGTGTATTAATGCCGTGTAATGCCATCCAGTCAATTTCTTTTTCCCAACGGCTCCAGTCCCACCAGCTCATACTATAATTAAAAGTGCAATAGTTGAGGTAATACCGGTATTCGTAAGGCGTGGTACGATGCACCACACCCTGTATAGCAGGTAAAGTGGTGGGTAGCTTTAGCTGCGTGCCGTTCCAGGTAATCTGGCAATGGCAATATTCTGTAAGATAATAATACAAGGCAGAAGCTTGCGATACTCCATTGTTACCACGTAATACAATTTTGCCCTGCCTGCTCTCTATTTCAAAAGCATCTTTCTCGGCAACGTCAGGTAGTGGCTCTACAATAAAAGAAGCAGCCTGTTTGGGTAAAATTCGTTTGATTAAACCAGTTACTTCATTGGCATGTTGTGCGGAAAGCCTTAGGGGCAAGCCTAATACCCACACAAGGGATAAGGCCGTAAGGATTCTTTTCTTGTTCATTTAGCGATCGTGTTTCTATTGTGTAATATCGAAAAAAGCGCATTGCCACCAAGGATTTGGTGAAAAAGCGCTTTTGATAAATAGTATAACTAAGCCTGTGGCTACAATGTTAACCGGGCAATATACTGGTCGTAATCGTCTTCAAACAACAATTCTACTTTCCAGCCTTCTTCTGTTCCTGTTTTCTCCAGCAAATCCCTATCTATATACAACCAGGTAAACCAGTCAGTTTTTTCTTTCAGGTATTCGTATTGATATGCTATTTCTCCATAATATGGCGAAGCAGGTATATCCCCTTCATACAGATAAGCAATATCGGAAGAATCGAACAATAATTGACCACCTGGTGCTATAAGCTTTTTAGCATGTTGTAAAAAACGGCGTAAGCCATCTATGGTACCCGCCAGGCCAATGCCATTCATCAGCAATAACAAAGTATCATAGTTAGCCGATTCCAGCGTAAACACATCCTGTTGCAACACCTGTTGCACACCCCGCGCACGCATTACCTCAGCAGCTCCGGCAGAAATATCCAATGCCACCACATCCAGCCCTTTCTTTTGCAGGTACAACGCGTGACTGCCCGCTCCAGCGCCTATGTCCAGCACCTTGCCACGGCAAAGCTCCAGCGCAGCCAGTTCTAACTCGGGCATACTGTCTTCACCCCTGAAATATACCTCTACCGGCATTTCTTCTTTAGGACCATATTTATTACGAATCCACAGCTTCCCAATTTGTTGCCGATGGTAATAATCCTGTAATGCCTGTCCTAATATATCTGTCATACAACAAATGTAGTTATTATGGCCGGGGCATAGCAGTGAGAATAGTAGCAGCATTCCTGAATTATACAAAATTTAAAAGCACTTATACCACCTGTTTTTTGTTATTAGGGGTTAACTTTCAACCCTGGTAATTTTAGAACTGACAAACCTATAGACAATGAACGAACAAAAATTTTGGGAAATTATAGAGACTGCATGGGCTGCATCACCTGAATTAAACTCTTTACGTTTAGAAACACTGGTGAACAACCATCCTTCACAAATTGAAGAGCTGAACCTGGCCCTGAACGACATTATTACCGACAACTATTGTACTATCCTGTATACACTGGAGAAAGAGCCTTTTCAAAAGTATGTTCAGATACTGGAAGAAAAACTGCACCATATTGACCGTAAAGAAATTCATGAGTATACAGATGGATCGGACGATGGCTTTTTATATGCCCGTTGCTTTATCGTAGGTATGGGGCAGCAGTATTATAATATGGTAGATAAAGACCCGTCTAAAGCAACGATGGATGCAGAAGCTGAGATATTCGGTTTTGCTGCATATGACATTTACGAGGAAAAATTTGAAGAAGAGTGTACACGGAACCTGTTGCACAACATAGAAACCGGGTCTAACCCCAACGGAGGCTGGTAGTATGGAACAAGAAAACACCATTGTATTATGTATACCCGGCACCTGGAGCAGCCGGGAGGAAGTGCTAAGCAGCGTTATTGATGCTAATAACGGCGAATACCTGTTTGCCGGCGGCGTATTGTTTTGCCCCAAGCAGGATGAAAGCTTTATGATGGAAGCGCGCGAACACGACCACCATATGCACCATGCCTTTGTTACTGCCGGCATGCAACGCTTTGAAGCGGAAGAAATGGAAGCCATTAAAACCCACAAAACCGTGGTGTATGTAAGCGGCCCAGGCGGAAACAATGCATTTGCCAATAGCATAATGAGAGCAGGGCTGGCCATTTTAAAAGCCGGCGGGCTGGGCATTAAAGTAGAAAGCTCAGGCAAAGCCTTTACGCATGCACAATGGGAAGAGCTGGTAAACATGGATCATGACCACCGCTTTTACGAAGCCTTTGTATTACTGGTGAAAGGAGCCAACAACAGCATTTACTCCTGTGGCATGCACAACCTCGGCTTACGGGATGCCATTGCCGACGGTGGCGAAGATTTTATGGAAACCGCTGAGCTGGTAGACATTTTTAGCGTGTACCAGGTAATTGAAAAGCCCGAAATTAAAAGCGGACAAACATTCAGCACCGCACCTGACATGCCCGTTTACCAGATACAGGAAGAGCCTTGCACCTTTTACCCGGAGGATGATTTGTTTTATAATCCTTATGGCATGTTTCACCTGGTACTGGCACCAGAAGAAGACGACACACTTTAGCCTTACAGCACAATATACCAAAGGCTGGCACTAACAGTAGCCACTATTAATGAAATATACAGGTAGCTCTTTACTCAAGAACACTGTAAAACAAAAGGCCGTATCACATTTTTATGATACGGCCTTTTGCATATTTATCGGAACAACTACACTTCTGTAAAGAGGTGCTTATTCTTTATAATTTCATAGTCATAGTCAAACCCGTTGCATTTCCTGGCCCGGGAGCGAAGTAAGGTGAGAATGCTACCCCTTTTCCTTTTTTATTGATCCTATGCAGTTCTGGCACCAATATACCGGAAGTAGCACCCGCAATATAGCCCAGTAACACATCGGTTCTGAAATGACGGCCGGATTGCATTCTGTAAAAGGCCACCAATCCCGGAGGAATAGAAGCCAGGCCGTATAAGCCTATTCTCTTCCAGCCTTTGATATGATGATAATCGGTAAACACTTTTACCAGGAAGAAAGTAGAGGTAGTGGCGAAACCTGTGTGACCGCTAAAGAAAGAGTTGCTTTTGTTATCACCTATTTTTTCAGCCATAGGCACATCAGGATTGTATAAGAACGGGCGCGGCCTTCTTACCGAGAAGGCACCTGCGAAATACAATGCGTTATCTACCGCGTGAGAAGCCAGATACATAGAGAGAAGCTCTACCCAATCTTTTCGAACCGTTTTATCCAGCGCCAACAATGCTGGCGTAAAAATGGATATGTTTAAAAACAGATCAGACTTAGATTGCGCACTGACATATTTAGCAGGATCGTGATAGATTACCGGTCTGTCAAAACCATTTACATCCATTGGGTTCAGCTTCAGAATTTCCGCTTCTGTCATGCTGGACACTTTCTCCAACTTCCTAAACCCTTTACTGGATAAAAGCACAGCTGCACCGGCAGACGGCAATTCCCACCAGGGATTTATGTTATAGATCTGCTCTCTTGTAGCAGAAGGAGACTTACCAGTTGATTGTTTCAGAGTATCAACCTGTGCCGATGCAGTATAGGTAACTGCACTTAGCAGTAAAATAAGTGCTGAGAACTTCTTCATAAGCATTGTTAACATGATTTTAAAGGGTATATAATGCCAGACACCTGGTGACACATAATGTAATGATTATAAGCGCACAAACTTACTGCAAAAAGGCTACGTTTTAAACCAGTCACGGGCAAAAGCCCCTTTCAGCCCCCTTAAACCGGGGTTTTGTAGCCAAATAAGGCAATAAAAGCATAAATTAGACAAGAATTATTCATCACCCCTCATCCAAATCCGTTAACAATGCTATAACCACGTTTTAATCGTTTTATAAGTACTCTTGCAAAAGAATAGACCAAATCGTACGTTTTATCTATCTGTAATATATCCCCAATGCTGAAATACATACCACTATCTATTTTACTATGGACGGCCGGGCAGGCACATGCTCAAAACATGGACATTGACATTTTAAAAAGGATCAATGCAAGCGGCAATTACAGTCCTGTTGTCACTAAAATCAGTTCTTCCGCCTATGCTTTTGGAGTAGGCATTCCTATTGGCCTCACTATGGCAGGACAATTTTCGGGCGACCTGGAATTACGTAATAAAGGTTTAAGAATTGCAGAAACCGTGGTGATGTCTTCTGTTGTAACGGAATTACTGAAAAGGGCAGCCAGGCGAAACAGGCCTTCCTATACTTATCCCGAGCTGGTAAAAGCCTACGCTCCCGGAAATGATGTAAAAAGCTTTCCATCCGGCCACACTTCCCTGGCGTTTTCTACAGCCACCAGTGTATCACTGGAATTTAAGAAATGGTATATCACCGTTCCTGCCTTTGTGTGGGCGGGTAGCGTAGGATATTCACGCATGTACTTAGGTGCGCACTACCCTTCCGATGTACTTTGCGGCGCCATTGTAGGCACAGGCACTGCGTTTGCCACACATTGGCTGAATAAAAAACTATTCCCCGCTAAACAAACCTTGAAGCCCGCACCAGCGTTTTAAGGGTAAAAGCTATCTTTAGTTTTCTATTACAATCATTAAACCTTAAGGCATGTTACGTACTGTTTTTTCTCTGTCTGTTTTGCTGGCAACACAATGTTTTGCTTTGAATGCGCAGGCACAGGATTATCCCGATTTCAGAAGCAAACGTGAAGCGGTAGAAAAAATGCAGGAGAAAGAAATACAGTCCGACCTTTCTACTTTTACTATGGCCGGCGTTGACCTAGGTGTAGGCAAAGATCCCTTACCGAGCATTCCTGTAGCCAGCTACGATGCGTCACACATCAGCTTTGCGGGCAACAGCATTAACGTTAACATCACTACCGGCAAATTTGATCCCTCTAAACATAAGCTCAATTTTGTAGAGAAATACCTGGTAAAAATTGACAACAAGGGTTATTATGGCAATTATGGCAATGTTCCTAAAAACACCATTGCAACAGTAACTGTAACTGTTGGTAAAGATACCATTGTCATTCCTCCAGCAGCTTATGCCGACATTTACAATCCTGAATTTACCTACTCTCATAGTGGTGTTGTAAGTGCATCTGGTGGCGTATATCAATCAGCCGACAAAAAGAAGCTGTATATATACCTGTTGAAACGCGAAGCAGGTGGCAGCTACGAAGTAACCTGGGTGATACAGGATAATAAATACCTGAGACGCGTAGTGGACTTCGGTTTCCTGCAATAACGATATCCCCCTTTGACACACTATTGACAAAATGCTGGTTATCAGCATAGTTACTTCTATTGGCATTATTTATGATAAAGCATGAGCAATCATAAACAACAAGCCATGAAAAGATCGATGAAACCTCTGTATGCGTTAGTTATTATTTGCTTTTTAGCCATTTCGGCCAGTGCTCAAAAGTACCCGTGGCGCCTGGGTATTGGTGTTGCCGGCGGTATGGGCACTAAAGATCCCAACCCATTTGTACTGGGTGGCGATTTACGTTTTCAAAAAGGATTAGGCAATAGTGTATCTGCCATTTTTACCACTGGCTACACACACTTCTTCAAAAAAGATGGTGTATCAAGCCTGGGCTTTGTTCCTGTGAAAGCGGGTTTTAAAGTGTTTCCAACCAAAAACTTCTACTTTAATGCAGAAGCTGGTGCCGGCTTTGGTACTACCAAAGGCTTAGGCACTTCTTTTGTATGGTCACCTGCTTTAGGTTTTGCTTTTGGCAGTGGCTGGGACATTAGTGTGAAGTATGAAGAATTTACAAAATATGATTATACCAAACAAGTAGCTCTCAGGTTAGCCTATGGCTTTAAACTGTAAGCAACCGTTCGCAAAAAGTTAAAAAGAACGTTCCCACGAAAGCGGGAGCGTTTTTTTTATTTTTGCCACCATATGGCCATACGAAGTGAAGCATACAAGACGTGGAGATTATCGGGACCAATCATTTTTGGAGAACTTACGCAGATTGCACTGGGACTTATTGACAATGCCATGGTGGGCGCTATCAGCTATAACCACCTTGCCGCCTCATCGCTGGTAATTAGTGTGATGAACATTCCTTTTGTGTTAGGCATCGGACTTACCATGTCGGTATCACAAACAGTATCTATGGCGCACGGCCGCCGGGATGCGCAAAAGGTTTCTCACTATCTGTTTAACGGTTTCTGGATTTGCACCATTGCTGCTATTGTAATAGCAATAGGCTTGCAGCTGGGTAAAAACATACTGTTTCACCTTGGGCAGGATGCAGCTGTGGCTACGCTGGCAGTACCTTACCTTCAAGTAATGGGCTGGAGTACCGTGCCTATGCTCATGTTTATGGCCGTAAAGCAGTTTACAGATGGCCTGGAACTTACACGTACCGCTATGGTACTTTCGTTACTGGCTTTACCATTGAACATTTTTATTAACTGGCTGCTGGTATATGGTAACTGGGGCTTTCCACGTATGGAATTGATAGGAGCCGGCTTTGGCACCTTAATCACCCGTATTGTAATATTGATTGCATTGGTAGTGATTGTGCTGCTACATCCTTTGTTTAAAAGATATATTGCCGTTCGTAAAAACCAGTGGAAGCTAAACCGTAACACGGTGAACGAACTACTGCACATAGGCATTCCCAGCAGCCTGCAGGCAGGTATGGAATCCGGCGCGTTTGCCATTTCCGGTATTATTATAGGCACATTAGGAGCAGTACAACAGGCCGCGCATCATATTGCCTTGAGCTGTGCTGCATTTACATTTATGGTATCCATGGGACTGGCACAAGGTGGCAGCATTCGCATCAGCAACGCCTGGGGACGTAGTAACTGGAAAGAGATCACCTTAATAGGTAAGAGTACTTTGTTAAGTGGTGTTTGTTATGGTATTCTTTGCGCGGTGTTTTTTGTTTGTATGCGCAATCTGTTACCACTGGCTTTTAACACCGACACAACCGTTGTGGCACTCACCAGCACTTTAATGTTGTATGCTGCAGTGTTCCAGATATCAGACGCTACACAGGCCATAGGCGTAGGCCTTTGCCGTGGCATTAAAGATGTGCGCACGCCCACTTTATACGTAGCACTGGCTTACTGGGTATTGGGCATCCCCATCGGCTGCCTGATGGCTTTTACCTTTAAACTGGGAGCTGCCGGTATGTGGATTGGCTTTGTCAGCGGCCTTACCTTTTCCTCTTTATTATTAAACAAACGCTTTTTCAGCATTATCAAACGCAACAGCACAGGCCATTTATAATGGCCTTGTTGCCCGTAGCATTTCGCGCTTGCCCCAGGGGCCCTGAATTTTCTCTATTGTAAAGCCCGCTTCCTGCATGGCACGCCTTACAATACTTTTACTGCAATAGGTTACCATTTTTCCACCTGGCTGCAGTGTATGATACACCTTTTTAAACGTGTCTGCCGTCCACAACTCAGGTTGTGCTGCCGGAGCAAAAGCATCATAAAAAAGCACATGAAAATTTTGCACAGTAGCAGGCAGCTCATGTAAAGAAACCTTGGTTTTATGTAATGTAAACAGTGGATGTATAACCACATCTGTATCCCATGCACAACTATGTAAGCTGGTAAACAATGGCGCATAATCCGCTTCTGTCGCAGACAACTGTTGCACATAATTCAGGTGAGCCGCTTCTGCTTCGGTAAGAGGGTGCAGTTCTAACGTTTGATAATAAATGGGTTGTTGTTGCTGTATAGCATACTGCAAAGCCAGCAACGCATTTAACCCGGTGCCAAACCCCATTTCCAGTATCCTTATAGTGCTAACAGGCGGTACAGCCATTAACCCTGCCCGTATAAAAACATGCATACTTTCTTGTATTGCTCCATGCCTGCTGTGATAAGTTACCTTTAGTTCAGGTATTTCTATCGTGTACGAACCATCTGCTGTAAGAAGTAATTCCTTTCCCATTCACACAAAGTTAAAAAGATTATATTTAGCATATGGAGTATCTGTTACACCTGCAAAAAGACAAAAAGCTGTCGCGCATACTGGTGGAGCCACTGGAGCCATTAAGCACACATAAGAATATTCCTTTACGCCTGATGGCCAGTATTATGAGCCAGCAATTAAACACCAAAGTAGCCCGGGTGATATTTCTCCGTTTTTTGGATTTGTATGGTGGCAAAGAACCTACCGCCCAGCAGGTAACCGACACCCCTTTTGAAGCTTTACGCAGTGTAGGGCTTAGCAATGCCAAAGCCCAATATGTACACAATGTAGCCGCCTTTTGTACTGAACATAAGATTACAGATAAGATGCTGGCCAAGATGGATGACGAAAGCATTATTGAACTGCTTACCCGGATTAAAGGTGTTGGCCGCTGGACAGTAGAAATGTTGCTGATGTTTACCCTTGGCCGCGAAGATGTTTTTTCGGTAGACGACTTTGGCATTCAGCAGGCCATGATTAAAATATATAAGCTGGACACTACAGATAAAAAAGCATTCAAAAAGAAGATGATTGCCTTAGCAGAGAAATGGAGCCCCTATCGCACCTATGCCTGTAAACACCTATGGCAATGGAAAGAGGAATAAAATAAAAAGTCCCGCAACACTATGGCTACGGGACCTGTTCTATAGCAGAATAATATCAGACTTATTACGACCTGGTTACTATCACATCTTCCACACTACGGGAGGTACTGTTTACCTGGATAGATTGCGCGATCTTTTTGTTATCGGCAGTCTTGATGATAAATGTAGGAGTTAATGAGTTAGGTCCTTCATTTACGATCTTAATCTTTTTAGAAAAGTTAGCGCCGGAAAAACTACCATGAAACAGCAATTCGCCATCCGCATTTTTAATCATAAGCGTAAACTTCTCTCCTTTTGGATTGGCATATTTTATATCAAACCACAAACCATCGGCAGTAGTGCCCAGGTATTGCACTTGTGAAGGTTTATTATCTGAAGCTATTGCTAAAGAATCGGTAACAGTATTGGCTTTTGTTGTTGCAGGGGTGGCAAAGAACATTGCTATTGCCGCTATCACCACTGTTACTATTATTTTAAATCCCCCGTTCATAGATTGTTTCTTCATCACGAAAAAATTTGTCGGTTTATAGAATATAACGGCAAACACAATCATCGAAAACTATATCGGGGCAAATCAAGCGTTACTGCAATCCGTAACAAGCAATGAGGAATAAGTTAGCAAAGAGATTTCTTTTTACCGGTAATTAGTAATTATACCAGTTGACTTATTTGATAGGACAAAAGTAAAAAATATTCTCCGACTTATGACACATTACACTAATTTAATAAACAAACGATCGTTCGCTATTCGTTTTTTAGTGTAACATGTCACAAATCAGAAACATTGTTATTTATTTAATATTTTCCAGAGTTCATCTTTCAGGATAACTAATCCCTGGTTGGTAACAGAAGAAATAAATAAATGCGGCACATCTGCAGGAAGTTCTGCTGCTATGGCTTCCTTCAACTCATCATCCAGCATATCGCTTTTACTGATAGCTATGAGGAAGTCTTTTTGCAGTAATTCCGGGTTGTATTGTTCCAGCTCACTAAGCAGAATGTCAAATTCCTTCTTGTGATCAGCACTATCTGCTGGTATCAGGAATAATAAGGCCGAGTTACGTTCAATATGACGTAAAAACCTGTGTCCTAACCCTTTGCCTTCTGCTGCGCCTTCAATGATACCCGGCAAATCGGCTATACAAAACGATTTACCATCGCGGTATTCTACCATTCCCAACTGAGGAGTAAGTGTGGTAAAAGCGTAATCAGCCACCTTAGGGCGTGCTGCAGTGATAGAAGATAATAAAGTAGATTTTCCTGCATTAGGGAAACCAACTAGCCCTACATCGGCTAACACCTTCAATTCCAGTGTTTTCCAGCCTTCAACCCCTTCTTCGCCGGGTTGAGCGTGATCAGGTGCCTGGTTAGTAGGGGTGGCAAAATTGGAGTTACCTAAGCCACCACGGCCGCCGGGCATCCATACAACTTCCTGCCCATCCTCCAGTATTTCAGCTTCCACCTCACCGGTTTCTTCATCACGCGTGATGGTTCCCAGAGGAACTTCAATGATAATATCTTCACCATCGCGACCGGTACAGTTGTTTTTACTGCCACCTTCGCCGTTTTCGGCCAGTACGTTTTTATAGTAACGTAGGTGCAACAGCGTCCACAACTGGGCGTTACCACGCAAAATAATGTGCCCGCCACGACCGCCATCGCCACCATCCGGGCCACCCAGTGCGGTTAATTTGTTGCGCATAAAGTGCCTGCTACCAGCACCACCATGCCCACTGCGAGCGAAAATTCTAATATAATCAATGAAATTCGTCCTCTCCATCGCGCAAATATCGGTTAATCAGCGGACTTGCTCACTTAACTGGTGCCATGTTTCGTATAAAACCTCCTGCGCAGGCCTGTTGCTATCAGGTTGACGCAGCGGTTCGCAAGGTTGCCAGTATTGCAACATATCGCCCGGTAACGATTGGTACAGCTGTGTGCCACGGGTTTTCCAGGCTATCATTTCGTCGCTCACTTCTTTAATTTTTTTAGCCGGATTGCCAGCTATCAGGCATCTTTCCGGGTATTGCTCCGCAGCTTTTATAAAGCTTAAAGCACCCACAATACATTCATCGCCCAGCAGCACTTCATCCATAATAACACTGTTCATGCCTACCAGGCAATTTCTGCCAATGGTAGCTCCGTGAATCACCGCACCATGCCCTATATGGGCCGCTTCTTTCAGCAAAACAGTAGTGCCGGGAAACATGTGTATGGTACAGTTCTCCTGCACATTGCAGCCGTCTTCAATAATAATGGCTCCCCAATCGCCACGCAGTGCGGCTCCGGGACCTATATATACATTTTTGCCGATGGTTACATTACCGGTTACGGCTGCCTGTGGATGTATAAAAGCAGTTTTATCCACTACGGGTATAAAGCCTTTGAATGAATAGATCATGCTGTACTTTTTGTTTTTAGTGGCCTTGGAATATAGCGGCTCTTTTTTCTAAAAATGCCTGTACGCCTTCTGCAAAATCGTTGGAAGCTGCCGCTTTTTGTTGCAGTTCGTCTTCTTTTTCCAGTTGTGCTTCTAATGAATTTTCAGCAGAAGCTATTAGGGCAAGTTTCGTATAAGCCAGCCCCAGTGTGGCCATTTGTGCCAGCTTGTGAGCCATTTGCAATGTTTCAGCTTCAAAAGATTCGTCTGGTATCACCTTATAAATCATCCCTAAACGTTCTGCTTCCGTGGCTGATACTTTATCACCCAGCATCATTAATGCACTGGCTTTCTGATGCCCAATTAAACGTGGTAAAAAATAGGTGCCACCGCTATCAGGGATCAGACCAATTTTAGAAAAGGCCTGTATAAAAGACGCCGAAGCAGTTGCTACCACTATATCACAAGCTAATGCAATATTGGCCCCCGCCCCTGCTGCCACTCCATTTACCGCCGCAATAACCGGCTTAGGCAGGTTGCGAATGCGGGTAATGATGGGATTGTAATGTTCGCTCAATATTCGAGCCATCCCCGGCCCATCAGGTTCTGTTACTTCCACCAGGTCCTGCCCTGCCGAAAAACCTTTTCCCGCTCCGGTGATGTACACACAGCGGATGGCTTTATCAGCACAGTCATCCAGGTAGGTTTGTAACAGTAAGGCCATTTCGCGGTTGAAGGCATTGAGCTTATCCGGCCGGTTTAGTGTGATGATAGCCACGCTATTAGTCACGTGGAAAAGAATAGGTTTTGCAGTCAAAATACACTCGTTATAAAGGTGATAGATATTCGTGAGATTTCCTTTTTAATGACACTTGAAATAGTCAAATGGTTCATGGCAGTCCAAACATTGATATAATGCTTTGCAGGCGGTTGAGCCAAACTGGCTGACCAGCTGAGTGTTAGTACTTTGGCACCTGGGGCAACAAACTGGCGTATCTTCTTCTTCAAAAAAAGAGGGTGTATGGAATTTATTTTTGCGGTACTGTGGTGGCGCTATACCATAAGCCTGTAGCTTTTTTCTCCCCGCTTCTGTCATCCAGTCGGTAGTCCATGCAGGTGATAATTCGGTATGAATTTCTACTTCCTGAAAACCATTTTGCCACAATGCCATACGTATCTGCATGCTGATGACATCCATAGCCGGGCAACCGCTGTAAGTAGGGGTAATAGTAATAAACACACGCCCCTCCACCACTGCCAGCTTACGGATAATACCCAGATCCAGCACGGTTAAAACAGGTACTTCCGGATCGTAAACGGACTCCAGTAGCTTCCATACCTTTTGTTCTTCTATGGTGCTGATGGTTGTCATGCCTGTTACGTTGTTTACCATTCGCTTCCCGGATAAGCACGTTGTAAGTGTTGCATTTCGGCCAGCAGAAAGCCCAGCAACTCGGTATGTACTCCTTTTTTACCGCCTGTTTGCTGCCATTGGCTTTGCGGAACAGATAAACCTGCTTCGTCAAAAGCCTGTTGTATGCGCTGTAACCAGGGCTGTTGTAAAGACGCCACATCTACCGCCCAGCCTTGCTGTATACCTTCTTTTTCAAAATCAACCGGCGTAAACATTTCACCTGTAAAAGGCCATAATACTTCAATGGCATGTAGCATGCGTTTGTGGCTTTCTTCCGTGCCATCTCCCAACCTTATCACCCACTCACCACTCCACTTAATATGATAGGTAGTTTCTTTAATAGCTTTTTCGGCAATAGCAGCCATTTGCACATCAGTACCCTGTTGCATTTGTTCATACACCAGGTATTGCCAGCTGCTATACAAAAACTGGCGCAGTATAGTAATGGCCCAATCGCCATTCTGTTGCTCGGCCAGTAGCAGGTTTTTAAAATCAATACCGTCGCGCAAATAAGCCAACGAGTCTTCCGTAATATCTGTAGCGCCAGGCTGTTGCGCTTTCTCAGCAGCATACTGATAAAACATACGCGCCTGTCCTATCAGGTCAAGCGCTATATTGGAAATAGCAATATCCTGTTCCAGTATAGGCCCATGGCCGCACCATTCGCTATTACGATGCCCCAGTATCAATGTAGTATCAGCAAGGTGTAGCAGGTATTGCACTAACGGTTGTGAAAGTGTAGTAAAGTATTGGTTATTTAATTGAGCAATCATTCCCCTGTTTGTGTTTAAGCAAGCAATGTCTATAGTAGTTTACATATGGGTAAGTTCGTCCGGCAAATTGTAAAAGGTGGGATGCCTGTATGCTTTATCATTAGCAGGATCATAAAAGCTACCCGCTTCATCCGGATTACTGGCATGTATATGCCTGCTTTCCACCACCCAAATACTTACCCCTTCCATACGGCGGGTATATACATCGCGGGCGTTTTCAATGGCCATTTGTGCATCAGCTGCATGTAAGCTTCCTGCATGCTTATGATCCAGCCCCTGTTTACTCCGGATAAACACCTCCCACAAAGGCCAGCTTTTTTCATTGTCACTATTCGCAATCATCATATATGTATTCTTTATGTTAAGCAGCTTCTACTGCTGCCTGGCGTTTTTTACGTTTTTCGGCATAAGCAGTGGCCGCTTCGCGTACCCAGGCTCCATTGTCCCATGCATTTTTACGGGCATCTAATCTTTGTTTATTACAAGGGCCATTGCCACGGATAACATTGTTGAACTCTGTCCAGTCAATAGCACCAAAATCATAGTGCTGTCGCTCTTCATTCCATTTCAAATCCGGATCGGGCAACGTAAAACCTAATATTTTTACCTGCTCGGCACAAACATCTACAAACTTCTGACGCAGTTCGTCGTTAGTAAAACGTTTGATCTTCCATTTCATGCTTTGAGCAGTATGTGGCGAAGCATCATCGTTAGGACCAAACATCATCACACTTGGCCACCACCAGCGATTAATTGATTCCTGCGCCATACGGCGTTGTTCAGGTGTGCCCTGGGAAAGTATCAGCAATAGTTCAAAACCTTGGCGTTGATGAAAGCTTTCTTCCTTACATACCCTTACCATAGCACGTGCATAAGGGCCATAACTATTACGGCACAGCGGCACCTGGTTCATGATGGCGGCGCCATCTACCAGCCAGCCTACAGCGCCTATATCGGCCCAAGTAAGTGTGGGGTAATTGAATATAGAAGAGTATTTAGCCTTTCCACTATGAAGTTGCTGGTACATCTGATCGCGGCTAATGCCCAACGTTTCGGCCGCAGAATACAGGTATAAACCGTGGCCGGCTTCATCCTGTACTTTGGCCAGTAGAATAGCTTTACGTTTTAATGAAGGCGCACGTGTTATCCAGTTACCCTCAGGCAACATACCTATTATTTCACTATGTGCATGCTGGCTTATCTGGCGTATTAAAGTTTGCCGGTAAGCATCAGGCATCCAGTCCTTCGGTTCGATTTTTATTTCCTGATCAATCTTGTCCTGGAAAATGTTTTCATTTTGTACGTCAGCCATCCGCAATCATTTTGTGTAAATATAAGTTTTTTTGGCGGCAGCTAACTAATGTTAGTTTAAAATATCCCTAAACCTGTGTTTCCTATTCCATAACATATGTATCTGATTATCAGGCATAGAAAAAGGGAATGCGCTCACGCGCATTCCCTTTTTCTATGAATAAATTCTTATGATCTAGTTAATAACCAGTGCAATACCAATTTGCGCCTGGTTAGAATTCCATTTGTAGCCTTTAGTAGTGGGGATATCTAAAACATTAGATACTCCATAAGTGTAACGACCAAAAATTCTAAACTTGTCTAGTGTTAAGGTTATACCACCCGCAACCGCAAATTCAGATTTTTTAAATGAAGGCTTGCTATCTTTTAACAGGTTATCGTCTTCATAAACCAACAGGTTGTATTGTGGACCAGCATCTACCGCAATAACGCTGGTTGCATGGAATCTGAACAACAAAGGCACACTTAAATAATGCAGCTTTATTTTCTCATCTGAGCTGGACAAAGCAACTCCATCCTCGAAGTAACGAGTTTGAAAATCGTCTGTGCGCTTTAAATTATGAAGAGAATAATATAATTCCGGAACAAAATCGAACCTTTTACTCAGTTTTACTTCTGCAAAAGCACCGAAATCAACCCCTTGTTGTAAAGAACTTTTAATACCCTCTCCTGAAATATTAGAAAAGTTCATACCCGCTTTTAAACCGTAGTAAACACGCTTGATTTTTTCTTTCTGCTTTTGCTGGGCTTGTACACCCGCAGCAGCGAAAGCCATTATAACAAGCAATAAAAACGCCCTTTTCATGAAACGATATTTTAAAGGTTGATGAATATACACAATGATAATTGATAGCTAAAGCAGGATATTGTTATTATAGACAAGCCCTGTTTTTATGTCTGCAAACATAAGCAGTTGCTCTTTAGGATAACCAACTAAATAAACCGCTCTCTTCTATCCCTACAAAAATGCCATCCTGCCGTTGCTCTACAACATATGTTTTTAAATAATACCCTTCTCCGGTTACATTACGCCCGTTTTGCATATTAAACTTATAACGATGCAATGGACACACCACATTTCCTACAGCATCCATAAAGCCATCGGCCATAATGCCACTGGCATGCGGACATTTATGTGCAAAGGCAAATATGTTATCTGCTGTGCGGCCTAATGTAATTTTCTTACCTCCGGCTTCTGTTATCAGCATGTTGTTAGACTGCCAGGGCAGCTCTGTTGCTGCATCAGCCAGTTTATGCCAGGTAATTTTTTTTGCCATAGCAGCCGATTAATAGAAGTGAGCTGTTTTGTATGGGTATCTGATTTTATACATATCACGTACCCGTGTTAATATAAAATCACGCAGGTTGTCAATGTTGATTCTTTCCAATGCCGATACAAAAATGCAGTTGTTGTCGGTGATATGCTCCCATTTCTCACGCAGCTCTCTCAATATCTCCTGCTTTACATCTGCTTCCAGCCACGAATCAAAGTTCTTCTCTTCATATAAATCCATTTTGTTAAAAATGGTAAGAATAGGTTTTTCGAAGGCTTTTAATTCCTGTAGCGTTTTATTTACCACACCAATATGCTCCTCATGCTGCGCGTGTGATATATCCACCACATGTAGTAGTATATCGGCTTCACGCACTTCATCCAGTGTGCTTTTAAAACTCTCTACCAGGTGGTGTGGTAATTTTCTGATAAACCCTACGGTATCACTCAGCAGGAAAGGCGTGTTTTCAAACACCACTTTGCGGGTAGTAGTATCTAACGTGGCAAACAGTTTATTCTCTGCAAACACCTCACTTTTACTCAGCAGGTTCATAATCGTGCTTTTGCCCACATTGGTATACCCCACCAGGGAAACACGTATAAACTCGCCCCGCTCTTTACGCTGTGTAAACGCCTGCTTGTCAAATTCACTCAAACGCTTGCGCAGTAAAGAAATTTTATCTTTTACAATACGACGGTCCGTTTCAATTTCTGTTTCACCGGGGCCCCTGGTACCAATACCACCACCCTGGCGTTCCAGGTGTTTCCACATCCCTTTCAGGCGTGGTAACAGGTATTGATATTGCGCTAACTCTACCTGCACTTTCGCAGGTGCTGTGCGGGCTCGGCGGGCAAAAATGTCCAGTATCAAATCGCTTCGGTCAATGGTTTTGGTACCCAGTTCTTTCTCAATGTTGATGATTTGCGAACCGGTTAACTCATCGTCGAAAATAATCAGGTCAATTTCCTTGCCCTGTATATATTGCTTTATCTGTTCCAGTTTGCCCTTTCCAATAAAGGTGCGGCTATCCGGGTGAGGTAATTTTTGAGTGAATTTTTTAACAGCAGTAGCGCCTGCTGTTTCTGCCAGAAATGCCAGTTCGTCAAGGTATTCTTCCACCTGCTCGTTGGTTTGGTCTTTTTGAACAAGACCTACCAGCACCGCCTTTTCTTCACTTTTAATTGTCTGTTGCTTCTCTATCAAATGACTACTATTTTATGCAAATTTAGTTGAAGGAGTTCTATGCCAATAAAAAATGGTTGACAAGCTGAAAAGGAAGATATTTCCAGTTCAATTTGTCAACCATTTATATAAAGTAATGTGTTTTAACTATAAACCGCTAAATGTAAGACCAATCTGGTAAGGACGAATTTCCGGACCTGCACCTGATTTCAGGAAAGAGGTAATGGAATAAGCTCCTGACAAGGAAATATGGCCTAAACCAATACGACCAGTTGCCGCCAAACGTGTACTGTTAATAAAATGCTTATCACTTTCCTTCATGATATAAGAACCGCTGTAAATGCTACTTCCAGCGCTGTTAATCGCATTTTTACCCTTGGTATAAGCTTTTAATAATAAGCCCAGCTTTAAGCCTGCTGCAAATTTGAAGCCTTTACCGGTTTCAGGATTTTGAGAATACCTGATCTCTACAGGCACATCAAAATAGATAGAGGTAAGCTTAAACTTCTTATAGTGGTTGGTAGAAGCAGAAGACACATCTGTAAAAGGCAAAGTAGAACTTGTTGCTTTCAGGTTCACATACTTGTCTTTAAAGAAGATGTTGTCACTTCCAATACCCGCACCTATCCCTAAACTATAGTTAGGGTTACTTTTAAAAGGCTTGTCCAGCATGAAATAGATGTTAAAGTGCCTTGAAAAACCTCCCGGTTTGGCACTATCAGGCACGGCAGACCATCCTGACACCCCATACTGAATCATCAAATGATCGTTTGCACGATTACTTAAGTCAAACATTCCAGACTTTTTCACAGTCTTACTAGAATCCTGTGCCTTTAGCGAACCTATAGCAGCCAGTGCAATACAAGCTGCAAATACTCTTTTCATCATGCAGTTTTTGTTAACCGGGCAAAAATAACAGAAATGGATTCACATATCAGGTTAAAAATTAGCCAAATTGAATAATCAGGGTAAAAAAATAAACCGCTATCCCTTAGATTCTGATTTCCCGGTTTAAAAAAAGTATCCTAATTTCAAAACCATTAAAGAGGATTTGCCCTAATATCCCCAAAACCAAAGCTTTTTTTGAATCTAAGCTATGAAAATATTAATTGTAGAAGATGAGCCGTTTATTTTACAAACGCTGGAAGAATGCTTGAAATCGGGCGGTTATGAGGTAATCACTGCACGTGACGGTCGTGATGCATTGATATCATTGCAGAAAAGCCCGCCTGATTTAATATTAACTGACATCATGATGCCCTACACTTCAGGGCTGGAACTAATAGGTATTACCCGTTCTTCTGGTCGTATGGAAATTCCTATTATCGTGCTTTCCGGCATAGATGAAGAAGCCACTGTAATGGAAGCTTTTCGCCTGGGCGCCGATGATTTTATATCCAAACCATTCAACGCCCCCGAATTGTTACTGCGGGTAAAGCGACTATTATTAATAAGTCCGCGTAAAAACAATAAAACCGCTTCCTGAACTAAATTTTAAACAACCCGTTTCTGATAGCATACAACACCAGCCCAACACGTGAGGTGGTGTCCAGCTTATCAAATAAGCTGCTACGCAAACTTTCTACGGTACGGGGCGCAATGTTCATGTCACTGGCCATTTCTTTATACGACTTCTCCGAGCAACAAAGCCGGAGAAACTGTACTTCCTTTTCGTTCAGATCGTGTACTTCCCTTGCATCTACGCCTTTATTAATAAAGTGCACCATTTTGCCCGATACCAGCTCGTTGGTACAATAACCTTTGTGCACAATGCTGTGTAACGAGGAGCGCAACACCTCGGGTTTGCTGTCTTTCAGCATATAACCACGGGCTCCGTTACGCAACATGCGTATGATAGAAGCATCATTATCTAACATGGAAAGTACCAGTATCTTAATCTCGGGGCGGTTTTCTTTGATCCATTTGGCCGTTTCAAAACCATCCATTTCGGGCATATTAATATCTAATAGCACCACGTCCGGATCGGTGTTGGTTTGGAGTTGCTGAATAAAGTGTTTTCCGTTATCAGCTTCAAAAATTACCTGGTAATGGCCAAAACTGGTTATAACAGCCGACAAACCGCTTCTCAATAAAGCATGGTCGTCTACCAAAGCTATTTTAATCATACCGTGTGTGTATTCTTATAAGGGTTGTAAAGTAATGGCTACTTCTGTGCCCTGGCCCGGTGCTGTATCAATAGTCATTTGTGCATTCACCAGCCTGGCACGTTGTTGCAGATTTTTAAGGCCGATTCCTGTTTTGGAATCATCCATGTTGTCCTTATCAAATCCCACCCCATCATCTTTCACAGACAGCACGACCGCATTTTCTGCCGTGTGCAAATGTACTGTTATCAGGCCAGCCTGAGCATGTTTTAAGATATTATTGAATAATTCCTGCACCATTCTGAATACAATAATTACCTGTTCTTCATGTAACAGGCAATCAATATCCCCACCCGTGAGAGTGGTATGTATCGACGCCGCTTTTTCAATCATATACAACTCATGAGCAATCGCCGCCTTTAATCCAATGTCAGCGATTTTCTCGCCATTCAAACTTTTGCTTAAATCCCGCAGATCGGAAATGGCTTTTCCCACCAGCTCGTCTGTCATACTTAATTTCTCCTGCAGGTTGCCCTCATGAATGGTATTAAGGTTAAGCTTGACCAGGCTTAACACCTGCCCTATATTATCGTGTATTTCCTGGCTGATGTTACGAAAGGTTTGCTCCTGTATTTCCAGTTGGGATTGTAATAATATATGCTCATACTGACTTTGCATATGATGCAGGTCGGCCTGGTGCATGGCTCTTCGCTTAAGCAGTTGCACAATAAGCAGGTAAAAGAATATGGTAAAGAATAGAAGCATTGTAGCGGCGGCTATAATAAAATGATACAGATTATTGATACAGCTTTAAGCTATAACGGGTATATAGCTTAAAGCGTTGGGTATTGTATATAAAAAAAGAGCAGCCGCTCTTCTTTACCGACCTTCTTCTGTAAGCATAGGTGTACTATTGCGGTTAGCAACGGCATATACGTATCGCTGTAAAACAACAATTTCATGATGCAATAGTATTCATTTGGGTTTTCCTGCTTATAGTTTTCTCAATCAGAATTCCGGACAAAGAAACAGTAGTATGCGTAAGCATGCGAGCAGTTTCCCCCAGCTGTTACTGTGATTTTTCACGCACCCGTTTTGAAAAAAATGGCTATAGCTTCCCCCTCTATCCCTAACTTTACCGTATGAGTAAACTTAGTACGCTTGCCGAGACTTTAATAGGTTCTGAAATAGTGCGTTTGGGAAATGAAATTAACGACCGCATCAGACAGGGTGAAAAGATTTACAATTATACCATTGGCGACTTCGACCCCGCTATTTTTCCTATTCCTAAAGAACTGGAACAACTTATTATTGAAAGCTACCAGAAAGGCTACACCAATTATCCTCCGGGTGATGGGTTAGGCGAACTGCGTTCTGCCGTTGCTTCTTTTATAAAAGATTGGGAGGGCATAGAATATGCTCCTAACGAAGTATTAATTGCAGCCGGCGGCCGTCCATTGATCTATACCATTTTCAAAACGATAGTAGACGCTGGCGATAAAGTGATTTATGCAGTTCCTTCCTGGAACAATAACCACTATACGCACTTAACCAATGCGCAGCATTGCGTAATAGAAGCAACCCCCGAAAATAATTTCATGCCACTGGCAGCTGACATTGCCCCACACATTAAAGGCGCAGCACTTATTTGTTTGTGTACCCCACAAAACCCTACTGGCACCACCTTGCCAGAAGCGGAACTGAAAAAAATATGTGACCTGGTATTAGCCGAAAACGCCAGTCGTGGTGAAGATGAAAAGAAACTGTATGTGATGTACGATCAAATGTACTGGACACTCACCTACGGTAACACGCAACACGCCAATCCTATTTCAGTAAACCCTGCAATGAAGCCTTATACCATTTTTGTGGATGGTATGTCTAAAGCTTTTGCAGCAACAGGCGTACGTGTAGGTTGGGCATTAGGTCCCGTGCATGTAATTAATAAAATGAAAGCCCTGCTAAGTCATCTGGGAGCCTGGAGCCCTATGGCAGAACAAAAAGCAGCAGCGTTATACTTACAGCAAAAGCCAGCCATCGAAAAATACCTGGCGCATTATAAGCAGGAACTGGAAGAAAGACTTACCGGCATTTATAATGGCTTTATTGCATTGAAACAGAAAGGTTATGCGGTAGACGCTGTTGCCCCACAAGCAGCAATCTATCTTACTATTCAATTAAACCTGGCTGGTAAGAAAACAGAAGATGGTACCGTATTGGAAGATCAGAATGCCGTTACCAGCTATATATTAGGCAAAGCAAAACTGGCAGTGGTGCCTTTCTATGCTTTTGGAGCTGATAAACAATCACCCTGGTACCGTTTGAGTGTTGGCACCTGTAAGAAGGAAGAAATTACAGCCATGCTGGCAGGTTTGGAAGCTGCGCTGGCAGCACTTCAATAGAAGTGGTAGTTACGGATTAATTTTTATTATTGATAAATACAAAGGGTTTCACATCCTTTCTTGCCTGAAGCACCTTACAAATTGCGGCAGGTTTTACGATGACTTTGTGCCTGTTAATGTCGATTACTTCGTTAACGGCACAAAAGACATTCATGTTTTCTACATGATACAGCAATTCATTCAGCGATTCTACCTCTTGTTCAAGCGCCTCAGGATCGGATTCATCTCTCCTTGTAAGTACCAGTAAATCTCTATTCTGACTAAACATATCTCACACCCTGGTTTTACACTATATTGGACATTTTAAATTAACCAACAATGCCTCTGCGAGGAGGACAACCACACTTGCTCTTATAGGAGTTGCCAAAAATCCCGCACGATGCCATCAGCACACTTATTAATAACAATAAAAAAATAGTTTGGTTTATCTTACGCCCCATATAATTATGTGTGTTTCTAAATTACGGTAAATTAAGTACAAAACAGGTAGTAAACTCATTTTGACAAAAATTTCTAATATATCCGTAGCCCTGGTTGCTCCCCTCGATTGGGGCCTTGGCCACACTACCCGCTGCATACCTGTTATACATCAATTACAACAGTGTGGTTACCAAGTTTTTGTAGCTGCCGAAGGCGCACAGGTACATTTGCTGCAACAGGAATTTCCTGGTATTACCATTCTCCCTTTACGTGGCTACCGCATCCAGTATACACAACATAAACGTTGGTTGGCGCTAAAAATTTTACAACAGCTCCCTAAAATTATCCGCACCATTCGTTACGAGCATATATGGCTGCAAAAACAGGTGAAGGAATATGACATTCAACTGGTTATTTCAGATAACCGTTTTGGTTTCTGGCATAAACGCGTTACCAGCATTTTTATCACCCATCAGCTAAGTATCCAGGCCCCTTTTGCATGGGTGCGCCACTTACTACGATGGATCAATTACCGTCATATTCAACGTTATAATGCCTGCTGGATACCCGATATGGCCCACCAACAGGCCAATATTGCAGGCAGCTTATCACACCCACGCCAATTACCTGCCATACCTACCCGGTATATCGGCCCCCTATCACGATTTACTCCCGTAACTACTTCTCTTCCTTATAAATACAAATGGCTGTTCATTCTTTCAGGACCAGAACCACAACGCAGTTTACTGGAAACTAAACTGCTATCCTTAGTCGATCAGTTAAAAGCCCCCGTCTTACTACTAAGAGCAAAACCGGGTACTACAGATTTGCCAACTGCACCCGCCAATTGTACCGTGGTAAATCATCTCGCTTCCACGCAAATGCAACAGGTAATAGCTGAAAGCGAATACATTGTAAGCCGTTCGGGATATACTACTGTTATGGAGCTGTTGTCACTGCAAAAGAAAGCAGTGCTGATACCTACACCCGGACAAACGGAACAGGAATATCTGGCCACCCGCTTACAACAACAACATTGGAGCTATTGCTGTAACCAGCAAGACGACCTGTTGTATCATTTCAACCAGGCCCTCTCTTTTACCTACCAATTACCGGTAATACCCAATCATCAATTGGAAGAAGCCATTTCCAACATTAAACATCCAGCTTAGGATAATCAAAAAACAGGAAATGCTTGTCAGCATCTGCAAATTCACTCCAGCTGGTAATAGCTACCGAAATAGCAAATACGCCACAAGTAGGCATATTGTCTAAATGTACCTGGGTAAGTGTGTTAATAAAGTCTGTGATACCCGGATTGTGAGAGAAGATAATAACCGAGTTCCAGCTGTCTTGTAATTCAGCTATGGTTTTATAAAAGGTTGCAGCAGGCGCATGGTATAAGGCCTGAACCTGATAAATATCGGCTTCTTTTATACCATACGCTTCTGCAAAATAACCTGCGGTAGTAATAGCCCTGCGTGCAGAACTTGATACAAACGCATCTATATAGGGCACCCTGTTTAATAGCCTTTGAGCCATTACCGGGGCATTTTTCCGTCCGCGATCATTTAAAGGCCGGTCAAAATCAGTTTGCTCCAGATTGTGCCAGCTGCTTTTTGCATGTCTTACGAGGATCAGCGTTTTCATATGAGAATAAATATACTAAGAGATTTTTTAGTATCCCCTTACGTTCTTCCCATCCATGTAGTTGATAAATGCTTTATTCACTACCCTGTTACCTCCTGGTGTTGGATAATTACCGGTAAAATACCAGTCACCAGTGTTGGTAGGACAGCTATCATGCAAATCTTCAATAGTTTGGTAGATAACTTCTACAGGTAATGAAAGATCACTTGGCGTAATCAACTGTGCAATTTTTGCAGATATTTCATCCGGAGTAAAAGAGTTATACACCTTCTTCACCAGATTCTCTGTATGCAGCTGATTGGTACGCTGTAACTCTTTACATTCTTCGTAAATGTCATTTAACACACTTTCCTGACCTCTTTCCTTCAACAATTCAATAGCAGCACGGAACGCGATAAAATCACCAATCTTACTCATGTCAATACCGTAACAATCCGGATAACGGATCTGTGGCGCAGAAGAGACTACAATGATCTTCTTAGGCTGCAAGCGGGATAACATGCGAATGATACTTTCCTTTAAAGTAGTACCACGTACAATAGAATCATCAATTACTACCAGCGTGTCCAAACCTTTTTGAACAGTACCATAAGTAATATCATATACGTGCTGTACCATCTCGTTACGGCTGGCATCTTCTGTAATAAAGGTGCGCAGCTTCACGTCTTTAATGGCAATTTTCTCCTGGCGAATTTTACGGGTAATCATCTCCTGTAATTTCTCTTCCGAGAAGTCTTCACCCCAGCTCATAATACGTTGTATTTTAATCTGGTTCAGGTAATCTTCCATACCTTTTACCAGGCCATAAAATGCAACCTCTGCTGTATTGGGAATATAAGAGAAGATAGTATGTTTTAAATCGTGGTCGATGTTTTCCAGTACACGGTGGCTCAGGTGATAACCTAAAGCAATACGCTCCCGGTAAATTTTTTCATCGCTACCACGGCTAAAGTAAATACGTTCAAAACTACAAGCCCTTCTTTCTTTAGCCTCCTGCACTTGCTCTATACGATAATTGCCATCGTTATCAACAATAACAGCATTACCAGGCATTAATTCCAGCACTTCATTTTCTCCTACGTTAAAGGCTGTTCTGATAGCCGCTCTTTCGCTGGCAGCCACCACCACCTCATCGTTGGCATAATAATAAGCCGGACGAATGCCATGCGCATCGCGCAGTACAAAACTATGTCCATTACCCAGTAAACCACCCACGGTATAACCACCATCAAATAATGGAGTGGCTTTTTTAAGCACAGCAGACACATCGGGGTTGTTGGGTGATTTCTCATCTTCTTTAGCCAGAAAATGATGCACCACTTCCATCATAGCCGCCAGATCGCTCTGTTTCTGAAACTCTCCCGGGTCTATATTAATAAGATCAAATAATTCCTCTGTATTTACCAGGTTAAAGTTGCCCGCCAGCGCCAGGTTTTGAGCCGGGGTAACATTGCGCTTGATAAAAGGATGACAAAATTCTACGTTGTTTTTACCCTGTGTGCCATAACGTAAATGACCTAATAGCAACTCACCCATAAAAGGCAAATGACCTTTCATTAAAGCAGGATGCTTCTTAATATCAGGCTGATATTTTTCCAGCTCTGCTACTTCTTGTCCTACTTTAAAAAACAGGTCAGCAATAGGTTGCTGAGCGTTGCTACGCATACGATGCAAAAAGGGAGAACCGTTTTCCACGTTGAGTTTAACAGCAGCGATACCGGCGCCATCCTGACCGCGGTTGTGCTGTTTTTCCATGAGCAGGTACAGTTTGTTTAGTCCGTACATTACTGTTCCATACTTCTCTAAATAATAGGAGAACGGTTTTCTGAGGCGAATGTAAGCAAGGCCACATTCATGTTTTATTTCGTCGCTCATGGTAGATCTTGAAAAGAAGCCGCAAAGGTACGATTGTTATTGTTTAAGTAACACGAATTATTCTTTGATTTGCAACAAAGGTGTTAAGCTTTCTGCCAGCCAAAGAAACTCTTTCACAAACACATCTACACTTTTTTGAAAAGCGGCATCGGTTAAAGTGCCTGTTTCATCAAATTTTTTATCGACAAAAGGTGTCACCAACATATAAGGAGAACCAATTCCAAATAAAGCATTGATTAATAGCTGTAACTGCTGACTGGCCCTGATACCTCCCAACGTTCCGGTGGAAGCCGTCACAATACCAAATGCCTTGTGATGCTGCTTGGGAAAATGATCAAAAAGCACTTTTACTGCAGGTGTATAACTGCCATTGTATTCAGGTGTAATAATAATGAATGCATTGGCAGCAAACACTCTTTTAATCAATGGTTGTAATGCTGCTGGTCCCTGATCGGATGCAGAAAATACTTCCTGCTGCATCAATGGAAATTCCCATTCCCTTACATCTATAATCTGTACGTTATAGTTGGTAGTATGTTGTAACAGGTGTTGTAAAAACAGGGCTACCCGGTAAGTAACACTTCCCTGTCTGGGACTGCCTGCAATTATTTCAATATTCATACTGCAACTTAATACAGATTTATGCTTACCTGTTGTCGAAAATGGAAGAAACGCACCAATGAGGGGTGCGTTTCTTCTATTACTTTGTGATTATCAATATAATAACCCCTTATTTTTTTGCCTTCAGGTCTAACTTCAGGTTTACTTCTTTTTGAATCATCCAATCCTGAGGATTGTTAGGTCCTTTATAGTTCATACCCCATAAAGTACGGTCAATGTTAAAATTTGCCTGAGCTTCTACAGTTTCAGCAGTGATGGTAACTTTCGCAGGGAAAGTAACATTTTTAGTACTGTCTTTCAGAGTAAGGTTACCACTGATGAAATGAGTAGCGCCTGGTAATAAGCTGGCACCTTTAGTGCTGTCATAAGCTTCTACTTTGGTGATTTCGAATTTAGCAGTTGGATATTTAGCTACATCGAAAAAGTCAGGGCTTTTCAGGTGACCTTCCAGCATAGCGCGCTTAGCGGTATCGGTAAGGTCTTTATCCTGGATAGAAGCAGTACTTACTACAAAAGAACCGCCAGTAAGGGCACCATTGTCTACTGCCAGTGTTCCGCTGGTGATAGCCAAAGAACCAGTATGAGGATCTACTCCACCTTTGTGCGCAGTATGCCATTCCAGAGTGGTAGCAGTAGGATCGATGTTGAAAGAGTTACCAGTAGTAGCTGCGGCTTCTTGCTTTTCGCCGGTAGCTGCTGCATCGGTTTTAGGAGCATCATTACAGGAAGCCAGAAATACAGCTCCAATAACAGCCAGAGAAAGTGCTTGTTTAAGCATAAAATCTTGTTTTTTGGTGATTGTTTTGTGTGTTTATGTTAAATCAGAACTAAGCTTGTTTAATCAATTGAACGTTCAGGTGCAGTTTCACTTCATCACTTACTACAATACCACCTGCTTCTGTAACAGCGCTCCAGTTTAAACCAAAGTCTTTCCTGTTAATTTTACCAGTAGCTTCAAAACCTGCTTTGGTTTGACCATAAGGGTCAACTACTGTGCCAGCATGTTCTACATCCAGGGTAATAGACTTCGTTACACCACGTACAGTAAAATCACCGGTTACAGCGTAATCACCGTCGCCTTTTTTAACTACATTGGTAGAAACGAAAGTGATTTTTGGATATTGGCCAGCAGCGAAAAAATCTTCACTTTTCAAATGCCCGTCACGCTGTTCGTTATTGGTGTTAATGCTGTCCACGTCAGCTTCAAATGAAATTTTAGCATCAGTAAAATCATCATTATCAGCCACCAAAGTAGCATCAAATTTTCCAAAGCTACCAGTTACGGTGCTAATCATCAGGTGTTTTACTTTAAAAGTAATGTCTGAGTGTGCTGCGTCAATTTTGTAAGTTGCCATTGTTGAATTTTTTAATTGGTTATTATTTTAATTGTTTTATGCGCTCTTTTTTGGGGTTTGCTTTAGGCATTTGCCAGTAACTATCAGTCTGTTTTTATTCGTTTACATTGCCAGTTTATCCGTTTCGTATACGCCTAAAGCGCCCCTCTTGTTCAATTGTGTTCCATTAAAATCATCCCTCTTCCATCTCCCCTCGCTCTCATTACGTGTATATACACGTATTAGATCAAAAAAATCAAGCTTCCCGGTACCTGTCTAATAAATCATTCAACAACAGCAACTCATCATCATTCAAATGGCACACATTGTTGTTGGTTTCTTCCATTATTTCGTTTACCGATTCCAGCATATCAATGCCTGTTTGTGTAAGCGTAATAACTGTTTCTCTTTTATCTTCTGCCGATGTGCTTCTGATTACCAGTTTTTTTAATTCTAACCGGTCAATAATCCTCGGTACGTTAGAACTGCGTTCAATCATGCGTCCGGCAATATCTCTCACACACATCTGATCGGGATATTTGCCTTTCAGTATCCGTAACACATTATACTGCTCCGGCGTAAGGCCATATGCTTTTAATGCATCGCTTACAGAACACTTTACATGATAAGCAGTATACATAATGTTGATTGCTGCTTTCATTCTTTGGTTTTTAAACCCTTGTGTTTGTATCGCCTTTTCGATTTTCACAATACAAATGTATGTACATACATCTATTAATGCAAATAATTTTCTTCTTTTAACAAAAAAGAAGGCAATCCGTGAGTGGATTGCCTTCCTGTTCTATGCTTAACCATTTAATTATCAACACTAATTAGCAGCTGAACCTTCAATGGAAATGGTATGACGCCATTGATCCAGGTTGCTACAATCTGCAAAATCTTTGTCTATACGGATGTAATAGCTGGGAATATGATCTGTAAACCACTTACGCATCACCAACTCTTTCTTTTCTTCTATCACTCTTTTAGCTACACGGTCATAGTCATCTTTCAGATTTTCACGGTGTGGTTCGGTACGTGATTTCAGGAATATGATACGAACAGCAGCACGACCTCTTTCATCTGTGAAAGATTGTGCAGCAGAAACATCTCCTACCTTCATGCCTTTCAATAAAGCTACCATGTCTTTATCCAGCACATCAATAGTAAGATAGTTGCTACCATCCTGTTTGTTCATAATAGCGCCACCGTTGAACTTACTGTTTTCATCATCACTGTATTTATTCACCGCTTCACCAAAAGAAAGCTGATTACCCATTACTTTAACACGAATACTATCCAGTTTGGCTTTTGCTTCTTTGATTTCGTCTTCCGTTACATTAGGTATACGCAGAATATGTCTTACCACAGCATCATCACCCGAACGGCTTACCAGTTGCAGAATGTGCAAACCAAACTTAGAACGGAAAACGTTAGAAATCTGACCTTCTTTTAAACGGAAAGCCGTAGAAAGGAAAGTAGGATCCCACATACCCTTATCGTTACGGTTCAGGTTGTATAAACCAGCATTCTCTTTTACGCCTGGATCCTGAGAATATAATTTAGCCAGCGACTCAAAGCTTTTGGTACCACCCTCTACCTGCTTCTTCCAATCGTTCAGCTGGTTGGTCACATATTCTTCTACATCCCTGTTAGGCTTTGGAAAAACAATTACCTGATTAATTTCCAGCTCACTTTCATAAAAAGCAAGACTGTCTTTAGGTATCTTATCGTAGTAGGCTTTTACTTCCACCGGAGTAACCCTGATACCATCCAGTATTTTACCACGCATCTGATCGGCCAGCTTACGTTCGCGGAAAATAGGACGGAAATCATCCTTAATCTGGTAAACAGTTTTACCGGCAATTTCTTCCAGAATTTGCTGCGAACCGTACATGTTGATAAAACCACGCACCTGGTTATCCAGTAAAGCTTCAATTTCTTCATCAGTAACCACCAATGAATCACGCTGTGCCTGCAACACCAACGCTTTACGCACCAGTTCCGATTCCAGAATTTCACACTGGGTAGGCACTACCGGACCGCCCTGCCTTTTATAATCGGCAATAGCATTAAAAATATCAGATCTCAATATGATTTTATCACCCACCTGAGCAGCGATATTATCTATCAGAAATTTTTTAGGCTGAGCCTGCGCCAGCTGAAAAACGCCCAGCACCAGCAGAGAACAAAGGAATACTTTTTTCATAAACTTAAACGCCAGGTTTGGTATCACCTGTTAATGCCTTCAAAAATAGCTATTCCCCCTATCAGAAGTGCGATGTGAAAGGGTTTTAACAAAAAAATCCCGATGTATTACACACCGGGATTTTGTATCAGTTCTAAATCAGGTACTACAAGGTACGTTTTACTTCTTCTTCTTCGAAAGCTTCGACGATATCGCCCACTTTCAAATCAGCAAAGTTTTTAATGGTTAAACCACATTCGTAACCAGTAGCCACTTCTTTCACGTCATCTTTGAAACGTTTCAGGCTGCCCAGCTCGGCATGTCCACCTTCACCTCTCGGGAATTCCACAATACCGTCACGGATGATACGTATTTTATTGTTCCTGGCAATTTTGCCATCCAATACATAACAACCCGCTACTGTTGCTTTGTCAAATTTGTATACCTCACGTACTTCTACGTTGGCCACAATTTTCTCCTGAATTTTCGGCTCCAACATACCTTCCATCGCGCTCTTGATTTCTTCAATGGCGTTATAGATGATAGAATATGTTTTAATCTGTACACCTTCTGTTTCTGCCAGCCTGTTAGCCTGCATAGAAGGACGAACGTTAAAGCCTACAATCACCGCATCAGAAGCTGTTGCTAACAACACATCACTTTCCGAGATCTGACCAACCGCTTTATGCACCACGCGCACCGCAATTTCCTGCGTACTTAATTTCTGCAATGAATCGCTTAACGCTTCTACAGAACCATCCACGTCACCTTTGATAATGATGTTCAGTTCTTTGAAGTTTCCGAGTGCCAAACGACGACCAATTTCATCCAGGGTGATATGTTTACGGGCACGTAAACCTTGTTCACGTAAAATCTGAGCACGTTTAGTAGCCACTTCTTTAGCTTCTGCTTCATCAGCGTATACTTTAAACTTCTCACCTGCCTGTGGAGCTCCGTTTAAGCCCAGTATTACTACCGGTGAACTTGGCGGAACTTCCTGCACACGCTGGTTACGTTCGTTGAACATGGCTTTTACACGTCCAAAATGCTGACCAGATACTACCAGATCGCCCTGGCGTAATGTACCGTTCTGCACCAGGATGGTAGCTACATAACCACGTCCTTTATCCAGAGAAGCTTCAATTACAGTACCGCTGGCTTCTTTTTCAGGATTAGCCTTCAAATCCAGTAATTCTGCTTCTAATAATAGTTTTTCCAATAACAGATCTACGTTCAAACCTTTTTTCGCAGACAACTCCTGGCTTTGGAACTTACCGCCCCACTCTTCTACCAGGATATTCATTTGCGATAACTGCTCGTATATCTTCTTAGGATTGGCGCCGTCTTTATCAATTTTGTTGATTGCAAACACCATTGGCAGTTGTGCCGCCTGTGCGTGCGAGATGGCTTCTTTGGTCTGAGGCATCACTGCATCATCCGCAGCCACCACAATAACCGCCACATCGGCCGCTTTGGCACCCCGGGCACGCATCGCAGTAAACGCTTCGTGACCTGGAGTATCCAGAAAGGTGATCTTCTTGCCAGTTGCAGTAGTTACCTGGTAAGCACCAATGTGCTGGGTAATACCACCTGCCTCACCGGCAACCACATTTGCGCTACGGATATAGTCAAGCAAAGATGTTTTACCGTGGTCAACGTGACCCATGATGGTTACAATTGGTGCACGGGTCACCGCATTTTCGCCATCAATTACTACATCTTCTTCATCTTCCTCTTCCACATCGTCAATTCCAATGAATTCTACTTCAAAACCAAATTCGCTGGCAACCAGTTCAATTACTTCCGCATCCAAACGTTGGTTAATCGACACCATGATGCCAAGGCCCATACACTTACTGATTACCTCAGTAAAGTTCACATCCATCAGGCTAGCCAGTTCGCTTACAGTAACAAACTCAGTTACCTGCAGTTTGTTGTCTTGTACGCCATCTCCCATAGACTCGGCAGCTTCTTCGCGTTTAGCACGACGGTATTTAGCTTTAAGGCTTTTACCACGGCCACCAGCTCCAGCCAGTTTCGCTTGCGTTTGCCTGATCTTTTCCTGTATCTCTTTTTGATCGATTTCTTTGTCTTCTCTGCGGAATCCGCCACCAGTACCAGTGTTACTATTATGAGGTCCACGGTTATTACCACCTCTGTTTGGTCCACCCTGGCCGCCACGGTTATTACCCTGACCACCTTGATGCGGAGGACGATTGCCGCCCTGTCCCTGATATGGAGGACGTTGACCACCCTGACCACCACCTTGACCCTGGTATGGAGGACGTTGACCACCCTGACCACCACCTTGACCCTGGTATGGAGGACGCTGACCGCCCTGACCACCACCTTGACCCTGGTATGGAGGACGCTGACCGCCCTGACCACCACCTTGTCCCTGGTATGGAGGACGTTGACCGCCCTGACCGCCACCCTGGCCCTGGTTACCACCTTGACCGCCTTGTTGGCCGCCTGGAGTGTTTTTGTCTAAAGGAATACGTTTGCGTTTCCTTTTTTCATCACGAGGACCAGATTTTGGCCTTGTATCGCTATCTACCGGTAAATTAATTTTACCCAGAATTTTAGGCCCTTCAATCTTATCGGCCTTAATATTTTCTATCACAGGGGCTCCGTTATCAGTTGCTGCTGGTTCCTGCTGCCTTTCTTCAGGGGCTACTTGGGCCGGCTGCTGCTCTGCTACAGGAGTTTTTTGTTCTTTTTCTTTCACCGGCTCCGGCTCTTTTGCCACAACAGGTTGTGGCTGCGGTTTCGGTTCTTCCTTCACAGGTTCTGCTATTTCCTGCTTAGGCTGTTGTTGTGGAATTTCCTTTTTCTCTGCTACCGGTGGCTGATCAGCTGCTTTAGGCTGCTGCTGTACCGGCGCTTCTGTTTTAGGCTTATTCTGGTTCGTATTATTGGAAGGAACCACTTTTTTAGGCCTCGTAGAAGAGTCAATGGCTGACAAATCTATTTTATTGATGATTTTAGGCCCGCCAATACCTGTTACAGGTACTTTGGTTACTTCCTGCTCGGTTGCAGGCGCTTGCGGTTGTGGTTTTTCTTCTGCTATTGGTTGAACCGGGGGAGCTTCTGCCACCACCTTAGGTTCTTCTTTCGCCACCACTACCGGTTGTACTTCTACCGGCTTGGGTTCTTCTTTTGGTTTTTCCGGTTCTTTTACCGGCTCAGCCTCCACTACTGGTGGCTTTTCTACCTTAGGCTCTTCTTTCGGTGCAACAGCTTTTTTTGCTGCCGCCGCTGCCGCAGCAGCTGCTTCCTCTTCTTCCTTCTTCTTCTTCTCTGCCTGCATTCCCTTCGGAATTTCAATCTGGTCAGCTTTGTTCTTTGCTACCTTATCACTCTGAAACTCGCGCTGCAAAGCATGATACATGGGCTCTGACAGCTTAGCAGTAGCTTTCAGATCATCCCTCATAAATCCTTTGCCAACAAGGAATTCAACCAGCGTATCCTGGCCTATGTTGAATTCCTTGGCGGCAGCCAACAACCTTGGTAATTTCAATTCTGACATATTAATTTCACTTCTCCAACCTTTGCAACCTTGCAGTATTGGAGAATTTTTTTGACATTACTTATTCTTTCTCAAACTCTTCCTTCAATATCCTTCTCACATCTATAATAGTTTCTTTTTCCAAATCAGTTCTGCGTTCCAGCTCTTCTACAGTTAAATTTAATACACTGCGGGCAGTATCGCAACCTACTTTTTTCAGCGCTTCAATAATCCATGGTTCAATTTCATCAGTAAATTCATCCATGTCAATATCAAACTCTTCTACCTCGCCTTCATTATCGCGATAAACATCCAGTTCATAACCTGTCAATTCACAGGCCAATTTAATGTTCACCCCTCTACGGCCAATGGCTAAGGAAACTTGATCGGCTTTCAAATACACTTCCGCATGTCTTTTATCATTGTCCAACTCCATGTAGCTGATCTTAGCCGGAGTTAAAGAACGTTGAATTAATAACTGCGTATTGGAGGTAAAGTTAATCACATCAATGTTCTCATTCTTCAATTCACGCACAATACCATGAATACGGCTACCTTTCATACCCACACAGGCGCCTACAGGATCAATACGGTCGTCAAAACTTTCTACAGCCACTTTAGCTCTTTCACCTGGTTCACGAACAATTTTGCGAATGGTAATTAAGCCATCAAAGATCTCCGGAACCTCAATTTCCAGCAATTTAGCCAGAAATTCCGGACTGGTACGACTAAGAATGATTACAGGCGTATTATTTTTCATGTCCACCCTGCGAACTACTGCGCGGATGTTCTCTCCTTTTTTGAAGTAATCCTGCGGAATTTGCTCGCTTTTAGGCAGAATCAGCTCACTTCCTTCTTCATCCAGTAACAGCACTTCTTTTTTCCAAACCTGGTAAACTTCTGCGCTGATAATGTCACCAATACGATCGCTATATTTTTTAACAAGAACGTTTTTCTTTAAATCGCTGATACGGCTGGCCAGTGTTTGTTTAGCGGCCAGAATAGCGCGCCTTCCAAAATCCAGCATATCCACTTCTTCATATAATTCTTCGCCCACTTCAAAGTCAGGCTCTAATTTCACAGCATCACTATAGGCAATTTCAGCCAGCGGATCCATAACCTCACCATCTTCTACAATCATCCTGCGGCGAATAATCTCAAGGTCACCTTTTTCGGCGTTTACAATAACATCAAAGTTATTATCATCTCCGAATTTTTTGCGAAGCAATGTTTTAAATACATCCTCCACCACTTTCATCATGGTTGGGCGGTCTATATTTTCAGCATCTTTAAAGTCCTGGAATGCTTCAATCAGGTTGATACTTGCCATATAATTTCAATTTTCGGTTACGCAATGCCTTTCAACACCACGTAGCTTTTTAGAATTTAATTTGAACAGTTGTTGTTTTAATATTGGTAAAAGGGATAACCAGCTGCTGTATAACGGCTTTTTTGCCTTTGCCAGTGGTCTCTTCTATAATAATATCACTATCAGCTACCTGTAACAGCTTTCCCTCCTTAATGGTACCGTCTGTAAAAACAACTTCTACAAACCTGTCAATATTGCGGGAATACTGTCTTTGTAACTTTAAAGGCTCATCCACACCAGGGCTGGAAACTTCCAAAGAAAAATCACCTTCCGGGTAATAAGCGGCTTCTTCCAGCAATTTGTACAATTGCCTGTTTACGCGTATACATTTCTCAATGGTAACACCATTATCACCATCAATAAATACTTTGATATTATTAGTAGGCTTAATTTTTACCTGCACCAGGAAAAATTCCGGTTCGTTTTCCAGAATCTGCTGAACCAGTGCTTCTATCTTTTGTATCTGCTCTTCCGTTGTCATACCTGTTATAAAAAAGAGAAGGGAACGTTTTCGTTCCCTTCCGTAGTTTCTTTGTTTCCGTGGGCAAAGGTACAATAAATAAGCACAGGAATCCAAACTTTTCTTCTTTTCTGCCTTATTCCCGGCCTTTTTTGGTTAAGTAAATGCAAAAAAAACAGGCATTTATTAAGCCCGAAAAAAGTTGGGCGTTACCTTTACCACTTATGATACGTTACATTTTTATAGCATTCGTCCTCTATCTATTATACAAACTGGTGTTTGATTTAATTGTACCCGTTTCCCGCGCCGCCTCGCAGGTAAAAAACCAGATGCGCCAGATGCAGGAAATGCAGCAACAACAATTTAAGCAGCAGCAAACCACTACCCAGCCGCAGCCTACCAGCCAACAGCGCCCTGTTGAAGAACAGCGCAAGCCTTCCAAAGATGACTATCTCGACTTTGAAGAGGTTAAATAAGGGTTACAGCAAACCAAGATCTAACACAGTAGCAGGAGCTTGCAGGTACACCGTTTGTAACCCCGCTTCCTGTGCACCTTGAATATTTTTGCTGGTATCATCTATAAAAAGTGTGTAAGCGGGATCCAGGTTTTCCGCTTTACACAACTCCAGAAAAGAAGCTGCATAAGGCTTACGCAAGCCCAGCGTATGCGAGTAATAAGCTTTGATAAAATAATCATCAAAGTTTTTGCCGTTGTGTTCAGCACTAAAAGTGGCGCAAAAAGCCTCGTGGTGTATCTGATTGGTATTGGAAAACAGGTAAATCCGGTACTTATTTTTCACTTTCTCCAGCCATTCCAGCCTCTCAGCAGGAAAATCCAGTAACATGGCATTCCAGGCATTTTTTATCTGCTCATCTGTAAATGCCTTGCCCGTCTGCAATCGAAACTCATCATAAAACCGGGCAGGCGTAACCTTTCCGGTTTCCAGATTTTCAAACAAATGATTCGAATGGCTTTGACTATATAAATCATCAAAATTGTCAATACCTAAATCAATAAAAGCCTGGCGGGTAGCTCCATAATCAATGTTCAAAAACACACCGCCTAAATCAAAAATAATATTCTGTACAGGTTGTTGCATAAGCTAAGATAAGGTTAGCCCAACAATTTCGTACCCAGCTTTTTTAATTCAGATTCCAGTAAGGTAAGCCTGGCCTCCGTATCAGAAACACGGGTATATAACTCTGCCGGTGCACGCATCTGGCGACTCATAAAAGCCACGCCATACCACATTTCCAGTACATCCTGCGGATCAATGATAATAGGTGGATACTCTTCCCGGTGTTTGTAGTTGTCCGATTTCAGAATGAGCCTGTTGTCTTTTAAAATACGGTTCAACACCCTTTTTACCACCACGCCATCATTTACCGTAACTACTACATAAATGCGATCATCTCTTATTGCACTGAGGTCATCCACAAACTGGGCTATCAATATGTCTTTATCATCAAACGTAGGATACATAGATACGCCCTCTACCTCAAACATCCGGTAAGTGCCATTGGCAAGCCCTGGTAAGCGGTAGGTAGGCAATGTGGAGATATATTCAGGATCTTCGTATCCATTCAGGTATCCGGCCCTTGCTTTTACAGGAACCATCATAACGTTTTCATTACCAGCACTATCTACCGTAATTACCTGCGGCATGCGGTAAAAGCTTTTCTCTTCCTCTATGGAAGCCCTTAAAGGTTTCACTCCCGCTTTCTTGGATTCAACAACCCCTAATTGCTTGTACAATAATTCATCAGCAGATACCTGAAAAAAGTCTGACATGCCTTTTAAAGTTAAAAAATCAGGACTGGAATAGCCAGTTTCATAATTCGCATATGTATTTTTCTTAATACCTAATATATCTGCAATTGATTGCTGTATAAGCCCTTTTTGCTCTCTTAACCATTTTAGGTTTTGCTTTAGATATAACATGTGTTCCATTGTGTGTAAATAAAGCCAATTTATTTGGACAATCTCATTTTCTTGTACTAAATTCGTATTCTATTGAAACCAGTGATAAAGATAAAGCTCCCACTCTCATAAATCCAAAAATCAAAGACAATTGTCTTAAATAATTGGACATGCATATCCTCCATGCATGTCCTCTCAGGAGCTGCCGCTAACCAATCGCATTCAATAGTATCAGATCTATTAAAAGAAATAAAGAACTGTACGTTATGACAAGCATCCGGACAAGTACACCCGACATGCCAACTGCCATACCTGGCTTTGACATGTGGCTAACAGAAAACAAAGGTGCCTACGCTCCTTCCCACGTAATGGCCCTGGTAAGCTCAGCATTGAAAGTAGAAATGCGTTATTTACGGGCTAAAGAGAAACCGCAGTGGATCACTGACGCAAGGCAGATATACTGCTTTTTTGCCCGTTACCTTACCCAGGCCAGCTATAATGAAATAGGAACTAAAATAGGGCGCCTGCACTCTAGTGTAATCACTGCTGAAAGGAATATTCAAAACAAGCTCTCTGTAAAAGACGAGCGCATTGTTGACAAGGTGGCCACCGTTTATCAATACATGTTAAAAGAGCATAAGTATGGGCAATATGTATAAACTTACTCTAAGTGTCAGTGAAATGCTGGCATTAAGTGAAGCATTAGATGAAACAGCAGCATATATGCAGGAACAAAGAAATAATAACCTGTTATCTAAAGAAGATTTATTGTTACTGGCAGTGTTAGAAGAAATGAATATGCACTTCGCATTAAAAGCTTACAGAAGACAAAACAAATACCAGCTTTCCTTAAAACCCTGCTGGGCTGTTGCATTGGATTTGCAGTTTAATGGCTTTACAGACAAAAGCAGTTATCAGGGTAACCTGGTGCAAGGCATCTGTAACAAACTTCAATTGCAGCCAGCATAACAGCTACCAGGTTGCTAACCTATACCTGTTCATGCCGTCATCTGTATGAACAGGTATCTCTTTTCGCCATCATTAACCATTGCTTAAAAAATAAACTATGCAAACACGTCACCGCGGCATTTCAGTACTTCATTCTCTTTTAGCAGAAGAATCAGAACCATCAGCAACCGGTACATCAGAACGAAAAGGACGTAACCCTGCGCTCATTCAAACAAGGAACACTAACCTGTTGTATCGCTTCTACTATAAAAGCAAAGTAGAACGCAAGCTGTATCCCGATTCGGTATCAGAACTAGTGAAAGAATTTCACCTGAGCGCTGTTATGATTCAAAAAATTATTCAGGCTAAAACTGATGAATTGATGCTTATTAAAAAAGAACAACCATCAGTTAAAAGCCTGAAAGAAAAGTATCCGCATATGGTCTGGTAATTATACCAGCTCCAGTGCAGGAGATTGTTTCAAGTACACTATAGCAGCACTACTATCTTCAAAAGAAGTACTAAAAGTAAGCTTCCGCACTTTCAACCCATCCCCTCTCACTTCCCCCGCATCACTAACGCGGTTCAAAGGCTGGCAAATTCCATCTTCTGGTTGCCAGCCTTTTATGGCTGTATACAACCTGTTCTCCAGTTCATAACAAGCCAGCGTTGCTTCCGTCATGCGCGCAGCATTAGCATCTGCAACACCATTCACATCTACTACCAGTTTAAGCTGAATAGTAATATCTCCATTCTCTGCTAATGCACTCTCCTGCGTAAATGTCCCACCAGGCAAGTCAATTAACACACAGGGAAACAACACCCCGCTGGTAGCGATATTATCCAGCTGCCCCATCTCCTGTTGAATATAATTTACCTCAGGAAGCTTCTCTTCAATACGGCTTTGTAACGCCATTAATAATGATCCATAAAAATTAGTAATTGCCATAAAAATATAATGCAGTTTTTTAGTGTTGCTGCTTCACAAATGTCCATCTATTATCACCTTGCCCACAATACAAAAACCATCATGGAGCACACCCTTTATTACCATGGAACACATCTTTAACCACCATGAAATGCACGTTTGGAAAGGCTTTCAGAATAATGCAATTTTACAGTGTTGCCGGTTATTAAAGACAACAGCAGCTAATCTAAAACAAAAAGACACCATGAATATTACCATCTGGGTATCGCTTCTTACCGCAATACTCACCTCCTTACTGGCCCGTGTTTTATATCGAAACAAACTAAAAGCAGAAACCCAAAAACTGGAAGCTGACACTGAAAAAATAAGGCTGGAAAACATAGAAAAAACTGTAAATCTTTGGCGTTCTTTCTCTGCCGATCTGGAAAAGCAAATAAAACAACTAACAGAACGCTGTGTGCTGCTCAGCACTGAAATAGAACGTCTACGTTCTGAAAACACCACCTTGGAAACACAGGTAATTAAATTAAGAGCAGCTATAGAAAAAAAAGTAGTATGAAAATAAAAGCAATGATAGCACTGGCAGTGCTGCCCGCATTCTCATGCCACACTTCCAGAAATGTATCAAAAAACAATATACGTACCGATAGTGCAGGCCTTAGCAAAAGTGAACAAATCAGTAAATCAATAACGTCTTTATTAAGCGAGGCACATTCGGTCACCAAAAGTCAGGGCATCGTATACACACAGCCAGACAGCATTAAAACCAACTTTCTTTTCAATCCTGCCGACACCAGCGATGTAGAAACCGAGATAGAAACGGGCACCTTACATGTAAAAGCAAAGTTCAACCCTAAAACCGGCAAAGGCACGCTGGCTGCAGTGAAGAAGACAGAACAGGTAACTGTTGATATATACAAAGAGGAAAGCAGGAAGATCACTTCTTCCGGAACAGACAGCAATAGCAGAAAGCTAATGGATAGCACCCATGTAACCCGTAAAGAAAGCAGCAAAATCTCAGTGAGTAAAACTAACCCATTTGCATTCATTGGACTTCTGCTACTGCTTGCCTGCCTTTACCTGCTTTATCGCTGGCTAAAGAAAGAATGCCTACTATATAAAAACAAAACGAATGAAGAAAATTAAACGACTGTTACTCCTGCACGATTGGATGTGGAGTGTGGCTATCGCCTTTGTATGCTACTGGCTGTTGAATCTTGGCCCGGCATCTATTAATGGAGTAGCTATGGAATATTATGCCATCAACTGGATGCAGGCACTGCTGGCCACTGCAGGCATTATGGCAGGCTTGTTTGCCGTAGCCAGACTGGGTTTGTGGTTTAATCTGCAGAAGATACACCACTATGTGTGGGGCAAAAGATACAAAGTACCCGGATCGTGGGAGGGCGCAAAGGAGTACCGGCTGTTTTCTTTTGAAGATTTTAAAACCTTACAACCATGGCAAAAATTATTACTGGCTTCTGTATGGGTGGCCTTCTTATTCTCAGCAGCCTTAGTGGTTTTTCTCAAACTACTGTCAGCAGCAAGCGTAGCACCATAACCGCTATCTATAGCAGCCAGATAGGTGTTCGCGAAAAAACAGGCCATAACGATGGGCTACAGGTAGAACGGTATTTACAGGCAGTGGGGCTGGATAAAGGATATGCCTGGTGCGCCGCATTTGTAAAGTGGAGCCTGCTAAAAGGAGGTGAAACCAATGCGAAAACAATAAACGGGATGGCAGCAAGTTGCCAGAGAAAAGAGTCGCTCGTGTTTTATCAATCCAAATGGCTTACCACACCACTGCCTGCCGATGTATTCTGCCTTTACTACAAAAGCCTTGGCCGCATTGGACATACCGGCTTTTTCGATGGCTGGGCCAATAAAGCCATGGGCACTTATCATTCGGTAGAAGGAAATACCAATGATGGTGGCAGCAGAAACGGCGATGGTGTATACAGGCGCGTCCGGCAAATCAATGCCACACACTCAATCAGTCGTTGGGTATTATAAAAACAAAATCAATCATTAAACAAAAAACACATGTCTTATCCTAAAGTAGTGGTTACCTATTCCAATGGTAATCTGCTCAGTGATGTTTCCGCAGTAGATGGAATAGCGGGTTTAGCTGGAACCGTAAATACGGTAGCACTGCAAGGTGCTCCGGTAGAAGTATATAACCTGGCAGATGCCGAAAGCAAGGGCTTCACCGAAGCAGCTGAACCAGTAATGTACAGACACTTACAGGAATTTTACGGTGAAGTAGGCGGTAACCAGGAATTACACGTAATGGGCGTAGCAGCTACACAAACAATGGCCAGCATCCTGGACGACACCAATGCAGCCGGTGCTAAAAAATTAATTGCTGCTGCTGATGGCAAAATTCGTCTGCTAGGCGTTTTCCGTACACCACCCTCTGGCTACAATGCTGGTGAAAAATTCTTAGATGCGGATGTAGAAGCTGCTGTAACCAAAGCCAAAACCTTTGCACAGGCACGATTAAGCGAGTTAAGCCCACTGCGTGTGTTAGTAGAAGGCCGCGTAGCCAAAGAAGACAGCGCGGATGTATTCACACCCGATACCGCCAGCAATGGTTTTGCCGGTGTAGTATTAGGAGGTAGCCAGTCAAACGGTTCAGCCTCTGTAGGCCTGGCACTGGGTCGTGCAGTGAAGTATCCTGCACATATTAAAATTGGCAAAGTCGCCAATGGCCCATTAAGCATTACTACTGCTTATGTTGGCTCTAAACCTATTAAAGAGGTGGTAAACCTGGAAAACCTGCACGGTAAAGGCTTTATCAGCTTTATGAAGCATCCGCAAAAAGCAGGTATTTATTTCGGTATCGACCGTATGGCAAGCAACGACGATTATCGCTTACTGGCTTATGGCCGTATCTTGGATAAAGCTGCTGTTGTAGCCGCTGCTACTTATGTTGAGCAAATAGAAAGCGAGATAAATGTAACTACAGAAGGGAAAGTTTCTGACGCAGATATTACCTACCTGTCTGGATTAATTGAGCAGCAGATTAATTCAAATATGGGAGAGCAGATCAGTAAGGTACAGGTTGTTATCAGTCCTGCGCAGGACATCGTAAACACCAGTAAAATTTTTATTAAACTACGCATTATACCTAAAGGCTATACCAGCTTCATTGAAATAGACCTTGGTTTAACTACTGCATAAACAAACCAAAAAGCGAAAACATTTAAACATTAACAATGGGAGCATTTTCAACCAGTGAGTGTGCCTGGTCTCAAACCAGCATTACAATTTTAAAAAGAACCTTAGTTGGCATTACAGGCTTTGAATTTAAAGCAGCAATTGAAAAAGAATATCTACGTGGTGCAGGCAGCAAGCCAATCGACATTCAAATGGGCGACGAGTCATACACAGGCAATATTAAGCTGTTAAAGTACGAGGTAGATATGCTGAATGATGCCGCACAGTTTGCCGGCTACGAGAGCATTTTGCACGTGCCACATACACTTATTTTAATTACCTGCGTATACAAAAAAACAGAAAGCGATACCGCCAAAACAATCACTGTGCCACAGGTAGCATTTACAGAAATGCCATTTGCCATGGAAAAGAATGCAAAAATGACTGAAGTAACACTTCCATTTATTTCCATGAACATGATTTACAAATAGCCATTCCAAATCTCTAAAAAAATCAATAAAGCAATAATGATACGAACAGACAACTATAAAGGAGCTTCTTTGAAAGATATTAAAGAACGCGAACGCAAAGAAAAAGACAGTTCCTTGCGAGAGCAATGTAGCCAGATTGCTAACGAACGTTATGGCGAAGACACTGTAAAAAAGTGGAGTAATACCTACAAAGGCTTGTTTTTTCTCCCTGTATTGAATGAAGAAGAAAAAATAGATAAACTAGCTGTATTAAAGCCTATAGACAGGCATATTTTATCATTTGCCAGCACCAAAATAAGTGATGAGGGTTTATACCTATTCCTGGAAGCATGTATGCGCGAATGCTGGATTGATGGAGATAAAGAGATACTGGATGACGATGAGTATTTCATACCTGCAGCAAACAGCCTCAACAAACTAATTGAAGGCAAAAAGGCGATACTGCTAAAAAGATAAGCGATGCATCGGTAAAGGCCGAACAGGACTTGTTCGGCTTTTTAGAAACTCTTGTTGAGTATTACACAGGGCAGGATGCATCGCGCTTAACAGACGACGCCCTCGTGCTGAAAGTAGCACACATAAAAACAATAAGAAAGATGGAAGCAGATAACAGTCTTAATAATTCACTTGAAACTTTTTTGAAATGAGCAGCAGTGTAATTCAACTGTACGTTACAATGAGAGACCTGGCAAGCAGCGGCCTGGCGACACTTGCTCAGAATGCTAAAAAGTCCTTTGACCAAATCCAAAATTACTTAGTTAAGGTTAATAAAAAGATAGAAGCCGTAATTGATAATGTTGAGAAGTTGACAAAGCGCCTACCCGATGTTGAGGAAGGAATAAGACGGGCGTTTGGAGGAAACAACCTTTCAAGAACCAGCAACCAGCTAAACCAGATTCAACAATCTGCACAAAGGGCAGCACAGGCAATAGCAGCTATACCAGCTCCCCCGGCGGCTGAAAAAAAGGAAAAGTCAGAAGGCGCGAAAGCACTTGAAGACCTGACATCTAAAACGGTTTCCAAGTTTTATGACATAGGAAAAGAATCTATTGTAAAAGCAATGGATTTTGATTCCGCCAAGCAAGGAGTACTATCTATGACAAAAGACGCTGACAAAGGAGGAATATTAAGTCAGGGCTTACAGACGATGTCAGAAAATCCAATGATGGGCTCCGAAGTCTACTCAAATGCAAAAGCCATGCTTGATTATGGAGTATCAGTAGATAAAATACTGCCTGCACTAAAAGTATTTGGCGATATAAGCGGTGGGAATAAAGAACAATTAAAGGGACTTTCAGAAGCATTCGCAGAAGTGCAGGAAAGCGGAAGGCTTACCGAATCGAGCATGAAGAAATTTAAAGATGCCGGATTTAATCCTATTAAAGAGATAAGCAAAAGTAAAAACATGCTACCGGAAGATGTAATGAAACATCTGAAGGATGGAACTATTGGTTCAGATATGGTAAGCCAGGCCTTGCAAAGATCCACTAATAAAGGCGGGGATTACTTTCTGGGACTTTCAGAGGCAGCTGAAACGCCACAAGGGAAACTATTGGCATTGCAAAACCGCTTTGAAATGCTACAAATTAAAGCGGGAGAAGCACTAATGCCCATAATAGATATTCTAACCAGACTCGGCAACTTTTTGATGGATCATAAAGAAATAGTTCTTGGTCTAGTCGGGGTTTGGGCAACATACGCTGTCGTAACTCAGGCAGCAACGATAGCAGAACAAGCATTTAACATGGTTACAGCAATGAATCCTATTGTATTTGTTATTGCTGCAATAATAGGAGCCATTATAGCTATTCGCCTACTTATGGACAAATACCAGGGATGGAGTGATGCGATGAAAGCGCTTTGGCAAATTATAAAGGCAGTGGGTGGGCTGATCATCTTATTTTTTAAAGAGTTATATGAGTCAGTTGCCTATTCTATCCAGTTGGCGAAATTAAAAGTAGAAAGCTGGATTCAATGGCTTAAGCAGGTGGGAGAAAATATTAAAAAGGCCTGGGAATTCATTAAACAGGGTGAGTTTGACAAGGCATCTACGGTATTACGTGCAGAAATAAAAACAAAGGCATCTGCTGAAATTGAGACATTAAAAAACAAGAAAAAAGAAGAAGATCTTAAAAATTTAGGCAAACACACTCTTCTCGTCAATAACCTGGCTGAGGGTATAACAAAGCTCCCTAAAAATCGGGAAGCATTATTTAAACCAAAGTCAGCAACTCTGCCAGCCGAACAACCTAAAGTAGGCGGACTATCCACTACGGGTAAAACGGTCGATTTCAAAAATACCAAAGAAGGCATAGGACAGGATGTTACCAGTGGAGGCCCTAGGGTTATTAATATTAACGGAGTAAAATTCACTGATAAGATAGAGATACATGTGGCAGCATTAAACGAAGGCTTGAATCAGCTGGAAGACCGTATGGCACAACTATATCTGCGCATTCTTAACAGTGGGGCTAAAATGCAATAGTATGAGTTCATTAATATACGACTTAGAAAAACTGTATAAGCAAACCTTTGGCACCAAACCTGAAATTGTAAAAAGATGGACGCCAGACATAACTAATGAAAGCCAGTTGTGGCTAAATGAAATGAATCAAAAACCCGCACGGGATGCTTCAGGTGCAGAACTAAGGCTGCAATATGAAGGTGTTGAAATTTGGCTTCCTACCAAATTTTGGAGCTTGCCATCAGATATGGGTGATAAGGGCACCTTATTACTGCCATACACAGTGGTAAAAATTAAATGCAAAAAAACAATTGTTAAAACACCACTTGCTGAACGCCGAGGTACAATTAAAGAACAATACAGTACGGAAGACTACGCCATCAGCCTTAAAGGATTTGTTATTGACAAAAAACGCGTATGGCCTTATAACGAACTCACCGAGTTAAAAAGATTGTTTGAGCTTAACAGGGCCGTAAACATGAGTAATGCCCTGACCAATATTTTTATTGGCGACAATGACAGAGTTGTTATTGAAAGCTTTGAACTACCTGAAGTGCAGGGAGGCAGAAATCACGTTCGGCCTTTTACAATGGAACTTGAAAGCGACACAGTATTCACGTTGGAAACAAGCAATTGATATGTTTTTAATGACAAACAGCATCACTATAGGAGGTTTCAAACCTTTTAAGTGCACCTCTGCCACCTGGAGCAGAAGCATGGACAACTATGCCGATAGCGCCAAAATAAAATTACCGGCATTGTGCCGCCTGGTAAAAACAGGCGATCAATACGAGATTCCGGAAATGAGTACCAACCAGGTACTTAAAAGTGGAATGCCGGTAACTATTTCCTGTGGCTATAATGGACTTGATAAAGTCCGCTTTAAAGGATTTATTAAACAAATAAATTTCTCCGTTCCGCTTGAAATAGAATGTGAGGGTTACAGTTTTTTATTACAGATGGATAAAAAAATAATGAAACACAACTATGTAAAAACAACTGTAAAAAAAATCCTCCAGGACCTTGTAGCAGATACTTCTATTAAACTAAGCCCACTTGTACCGGACATACCTGTAAGCAAAGCTGAATTAGCTAATAAATCCGGAGTACAGGTGTTGGAATGGCTTAAAACGAATATGCTTCTTACTGTTTATTTCAATTTTGATGAGCTGTATGTTGGATTACGTTATGTTGATATGAAGCGATCCACAACAGTTAAGCATAAGCTTGGCTGGAACGTAATAAAAGATAATCAACTGACATTTAACTCCGACAAAACAGACACGCAAGTAAACATCAGCCTGAAAGCCCGCCAACCTGATGGTGTAAAAAAAGAATGGACAGACACCGGCACAGGTAATAAAAAAGTACTGACCATACAAGGCATAGACCTAGACTCCTCTTTTTTACAAAAATTGAGAGACGACAGGCAATTGCAGGAAAACCAAAAGGGATATGGAGGTAAAATAACCGGGTTCCTGGAACCGGCGTGTGATCTGAATACTGTATCTGCCATAAGCGACCCCCGTTACATAGAGCGGGCCGGCAATTATGTTATAGAAAGCATTGAAGGATCATTTGACGCTTCAGGCGGCAGACAACATATTGGTATAGGAATAAAAATTTAGTCATGCGCATACATGAAGAAATAAGATCCTCTCTACTTGCATTGTCAGCAAAAGTTGGCCCACAGCCAACTATGCTGGCAACTGTAAAAGAGATTGATGAAAGCGACTTCACCTGTACACTGGAAGACGAGGATGGCCTGAAGATAACGCAGGTAAGACTTCGTCCTGTAATTGACAGTAAAGAAGCCATCACCATTTTCCCCAAAATAGGCACCTGGGCATTGGCTGTTCGTATCGAAAGCGATAACGAATGGATGTTGATTGCATCAGGAGAAGCTGACAAATGGCGGATAAAAACAGGAGCTGGTGTGATGGAGCAGAGCACAAAAGGCCTGCTTATTCAACACGACTCAGATACCTTGTTACAGGTAATAGAACTACTAGTGCAAGCCTGTATGAAGATAGTGGTACTACAGGGTCAAAATCCTGATTACCCTAAGCTACAAGAAGCATTAAGCAAAGCAAAAAAAATTTTACAATAATGCCACTAAATGCCACCCTTTTAGGACAACAGCTTTACAATAAGGCCAGTGAGTTTAATAATGTAAATATTGACGATATAGAGCAGGCCAGAAAAGACTTCTGGAATGGAATTGCATCCGAAGTCGTAGCACACATACAGGCCAATGCAGCATTAAATGTTCCAGGGTTAGGTCTCATAGCAGGCCCCTATCCCGTTACGGGCAATTCAATCACCGGAAAAATACAATAATGACAGACCTTTTATTAAATGACACCAATGACCTTCTTATCAATGAAAATACCGGCGACTGGATAATTGGCAATAGCGATACGCAGCATCAACGCCTATTATTAGTCTGCACCAAGGGCAGCTTTAAAGAAAATCCTACCTGTGGGGTTGGTGTGGCCAGCTACCTGGAAGATGAAAACCCTACAGCCTTATTAAGGGAAGTCAGACTTCAATTTAGCTCAGACGGAATGAAGGTTTCTGAAGTGGCTATTGAGAACAATCAATTAAAAGTAAATGCAACCTATCCATGAGAGTTGAAGTATTAGCGGGGCAAACACTAGCCGATTTAGCTATCCAGGTAAACGGAGACGTTGCCCGCATTATAGACATAGCGTTACTCAATCATCTAAGCATTACAGATGATTTACAGGAAGACCAGTTTATAGAGGTGCCTGACATTGACAGTGCCAAAGCAAGTATTGCCAGCGTGTTCGAAAACAAATCTATTCGTCCGGCAAGCGCTATTGAGGCGGTTCAGGAAGATATCCTGGAGGGGATCAGCTATTGGACTATTGGTTTAGATTTTAAAGTAAATTAAATATGGCAAGAACAATAAGCGAAATACAAGCATACATTACCAATGTTTATGTTACAGAAATGGCTTCTGTCGGTTACAGTGTAACACCCGACACATGGAGCAAAGTAAACCTGCAAAGACTTTTTATTTTCGTGGTAGCGGTTTGTACATGGTCACTGGAATCGATTTTCGACCTCCATCGAACTAATGTAGAAGCTGATATTAAAGCCCTGAAACCACCCAGCAAAGAATGGTATGCCAACAAAGCTCTTTCCTTTCAATACGGATTTCCATTGTTTAGTGATTCTGATGAGTTTAACAACACAGGTTATACCGATGAACAAATAACTGCAAGCCAGATTGTGAAATACGCTGCAGTTGTACGACAAACAAACGCTTACGGCAGAATTATCCTCAAATTAAAGATGGCAGGATACGATGGGCAGGACTTACAACAACTGTCTGATGTACAGATAGCTGCTATCAACGAGTACTTTAGCCGTATTGAAGCTGCAGGCGATAATCTGGCGGTAACCAGTGAAGCACCTGATAAAATAAAAATGAAGTGGCGCATCCATTACAACCCATTGATACTGGATAGCAACGGAAACAGGCTGGATGGGCAGGGTAGCGATGTTGTTCGTACTGCAATTAAACAATTTCTTGTAGATGGGATGCAGTTTAGTGGCATTTATGCCTTAACGTATCATGTTGATTATCTACAAAAAATTGAAGGCATTGTAATACCTGAAGTACTTGAATGCTCTGCCAGCTATGGCAATTTTCCATTCACCACTATCAGCCAGTTATATGAGCCAGACGCGGGATGGCTCAGATTTGCAGACGAAACCGATTTAATCATTGAATACGTTCCACAAAGTGCAATACAATAACATTTACAACGTAGAATGGAAAAAGCTGGTTAACTGGCTAACGCCTGTTACGCTTAGAAAGAAAAAGCTGTTAGCCTTGCTTTATGCGCTGGTATCTCCTATAAACGATTTACACACACGGTTTATCACGTACAAAAAAAATATAGACTACCGGCTGAAAATCAACTACCAGGTTTGTTTTCTGCAAGCAGCATTAAATGACCGCTTTGACTATACCGGAAGACGTATACAAATAGTTCGTTCAAGACAGTTTGATCCTCAGCCTTTGTTTCTGCTACCGGAAAACAAACCCATGGTATTGAATGCCAGGCCAGGAACAGGTAAAATCCTTTATACCAAATCGGAAACAGGACAGTTTACAGCAGATTTCATTATTAAGATACCGGCTTCGTTGCAATACGATTTAAGCGAATTAACCGCATTTGTAAATAGCTATATAGTACAATGCCGGACTTTTAAAGTACAAACATATTAAAACAATGAACAGAACAATAGATTTTACGCAGGCCGGTGGCTTACATCTATACCAGGACACACTTGCCTATATGCAAAAAGCTTACAGTGATGTGTCCGATGCCATAGCCGGCATTTTAGGCAACAAACTTATTCTGAGTGGTTGCACTGAACAAAATGGCAGTGTAAGTGAAGGCTGGATAGTTATCAACGGAGAAGTAATTCCCTTTGCATCAGGCTTAAAAGCTGATTACATTACCATTGAAACTACCACAGCCACCGAGCAATTTGAAGATGGAGAACAAAAGCCGGTATATACAGTAAAAAAAGCACGCTTATCTACCATCAGCTCGGGCAACGTTGCCTTTAGTGATTTTGTAAGACTTCCTTTTGGCGAAAACCTTAAAGATTTCGCATTCAATGTAAAAACGATACAAAAGGCATTAGTGCTGGAGAATGAAGTTATTCTCAGTGGTTGCGCAGCCAGTGTGAATGCGTCCATATTGTCTGTAAGCAGTGGTTATTGTATGTTCAGCGGCAAACTGGTGCAAACACCTGCTTATACCGGTGCCAGCCCTGTATATCTTAAAGAAGACGGCAACTATAGTAACACCTTGCCCATCTCCGGCACTTACATCACTTTTGACCCATACACCAGCCAGCGCTATACAGATGTGTTGAACCGGGCGCTTACCAAAGTGGGTAAAATAGAAATGTATGAAACCAGGTCTGACCGCTTTGATGCTGCCGGAATAGGAAAATGGGAAATGAAAGGATTCCAGTTAATGGAAAGCATGCAAGGCAGGGTGCCACTGGGGTTATGGTACGATGGCAAATCTGTAGATAACATTACAGATTACGCGTATACAGTAGCGGGAACAAGGGGTGGTGAAAAAACACATACACTCTCCATTGCCGAAATGCCGAAGCATAACCACGATCTTAAGTACTTACCCAAAGGAGGCAAGGATGGCGACAGCGTAATCGGCGCACAGCCAGGCGAAACCACTAACTCCAGCACCATGAGAGAAGCAGGTGGAGGAGCCGCACACAATAACGTGCAACCTTATACAGTAGTTGTTTACGTAAAAAGAATAGCATAACAATGGCAACAAAAACAATAGATCAACTGAAAGCCCTGTTTAAAAATGGCGACAAGCCTAATCAACAGGCATTTTATGATTTCATGGAAAGCTACAGGCATGTAAGCAGCAAAATAGCTGTCAGTGATTTAACTGCAGAGCTTTACAGCGTTATTTCTTCCATGCCTCCTGCCAATGCTTATGAACAACTCTTAAGCATGGTACAGGGCAAAGCCAGCCCTGCCGATATTTTATCGGCAATAGCAGCAGCAAGAGGTACAACCATCGCCCCTGTTGAAAATGGAAAGATACCTACAGCTTACCTGCCCGACCTGTCAGCTTCTGTTTCTGTTACAGATGCATTCACCACCAACGTCACCGTAGGCGGCATTCCGTCAGGCACGCTTATTGAAAAAGGCAGATCCCTGATAGATATCATTGAGTCAATGCTTACCACTACCTATTACCCTACCATCACCGAACCTTCCTTCTCGTTAGGGAACGATGCTGGCAGCTTACGTAAAATTGGCGCTTCACTTAATGTAACACTCACCTTTAACTTTAACCAGGGCAGCATCCAAAACGGCTGGAATAGTACTTTACAGGGTAACCGTGCAGGCGCAGCTATTGATTATACTTTCATCAAGGCCGACAACTCTAGCTATGCCAATCAGCCACAAGCAGGAAAAACCTATACAGTAAATGCACACGCGGTTATACAAGGGGTGAATATATTTAAAGCGCAGGTAAACTATGCAGCAGGGCCGCAACCCCTTGATAGCGATGGGAACAACTACAACACAGCTCTTCCTGCAGCAAAATCGCCGGTAGTAAGTACATCCTTTGAAGGGGTATATCCCATATTGGCCACCACTACCGCTATAACCACAGCTACAGAACAAGCACTGGTTTCCATGCTAACCGGAAACAATATTGAAGTTAACCTCATTGCAGAAAGCACTGGTAATAAGCAATCCATCTGGATTCCCACTGTTTGGGTCACCAGCCGGCCACTACAGAGCATTCAATATTTTAACACCGTTTCCAATGCTTACGACAGTACTAATAAAGTAAGCGACTTTGCAATAACCGATGTTACCATAGATGGCATAGCCTATAAAAAATACACCAATCAGACTTCTGACCGTGGTTCTTTAAAAGTAAAGCTCATCTTAACAAGCTAACCCCGTTTTTATACAGGCATACACATTCAATTAAACAGCGCACTTAAAGGCGCACTAAAATACTATTGCTCTATGGCAAGAGAAAAAGGATCTTTTTCATTTAGTGGAAACCTGGAAGTAGCAAAAAAGGGCGCGCTGGATGCGCGCACTTTTTGCCCTACTTATGCAGACCTTCTGGCATTCACTTCCGCAAATTTTATTTATAATGGCCACCTCGTTTCTGTTTGGGATACAGACGTCAGCAAGCGCGGCTTATATCGTTGCATCAACGAAAACGATTTAAGCAATGCGGCCAGCTGGCAAAAGGTGGGTGACGATATAGACCTGTCAGCTGTTGAAAAAACAGTGAATAAAAATTCGCCCAATGGCTACGCAGGGCTTGATGGCAGTGGTTTAATACCCGCCACTATTTTACCCAGCTACGTTGATGATGTAATAGAAAAAGCCAATCTGGCAGCAATGCCCACACCTGGCGAAACAGGGAAAATATACGTAGCCCTTGATTCCAACAAAACCTACCGCTGGTCAGGAAGCGCGTATATAGAAATTTCACCTTCCCCAGGCAGTTCCGACGCAGTAATAGAAGGTAGCTCCAACCTGTATTTTACTCAGGCACGCGCTGTTGCAACCCCTCTTACAGGCCTCACCGCTACAACAGGTACTCCAACAGCCAGCGATTCGATATTATCCGGGTTTGGAAAAATAGTAAACTTTGTAAACAATATTGCCACCACTATACGTGGCACAGTCTTAACAGGCTTTACTTCAGCCAGCACTGCCGTTACCGCAGCAGATACTGTGTTATCAGCTACAGGAAAACTTCAGGGCCAGGTTACGAACCTGCAATCCAATATACCCACCACCACTGAAATGCAAACCGGTACAGACAATACCAAATTTGCTACTCCATCACGCATCACCAGCTGGTGGACATGGGTAAAAACACAAGCCCAGATTTTTAGCAGCAAAGTAACAGCTGCCGTTATACGTCATGCTCCTCAAAGCGCAACACCTGCCACACTGGAAAACGGAGATATATGGCTCGAAAGCACCAACAACAGGTTACGTATGCAAAAGGGTACGCAAACAGTGGACGTGTTGTCCAGTGCCGACAACTACCTGTTTGTAGGCGCTAACCCACGCCTGGTACAAACCAATGCATTAGGCGATCTTTCTGCCACACAAGAAATAGCAGAAGGTTTTGTTACTGATACGGATATTACAGGTGCCATTACAGCGGCCACTTATAATGTAGCAAACAATTACACAGCTAATGTTACGCCTCTCAACAATAAAACCCTTTTCCAGGGACAGTGGTACAAGAACAACTCGGATCTCTTCTTTGCTACCGACGACAACACTTGCTTCAAAGTTGGGAAGGCATCTGATTCTACATTATATATTGCCTACACTGATGTAGCCACTTCCTCTACCAACGAAACCCAAGCGTATAGTTATATATTACCTGCAAATACACTTTCGGCTAATGGACAATCCATTGAATTTGAATTTTTATCAGCACTTTCCAACTCATATTACGATAAAACGATAAAACTTTACTGGGGCAACAATGTAGTTGCAACTGCTTCAATCATTAATTCTTTAATGCCCAAAAGCAATGTTCTGATAAAAGGGAAAATAATAAGGAGCGGGCAGTCAGCAATAAGGGTCTCCTATAACTATGTTGTGGAAACTGATGATGGAGGTGGGAACCCCAGAAGTATAGTAAACGCAAGTGCTATAGACATAACAGGCGTAAACTTTACAGTATCCAATAACATAACAACCACCATGCAGGCGGGTAACGCTTCTGCCAACGAAATAGTTGCAAAAACGTTTGCATTGACTCATAAGACCGTTTAATCCCTTATAACAAACACTGGGATAGATAATAGTCAAAGTGAATGAGTTAAAAAAGCAAAGCAATAATACTTCACCACCTATGATACTACAGTTTAACCATAAAACACTTCGCTTTGGAGGCGATATGATATTTATAGTCAGTGGAACATCTTTAACAGGCGGCTCTATCCAACTTACAGGAACTACCGGCCTGCCTTTTAGCATTACCATAGACCCGGGCGATGGAACAGATAAGCTGACTTATCCTTCCATAGGAACAACGTTAAGATTGTATAATACAGGCAATGTGAACATCAACCCCGATGCCGGCATGTATCAATGCCCGGTATGGAGCACAGGCAATAAAACAGACCGGATTGTAAGAATCAGTTGTTCTAACTGGGCAGCTATTTCCGGCATTTCCATTACGGGTCTCTTTTTATCCAAGCCTCAAAAGCTGAATATCCCATTTAATGCCATGTACAGGTTGAAAAACCTGCACATGGCGCAATCGGGTATTTATGCACAGATCACAGAATTTGACACGGGCGTATTATCCTTACCTTCTTTTACCAGCCTTTCTATAGCAGGTCAGTACTTTACTACAGACAGCAGGTTTTATGGCAATATTCAAAATGATATTTTAAATGCCCGTTTAACAACACTTACATGGACAGGTGTAGGCACAGGTAATACAGCAACAAGTAAAAACAAAGCCTTTGCTTCTACCAACTTCCTGGCAGTGAACCCCATTACCCTTCCGCAATTGCAATCACTAACTATAGAGTATTCTTACCTGGCGGGGTATGATGATAGTGAGTCAGGGGAAGGAGCTTATCCTGATGTATGGAATACGTTTCCCAATCTTAAAGCTTTTTCATTAAACCTTGGGCTGTTTACCAGGATGCCGGAAAAACTCAATTATCTACCGGTTACCCTGCAAACACTTAATTTTTTATATTCTGCTTTCGTAAAAGACTGGACAGACTTAAGCAACCTGGTAAATCTTGTTGAGATTAATTTTACGGGTAATGGACAATTCACCAGTTCACTGCCCTCCTGGATGTCGGCACTTACAAAATTAAAGCGGCTAAGATTAACATCCGTAGGCGCCAATGGCAACACTACTGACACCAATTGGCAAAACAATTTTTACACCAATCTATACCAGCTGGTTGTTGCTAATGCTCCGATTACAGGCACATCAGCCAGCCCATTCCGGAGCATGACTATTTCCACCAGGAACGCCGATGGTACTATCGTCAGTATGCAACTAGTCAGTGGAACAGAACAGGCGCCTGCCGGCTTTATGCCTGGTATCAGCAACGGCACACCGGCTTCGCCGGCTGAAATGATCTATGTTTTGAAAAATCAGTACGATCACACTATTGCTTATCCAGCTTAATATTTCCGGGTTATTAATACCATTCACTACGACAAAAAAGATACAATGATTTTCAGTTATAGCAATACATGGAACTTCCTGCATAAAGGAATGCAGTTTCCCGGACCTGCGGGCGCCACTTCAGGTCAGATAAGATTTATATTCAACAGCCCCTCTTCTGTTATTGTAAATTATGGAGACGGCTCTTTGATTACATATCCTACAGGAACTGCTAACAGGGTACAACTCGATGCTGGTACAAATTCAGACATAACCGCCAGCTTTCCTAAATACACCTATACACAAGGAGACGCATCTACCATCAGACAAATAAAAATAAAGCTTCCTGAACCAGAGAAGCTCATCAGCATAAGCATTGACAGCAACATGCTTACCATGCAGCAATCGCTACCTGTCAGGTTTGCGCAGTTGACAAATCTGGGCACTTTGGCACTGGTAAACCTACAGCTTACCGGTATTGATGAAAATTACCTGAAGCTTAATAATATCACCTTCCTCTCACTTAGAAACGCATTTCAACAAGGCACACGTTATTATGGCAGTATTCCCACAGATATGCTTACAGGAAAAAAGTATACCACACTAGGCTATGCAAGCCAGCTGGGAGGAAAAAGCTTTTCTCAATCTAATCTTGATCAAATAGCGCCCAACCTAGGTTCTACCTTGGTTACACTCGCTTTAGATGGCAACAATTTTACAGACGTCAATGGAACAGATGGAGCCTTACCTGAAAACTTTTCTGATTTAAAAGTACTTACCACCTTAAACTTAAACAGTAACTCCTTTACAGCACCGCCTGCGGTCATCAATAGTATCACATCACTTATAAGTTTAACCATCTCCATTAATCCATTGGCCACATGGGGTAATCTGGGAGCACTTATTAATTTAAACACCTTATCACTGGCCTCCTGCCCTTTGCTACAGCCCGTGGTGCCAGGCTACTTTGCCAGCTTAACTAAATTAAAAAACCTTCACTTTGCAGGCAGTTTTGGTAACACCACCAATGCAGAAGCTTTTATTAGCTCGTTCTATAGCTTTGTAACAACGAATACAGCCCTAACCGGAGCCAATACCCTCCCCTTCAGGGGCATGACCATAGTTATCGGGAATAATGCATCAGATAACGTATCAGCTTCCGGGCATATCATAACAGGCACCTACCAGGCTCCGACAGGCTATGTACAGGGAAGCAACAATGGCACACCTGGTTCCGCCCTGGAAATGATTTATGTTTTAGAAACCCAATATGGCCATAAGTGGACATACAGAACAGCTTAACTTATGATTCTACAGTATAAAAACAGATGCCTGCAACATGGAGGTAATATCAGCTTTATTGTTACAGGAACAGCCTTCCCGACCGGAACGATTTCGCTCATAGCTTCAAAAGCATTTACAATAACTGTTTACCACAATGACGGCACGGTTCCCATCACCTATAACTCTGTTAGCAATGCTATCTACCTATACCCCGTAGGAAACACTTCTATCGATGCTACTATCGGACGTTTTGGAGGAAAAACTTTTGCAGATGGTAATAAAACAGACCGTATCATCACCATCACCTGCTCTGACTGGAACGCCATTACATCACTTGGCCTTAGCGGGCAGCAGTTTTCAAAAACGCAGGTATTGGGCGTTCCATTCAGGTTAATGAGAAATCTCGCCGGCTTTTCTGCTATTAACGGATTAGCATCAGGCACCATTTACCAGCATATTTCCGAGCTTGATCAGGCATTGTTTACCTTACCCAAACTAAGAACGTTACAGCTGGGAGGTATTAGCTTCGAACCCACCAGCCGTTACTATGGATATATGCAACCACAAATGCTAAACCCACAGTTAACAAACCTGGCCATAGGTGGCCCGGGGTTTACCGGCAAAACATTTGGAGCAAGCAATCTCACTGCCATCAATGGCACCAGCATGCCCAACCTCATTACCTTTGGCTTTAATGCTGGTATGATCAGTGGCGATGACAATGGCTTTGGAGAAGGTCCATTTCCCATGGAATGGACTACACTCAGCAAATTAGCCAGCTTTAACTGCAATGCCACACAATGGACAAAATTGCCAGATAGATTGAATGACCTGTCTCCCACCGTTATCAGCCTGGGTATTACCTATTGCGCAAATCTTAAAGCTTGGGCAACAGATTTATCCAATCTGCCTAACCTGGCTACACTTATCCTGAATGGATGTACTGCATTTCCCACCACCCTGCCCTCCTATATAGGAAATCTAACCAAACTAAAAACACTCAATTACAATGGTGTATTTCCTTTAACACGCACGGCCGGTACAGTGGACGAGCTCATTCAAAGCTGGTATGAATATGTAGTGAATAATGTGTCTTTAACCGACAGCAACACAGTACCATTCAGAGGAATGAAGTTTGATTTACGCGCACTGGATGTAGTAAATAATCCTAACTCTGTTCAAATTCCGGAAGGAACCTACCAGGCATCCACCGGTTTTGTACAAGGGAGCAACAATGGTACACCCACCTCCTCGCTGGAAAGATTGTATGTACTGGAAAAAAATTACGGACACACCTGGAGCTATAGAACCCAATAAAACCAACCAGGTTAAAACGTAGCTTATAACAAAAAAGCGTCTGAAATAACATTCAGACGCTTTTTACATTTACACCCGCTCAATTGTTTTATACTTTAACCAGATGACATCATTTTCTATCTGCTTCATACTTTCCAACTTAAACAATGTTGCATCCAGCTTTCTATCTTTTTCCGCTATCTCAAAAACACTGGATGTTTCAACACGTCCATCTGCAAGTGGTAATAGCAATTGATTAAATTCATCAATCAGCCCTTCATTTAAAAAGCTACCGTTAATACGTCCGCCGCCTTCGAGCATCAACGTTTCTATTCCAAATAATGTTTTCAGCTTTTCCAACGCCATCTGAAGGTTTACCGTTGTGGCGCCTGCAAAAATGTACGACACTCCTACTTCCTGCAAATGCGCCAGGTAACTATCCTCTACCGCTTCTGTCAAAATTGAAATCACATGATCACCTAACATAATGCTACTTTCCCAGCCCAGTTTAGCATTGCCATCAATGGCGATCGCAAAAGATTTCGCTTCCCGGGTAGCTATAAAGTCAGCTCGGTTTATCTGCAATGCGCCCTCCTTGTACACCGGTCTGGCAAATTTGGTAAAATCTTTTTCCATAGTGGCCCTTCCTACTATCCAGGCCTTCATACCAATAGCATCATGCGCCTCCTCAAAGCTTTTTGTCAACAGCTGCACGCGGTCATCTTTCCCCCATTTCTCACCAAGGATCTTACCATCTAAAGATGTCATCATCAGGCAAATGACATAAGGACGTTTACTCATAGTTCTATCGTTTACTTTCGTTTAACATAATATAATGCCTTTATACGCAGGGCGCTACGTAGCCTACCCGATTAGGAACAGTTGCAAATTCAATAATTATTTACGAATAAACTTCATGAATAAATTTTTTATCTGCGGTATGTGGTGTTAAACAAATAAAAAGCAGCTACAAAATGTAACTGCTTTTATTGGGCATTAGAATTTCAATACTTTTCTTCACTTTTCAGTAAGTTGCCTTTCCGGCACAAGCAATATAGCATCAGCGGCAGTAGTCCCTTGGCTTGTGTTACCATAAATAGTGGCAGAAAAGGGCTTGCCGGCCTGTAGGTAACAAACATCAAGGCTTACCCATTCGCCGGAGGTTTGTCCCTGTATCTGAATGCTTGCCGGAGATATGCTGGTGTTTTTTACCTGGCCACCATATCTCAACTGCACATTAACAGTGGGGGCTACCTGTTCTAACTTTGGCAAAAACGTATAGATGTGATATTTACCGGTTTTGGAAACACTACCGCTGAACTGCACACTACCGCTACTGTTGCCCGCATGCACCAGCAGGGAAGGCCCGTAAGCACCTTCAGTAACCCTTTTCCACTCGCCATGCAATGTTATATGCGCGGCATCTTCATTGTCTATCAATAATTCAGGACTACTCCCATCTGCCAGCGGATTGGTTTTTAACAGTGATTGTAACCGGGACACATTCACCTCTTGCACTGTTGTATGCTGCTGCACAGCCAGCACCGCTGCGGTGGCAGCTGCCTGGCTTAATGCCATAAACACGGGCTCCATACGAATGCTTCCATAGGCAATATGGCTGGCAGACAAACATACGGGCACCAGCAGGTTGGAACATTCTGCGGCCTGTGGTATTATGGAACGATACGATACCGGATAAGGCCCAAAGCCGCCTATTTCCACGTTACCCTCGTTTTTTACCATACCATTTACCACCAGTCGCTGAGCATTGTGCGAATCCATAGTATAGGCTGCCATGCCCACTCCATCCGTAACCACCTCACGTCCTTCACAATTGGCCTGCGTCATTACATACACTCCTTTCATACGGCGCGCTTCGCGTATATACAGCTGAGGCGACCAATGGTGGTTGTTCACATATTCATCTTTAGGATACCCCCATTTCAGCATTTGCGCACGCAGATGCGCAGGCATGCGGCTATCATGCCCAATAAAATATAATAGCCCCTTGGTATAGTTTTCATGTGCCTGCACCAGTTGCTGCCGCTCCTTGTCCAACGCCTCAGGATAGGCATAGTTAATTCCAATCATGTCCGTAGAAAAAGCACCGTTGTTGTTGATGTCGGTTTTATGATTGGGCATGAGGTCAAGTTTAAGAAACGCACGCAGGTCTTTGGCAGGGTACTTTTCCAGCAAGCGTAATAGCAGCTGGTAACGATTGGAGTCGTAATCGGCCGGGCGTGTAATAGCAATACGGTTAGCTGAATTGCTGGTAAGGCAGATACGAAAGTTATAAGCCTGCACCCGGCTATCACCACTACCCCGGGGCTGCAACGTATCCTTAGTAATGCCCCATAGCAAACCGCTATTCGGCTCACCAGGCACTACATAAGGATCTATGCCATCCGGGAACTGGTGATGTTCCCGTAATTGCACACCATTATAGGTTTCGTTGTAAACACTGTTGGCTTCACGACCTACCGTGTACGATACCCCGGCGCTTGCCATAAGATCACCTTCATAAGAACAATCGATAAATACAGCAGCACTTACATGCCGCGTTCCATTAGCGGTAGCCAGTTCAATATCACTGATCACCGTTCCTTTTTTATGTACCTGTTTTAATTGGTGCCGCTTCCATACAGTCACCTTGCCATGCCGCAGGTATTGTTGAAACACTTCGCTGGCTACATGGGGTTCAAATATCCATTGCTCAAACTTACCATAATGGTTGCCGATACGCCTGTAAAAATCAAGCGCCAGCCCCGTAATGGCATACTTGTTACCAATATCGGTATAGCCTAAGCCTCCTGTAGTAAGTCCACCCAGATGGGCGCCGGGCTCTATCAACAATACACTTTTATGTAACTGTTTTGCCGTATAAGCAGCAATAATGCCAGCCGATGTTCCCCCATATACACAAACATCCACTTTGGTAACAGACTGTGCTCTCAATAATACAGGTAAACTGTACAGCGTGCCCCACAATACCAGGCGTAATAATATTTTCTTCATTAGTATCCAGGATTTTGGTCTTTAACCGGGTCAATGGCTTTGTTATAGTTGTATTCTGTTTTAGGAATAGGCCATAGCAGGTGTTTTACGGCCACAGTCTTTCCTTTATAAGCCAGGATAGTACTTTGCACTAAATCCAACCTTTTTAAATCGTGCCAGTGTTTGCCTTCCGATACATTTTCATAGCCACGCTCTAACGCAATCCGGCTAATAAAATCAGTTAACGAGCCAAAGGACAATAAGGTAAAGTCTGTTGTAGCATCCCCCACCGCCGGGTTCTTACCATAGGCACGGCGGTGCACTTTGTTCAGGCTTTCCAGGGCAGCGGCATCAGCACTGTTGTTAACCCTGGCCTCCGCTTCTGCATACCACAATAATAGATCCGCATAACGGTACATAGGAAAATCATTGCCTCCGCCTGTAACCGCATTTTTGTCAACATACTTTTTATTCAACACCGTAGTGTTTCCCAATCCAAAGGTTTGTGCATACCAGTTAAACCGGTAACGCAAGTCGTTTTTGTCCCAGTTTTTCAGAAAAAGGTTTTGAACCGAATCGCTGTAAATGGTATAAAAGCCACCGGGCGGGTAATAACCGGAATTAGGATAATGAATGTATTGCGGGTAAAGAAATATCTGGCTGCTGGGCGTGCGAGCAAACTTGAGATAAAAGATCTCTTCGGTAGAGGAAGAAATATCTGCCCCAAACAGTTTTTCAAAATCGTTGGCAACTGTAACATTCACCAGAGAATATTTATTGGAGTTGATTACTTCCAGTGCTTTGTCACGCGCTTTAGTATACTCTTTCAGGTTCATATACACATCTGTCAGCAAAGTTTTAGCACTCCAGGTAGAAGGCGCACCAGACAACCTGGGCACATCCGGCAGGTTGGTTTCTGCATATAGCAGGTCATTTACAATTAACTGGTACACCTCTGCTTCACTGCTACGGCGTACATGAATCGAATCCATATTATTTTCAGTACGTAGTGGCACCCCTGCCCAGTTACGTACCAGGTGAAAATACCAGAGGGCTCTTATAAAGCGCGCCTCTCCTACATACTTCTTAATATAGGCCTCACTAATAGCATTTCCATGCGGAGCGCGACCTATAACCAGGTTGGCATTGCGTATGGCTTCATAAAAGTATTGCCATATGTTCTCGGTACGGGTAATATTGGTATTATCCAGCCCCTGGTAATCGTTCAGGGCGGCATGGCTGCCGCGGCCATACATGTATTCAGTATAGGTTTCCAGCTGTATAGGATACAATGCGCCAAACATATTCACATTGCGCACCGGTACATAAGCCGCGTTCACACCCGTTTCTACTTCCGCTACAGTATTATAGAAATTCTCAACGGCAATAGATTTGGGCTTCTCTTCCAGCATTTTATTACAGGAAACAGAAAGTACAGATGCAAAGGCTATCAATAAAAATGGATACTTCATATCAGGCAATTCATTCAGTCAACAATAGTGTTAAAATCCGCAACGGATACCCAGGGTAACCGATTTGCTGGTAGGATAGGTATAATAATCAATCCCCTGTTCAACGGCATTGCTGCCACCGTAAGCATTAATATCAGGATCATACCAGCTGTAACCGGTAATTGTTATCAGGTTTTGCCCGCTGATATACACCTGCGCACTTTTAAACCCGTTATTGTTTGTTTTTTTCAATGGCAGGTTATAAGCGAGCTGAATATTCTTCAAGCGCAGGTAACTGCCATCTTCCACAAAACGGTTGCTCATGTTACCGTTGATATTGCGCGATATCTTAGGATAAGCGGCATTGGTTTTATCGCTGGCCCAATGATTGTAGAACAAGTCCTGCGGCTGGTTTAAACCCATACCCATATCCAGTGTGCTGGCCTTATTCAGATTAAAAATATCGTTGCCCTGTGAACCTTGTATAAATACTGTTAAAGACAATCCCTTCCAGGTAGTAACAGAGTTAAACCCATAAATGAAATCAGGGTTTGGGTTGCCAATATAGGTTTTGTCTGCATTACTAATAGCTCCTTCCCCTGTACGATCTACATATTCTATATTGCCTGTAGCAGTATATCCCTTTTCTTCATATCCGTAAAAAACACCCAATGGCTGCCCTTCGCGGAGCAGGTTAACAAAATCGTTTAAAGAGCCGGTGTAAATGCTTTGGCCATAAATATCCTGCCCTTCATACAATTTCAACACCTTATTGCGGTTAAAAGAGATATTGGCCGATACCGTCCAGTTAACTGCACGTTGTAGCACCGTAGCATCCAATCCAAGTTCAATTCCTTTGTTCTGTATTTCGCCTACATTTTGCAGGGTATTGGTATAGCCCATAGATGCTGGCAGCTGTACACGATTCAACAGGTTTTTCGTTTTCTTTACATAGAAATCGGCGGTAACATGGAGGCGATTATTTAACAACGTAGCATCAATACCTGCATCTAACTGGTGGGTGGTTTCCCATTTTAAGTTACCGGGCAAAGTAGTTCCGGGTGCCAGGGCGCTATAAATGGCATCACCAAAAGTGGTATAGCTGGCAGAGAGCTGATTGAGTGTTTGATAAGGACTGATAGCAGCGCTACCCGACACACCATAGCTGCTGCGCAATTTAACATCGTTCAGCACACTATTACGTGGAAAGAAGTTTTCGTTAGACAAATGCCAGGCAATAGCAGCAGAAGGAAAGTTGCTCCATTGGTTGTTGGTAGCATACCGGGAAGAGCCATCCCTTCTGAAACTCACTGTTAACAGGTATTTATCGCTATAGTTATAATTAATTCTTCCCAGCATAGACAGCAATACCCATTTGCTGTAACCGGAAGCAGGAATTCCCGGCGTAGCAGCCGCCCCCAGATTTCCCGTACCAATCACATCACTTAAAAAGCCGCTGCCACTACCACTGAGCGAGGTGGACACATAATCCTGGTAAGTAAACCCGGCAGTAGCATCTATACGGTGCTTTTTCAGCGTTTTATTATAGTTAACCACGTTCTCATTTAAGAAGCTGGTCAATTGATTGGTAATTACATTGGCATTACCCACCGAGCTGTTGATTGGCTGTATAGTGCTATACTGATCGGTACGGTCATTCGAGTTTTCCAGACCACCGGATATACGAATAGATAAATCCCTCACAGGTTTGATCAGCAAGGCTGCATTAGTAAAAACGCGATCGGCCTTAATATAGTCCGACGTCTCGTTCATCAGCAATACAGGATTGGCCAGTGCATTAGATATAAAGGGGTAAGCAGTAGTTAACCGGCGATAAGTACCATCTGCCAGGTAGGGCGACAAAGTAGGAGGCGCTACTAACATACCAGAATAGATATCACTGCCCCGGTTACCCCTGTCAGCATTTTTTCGATTACTGGTAATACGTGTAAGGGTGGCATTATAAGCGATATTGAATACCTTACTGATATCATGGTTAATATTAAAACGCAGGGAATAGCGGTTATAATCACTATTGTGAATAATACCCTGCTGGCGAAAAATACCATTAGATAAGGAAAAGCGTGTTTTTTCGTTACCTCCATTTACCGTAACGCTGGTAAACCAAAGAGGCGCACGATGCATCACCAGGTTTTGCCAGTCTGTATCAGGTGTTTTATACAATGAATCAACCTGTTGTTGCGTAAAGTAGGGAGCTACACCATCGTTTACCGCTTGTTCATTATATAATTGTGCATACTGGCCTGGGGTAAGCAACTTCATTTTCTTGTTCACCTGCTGCAATGTAAAACCAGCCTCTGCTTCCACACTGTTTTTACCGCTGCGTTTCCCGCTTTTGGTAGTAATAATCACTACTCCATTGGCTCCGCGCGAGCCATAAATAGCCGTGGATGAGGCGTCTTTTAATATTTCAACAGAAGCTATATCTGCATTCTGTAAAAAGGTAGGGTTGCCTGAATAGGGAAACCCGTCTATCACATATAAAGGCTCATTACCGCCCAATATGGAGTTAGTGCCCCTGATACGTACACTGATAGCAGCGCCGGGTGCGCCATTGTTCTGCTTTACCTGCACACCTGCAGCACGCCCCTGCATGCTTTGTATCATATTGGTTGCGGGGTAAGAGGTAAGGTCTTCACTTTTAATTTGTGCAACAGCACCGGTAAGATCCTTTTTACGAACGGCGCCATATGCAATCACCACAATATCTGCGGCAGTATCGCGCAAAGGCTGCAAAGCCACCACCAGCAGGCCGGAATAACCTTTCAGATTTACCTCGCGTGAAGTATAACCTACGTACGAAACAACCAGTATAGCGCCTGCCGCAGCCTGTAAAGAAAAACGACCTTCCGCATCCGTTTGTGTACCATTGCCACTGTTTTTTACCTGCACCGAAGCACCCGACAATGCATTGCCCTGTTCATCGGTAACCCTTCCTTTAATATCTGGTGCCGGAGGCTTTGATGCAAATACTAAGGAACTTTTAGTACTGATAACAATATTTTCTCCCACGAGCGTGTAGGTTAACGGCTGATTGAGCAAGCACGCTTCCAATGCTTGCCGGACAGACACATTGGTAACGGCAATGGTAACAGGGTGCGCCTGGGCAAGCTGTGCTTCATCAAAGAAAAACACCAACCCCGTTTGTTTTTCAATGGCGCGAAATACTTTTATTAAAGGCGCATTCTTCTCCGTTAAGGTGATGTTTTGACTAAAGCCTCTTGCCTGGGATTGGAGAGCCGCAAAAAAGAGAAAAGCAATAGTTAGTTTCATAGCCAGAATAGTTTGCAAAAATGGACGTGCATGAAATAGCATATATTTGATCTGTTTAGCACGGCAATAAGTATCCTTTCCACGGGCTTGCTTATGCCGTCGGGTGAATAAAAGCCTATCCTGGCAGGCTACGCCGGGTAAGGCAAGTCAATCGGAATGATTGCAGGTAACCCAAACATGTACCGGAGGTGTTGCAAGCGCTTCCGGTTTTTTATGTGTTACCCTGCGTGTACCATTATTATGGCATTACTATCAGTTTGTGATTTTCTGTTTTACAATGTATATGACTCAGTTCAAGTATTCGGATAATATCATTAAGACTGCTGTTGCGTGCTATTTTACCGCCAAAACGCCTGTCGGGTAGTGTTCCGGCATATTCTACATCTATATCATACCAGCGCGCCACTTGCCGTAATACATACCTGATGTCGGCATTATTAAAGTAAAACAACCCGTTTTTCCAGGCCAGCGCTTCTTCCATATCTGCTGAATGTACTTCTATAGTATTACTGGCCCTTATTACCTGTGCCTGTTGACCGGGCTCTAACATACGGGCGGGCTTATTATCTGTTTGCACTTCCACTTTACCGCTTACCAGCGTGGTTTGTATGTTTTTTTCATCAGTATAAGCCATTACATTAAAAGCCGTACCCAACACCCGCACCTGTGTATTTTCGGTAGCTACCACAAAAGGCTGCCTGGCATTGGGAGCTATTTCAAAATAAGCTTCTCCTGTTAATATCACCTTTCTTTCAGCACCGGTAAAAGTAATAGGATAGCGAAGGGTAGAAGCTGCATTCAACCACACTTTACTTCCATCGGCCAATACCAGTTTATATTGCCCTGCACGTGGAGTTGACAGGGTATTGTAAGCCTCAAGAACACTATCTGCCCCCCGTTGGTGATTTTGATAAGCCAGTGCTCCAGCTTGCTGCACTACCGTAACGGCACCGTAGTGCGATAAGGTTTTGTAGTTACTGCTGTCTAATATAATGGTATTGCCATCGGCCAGGGTAAGTGTAGCTTTATTACCACCCGGCGGTATAACTGCAGATGTTACGGGAGTGCTTGCTACCGGCGCGGAAGAAACAGGTTTATCTTGTTTAAGCGAAACCAACCACCATCCTGTAGCTATCACCACAACAGCTGCCGCAACAGCTATAACACGGTATCCTCGGGAGCGGCGGCGTGCAGGCATGATGGCAGCAGGCTCATTTTCCAGTATGTGGCCAAGCATACGCTCACTGGCAACTTCGCTGAAAAAGGGCTGCTGCTGAGGAACAAAATCCCACAACTGTTTCAGTTCATCTTCTATTGCTTCACGGCCCAGCCACTGTTGCAGCAAAGCCAGCTCCTCGGCAGAAGCAGTATTGTTGCGCAATTTTTGTAATAATTGCTGTAAAGCAGGTTGGTTATTTTCCATACCAATGATACTATGTAGTAGTAAGACACATACATAGAGATAAAAGGGGGTAATGAAAGGAAAAAAATTATAGTCCTCCAAGCAACACCAGCCAGAGCAGGTAAGTATGGTTGGTCATGTATTGAGCAATAGATTGCATGGCTAATCGCAGGTAATACTTCACGGTTTCTCGGGAAAGATTGAGCTGTTGAGCAATATCCTGGTAAGTAAGACGCTGATAACGGCTGAGAATAAATACCTTTTGTTGCTGTGGTGGCAATTGTTGAACCGCTTTATCTAACAGGTCAATGGCAGCATCGGTAAAGCTACCATCTTCTGTCCACTCTGTTTCCCGCTGCTCCTGGCTCCAACGTTGCTGGTGGCGGCGCTCATTCACAATTTTACGAAGGGCATTTAACGCCTGATTTTTAGAAAGTATATATAACCAGGCATTGAAGTTATGTACAGTGGTCAGTTGTTTCCGCTCTGTCCAAATCTTTAAAAATACGTCCTGCACTATTTCCTCAGCCAATTCATGAGAAGCAGTAACCTGATAAATAAAAATACCCAGCCGGTGATGAAATTGATAAAATAACTGGCGAAAGGCGGCCTCGTCTCCATTGGAAACGCGTAAAAGCAACTCTTTTTCACTATACGGAACAGATGAAAGCAATGGCAAACCTATTAATCGTTATTGCAATATAAATATTCATAAGTTAAAATCACATTGATCAGTCCTTATTTGCACGATGTAAGGCAAATAAAAAAGCCGCTACAATGTAGCGGCTTTTCGGGGTGGGCCCACCAGGGCATGATCCTGGGACCCCCTGATTATGAGTCAGGTGCTCTAACCAACTGAGCTATAGGCCCTTACCAACATTTTAATCTGCTGGCTTCCTCCCATTGACGAGAGGAGTGCAAAAATAGAGAACTGGTTTGAAAAGACAAACATTTATTCAAAAAATATTCACACGTTTGAGAATTAGCTGGTTGTATGCATAATCCGGTGGCGATGTTGCTTGCCCCATACCGCCATTTCGTGTATTACCGGGCGCAGTGTTTGGCCGTATTCGGTAATATGGTATTCTACCGTTAAAGGCTTTGTGCAGCTAACAGTGCGTTGTACCAGGCCATTTATCTCCAGCTCCTGTAGTTCTTTCGCCAGCATTTTAGGGCCTATGCCTTCTACTTCGCGCTGTAGATCCATAAACCGCTTTTTCTGAAAGCCCAGGCAGGCAATGATGGTCATTTTCCATTTGCCGCTTAATATATCCATGGTGTCCTGGATGGCTCTCAGGCGGCCGCGACACTCTGCCGGTTGTGCTTCTTTGCAAATCATGTGCTGCCGTTTTTAGTTGTTACCACTTATCGCTGCCGCAGCCCTTCCTTGTAGGGAAGCGCTTTCCAGTAAGGAAGTGGCATACCTTGTAAAGGTACCCTATTTACCTTTGAAATCACAAAAACTGAACTATGGTTGCAAAAGAAACATACGATGTAATTATCATAGGAGGAAGCTTTGCTGGTCTGCAGGCAGGCATGACGTTAGGACGCTCATTACGTAAAACATTGATTATCGACAGCGCTCTCCCCTGCAACCGGCAAACGCCTCACTCGCACAATTTTCTTACGCATGATGGTGCGGTGCCGGCAAAGCTGGCCGCTTTGGCGCGGGAGCAAACCTTGCAATATCCAACCGTGCAACTGCTGCAAGGCAAAGCCATTACCGGTGGAGCTATAGAAAACGGATTTTCGGTTACCACCGAAGCAGGCGAAACATTTCACAGCCGCAAGCTATTGTTTGCTTCCGGCATAAAGGATAACCTGCCCGCTATTCCTGGTATAGCTGAAAGCTGGGGCATTTCAGTGATACATTGTCCCTATTGCCACGGCTACGAAGTACGCCAACAGCCAACAGGCATTATTGCCAATGGAGAGTTGGCGTTCCATTTTGCACAATTAATCAATAACCTCACCAACCAGCTTACCCTTTTTACCAACGGGCAACCCGAGCTTACAGCAGAGCAATTGCAACAACTCCAACAAAAGAATATCACTATAGAAACCAGGAATATCAAAGGAGTATTGCACCAGCAGGGCTATTTGCACACTATAGTACTGGAAGACGAGACCCAGGTTGCAGTAAAAGCGCTGTACCTGAAACCCAATTTTGAACAACATTGCAGCATACCTGCACAGCTGGGTTGCGAAATTTCCACAAACAACTTACTGGTAGTGGATGGCTTTTATAAAACCACGATACCAGGCGTGTACGCTGCCGGCGACTGCACCTCTATGATGCGTTCCGTAAGCGTAGCAGTGGCTTCGGGCATGAGCGCCGGCGCCTTTATTAATAAAGAACTGGTGAGCGAAGCTTTTCAATAACCACATCATAAAAAATCCCGGCAAGACTAAGCGGTATCGCTATCACCTGCCGAGATTTCTTTTTATAAAATGTGCGCCCCCTATTTCAGCAACCGCACTTCAAATATGTTAACTGTAGCACTACCAGGCTCTGCTGCAAATTTCACAGTAAGCATTGCAGCGTTTGTCGCTTCTGCAGGCAAAGGGTAATCTACTGCTATAAACCTATCCCCACCATTCCCATCAGGCTTTACATTTGACAATAACCGCCCATTTACATAGATGCTAAAGCTGCGGTTCTTATCCTTACCATAGTAGGTCACGCGCAGCTTAGTAGCCTTACCTCCAACGTTACGCAAGTTATACGAAAACCATCCTTTCGCATTGCGGTAATGCTGTTCTTTAAACAAACCATTGTCGGTGTTTTCACCAGCAAAACCATGATCATTCTCCGGCTGTTGTTCGCCACAGTTGACCAGGTCTGCTGTAATAGCATCCAACGATAGTTTCGCTTGCTCTTTTTCCTGCATCACCTTCCTTATCGAATCCAGTAAAGCAGGTTGTGTGTAAGGAAAATAGATCACATACCGGCTGTTGTGAATGGTATAAAAAGGCTGTAACACCAACTTCTTAGCAGCAGGCTGATAAAAGATAGCAGGCGCAGTATAAGTAAGCGGCTGCTTCCCTGGCACCAACGCCATATCCAGCTGATCCTTTGCAGCAACTACCATAGGCGCATCATCCAGTGGCCGCAATGGCCCACCTGCTACATGCCCCATACGGCTTCCATCTGCAAACAGGCCTTGCAAACCGGTGGTGTCGGTGGCCGCTGAAAGCACAATCGGACCATGCACAAACGATACCCAGTTAGAACTGTCTGGCAAAAACTCTGTGATAGTGTGCATGGGCAGTCGTACTGTAATTACATCGCCCGTTTGCCAGGTTTTACGAACAGCGATATAGCCATTATTATCTGCTACTGCTTCCACTGGCTTTTGATTCACCAGCACCTGCAATTGCCCCTTGGTTACCCACGAAGGAGAACGGAGATACACGGCAAAGGATGCCGGCTTAGCCACAGTCAACTTTAAATTGGTAGCTTCTTCCAGAGGAAAACGGGTTTGCTGCATCACAGTTACGCCTTTCTCTTTCCAATCCAGTGTAGAAGCCATAAACAGGTTTACATACAAATCGTTAGCAGTATGTGCATATATCAATTCCCCATACTTGCCATGATTTTCTAACCCTGATCCTACGCAACACCAAAAACCTTCCTGTGGTTTGGAATACACACGGTAGTGATTGGGACGCATAGGCGTAAAATATACAAAGCCACCATTCGGATTTTCAGAAGCAAGAATGTGATTGTATAAAGTACGCTCGTAATAATCCATATACGCTACCGCAGGCTGTGAAAGAAACAAACGCCGCGTAAGCTTTAGCATGTTATACGAGTTACAGGTTTCCGGCCCTTCTCTTGATTCTATCATAGAACTGAAATCGTTGGCCGGATGAAAATGCTCCCGCACGCTGTTGCCACCTATAGATACCGTTCTGTTATGCACAACCGTTTGCCAGAAGAAATTGGCAGCATTCGCCCAGGTGCTATCTTCTGCTACCTCAGCTACGGCTTTGTAACCAATCACTTTGGGAATTTGCGTATTGGCATGTATGCCTGTTAACGAATCTTTCTGCTGCAACAAAGGCGCTAATATGCGTTTATCCGAAAAGCGTCGCGCCATTACCAGGTATTTGTTATCTCCTGTAAGCGCAGCTACATTGGCAAACACCTCATTCATACCGCCATGCTCACTCCTGAGCATTTGCTGCACCTGATCGTCACTCAAATGAGCAGTAAGGTTTACACACCAGTTGCACAATTGTAGCAGCATACCCTTTGCCTGCTCATTACCTGCTATCACATAAGCATCATACAAGCCTGCATATAGCTTATGGATATTATACCATGGCACCCACTTATCATTAAGCGAAAAACTGCCCGCTTTAATTTTACCGGCTGCCACATCCTGCCACATGGCCTTACCACCAGGTATACCTGCTATATAACCATCACCATTCGCCTGCTGGCAAAGCGCCAGCTGGTTAATCATATAGTCCAGCCGCTGTTTTATTTCAGGCTTTCCGGTAGCAGCAAACATGTTAGATAAGGCAGAAAGATAATGTCCGCCAATATGCCCATCCAGCCCGGTGTTTTCCCAGTTGCCATACGATTCTGCTTTGGGCGTTAAGCCCGCTTCACGCAGATAGGGAGCCAATAAACGATCAGGGTTTAAAGAAAGCATGTACTGCATATCTGCATCCTGTGCTTTTTTAAAAGGTCCGTCCAGCAATCGTACACGCTGCAACGGAAAAGCAGCAAGTGGCTGCTGCTGCGCAGCCACTTGCTTACAGGCTAATAAGCCTATGAGAATAAAGCCGAATTTCATATGATAGTCTGTCCTTTTAATGATAACAGGTGCTAATATCCTGTATTCTGTATAAGATTACCATTTTTATTTATCTCTGCCTGCAGAATGGGATATAACGCCCGGAAAGCAGAGAAAAAATAAGGAGTTAATGCCTGTGGCTGTTCCATCTGCGCACTACGCTTCCAGTAATCTAAAAACACATCCTGGATACTGTCTTCTATCAGGGCAATGTTGGTGGTAAACTTTTTGCCGTAATTAAACAGTTTCCGGTAGTGCAGCGTATACAGTTGTTTATAGTCAAGCTCGTCCTGCATAATGGCAATTAAACCTGTGTTGTCCGCAGTGTTTGGTAATGCAAAATATCCCTTGAAACTTACTTTCGCTCAATTAAAACTACATTTGACCCGATTTTTCTCTTTTTATTTGCGGATTATCTGTTGTTTATGGATTGGAAATACTTACTATCAGCCAGAAGATGGGGGCAGGAGGAATATATAGCCAGGGATCAGGACGAAGCCCGCTCGCAGTTTCAGCGGGATTACGACCGCCTTATTTTTTCTTCTCCGTTCAGAAGACTACAAAACAAAACACAGGTATTTCCATTACCGGGTAGCGTATTTGTACATAACCGGCTCACACACAGCCTGGAAGTGGCTAGTGTGGCGCGTTCTATGGGCAATATATTTTTCAACCGCATTAAAAAGCAAAATCCCGATCTGTTTAACGAGGTGCCTTTATTAAGTGAAGTAGGCAATATTGTAGCATCCGCTTCGCTGGCACACGATTTGGGCAATCCGGCCTTTGGCCATTCTGGTGAAGCCGCCATCTCCCGCTATTTTACAGATGGTGACGGAAAAGGATACCAATCACAACTGAATAACGATCAGCACTGGAAAGATTTTACCTCTTTCGAAGGCAATGCCAACGCACTGCGTATGCTTACACATTCCTTTAAAGGAAAAGGCAACGGCGCTTTTGCATTAACCTATTCCACCCTGGCCGCTATTGTAAAATACCCCTGCGCTTCGCCTGCAGGACATCAGAAAGGTATTATTTATCGAAAAAAATATGGGTTTTTCCAGTCAGAACAAACCACCTTTAAAAACATTGCAGAAGAGTTGCAAATGGAAAAAGTGCTGGACGAGCCATTGATTTACAAGCGCCATCCGCTGGTGTACCTGGTAGAAGCCGCCGACGATATCTGTTATAATATTATTGACCTGGAAGATGCACACCGCCTGAAAATTCTCAGCTTTGACCAGGTGCGGGACCTGCTACTGGCCGTGTGCAATGATGAAAGATTGCCAGGCCGCCTGGCCGACGACTTCAGCGATGAAGATGCCAAAATAAGCTTGCTGCGCGCCAAAGCCATTAATAAGCTGATACTGCAATGTGTAGATGTTTTCATTAATGAACAGGAAGCTATTTTAAACGGCAGCTTTGATAAAAGCCTTACCGATGCACTGGACGCTCCGGTAAGCGATGCCTGGAAGGCCATTGAGAAAGTATCCAGAGAAAAGATCTATAACTATTCCTCTGTTATTCAAAAAGAAGTGGCTGGCTATAAAGTAATGGCTGGCTTGCTGGAAGAATTTGTTCCCGCCTTGATTAATAACAACACACACTATTATAAAAAACTGGTACACCTTATTCCTTCCCAGTTTTTAACGGACAACGACGATCTCTATTCCAAAATACAATCCGTGCTGGATTTTGTATCGGGCATGACCGATTTGTATGCAGTAGAAATGTACAGTAAAATAAAAGGAATTTCTTTCCCGGCGTTAAGCTAAACAGTATTGTTGAAGTAGGGGCAAAAAAATAGGCCTGAGCCTTAGACAAGGCAGGCCGTTGCTAACCTATGAAAAACACCATTTTTTGGTGATACACCTTCGAATTTGTGGCTTCTTTTCAGAAGCGTATCAAATAACTATTTCCTTATTTGATGACACTAAAATAACACATTATTTGAAACAAAATAATTTTAAGACAATTAAAAAATATTTTTTTCAGCGCGCCCACCTCTAAACCCTTGCCAATCAAATCCATCTCTCCTTTTTCGTCGTACATAAAAAAGGAGTACATGCAGTGTCGTCACCTATGATCAGGCATATACTATACAATAAAACGGGGTCCATCACTTTAATTAAGATATGTTTTTCATAGGTTAGCAGTACTACTTTGTCTAAAGTAGTTAAAACAGCCTCGTTTTTCCGGGGCTGTTTTGATTTATATTTACTGCACAAACCCTTTCACCACTCCACCTCCAATACCACTACGCAATGACACTTTGGTCTTTATGCTTAATTATTGCCGCCGCTTTATTTCATGCTATCTGGAATTTAATCACCAAACAGGTAAATGGCCGGTTGCCTTTTTTCTGGCTGGTTTGTTTCTTTTCTGCTGTCATTTATCTGCCTTTTGTAAGTTACCAGCTCACCAAAGAACCTGTAGCTTATACTTATAGCATTATACTGTTTGCCGTGGTCAGCGGCCTGTTACACTTACTGTACTTTGTGGTGCTACAGGCAGGTTACCGCAATGCCGATTTGTCTATCGTATACCCTATAGCACGTGGCGCTGGTCCGCTGTTTTCTGTAAGCGGTGCCATATTAATTTTTCATGAACATCCGGGCGTACTGGCACTGGCCGGTGTGGCACTGATTATTGCCGGGGTAATTATTATGACGGGCATTTCGTTTAAACGGGGCACTGCCGTTTCCAAAGGGCTGTTATACGGCACACTCACAGGTGTATTCATTGCCTCTTATACTTTATGGGATAAAACTGCCGTAGTAGACTACCATGTTTCCGGTGTGTTTATCACGTTTGCTTCTGTGGTGTTGCCCATGCTTTTGCTTATACACATTCCCATTAAACAACACCAGGCAGTAATAGCAACCGCTAAAAATAACTGGAAGCAGGCCATTGCGGTAGCCGTATTTCAACCACTGGCCTACTGGTTGGTGCTGCTTGCCCTCAAAACCACTCCTGTAACTTATGTTGCTCCCGCCCGCGAGTTGAGCATTGTTTTTGGGGTGTTCTTTGGCATGAATGTTTTGAAAGAAAAAGACAGCACCAAACGCCTGCTGGGCTCACTGGTAATACTTGGTGGTATTGCCTTGCTGGCTATCGGCTAAGCTACTTATTTCATTTATATTACATTTGTCCAGATTTTAACCGATACGATGTACAAGAAAGCACACATAAACCTGTCCCGCAGCCTGCTTATTGCAGGCTACCTGGCGTTCTTTATGGTGCAGGTATATTGTAACACCAGCGCTATACAATCGTGTTTTATAAGACCTGACCGCACACACGCTTTACATAAGCCACACGGAATTTCGCATGTAAAAGCCGGTCAATCGCCCGATCACGAAAAGCTGAATGTGCTGGTGAACAAAAAGTTTCATCCCGAAAACACCCTTGCCGTTTCTTACAGCATCTCTACACCTTTACCCGTTTATATTCGTACTACTACGGTAACAATTCCTGTTATCCATGTAACCTTAACATCTTTACTCACCCAATCGCTTCGCGCGCCTCCGGCTGCTGCACTCGCCTAATTTACTCTCCCATTCAGCAGCACACAGCACTTTCCATATGGCAAGCGCTATTTTTTACATCCAGGCAGGCTTATGCCTGACCTTTTATAACGACAATTACACATGGGCATTGAAATTACCCTGAAGAATCAATCTTACGACGCCACCTATACAGTAGTACTCTTTCCTAAAAACACGCACATAGCCTGGAAAGTGCTTTCCAGTCCTGCTTATTCGCATACCTTTCTATATCCCACCAATGTAGTAAGCACGCTTTGCATGGGGGTGATAAAAGGCATTACTGAAGGACAGGAATTAACGCCTGAAATACTGGCCGGCATCACCACCGAAATCTCCCTGGAAGGCATTAAAAAAGCAGATATTATCATGACAGGTGGAGGGCTCAGAGAACCTTACCAGTTTATCCTGCAGCCCCGCTAACAACGGGTAAGAACAGTAATTCGCTGATTTGTTATCATATTAGATGTGTGAATGTATTCCGCTTTGCATAATTTAGCGAACGAAATTTTTCATACCCCTTCCAAAAACTAAACTATAGACATGAAAAGGATTGAACTGGTGCAAACGCCCAGGCAGCTAGGCACATTTATCGATTTTCCGCACGATCTGTATCGTAATGATCCCAAATACGTACCGGAGCTGTTTATTGCACAGCGCGATTTATTGAGCCCTAAGAAACATCCTTTTTATGAACATGCCGAAATTCAGCTGTTCCTGGCATACGACAACAACCAGGTAACCGGGCGCATTGCTGCCATTTTAAATAAAAACCACAATCATTACAACAACGTAAACGAAGGCTTCTTTGGCTTCTTTGATTGTATTGATGATGTGGAAACAGCCAAAAGCCTGTTCAGCAGTGCAGAACAATGGTTACGCAACAAAGGTGTTACCGGTAAAATAAAAGGACCGGTTAACCCATCTACCAACGAAACCTGTGGTGTGCTGGTAGATGGTTTTCATAGCGCGCCCAAAGTGTTAATGACGTATAACGCGCCCTACTACGATAAGCTGCTGCAAGCCTATGGCTTCCGCAAGCAAATAGATGTACTGGCTTATTTATATACCCGCGAAAACTTCGACGACACCCGTTTGCGCCGTTTACAGGTATATATGGCCGAAAAGCTGAAAAAGAAGGGTATCACCATTCGCCCGGTGGTAATGAAAAATTTCAAAGACGAAGTTCCTAACATCAGAGAAGTATACAACTCGGCCTGGGACAAAAACCTTGGTTTTGCTCCCATGAGCGATAAAGAGTTTGATTATATGGCCAAAGACCTGAAAATGATCATGAACCCCGAGTTGTGCCTGGTAGCAGAACACGAAGGTAAAATGGTAGGTTTTGGCGCTGCCATTCCCAATATCAACGAAATTCTCATTAGAATAAATCGTGGCCGTCTGTTTCCGTTTGGCATTGTAAAACTGCTTACCGGGATAAAAAAGGTAAAAAGCCTGCGTATTCCATTATTGGGTGTGGTAGAAGGTTATCGCAAACTGGGCATTGAAATATTCTTTTACATGGCCTTTATTGAATACTTTATCAAACACCCGCATATTGGTGAAGTAGAAGCTTCCTGGATACTGGAAGACAACGTTATGATGAACAAAGCCATTATTGACATTGGCGCAACACTGGATAAAACTTACCGTTTATACGAAAAAGACTAGCACTATAAACTAAAAGCCCCGCAGCAAAACTGCGGGGCTTTTTAATATCCTTGCATTACCGAAAAACTGTTGCAAAGCCGCCATCATTGGCTTACCCTTTAATCGTTCAATAATGACTGTATAAATTTCTCCGATTTAGCGCTGCCATAATCTGCCCCACCTTCATGGCGCATAGCAATTTTGCCTTTTTTATTCAGCACCACCGTTGTAGGAATGGCATTGCCTAAAAAGGATGAAGGAATAGCACTCGCAGGCACATACAGCGGAAAGTTGTAGTTGTTCTGTTTTACAAAACGGTTGCTTTGTTCATACTTTCCGTCTACATCCACCATAATAAACACCATGTTGCTGCTATCTTTAAACTTATTGTACAAAGTGTTGATAGAAGGCATTTCTGCACGGCAGGGAGGACACCAGGTAGCCCAGAAATTAATAAACACTACCTTACCCTTTAAAGAAGACAAGGAAACACTATTTCCCGATCCATCTCTAAACACCACATCCTCTGCAGCTGTAGCTTCCGGCAAAGCAGCCACCGCTGTATCGGCCGACATGTGCAACTGAAAAAAGCCCACTTCCATTAAGCCACGGATAGCCCAGGCCTTGGCTTCTGTATTAAAAGCAATAACCAGCGCCAGCGCCGGAATTGTCCAGGAAAGAATAGTAGATAAAACACTTTTTTTGCCCTTGGGGCTCACTGTTGGTTGTGCCATATAATTTTTACTGTCTGACTAAATTACAGAATAGCCAATATAAATGATTGCTAATTCATGCGGGGAAAGGAGAGGGTTAGCAATTGTCTATACTTCACCGGCTTGTTATACTGTATGGCCGGGTTTCACCTGGGGAAGGATATCCCGCAAGCAGTAAAGCACCTGTTACAGGTGCTGCGTCAATCAGGTGGTGTGTATCACAGAAGGGGGATACCGGCCAATTAAGAACCTGCCAGTACGTTTCTCCTGGTTGGGATAACTGTTTTTTCATCATCACTCAGAAAAACCCAAAACTCACCCAGTTGAAAAATATCGCCTGGTTGCTTTTTGCCTGCTTCCTCGCTTGGACGTTCCCAACTGCCCAGCAATTCGCCATGATACTTAATTTCCACTAATTTTTGTTCGAGGGTCAACGTTTTAAATTGCTCAATGGTCATATCTGGAATCAGTTATAATGAAATCTGCTGCAATTTAAACACCTTTCACAGAGAACACAAATGTTTCCGTTGATAACCTGCATTTTTAAGCCCTGCCTGCCTGTACACCCCAAAAAAAGGTATTAAAAGAGATAGCAGCTTTGGTAAGCCTTGGGGGTGGTGCCTTCTGTTTTCTTAAATACCCTGATAAAATAATTCACATCGCTAAACCCACACATATTACTCACCGCCTGCACACTATTCTGCTGCTGCACCAGTAGTTGCTTAGCCAGCTTTACCCTTTCGCGGTTAATATAATCCAGTGGCGTAATGCCAAACTGCTCTTTAAACCATTTATAAAAAATATTCCGGCTTACATACGCCTTGCGGCTCAAAGCATCAATGGCTATTTTTTCAGTCAAATGCTCGTGTATGTAATGCAACACATAGTGCAACCGGCTTTTATTCTGGTGCACACTTTTGGCTGTATCTACCTGTTGCAAATGCTGGCTCTGAATTAATCGTATCAACAATTCTTTCAAATGCAGGTCGGCATAAATATCCCTGCTGGCATTACTGCTGCTGCACACCCCTATCAGTTTATTAATGAGAGAAGTAACATCTGTGTCGTTTTCAAAATGATATTGGTTACAATGCAGCTGCCATTGATGCTGCTCGTTGCCTGCCCCGTAATATTCATTCAGATAATCAAGCGTACTGTTAATATAGGTGGCATCTATAGCCAGTGCTATACATTGGGTAGGATTTTCCGAAGCCGCTTCCGGAAAATCAATCACCATGGTTTCCCCGGCGGGCACAATCACTGTTTCACCGGGCAGGTAATCAAAAGCGGGCTTATCCATTAAATGCATAATCTTTTTACCCCTTACCATGCTGGTGATCACAAAATCATTGAATGTAAGCGGGATATGATAGGCTTGCTGATAGCTCTCAAACACATTCAGTTCACAGGTGTTCAGGTTAAATACACGCCGGTTTTCCACCAATGTCTGCAACTGGGAACCTGGCGTTAATTGAATTCGCTGCAAATAATTTTTTACCTGCATGGCCGCAATCATTTAAGTCTTACAATTTACCTCATTTTTAAGCCGGGCCCAATAAAAATGGTACGATTGTGCTATAAATAAGTACTAAAGTCCCTGCCTTTGCCCCTAGAATACCCAACCTTAGCGGTATTGTTTAACGATTAAAAATTGCTTCCATCATGAGTACTTCCACCGCTACTGCCCCTCAGGCAAACGTAGCATCACGCCCCCGTTTTAAAGACAAATATGATCATTTCATTGGCGGAGAATGGGTTGCCCCTGCCAGCGGTGAATATTTCGACAATATCTCCCCTATTGATGGCAAAGTGTTTACCAGGGCTGCCCGTGGCAATGCCCAGGATATTGACAAAGCCATTACTGCCGCACACGAAGCTTTTGCCACCTGGGGCAAATCAGGCGCTGCCTATCGCAGCAACCTGTTATTAAAAATAGCCCAGGTAATAGAAGACAACCTGGAATACCTGGCTACGGTAGAAACCATCGATAATGGCAAAGCCATCCGCGAAACCCGCGCAGCCGATCTGCCATTGGCTGTAGATCATTTCCGGTATTTTGCCGGCGTATTGCGTAGCGAAGAAGGCACCATCAGCGAACACGACGAAAGCACCGTAAGCATTAACCTGCACGAGCCCATTGGCGTAGTAGGCCAAATCATTCCCTGGAACTTTCCCCTTTTAATGGCTGCCTGGAAGATAGCCCCGGCACTGGCTGCCGGCTGTTGCGTGGTAGTGAAACCCGCAGAACAAACACCTACCAGCATTATGTGCCTGATGGAGCTGATCGGCGACATTTTACCTAAGGGGGTTTTGAATATTGTTACCGGCTTTGGCGTAGAAGCAGGCAAACCATTGGCCAGCTCGCCCCGCATTCAAAAAGTGGCCTTTACCGGCGAAACCACTACCGGCCGCTTGATTATGCAATACGCATCTGAAAACCTCATTCCGTTAACCATGGAATTAGGTGGCAAAAGTCCCAACATCTTTTTTGAAAGCGTGGGCGATGCAGATGATGCCTTCTTTGATAAAGCAGTAGAGGGCGCAGTGCTTTTTGCCTTGAACCAGGGCGAAGTGTGTACCTGCCCCAGCCGCATACTGGTGCACGAAAAAATATATGATAAGTTTATGAGCCGCGTGATACAACGCACCAAGGCTATTAAAATGGGCAATCCGTTGGATGCCACTGTAATGATGGGCGCGCAGGCCAGTGAAGATCAATACCAGAAAATACTCAGCTACCTCGATATTGGCAAACAGGAAGGGGCACAGGTGCTGTGTGGCGGCGAAGCTTTTCATCAAAACAGCGGACTGGAGCACGGCTACTATATCCAGCCTACCATTTTTAAAGGCAGCAATAAAATGCGCATCTTCCAGGAAGAGATATTCGGCCCGGTAGTATGCGTTACCACTTTCTCTTCTACCGAAGAAGCCATTCAAATTGCCAACGATACTTTATATGGCCTGGGAGCGGGCGTGTGGACACGTGATGCACATGAGTTATACCAGGTGCCACGCGCCATTCAGGCCGGACGTGTGTGGGTAAACTGTTACCATGCTTACCCCGCACACGCACCATTTGGCGGCTATAAAAAATCAGGATTCGGCCGCGAAACACACAAAATGATGCTGAACCATTACCGCCAGACCAAAAACATGCTCATTAGTTACAGCAAAGACAAATTGGGATTCTTTTAGGGGGATACACGAAGTGAGTAAGCAAGAGTGAAGAGGGCAACACCGTGGGGCTGTAAAGCCTCCGGTGTTTGCAATTTATACACACCAACACCGTTAATATGGTAGAAAGAATTACAGCCACCGACGCCGCCATTGACTTGATTGAAAAGCTAAGAAAACAACATGGACCGCTGATGTTTCATCAAAGCGGCGGCTGCTGCGATGGATCGCAACCGATGTGCTTTCCGGAAGGAGAATTTAAAACAGGCGCCAGCGATATATGCCTTGGCACTATTGCCGGTTGCCCGTTTTACATGAGCCGCGATCAATTTGAATACTGGAAACATACCCAACTTACATTGGATGTTATCAATGGCCGTGGTAGCAGTTTTTCTTTGGAAATACCGTTAGGTGTGCGTTTTCATATTCGTTCGCGTGTGTTTACCGAAGAAGAGATTCAACAACTGGCTATATAAATAATAGTGCGCTAATGCAGGTTGTCATATACCGTAGTGTCGTGGCAACTATCCAGCAATTCAACCCGGGGGTCTACAGTTTCGCTATCCTCTTCGGCGGGTTGTTTCATTACTACCAGCTTTTGCATGGCTTCGAGGTGGTAAATAGCTCTACTCTTATTCCTTCTTTTTAAAGTAACCCTGGCTTTACCCGATATGTTAGCAGTAATATCTGCCAACTCTTCCGGATAGCTTCGTATCTGAAAAGTAGAATCCGCGTCATTTATTTCCATGGCCACTGTATGCACAATAAACGACCGTGCGCTATCGTGCTTCACCTCAAAAACGCCTGCCCCTTTTAACTCCATTTCCCGCCTTTTATCGCCATAACCACCCGCAAGCCTTAGCATGCTTTTTCCATATAAACGCACTTTGGAACCATCTGGCAAAATAAATGTTCTGTGCTCACCCGCTTTGGTGGCATAGGTATGAAACGCATTATAATAACCATTAAACCAGAACGCCCCAGCGCCTATTATACCCGTAACCACTACAGCCACCAGCATATACTTCCATTGCAACGACCGCTGTTGCCCGTGTAAACGCGACGTAATTTTTGCATACAACACATCAGCCTCCTGCGGGCTTAGCGTTAACATACTTTTCTCTGCCGGCAGCTCTTCCTCATTCTCCACAATTCTTGCTTCCAGCAAAGCCACCTCTTCCCCTGTAGTACCTCCATCCAACAGATGTTTACACAGCAACACATGCAGGTAAGCCGGCACATTAAAAACTCCTTCCAGCGCATCCCTGTCGCGCCAGATATCCAGGAAGATAGCCTGTAAGGCTTGACGCGACCTGCTTTCACTCCGAACTATGCTATAGGAAATATGATACAATTGGTAACAATACTGGTAATACAAAACCTTTAAAGCAGTTTCGTCTCCTTCTCCAATCCGCGTAAGAACAAGATGGTTGATATGTGAATAAGTATAGGTCAATGCTGATATTCTAAAAATAACACATTTAAACTACACAGAAAAGCTGGCCAGGTAACATATAGATGAATAGCCACATTTAATCGCTGGCAAAACAAAAAGAACAGTTCTAATTTAATAATACTATAATATGTAAAATAGCTTCTATTAATAGGCGCACTGAACATTTCCGCAGCCGAAGCCGTGGGAGCTGGCCTATATGGACTAATGCAGTCTGCATAAAAATAAAACAGGCCTGTACATGGTACAGGCCTGTTTGCTTATTGTTCAAATATTTTATACCAGACTATTCTCATCAATTTTATTTTTCTGAGCCATAAACGGCTCATGATGCCTTTCCAGAAATTGCTTTTTAGAGTCTTTATAACTGGTAACCGCTCCTATGCTTTTTAAGGTACGGATATAGCACCAGGCCAGATCCAGCTGGTAGGGCAGGAAACCGGAGCGCGCACTGGAAGGAAACAAATGGTGATTATTATGCCACTCGCCGGCAACATAGCCCGGCCAAAGCTGGTTGATGGAATTGTCTTCGCGGTTAAAATCAGTTCCGTCTTTTTGTTTTTCTTTATCTCCTTTAGCATGGCCTTCATAGTTAAAGGTTCTTACACCTACTGCCCAAAAAAAGGCGCCGCCAAACAAAGCACAGGCAAGCCCGTGTCCACCTATGAAATAAAAAGTAGTATACCAGAAGCCCCAATTCAATAGCCAGTGCATAATACTTTGCAAAGGACAGGCAATGGAACCCCATTTCACATATCTTTTATAGCTATTGCTTTTTACACCTGTATGTTCCATCAATCGCACCACACGATCGTAGTCGGTTTCATCTAACGCTCTGGATATAGGCTGATGATTAACGTCTGCCAGGAAACAATACAAAAAACCGCCCGTAGCATTATAGGGATCGCCTGGCTGATCTGACTTGGCATGATGCACATGATGCGATATCACATAAATCTCTTCCGGGATAATTTTAAGAGAAAGATTGCGTGTAATAAAACGCCAGAAATTATTTCTAAAAGTGTAGGCCTGGTGGGTACAATACCGGTGATGCCAGATAGTACCGTGTGTGCCCATTAATACCATACTGTACAGGAAGCCTGCGATAAAGAAAGGCCATGAGAAATGGTAACAGATAAATAATACAAAAAAGGGCAGCAGCGCCGCCACTTTCATCCAGCTAAAAAACGAAAGCCAGTTTTTTTTATTTTTAAAGATATTCAATCTTGAAAAAAATTCTGACAGCAATTGCTTGTTAGTGGGAGTAATGAGCGCACCGGAGGCATCCTTCCAGCCATAGGAAGGACTTTCCAGCACATGATCTAAGAAGGCCATGGGGAACTGTTGGGGGATGATGAATATTGGTTATAAATTCAGTGTACTGCTACACCCATACAAGATAGGGTATTTTTATACAACTAAAGTGCTAATGTTTCGCCAACGGCATCCCCCCAACCCGTTTAGATATAAAACTCCACCAGGGAACGGAAGTAGGCATCGTCCCAACCTTCTACAATATCATCATATTCGCTGTCGGGAATATTAGAATGGCGCACTTCCACCGAAGTGCCTTGCTTATGCGGATGCAATTTAATAGTCACAATGGAAGGCTCTTCCTGGTCAAAATACCACTGCTGCACAATCTTCTTTCCTTCTTCAAATTCCAGGTTTTTGCCCACAATACTTTCATCCCACAACGCAAACTCCGAATCAGGCTCTGTGCTCATTACCGCTGGCTCGCCCGTCCATAACTGTATGGTTGCAGGATTGGTTAAAGCCACATAAACTTCTTCCGGTTCTGCCGGCAGGATATAGTATTTTTTAAAATCTTTCATACGAATAAAGGCTATTGCGGCGAAGATAAATCTATTTTAGAGAGACGTTGCTGCCTTATTTGCGCTATCATAGGAAACTGCTGTTCCCACATGGTATAGTAAACAGTGCCTGGATGTAGTAGTGTTCCATGGCTGCCCTGCTCTATTATTTTGCCCTCATGCATTACCAGTATATTATCTGCCTGCACCACCGAGCTTAACCGGTGCGCTATCAGTATCACCGTTTTGCCCGCAGTGCCCAATTGCCGTATACACTGTTGAATATGCAGCTCCGATTGCGAATCCAGTGCAGAAGTAGCTTCGTCCAGTATTAATATTTCCGGGTTACGATACAGCGCCCGGGCAATAGCCAGCCTTTGCCGCTGCCCGCCCGATAAGCTGGCCCCGTTTTCGCCAAGGTAAGTACCCAGCCCATTCGGTAACCGCTCAATCATTTCCAATATACCTACCGCCTTACACACGGTTAACAACCGGGGCAGGTCTGGCTCATATTCACCCACCGCAATGTTTTCAATCACATTACCGGCAAACAAATCTATTTTCTGTGGCACTACCGACACAATGCTTCGCAGGCTACCCGGGCTAATGTAACGGATATCCGTGTCGCCTATGTAAATATGTCCCGACTGCAACGGATACATATGTTGCAGCAAAGAAAGCAACGTGGTTTTACCCGATCCACTCTCCCCTATTACTGCCGTTACCTTCCCTTTAGGTATAGTAAGTTGCAGACCATCAAAAACGTTTACGCGCGATCCATACCGGAAGTGTACATCCTTAAACACAATATCCCCCACCATTTCCCTGGTTAACGTAATGGTTTGCCCTTCCGACTCCTTTTCCAGGTCCATAATCTCAAACAAGCGGTCTGCCGCAATAAAAGCATCCTGCATGGTTTTATTCATGCCTATTAACGACACCACCGGCGAAGTAAAATAACCGATGATGGCATAAAACGATAGTAGTTCCCCCGGTGTAATGCTATTGCTCAATACAAAGGAAGTGCCTACCCACAACAATAACACGGTAAACAACGAGTTGATAAACTGGCTTACGTTACCCGTCCACAAACCATTAGTGGCACTTTTAAACACAGTACGCAGCATTTTAATAAAACGGTCTTCCGTTTTCATATTGGCATACTCTTCCAGCCCAAAACGTTTAATGGTGCCTGCTGCGTTCACCGACTCCACCAATTGCGCTTCCAACTCAGCGCTGTTCTCCATCAGCTTTCGCTGTGTATGCTTATTGGCTTTATTGGCATAGTAATACACTAAGGCATATAAAGGCACTATGCCCAGCATTAACATCGCCAGCTTCCAGTAAGAGGTGAACATCAAACCAAACGAAAAGAAAAGGATGAAAATATTCACCGCTATGCTAATGAGCACATCGTTGATAAACACACGAATTTTAACAGCATCATTCATGCGGGAAATAATTTCACCCACCCGCATGGTATCAAAAAACTGTTGGGGCAAGCGTAACAGATGTTTATAATATCCCAGTATTAAACGGGCATCTATTTGCTGCCCCGTTTTTACCGTTAAAATGGTTTTTACATGATTGATAAAAAATTGCAGTAACAAAATCACCACCATCACCATTCCCATCAGGTTCAGCAATTTTCTATTGCCATCAGGCATTACATTATCTACAATCTTCTGCAAAAAGATAGCGGTAGATAAACCCAGCAAGGTATACACTACCGCCCCCAGCAACACCTGCATCATCACCGCACGGTGCGGCTGCATCAGATATAAAAAGCGACTGAATACCGACACTTTATTGTCACCTTTTTCAAACGCCGCCCCTGGTGCCAGCAACACCAGCACGCCGGTCCATTTTTTTTGAAAAGCGTCTGTCTCCCACACCTCCAGCCTGCCCTCAAAAGGGTCCATTACGGTAACGCCTTTTGGGGAAACGGCATATACTACCACATAATGGCTAATGCGCTCGTGCACTACCACATGTGCTATCACAGGCAACGGCAATTGCTGCAGGTTTTCCATATCAGCCTTCACCGCCTTGGCCGAAAAACCTAAACGGGAAGCGGCTTCCATCAATCCTAGCACATTGGTTCCTTTCTGATCGGTAGAAGCATACTGCCTTATTCTGGCCACAGGCATCTTCAGTCCATACCAGGTAGCGACAGATGCCAGGCAAGCAGCACCACAATCTGTAATATCCCGTTGCTTTACTATTGTTTTTTTGAGGGCACGTTTCATGCGGCATTATTAGGGTTTAACCAATCATCAATTTTATCGTACAACAGCTGATACAGCGTACGGCTGGTAATTAAAAATCGGGCATGCATAGTCATGCCCTTTTTTATCTGCGCCTTGTAGCCATTGCGCAACTGCAGGGCACTATTGCCTATAACGCAACGCACTTTAAAATAAGGTGGCTGCCCTTCGGCCGTAAACACATCTTCCGAAACGGACTGCACCGTACCGGTAAGCATGCCCCAGCTATTGTAATCAAAAGCATCTACCTGCATACGCACCGGCGTACCCTTTTTCAACAACCCAATATCGGTGGTGCTTACATACGCTTCGGCAATCAATCCGTTATCAGGCGTTATCTCACCCAACAACTCTCCGGCCGACACAAAGCTTCCTTTTTGTATGCCCTTCAATTGCTGCACATAGCCACTCACGGGCGCATTCACTGTGTATAGCCCCTTCTCCTGCGCAGTTACCTGCCGGCTCGCCTGCAACTCCTGCAGTTGCAGGCGCAACTGCATCATATCGCCATGCCATTGACTAAACTGTTGTTGCTTTATAAGCGACAGCTCGCCTTCGGCTGCATTTTTTTCATATTCATATTTTTCAAACTCTGCCGAGCTTACCACATTACCTTTGTATAAAGAGGAATAGCGGTTATAGGTTCTGCTGGCAGTATTGAGTTTTACACGAGCATCTGTAATACGCTGCTGATAAAGGCTGTATTGCTGACGGTATACGCGTGTTTGCAAAGGCGCTTCCGAACTGCCGGTAATAATCTCCAAGTCGTGTAACTGGGCCTGCAATTCGGCATAATGATTATTTTCCAGGGCACTTTTTTCATTCACCTGCCGGGCATCTACTTTAAACAAGGGCTGCCCGGCACTAACCGGTGCATTTTCGGCCACGGATACCGATTCTACCACACCACTGACCGAAGCACGGATCTCTGTTCGCTCCGTTACCGAACGAAAAGCACCGGCGCTTCTTACAGAGATATCTACTTTAATAAAGAATAAAGAAACAAATGCGATGAGTATAGCAGCTAATACAACCAGGTAAATAGCTTTGGTTTGGGGGTGATAATCGTGAAAGTGTTTTTCAACACTGTTTTCGATAACCCCTGCGGGAAATATTTTCGTTTGCACAGGCATCGTGTAGAAGTAAGCGAATAAGGGAGAGAAGAAATGAACAAAAAAGGATGACCTTCAAGATCATCCTTTTTATGCCAATGCCTATGGCTTACAGGCCACCCAGCAAACCGCCCAGGTTCAGGCCGCTTAACAGGTTGCCTAAGTTCAGGCTACCTAAGCCAAGATCGCTTAACGCATCCACAACAGTACCTAAACCAGCATTGATTTCGGTTGACTGTGTGTTGCCGTTTGAGGTAGTAGTAAGTTTAATGTTCAGGTTCAACAGGCCGCTTAAACCAGCGCCACCATTTGTGTTTACCATTTCATCAAAAGTCAGTTCTTGCATTTTCATAATTACCAGGTATTAAAGAAATAGAATAGCGCCTACTCTTTTATTTGTAAGGCTTTTCGGCATACACCTCCTGGTTCTTCAATAAAGGACAAGCTGGATCTTAAATGCATTAATGCTTTTTGTAATTACACGGCCAAGTTCGACAAACATTTTACCAAATCAAAGCCTAATGGTTTTTATTTTAAAAACCAATCCAAAAGCATTTCGTTTACGTAAAGCAACAAAAACATTAAAAAAATGGCATGCATCATAAATGCACGCCATATGAGTCAGTTTGTCACTGATATAAAATATTTTTTTAACGTGTCAGTGTATTAGGGCGCACATATACTAATTGCATAACATTTATATTACGCATAGCGAAAGCTGCTTCGCAATATGAAAAATAATAATTCCATTTTCTTACGAATGAATCACTAAATCCTAATAGCCTTACCTGCTGCAACTGCTTATTAAAACGATCGCACCATATGGCCAATGTTGCAGCATAATCCAATCCCATATCTTTCACATCTACTAATGTTAAATCACCTGTATTGTTCATAGCCTTATTAATAGCTCCTATAGAAGGCAATAAAGATCCGGGGAAAATATGCTTCTGTATCCAGTCTACCCCATTGCGCAACTGATCAAAACGCGAATCAGGACAGGTAATAGCCTGAATAGCCAGTATGCCATTACGTTTTAATAAGGCATAACAGGTTTTGCAATATTCTTCCAGGTATTCTGCTCCTACAGCTTCTATCATTTCAATAGACACTATCTTATCAAAACTGCCTTTTATATATCTGTAATCCTGCAACAGTACCTCTATCCTATCTTCCAGGCCTGCTTCTTTTATCTTTTCCACCGCATAACGATGCTGCTCTTCCGAAATAGTAACAGTAGTTACACGGCACCCGTAATGTTTTGCGATATAAATAGCATTACCACCCCAGCCGCTGCCTATTTCCAATACATGATCGGCAGGTTGCAAATGTAATTGCCTGCACAAACGATCGTATTTGGCATATTGCCCTTCTTCCAGGCTCATTCCCTCCTTATAAAAGTAAGCAGAAGAATAAGTCATCGTTTTATCCAGGAACAAAGCAAAAAAATCATTATTTAAATCGTAATGTGCTGCAATATTCTTTTTTGATCCAATAATGCTATTGCCCCGCCTGCTATGCAACAGGCGGTTCCATATTTTCAACCCATTCAATAACACCGACTTTACATGACTACCCGATACAGAAGGTGCATGATCAATGTTCAGTAAAAACCATTGCAATACATGGGTGATATTATCGGTATTCCACTCCCCCACTTCGTATGCTTCACCAAAACCAATATCACCATACAATACGCAACGCTTAAAAAAATTCTTATGCACAATGGAAATACTGGCAGTTACCCCTCCTTCTCCATTACCCAGTGTAATAGTTTCGCCGGAAGGCATGGTGATATACAACCGGCCTTTATTCATTTTTGCTAATAAGGAAAGCAATATTTTTTCGTAAAAACTTCTCTGGGTCAGGATACTGGCCAACGCTGTAGACGACATACTGATAAGATGCTGATGATGAAATTGTTTATCGGGGTATATGTTTTTTATATACGTTTTTCTGTAAATGCTGGTTTGCGGCCTTGGAATGCCAGGGTATTTTTTTACGCCATAGCAATAAAGCATTCCAAAGTATCAGCAGCATCACTTTCCCCGTAATAAAAGGAAAACGGATGGTATACCATAACAACACACGGTTGCCCAGCGGCACTTTATCCCCCATAAGTTGAGTGATAAAAAAACGCTGCCCGTTTTTATAGTCATCTATGGAAATCTCCAGCTTACGGCCGGGTATACGCAGTTGAAAATGAAAATCAACATCATGATCTATAAAAGGCGATACGTAGAAATATTTGGCAGTGCGCAAAGTAAACACCCCTTTATCCAATTGATCTGGACCCAGCAAATAAGGTTTCATTTCCCGGAATGTATTGCTCACCTCCGCCACACAACATAAAGGCATACCACTACTGTCAAAACAGTAGTAAAAAGAAACAGGATTAAAATTGTAACCCAATACATTCAGGTTGGTAAGCAACATAATCTTTCCCTCCCCCAGTTCCATTCCGTTTTCATGCAGCCATGCAGTAATATGTTCGCGGGTAGTACGGGTAGTATCGGGTTTATCGGCCGGCAATTGCAAATGTTCTTTTTCGCGAAAACTGAAAAAATTAAACCGGTTGTGGCTTATCATCCAATATTTACGGCACAGCTCAGGCAACTCATCCAGATCGATATAAAACATATACACGTTATAACTGAACCAGTGCTTTTGAGGTTGCAACCGGTGATGCATTACCGAAGCAGTATACAAACAGCTATTCATGCTTCAACAGTTTGCTGAGTGATACTGCACTGGCATAAGCATCTTCATGAAACCCATAGCGGAAATAACTGCCACAATAATATAAAGGTCCATCTGCATTAAGTCCCGGCAATTCCTTTTGCGCCATCACAGCAGGCACATCAAACAACGGATGTTCATAATCTATTTCCCGGATAATTTTGCCGGCATCAATACTACCTGGCAAAGCATTAATGGATACAAAATAATTACGGGTATCCGACACCTGCTGCAAACGATTCATCCAGTAAATAGTGGTAGGCACCTGTTTGCCATCCCGCTCTTCTACCCGGTAATTCCAACTGCTCCACACACGCCTGTTCAAAGGCATAATGCTTTCATCAGTATGCACAGTAGCCTTATTATACTGGTATTGAAAGCGGCTAAGCAGATATTGCTCGCGCGGGGTAGGATTATCCAGCAGGCGAAGGGCCTGATCGGCATGACAGGCAAATATAACCTTATCAAAGGTGCTGGTGAGGCCATTGGCCGTTTGCACCAGGGCCTTGCCCTGCATCCGTTTTACATTTATCACCGCATTGTTCAGTTGAATACGATGCCGGAATGGCTCTATTAACAGTTTCCGGTAAGCCTGGCTTCCATTGTGTAAAGTATACCACTGGTGTTGTGTATGTAAACCTAAGAATCCGTGGTTTTTAAAAAACCGAATCAGCGTGTGCGCCGGAAAATCCAGCATCAGCTCCATAGGCGTACTCCACACAGCCGAACTCATAGGTACCAGGTACTTCCACAACATGTCTTTTCCATACCCGCGTTCTTCTATAAAATCCTTCAGTGAATACTGTTCATAGGCAGGGTTATCCAGTATGCCTATCGCCTCTTTATTAAACCGGGTTATTTGCCAGAGCATTTTTATAAAAGAACCATTTACCAGGTTCCTGCGTTGGGCAAACAAACCATTCAGTCCCGAACCACAATATTCCAGTCTGGTAGGCACATGTTGTACACTGAAAGACATGTCTGTTTTTTTTACAGGCGCCTGAATATCTTCAAACAAACCACAAAGGTGCGGATAGGTGGCATAATTAAATACCATAAAACCCGTGTCTATATAAACAGGCCTGCCATTCTCTTCTACCGAAATAGTATTTGTGTGCCCACCCACATAATCATTCTGCTCAAACAGGGTAATATCGTATTTGTGTTGCAGGTGATGTGCACATCCCATGCCTGCAATACCTGTTCCTATAATAGCTAACTTTTCCATTCCAATGGGGTTATTGGGTTACTGAGTGAATAAAATGTTCTACCGCATAAGCAGTTAATTGCCCTGCCGGACTGTTGATATTATAATCGCACCCATGCGTGGCATAAGGCATTCGTAAGAAATAATTACGTACACCACAAGCGGTAAGCCTGTTGGATAAATGCACACTATGCACAGAAGACACCAGCGGATCTATATCACCATGTATTAATAAAGTAGGGGGCGACTTCCTGTTCACATATTCACAGGCCGATGCTTTTTTAAACACCTCCGGCACCTGTGTATACACCCCGCCAAAATATCCTTTGTAAATGCTATTAGTATTTAATACCCAATCACTCACTTTCACCCGCCCACCCCAAACCATATCAGCTGGTGCATATAAATCTACCACCCCCTTAATGCTGTTGTCAGGCAAACTGTAAGCAGCCACCAGCGCCACCTGCCCGCCGGCCGAACGTCCCAGCAGCACTATATTATTGGTATCGGCATGTAAAACTGCTGCCTGCTTTTTTATATAGGCTATTACCTTCCTGGTATCTTCTACAGGTGCCGGAAACTGGTATTGCGGTGCCAGCCGGTAATTGATAGCTGCTACATTATAGCCCCTGTTTGCCAGGAAGCTGTTTAGCGCGGGCAACTGTTTGCTATCACCGCTTTCCCACGAACCACCATGAATCACAATCACTACGGGAGAAGGCTCTTTTGTATAAGAAGGATAATAATCAAACGTAAGCACCTTATCACCGGCATTGGCATAAACAATGGTACTGGCAGATACCGGGGTAATGCTTAACCCCGTAAACATACGGATGCCACTAAAAGGCTGTGCTTTTGTTGCATTCAGCTGCTTATCCGGAAAAACAGCAGTTAGCGCATCAGCAATCCCCTTTCCTGCATAACAGGCGTTTGCTATGGGCAAAGCATACAGGCAAAAAGCCATACCATTCATGCATAAAGCCACCAGGTGGCATTTTCCTCCGGTAAATGCCCAGGTAGCTACAACAGCGCTCAACAACATAAAAACATAGGGATAACAGGTAACCACCACCGATAGCTGCCATAAAAAGTGAGTGGGCGCCTTCACTACTACCAGCAGCGACAACAACAATAGCACTACTGCAATCAGCATTCGCAGCATAGTTTATTTTTTTTGAAACAGGTAATGACTCACCATCCACTCCTGCCCGTTGTTGTATTTCCATAATTCCGAGCAGCTCATAAAAAAAATGCGCCAATACACCCACCACTTTACCGCATTCTTTTTACCGTAGGTTTCTTTAAAAAGCGGCATGATGTCCGCTTTATGCCTGTCCATATTTTGCAACCAGGCTTCTGCCGTTTTACTATAATGCAAACCGCTTACATGCCAGTGGTCCTGGATAGATACATGTTGATTGAAATATAAAAGCAGGTGATCACTGGGCATAATGCCACCGGTAAAAAAATACTTGCTCATCCAGTCGCTCTCATCCATTACCTCAAACTTGTAGGCATAACTTTTATGCGTAAAAATGTGCACAAACAACTTGCCTTCCGGCTTTAGAAATGAAGCCACCTTCTGCATCAGCATTTCATAGTTACGCATGTGTTCAAACATTTCCACCGATACCACCCGATCAAACCGCTGTTCGGTAGTAAACAGGTTCATGTCTGCCGTAACTACTGTAAGGTTGGTAATACCTTGTAAACGCGCCTGCTCATCTATATGCATTTTCTGAGTACGCGAATTAGACACTACCGTAAAGCTGCTTTGCGGATAACGTACAGCCATAAACAACGACAACGATCCCCAGCCACAGCCCAGCTCCAGCACCTCTTGTCCGTTCTGCAGTTGCGCACGATCGCAGGTTAACAGCAACATGTCTTTTTCTGAAGTATGAATATCTGTTACACCTTCTTTCCAATACCCGCTGCTGTACTTTAAATGTGGCCCCAGGCAATATTGATAAAAACGCGTAGGCACTTCATAATGCTGCTCATTGGCATCTGTTGTATTCACTGCAATAGGCGAGTCTTTCAACTCCTGTATCAACTGTAGCAAATGCTGTTGCTGTACCTCAGTGCATCCTTTGTTTTCATTCTGTAAACGCTGTTTCAATAATCGGCGTATGCCAGTGCGGATAAGGGAGTCAGGGAAATAATCTTTTTCAAGTAATGAGTTATACCACATAATTCCTGGTTCAGGTATAGCATATACGTGAACAGGAGAAGGTTAGTTTTTCTTGCGCCAGGGAATAAATACGCTGGTAGTTTGCTGATATTGACGATAAGCATCGCCTTTGCTTCGGAGGTTTTGTTCTTCGGTAAGAGGAATACCGGTTACTTTAAACAAGAGATAACCGATAGATACAGGACTGATAAAAGCCAACCATCCATAAGGGCTGCCTATAGCCATTACAAACACTCCTATCCATATCAATAACTGAAAAAAGTAATTAGGATGACGGGAGTAATTCCAAAGTCCTTTGTTACATACTTTACCTTTATTGGCCGGGTTCTTTTTAAAAGCTGCCAGCTGTGCATCAGCCACCGTTTCGCCCACAATTGCCAGCAGCCAGATAGCCGCTCCTGCATATTCGGTAAAAAACATGCCGGCTTTCACATTCGCTGCCATAATAAACCAGGGAATTGCCAACCAGATATTACTTACTGCCTGCGCCTGAAAAAACAGGAAGAATTTCAGCAGTAACTGGTTCCGCCATTCGTAGCGTAACTGTTTATAACGTCCCTCTTCTTCGCCCAGGTGCCATAAAACCCGCTTGCCTAAATGCCAGGTTAAACGCAGGCTCCATAAACAGGCCAGGCCACTCACCCATAGTTTACGCACCCCATCGCCAGGGGCCAGCCACCAGATTAATACACCTATAATGGTAAAGTTAAAAGCCCAGAACACATCCACTATACCGGCATTGGATATACGGGTTGCCCATATCCATACACATAACATTACACAGCAAACAGTTGCCAGGGAAATAAGAGCAGGAAAGTAAAAGGAATGCATAGGTTAGTTATTAGCGGCGAAGATATTTTTAACAGGCTCACCTGCTTTTAATTTAAACAGTTGCACCAACACGTAGGCACAGGTTCCAATACTGCCTAAAACCGCAAATAATACAATCCAGAAAATCTTTTGTAACAGGGAGGTTTCTTTATAACAAACCCAGGTACTTAGCACCAGCACGTTTGCGTAAAAATCCCAAAGGGTGGCGCGCATCCAGGGAATGCCTGCCAGGTAGTTCCATTCCTCAAACAAATTACTTTTCAGCGAAGTGTCAATAACCTGGTAACACATAAATAACAAAACGGCACTGAAAAGCAATTTGAGAGAAGTTATCATACTTTATCTTTTTATCTGGATAATCCGCATCCGGTCTAATAACACAATTACCGGATAGGTAGGATCAAACTCAAACCATTTTTTGGCAAAATTTAAACTGTTGGGGCTTTTATGGTGGTTATTCTGCATCAGTTCACCCATCAGAAAGATATCTACCGGTATCGTGTTTTTACTATGATCCTGGTTGTCGAAACTGGAATAACCATACTTATGACCGCACCAGTTTACAATAGCTCCATGTACGGGGCCCATGAAAAAGTGGATTGGTAATAATAAAAACATCCACCACTGGGTAGCAAAAAAGCAATAAAAGGCTACATAGCCCAGGCCAAACATAATACGCACGCTCCAGTAGTTGGTTATTTTATCCAGCAAAGGCCACTCGGGGTAATTGCCACGAAAAGCTTTATCCGGTTCTACTTTGTGTTTAGCGTAATTCAGATAAATGTCTTTGGTTTTCATGGTCATTTCCCACACATCTTTAAAAAAATGGGGAGAATGCGGGTCTTTTTCGGTGTCGCTATACGCATGGTGCATCCTGTGCATAATGGCATAGGCTCTTGGGTTTAAGAAAGAAGCCCCTTGGGTAAAAATGGTAAAGCCATAGAAAAAACGCTCCCAGAACTTGTTCATGGAGAACATCTTGTGCGATGCATATCGATGAAGGAAGAAGGTTTGACAGAAAAGGGATAAGAACCAATGTGCCAGAAAAAAAATGAGAATAGCCATAAAATCACAAATCTTTTTAATTACATAAATACTCCACGCCACAGCAAAGAGGGCCCGCGAAGATAATCTTTGCCAGCCGCTATACTGGCATCTATTTTTTTAACATATATATAATGCGAAAAAGGGCGGTTCCTGAAGAAACCACCCATTCACTAAATTGTAAACGCTTGAAAAAAGTAGCTTAAGCCATTGCGTGGTTAACCTCTCTTTTAGCCTCTTTATTGGATTTTCTGAAGAACCTTCTTACGCCTTCATGGGCATCTCCGGCTGCATCAGCTACATCATGTAATGTTTGAGAAGTTTTATTGCGGTTCCTCATATACAACAATACACCAGCGGCGGCAGCGCCCGCTATTCCTGCGGCAATTAAAATGTTTTTCATAAAAAAATATTTTTGGTTATACCTATGTAAATTCAAGAGTTATGCCAAAAAGAAAAACCGTTTTACGCGGTTTACTTATTTTTAAAGGCACATTTTAAATTACTGCTTTAGTTATGTTGAAATTACTCAGTGGCTGCCTGGCAGCCGGCTTACTTACGGCAACAGTTCAGGCACAGGAACTATATAAGCCCCGCAATATTCAAAATGCATATAATGCCGGCACGCGTGCAGCTAACGGCGCACCCGGCAAAAAATACTGGCAAAACAAAGGGAAGTACGATATATCCCTTACCGTTAACCCACCCAATAAAACGATATACGGCAGTGAAAACATCGACTACATCAACAATAGTCCCGACACACTGTACTCACTGGCCATCCGGCTAATTTGCAACCTGCACAAGCCGCAGTCGCCACGTTCAGGCTATATCAGCCATGATTTTCTAAGCAAAGGCGTTATCATCGACACCTTTTACGTAGGCAACAGGGCCATCAATTTTAACAACGATGTAGGCACCGTGGCCAATGTATCGCTGGCCAAAGCATTATATCCTAAAGAAACAGCCCGCCTGCACATTGCCTGGCATTATGATATGTCGGTAGAAAGTGGCCGGGAGGGGATGATTGACAGCACAACCTTCTATCTTGCGTATTTTTATCCCCGTATTTCCGTTTACGACGATTATAATGGCTGGGACAGAATTGAGCATACCGATCGCGTAGAGTTTTACAGCGACTTCAACGACTACGAAGTCTCTATCAAAGCCCCTAAGAATTTTGTGGTATGGGGCACCGGCGACCTGGTAAACCCCGGAGAAGTGCTGCAACCCGAAGTAGCTAAAAAACTGGCCGCTTCGTATCTGTCAGATGAAATAACCCATATGGCCACCTTCCAGGATATGCAACAGCATCGTGTTACGCAACAAAACGACTGGAATACCTGGAAAATGAAAGCCAGCCATATTGCAGATGTTACCTATGGCGTAAGCGATCATTATGTATGGGATGCCTCCAGCGTAGTAGTAGACAGTAGCACTAAACGCCGATCCAGCGTACAGGCCGCTTATAACGATACTGCCAAAGACTTCCGTTATTCGGTAGCCAATGGCCGCTACGCCCTTAACTGGTTTTCGCATCAATGGCCGGGCGTTCCGTATCCTTTTTCTAAAATGACCGCTTTTCAGGGCTACGCCGATATGGAATATCCTATGATGGTGAATGATGCTACTACGGATGATGTGGGTTTTTCGCAACTGGTGCAGGACCATGAAATTGCACACACGTATTTTCCTTTCTATATGGGCATTAACGAAACACGCTATGCTTTTATGGATGAAGGCTGGGCTACCACCTTTGAATACCTGATTGGCATTGCCGAAAAAGGCCAGGAAAAAGCAGACGAGTTTTATAAGCAGTTTCGTGTGGTACGGTATATCAACGATCCTTCTACCGAAGAAGATCAACCTATCATATCCATGTCGTCACAACTCAGTGGCGTGGGCTATGGCAACAATGCCTACGGCAAGCCTTCCCTGGCCTACCTGGCTTTAAAAGATATGCTGGGCGATGCCGCGTTTAAAAAGGCCCTGCACAGCTATATGAGCCGCTGGAATGGCAAACACCCTATTCCGTGGGATTTCTTTTACTCCATCAATGATGCCTGTGGGCAAAACCTGGATTGGTTTTGGAACAGCTGGTTCTTCAGCAATAATTATATCGACCTCGTATTGCAAAACGTGGAAAAAAAGGGCGATTCAGCGGTACTTACTATTCAAAACAAAGGTGGATTTCCCATTCCTTTTGATGTAGTGGTTACCTATAAAAATGCACAGCCCCTGCGTCTGCATCAAACACCAGCTGTTTGGAAAAGCAACCAGCCACAAATACAAATTACCATTCCCGCTACTGATAAAATAAAACAGGTTCAGCTGGATGGCAAGCTGTTTATGGATGCTACACCACAAAACAACAACTACCCGGTTAAATAAGGGAGTTACTATACCTTATACCCCCCATAAAAAGGCCAGCCCTATTACATAAGGCCGGCCTTGTTGTATAAAAAAGTTGTTAGTTGTTAATTTAAAAAACCACCTACCGCATTCCACTCCTCATCTTCTTCAATAGCAAAGTTAATCCCTCTCTCCTTCATCACTTCATCACAAAACTGGTTCACCTCTTCCTGTTCCAGCCTGGGCTCATCAATATAAATGAGTAAATCGCGAAAGTTTTTCCTGTTTACACGGCCCACCAGGTGCACCACCTGTTTGCTCTTTAAAAAGTCTATCACATCCTGCTCTACACGATTTAATCTTACCGTGTCATTTTCGGTAGCATATCCTTCGTCATCGGTATAAATAGCTTCCAGTTCTACTAACACCTGGTAACCATATAACCTCTTGTTAGGATATCCATTGTAAGCCTTGTTAATAAACGCAGCAGCAGGACCGTCAACTGTTTCACATTCCAGTTCCACAAAGTCTTCACCAGGAAAAATAGGTTCAATAGGAGCAGGAGGCTCTTGTGCATCAAACAATTTCTTAAAAAATGACATATCGAAAGGAGGGTTGATTTCTATTCGCTGATTCAAGGTAAATACTTCTTTGCGAAATAAAAAAACTAATCACTTTTGTAACGATTAATTTATATAGCACTATGTCTTCTATATCACTTCAACAATGGGAAGCTTTGTTTATACAATATCTTACACAGCACGCCCCCACCAACGATGCGTCTCACAACATCAGCCACTTTACACGCGTGTGGAACACTTGCTGCACTATTAATGAAGCAGAAGGCCATAAGGCAGATGCCCTGATATTATTAACAGCGAGTTATTTTCACGACCTGGTTTCTGTACCTAAAAACAGCCCTGATCGTAACAAAGCTTCTTTGCTAAGCGCCGAAAAAACCGAACAGTTGTTAACACACCACTTTGCCCATTATCCTGCCGATAAAATAGCTGGTGTGAAACATGCCATACATGCACATAGTTTCTCCGCAGCTATTGCCACCGAAACCTACGAAGCAGCCATTTTGCAGGATGCCGACCGTATGGAAGCACTGGGTGCCATAGGCATTGCACGCACTTTTTACACCGCAGGGATGCTGCACACACAAATGTTTCACCCCACCGATCCACTGGCACAGCACAGGCCTTTAAATGATACCACCTATGCGCTGGACCATTTCCAGGTAAAGTTGCTACAATTGCCCGGCAAAATGAATACGGCTACCGGCAAACAACTGGCCACACAACTGGCAGCAGTGCTTACACAGTTTATGCAACAGTTAGTACAGGAAACAACAGGGGTATAAACAAGCCCCTGCACGCTGTTTATTCTAATACTTTAACGGGATGCTTATGCTCATCAATAGCTACAAACGTAAACGTACCGGTAATGGCTTTCTCTCTTTCAAAAGAATACATCTCTTCAATGTAAATTTCCACGGATACTTTCATGCTGGTGTTGCCAACATCTGTAACCTTTCCTACCAGCTCTATAATAGTACCTGCCGGAATAGGTTTGGTAAAGTTGATACGGTCGCTGGAGATAGTCACCATTCTTTTGCGGCTAAAACGCGTAGCAGTAATAAAAGCCACTTCGTCCATCAACATCATAGCCGTACCACCAAATAAAGTATCGTAGTGATTGGTAGTGCCAGGGAATACTGCTTTAAATATACGCGTCTCAGAATGCTGCAATCTTTCGTCTAATGTCATTATGCCGGATTTGGATTTTCAGGCTATAAATGTATAGCAAAAGTTACAAGCAACTGCTGATATAGTTATAAAGCACTTCTGTCTACACCAAAAGCCCTGTCTAACCCATACACCACTGTTTGTGGCAGCTGCGCATTGGGCACAAACCTGCGCAAAGGCTCTGTTATTTTAGGATACTCATCAATAAAGGCCAGCTTTGTTTTTTGTGGAATACCTAAGTCCAGCATCAGCTGCACAAAAGCCGCCTTATCACTTCCCCAAAACTTGATATACTTACTCTCTGTAACAAACAATTCTACCAACTGCGCTTTGGTATGCAGCAACAGGCCAAACTCCAGCATCGCATCTTTTGCCAGCTCTGTAGCATATTTCTGCAGCTGTGCCATTACCTGCTGTTTGGGAAAATAATCTGTAGTAACCGGTTCTTCTTCATACAATCCATATACACAACTCAACTCCTCATCCGGAAACAATTGCGATAAGGCAGTAAACACTTCCCATAAACGGGAATTATTGACATTAATAGCAGCATAAAATGTAAAGGGCAATTGCTGCGTTTCATTGGCAGTGTACACAAAACCTTCTTCTATAGGGGCCAGTTTGCGCCTGGCTAACAGCTCCTCTATATCAACACGATGTGCCATTTCTTCCGGCAATGGCACCCGAATGGTAACAGGCATTTCTAACATGTAGCAAAGATAAGCAATCCAAATGCTACACTTTTTAGTATTTTTAGCATATGAACGACCGGATCAGTGAAAAATTGAGCATATTGGCCGATGCTGCCAAGTATGATGTGAGCTGTTCTTCCAGCGGAAGCAAACGCGAAAATGTGAACAAAGGGCTGGGCAATGCGGCCGGCGGCATGGGCATTTGCCATGCCTACACCGAAGACGGGCGCTGCGTTTCGCTGTTAAAAATACTATTGACCAATTACTGTATTTTTAATTGCGCCTACTGCGTAAGCCGCAGTAGCAACGACGTAAAAAGAGCCGCTTTTACCGTAGACGAAGTGGTAGAGCTTACCATTAATTTTTACCGGCGCAACTATATCGAAGGGCTGTTTTTAAGCTCCGGCATCTTTAAAAATGCCGACTATACCATGGAAAGACTGGTACTGATTGCTAAAAAACTACGCACCGAACACAACTTTCACGGCTACATTCACCTGAAAGCCATTCCGGGCGCCAGCAATGAACTGATGAGGCAGGCCGGGCTGTATGCGGACAGGCTAAGCGTGAACGTAGAAATGCCTACGGAACAAAGCCTGCAATTGCTGGCCCCTGAAAAAAACAGGCAGGACATGTTGCAACCTATGCACTATCTGAAAACCCAGATTCTGCAACACCAGGAAGAAAAGAAAACCAGCCGGCACCTGCCCCTGTTTGCCCCTGCCGGCCAAAGCACCCAGATGGTAATTGGGGCCACGCCCGAAAACGATATGCAGGTGCTGCTGATGGCCAACTATTTCTATAAAAAGATGCAGTTAAAGCGGGTATACTACTCCGGCTATGTGCCTATCAGCAACGATAACCGCCTGCCGGCTATTGGCACACCCGTGCCTATGATACGCGAAAACCGCCTGTACCAGGCAGATTGGCTAATGCGGTTTTACGGCTTTGCAGCCGGCGAACTGGTAGCCCCCGATCATCCGCACCTGGATATGGATATAGACCCCAAACTAAGCTGGGCATTACGCAACCTGCATGTATTTCCTTTAGACGTTAATAAAGCTGATGTAGAACTGATCATGCGTGTGCCTGGCATTGGCGTAGGCTCGGCGCACAAAATAGTTGCAGCCCGGCGTTTTAACCTGCTTACCCACGATCATTTGCAAAAAATAGGCATTGCTTATAACAGGGCTAAATACTTTATCACCTGTAAAGGTCCCGGCACCCTGGTAAAAGACTACACCCCCCTGCAAATAAAACAGCAGATACTGGCCATGCAGCATAGCAAGTACCAACCCAATTTTTCACCACAGCTTACCCTCTTTTAAACTATGCACACACTCGTATTTGACGGCAGCTTTCAGGGATTGTTATCAGCAGTATTTACCGTGTTTGAATACAAACTGCAACAGGTACAACTAGTTACCCCACAACAGCCCTTGCCCCTGTTTGGGAACCGGCAGGAAGTGATTACCCACACCGCCCAGGCACAACGCGTATGGAACGGCTTATTGCGCTATATCTCCCCCGAAGCCCGGCAGCAACTGTATAAAGCGTTTTTATCAGAACAGGATACCATGCCTCAAATCCTGCTTACGTATATGCAATATGCTTTTGCCCAACAGGCCGCAGTAGAAAAAAACTTTAGTCATCCGGCTGTGCTGGCCGTGCATCAGACTGCACAAAAGGTGCACCGCGAAAAGCACCGTATGGAAGCTTTTGTGCGCTTTCACCTTACTAAAGACCAGCTATACTACGCCGTAGTAGAACCCGACTTTAATGTACTTCCCCTGATAAGCGAGCATTTTGAAAAAAGATATGCCGATCAGCAATGGATGATCTACGATGCCCGCAGAAAATATGGCATCTACTACGATTTAACCACTGTAACCGCCATTGAAATGGATTTTAACACCTCCCTGCAACAAGGCAGGAATATTGCTGCCGCTTACGATGAAAAAGAAGAACAGTACCAGCATTTATGGCAACAATACTTTGCGCATGTAAATATTGCTGCCCGAAAAAATACCGCCCTGCATATCAGGCACATGCCCCTGCGTTACTGGAAATACCTGCCCGAAAAACAACCTGCCCGGTAACGAACTGGCAGGATAATTGAACCTGGTATAGAATAAAACTTACCATTATGAAACAGATAGCAGTCCTGTTGCTGGTTGTAGCATTTACTACCAGCTGTGGCAATAATAATAGCAACCAGGTACCATCCGATTCTCTTCCTCCAGGCGATCATACCATACAGCAAGACACTATAGGCCAGGGAGATACCATCAACAGAAACAAGGTTATGACAGACACTATTGCACGTAAACGCGCTCCTATGAATTAGCAAACAGTAGTTAGGCCATAATTTAAGATGGATTATAATAAAGGCAGAATCCTTAAAATAAGTTTAAGAGAATCACCCCTTCCGCTTGAAGTAGTTATTTTGCGGCTTTAATTCTACAGGCACATGGCAGAAAAGCTTTCAGCAAACACAGCCGAAAGAGAGGAACAATTACGCCTTCAGGCGGTAAAAATATATCGCCACGGAAAACACAACTGGCAAAACGAGTTACAGGAAATGGTGGTGTTAGCTGCTTCTATCACAGGTGCCCCTGTGGTATTCCTTTCCATCATCGATGATGCGCAACAATACCTGATTGCTTCACAAGGTTGCATCCTCACAACTATTGCCAAAGAGCTTTCGCCTTGTGTGCAAATAATACAACAGCAAACAATACTTATCAGTAATAAAGGATTGCCACCCCATCACCCCTTTACACAAACCTATGCCCCCTTACCTTTTTATGCCGGCATACCGCTTACCACCGCAGAAGGCTATATTATAGGCAGTCTTTGCATTATGGATACCACCACGCGGCAATTAACACCACAAGAAGTAGTAAGCCTGCAAGCCATTGCCCGTCAGGCAATGGAGATTATGAACAATGCTATTCACTTACAATATATCATAGGATGTAAAGAAGAAATGGCCGAAGCTGCTTTTTCCCTTCGCTCTGTACTGGACAACTCGCCCACCTTTCAGATACTGGTAAATACGCAGATGGAAATACTGGCGTTCAATGCAGCCGCCAACGAATTTGTAAAATTTGCCATAGGCAAAGGTTTGCAACAAGGCGAAAACATTATTCACTACTCCCCTCCCTCTTCTATCAGCAGCCTTATCAACAGCTTTAACAGAGCACTCAGTGGCGAAAGAGTATATGGCGAAAGGCAATTGAATTACGATGGCGGAGTAGAAACCTGGTGGGATGTGGTGTACTCTCCTGTACGCAGCAGCAAAGGAGATATTGTAGGCGTGGCTTTTAACGCCACAGACATTACCAGCCGCAAACAGAACGAACAAAAGCTACTGGTGCAAAACGAAAAGCTGAAAGAAATTGCCCAGATACAGTCGCATCAGGTTCGTGGCCCGCTTACGTCTATACTGGGCATTCTTAGCCTGATCAAAGAAGATAACTACCAGGCCAGTACCGAATATTTATTACTGTTGGAAAAAGCCGCTATTCAAATGGATGAAAACATCCGCCGCATTGTAACCCTTAACAGGAAAAGCAATGCTTAATAGATATTACACTCCCATAAGCCAGCAGCGCCACCGGTTATTTTAATACGTATATAACGCGCCTTGCCAATAGCATTCACCACATGCGGGCTGCACACTTTCTGCTCTGGCTGTGTACCACACACGGTCCAGTGAATGCCATCCACCGATTTCTCCATTATCCAGCTATTGCCATAGGTAGGAAATACAAAATACATTTCGCAGGAATTAACCGTTTGCGTTTTACCTAAATCAAACTGAATCCAGGGCGCTTTATCGGCAGTATCTGCCCACCAGCGTGTTCCGTTACTGCCATCCGCCGCATTAGCAGGTGTATAGGTAAAAGTTCGGCTGATTTCCTTTACACCTTTAAAAGCACCTTCGCCTCCTTCCGGATCAGCTTCTATTTTAGTGGTCACTACTTTTTCTTTTCTATAGCCCGATGCGGTGATCACCGCTTTGGCCGCTTTATTCAACCGCGGTCTCACCTTATATCTGCTCCACCACACTCCCTTGCCATCTACCTGCATAGGCTTTATAGTACCATCTGCATTAAACTGCATGCGGTTGGCAAACACCTGGCGGGTAGTACCCCCTTCGCCATATTCCAGGTACAGGAAAATAAACTCATCCGTGCCCGGAAACTGAAACACGTTGCCATGCCCCGGCCCCCAGATGCCGGTGGCAGTATCAGAGCGGATAAAGATGTTTTTACCTGCCGGCACTTCAAAAGCGCTTAACGGACTTTTACGACTGATCATATACCCATTGCAATAACTGGCGTGGCCCGATAAAGTGTAGAAGTAATAGTAAATGCCTTTTCTTTTAAACAGGCCCGGCCCCTCGGAGTAGCCTTGCAGCTTAGTTGGGATACTTACCACATCCCCCTGCCTGGTAAGCAAATCATCCTGCAAGGCCGATGCAAAACGCCTGCGCCAATAGAGATAGGCTTTGCCATCCTCCTCTACAAAAGGCTCACCATCTATATCATCTGCTACCGGCTTCGTTTGCTCAGCAGCTTTATCGGGCTGGTTAAAATAAATACCTGTGCCATTGGTAAAAGCAAACGGACCAGCAGGATTATCTGCCACCACTGTATAAGTACCCACCTTATCATCGGGTGTAACAATGGTAGGAAACAGGTAATACTTCCCGTTTTTATACACGGCTTTCCCAGGCGCCCAATAACGGAAATAGCCTGTTTTTTCCTTTCCTTTGGCATCGGTGAAAGCATAAGGCTTATCCCAATCCAACCCTGGCAGGGTTAAAGGGCCATCAAAATGCCAGTGAATAAAATCGGTTGACTTCCACACTACCGGCGTGCCGCCTTTAGCCAGGCCGGCATCCACATCGGTAGTGGCATACAGGTAAAAAGTATCTTTAAACATTACCAGCGAAGGGTCGGCAATATTATCTGGCACCAGCGGGTTATAGGCTTTTGTTGCGGAGGTTCGTTGTTGCGCCCCGGCAGGTATCATACTTACACCAGCCAGCAATGCAGCGGTTACAACACGGGATAAGGGGTTCATTGTTCAGTATTAAATGGAAGGTAAATGTAATAATAAACACTAAAAAACAGGTTTCCACTCCAGCACGCTTACCGGTCTGGGCGGCACATTTTCGGTTTTCTCTCCATCTCCCTGCGCCACCTGTTGCACAAACAAATGCAGTAACCCTTTGGTGTGCCACACATCTGTATCATACAAAGGCTCCCATTGGTCTACCGATGCTTCGTAAATATCTTTTATCTCCCACTGCGAACGGGCTATGTTTTTACAGGTAGCTACCGAAATTTTACTTCCCCTTTCCGCATCACGGAATATCACACAGGCGCTTACCTGTTTGCCTTTATTATTGACCACTACCTGCGGACGCGACACCGGTATTTTTTTGGTGCCCGTGCCACTTAAACTAAAAGAGGTAATGCGGCGGGTAATGATACTGCTGTGCCATTGACCCTGGTGATAATACACCAGCTGAAACTGTGGCACCTGCGTGCCTGCTGGCTTCCAGTAAGTGGCAATATAAGGGTTGCCCTTTTCATCGGCATACATGGCAGTTTGATTAATCAGCTCGCTTTGCTGCGGAATGCGGCAGGCATATTCTGCGGTAGCAGCAGTAATGGGCAGTGTATATTTTTCACCCGTTGTTTTTTCCCAGGTGATACCCCCATCTGTGCTGCGGGCATAACACATATCGTGATTAGTGGCCACATCCGGCGATTCTCGCCATACCCACGAAATATGTATAGCGCCCTTTGCATCTACCGTTGTTTGGCAGTAGGCATTTCTTTTGCCTTCCCCATCTATCAGGTTATCCTGTAACTGCACCCACTGGCGGGTAGCTATATCATATGTATTCACTACCAGGTTACCATTGCCTGATGCGCCATCGCGGTATAAAAAAAGCAGGTTGCCGCCGGGTAACTTATAAAACTCAGGGTACGCTACTTTTTGTTCGTGCTTACCTGTCATAACCATAGGCGCTTCCATTTGCAAAGCACCAGGCGCAACACTACGCGTATAGTGTAACACATTGTTATGATGATCCCACGACAGGTGCAAATACCCCTTACCATCGGTCATAATGCTAATGGCATTATGTGCATCACTGGCATTACCGGTAAAAGCGGTGGTATGTAATATCCATTGGCTTTTCCCCAGCTTTCTTTTACCCAGCACCACCTGTTTATTCACATTATAAAAAGCAATAAACTGCGTATCCTTATAAGTAGTTAAGGCATTCTTTCTAAAAATCACCGCATTCACCGAGTTGGCAGCCCATCCATCGGCCACTGGTATCAATTGCGCTTTTTGCTGGGCTATAGCACCTATGCCATAACACAGCGTGGCTGCACACAGCAAGCCTATTCCTCGCTTTCTCATAATGCTTTATAACGTAACATGGCTTCTACAAAATAATAATCGGCATAAGTAAGTGGCACATCTATCTCGGTTTTGTTAGGCATATGCCCTACACAATGCTGAATCATATATCCACCATTAGCGCCACCGGTAGCCTGGTAATGCGAAGAAGACAAGCCGCGCAACATGGTTTCCGCTGTATGTACATATCCGCTGCCTGTTTTGGCCGGCACGTACTTGCTTAATTCTAAAAATGCCGAAGCCATCACGCTGGCGGCAGAAGCATCACGCAAGGCATAGGGAATGCCAGGTGCATTAAAATCCCAGTAAGGAATTTTATCGGCGGGCATATTCGGATGGTTCAGTATAAAAGAAGCAATATGATTGGCCTGGTCCAGGTATTTACGATCGTGTGTTTCGCGATACATTACCGTATAGCCATATAAACCCCAGGCCTGTCCGCGGGCCCAGGCCGAAGAATCCGCATTCCCCTGTGCTGTTTTCTTTTCCTTTACCGCACCGGTTTCTGCATTGTAGTTAACTACATGGTACGAGCTGTAATCGTGGCGAAAATGGTTTTTCATAGTAGTGTTGGCATGCGTTACCGCTATCTGGTAAAAAGAAGAATCGCCTGTTACATGCGTGGCCCAAAACAGCAATTCCAGGTTCATCATGTTATCAATGATCACCAGGAAGTCGCCCGGCTTTGAGTCCCACGATTTAATACAACCCGTAACCGGGTTAAAACGGCTGGCCAGCGATTTGGCGCTGTTGATGAGTATCTGTTTATATTTTTCCCGGGGCTGTACATAGTTGGCATTACCAAAACTGCAAAACATCATAAAACCCAGGTCGTGCGTAGTAGTGTTGTACTGTTCTTTTTCCAGTGACTGTAAACGAAGCAATGCTTCATTGTAAGAAGCGGTGTCGCCGGTAGCTTTATACAGGTACAATAAAGTGCCGGGATAAAAACCACTGCACCACCATTCACTGGTAGAGGTTTCGGCACTTTGTTTATTGCTATGCCAGGTTTTAGGAAAGCGGCCTGCCGGAGTGTTTTGCTTTAGCACCCGGTATTGTGCTACTCCATTAGACAGGTTTTTGTCTATCTGCTGTAACAACGCTTTGTCTTTCTTTACTTTCTGAGCCATGCCGGCATTACTTCCCCAGCTCATCATACTTAGTAACCCTGCTGCAAGCAAACTGATCTTTCGCATAGTATTGGTTTAACGATTGCATTGCTGTATACCCACTGAAGGCTTTTCGCCAATGCCAATCCAATTTCCAAAATAATCTTTCAATGGTTTGTTCCCGATAGGTATGCCATGTCCTGCGCAGGATGCAGTATCTTTTAGCCGGAAAGCAGCAGGTTGGTTACCTGCAAAAACATCTTCCGTAACAAAAGCAGGCGGCTGGATAATGGCAAAACTATCTTCCGGCAAAATAGGAAATAAACCGTAATACATATTATTACAAAATCGAATTAAAGAACTATTGCCATATTTCACCCCCGTGCCTTCCTGTAAACAAAACATATTATTTGCCAGCAACACATCGGCCGCAAAACCACCCCAGTTATCAAAAGCAATAAAGTTGCTATCCAGTTTACTGCCAGCCCGCTGTTTACGCACCACCAGGTTATTGTAAATGCGCGCATTTTTTACCGGCCCCGGCACATGTATCAGCGGCGAAAAACCGGCATGCCTGCCCGTGCTTCTGAACCCATCATTAATGCTGATGTTATAACGCACCACTGTTCCGGTATTGCCTGCACTCACCGGGTGCTTTACCCCGCCATCATCACATATCAGCAAAAAGCCCCCTTCATTATCATGGCTATAGTTGTATTGTATCACCGTGTTGTTACAATTCCAGTCTGCATCAAATCCCTGCCCGTCCCAGGGCGCTTTATGGTCGCTTACTTCGTTATACTGTATCACCGTGTTATCGCAACTCCAGGGCCATATACCCGCCGCTGCTTCGCCATCGGGCAGCAAACGCGGGCAGTTTTTCATGCGGTTATATTCCACCAGGGCACTATCGCATCCGGTGGGTACAATGCCATCGCCTGGTACCCCCTCTATCACATTACCCCGTATCACCACCTGCTTATTGGGCAGCCACGCATGCCGCTCCCAGTTACCATTGATCAGTATGCCGTTGCGGGCACAGTTGCTGATAACGCAATGCTCAATCCATACATCTTCATACCACGAAGGCGTTTGCTTACCTGTATTACTCACTATAATCCCTGCCCCGCCACCTTTGTTTTTTACCAGGCTGCCGTTTACCTCTTTCACCTCCAGTTGTTGCAGGCGTATATGGCGGGCTACACCATAGTTATTTAATTCTACCCACACACCACAACGGCCTGGCGCCCGTTCTGTTCCGGTATTGGAAACCGCCAGATTCATCACCTGCCAACCCTGTGTGTTATACAAATGAATGGCCGCTACACTTTTACCAGCTGCCCTTATCTCTGGCTTTGCTCCCGGACCATAACTGGCTATGGTAATTACTCCCGGCAACCCGTTGGCCACTTTATCGCTCCGCTTCGGCTGCAAACAGCCTTCAAACACCTCACCAGCTTTCAACAACAGGCTATCTCCTGCTGCAAACCGGTGGGCATTTACCCTGTTCAGGGTTTTCCAGGCCTGCTTTTTATCCGTGCCCTTACAGGCATCGTTGCCAGCTGCCGCATCTACATAATACGTTATTCCCGTTTGGGCTGTTGCATGCCCTATATGCCCAAAGCAGGCACAGGCACATACAAAGGCAGCCACTATGCTATTAGTCGCCTGGTTCATCTGCTCATCGTTTAGGTAATACAATAGAGCCCCCTTTACCAGTGGCGTAAAGCAACTGCTATTTCACCGCGTGTAAAGGGGGCAAATCAACAAAAAAGAGGGGCTTATTATTCCAGTTTCAAAAACTTCAACCGCACAGCAGTCACCTTACAGTACTGCCCGGTAGAGCTATTGCCGGCGAGTGTGGCCGCCAGGCCCAATGTCACCACCTGCTCATCCGGCAGGGTGAAAGACACCTGCTTGGTACCGGGTGTAACAAAGGCAATATTGCCCAGTGGCGGGCTGGCGGTGAAAGTAGTGATATCAGGTAAGGCAGTGCCCAGGGCCGCAACCACATACATGGCGCCCGAACTGCTACAGGCATCCACTACCGCCTCAAATACATATTTACCTGGGGGCAGGGTTACCGTCTGGTATATTTTTCCTTCCGTTACATTGGGCAAGCCCCAGCCTGCTTCAAACGACAACACGCCCACATTCGACCGCAGCTCGTAACCTCCATACCCCGATGCATTTTTCACCGGGCTGTTGGTGGTCCAGTTGGCCAGTATGCCCCAGCGCTTGGCATCCCACGAAGAATAGTTGAACGGGCCGCCCGTATTGGCCAGGTATTGTTTGGTTACATTCATTAACACATTCACCGTTTGATAGCCGGTGTAAAAAGTATCAATGCTTAAGCTATCGGGTAAAAACAGTGTGCGGTAGGTAAAGGTGGTGCCATACTTATAAGGCTTTAACACCGTATCAACAATAGCAATAGGCACCCGAACGGTTTGCAGCACGCCAAAAGTATCGGTGAAGGTGACATCGCTGGCAAACACCCCGCTGGTTAAATCCATACCGCCCCATGAGACAGAAGTTTTGGCACTCCCATCCAGCTCGCTGTTGTTAACAGGCCGGTTAATTAAAAACGCCTGGTAACGCTCGCCATACGCCGTACCCGTACCATTCACTATTACCGATTTACGCTGAAAGGTATCGTAGGTAACTACTTCAAAACTATGCACGCCTTCTTCCAGGTTTTCAATCAACTGCGATAAGGTATCTACCCCATGGGTTCTGGCCACCGGCACCAGCACCGAATCTTTACGGCTATCCCAGTATATTTTACACGACACAATATTCGGATCGGCTATAAACAAGCCCTTTACCAGCACCCGGTTACGGCCGGAGTATATTTTTAAGGAATCTAATTTTCCCGCATAGGCTATTTCCCCGCCTTCGGCATACTTGCGGTATTCATCCATTTTAGAACAGGCTGCTAACTGCAGGCACACAAAGGCCAGCAGCAGCAGGTATATCCCGGTAGAATAATTCTTTTTCATCTTACTGTTTTTAGCATCAACAAATAGGCAGTTATTAACGGGCATCGCCATACACCTGCACTTCCGATATCATGGGAAACGTGGTGCCTACCCAGTTTTCTTTACACCGCACACGCAGGTAGCGCATTTTAGGCACATCAATGCGAAAGTCCCAGCTAAAGCCTGCATAAGCCATATCGTAATCTTCTGTGGTTTGTATGCCATAGGCGCTGCCCGAAGGTTTTACCTCGGTAAACTCGCCCAGCAAAGTCCAGCTATCCCAGCTGCCATCCGTAGCAGGATTGGCCGAGCCCCATACCTCAAAACGCTTCATACACCCCCGGTAGTAATAAATACGGCCGTTGTTCAGATATTCGGGGTAATCCCATATCACAATGCGGCTGAGTTGCGCCAGCTGCCCCAGGTCGAACGTAAAACTTTGCGGGGCCAGGTTGGTAGGCGTACCAGCCAAACAACTGGGCCAGTTAATGATATCTCCATCCCATATTTTAGGAATGCCTACCCCGGCAGTACCTGACGACGAATTGGTCATGGGTGCATCGCCCGGCCATATTACCGGTGTCATGGTTTTATAATTGCTTTTAGGCAAAGCCGCTTCATACAAGGGCGTGAGTGTAGTAAACAACGTATCAGTGCTGTTTAAAAAACGGTCGCGCACAAACACCGCCAGCTTGGTGGCTTTAATACTTAAACCCCGGATAGGCTGGTTAATAGAATCGGTAGAAGTATAAATACCTCTCAGTAACACATACTCATACGTAGTATCTACCATAGCTATAATAGACACATTGGCGCGCACCGGGTTTTTAGAAATAATCCGCACGCCGGCAAAATCGGCCAGCACTTTTAAATTGCGGTACACCGCCCATATCGGGTTTTCCAACGGCTTCACCGTAATGGCTACCGGCTCTGATGCTACCTCAGATTTATTCACTGCATACAATGTAATCACGTGTGGCAACGTATCGCCAAAGCCATCCACCACCAGGGTGTTGGTATACTGCGAAGCTTTTACTTCCCTTTTTACCCCCGAGCGCAAATCATATACGGCTTTCACATAAGCCAGGTCGGGATTGCCAGGCAAAGTATAGGTAAGCGTAGCCTGCCCATTCTCGTTTACAATACCAATGTTGCTCACTTTGCCCGGCGTACCGCTGCTGCTGTTGAGCGGCTTTTGTACATCTTCCTTACAGGCCGTTACTGCGCAAGCCAGTAGTATGTATATATAAGTGGATAAGAATAATACCTTTTTCATGTAACCTCGTTTTAAATGAATGCACATTACCAGCCCGGGTTTTGCACCAGGTTGGGATTTACGGTAAAGTTGTACTGTTTGATGGGCCACAGATAATCGCGTGGCGCCACAAACTGTTGCTGGTAAACAGCACGCGGCTGGTAATACGAAAGCGCAGTGCTTTGATAAATACTCCACCCGGTAATAGGCTGGTTTAACAGTTGCACCGCATCTTTCCAGCGACGTAAATCCCAGAAGCGGCTGCCTTCAAAAGCCAGCTCTATACCACGCTCTTGTTTAATAATAGCCCGCATGCCCTCTTTAGTGGTGAATTTGGTGGGGTTGTTAGAGAAGTTGGTCCATGCTTCTTCAATAGCAGGAATACCCGCACGGGCACGTATCTTATTCAGGTAAGTGAACTCTTCGGCTACCGGCGCGCCGTTGGCTTCGTTCAATGCTTCTGCATACAGCAGGTACAGATCGGCCAGCCGCACCTCGGGCCATTCATAAAACCGGACAGAAGAGGCTGAATTGGTAGCAGAAAAATTCCAGTCTACCAGCTTCTTAATAAAGTAACCCGTTTCGTTATAAAAACCTTCGGTACCATTATTACCAAACTGCGTAAACTTGGCCTGCATTACATAAGTGCCTTCATCGGTGCCGGTAGGACTATTATACATATACCATACACCACCATCAAAACCCAGGTCGGCATAAAAACGTGGCTCCCTGTCAAAGTTCAGACGGGCAGTAGTATAATTTTCTCCTATATAAAACCGCTCGTCGTGTGTGCCTATGCGCAACTGTGACAGATTGCTAAAGTCCAGCGTTTTATCCTCATTAATAGGCACTCCGTTTTTAGTATAAAACAGCTGCGCCATTTTTAAAGGAGCCGCAAACTGCCCGTACGACAACTTGGAATTGCCGCCCGACACTAGCACACCCATGCAAATAGCCTGTAATTCCCAGGCCAGGCTATTGCTTAAGCCCCATACCCTTTCGCTGTTCCATCTTTCGGTAATAGCATTACGTATGCTCATTTGCCGCTTAGTGGTATCCGATAATGTCATAGCTGCCCCCGGAAACTCATACAACTTCATCCCTACACCTTCACAAGCATCTACTGCTGCCTTACAGGCACTGGCTGCCAGCTGCCATTTAGCAGCACTGTAGGTGGCAGAAAACATGCTGGCTCCATCTTTATTTTTAAATCCGGCATAATCGGCATTACCATTAAACAAAGGGCTGGCAGCCATTACCAGCAGTTTAGCTTTCACAGATAAAGCAATAGGTTTGGTAACACGGCCTAATTCATTAGCGGTTTCGGTAATCATATCCGGTAGCTTTACGGCGGCACTGTCCAGCAGATTACTGATATAGGTTACACACGAATCAAAAGGCACACGGCTTACCTTTACTTCATCAGGCGAAGCATATACCGGGATATTTTTATCGGTAACAGGTATAGGGCCATACATGCGCAATAACACGTAATGATAATAAGCCTTTAAAAATTGCACCTCCCCTATCCAGCGCATTCTTTCATCCAGGGTAAGATCAGGTACCTTACTCAGGTCTGTAACATTCTCCAGGAATGTATTACATACACGAATAGCCTTGGGAATATTATCCCATTGATTTTGCCAGGGGTTGTTTACGTTCTGGTTACCCAACGCTATATACCACGAAGTAGCGCCACTGATAGTACCCAGCTGTGTTTTGGGCAACCATATTTCATCACCGCCGGTAAAACCAATATTACCCGTGGCCGTGCCATCTTGTGGCAGGTACGAATAACAGGTAAACAAATACTTTTCTGCTTCAATGCGCAAAGCAAAAGCGTTATCAATAGTGGCTACATTATCAGGCACCACATTCAGGTATTTTTTACAGGAGGAAAAAAATACCTGCACCAGCAACAGCAAAGTGGTTATAGCAATTATTTTATGTTTCATAACAATTCTATTTATAGATAAACAAGGGGAAGTGGTGCTATAATGCCATGTTTACACCAATGTTAAACACACGCTGCAAAGGATACCCCAGGCCATTACCCCCCATTTCCACATCCCATAATTTAAAGGAAGAAAACGTATACAGGTTGCTGCCATTGGCATAAATGCGGGTAGCGCCAATGCCCCATTTACGCAACACGTGCTGCGGCACATTAAAACCAACTTCCACTGTTTTCAGGCGTAAAAACTTACCATTACGCAGCCACCAGCTGGAAGTTTGATTGTTATTAGCTACAAAAAAATTACTGAGCCTTGGCCACAACGCATAGCTATTGCGATTGTCTTCACTCCAGTGGTTTTTAGCCAGCACATCCAGCAAGCCATTTTGCGCGCCGCCATTAATTACAAAAGGAGAAATGTTTTCAGGATTGATAAAGAAAGAAGAACGGGCCGATCCCTGGAAAAAAGCGCTGATATCCAAAGCCCCATGCCCTACCGAAAACCCAAAGCCATATACTATTTCAGGCGTAGTAGGATAACCCAGCGGTATTACATCATTGCTGGTAATGCGGCCATCTTTATCCATATCATGATACTTCAAATCGCCCCCCATCACCTTTTGCACACTGCTAAAGCTTTGCAAAGGCGAGTTGGCCGCTTCGGCATCATCGTTAAATAAACGCTCGGCCAGGTAGCCAAAGGTTTGTTTGATACTATGCCCGGCACGGTATAAATACGACAGGTTATCGCCCCATACCGGCTCGTCGTACACCGTCATTTTATTAGAGGCATAGGTAAAGTTGGCCCGGGTTTGTATCCACCATTTATTACCCAGCTCTTTATTGAAGTCGGCCGAAATATCTACCCCCTTGCTTTCCACCTTTCCAATATTCGCCGACACTCCCGCCTCCAGCCCCATAGTGGTAGGTACATAGGAACGTGGCATCAGAATATTGCTGCGGTTTTGACGGTAAGCATCTATCACAATGTTCAGCGAACGCAACAGGGTAATATCGGCACCAAGGTTTATTTGCTTGCTCAGCTCCCAGGTAATCTGGTCATTGGCATAACGGGAAATGCTCACACCAGGACGGCCATACAGGTAATCCTGCCCAAACTGAGCGCCATACCCGCTGTTGTTCATGTTTACATTGCTCATGTAAAAGAACCTGTCCGAGCTTGCGCCAATCTGGTCGTTCCCCACCAGGCCGTAAGTAGCCCTTAGTTTTAACCTCGACACTACAGGGGTAAGTGGCTCAAAAAAGCGTTCGCTGGAAATATTGTAACCCACTCCTACAGAGGGGAACAGTCCAAAACGGTTATTGGCCGAAAAACGTTCCGACCCATTATAACCGAAATTAAATTCCATCATATAACGATTATCATATCCATAGGTAAAACGGCCCGATACTCCCATGTTACGACCCGGCAGGGAAGCCTGCAAGTCGCCGGCATTCGCAGTCTGATAACTGCGCATAATGCCTATTACCATACCCGACACAGCATGTACGCTGTTAAACAGGCGGCTATAGTTAATGGCCCCCTCGGCATAAAAGGTAGTGTTCAATACTTTATTGCCTTCGTTATAGCTCAGGTATTCGGTGCCTACAGCGCCTATAGAAGTGCTGGAACCATCGTTTAACGGAATCAGCTTTTCTATGCCCTTACCATCAATGGTACTGGGTGAATAGAAAAACGGATTGTATTGCCGCGCCAGATCGAAGTAAGAATAGCGGTTGGTATACGCCATACCACGTATGTTCAACCCCTGGGCAATAACGCTTAAATCCTGCTTTAACTCTACCTGCGCCAGCATGGTACTGCTTTTATACTGCTGGTAGCCCGAAATAGTGGAAGCATAGGGGTTGATATACAAACTTTTGGTACCCGGTATTAAGGCATTGCCAAACAAAGGGTGTTTGGCCAAAGGCATATACGAAGCAGGATATACCGCCGGGAACATTACCGGGTTCGACCATATAGCCCTGCGAAAAGCCACCTGGCCACCATTGATACGATTGCCATTATCATCATAACCACCTACCGGGCCGCTGTAATCATCAAACTGGCCATAAAGCCGGATGATAGCTTCGGTAGTTTTGGTAAACTTAAAGTTAACGTTGCTTCTGATGGCATAGTTACGCAGCTTAATGTTATTGCTGAAGCTGTTCAGCTCATTGCCTTTTAAAAGTCCGTTATCCACATTATAGGTGCCGGAAAGATAATATTGCGCATTAGGCGCACCACCCGAAACGTTGAGATTAAACCGCTGGTTGGCGGTATAGTCTTTTATCAGTTGTTGAATCCAGTTGTTACTGGGATATAACAGCGGATTATCGCCCGCTTCGGTATGGTCTATTTTATTCTGCGAATAAGGCAATAGTTGCTCCGGTGTTCTGGTAAGCACCGCCTCATTGGCCAGCTTCATGTAAGTGATGTTATCGGAGAAACCGAAGTTGCGGGTGTTGGTAGAAATAGAATTTTCGGCCCGGAAACCGAATTTGGTTTTACCCGATTCACCTCTTTTGGTAATCACCAGCACCACTCCATTCGCGCCCCTTGCCCCATACACGGCGGCAGCGGTAGCATCTTTCAACACCGAAAAAGAAGCAATATCATCCGGCTGCAAACGCGCCAGGTCGGTACTGCTCGATTCTACGCCATCTATCAGAATCAGCGGATCTACCTTGCCCGAACCAAACGAGCCCAGGCCCCTGATAAAAAACGAAGCATTGTCGGCCCCCGGCTCTCCACTTTGCTGGTAAGCAATCAAACCCGCTATTCTACCGGCCAGCATGGTAGTAAGGTTGCCTGTTGGCCCTTTCAGCTCTTTGGGGTTGATGGTGGTAACCGAGCTTACCATGCTTATTTTACGCTGAGTGCCATAGCCCACTACTGCTACATCATTTAAACCATTGTCTTCCAGGGTTAGCTTTACCTCTATCAGTGTGCGGCTTTGTATGGCCACTTCGTATGGCTTATACCCTACAAATGAAAACACCAGCGTATCGCCGGCAGCTGCCCTGATGGAGTAAAAACCTTTTTCGTTGGTGCGGGCAATGATTTTAGGAGCAGATTTGGCCCTTACAATGGCTCCTTCTAACAGTGCAGAATCGGAACTTACGGTTCCTGTAATCAATAGCCGGTTATCCTGGGCGCCGGCAGGTAACGCTCCATAACCCACTATCAAACAAAACAACAGGATAAAACGTATCCGTTTTTCCCAAAAGCAGTTGCTGGTCATAGTTAACCCGTTTTATATGAACAAATAATCTGCATAAAGCAAAAAATAAATGCTCACTGCCCACGGGGCTAAATTCAGCTTTCAACAGGGGTAAATCCGGTTTGTTTACCGGGCGTCGGGTATGCGTTGCAACATCTTCTTCAAGGTCTCTTCCAGCATGTAAATACGCGCTTCCGTATCTGCCACGCGGGTAAAAATTTCGGCCGGGGCACGCATCTGCCGGCTCATAAAAGCAATACCGTACCACACCTCCAGCACATCTTCGGGATGTACTACAATAGGTGGAAACTCTTCGCGATGGCGGTAGTTATCCGATTTTAAAATCAGTTTATTATCACGGGTAATCCGGTTCAATACTCTTTTTACCACCACCCCATCCTGGCGGGTTACTATCACATACACCCTGTCGTCGCGTATATCGTTGAGGTTTTCTACAAACTGGGTGATCAGTACGTCGTTATCATCAAAGGTGGGATGCATGCTTAAACCTGATACCTCAAACATGCGGTAAGTGCCGGTGGCAAAACCCGGTAAACGGTAATTGGGCAGGGAGGCAACATAAGAAGGATCGTCATACCCATTCAGGTAACCCGCCCGGGCCCTTCCCGGCACCATTACCATGTTTTCATTCCCCGAATTATCCACCGTTACTACCTGCGGCATACGCAACAGGGTATTGGCGGGGTTGCCAATGGCGGGCGTTGTGGCTTGTTCTTTTAAAAGATGTACATCATCGGCCAGGTTATGCACCAGCAACATATTGAGCGAAACGCCAAAAAAGCTGGCAATGCTAACTATTTGATCAATATTGGGTTGCGACACCCCCATCTCATAATTGTTCCAGGTGGTGCGCTTAATGCCAAGCGCATCCAGCATTTCGGCCTGTTTCAGGCCTTTGAATTTTCTGAGAAACTGAATGTTGGATGCAAAATGGTTCATACACAAAAATAAAAAAATTTAAAATTTGGACTAATTAAATTAGCAAAGCCAATTATTTAGTCATATCTTTGCTAAGCAATCGGAAAAGGAACACAAAGATGCAGCCAAAAGTCCAACAAAATGACATTTTGACCAATTTTGTGTCACAACCTTGGACAATTAAGATTAGCAAGGCAAAAGAAAGATCCAATATATATGAAAAGAGTAAACCCAATTCCTGGTATTCACGACTGGTTTTATGAACACAAAGGCGTTTACACCTTACATGAAATCTTACAACAAACCTGTAAAGCCTTTCACGTTTCGGAGGACATAATTACAGAAGGAAAAAGTGTAAGATGGATAGTTTCGATACGACAAGTGTTCTGCTATTTCGCCAGCCATTTAACAGAAGAAAAATGGACAACCATTGGTGAGTTTATCAACACAGATCATGCTACCGCTATCCGTGGCGCTAAAAAAATAAGCGACTACCTGGATACCGCTGATGACATCACAATAGAAAAAGTAAAAAGAGTATATCACTATTTTCAAATACTCAACAACAGCATGGAAGCACACGCTAACAAAAGATATGCTGCTGTTTGCTAACCAGTTTTTAGTTTTTTATGGCCGTTGCGGGCATGCGCACCACATGCCCATCTAACCTATATGTTTTTTGAAACGATTTACGGTACTTCCGGATATAATCAGAAGGGTTGCTTCCAAACAGTTTATAAAATTGCTCCCTGAAATATTTGCTATCGTTAATTCCCACCATGATAGCAGCTTCATTTACGTTGCACGAGCTGTTAATAAACAGCTCGGCAGCCCTTCTGAGCCGGATGTACCGTATAAATCCGTTAACGGTTTGCCCCGAAATAGCTTTCACTTTTTTATACAGGTTGCTATGGCTCATGCCAATGGCAGTAGACAGGGTTTTAATACTAAACTCTTCATTATCGATGTGCTGTTCTACAATAGCAATACACCTGTCTAAAAAGTCTTTGTACTCTCCTGATATTTTTAAGTTGTGAGGCTGTAAGGTTATTTCGTTAAAGAAATACTGTTGCAGGTTGTTCCTGCTTTTCAACAATGCTTCTACCCTGGCTTCCAATAATTCCTTTTCAAAAGGCTTAGTGATATAATCATCTGCGCCGCAGGCCACGCCTTTCAACTTCACCGATGCCGATGTGCTGGCCGTGAGCAACACCAATGGAATATGGCTGAACGCCTTATCGGCTTTTAACTGGTTGCATAGCTCAATGCCACTGATTCCTGGCATTACCACATCACTGATAATAATATCCGGCATTAACTGTTTTACCAGTTGCAAACCTTGCTCGGCATTCTCCGCTTCGTGCAAATGAAAGCGTTTTTTAAACAGCTTACCTATATACTGCCGCACCTCCTGGTTATCATCTATCACCAGCATTAACGGGGCATCTGACACCAGGGCTTCTGCCGGCTCGTTCAGTGCTGTCTCTTCTGCTACCACCATTTCTTCTTCCTGCATCCATTCCTGTAGCCCTGCCGCCGGGGCCACATCTTGTGCAATAATATCTTCGGCTTTAAAATGCGCCTTCCCTTTTAGCAACTGCACACAAAAGGTGGCGCCGCCCTCTGTGTTATTACGATAGCTGATGTTGCCTGCATGATGTTCTACAAAATGCTTTACCAGGTATAAGCCAATGCCAAAACCCGACAAAGCTGCTTTACCACTACGTTTATCCTGGTAAAATTTATCAAATACATGGCGGCCTGCTTCGGCCGAAATACCACATCCCGTATCCGTTACCAGCACCTGTACCTGCTGTGCTGCTTCTGTTACATGCAACAACACCTTACCTCCATCGGGTGTAAACTTCAACGCATTGGCCACCAGGTTAAACAAGGCTATTTCCATTTTTTCCCTGTCCGCATATATTTCCAGCAAAGCATTATCACACGAAAACTCATATTCAATCTGCCTGTTTTTAGCCTGTTGAATAAAACACAGGTACACCTCGTAACACAACTCGTAAAAGTTAAGCGGCGCCACATGCAACTGATCGGCCTGACTATCTGCTTTTCTAAAAAGCAATAACTGGTCTACCAGGCTTAGCAACCGCCTGGCGTTTCTATGCACCACCCGCAGGTTTTCGGCATCTGCCTCTTTGCTGGTATTGCACAACAGCTCTTTTACCGGGTTAATGATCAAGGTTAATGGTGAACGGAATTCGTGCGAGATATTGGTAAAGAAAGAAAGCTTTTTTTCGTTCAGTTCTTTTTCTTTTTCCACCTCCAGGTGTGCCAGCTCTACCTCATAGGTAAGCCTGGCCTGCTTTTTCTGGTATAACAGGTACATGCGTATCGCTGCAAAAGCCACTGCGCCATACAGCACCCATGCCCACCAGCTGCGGTACCAGGGGGGCAACACGGTAATGGCAATTAAGCGCTCTTTGCTGCTCCATACCCCCTCGGCATTGGTGCATTTAATATGCAGGGTATACTTGCCCTCGTGCAGGCGGGAATAGTTGGCTGTTTTCAGCTTACCATAACTCCAGTCTTTATCCCATCCTTCCAGGTAATAGGCGTAGGTAATTTTATCCGGTGCCGAATATTCCAGTGCCGCAAAATCAACCGACAACACCGCTTTATCATACGGCAGGCGTATGTTGGTGACATCATAAATAGAAGTGCTACCGGTAAAGTAAGTTTTGTTATTGGCTGCAGGCTGGTTGTTAATGTGCATACCGGTTAACAGCAGGTCGGGCATAGCGCAGGTACTTTGCACACTATCCGGATAAAACAGGTTAAACCCTTTAATACCCCCAAACAAAAACGCGCCGCTTTGCAAAGCCAGTGCCGCATTATAGTTAAACTGGTTGGTTTGTAAACCATCCGAACCGTAGAAGTTAGTAAACCTGCCTGTAGCCGGCTGCAGGCACGAAAGCCCATTGAAAGTACTGATCCACAAATTCCCTTTACTATCCTCCAGCATGTTTAAAGCCGAGTTGCTGGCCAGCCCCTCTGTTTCCGACAACACCGTCCATTGCCCGGTGGCAGGGTTTAGTTGCAACACACCGCCCCCTTCTGTACCCACCCAATAGCGTCCGGCCTTATCCTGGTGAAAAAAACGAACCGGGAAATTGATCTCATACACACGATGTTGTTTTTTATGGGCATCTATGCGTATCAGCTTGTTAAAAGTACCCGCCCATAAATTACCCAGGTTATCTTCTGCCAGTGTAATCACATCTGCCAACTGATCGTCAAACACCTCAAACCTGTCGGCTTCACGGTTATAGCGATATAACCTCCCCGATGCACAGGTGCCCGCCCATAGTTGATGCCGCTTGTCTTCATACAGCTTCCACACATACCAATCTTCATAATGATACTGTGCGTTATAGCAGGCATACCGTTTAAACGACTTTGTGGCAGCATCGTATTTATTAATGCCTGCTCCATAGGTAGCAATCCAGATATCGTTGCGATAATCCTTTACAATGCTGGTGGCGTAATTATTACTTAACGAGGTGGTATTATCTGCCTCATGTTTAAAGGAAGTATATTGCTGGGTATGCCGGTTCCAGCAACTCACCCCTCCACCATCGGTACCTATCCAGATATTGTTTTTTTCATCCTCGCAAAACGATAATATAAAATCATTTACCAGGCTGTTGGTTTGTAGCGGGTCGCGACTGATGGTAACAAAGCGGTTCTTTTGTTTGTCAATCACATTGATCCCGCCGCGTAAGGTGCCAATCCACTTACGGCTTTCCTTATCCTCATATATAGCATAAATAGCGGCACTGGTTATGGTGTTTTTATCCTGCCCCGGCAGCATCCAGCTAAAGGTGCCTGTGGGAATGTGCAGTATGTTTACACCGCCGCCGTCTGTAGCAATCCATAGCTGTTGTTGTTTATCCAGGCACAGGCCCACCACCTTGCGGGCGCTAAGTCCCTTTTTACCCTCGTCAAACACCTGCACCGTATTCAGCCGTACATTATACATCACCAACCCAATTTCCGAACCCAGCCATACCGTGTCTTCATTACCCGCCAGCAGGCAGTTGCCGGTATATATCCGGCTGTTTACCAGTTGTATTTCATCGGCTTCCCGGGCATACTTACACAAACCATATCCCTGCACAAACACCCATAGCTGGCCCCTGGCATCAAAGCTGATAGCCTGTGCATGATAGTTAAGTATGCGTTGCGAAGCAATGTGTAAAGGAATGGTGTGTGCCGGTGCAGTATCGCCGGCTTTGTATTGCAGCAGTCCAATGCCTGCCGCCGCCACAAACATGTTGTGGTTGGTCGCTTTTTTAATATCGTTTACCGGCTGGGTTATCTTTTGTTTTTTGCCCTCGTGCCACACATAGGCCGGAAAAAAGGCTTCACGGATATTGCAGTAAATGCTTAACCCTTTTTTAGTGCCTACCCATATGTTATTGTGTGCATCTTCCCCGATAGCCACAATGCGATTGTCTATTAAGGTAGCAGTATCGTTGAGTTTGTTGCGAAAGGTTTTAAAATGATAGCCATCGTAACGGTTTAACCCGTCGTAGGTGCCAAACCACATAAAGCCTTTACTATCCTGCTGAATGCAGGTAACGGCATTGTTGCTTAGCCCCTGCTCAATGCCCAGGTATTCCACTTTCACCTGCTGGGCAATGGAGGGTAGCAGCGTTAGCAACACGCAACATAGGCATAGCGCAGCTGCACGCATATGCAGCCGGCAAATAGTAGCATTTGGCGTCATTTCTCACAATAGTTTAAGCAGCTGTTTCTGATGGGCATACAGTAGCCCTTATTGTCCAAACAAAACAATACATATGGCAATGCAAAACAGCAATCTGTTTAAATCGTTCTTATCAAATTTAATCTATATAACGAATTTCATTAGCATTATTTTAACATATATAAGCAGTTTTCCTGCCAATCGCTAATTTTGTATTCTACCTATCCCCTGTTATGCCCATACATAATTTATTAAAAGACACGGCACACCGCCCCTGGCCTTTACCCGAAAAGCAATGGCGGTATTACCAGGAATGGAACAGTTTATTGTTTTTACATTGGGAAGCAGATGCCGCCGCACTGGAACCTTTTATTCCGGCCGGCACCACATTGGATACGTTTGAAGGAAAAGCATGGCTGTCGATAGTGCCGTTTACCATGCAGAAGATACGACCTAAGTTTCTGCCTTCTTTTAAACCCGTTTCCGATTTTCATGAAATAAACGTGCGCACTTATGTAACTAAAGATGGGCAGCCGGGTGTGTTTTTCTTTAGCATAGAAGCACAGAAAGCAGTTTCGGCCTTTTTATCGCGCAAGCTGTCGGGCATGCCTTACGAAAAGGCACATATTGTGCGGGCTGTGGGCGGGAATGAGCATCAGTACTATGCTAACAATGCTAACAAGCAATTTCGCCTGAACGTGGCGTTTTCCGTTGAGAAGGCAAACACTGCCAAAACCGCACTGGATTTGTTTTTAACCGAACGGTATTGTGTATACATTACCCTGGATGGCCTACTATACCGATACCATGTGCATCATGCACCCTGGCCATTGCACCACATTACGCTGAAAGATTTATCCCTGCAATATAAGGCCGGACACCTGTCTGTTACGCCTGATACCCCGCCTGCATTGATTCATTATTCACCCGGCGTAAAAGTGGTAGCCTGGAATAAAGAGCTGGCGTAATACGCCCTTACTTTTTCATCCACCAGGCCATACCGGCAAAAATCAGCACTACCAGCACAATAGAACCTATAATGGAAATGATGTTGGTAGAAGCACTTTTATTAGCGGATTGAATGCTGGACACATGATCGTCCCACACCACAATGCCCAACGCATCTTCCACTTTTTCTATGTTAGCCATATATTCTGTAGCCTTTTCAGGAGCAATATAGTCGCTAAAGTTTTGGTATGTATAGGTAGTAGCGGCGTTGAGCCCTGCGTAATTGAACTCCTTTTTGGTAAACAAAAACGCATCTGATTTTACTTCTTTGTAGGTATCATACGATTTAAACCCACCCGGCATAAACACTTCAATGGTTTCTTCAAATTTTGCCGGGAAAACAAGCCGCATCGGCATTTTTCTATTCTGTTCATCCGACCGCCTCACCACACCACTGAGCACAAACGGTTCAATACCCTTGGTTTCGGCGCCTTTCCCTTCCCAGAAATCATTGATGCGGTAATATTCCCATACCGATATTTCGCCCGTTACCGGGTTATCGGTGTGCTTAAGGCTATCTATTTCAATTTTATCGTAGAAGCGATGATAGAAGTCTTTATAATCATCCTTCATTTCACGCATGCTTTTACTCATAAACTTGCTACGCACATCATCGGCATAGCCTCCGGAATACACCGTAACCACCTCCATAGACACCTCCGCCAAATGCCGGGTTATTCTAATGATATCCCGTATTTTAACCATGCCCGTAGGGTGATAGGTAATAGTGGTAAGCCCCGTAGTGGTGTCTGTTAACACCAGGCCACACTGATAATCGGGATAGTCGATATTGTCAATACTGCCCCGTTGATAAGAGATAGTTGGATCGAAATAATAATGTTTGTTATTGAGGGTAACCCTTACCGTGGCATGATCAAAAGCCTGTGCCGAAGGTAGCTTGTCACGTAATCTGGCCTTGGCGCTGGTGTTAATCAATACAATATGCGCTTCCACGCCCATGGCCTTTAGCATCTGGCACAGCAGGTACGACTTCTCTTTACAATCGCCAAAACGCTGCTCAAACACTTTACCGGGCGTTGCCGGACGAAACGAGCACTCGCCCATTTCAATGCCCATATACCGTATATCGTCCTGCACAAATTGCAACGCCGCCAATACCTGTTTTTCGGGCGTGGTGTTGGCCTGGGTAATTTCTTTTATTTTCTGTTGCAAGCCGGTAGAAAGCGGTACGTTTTGCGGGAACAGGGTGATAGCCCATTGACTTACCTCCTTCCAGCTTTTACACTCTGTTACGTTAATGCCCGACAGGGGATTATACCAGGTGGGTAAATAGCTTTCCCACTTCACCCCTGGTACCAGTTCCTGCTTCCATTCATATATGGTTTGCTGCGCCTGTTTGGTGATTACCGGTTGCAGCGTACTGTTGTGGTTGGCGATGGACACCTCTTTGCCGGCAGGCACCAATAGCCTGGCATAAAAATGATACAGGGGGTAACCCGGCGTGATTTCAAAAAAATCGCTGTACTTACCCTCAAATACCGGGTTCCAGCCTTTAACAGAGTAACTGTATTCAATCACATCTCCCGGTTGCGTATTTTCCAATATACGAACCGCCTGCAAAGTGCCGTTGTAAACAAAGGACTTCAACTCTGTTTCTTCATGAATCACCTTTATTTTATCGGCCTGCAGCTGGTTCATCACCTGCCCTTTCCTGATCACGTCAATGGAATGAAACTGCACCGTTTCGTAAGCCGGATCGTACTCCACCTTTACCTGCGAAGCACTTTGTACGCCTGCGGCGTTCAATATTTTTAAACGGATTTTATAATAGGTACATTTTTCGGCAATGGACACCTGCTTTTCATACGCTTCATCCATATAACCATCTTCCGCTTCCTCGTCCATAGAAGTGTTGGCATCATCAATAGCATGCACCGTTACCCAGCCAGGCGTTTTGGCAATAACCGGTTTTTTGTTTTGTGCCGTAAGCGTAGTAGCATGAAAAAGCCCAACTATCATTGCAGCCGTGAGCAGGGCGTGCCTAAAGTAGTTCATAAAGATCCAGTGGTTGAATGAGACTTTAAAATTACATATTTATGCGCCACCTGCCGGGAAATATAGGTGGCCAGCGGGGTTAATTCAGTTTGTAAATAGTATAGTTTAAAGCAGTAGCAAAACTTACCCATGCCAGGTAAGGCACCAGCAACCAGGCCGACACCCTGCTGATACGGCTAAAACCCGCTATGCACAAAATGATGAATAGCAGCAGCAAAATAATATCCACCAATGCCCAGGCTATCAGATGAAACTCGAAAAAGAGGAACGACCATAAAAAGTTGAGGGCCAGTTGCGCCATAAACAACTTCAACGCATTGTTGCGGGTAACACTGGCAGGTAGCTTCCAGATACAATACAGGCTTATGCCCATGATCACATATAAGGTTGTCCATACCGGCGCAAACAGCCAGTTGGGCGGGTTAAAGCCGGGTTTGTTAATGGTTACATACCAGTTGCGCACATTTCTACTGGTAGGAATGCTGGCTAAAGAACCTACCAGTATAGGCAACAGAATAGACAATACTAATTTCCTGTTTGCTTTCATAAGGCTGTTTATTTTTTAAACTGCAACTGCAGTTGTTGTAATTTCTTTTGCCGCACTGCGTATTTTTTAACGCGTGAGGAGCAGAATAGTTGCGCAAGGGAACACAATACAAATATAATTTTTCAATACATTCTCACAACATCCGTTACTGCTATTTCATTTTCAATCGTTTATGAATGCTCATTTTACATATCCTATGCGAGTATCATAAATAACGGAGTCACGCATATATAATTCTATAATAGTCAGCACACTACAACACATCAATGTTTCACACATTTGTTTAAGCACCTTTTTTAAAAGTTTTTTTCCGCGTCCAAACTGCATTTGAGCCTGGTTATGCATAAGTTATGGTGAAAAAATGAACGACGCATGTTGCAGCTTTGCATTCAGACGAGAGAAAATACAGAACGGCCGTTCGCCCACACAGCACGCTTCCTTTTCTACTGGTTATTGCGCAAGGAAAATAGCGGACTGTTGGAAAATATTTCTTCTCTGAATTTTTAAAAATTGCGGCTGAATTTTTTCCACTTGTCTCTGGTGGAAAAATTTATGTCTCTGAATATTTTTTATATGCGGCGAAGTGAAGCAAAATAGGAGCTCCCTTTTGCGTCACTTCTTCTTCTGGAAAAGAATTCAGGCACAGATAAAATTTATTGGTGCCGATATAAGAAAAAATCAGTGCTCATTTTTTTTCCTTGAGACACGGAGAAGAAGTGTAGCGCGCAGATTTTTATTCACTTCGCCACCAATAAATTTTACTCAGCCGCAAGTTTTATTTTTTGCGGCGCAAGTAAAAAATATTCAGAGACATAAATGCTTTCAGCAGGCGCAGGTAAAAAATATTCAGCCGCATTTTTTTCTCCCTGACCCAACTATTTTTTTAACAGCTAAATAAAATAAACATGAATAGTAACTATAAACATTACTTACCCTCGAACGATGCCGAATTACAGCAGTGGACCAACACCTTTCACGAAAAAATTGTGGTGTTAGGCTCCATAGTAGGTTTGTCGGCTACCCAGATCACAGAACTGGAAACGGCTTCCAGCGAGTTATCCAGCTCTTTACAAAAAGTAAAGACTAAAAAGCAGGAGCAAAAAGAAGCTATTTCAGCTAAAGACCTGGCTAAGAAAAATCAATTGAAGGTAATTACCTCTATAGCCGCAAATATAAAAAGAGCCCCCGGCTATACAGAAAACCTGGGCCAGGAACTGGGCATTGTGGGCAGCAGCACCAGCACTGAAAAAAGGACATTAACACCTACTATAAAGCTAACGCGTTACCCTGATTATATAGAAGTTGCTTTTGTAAAACAAAATCAGCCAGGCATATCTATTTACTCCCGGGTAAAAGGCAGCGAAGATTGGAAAAAGTTAATTGGCGGTGCAACCAAATCTCCTTACAACGATTACTCACCTGTTCAGCCCGGCCAAAGCACAGAAGTGCGCGAATACAAAGCACGCTTCTGGGATAATGGAGTAGAAATAGGACAGGATAGCGTTGGCGTATACACAGTTGTTGGAAGCTAAGCATATTCACCTGAAACGATGGGCCTGCCTGAAAAGGCGGGCCCTTTTTCGGCATAAAAAAACAACAAGCTTTATAAATGGATACAGAAATTAGCACTGCTATACCGGGGCGACATGCTATACTCGTTCCCCTCTGCATACACACCTGTAAAAACAGAGTTCACGTATAGTTCAAACCGCTTCATCAGCAATACGCCTACCCTAAAATGACAGGAAGTCCAGTTACTACCTACCTTAAAATAGTCGTTGATCACTGTTGTTTCTAAACCGGTAGCTCTTTGATGCATTTCATTCTTTTTTAAAGAGATCAAATTATAAGCGCCTCCTATTCCTGCATATATTTTACATTTTTCTCTACGGAAAACGTTGTACAACAGCGATAACGACAAACGGGTATCGCTTCCCTTTAGATAGTAGTCGTATTTAAAGTAATCAGCTGCATCACTCATGGTGCTGGTATAATTGTAAGGCAAATACGACACATCAAACCTGAACACCAGATCCTGCAAGCTTCTCACCGCATAGATATTCACACCCGCTTCTACCGTTCCTGTGGTATTGCGACTTAACTGCACATTACTCATCTTGCCCGCCATATTTATTTTACCACTCGCCAATCCCCCACCTATGAAAAAGCTAAACAGCCTTCCCCGGGGACGTTTATAAGCATACTGCAACTGATCATTGTTAATAGTGGCTATCACTTTTTTAATATCACGTTCCGCATACTCCGTTGATTCAATCATCTCTTTTGCCCCTTCCGATGCAAAGCGGGTAGCCAATCCATTTAACTGATCTTTATAAATGGGCAATGTAACCACCTGTCCATTACTGTTCAATCCCATTTTATATTCCAGCAGTGTAAACACATCCGGATCGGCTTCGGTATAAAGATGTAATTTATCCTCATTCAATTCATACAAATTCAGCTTCTTACCCAACAGTAAGGCTCTTAGCAATACCGTGTCTTTTTGTATCGCTTCCTGCTCTATCGGCAATAAGCTATTCATATCCACAGGACGTAAGTCTTTGGTGACAATCGCCTTTTTGTAAATATCAAAACCGGTAATCTCCAGGTAATGCACATCGTTGACAGTATATGTCACTGACTTTCCTGTAGCAGAATCGCTATAAAAAGTGAATGATTTCGGATTTTTCCGCCAGGCTTTGTAGTTGATCCACCCATACAGGGTATCGCCATTGTTCAGCACCACCAGACCTTGCTTTTTTTGAATTTGGGCATAAGAAGTAGTAACCAAAAGCACGGCTATGAGCAAAAAGTAAAGCGTTTTAGTTTTCATTGTATAGTTATTATAGAAATTATGGTTTAAGAACTTTTTATATCCTGTTAAGTAATTCAGACATTGTCTTTATCGTCTCTAACAATCAAAGCTGCACAGATTAGCCATGGCATTTACATTCAGAGATTTCATCGGGTGTTGCAGTGATGTTTTTTACAGAAGGTGCACATAGCAATAAAATAACAAAAAAGAAGTATTAATAATCAAACTTAGACAAGCTTCTACAGCAGCTCATACATTCGTTTATTTGACTGCTCATAAAAGAATAAGCAGTCAAGCTGTTACTATATTTATGCAACAGTTTGCACCAAGCACAAAGGGCCGCTGTCAGCGGCCCTTTGTGCTTACAATGTATAGGTATATTATTCAGCTACCTCTTCCATCTTTTCCTTCAGCTCTTTCAACGTCATATTATACATCTCGCTATGACGGTTGTTAATGCGCTGGGCAAGGTGTACGTGGGCAATGAACTCCTGTACTATCTGTATCTTATCACTTGGTGTTACTACCAGCAACTGCAGGTGCAGCTGCTTACACAGCTCCATCAGGTAAGTGGCTTTTTCTTCATCCTGGTTACTGAAGCTTTCATCTACTGCGATAAACCGCAGGCTTTTGCTGTTGCTGCCTTCGCGGGTAATACCAAACTGGTAAGCAATAGCACTACACAAAATGGTGTAGGTTAACTGCGCTTTTTCACCACCGGATAACTGGCCCATCTGGCGATAGGTTTTCTTGAGTTCATCCGTGTTGCGATACTTTTCATCGGCCCAGAATTCAAACCAGTTGCGCACATCCAATACACGGGCGCGATAGGTTTCGCTTTCGTCCAGGCTGGCTATTAACGGCTGCACTTTGCTGCGGAAATGCCAGGCCTTATCTTCAAAACTGTTCTGCTGCCAATTGGCCGATTGTGGCAAGGCTTCCAGCAACTTGTTACGGAATTCTTTTACGGCCGTGTCGGTAACAGAGCGTTTGCCTAACTGTATATAGGTATCGGGCAGGCGGTTAAAGTTGATGCCCCCCAGGCTTTGATTGAGTTTAATGACGCTGTTGTTAATACTGCGCTCCCAGTTTTCCAGCTCTTCGCTTAGCTCGCCCATTTTATATACCATGGTTTCGTGCAGGTAGCGCTCGAAATCTTTTTTGAAGCGCGGCAGGTTTTCCGATTCCAGCTTATCCAACCACTCTACATATTCGTTGGTATAAGCCGCATCGTCGGGCAAACGTTGCACATCGCCATTCCAATCCGGGAAACGTTGTTGTAGCTCGGTGGAAGGGTTTTTAATACGGTTAATGCTTTTGTTCAGCAGCGTTTCTTCGCGGTACACAGCATCCTGCAACCTTTCCACACCCCCCTCTATCTGCTGGCGCAGGGCAGTAGATACCTGCTCAATAGTAGTGAGCGTAGGCACACCTATCTGCTCGGCATAGTGCTGCTGAAACTGTAGCAGTTTGTCTTTATCTTCTTCATTAATAAACTGCAATATCATGCGCAGGCCCTCCTGCTCTTCCTGCATGCGGGTGATGCTGTTTTGCACCGTTGCCCGTTCGCCCAGCAATTCTTCGCGCTGCATTTCCAGTCCCGCACGTTTCTGCTGCAACTCGTCCAGTTGTTTGGTTAATTCCTTTAACTGGTTATTGCTCTGGCTCAGTGATTTCATCTGCTCTTCTATCGTGCGGATGTTGCGTTGCAAAGCAGCCACATCTATTTCAGAAAAACCGCTGTGTTGCTGAATACGGCTTAAGGCCAGCGCCTCTTTGTTCAGCTTATCCTTTTTGCGTTTACAACGTTGCAGGGTTTCTTCTGCCAGCGCAATAGTATCGGCCAGCTGGTTACGCTTTTTAATCAGCGTTTCTTTTTTGCGTTCGTTGTTCCAACCCATTACATAACCACCGGCATCGTTGCGATGCGCACGATCGTCTTTTTCGTGACGGTCGCGGTTTTTAATCAGGCCGTATAACGTAATGGCCCTGTCGTAACGGTCCAGCGTTTTTTCATCATCCAGGCAGCTGTAAGCGAACTGTTGCACCACCTGTTGTTCTACCCAGGGAGATAAAGGATGATCGGGGTGGAAGTCCAGTTTGTAATACACCGTTCCGCTATCGGCATGCTGCTGTAAGGCGGTATCATTTACGTGATAGTACACCAGCCTGCCCCGCAGGTTGGTATTGTTCACATACTTGTTTACTTTTTTATAGTGTTTGGCAGGCACCAGCATACGCAGGGCAAAGCCGTGTAACAGCTTTTCCAGTGCAGGCTGCCAGGCCAGTTCATCCGATTTTACCTGCATCAGCTCACCCGCAAAAGGCAGTTCGGTAGTATCTATTTTCAGGGCATCGCACAAATCCCTACGGGTCTGTATCAGGTTACCCGGTATGTTGTTCCTGCTATGCAGCAACACGTTCAGTTCAGACTCTATCTGTTCTTTTTCCTGTGTGCCCTTGGTAGAAGCACTACGGCTGTCAAACTCGTCATCTTCGTTTAAACGGGTTTCGCGTTCAATACGCAGGCTGGCTTTATGTGCTTCTGTTTTTACGCGTTTGTAACTGGCTTCATCTGCAATATTGGTTTCTGCAATATGCAGCGTATCGCACCAATCGCTGAACTGTGTTAAAGATGTTTCGGCATGTTTTAATTTATCCCGCGTATCCTCCAGGTCTTTCTCCAGCTGTTGTAAACGCTGACCGGCTTTGTTCTGATCAATCTGGTTGCGGGTTACGCGCTCTTCTTCAATCAGATCATCCACTTCTTTTTTAGCGCCTTCCAGTCGTTGCTGTAGCTCGGACAAAGTGGTTTGTGATTGCAGCACCACTTCCTGCAACAAATGATGTTTGGTATAGCGGTTCCAGATAGTAGCGGTTTCGGCCTGTTGCTTTAAATGCTGTAGCTGCTGCTGGTTTTGCTGGTGGCTGGTGTATAGCTGTCCCAGCGGTTGCAACAGTTTTATCTGCTCTTCTACTTTTTCAATATTGCGTTGCGCTTCCAGCAAGGTGCCCAGGTGCTTTTTCAGATCGAGAAACTGCTCTTCCATATTACGCGGTTCCAGCATGTGCATCCGGATAAACTCATCCAGGTTGCCCAATACTTTAATACCCACGGTTTGGTTAAACAGGCTCAGGGCCTGCAAACTTTGCATACCCAGCACTTCTGTTAAACGCTGTGCATAACCGCTGGCTGCGGAAAACCATTCCACCTGGCGGCGTGTGCCTTTGTTGTATTGTTTATCTATACGGCGTTTCCAATCGCCTGCCAGATCAAAAGGTTTGAAATCGCCTTCAATGCTTAACGCTTTATGCGCCACACCAAACATGCGCTTCATATCGCCGTTGCTGAAATAACGCACCTGGAACAGGGTTACCAGTTGCTGCGCTTCGTTGGCAAAATGTGCCAGTAGTATGCTATACGCTTCTTCCTTGCTTTCGCGCAGGTATAAGGTTTTGGTAGTGTTGGTACTTTCGCTGTTGATGGTACCATAGCCACCTAATACATAGGTTTCTTCGGTACGGTCGCCTTTTTTTTCACTACCGGACGACTGGTTATAAAAACGGTATTTTTTTTCCGGAACAATGAGGGTAAGCAGCGCATCCACAAACGTGGTTTTACCGCTACCGTTGGATCCTGTAAGCAAAGAAGTTTCGCCACCCGGACGGATGCTATGTATCACCCCATCGAAAGTGCCCCAGTTAAACACTTCCATGTACTGAAGGCGGAAACCGGATTTATGACTGTCGGTGCTGAATACGTTTAGCTGCATGTTCGCTCAATTGTTGCTTAAACTGATCTAATATTTCGCCATCCACCCTGGCTTTGATAATCTTTTTAATGCGGAATTTCTGTTCATCCGCAATATCGTTGTTCTCTATCCTGTCCAGGAATCCGTTTTCCTCGGCACGATCAATCAACCTGTCCAGTTCTTTCACAAACTTTACACGGCTGGCGTTTTCTTTAAAGAACAACTCCCCATATTCTTTTATCTCCCGGCGCTTTTTAATCAGCTCGCGGTTGGTTACTTCTCCTACTTCAAACTCAGCCATCATATCGCGCAGCAATACCAGCAGCACGCTTTCATCGTAAGTAAGCGGACGGCGCTGCATCCAGCTCACCGTAGCCTCATCTTCCTCCGAGCTGGTATGACGCAGGTAGGCATAGCCATCATCTTCATCCAGCACCAGGGTTAAACCCAGCTGCTGCACAAAGCGGGTAAGTTCTGTTTTGTATTGTAACAGTCTTTCCCAGGCCGATTTTTCCACATACTCCACCGGCCCCTTTAATAGCTTAATGAATACCGGTGTGTAGGGTAATATTTTATCAGGAATATTCATTCGTTATTATTTGCTGAACAACAGGTAAGGCACCTCTATAAACTTGGTTTGCTGTTCATTTACTGGTATATGTTCGGTAATATTTTTCATAATCTGTACGCGGCTGCCTTTATCGCGTAAGAAGCTGTAATAGGCTACAATTTCCGCTACCCCGTTTTCCAGCCCTGTGGTTTCGATAATCTCTTTCAAGGTGGCAGTGTCCCGCTTTTTCAAAATGGTTTCCACATGGCCCCACAGCTTTTTCTTATCAATAAAGCTGGTATTGAGTAAGCGGTTGAAACGCTCCATGTCGCCAATTTTTTCCTCGCTGGCCAAAGGCTGCTTCAAGGTACCTGCCACTTTCTTTTGTTCGGTGGTGAGCTTGCGATCCATAGCCAGTTTTATTTCCACCGGCTGATCCAGCATAATACCTGCCTGCACCGGCTCTTCGTCATCCATTAGCTCAAACACCAGTTCTTTAATGTTACTGATCTGCTGACGCAGGCGGCGGTGGTAAGCAATTTCTTTTTCGGTGATGATACGGCTTAGTTTCTCCGCCATCCGGTCGTTGGCATCATATACCGCACGGCCCTGTTGTAATAACAGCGATTTAATGTTTTGCAGAAAATCGTGATCGGCGTTTATCTCCCGCTCGCTCAGCAACTGCATCAGCTCGTCGGTAAGACTACGCCAGTCGTCCTGACCGGCACGGGATATCAGGAAGTCGTAAAACGCATAGAAGCTTTTGCCCTGGTCACTGTTACGCAGTGAATCGTACGATTCAAAAGCATAGCCGATAATAGCGCCCTTATTCAATTCTGCACGGGTGTGCTGCTCTACGATGTTGCGGTGTATTTGTTTGAAGTTGTCTTCCACCTCACGGAAATCACTGATGAGTTCATAGCACAAACGGGTGAACAGCTCCAATCTTTCCTGTACCTGGGCGTTGCTGTATACCTCTACCGGCGCCCCCATTTCCAGGGCTTTGATCTCTTTGTCAATTTCGGCCCGTCTGTTTTTCAGTTCTTCCAAACGCACTACGCGGTCGTCTTCTGTTTTTTCCACCATATCGCGCAGGGAAGAAAACAGCATTTTAAACCGGCTTTCGGTGCCCACAAACTGGCGCTTTTGTAAACTTTGCAGCCATTGGAACAGCTTTTCGGTATGGGCGCTCAGTTGGTAAATGACTTCGCCTTCGGGCCCGGGCAGATCCTGTAACAGTCTCTTTTGCACCCAGTTGAGCAGATATTTACGGGCGCGGCTTTCTTCATCTTCGCCAAATTCAATCCGCGCTTCCTCCATCACCTCCGTACCATCGGCATGCGTAGCCAGCGTATCCACCAGCAGACTCACCAGTTGCGGCTCCTGGATAGAGAAGATATTGGCTTCTTTAAACACCTCGTACAAAAAAGGCAGTACCCAATGCGCATTTCGCATGCGCAGCATTTGCACTGCAGGAGAATTTTCGATAATAAATGCGATATCTGAACCTGGCATAAGTATTACAAGCTACGGAAAAAGGGGAATGAAGGTAATGTATTTGCCTTTTCCACTGCAATTATAACCACTTTCTACGCCGGAACCAGATATAAATACACAGCGTAATAACCCCCATCAGCACCAGCGAACCAGGATAGCCCCAGGCCCAATCCAATTCGGGCATATGCTTGAAATTCATGCCATAAATACCCACAATAAAGGTGAGCGGCATGAAAAACACCGAGAAAATGGTGAGAATACGGATAGTTTCGTTCGTTTTTTGGGAGGAAATATTGAAATAAATGTTCAGCAGGTGGTTGGTGTTTTCGGTGAGGGAATCGAAAATAGCCTGCTGCTTAATATGCAGATCGCGTAAATCGCGGGTGTATACATTGGAATGGTTGGGTGGATCTATTTTATCTACCATATCAAAACTCATGGTCATCAGGCGGCGAAAAACATCCGCCTTCCGTTTCAGGTAATACAGCCCTTTTAAAATAGGAGCTTTGCGGTTTTTCAGAAACACCTGTTTTTCGTAAAACTCAATTTCATCGGTCAGCTCCCCGGCCGGCTGGTTAAACGACTTCAGGCCTGCTTTTATCAGTTCTATCAGCACATGTTCCGTTTTTTTACAAACCCCTTCTTTTACCACACCATTACTGATGTTTTCAATTTCTTTCCACGGATTTTTGTGAATGGTAATAATATGGGAATCAGCCATAAAAATGGCTATTTTATTGGTCAGTTCTTTTACCGTATCGGCTACTTTACTGTCTTGCGGATCGTATACCCGTAATATTACAAATGTGTATTCCTGCAAACGCTCGTATTTAGGCAGGTGGTCATTTTCCAGAGAATCCTTTATCGAAGCTTCATGCAGACCGTATTCTTTGGCCACACGCATAATTTCAGACTCATCCGCCCCGTTAATATTAATCCATTCAAAGGGCAAACCGTTTTTTTCGGCCAGTTTTTGTATCATAGAAGTTGTTGCTGTACCCGGTAGGTAATTCAACTGCTGTGCCAATTGGTAGCATACACCTTCCGGAAATAAAAAGCCCCCGGACCTATCAGCAGGGTTGCTGTAGTGCCGAAGGGCTGTAAACAGTTATAGTAACACTACTTCATTTTCACCAACCGCAGCATCAGCACATCATGCGCTGGCACTACGGCCTGTAATGGCGTGTTGGTGGTAGTGGCCTTCTTGTTTTCCCATACGTTTTGTACGGAATATTTCTCTTGGGTGGGGTTGAAGTCCCTGTGTGATAAAGTATCGGTAACAATGGTCCAGTTGTGATTCAACGCAACCGGCTTGCTGCTTCTGTTCAAAAAACAAACCGCCCAAGCACCATCTGCCAATGGTTTGTACCAGGTATCCACGCTGTCTTTAGCGGTGTGTTTAAAACCTTGTATGCCTAGTGTGTCCTGGTTGATAGCCAGTGCCTGTTTGTTGGTAAGGATAGCCAGTGTTTGTGGGGTCATGTTTTTTAAATCGTTGCCGGAAATCAGCGGGGCGGCCAGCATACACCACATGGAGAAATGTGCGCGGTCTTCGTTTGCGGGCATACCATTGCCTACTTCCAGCATATCGGGATCGTTCCAATGGCCCGGGCCGGCGTACTTGCGTAAGCCTTCCTGTTTGTCGAGAATGGCCATTACGCCAAACGATTTCCAGGTGCCGTGGTCTTCTATGCAATCAAAGCAATTGTAAATATCACCGGTGGTGCGCCACAGGTGGCCTACGTTCTGGCCCCAGGCCCACGGAGTATCGTTGCCCCATTCGCAGATGCTTAAAACAATCGGGCGGCCTGCTTTGCGCAGGGCCGCAGTGATGGTTTTATAAGCGCCTTCTGCTTTTAAGCCTTCGGTATTGCACCAGTCGTATTTTAAATAATCTACGCCCCACGAAGCATACGTCAATGCATCCTGGAACTCGTAACCACGGCTACCCGGCCGGCCACCGCAGGTTTGGGAACCGGCATCGGAGTAGATGCCCAGCTTCAGACCTTTGGAATGGATGTAATCGGCTAAGGCTTTCATGCCGGAAGGAAAACGTTTGGTATCGGGATGAATAAAACCCAGGCTATCCCTATCGCCATGCCAGCAGTCGTCGATATTGATGTAAGTGTAGCCAGCGTCGCGCATACCTGTGGTAACCATGGCATCGGCCATTTGTTTAATCAGCGCTTCGCTTACGTTACAGGCAAATTTGTTCCAACTGTTCCAGCCCATAGGCGGGGTAGCGGCCAGGCCAGGATACTTGGTATAATTTTGTACATAGTTGTTGCCCTGTGCAAAAACAGTCACTGCCAGCGTGATGGCCGCCAGTGAAGAAATCAGTTTTTTCATTATTGTTGGTACTATAGCGTTATTGTAATTCAAATGTGGCTTCCTGCACGTCTTTGGAGTTGCCACCTACCATTACAGAGAACTTGCCTTTTTCCAGCACTGGTGCGCCAGTGGCATCGTAAAAGTGGAGCAGGTCATCTGTAATAGTGAACGTTATCTGTTTGCTTTCGCCTTTTTTCAAGGCTATTTTCTGGAAGCCTTTTAGCTCCTGTACCGGGCGGATAAGCGAAGCGGCATGATCGCGCAGGTATAATTGCACCACTTCTTCGCCATCGTAGTTGCCGGTGTTGGCTACGGTAATAGTAGCCTGTATAGAAGCGCCTTTTTGCTTGGTAGTTTTGCTTAGCTGCAGGTTGGAATAAGTATAGCTGGTGTAGCTTAAACCATATCCGAAAGGATATAATGGCTCGCGGGGGATATCGCGGTAACGGCTATACCAGTTGCCCATGCCGTCTGTTTCTTTAGGACGGCCGGTGTTGTAATGATTGTAATATACCGGTATCTGGCCTATGGCATAAGGAAAGCTCATCACCGTTTTGGCGGTGGGGTTATAAGCACCTGATAACACATGTGCAATGGCATTACCGCTTTCTGTGCCTAATATCCAGCTATACACAATGGCATCTACCAAACCTTCTGTGGCGGTTAATACCAGTGGCCGGCCGGAGGATACAACTGCAACTACTTTTTTACCGGTGGCTTTTAAGGCTTTCAATAAAGCAATTTGATTGGCGGGGATTTCAGGCGCGGCCAGGGAACGGTCTTCACCGGCCATTTTACCACTCAGGCCAATGTTTACCACTACTACATCAGCAGCCTGTGCATTGGTTACTGCTTCATTCACCAGTGCTTCATTGGCACTACCATCGGCCTGGTAGCCTGCGGCATAGCTTACTTTATCCGCACCCCATGCTTTTTCCAAACCTTCGCGTAAGGATACTGCCTGTTTGTAATCACCTTGTGCAATCCAGAAGTCAAACATATCCTCTTTGCTGCTGGCGTATAAACCTACCAGGGCTATTTTGCTGCTGGTTTGCAGCGGCAGCGCCTGGTTATTGTTCTTAAGCAATACAATGCTGCCTTCGGCTGCACGTAGCGCTTCCTGTCTGTGTGCTGTGGTGAATAAAGTAGATTGTTCACGGCCATCTATATTGTATTTATACGGCGTATCGAACAGGCCCAGGGTAAACTTGATACTTAAAATGCGGGCAACGGTTTCGTCCAGTTCCCTTTCGGTAATCTTGCCTTGCTTTACCAGTTCGGGGATATGGGCAAAGGTGACTTTCGATTCCATGTCAATCATGCTACCTGCTTTAAATGCTTTTAAGGCAGCGTCTTCTTCATTCTCAGCATATCCCCAGGTGATCATTTCGCCAAACGATGCCCAGTCACTTACCAGGAAACCTTTAAAACCCCATTGTTTTTTCAGCACATCGGTTACCAGGTATTTGCTGGCGCTTACCGGCACGTTTTCAAAAATATTAAAGCCGTTCATTACACTGGCGGCCCCCGCATCTACTGCGGCTTTATAAGGTGGAAGGTATTTGTTCCATAAAGCCACACGGCTTACATCGGTGTAGTTATACTCACGGCCCGATTCTACCACGCCATAACCGGCAAAGTGCTTAACACAGGCCAATATATGCTCGTTATCCAAACCTGCCTGTAACCCTTTTACCCGGGCGGCAGATACTAAGCTCCCATACCAGGGATCTTCCCCTATGCCTTCCATTACACGGCCCCAGCGTGGATCGTTGCTGATATCGCACATAGGTGCAAACGTCCAGGTAATACCTGCGGAAGAAGCTTCTTTAGCGGCCACGCCTGCGTTGGCGGTTATCTGGTTCAGGTTCCAGCTACAGGCTTCGGCCAATGGTATCGGGAAAATTGTTTTATAGCCATGTATCACATCATAACCAAACAACAGGGGAATACCCAGCCTGCTTTGTTCTACAGCAATGGTTTGCACAGCTTTGGTTTCGGCAGAACCTATTACGTTTAACATAGACCCCACTTTGCCTTCACGCACCATCTGCATTTTGGCCTGCTGACCAGCATCGTTTAAAGCAGGGCCTGTAAATGCGCCGCCATTCAACTGGTTCAGCTGACCTGCTTTTTCGGTAACGGTCATGCGTTTGAGCAAATCTGCTACACGGGTAGCTACAGGAAGGTTTTTATTTTTATAGGCCGGAAGCGGCTCTTTGGTTTGTGCCATACCCAGCCCTGCCATAGCAGTAGCCAGGATAAATAATGCTGTTTTTTTCATATAGCCGTTTTTATAGTTAGTTCTCCAATGTACTATTATGCGATAAGCTTTCGTTGATACGCCGGATCAGCTCTATACAGGCCCGGCCATTGTGATAAGGACATTTCCAGAAACCTGCTTTATCTTCCCCATTCATGATACTGTAATCTTCTTTCACCCCCCAAAACCACTCGCCCCCTTCTTTATCTAAGATATGATTACGGGTAAACTCCCAGGTTTGTACAGATTGCTCCAGGTATTTAGCATTGCCGGTAAGCTGCCAGGCATTGAAAAAGCCTACCATGGCTTCGGCCTGCGGCCACCAGTGTTTTTCGTGCATCCAGTGGTTAGTAGCTTTATCATATTCATACCACAATCCACCATCTTCATCCAGTCCTTCCGCAGCAGCATCGGTAATGCTTACCGACCAGGCTTTCACTTCTTCCAGCAACGCGTTATCGCCAATGACTTCCGCCGCTTCCAGTATTAACCAGGCCGCTTCTATATCATGACCATAGGAAACAATTTCTGATTTGGGTTGCCATTCGTCGTTAAAAAACAACAATAAATGGTAGTCTTCCGCAGTAATATACTGCAAAAAAATACGGATTAATTCGGCAATACGCTGCTTTAATACATCATTCTGCCAAATTCGGTACAGCGTGGTGAACGCTTCCAGCACATGCAGATTGGTATTCATGGATTTACGCTCGTTTGCATCTTTTTCGCTCAGGCGTAAATCAGCTATCGGATTCCATTCACGGGTAAGCGCTTCAATATATCCTCCATATACCGTATCGTAACTAAATTGTACAATAGCTTTATACAAAGCAATGGCTTGTTCCTGCACGGCTTTATCGGGCCGGCATTGGTAATAGGCGCTTATTCCATACACCACAAAGGCCTGGGCATATACCTGCTTTTTAGTATCCAGCGGCGCGCCCTTATAATCAACACTCCAGTATACACCACCATATTCTTTATCAAAAAAATGATGCAACAGGTATTGATAAGCACGGTCGGCCATTTCCAGGTACGACTCGTAACCAGTGGTATGATACGCTTCGGAAAAGGTCCAGAGGATACGGGCATTTAATACTACCCCTTTAGGGGCGTGTATATGCTGATAATTGGCATTATCAATTTTTCCGTAGAACCCACCATACACAATGTCCTGTGTATGGTTGATCCAATAAGAAAGTATATTCGTCAGCTCATGCTGCATTTGTTGCCGGTAGGCTGTTAACAATTGCCTCATACTGCGCTGGCTTCTTTTAACTGGTGGATGTAGGGAGCGTTCTGATGTATTAAGTTATTCAACGTTTGCACGGATGTGGCCGAACGTAAACCATCTTCCTTGGTATGGATCACATAATCTACCAGTTTATCAATGGTGGAAGTAGCTACGTGCATGCGGGTATCGGAAGAAGCGTAGTAGATAAATACTTTGCCATCTTCATCGGCTATCCAGCCATTGCTGAACAATACGTTGGAAACATCCCCCACTCTTTCTATCCCTTCCGGTGCCATAAAATGGCCTGCAGGCTTATGAGTAACTTTGGTGATATCGTCCAGGCTGGTCATAAACAGGTACAATACATAACGTAACCCTGCAGCGCAGTTGCGCACGCCATGTGCCAGGTGCAACCAACCTTTATCGGTTTTAATAGGTGCAGGCCCTAAGCCGTTTTTGGCTTCATACACTGTGTGATAAGCCCTGCCATCTATCACTATTTCTTCCTTTACTACCGCGTTGGTAATATCATCGGCCAGGCCAAAGCCTATGCCACCACCGCTGCCGGTGTTGATAAATCCATCCTGCGGACGGGTATAAAAGGCATACTTACCATTTACAAATTCCGGATGCAACACCACGTTGCGTTGTTGTGGCGAAGGTGTTTTTAAATCGGGCAGGCGCTCCCAGGTTTTCAAATCCCTGGTGCGGGCAATACCGCACTGTGCAGTAGCGGCAGATAAATCAGTAGCCGGCGCAGTTTTATCGCGACGCTCGGTACAGAACACTCCATATATCCAGCCATCTTCGTGCTGCACCACACGCATATCATACACATTGGTATCGGGATCGGAGGTTTCGGGCATCACAATCGGGCGATCCCAGAAACGGAAACCATCTATACCATTATCGCTTTCTGCTACTGCAAAAAACGATTTACGATCCACGCCTTCTACCCTGGCCACCATCAGGTATTTGTTATTCAGCTTAATGGCTCCTGCGTTAAAAGCGCCATTAATACCAAACCTTTCTAACAGGTAAGGGTTGGTTTGGGGATTTAAATCATATTTCCAGAAAACAGGCGCATGCTGCGCTGTTAACACGGGATGTTCATATCTGTCGTATATGCCATTACCTATCGCTTCCCGACTGTTGGGTTTGTTTACCAGCTCGGTATAAGCCTGCTGAAGCGCCGCTAATCTTTTTTCAAAATTCATATACTATCTGCTTTGTTATATTAATGTATGTAGTGGTTAATCTTCCAGTTTATTCCACCAGGTTCGTTTTAAAATAAGAATGATGATTACAAGAATAACTACGGTTATCAGCAACGGCAGTTGCAACCACAACACCACATACATTGGCAGTATGGTTAAACAACATTGTGCTATAATACCCAGCACTACATTAAACATGTCCAGTTTAAAGCGCCTGTTAGGCTGGAAGCCGGGGTTTTCGGCTACTACCAGCGCATGCACGGGTTTCCAGAAACCCCAGGGTTTTACAGTTTTATAGAATGATTTTAAAGTAGCTTCTTCTGCAGGGGGAGCCATATAAGTGCCTACGATTGCGCCGGCCAGTGATATTACAAACAGCAGTGGCCAGTAATACAAAGCCAACCCGGTAAACACAAAAGGAAACACCAGCGCGGCGGCAATGCCACACATCATGCCCCAGAAAAAGCCACTGGCGTTAAAGCGCCACCAGTACCATTTTAATACGTTGGCCGCAATGTAGCCGCCATATAAAGCGCCTACTATCCACTGTAACACACTGTTTACATCTTTGGCAAAAAAGCCCAGCACCACACCAATAGCCACTACCACAATACCTACCAGGTAGTTGAGCCTGATCACTTTTTTAGTGGATGCATTCGGGTTTACATACTTGAGATAAATATCATTGACAATGTAGGCCTGCGCTGCATTTAAAGTGCCGGAGAAGGTGCCCATAAAAGCACCCAGCAAACCGGTTAACACCAACCCCATAATACCTACCGGTAAAAAGCTGTTGATAGCAGCCGGTAATATGCGTTCAAAGTCGGTGCCGGTGGCTGTTTTTACATCCAGCTGGTTATAGTATAACAAAGCCAGCACGGTTAAGCCTATTACCATAGCGTAGCGGATAGGCAGCAGGATGATAGACACAAAGCCCGTCATTTTACTGGCTTCCCTGGGCGACCGGGTGCTTAACACCTTTTGCATATCGTAGTTAGGTGCAGGCCCTGCCAGGCTGGCGAAAACACCTTTAAACAACATCATCATAAAAAAGAAACCAAACACGCCAAAACCATCTTCTTCAATTTTCTTACTGGCATCGGGCACAATCTTACTCCAGTCGAGATTCAGGTGCCAGTTAAAGAAAGGACTGTTCCAGCCCTCTGGCACCGCCAGCGGTGCATTAGCCTTGTGCAGGTGCAGCATGGCAATAATGGCTATGGAAATACAAGCCACTGTCATAATCACATACTTGATTACATCGCCTAACACAATGCTGTGCATGCCCCCTAATATGGAATAGAACATGGCAAATAAGGTAAACACAATGCCATAGAAATGCGGTACGTATTCGGGCGGGATGGTAAAAGGCACATAAGGCTGTACCTCACTCCACGGAACAAATATTTCAATAAACTTACCCAGGCCCACAAAGCCATAGGCCAGGAAGCCGAAGCAGCTTAACAAGGCAAAAGCCACTACAATCGCATGCGAGCTTTTAATGCCTTTACCCACCCGGCCAAAGCGGGTGGCCAGCCATTCGGCACCGGTGTTGGCATTAGAGCGACGCAGCCATTTGCTTAAAAACATCATCATAAACACCTGGTTAAACACCGGCCACAGCCAGGGAATCCAGATACTTTTCATACCATATACAAAGCACAAAGCCACCATCCACATGGTGCCGCTGATATCAAACATATCACTGGCATCGCTCAACCCCAGCATATACCAGGGCAACGACTTACCGCCCAGCAGGTAACTTTCGTTACTTTCCCTTGCTCTTTTTCTCAATGCCCAGCCAATCACTATCATGGTTATTAAATAACCCAGTATGATAGCTATGTCCAATAAGTGCAATTTCATGTTCTGTTGTATTTCTGTTGAAGCCGGGTTTATTTACTGGTATAACTTTTCTTTGGCCACATCCTTCTCAAACAGGGAATTGCTATAGCCATACATTTTAATAAAATCTGCGGCCGAAGCATCCTGCTTACGGGGTACATAATAATGCCATTTGCCGTTGGGTTGCTGGCCATGATTGCGCCAGAACATAATATAGCTCAGTGCATAGCCTTCCCTGGCCTTCCACACCGTTTCGGTAAACCATTTGTCGTAAGGAATAGCTTCATAACCTGTTTCGGCAAAAGCGGGTATTTTACCTCTTTCTTTAGACAGTTTATCTATAATGCCAAAACGCAATTGTTGTTGTTTAAAAAAGCTGCTATCTGTACGCGGATCGGCATACTGGTAGCTGTCAAAGCTTAACACATCGGCATAGGCGTCGCCGGGATATCTTTCTAAAAAGCCCGCTTCGCTGGTAAAGTCGTTGCTGTTAAATACATACAATAAGTTGTGCAGGCCTTTTACATCCCGCATATATTGTACGGTATAACGCCAGATGGCTTTTAACTCATCCGCGGTGCAATAAGGCTTACCCCACCAGAACCAGTTGCCTTCCAGCTCGTGAAAAGGACGAAACAACACAGGAACAGGCTCGCCATTAGCGCCTTTTAAAGAACCCAGAAAAGCCGCCACTTTATCTAACCAGGTATTGAACAATGCATGCTTAGCGCCACCGGGTAAGATCTGTGCCACCGAGCCTGCTGTGGTATCCCAAGCCGATGCGCCGTTCACCGGGTTATCGGCATGCCAGCTGATGGTAATAACACCGCCACGCTGGTACCCCTGCTGTATATATGCACGCATTTTATCAAAAGGCACGCCGTCGATATTAGCAGGCAGATCGTGTTCTATATTACCCAGCTCCCAGCCATACAACGCAGGGTAATCGCCGGTGAGTTCTTTTACATCGCTTTTACCCGCTACATATTTCCAGCCTACGCCATAGGCCAGATCGTCCTGGTGGCCGATCATGGTGCCTTTAGCCAGCAGACGGTGCAGGTTGTTGTATAAGTTCACGGTTTTAGAAGTAGCCTGCACATCTACCGGCAATTGCTTTGTTCCCTTACCCAGCGTAAAGGCAGTGATCACTTTCCAGGTGCTGCTATCGCCATCAAACACACCGTTCAGCCCCTGCTCTTCCATGGGTGGATCGCCGGAAAAGTCATCTCCGTTTTTCCAGTACACCTGCCCCGGTATGGGACGGGCTGTTCCGCTGAATGCCCAGAAATTAACACCTGCTAAATAGCCTTGTGTTTGTGCCTGCTGTTGCCAGAGTGAGAATATATTGTAGAAGTAATGATCGCGTAAAGAAGTAGAAGCCTGCAGGCTAAAGGAATGACCATTGCGTGGAATACCAAACTCTTCTACCACCAACGGCTTTTGTAACTGACGGGCAACTTCCAGGTGCTTCTGTATATAAGCAATTGCCCTGGTTTCTACCGCGGGCATATCTGCTTCTAACGTGGCTTCGTGCAACCAGCCCCAGTTTTTAGGCCAGATATGGATGGTGAGATAATCCACATTCTTATCCGTATGAATAGCTTTGTACAGGTTCATATCTTCTGTACCCATTTCTCCTTCATGCCCTAATGTGATAAGATGGTTTTGATCTTTTGACCGGATAAAAGCTGCTGTAGCGCTGATCCATTGCTGGTAAGCGCTGGCCGCCGCCGGGCGCATAGGGCGCGGCTCGTTGGCCAGCTCCCAGGCCATAATAGCCGCATCGTTGGTATAAGCACGTTTAGTAACGGAGTTTACACGGGCAAGTACGTAACCTACCTGCTTCAGGTAAGCCGCTTTGCAGGCATCGCAGGAATAAAAACGGGCTGTTTCGTCACGCAGTTCATCCCAGCTCATCTTCTTTCTAAAAGTGGCATCGTCAATAATACGGTTCCATTGCAGGTATTGCAAAAAGCCGCCGCTCCACTCCCAGTTGTTACTGAGAAAAAGCACCGCCTTCATATTTCTTTTGCCCATTTCGGCCAGCACTATGTCCAGCCCCCGCATGGCTTCTTCGCTAAAAACCCCTTGTTGTGGTTGCAGTGGCGGCGATACACGTTGTACACCATTTACCTGGCCCTCCCCTTCGGCACCAGCCAGCAAACGAAGATTGGTTACCCCTTTTTGCTGTAAAAAGTCCAGTTCTTTACGCAAGCGTTCGATACCATGCTTTTTATCTTTCAGCAAACCCAGGTAACCACCGTACCAATAGTTAGCACCTATATAATAATAAGGCTTACCATGGAGTGTAAACTTACCGCCCTGCTGCTTTACAAAAGGCAGTGGCGCAGCCGCCACGCCTTTTGATAAACAAACAGCTAACATTATTACAATCAATTTTCTCATGGGGTATACTGCTCAGGTGCTTTATTTTACCAAAATAACATCGTCAAAGTACAGGGTTTCATCCTGGCTATCCGGCCCCTTTACCCACCAGCCCAGCTGGTTAAACGGTGTGCCTTTATTCCAGAGATCCAGCGAGGTGAGAGATATTTTAAAATATGTCCACACCTTGGCAGGTACCAGTATGGGGGCCGATACATCAGCGTTACCATAACCACCTGCACGCTTATCGCCGGTGATATAAAAGGTAAGATCTTCTGACCCGCCTTTTACCCAAAAAGATAAATATTTATAATCTGCATTGTAGGCAATGCCCTTTGTCCAGCTGGCAAAACCATCTGCACTCCAGTTGCCTTTGTTATAACCTGCCTGAAAACTCATGGTACCCGATTTGGCAACAGTAGTAGAAATACCAGCCGGCCCCCAGCTACCGTTTTGAACATCATCACCATACCCTTCTGCAAAAATGACAAAGACATATGCCATATTCACAAACTCCTGCGTAGTAGTAATAGTACCCGCACCGTTAGTGATATATAAAGCAGAACGGGTTTTAGTAGTAGCGGGCATTTTAATAGTTAACGTGGTAGCTGTTTTAGATACAATGGTAACTGTTGCAGTGGCATCTTCTACCAATGTTACCTCCGTTACATCTGCCAGGTTTTTACCGGTTAGAGTAATGACATCTCCGGCCACAAAGTTGTAATTGCTTACATCAGATATTACCGCAAAACCCAGCACTTTAAAGGGCACACTAAACTGTTTGCCCAGGCCGTTGGTGAACACAATGTTTTGCGATGCCGGGTAAGCATCGAGCGGTACGCGGAAAAGAACAGCATTATCTGTATTGAATGCAGGGTTTAACTCTGCATTTACCTGTCCGCTGTCGAACACAATAGTACGGATATCGCCCAGGCCACTACCGGTTAAGGTGATCATGGCATTGGCAGGCGCTTCACCGGGATCGATAGTGCCGGGAGCAGGATTTGCAGACGCACTGGTTAACCTGTAATCCTTGTCTTTTTTACAGGAACCCAGCACCAGGCAGGCCATTAATGCCCCGCCGGCGATGTTACGTATAGTGATAAGCGATTTCATATAATAAGTTTGAAAGGATTAATAATAAGATACAACCTCACCCAGCAAGGCCGGGTTTTCGATGGTTTCGGCCTGGGGCACCGGCAAAAACAATTGCGAAGCAGAAGAAAGCACCACTTTCAATGAATTCACCGATCCATCGTAATTGAGGTTACCTCTTTCCTGCGCAGCAATGATCTGCTTGGCTTTATCAAAGCCCTGGCGCTGAATATCAAAATAATAATCACCCTCAAACGCAAACTCTACCTTGCGTTCGTGTAAAATATCGTCGTTGGTAAAGGTGCTAACTGCCGCCATGCCTGCACGTGTATGTACTGCATTAAAAGCGTTCAGTGCCATTACATCTATGCTTCCGCTTTGCAAAGAAGCTTCTGCATAAATCAACAGCACATCGGCATAACGCAGGATATAAGTGCCCATGCTGGTGAACAGGCCGGTTACCGGCTCAGAGCCACCTGCGGGACCAATTACATATTTCAGAATATTAGAACGGGTATCGTTAAACACATGGGTAAGATCATCCACTTTACCGGTGGTATCGTAGGTAAAGCCGTTAGGGAATTTCTCGTTCTTCCAGTCGTCCCGGTGAAAGCCTTGTTGCATAACGCTCCAGCCACGACGTTTATCGTTGGTGGCATAGCCGGTAGCAGGGTTTAATAAATCGAGGGAAGGCCTTACTGCAGAATAACCATCCGCATTGGTGGGGCCTGGCTTTAACAACGCCTGTGGCGCTACATACTCCTGGTACAGGTTGCCACCGTTATAACCCATAGAAGCCAGCCACTGTAAAGAGAATAAAGATTCTTTATTGTTGTTGGCAGATGCAGAGGTGAACATTTTACCGTAATCGTCATACAGCCCTACTTTATCGGAATGCGCCGTGGAATAGTCAATCACCTCTTTGGCTTTTGCCTTGGCATTGGTATAGTCTTTACTATACAAATACACCTTAGCCATCATGCCTTTAGCAGAAATACTTGTTACGCGACCTTTATCCGCCACTTCCGGCAAATTAGCTTCGGCATACTTTAAATCTTCCAGGGCAAACCTCAATACATCCTTTTGAAAGTAACGGGGCACCAGGTATTTACCAGGCTCGGTTAACGCTACGGGATCACTTACAATAGGTGCATCACCAAAAGCACGTGCGATATAGAAATAAGCAAAGCCCCTGATAAAACGTGCTTCTGCAATGCCTTGCACCAGGTAGGGCTGACTGCCCACCTTCGCTATTTTTTGCTCAAACACATTGATTAACACGGCGGCACTACCAGCTGCCTTGTAGCAACTTCTCCAGGTGGCGCCTACCGGGCCATCGGTACTTAATATATTAAAGTTGTAAAACGTTTTATAGTTATCATCGCCACGGGTAAGTGCCGTGCCGGCCATAATATCCCCTACCGATATAAACGCTTTATCAAACCAACGCCCCCATACCGCATTATACAAAACACCGGTGGCGCCGTTTACTTCTGATGCATTATTATAATAGTTATCTACCGTTACACTGGTAGTAGTGGTGGTGTCTAAAAAACTTTTTTTGCAGGAAGCACCGGCTATCACCACCAACACCAGGCAACTGTATATATATGTTAACTTCTTCATTGTTTTGGCATTTAATCGTTAAAACTCAATGTTGGCTCCTATGGTTACTGTACGCGGAACAGGATAGCGGCCCTGATCAATGTTGGTTAACAGCACATTGCCGTTAAACGAACCCATATCGGGATTGTAACCAGAGTAACCGGTAAACGTGTACAGGTTTTGTGCACTTACATACAGCCTTGCAGAAGAAATTTTTGCTTTTTTCAGCAGATCGGCTGGCAGGTTATAACCAAACGCAACAGTTTGAATACGTAAGTAGCTGCCATTTTCTATATACCTGTCAGATACCCTTACATTGTAGTTGTTCCATTTGTTGAAGCGTGGCATGTTGCTGCTGGTGTTGGCAGGCGTATACCTGTCAAACACAGTAGTTAACTGGTTATTCCACTCATTACTCAACCTTTCGGTAACCATGCGGGTGGCATTATAGATTTTTGCACCGTAGCTGCCATACAGGAAAACAGACAAATCGAATTGCTTGTACTGGAATGTGTTGTTAAGCCCACCGGTAAACTTAGGGTTAGGGTTGCCAATAGGTTGTACATCTTTATCGGTAATAGCCTTATCGCCATCCAGATCTTTATAACGCTGATCGCCCAGCCATAACTGCTGTGGTCCAATCGCCAGACCCCAGTTCATGCCATTGTTCAACTCAGCATCCGACTTAAACAGGCCATCTGTTACATAACCATAAAACTCCCCTACCGGGCGGTTTTGCTGGCTCACGGTAATAACAGGGTCTTTACCGGAATAATCCACACGCAACAGACCACTCAGCTTCGCATCTTTTGTATTGAGTTCGTTCAGGATGTTTTTATAATGGCTGAAGGTTAAGGTGGTTTTCCAGTTAAAATCTTTATTGGTGATGTTATAAGTGGTGAAGGCCACATCAATACCTGTGTTGGTCATTTTGCCGCTGTTGGCCAATGGCGTCCATATATCATCCCAGTTATCAGAATTAGTTTGCTCGCCCAGGCCGGAGAAATCGGCCAGTTGCGTAGCCAGTAACATTTTAGTAGTGATCTTTTTATATACATCTACTGTTACATCCAGCTTTTTATTAAACAGGGAGGCATCCACACCTGCGTTATAGGTTTTTACAGATTCCCAGCCCAGCTTAGGGTTGCCTATGTTACGCGGGAAGCCTGCTGCACCAAAAGGACTGGTACGGCTTAGATCAATATTGGTTTGGTACTGATTGGCAGCTACGTTTTGATTACCTACCACACCATACCCGGCACGTATTTTTAAAGAATTCAATCCTTTAATATCATTGGCAAAAGATTCATTGGTTACCGTCCACGCAGCAGATACAGATGGGAAATAACCAATACGGTTTTCCGGACCAAATGCCGAAGAACCATCGCGCCTGATAGTAGCACTGACAGAGTACCTGTTATCATACGTATAACTTGCCCTGGCAAAATAACTTTCCATGCGCCAGTCGCCTTCACCGGCACTAATGCTTTCACCGGAGTTGTTACCCTGGGCACCCACTGCCAGGGAGGGCAGATTCTGCTGCAGGTTTTGACGGTAAGCACCTATATAATTGTAGTGCGAGCTTTGTGCTTCGTGCCCTAATGTAGCAGAGATCCAATGCTTGCCAAATCCATTGTTATAATTGAAGTAAGTTTTCAGGGTCCAGTAAAGACTGTTATTCCTGTTCTCACTTAATTTGGAAGGTCCAATAATCCGGGTGCTGTCATAACTTCCATCGTTTTGCTTTTGTATATTATATAGCAAAGGCTGAAATGCTTTGCCTTCCGCTAAGGAGAAATTATAGTCCACCTCCGTACGGAAAGTAAGCCCCTTCATAATATTCATATCTGCATACAGCGCACCAAAAGCTTTGGTTTCTATCTGCCTTACATTACGCAGCAGCGCCATAGCTACCGGGTTGTTATCAGTACCGATAGGATTGCCGGCAACCCTTACCTGGCCCGCCCATTGCCCATCGGGAGATAAAATAACCGATGCAGGGCTATTGTATAATACCACGCTGGTAACTGCATCAAAAGCATCTGATAAGCCTACCCGCTGGTTACTGCGCGAAAGGTTAGCGCTGATACCCGCTTTTAACCAGCTTTTCACCTGCTGGTCTACACTCATGCGCAACGCATATCTTTTAAAATCAGTACCTATTAAGATGCCCGTTTGCTCAAAATAGTTGCCGGAGAAATAGTACGTGGTTTTATTCTGACCACCTGAAATGGCCAGCTGGTGGTTTTGTGTAATACCTCTTTGAAAAATAGCATCCTGCCAGTCAGTACCATTACCCAATACATTCACATTTTTAAACTCAGCGGCAGTATCGGCCAGCGTTTCACCGGCAGCCCTTAATTCAGGCACCAGGGAGTTTTGATACATGGCGTACTGACGCAAATTCATCACGGGCAATTTTTTAGGCAAATCGGCTGTACCATAGTAACTATTAAAAGCCACTTTACTTTCACCTGCCTTTCCTTTCTTGGTAGTAATCTGCACTACCCCATTCGCGCCCAGCGAGCCATAAATAGCCTGTGCCGAAGCATCTTTCAAAATGTCTATCTTCTCAATATCGGCAGGGTTTAAAGTAGCCAGCACACTTTGTCCCGTTTGGCCGGCACTTCCGCCCAACACATCCTGGGCCGTGCTGCTACTGGTTCCTCCAATAAAATTCACCCCATCAATTACATACAACGGATCGTTACCATTTACACTGGTAATACCACGCACGCGCACCGATACACCACCACCCGGCTGCCCGGAGTTGGATGACACCGTTACACCTGCCACTTTACCCTGTATGGCCTGATCAACACCCGCTACCGGCAGGTTTTTAATATCTTTTTCTGATACAGAAGAGATAGAAGAAGTAACGTTGGTTCGTTTAGCCGTACCATACCCGATTACTACCACATCTTCCAGTTTTACTTCGGCCCCGGTGAGCACAATGGACAACACAGACTGCCCCTTTATCTGCACCTCTACAGGTTTTAACCCTACATAAGTAACTATCAGTACTTTGGATGTATCGGGAACCGCAATGCGGAAAATACCATTCTCATCCGAAATCACTGATTTGCGGCCGGGTACGTTGATGGTAGCCGTAGGTAACGGCGTGCCTTTTTCATCCTTAACAGTTCCGGTAATGATTTTTTCCTGTGCATAGGAGGCTTGAACGACACAGGTTACGCACAAAAAAAGCGTAAGCAGTTTGCACCTGATTTCTTTTCTCATATTGGCAATTTCGTTTCACCAAAAGTAGACACATTACCATCTCATTGATAATACTTTTTTATCCGTTTTTTATATTTTTTAGTTCCCTCTTATCACAGTTTGCTCTAAAACACCCTTTTTAAGCGCAGAAAACCACCACCACCACCATTCACTTTGTAAAAAATATTGATACTTTATTTACCGCTTGTTATAACTTTATAACACTATTGCAAGCCATTTTATAATAAGCAGGCATGAAAAACAAGCTGTTAAGAGAAATTACCCCACTTACGCCTAACGATTGTTTCACGGTTTTTTCGCGTGAGAAAACGGAATTTGACTTCCCGCTCCACTATCATGAGGAGTTTGAACTCAATTTTATTGAAAATGCGAAAGACGCCAAACGTGTTATTGGCGATCATATGGAAGAGATTAGCGACCTGGAGCTGGTGCTGGTGGGCCCTAACCTGCAACACGGTTGGTTTACACATAAATGCACCTCGCCCTGCATTAAGGAAATTACCATTCAGTTTCACCGCGATTTGTTTGATGAAAAGTTTTTGCACCGCAACCAGATGAGCTTTATACGCACCATGCTGGAACGTTCGGTAAAAGGGGTGTTGTTTTCGCGCGATACCATCCAGGCCATTATGCCACGCCTGAAAGAACTTCCACAAAAACATGGGTTTGATTCTGTGCTGGAGCTGATGTCTATTCTGCACGACTTATCTGCTTCCCGGAATATACGCACCCTCAGTGATGTTACTTTTCGCAATATGGAAAGCTATACCTACAATAGCCGGCGGGTAGAGAAGGTAATGCACTACCTCAATAACAATTTTGACAAAAACGTTACCCTGGGTGAAGCTGCCAAAATTTCGGCTATGACGGAAGTGGCCTTTAGCCGTTTTTTTAAAGCCCGCACCGGCAAAACCTTTGTAGATACCTTAAACGAGGTAAGGCTGGGCCATGCATCGCGTATGTTGATTGATACCACACAAAGCGTGAATGAAGTGGCTTACAAATGTGGCTTTAACAACATCAGCAACTTTAACCGGATATTTAAAAAGAAGAAAGATTGTACACCTAAAGAATTCCGGCAGGCTTATGCTTCTTCCGGCACACGCACTTTTATTTAATGTTGCACTTTTAAATTATGAATAGGAAGCCTTACGTGTAGGTTTTTGATTGTAAGCCAATAACTTAGTAATAAATAAAATTATACGTATAATTGTTAAAATTCAAAGATTTACACACCTGGGACTTTTTTTTCTCACTTTTTTTGATTTTAAAGCCCATTTTAATTGTGTTGAATGTAAAGTCGTGTTAACTTTACATCATCAACATTAGAAATAACATAGATCATTCTATATATCGTATTTAAGATGGTGTTTTTCATAGGTTAGCAACGGCCTGCCTTGTCTAAGGCTCAGGCCTATTTTTTTTATAGGAACTTATGTTTACACTGTTAATACCTTCCTGACTAAGCTATTTACCTTTCCCATTTGCCTTTTTTAATCATCAAAAGATTTCTTTTCCTATCATTTTATTAGCTGCAGGCGAGGTATATACCAGGCATCCTTCTGGCAAATAAAGAAATACTGCTAATTTTGGCAGCTTAGCACAGGTAAAAAGAGAAATTTATGATGCAGGAAGAAGAGTTGCCAGGCCTTAACCCACAAATATTACAGGACCTGGTAGAAGCTAAAATGCCATTTGGCAAGTATAAAGACACCGTGCTTTGCAATATTCCTGTCTCATACCTGGAATGGATGAAACGCAACGGCGGCTTTCCCAAAGGAAAGCTAGGCATGCAACTGGCTACCCTGTTTGAGATAAAAACCAACGGGCTGGAAGACTTACTAAAGCCGCTGAAAAGAAGATATTAAAATAAAAACGGCCTGCAGTTGCAGGCCATTTTTGTAAAAAGGGTGTTTTCTCGTGTAGAACCGCGTTCTACTGGATATGTAAGTCAGCAGCGCCCAAAATTTCAGTGGATACTTCGCCTACAACAGCATTACCTGCACCGTTTTGCCCGGTATACACCTTTACAAAATCAATTTGCGTAAGGCTTACACTGGCACCATTGCCGTTCACTGCCTGCGAAATATCAAAGCTATTGTACTTATTAGTGGTATAGTTATCACCCGAACTCCAGCTATCTGCATAGCCCCTGGTAAAGGAAAGGTTCGTATACGACCCGGAAGTGTTGACAAGTGTATTTCTTAACAACGTGCCCGTAAAGCTCACCGAATCCTGACCTGTTATAAACAGCGGATAATAGTTGGCCTGTGAATGATAGATATTCACCAGTACCGAATCAGTTTTGCCCCGGCTATCGCGCCACAATACGTTTGCCCGCTTTTTCGGGTTGTAATAGGTGATGGTATAATGTTTAATAGTAGCATCACTGGTATATTCACTGCCTGCCAGTTCGTACCACTCGTCGTCGGGCAAACCGTTACTATTTACATCGCGACTTACCATTACAATACCCGGCTCGGACCATTCTGTAGCAGGTGGCGGCAATGGATTGCCATAAATGGCAATGTCAGCACCATCACTATTTTGCACCGCATGATCAAAGCCAAATACAATATACCCGCCATAAGCGCCTAATGACACTGTACCGCTGATACCACCAATTAAAGTAGCAGGAGCTTTATCAATGCCCCAGGTGCTGTCGTTGATAAGCTGCCCCGGTGCAGGCACGTAAGCATATACTTTACTGATATAACGACTGCGCCCCACTGTTTCATCCTTATCTTTTTTACAAGAAACCGCTACAACGCCTGCGCACACAGCCAGCAGGTATATCTTTTTTGGTAAGCCCCAATTCATGATGCTTTATTTATATGCTTATAAATTTAAAAACACACAGTTTTGTGGTGCTTTGCTGGTAGCAAACTGAAACTTCAGTTTACCTGCAGAGGAGAATACATATACCAGATCTTTACCGGCAGCGTAACCAGCATTGGCAACATATACATCTCCATTGGATGGATTTACAGTAGCAGCATAAATGTTGCTAGGGGTAGTGCCATCAGTAATAAAGCTGGTGCCTTCGCCAGTTGTTACATTGTAGCTTTTTATGAACGAACCAGTGCCATCATAGCCTGTTGCATATACAGCATCCGCACCTGCTGTAAACCAGCTGATATTGGCATCTATAGTTTTTGCCACCACATCAGTAGCGCTACTGATAACAGATACAGAAGCTGCGATATCATCATAATTACCGGCTGAAGCCACAAACACAAATCCGCTGCCTGCTGCAACTTTAATAGGACTAAAACCTACACTGATTTGACCTGTTTTTTTAAAGGTGGCAATGTCAATTACCGAAACAGAAGAATTATTGGTAGAAGGCAGTGTATAGTTATCTGAATTAGCAACATACAGCTTGTTGCCGGATGCAGCAATACCTTCCAGTACACCATCTGTTTGCACAGTAGCATCTATTTGTAAAGAAGAAGTATCTATACGGCAAACCATACCATTATAGCAGGAAACATAAGCTTTGTTGCCATTGAATGCTACAAAACGGGGCTGATAAGCCCTGGTACCAGAAGCGAAAGATATTTTAGATAACAGTTTGCAGGTTGCCACATCTATTACCAGCACATAAGAATCGCTTAAAGTAGCAGTGTCTTTACCGCTTACGGTGCAATACATTTTACCGCCATACTGTTTTAAATCATTAGCGCCGTTACCCAGTTTGGTGCCGTTTACTGTTTTATAATAGTTCCAGTCAACGGTTTGCGTGCTTGCATTATAAAAGGCGATAGCACTGCTATCTGTTTCAGAAAAGTTCCCTTCTGTTAACACATATACACCACTAACGGCTGGTGCAGCATCATCTTTTTTAGAACAAGAGAAGAACACAGCAGCTAACATGGGTACTGCGAAAAGTAGCTTTTTCATTTTTGCTTTTTTTACTTTTTCTATTTGGTTATAAAGGCTATATGTGCGGGTATGTCTCCGGCCGTTACCGACCATTTCTTTTTACCCGTTTTATCAAAACAATACAAAGTGCCCGAGCTTACATAATCTTTGGCATCTGTTACAAATATGTCGCGGTTAACAGGGTTTACCGCAATGCCATAAGGCACTTTAATAGACGCTGCCGTTCCATCCGTAATAAAGCTTTTGCTTATAATGGTTTCTGTTTGCACATTCACCAACGCATAGCTGATGGTGTTGGAATTTGTGTTGGCATTCCATTCTGTACTTAACACATAAGCCGAATCGCCTTGTATACAAAGATTACTGGCGCCCAGGGCAAAAGAATCTTTTACGGCATCGGTTTGTGTGTTCACTACAAACAGCCTGGACGATACACCGTAATAACTGCCACGTGAGGTAACATAGATATCGCCATGCCTATCCGCTTTTAAACGATGCAGGTTAATAGCCACATCAATGCGTTTGGTTTCGGTAAAGCTGGCGAGGTCTACTACCGACACGGTACGATCGTAATTAGCAGGCGTGTAGCCACCGGAATTGGCTACATATAATTTACCGTTCACCACCGCCATTTCTTCTGGCTGGCGGCCCACATTCACTTGGCGGGTTATTTGCAAAGTAGCGGTGTCAATTTCAGCCACAAAACCTGCACCTGCATTAGCATTGCCTGCCGTGCTGGCATAAGAGCTTACATACGCCTTGCCATTGTAAAAGGTGATATACCGACAGTTTTGTATGGCAATTACTCCCACACGTTTGGCCGTGGTTACATCCATCACTTCCACCTTATCGCTGAGGTTAATAACGGCGTATAGTTTGCCGCCATATACCTGTATATCATTTCCCACATCCCCCAGCTCTTTGGTGGCAGTGGGGTTTATTTGCGGGTAAATATTGCGATAGTAAACGCCGGTGTTATAATTAAACCTGTCCAGCGATGCTTTGTTCAAACCCATGTCACCTTCATTCAACAGGTAAAAGCCATTGCCTGTTGCTACATCCGGCGATTGCACACTTATCTCTTCCTGTGTAGCCACGGGCGTGTCTTTACGACAAGCCGTTGCCAGCAGCACAATGGCTGCCATCAGTTTCGGGGCTATCTGTTTCATTCGCTTCATGTGTTGTTATCATTAATAATGCACACTCAAAGAGATGCGATAAAAACGTCCCGGCATAGGGAAGTTTCTAACTACATCATAATACTGGTTACATACATTGTTTACTTCCAGCATCAGCCTACCTGTATACTTTTTATACCGGAAGCTTTTGCCTGCTGATACATCATGTGTATACCAGGGTTGCAGGTAGTTGGCAGCAGTATTCTCTTTTTGGAAATACCGCCCACCTGTGTATAAAAAGCTATAGTTGAGCATCCAGGTTTTATAAGTAATGCCAGCTATGGCAGAACCACTGTTCTCAGGTGTATAGATGATCTGATTTTTATAGTAAGGATCGGCAGGGTCGCTTACATCCTGAGCCTGTTGCCAGGTATAGCTGGCACGGGTAGTGAGCTCCCAATGCTGCGCAGGTTTATATACGCCCTGCATACTTACATCCAGCCCCTTAATCTGTACCTTATCCAGGTTCATGATAGTCCAGCGAAACAGCCTTCCGCTGGGGCTGGCAATAATTTTATCTTTCACCCGGTTGTAATAAGCATCCACCTGTGTAGTCAATAATAGTTTGTTAGCGGCCAGGTATTTTGCGTAGGTAATGCCCAGGTTGTATTGTTTGGCAAACTCCGGCTTTAAGCTGGTGTTACCCACTTCGGTATAATAGAGATCGTTAAAAGTGGGCATGCGAAAGATGTTTTTATAAAACGCCCGCACATGAAACGCAGGAGAAGCAAATGGCTGCCACGAAGCAGAGACAGCCGGCGTTAACTCCTGCCTGTTGCCCGCAGGTACGCCCGTACGCACATTTTCATTTACAAACGTAGCCAGTGCGCTGCCTTGTATGTCTATTCGTGCAAAATGCAATTGGCTGGCTAAGGAAGCCAATGTGGTATAACGTGTAGGATAAGCGAAATTATACAGGTTAGCATTCATGCTATTCCGCTGAAAGTCGCCGGATAAAGCCACATCCCAGAAGGAGGTTAATTGATAGTGATTGGCAGCAGAAAAATAGAATTCATTTTGCCGGTAGTAATTATTCAGGTAACCGCTGGTGGTTACAATTTCCTGGTCGTTGTAATGGGTGTAGTCATAAGCATATTTGGCATTCAGCATCAGGCTGTATTTGCCGGTGATATTCTTTTTCCACGAACCTTGTGCAAAAAAGCTTTTATCCCACAGGCGCTGCCCGTGTTCAAACTTATTGGCTACTACTGCCCCGGGAAGGCCGCGTGCCGAGGTATAATAATAGGCTTTTACTTTCCATTCGCTGCTGTCTTTACCCGTGCCATCCAACCCCGCTTCCAAACGCCAGGAGTTTACATCGGCATTGTAGCGGGTGGCGGTGGTATCATATCCCCCTTCCATCGCATACCGGAACGGATAGCGCCCATTGGCATTGGTCCACTCACCACTAAAAGAAGCACTGGTGCGATGAGAAAGCTTTTGTTGCCATAACACCGAAGGATTTACCAGGCCAAACGAACCGGTTTTATATTTCGCGCTCAGATGTATGGTTTCGTTGGCGGCAAATACCGGTTTACGCGATTGCAGGTAAATAGCATTGCCCGATGCAAATGCCTTAGCTGGCTGAAACACCGCATCTTTTTGTCCGCTATACAGCGAAATCTCTTCTATATTATCCAGCGAAAAACGTCCAAGGTCTATCTGGCCGTTCTGAGCATTGCCTAACTGAACCCCATCGTAAAAAACACCCGTATGGTTACTACCCATGCTGCGCACGTTGATGGTTTTAAGCCCCCCCACACCGCCATAGTCTTTTAACTGTATACCCGAGAAAAAGCGAACAGCGTCTGCCACAGATAAACTATTGAGCCGTTGCAGGGTTTCGCCCGACAGGGTTTGTGCAGGCGTGAGTGAAGTAGTGGGCAGTTTGCGAATAGCATTTACCCGCACCTCGGCCAGTGTATCTTTTGCATGCATTACCTGCTGCGCCAACAGGCTTCGGAATGGAAGCATGCCCGCGCTGAGTAAAAGCCACTTAACAGGTACTATTCTTTTCATAATTATTTTACTACAGGCACGACAGCAAAATATCAGGCCGTATAGGTAAATGATAGTTCATGCTTGTATCGTTCCTTTCGGAAAAACGGAATACGGTTTACCGTTGCAGCAGCAACAGCTAACAGGAATAAAAAATAAAAAATTGCTTTTTGACCTTTCTATCCAGCTTCAATCCCCGAAAGCGATGAATATCTATCTGCAACGGGCAGGTCTTCTGACTTGTTTGCTGTTGTATCACCTTCCCATAGCCTTAGTGGCTACAGTGGTATTGTGGAATAAACAGCGGCAATAATGAGTTGCCTGGAAACTTACAGCTGCGGGACAGTTCCGGATTTACACCGGATTCCCTTTTAATACATACCTTCCGAACAGGAAGAAATGTAACCTGATGCGGAGCAAAGGTAATATTTTAACAAAGCGAATACAGGTGAAAATCAACTAAATGTTAACGTTTGGGCAGTGTTTACCTTTAAAAAAAACTATAAAATAACCTTCAAAAGCTTAAATAAGTCGCAATTAGGCAATAAATTTACCAGAATCGACATTATAGTCACGGTATCACCAATTAATAACCCCCAATCAAAAAAGTGAGCTTTGATGAAAAGAGTAATGATTATTGCAGCGGTATGTTTTAGTGCTTTTACATCTATTGCGTTTAGCTACACCAGTAAAGAGAGGTTTACAGACGACAAAAAGAAATTTGCTTCCCTGCTGGGCGATAAAACCGCCAGCGCGCAAGGCCAGAGAATGGCAGACTCTATTTACAGCGGTTTACACCTGGATTCACTGGGTCTTTCACACGACGCATTTTTTGAAGCTTACAAAGGCTATCAGTTCATGTTAAACAAAAACATGCTGAAGAAACCAGAATTATTAACCATTTGTGATTTAAGCCAGAGCAGCACCCACAAAAGATTGTATGTATTAAACCTGAAAACAGGAGAAGTGCTGTTTAATACTTATGTTTCGCATGGTAAAAATTCAGGTAGCGAGTTTGCCACCACCTTTTCTAACCTGAACAGCTCGCACAAAAGCTCGTTGGGCTTTATGGTAACCGGCGAAACTTACAGTGGTAAAGCAGGTTTTAGCATGCGTCTGGATGGTATTGAAAAAGGCATTAACAACAATGTGCGTATGCGTGATGTAGTAATGCACGGCAGTTGGTATGTAAACTCCAACAGGGCAGATGAAGGTCAGGCAATGGGCAGAAGCTACGGTTGCCCGGCGGTTCCTTATGCAGAACACAAGGATATTATCAATGCTATTAAAGATGGCAGCTGTTTCTATATTTATCACACAGACAGCTGGTATCATCACAGTTCTCAGGTATTGAACGCCGATTTCAGCTGGCCAGCTTTACAGCCTGCCCTGGCTGAAAACGCACCAGCAGCTCCCGTAACCACAGTAGCAGCAAAAAGCTAATTATAACCAGTTTCATAATTCACAGGCCAACCTTAGGGTTGGCCTTATTTTTTGCCATAGAAATCCTGCATTTTTTAGCAAAAACCAAAACCAGTTCGTTTTACATAAGCAAAAAACAACAAGTGTAGTTTGCCTATACCCGCACTGAACTCACCCTTATCTCACCCTATACCCGTAAAATAGAATACTTTACTAACCGCCATAGCAAAAAACACATTTTCACCCTACTTATTACAGCATTAAAACATATGATTTAACTGCCATATCCTGCCTCTCTAAATGGATGTGTTAATAAATTAAAAAGCCGGCTGCTAAAAACAACCGGCTTTTTAATTTATTGCTTATCAGCACCTACCACAAAAACGAAACAAAATAGCCTATCAGTTGGCAGGCTGCGCCAACAAAAAAGCCTAAATACACTTCGCGGGTAGAATGATCATTAAGTATTAAACGTGCAGAACAAACAGCACCAGCCACAATCATCACAATCGACACATCTGCGCCCAGGTGGGTTTTGTAGTAGAAACAGGTGAGTAACACACCGGTAAGCACACCAGCTACTCCCATAGCATGCATGCTTATTTTTTCAAAGTTGTTAAAGGAAAGTCCACCTACGGTAGTTAAAAAGATACCCAGGAAGAAGAACTTTAAAACAGCAGGCTGATCTTTAAAGTTTTTACTCAGGTACCACATCCACCAGTAAAAGATCATGATAATGATATAGGGAACAATGCGGTCTTTCTGGGTTTTAAGCCTGATGCCGGAAATGAATTTCAATCTCCACATTAGAAACACCGCTATACCTGGTAAAAAAGCAGTGGTTACAAATACCCCTATCAACCTCAGTTGCAACATTTTACCTTCCAGTCCCGGAAATTCAACCGGAAAACGCTGTATCAGCCAGTAATAAAAGAAAGTTGGCAAAAAAAGGGGATGCGCTACATAACTTAATAAAGTAGCTACCCATTTCACGGGTTTCGGGGCTACATAAGGCGCTTCCGATTCATTCTCAACACTCATCGTCAATGGTTCCATATAATATTAAAGCTCTTTACGTAGCCTGGCCACGGGTATGTTCAGCTGCTCCCGGTATTTGGCAACTGTGCGGCGGGCAATATTGTATCCTTTTTCCTGTAGTAATTCGGTCAGGCGTTCGTCGCTCAACGGCTTACGCTTTTCTTCGCCTTCAATTAAGTCGCTCAGAATTTTCTTTACCTCACGGGTGCTTACTTCTTCACCGCTTTCGGTACTTAACGATTCGCTAAAGAAGAATTTAAGACGGTAGGTACCAAACTCGGTTTGCACAAACTTGCTGTTGGCCACCCGGCTAACGGTAGAAATATCCAAACCGGTTACCTCGGCAATGTCTTTCAGAATCATGGGACGCAGCGAAGTTTCATCACCTGTAAGGAAAAACTCGCGCTGGTAGTTCATAATGGCGTCCATTGTGCTAAGCAGGGTGTGTTGCCTTTGCTTAATCATATCAATGAACCATTTGGCAGAATCTATTTTCTGCTTAATGAACATTACCGCTTCTTTCTGGCGCTTGTCTTTTTTAGCTCCTTTATCGTATTCCTTCAACATATCCCGATAACCTTCGCTGATGCGCAGGTCAGGCGCGTTTTTGGCGTTGAGGGTCAATTCCAGCTTTCCACCTGAATTGAGTATAAAAAAGTCGGGAACAACATAGCTTTCGGCCTTATTAATTTCACCCACGTTGCCACCTGGCTTGGGGTTTAATTTAATAATGGCGTTGATAACTTCGCGCAACTGATCGTCGTTGAGGTTCAGGCCGCGCTGTATTTTTTCGTAGTGCTTTTTAGTAAATTCTTCAAAGTACTTGTCCAGTACCTGAATAGCCAGGTTCACATCTTTACCGGCCACCAATTGTCTGCGCAGTTGCAACAATAAACATTCCCTTAAATCCCTGGCACAAACACCCGGAGGGTCAAATTGTTGAATCTGGTGAATTATTTCCTCAATTTCCTCATCTGAGGCGTCCACATTCTGGCGAAAAGCCAGATCGTCTACAATAGAAGAGATTTCGCGGCGCAGGTAGCCATCGTCATCCAGACTACCTACCACCTGCTCGGCTATTTTAAAACTCTTTTCGTCCAGCGATAACATGCCCAGCTGATCCAGCAGCACATCGTGAAAACTGCTCTCTATTTTAAAAGGCAGTGTTTTTTTCTCATCAGAATCCGGATAGTTGTCGTCGCGCAGCTTGTAATCAGCCACGTCGTCATCGCCATCCGATACATATTCGCTGATATCTATATTCTCGTACTCGTCCTCGCTGCCATCCATCTCATATTCATCCTCACCGCTTTCAAACTCGTCCTGTTGTTCTTCGAAGTTGTCGTCATGACTTTCTTCGGTTACCTCCAGGGCAGGGTTCTCTTCCAGCTCTTCTTTAATGCGTTCTTCGAGGTTGGCAGTAGGTACCTGCAGCAGCTTCATTAACTGAATTTGCTGTGGAGATAGCTTCTGAAGTAATTTCTGTTGTAAAGATTGACTAAGTGACATTCGTTTTCAATATTCCTCTAGGAAATCGTCCGTACAAAAGTTATTGTTTCGCGGTAAATTTACATACTATAAGCCAATCGGATGACGAAAACTCTCATATTACTGATGATAGCCCTGGTGGGTAACAAGACAGTTACAGCGCAAACACCCTCCGATTCCACCTCAAAAGTGCCTGGCAGGGTTATTTTATCGCCCGCAGTATCCTTTCGTCCATTTTCTCCGTTTACCAATTACAATCTTCCGGCCAATTTTTACAGCACCCATCTTCCTTTTTTCTGCGATAAGGAATTAAAGATGGAAAAGCTGTCTGGCATCCCCTTCCGTTTTCGCCTGGGATCGGTGGATTATGTAAACAAACTGGAAGGAAAACATTAAGGTGCCGGAAGGGTTACCCCTTCGCTTAAAGAACGGCGGGTGGCCCATGCCTGCATGCGTTAAGACATAGCGTATACTATAATATTGACCCCGAATTTGGTATTGTCTTCTGCCAGGAAACGTTTGTTGCGAAAATCGTAATCCCACTCGCAACCATAATCCTTATTGCTGTACAGCACCCCTATGCGGCCATTTACCATAATGGCTTTCAGGTAATCGTGTACCAGGTCGTCGCCCCAGCCATTGAGCTCAAACAAAGTATTGGGCGGGCCTTTTTCAAAAGAGAAAAAAGAATGGTACAGCTCGTGCGTGTTGGGGATCTTTTTTAAAGCGCTGCTGCCAAACAAAGCAGTCATCTGCGCTTCAAACGATTTGGCAAACAGGCCGTCAATATCATGATTGCAGTCATCTACAAACACAAAGCCGCCGTTTTGCACATACTTTTTAAAATTAGCGCTTTCCTGTGCATCAAACTGCACCAGCTTATGACCGCTCAGGTAACAAAAAGGTGCATCGAACAAATCGTTGGAAGAAAGGTCTATCACCTTCTCCTGTAACTCAACGGGAATAGTGGTGTACTCTATCAGCGAATTGAGCAGGTTGGCGGGCATACGCTGATCGGTATCCCAATCGCCAGACCTGTACCGTAACCGGGTGAAAGTAAATTTAGCCGCTCTCATGATATATTGCAGATTACCGATTTTCTAATGCCGCTGGTGTAATTTTCTAACATTGATAATTTTAAAGGTATAATTTCCTCTTCCGGAAAAGAAATTTTACCGGTCAACTTCGATTGCTTTCCCGCATATTCATAGAGAAACTAAAACTACAGGCATTGGAAATAACAGCAACTACCGTAACGCAATTGCAGGAGAAGCTATCTGGGCTGAAAAAAGAAATTCAAAAAGTAATTGTAGGCCAGGACATCATACTCGATGAAATACTGGTAGCCTTACTGGCTGGCGGTCACTGTCTGCTGGAAGGAGTGCCGGGGCTGGCCAAAACCCTGATGGTACGCACGCTGTCGCAGGCGCTGCACCTTCCTTTCCGGCGTATACAATTTACGCCCGACCTGATGCCCACGGATATTATTGGAACAGAAATACTGGAAGAAGACCACGCCACCGGCAAACGCTTTTTCAAGTTTAACAAAGGTCCCCTGTTTTCGAACATTGTGCTGGCCGATGAAATAAACCGTACTCCGCCCAAAACGCAATCGGCCCTGCTGGAAGCCATGCAGGAATTTGAAATTACCTATGGCGGGCAAACCTATCCGTTAGACAGACCCTTTTTTATACTGGCTACACAAAACCCTATTGAGCAGGCTGGCACCTACCCTTTACCGGAAGCACAGCTGGACCGTTTTCTATTATATATTAAAATAGGATACCCCACCGCCGAAGAAGAAGCCAACATATTACGCAGTACCACCGGCAGTAAAAAAGCAGTGGTAAATCCGGTAGTGAACGGAGAAGATATCCGGCAGCTGCAATCACTGGTAAGAGATGTGGCCATTAACGATGAATTGATTTTATTGGTATCGGAACTGATACGCGCCACACGCCCCGACACCACCACGGTAGCCTATGTAAAAGAATGGGTTCGGTGGGGGGCAGGCCCGCGCGCCGGGCAGGCATTGATTTTAACCGCCAAAGCACGTGCGCTGTACAAAGGCCGGTATGCCGTTACTATGGAAGATATACAGGCGATGGCCTACCCCGTACTGCGCCACCGCGTGTTGCTGAATTTTAAAGCAGAAGCCGAGCGCATTAGCACGGATGATGTTACCCGCGAACTGCTGCAAACAATTACCCGCACCAAAGGTGTTATTTAATTCACGGAGTTAAATAGTAGTATATGTCGCGCCTGTTAGATCCAGCCGTATTAATGGCTATTAAAGATTTACCCCTGGCCGCTAAAACCACCATTGATGGTTTTATGTCGGGGCTGAACAAAAGCAATGTAAAAGGTCCCGGCCTGGAGTTTAGCCAATACCGCAGCTACCAGCCCGGCGATGATCTGCGATGGCTGGACTGGAAAATGTATGCCCGCAGCGACCGTTACTACATTCGCGAATCGGAAACCGAAACCAGCATATCTGTTCGCTTTTTAATAGACGCCAGCGGATCTATGGCCCATAAAGACGGCGCTTTCAGCAAAATGGATTATGCCCGCTACCTGGCTGCATCGCTGGGATGGCTGGCTGCTTTACAGGGCGATGCCATTGGTTTATATGCTTTTCAAAACCAGCAATTATATATGCTGCCCTCACGTAAAGACCCGCAGCATATGAACCGCTTTTTTTATCAGCTGGAACAATTGCAGCCCGAAGGACACTTTACCACACCCATAGCTTACAATAACATATTCACCAACAGCCAGCAAAAAGAGCTGTTGATTTTTATATCTGACTTGTACCAGCCAAAGAACGAAATATCCCCTTTACTGGAAGCGCTGGCCGCTTTCCGCCACGAGGTGATTGTATTGCATTTGATGGCGCGCAATGAGCTGGACATGGATTATGCAGGCTACACCACACTGCAGGACCTGGAAACACAGCAAACCATACCCATCAGCAGCCCGCAGTACCGGCAGGAATACCAGCAAAAGCTACAAGCCTGGCTACAGACACAACGCAAGCAATTGCTGGAGAAAAATATCTCGTACCGGATGATGACCATGAACGAACCGATAGACAAAGCATTAAACGACTTTTTACAACAACGCAAAAAAAGCATTCTATAAACCTTGCTGCAACTGTTACATCCCATATGGCTACTGGCAGGCACTGCGATAATAATACCCATCGTACTGCATTTGTGGAATACCCGGCAAGGCAAAATATTACCGGTAGGTAGCCTGTTGTTTCTGCAACAGCAAGCGCCGCAACCCGCCATTAACCTGAAACTGACACAGTTGCTGCTATTATTGCTACGTTGCCTGCTACTGTTGTTACTGGCATTATTGCTGGCACAACCCGTGTGGCAACCTAAAGCATCTGCTACCAGCCGCACCCCCGGATGGATATTGGTAGACAAAGCAGATGGCCTCAACACGTACACCTATTGCCAGCCCGCTATTGATTCTTTACTGCGGGCAGGTTACCAGCTGCATTACCTGCAACCCGGTTTTGAAAAAACAGATACCAGCCGCTTGCGTAACGATACCAGCACCCACAACACACCTGTATCCTACTGGAGTTTACTACCGGCATTGCAGCAGCAAGCCCCGGCCAACATTGATTTATATTTATTTACCAATAACCGCCTTCGTCATTTTTATGGCAACCGTGCCGTTACGCACCGCCCCATACACTGGCAAACCTATACACCAACAGACAACGTAAATTCTTTTATTGATAAAGCCTGGCTTACTGCCGATAAAAAAATATACCTCCAGTTGGCGCACACACACAGTAATGGCACTACTTATACTTACCGGGAAATAGCCCCCGATTCTACACAGCACGACAGCATTTCTTTAGGGCAGCACAACGGACAATGGCAGGTAGCCTTACCACCACAGCCACCTGTAAACGTAGACACCAGCGTTATGCTCATAGGTGTGCTGGCCAGTGAGGATGCTCCTTATATGCAGGCAGCCTTAACAGCCATTCGCAACTATACGCACCTGAACATGCAGGTGGTTACCTTACAAAACAATGCACCCGCACCTGTCAAACTTCAATGGCTGATATGGCTATCTGCACAACAGGTGCCTGCCACATACCAGGCTGATTATGTGCTGCAATACGACACCGGCAAAACAGTAGCTACCCATAGCGCTATTCTCACCGGCCACATTACAGAACCTCTATTTTTACAACAACGCACCCAGGTAGCCACCTCACCCGGTTTGCGAACCCTGTGGCGCGATGGATTTGGTGAGCCCTTATTATATAGTGCCAGCAATGCCCCACAGGTATATCGTTTTGCCAGCCGCTTTAACCCGGCCTGGAACAATCTTACCTGGAGCAGCAGTTTTCCACAAATGCTATTGCAGGTGTTACATCCGGCAACTGTGGACATTCATTTGCAGAGGGATAACAGAAGCATGGATACTATCCAATTGCAACCATCCCTGCAAACCGGTACATCCACCCTTGCAGGCAGCGCGCAGGAAAACACGCCATTAACGCCTGCCTGCTGGTTACTGGCAGTAGCGGTGTTTGCATTGGAACGTTTTTTTACACATGCCATTAAAAAAGGAGGACAACCACATGCAGCCTGATACTCCTGCTATACGTATACAAAAATGGCAACGCCGGTGGAAACAACAGGCGTGGTTGCATAACTGTATGCTGGCAACAGGCGGCGCCTTATTAACAGGCACTTTGCTGCATGTGCTTTTCCAGGCAAGCTGGTGGTGGTTCATTCCTTTATTTATAGCCTGCCTGTTATTGTCGCTGCTGGTATATCCGCAATGGCGTTTACAACAGTCCGATGTAATTCAATACCTCAACCGGCACCTGCCTGCACTGGAAGAAAGTGCGCACCTGCTAGTAAAACCAACCGGCACATTACACACACTGGAACAATTGCAATGGCAACGCATACAACAGGTACTGTTGCAACAAAAGCCGGTTTCTCCATTAGCATTACTGCTGAAAAAGGCAGTAGCCTATCTTACCGGCCTGGCCATACTCAGCCTGGCAGTGCTGGTATGGGCGGGAAAACATCCGCAGCCCCTGCCAAAACCAGCTATCACCGTACACCCCACCCCTGCCCCACCAACAGAAAAGCTATTACCAGGTATAGATAAAGCCATTATACAAATTGAACCACCCGAATACACACAAAAGATCATCCGCTCACAGGCACAGTTAAACGTGCAGGTAGAAGAGGGCGCCTACCTTACCTGGCATGTGCATACCAGCCTGCCGGTAAAACGGCTACAGTTGTTATTTAACGATTCCACCACTTTATCACTGGACCCTATCGACAGCAGCAGGCAACAATGGCAGGCCAGCACCACCATTCGCAAAGCCGGCTTTTACCAGGTGCAGCTGGATGAGCATTTATCGGAATACTATAAAATAGAAACGATCAAGGATAAAGCACCGGTGATCACCATGCAATCACCCGCCCTGCATACGGTTATCGACTTTGGTATGCCACAACAGGTACCCGTGCAGGTTCATGTATCAGACGACTACGGCATTCAAAACAGTACCATTGTAGCCACCATTGCCAGTGGCAACGGCGAAGCAGTGAAGTTTAAAGAACACCAGCTGAGCTTTCACAACGACTTTACCACCAAAGACACCGGCTATCAGCTGCAACAAACCATCGACCTGCATGCGATGCAAATGGTACCCGGAGATGAATTGTATTTTTATATCAAGGCCACCGACACCCATCAGCAGGAAAGCCGCTCAGACATGTATATCATCACCCTGCCTGATACCGCCCAACTAATGAATCTTGACGGAATGGTAAGCAGTGTAGCCGTAAAACCGGAATACTTTAGAAGCCAGCGGCAAATTATTATTGAAACAGAATTATTGTTACGCTCGCAGCAAGCCATTTCACAACAGGACTTTACTAAAAAAAGTGAAGACCTTGGCGTGGATCAAAAATTGTTACGCCTGCGTTATGGTAAGTTTTTAGGCGAAGAATCGGAAACACATATTGGTGACGACCGGATAGAAGATGGCGACGAACATCACGACAACGACCACCACCACGAAGCCGGTAACGATGCCAAAGACTTTAATAACGCCGACAAAATAATAGATGCCTTTTCGCACAAACATGATATAGCCGAAGACGCTACCTTCTTTGATCCTGAAACCAAAAAGCAACTGAAAGCAGTGCTGGCAGAAATGTGGAATGCAGAATTAAAACTGCGCACGCATTTGCCACAGGAAGCGCTTCCATTTGAATACAAAGCCCTGCGTTTACTAAAAGACCTGCAACAGAAATCACGCTCTTATGTAGGTAAAACCAGCGCTAAAATTCCACCACTGAAACCGGAGAAACGGCTTACCGGCGAGCTGGATAAGATTGGTTCCCCCTCTACCCAAAAACAAGCCAGTGAACCGGCTGATAAAAATAATTTGCTACGCAGCGCTATTGGCACATTGGAGCAACTGAAAGCACAGGGCACACTTTCGGGCAGTGGCATAGAAATAATACAACAAGCCACGCAACACTTAGGAGCCGCCGCATCTGCACAACCTTCCGCTTATTTAACAGCATACGAAGCAACACAGCGTATAGTAAAAGCGCTTCGCCAGCAACAGAAAGTATCATCGGCTGATATTGCTACTACCGAAAAAGCAATACGCAAACTATTGCCTGCGCCCGGCGCCATGCCTTCTGCCCCGGCTACCAATGGTATACCTGGCCTGTCGCAACAATATTTTCAACAGCTGAAAACCCAACAACGTCCATGACAGCAAACTGGAATAGTATAGTGATAAGCATATCCCTGCTGCTGGCTGTGTGGCTGTTGTGGAAAGAATACCGGCGACCTGCCAGAATGTGGTTAGCAGCACGGTTGCTGGCTACCCTGCTGAGTGTTATAGCAATAGCCTTATTAGCTATTCCCCTTTCATTTACCAGTAAACACTATCAGCCCCATCACGAAGTGATATTGTTAACTGCCGGTTATAACAAGGATAGCGTTCAGGCATTACAACGGCAAGCTGCTGCACCGCTTCCTGTATATACCCTGGAAAGTTATAGCGCACAATCCTTTACACAACCACCATTAGTGCATGTGGCAGGTTACGGGCTTAGTAGCGCACAATGGCAGCAACTACCCGCTCCCGCACAGTTGCAATTGCACACTACCGCCCCCTCAGGCATCACCGCAGTTCACTGGCCATCGCCGTTAATGCAAGGGCAACCTTTACAGGTACAGGGTAACTATATTAATAACAACAAGCAGCCTGTTCAACTGCAATTGTACGGCGAGCATACTTTACTGGATAGCTGCACACTTGCTGCCAACAGTCAGCATTCCTTTACTTTAACAACTATCCCCCTACACAGCGGCAGGGCCGTTTATACTTTATATGAAGTAGCAGGCGATGACACCCTCAGCCGCAATGCAGTACCTGTAGAAACCACAGTGCCTGCCAGTTTTGGTGTGCTGGTGCTGGCATCTTCACCGGGCTTTGAAAACAGGTTTTTGATAGATTGGTTATCCAATAACGGCTATGCAGTAGCAGCCCGCACCACTATCAGCAAAAATAAATTCCAGTATTTCTATGCCAACCGGCAAAAGAGCAACCTGGATCAGTTAAACGCTTCCCTGTTAGCGCAGTTTGCCGTATTGCTATGCGATGCCACCACACTTAACACGCTGAGCAGCAGCGAACAGGCCGCCATTCGTGAACAGGTGGCCACCAAAGGCATGGGCATTGTGTTAACGGCCGACAGCATGCGGTTGCCCGGCCTTTACAACAACAGCGGCCTACGCGCCACCATGCCTTCTACCGCATTACAGGCTACATCCGTAAATATTCCCGGCAACAGTCATGTAACCACTTTTCCGCCTGCGCCATTATTATATATTCAGCCACATACCACCATACAGCCTGTTATCCGCGATGCACAACAGCACCTGCTGGCAGCAACAGCATTATATGGCATGGGGCACCTGGTAGCACATACCTTCACCAACAGCTACAGCCTGCAACTGGCTGGTAACAAAGAGGCTTATGCTGCTTTATGGACTACGTTGCTGCAACAGGCAGTATGCCCCTCATTGGCGGGCGAACAGTGGCAAACCCAAACCGACATCCCTATTGTAAACGAACCAATTGACATACAACTTATTACCACCGACACCTCCCTGCCCAAAGGACAGATCAATGAAAGTTTTGTATCGATGAAACAAGATGCTTTACTGCCTTTTCAATGGCAGGGGCGTTATTGGCCCACCCACGCCGGTTGGCAGGCAGGCGTAACCACTACCGGCAATACCTGGTGGTGGTATGCCTACGATGCCCTGCAATGGCAGGGAATACAGGCAACCCGGCGTATACATGACACACAGCAGTTTGCTAAAACGCTGGCCCAGGCCAACAATACCGGCATTATACAGGCAAGTATTATCACCGTTTCACCATTATATGCCTGGTTGGTATTAATACTATGCCTGGGCTTTTTATGGTGGGAAAGTAAACACGGTATACAAGCCGAAAAAAACGGTGACCGCAGCAAAAGCCAGTTATAAAATTGCGTAGATTGCTAACTACACAACACACATGAGAGCGGTGTGATATTATTCACCAAAAACTAACAAGGAGGTAGAACCTTGAAACGAAAAGACTTTCTCCAACTTTCCGCTATGGGTTTGGGGGCATTGCTACTGCCCAAATCTATGTTACTCGGCAACCCCATCAGTGCAGAAGAAGCTTTGTATGAAGGCCTTGATGTAAGCACAAAAAAGCTGCTGGCCGATGTAGCCTTACAAGCTGCTACATCCAAAGGCGCTACGTATGCCGATATTCGCATTGGCCGTTACCTGAATCAGTTTGTTACCACACGGGAAAACAAAGTGCAGGGCATTGCCAACACCGAATCGATGGGCGTAGGCATTCGTGTTATTGCCAATGGCAGCTGGGGCTTTGCAGCCACCAACAGCTTCAGCAAAGAAGACATAGCCCGAACAGCAGAAAAAGCAGTGGCTGTTGCCAAAGCCAACGCTAAAATCATTACTGAGCCGGTGCAACTGGCCCCGCAAAAAGGCTATGGCGAAGTAAACTGGAAAACGCCTATTGAGAAAAATGCTTTTGAGGTGCCTGTAAAAGACAAGGTAGACTTGCTGTTGAAAGTAAACAGCATTGCCATGCAGGGCGGCGCCAACTTTGTAAACTCCGCTATACTGGCTGTAAACGAACAAAAGTATTTTGCTTCTACGGATGGATCTTACATAGACCAGGATGTACATCGCATCTTCCCCACCTTTACCGTTACTAAAATAGACCGCGCTTCTAATAAGTTTCAAACGCGCAAATCGTTAAGTGCCCCCACCGGCATGGGCTACGAATATCTGACGCCTTTAGCCGACACACATATACCCGGTATTGTTACCCGCTATAAAGGCCGGTATGATATACTGGATGATATAAAAAATGCCACAGCCGATGTGGACCAGAAGCTAAAATCCAAAACTGTAGAACCGGGCAAATACGATCTGGTACTGGACCCCTCGCATTTATGGTTAACCATTCACGAATCGGTAGCACACCCTACAGAGCTGGACCGCGTGTTAGGGTACGAAGCCAACTATGCCGGCACCAGCTTTCTCACATTGGACAAATGGCGCTCGGGCAATTTCAAGTTTGGCAGCAACCTGGTAAATATTGTTGCCGACAAATTGCAACCCGGCTCGCTAGGTGCTGTAGGCTATGATGATGAAGGGGTGAAATGCAAAGAATGGGATTTAATTAAAAACGGCACGCTGGTAAACTACCAGGCCATACGCGACCAGGCACACATTATTGGCTTAAAAGAATCACAGGGTTGCTGCTATGCACAAACCTGGGCCGATGTGCAGTTTCAACGTATGCCTAACGTATCGCTTCGCCCCGGCCAAACGCCGTTAAGTGTAAGCGATATGATTAAAAATGTAGAAAAAGGCATTTACATTATTGGTGACGGTTCTTTTTCTATTGACCAGCAACGTTATAATTTCCAGTTTGGCGGACAAACCTTTTACGAAATTAAAAACGGGCAGATAGTAGGCATGTTAAACGACGTGGCCTACCAGGCCAACACACAGGAGTTCTGGAACTCGTGCAGTGCAATTGCCGATGCCAGCGACTACCGCCTGGGCGGCGCTTTCAACGATGGCAAGGGACAACCTTCGCAATCGAATGCCGTTTCGCATGGCAGCGCCACCACACGTTTTAATGGAGTAAATGTTATTAACACCGCAAGAAAAATCTGACAACATTATCATGGCAATACTTACTAAAGAACAAGCACAGGCGCTGTTAAAAAAAGTGCTGAGCTATTCTAAAGCAGACGAATGCGAAGCAAGCCTGAACGGCTCGGAAGGCGGCAACATCCGCTATGCCCGCAACGCCGTTTCTACCGCCGGCGACATCAGCAATCTTACCTTATCGGTAAGCGCCACTTTTGGTAAAAAAACAGGCACCGCCACTATTAACGAATTTTCAGATACCGCTTTACAACGCGTTGTAAAGCGTGCCGAAGAACTGGCACAGCTGGCTCCCGAAAACCCGGAATACGTGCCACTGCTGGGCCCGCAAACTTACCAGGAAAGCATTAACTACATTCCGGCTACCGCCGCCATCACTCCCGACACACGCGCCGAAGCAGTAGCCAAAAGCATACAGGTGTCAAAAGAAGCCAACCTGCAGGCCGCCGGTTATATAGAAAATACCACCAGCTGCTACGCACTGATGAACTCAAAAGGCTTGTTTGCTTACAATAAAGACACAGATGTAGTATTCACCATCACCACCCGCAACGAAGCAGGTACCGGCTCGGGCTATGCAGCCCGTGGCTTTAACGACATCAGCAAGCTAGATACTTATAGTGCTACTAAAATATCCGCTTCCAAAGCCAACGGCTCGGTAAACGCCAAAGCCATTGAGCCCGGCAAATACACCGTTATACTGGAGCCCGTAGCCGCCGCTTATATGCTGGAAAACATGTTTCGTGGATTGGATGCACGCAACGCCGATGAAGGCCGCAGCTTTATGAGCAAGCCCGGTGGCGGCAACCGCCTGGGTGAACAACTGATGGATGAAAAGGTAAACCTCTACTCCGATCCGTTTAACCCCGAGTTGCCTTCCGCAACCTGGAGTCGCGATGGCCAGCCATTGCAACGTATAAACTGGATAGAGAACGGCGTGGTAAAAAACCTGGCTTACAACCGTTACTGGGCACAACAGAAAAAAGTGCAGCCTGTGCCTTTTCCTTCTAATATGATTATGACCGGCGGCACCGCTTCGCTGGATGAACTGATTAAGAATACAGAAAAAGGCATACTGGTATCGCGCCTGTGGTATATACGTATGGTGGACCCGCAATCGTTATTACTTACCGGCCTTACACGTGACGGAACGTTCTATATTGAAAATGGTAAAATTCAGTTTCCCATTAAAAACATGCGCTTTAACGAAAGCCCGGTTATCATGCTGAACAACGTAGAAGCATTGGGCAAACCGGAAAGAACTATCAGCATAGAATCGTATCGCAGCTATCTGATACCACCCATGAAAATCAGGGACTTCACCTTTACCTCCTTATCAGACGCTATTTAAATAAACAGGGAAGCATCTCCATCAAAGAGATGCTTCCCCCGTTTTTATACCCCTTGCCAGATATCCCCTCCCAATCTAAAGCCGTATACTTATGCAGGTCTGTTCAGGAACAGATTCATATAGCCTGCTATCAATTCCGGTTCCTGGTGCTGTGGTCCGTGACCTGACCCGTGTACAATAATATGCTGTATAGAAGGTGCAGTGCGTAACAACGAGAACCAGTTTTCAACCGGAAAACTGATATCATGATCGCCGGAAATAACCAGCACAGGGGCCTGCAGCGAAGCATACTGCGCGCGAAAGCCTGCTTTATCTTCCCGCATCATGGCAGCACCTTTTGAATAGTATTGATATGTTTCCATGCCTACAGGTATTTTACCACGAACCAACCTTTGCGCTATTCTTTCATGGGAAGCGTTTGCTGCGGCCAGGCTTTTTCCCTGCGCAGGTTCAAAGAATAATACATACTCATCTTCCAGCGTGTTCACCGGTTTAAAAGCATATTCCAGGAAAGTAGTGTCCAGCGGAATTTCATTCTGGCCCACAGGGTTGGTGCCAATCAGCACTGCTTTGATTATTTGCTGCGGGTGCAAAAACAACGCAGCCTGTGCCGCCAAACCTCCATACGACCAACCCGCCACACTGAATGTGTTTACACCCAGATGGCTCATTAGTGACACCCCGGTGTTGGCTACCACCGTCATATCCTCAGGAAGCATACCGGCAGAGTCGCCAATGCCCGGATAATCAAAAAGAACAACCGTATTGCTCCCGGCCAGTGTATCAATAAACAAGGGGTCCCAGGTGTCCAGCACCCCTCTGAAACGGTTATACATAAGCAGGTAAGGCCCCTGCCCCAAAACACGATAAGCGATCTGGTTACCATTGATGGGGGCAAATTGAGTTTCAGCTGTTAAGGCGGAGATTTCCATATACTTATCAATTAGTTACAAATACAATCCTGAATCAGAAAGCAGCAGTGCTCCCTGTTTTGAACAGGTATCTAAAACTAGCAAAAGCGCCTGTGACCACACCATCGCGCATGCATGTAGTTCATGTATATATCTATTATTCTTATGTAAGTATTAATGGATGTCAGCAGCCTGCACTGTTAACTGACCTGACAGCACACTTCCCAATCTTCTTCCTTTTGTTTAACCGTTCATCCTAAATGCACACACCCGGTAAGTAGAAAAAGGTAAATTCCCTATCGTTATTTCTTCCTCTATTCATCACCTCAAACACCAGAACTATCGTGAAAAGAAGAGACTTTTTGTACATGACAGGTATGGGACTGGGCGCAACGTTATTGCCGGGTATTCCTTCTTTTGGCAAAGATGTTCCGCTGGATAGCCCGTGGACCACTGTTGATGTAGCCATTAAAAAACAAATGGCCGATGTGGTACTCAACCAGGCCAGAAGCAAGGGCGCCACCTATGCCGATGTGCGCATTGGCCGCTATTTAAACCAGTTTGTAGTAACACGGGAAAACAAAGTACAGAACATTACCAATACCGAATCGTACGGCATTGGTATACGTGTTATTGCCAATGGCAGCTGGGGTTTTGCCGCTACCGATAAACTGGATACAGACAGCATTGCCAAGGCAGCGCAACTGGCTGTGGAGATTGCCAAAGAAAATTCGCGACTGTTAAAAGAACCGGTAATACTGGCCCCGCAAAAAGGCTATGGCGAAGTAAGCTGGAAAGCCCCTATTGAAAAGAACGCCTTTGAGGTGCCTATTAAAGACAAGGTAGATTTGCTGTTATCTGTGAACGATGCCGCTATGAAAGGAGGAGCTAATTATGTAAACTCTATCCTCTTCCTGGTGAACGAACAAAAGTACTTTGCTTCAACAGACGGCTCTTACATCGACCAGGACATTCATCGCATATGGCCTACGTTTACCATTACCAAAATAGACGATACTACCGGCAAGTTTGAAACCCGTAACGCGTTAAGCGCACCTATGGGCATGGGCTATGAATACCTGTTGCCACGGGAGTCGGACAAAATAAAAGGCGTTACCACTTTATATAAGCAACGCTACGATATGCTGGAAGATGCACGTAACGGCGCATCGGAAGTGATACAAAAAATGAAAGCCAAATCGGTTGAAGCGGGTAAGTATGATTTAATATTAGACCCATCGCACCTGTGGCTTACCATACATGAATCGGTAGGCCACCCTACCGAGCTGGATCGTGTGCTGGGCTACGAAGCCAACTTTGCCGGCACCAGCTTTTTAACGCTGGATAAATGGCAAAGCAAAAACTTCAACTTTGGCAGCAAACTGGTAAACATCATGGCCGACAAAAAACAGCCCGGCTCGTTAGGCGCTGTAGGCTATGATGATGAAGGTGTTGCAACCAAAGAATGGCCTTTAATAAAAGATGGCATACTCACCAGTTACCAGGCCATACGCGACCAGGCGCATATACTGGGCCTGCCGGCTTCACAAGGTTGTTGCTATGCCGATAACTGGAGTAGTGTACAGTTTCAACGTATGCCCAACGTATCGCTACAGCCAGGCGCCACCAGCCAGTCGCCTGCCGACCTTATTAAAAATGTAGAAAAAGGTATTTATATTATAGGAGACAGCTCTTACTCTATCGATCAGCAGCGTTATAATTTCCAGTTCAGCGGCCAACTGTATTTTGAAATTAAGAACGGCAAAATTGCGGGCATGCTAAAAGATGTGGCCTACCAAAGCAATACACAGGAGTTCTGGAATTCGTGCAGCGCTATAGCAGGGAAAGAAGATTACCGCCTTGGCGGTTCTTTCTTTGATGGTAAAGGTCAGCCCAGCCAATCTAGTGCTGTATCGCACGGATCGTCCACAGCACGCTTTAATGGAGTAAACGTAATTAACACAGCCAGAAAAATATAATTATGCCTATACTTAGCAAAGAAGAAGCACAGGCATTACTGAAAAAAGTGATTGCCTTTTCCAAAGCAGATGCCATAGAAGTGAACCTGTATGGGTCGGATGGCGGCAACATACGCTACGCACGTAACGCCGTATCTACCAGCGGTGGCATCAGCACTACCGGCCTGGTGGTACAATCGTCCTATGGCAAAAAAGTGGGTACTGCCACTATTAATGAATTTGATGACGCATCGCTGGAAAAAGCCGTTCGCCGTTCAGAAGAACTGGCCCACCTGGCGCCTGAAAATCCCGAATTCATGCCCAACCTGGGGCCGCAGCAATACCAGGAATCGAAAATGTATGTGCCAGCAACAGCCGCCATTAACCCCAAACTACGTGCAGATGCCGTAGCCAAAAGCCTGGAGGTGGCCACACAAAACAACCTGGTAGCAGCCGGCTTCTGGGAAAACGCCACCCGCTTTTCGGCTATGATGAACAGCAACGGCCTGTTTGCCTACAACACCGGCACCGATGTTAGCTTTAACGTAACCCTGCGCACACAGGATGGTAAAGGTTCGGGTTATGCCTCTAAAGGATATAACGATATCAATAAGCTGGATGTAGCAGCCGCCACCCGCATAGCCGCACAAAAAGCAGCCAACTCGTCCAGCGCCAAAGCACTGGAACCCGGCAAGTATACCGTGATACTGGAACCAGCCGCCGCCATTGTGTTACTGGAAAATATATTCTTTAACATGGACGCGCGCAGCGCCGATGAAGGCCGCAGCTTTTTAAGCAAAGCAGGCGGCAAAACCAAATTGGGAGAAAAGCTGGTTGATGAACGCGTAAACATTTACTCCGATCCATTAAACCCCGATATGCCTACCAGCACATGGAGTGGTGATGGACGCCCACAGGAAAAAATAAAATGGATAGAGAACGGGGCTATCAAAAACCTGTATTACAGCCGTTACTGGGCCAAGGAAAAAAATGCCAAATCAGTACCGTTTCCGGACAGCATTATTGTAGAAGGCGGCAGCGCTTCTCTGGAAGACCTGATTAAAGGCACCGAGAAAGGCATACTGGTTACCCGTTTGTGGTACATACGCGAGGTAGATCCACAAACATTACTCTACACCGGCCTTACACGTGACGGGACTTTTTACATAGAAAACGGCCAGATCAAATACCCGATTAAAAACTTCCGCTTCAACGAAAGCCCTATCATTATGCTCAACAACCTGGAAGAACTAGGCAAGCCTGAGCGTACGGTTAGCGGCGAATCGGGCATACAGGCATTAATACCACCGATGAAAGTGAGAGATTTTACATTCACCTCTTTATCAGACGCCGTATAGGCAGAATGCTTTTACAACAAAGTTCCTTATACAAAACAGGGTGTATCAGATCAGTGATACACCCTGTTTTACTATTACATCTTATCCCGGTTATATAAAGTATTTGGATGCCACCATTTCGTTTTTATTCTCACCAGTGCATACCGCATAGGTAAAGCCTTTTTGAATAGCAAATGCACCATATTCGCCTGCTTTATTAATAGCAAGAAAGCCTACCTGTATATCCTTTACATTGCCTTTATTTCTTTTTACAATACGCTCTACAGCTAGCTTACAGGCTTTTTCGGGACTATAGCCCTGGCGCATCAGTTCTACCACCAGGTGTGTGCCACACACCTTAATCACTTCTTCGCCCAAACCGGAAGAGGTAGCAGCCCCTACTTCATTATCTACAAACAAGCCAGCACCAATAATAGGCGAATCGCCCAGGCGACCACGCATTTTAAAGCCCATACCACTGGTGGTACAGCTACCCCCAAAATTGCCTGCAGCATCCAAAGCCACCATGCCAATGGTATCGTGGTTTAAATCGCCATTGCTTAAACGTGCAGGAGCAAAAGGACCGTGGCCAGTATTTTCAATATTGACAACAGGCTTGTATTCTGATTTTTTCAACCATTCTTTGTAAGAAGCTTCTGCATCGGCAGAAAGCTTATCGGCTTCCAACGGAAAACCTTCCGCAACAGCAAAGCGCTGTGCGCCTTCTCCTACCAGCATTACGTGCGGCGTTTTTTCCATCACCCTTCTGGCTACAGAAATAGGATGTTTTATTCTTTCCAGGAAAGCCACACTGCCACAGTTGCCGTGTTCATCCATAATAGAAGCATCCAGTGTTACATGGCCATCACGGTCGGGATTAGCCCCCAAGCCTACGCAGCAGTTGATGGAATCTTCTGTTACTCTTACGCCGGCTTCTACCGCATCCAAAGCACGGCCACCTTTTCCTAAAATTTCCCACGCCGCCTTATTGGCTGCAATGCCCTCATTCCAGGTGGATATAACAATAGGCTTATTTCCCGCAGGTTGTTTACGGGATGCCATCGATAAAAAAGGAAGAGAAGAAACACCCAGTGTTCCCATCTTCAAAAAATGCCTTCGATGTAACATGTGTAGTTTTGGAATTTATATGAGTATGGATATGGAACTATTCTTCTAACTTAATGCCGGTTTGGGTAAAGCTGATCTTCTTTTGCTTGTACAAAGCACCGGTGGTCATTTTAAATGTTTTCTTGCTCATCCCAAACACGCGGTAAATATCTTCGGGATCAGACTTATCATGATAAGGCAAATAGCCATCGTTTTTCTTCAACAGGTTTAACACCTTTTCCGTTTCGCTTTCTACACGATCGTAACCACGAACGCCCGCTTTTACATCTATTTTGTTGTCCTCCCGTATTTTCTTAATAAAACCAGACAGTTTATCTCCCGGCTTTAAATCTTCATACACCTCATCAAAATACAGTACGCCTGTATGTACATTGTTGATAATGACCACATAGCCAATATCACTTCTGCGATACACTACCAGGTCTACGGGGTCGTTCTCTTTTACCGTAAGATCATCGTTACTAAGCAGACGGTCAATTTTTTCTGTGGCCGCCACCCGGCCGGTTTGTGCATCAATGTATAATGATACCAGGTATTTACCCCCTTCCCGCATAAAGCTTATCTGCTGGGATTTAGCCACAAACAGATCCTTCATCAGGCCCCAATCTAAAAAAGCGCCTTGCGGAGTAACTGCTACCACTTTCATCATAGCCATATCTCCCACCACGGCTATCGGCTTTTGAGTAGTAGCAATTAACCGGTTATCAGAATCGTGGTACAAAAACACTTCCAACTCGTCTCCTACTTTGGCGCCAGGGGGCACAAAACGTTTGGGCAGCAGGATGCCTTTATCGCCATCATCTAAAAAAACACCTATTTCAGACTGACGAACCACTTTTAACGTGTTGAATTTTCCTACCTCGATCATAATTCCGGATTTTGGTAAAGGTAAAGAATAGTGTTGGGGCATAATGGAATATGCTAAAAAGAGAAAGAGCCGCTACGGGGAGCGGCTCTTTCCACATTAGGATAATTGGAATATAAAAAACGGGGACTTTATAGTCGACAGCAATTGCTTGCCATCTTCAATAAAAAGTTTAAACACCTATGTTGATACCTTACTGTTTATTAACGCTGCTTAGCGTAGTTTTCTTTTACGCCGCTGCCGCCTTTTTCCATAAACAATTTAGCGATGGTGATTTTTTCAAAGTCTTCTGCTATACTAAAGGCTGTTTCGCCTACTTCATTTCTGATTGAGATGCGTGCACCTGCTGCTAACAACAGGTTTACCATTTCTTCGTTACCTCGTAGGGTTGCTTCCATTAAAGCCGTGTTACCCATTTCGTTCTGAACATCCACTTTAGCACCGTGGGCCAGTAACATTTTTGCTGAAGCAAAGCTACCGCTTTTAGCCGCTTCCATCAATAGTGTGTTTCCACTATAATCTGCCGTATTAACCTTCAAACCATGGCGTAAACACATGGCCACAGTAGTTGAGTCGTTCAATTTAACTGCATCGAAAATGCCTAATTGTTTTTGACCAAATGCTGAAGCGCTTACCGCGATTGTGAACAGAGTAGCTAATACTGTAGTTTTCATGATAATCTATTTTTTCTTGATTAACAGACACTTAGTTTTCGTTCAGCGTCTGTTCATTTTGTTCAGAGTACGTTTATTGTGCATAGTTACGACTTTATGTGGCTTTTAGACTCCCCTCAAACGCTGGAGAAGGCTCTGGAAGCGACTTTCAGATAAGTAACTTTTTGCATAAGTAATATGTACCCAACTGTACAGTAATAGCTTATGTTCATTTTTCCGGTTGGCTTAAATGATCCTAAAGGATTCTTAAAAAGCCTTCAAAAAGCTGCTAAAAAGTTTTAGTGAAACAAAAATCGGATAAATCAGCCAGAAAAAGTGTGATTTCTAGCTTAATTTCAGAAAGTCTTGCACCATGGCAACATATTCATCATAAGAACTGGGTTTTACCACTATGGAAGCAGCCCCAAGTTTTTCGCATTCGCCTATAAACGAAGCATCATTATAAGTGGAGTAGATAATAACGTTGATGTTTTTGTAGCGGTGGGTGTTTTTCAGGTATTCCAATGCTTGCTTACCATTCATCTTAGGCATGTTATGATCCAGGATAATGAGGTTAGGTAAATGCCCGTCTTCTGTAATGCTTTCCAGGAAGCTGATTACTTCCAGACCGTTTTCTACCACACTCAGCGTTGCCTTGCTATCACCCAGCAAATCAAACACTTCGGTAAATATCAAACGGTCATCACCATCATCATCCGCTAAAAGAATTTTCCTTATCATACTAATGCCTCACTATACTGCTTAACAGGTAATAATAACATAAAGGTAGCGCCTTCGCCCTCCTTACTATGGGCAGAGATGAGTCCGCCATGCTTATCAATAATCTTTTTGGTTATGGCAAGACCTATGCCACTTCCTTCAAACTTGTCTTTTGAATGCAGTCGCTGAAATAAGGTAAAGATGCTGTTTTTAAACTGATCATCAAACCCTATTCCATTATCGCTTATGGTAATAATGCAATATTCACCATCTGTAGCAGGTTCACTATCAAATGATTTATCCCGCACCAGCTTATTTTCTATCCTAATAACAGGCTGTACATCAGGTCTTATAAACTTCAATGAATTGCTTATCAGGTTTTGAAACACCTGCCTTACCTGCCCGGGTATCACCTCTATTACCGGCATCCTGCTTACATGAATACTGGCTTTCTTTTCAGAAATCGGAATTTCCAGGTCGTCCAGTATATCTTCTACAACAACGTTTAAGTCGGTAGGTTCAAACGAATAATTATTGGCTGATAAACGGGAGAAGTTCAACACATCCGTAATCAGGCTACGCATACGGTTAGAGGCGTTCAATATCCTGCTCAGGTAGCTTTGCGCTCCCTCATCCAAATGTTCCGAATACTTATCCTTGATCATTTTACTGAACATATGAATTTTGCGCAATGGCTCCTGTAAATCGTGCGAAGCCACAGAAGCAAATTGCTGCAAATCATTGTTACTCGCTTCCAGCTCTCCGTTTATCGTTTTCAACTCAGCAGTACGTTGCGCCACTTTCATTTCCAGCACTTCGTTCACCACCTTTTGCTCATGAATATCCGTATTGATAATCAACCAGTCAATAATGTTCCCATGGTCATCTTTACGCACCCTTGCCTGCAAAAGATTCCAATGATACGCCCCATCAGCACGCATTAACCGCACCTCCATCTGAAAGCCTGTTTTTGAATCAGTGGCCTGTTCCCAGGTTTTGTTCAGCAACACCAGGTCTTCCGGATGCAGGCTTTGCTGCCATTTGCCCCTTACTGCTTCTGATGCTTTTATACCCGTATATATTTCAAACTGATTGTTTACAAAATCCACCTGCCTGTCTACCCCTGCCATCCATATTGCCAGTGGCACTGATTCTGTTAAAAATTTACGTTGTGCAATGTTGCTGGCCACTTCACGTTCGGCATTCTTTAAAGCAGTAACATCTACCATAGAACCCAGCATACGGTAAGGCGTATTAAACTCATCATGTAATACATAGGCCCTGTCCAGTATAAAGGCATAGGAACCATCCGACTTCAGGAAACGGTATTCGGCTGTCCATTGGCTTTGATGGCTGTTGATAACAGCATAAATACTCTTTTGCACTTTATCACGCTCATCCGGGTGAATTTTACTTAACCAGAATTCGCGATCGTAATTACTACGCTCGTAACCGAACATATTAAAGAAAGGATCATTCCACCAAACCGTATTATTTACAAAATCCCAATCCCAGATAGCATCGTTAGTTGCCTGTGATACCAGCCTGAAACGCTCTTCGCTTTTAGACAGCTCGCGTGTTCTTTCACCCACCATCTGCTCTAGCTGTGTGTTCAGCACTTTCAGGTTTTCTTTAACCGAAATAAGCTCGTTAAAGTTTTTACGCAGTTTTTGCTCGGCAGTTTTTTTAGCAGTAACATCGGTGTAAGTAGCCACAAAGCCATCTTTCATTTTCACCGCAGTAAGCTCATACCACCTATTCCCTTCTTCCACAAAAATGTCTTCATTCAGCAATACATCCTGCTGTACCACTTTCAGGTACTTATCAAACAACTGCCCTTGCACAAACAAGCCTCCTTCTTTTTTAAGCGACTTACCCAAAAAGGTTTCCTGATCGCGCTGTAAAAAGCGGGCAGTTGTTTGATTGGCTGTTTGAAAAGTGAAATCAATGATATGATGATCGGCATCGCGCACCGGTCTAAACGCTACTATAGCACTGTGACTGGTATTAAAAATGCCCCTGATGATGTTATTTAAATCAGTAATAGCGGTAATATCCACAAAGGCAATTACAATACCGCCTTTTACCCGGTCTTGCTTCAGATAAGGCAGAATACGAATAAGCAGGTTTTTACCATTCAGCAACTGTACTTCTTTCTCCAGCATAACGCCGGTTTTCAATACAGTATAAATGTCATCTGCCAGGTTTTCGTAACGTATGTTGGTAGAGATATGACTGATAGGGCGGCCAATATCCGTTTCAATGAAGTTGATCATTTTCACGGAAGCCGGGTTAAACTTACGGATACGTAACTCTTCATCCAGAAACACCTGTCCGATATCCGAACTGCGGAAGTAGTTGGTGAGGTCGTCATTCAACTCTATCAGTTCTTTTATTTTCAATTGATGCTCTGTATTAAGCGTATGCAACTCTTCGTTTAACGATTGCAACTCTTCATTACTACTTTGCAGCTCTTCGTTTGCCGACAACAGCTCTTCGTTACTACTCTGCAATTCTTCATTCGTAGTTTCCAGACCTTCCACCGCCATTTGCAGGCTATGCTTTGTTTCCTGTAATTCGGCCTCCAGCTCAGCCACATATTCCTGTTCTTTCCATTCTACCTCGGGCACCACATGCGCTTTACCTGTGGCCAGCTGGGCATCATCTACCAGGGCGTCGCCAAGTATTACCAGTGTATGCAGCTTGCCGGCCACTACAGCAGGCGGCTTTACAATTAAACTGGCAGCATGCCACTGATCTTTTTTACGATAACGTATGTGTTTTAAAACAACCTTCTGCTCGGTTTTCCACGAATTTTTAATAGCGCCGCCTAATACAATAGACAAGTCCTGCGGCAGCATTTTAAGCAGGTTTAATTTCAGATTCTTTTTAGGCAAGGATAAAAACTGCTCATAACTACCCCACGACTCCCGTATCTCGCATTGCTGATCTATATAAAAAGCGGCGTATCCTAAATCTTCTGACAAGGCTTGCTGAAAATCATCTTCCAGCCTGTTCTTGTTCTTTTGTGCACCGCGGCCATCTTCTTTATTTCTTTGAGCCTGCTTTACGCCACCATCCAACGAGTAAGCAAACAAGCCGGACGAATGCTTTACACTACCCACACGCTGAAATATTTTCCACTTCCCGCTTATTTCATGCAGGGCATCTTTTACAGACGTGGGCGTTTCGCTACTACCTAAAAACAAAATACCATCCTGCTGCAAGCCAAATACCAGCACCGATAACACTTTTTGCTGCAGCACCGGGCTCATGTAAATAAGCATGTTACGGCAACTTACCAGGTCGTTTTTTATAAAAGGTGGATCTTTAATAATGTTGTGCCGGGCAAACACAATCTGCTTACGTATGCGCGGTATAATGGTATACCCCGTAGCATCTTTGACAAAATAAGTATCCAGCAAATTGCGGGGTATACTTTTTTCAATAGCAAAAGGATAATGCCCACGTGAAGCCACCTCAATGCTTCCATCATCAATATCGGTGGCAAATATTTTCACTTCATTGCGCATCTGCAGCTTTTCCAGGCACACATCAAACAAAATGGCCATGGAATAAGCTTCTTCACCTGAACTGCATGCCGATACCCATACTTTAATAATCTCGCCCGCTTCTTTACGCTTCAGGATGGCCGGGATAACACTATCCTGCAATAACTCAAAAGCCGGTTCATCCCGGAAAAAGCGGGTAACGCCTATTAAAAAATCCTTCCCCAGACGAATACACTCTTCAGGGTGCGCACGCAGGTAATCGACATAAGCCCCCAACTCCCGAATATCATAATGAGCCATGCGGCGCGAAATGCGCCTGATAATGGTGGGAGTTTTATAGTAATGAAAATCAAAGCCCCCGGTTTGATGAATGAGGGTAAATACCTCTTCCAGCAACCCATCGTTTTCGTGTGAGCTTTCTGGTATAAAAAGTGGCCTGTGATGAATAAAACTAAACAACTCATCAGGCATATCCGAGGGCGGCAATACGTAGTCGGCATTACCCGAAGCAATAGCGCTGTTAGGCATTCCATCAAACTTGGCCGTAGCCGGGTCCTGCACCATTACTATGCCGCCTTTCTCTTTAATAATCTCTATTCCTTTGGTGCCATCTGTTCCGGTACCCGATAAAATGATAGCAATCGCATTTTCCTGTTTTTCTTCTGCCAGTGTAGACAGGAAAATATCAATGGCCGTGTTGGGCACCAAATCCACCTTCTTATCAGCCAGCAACAACTTATTCCGCCTAATGGTCATCAGCTTCTTATTCGGAATCACATACACGCAATTCTTTTCAATGACCCGTTCATGCTCCGCTTCAAACACTTTCATTTGTGTATGCCGCGAAACCAATTCTACCAATAAGCTTTTATGATCGGGAGATAAATGCTGTATGATAACAAAGGAAAGGTTATTGGTTTCGGGCATATGGTCGAAGAATTCATGAATAGCCTCCAAACCACCGGCAGATGCACCAATAGCTATAATAAAATGATCACTTGTTTTCGCTTTCCTCTCCACTAATTACTATTTAATTACCACCATACCTGGTAGTGTATTCATAAATAAAACTGCGAATGCTTTCTGCCACCTGCACTTCTTCGTGCTTCCAGGGCAACGAAGTATTGCGCACTGTTTGCTTCCATAAACGGAAAGAATGCCGGGGATGATAGTTTTTAGCATCCGGCTCAAAGCGGATGGCATCGTCCGGATTACCTCCCCAGTTAATAGTACGTACCACCTCTGGCCTGAATACAACCAGATATTCTTCTTTCACATTATCCACCGGAATTACCAGTACGCCACTGGCTATATTTGTATACTCAACAGCATGTTCATACACATCAGATAAATGATGGTGGTAAAACACCTGTTGCAACTTTTTAGCATTTAACCACAACCCAAGGTCTTCCAGGTGTTCTTTATCAGGCACCTTGCCTTTAACCACAGCATGCCCCTCTTTCAAAAACACGGCCCCTTCGGCATTAAACAGGGACAGCAGATTATCCCCACTGTCTTCAAATCCTTTGACAATGCTTCCGGAAGTATAAATCTGTTCTACCAATTGCGTTCTGCGCTCGCTTATAGTCGCTGCCACATTCATTTGCTCGCGGTTTTGCAGCGAGGCTATTTTTGCAGAGATCACATTCGACAACAACTCAAACACCGAACATTCCTGGTAGCTCATAGGCTTGGCCGTGCGGTGATGACAGGCTATTAAGCCCCACAAGCTTTCGTTGTGTATAATGCGGGTGCTCATAGAAGCCACCACCTGCATATTTTTCAAATACTCTACATGTACCGCAGCCACTCCCCTGATATTACAATCTGATAAATCAACAAATGAATTGGTAAGCGGGTTGATAACCGGGTACAGCTTTACAGGAACATAATCGCGGTCGGGAATAAAACGATAAGGCGTTCTCAGGTACAATGCACGCGCCTGCTTAGGAATATCCGAAGCCGGAAAGGTAAAGCCCATATAGGACTCCATCCCTTCCTCCCGCTCTTCTGCCACTACAGTTCCGTTCCAGTTTTCATCAAAGTAGTAAATCATTACTTTATCAAAACCAGACAGTTTTTTCAATTCCCTGGCAGCTGTTGTACACACATCTTCTATGCTTCTGCATTGATCAATTGCCGCCATGGAATATTTTACATCCTGATATACATCTACAAAGGAGATGTCGCCGTCGCTCTTATGATCCAGCAATTCCAGTTCTACCAGCAGGTATTTCTCTTTGGAATGCACCAGAGCCAATAACTTACGGCCTTTAATAACCAGTGATACCGGAATTTTTTCCTGAATATTACCTTCCAGCTTTTTATTCAATATATCAATAGAAACTGCGTCCAGGAAATTATATAAAGGTTGCTGCAGCAACTGATCAACAGGCTGCTCAAATATTTCATCTGCATTTTCACTCGCCTGAACAATAGTCAGTGCTTGTTTATCCAGCACCAGCAATACTCCGTAAGGTTGCACCAGGTTAATGTAATGGATAGGCAAACTGCCGCAAAACTCAGAATCGTAGTTTTTATCATTGCTCATATTCCTCTATCCTATTTTTTAAAGGTGGTAAATAAAGTGCATTTTGCATGCCAGTATTCCTCCTGTTCTATGGCGGAAAAAAGCATGCGTGCGACCATCTTTTCTGTGTCCGGTACTACCCGGCTATGCCGCCCGGAATACGACAGCCTTATAGTATATATCAGCTCGTTCATTAACATACAATCTGGTTGGTTTGGGAGATAGAATCAGGTTGTTTTTTGCTAGCGGGTATTGCTAAACTACATTGATTGCCATGCAATAACAAATTTTACATAATCAATTTGTAAGACACCAGCCTCATTGCTCAAATGGGGTAATTTTCTCTACACCTAACCTGGCTACCACCCGCTTACCCCCGCTTCGCAGGTATAGCGGAATGCTTTTTTAAGGCATTCCTTTAAAACATCCTTATGAAAACAACATCCCCATCTAAAAAGCCTGCATTAGACAACAGCAAGCTCAATAACTTTTTTATAGACAGCTTACAGGACATTTATTATGCCGAGAAGCACCTGGCAGAAGCATTGGAAACACTGGAAGAAAAGGCCACCACCGAAAGCCTGAAAGCTACTTTTGCCGAACACCGCGCCGTTACCAAAGGGCAAATTAACCGGTTGGAAAGAGTGTTTGAGCTAATGACAGAACAGCCTCAAACGAAAACCTGCCATGCTATTAAAGGCATTATCAAGGAAGCAGAAGCCATTATCAAAGAAACCGACAGTGATACTATTACCCGGGACGCAGCTCTTATTATGGCAGCCCAAAAGGCCGAACACTACGAAATTGCCACGTATGGAACACTGGTACATTTAGCAAGGGCCCTGGAACAAAATAAGGTAGCCGACCTGTTACAGGAAACACTGATGGAAGAAAAAGCAGCAGACACTGCCCTTTCTGATATAGCAGAAAGCTTTATAAATGAAATGGCTAGCGAAGAAGCAGAAGAAAATGAATAAGCGTTAGTTTTTCGGCAGTAAAAACAACCAATTTTTCCCGTGTTCACGTAGTAATCAGGCAGTTAACAAACTCCTGATAAATAGGCAAGCTAAAAAAGTTGAAAAAATATTTACACATTATTAAAAATACAAATGTTTTCAAAAACACTTTATTTCCATTTTTTTCAAAAAGAAAAAACATTTACTCCATTCATTTGTAGTAAATGGATTGAAAAAAAATGTTTTTAAAGCCAAAATGAAACATTAAATAATTTTTCATATGACATATTTTGCCCCATTTGTGAGCATATTGTTAATTACCGTTTTAGGTGTAGGAGGTTAGCGTTTAGGGTTGTAGCTTTGTGTAAGAAATTTAAAAATCAGCTATATTCTATATAGATAAAATATTCGAAGATTTTCTCATAAGCAGTTAGTTTTGGTTGCGGCCCCTGTTTCAACAGGGGCCAATTTATTACAATAATATCAATCTACCAACCATTATTTAGTTTTAGCAGATATTTTTCCTCATTTCACCTACCCCCTATATTAAGGTAATCACCACCTTAAATACACACATTCAAATAGTTATAATAAAAACCACCGCTTGGTTAAACGGTGGCTAATAAATCTGCACAGAGTTGAATAAGGGAACGGATTGAGACTTTCTTCACATATAGCAGTGCAAAGAAAGAGTAGTACCTTATACCGGACAATACCTATAAAAGGGTATTTCAATGTTCACTCATTAATAATTCCGGACTAGCCAGGAACAATACTGTAATCTACCAGCCCTATAGTAGCAAATGGCCTTTTATAACCGTAACCGCCTGTCCGGCCATTAATACCCGGTCGCCAGCCAATTGCAGCTTTAACTCACCACCCCGCTTTGAACACTGGTAGGCATGAAACGCGTGTTTTTTCCATTGTGCAGCATAATAAGGCACAAGACCACAATGAGAAGAGCCCGTTACCGGATCTTCATTTATCCCATGGGAAGGCACAAAAGACCGGGACACAAAATCGTAAGGCATGTTGCTGTTTCCAGGGCTTGTTACTACCACAGGATCGTAATGCTTCAATACCTGGAAATCAGGCTCAGCCGCCAGCACCTCTTCCGGCGAAGCTACCTCTACCAGGTAACGGTCTTTGGCAAACACACTGTTTACCGGTTTTACTCCTAATGCCTGCAAAGCCTTTTCCGGCAAAGCCACCTGGTTCGTTGTCAATACTGCGGGAAAGTTCAATTCTATCCAGTCGCCCTTTTTCTCCGCAGTCAATAACCCGCTGAGGGAATGAAACAACGCTTTCTTATCTGTAGCCAGCAAACCTTCTTCCCACAGCACATGCGCGGTGGCCAGCGTAGCATGGCCGCATAAATTAATTTCTACGGTTGGCGTAAACCAGCGCAGGCTAAAATCATCTGCCAAACGGCTTACAAAAGCAGTTTCCGCCAGGTTATTCTCCGCAGCAATGCTCTGCATCAGCTCTGCACTTATTTCTTCTTCCAGCACACATACCGCAGCCGGGTTGCCTTTAAAACGCTGATTGGTAAAAGCATCCACCTGCAGCATCATTATCTTCTTATTCATACGATGGTTGTTTTATAGTGTAATCGGAAGGGGACTTAACGGCGGTCGGCTGCCTGTATCCTGCATTTACGAGGAATACGCCGGAAAGAGTTAATACAAAAGCTATCAACGTGAAATAAGTAATAGGCTCGTGCAATACAATATAACCGAGCAATATGGCTACCAGCGGATTGATATACGCGTATAAGGTAACCACACCTATGGGAAGCTTAGACAATGCATAATGAAAGCATACAAAGGCAGTAATGGAGCCAAACACGATTAAATAGCTGATAGCAGCCACGCTTTGCAAAGGCACATGATGTATGGCACTCCAGTTTTCGGTAACACTGCTCAATAACAGCAACCCCGCGCCACCTGCTACCAGTTGCATGGCCACATTCAAATACACATTCGCAGAAGGTTGCTGCCTTCGTTTGGAATAAAAGGAACCCAATGCCCAGAACAGGCACGACACCAGGCAAATGATAATACCACCCACATACCTGCTATCGCCCAGGTAGGCCAGGTTATCGCGAAAAATAACCAGCAAGCCACTAATACCCAGCAGCAAGCCCAGCACAATTTTATAATTCAGTTTGTCTTCCTTGCGGTTGAATAAATTAATCACTACTATATACACCGGCATCATAGCACAAATGAGTGCGGCCAGCCCACTGGGAATATATTGTACTGCCCAGCCTACAATACCATTACCCAACATTACCATAAAAATGCCCGGCAATATCTGCTGTGCAAATGCCTTCCAGCCTGGCCATTTACTTCCTTTTAATAAGCAAAAACCGCCTAATAACAGGCCCGCCACAAAATGCCGGGTACCCATAAATAATAAGGGCGGAAAGCCTTTTACGCCCATTTTGGCGGTTAAAAAGGTGGTACCCCAGATAATGCATATTGCCAGCAAAGCCAGGTAAGCTTTTCTGTGTTCTCCTTTCATATCATACTGGATTTACATAAACAATAACCAAAATAAAAGATTATTTACAGGCAAAAACAGATGCAGATTTGTTATTTTAGAGCATAACAGATTTTACAATGGCCACTCCAATCACTGTTCAGGAAGACTTTTTATACCTGCGTATTGCAGACAGATTACAGGTTCAGATTGAGCAGCAGGTATTAAAAACCGGCGACAGGCTGCCCTCTGTACGTGCCTTAAGCAAAGAGCAGGGCATTAGCATTACCACTGCATTTCAGGCATATAGTGAGCTGGAAATTAAAGGACTGATTGAAGCACGTCCTAAATCGGGCTACTATGTGCGGTTCACCCCATCGCAGTTTCCGCGGCTGATGGCAAAACAGCATAAAGAGCGTCCTAAGAAAGTAAGCGTGGAATCTATTACTTCGTTGATATACCAGAAAATGCGGCAGGAAGGCGTTACCAAATTTTCACTGGCCGTGCCTTCTATTGACCTGTTGCCTGAAGCCAAGCTGAACAAATCGATGATGGAAGCCATTCGCAAAAGTCCTACCAGCTGCCTGGAATATGAAGACACACAAGGCAATCCCAGCCTGCGCAGCCAGCTGGCCCGTTACACGTTCAACTGGGGCGGCCAGCATACTGCCGATGATATTGTTACCACACAGGGCTGTATGGAAGCATTGGGCTTTTGCTTAAAAGCAGTGACCGACCCCGGCGACACAGTAGCCATAGAAACCCCTACCTACTTTGGCATTTTTAATGTGCTGCAAAGCCTGGGTTTAAAAGCGCTGGAAGTACCAGTTGACCCTACTACCGGGCTGGATATTGAATACCTGGAAAAAGCACTGGACACGGTGAAAATAAAAGCCTGTTTGTTTGTAACCAGCTTCAACAACCCCACTGGCTGCGACATGCCTGTTGAACGTAAAAAACAACTGGTAACCCTGTTAAGCGACAGGGATATTCCCCTGATCGAAGATGATATTTATGGCGAAATGTACTTTGGCAAAACACGTCCGCTGCCCTGTAAGGCTTTTGACACCAAAGGCATTGTATTGCTCTGCTCTTCTATCTCCAAAACATTAGCACCTGGTTATAGGGTGGGCTGGTGCATACCCGGTAAATTCCTGGATAAGGTGATACATTTAAAGCTCATGCATATTGTATCTTCTGCCACCCCTACACAGGCAGCTATTGCACACTTCCTGGAAACAGGCCGTTACGATTTACACATGCGCAATCTTCGCAAAGCGCTGCACACCCAATGTCTTTTATATACACAGGCAATAGCCCGTTTTTTCCCTCCCGACACGAAAGTATCGCGCCCGGCAGGCGGCTTTGTGTTGTGGATAGAAATGAATGAAGCGGTGAATACCATGGAGCTTTTTCACGAAGCACTGGACCATGGCATCAGCATTGCACCAGGTCAACTGTTCAATGCCGATGGAAGGTTTAACCACCACATCCGCATCAGCTTCGGCAGCACTTATAATACCACTATTGAAAAAAGCCTTCAAACGCTGGGGCGACTGGTGAAGAATAAACAGGCTTAAACAAAAACGGCTGCCATCTCATCGATGACAGCCGTTTTTGTTTGTCTTCCTTTTTGTTAAGGAAGGGAAGTTACCGGATCATGCTCCAATATGTATTTTAAATGTGCTGATAACACTCCATAATTAAAATTTTCTTTTACCGCATAGCCACTGTAGTGGATGGCTACAATTCTGCCTTTTTTATCAAACACCGGGCTTCCGCTGCTACCGGGTAAAGATGGAACAGAATACAACACACGATACTGATCACTTTCCTGGGTCACTTCTCCTTTAGAAAGTTGCACTTTGATGCCATCGGAAGTGGTAGCTATTTCTGCACCATAATTAAAGCCGATCAAATACAAAGGCGTTGTTACTTTCAATGTATCCAGCTGTTGCATGGTAGTTCCATAATGCTCATTGTCGTTATCCTTTGTGAGGTCGGTGATATCGCCCACACCAGCAGGAATTTCTTTGCTATCCATTTGAATGACCGCCAGATCCACTTTCTTATTCTGGGTTAAGGCAAAGATGTGACAGGGGTATTCGTTATTGTCTTTTGTAGAAGCATCCAGTTGTACGGTTAGTGATGCAGTTACAATATCGATAGTAAAGCTTTGGGAGGTAAGGGCTTCCATGCTGTTGTTAGCGCCCAGCAACGAATCTATTTTATTATGAAAGAAGGTGGTAGTGGTGTCAGCAGGTCCGTTTACATCTTCTTCACCTTCTCCTTCGCCATCATTGCCAATATCTATAGGTGATAAGCTGGAAGCTGGAATAGCCTGTAAATACGTGGAATCTTCCGGGTGTTTTTGCTTTAACATAGCAGCCTGCCAGGAGATATCGTATTTCAGTTCCCGCTGGGTTTCTTCCAGCGCGGCTTTCACATTCTGTTGAAAGTCAACATTCTCCAACAATTTATGTACGCCGGACACCACATGAAAGTTGGTAGCAATAATGCCCTTTTTCCCTATAAAAAATCCGGTACCATATACCTCTTCTGCATTCTTTTTCGCTTCTTCTTCATCTGTAGTAATATCAGAGAAACCGCTTTCCGACATACGTGTATAGTACATCTTAACGCCGTTGTCAAAAGTTACTTTGAAATAACTTTTGTTTTTGATAAGCACCACTTGTTTCCTGAATTTTTCAAACAAATCGGAAGAAGAAAGTTCTTCCAGCGGAACCTTTGATTTGTTATTATTACATGCTGCCAATAGCAGCAGTACCAATAAGCGGAAATGTAATTTCATATACAGGTATAGGGATGTTTTAGAGCAGCAAGTTAGCAAAAATTACAAAAGCAGGTTGACTATCCCTATTCGCATTTACCGGGAAAAACTGCCAGCTTCCACCACCCATGACTGGGTTTTCCCCTTTTTATCTACCAGGCTGATAATACATTGCTCTCTGGCAAAAAGAGCCAGCGCTGTTTTCTTTAATTCTTCCTTCGATCTTATTTCCCTGATATCAACAGGAATAGCGCATTCCCGGTCGTCTCCCGCCAGGTACACTTTAGCCAGGAACGGATACGATACTTCTACCTTTATCTTATCCAGCAAATAAGGCAATCTGCCATTTTCAAACACCCAGTTCTCCCTGTTATGTATCGTATAGGCAGGCGGAGAATATAACAGCGCGTCTACCTTTCGGTTATTATATGCATTCCCTGCACTATCCACCAGTATAGCGTACGTATTGGAGCGCACCATCGAATAATAAGGACTGTTCATAGTACTATCTGCTTTTTCTGCCAACACTACCTGATCTACAGTGTAAGGATCAATACCACTCATCACCTTTAACCTGCCGGCCATAGGCAGTCCCCACCCCTTTATAGTATCTTCTTTAATGTGATCAAAGCCGCAGTATACAATCACTTTGGCTTCGGGGTGCTGCTGTAATAGCTTGTTTAGATGATTAGCCTCCCCTTCTTCCCTTGCAGCCTGTGTATATAGGGTATCTGTAGACTCGTAAGGATACAGATGAAACCCCAGGCTTATCGCTTCCCGTATCATATTGCCAAACTGCGGCTCGCGGCTGTACAACCCCGTAAAGAAAACCGGATGTTTTTCACGAAAGAAGAACGAATCAACCGCAAAGGTTTCCGCTGCCAGGTAGGTATATCCTTGTTGCCGTAAATTCTTTAGTAAGGAGGTAACAAAAACACGATGCCGTGGGTTGTAATGCGCTTCATTAAACATAACAACACGGTTTTGCTTTGCTTTTTCCAGTATATACTGCCTGGCTTCTACCGGATGGTATTGTGTGGCAAAACGTAAACTATCTGCCGCAGTGATGGTCTTTTTGCTTTGCCGTGGCTTATCGTATTCCATAAGCCCCTCCCGAAATAATCCGATAAAGGAAAGATCGGTTGATGCAATGCCGCCGCCCCAATACACAGCAGAATCTTTCTGAATCTGCTGGTATATATCCGAAGAGAATGGATACTGGTAAGATTCTTTTTGCTGTGCCTGTAATAAAACTGGAGCGCACAGCACTAGCAGGAAAAGGCAGATGGTTTTGGTATACATAATCGACAATACTTATGTATTATAAATATAAGTATTGTCGATTATAATGCGGTGTTAGTATTTTATGATGCTTTCACTCCATTAAGATTAAGGATGCTGTGCATAAGCAACAATAGAAGCCTTGGCCAGCACTAAAGAATTAAGATAAAAGCCGACCATAGCAGGGCTTGTATTCGCATTTAAATCCAGCCTGGATTTCAGCGCATACACGGTGAAAAGATACTGGTGTGCAGCACCTGCCGGTGGCGCAGGACCGCCATAACCAGCTACACCATAGTCGGTAACACCTTGCACCGCACCAGCAGGCATCAGGTTTTTAGTGATGTTTCCCGCATTGGCAGGCACACTGCTGGTAGAAGCTGGAATATTAAACACCACCCAATGCCAGAAGCCGCTACCTGTAGGCGCATCTTTATCATACATAGTAATGGCGAAGTATTGTGTGCCGGCAGGTGCATTTTCCCACGACAGTTGTGGCGATACGTTTTCGCCGGAATAGCCAAAACTATTGAATAACTGTTTGTGGGTGAACTGTCCGCCCAGGTCGTTACTTTTTAATGTGAACGTTTGTGCCTTGCTCATTGCCTGGAAACCCAGCAATACCAGCAGCAACATTGCTAATTGCTTCATATATAATCGATTTAGGGTACAAAAGTAAAATGGGCTGTTGCAGGCGTTGTTGAGGCAAGCGTTCAAAAACTATCGATAATCGTTCAACCGCCCTATACACTCCTGCATTGCCCTACCTTTACACTACATAATCAACACACTTGAACACTTTACGTATCCCACAAGACCTGTTTGCTACATCCTCCTCTATACAAAACGAAGGAGTGTATGTGATCAATTACCAATCGAAAGCTACTGAAATTGTACGCAGTAAAATTGTACTGCAGCAGCATTTATTCAGCATGCTGGTAGAGGGACATAAAAGTGTTCATACCGCTCACAAGCACCTGCAGATTAACAATAACCAGTTTTTGCTATTAACATCCGGGCATTACTTAATGACAGAAAAGATGATATCAGATGCCGGCGCTTACCAAAGCATTCTTTTCTTCTTTACTCAGCAATCGCTTACCGATTTCTTTAGCAAGCATTCTGATGCGGCCAAATGCGTACAGTCTGCTACTGCTATACCTGAACAGGTATATGCTTTTGATAAAGATGCTTTTCTCACCAACTTTATACAATCCCTTATTGAAATATCTTCCGGCAATGCCCGCATGCCACAAAGCTTTTATGAAGTGAAACTGCAAGAGCTGCTTTTATATATGTGCCACCAATACCCGCAACAAATGCAAAGCGTATATGCACTGGCCAGCCGGTCGGAAGCAGAAACAGAAATTAAACAGCTGGCCGAAAATCATATTGAAAGCAATATAACGGTGGAGGAGCTGGCGTTTTTATGCAACATGAGCCTGAGTACCTTTAAAAGAAAGTTCCTGAAGATTTACGGCATACCTCCCAGCAAATGGTTTTTACAAAAGAGATTGGAGCATGCAGCTTCTTTATTAAAAATGGGCAATATGAAACCGGCAGAGGTATACTATAAGGTAGGTTATGAAAATCATTCCAGCTTTACCCATTCTTTTAAGCAGGTGTTTGGTATTACGCCCAGTGAATATGCCAGTCAAACGTTATAAACAAACAGCAGCCTTATCATCCATCCGTAAAAGGGATCAGTTTTTTTACCAGGGCCAGTTTTACTAACTCCGCCGTGTTTTTAGCATTCAATTTTACCAGTAAGTTTTTGCGATAAGTATCTACCGTACCGGAGCTTAAAAATAATTTTTCACCAATTTCATTATTGGTGAGTCCGTTAGCTATTAATTCCAACACCTCCTTTTCTCTGCGGGTGAGTGTTGGTAATTTATTCTTTTTACTCGCGCGCAATACATCGGCCACTGTTTTATGCAGGTAGGTTTTCCCGGCGTGCGCTGCCTTTATTGCTGCCAGCAACTCTTCGCGGGTGGCATTTTTTATAATGTAGCCCAAGGCTCCGTTTTCCAGCATCTTTTCAATAAAACTGAGTTGATTAAAGGTGCTTAATCCTATAATGGCTACCGCCGGGTATAGCGCCTTTACTTCCCGGCACAGATCAATGCCACTGATGCCCGGCAGGTTAATATCCATCAGTATTACATCTGGCAAATCCTGTTTCAGAAAAGCCAGGCACGACGATGCGTTGGTAGCATGTCCGCGCAATTCAATATTCTTTTCATTACGCAAAAGGCTTTGTATGCCTTCAATAACCATGTAATGATCATCTACTATAAACAGGCTAATGCTCATACTACATCATTTATTTCAATGTTTACAGAAGTACCTTTGCCGGGTGTGGAATGAAGGTCCATAGTGCCACGTAAAAAAGTAATCCGGTTTCTGATACCCGCCAGCCCTATGCCTTTGCTTTTAGCTAATAAGGCAGTATCAAATCCAGCACCATCATCTTCCACAGTAATAGACACGCGGCTATCGGCATGTATCACCTGTATCATCAACACTGTTGCACCCGCATGCTTCAAGGCATTACCTGTTAGTTCCTGTATAATACGATATACGGCAATAGCCACGGTTTGTTTCAGTGGCGCTGTTTCCAGGTTATACGATTGATAGTTTACCTGTAAAGCACCTGTGCTATTAATATCACTGGCAAAATCTCGTAACGCATCATCCAAACCAAATTTCACCAGCGCTTCGGGCATCATGTTATGCGCCACACGTCGCATTTCGTTAATAGAACTGTCCAGCATATCCAGGCTACGTGCAAAAGCAAGCTGGTTTTCGTTGGTCATTACCAGGTTTTCCCGCATGCCATTCAACGAGTATTTAATGCCCGATAACATGCCACCTAAGCCATCATGCAAATCTTTGGCTAAGCGGGTACGCTCCTGCTCTTCTCCTTGTAAAATAGCTTCCGTAGCTACCAGCTGGTTTTCGGTTTCCAGCTCATTAATACGTTGCTGTTGCAGCTTTTGCTTGTTGCGATAGGCCAGGTACAGTAATGCCCCTATCAACAACAATAGTATGGCAGTGATAGTAAGCGCTGTGTTGAGTGTGTTCTTTTGCCGCATAGCCAACTGATGCACCTGTTTTTCCGCTTCCAGTTGTTGTATATGACTTTCTTTGCGGGCCAGTTCGTATTTCTTTTCCAGGTCCAGCATTCTTTTTTCCATGGTTTCGTTCAGCAGACTATCACCCAGCAAGGTACTTTGGGCACCATATGCTTCGCCCGCTTTAATATCCTGACTGGCAAAAGACAGGTTCGCTAAAAAAGTAAATGTTTTTTGTCTTTCCGGCCGCAGGTTGTATCGGTAACTCATGCGCAAAGCGCTATCACCATATAATCGCGCCTGTTCATATTGCCTGTTACTTAACCAGTAGCATCCTATACCCCGCAAAGCAATCAGCTCACTGGCATAAGAACCCAGTTGCCGCGCCAGCGGTAACGCTTTGTTACAATAGTAAAACAGCTGCTGATATTTACCTTGCTGTAGCAGCAAATCGCCCAGGTTCAGATATTGCGTTAAGGCAACATAGGTGTTATTGGTTTTCTCGGCCAGTGCCAATGCTTCCTGGTACACCTGTTCGGCTTTATCAAAACGGTGAACAGCCGAGTAATTGAGTCCCAGGTTACTAAGGGCCGATTCCAGCCATTCGGTTTGTTCCGTTTTACGGGAACCTTCAACTGCCTTTATACCATAGGCAATGCCTTTTTCATATTGATGCATTTGAAAATAAAGCAGTTGCAGCATATCATTCCCCTGGGCTTCTGTAGCTTCATCGCCCAGTTTTTGAAATATGTTCTTGCCTTCTTCATAATACTGTTGCGCCGGCTCATAGTCGCCTTTTTCGCGATAAGCATTGCCGGTATTAAACAGCATCTTGGCCAGGTATAACGAATCTTTGATCTTTCGTGAAATAGCTACCGCTTCCAGGTTTAACAGGATAGAAGAATCAAAGTTGGCATCCATATTATTCAGGATATAAGTATAATTAGCGATGTATTTAATAATACCCAACGGATAATTCAGCTTGCGGCTGAGTTCGCCTGCCATACGGTAATACTGCTTTGCCTTTTCTGTTTCCCTATCTTCATACGCACGGCCCACCTGTATATACAGCATCACCTTATTGGTATCTTCCGGTGCTACAGATAACAGTTTCAACAAACTATCGGTTTGCTGCGCCCTGGCGGGAGCCCATGCTATATGAAACAGCAAAAACATCCCTATCAGCCTTTTTGCCATAGTAATGAATCAATTATCAGGTAAAAGAAGTAAAACCTCCCCGCATCCCCTATACCCTTTTTCGGGTAATCTTTCCCCTTTTAAAATACCCTTTTTCGGGGATTAAATCGCCTTTTTACGGCCTCGAAATTTGTAGGGCAATAACACAACTTCTTTATGAAACACTATATCGCCATCCTCTGTCTCTTGTTTTGCCAACTGGCACAGGCACAGCCCAACAAAGGCAATACGCGGAAAGCACCCACTAAAAAAGATGTAGACGAAACCCTGAAACAGGTGCAACAAATGATGGATGAGTTAAGCCCCGAAGACAGGCGTATGCTGGACAGCCTGGGCGTAAAACCCTCTTCCTTTAAAAACCTGACTAAACTGAACGATCAGCAACTGGCCCAGGGCTGGGAAGAAGCCAATCGCATAGTACCCAAGCGGGATGCATCCCGCATCGATGCCATTCCACCCGCTTTCAGCAATGCAGGCACTGCCGCTTATATCACTTCTGTTCAAAATAAAACCCTGCCGCAACTGAAACCTGCTGTTGTTACTATGGGCAAGAAAATATATGCCACCCTACAGGAACAAGGCAGCAATGCACGCAAAACAGGAAACGCTGCTGCTGCCTTATGGATAATGGGTAAAACACAACTGGCCTTTTATATCATGGGTAAAGCCTGCGAGCAGGATGCCACCAACACGGACAACCTCAGCAACTATGCCGCCATGTTAAGTATGACAGGTGCGCCACAGCTGGCTATCCCTCTACTCAATAATCTAAACACCCGCTTTCCACGCAACAGTACCTTACTCAACAACCTGGGACAAGCCTGGTTTGCTTTAGGCGACATCAATAAAGCTGAAAAGTATATCGACAGCACCATACGCATAGCCACTTTTCATACACAGGCCAATTACACCAAATGCCTGATAGAACAAAGCAGGGGTAACAATCCAGGCGCTATAGCCGCAGGTAAAAAGTCTATCAGGCAAGGATTTAGTACAGATAAGGAAGACCGGTTACGTGAATTAGGTTATCAGATGAACATCAACGATGTTACCGTTCCGCCTATGTACCAAAATGATCCGCTGCAATTGGGTGGCTTTACACATCCCGCTTTCCCGAAGTCGGTAAAAGCCTGCGTGGTAGCCCAGGCGGAATGGACTGCTTTTGTTACCGAAATAGACAAGAACCTTCAACAGCTGCAAAAAGAACTGGCTACAGCGAATGAAAATGGCAAAACAGCTATGCAAAACAGGATACAGCAAAGTGTAGCCGCCACACAGGCTTCTTTGCAATCGGGCCTGCCGCCAACACCCGTGCAACTATCACCCATGTATGCATCCCGTGCAGAAATGCGACTTGGAAAAACTCAGGAAGATTACGAACGGAAGCTAAAGGAGTATGCAGAAAAGCTCACTGCTTTTACTGAGGGACGTGGCAAACAATTGCAAGACGCTTACAACACCGAAATGAAAAAACTACAGGAGGAAGACAAAAAGCAAACAGGAGAAGGAAAGCCCAACAAAGATTATTGCCCGTTGTACCGCGAAGCTTCTGACAAATTTTTAAATGGCTATAACACGGTATGGGAACAGCTATACATAGAAATGCTGGAGATAGAGAAAAAACACCTGAATGAAGATTGTTATTACCGCATGTATCAATTCTGGCCGGAGGAATACGAGAATATTAAAATCGGCAGCAAGGGCGCCTGGCTCAAGGCTTTACAACAGTATCATTTTACATCTATCACCCAATATGTTTGTAAGGAAACACTGCCCGATCAAAAGAGCAGCACCCTGGCCAAATTTGACGACATTAACTGTAAGTATCATAGTTCTTTCTGGACACCTGTAGGAACTATCCAATCTGATTGCAGCAAAACAACCACTAACCTGGATATACAGGTGCTGAAAATTGGCTTAGTACAGGACATGGACCAGAAAACCTTTGGCGATCAGTTTATCAGCTGCACTGTTGAAATGGGCGCCAGTGCAGGTAAAGAGATTTCCGCAGGCCCATTAACCGTAGGCGGAGAAGTGGGTGGTGGCATTGGAGTAGAAATAGACCGGACAGGTGTGAAAGACGTATTTGTTACAGCAGGCGCCAGTGCGGGTGTAAGTATAGGTGATCCGCTTTCTGTATCGGCAGGCATGGAAGGAAGAATAAGTATTATCAGCGGACAGGGAACTGTTTCCGGCACAGGCATATTCGAGAATATTAAATAACACCTCAAACTATTCTATCATGAAATGTTCTTTTCACTATATCCTACCTGCGTTACTGGCACTACTGGTAAGCCTGGAAAGCAAGGCCCAACCCTCACCCAAAGACGCACGTATTAAAGACAGTATTATTGGCTGGCAGGATCATTTAACCAAAGCTGATACGCCCACCAAACCCTTTATTACGCCCTACGATACGTTTAGCCTGCATCAACAACGTATTAATAACCTGTTTGTACAGTGGATGCAGCAAAGCTATACGCCCGTAGGTGGATTGGGCAGGTACTCAAAGTACTTTTATTACCAAAAGAACAACCATTACCCGCATAGCTATGGAGTAATGTTTAAAGCCTACTCTGTAGGCTTTAGGTATCTGGACGCCCAGGGACACTTTGCAGGTATAGCTGAAACCTGGGTGCCTTTTCATGTAAGTGTAAACTCGGTTAACAACGCCTGGGGTATTTATTATTTAAACAACGACATTGATTATTACTTTACATTACCCGAGGAGTTTTACGCAGAAAGCCGGCAGAACCAGGAGGTGATGCAAAAAACAGATCCGAAAATAAACCCCTATGTACATAAATATCTGACCAACGTAACCGGTTTTTGGCAAACCACCTACCTGGTACCCGGCAATAAATTGCCTATTGTGCAGCTGACCAAAGGTGAGTTCCTCACTTTAACCGAAGCCGCTATAGATCGCCACCTGGCTAATAAGAAAAAAGAACTGGAATCTACCTACCGCAATAGCCCTAAAGATGTGAGCTACTTTTATAATACCGAAGTGGAGTCAATGAGCAGGGTTCGTAATGGCATTCAACAACTCAAAGCCAAACACAAAAGTGATTGGAACGAACCTGCTAAAATTCGCACCACCCAACCCACACTACTGGATTTTGATGGCTCTATCGACCCTTTTGACATTGACAAGTTTGAACAGGGGCTTAATAAATATGGCTTTGTTTATCGTTTTGAGCCTGCTGCTTACGCCCGCTGTAAGGCAGATAAACCACAATGGATCACTATCAGCATCGCGTATGCTGCACCTTCCTATGGCAATAAAGCTTATGAAATGTACCGCAGCGTAATGGAGTTTATCAACTACGACTACATTTATAACTACTTCTTCGATCCCGAAAAAGTAAAGGGACAGCCTTATCGCCCTAATAACGAAGCAAAACAGAAAGAGATACTGGCAGGTTATAACAGTCCCGGCAAACCAGCCAGTCGCTAAACATACACTATTCAAAACATCCCATCTATGCGCACTCTATTATTCATCATCGCCCTGACATCCCTGTTTCACACAACCGGCTGTACACAAAAAGCCAGCTTTGATTTATTCACTTATATAAGCCCTGCCGGGTTTAGCAAAGAGATAAAACAAACCTACATTGCTTATGCACAGGTAGAAAAAACCGGAAGCTGGTGCCAGCTGGCCTTATACAAAGGCGTGCCTTCGCAGGGAAATATATACAACGACTTTAACGCAGAATGGAAAACATTGGTAGCCACTCCTAATAATATCAGTACCACACCTGCTATTGATACCGTTGCTAAAGCCAATGGATGGGAAATAGCTTCCGGCGCCACACACTACACTTTTGATGGCGGAGATGCAATCGCACTGCTCACCACGTTCAGCGGTTACAATACCCGTTTAAGCGTATTGGCTAAAACGAACGATAAAAACAGGATGGAGACTATCTATGCTTTTTTAAACAGCATAGATCTGCAACAGCCCGCCACCAGTACTAACACCACGCCCAACGCATTGAATACCCCTTCCGCCGCTATCAAGGACGGCTTCACATTCAACACCACCCATTGGGATGATGGCTGGACCAGTACTGTACAACCTGATTGGGTAGAAGTATCAAAGGGAAGCATCAAAGTATTACTTCATTATGCAACACCTATCCATGCAGCTAATACAGATTGTGATGTGATATGTTCTGCTGCCTGGAATACCCTGGTGGCCAACCGCTATAGCAATATGCGTGATTACAAATCGGCTCCCAATGTATTAGGTTCTGAACGGCCTTATTTAGCACAGGCTTATGTTACCAATAGCGCAGGCGCTACTGTGTATGTAACCCTGTTTAGTAAAGGTAAAAGTGGCTGGTTGGAAATTATATGTCCGGATAAGGCCAGTTTTGTCAACGCCTTTGGCGTTGATATTGATAAAATCAATTTCTATACAGATAATAAGCTATTCGATCCCCTGCAAAAGATAGCAGGATATAACAAATTTGCGATTGCACAAACAGACTTTACCGGTAAGTGGACTAACAACTTTGGTGGCAATACGTACTACGCGAACATATACACCGGCCTTAGCGCAGGTATGAGCAGTTACTCCTCCAACCAGGAATTCCAGTTCTCCTCTAACCAAACCTATAGCTGGAAGATCATCGCCGCTAATTCGCGCAATGGTGTAAGCAACTTTGCTCAAGGCAAAGGTAATGGCACATTTAAAGTCTCAGACAACTGGCACATCTACTTTTCAGATATTGAAGGGAAGCCGAAAACCTATGCTGCCCAGTTTCTGGCAGTGAAAGGTGGTAGAGTTTTGTTGCTGGATGGAACATTGTTTAGTAAAGCACGCTAAGCAAGCAAAGGGCTATGTAATTTTTGCTGACTATCTTTATTTATTATCAACTCAAAAACGTTTCAATGAAAAAACAGGTAGCCTGGTAGCGAGTTTTTTACTTTTTTCTTCACTCACTGCCCAAGAAACATTACAAACTGTTGCAGATAGAGGCAACACTATATTCTCTACCGACTATCAAAAATATATTTTAATAGGTAGAGATGCTTCCTCAGGAAACAGCCTTTCTCTTGCATGGCGCTACAATGACGGCAGCCCTTATAGCATGGTAGAATCTTTTGCAGGCGGAAGTCCACTGGTATTGCAACAAGCAGGAGGCAACGTAGGTATAGGCATCATAGCACCTACTCAAAAGCTAGAAGTTAATGGCGCAGTCAAATCATACACCAGCTCTTTTGGCTCGGTTGATTATAATACATCAGCAAAGGGGTATGCCAACTTTGGCAGTAATAACCACGGAACTGTGCTCGTTTCATCCAATTTATTTATAAGCGGTAATGACAATTTAAAAATAGTAAATAACCACAATACCATGTCTGGAGCCGCCATCATGATACCAGGAAATGGGCAGCCTAATCAAAACAGCATAGTATTTTATACTAAATCTACAGGCACAGCCGTAGTTAATGATGATTACTCCATAGCTCCCAGAATGATCATTGATGCATCCGGAAATATTGGTATTGGTACAACCTCGCCGCAAAGCGAATTAGCTGTTAAAGGAACCATCACATCAAAGAAAATAAAGGTGACACTATCTGGATGGGCCGACTATGTTTTTGATCCTTCTTACCAGCTTCAACCATTAAGCCAGATTGAAAAATACATACAGGAAAATAAACATCTGCCAGAAGTACCCACAACAGCAGAAGTAAAAAAAGATGGAATTGACATTGGAGATAACCAGGCTCTTTTATTAAAAAAAATAGAAGAACTCACTCTTTACATCATACAGCAAAGCAAACGATTAGATGCTCAGGAAAAAGTGATTGCTGAATTGAAAGAAAAAATACATTAATACCCAAATTCTAAAAAATAGAAAAGGGGGTCTCAAAAGAAACGCCCCCTTTTCTATTTTTTAGATATATTATTATCGCTAAGTATTTTACACTCACATACAGTTAAAGAAATAGCTAGTTTTTTAAAACAAGCTCTGAATTAACCATCTGGGGTTGCCGTTTCTTGCCAAAAAGCCTTTCTCTTAGCCTTAAAAAAGGAGTTTCAATTAATCTTGTCATAATAATACCCACTATTATTGACACAGCTAAATATGTAAACAAATATGTAAAGTAACTAGCAACACTGCCTGAATATAAATATTTAATCATGTAGAGGTTTACGAATGCATGCCATAGATATATAGCATATGAATTTCGTCCAACCAATGCAATAAACCTATTTTTAAATAAAACGCCTCCGAATTCGATGGCCATTATTATTAACCCTCCATAAAAAATTGGATTTGTTGCTAACAAAACAACAGATACCCAATTATAATCATCTCTACGAATGAAAAAGTTTGGCAATAAAAACAATGCCGAACATGCAACTATTACGACTCTATACTTTCTTAAGAAAACTTTCAGCTCCTCTTGTTTGTAGTTATATAAATAAGACAAAAACACTCCAAAGAATAAAGCATCAAGCCTAAAATGAGTTTTAATGTAGTGCAGTTCGAAGCTATAAGCCGGGTGCTCTAAGTTCGACTTAATACGAAAAGCAATTCCACAAACACATAGCAAAATATAGGCAACAAGAAATGTTCTTGCTTTCATATTTTTTCTTGCTATGATAAATATAAAAAACACAGGCAATAAAAGATAAAAAGCTTCCTCTACATCTAATGACCATGTAGTAATCCATCTTCCCCCTAAATAGTTATTCAAAAAGAATAAATCCTTGACATAGTCTATAGAAGAAAAGCCACTTTGCAGTCCAAGTTGAAGAGGCTGTTCAATCAAAAAGGTTAACAATATGAAAACCGCAAAACTGGGGAATATTTTAAAAAAACGGCGGATTAAAAAACGACCTGCATTTATAGTCCTTTGTTCATTGTACTCCTTAAATAATAACCCGGACACCAAAAAGCCGCTTAAGACAAAGAAAAGATCAACACCACTCCATCCGCCTATAGTAAAACTACATAAGAACAATCGTATCTGTTTAAAAGGGAAACCTGGCACAGCACTTTTCTCAACAATAGCGGCATGATGTAATAAAACCATTGTAATAGCAATCCCTCTAATTACATCTAAAGTTGTATTTCTTTGTTTGACTGGTGTTACAAAATCTTTTGTGATAAATGGGGACGCTTTCGTTGCAGGCTTCAATATTTTCATAAAGTTATCAGGATAAATTCAGCAAATTATTAAAAAACACAATGTCCACTACACAACAATAAAACTTTTCATTGATGCCCCTAGAATTAATACAAAAAAGGAACCGGAATTGGTTTCATTTTTTTAAGCTCCCAAAACAGAACTTAGATCTGTGCCCCTCTGACTAACAGTCAGATACTCTAACCAACTGAGCTATTCGGGAATATTTGTAAAATAACGGCTGCAAACTAAACTTATCAATTCTTAAAATAGCGTACTTGACAACTTTTTACTCCATACGCCCTATTCTTTTCCGTGCTTTATGCCGTGTTAGCAAACAAGCCGCCCCCGATACTATCGAGACGGCCTGTTTCATAAAATGCCAACAAAGCATAGCCGCTAACTACCGATAGCACCGCCTACTACTCCACCAAACACCGCTACACGCACTTCACTATTCTGCCCAACAAACTCATCATTACTATAACAACGGACCATGTACTCACGCACTTCGGCCTTCCCCGTCACCTGCAAAGGCCTTGTATCTTTATAAGGCGACTGTATGGCATTACCCAGCTTGGCCCGCTCTTCTTTACCATGCATGCGTGTGAAAATGATAACCCCTGTCTGGCCGCGCTTATTAAAACCAATTTCCACATAATCAGGGTACACGTTTACTTTCATTGCCGACTGCAGGCTTACCTTACTTTGTGCGCCTGCTGTAGTGACAATGCCCAAAGCCCTACCTATATTTTCTGTATACAGGGCGTTCCGCTTCAATACAACTGCGGCGTTGGTAATAAAATTAACCTCTTCTACACATACCTGGTTTTTAGCCAGTATAGCATCCTGATATTCCTGCTTTTTCAAAACCACAGTCATCAACCCCACCATTCCCCTTTGCGCTTTATCCTGCAGTTCTGTAACCTGAGCGGGGGCAAGCCCCAATAATGGCCCCTTAATCGCTATCTGCTCTTTAAAATTGTTCAACCAACGTAACAGTTCTGCATCTTTAGACGGGATAAAATAGTTATATGTTTTTTTCATTGTTTTAAAATTTGACTGATGATAGAGTCCCGGATGTATGTTATCCGGGGCCTGAACAGTTTCCGCATCCAATGCCACTTCTTTTTGTACAATAATCCGGGAAAGAAGCTGGCAAATGGTAACGGACGAATGGCCATTCTGTTGCTGCCCGATTGCGATGTAAAATTGGAAATAAGGGCGCAAGCTGCAAAACCTTAGGCTAAGGTTAGTGTGGCTCAAACGCAATGCTGGCGCGGATTTTTTTTTAAATATGAAAAGGGATGTTGGCTCAGGAAGCCAATTCGACACATTTTACTAACAATCAACCACATACGATTTTTCAGAAACGGCTTTAGACTAAGGCTACCCTAAGTTTTTTTCTGAAACCCATACTACATAAGGGATACAGAAATCACATTATGTATTTCAAAATACTTTTTAGGCTATTTCCGGAGCTGAAAACCCTCAAAAACTCACTTTATTTTTTCACGCAGAGACTTGTAATTTGTACCAGTGAGCTTTTAGAAATGGCCAGAAAGTTGCCAGAGCAAAATTGAAGACTTCCAACTGTCAGCAAAAGGTTGTTTCCTCCTTCGCCACAATCTCAGATTTTAGTCAGCCTATTGCCGGGGCATTTTACAAGATTTCAAATTTTGCTCAGCAGGTTTCTTATGAGCAGGCGGAGGTTTTAAAATTATATCAGGAGGTTGCCCGATGCAGCCACAAGGTTTCAAATTTTGAGCAAGAAGCTTGTAATTTTCGTCAATAAGTTGGTAAACGCCGTCATAAAGCTTAACAGTGAAGTCCATCAACTTGCAGACGTTAGGACCAATTGTTAACCCAATCAGCCAGAACTTGTACACGCCCTTAGCCAACAGGTGCAGCAGCATAAAGAACACTAGATTTTAAAATAACAGCTTGTTCACCACAGGCTCCTGCTTCTTCATCAGATGCTTCAACATTCGGGGTTAAAACCAAAACTTGTGGAGTAATTCGCCAAGAAGAAAAAAGCATGAAAATAAAAAAGGCCTGCAATTGCAGACCTTTTTTCGCTCCCGAAAACGGACAACTATTGAATAAACTAGTATATGATTTCATTGCTTTCTGCGAGTTGCCGGATTGACATCCTGTTTGTGTAAAGCTATCATTTAGCTTTATCCACTCCACAGATAGAACCATTTACAAGTGAATTAACTTTATCCATTATTAATAATCATGGAAAACGGAAGCATCCTTATATATCAATCTTCTGATGGACAGACTGCCATTGATGTGACATTGGAAAACGACACCCTTTGGTTGACCCAAAAGCAAATTGCCGAGCTTTTCGGAACCCAAAGGCCAGCTATTACCAAACATTTAAATAACCTATTTAAAACCAATGAAATAGAAGAAAATTCAGTGCGTTCCATTTTGGAACATACTGCAACAGATGGCAAAAAGTACGAAACAAAATACTATAATTTAGATGCTGTTCTATCCGTTGGATACCGTGTAAATTCAAAAAATGCGACTCGGTTTCGTATATGGACCAACAAAGTCTTGAAAGAATATCTGGTCAAAGGCTATTCTCTAAACGAAAAACGTTTACAAGAAACCGCCCAGCAATTTAATGCCTTGCAGCAGACAGTTAGGCTCTTGAGTAACGTACTTGAGCCAAACGCATTAAGCTCAGACGAAGCCAGTGGATTAATTAAGGTATTAACCGATTACACCTATGCACTGGATGTTCTGGATAAATACGATCATCGCAGCTTAACTGTAGAAGCAACCCATAAGCAATCCTCTTTTATTGCAACCTACGATGAAGCAATGAAAGCTATACACAGTTTAAAAGACAAATTCGGCGGTAGCAGTTTGTTTGGCAATGAAAAGGACGAATCATTTAAAAGTTCCATTGCTACAATCTATCAATCGTTTGCAGGAGTCGACCTTTACCCCAGTATAGAGGAAAAGGCCGCTCATCTTTTGTATTTCGTAGTAAAGAATCATTCTTTTTCTGATGGCAACAAACGCATCGCCGCCTTTCTTTTCGTATGGTTTCTTGAAAAGAACGGCTTATTATACCGTAATGATGGAACGAAACGCATTGCGGATAATGCGCTTGTTGCCCTTACACTTATGATTGCTGAAAGTAAGCCGGATGAAAAAGACATCATGGCGCAGGTGGTGGTAAATCTTATCAACGGTTATAACTGATAGAAAAAAGAAAAGGTTTCAATTACTTGAAACCTTTTCTTTTTTAGCTCCCAAAACAGGACTTGAACCTGTGACCCTCTGATTAACAGTCAGATGCTCTAACCAACTGAGCTATTTGGGAATCTATGTTTACAAACAAAAGCACTTTATTTAAACCAGCCCTTAAGCAAGGAATAAAAAAGGAAACCAGGTTATGATTTCCTTTTTTGCTCCCGAAACAGGACTTGAACCTGTGACCCTCTGATTAACAGTCAGATGCTCTAACCAACTGAGCTATTCGGGAATGCTTTGTTGTTTGTGGAGTGCAAAAATAGAAGAATTTTCAACATTCCCAAACCCTGTGCTACTTTTTTTAAAAAATATTTTCCATGCGCTACCGGCTGATACTAACCCTGTTATAAAACGAAAGGGCCGGTGTAAAACCGGCCCTTTCTATTCAAGTGTATTATTGAGTTCACTACTACCAGAAACGGGTGTATAAAGCCACCAGAATACCGCAGATGATTAATGCACCCACTGCAAAGCCTGGGTTCATCTTAAACATTTTGGTATCTACTTCCATAGCGCCCTGTGGTTTAATACCACGGCTGTTCTGGAACAGGCTGATAGCCACCATGCCAATCATACAGGCGATAAATACAAAACCCATACGATCCAGGAACGGAATTTCGTATAAGTAAGTAACACCATCACTTTGTAACATTTTGGAAGAGAAGCCTGTGGAAGACAGGAAGCTGAGGTCCATAAATTTCGGTAACACTTTCAGAATAACCGACATTACAAAACCACCTACTGTAGCAAACAAGGCCGCTGCTGAGGTTGCTCTTTTCCAGAAGAAGCCCAGGATAAACATAGCGAAGATACCTGGTGATACAAAGCCGGTATATTCCTGAATGAATTCAAAACCACCTTTTTTGTCAATGCCCAAGAATGGCGCAATTACCACACCTAAAATCATGGCAATCACCACTACTAAACGACCGGTGTTTACCAGGTTCTTTTCGTCGGCATCAGGTCTAATTCTCTTCTTATAAATATCCAGTGTAAAGATGGTAGAGATACTGTTGGCTTTACCTGCCAGTGAAGCTACCACCGCCGCTGTTAAGGCAGCGAAGGCCAAACCTTTCATACCACTTGGCAGCATGTTTAATAACACAGGATAAGCGTTATCGGGGTTTACTTCATTGCCTTGTAACATCTCTGCCTGGAACATACCTCTCTGGTGTAACACGTAAGCGGCAATACCAGGTAATACCACTATCACAGGCATCAGCAGTTTTAAGAACGCAGAGAACAGGATACCGCCTCTGGCTGTTTTTAAATCAGCGCCCAACGCTCTTTGAACAATATATTGGTTACAACCCCAGTAGTTCAGGTTCACAATCCATAAGCCACCCAGTAACACTGTTAAACCTGGTAAGCTTGGATAGTTAGGATTGTCGCGCTTTAAAATCATGTGAAAGTGGTCGTTGGCTGTTTCGCTCATCAGTTTTAAACCTGCGATAGGACCAGACTGACCAAAGTTTTTAGCTACCAGGTCTAATGCCAGGTAAGTGGTAACCAAACCACCCAGGATCAGGAAGAACACCTGTATTACGTCTGTATAACCGATTACCTTCATACCGCCCAGGGTAATGAAGATGGCAAATATGGCCAGGCCATACATACACACCGTAAGGTTAATGCCAGAGATAGTGCTTACCGCCAAAGCTCCTAAATACAGGATAGAGGTAAGGTTTACTATCACGTATAACAACAGCCAGAACACCGCCATAACGGTAGCTACCTGGTTGTTATACCGCTGACTCAGGAACTGCGGCATGGTGTAAATCTTATTTTTCAGGTACACCGGAATGAAAAAGATTGCCACAATCATTAAGGTTAATGCAGCCATCCATTCATAAGCCGAAATGGCCAACCCAATTTTAAACCCATTACCACTCATGCCTATAAACTGCTCCGCAGAAATGTTGGAAGCAATTAACGAGGCACCAATAGCCCACCAGGTGAGGGAGCCTTCTGCCAGAAAATAATCTTTTGAACTTGCTTCTGCAGTTCTTTTCTTACGGTAAATCCATAACCCGTATAGTGCTACTATTAAAAAGTAGAACAGGAATACAAGGTAATCGCTAGAGGTGAGAGACTTCATGATCCTGATTTTGTTTTAAGGTTTATTGTAAAGCTAAATGTACCAGTTGATCAGGTTTTCCAGATACTCCTGTCTTCCGCTTTTCAGTACGGGTTCTCCGTTTTCCACAGCGAAAGCACGTAAGTCTTCCAGGGTAAGCTTGCCTTCTTCAAACGCTTTTCCTTTACCGTTGTCGAAAGAAGCATACCTGTCTGTCCTGATTTTTTTGTACTCAGAGTGCTGCAAAATGTTATCTGCAACTACCAAAGCACGTGCAAATGTATCCATGCCACCAATATGAGCATAAAATAAATCGGCATTATCTGTAGAATTTCTACGGATTTTGGCGTCGAAATTAATGCCGCCGCCTTTAAATCCGCCACCTTCCAGGATAATTAACATAGACTCTACCAGCTCATTAATGTTATTAGGAAACTGATCAGTGTCCCATCCATTCTGATAATCGCCCCTGTTGGCATCCATAGAACCCAGTAATCCGGCATCAACCGCCACCTGTAATTCGTGCTGGAAAGTATGCCCTGCCAGTGTTGCGTGGTTTACCTCCAGGTTCAGTTTAAAATCGTTCAGTAAATCGTACTGACGCAGGAAGCTGATCACTGTAGCAGCATCATAGTCATATTGATGCTTACTTGGCTCACAAGGCTTAGGCTCTATAAAGAAAGTACCTTTGAAACCTTGCTTGCGTGCATAGTCTTTAGCAGCATGTAAAAAACGCGCCAGGTGCTCCTGCTCACGCTTCATATCTGTATTCAACAAGGTCATGTAACCTTCACGACCGCCCCAGAACACATAGTTTTCACCACCCAGTGCAATGGTAGCATCTAAAGCAGCTTTCACCTGTGCGCCTCCATGTGACAGCACATGAAAATCGGGGTTAGTGGCAGCGCCGTTCATATAGCGTCTGTTGCTGAATAAGTTGGCAGTGCCCCATAACAACTTCACACCACTGGAAGCCTGCTTTTGTTTGGCATAATCCACTAAAGCCTGCAATCTTCTTTCATTCTCCACTACGTCGCTGGTATAGTCTACCACATCCACATCGTGAAAGCAATAGTAAGGCAGGTTCATTTTGGTTAAGAATTCGAAAGCCGCATCCATTTTATCTTTTGCTCTTTCTACTGCATCCTGCTTTTTATCCCATTCGAACAAATGAGTGGCTTCGCCAAAAGGATCAGCGCCGTTGCCACAGAACGAGTGCCAGTAAGCGCCTGCAAAACGCAGATGCTCTTTCATGGTTTTGCCTGCTACCACACGGTTTTCGTCGTACCAACGAAAAGCTAATGGGTTTTTGCTTTCAGGACCTTCATATTTGATCTGATCTATTCCTTTGAAAAATTCTTTTTCGCCTATAATTACTGACATGCTGTGCTATTTAAAATGAGTTGTTGGATAATTGTTGTAACAAATAGTGTTTCCACTGTTGATACCACCCGTCGTATTCGGTGGCTTTGGTAGGTGTAACCAGTTGCAAAGGTTTCAGTTGCGCAAAGGCCTCCTGCTCAGAAGCAAAGATGCCTGCGCCAATGCCCGCGCCTAATGCAGCGCCAATGCTGCCATCGCAATTGTACAGCTCTACCGGGGTGTTGGTGGCATTTACAAACGCCTGGGTAAATACATCACTTAAAAACATATTGGCTTTACCTGCCCGGATAATAGATGGACGCATGCCGTTTTCACGCATAATATCCAGTCCATAGCGAAAGGCAAAAGCAATGCCCTCTTGTCCGGCCCGGTACAAGTGCGCTTCGGTATGTTTGTTCAGATCTATACCCTGGATATGCGCACCGGTAAGCTTGTTGTTAAGCATGCGCTCGGCGCCATTACCAAACGGCAGCACAAACAAACCATCACTACCGGCGGGAATAGCGGCTGCCGCATCATTCAACGCCGCATAACTTTTACTGCTGCCTGTAATGTTCTTAGTCCATTTGTTTAAAATGCCGGTACCGTTGATACATAATAACACACCCACCCTTTTGGCATCAGGTGCATAGTTCACGTGTGCAAAACTGTTTACCCGCGATTGCGGATCGTAGGTAAGTGCATCACTTACACCATAAATAACACCGGAAGTGCCTGCTGTAGCTGCCACCTCGCCGGGTTGCAGCACATTTAAGGAGAGTGCATTATTAGGTTGGTCGCCTGCTTTATAAGCTACCGGAATGCCCGGCTTTAACCCTAAGGCCGAAGCAACCGCGTTGGTTACCGTGCCGTGCGTTGAAAATACCGGCCGTATTTCAGGTATTACCGATGTGTCAAAGCCATAGTAGTTAAGCACATCTGCCGAAAGCGTATCAGTAGAAAAGTCCCAGAACACCCCTTCGGACAGTGCAGAAATACTGGTGGTGACAGTACCGGTAAGCTGCATGGCGATATAATCGCCGGGCAACATTATTTTATCTACCTGTTCGTAGATAGCCGGTTCGTTGGCTTTTACCCAGGCCAGTTTAGAAGCAGTAAAATTGCCGGGCGAGTTTAATAAGCGTTTCAAACACACTTCTTCCCCAATGGCTTCAAAGGCTTTATTGCCTATTTCCACCGCGCGGCTGTCGCACCAGATAATACTGTTGCGCAATGCCTGTTGCTGCTTGTTTACTGCTACCAGACCATGCATCTGATAAGCAATGCCAATAGCAGCAATGTCATGCGGATGGTAAGCGCCGGAAGCATTGGCTTTGGAAATGGCTTGTTGTGCATATTGCCACCAGCTATCGGGCGATTGCTCGGCCCAGCCTGTAAAAGGTGATATAATCTCAGCTTCGGTTTCGGGGAATTGCGCAGACGCAAGGCATTGCTGCGTTGTGGCATCTACAATCGAAACTTTAATAGATGAAGTACCTACATCTATACCTAATAATAACATTGGCATGCACTTGATTTTGACCCGGCAGGTCTTAAAAACTATTCAATATATTAAAAACAATTCTAAAACAGCCGGATTTTACATTTTTTAAAATTGAATAAGTGTTGTATACACACCTGTTGATACGGTTACCTGCAAAAGGGGGGCGGGGGATTTGCCAGAAAGCTTTCCATGCTCATAACTGGTTTAAAATGTGAAAAAATGGCATAAGCAATTACCTTGTTCAAAATCAGGATAAGCAAGATCGCCCCTTTTTTTGATTAACGCAACCGATTGCACTAGTTTTTTCATAATAATTGTAAATTAGCCTGCATTTTAGGTATGTTACCGATTGTGTAAGAAGAAGGAAAGTATGCAGCCATCTAAAGAAATTACGATTTACGATCTTGCCAAAGCCCTCGACATTTCGCCGGCCACGGTTAGCCGGGGCTTGAAAGACCACCCCGCTATCAGCCATGCCACTAAAAAACGCATACAGGATGCCGCACGCGAAATGGGCTATCGCTCTAACAATTTCGCCAGCAACCTGCGCAGGCAAAAAACCAATACGATAGGCGTGATGGTACACGAGCTGAACAGCTCGTTTATAACTTCGGTGCTTTCGGGCATTGAAAAAATAACCACCGCCGCCGAGTATGACATTATTATAGCACACTCCTCGGAAGATTATAAAAAAGAGGTGGCCAACGCCTCTAACCTTTTTCATAAACGGGTAGATGGGTTAATCACTTCCCTCGCCTACAACACAGAAAAACTAGATCACTTTCAGCCTTTTATTCAAAAAGGCATTCCTTTAATCTTCTTCGACCGTGTAGAACCACAGTACCCCGGTACCAAAATAGTGATAGACAACTTTAAGGCAGCGCATGAAATAACCAGCCACCTTATTCAGCAGGGCTGCAAACGAATTGTACATATTGCCGGTAGCCTGAAACGGAACGTATACTCCGACCGTTTGAAGGGATATTTTAAAGCGCTTACCGATCATAAGATCAAGCCAGACGAAACACTGGTGATTGAAAATGACTTAAGCGAAGCCGCCAGCGTAGAAGCGGCGCAAAAGATATTAGCGATGAATCCCCTGCCCGACGCTGTTTTTGTAAGCAACGATTTTGCGGCAGTGGTGTGCATGCAAACGCTCAAAGAAAAAGGGATTCGCATTCCACAGGATATGGCTTTTGCCGGATTTAACAACGATGCTATTGGCAGGTATGCCGAGCCAAGGTTAACTACCATCAACTACCCCGGTGTTAAAATGGGCGAGATAGTAGCATCGCATATGATCAGCCATTTAAATGGCCAAACGAACATTATGCAAACCAGTACCGTGATTATTAAATCGGAACTGATAGCGCGCGAATCGTCACTTAAAAAAGGGGCTTCTAAAAAATAAAAGATCATACATATTCAACATGGAAAGAACAACCCATAAAGAACTGGCTATTGTAACCGGCGGCGCATCAGGTATTGGACTGGCCATTGCCCAGCGTTTTGTAGAAGCAGGTATTTTTACCATTGTAGTGGGACGTGACCAGCAGAAACTGCAAAACGCAAAAACTACCTTAGGTGATTTATGTGCCACTATCTCGGCCGACCTTTCTGAACTGAGCAGCATTCCTGCTTTAATTGAACAAATAGAAAAAGACTTTGGCGCTATCGACATACTGGTAAACAACGCCGGTATTAATATGAAGAAGGAATTCCAGGATGTAACGGATGAAGATTTTCAAAAGATCATTCTCACCAACCTGCAATCGGTGTTCTCCGTTTCGCGCGAAGTGGTAAAACATATGTTACCCCGCGGTAAAGGCAGCATCATCAACATCAGCAGCATGGCAGCACGTTACGGCATCCCTAAAGTGATAGCCTATACCGCATCCAAATCGGCCATTGAAGGCATGACCCAGGCTATGGCGGTGGAACTGTCACCCAAAGGCATTCGCGTAAACTGCATTGCACCGGGCTTTATTGGTACAGATATGTCGGCCAAGGCGCTCGACTCTGACCCCGAAAGAAAACACAAGGCAATGTCGCGCACCCCTATGGGCAAGCTGGGTATTCCTATGGACGTAGGCAATGCCGCGTTGTTTTTGGCAGGCAGTGAAGCTGCTTATATTACCGGTGTTTCACTGGCAGTAGATGGTGGCAACTCCATCGGATTTTAATGCTTATTTTAGTGACCCCTAAATACATCTGAATTATGTTAATGGAACAGACAATGCGCTGGTACGGGCCTAACGATCCCGTAAGCCTGTGGGATATCCGACAGTCAGGCTGCACCGGCGTAGTAACGGCATTGCACCATATTGCCCCCGGCCAGATATGGACGGTAGAAGAAATTAAAAAGCGCGTTGAGGAAGTAGCATCCGCAGGCCTTACCTGGACAGTTATTGAGAGTTTGCCCGTACATGAAGACATTAAGAAACAAACTGGCAATTACCTTCAATATATTGAAAACTACAAAGTAAGTCTGCGCAACATAGCACAGTGTGGCTTAAAAGTAGTTACCTACAACTTTATGCCTATCCTGGACTGGATGCGCACCGACATTTACTACACCATGCCCGATGGCAGCAAGGCTTTGTACTTTGAGAAGCATGCTTTCATTGCCTTTGACGTGTTTTTGCTGCAACGCCCCGGTGCAGAAAAAGATTACACCGCCGAAGAGATCAGCAAAGCCAAAGCAAGGCTGGCCACAATGACAGAGGATGAAAAACAAATACTGTTTAACAACGCCCTGTTAGGTTTGCCTGGTAGCGAAGAACGTTTTACGGTAGAACAAATTCTGGCAGCCTTACATACCTATAGCGGCATTGATGCAGCCAAATTAAAACAACACTTGTTTTTCTTCCTGCAACAGGTAGTACCTGTGGCAGAAGAAGTGGGTTTGAAAATGGCCATTCACCCGGATGATCCTCCCTACCCGATTTTAGGACTGCCACGTATTGTAAGCACCGAACAGGATGCGAAAGAATTACTGGCAGCAGCTCCATCACCTGCTAATGGTCTTTGCTTTTGCACAGGCTCCTATGGTGTAAGAACTGACAACGACCTCGCTGGCATGGTACAACGCCTTGGCGACCATATCCACTTCCTGCACCTGCGCAACACCAAACGTGATGCAGATGGCAACTTCTACGAAGCGGATCACCTGGACGGCGATACAGACATGTATGCTGTTATACGTGAAATCGTGTTGGTATCCAGAAAAAGAAAGGTGTCTATCCCAATGCGCCCCGACCATGGCCATCAGATGCTGGACGACCTGAAAAAGAAAACCTACCCGGGTTATTCTGCTATCGGCCGTTTAAGAGGATTGGCTGAACTGCGCGGCCTGGAACTGGGCATTCACCGTTCTATACCAGAAGCATAGGCAAAACATTATTTGAATAAAAAAGCGCCATAAGAGTACTTCTCTTGTGGCGCTTTTGCATAAAAAGCAGGGTGATAAATAAAAAGGCTTCTATCCGGAGTGTTACATTACACCACTGGCTTACACCAGGCAGAACTTGCATCTGCAAAGCCGGCCCCTTGCGAAGTAATCCTTGTCTACGACACCTGTATTTTACGCAAAGTGTTTTTCATTAGGTGTAGCAACAGGTTTAGGGTGATAAAACAGGCTATAAGCCCAATAACATTGAGGGCGCGTAATATTTATTATACTACCGGAGAATATTATCAATCCGGGCGGGTGTTTCACCTCGCATTTCCACCCCGTTATTTAAGGTTCCCTTTACTACAGAACCTGTTCTTTTTAATGTCTATGTGATCTATCGTTTTTTATTCAAAAGTAACAGGGCAAAAAAAGTAAAGACTGTTAACGGCGCGGAACTTTCGCCACCGACCTACCAGCTATAGTTAACACTTTAACTGGTAGATCGGACAGGATTCGACACCTGCATAAACCGCCTTTTCGAAGTAAGCCTTTGTAACGGCACCCGTTATTATTTACAGCTCTATCGATCTTATTTCACTAAGCGTATCTGCTCCATTTTCTATCGCGTCCAGCACTGAAAACACTTTGTCTGACCATCCGGCTATCACATACACATCGTTTTCTTTTGGCGATATAGGTGCCTGACCGCGGCCTGCCAGGTCAAATACATACAGTTTTGCATCAGGCGCTATTTGTTTATACTGCTTCCATTGATGCGACAGTGTATTTACAGTAGACGCATTGCCGGTATTGCTATCCCACAGCTGCATATCTGTAAATAGCATCACTTTATCAGCCACTTGTTTACGGTCGATCAGATCTTTCAGCACCAGGTAGCCGTTGGTAGAATAACCTACTTCGCCATTTCTTCTACGTAGTGTTTCCACATTCGCCAGTACGTTATTAGTAGGCAGTGGAATAATCTTCCACGTATCGCCAAACATACCTGTTTGTACCTGGCGGCATTTCAGTTGCAGCAGCATACCCAGCATCAGGCCAATATCGTACAGCTGCACTACACTTTTAGGAGATACCGCCTGCATCATAGAACCGGAGGTATCACAGGCTATTACCACGCGGGTATCATTGCCCAGGCCTTCCATATTCTGAATACTGATTTGCACAGCAGCTTCCAGCGCATTCATCACTGCACCTGTGTAAAAGCTTTGCAGCTGTTTTACTTCGGTATACGCGCTCAGGAAACGGAATGGCAGTTGCTTAGACTGTTTTACCGCGTTTTCGTTGCTCAGGTAATCTGTCACTTTCTGCATATGCTCACCGCTTACTTCTGCCTGCATAATATTACGCAGGTTACGCAGCAGCGCCATATAGCCTAGTTTTCTGCTATCAATCAGTTCTTCCCATTTGGCTTTTATAGCCGCTTTTTTAACAGCTTCGCTTTCATAGGATTGCTGGCCCAGGGCAGACAGTTCTGTTTCCCAGGTATATGGTGTAGCCAGTGTATCGGCCACTATTTTATTAAACAGCGCTTGTTGTGCATCATCCTTTGGTTTAGGATGTACCAGGAACAGCGCATCTTTCAGTTTTACAGTAGTGCTTCTGTTATACTTGGCAAACTGGTATTCATCAAAACGGTTAAAAGCAACGGCCAGCCCTTTTTGCACCTGCTTGGAAAGCCTGTTCAGCTTTTTAGTGGCTGTTCTTTTATTAAAAGCCTGGTAACAGGCCAGTAGCTCCATAATTTCATCAGGACGTTGCACAATGCCTGCAATGGTTTTGCTTACCAGCCTATCGCCCTGGTGCAGCTTTGCCAGTTCGGTAGCCATTACTACTGGTGCTGTTCGCAGGTACATTTTGTTACGGGCGTACACCGCCAGCTTAGCCACAAACTGTGGTTCAACTTTTTGCATCAGGTCTTGCATCCGCTTCAGACGCGCATCTGCTTTTTCGTAACAGGCATCTGTTAGTAGCGTAGTAGCTACCGCGGTGTACAGTTCCATTTCAGGAGTAAAAAGGAATGCTTTTGCACCCTGATGGTTGATGGTAGTGTTAGCCGCTTTAGTGTTATGGTTGAATTTCATAATTGTGTTTTTGTTGTTGACAGAACAAAAATGCATATGACACTACGCAGCACACCTGCGCAATGAAAAAAAATTTTCTGCGCAGGTACATTACATACTTACCGGGGGAAAAACCGGGCCTGTTATTTACAATCAGGGGTTCGGTTGCCTGTTAACTAAACAGGAACGCGATATCATCGCGGGATAGTTTTTTTACAAAACCAGACTCTTCACCTACCAACTCATCGGCCAAAGCCTGCTTTTTCTGTTGCAGTAATAATATCTTTTCTTCTACCGTGTCCTTACAAATCATTTTGTAAGCAAATATCTTTTGGGTTTGCCCTATACGGTGGGCGCGGTCAATAGCCTGCTGCTCTGCAGCGGGGTTCCACCAGGGATCTACCAGGTATACATAATCGGCAGCTGTGAGGTTTAAGCCCACACCGCCCGCTTTGAGAGAGATAAGGAATACTTTAACGGTGCTACCTTCTTCCTGGAAACGCTGCACTTCCTGCTTACGTTTTTCCAGTGAGGTGCTACCATCGAGGTAACAATAAGAAATGCCTGCTTTTTCCAGTTCGTCTTTAATCAGGTGTAGCATTTCGGTAAACTGCGAAAACACCAGCAGCTTGTGCAAGCCGGTATTTTCTTCTATCTCACGCAGTAATTCATCTGCTTTCACAGACGCATGCACTTCTTGCTTGTGTTCTTTTACCAGTTGCGGGTGATCGCATATCTGGCGCAGCTTTAACAGGCCTTCCATTACATAGATGCCTGCTTTTCCCATGCCCTCTTCGTCAATTCTTTTCAACAGGGCATCGCGGTAATAATCTTTGTATTCATCATACATAGCCCGCTGCTCGGTATTCATGGTACACCATAATACCATTTCTGTTTTATCGGGCAGGTCGGTAGCCACCTGCTCCTTGGTACGGCGCAGAATGAACGGGTATATCAGTTGACGCAGCTTGGTGGCTTTTTCTTTGTCGCCCCCTTTATCGATAGGCTGTGCAAATTCGCGGCGGAAAAACTCTTTACCACCCAGCAGGCCGGGATTTACAAAGTGAAACTGCGAGTACAGATCGAACGTATTATTTTGCACCGGTGTACCGCTTAATATCAGTTTGTTGGTAGACTGTAACTGGTATACGGCTTTACTTACCTGTGCATCGGCATTTTTAATGGTCTGACTTTCGTCCAATATGATGTAGTTCCATTTAAAGGATTGCAAATGAGTCAGATCATTACGAACTACTCCATAGCTGGTTAATACCACATCTACCTTTTCAAACTGCTCTTCTGTAAAGTCGCGCTGCTGGCCGTAATGCAACAGGTATTGCATAGAAGGACAGAATTTTTGAATTTCCGCTTCCCAGTTAAAAATAAGGGAGGTAGGACATACTACCAGCTGCGTGCTGCCGGGATATTTCTCTTTCAGGTATTGGATGAATGTGATGGTTTGCAAGGTTTTACCCAGGCCCATATCATCTGCCAGACATCCACCCCAGCCCAGTTGATCCAGGCTTTGCATCCACTGAAATCCAGCCAGCTGGTAAGGACGTAAACTTGCCTGTAAAGCAGTGGAAGGGGCTTGCGTTTCCAGCTCGTTGCATTGCAGTAAGCGTCTTTTCTTTTCTTCTATTTCTTTTTGCAGCTTCTTATCGGCCAGCTGCTCCTGTAACTCGTCCAGCACAGAATAGTGCAGCTTGTTCAGTTGTAGTTTTCCATCAGCTTCGTTACCCACTTTAAACAGCATACCGTATTTATCAAACCACTCATGCGGTATTACACCCAGTGTACCATCTTTTAGTAAAATGGTATCCTGCCTGTTTAAGATGGCTTTGCGAATATCCTTCATGCCCACCTCCTGGTCGCCCCAGTAGGCCTTGATTTTCAGATCAAACCAGTCGATAGTGCTTTTGGCAATGATCTCGAACCGGGGAGTATTGGTATTGTATTTAAAGCGTTTTAAGTCCTGCAGGCCATATACAGTGTATCCGGCATCCTGCAATTGCTGGTTCATTTTAATAAACCAGTTGCCCTTCATCACCTCATCAAAAGGCACATAGTAGTAACGATTGTTACGCTGGTTTTTAAATTTGGCGTGCAGGTTGCGCAAATGCTCGTAGGTGTTTTTTTCCAGCGTTTTGTTGCGCCTGATCACATACAGCACCTCATTCTTTTCATGAAAAAAATCTGTCTCTTCATCGTAGTCGATCAACACGTCATCATACATAAACTGGGGCTGCAACATCAGGTACTGGCCGTTAAACTCGCTTAATGCAATGCGGGTTTGCGGTTCGGTATGCACTACTTCAAACTGCAGCCCTTCTTTACATTCCAGCGGGTATTGCTGTTGCAGCGGTATGAGGAAGGAGTTGGTAACCTCCTGCCTGTCGCGCACCGGAAAGCGCAGTTCGCCTTTTTTAAACATGTCCAGCACGCTTACATCGCCGGCACTGGATGGCAGGTGCAGAATATCGTCTATTAAAAAGAAAAGAGATTTAAACAGGAACACGCGGTTAGGCGCTTTGTCACGTACTGTTTGTACGTTCATTTGTATGGTAATGGAAGCGGCATCTTTAGCAGCAGTAAAATGAATTTCTACAAAATGCTCACTTACCTGTAAAGGCTTGATGTTGACATCGCTGAAATTGCCTTCTTTCAGCACGTATAAATTACCGTTTTCCAGCAAATAGGGCCATACCTGGTGCAGCAGGTCCAGGTAATGGTTACGCAAACGCAAAATATCCTTGTCGTTGAGCATTAACCAGGGCTGTGCATGATTTTTCAGGTAGGTGCTGCCGCTGTTTACCATAAATTCGAACAAACGGCCGTCGGAAAAATGGAATAACAGGTAAAACAGTTCTTCCGGTAAGGGGTTCAGATAAGCCCAATGCTCGTTATTATCCATAAACAACCGGCTAAAGCTTTTACGCCCCTTTTGCTGCCTTATTACCACCGGCTCCAGTTGAAAACCAATATGTTTAGGAGTTGTCATGTTAAACAGAAAACCAATTTCATAGTTCTCGTTTTCAACAACTGCCAGCGAAGAGCGATCAATAAGGGGAGTATTCATGCTTACACCAAGTAAAAAAATATACAATCTGTACCTTCAGGCGCAAGTTAGGGGCTGTTACCAAAACAAAAAAGTGCAGTACCTGCAAAAAACTACACTACCCGCTTGCCAAAGGGCATCATGGAAATTTCCAGCAGTTTAAAATGCTGGCGGGCAAACGGAATACCTATGATGGTGATAAACAGCAGCAAACCAAAAAACAGGTGCATCAGCGCCGTGTACCAGCCGCCGCATAAAATCCAGATAATATTAAATAAGGAGGATAAACAGCCGTTAGAATCAGAATTACTGGTCACCTGCCGGCCAAATGGCCATAGCACCAAACCTGCCAGCTTAAAGCACTGGATGCCAAAGGGAATACCGATAATGGTACAGCACAGCACCAATCCACCCACTAAATAGCCTATCGCAGCTAAAAAGCCACCGAAAATTAGCCAGATAAGGTTACCAATCACATTCATGATCCCTTTACGTTTGAGTAAAAGGAAAAGTTACAAAAAAATGCTTGCCGGTAATTACTTAATTTTGTGCTTCGAACAAGTTTATTATTAACCCGGGGTGCTATAGTTGCCAAACAGCTATGGCTGAGATAAACCCGTTGAACCTGAACAGGGTAATGCCTGCGGAGGAAGTACATGAATTTACAACATTGGATATCGCTCTTTGCGGAGCAGGTACAGAACACGAGCTTTCCGGAATGGATTGCTGTAGCTTTTGGAGTTACCGAAGTTTTATTAGCCCGTAAAAACAACATCCTGCTATACCCGGCGGGTATTATCAGCACCATTATTACCACCTGGTTAATGTTTAGCGTAAAGCTGTATGCAGAGTCGTTGTTAAACGCCTACTACCTTATTATGAGTATTTACGGCTGGGTATACTGGATTAAAAAACGCAACACATCGCCTATCCCGGTTAGTTACACCAGCAAAAAAGAATGGGAAATCACTGCATTGATTATAGGTGTGGGCTGGCTGTTCCTGTTCAGCGCACTTAAATATTTCACCCCTTCTACCACCCCTGTCTGGGATGCCTGGGTTAGCTGCACTGCATGGGCAGGTATGTGGCTGCTGGCTAAACGCAAGGTAGAAAACTGGATACTTTTGAATGTATCTAACCTGTTTGCGGTTCCCTTATTGTTTCACAAAGAGTTGCCTTTAATGGCATGTCTTACCATTTTTCTGTTTGTGGTAGCTATATCGGGCTATTTCGACTGGAAAAAGATTGCCGGTCCCCGGCAGGGTAACAACAACGACGGCGGCACTTTTAGCAAGAAAACAGCATCCGCCTAACTGTTGCTATAATATCAGGTAACCTGCTAAACGGACATTGCTTTTCGCTTTTTATAGAACACGTAGCCTGTTGCAGATAATACACCTGTAACAACTGCTACGCAAGCCAACACATAATACCATAGCCAGGCACTTTGCAGGCGCACAGGTTGCAGGTGACCGCTATATTCAAAAGTGGCCCAGTAGTAAGGCAGTTGCAAAACAGCGTTATCATTATGCAGTAACAGCCACTCTTTTCTTGCGGCATACAGCGCCATTGCTGCATCGGGTTGCCGGGCCAGTTGTTTATAAAACAAGGCCGATAACTCCACAGCAGTGTTGTCGTTCACATTCCACAAACTACCCAGCACGCCACCGGCACCTGCTGCTATAAAACCTCTTTCCAGGCTGTTGACGCCTTCACCTTTGAGCAAAACACCTTCTGCAGTGCCACAGGCACTTAACACCACTATGGCAGGATTAAACCGGGTAAATTGCAAATCGGAAAGAAAAAAAGGCGCGTCGTACAATTGCAACATCGGTTCTGGCTGTGCAGAAGTATGCATGCTCACATGCAATACAGCCGCCTTTGCTATCTCGTTTACAAATGTGGGGTAAGTTGCCAGTGAGTCGAGAAAATACCGGCCTTTAACTTCATTGCTCAGCATATCATACTCCTTTCGGTTATCCAGCATCACCCGGCTTTGTTGCTGATTGATGCCTACAAAAAAACCACTAAGCCCTCCTTGGTGATATACCATGTTTTGCTGGGAGTACCATGTTTGCAGCGAATAGGCTTTGGAAATAACTGCCTGTTTGTACAAATAAGGCCACTGGCTGTAATTGTTACTAAACCTGTCAGCAGTTACCAGCGCATCAAAAGGCAGGTAATTAAACGCGCCATCCGCCACAAGCAGGTAACGCAGGCCTTTTTTCCAGGTGTAGTTAGCAAATACCGCCTGATATATAAATGCGCAATGATGATAAAATGTTTCAGGCGCGTTGAACATGGCCCCAGGGCCGCGGGCAAACCAATGCTGCATAAACTGTACAATAGAATCGCTTAGCAATACCTGGTTGCTTACCCTATGTATTGCTCCTATACCTGTTGTAGTGGCTTCTATCAAATAATGCTGGTTGGCTCCTTCATAAAAAACAAGCGCAACCACATTTTGGGGAATAGCAGCCAGCAAGGTGGTTACCGGCAACTGTTGTTGCAACGCATCTGTTTGTTGTATAGTTTCGCGATGTTCTTTTTGTAATAATGCAAGCTGGTATTCCGTTTGCTCCAGCAGCTTTTGCATGTTTGCGTTATTGCCGGATGCTAATAATTCATGCCGGTAATACGTAATGGCTTGTTGCAACTGCCGCTGTTTACGCTGTACAGAATCGCCTGTTGCCAATAAGGATGTGCCAGCTTTACGGCTTAACCTTTCTTCCAGCAATACCTGCGCTTTTGACAATTCTGTTATCTGTAGCAACTGGTTAGCATATACACGGTTGCCGGTAGCTTCCCATAACGAGTAGGCCAGTGCTACCGCCGCATCGGCCCTGGAGCGGGTTACCGCTATCTCTCTTAACTTGGATGCTGTATAAAAAAACTCCTGCCTTAAAATGTGTTGCGCTTGTAGCGATACCATAAACCATTGCAAGGCATCCTCTTTCTTACCTAAAGCCTGCAAACTTTTGGCTCCTCCTTCCAAAGCATCACCAATAGTATTTTCTCCATATAAACGATCGCCTGCCGGAGGTTGCTGCAAATGGGATTGCCACCCCGGCAGCAGTAACGATAAAGACTGCGTAAAGCAGGCCATTGCAGCATCTGCATGGCCTGTTTGCAGGTATACATTTCCGGCCAGCACCTGTAGCTTGGCTTTTTCGCGCTGGCGGGAAGCAGGATAGTATTGCTGATATAAAGCAATGGCCTGCTGCACATATGCCTGCGCCCGGGCAGGCTGTTTACTGTATAAAGCAATGGTGGCCATTTGCTGTAAAGCGCTTCCATACCAATATACGTGCTGTTCATCCCCTTTATGCAACTGCAAAATGTCCAATGCCCGTTTGCAATACCAGGCAGCGCTGTCATATTGCTGTTGCTCGGTGAGGATATCGGCGTAAGTATTCAATAGTAAACCGGCAATAGCCGTTCCTTTACCTGCCTGGGCCATAGCTTCCCTGCAATAGGCAACTGCCATTACAGAATCGCCTTGCCACCGGGCGCATACTGCCATATTACCCAGCACAGAAGCCACCTGTATCCGGTCGCCCATTTTCTGCGCCAGTGCCAATGTTTTACGATGGATATGTAAAGCCAGCCCATAATCGGCCAGCCGCGTGTAATTATTGCCAAGGGGCTTTAATACGTATTCTATAACCTGAGCATCGGGCAGTGGATAGCTTTCGTAAAAATGCAAGGCATTTTCATAAGCCGAAATGGAACTCAGTATATTTCCGGTTTGTAGCTGGTAATAACCTTGCAGGGCCAACATATCAAACCAGGTAAGCCTTTCGCGATACGTGTGGTAATTGCGCCATGCTTTTTGCGGAAGGTGCATTAATAGCGTTAATCGCTGTGCAGGATTTTCATCTACATAATCCAGTTGCGCATTTATCCACTCTTCCAGCAAATCCTGTTGTTGAAGTTGCTGTAATTTCTGTTGTAAAGCAGGTGGCAGGCTAAGAGAATCGGCTCGGGCCTGTATAGTAAAGCAACAGCTGGCTACCGCTGTTAAAACAACTATTATTGTACGCCAACCATAATGCATGCAGGCCCGTTTGCCTAAAAGTAATTAAAATTTCCAGCTGGCATAGGCCATCAATACCTGGTAAGCCGGATTGGTGTATTGCAGGAAACGGAATCCGATAGACGGCCCTACGCGTACACGCCCCACCTGCACATCGGCAAACAAGGCCCCCCGCCAGGTATCAAAGGAATTAGTAGTGCTGGTTTCTTCTTTATCGGCCAGTGCGGGTGCGCCCTGGGTAGCGGGATCAATTACTGCTCTGTACATCTGGCGCGTGGTTTTATGCAAAGTGGCGCTTACCAGCACACCCGTGCCGGCACCCAGCCAGGAATTAAAGTTATAGCGCAATGATAAAGGCACCACTTCTATAGTGGCCACCCGCACCTTATTATACCGTTCGCGGTAAATCAGTTTGTAATCGCGGTTATCAATGAGCGTATCGCCCCCATCCCTGCGGGCAATAAAATGCTCGTAGCTACTTTGACGCTGTACAAACAACTCCCATTGCCAATAGCGCTTGTAAGGAGCGTATTCAGACAACGTAACACCCAGCGTTGTATTCCTGTTACCAATATCCGGTTTATCGCCAGGCAAAAAGCCATACCCCAGTATTACACCGGGAGATACTCCTTTTTTAAAGCGACCGGTAGACCGGTTGGTGTAAATAGGTTCATTTTTATCAAACACAATAGAAGCGCTGCTTACAAATGACCGCTTTACCATTCCCTTTCCAAAATGAAGTTTATACTTAATATAACCCATGGTTGAATCCGGATCGTTTACTCCATCCTGTAAAGTACCAGGCAGGTAAATATTGGAGAAAACAAACTGCACACTGTCTTTATGAATGATCGTATCTATACAGCTGCCACCTGCATAAGCCGAGTCGCACCAGCGGCAGGCAGGCTTCGATTCCACTAACTCAACAGTTCCCGTATTTAACATACCGGGCACCACTACTGTAACAGCCACTTTTTTAGCCGGACCTTTACCAGTGTTCTGAAAACGTACTTTATATACAATATCCCGGCTTTTACCCGTAACGCGGTAATTCATCCGGCTGTTTTTCAGCATCATTTTGTTAGGATCGTGGGAAGCCACAATAGGCAGCTCCAGGTTAAACCTTTCCATTTCCAGAGCAGGATCGTCGGGTATAAACAAACCTGTGATCGTTACTACAGCATTAGTATCTTTTATCATTTCGGGCAAGGTGTTCAGCTGTAAAAACATAAACCGCTCTTCCTGCTGCTGCACCTGCTCTACCCTGTATACGTTTTGTGTTTGGAAGGTATTGATCTCCTGCTTTAGCGCCTGCATTAATTGTGTTCTTGCCACCGGCTTTTCATAATAGGGTGCTGACGCAGTAAACAAACCAGCCTTCTCCTTTCCATTATCCGGCTGCCAGCCTGCATAGGCCCATAGGGAGTCCATCCCTATTTTACGCTCCTGGTGGTAAGTGCGTGCATCTGCCATATCAAAGCTGCTTTGTGCAAACTGCTTTTCGTTGTATAGCAGCATTACAGAACCATTAACGGGAGTGGATGTTTTTTTATTTCTGTAGCCTAATACCACAACCATATCCTCTCCCGGCAAAGGCATACAATTGGCTTTCATTTCCAATGCGCCCTCCCCGCTAAAAAAAGTGGCAGGTGTGTTAGCCGCCAGTATGGTTTTGGTTTTCACTTTTACAGGGCGTGGCAGGCTGCGGGGCTTTTTACCATCATCGTAATTATTGGTAGCAAATAAACGTATGTTGTAAGTGCCGGTATCTTTATATACGTGCTGCGGCTCTTTCGCAAAACTAAAGCTACCATCGCCCAACTCCCAAAAGTAGCTGTAAAAAGCTTCCGGCGCACCTGCCACCTGCCGTAGCGGCCGCAATACAGCCTGTAGCTTTACACGGTTATCTTCTGTCTGGGCCTGAATTTGTGCCAGAGCCGTATCCGGCGCCTGGGCGGTTACACGTTGCATACAGCAAAATGCAAGGGGCAGCAATAGTTGTGGGCTTAAACGCATATAGTATACTATTCTATAAATATAAGCTAAATGCCAAAACCGGCCTTACGGCCGGTTCGACGTTTTCATAAAGTAAGGGCTCAATCCTTCCCCCCGGAGGATTTTCCTTATTGAATACCGGCCAGGAAGCTGTCAACCTCTGACTGGTCAGCTCTATGTATAGCAGCCTGTATATCCATGTTGGCTGTAATAGTGATGGTTTGTGTACCAAACTGAATATATCCATTGCTATCCTTACCCATAATTACCAGGTCGGCAGTTAAACCAATAGGTAAAGAATTTTGATAAGATTCAAACTTTTGTAAACTGTAGCTGTAAGGCAGCGTAATAACAGTGGCAATGTTTTTAAACACCAGCATCACCTGTAAGTCAGTAACAGTACTGTCATCCTGGAATACGGGAGTAGCCCTGATAGTAGTTTTAGGATTAGGATCGCTGTAAAACCTATCGCAGTTTACCCATGTAAAGCCTGGTAAAGAAAAGCTGTAGCTGTTAGGACCATTACCAAACGGAGCATAAGGAGCGGCTACCCAGGTTAAAGGATTGCCCTGTGGCTGCTGTCCATTCACACCACCTTCTCTTTTTTCCTGCACAAACAGCCCCATGTCTTTATTGTTAAGCACTTTAGGCACCTCTACCATTGCAGCACTATCGGCTTGCCTGTTTACACCCAGTACATTATCGCCTTGTTTAGCCTGCAACAGAAACTCACCACCCGACTCCAGCAGCTGGCCGTTAGATTCCGTCATAACACCTGATAACAGCACATCTTTTTTACTTAATATCTCTTTTAAGGTAACTGTTACGTTGCCACTTACTACATTTCCAAAACCATCAATAAAAGCCCCGGGCTTAAAGGTTACTTTGGTTCCTTTTGCCCCGGTAATGGTAAAGCCTGTGGTGGCGTTACCGGTAAAGCTTTGTGTGGGTACAGTATATTTAGCCAGGAAATCATCTGCTTTTAATGGCGTAGAAGCTGGCAGGTCATTGTTTTTTTTGCAGGCGGCAGCTATGCTGCATATAGCTATAGCTGTAAGAAAATTCTTTACAATGCGATTTGTCATTTTGCTGGTGTTAAACGTTTTCATACAATCATGTTTTAAATGCCTACTCTGTTATCGCTTTTCGGCTACTGCGTTTGCTTGTTCATGAGTATATCAGCAGCACCGTTTTTTTGTTACCCCCTTTTTTCAACTTTTTTTCCATTATTTTTATTGAAACGATCTGTTTTGTACTAAATCATTATTTATCAGCAGCTTAATACATACCGACCAGCGCTATATTACCGCGCTTACTACCAACGATACCGTGGTAGTGAAGGAAATTTATACGCGCTACGCCCATAAGGTGAAGTATTATATATTGGCCAACAGCGGTGATGAAAATGACGCAGCAGATATTTTTCAGGAGGTGCTTACGGATATCTATAACCAGGCTACACATAAGCAGCTACAGCTTACCTGCCCTTTTGAACCATTCCTGCTATTATTATGTAAGCGCAAATGGCTGAATGAATTAAAAAAAAGAGGGCGTAACCCGGTAACAAAAGATAGTGATGATGTATTTATAGGAGAAGATGTATTTGCACAGGCAGAAATAATGCAGCAACAGGAACAAAGACTGCAGGCTTTTTGGGCATGCTTTGAAAAACTGGGCAGCTCGTGCAAAGACATTTTAAAGCACAGCCTGCAAGGTAGTGCGCAGGAAGAAATTGCCGCACAGCTAAAAGTGAGCTACGGCTACCTGCGTAAAAAGAAAAGCGAATGCATGGCGGCATTAACGAAAATGATTTATTCACACTTATCCGGAAAAGAATAATATGGCAAACACATACACATTTGAAGATATTGCCCGCTATACATCCGGAGATATGTCTGCCGAAGAGCAGGCCGCTTTTGAAGCTGCCCTGCCACAACAACCCGAATTGCAACAAAAAGTGGCGTTACACAGGGAGGTGGAACAAACATTACAACAGCAATTTGCTGCCGACCCGGTGAAAGAGCAGCTGCAACAAACCATGCAGCAGTTAAGAGCTGCGCATTTTACAGCGCCTGTATCTAAAGCGAAAGTAGTATTTACCCGTTTTCGTATGGGTGCTATTACAGCAGCAGCGGCAGCTGTTATTGCGGTAATGATATGGCAACCCTGGCAAAAAGATTTGTATAGCAGCTTTGCCCCAACACAGATGGTGGCCAATGTAGAAAGAGGAGATAATACCGATAGTTTACTACTGCAAGCTACCACTGCTTTTAATAAGGAAGATTATGCAACAGCAGTTACATTATTGCACAGTGTAACACAACTGCAACCGCAAAACAGTTTTGCACAGTTTTATTATGCAGTAGCATTGACACATATCAACAATATGATAGCAGCCCGGCCGGTGTTCACTCAATTGTATAGTGGAAATTCAGCCTTTAAATATGATGCGGCGTTTTATATGGCACTGAGCTATATAAAAGAAAAGAATACGAAAGAAGCAGGTATATGGTTACAGAAAATTCCGGTAGACGCGGTTATTTATGCTAAAGCACAAAAGCTACTTCAACAATTGTAATACGGCTAAGCAGATAAAATTTGTTTCAGGTTTTCAAAGTTCACAGGCTTTACTATATAGTCTGTTACCTCTGAATAGTTCTTTGCCTTTTCCATATCATCCTGCCTGAGTGAAGAGCTTACTACGTATACAGTGATCTTACGGCTAAGAGTGGGTGTCATTTTTACAAAGTTGTCTAAAAACTCCCAACCATCCATTACAGGCATATTAATGTCTACCATAATTACCTCCGGAAGCAAATCGCTGCATGCTTTCCTGGGATCCAGGTAATCCAATGCTTCTTCGCCGTTTTTAAAGGTTAGCACATCGCTGCAGAAATCGTAAAACTGAATCAGTTTTTTAACGCCGAATACATACACCTGGTCATCATCGATAATGCAGGCCATCTGTTTTTTACTCATGAAAGAAATATTTTAAAAGTAGCACCTTTGTCTACCTCGCTGATCACTTCAATTTTTCCGCCCATAGCTTCCACCTGGTTTTTGGTAATGAACAGTCCCACTCCTTTGGCATCTGCATTACCATGAAAGGTATTATACATGCCAAACAGCTTTTGCCCATAACGCGCAAGATTAATGCCAATCCCATTATCCGTAATCTCTAACACCTTTCTGCCCCCTTCTTCATGGTAACTGACCTCTACCACAGGCAACCTGTTGGGATGCCGATACTTAATAGCATTTGATAAACAATTCAACAAAATACTCTCCAGATAAGCCGGGCTGTAATTGATGGTTACTTCGGCCGGCACATTATTGATAATTAAAGCTTTGTGCAAGCCTATTTCGCCTGCCATAGCTTCTGTAGCTTTATGTATATATTCCCTTAAATACAGCACTGTACGCTGCTTTTTTATATTGGCCTGGATGGAAATAACGTCATTTAAATGCTGCATTGTCTCGCTTAACTGCGCCGATACCTTTTTTAAATGCTCCATTAGTTCCTGCTTCTCTTCTTCCGTCTTGGTCTCGTCAATGATATACAATAGCATTTCCAGGTTACCGGTGTGCGTGCGCAGATTGTGTGATACTATATGCGCGAAATTAGTGAGCCGCTTATTTTGCTCACTGATAATGTCCAACGTTTGTTTTAATTGTATCTCTTTCTCTTTGGCTTCCGAAATATCTGCATGTGTGCCTAATACCCGTAGAGGTTTGCCATCTTCTGTCCACGAAATAACCTTACCCCTATCCAGCACCCATTTATACGAACCATCCTTACACATAACTCTATGCTCGTTGGTATAGATGGTAGTTTTACCCATAAAGTGCGCATGCATATCGGCAAAATACCTATCCTTGTCATCAGGATGCACACGTTTATCCCATTCTGTACAGGAGTTGCCCATTTCATTTTCTGTAAAGCCCAGCATCGCTTTGCATTGTGCTGAGTAAAACACCTCTCCTGTTTGCACATTCCAATCCCATATACCATCTCCAGAACCTTCTAATGCAAACTGCCAGCGCTGTTCACTTTCTTTATAAGCTTCCTCTACTATTTTACGGTCGGTAATATCTTCTATCTGTGATACAAAATGCAGCACGTTGCCTTCCTCGTCGCGCACCAGCGATACGTTCAGCAGGCCCCATACAATGCTGCCATCTTTATGAAAATATCTTTTCTCTATCTGGTAATATTCCCGCTTGCCTGCCACCAGTTCGCGCAGCAGTAACAAATCGGCTTCCAGATCGTCAGGATGTGTAATATCCTGGAATGTAATAGCATATAATTCATCCTTCGTGCAACCCGTAAAGTCGCACAGGCGTTTGTTTACTTTAATCCACCTTCCCTGAGGAGAAACAATAGCCATCCCAATAGCCGAATACTCGAATGCGCCCCGGAAACGTTCTTCACTTATTTTCAGTTCGTCCTGTATTAAGCGCTCACGTGGCTTATCTCCTTTTTCGCTTATATAGTTGTAATCGCTTTCCATGCAACATGAGGTAATCATATAGATTACAAAGGTCTTAACACTGTGGAAATTATACGATTAGAATGCTATTAATAAGCCTGCCGGATATTAATAACACATTAAAGAAACACTATATTACACCCTATATAAAAATGGCTGCTTTTACCCGGAAAAAAGGGTAAAAACGGCCATTTCCTTCCCAAATATCTTTCACTTTTCCCGGTTTGCAGCAGAATAAACCGGTTTCGCGTAAACTGCCGGTTGCTATTGCTTTAATTTAAACTTAAAACCGATATAACAAACGCCATCACCCGGGTTGGGCTTATCTCTTATTACCCCCAGCACCATACTGCTGGCAGACATGGCTAAAATTTTAGCTTCTCGCCAGTTGCTTACGTTTTTATAATAATCGCCGCCATACAACATTTCACAACCCAATAATTTCACTTTCATATTAACAAGATCCAGATCAAACTTGCCGGTGCAAGTTTGTGCCACATTAGAAGCATCGTACAAGATACGTTGATAGTTTTTGGCATTGTTTAAATCAAATGTCATAGATCCATAATCCTTATTAGGCATTACCCACTCATTACCAACATAATCAGGATGCCATACCCAGTCGTCGCCACTACCTTTACCATAATCCATACCATACCAGCCTACAGGAGCCGACATATCCAACACCCATGTTTTTCCGTTTTGTCCGCCGGTAAGGTATTCCCATTGGGGATCGGTGATAGAAGACAGATCAGTACTGGTTACCTTAATAGTTACAGAGTCACCGGCTACAAAACCACCAGGCGCACTTACCGAATATTTAATAATATAAGAACCGGAAAAAGGCAGCACGATGGTATCATTGGCCAGCGTAGAAGTACCGCCATCAAAATCCCAATAAGGAATAGTACCTGGTGTTAAACTTTTCAGGTATACCGTGTTATCATGTCCCTGTTGCTGTGTAACACTGAACTTCAAGGCAGAAGGCTCCAGCTCCGCAGGCAGATCAAATCTCTTTTCAGCAGGTGAACAGGCTGCTATAACAGCTACTGTTAACAACCAATATAATTTTTTCATGGCAAATCATTTTGAATAATAGGTATTATTGAATCCAGCCGGGGTTTTGAGTAATAGTGCTGTTGCTCTGGTCTATCTGAGTTTGTGGTATAGCAAACAAACCCTGCGTTTCCGCCCGGAACGTTACATTAAAATCATCTCCTGTTGCATTATCAATCGCTTGCTTGGCAGCCGTAGTACCCTGGCGTAAAAGATCCCAGTAACGCATGCCCTCCAACGCCAGTTCTAAACGGCGTTCTTCTAAAACCAGCTTTACACCTGCCGCATCGCCTGTAAGTATTTTCCGATGTGTGATGTCATTTTTAAAGGCACGGTCGCGCACCCTGTTATAATAGAGTTGTGCCTTTCCTAAATCGGATAACAGGTTTAGCTCGGCTCCCATTAACAACACATCAGCAAAACGAATTACTACATAATTATCATAGTTATCAATCTGGAAATCGCCGCCATTATCATCGGGCTTGTTCTGCACTAAAGGTGTATACTTTTTCCAGAAATAACCAGTGTACTGGAACTGATCGCTGGAAGGCGTAAAATCAATCCCCTCTTCTGCTATGGCCATAAAAGAAGCTTTGCGACGAATAGAGTCGGCAGCTTCATAGGCATTATATAATTTAGGGCTTACCGTGGCACTGCCCCAGCCTTTGTAGTAATACGAAATACGATCTATACCACGCAACCCTACCATCACCTGCACCCGGTTGCCATTCTGCTGATCCCAGTTGGCCAGGCCCTGGTTGGTGTATTGAATGGTAAACACGCCCTCTGCATTGTTTTGCCCGCCAAAAGCAACGCCTGAAGAAACAGCTGATGCGCGGAATAAACTGCGATAGTCTGTTAACAGGTTATGCCCGCTGATGTTAATAACATCATCAATGGCGGTAATAGCATCCTGTTTTGTGCAAGCTCCTGGTATCTCCGTTTTACCATAGTAACCTGTGTAATACAAAAACACCCGGCCCAGCAATGCTTCTGCCGCCCACTTGGTTACACGGCCATACTCTGTAGCAGGTATGGCACTAAACGCCTGGGCACTGGCGGTAAGCAGACTGGCCGATGTTTTTAAATCTGATGCAATTAAAGCGTACACACTATCAGGGCTTGCCTGCGGTATATAGTAGTTATCGCCCTCTATAGGTTCGGTTAGCAACGGCACATGTCCGTACATACGGATAAGATCAAAATAAAAATAAGCACGTAAAAAATGGGCTTCTCCTATATACCTGGTCTTTAAAGCAGCCTGCGATCCAAAGTCAATACCCTCTATTTTTTGCAGCAGTACATTGGCTCTGAAAATACCATAATAGCATTTTTTCCAGGCAGCCTTTCCATGATCATCCCAACGTTCAAACCGATCTACCTGTCGTTGACCATTATCAGCCAGACCACCACCGCCAAAACAGTTGTCGGAAGCTATTTCTGCAGCCAGCCATATATTACCAAAGCCATCCCAGTTTAATACACTATAAGTAGCCACTAATGCACTGTAAGCATCCTGGGGTGTTTTATAAAAGGTTTCTTCCACCTGCTGATCTTTGGGTGTTCTTTCCAGGAAATCTTTGTTACAGGAAACGGTGGCCATTCCTGTCAGTATCAATAAAGAAAATAATACCTGTTTCATATCATCAATATTTTAACCGGTTAGTTTAAAATTTTACGCTTACGCCTGCCATCAATGTCCTTGGCTGCGGATAGTAGCCCAGGTCAATGCCGGAAGACCACTGGTTTTTGTCGGCTTCTACGTTACCATAACCCACTTCGGGATCAATGCCCCGGTAACCGGTAAACGTAAGCAGGTTAAGCCCGGTAACGTAAATGCGACATTGCTGAAAGGGTAGATTGGGTAGCAATGTTTTCTTTAAATCGTAACCTATATTGATGCTTTTGATGCGTAAGTAAGTACCGCTGTGCAGATACAGATCTGATATCCTTCCCCAGTTTTTATTGGCTTCATCACTTAATGTTACGCGGGGTAAACGATTGCTGGTTCCTTCACCTGTCCAGCGCTTCAATGTTTCTGTGGTGTAGTTGTTATAGTATCTGTCTGTGGCACGGGTGCCATCGAGTATATCGTTACCGCCCACACCGGCCGCCAGTATGCTGATATCAAATGCACGCCAGCTGGCGGAGAGGTTTAACCCGAAAGAGAATTTAGGATGGGGGTTGCCTATCTGTGTTTTATCAGCAGCAGTGATTTCACCATCGCCGTTTACATCCACAAAACGTACATCGCCGGGCTTGGCGTAAGACTGAATAGCGCCTTTCTTACCTATATAGTTATTTACTTCAGCTTCGTTCTGAAAAATGCCATTTGTTTTATAGCCCCAGAAGTAACCCAGGGGAAAGCCTTTTTGAATACGGTAAAATTCATCGGTATTGGAAGCCAATATACCACTGGCGCCATGTATAATTTCTTCCTGTGTAGCTACCCTTGTTACCTTGTTGGTATTAAAAGCAATGTTGCCACCAATGTTATAGCTTACCTCGCCCGATTTGCGCTGGTAATTAATAGCAATTTCCACCCCTTTATTTTCCACATCACCACCGTTAATATATGGGGCGCCTGTGCCCACAATATCAGGTACAGCAGGCTGTATCAGCCAGTCGCGCGTTGTTTTGTTATACCAGTCGAAAGTGATATTAAAGAATTTAAACACGGTAGCGTCAAATCCAATGTTCTTTTGTTCAGAAGCTTCCCATTTTAAATTGGGGTTGGCAATTTTATCGGGAGAGGTGCCCAGCGTAGCGCCGGTGGCATCAATGCCGTTAAAGTAATAAAAACGGTATAAAGAGCTTACAGTTGCCTGGTAAGCAAAGTTGGTGATGCGGTCGTTACCATTACGTCCCCAGCCGCCCCGTATTTTTAAAAAGCTCATCCAATCGGGCCTGAAAAAAGCTTCATTGGTGACTATCCAGCCGGCAGAAAAAGAAGGAAAATAACCATAGCGTTGGTTAGGACCAAACTTGCTGGAACCATCCCTTCTTACAATAACCGACAGCAGGTACTTGTCGTTAAAGTTATAATTTACCCTGCCAAAATAAGATTGCAACGCCGTTTCTTCGCGTGTGCCTGCGGCCACTTTGGCAAGTGAAGGAATAGTAGTACCATTGTTGATAACCGCATATTCAAAACCTGGAATTACCAGGTTGGTTTTGCTGCCCGATACATAGGTATACACATCCTCTTTAGCAGTAGTACCTGCCAGTATAGAGATATTGTGTTTATCCAGTTTTACATTATAGGTAAGTGTGTTATCCCAGTTCCAGTTCTGGTTTTTATAAATGGCATTGGTTACAGAAGACACATTGCTTACCGAAGTAGCCGACAACTCATACACAGGAGAGTAGCCTACATAGTTGTTATAGGCAGTGGCCATACCAAAGTCGGAACGGAATTTCAGGCCTTTCACCAGTGTGGCTTCCACGTATATATTTCCTAATAAACGGTCGTATTGTGTAGTGTTGTTGTTTAAGTAATCCATAGCCGCTACCGGGTTAATCTCTTCCGGGTTAGTACTTCTACCGTACGATCCATCTTTATTGTAAGCCGGGAAGGTAGGGCTGGTATTGAGCAAACCTCTGATAGAGTTGCCATAGATATTACCTGTGCCAACAGCCGCCTGATTGCTGTGAGTATAGGTAAGGTTCTCGCCTATTTTTACAATGTCTTTATACAGTTTATGCTCCGAGTTAACACGCAGGCTTATCCTTTCATAAAACGACTTACCTTTTATTCCCATCAAACCCTCCTGGCGCTGATAACCAAGGGAAGTGGAAAACACAGAGGCATCGTTGCCCCCACTTATACCCAGCGTATAACTTTGTGTAGCGGCGTTTTTGTTCGCTACTTCTTTTTGCCAATCGGTGCCTGCACCCATAGAATCAATCTGATCCTGCGAATAAAAATGGTAAGGCGCATTGCCTGAATTCACGGCCGCTTCATTCATAATAATGGCGTACTGTTTGGCATTGAGCATATCCAGTTTTTTAGTGGGATTTTGCCAGCCGTAATACGCATCAAAGGCGACTATCCTTTTTCCTACACGGCCTTTACGGGTGGTAATCAGCACCACACCGTTAGCAGCCCGCGCACCATAAATAGCGCTGGATGCTGCATCTTTTAATATATCGATGGTTTCTATATCAGCAGAACTTAAATAGGAGATATCATCAGCAGGCATACCATCTACCACATACAAGGGATTAGCATTGCCGTTGGTGCCCGTTCCCCTGATCACAATTTTCATAGGATCGCCTGGTTGTCCGCTACTGGATGTTACCTGCACACCAGCGGCTTGCCCCTGCAGGCTTTGCGCCAGCGAAGGAGTACGGTTTTTATCAAGGTCGCCACCGCCTACGCGTACCGTTGCGCCTGTGACTTCTTTTTTGCGTTGCGAACCATAACCCACTACAATTACCTCATCAAGGTTGCTTTTTAACTCAGCCAGCTGCACCGATAAGGCACTGCCAGGCACTTCTACTGCCACCTCTACCGAAATGTAGTTGACAAAAGAAATCACCAGCACATCGCCTGGTTTGGCACTGATGCTATACGCTCCGGCGCTATTGGTTACCGTGCCTGTTTTGGTTCCTTTTACCGATACATTGGCATTAGCCAAAGGCTTACCGGCAGTGTCTGTTACCGTTCCGGTAATAATGCTTTTTTGTGCATGCACACCTATAGCCAGCAGCATCATAACGCTCAGCATAAGCGTTTTGCATAGCAGCCCGGTGAGCGGCCGCCGCTTGTTTTGGTTTTTCTCTAATGGTTTCATATGACAAACTGTTGTGAATAGTGGAAGAAAATGTTATTTCATTTTTATGGTTATCTTTTTACCGGTGTAGGTAACAGGCTGTACCTTTCCGGTACTATTGTCAATGCCAGCATCGTTTGTGGGTGTTACCCATTTTACCAAAAAGGTTCTGTTGGTGAGCATACCTGTAAATGCCCCTTTTCTATCTCCTATTTCCAGCGTACCGTTTTTCTCGTTATAGGTAAATGGAATGTTGGTATAAGCGCCTTTCTCATAATTGTTGTTCAGGTTTTCATCTTCATACAGGGTAAAGCTGCCGTCTTTGCCGGTATACACCCAAACCGTTACACTATCGGCCGGCTTTTCGGTACTGTATTGCATTACCGGGCCTACAGGCAGTATCGCACCCTGCTTTACAAACACAGGTATTCTTTCATACTCAGCCTTTGCTTCTACAGTTTGTCCACCCTTATAAAAAGCCCCGGTATAGAAATCGTACCAGCCATTACCCTCCGGCAAATACACCTGGCGGCTACGGGCTTTATAAGCAGTAACGGGGTTAATTAATAAGGATGGCCCAAACATGTATTCATCTGCCACATCACGCGCCTTTTTATCGGCAGCATAATCCATTACCAGCCCGCGCATAATAGTGTAATCGTTTTGCCAGGTGGTACCGGCCAGTGTATAGATATAAGGCAACAAGCGATAACGTAATTGATCATAGTACAACATACTTTTGTAAGCAGGATGCGTTTCTGGCGCTACATTGTATATTTCTCTAAAGGGATATTGACCGTGTACACGAAACAAGGGACAAAAAGCACCAAACTGATACCAGCGGGTTGTTTGCTCACGCCATTCGTCCAGGTCGCTGCCAGTAGCTTTTTCATAGCGTTTTTCTACAGCAAAGCCACCTATATCCATAGACCAGTAAGGCACACCTGCCAGCGAAAAGCTGATGCCACTGGCTATCTGATCTTTCATATCATGCCAGCGTGCAGCAATATCTCCACTCCACACCGCTGCTGCATAACGTTGAATACCAGCCCAGGCTGAGCGGGTAAGAATACAAACCCGGTTGTTGGCATTTACCGAACGCTGCCCCTCATACACGCCAGCAGCATTTAATAAAGGATAGGTATTAAAATAACGGGTAGGCGTTCCAATAGCCATCGGCTTCATCAATGCTTTGCGCTGCTCTATAGAAATATTGCTATAGATGTCTGGCTCTGTGGCATCCAACCACCAGGCATCTACCTTTTTAGTATACAGTTTATCGTTCATCAGTTTCCAGAAAAGCTTCCTGGCATCAGCATTAAAAGCATCATAAAACGTGGACACATAGCCAATCCAGTCTTTCTGGTTATTTTCTATGTTCTTTGTATATAACCAGCCCTTACTGTTTAGCAGGTTATAATTATCGGTGCCGGTATAAAACTTAGGCCATACCGATATCATAAAGCGGGTATTGTATTGCTGATGCAATTGTGTGATCATTCCGGCAGCATCAGGAAAGCGGGAGGTGTCAAATTCATGACTTCCCCACTGATCGGGCCGCCAGTATTGCCAGTCCATTACAATATTATCCAACGGTATCTGGCGTTTTCTGAATTCATTTACGGTTGTCAGTATCTCTTCCTGGCTGTGATAGCGTTCGCGGCTCTGCCACAGGCCCAAAGCCCACTTAGGCAGCAGGGAAGCTTTACCGGTAATATTCCGGTAACCGCTTATAATATCATCTGCATTGCGGCCGTAAATAAAATAATACTCAATCTGGTCGGCGGCTTCTGACCAAAAACCGAACTGGTTTTTATCCTGCTCAGCAACAGGCGGCAAAAAGCGCAGCACCTGGAAAGACTCATCTCCATCAGGCACCCACTCTAAACGCACTTTATAATGTGCGCCTTTGTTCATCCACAATTCAAAAGCAGTAGTGCCGGGATTCCAGGGTTGCCGCCATTTATCCATGATCAGCGAGTCGTTGATATATAGTTTGGTATAGCCACTGGCTTTGCACAAAAATTGGTGTATGCCCGTAGCAGATGACTGTAAAGCACCTACCCAGGTTACCACACCTTTCCCTGCTTTATAGTTAGCGGGCAGGCGGTTCATATCATCCAGGAAGTCGTAGTTGATATTGTTTTCTTCGCGCTGAATAGCAGTATTGTATTTAACGCTGTCTTTATAATTGTAGATAGCGGTTAGTCCGCCAGGTTTTCCTTCGGCGTTGTACAAAGTAAAATCTGACAAAGGACGCAGCTCCCGATAATCGCCAAAGCGGGATACAGAATAGTTATCCCACAAAAGGCCATACCCGGCTGTAGACACCATAAAGGGTATGGTAGCCACAGAATTGTATTGGGTAACATCTACCGGTTTATTGCGCAGGTTTACAAAACCACATTGATTACCACCTAACCCATACATGGCTTCTCCTTCCTGTTGCAAAAAGGTTTGTGTAACGGCATATACCTTTTCGCCATCGGCCGTATGTGCAGCATATGCTTTTCCGCCGGTCTTTTTTTCCTGTAATAAAATGTGGCCATTATTGTCGGCAAACTGTAATTCGCCGGTTACCAGGCTAAGCCGGGCAGTAATAGCAGCGGTTTTCAATATTAACCAGTCGCCTTCTTCGCGAGTGGTCCACAAAGCTGCCGGCTTATCAGAACGGCTAATTGCCATCAGGCTTTTTAACGGGGAAAAAGCAGTATCGGGCGATGCCTTTACCTGTATAATCTTATCGGTAACTACTCTTAATTGCAGCAAACGGGTTTGGCCGGCTTTGCCGGGGGCAAACCGCACCACCACTCCATCAGCATCTTTACTATAGGGTGTATGATGGGCAAACAACAACACAGGGATATGAACAAGCAGGCAACACCATGCGCATAGCGCGGCCTTTTTCATGGACAATACAATCATAATGCAATTTGTTTTTAAAGACAGGCGAAGCTAAGTGTGTGATGCGCCGGGCAGGGGTATCGTTTGTTTACAATAGGGGCTTCATTTGTTAAGCGGCGACAATAATTATTGAAAATCACTTTGTTATATCATTGCCCAGGTACTGGGAGGGTAACACCCCAAACTCTTCTTTAAAATACCTGGCAAAGTATTTAGGGTTGTTGAAGCCTACTTCATAGGCCACTTCGGCCACCGTTTGCTGGCTCACCAACAGTAAATGGGCAGCCCTTTTTAAACGCAGCAGGCGAATAAATTCAACAGGTGTTTTGCCGGTAAGGTTCAGCAGCTTTTTATATAAAGCCACCCTGCTTACATGCATACACCGGCTCAACTCTTCTACCGAAAAGTCAGGATTGGCAATATTCTTTTCTACCACATCCAGGGCCTGCTGCATGAATTTTTCGTCTAATGGCGTAACAGCAATTTCTGCCGGGTTTATTTCCAGCTTCTTCTCAAATGATTTACGCACCATCTGGCGGTGCATAAGCAGGTTTCGCAACCTGGCCAGCAATATCTCAAAATTGAAAGGCTTGGTAATATAATCGCTGGCCCCGGTGTCAAACCCTTCCAATTCCTGTTCTTCCTCAGACCGGGCAGTGAGTAAAATAACAGGGATATGGCTGGTACGGGGATCGTTGTGTATTTTCCGGGCCAACTCTAAACCATTCATTACCGGCATCATCACATCTGTTACAACCAGGTCGGGTTGCCGGGTCTGCGCCTGCTTCCAGCCTTCCCTGCCGTTAGCTGCTTCCAGTATCACAAACCAGTGCCGCAGGTTTTCTTTCAGGTAAAAACGAAAATCTTCATTATCCTCCACCAGTAAAATGGTTTCTTTCCGGCGTTTTGTGGGTTCCGGTTCTAATACAGCTACGTCTACAGCTTCTTCTTCCTGCCATTGATGTATAGCAATGTCTTCCATAACGGCGTCGCCTTCTGCCAGCATGATGCCGGCTGGTTGCAAAGGAAGCAGAACAGAGAACAGACTTCCTTTATTGAGTTCACTGGTAAGCGTTATTTCTCCTCCATGCAGCTTTACAAACTCTTTGGTAATAGCCAGTCCAATGCCACTACCCTGGTTAATAACAGCCTCAGGCATATCACTTTGAAAAAAGCGCTCAAACACCTGTTCCTGGTTTTCGGGTGCAATGCCTATGCCGCTGTCTTTTACCTGTATTTCTAATTGCTGCATTGCTGATGCAGGCAGGCCTACTGCCCAGCTTACAATCACTTCCACTGTGCCCTGTTGCGGCGTAAACTTAAAAGCGTTGGACAGCAGGTTAAAGAGTATTTTTTCCAGCTTGTCTTTATCAAAGAAGGTTTCAAACACCTGTATGCCTGTGTGAAAAGCAAATCGGATATCTTTTTTCTCGGCAATATCGCTAAACGACAAGACAGTTTCTTTTATAAAAGCAATAATATCCCCACGCACGGGCACAAACTTAAACTCCTGCATTTCCAGCTTTCTAAAATCGAGCAACTGGTTTACCAGGTTTAATAATCTCCGGGCGTTACGCTTTACCAGTTGCAGTTGTTTGCGTTTATCTTCTTCCAGCCCTGCGCCTATTTTATCTAAAGGGGAAAGTATCAGGCTTAACGGCGTTCTGAATTCATGGCTTACGTTGGTGAAAAAACGAATCTTCATCATATCCAGCGCATGCATGCGGTCGGCTTCCTTCTGTTGCTGCTCTATGGCAAAACGCATTCGTGTACGGTCTACTGTTATTTTACGGGCTATCGCTAAAGCGCCGGCAATCACTATCATGTACAACAAAAAGGCAAAAGGCGTTTTCCAGAATGGCGGGCTGATAATAATCACCAGTGAAGCCTGCTGTGTATTCCAACCTCCGTTACCATCAGCTGCTTTTACATGAAACACATAAGTGCCGGGATCGAGGTTGGTATAAGTGGCGCGGCGATGCAAGCCACTGGTGAGTAACCACTCTTTGTTAAACCCATCCAGCCTGTAGGCGTATTCATCTTTACCACTTTGAGCAAATCCCATCTCTGCAAACTCAATGGAAAAATCATTCTCTTTATACTTTAACCAAAGCGTATCTGTTTTATAAATGCTTTTGGTAAGCAGGGGACGGCCGTTGACTATTTCCCCGGCAGAGATGCTTTTATTAGATACCTGGAAATCGGTTAACAGCAGCCGATGTGCTGTTGCAGGTATTACTGTATGCAAGGGGTCAATACTATTAAAACCGTTGGCCCCTCCAAACAACAACAGGCCATTCTTTAGCTTCAGGGCTGCGTTTTCGTTAAAAGCCCGCTCCTGTAAATTATTGAGTTCGTTATAGTTTTTAAAACGAAACGCCCAGCCTTTAGCGCCGCCTGGCTCTACTGTAATATTGCCAATGCCCAATGGCGTGCTTATCCACAATGTATGTTGTGCATCTTCCAATATATTCAATATAGCATTATCCGGCAGGCCATCGGTAATGGTCAATGTGGTAAGTAGCTTGCCGGTATTACCATCCAGTAAACACAATCCATTCCTGGTGCCTGCCCATAGAAGCCCCCTGCTATCCTGTAGTAACGATATAATAAAGTTGTTGGGTAAATGCTTATAGTGCGTAAAGTTGTTGGTGGCCGGGTTGTATTTATCCAGCCCAACATCGGTTCCAAACCAAAGCTGTTGATGGTTGTCTTCAATAATAGCAGATATATAAGTGCTGCCTACCGACTTGGATGCTCCTCCGGGATAATGATAAAAGATGTTCTTTTCCCTGTCAAACCTGTCCACACCAGCTTTTAAAGTTCCCACCCATAACCTGCCCTTGCTATCTTCCAGTAATTCCCAGATGTTGTCATCTGCTATGCTATTACTATCTGTAGCAGTATGCCGGTAGTGCATAAAGCGCTTACCGTTAAAACAATCCAGCCCACCATAAAAAGTACCAATCCATAACAGCCCCTGTTTATCTAAACACAAACTAACAATTACATTATTGCACAAGCTGTTGGCATCATCAGGGTTGTGCAGGTACTGGGTAAACTTTTTTTGTTGTGTGTTATAGTAAATCAGCCCCCCGCCATTGGTGCCTATCCATACATTACCCTTATTATCTTCCACAAACCTGTTTACATCATCATAAGGCAGGCTGCTGGCATCGCCCGGCTTATGCTTATTCACTAAAAAGCTTAATACGTTTTCGTTGTAAAAGCAAAGCCCCTGTTTGTAGGTGCCCAGCCATATTACTCCCTGCTCATCTTTATACAAGGCGGTGATACTATTCTGGCTGATGGTTTTATCGTCTTCCGCATCATTCAACAGATCTTGTATAGTGCCAGTTTCTTTATTTACTATATATACGCCGCCATGATCGGTACCAATCCATATAAGTCCGCCCGCTTCTTCGGTAATGCCTTTTATAATATGTGGAATGATGTAATGGCGACAGCCGGAATTGCTATCTGCTGCATTTATATAATACGCTCCGCCGGTGTTGGTAGCACCGGCTATCCATAACCCATTGTGCGCATCGGCATATACCTGGCAGTTTTGCAAGTCGCCAATGGTTTGCTTTTGCAAAACAGCAGTGGCAAACAGCAACTTTCCGCTTACAACATCGCGTTGTTCTGCAATGCCATTCTTATATACTATCCATACATGGCTGTTATTATCGAAGGTAAATGCCATGATGGGAACAGTGGCCGGCTGAATAAAATAAGGCGAAGCGCCTGCCGGAGCAGCGGGTTGATACACACATAGTTTACCATCTATTAAAAACCAGAAGTGCCCTTGTTTGTCTTTTTGAATAGAAGTTACATTGCCTGGTGGCATGCGCCACAAACGCAACCTCCCCAGGTAATTATTGTCGAACTTATCCAGCCTGGAATTATACAGGGTTACGCCTGCCGGTGTGTTTATCCACAACATGCCATCTGGCGCACTATACATGGCAGTGATATAGTTATCGCGTAAATTGTTACTATCACTATTGCCCTGCTTGTATACTTTGCACCCATAGCCATCGTAGCGGTTAAGGCCCGACATGGTGCCTATCCATATAAAACCGTTTTCATCTTTTGTAATGCAGTTAACCTGGTTGTGCGAAAGGCCTTGTTTAGTGTTTACACGGGTAAACCTGTATTTGCCAGGCTGTGCCCATATATAAAACGGCACAGTAACACATAGCACACCAAACAATATCGCTTTTAAAATATGGCACATCAGCAATGGGGTATAGCAAACAAAAAGCAGTTTTATTTAAGGTAAGAAAGACAAATTAATATAACGGTGATAATGAAATAAATTATCACAAAAACGCCCAGAATAATCAATACCAGCCTTAAGTTTCTGCTAAGCTTTACCTGGCCGCTATGCTGTAGTTCTACTACATGGCTGCGTTGCTTAGCATATTCTTTGCCAGCTTTACGTGGCAAACGGCGATATACCTGGTCCATAATCCAGGCCTTTACGGCTGGTGGCGGCGGTTCGTTGGCGTGGAAAGGTTCCAGCACTATTTCGGCCCGCAGCAATTCCACCCGCAATTCGGGATGTTGTGTAAGCAGTTGTTCAAACTGATGTCTTTCTTCCAGGTTGAGCATATTAAGCACATAGGCTTCTACTACACCGCTTTCGATGTATTGTTTCATAACAAACGTTATAAGTAGTTTATTACTTGCGCACTTCTGTCAGCTTCTCCTGTGCATGTTTATATTCCAGGAAGAAGTAAATGCTGGTGGCTAAAAAAACTTTAGACAACACAAACACCACAATAAAAATCGTTTTCCAATACTTATGAACCAGTATTTGCCGGGAAGGAGTAAAAGCAATGTCCTGAATGTCCGATTCAATCCTTTCTCTGGCATAGGAGTTTCCATTCCCAATGTGAAACCCAAGCTTTTGCATATCGTTTAGTTTTGCTGAATATTCAGAGTTAGCAACCAGCTGCTGAAAACTGGCAGAACCTGTCATCTTTAAAATTACTCATATAGCATATTTATTTAAAATAAAAGTTTTGGTATGAATATTGCGAACTTAAAAATGTTTTTTAAGGGTTTAGGGTTGAAAAAATTAGCCCTGGTGTCTACCAGGGCTTCTCTTTTTTATCTATTACAGGAATGAATGCTCATTCTATTGTATTACAATTTCTTCCGGCTTAGTTACTACTACTTCTGCCTTACCATTATACTCTTGTAAAGTACCTGTTACACAAATTTTTTTTCCGGTATATAACTTCTCAGGTGTTACGCTAAAATTGGGGCGTGAGCTACCGAATATGACTATTGTAAAAGGACTTTTAGGATATGCTGCCCCTATATTTAAAAAGGTAGGCTGGGCCTTGGCCTTATCCAGGAATTTTATTCCATATACAGAATCACAAACAGTTACCTGCTTTCCAATATACTGCATAGCTTCTGTTGCTTTAATTTTTACCTGGCTTCTGGCAGTGATGGTTATCATAAAACACAGACACAGTAACACTATTAGCTTTCTGTGGTAAAATGGCTTTTGTGGAGACTTCATTTTTATTATACTTAATTATAATAACTGGTATGCAATTTGCAACCCTAAAACTGTTTTTTAAAGGTTTAGGGTTGAAAAAAAATTAGCCCTGGTTTCTACCAGGGCTTCTTCATTATATCTATTGTATAAATCATCACAACTCAATAGTATCAGGCATTGATCGTTTGCCTTTTAACAACCACAGTACGCTCTTTGGTAAGTTCTGCTACCCTGTTTACCCTGGCTTCTTCAATATCATCAATAACAGATTGAATTTCTTCGTTAGTCATGATATCCACGTCTACATCTGATACAATACCCTTATCAGATTCAACGGAAATAAAACTGCGTTTGGTGGCCCACCAGAACAGCAGCATAATAATGCCTGCAATCAGGAATATCTGAAACAGGTTGGTATTTTCTGTTGCCAGCAACACCCCACCTGCCAATAAAGAGGTACAGCCCCCTATCAGCATTGTTTTATATCCCTTGTGTTGTGTGGTAACAGACCGTACGTTTTCGAGGAAAAAATTTACATCGCCCAATCGTCTGTCGGCAATGTTAATACGCATATTGGTTAAAATCAATTTGCTGCCATTATAGGCGAGCAGCTTTTCTTCGTTTGGCAAAATCGTAGACATAGTAAGCAATTTATATTGAGGTGATAGTCAGCGGAAGACCTAAAAACCTAACACTTTCTTCCCCTAATTTAAGGTGCTTTTGCCGTATTTGCAACGAAACGGGATAATATTTCCCTTTTTTAAGATAGTTTTCACTCAACCTTTTGCATGCTTATCTGTAATATATATACACTTATATTGATAAGAAAAGGCTATACGGTTAGTATACTTACTTAACGATTGAGTATCAAACTTGGTGTTTTTCATAGGTTAGCAACGGCCCCATTCTGTCCAGGAAACGGGGCCTGCTTTTTTTAAGCATAATGGCATAAAAAAGCCCCGCTGTTGCAGGGCTGAGTTACCATATATTTCACCAAACGAACTAGTGTTTGTTTTTATAGTTTTCTGCTGCTGCTTTCGCCTTCTCAAAATCCAGCACCACACCGTTAATACAATACCGTAATCCTGTAGGTGGCGGTCCATCATTAAACACATGCCCCAGGTGCGCTTTGCAACGGCCACACATTACTTCTGTACGGTCCATGCCATGTGTGTGATCGGGAGCGTAAATAATAGAGCTTTTTGAAATGGGTTCGTAAAAGCTGGGCCAGCCACAACCACTTTCAAACTTGGTATCGCTTTTAAACAAAGCGTTACCACAGGCTGCACAGTAGTACGTACCCACCTCTTTAAAATCTTCAAACTTACTGGTATATGGTCTTTCTGTTCCTTTTTCGCGGGCTATGGTATATACATCCGCAGGTAATATTTTCTTCCACTCGTCGTTGCTCATCACTACCTTCCCTGTATCGGTACGGCTGTAAGCTTCGTTTTTTTTGTTATTGGCACTATCCATGGTATTCTTTTTTTGCTGCCCTGTTTGTGAGTAGCAGCCTTGCAAGCCACTCACCACAAACAAACCCAACATTAATAACTTTCGCATATGTTTATCGGCTTTATAAATATACGCCCCCGTTCATATTCAAGTTTTTTCAAAGGCGTGGAACCTACGTTAAATGATTTTTAAATTATACCCCTTATATTTGTGATTCACACAAGCAATAGGAGAACATGTTTAATCTTATTTTGTTCGGGCCTCCAGGAAGTGGTAAAGGTACTCAAAGCGAAAAACTAATTGCAAAATACGGTCTGAAGCATTTAAGTACAGGAGATCTTTTAAGAAGCGAAATAGCTCAACAAACCAAACTGGGCTTAGAAGCTAAAACTCTGATGGACAAAGGTCAACTGGTTCCTGATGAAGTGGTAATAGGTATGATCAGCGGTGCGCTGGATACCAATAAAGAAGCAAAAGGTTTTTTGTTTGACGGCTTTCCCCGTACTGAGGCACAAGCTGCTGCACTGGACAAATTGCTTGAGCAGCACAACGCATCTATCAACATTCTGTTAGCATTACACGTAGACGAAGAGGAACTGGTGAAACGTGTTTTAAACCGCGGTTTAACCAGCGGAAGAAGCGACGATACCAACGAATCTATTATCCGCGCACGTATAACAGAGTATAATACTAAAACGACCGCTGTTGCCAATTATTACAAACAATTTAATAAGGTTGTAGATGTAAAAGGCGTAGGTAGTGTAGACGATATATTTAATGCACTGAGTAAAGAGATTGATTCCAGAATTTAATCCGTTACGTTTTTACCCTTTTTACAACCAAAATCAACTGTGAAATCCCGCCCATACTTGTGTATGAGGCGGGATTTCTGTATTTATAGCATTTGTAGCCGGGAACTAATTACTATTATATAAATTCGCTAACAAACGATAGCTTTTTATATGACCGTACAATCACACCTGGAGAATTATGTTACCGGCCAGTGGTTAAAAGGGGATGGCAATGGCCAGCCTTTATACGATGCCACCACGGGTTCTGTTATAACCCACGCTTCTGCACAAGGACTTGATTTTGCACAAATACTGCATTACGGCCGCGAAACAGGCGGCCATGCACTGCGGAAGATGACCTTCCAGGAAAGGGGGCTGATGCTGCGTGCACTGGCGCTGCACCTTCGTAATCACCTGGATAAATTTTACCAGATCAGTTATTTAACCGGCGCCACCCGTGCCGATAGCTGGATTGATATAGAGGGGGGCATAGGCAATTTATTTGCCTATGCTTCCTTACGCCGTAAGTTTCCCAACCAGCCATTTTGCCTGGACGGCGATGGTCATGTGTTGGGTAAGGAAGGTAGTTTTATGGGCCAGCACCTGCTGTTGCCTAAGGAAGGAGTTGCTATTCATATCAATGCCTTTAACTTCCCGGTTTGGGGTATGCTGGAAAAAATAGCGGTGAACCTGCTGGCAGGTGTGCCCGCCGTTGTAAAACCGGCAACCCTTACTTCCTTTTTAACAGAAGCAGTGGTACGTGAAATTGATGCCAGCGGCATTTTACCCAAGGGTGCCCTGCAACTCATCTGTGGCAGTGCGGGCGATATGCTTTCGCATGTAAACTCGCAGGATATAGTAACTTTTACCGGCAGCGCCTCTACCGGCCTGATGCTGAAAAGCAGCCCGGCCATACTTTCTAATAGCGTACCCTTTACTATGGAAGCCGATTCGCTCAACTGTATGATACTGGGCGAAGATGTTACCCCCGATATGCCGGAATGGGATCTGTTTATTAAAGAGGTGCGCAAAGAAATGACTGTGAAAACCGGGCAAAAATGTACCGCAGTACGTCGCATTTTTGTGCCGGAAAATAAAATAGAAGCTGTTCAGCAATCTTTAGCCAAAGCGCTGGCGCAAACCACTATAGGCAACCCGCAGCACGAAAAAGTGCGCATGGGCCCTCTGGCGGGCAAGGCGCAGCAGGAAGAAGTAAAAAGCCAGGTGCAAAAGCTGCTGGCTTCTTCGCAAATTATTTATGGCAGCCTGGACAGCGTAGAACTCATTGACGCCGATGCCGGCAAAGGTTCATTTATCAGTCCACTGTTATTACTCAACAGTAAGCCCCTGCACAGCAAAGAAGTGCATGAGGTAGAAGCTTTTGGCCCGGTAGCCACTTTAATGCCCTACACCGATACGGAGCAGGCTATTGCACTGGCGCGTATGGGCAAGGGCTCGCTGGTAAGCAGTATTGTTACTGCCAGCACGCATGTAGCCCGTGACTATGTGCTGGGCGCCGGCGCCTACCACGGTAGAATACTGGTTTTGAACAGGGACTGTGCTAAAGAAAATACCGGCCACGGTTCGCCCCTGCCCCTGCTGGTGCATGGTGGCCCCGGACGGGCCGGCGGCGGCGAAGAGATGGGCGGCGTGCGCGGCGTGAAACATTATATGCAGCGGGTAGCCGTACAAGGTTCGCCCAGCATGCTCACTGCCATTGGCCAGGTATACCAGCCCGGTGCCCAGCAAACGGAAGACCTGGTACATCCTTTCCGCAAACATTTTGAAGAACTTACAGTAGGAGAAACTTTATTCACCGGAAAAAGAACAATTACAGAAGCGGATATCTCAAATTTTGCTAACTTAAGTTGGGATCACTTTTATGCCCATGTGGATCATACTTCGTTGAATGGCACTTTATTTGAACGCCCTGTAGCACACGGTTATTTTATACTTAGTGCTGCGGCAGGTTTGTTTGTAGATGGCAAAAAAGGCCCCGTACTTTTAAACTATGGAATTGATGAACTGCGCTTTGTAAAACCGGTATATGCCGGAAATACTATTGGCGTAAAACTTACCGTAAAAGAAAAAATATTACAGGAAAAAAAGGGAACAGATGATATTGCCAAAGGCATTGTAAAGTGGTATGTAGAAGTTTACGATGAAACAAATGATACCGTAGCAATTGCTACTATTTTAACAATGGTTAAGAAACGCGATGATCAATAATACCCGAACTTTATAAAAACAAGGATAGATATGATTATAGAAGTAAAAGACGTTCAAGAAGGCTATGTTAAAAGCGAAACGCACAACCATGTAACTACTATTGAGTTTTTCCATCCCCAGGGCAACTCATTACCCGGTAAGATACTGGCCGACCTGGCCCATGAAATTGTGTATGCAGGAAATGATAAAACAGTAAATGTAATTGTAATACGTTCTGCCGGCACAGGTGCATTCTGTGGCGGTGCCAGCTTTGACGAACTGGCCACTATTAAAACAGAAGCCGAAGGCAAACAGTTTTTCAGCGGTTTTGCCAACGTTATCAACGCCATGCGTAAATGTCCTAAATTAATTATAGCCCGTATACATGGTAAATGTGTGGGTGGTGGCGTAGGCCTTGCTGCTGCTGCCGACTATGCTATTGCCGTGGAAGGTGCAGAAGTAAAACTAAGCGAGTTAACAGTAGGCATTGGCCCCTTTGTAGTAGGCCCTGCTATTGAAAGAAAAACAGGTTTATCCGGCTTTACCCAACTGGCTATTGATGCATCACACTGGCGCAATGGCGATTGGGCACGTCGCAAAGGTTTATTTGCCGAGCTGCACCCTACACTGGAAAGCATGGAAGAATCTATTCAACGTTTAACACATACCCTTTCGCACAGTAACCCTGACGCGATTGCCGAACTGAAAAAAGAATTCTGGAAAGGCACGGAGCATTGGGACCAGCTGTTAATGGAAAGAGCTGCTATCAGTGGCAAACTGATTTTAAGTGAACACAGCAAACAAGCTTTAAAAAAAATATTCGACGCAAGAGCTAAGGCTAAAGCGTAATCAAAAAAGGGCTTCTGAAACAGAAGCCCTTTTTTTATTTACTTGCCAAAGTCGTATTCGTACAGCCTGTCTAAATGGCTGGTGTGATCCATTTCAAACACCGGGTTAATAAGGCCATCTTTCAAGCCATATACCCAACCGTGCAACTGCGGACGCTGCTCCAATTTCCAGGCACGCTGGATAATAGAGGTTTTTGCCAGGTGGATTACCTGCTCCATTACGTTCAGCTCTACCAGTCTGTCAAAGCGCTTTTCTTCGTCAGGAATAGCTTCCAGTTCGTCGTTATGAATACGGTATACATCTTTAATATTACGTAACCACATATTCAATACCTGCTTAAAGTCAATATTTGTCATAGCAGCTTTTACACCACCACAACCATAGTGACCGCAAACAATTACATGTTTTACTTTCAGATGCTCTACTGCATACTCCAGTACGCTTAACAGGTTCACATCTGTATGTATTACCAGGTTGGCCACGTTGCGATGTACAAAAATTTCGCCTGGTTGTGTATTGGTTATTTCATTGGCAGGTACGCGGCTATCGCTGCAACCTATCCATAAAAATTCAGGAGTCTGAAGATTGGCAAGTCGTTTAAAATAGTTCTCATCCATGTGAACCTTTTCACTTGCCCACGCCTTGTTTTCTAATAGTAATCTTTCGTACGGTGTCATATTCTTACGTTTATTATACGTTAATACCTAATGAGTGACTGCTTATTAATTTATGATTGGCCTGACTGGCATTTTTGCGCACATCCACCTTTATGTTTTTCAGGTGTGCGTGCAATAAAAAATCGTTAATCACCTCTATCACATCTTTATCTATAAAATCAGCATTAGCCATATCTATCAACACATCTGAATGGGCAGGTACCTGCTCCAGCTTCTCACGTAATAACGCTTTGTTTAAAAACGAAACGTCTTTTCTTAACCTGAATAAATATTGCTGACCGGTATTTACTACATATACAGCTGTTTTAAAATTGCTGCGCATTACAAAGAACAGCCCTGTAACAATACCTATCAGAATGCCTACTAAAAGGTCTGTAAAGATAATGGCTACAATAGTTACGACAAATGGTACAAACTGGTCAAAACCTTTTCCGTAAAAATCTTTAAACAAAGCGGGTTTAGCCAGTTTAAAACCGGTGTATATTAACACACCTGCCAACGCCGATAACGGTATAAGTTTTAACAAGGTAGGAATAAATGCAACACAAAGCAGCAATAGCATTCCATGAAAAATGGCCGACATTTTACTGCGTGCGCCCGCATTGATGTTCACTGAAGTTCGTACAATAACGGAGGTAACAGGCAACCCTCCCAATAAGCCGGAAACGAGGTTACCTATGCCTTGCGCTTTTAACTCGCGATTGGTAGGCGTTACGCGGTGGTAGGGATCGAGCTTGTCAGCAGCTTCTACACATAATAAAGTTTCCAGGCTGGCTACAATAGCAATGGTTAAACCGGTAGTCCATACTACCGGCAGGCCCAGGTACTTCATATCCGGAAACGTGAAAAAGGAAAAGAACTGTTTGGCGTCAGATGCAACGGGAATAGATACCAGCTGTGTATCTCTTAAATACCAGCCATTGCCAATAAAAACACCGGCCTTTGATAATAAGATACCTGCCACCACTACCACTAACGGTGCAGGAATTAATTGAAACACGCTGCTTTTTTTAACCAGCACATTATCCCATAACACCTGTATTAAGATAGCCACCACCCCAATGAGTATGGCCAGGGGGGTAACCCGGTTAAGCGCACTGGTTATTTCGGAAAAGGTATTGTGTTGATCGGCTTGTGCAAAGGTTTCATCGCCTTCGTAATTGGCATCGTACCCTACCAGGTGGGGCAGTTGTTTTAAAATTAAGATGATACCAATAGCAGCCAGCATTCCTTTAATAACACTTGTAGGTACATAGTCGCCCAGTACGCCTGCTTTTAAAAAGCCGAGCAGTAATTGAAAAACACCTGCAATAACTACTGATAATAAGAAGGCTTCAAAAACAGGCATTTTGCCAATACCGGCAGCAACAATAGCGGTAAGTCCGGCCGCGGGACCGCTTACGCTTAAATGAGATCCGCTGAATATACCTATCACTATTCCGCCTACAATACCCGCAATAATTCCTGAAAATAAAGGTGCATTAGAACCTAATGCTATGCCTAAACATAGTGGAAGGGCCACTAAAAACACAACGAGTGCGGCAGAGGCATCTGCGCCCACGAATTGAAAAGCCTTTTTCATGTAAATCCTTTGGTTTTGAATGGTTACTATAGTAGTTATGGCCTATGTGCGTACGCGGCAACAGGGGTAACTTTTTAATAAGCTGCCACACAACAGACCATACCTGTTTTTACTCCAGATATTGGAAATAGATCAGTCTAGTACTAAAAAATGATAAGAATGTAACAGGAGATTACGCCATAACGTTGGGAGGGGGCGTATGGATATCACCTGCATGTATAGAAGGTAAAACAGAGGCAAAATGACTAAAACGAAAAGCAATGGTAGCCATTAATTGTGTTTGCAGCATATCTATTCCCCCCATTGGGTCCGGAATAGTAGGTTCGTATTTTAATACCGAACATTTGCAATCACTACAGGAATGAGGAAGCTCTTCCGTTAACTGGTTACTGGATAATAAAGCGCCCATTTGCCTTACAGGCAACATCTGGACAGATAAGACCAGCAGACAAAACAACGTTATAAACTGAATGCGCTTCATTGATGATGAAAACAAATATAACAATGCCCGTTAAAAGAACCTATCGGAATACGGAAAGTTTAACAAAAAGGTGAAGCGTATTTAAGCGGGCAATTGACAGTGGGAAATTGGGGGGATAAGCAATGTAATTGACAGTTAAGCCTTTACAGTGGAAAGCATATCATTAGAGGGAACAACTGGTACTGGGATAAGTAGAGTAGCAGTTACAAAATAAATAAGTTGTCAGATGACAGATGTCGTTTGCTAAACACAGCATAAACAACTATCATCTAACAACTTATAGCTGAAATTAGATATTCAGACCACCGCAGGCACTGATAACCTGGCCGGTAATATAAGAACTCATGTCAGAAGCCAGGAACAGAGTAGTGTTGGCTATTTCTTCGCCTTTACCAAAACGGCCTAAAGGAATTTTCTTCAAAAACTCATCTGCACCGGCACCTTCCTGCAGGTAGTGTGTCATGTCTGTTTCTACAAAACCCGGGGCAATAGCGTTACAACGGATGTTGCGGCTACCCAGTTCGTGTGCTACCGACTTGGTAAAGCCGATGATACCTGCTTTAGAAGCTGCATAGCTGCTTTGGCCGGCATTACCACGAATACCAATGATAGAACTCATGTTAATGATACTGCCGCTTTTGGCTTTCATCATCGGGCGAATAACCTGCTTGGTCATGTTAAACACGCTTTTCAGGTTAATATCCATTACATCATCCCATTGCTCAGCGGTCATGCGCAATAACAGGTTGTCTTTGCTAATGCCGGCATTGTTTACACAAATGTCAACAGTACCAAACTCTTTTACCACATCACTTACAAACGCTTCACAAGCAGCAAAATCACCTGCATTGCTTTTATATGCTTTGGCTTTAACACCTAATGCAATTAATTTTTGTTCTAAAGCAGCTGCTTTTTCTGCACTGCTGTCGCTAACGTATGTAAAGGCAACATTCGCCCCATTTTCAGCCAGTTTAACGGCAATAGCTTCTCCAATACCCCGGGCTGCGCCGGTTACAATGGCTACTTTGTCTTTTACCATGATTAACCTTGGTTTTTCCTGATTTTCAGAATTTAAGTTGAATATTTTCGGTTATCGAGCGCCGAAGGTAATTAATTCACGCCAAGCCTGATAGCAAGTATTTCTTCCAGAAATTTTCGTTCGTTGCACAAGCGGGGAACTTTGTGCTGTCCGCCCAGTTTGCCCTTTGTTTTCAGCCATTCGCCGAAAACTCCTTTTTCAAGGGCATGAATAATGGGTAAACGCAGGGCAATGCTTTTATGACGTTTTGCTTCGTAATCGCTGTTCACCTGTTGCAGGGCGCTATCCAGTTCCTGGGTAAAAGAATCCAGGCTTTGTGGCTCTTTTTCAAACTCAATAAGCCATTCGTGTGCGCCGTTGCCGTTATCGCTGAAATAAACCGGTGCAGCAGTGTAGTCGTTCACCACAGCTCCCGTGGCAGCGCAGGCGGCGGCAATTGCTTTGTCTGCGTTATCTACCATTACTTCTTCGCCAAAGGCATTGATATAGTGTTTTAACCTACCGCTTACTTTAATGCGGAAGGGATAGGTAGTAGTGAACTGAACAGTATCGCCCAGCAGGTAACGCCACAAACCACCATTGGTGGAAATAACCAGGGCATAATTTTTACCAATTTCTACTTTATCAAGCCCTATGGTGTGTGGCGAATCTTTGCCATATTCTTCCACCGGCATGAACTCGTAAAAAATGCCGTGCTGTATAAACAACAACATACCATCTACCTGCGGATCGTCCTGCGCAGCAAAAAAGCCTTCGCTGGCATTGTACATGTCCAGGTAATTCATGGTGCCGCCAATTAATTTTTCAAACTGACAGCGGTAAGGGGTGAAAGAAACACCACCATGTATATACAGTTCCAGGTTAGGCCATACTTCTTTTAAAGTGGCCTTGCCGGTAATTTCCAATATGCGTTTAATAAGCACCAGTGTCCAGGTGGGTACACCGGAAATAGAGGTTACATTTTCCTGGATAGTGCTTTCTGCCAGTTTCTCAATTTTGGTTTCCCATTCGTCCATCAGCGCAATGGAAAGCTCCGGCGTTTTCATCCACTGGCCGTAAAAAGGGGCATTTTGCAGTAACACTGCGCTTAAATCGCCATAATGGGCTTCTTCATTTTCATTTACACGGCTTATCTGGTGGCTGCCGCCAATGACCAACCCTTTACCGGTAAGCAAATCACTTTCGGGGTTGGAATTATAATATAAGGTAAGCACGTCGCGGGCACTTTGGTAGTGCCCATCTTCCAGGCTTTCTTCTGTAATAGGAATGAACTTGCTTTTATCGCTGGTGGTGCCACTGCTTTTGGCAAACCAGTTCACCGGGGTGTTCCACAACACATTCTGCTCGCCATTCATAATTCTTTCTATGTAAGGCTTCAGATCGTCGTATTCGTGTATGGGAACGGTGTTTTTAAAAGTGCGGACGTTAAATATTTCATCAAAACCATACTGACGGCCAAATTCGGTGTACTGACCATGGGTTACCAGGTCCTGCAACACTTCCCTTTGTACTTCCACAGGATTTTGCATCCACTGTTCAATACGCCAGTAGCGAAGGCGAGCCAATCGGGATATTGCGGGGCTAAGTAATTTCATTTTTAAATCAGAACACCGTCCGTTATCAAAAGTATCAACAAGAAAATCGAATTATAGTTCCCTGTTACGCGTAGCATTTTCACGTTCCATATCAATAATCCAGTCCTTCCTTCTCAGTTCAAAATTCGTTCCGAGATATAAACTTCTAACCTGTTCATTTTCAGCCAGCTCTTCCGCTGTGCCGTGTTTAAATATTTTACCGTCAATCAGCAGATAAGCACGGTCACAAATAGATAAGGTTTCGTTTACGTTGTGATCCGTAATCAAAATACCAATGTTTTTGTATTTAAGACGGGCTACCACTGTTTGAATATCTTCTACCGCAATAGGATCTACACCCGCAAAAGGTTCATCAAGCAAAATAAACTTAGGGTCTACCGCCAGCGCACGGGCAATTTCGGTACGGCGGCGTTCGCCACCACTTAAACTGTCGCCATTGTTTTTGCGCACGTGATGCAGGTTAAACTCATCCAGCAAGGACTCCATTTTCATCTGACGTTCCTTTTTGGTCAGTTTAGTCATTTCCAGCACCGCCATTACGTTGTCTTCCACACTCAGCTTTCTGAAAACAGAAGCTTCCTGCGGCAGATAACCCAATCCCATCTGGGCGCGTTTGTACATAGGCTGCTTGGTAATGTCGGTATCATTTACGAAAACCGATCCTTCATCAGGCTTAATTAAACCTACCACCATATAGAAAGTGGTGGTTTTACCGGCTCCGTTTGGTCCTAACAACCCTACAATTTCCCCCTGTTTCACATTAACGGAAACATGATCTACTACTGTACGGCTGCGATATGTCTTTACCAGGTTTCTGGTTTGGATGGTTAAACTCACAATAATACCATTTGAGCAAAAATAGGTAAAGTGTATATTGCACCAATTTTTTAAAAATGAAGATTACCCAGCATATCGCCCAGGCGAAGGATACACTTGTGTCTTTTGAGGTGTTACCCCCATTAAAAGGTAAAAGCATCAATTCGATCTACGATCACCTTGACCCTTTGATGGAGTTTAAGCCGTCCTGGATAAATGTTACCTACCACCGTAGTGAAAGCATGTTTAAGAAGAAGGCTGACGGAACCTTTGAAAAGGTAGAAGTACGTAAGCGCCCCGGAACGGTAGGTATATGTGCTGCTATTATGAACCACTACCAGGTAGATGCAGTGCCCCATATTATTTGTGGTGGCTTTAACATGCGCGAAACAGAAGATGCCTTAATAGACCTTAATTTTCTGGGAATAGATAATGTGCTGGCCCTACGCGGCGATGCTCCTAAAAACGAAGCATCCTTTGATGCAGAACCAGGCGGCCATAATTATGCTATTGACCTGTTAAAACAGATCAACAATCTTAACAGCGGTATTTACCTGGACGAGGATATTCAAAATGGCGGTAAAACCGATTTCTGTATTGGTGTAGCCGGTTATCCTGAAAAACATTTTGAAGCTCCCAACCCGGAAATAGACCTGCGCTACCTGAAAGCAAAAGTGGATGCCGGTGCCGGATATATCATGACACAGATGTTTTTTGACAACCAGAAGTTTTTCGCATTTGTGGAAGCATGTCGGAAAGCAGGTATTAATGTGCCTATTATACCAGGGCTAAAGCCATTGACCAGCAAAAAGCAATTATCAGTACTGCCCCGCATTTTTCATGTGGACCTTCCTACAGAGCTGTCTAATGAGATTATGAAGTGCAAAAACGACAGCGAGTGTGAACAGGTGGGTACTGAATGGCTGATACAGCAAAGCAAAGAATTAAAAGAATATGGCGTTCCTGTATTACACTACTACACTTTAGGTAAGCCTAAAGTTGTACGTGACGTGGTGAAGCAGGTGTTTTAACATAAAAGCGGTGGGGATGATCCCCGCCGCTTTTAGTATGTACTATTATTTACTATCCGTTTTCTTCTTTGCCGACATCACTTCATCAAATTGCTCCAGACTTAGCTTTTTGGCGATAATTCGCTTTTGATCGTCCAGCAGGTACATGGTTGGTGTTTGAAACACATCATATAACTGGCGATAGTTGGCTCTGCCATTTGCTACATCCGCATCACGCTGCTCCTTTGTTTGGTATACATGCAGCCAGCCTTTCAGATGGTTGTCTTTAATATACTTTTTCCAGGCGTCGTTTGCTTTTTCATCAATATTCACCGCATATATCTTAATGCCTTTGGCTTTCCATTTTGCTTCGTACATAGAATCGATGCGGGGAACCATTTCTTTACAATGTCCGCAGTTTGGATCCCAGAACAGCACAAAAGTAAAAGGAGCTTTCTGAGCATACATGGGCGAAGGCTTGCCCGAGGTATCTACCAGGTCCAGCACTGCCGCCTGCTCGCCAATCTGGTTGGCCATCAGGCTGTAGGCACGGTTAAAGATGTATTCTTTTTGCTTAGTGCTTAACCATAAGGTATCTCCCTTGCTGAAATAGTTATTGAACAGGAAGATGAACACTTTATCCTGCCCCATAATTTCCGGGTTGATATACTTATCAGTAAACCTGCCCAGTAAATATTTAAACATATCCTTTCCGGCACGGGAGCTAAGCAGAATGTAGTTAATGTCTTCAATAACACTGTCCGGCTCAGGGCGTACATAATATTTCAGGTAAGGCTCCAGCTTATGATCATCGAAAAATGGCGTACGTAAAAGCCTGTCGTCGTGTAAAGGAATGTTATCCCAATAATGTTCTTTTACATAACGTGCAGGGAATAAAGAATCAATTCTTCCATTAGCCAGCTTGGGGGCTGGTGGTGGCTCGGGTTGTTTAATAGCATTTAAAAACAGCGCCAGCATGCTGTTGGGGTTCTGATTCACTAACGTATCGCGGTAGTCGTTCAGTTCTTTATTACCGGCAGTCAGCTGCTCCCGAATGCGGGCGGTATCTGCTGCAGTATGCGCATCTTTTAACTGATTTTGTAAAGCAGTTAACTCAGGACCTTTTTTAGCCAGAAAAGAAGTGTATTTCTGATACAGGGCATTTTCGGCAGAACCGGTTATCACCACCTGGTCGGGGTGTAAGGTGTCGGTTGCCACAGAAAATTTCTGTACATCATCCATTAAAAACTCCGATAAAATGGTGTGGCGCGGAGACACTAAAAAATAAATACCGCCAGGCAATTTCGCTTTTCCGGAAAAAACAGCCTTACTGTTCTCATCCATCCATGCGGAGTCTACCACATTGCGAAATTTTCCATAATAACACCCGATATACACCCAGCAGTTTTTAAGCGGAGTAATGGTAACCGGAATGTTATAACCGTCGTTAGTAACAGTGGTGGTTTCTTTTTGAGGGGCTGGGGCCGCCTTTTTGGGTTTAGTTTGTGCGTGGCCAACAAGGGTAGCTGCACAAAGCGCTGAAATAAACAAAAATCCTCGCATGATCGCATTAATTGAAACGTAAATTTATTGGAAAAGGTAATAGGTTGAAGTTGATACCTTTGCACGGTGAGAAATAAAAAGAAATCTATTGTTCTACAGGACGTTCTGGTAGAAGATTATGCGGCCGAAGGCAAGTCGCTGGCACGGGTGGACGGGAAAGTGGTATTTATTGAAAAGGCCGTTCCCGGCGATGTGGTTGACATTCAGCTGTCTAAAAACAAAAAAGACTGGGCCGAAGGTCATGCTATCCGTATTAAAAAATACTCCGCCGACCGTGTGGAGCCTTTTTGTGAACATTTTGGCATTTGTGGTGGTTGCCAATGGCAAATGCTGCCCTACCAAAAGCAGTTACACTATAAGCACAAGCAGGTGACCGATAACCTGCAAAGGATTGGCAAACTGCCTTTGCCTGAAATACAACCTATTGCGGGTTGTGAAGAAACACGCTACTATCGTAATAAACTGGAATATACTTTTTCTACCAAACGGTTTATTCCCCAGAGCGAATTTGAGGCCCTAAAGAAAATTCAGGCCGAAAGCGGTCAGGGTTTTGAATTCACCGAAAAAACGGGGGTTGCCGGCTTCCATGCCAAGGGCATGTTCGACAAACTGGTGGAAATTAACACCTGTCACCTCCAGCACGAGCCTACCAACCTCATCAGGAATGCAATTGCGGCTTATGCCCGGCAGAAAAAATGGTCGTTTTACGATATCAGGCAGCACGAAGGCTGGTTACGTACCATGCAGGTGCGACTGGCCACCACCGGCGAGTTGATGGTAAACATCGTTTTCGGCTTTGAAAATGCAGACAATCGTAAAGAATTGCTGGACTACCTGTTACGGGAATTTCCGCAGATCACTACCCTTTTATATACTATCAATACCAAAAAGAACGACAGTTTATACGACCAGGAACCTATTGTATACCATGGCAAAGGATATATTATTGAAACCCTGGAAGATTTCCGGTTTAAAATAAGTCCCAAATCGTTCTTCCAAACCAATAGCCGCCAGGCCGAAGAGCTTTACCGCATAACCCGCGATTTTGCCGAGTTGAATGGCTCTCAAACCGTTTACGATTTATATTGTGGAACGGGGAGTATTGGCATATTTGTGAGTAAATTAGCCAAGCAGATAATAGGTGTGGAAGTGGTTGCGGAAGCTATTGAAGACGCTAAAGAAAATGCAGAACTGAATGGTTTGCAGCATGCTTCTTTTTACGCCGGTGATGTTATAGATATCTGTGATGATGCTTTTTTTGCTAAACATGGCCGTCCGGATGTAATTATTACCGATCCGCCACGCGCCGGCATGCACGAAAAGCTGGTACAGAAGTTATTGGAAATAGCAGCCCCTGTAGTGGTATACGTAAGTTGTAACCCCGCTACACAGGCCAGGGATTTAAACCTACTGGGTGAAAAATATACTGTGGAAAAAATTCAGCCCGTTGACATGTTTCCACACACCCTGCATATAGAGAATGTAGTTCAATTAAAACTGAAAGCGTAGACGAAAAATTAACAAAGCACTATGACTGAATTTAGGCCCGGCAGATTCCAGATACTGCCCACTATTATAAAGAACCTGATCATTATCAACGTATTGGTTTTTGCGGCTCAGTATACTATAGGCAATAAATTTCCTATAGACGATCTTTTTGCCTTGCATACCTGGCAAAGCCCCTTGTTTAAACCGTGGCAGTTTATCACCCACCTGTTTATGCATGGCAGCATTGACCACCTGTTCTTTAACATGTTTGCCCTGTGGATGTTTGGTGCCACCCTCGAAAACATGTGGGGCCCTAAACGCTTCATTACTTATTACATAGCCTGCGGCCTGGGTGCAGCACTTTTTCATATGATAGTGCTGTTTATTGAAACTCAAACCATGCTGAATGCCTATAATCAACTGATGAATAGTAGTAATGCCAACTATAATGATGCATTACATTTTGTTCAGAAATTTGGCAAGGGCCAGATGGCTGCTCCTGAAGCAATTGTAGGCTGGCGCTTAAATGAAGCTACCCTGGGCGCTTCCGGTGCCGTGTTCGGTTGCCTGGCTGCATTTGGCTACCTGTTTCCCAACACCTACATTTACCTCTACTTCTTCCTTCCTGTTAAAGCCAAATGGTTTGTACTTTTTTATGCTGCTGCCGAGCTGTACATGGCCGTAAAAAGCAGTGCCGGTGATAACGTGGCACACGTAGCACACCTGGGGGGAGCACTGGTAGGCTTTTTACTGGTATACTTTTGGAATAAGACCAACCGACGCAGATTCTATTGAGATTTATTTTTTAAATTACAGTTATGGCAGTTATGGAGCAAGGCAAACGCAGTAAGATGTTATTAGGGGAGGACAACAATGCCCTTACCTGGCTGATTATTGTAAATGCCGCAGTGTTTGTTGTGTTACTTTTTACCAGGATCGTGTACCTGCTATCTTATGATAATGGACAGGATGCCCTGTTTAACGCACAGATATTTAGCTGGCTGGCTTTGCCCGCCTCTACTTCACAACTGCTTACCCACCCATGGACCATTTTCACTTACATGTTCACTCACGTAGATGTATGGAAAGTGATTGGTTCTTTACTATGGCTGTGGGCTTTTGGATATATGTTACAGGATTTGAGCGGTAATAAAAGACTGGTACCGGTGTATTTATACGGCGGCATTGCAGGCGCTGTGTTTTTTGTAGTAAGTGCTAACCTGCTGCCTGGCTTACACCACACCGGCTCTTTAAGCGGCGCGGTTCCTTCATTAATGGCTATTGCGGTAGCTGCCACCACCCTGGCTCCACGGTTTCGCCTTTTTACCATGATAAACGGGGGCATTCCTTTATGGATTGTGATGGTGGTTTTTGTAATTATTGATATTACAGGCATCGCCAAGGAAGGACTTGCTGTAGCCCTGTCGCATGTGGGTGGTGCCTTCATCGGTTTTATATATGCATGGCAGTTAAAAAAAGGTAACGACTGGGGCGAATGGATGTATAACCTTGTTGACAAAGTTGACGGACTTTTTAACCCCGAAAAAAAGTATAATAAAAAATCTTCCGCTCAAAAGCACTTTTATAAAGCCAGCCGCACCCCTTTTGAAAAGAGATCTAACATCACCCCTCAAAGGGTAGACGACCTGCTGGATAAAATAAACTCTAATGGATATAATTCGTTAACAGACGAAGAAAAAGAGTTTCTGAAACGTGCCAGCGAGCAACAGAATTAGTAAAAGCCCTATTCTCCTTGTATGAAAAAATTTTTAATTGCCTGCTACCGCATAGGCTGCTGGGTGGTGATGCCTGTATATATTTTATGTGCCCTTAGTAGTTACCTGTCTCCTTCCGTTTGTTTTTTTACAGATGCACTGGCCCTGGCATTTCCATTTTTACTATTGGCCTTGTTAGTAGTAATTATAACCGCGCTGTTTTGTAACCGCCGGCTGGCTGTTATCGCATCACTGGTGCTACTTAGTGGTTTTACCAATATTAGCCGCACCATCGCTTTTCATCCTTTTGCCCCTAAAACAGTAGCACGCAACGGCAATACTTTAAAAGTGCTTACCTGGAATGTGTTTTTCTTTTTAAACGATCATGAATTAAAAAATGACACCATCGGCAACAAACGCCGCGAAATGATTAACCTTATTAAAGAATCAGACGCCGATGTATTATGCTTTCAGGAATACCTGTCTTACTTTAATGTAAAAGGGCTTGTATCTGTTCACCACATACTGGATAGTCTGGGCTATAAATACAGTATATTCAGTAACGATCACATCTACCATTATAACGGAGGCACTTCGCACATAGGAGCGATATTATACTCCAGACTACCCATCAGCGATAGTGGGCGTATTGCCTTCCATAATACACAGGAAGAACATGCAGTATACGCTGACATAACCGTTAATAAACAAAAAGTAAGAGTATTTGCTGCTCACCTTTCATCACTGGGCCTGTACAATGATACTACGAACACCAGTGAAAACGTATACGAGCTTAGCTACAAACGCAAAGGCTCCATTGCCCGCAAAATAAAACGCACCGCCTTACAGCACGAAATGGAAGCCCATATGCTGGATAGCGCCTTTTCACACAGCCCACAGCCAGTTATTTACTGTGCTGATATGAACTCAGCCCCTACCAGTTATACCTATGCCACTATCAGGGGGAATCTGCAGGATGCCTTTTTGGTCAAAGGCTTTGGACTGGGTCAAACCTACGATGCTTTATCACCCACCTTGCGCATAGATGTGTGCTTTGCCAGTAAACAACTTACGGTAGAACATTGTGAAGTAAAACGAGCACATTTGTCCGATCACTTTCCGGTGATCACCACTTTTGCAGTGACAAAATAAAAAATTACCTTTCCTGCCACCATACGAAACCCCATGGCCGGAATGATACGCACATTTACCAAACGCTTTTTTATAGTGCTTACCAGCATTGTATGCGTGTGCTTTTTATTGTCGTGCCTGGTGCCTTATTTAACGCCTGCCCGTTGGTGGCCTATTGGCTTTTTAGGTTTAATGGTGCCTTACCTGGTAATATTGCAGGTATTTCTTATCCTGTTCTGGCTTATTACCAAACCCCGCTGGAGCATTTTACCACTGCTTACCTTATCCATAGGTTATAAACAATTGCAATCACTGTTTGCCACTAACCTCAAAAGTAATTTCAGCAATGTAAAAATTGAACCGCGTTTGCGCATTGTAGACTGGAATGTGGGCAGCCTGGTGGGTTTAAGTAAAGGAAAGGATAAGCAGAAAATGATACGCAAACAAATTGCCGATGCTATCCTGAACCTGGAGCCGGATATTATTTGCCTGCAGGAGTTTAATCACTCCTATACCCAGGGTCGCCAGGCCGATAATATTGGCTTGCTGGTGAAAGAATACCCACATTATTTTTTCTCGGAAGATTATAAAAAGGGCAATGGCTTTTTCCTGTATGGCAGCATTATATTTTCCCGTTATCCCATTATCCACACCGGCAAAATTCAATACCCCGGTAAAAGGGCGGAAAGTCTCATTTATGCCGACATAGTAAAAGGCAAAGACACCGTAAGGTTATTCACCACCCATTTACAAAGCTTCCGCTTTTCAACCGCCGATTACCAGGACATTGATAAAATTCAGCAGCAGGATAAAGAGCTTTTTGATGCCTCCCGCAATATTTTCAAGAAAATGAAGGTGGCATTTACCCGCCGGGGCATTCAGGCCAATATTGTGCGGGAAACACTGGACGATAGCCCCTATCCTTCCATTATCTGTGGCGATTTCAATGATGTTCCTAATTCTTACACCTATTTCCATATACGCGATAACTGGCAGGATGCATTTTTGCAAAAGGATTTTGGTATTGGCCGTACTTATATAGCCCTTGCCCCCACCCTGCGTATTGACTATATTTTACCGGATGAGCATTTTAACATTCATCAGTTTGATATGGTAGACGAAGATCTGAGCGATCATCTGCTGCTAGTAGCAGATGTAAGTTTCAAAAAATAGAATATATTCGCATTATGTTCACCGCTATCAACATTCTTTTCGCATTCACATCCTGTTGCTGCTAAGCAGCATCTATTCTATTTTTACACCCCGATAGCCAGTTTTTCGCCATCCATTAAAATAAAATTCATATCTATATCGATATATGTCACAGCTAAAAGTATACAATTCGCTTACCCGGCAGAAAGAAGTGTTTGAACCCCTGACTCCAGGGCATGTAGGTATGTATGTGTGCGGTCCTACCGTAAGCGGCGAAAGCCACCTGGGACACGCCCGCCCCTTTATTACATTCGATATCGTTTACCGTTACCTGCTTCACCTCGGTTACAAAGTGCGTTACGTGCGTAACATTACCGACGCCGGCCACTTTGAAGAAGAAGGTCGCGAGGCAGAAGATAAAATAAGCAAGAAAGCCATACTGGAAATGCTGGAACCGATGGAGCTGGTGCAGAAATACACCAACCTGTTTCATTGGGCTATGCTACAGTTTAATAACATTCAGCCCAGCATTGAACCTACCGCTACCGGCCATATAGTAGAGCAGATTGTGATGATTGAAAAAATTATTGCAGACGGCTATGCCTACGTGGCAAACGGATCGGTTTACTTTGACGTGGCCAAGTATGATGAAGACTTTTCTAAAAAAGGCTCTCCCTACGGCATGTTAAGCGGCCGCATATTAGAAGACATGCAGGAAGGCTCGCGTGAACTGGACAACCAGGAAGAAAAGCGCAACAAAGCCGACTTTGCTTTATGGAAGAATGCACCTCCTGAACATATTATGCGCTGGCAAAGTCCCTGGGGCGAAGGTTTCCCGGGCTGGCATATTGAGTGTTCAGCCATGAGCACCAAATACCTGGGCAAGCAATTTGATATTCATGGCGGCGGTATGGACCTTCAGTTTCCACACCACGAGTGCGAAATAGCACAAAGCACCGTTTGCAATCATCAAACACCTGCCCGCTACTGGCTGCACAACAATATGATTACCGTTAACGGTAAAAAAATGGGTAAAAGCTATGGTAACCAGATTAAGCTTACAGAAATGTTCTCTGGCAACCACCCTCAGCTGGAGCAGGCTTACCATCCTATGGTTATCCGTTTCTTTATCCTGCAAACGCACTACCGCTCTACGCTTGACTTTGGCAATGAAGCCCTGCAGGCAACTGAGAAAGGTTTAAGACGTTTAATGGATGCATTTAGCGTTAGCCAGGAAATTCTTACCAACAACAATCAGCCAGCTACCGATGCTGCACTGGACGAAAAAGTAAGAAACCTGGTGCAGGAGTTTGATGAGTTTATGAACGACGACATCAGCACCGCTAAGGTGCTGGCCAATATGTTTGAACTGGTACCCATTATCAACAGTATTAAAGACAAACACATTGCAGCCGACGCTCTCAGTGGCAACACCCAGGAGTTGTTGAAAACACAACTGAAAGTGTACATTGAAGATGTGTTTGGTTTAAAAAGCGAACAAGATTATAATAAGGATAATGGCCACCTGGATGGCGTGTTGCAATTGCTTATTAACATTCGCAAAGAAGCAAGAGATAAAAAAGACTTTGTTACCAGCGACAAAATACGCAAGGAACTGGCAGCTTTGGGCATTCAGTTAAAAGATGACAAAGACGGCAGTATCAGCTATTCGTTTAACTAGTCTGTATACAGCTTTACAATACAAGAGGGAATATCAACAACTGATATTCCCTCTTTTCATTTAAGCGACAACTCCACTTGTACTATTCTCACGTTTTCCTTTTTATCGTTGTCTTGCCTTTTTGCATTAAAAAGCTTTCGCTTAAAAGCATTGCTGTTATTCAAAATATTTTCCGGCAACCATATCTTCCAGCAAGCCCGGTTGTTGCGGGTTCCAGCCTAACACTTCACGGGTTTTAGCACTGGAGGAAGGACAGTTCATAGATGCAAAATGCAGGAACCAGGTAAAATGTGTTTCGGCATCTTTACTCTCTTTGCTTTTAGTAGGCAGCGCTAATCCTTTGCCTATTGTAACTGCTATATCCTTAAACGGAATGCCTTGTTCTGCCACCGCATGAAACACCTTTTGTGCAGGCTGTTGCTCTACAATTAAGCGATACAAAACCGCCGCATCAAAACGGTGTGCTGCAGGCCAAAAGTTTTCGCCAGCTGCAACATAAGCCGATTCGCCATTTTGTTTAGCCATGCCTATAAGCATAGATACAAAACCATGATCACCTTCGCCATGTGTAGAAGGCGGCAGTCGTAAAATGTACGCGTTCACACCTTGCGCTGCTACCGCACGGGTAGCTTCTTCTGTTGCTACACGTGGCATTACATCAGATCCCACCGGAGGCACATCATCTTCTGTAACCAGGCAGCCATTGTTCAATAAGCCTACAGCAGAAGTAACCACCAGTGGTTTGTTGGTACCTGTTAATGCTTCGCCCAATGCTGCTATTACCTTGCGATCGTCTTCGCAGTTTTGTTTAAAGCGGCTGAAATCGTGATTGAATGCTGTATGAATAACAGCGTCGCATTGCGCAGCGCCTTTTTTCAAATTTTCCAGGTCGTTTACATCACCGGGAAAAGGTTCTGCCCCGGCGTTCTTTACTTTTTCTGCACCACTGTCTGAACGTACAAGGCCAAGTACCTGGTGGCCGGCGCGTACCAGTTCTGCAACAACAGCAGAACCAACAAATCCGGAAGCTCCTGTAACAAATACACGCATAATGAATGACTTTTTTAATGAGGTATAAAAGTGAGCCAAATCATTTCCCGAAAAGTGGTCATTTGACCATATTTATAGCTAACGATGCACCTGTGCGTGACGTATGCGGGTGAGCGTTTTTAAAGAAATGCCGAGGTAAGAAGCAATCATACGCAAGGGAACACGGGATAATAAACCCGGATAAGTTTGTATAAAGTCGTCGTATTTCTCTTCTGGTGTGGCGCTTAATGCAATAGCCAGCCGCTTGCGGCTGTTGTAAATATTTTGAGATATCACCAGCTTGCTTAAAGCATTAAGCTGGGGCATAGTGGCTAGTAAATGCTCAAAATCTGCTTTTTTCCAAAGCAACACCTCCGAATCTTCCACGGCAGCAATATTGCTTTTTGCCGGCGCCTGCAAATCGTAGCTTTCCACATCCAGGGTCCAGCTGTTTTCCGGCGAAAAACGTAAAGTATGCTCACTACCGTTTTCCATTTCTCCATACATACGCAGTAAGCCCTTGACAACAAATATCTTGTGCCTGCTTACCTGCCCCTGCTGTAACAGCAATTCGTTTCGATGAAGCATTTTTATTTCTGCCATCGAAATCATCTGCTCAATGTCTGCTTCGTTTAGCTTTCCCTGCTCCCTGAAATAGGATTCAAATGCGGCTGCCATACAATTTCAAAGTTAGGTTATTCCCACAAACACATTAATTGCTCAACCCTGCCAGCACGTTAATGGTTAACGCAACAATAATGGTATTAAAGCCAAAGGATAACATGCCGTGCATCAAAGCCATCCTTCGCAGACTTTTAGAAGTGATTTGCACATCTGATACCTGGAAGGTCATCCCCAGCACAAAAGCGAAATAGGCAAAATCAATAAAATCAGGCTTATCATCTTCGGGAAATTCCAACCCGCCGGCATGCGTGTCTTTTTTATCCGGATGATTGGCATAATACAAATGCGCATACCGGATAGTGTAAATAGAGTGCATCAGCAGCCACGAAAACACCATTCCTGCAATAGCCACCACCATATAGGCCCCTTTCCATTCATGTTTTTCAGAACGTGTAACCAGTAATAATACCACCGCCAGCATGCTGGCAAAAGTGCATATCAGCACAATACTGAAAATTACCACCCGGCTTGAATCTTCTATTTTCGCCTTGTTACGTATATCGTGCGCCGTGGTGGTAAAAAAGGTGATCCAGTTAAGCACCAGCAATACCAGTGCAAACACATCCCAGCACAACATGATATGCACAAGCCCTTTTAGTTGATCGGCCGGCAAAATAAACCCGGTTGCCACTGCGGCCAATAAGCTTATCATCAATTTCTTGCTTTCGTGTATATGGTTAATCACTGTCAGAAGTTTGAATGGTTGCCTATTCTTATTACCAATAGCCTGCCATTATAAAAAAGAATGGGGCAAGCCTTTTTTGCAGGCAAATGAAGTTACTAAAGGTAGCAGTAGTAACAACGGTTGCATTTAAACAAATGGCAATTGCAGGTACTGCATAAAAAATAGCCTGTTTAACAGGCTACACATTTTTCGGCGGCAACTTTAACTTCCTGTAAGGCAGGCGCTTCCTGGAGAGTTTTAGCAGAACGGCTGTTTTTCTTTTTAGACTTTGCGTAGTTAACACTGTGGCTGGTGATAATAAACAGCACTGCGGGAATTAGCAGCCAGTCGTGCCACTCGTGCAACATCTGTTTAGCCAACAGGCAGGTAAAGCCCAGGCTGAATAATAAAAGGGGCAAAAAGCTCTGGTGATGCTTTTTCCAGCCATGAAATAGCGACCAGGCTCCTATAGCAAAGGCCAGGGCTATCATAAAATATTCAAAAAAAGCGTTGTGTAAAATATCTGTTCCAAACAGCGAAACACTGCCTAACAGCATGGGCAACAACGCACAATGTATAGCACAGGCCAGTGAAGCACTAATTCCTAAAGCATCCCAATTAATCTTTATCCGCATTTCTCCGATACATTAGATTGTCAAAATTAGCCCATTGCAACCAAGTTGCAAAGTAAAATATCAGACTGATGTACCTTTGCGGTACCGGATTAGAAAAAGATGATTTATGAATAGTAAGAAGCTGATAATTTATTGTGCCTTTTTTGTGTGTTTAGCCGTAGGATTTTGGTTTTTTCTGTTTAGAGGTACTGAAAACTGGAAGTCTAAGTCTGTTACTCTAAGCACTGTAAAGCCTTTTTCGTTCACCACCCAGGACAACCAGACTTTTACCGAGCGCGATATGCAAGGTAAGGTATGCGTGGTGGAATACTTTTTTACCACCTGTAAAGGTATTTGTCCGCGCATGAACGCCAATATGCACAAAATTTATAACACCTTTAAAGACGAACCGGACTTCATGATTGTATCGCACACCTGCGATCCGGAAACGGATTCGGTGCCGGTAATTAAACATTACTCCGATTCGCTGAAGGTAAACAACCACAGATGGGTGTTTTTAACAGGCCGTAAAGACAGTTTATATGCTGCTGCACGTTATAGCTACCTGTTAGATGATCCTAAAAACGGCCTGGACAACATTAAAGATCAGTTTATCCATACCCAGTTTTTTGCAGTAGTAGATAAGAATGGCCAGGTGCGCGGTCAGATTTACGATGGCCTGAAAGAAGATGAACTGGCAAAGCTGAAAACAGACATTGCAACACTACTGAAAGAAAAGCAAGGTAAAAGTGGCTTTAACAGTAGTATTTTTACCAACAACCCGCAATAAAGGAAAGGAGGATTTATGGAAGACTTTATAACCACCATACTAAAACGCAGTCAGTTAAGTGTTACTGACAGCCGTAAAAAAATATTGGAACTGTTTCAAAACAGCAATGCTGCCCTGGCGCACGCTGATATTGAAAAACAAACAGGCCCCAACTTTGACAGGGTAACTATTTACCGCACCCTGCAAACGTTTGTGGAAAAAGGCATTATTCACACTATTCCAACCACCGACAACTCGGTAAAATATGCCTTATGTAAAGATGAATGTTCCGCAGGCCATCATCATGATGACCACGTGCATTTTGTATGCGACAACTGTGGCATTACTTATTGCCTGGACCATGTAACTGTACCTAAAGTACAGTTACCAAAAGGTTTCCAGGGCAAACAGGTAGATGTAATTGTAAGCGGCATATGCAGCAGCTGTAACTAACCAGTAGTTACAGCTTTTCCATTTCTGTGTTTACAAACTCCATCAATGTTTTGATATGTGCAGGAGAAAAATCGAATTTCAATCCTGCCGCTTCGTATAATTCCGGTAATGTTTTAGTGCCACCCAGGTGCAGTGCGTTCATATAGTTTTGCAAAGCCTGCTCAGGGTTTTGCCTGTACTGCATCCACATACCAATAGCACCTAACTGTGCAATACCGTATTCAATATAATAAAAAGGCACTTCAAACAAATGCAGCTGACGTTGCCAGCTGTTGGCGCGATAAGCATCCAGCCCTTCTACATCAATAGCTTTGATAGAAAACTCTTTTAAAATCTCCATCCACTTAGCTGCACGCTCTTCAACAGTGTGTGTAGGATGTTCGTACACCCAATGTTGAAACTTATCAATAGTAGCAATCCACGGGAATATGGTAATTACCCTTTCCAGCTGATGTTCTTTTGCACGCTGTAACTCTTCTTCATTATTAAAGAAGGCTTCCCAATGGTTCATGCTAAACAGCTCCATGCTCATACTGGCTACTTCAGCAATTTCCATCGGGTACTCTTTAAATGAGCTTAATGCTAACGGATGCGCCAGGAAAGAATGGATAGCGTGTCCACCTTCGTGTACCATAGTGGTAACATCACTCATCTGGCCCGCAGCATTCATAAAAATGAAAGGCGCACCACTTTCTGCTAATGGACAGTTATACCCACCCGGCGCTTTGCCTTTACGGCTTTCCAGATCCAGGTGTCCCATGGTTTCCATCTTTTTCAAACAGTCGGCAAAGAATGGATTTAACTGGCTAAAGCAATTCACTGTTTTGTCTAACAGCTCTTTTCCGGTTGTGAAAGGGTGCAGGGGCTGAACGCCTTCCGGCTGTGCTTCGGTATCCCAGGGACGCAGCGTATCCAGGTGCAGCTTCTCTTTTTTCTTCTCGTATATCTTTTCTACCAGTGGCAGCACATGCAGCTTAACCGCTTCGTGAAACTGGAAACAATCTTCTTTCGAGTAATCAAAACGGCCCAGCTCCACAAACTTGTAATCGCGGTAATTAGCAAAACCGGCATTTACAGCTACCTGGTTACGCTTTTCAATTAACTGGCTGTATAAGTTGTTTAACGCTTCTTTATCCTGTAACCTTCTCTCATTTATTTTACGGTATACCGCTTCGCGCAGGTTACGATCGGGCTTTTCTAAAAAGCGCGCAGCCTGTTGCAAAGTGTATTCCTGTCCCTCTACTTCAATGGTCATTTTACCGGCAATAACACCATACTGTTGTTGCATTACGCTCAACTCGGCCTGGATAGGAATGTTCTGCTCCCTAAACAGCTCAATGCTTTTTTTCACATTGCGCAGGTAGGTAAAGTATAATTGCTGATCCAGCTCTTTGGTAAAAGAACTGTCAACCAATTTACGGTTCAGCACATCTGCGTAAGGTTGCAGCTTGGGCTGAATTTCCATACAGAAATAGGTGAACGCTTCTTCCAGTTGTGGGTTGGTAGTGTCGCAGGTCATTTTTATCTGTCTCCAGCACGCATCTTCACTCACAGCTGCTTCTACTTCACTTATATCATGTAACCACTGTTCCAGGTCGGCCCGGGAGTTAATGGGTGCTTCGGCCAGTTGTTTAAAATAAGGCTCCAGAGCATCCCAGGTGGTAATGGTAAAATCGGCCGGTAAAAAAGATCTCTTTTGCTTCTGTATATCCGCGGTGTATTGCATCGTATATGTCGTTAGGCTTTAGAAATAAACGGAATGGTGTAAAACGCGAAAAGAACCGTTAACCGAAACAGGCGGAAAGCTTTATGCTCACTGCCGGTTTCCGTTTTGCGGTTCCTCTCACAAAGTGTTAGTTATGTTTAACTATTCTTCTTCAGTCTTCTTTTTTCTTGGCGCTCTTTTTTTAGGAGTAGCCGCTTCTTCACCACCTTCTGCTACTTCAGCAGTTGCTTTTTTAGCTTTAGTAGCTTTTGCAGGCTTAGCTTCCTCTGCTACAACAGCAGGCGCTTCCTCTACAGCAACTTCTTCTGCATCTTCGTCTTCCACAACTTCGCTCAGCTTCAGCTCAACGTTGTTGTTTTTCAAAATGGTAAACCATTTTACCATCTTCTTCATATCACTGCCGTACACACGGTCAAAGTCCATATCAGGATATACTTTCTGAAAATAAGCCTTCACTGCTGCGGCATCTTTTTCAGAAGGTGTAGCTTCTTTGCTGGCGCTCATGGCCTGTAACACCTCTACCAGGTTTACATTGTCACGAACAGTATATACTTCAATGCTTTCGAGATGCGAAAAGCTGTGTACGCGTGAACTTACAAAGCGGGTTGTATTATCCTCCAGTGAGCGAACAATAGCACCATCTGCTTTACTGCCCACTAACTCGAATAATCCACCTAAACCCGTTACTGAAATAATTCTGCTGTATTCCATGCTTAAATCTTGTTTTGAAAGGACTGCAAATATAGGCTCCTGCGGCAAATTAACCTGTTCTTCCTAATTTTAACCTTTAAACAATCCCTTTCTATGCGAGTACCAGCCAATATCTTACTAGCCTTTGCCTGTTTATTTACCGCAGTTTCTTGTAATAATACTACGAAAACCGGAGAGAAAAAAGATACTGTAAACAAGGTAGTATCGCCTTTTACAGGCAAAATACTCGACGGATTGTTTGCCGATACCCTTCCCTGCGCCGATTGTGAAGGCATAATTACGGTTTTAGATTTAAATGCAGACAGCACTTTTACGCTGGAACAGGAATATTTAGGCACCAAAGAAGGCGGCCACATTTCGTACCAGCTGGGAAAATGGAGTGCCGTAGACAGCATTTTAACCCTGAACGAGATTACAGAAGGCAATCGCCAGTATAAAATAGTGGGTACCAACGAGTTGCAAACGCTGGATAATGAAGGAGTTATCATCACCGGCACCAAGGTAAACTATACCCTGCACCGCCAAACCGGCAAGTTTGCCCCTAAAAAAGCCATCCAGGTGCGCGGCATGTTAGCCTATTCCGATACCAGCCGCATTAAAATTTGCGGATGGGGCAAAGAATACGCCGTAACCTATACCCCCGAAGCCGCCACCGCCATAAAAACCGCCGCGGCCAAAATAAAGTCCAAACCCGGCGAAAGAGTACTGACCGAAGCAGAAGGCAAATTTGTAACGCAGCTGGGCGTTTCCAGTTCCACACCGAAAGAAAGCTTTGTAATAGAGAAATTCGTGAAATTTTTACCAGGAGAAAAATGCAGGTATTAAACCTGCATTTTTTATTTGCGGCTATTTAGTTTTAGCTTTTTCGTTTTCTGGTTATTATGTTTTGACAAGGAGGAATAACCATCGCGACCTTAGCAAGCCATTTTTAACTTAGGCGGCTCCGCATCCAGCAAAGCTTCATCCTCACTATAAAAGTGAAACAGGTTTACATTCAGCAGCAACGACAATCGCATTAAATCACCAATCTGCAATTGCTCTTTATCATACATCTTATAAACATAAGACTGCACTTTCCCAATAGCCAAAGACACTTGCTCTACGCTCAGCTTTTTTTGTTTTACATACCCTTTTACTGTTTTACCCATGTGTATTGCCATACAATAAATTGTTTTGATAGGTGATAGGATAAGTTAGCACACTAACAAGCCCGTAAAACAGGCTGTGCAGCTTGTACAGCCTGCGACTTTTTATATGTTAGATATAAGCCTTCTAAAACCGCTTTCATATGTTTGGAGAAGAAGTAAACCCGCGCAGGCTTATCTTCTACCACCTTGTCCGTCTCACACGCCATTAAGCTACGGCCATACATGTTTTCCAGTATTAGAATAGCTTCGTCTATATCGTAAAGAGAGAATAATGCTTCGAATACATCAGTGGGTGTTTCAAAGCCTAATTCTTCCATGATTACTGGTTTGAAGTCTGTTTCGTTTGATATAAATCTCTTTTCCATAAGCTATGATTAGAAGAACAACAGAAATTAAAATACCTCTTACACAAAGCCATAGTTGCAGACTGCACATACTTTAATGTTAAATGGCCGGGCAGCCTGATATAGCCTGCCTTACGCTGCTTGTTACGTAGGACTTTGAAAGTTTTATTAATCAGAGCGGCAACGTCGTTCAAAAATCCTTTCTAAATGCTTAGAACGATCATCGTTGATCACTAAAGTATTTATGATTTTGCATGGCAATAGCGGAGTTAAAGCCTTCACTACCTTCTTCGCTTCAAAGGAAGATTTGATAGACTCTAAAGCTAGATTTTTGCAATTATGATTGTCAAAATTTGACATAAAATCAACTATGAAGCAAACATCAAACTTGTAAGTCTTTCGCAAACAAAAAATTTACATAATTATCATAATAAACTATGAAATCGTTTTTATAATTTACAAAACGTATTTTTATTCTATAAAGAATTAACGTTTATGCCTAGTTGATTTTATGTATTTTTCAACATTGGCAAAGTAGCCCTGTCCTTAACAGGGCTTGCGTCTCTAATCTAACAATCCTTAAATTGCGAGTAAAATAAAGTATTCAATCTCCATAACAAAGGGGTTGGGTCTGCTTACGTATTTGTGCTTCGCTTACTTGAAAGGGTAAGTAGGCTTGTCAGGGCCAGGGATACAAATTAACGTGGCAGGCTCCTACCCTTTTGTTTTTTTAAGACTAACACTATCTCATTATAAAAAAATACATAGCTTGATCTTTCACTAGATCACAGGAAAAACAACATTTCCTATACAGACTATACCATAATTGAGTTGGAGTAGTTCTTACAACAATGAGAGCATAAAAGTGCCTTCCCGACTAAGTGAGATTAATCCCTGTAAAACTATATAGGAATTATTGTGGCACTAAATGCGGCCAATAACCAACAGAACACATGTTACGACGTACACTCTTTTTACGTTGCATACAACTAAATCTGCTACTTACGGAAGGAGTAATCCGTAATTGAATACAGAATGCAGGCTTCCTTTCAGCTTTCTTTTTAGAACGTACTTTTATCTTTTGTGGCTTCAACTCTTTACGTATCACTTCAGCAGCTTCCAGCAACAACACATGTGTTTCTGTCTCGCTTTTTCCTTCCTTTAACCATTGAATAGCCTTTCCAGCAAGCATTTGATAATGACACCGTTGACGATTTTCAGGCAAAGTACGATGTACGGCAGAAGCTAAGGGAGAAGCAATGGCCAGCAAATCGGCATACTTACGGGTACCGGCAAACTCAGGAGCAGCTTTAACCCGCTTCCCGCACAATGGATTATGTACACGGCCCAGTGTAACACCTTGTCGTTTATATACCTGCATCAACCCATACATACCGGGAGCTGGTGGATTATCACATACCCATTTTGCCATAAAAGCTTTCTCGTTTTTACTAAGTTAGCGCCTTCTACATATAAGCCACCTTAAAAATCTGAACGCTTTAAAGGTGAACACAAGGTATACTAACGTTATATGGAGTTGTAGCATACTTCCAGCCAGTACGTGCAACTGCTGCGGAAGTTCTGGCATTTACAACAAGAACTTTTAGAAGACTCCCAAAAGTACTGGCATCATTTCGGAGAGTACTTGAATAAGATGCCCTTACTCGCCAGACTTTCCGCAATGTTCCGGCATTTGCCGGAACAGTTTTCTGGACTAATCCCGGAGCTTGCCGAACACATTCACCAACTTACTGGGCAAATCCATGAACTCTTGCGGCAAATTCTCCAACCTTATGGCCATTTCAGAGAGCTCCCTGGAATGGTCAGGCAACCTTCTGGGCACATCAGGGAACTCCTCATAGGGCTCAGGCAACCTTCTGGCTATTTCAGGGAGTTGCCTGGAATGCTCAGGGAACTCTCTGGACAAATCAGGGAGTTGCCTGAAAGGATGCCACAACCTTCTGGCCATTCCAGGGAGTTGTCTGGACAAATGCCACAACTCTCTGGGCATTTCCACCAACTCTCGGGCGAAAAAATAAAGTCATTATTCAGCTGATTCACTTAGTAACAAACACCTCTGCCTATCTTTCAATATGTTTATATAGTTATACTTGGCATCTTCACTTAAAAAGCTACGATCTATTAAAGCAATTGCATCAGGCACTCCTTTGATAATCTTATCTACCACTTTTGTAGCTACCGCTGTGTTAATACCTATCATTTCTGCAAAAACGATAAAGGACGCACGCGTATAGGTTCCAAAAGTGGCATACGACTTTTCTTCATAATCACCCGGATATAAGCCATTGTGCAATGCCAGCTTACTATCATCAATATGCAGAGCTGTACATAGCAGATCATAAGCAGGTGACAGTATAAAGTCCCCTTGTTCTGTTTCCATGAGAGAGAAGTTTTTCAAATGTGCGTCGCCGTTACCTATCAGGTAATTAAACACCACTATTCGAAAAAATTCCAGTAGCACAACCGGTGCAGCAGCTGCATATCGTTGTATTTGTTGAGCAATGTCGATGTAGGCAGCATTATATTTAAATACATCCCCTTCTCTTTCTGGTGTTTTAGAGAGCAAAGCGGCAAAATCTTCCAGGCGATATTTTCCGCTCCCATCAGGCTTAAAATCAAAGCGGCGTGTGATATATGCCGGCTCGCCATCTTCAAAAAAAATAATGCCGCATGATGCTGTGTTAATACCATACACCTGCCTGGCAATTTGCATACTTACATGCTCATTAGCAGGTAAGTCACTTACCCTTTCCAGCCTTACAGTGGGTATGGGTTTTAAAATATGCGAACCTGCTCTATCGCCCAGTGATAAGGTATTCTTGTTCAGTTGCAAATAGTATTTCTCCTGAACCCCACTAATACTTATCACTTTTCTTTTTTCATTATAGGAACGGGTTAGCTCATTGCTTTTGCCAGGCGACCCAAAAGGTAATATATGTGATACATTTTTAGTACGGCTGCCAAACAAAGCCAGTTGTCCGGCAGCGCTGTAAGTAGCGAAGCCTGGCTGAAGTGTACAGGAGCAATATTTAATTTCCGGTAGCGGCATTCAATTCCTTTATAGTTAACGGACCAATATTGTCATTACCGGCTGTAGCCAGTAACAAACTAAAATAGTCGTCTTTGTCAATTTTCAATAACCTGTTTTGTATGTCTTTGTTGGAACCCTCACTAAGCATGTTCACAAATGCAGGAAATAGCACACTGCTTTCATAAGGCTCTTCCTGAAATGGAAGCGTAAGGCTAACAGGCTTATTTTCTTTATCATTCAAATAGCCCTTGTCATACACAAAACGGTAAACGCCTCGCTCTTTAGACAATATACCCGCTAATATGCCATTAAATAATACCTGTGCAGCTCTCATGATTTATTGTTTTCAGATGCGCTTTTCAATTCCACTTTAAAAGTCAACCCTAATGGATGAATTAATTTATACAAAGTTTCCAGTGACGGATTACCCTTACCCTGCTCAACCAGTTGGATGGTACGGGTACTAATACCAGCAACATCGGCTAAATCAGGCTGTAATAACCCTAACAACTCTCGTCTTTTACGAATTATGCTCCCTAATTCTTCTGCGTCATTACGCATTATACTTCGCTTTTGATTATAAATTTACCTCAAAAAATGAAAATAAACAACAAAAGCGAAGCATGCTGCGCATTTAGGTGAAATTAGTACTGCCTGGAAATAATAAGTTTTCTAACAATGGACAGTATAGAATATAAAGACTATTTACTTCCCAATATCTGCAGATACTTCTCAACATACTCCTGCTTCTGCTTCGTTTTATACTGCATAATAAAGCGGGGATGTGGCACTGCTTTTATCTCCTCAAACCACTGATGCACAGCATTGAGCTTACGCAGGTACTTGACATTCTCGCCTTCGCCTATGCAAAAACCAATATCCCGCTTCATGCCCCATGATAACTGCAGGTTGATGCAGTCTACAGCAAAAGGTTCTATGCTGTTTTTGAGCGCGGGATCATCGTAGTAGTTAAGGTTCTTTCCGTGTTTTACAAATCCGAGTGGGCTGATAGAAGTGATATAAAAATCGTGATAGAAGGCTTTAGCGCCGCCGTAGGCGTTGATCATATCGTACATGAAAACAGAAGAGAGTTCCTGTTTTCTTTCAAAGTCGTTGGCTATACCGCAATCTCTTTCCAGGCGGATAGGATCTGTGAAAGGGATGCCAGTTACGCCACCGCCAAACCTTCCGGGGTTAATTCCGATAAGCATGTGCCGCGGCGTGTTGGTAGTGTAGAATTTTTTGTAAAAGGTGGAACAGGTTTGTTGTATGATTGGGTTCTTATGCACATCCAGCACACCTACTTCAGGTGGTAGCTGAAAAGGCAATTGTAAATGAAATAAGAAGTCAACAATCTGTTTATACATCAAACACAATGGTTTTGTTTTTAAACACCAGCACCTTATCATCCATTACCAGTTGCAGGGCTTTGGCCAATACGGCAGTTTCAATTTCCTTGCCTGCTTTTACCATGTCAGCTGCTGTGAGCGAGTGGTTAACCGGAATAATTTGCTGGGTGATAATTGGCCCCTCGTCCAGATCGTTGGTAACAAAATGCGCAGTAGCACCTATCAGTTTTACACCACGTTCATATGCCTGGCGATAAGGGTTAGCACCGATAAAAGCGGGTAAGAAAGAATGGTGAATGTTGATAATACGCATAGGATAACGCGCCACAAAATCGGGCGACAGTATGCGCATAAACTTAGCCAGTACCAGGTAATCGGCTTCGTACTGTTGTATAGTGTTTACCAGGAATTGTTCAAATATATCTTTGCTACCCTGCTCGTGCGATACCAGGTGAAAAGGCACATCAAAACGACGGCAAATATCCTGTAATGTGGTATGGTTACCAATTACACATTGCACCGTTGCCCCCAGGGTATTGAAGTGGTTACGCAGTAATATATCGCCCAGGCAATGATATTCTTTCGTAACCAGCACTACAATTTTTTTATTGGGTTGCAGGGTAATATGAATAACGGCGTCATCTGGCAAAACCGCTTGTAGCTTGCTGTGTAAAGCTGCTTCATTGGCCGGCTGTTGTAAAACAAGCCGGGCAAAAAAACGGTTATTTTGCGTATCCACATGCTCGCGCATGGAAACGATATTTATCTTTTCCTCCGCCATAACACCGGATATGGCAGAAACCAGTCCTACCTGGTCTTTACATTGAATAACAACAATCATATTTACAATCGAATAACTAACGTGAACATTTCATAGTGTTACATTCTAGTGCGCTTCCAGCCAGTTAAAGCCGGAGCCCAATTCGGCCACTACAGGCACCTCGTTAGGCAGCAGCAATGCCTGCTGCATGTTTTCCAATATCAGGGGCTTTAACATGTCCAGTTCATCCTTATGCGCATCAAACACTAATTCATCATGCACCTGTAAAATCATGCGGCTGCGTAGCTTTTCTTTTTCCATCACCGCCTGAATGCGAATCATGGCCATCTTCACCATGTCGGCAGCAGTGCCTTGTATAGGAGAGTTAATAGCATTTCGCTCGGCAAAGCCACGCACGGTAAAGTTAGAAGAGTTGATATCTCTTAACCAACGTTTGCGGCCCATTAATGTTTGTACATACCCATGTTCTTTGGCAAAGTTGATCATGTCGTCCATGTACCTGGTAATGCCCGAAAATTCTTTCTTATAGTTGTCAATAATTTCTTTTGCTTCTGTGCGGCTGATGCCCAGGTTATCGGCAAGACCAAAAGCACCTTGTCCGTATATGATTCCAAAGTTTACACTCTTGGCTTTATAACGTTGTTCTTTTGTCACTTCTTCATCCGCAATGCCATACACTTTGGCAGCAGTAGCGGTGTGAATATCCCTGCCTTGTTTAAACGCTTCGCACATATTCGGGTCGCCACTGATAGCTGCTATTACGCGTAATTCAATTTGTGAATAGTCAGCGCTGATAAGCGTATGATCACTATCGCGCGGAATAAATGCTTTTCTTATTTCGCGGCCCCTGTCTGTACGGATAGGAATGTTTTGCAGATTAGGATTGTTACTGCTTAAACGACCGGTTACTGCTACTGCCTGTGCGTAAGAAGTGTGCACACGACCGGTTTTGCTGTTGATCATTTCCGGCAAAGCATCTACGTATGTGCTTTTCAATTTGGTTAACTCACGGTAACCTAAAATATCATCCACTATAGGGTTATTAGCTGCCAGTTTTAACAGCACATCTTCACCCGTAGCATATTGGCCTGTTTTGGTTTTCTTCGCTTTAGGGTCCAGCTTTAACTTATCAAACAGCACTTCTCCTAACTGACGGGGTGATGACAGGTTAAAACGTACACCAGCAGCGGTATATACATTCTCTTCAAACTGTTTGGCTTCTATTTCCAGTTGTTTGGAATATTCTTTTAAAAAGTCGGTATCTACTTTCACCCCTTCAAACTCCATGGCGGTAAGCACTTTTACCAGTGGGTTTTCCACTTCATAAAATACGCGCTCTACTTCTTTAGACTTTAATTGCGGGTGCAGGGCATGCTTTAATTGCAAAGTGATGTCTGCATCTTCCGCAGCATAGTCTGTTATTTTTTCAACAGGCACATCACGCATGTTACCTTGCTGCTTTCCTTTTTTACCAATCAGCTCTTCAATATGTACCGGCTCGTAACCGAGGTATTGCGCACTTAGCAGGTCCATGCTTCTGCGGCCTTCCGGTTCTACTACATAGTGCGCCAGCATGGTATCGTACAGGTTACCTTTCAGCTCCATGTTATACCATTTCAGCATCAGCAGGTCAAACTTCAGGTTCTGCCCAATCCAGGTAATAGAAGGTGCATCAAACAATGGTTTTACCAGCTGTAACACTGCCAACGTTTCTTCCCTGTTAGCAGGGCAAGGTATGTAATAAGCTTCCGCAGGTGTATAGGAAAAGCTCATGCCTACCAGCTCGGCCTCATTGGCATCCAGCCCGGTAGTTTCTGTATCAAAGCATACTTCTGTTTGTTCAATAGCTTTGTTTACAAAAGCCTGTATCTTCTCTGCCGTATCCAGTAAATGATAAGCGTGTGGGGTGTTGTTGATGTTCTTATCTGCATTGAATCCGCTGCCGGCAGCCACCAGGCTTTCTTCGTCTTTGGCAGTTCCTTTGGGTTCTACTGCATTACCAAATAAATCGGTTTGAACACCGGCAGGCGCTGTTTGAAACGCGTTAAAAGAATCACCTAAAATGCGCTTGCCTAGTGTTTTAAATTCCAGTTCGGTAAACGAATCAATCAACTCCTGGTTATTCCAGGCTTTCAGCATGTAATCTTCTTCGTGAAACTGCACAGGCACATTGGTAATAATGGTAGCCAGCTTTTTACTGATGATAGCACTTTCCCTGCCGTTTCTCACCTTCTCGCCCAGTGCACCTTTAATGCTATCGGCATTGGCCAGTACGTTTTCGAGGTTGTCAAACTCTTTCAGCAGCTTGGCAGCAGTTTTCTCTCCTACACCCGGAATACCCGGAATGTTATCTACAGCATCACCCATTAAACCCAGAATGTCTACCACTTGTTCTACCCTGGCAATGTCCCATTTTTCACACACCTTTTGGGCATCCAGGATCTCTTCCTTGCTGCCCATATACGGAGGTTTGTAAATAAATACATTGGGATGAATTAACAGCTGGCCATAATCTTTATCGGGAGTAACCATGTACACCTCGTAACCGGCATCTGCTGCCTGCCAGGCCAGTGTGCCAATTACGTCATCCGCTTCATAACCATCCAGCTCTACGCAGGGGATATTGAAGCCGCGGATAATGCGTTGAATATCAGGAATAGAGGCCAGCAGGTCTTCCGGAGCTTCCTGTCTGTTGGCTTTGTAGTCGGTAAAATCGATATGCCTTTCTGTAGGGGCATGCGTATCAAAACAAACCGCCAGGTGGGTTGGTTTTTCTTTATTGATGAGGTCAAATAACGTGTTCGTAAACCCAAACTGGGCATTGGTGTTCTTTCCTTTGGTGGTAATACGCGGACTACGTATCAAGGCATAATAAGCGCGGTAAATGAGCGCCATGGCATCCAGCAAAAACAGTTTTTTACTCATGCAACGAAGGTAATATAGTTTGCCTTTGATATGCTATATTACCCTTGCTACATAAACCGCTTCACACGACAGTGTGATTTTACTTCTCGTTAAAAGGAGCTAGACGCGTAAACTCGGCACCGTTAAAAATACGGGCCAGGCTCATGTTTTGCGACTTTTTCCAATCTTCAATATTGGACTCTAATACCACACGCCAAAAGTTTTTAGCCTTTAAGTCGTTAAAGTCAGCCACATCAAGGAACAGACCCACAACATTATTACGGGTTTTAAAACTGATGCGGACAGGCTTTTTAGAGATATGCTCCGGAGAAATGAACTTTTCAATTTGTTCTGTTGTCATAGCACCTATTGGTTTAAATATTATAAAACCATCCTGGATAACCTCAAGACAGTAAATAAGTTACCTAATAAGAATGCAGGCATGGAGAAAAGAAGACTACAGTGTACAGAGCTGAGGTGTAACAGAATATATCTTGATTACTGAATGCTGTTGCAAAAAAATCTGTGCAAAAGTACGCTTTTTTGGTTGAATTTCCCTAAACAAACCTAAAAAGGGCTACTTGGCTGAACAACCGGCTTCGGCTTGGGTTTCCCCTTTGCCTTAGGCTTGGGTTTGGGTGCTCTTAACCACTTGATCATATTAGCAAAAGAAGTGAAAATGGTAGCCAGGATAATGGCAATGATGAAAATACCATTTAGGTGCACATCCTTTACGTTGTGAAACAAGATTTCGTTACGTTTATGCGGATCGGAAGAGGCGACAATAAAAAAGCTTTCAAAATCGCATACACCCCAAAAGGCTGTAACAAAAAATACAAGGTATAAAGCACAGGTCCAGGCATAGTCTTTTACCGAGCGACCTTTTAATATCTGGTGACAAATAAAAACGCATCCCGGAATAACGCAGAATACCAGCCCAAAAAGCAGGCTGTGAATAAACAGCATGGGAAAGTCGCCCTGAAAAGTTACACCACCTTTCGTGAAGATTTTAACCAGTTTAACAACCAGGCTGTACAGGCTACCATACAGGAGTATGCCACCTACAAAGAAAAGCAAAGTAAAAGCCGAGAGATTGACAGCCTTTTTAATACCGGGTTTCATGTTTAGGGCAAAACTATTTATTGAACAAAACTAACAAGGGTTTAAAAAAACGTACTCGTAATTGGCCGTCAATTTATACATTTTTGGCATCAAAGGACAAATTTATTTTGCGAAACAGGATATGGTATCTTTAGCATCCCTTAAACAAAGTGGCCCATACCCGCCCATGGGCCATTAAACATGTAAGACAATATGAATAACCGATTTTTTCTGCTTGTTGGCCTTTTGTTTACCAATGCTACAGGTTATGCACAATCTGCCGCTTTACCTGTTGAAGTAACACCTGCCATGAGTAATGCCATACAGCAGGAAGTGAAAAAGGAAGAAACTGCCTTCGCGGCCAGGTTGAAGCAAAACAAAACCAGTGATACCGAAACAGAGTTTATACTGGACACTTTTCGGGTAAACAGGTACATGAAAAAGTACATGGATTACGATTTCAGCACAGCAGGTATGCGCACTGCTACTTATGAAGCAGCAGAGAAATACGATAGCTTGCTGAATAAGTATTATAAACAGCTGCTGGTAACTTTAACGCCAGCCGACAGGCCAGTTTTAATAGCCGCCCAACGCGCATGGCTTGTTTACCGCGACAGTGAAACCAAACTGGTAGAGCTGATTAGCAAAGAACAGTATTCCGGTGGTGGCACCATGCAGCAATTGATTGAAGCTGGTAGTTACCTGAATAGGATTAAGGAAAGAACAGATGCTGTTTTTGAACATTATAAGCGGGCTTCACAACAGCAATAAAAGCTTTTACGAACTATCGTTTATCAGGCGGTAAAACAACGAGGGCTGCTCATCGTGATGAGCAGCCCTCGTTGTTTTATTCTTTCCTATTATTTATAGACCATATTTATACTTATACCGCTCAAATAACTGGGTTTGCTTGTTTTGCAAGCTTACATCACGCCCCTGTATAAAAGCCTTGGTAACCAGGCTGGTTTTCATGTCCAGGATATCCCCTTCGCTTATTACAATGTTAGCATCTTTCCCGGCTTCCAGCGAACCGGTTTTATCTGCTACACCTAATATTTTAGCAGCGTTTAGCGTAATGGCCTGTAACGCCTGTTCTTTGGTTAAACCATAAGCAGCAGCTGTACCTGCATTGAATGGCAGATTGCGGTAACGGCTTTCGTCATGCTCATCGTTCAGCGCAAATAACACACCTGCTTTTTGCAACAGGTAAGGCGTTTTATATGGTTGATCAACATCATCATCTTCTGTAGAAGGTAAAGCATGCTCGTCGTTGAGGATAACAGCAATATTGTTCTGTTGCAGTAAGCCTGCAATTTGCCAGCTTTCACTGCCACCTACAATTACCACTTCAAAGCCAAACTCTTTTACAAAATCAATAGCGGCCATCATTTGTTTTACCTGGTCGCCATGCACAAACAGCTTTTGCTTTTTCTCGAATAAAGGCTGTAAGGCCAGGAATTTAATATTGGTTTCCTTGTGAGAAGATTCGCCCAGGTAGGCTTTTGCTTCGCGGAAAAAGTTTTTAATACTTTCCAGTTTTTCCAATGCCTGCTTAGCCGCATCGCCCTGCTCTCTGCCCATACCCATCATAATAGCAAAACGGTTGGGGCGTGTAATAAAGCTGGGCATATCCAGGTGTATGCCATTGTCAATTTTATAAGCGGCATCTTCAAAGTTCCAGGCATCCAATTGCACAACGGAAGACGAACCGCTGATAACGGTGCCTTGTGGTGTAACGCAAGCCAGTAATATACCGTTGGCACGTAAGGTGCCTGTTATTTTAGAATCGGCATTGTAAGCAGCAATGCTACGCACACTTGGATTAAAATCACCCAGCTCTTTGTAATCATTACTACCACGAACACCGTTGGCTATTTCTTTTAAACCTAAATCGGTTACCGGTAATATTAAACCAGGATATACCTGCTTGCCTTGCGCATTAAACACTTTTACATCACCGGATGGCACGGCTATGTCTGTACCCACACGCACTATTTTACCATTTTCTACTTCGATAGTGCCGTTTTCAATTACCTGCCCGTTACCAACATGTATGGTTCCATTGGTAATAAACAGCTTGCCTTTATATTCTTTGGCAGGATATACATCTTCCTGTGCCTTTGCCGTACCAGCCAGCAGAAGCAGCAAACTTATATGTAGGAATGTTTTTTTCATTTCAATTTGTTTTGAAGTCAATAGTAACGTTTACTCATCATCACCTGCGTCAATGGTAATCAGGCCATCATGATGGTCGTGATCGCCACAACTGAGAATAATGTTAAAGCTTGGTCTGGCAGGCGCCATAGCAGCCCCACTCTTTTTCTCGCCCAGCATTTTGTTGATTAAACGGTTTCTTTCCGCAGCAATAGCCACACGCATTTGCGCATCTTTTTCCCTGTCGAAGAAGATAGTGCCATCTACAATGGTTTTTTCAGCCATTGCATAAATGCTTAACGGATGATTGCTCCATAACACCAGGTCGGCATCTTTACCTACTTTAATACTTCCTACTTTGTCTGAAACGTGTAAAGCTTTGGCTGGATTTAATGTTACCATTTTCAGTGCTTCTTCTTCGCTAACACCACCATACTTAACGGTTTTGGCTGCTTCCTGGTTTAAGCGGCGCGCCATTTCGGCATCATCGGAATTGATACATACGTTCAGACCCATTTTCTGCATAATAGCAGCGTTGTAAGCCATGGCATCCTGTACTTCCATTTTATAAGCCCACCAGTCGCTGAAAGTAGAAGCATTAGAACCGTGTGCCTTCATTTTGTCTGCTACCTTATAACCTTCCAGGATGTGTGTGAAAGTGTTGAGGGTAAAACCAAACTTCTCCGCTACACGAATAGTAGATGTGATTTCACTTGCCACATAAGAGTGACAGGTAATGAAACGTTTTTTGTTCAGGATTTCAGACAGCGCTTCCAACTCCAGATCTCTACGTACATTTTTACCATCAGCACCTTTTAAAGCATTCTGATAGTCGGTAGCACGTTGAAAAGCATCTACCAGCACCTGCTCTACCCCCATACGGGTATCGGGGAAGCGGTTGTTGTTTTGAGAAGTGGTACGTTTTACGTTCTCCCCTAATGCAAACTTGATAAAAGGATCGGCCCCTTTAAATTTCAGTTCATCATCATTGAAGCCCCAACGTAATTTAATCAGCTGCGTTTGTCCGCCTACGGTATTGGCAGAACCATGTAAAATATGAGAAGAGGTAACACCACCGCTTAACTGGCGATAGATGTTAATGTCATCAGGATTAAGATTATCAGCAATACGCACTTCAGATGTTACACTTTGTGCGCCTTCGTTAATAGAAGAAGTAGCAATGTGTGAGTGTTCATCTATAATGCCTGCGGTAAGATGCTTACCTGTACCATCTATAACAGTAGCGCCGGCATCGGACAGATTTTTACCTACCTGGGTAATTTTTCCGTTTTTCACCAGCACATCCGCGCCTTCTAATTTTCCTTCTTTTTCGTTGGTCCAAACTGTTGCGTTTTTAATAAGCAGTGTTTGTTGCCTGGGCAATTGCTCCCATCCATAACCATCAAAAGGATAAGTGATAGCTCCCAAACGAACCGGCGGTTTGCGTTTAGCACTGTCAGATTTTTCTTCTGCTGCTTTTACAAAGCTGGCAGTCCATAACACGCTGTTACCGGCAGTGTCTGTTCCATTGCCTTGCCAGGTAGTTCCATTGCTAACGCCGCTTAAGCGTATGCCGGTTCTGGATCTTTTGGTTTCGGAAAAGCCCAGCTTTACCAGCTTACCATCAAAACTGAAACGTGCGGTAATTGTGTCGGCAGCAATAATGCTGGCTGCATTTTCACTTTTCACCAGCAGGTTGTATGTTTTTTGAGTACCAGCTGCACTGGTTACAGTCACAGTATAAGTACCTGTAAGCGTGTTCCAGCCTTCATTTTTTACATCATATTCATTGCCCTGTACCCAGTTTTGAAATAAGGTAGTGTTCTCTTTAAACACCGGTCCAGAGGTGATAATGAAGTTGGCCAGTTTGCCAGCATCCAGGCTACCTACTTTATCATATACACCCAGCAAAGTAGCAGGTGTTTTGGTAAGCGCTTCCAGCGCTCTGTTTTCTGTTAACCCGTACTCTATCGCTTTGCGCAGGTTAGTTAAAAACTGTTTGCTGTCTTTTAAGTCGGCGCTGGTTAAACAAAAAGTAATGTTCTCTTTTTCAAACAGGCCTGCTTCGGCTGGCGCCATTTCCCAGTGTTTCATATCTTCCAGCGACACAAAACGGGCATCGTTAGGATCTTCTACATCCATTGCCTGTGGAAAGTTCAGCGGTAAAATAAAGGCTGCATTGGTAGCTTTTATTTCCTTTAAACGCTGGTATTCATCGCCACCGCCTTTTATAATGTACTGTACACCAAACTCATCTCCTATTCTATCGGCACGTACATCATTCCATTTACCTCCTGCGTCAAATATCTGTGGCAGGCTTTGCTGCTCGTTCCAGTATTTCAGGCTCAGGTTTACGCCTTCGGCTGTGGGATTGTTTTTATACCATTGTGCATCCAGGTAGGTTTGCCGTAACAAAGCAATAGAGCCCATCATACTGCTGGGGTAGCTTTGTGTAGATATGCCTTTGTTTAAAGAGTAATGTGCAGAAGCTTTTTCTTTTACAATTACCAGGTTTTCTTTTTCCTCGGCCAGGGTAGCCACTACGCCTGTACCACGGGCAATACCATCTTTCTGGTGAGAAAGCACGGTGCCAAAACCTGCTTCCCGCAGGCTTTTTGCTTTAGTGTTATCTACTGCAAAAATTTTAGCAGCTTCTACATCGGTACGCAATGCCTGGTTCCAGCCATAAGCGCCTTTTTGATTAGAAGTTAGCTGTGCAGGTGCGCGAAAATCGAAACCGGCACCACGGTCGCGTTGTGGCGTTCCTACGCCATAATCACTGTAGATGTCAATAAACGACGGGTAGATGAACTTACCCTTACAATCAATAACAACTGCGTCTTTGGGAATTGCGGCTCCGGACCCCGCTGAAATAATTTTGCCTTTCCGGATAATTAACGTTGCGTCCTGCAGTGTAGTTTGGCCATCTTTTACGATTGTGGCATGCGTGAAAGCATAACAGCCTTCGCGCTTGTCTGCCACGCCATTGACAGGAAAAGTTTCCTGTGCTGTAAGGTGAAGTGTAATAGCACACCCCACCAACAGCGTAGTCCATTTTTTCATGCGTATGTAGTTTGTTTTCTCATTAGCTTTTCCGGGAGGAAAAGAATGATTAAAACTACCTTTTTTATCGGGCAGAATTGCCCGTATATACCGATGCTTTTATATTGGCAGCCGAAAAGCCTTACAAGCCATAAGCCCCATAATAAGCCGCACCGTATAACGCACTTTTATCGTTCAGGATAATTTTTACCGGCACTTTAGCCACTAATTCCTGCATACGACCGCAATCGATGAAGGTTTCGTAAAAATTAGGATCTTTTAACAGCGGTAAAATTTTGGGAGGAATGCCACCTCCAAAAAACAATCCACCGGTAGCTTTCATCTTTAACACAAGGCTACTGGCTTCCCTTGCCAATTGTTGCACAAACAGCTGCATCACTTCTTCGCAAATAGGAGCCCTTTTTTGTAACCCGGCTTCGCTAATAACTGCTGAGGGGTCGCCTTTTTCTTCTATTTCCTTTTTCAGCCACTCCGGCTCTTCTCTTTTCAGCACATCGCGCAGAAAATAATACAGACGGTAAATGCCTGGTCCGGCCACCACATGCTCCCAGCTTACCCTGCGGTGCTTTACTTTAAGGTAACTAAACAACTGTGCTTCCATTTCTGTACGAGGGGCAAATTCGCAATGCCCGCCTTCTGTGGCAAAAGGATGATAGCCATTGGAGTCGTAAAACAAACCCGCTTCTCCTAAGCCTGTTCCGGGAGCTATAATAGCTGCATTGCCGGAATGGCCCGGTTCGCCGGCATGTATAGTTAAAATATCATCGTCTGATAAACAAGGCAGTCCGTATGCTGTAGCTTCCAGGTCGTTGATCAATGCCACATGCTCTACCGGCACACCCGCCACTTCGGCTATCTCTTTAGCACTTACCACCCAATTGAGGTTGGTAAACTCCACCGTGTTATCGATAACAGGCCCGGCAACGCCAATACCTATTTTATCCGGCTGTTCTACCTTTTCTTCGGCTAAGAATGCCTTAATAATATCCGTAAAAGAAGCATACTGTTGCGATGCATACTTTACCGAATGTATAATTTCAATTTTCTCGTCTGTTACATAGCATAAAGCCATGTTCACTTTAGTTCCTCCCACATCAGCTGCCAGCACCCGCTGCATCTGATTATACTTTGCCCGGTACGGTAAATAAATCTTTATCAAAGCCTTCCTTTTTTTCTAAAGGTACTTAAAACACTACTAATAATGAGGGGAGTGAGTTGGTGTATTAATAGAAGATTAACTTGTTGATGTATTCTGCCAGACGGCTTTTTGCCAGGAAGTTTTGTTCTAAGGCCGTATTAAACGGAACAGGAGTATCCAGCGAAGCACAACGCATTACCGGGGCATCCAGTTTATCAAAACAATGCTCGCCTATCCAGGCTGCTATTTCGCCACCTATACCGCCGGTTAAAGTGTCTTCATGTAACACCAGTACTTTGCCCGTTCTTTCTACCGACTCTTTTATAGCATCATAGTCAATAGGCAACAGCGTTCGTAAGTCCAGTATATCTATGCTGATGCCGGTATTCTCTTTTGCGTAAGCAGTAGCCCAATGTACACCAGCTCCGTAAGTAATGATACTAACGTCTGTTCCGGTTTGCACCTGCCTGGCTTTGCCTATGGGTACCTCGTAATACTCTGTTGGCACCGGGCCGGCAATGCTTCGGTATAAAGCCTTATGCTCGAAAAACAATACCGGGTTGGGATCGTTGATAGCAGCAATCAACAGGCCTTTAGCGTCTTCTGCTGTTGATGGGTATACTACTTTCAGGCCTGGTGTATGTACAAACCAGGCTTCGTTGCTTTGAGAATGAAACGGGCCAGCACCTACCCCGCCCCCTGTGGGCAGCCTTACCACCACATCAGCCTGCTGCCCCCAGCGGTAATATATTTTGGCAAGGTTGTTTACAATCTGGTTAAGACCAACAGAAACAAAATCGGCAAACTGCATTTCCACCATGCTTTTAAACCCTTGCAAGCTTAGCCCCAGCGCTGCACCCAGTATAGCGCTTTCGCATAATGGCGTATTACGTACCCTTGCTTTTCCAAACTCCTGTACAAAACCCTCTGTTATTTTAAAGGCTCCACCATACTCTGCAATGTCCTGGCCCATTAACACCAGGTTGGAATAACGTTGCATAGATTGATACAGGGCATCTGAAACCGCATCTATAAACCTGGATTCCACGCCAGGAGATAAACGGGATGTATAGGCGGCGGCATCCGGCAAAACACTTGCTGTAACCGGGGCATATACATCATCCAGTTCCTTCTGCGTATTTACTACAACAGGAGCCGCTTTGTCTGCTAAAGCAAGTTCAGACTCGATATAGGTTTTTATACTGTTGCGCGCTGCTTCCACATCTTCTAACTGCAGAATTCCTTCGCGCAGTAAATAGTGCTCGTATTGTGCAACGGGATCTTGCTTTGCCCATTTGTTCAGCAATTCCTGCGGAACATATTTAATACCACTGGCTTCTTCATGACCACGCATGCGAAAAGTAACACACTCTATTAAATAGGGCTTTTGATCACGCAAACAGTACTCCCGCGCATTAGTAACCGCTTCAATTACATTGAGAATATTATTGCCGTTGATAGTAATGCTTTTCATGCCGTATCCTACGGCCCTGTCGGCCAGGGTAGCGCAACGGTATTGTTCGTTCACCGGTGTGCTTAAACCATAGCCATTGTTCTCTATTAAAAAAATAACGGGTAAATCCCATACAGCAGCCACATTCAGCGCTTCGTGAAAATCGCCTTCGCTGGTGCCACCGTCCCCGGTAAACGCCAGGGCTACTTTCTGTTTACCTTCTAACACATTGGCAAGCGATACACCATCTGCAATGGCCAGTTGTGGCCCAAGATGGGAGATCATGCCACAGATATGATGTTGTTTTGATCCGAAATGGAAGCTACGCTCCCTCCCTTTGCTGTATCCTTCTTCGCTACCCTGCCATTGTGCAAACAAGCGGTGTAAAGGCATGTTACGCGAAGTAAATACACCCAGGTTGCGGTGTAAGGGCATAATCCATTCATCCGTATCCAATGCAAAGGTGCTGCCTACTGCTATGGCTTCCTGACCTATGCCACTAAACCACTTGCTGATTTTACCCTGCCTTAGCAGTATCAGCATTTTTTCCTCTATCAGGCGGGGCAGTAACAGCTGGCGGTAAATAGCCACCAGTTGTTCGTTACTCCATGATTTTCTGTCGAAATACATAACAACCTTCCTCCTGGTTATTCGTTTGACTGTGTGCGGTTAATAAGGCTTTCGATAAGAGCGGTTACAAATGTGAGTAACAAACTAAACCATAACGCTGCCCACCAGTTTACTACTGTAAAACCGGGTACAATGCTGGCCGTCCACTTTACTATCACAATATTAATAACCAGTAAAAACAACCCCATTGTTAACAAGGTAATGGGAATAGTAAGAACAACAAGGAAAGGCTTTACAAAGCCATTTAATAAAGCCAGCACCAGTGCCACTAACATGGCGCTGGTGCCGCTATCTATTTTAACGCCGGGCAAAAGGTATGATACAATTAACGCAGCTAGTGCGGTTACCAGTAATTTACCAATAAATTTTCCCATACGTATACATTTTTAAACAACCGTTAATTCATAAAACGCTTCTGGCTGAAGGTATTTCTGAGCCAGCGCCTGCAACTCTTCAGCACTGATAGTTCTGATGGTTTGCAGATTATTATAAAAATAGCTTTCGGTAAGATTGTTTAATACATAGTTTTTCCAGCGTGAAATAATCTGGAAGGGGCCATCTAAATCTCCGAGTATGCTACCCATCATATAGTTTCTCACCAGGTCCAGTTCATCTTTCTCAATAGGCTCGTCTCTCAGACGCTGCATTTCTTTATATACCTCTTCAATAGTAGCTGCACACACATCCCGACCTGCTTCGGTACTGATCATCCATGCACTCTGGTGAATATGGTTTTGTAAATAGCTATGTATACCGTAAGTATACCCTTTGTCTTCACGGATATTGCTCATCAACCTTGAGCCAAAGAAGCCACCGAAAACATTATTCAGCACCTGCGCTTTAATAAAATCCGGGTGATGCCTGTTAGGAAAAGGCTGTGCAATACGGATAGCGCCCTGCACACCTGAAGCATCATTGATGATATTGTATTTTTTTTCTACTGCCGGCTTTACAGCATGTGTTACTTCCGGTATCTCCTGCTGATTAAATGGCAAATGGCCAAAAGCGGAATTCAGTTGTTGCTGAATATCAGCTGGCAGTTTACCTGCGGTAAAAACAACACACTTTCCTTTGGTGTAGTATTGCTGATAAAACGCCAATAGCTGCTCGCGCTCAACAGCATCGTAATCGGGCGCTGTAGTATACTTACCATAAGGGTGTTCTATACCGTATAAATAATCGTCAATTAAACGGTTGGCTACAAAGTCGCATTTTTTTAAGCTTACCTCTAAACGTTGTTTCTGGTTTTGCTTGTAAATAGCCAGCTCTTCCTCTGGAAATACAGATTCTGTCAATACTTCTGCAATAGCAGGCAATAACTGTGGCAAATGTTTGCTTAAGCAATGCAGTGTTACTGTAGCAGTTTCATTGTAGCAATGACGATTTAAATAAGCACCGTGAAACTCAAAGTGTTCATTTACTTCTAATGCTGTTTTATGTTGAGTGCCGTTTTTTAATAAAAAGTTGGTAGAGGCTGCCAGAATATTTTGGTTCTCGTACCAGTTTCCTGCAAAAAATACAAATTCAACCATTACCACATCCTGCTCACCGGCATTTACCGCATACACAGGCACACCGTTATCCAGCGTATATTTCTCGCACGGTTTCAGTTTTAAATCAAACTCAACCGCATCATATATAGCAGGACTCTTTTTTCTGTCAATCATATTTTATCTTAACCACTTGGTGAAAAGCGGTGCTTAATTTTTACTGTTATAGTATAAAGTGCTACTATTATTTTCATCAAAGATTTCCTTGCTGTGGGCAAGAATATCTTCTGTAGTAATTGCCTGGTATTTACCCAGCTCTTCATTAATTAGCTCCACATCGCCGGTAAGCTCGTAAAATGCAAGGCTGTTGGCACGGCTCATTACACTCATGTCTTCAAAGGCAATGATGCTTTCCGTTTTGTTTTTTACTTTTTCCAGTTCTGTATCATTTACCAGCTCACTCTTTATCCTGTTCAACTCTACCTCTACTGCTTTTTCTGCATCTTCCAGCTTTACGCCTTTTACCAGTTTGCCTTCTATCGCTACCAGCCCCGGCTCCATAGTACCAAAATGATAACATTCCAGGTTGCTGAATAGTTTTTGCTGTTTTACCAGAGAATGGTGTAAACGGGAAGAAGCGCCGCCACCCAACACCTCAGTGATTAAATCTGCTGCGTAGTAATCTTTGCTTAAGCGGGAGCCCATATGCCATGCTTTGTACAGTGCATTTAAAGGCACATCTGCTTCTACTTCCAGCCTGCGGGCCTGTTGTTGTTTAGGTTCCTGGGGCAGGTTGCGCACATACTTTTCGCCCATGGGAATATCGCCAAACCACTTTTCAGCCAGGCGTTTTACTTCTTCAGTTTTCACGTTTCCTGCTACTACCAATATGGCGTTTACAGGACGGTAGTGACGGAAGAAGAAATTTTTCACGTCATCCAGCTTGGCATTCTCAATATGGCTTAACTCATCACCTATCGTCATCCATTTATAAGGATGTGTTGTGTAGGCTAGGTGGCGTAATTTATGCCATACATCTCCGTATGGTTTATTAATATAATTCTCTTTGAATTCCTCACATACCACCTTTCGTTGTACATCCAGGCTTTTTTTGGTGAAGGCCAGGCTTAACATGCGGTCGCTTTCTAACCAAAATGCCGTTTCCAGGTTTTGAGCCGGTAACTGGCAATAATAGTTGGTAAGATCGTTTGTTGTATAAGCATTGTTTTCGCCACCAGCTCGCTGCAATGGTTCGTCGTAATCCGGAATATGAATACTACCACCAAACATCAGGTGTTCAAATAGATGAGCAAAACCTGTTTGGGCCGGATTTTCGTCTCTTGCCCCCACATCGTACATAATATTTACCACCGCCATAGGCGTAGCCGTATCCTCATGCACTAACACCCTCAGGCCATTATCTAATTCAAAACGGTTGTATGTTATCATAAATTCTATTGAAAAGAATTGCAAAATAGTAAAACTAAACGTAGCACAGAAAGGAAGACAAAGCCGGGCAGAACAAAGTTTAACAATGCAATGAGAACGATGAAATATGAATATCTTTATCTTGCCGTAAACTATACCAGTTCATGAATTTACTGCCTGTTACAAAGAGGCCTCACACTCACTTACACTATATTAGCCTGACAGTCATCACATTATTCGCATTTTGTGCTGGCACCATGGCGCAAACTACCCAAAAAATATATTACGGCTACCTGAGAGATAGTGCTATGGGTAGCGCCATTGTTAATGCTACCGTAACCAACCAGCAAACCAAGCAAATAGTAGAAACAGATAAACTGGGCTTTTTTGCTATTCCTGTAAATAAAGGCGATTTGCTTTTGTTTTCAGCTATTGGCTACGGGCAAGACAGCTTACGTTTCTTTCCTTATTTACCTGATACCACCCACATTGAATTACCACGCCTGGCAACCAAACTGGATGTAACCGTAAAATCAACCAGCTACAGTAAGTACCAACAGGATAGTGCCGATAGAAGAGAAAGGTTTTTAGCAGACGCTGGCCCCAGGGATAAAACATTTACAAAAGCCAGCTCAGGTGCGGGCTTAGGCATTAACCTGAAGTGGAACAAAAAAGACCGTTTACGTAAACAAACCTACGACCACTTTGAAGAACAGGAACAACAGCATTATATAGACTACCGCTTTAACCCTGAAACGGTAGGTTATTATACACGTTTAAAAGGCGATTCTTTAAACCTTTTTATGGGTAGGTTTAGACCTGACTATGAGTTTTTAAGAAAAAATACTACCATCCAGGATCTCATTTACTACCTCAATGAAAAACTGAAGATATTTTTTAACAGAGAAGAGCAGCCATAAGCTGCTCTTTTTCTTTTAAAAGTTTCCCGAAGCACCAGCTCCCCCGGAACTTCCCCCTCCAAATAACTGATTAGGATTTATGTGCGTAGCTTTTTTTCCAAATGCCTGCGCCAGAATAGTAGCTTCTGCTTCTACCAATGTTTTTCTATCCTTATCTGCATCTGTAAATGCAAATCCTCCCCTGGGTTGTTTCAGCCATTTGATAAAAAAGCTGCTGAACAAAACCAGAAAAAGGCCGGCAACAATAGCAGCCACTTCAAAAGGCATTACATGAAAATATTCTCTGAAGGTTAAAACAGATGCAATGAGCAAACACGCACCCACCCTGGTTAGTGCCAGGTCTTTTTTGCGAATACCGTTAAATAAATATACTACCGGGATACCAAAAGTAAACACCCAAAGCAGTGTGCTTTCCCAGGCAGGAACAAAAATATTAGCGCCATCACCATAAGCAAAAAGATTACCATTCATCCATTCGTCTACCACCCAAAAGTTAACAGATAAATACATGACTACGGCAGTGGCAATAATAAGCGCCTGATAGCAATAGCTATACAACACGTTATCTCCAGCCCCAGTCCTCTTTTTAAAAAACAGATGTAAAACGCCGGATACAATCAGCAATATCAATGGCACCATCGGGAACACAGGCAATACTCTGACTGCGGATAAAAATATAAACAGTATAAAACAAGCATAAGATACCAGCCCCATCAATGCATCTGCAAACCGGACACAAAGCCAGGCACTTGCTAATGTCAGCATGAAACACACTATACTTTGCGAAACAACTGTTTCTATAAAAGCACAGCCGATGCACGACAAAATAAAAATCATCAGAATATTATCTATACCTGCATTATATAGTTTTCTCTCCTTCACCATCATTTCAAGAACGCCATAGCCACCCAAAGCAGCCAGTATGCATAATACTCTTAACGCAGATTCACGGAATTGAGAAAACGCCAACGCTCCCAAACCAAAAGCCACTAGCAGTATAATAATAGTAAGTATGGACAGGCCTACTCTTACAAAGTAATTAGGTGTGTATAAAGTAGAAGGGGATTGTGCTAATACATTCTTATAGCTTTCCTCGCTCAAACACCCATCTAAAAAAGCTTCAGAAGCTTGCTCGTGTACTGCTTTATTGAATAGATCTGAATAATTATACGCTTGCATGCTCTTTGAATTTTTTGTTGTAATGAATAAGGATCAGGATTAAAGCAATAGCAGAAACGATCAGATATATCATTGCTAAAATGATGCCCTCATCCCTCATAGTTAACAAGCCATACACTATGGCATAGCTAACAGTTACATAGCCATATAACGCAGTTACAACCAACAGGTAGTAGGATTTTGTTTGAACAGCCTGCCAGTAACAAACAGACAGGGCAAGCAATATGATCAAAAACCACAAAGCAATCCAGTGTTCGTAGTGAAATAATCCTGCCATCAAGGAGATTAGAAAAATGTGTATTCCAAAATGTTGGTAAACACTACTAAAGTGTTCTTTCACTTTTAACTTGTGTGTAATGTACATAGCGAGCAGTAAACCCAGACCTAATGCAATACCGGTATAAATAAGCAGCTCATTACTAAAGTCGTTACTGGCAAATTGCAAAGGAGCTACAGTGATACCTGCCCAGGCAGCCAGGTTGGTAACAGCAAGACTTAATACTCCCAAATGATCGAAGTAATAAGCTATACCAAATAAAGACAGCATGGGCACAAACGTAGCAAGCCCCCACCTGGAGCCAAACACTTCATAAGCAAATTGCATGTACCCTACCCACACCAACAGCAGCAAACTTCCAAGCAACACCAGGTAATCGTTAAGCACATGAGAAAAGTTGACCTTGCTGCGTGAAAAGCCTGGCGCTTTTTTAAAACACCAGATAAAACAGGCTGCACAGGCTAAGGCTATAAAGGTTATAATAGCCATATGCCCAATAGTATCGATGTTTTTATACACTACCACACCTAAGCCTGAGCATAACAGCAAAATACCCAGATATAAAAGTGTAAGTAAATCCCAATGAACAGAAGCTGGTTTGTGTTGCTGTTTTTCGATGCAGGTCATTTCTTCTTCCGTAATCAATTGATTTTGAAGAAGCCTTTTAAACAAAGGAATATTCATAGTTACGCGATCATTTAACCTGTAATATACATATACTATTAATTTAGGATGCTTTTAATATGAAGTTTAAGCATTACGGGATTTCCATTGCGTAATACCACTATGCGCAGGGTGGTTCGGGCATGTTGCAATTGTGTTTTGAAAGCCTGGATATCGTTAGAGAAATTATTATCGATGCTGATGATAATATCATCAGGTTTAAATCCTGCTCTATCACCCGGCGATCCTTTTATAATATCTACCACCTTAATGTATCTATCCACTACATAAATTCCCAAACCTGTGTAGGAATAGTCAAACTCCTCCCTGTAATGGGTATTGGGCTTTATGCAAACCAGCTGATCGGCGTAGTTAAATACTACATTGAAACGACGCATAATATCATTGCCCAGCAATCCTCCCAATGTAGGATAAGCTGTTACATTATAGTCATCATCAAAAATATACACGGGCACCTTACGAAATTTAAACGGCCCCACTTTCACTTCTTTTATTACCGTCATATCCATACTTTTTTTACCCCCCAATCCTTCGGCCTGTGTAGGATATCTTTTCCGTTTTTTAGAAAGAAAAGCGCTGTCGTGTATCAACGATTCTGAAAACAACATACATAAACCCGCACCGGTATCCATGTAATAACGCGCCAGTACATCGCGTGCATCCTTTACAAAAACATACTGCATAGGAATAGAAGAGAAATAGGGGCGCAGGAAGTGACTGTTTTTGGGGTAGGTAAAAGAACCCGGACTGTATACTTTCATTTCGTGCTTATCATAATCGATAGCTACGATGTAGCGTTTCAAAAAAGAATAACCCATTATTCCATCTATGCGAACCCCATATACACTGGTAAGAAGGTCGTAGTTATTAATGTGAAAATCCAGCGAATCCACTTTTAATCCTGGTAGGTTCAGGCAGTGGTTAAAAGCAAAATCCACTTTTCTTACACCTGCAATACCTTTTATGGTACGGGAAGTAGCTGTTCGTTCCAGTTGCAGGTAATCAACAGTGGCAGAATCCAGAGAAATACCCCCGCTTCCTGTATCAAAAATGAAATTGAGACTGTCTTTGAAATTATCCAGGGCAGCCTGAACAATAACAATACCCCCTGTAAGCATTTTAAAGCTAAAAGTGGTTAACAACCGGGCCTGCGGTGCTACAAATTGTTCCTGTGTACGGGCTTGGGAGGGTAACAGGTTCATTAATAACAGTATAGCGGCAGTATAAAAGCATTTATGGCGCAATCCTGGCATTATACGGCTTGATTTATCAACTTAAAAGTTACCACATATTGGCCATCTGGGCAAACCATTGATGTAATTATTCCATCGCCATATTGCAGTTACATTATATTACCTTTGTTGCTACTACAAAGACAGCAAGGATGAATTTATCAGCGTTATACCAGAAGGCGCTAGACTTCGAGTTTTTAAGCATAGAAGAAGGGATGTTCCTGTTTGAACACGCGCCGTTAACCGAATTAATGTATGTGGCGGATGAGCTTCGTAAAAAGCAGGTACCGCACGGCAAGGTTACGTGGCAGATTGATAGAAACGTAAATACTACCAATGTATGCGTGGCAAACTGCAAATTCTGCAACTTTTACCGCATTCCCGGTCACGCCGATGCTTATATTACCGATATAGACACCTATAAAAAGAAGATTGAAGAAACCCTGAAGTTTGGCGGCGACCAGTTGTTATTACAGGGCGGCCACCACCCGGGTTTAGGACTTCAGTTTTATACCGATTTGTTCAGTCAACTGAAAAGTCTGTATCCAAACCTGAAATTGCACACTTTAGGCCCACCAGAAGTAGCACATATCTGCAAACTGGAAAAAATGAGCCATCATGATGTATTGAAAGCCCTGAAAGAAGCTGGTATGGATTCCCTGCCCGGCGCTGGTGCTGAAATACTTACTGATAGGGTGCGCAGGTTGATCAGCAAAGGTAAATGTGGCAGCGATGAATGGCTGGCTATTATGCATGAAGCGCATAAGCTGGACATTACTACCAGCGCAACTATGATGTTTGGCCATGTTGAAACCATAGAAGAACGTTTTATACACCTTACCCGTATACGTGAAGTGCAAGCTAAAAAGCCGGAAAGCGCCAAAGGCTTCCTGGCATTTATACCCTGGACCTTCCAGGATGTAGACACCCTGCTTACCCGCATCAGGGGTGTGCATAACCTTACTACCCAGGACGAATACATTCGCATGCTGGCTATCAGCCGTATTATGTTACCGAACGTTATAAACATACAGGCCAGCTGGCTTACTGTTGGTAAACAAACAGCGCAGATTTGTTTACACGCCGGAGCGAATGACTGGGGCAGCATTATGATTGAAGAAAACGTAGTAAGTGCTGCCGGCGCTCCGCACCGTTTTACTTACAAAACCATGCAGAAAGCGATTAAAGAAGCAGGCTTTGAACCGCAGCTGCGTAACCAGCAATATGAATGGCGTCCTATTCCGGAAGCAATAGTAGAGCAGGTAATTAATTACTAATATAGTTAAAGGGGGGAGCCTGTCACAAAACGATAGCCTACCCCCTTTATTGTTATTATCTCCAGGGCAGGATCTTCCTTTAAGTATCCACGCAGCTTAGTAATATACACATCCAGGTTACGGCTGTTAAAAAACGAGTCATTTCCCCATAGCTCATTCAAGATGGCTTTACGGTCTATTACCGTGCTACGGTTTAGCCATAAAAACTTCAACAATTCACTTTCCCTGTAAGACAAGCGCTTTTCTGTATTTTGTCCCAACAGCACCTGCCGTTGTAAATGAAACTGGTAGTGGCCCAGTGACAATACTTCGGAAGTGATAGACTGAGCAATGGAATCTTTTTTTACCCGTAGCAGATGCTCAATACGCACAATCAGCTCTTCCATACTAAACGGCTTGCGTATATAGTCGTTACCTCCTACTTTAAAGCCTTTTACCACATCCTCGGTTTGCACTTTTGCAGTTAAGAAGATCACGGGGATATCGTCATTTATGGCCCGGATGGCTTCGGCCAATTCAAAACCATTCATACCAGGCAGCATTATATCCAATACACATATATCGGGGCTTTCCTGCACAAACACATCCATAGCCACTTCGCCATTGGTTTCCATTACTACATCAAAGCCCCTGCTCTCCAGGGTTTCTTTTACAATTTTCCCTAAAAACTGCTCGTCTTCTATGTATAGTACTTTAATTCTACTCATGCACCAACGGAAGTTTAATAATAAATGTACTGCCTTTTCCCTCCTCGCTGTTTACCTCAATAGTGCCTTTATGCAACCGGATGATATGCGCTACATAGCTAAGACCTAAACCGTAGCCACGTGTATTATGCCTGTCGTTATCAGGCACCCGGAAAAACTTTTCGAACAATTTGTGTTTATATGCAGCCGGAATACCTATTCCATTATCCTTTACAGTAAAAACCGTTGATTGGTTATCTGTGAGTAATTGTATATCTATTACCGGGTTGGCAGGGCTGTACTTGATAGCATTATCCAGCAGATTGTATATCACACTGGTGAAATGCAACCTGTCTGCCTGCATAGGTAAAATGCTTTGCTCAGGGTTAAAATGAACTGTAGCTTTTGCTTTTTCCAGCTGCAGGCGCATACTGGTTAATACCTCCTGTGTAAGCGTCACTATATCAACAGATTCCAGCCGGAGGCTTACGTTATGGTTTTCAAACATACTTAACCGTAAAACCTTGTCTATCAGCAAGCTAAGGCGCTGCAATTCAATGGCAGAAATATCAAGGTATTCTTTGGTACGAACAGTATCTTCTAAGGCGTTGAAATTGCGTAATGCTTCTATAGCTACATTCACCGTAGCTACCGGGGTTTTTAATTCATGGGTGATATTGCTGATGAACTCATTTTTCATATCCGCAAGGCGCTGTTGCGCCAGCATATTGCGGTATACAAACACAAATGAGATAATAGTAAACCCTATCAGCATAATTGATACACAGAAAGGGATCAGCAGCTTTTTGGAGATGTAGGAAAAGGGATTTTCGAAAACAGCATAATAACCTATTGAGGCATTGAAACCCTGCATGGCAAACCGGGTGGTAAGCTTATCGCTTTTAGGCACAGAATCCATAGCAGCCCTCCTGTTAGGCAAGCTGGCTGTTTTTAACTGAAAAGCCAGGTAGATGTTTTCTTTTTGGAGAATACGGGTGTAATGAGAATCCAGCTTTGCAATGGGGATAGAGTCATCCAGCTTATTCAATTCCAGTATAAAGCTCCTTACGTTTTGTGTATCTTTTCCTTTGGCTTTGTTCTGTAAACTGTCTACCACTTTGGCAATAGCTATATTAAAAAATGGTGGCGGAGGCGGGAAATCCATCATTGAATCACTACCATTACCCATCCTTTTTGACCAATGAAGCACTTTTACAGAATCATGTTTAAAGCCGCCCCCCTTATTGATATCAGCGCCAGCAGAAGACCTGGTGGTTATAATAGCTTTGTTGTTAGAATGTACATTGTTTTTATCGTCTGATACTATTTCTATTTTTTCAATATTCTCCGGGCGAAGCGAAGCGGGTAGCCCCTTCATTCGTTCTGCCTGTATTTGCTGTATGGCATCCTTCAGCAGTATATCGGTTTTTCGTTGCAGGGTATTGTATTCCTCTTTATACACTTTTACCAGCCAATAGCACTGGAAGGCAGCTATTAAAATAATAGTGCCGGCCATTAACACACGGGAAAGATGCAGCCTGTTCATATTGCTTTGTGTAATTACAAATGTAACCTTATATACGTGCTGCCGGAAAGGCCATTAACCTTAATTAACCTTATTCCAAGAATGCTTAACAATGAGGCAAACTAGCTTTGAAAGCACAATTATCCCATATGAGGCAAGTAATATTATCAGTATGTAGCCTGGCGCTGGTTTGCTCGGTGGCTGCTCAGGCAAAAGAGGGCACCATTACTTATGAAAGAAAAATAAACCTGCACCGCCGTTTGAAAGACGAGCAGATGAAGGCAATGATGCCCGAATTCAGAACCAACAAGCAACAACTTCTGTTTAGCGACAGTATATGTGTATACAAAGCAGTGGAAGAAGAAAATGCACCTGATCCGTTTGAGGGAGGTGGCGCACCGGGTGGCAGTCCAGGTGGACCCGGCGGTGGTCAACGTATGGGACCTCCTCCGGGAATGCCTGGACAAAACAATGTATTGTATATCAATTTCAGTAATCTGAAAATTGTTGAACAAACAGAGCTGGGAGAGAAAACCTTCCTGATTGCAGATACCGTAAAAGTTCAACCCTGGAAGTTGAGTGATGAAACCAAAACCGTGTTGAACTATCCCTGCAAAAAGGCAGCGCTGAAAACACTACGCGGACAAGAGGTGGTTGCGTGGTATACCGAGAGCATTATTACTCCTGCCGGTCCGGAAATGTTTAATGGCTTGCCTGGTGCAGTGCTGCAGGTAGATGTAAATGATGGAGAAATGTTGTTTACTGCCCTGGAGGTGAGTAACAAAGTAGATAAGAAAGCTTTAAAAGAGCCTGCAAAAGGCAAAGCCACTACCCGCGAAGAGTACAATAAGAAAATACAGGAAATGTTTAATAATCGTGGGCCGGGTGGCCCCAGGATGATCCAGATAAATTAATACTCTTTTGTTCTTTTCATGTATCGTTTATAAAAGGCCGGCTTCTTTTCAGAAGGCCGGCCTTGCTTTTTCATGCTTTACTCATCTGGCTTACATAGGTGGCCCGCCCATAATGCGTGGGCCCATTTGCTTTAATCCCGACTTGTTCAGGCTATATGTAAAACCCAAAAGGAAATACCTATTTAATACATTATAGCGCTGATCCACAATCTGGCTTTGGCTGGCTGTGCGGGTAATGCCAATGTTTTTATTCAGCAGATCATACACACTTAACTTTATTTCAGCCCTCTTATTCTTTAGGAAACTTTTGGCAATAGAAGCATTCCACAAAGGTACCTGGGTGTTAAAGCCGCTTGTTCTGCCAGAGTTTAATACATAGTTAAACTGGTTGTTTAATACCATGGACCATGGTAAATAATAGGTAAGGTCGCCCCCATACGTTTGCTGCAAATAATTGGTGTTGGAAGCAGGCTGTAAGGAGTAAGTTGCTTTGCTAATACTAAACCTCGATGATAAATGAATATCTATTACGTCATCAATTCCATAATTCCACGAAAACATAGGCCCTATAGAAAGATTCGATATTACATTTTGCTCATTATTGAGGAAGGCAATATTGCGGTTATACGAAATGCTGGAACCGATATCGAACCTGGATTTTAGCTTTTTAACAGAGAACCCGTAACCGAAATTACCAGTGAGTGTGTATACGCCATTAGCGTTTACAGGCTTGCTGCTGCGTGAGCCATTGTCTTTTACACTATCTGCATTTACAATAGCATCTCTACTGGATGTAAAGCTTACCAACGCACGCACATTTGTACCATTTTCAGGACTCACAGCAAAGTAGTTCATGTTAATAAGATGATTGTACTGACGTTTAAGATCCGCATTTCCCGAAGTTACATTCAGCGGATCGCTGATATCGGCAATAGGTTGTAATTGCGTTACGCTCGGCTGTATTGTAGAAGCTGTATAGTCGAAACGCATGTTGCGAAAACGGCTAAACAAATACTGAAAGCTGGCATTAGGTAAAATGTCCGTAAAGGTTTGACGGATATTAATTCCCGCCGTATTGTTCTCAGCTTTTAACGCAGCAGATTGTAAGGCTGTACCTACTGTGAAATTATATTTCTGCTGATTAGTTCTGAAGTTTACTCCTCCGCCTGAATAGGTATAATTGCTGGTGAAATCGTTACTAAGTGAAGTGTTGAAAATATCATACTTGCCACTGCCTGTGTTTTTATCGTACGTTTTTTTAACGCTCTCTCCTATGCTTACGTTACCAAAGGTGCTGAACTCTAACAGGGATTTTTTACCAACCGGTTCGGTATAAGTAACATTTGCCCCATAGCTTTTGGTAACCGCATTGCGGCTATTGATCTGGTTAATGATGGAATCAGTAGCCACCTGGTTGTCATCATAAAACACGTTATTAGAGTTAAGGCTTCCGGTTGACTGGCTATGGTTGTAGGTAGTGTTGATATTACCCGATAACGTTCTGCCCTTTTTTGCCAGCCGCTTACGCAGCAGCACATTGCCGGTGAAGTTTACTGCATCGGCATTGGTAATATTGCTGGTGGTGCCTTCATTTAGTTTAACGTTGTTGGAGTTAACAGAGGTATAACTGCTGCTGCTGTTACTGCCTGTGTTTTGCCAGGTGATATTAGGCGTGAACTTTAAAGAGAAGGAGCTATCTATTTTTTGATCCAGCGACAGGTTGATTCGATGTTGAGCATTATCACTGATCGTTTTAGACAGCTCTGCTTTGGTATAGCTGTTTGTAGCTGACAGGTTTTGTGTGTTAGATGTTTTGTCCGCAACCAGGTGCATATCGCTACCTGTGTAACTGGTATTTAAGTCTGTTTTTTGCTGCCAGTTATTATTATAGTTAACACCACCTGCAAAAGTAGTAGCTACCCCTTGCTGGTTCTGCCCCAGGCCGGTGGTAGGTAAACCGCTTTCGTTACCACTGGTAGATATATTAATACCGCCGCCATTGCGTAAGCCTCTTGCCAGTGAGCCCGAAAAATTCATGGCGTCTGCAATAGAAAAGCCCTGTTTGTTGGTATTGTTTGCCATTGCCAGCAGAGAAACCTGCTCTTCATTATTGAAGCGGTTAATGCTTGTTTGCGCATCATACCTGTTGTTTGTACCTGCTGCACCATTTATTTTACCAAATAGCGCGTTGTTTCTATCCTTTTTCAGTTTCAGGTTGATGGTCTTGGTAGTGTTGCCATCGTCAACACCTGTAAATTCAGACTGATCGCTCTTCTTATCAAATACCTGAACTTTATCTACTGCGTCAGCAGGCAAATTTTTTGTGGCCATTTTAGGATCGCCCGTAAAAAACTCTTTGCCGTTCACCAATATTTTCTGAACACTTTGACCATTAATCTTTACCGAACCATCGCTTTCTATGGTTACGCCTGGCATTTTTTTAAGCATGTCTTCTACCACCGCATTGGGTTGGGTTTTGAAGTTTTCGCTGTTAAATTCCAATGTGTCATTGTTCATTGTAACCGGGGGACGTTTAGATACTACCGTTACATTTTGTGCAGTAACCAGGTCTGTCATACTTACATCCGGAATGAATTCAGTTTGCTCCTGTGCCTGTACAGTTAGCTTTTTCCAAACGGGAAGATAGCCCACATAAGAGGTGGATAACAGATAAGTGCCCTTGTCAATAGCTTTAAAAGAGAAATAGCCGGCGGAGTCTGCACGACCAAATGTTACCAGGGTAGAATCTTTTTCGTGTACCAGTGATACGGTTGCATACGCCAGTCCCTTGTGTAGGGAACTATCGTAAATTCTACCTTTTACCGTTGTTTTCTGAGCAAAGGAAACACTGCAAAACACAATGGAAAGAATTAAAAGGGTAAAGCTTTTAGGCATGGGCAAATATTTTGCCCAAACGTAATTTACCCTTTTAACAAGATGGGTTAAACAAGTTTAGTGAAAGGTTAATGAACGTTAAAGCTTTACCCTTTCAGTAATTGTTCCAACGCACCTGAAGCATTTTCAAACTCGAAAGAGGAAAGTACCTCGTGCATGTTAGCCGTAATTTTATGGTTGCACAGATTACCAATGCTTCCCTCATGGGTATGGTTTACTTCTGTGCTATAGGTAAACTGGCCTGCTTCTATGTCCAGGCCCACTTTTTTATAGGCGTCTCTGAATGGAAGCCCTTCCAGTACCAGCTTGTTTACTTCTTCCACACTAAACAGGTACTTGTATTTTTCATCCTGCAGAATATCTTTCTTCACTTCCATGTTAGAAAGCATCAATCCTGCCATTTCCATACAAGAGCGTAAAGTGGTGAAAGCCGGGAACAAATGCTCTTTCAGCAATTGCAGATCGCGATGGTAACCAGATGGTAAATTGGTGGTCATCATCATTATTTCATTCGGTAATGCCTTAATGCGATTACAATAAGAGCGGATTAATTCAAATACATCTGGATTCTTCTTATGCGGCATGATGCTGGAACCAGTAGTTAACTGTGGCGGGAAACTGATGAACCCAAAATTCTGATTCAGGAACAAACAGGCATCCATAGACAGCTTAGCCAAAGTTTCAGCCACGTTAGCTAATGCCATGGCTACAATACGTTCAGCCTTACCACGTCCCATCTGTGCATATACTACGTTATAGTTTAAATCGGCAAAGCCTAATAACTGTGTCGTCAATGTTCTGTTGATAGGGAAAGAAGACCCATATCCTGCAGCAGAACCCAGCGGGTTTTTATTCACTACATCGTAGGCTGCTTTCAGCGTAATAGTATCGTCTACTAAACTTTCCGCGTAAGCGCCTAACCATAAACCAAAAGAGGAAGGCATGGCCAGCTGCAAGTGGGTATAACCTGGCAGCAGGTATTCTCTGAATTCTTCGCTTTTAGCTGTCAGCAGTTCAAAGAAAGATTGAACAGCATGTACCGTTTGTTCCAGCTCCGCCCTGAGGAAGAGCTTTACGTCTACCAGAACCTGGTCGTTGCGGCTGCGGGCTGAGTGGATTTTTTTTCCAATATCACCCAGTTTCTGCGTGAGCAAAAACTCTACCTGTGAATGCACATCTTCTACATCATCCTGAATAACAAAAGCGGCTTCCCCTTTATTGCCATTAGCAGGTAAAGAAGGGTGCTGCTGTATGCTTGCGTAAATTTGATGTAACTCTTTGGCAAGAATTTCTGCTTCTTCAGTAGTTAATAAACCTACAGTGGCCAGCATTTTTGCATGGGCAATATTTCCCAGCACATCAAAAGGGGCCAGTAACAAATCAAACTCTCTGTCTTTACCAACAGTAAACAGTTCAACTTCTTTTAAAGAATCAATATTTTTTGACCAGAGTTTCATTGTTCAAATATTTTACATCAAGCGTAGCCGGATTCTATTATTTAAGCCAGCACTACTTTGTTTAACAGTTGTATATAATGTTCTATCCCCTTTTCAATCTCCTCTACATAAATAAATTCATCTGCAGTATGGCTACGCGCACTATCGCCAGGACCGCATTTTAATGCGTGGAAGGGCATTAAGGCTTTATCGGAACAGGTGGGTGAACCATATACAGATTTACCCAGCGCTATACCCGCCTCCACAATAGGGTGATTGGCTTCTATACGGGTGGCACGCATACGCAGGCTGCGGGGCTTTACTTCGCTTTTTACATGTTGCCTGATAATGTCCAGCACTTCCTCGTGTGTATAAGCATCGGTTACACGCACGTCTACTACAAAGGAGCATTGTGCGGGAACCACATTGTGTGCTTTATTTTCTGTGTTGATAACGGTTACGCTCATTTTTACAGGGCCTAACCATTCTGAAGTTTTAGGAAAACGATAAGTGCTGATCCACTCAATGTCTTTCAACGCTTTGTACACTGAATTTTCACCTTCTTCCCTGGCAGCATGTCCTGCTTTACCATGTGCCATACCATCCAGCACCATTAATCCTTTCTCGGCAATAGCCAGATTTAATAAAGTAGGCTCTCCTACTATAGCAAAGGCTGGTGGCTTATTGTTTAATGCGGCAGTAAAAGCAGCATCTTTCAATAAGGCTTCTATACCATTTACACCCGAAATTTCTTCTTCGGCAGAAGCCCCGATAATTACATTGTATTTCAGGTTCTGTTGATCGTAGAAATATAAAAAAGCGGCCATCAGCGATACCAGGCATCCACCGGCATCATTACTACCCAAACCATACAATCTACCTTCTTCTATAACAGGAGTAAACGGATCTTTTGTATACTGCGGATTAGGCTTTACCGTATCGTGATGTGAATTGAGCAAAACTGTGGGTTTTGCAGGATCGAAGTGCTTGTTTAAAGCCCACACATTATTCATACATCTGTGTGTTTGCACTCCTTTTTGCTGTAGAAATTGTTCCAGTATAGCAGCAGTCTTGTCTTCCTCTTTTGAATAAGAAGGCGTAGCAATCAATTGTTGCAATAATTGCAGCGCCTCTTTATATAATTGAGCGGTTTCCATTTCGGACTAATTAGTAATAAGGGTTCCCAATGTTTGGGCGGTTGTATTTTGTACCAGGTCTGCGGCATCGCCAATCAACACCTCTTTCACACCTGCATCTATGGCGGCGAAGGCATTGTCTATTTTGGGCAATATGCCTGCAAACAGTTTGTTTTCGCTTAACAGTTGCTGGTATTTGTCTTTAGTAATAAGGCGAATAACAGAGTCTTCATTTTCCACATCTTCCAATACGCCTTTCTTCTCAAAGCAATACACTAAACGTACATCGTATGCGGCAGATAATGCAATGGCTATAGAAGAAGCAATAGTGTCAGCATTTGTATTGAGTATATGTCCCTGTGAATCGTGAGTTAACGGAGCGAATACAGGAAGAATGCCATTATCCAGGAACAAACGGCAGGTGTCTACCGGAATGTTTGCAGTATTTACATCGCCAACCCAACCAAAATCCACTTCTTTCACCGGACGTTTTACAGCCGGGATTAAGTTGGCATCAGCACCTGTTAAACCTATAGCATTACAGCCTTTGCTTTGTAGCTGTGCAATAATCTTTTTATTGACAAGGCCACCGTATACCATTGTTACAATATCAATAGTAGCATCATCTGTAATTCTTCTGCCATTAACATAGTTGGAAGCCACACCTAACTGATCGCCTATTTTGGTGGCAATTTTACCACCACCATGAATAAGGATTTTACGATGAGGTATAGCAGCGAAAGCACTTAAAAAGGTGGAAAGGTTTTGCTCGTTGTCAATTACATTTCCACCTATTTTTATTACAAATAGCTTATCCATTATGCGTTTTTCAGAATTTCTGAGATTACTGCCTGTGCAGCCCACACCCTGTTAGAAGCCTGCCTGGTTACAATGCTGTTTGGACCATCCAGGACTTCATCACTTAATTCTACATTTCTTCTTACCGGAAGGCAATGCATTACTTTGGCCTGGTTTGTCAGCTTCAGCTTCTCGTCTGTAAGCATCCATCCCGGATCGTTTTCATATATTTTACCGTAATCGGTATAAGTGCTCCAGTTTTTAACGTACACAAAATCAGCACCTTTTAATGCTTCATCCTGGTTGTTAATAATAGTGGCACCTTGTGTAAACTTGGTTGCCAGTTCGTAATCTTCCGGATGGGTAATTACAAAATCAGCTTCCCCCCATGCGTTCACCCACTGAGCAAAGCTATTAGCCACACATTGTGGTAATGGCTTTACGTGAGGAGCCCAGGTAAGCACAATTTTAGGCTTGGCATTTATAGATTTAAACGCTACGTTTTCCTTCAGCGTTTCTTTGATAGAGATAATATCGGTAAGACTTTGCAAAGGATGCAAAGTGGCACTTTCCAGGCTTATTACCGGAACACCACAGTATTTAATAAACTGAGAAATGTACAGCTCGCTATAATCATCTTCCCGGTTTTTTAAACCTGGGAAGGTGCGAATACACAGTATATCAAAATAGCTTCCTAAAATAGGAGCAGCGTCTTTGATATGTTCTACTGAACTTCCGCTCATAATAGCGCCTTCTTCAAATTCCAGCGCCCAACCTTCTTTATCCACATTAAACACAATAGCTTCCATTCCCAGATTGGCCGCAGCTACCTGCGTACTTAAACGGGTACGTAAACTTGGATTTAAGAACAACAGGCCAATGCGCTTGTCGGCCCCTAATTTCCTGTCTTTAAACGGATCGGCTTTGTACATTAATGCGGTTTCTGCCAGTGCATTAATGTCTTTTACATCATGAACGGAAATAAAGTTTCTCAATGTAAGATGGTTTGTTTATGTGTGTTTATTATTCTCCTGCTTCTGTGGGTACTTCTTTGGCTGCAGCTTCTGCTTTCAATGCACCGATTTCTTCCTGTAATAATTCCAGGAATTCATCTACCTGTTTGCGTGCGATAGCCAAAGAAGGTAATAGCCTTATAATATTAGGCTTTGCTTCACCGGTAAATACCTGGTGCTTGTATAACAGGTTTTTCTTTAAGTCTTTAATCTCTTCTGGTACTTCGAAGCCAATCATTAAACCACGGCCGCGAACATTTTCAATACCCTTCACTGCTTTCAGCCTGTTGGTAAGATACATACCACGCTGACGCGCTTGTTCAATCAAACCTTCTTTTTCAATTACTTCCAGTACTGCCAGGGCTGCTGCACAAGCTAACTGGTTGCCGCCGAAAGTGGTACCTAACAAGCCATGCTTAGCTTTGATGTGAGGAGCAATTAAGATGCCCCCGATTGGGAAGCCATTGCCCATACCCTTTGCCATAGTGTAGATATCAGCATTTACACCTGCATAATCGTGTGAGAAGAATTTACCGCTACGGCCATAACCACACTGTACAGAGTCAGCAATATATACTGCACCATACTCATCACACAGGGAACGTATTTTTTGCAGGAAAGTATCGCTGGCGATGTTAATACCGCCAACACCCTGAATGCCTTCTACTATAACAGAAGAAATTTCACCACCATTCTTTTTGAAGCAATCTTCCAGTGCCTTTTCGTCGTTGAAAGGCAGGAAAATCACGTTCTCTGTTTCGTTTACCGGCGCTACAATAGCTGGATTATCAGTAACCGCTACTGCCAGAGAGGTACGACCGTGAAAGGACTTTTTAAAAGCCACTATCTTTTTCCGGCCATTGTGAAAAGAAGCCAGTTTTAATGCATTCTCATTTGCTTCGGCTCCTGAGTTTACCAGGAATAACTGATAATCTTCTTTACCACTTACTTTACCCAGTTTGGATGCCAGTTCCTGCTGAATAGGCAAATGAACGGAGTTAGAATAAAAAGCAATTTTTGAAAGTTGCTCTTCTATTCGCGATACCCAATGAGGATGGGTGTGGCCTATGGAAATAACCGCATGCCCACCATACATATCTAAGTACTGCACACCATCTGCGTCCCACACATAGGAACCGTGTGCTTTTACAATTGTAACCTCGTTAATTGGATAAACGTCAAATAAATTCATATCCTAACCCCAAACCGGGATTTAAAATGTTAATAAAATAGGTGTTTAGAAATAATTAGCTTTTAGTTTTAAGCCAGCTGTTTCTTCTATACCGAATACTAAGTTCATGTTTTGTACCGCCTGTCCGCTGGCACCTTTCAACAGGTTGTCTATAGCAGAATGTACTACTATTTTATTACCCTGCTTTTCCAGGTTTACCAGGCATTTGTTGGTATTAACTACCTGCTTTAAATCGATCATTCCCTCGCAAAAATGCGTAAAAGCTGCATCTGCATAAAAAGCAGTGTACAGTTTTTTCACTTCTTCAAAAGGTAAACCGCAATCTATTGTAGAGCTAACATAAATACCTCTTGTAAAATCGCCACGCCATGGCACAAAATGTACACCGTTTTCAGTACCGGCAGTAGCAGGAAAATCGTCCTGTAACTGGTGCAAACTTTGATGAATTTCTTTGATATGCTGGTGCTGCAGTGATTTATAAGCCTGAATATTATTAGCCCTCCAGCTGAAATGTGAAGTATTACTCAGGCTTTGACCTGCACCTGTTGAACCTGTGATGCCCGTTGTATAGATATCACTGAGTAAGCCAGCTTTTGCCAGGGGCAGCAGGCCCAACTGAATAGCAGTAGCAAAACAACCCGGGTTGGCAATGTTGCCTGCTTTTTGAATAGCGGCTTTATTTAATTCAGGTAATCCGTATACAAACTGGCGGTTTGCAATAGATGCAGTTGCCTGTAAACGGAAATCCTGCGAAAGATCAATAATAGTAATGTTGTCGTTTATGGTATTTGCTTCCAGAAACTTCCTGGCATCGCCATGTCCAACACATAAAAACAAAACATCGATGGCGTTGCTTAATTCAGCTGAGAAAGTCAGGTCGGTTTCTCCTACAAGGTCTGCATGTACTTTACTTACCGGGTTACCTGCGTTGCTGGAACTGTTTACAAAAACAATCTCTACCTGTGGATGGTTGATCAATATCCTGAGTAGCTCCCCTCCCGTATACCCGGCTCCGCCTACTATGCCTGCCCTGATAGCCATGTCGTTGTCAGTTTTAAATTATATGGAATGCAGGGAGATTGCTCTCCCTGACTTTATTGTTCGTTGCTTTCTTTCACCATGTGGAACATGGCAGTCTGGTTGCCGAATATTTTGGTAAAACCACGCACGTCTTCGCCAGTCCATCCGTTGTTCATTTCGCCATACTTACCAAACTTGCTGTTCATTAAGTCGTATTTAGACTCAATACCTATTACCTGGAAGTAATATGGTTGCAGTTGAACAAATACATCGCCGGTTACATTAGCCTGAGAACTTTGCAGGAAAGCTTCAATATCACGCATTACAGGGTCCATAATCTGACCTTCGTGCATCCAGTTTCCGTAGAAATTGGCGATATTATCTTTCCAGCTTAACTGCCATTTGGTTAATACGTGCTTTTCCAATGCATGGTGCGCTTTAATAATCACCATAGGAGCAGCCGCTTCAAAGCCTACACGTCCCTTAATACCAATGATAGTATCACCCACGTGAATATCACGACCAACACCGTACGCGCCTGCAATAGTTTGTAAATATTGAATAGCCTCGGCAGAATGTGCAAAGGTTTTATCATTTACAGCTGTCAGTTCCCCTTTTTCAAAGTGCAGTTTTACTTCTTCTGCGCCTTTTTTGGTAACCTGTGTAGGCCATGCTTCTTCCGGTAATAAACCTTTAGAAGACAAAGTTTCACGACCACCTACACTGGTACCCCATAAACCTTTATTGATAGAGTAAGCTGCTTTTTCAAAATTCATTTCCACGCCTTTGCCTTTCAGATATTCGATCTCTGCTTCACGGCTCAGTTTTAAATCGCGGATAGGAGTTATAATTTCAATACCAGGTAATACGATGTTAAACACCATATCAAAACGTACCTGGTCGTTACCTGCACCAGTGCTACCGTGTGCAACAGCATCTGCTTTCAGCACTTTAGCATGTTCTGCAATATGCAGGGCCTGTACTAAACGCTCGGCACTTACGCTTAAAGGGTAAGTGTTGTTTTTTAACACGTTGCCAAATACCAGGTATTTGATCATTTTATCGTAGTAGCCTTTAACAGCATCTACTGTAGTGTGGGTTTTAACACCCAATTTATAAGCGTGCGCTTCTATTTTCTTTAACTCTTCCTCACTAAAGCCACCGGTGTTAACAATAACGCTATGTACTTCATAGCCTTTATCTTCTCCCAGATGTTTTACACAAAATGTAGTGTCTAATCCTCCGCTAAACCCAAGAACTACTTTTTTCATTGCTAATGTGATGGTTTGTTGATTTAGAAATTAAAGAACGTGTGAAATAAAGATTTTTTGGTGCCTGATTTCTTTCTGAAAAGAAACTGCTTAAAGCGCATCAGGCGCTCATATACTTTGCTTTTCTTCTCGAAATAGTCCTGGGTTTCTTTAGGTTCGTAGTGATCTTTAGGATCGTACAGCATGGCAGTACACATACAGTTTTTTCTGCCCTTGCTCATTAATATATCGTAGTTGACACAGCTTTTACAACCGGCCCAGAAAACTTCATCATCTGTGAGTTCAGAATACGTAACTGGTTCATAACCAAGCTCGCTGTTAATTTTCATTACCGCTAAGCCTGTGGTAAGACCAAATATTTTAGATTCAGGATATTTCTCCCTGGACAAGTCGAATATTCTTTTCTTAATACGCTTGGCAACACCCGTTTTCCGGTACTCCGGCGACACAATTAAACCACTATTGGCAACAAACTTACCATGGCTCCATTCTTCGATGTAGCAAAAGCCCACCCAATCGCCTTTTTTGGTTAAGGCAATCACACCTTTACCTTCCAGCATTTTGGTAGCTACATACTCGGGAGAACGCTTGGCAATACCTGTTCCACGTGCTTTTGCCGATGCTTCCATTTCATCGGTAATGGTTTCTGCCAGGTGTACGTCGCCACTATTGGCTACACGAACTATAATGTCTTGATGTTCCACTATCCTTAATTAAGAAAATACGCTAATACTAAAACTTATATGAGGAGGTAAAGCAAAAACAGTGCAAAGGCGCTTACTGATGTTGCTTTAAAAGAGATATTCCCAGGTTGTAGGGAATGGCTTATGAAGAAATATCAAATCCGGGGTCGTCGTATTAAATACAGGAAGTTCATGTTACCCAAAAAGTTTACATCACCCATCAGAGAAGGGTGGTAAGCTGCTAAATTGTTATGGGTGGCGTACTGTTTCAACTTCAGTTCTGTATGAAATTATGATCCAAATATTGCTTGAAGATGTAAAAGTAAGAATGTTTGGAAAACCTGTGGATATTTTTTTATGAAAAAAAGGTTAAGGAGTAAAAAATGGCACGGGGGTCCCTAAAACATAGGCCCCTTGCTCCCGGAACGTCCAGCTCCTGTTTCACGCCCATCAGCTCCTGAATCTCTTTTTCCTCCAAACAAAGAGGGTATTTTGTGGCTTCCGAACTTCTTTAAGCTGTAAGAAAAGGTCAGCATGAAATAACGTGTGAGTGTTCTGGTTTGTACATCTTGTATATAGTTTTGTGTAATACTTCTGGAGATACTTACATTTTGGTTTAACAAGTCAAATACAGACAACTTTATTTCGCCCTGTTTCTCTTTAAAAATCTGTTTGGCCAGATTTACATTAAGAAGCGGTACACTGGTATTATATCCTGCCCCACGGCCATAGTATCTATAATCCAGGTCGGTAGAAAAAATCCAGCCATTTTGCGTGTAATAAGTAAAGTCTGCTGATAATACCTCTGAAAAGAAGTTGCCATTCTGCGAGGAGTTGATGGAATACCGCGCAATATTATAGGTAGAATTGGAAGTAAAGTTGACATCAAAGTTTTTATCCAGATTAGTTGTCCATCTCAATAAGCCAGACAGTCCATAGTTATTGGTGTAATTTTTAAGAGAACCGCCCGTTTCGGTATCATTCTGCAGATTCACAGACTGGGACTTTGTCAGACTTCCTCCTATATTAAAATTTGACTTAGGCCGTTTTAATGGTATCCCATAGTTAAAAGCAGCCTGCATATTGTAATTTCCATTGAGGTTAACAGGCCTGGTTACTGTAGCTCCTGCAGGTGTTGTTTCAGGCACTCCAACTGGCTTACTCATGCCATCTAAAATAGTTATTACTGAGTTTGTAATATTATTAGTAGTAAGCCCTCCTGAAAATGTAACAGATAAACTTCTCAGTGTTCTTGAGTTAAAGCCGGTATACATTGCGCTGAAAGAATGATTGAAAGATTGCTTTAATCCCGGATTCCCCTGTTTAATGTTTAAAGGATCGGAATAATCTGTTACATCCTGCAACTGTGTAACACTAGGTTGATTTGTTCTTCCATCATAGGTAACCCGTAAAGATTTTTGCCTGGCAAAGCTGTAAGTAATGTAAGCAGTAGGATACAGGTTTTTAAATCGTTGCTTTAATTTTTCACCAGTGGAGGTGTTGTTGCTTGATAAGTCTGTTATTTGTACACCTGTGCCAAGGCTTGCCCCAAATTTCTCATATTGAAAGCGATAAAATACTGTAGCACGGCTTGAATTATTAATACTCTCAAAACTATTGGTAAGTGCACTATCCAACACATTATAGTTATGTGATAGATAATCGTAATCAAATGCTTTTCTTTCTGAATGGCTAACATTACCAGAAAAGTTGTAGTTCAGTTCTAACAACGAATACAAAGACAAAGGTTCTGTATAAGTAATAGTTCCATTTAATACTCTGCTGGTAGAGTTATTATAGTTTCGTTGATTAACAGTGTCTATAGTATAGTTAATGCCATCTGCCAGATAAGACTGATTGACTGAATAGTTATTACTGGTTCCATCATTGGAATTAAAGTTCCCATTAAACGCGAACGAAAAAGACCTCCCAGGCTTTTTCAACCGGTGTTGGTATATCAGATCCACAGTTCCAGTAGAGCTGCTATTGTCATTATCGCTGGAAGAAATACCATTGCCCACTTTGATCCCCTGATTTTTGACAATGTCTGTAGTTCTGTAATTATAAGCAGTGGCGTTTTGCCTCATAAGCGTAGAACGAAGAATCAATGTATTATTAGCATTTAGCTTACTTTCCAGATTTACATTAAAACGATGATTTTCATTACTACCTCTTGATGTTAATGCCTGCTTGTTATCAGTAATGGTATCTGCGGTAACAAAGGTTTGCGTTCTTGTGTCCTGATCTTTATTCGTATTTTGCTTACTATATAAATAGCTACTGCTAAGTGTGGCATTAGCCCCCCAGGGAGAGCTATAATCCAAACCGGCAGCGTACGAAGAAATTAACCCATTAGCGTTATTTCCACCTCCTGAACGCCGGCTACGGCCCCCCCCGTTCAAAGCTCCCTGTATATCCTGTGCACTAAAAGATTGCTTGTTGATATTATTGGCCTGGCTTATTAAAGAAATCTTTTGATCTTCATTAAAACGAAACAGGTTTAATGAGGTTTCATATAAGTCTTTATTTCCCCTACCAGCTACTGCTTTTCCAAAATATCCTTTACGCTTATTCTTTTTAGTAATAATATTTATTGTTTTAATCCTTACTCCATCGTTAAAGCCTGTCAAAGCACTTTGATCACTTTGCGCATCATACACCTGTATTTTTTCTATGATATCAGGAGGTAGGTTTTTGGTTGCAATAAGCGGGTCATCACTAAAAAAGCGCTTACCATCTACCAATACACGTGTTACTTCTTCTCCTTGTGCTTTTATATACCCATCTCTATCCACTTCTAGCCCCGGTAATTTTTTCAGCAGATCTTCTACTACTGCATTCGGCCGGGTTTTAAAGCTGGCAGCATTAAACTCCGTAGTATCTTTTTTTATTACAATGGGGGGGCTCGATTTAATAACAATTCCTTCCAGCACGTTAGCTTCCTGTTGCATATTAATAGTCCCTAACTCTGCAACAGGTTGGGTTAAAGAAGTAGTAGCATGTTTAAAGTAACTATCATAACCCTGAAAACTAACTTGTAGTAAATAATTGCCGGAGGGTAATTTATCAAAGCTAAATGCTCCATTGTTCTGCGAAACCTGGTAGGAAATGAGTGTTGAATCAACAGGGTTTAACAAACTTATCGTTGCTCCCTTTAAAGGTTCTTTTGTGGTGCTATCGAGTACACGGCCTTTAATACTGCCTGCCCCACCGCTTTGCGCGAATGCAGATGCAGCCATGCACGTGAATAGCACAGCCAATGCTAATTGGACAAGCTTGTATTTTTTCATAGATGGGTTGTAATAAATAGATTATTCACCTGAAACAATGATAGGCTTTATCCGTGTATTGCACAGGAGCATACGAAGGCTGTAGTAGTGCTTTAACAATACTTTACTACAGCCTTTACAGAAGCCTTTTACATCGGTGAAATTGCTACGTAAAGCAGCAAATGGACGGGAACATTTTATTAGCTGAACAGGTACTCAATATCATCCCTGGTAAGACTCTTCACAAATCCTGCATCGTCTGTGATCAAGTCTGCCGCCAGCGCTTTTTTCTTCTCCTGTAGCAATAATATTTTATCTTCTACGGTGTCTTTACAAATCATTCTATAAGCAAATATGTTTTTGGTTTGTCCGATCCGATGTGTCCTGTCAATAGCCTGTTGCTCCACGGCGGGGTTCCACCATGGATCTACAATATAAACATAATCGGCGGCAGTAAGGTTCAAACCGACACCACCTGCTTTTAAAGAAATTAAGAAAACACGACACGAATCTTCGGATTGGAAACGACGTATTGCTTTTTCACGATCCGGAGCAGAGGTGCTACCATCAAAATATTCATAGTCAATACCCAGCTCGGTTAGCTTGGCTCTTATAAGGGCTAACATGCCCAGGAACTGCGAAAATACCAGTGCTTTATGGTTGCTGATATTTTCTGATATTTCACGACCCAGCTCTTCCAGTTTCACAGAAGCATTGGGGAAAGTTTCATCTTCTTTAATAATCGCCGGGCTATCACAAATCTGGCGCAGCTTCATTAAGCCCTGCAGGATGGTCAATTGTGATCGTCCCACGCCTTGTGAATCTACTACACCCAGAATTTTATCGCGATAATCATTACGATACGCATCATAAATTTCGCGCTGTTCTTTACCCATTTCGCAAAACAGGATCATTTCGCTCTTAGCCGGTAAGTCTTTAGCGACCTGTTCTTTTGTTCTGCGTAATATGAAAGGGAACAGTAGGCGACGCAAGTGTTCCTTTTGTTCTTTTTCGCCAAACTTATCAATAGGAACAGAAAACTCCTGCTTGAAAAACTCCATTGAACCCAGCATACCAGGGTTAAGGAAGTTCATTTGGGCATAAATATCAAAGGTGTTGTTTTGTAAAGGCGTACCACTTAGGCACAAGCGATTTTTTGCATTTAATACACAGGCCGCTTTGGTTACCTTACTTGCCGGGTTTTTAATAGCCTGACTTTCATCCAACACCACATAATCAAATGCTATTTCAGAAAAATATTTAATATCACTGCGCAGGGTGCCATAGGTGGTAATAATTACATCAATAGATGCGTCCATTAAAGTTTCTGTATTACGCAGCCCTCCGTGGTGGATATAATATTTTAAGTTAGGCGTGAACTTTTTAATCTCGTTTTCCCAGTTATACATCAGGGTAGTGGGACATACCACCAAAGCCCTCATGTCGTCATTTTCTTTTTTCAGATGATGCAGAAATGACAGCGCCTGTATGGTTTTACCCAAACCCATATCATCTGCTAAAATACCACCCCACTGCACCTGGCTAAGGTAATTCAACCATTGGAAGCCAGATGTCTGGTAAGGTCTTAATATAGGCTGTAAATGCTCCGGAGCGTCTACTACCGGAATATTCTGAAACTCACGCAGTTTTTCGTACTTAGCTTCTAGCTGGAAAACCAACTCTTCCTCATCCCGCTGCTCGTATAATTCTTCAATAACGCTAAAGTGGTACTTGCTCAGCTTAATGTTGCTGCCGCTTTTCCCATCACCTACTCTAAACAACAGGGAGTATTTTTTAATCCACTCCTCTGGCAGAATGCCGAGTGTTCCATCCTGTAGCTGCACATACTGTTGTTTGTTGGCCAATGCTTTTTTCACATCGGCAACAGTCACCTGCTGATCTCCAAAATGAATATCCACTTTAGCGTCAAACCAATCGGTATGACTGCTGATGAATATTTTGGTAGAAGGTTTAGCGGTGTTAAAACGGAAGCTTTTCAGGGCCTCGAATCCAAACACCGGCAGATTCATTTCCTTTACAGCATCTACAAACAGGAAAAACCAGTTATTCTTCAATACCTCGGCTCCTTTTAAAGCCAGCAGGTTGCCTTCTTCGGGACGAATAAAGCCGGAGTGAAGGTTTTCTATCTGTTTAAAGAAATTTTCTTCTGCTTCTATATTACGATGTATCACCAATAGCTTATCAGCAACCGGTAATATCACTTTTTCTTTATCGCCCGCTTTTACCTCGTAACCTTTATAACTAAACACAGGTTGGAATAGTAAGTAATCGCCCCTTTCCCTTAATAACAGTTTTATTTCTGGTTTCAGGTCTTTTACTTCTTCTTTCTGAACGTTGCTAAAGGTAACCTGGTATTCCTTGGTAAGTGGCAGAACAAAATTCTGCAGCTCTTTTTCCCAGTTTTCCTCATCAATTACAATTACACCTGATGGCATAAATTTCTCTGCCAGCATTACATCTTCTGCCTTTTTCCATAGATACAAGGCATCATGTAACTTAAATAGCAGCGGAGTACTTAATTCATTTTCGCTGATGTTAAACCTGCCATCTGACACTTTTACAAAACAACTGATTTCAAATTTGCCATCCTTCTGATTTACCACAAATTCTGGTGTAATCAACTCTTCTGCACATATAACCGATTGAAGATTACTTGTTTGAAAAGCTTTCCCGGGGGGCAGCAGGTATGCAAAAGGAGCGCCGGCAATATCCGTTACCAGTTTTTTATAGCGAGGATGCAGGTATTCAACAATGAGATGACGGGTTTCTTCGGGCAAAGCATCATCATGCTGCTGCACTATGTTTTCCCAAATAGCACTAAAAGGAGAATTTCTGTTTAAATAACGACTTACCTCTCCCGGCAACAGCTTTCTTAATTGCTGTACCAGTGCTTTATCGCTTTCATCAAAAATCTCAGTATTAATAAACTTAGCGAGATCTAGTTTTTCTACTTTTCCAACGAAAGCATTCTGCTCCTCATTGGATTCGCCCTGTATAGCATCTACCTGTAGCCACGGATACTGGTGTTGATTGTTGCTAAACACAACCCCCACTTTGTAAGCTGGCCTTTTCTCTTCTTCTTCATTAGCATTTATCACTTCTTCCATTACCTCCTGCTGTGGCAGAACTGGAGCTACAACAGGTTTGGGTGCAGCCGAAGTAGCAGAAGGGTTTAATGCTACCCTTTTTATACTGGTATCCAGTAGCCTTAAAAAGGGCTTACCGTCTTTATAAGTAAACTCAAATTTGCCTTCTATGTCATCTGCCAATGAATAACCATATAAGGCTAATAACTTATCCTTTTCTTTATCCCAGTTGCGAATAGAATCAAAATAATTGGGGCCGTGGCTATTGAGAAGTTGAAGAAGCAGTATCGTTTTATGTACACAAAGTGGGTGGGAGGGATCTTCGCCGCAGTTGCAGCTGGTGTCAAAGTTTCGTTCTTCATTTTTCTGAATCAGTACTTTCTGCACCTTCTCATCGTATTCCACCTCGGCAAGTACCCTTTCGTCTTTGGCTTCCAGAATATTGGCTTTAGACGATCGTAAATAAGTCTCTGCCTGCGTGAATGAAGCGGGGGCCGACATTAACCTGATTAATTTCAGGTCTAACTGCTTCATTTTTACTACCGTATGGCGCTGGTCGTATACAATGTCCTTCTCTCCCAACATGTTTTTATCTACCAGCTCCTGCAATTGGAAAAGCGCAGCTGCTTCGTGGCGGCAAATTTCGCCCAGATTATAAGGGCAACCGCAACGAAGAGATAAGGTTTTGGGATCTTTGAACTTGGTAATGTGTACTTTATAATACGTTGAATAGGCATCGTCCTTTACCCGAAAGGTAACGGAGCCTAGCAAGTAATCGTATTCAACCAGTTCTACGTTGTTAACGGCGTGTATCTTCTTGCCACGGCGAATGACTTCGTCAGTTCCGTTATTGTATACATATTTGATCAGGTGCGGTAGTGCCATGCTTTATCAACTATGCCCCGTTCAGAAAAGGACAATTTGCAAAAGTAAAGGAATAAACCGCAGACCTGAGCCTTTTTTAAGTAAAAAAACCGGTAACTGAATGTTAAAACAACATTATTGAGGATTTACGAGTAACGCACCGTTAGTATATACCGGTAAAACGTTAGCTACATCAATACTTACACAGTAATCCAGGTCTTTCTCCATTCCATAAGCAGCCAGGCGGTGCCAATGGGTAGTTTTTCTGATAAAACTGGGCATATCGTTCTGATGCAAGGCATACATGTTTTCGGCCATTAAGCTGCTGTCGCAATGAATGGTAAAATGCTCTTTAATACGTTGAATTACAGCACCTGCAAACAAAGTGTCTTCAAGATTGAACTTATCTTTCCAGGCAGAACATCCCAGGATAACGTTTTTGCCAGAATGCACTAGGTGATCACAAACTGTAGAAAGGTTGGGAAAAGAGCCGGTAATTACCTCCGATGCACCTCTTTCCAGTGCCATATGTAATAATTTGGTACCGTTGGTGGTAGTAAGCACCAGGGTTTGTCCTTCAATAAAACTGCGTGGATATTCTGCCGGAGAATTGCCATGTTGCAGGCCTTCTACCACTTTGCCGTCTCTTTCGCCTGCAGTAATGCCTCCCGTAATTTTACCCAGCTCAATGCAACGTGGCACACTGTCAACCGGAATTACCTTGGCTGCGCCATTATATAAAGCGGTAGCAATTGTGGATGTAGCACGGAATACGTCAATAATCACTACTACACAATTCGAAATATCATACAGGTCTAATAACCTGGGAGATAACACTGTATTCAAAAACGGCTTGGAATTCATAAGGGCGCAAATATAGCGCCCTTATCTTATTTTATGCAAGCTTTAGCAGCTGTTATAACGTTCTTTTGATATATCTGATTTCCACAGGAGCCATCCCCGTTTGCGCCATGCCTAACGCTTCTGCAGCATTTTTATTGATACTCACCACTACCGAGCCTGTACCTGTCATTTTTCGCATTAAAATCTGTGTACGGGTTCTTTTTCCGTTTTGCAGGTTTGTAATACTCACATACGTTTTCTCACCGGAAACATTCTGCCAGTCAAAATCACTTATCATTTCACCCTGCGAACTCACTTTTTCCAGTTGAACACCAGGGCAATAGATAGCTTTTCCGGATTGAACACGGGCACTTTGGCAAGAAATTAAAAATAGGGGTAACATGGCTAAAAGGGCTACGGAGAATCGTTTCATAAAAACAGCAATTTTTTACGGTAAAATGGGATTTCAATTATTGTAAAAGAAATTATTATTCATTAAACTGTTCCTACCGGCCAGCTCAACTATTCTTATAACAATAGAAATGCATAAATAGTTCTATGAAATGCATACTAAATAAGAGAAAAAAATATATTATCCATTTTATTCACATCTTGGAATAAAGCAAAAAAGACCCGCAAGCGGGCCTTTTTTGTTACTATAAGTTGTTGTTATGCAAACGGAAATTTCACAATTTTCGCTTTTACAGGAGTGTTACGGATATCTATATAGATGTCAGACCCGATTGCGGAATGTGCCAGCTGCACATAGCCTAATCCAATCGCTTTATTCAAAGAAGGAGCCTGTGTTCCGCTGGTTACTTTACCAATTACATTACCAGCTTCGTCTTTTATAACATAGTCGTGACGGGGAATACCTCTGTCAACCATTTCAAATCCAATTAGTTTGCGCTGAATGCCTTCTGCTTTTTGCTTTTCCAGGATCTCTTTTGCTGTGAAAGAAGTTTCTTTAGTCAGCTTGGTAATCCATCCCAAACCACCTTCCAGCGGAGAAGTAGTATCGTCGATATCGTTACCATATAAGCAATAACCCATTTCCAGGCGCAGGGTATCTCTTGCACCTAAACCAATAGGTTTTAAACCCTGTGGAGCACCAATTTCAAATATGGCATCCCATATTTTATCAGCAGCGCCATTGGCATCTTCAAAATAAATTTCAATTCCACCCGCACCGGTATAACCCGTTGCGCTGATCAGTACATTGTCAACTCCTGCAAAAGTGCCTTTTGCAAAAGTGTAATATTTCAGATTTAAGATATCCTGGTTGGTAAGAGGTTGTAATATTTTGCTGGCGTTAGGACCTTGAATGGCCAATAAACAGGTTTTCTCACTGATGTTGTGCATTTCTACACCTGCTGTGTTAAACTGCTGAATCCAGTTCCAGTCTTTTTCAATGTTAGACGCGTTCACCACCAGCATATAAACGTTGTTTTCCTCTATGCAATACACAATCAGGTCATCCACAATGCCACCTGTAGTATTGGTAAGGCAGCTATACTGTGCTTTGCCGTTGGTTAGTTTAGATGCATCGTTTGTGGTAACTCTTTGAATCAGGTCTAATGCACCAGCGCCTTTTAACATAAATTCTCCCATATGGCTTACATCAAATACGCCTGCATTGTTACGTACAGTAGCATGCTCGTCGTTGATACCGCTATAACTGATGGGCATGTTGTAACCGGCAAATGCAGCCATTTTTGCGCCCAATGCAATGTGCTTTTGGGTAAAAGGAGTACTCTTCATGTAAAGATGTTTGTTTTGGGCGCAAAAATAGGAGAAGCGAATGACTGTTAGGGAATAAACTTCAACAACAGCATTCCAGAGGGAGCCGGACTTAAAGACTCTGGTTCTGATACACTTGCCTGCTCCTGGGAAACAGTGGTGTCTTTGGGTAACTTGCGTTCCAGTTCTTCTCTTTTTTTCTCCAGTTTCAGTCTTTCTTTTTCCAGTTCTTCCAACTGCTGACGAGTATCTTCTTTATCATGCTTTTTCTCGCGGGTAGATTTCAAACCGTCATTTTCTGTCATCACATACTCTACATTCTCCTGCCAGTTAAAGTCGTAATCCCAATTATCTTCCCAATCTACTGACCAATGACGACCTCTTTTGCTTTTATAACGCTTGCTCACATTTACACTCATGCTGTTATAATCGTTAATGCTTTCGTCCAATTCAATTTTCTTACCTACAGGTACTTCTACTACCACTATTACCTGCTGGGCATGAAACTTTTGCTGACTGGTTATTACAAATCCCCGTGGCAAAACCAATACAGAGTCCTGCACTTGCTTAGGAGTAAACATCAATTCTTCCGCTCGTTTTCTTGCTTCTGATGCAGTGCTGCCAAAACTTAATTTCACTGTTCTTGTATGAAATAAAGAGTCCCGGCTTTTTACAATACGCACCTGAACAGTTCTCATTAACAGGCTGTCTTCTGACAGTCCCACGAAAGGCGCTTCGTGTGTATCCCAATGAAAACCAAACCAAATGTCTTCGCCATAGTAGTTGGCATTTTCATCTTCCAACTTCACCAACAGCTTGCCTTTAGCAGGTTGTGTAAAAGTCACTTCATTTTCACCACCGTCAAATGAGCGGTAGCTTTTAGTAATGGCAGTTCCCAAACAAATAGCACAGATTAATCCAATAACCCATAAACCACCAAAAATATAGCCCAGGTAATGGTTTTTAGAACGCGCACCTACAATACGACGAATTAACCAGGTAAGCAAGGCCAAAACCGGAGTACCTAAAAAGAGTATAACGGTAGCCAAAGCCAATGTGTTTTGCCAGAAACCATCCAGGAAATAGGTTTTCAATGGTGCCAGGCTAACTCCACCTACAGCCATTGCTATCAATCCTAACAACAATGTAAAAGCAATAATACCGGCAATGATCAAAAAGAAAGCTTTAAAAGCAATTCCAATAGCATTACCTAAACGGTTCCCTGCTCTTACGCCTACGCCGGAAGCTTCTTTACCAAATTGCTTTCCCTGGGTTTGAAATGCCTGATTTACATCGTCACCCCATTGCTGAGCTTTGCTTTTAAAATCTTCACCCCATTTTTCAGCCTTTTGCTTAAAGTTGCCCAGGTCTTCCTGGATGGTGTTTTTAATAGAATTCAGGTCAACTTTTTCACCACGCATTTCCAGTTTTTCACTGGCAGAAGTTGCTTCAGGAATTACCATCCATAAAATGGCGTATATCAGGAAGAAGGTACTTCCAAAAGAACTGAAAACGATAGAAGTGGGGAATGAAAAGTAATCGCCAAATATGTTACGCCAGATAGAGGTTAATACAGCTATTACCAAAGGAAATGCAAATACCATCCTGGGTATCCATACGGCTACATCAAAATAGGCAGCAACGCCACTTGCCACACCGGCAATTACCTTGTCTTCAGGATTGCGGTATAAACGTTTGCTGATAGCTGCCCGGTCCAGCTTTTTTACGGGCAGCACTATCCATAATAATATATACAGTAAAAAGCCTGAGCCAAATCCACCAATGGTTACTACAGCGAATAACATACGCACTATAGCAGGGTCAATTCTAAAGTAGCTGGCCACACCGGCACATACACCACCCAAAATTTTATCTTCCCCATCCCTGTATAAACGTCCGCGTGGTTCTGAAGCTTTGGCCTGGGCGCCAGCAGCACCAGCGCTACTGCCTGCTTTTGCTTCTTCACCCTGTAACTGTTCTTTTACTTTTGTTTCATCATCGTCAAAGTCTTCTGGGCGTCCAATGCTACTGATAACAAGGTTTACTTCCTCATCTGTAATGCATTGCGCTCCTTTTTTCAGCGATTCGTTAAACAGTTCTGCTATACGGCCTTCTATATCGTTGATAATTTCATCGCATCCTTCTTCTTTCGCAAAGAAAACGCGAAGACTTTCTATGTACTGCTTTAATATATCGTAGGCAGATTCTTCTATCGGAATTACCCTGCCTTGAAAATTTATGTTGATAATCTTTCTCATGATTATATAGTTTGTTGGTTATCGTTAGTTGGATCTAAAGGTTGTGTAAGTGCATGTACGGCATCGGCCAGCTCTTTCCATGTTTTCTCAAGCTCTGCATAAAAATCGAGGCCGGTTTCTGTCATCAGAAAATATTTACGTGGTGGACCTGAAACACTTTCTACCCAGCGGTAGGTTAAAAATCCAGCGTTTTTTAAACGTGTTAACAGTGGGTATAAAGTGCCTTCCAGGATGTTAAGGTTGGCAGCTTTCATTTTTTCAACAATATCACTGGGGTAAACTTCACCCTGGCGAATTATGGAAAGAATGCAAAACTCCAATACCCCTTTCCGCATCTGGCTTTGTGTATTTTGTATATCCATAACAGGGAGTTTGTTTGTTTTACCATACAAAGATGGGGTATTTTTAAGTACTATGCAACACATAGTACCAGTTTTATTCAGGTTACTGTTTTAAGAAAATAGCCATAAATGGATTAAGTAGCTATTTTTCAACCATTTACACCTTATATCAATTTTTCGCACACCACCCTGAACAGGATGAACGGTAAAAAGATGTGATATGTGGCTGTCTTTTGATTTTATTTATTCTAATTTGTAATAACATATTTTAAATACAGCAAAACGCCTTATTACATGAAAACTTCACTGCTTACCAAAAGCACTCTTTCCTTGCTGCTTATGCTAATCGTTACTGTTTCTTTTGGTCAGAAAGCCGGGTGTTCCACTTTATTAACCGGTAATAGCATCATGCATCCGGACGTTCATGATGTCAATTTCTATTTCGGTTTGATGGAGCTTCCATTCCTGTTTATTTGCGTAGTATTTGCTTTTATGACAGCCAATGCCCTCAAAGGTGGTAAGTTTGGTAAGGGCATGAAACTAATGGCATGGGGCTTCTTAGTAATGGCAATTGGTCATTTACACATGCAGGTAGATCATTTTTACAATTTTAACCTGTTTCGTTACCTCTTTGGTAGCACAGGCGGAGCATTAGGCTGGTTTCTTGCATTGGTAATTACCTGGATGCTTAGCTTAGTAGGCTATCGTTCTATGTACAAAGCAGGTAAAGGAGAATAAACAGCAGTGAAACGGATTTTCCACATAGGTTCTCTAACATTCAGTAAGTTATTTAACAGGTCTAAATCCACTGTGCCGGAAGGTAGTGGGTTTGAATTGTTATTTGATTTTCTGATAAAGGAGATCTCTGTGCCTAAACAAACCGAAAGGCTTATTGCCGTGGGAAGAAAGGTAAAGGGAAAACCTGCCGACGAACTTATCCGCAACTACATTTCCTTTGAACACTATTTAACCAATCTTGACCCTGAACAAAAATACACCCGGGAAAAGCTAAGAGCAGCTGTTAAACAACGATTCCCCGCCCTGGTAAATGACCATTTTTTTTCTCTTCTGTTTGATACAGAACCTGTTCAAAAACTAAAGCTGGTTGCCATATTCATTGATTTCTGTTTGCAGGAAGCCTCAGCCATATTTGGTAATGCCGGTAGCGGACTTTTTGATCAGGTTAGTAAACAATTACAGATTGCACAACAACATACAGATAGCGAAGCTTCGTTACAGCAAATGCAGCTGCTGATTGATAAAATGTTTGCCTACATCAATATCAATTTCGGCCCCCCACTGGCAGAAAGAGTTTTCGATAACACTTACCAGAAAACAGCACGGTATTATAAAGACGCCGGCATTATTCATTACCTCGCAGCCTTCCTACCACAAAGCATTGTGTTGTCTTCTTTACTAAGCGACCTCACACAAGCGCAAACGCAAAAAGTGATTCGTGAAAAAATGGAAGAAACACAGCGGTTAAATCATGTGCTGGAACAACGGTTGAAACAGCTACAACAAACAAGGGATGAAGTAAAGCGGCAGGACAGCATGCTAAGCGGCATCATTTCTTCTTCACTCGACGCCATGATTACGGTGAATGAAGAAGGTATGATTATTAACTGGAACCGTGCTGCCGAAGAAATTTTTGGCTACAGCTATGAAGAAGCTAAAGGCCAGTATTTGTCAGATCTTATTATTCCGGAAGAATTTATACAACAGCATAAAGAGGGGTTTAACCGTTTCCTGAGAAACAGGCAAAGCACTATACTTGATAAGCGCATGCGATTGCAGGCCAGGAGAAAAAACAACAACCTGTTTCCTGTAGAACTTACCATTACTACCATTGAACACAATAACTTCTGCTACTTCAATGGCTTCTTACGCGACATAAGTAAAGAAGTGGAAAAGGAAAATGAACTGAAACAGGCACGTGAAGTAGCCGAGCAGGCATCGAGGATTAAAACGGAATTTTTAAATACCGTAAGCCATGAAATAAGAACACCATTGAATGCCATTATGGGCTTCACTTATCAGCTGTTGAACGGAAAAGTGAAAAGTGAAGAAGAGCGAACCAAGTACATTACCTATTTACGACAAAGCAGTGAAACATTACTGCACCTGATAAACGATGTGCTTGATTTTAATACACTCGAAAATGGCGGCCAGCAATTAAATAACGAAACCTTTCACTTAAGGGAGCTACTAAATAGTATTTCCATTGGGTTTGCTCCACTGGCTCTGCAAAAGAACATTGCACTGCTATTACAATACGATGAAAACATTCCCGACGTTATTCATGGAGACGGCGCCCGGTTATTCGCTGTATTAAGCAACCTGGTAAACAACGCTATTAAGTTTACACTCAAAGGCAGCATAGAAATAAAAGCAGTGCTGGTTGAGTCAAATACCGATGTACTGATAGTAGACTTTATGGTCGTTGATACAGGCATCGGCATTGCCAATGAAAAGCAGGAAAAAATATTTGAATACTTTATACAAGGTGAAAGTGATAATACCCGAAGATTTGGCGGTGCAGGCCTTGGGCTTTCTATTGTACGTAAAACCGTACAGCTGATGCAAGGTTCTATAGTGCTTGATAGTGAGCCTGGCAAAGGATCTACTTTCACCATCCGCATCCCATTGCAACATGCTAAGGAGCTGTTGGCTGTCACAGAATTTCCTGCCAGCGACAATGCCATATTCAAAGGCCGGAAAATACTGATAGCAGAAGACAACGAGTTTAATATTATAGTAGTTCAAAATTTACTCGAAGACTGGGGAGCCACTGTGGATGTTGCCTATAACGGACAGGAAGCATTGGAACGATGCCTGAATAATGATTACCATTTGGTATTGATGGACCTGCAAATGCCTGAAATGGATGGTTTAACCAGCAGTGCTGAAATCCGAAAATTCAATACCAGAATTCCTATCATCGCACTTACTGCTTCTTCGCTGGAAGAAATTGCTGAACATGTTAACACCAGCAATCTCAACGATTATGTACGCAAGCCCATTGACCCTAACGAACTGTATTATAAACTGTGCCGGTATCTTCCTAAAACCGTTTAACCCAGTTTAAAATTACTCAGGCGCTTGGCAGCACTTTCCAGTGTAGTAGCCTTTTTGGCAAAGCATAAACGAAGCACTTTATTATCTTCTGCATTGCTGTAAAAAGCAGATACCGGAATAGTAGCAACGCCTGCTTCTTTTACCAGCCTTTCCGCAAAAAGTCTGTCATTTTCATCTGTCAGGTGTGCATAGCTAAAACATTGAAAATAGCTTCCATAAGAAGGCAAGGCTTTAAAGGGCGTTTGCATCATCAGCTGTTGAAAATAATCGCGCTTGTGTTGTAAAAACTGGCCCAGTGATAAATACGCTTCTTCGTATTGTAAAAACTCGGCTAATGCAACCTGCACCGGGGTATTTGCAGAAAAACAATTAAACTGATGCACTTTTCTAAACTCTGCAGTTATATCAGCCGGCGCTACGCAATAACCCATCTTCCAACCAGTACAGTGGTAAGTTTTGCCAAAAGAAAAACAAACAAAACTTCTTTCCAGTAAACGGGGGAAACGCAGAATGCTTTGGTGTGGTATATTATCAAAAATCAGGTGTTCATACACCTCATCACTTACAATGATAATGTTGGTGTCTTCTACAACACTCTGTAGCTGCACCATATCTTCTTCACTTAACACACTTCCCGTTGGGTTATGAGGAGTGTTAATCATAATCATTCTTGTACGGGACGTTATTTTATTACGCACTTCTTCCCATGGTACAGCATACTCCGGGTATTTAAGCGAAATGAACACCGGCTTGGCTCCATTGAGTTCTATGGCCGGCACATAACTATCGTAGGCTGGCTCAAAAACAATAACCTCATCACCAGGTACAAGCACTGTTGTTAAGGCTGTATATAATGCATAGGTACCGCCGGGGGTAACAGTTATTTCCGAGTCTGCACTAACAGAGGTATTATATAGTTTTTGGATTTTTTCGGCAATTTTTTCCCTCAAAGGCAAATAACCATGCATGTGTGCATATTGGTTATAACCATTTTTCATAGCCTTATTTACCAGGTCTGTTAACTGGCCATCCATGGGAAAATCAGGAAAGCCCTGGCCAAGATTTACTGCGTTGTGCTCAACGGCCAGCTGACTCATAACAGTAAATATGGTGGTACCCACCTGTGGTAGTTTGGTAATAATTCTGCTCACAGCAATCCTTTTGGTCAAATATAAAACAAACCGTACAATCGTTAGTACATGAGTGCCTGTACATCAGGGTCATCCTGGATATTGTTCATCTGGCGTAAAATCAATTTCGATTTCCAGCCCACCCAACGGCTAACAGGTTTCACTGTATATATCTTGGGGTTCGGCAAACAGGCTATTATCATTGCTGCTTCTGTTCTGCTGAGGTTTTTAGCTGGTTTACCAAAGTATTTCTGCGCTGCGGCTTCAATGCCAAAAATGCCAGGGCCCATTTCAATCACGTTCAGATAAACTTCTAAAATCCGCTTTTTGCCCCAGGTCCATTCAATCATTTTGGTAAAGTAAAATTCCGGCACTTTGCGTATATAGCGTAAGGCACCGTTGCCCTGCCATAAAAACACGTTTTTAGCAGTTTGCTGGCTAATGGTACTTGCCCCACCACCTCTTACTTTTTTCTTCTTTTTAGGATTGGCGTTCAGGCTTTTTTCCAACGCCTTCCAGTCAAAACCACCATGGTCAGGAAACAGCTGGTCTTCACTGGCCATAGCTGCCAGTTTAACGTTGGGCGAAATTTCATCCCAGCTAACATAATCACGTTTTAAACCATAGCCGCCAAATACAGCGCCCGTTTGTGTAAGTGTGATAGGAGGAAAAACCCATTTACATATTACTGTGTATAGTAATGAAGTAATAAAAAGGATAAGAGTTATACGTAAAACCCAACGGAAGAATTTAGCCATGCCGACAAAGATATAGGAATCAAATATGCCTTTTTTCTAACTGGCATGAACATATTGTAAGCGGTATTTTTTTCCTATCCGTATTTCGGGTTTATACAACCAGTGCATAAGGGTACCCAGTAAAAAAATACCGGAAGCTATGCCCAGTTTGGGAGCGTTTTTGCTACCGAACAATGGGTCGGCATTTTTTCCAAAACCATTTACCACGTTTACAACAATATAAGCACCACTGCCTACCTGAAATAAGGTCCCGTTTTTAACAAAGGCCCAGTTTTCTTTCAAACGGGGCGTAGCGGTAATGTCGTTGATATGTATTTTATAGGAATCGTAGGAGATAGTATCTATTACTGTTCCAAAACCTCTTTGCACCAGGTCTATGCGCTGATCGCGTATCCAGATAGAGTCGTGGGCTATTTTAGTAATGGTTCCCCCTACCCATTGGTCACCATCGAACCAGAATTGTGCATAGGTTCCTCTGAAATAATTTTTCACCGTCCTGTTTTTCTTTTTCAGTTGAAAAAAGTCAGACGGAACAGGCTGCGTGGTTTGTGCGGTTAGTATGGAGCTTCTGGTTAGGGACAGAAACAGGCAAAAAATAGCGGTAAGAATGTTCTTAAGCATACCTTAAAACTACGCGGGTTTGTGTGAATACGGCGTTAAATCAATTACCACAAACAGATACTGTATTCCTGAATTTAGTGGCCCATTACGCTGTTGTGGCTTAAGATGCCCCAAATAAGCGCTACGCCAAAACCCATTAATATTAAACCGGAAATACGGTTGATGATATGAATGTTATGTGCAGTAAGCTTAGAGCGTATTTTTCCCGCCAGTAACACTTTAGCCAGGTCAGATAAAAACACAAATATTAAACAGGTGGCAAAAATGATGATACGGTATTGAATGGGATGAGCTTCTGTTTTAGAATCCGCCAGTATGGTAGCAGAAGCAGCAAACCAGAATAAAAGGGCTCCCGGGTTAAGGCTGTTCATAAAAAATCCGGAAAAGAAAATAGCCGCGAGGTCACGCTTTCGAAAAACCTTGCTTTTTACATGTTCTTCGCTGGCAATCACCACCTTTTTAAAAAAGCAGTTATATATGCCCAATACAATTAAAAAGACACTGCCGGCAATGCCGATAGTTCTTTCATGTGCAATGGCCGATTGAAATATAGTGGTAAATAAGTTACATATTACTACCAAAGTAATATCGCTGGCGCTAACACCTGCAATAAAAAAGTATCCGCCCTTGTGGCCGTTATTTATACTTTGCTTGATGATAGTAAATATAACCGGCCCAACAGAAATACTCAACATCAACCCCAAGGCAAGCCCTTTAACCAGTGCTGCAAAAGCCATAGTACCTAAAATATTACTGTGGATTTAAAAATTTCTTCCAGTCTTCCACCATTTTGCCTTTCAGCACACGTGGAAACTTATGCTGCCCCCCTACTTTTCCTTTCACACGCATGAATTCCATAAAGGCTTCTTCCGGCAAAACATCCAGGAAAACTTCCTTTAAAGCGCTTTTACGTTCTACTGCATAATCGTCGTTCAACAATTTCAGCTTCTCATCAATCTTAGTACACAGCAATGCTTTGTCAACCTTGTCATCACATGCCACATACCAGCGGTGACAAAAAGAGGTACCACCGTAGGCTTCGCCGATAACAGTGTATTCCGGAATACTCACATTCAGTTCTTCACCCACCATTTGAACCGCCTTGTTCATATTATCTACACTCAGGTGTTCACCAACCAGGCTTAAGAAATGTTTGGTACGTCCCGTAATCACTATCTCGCAACGCTTTTTATCTACAAACTTAATGGTATCCCCGATTAAATAACGCCATGCACCCGCGCTGGTGCTTAATAAAATCGCGTAATCTTTTCCTTCTTCCACGTCTTCGATAGTTAATGCCTGCGGCTGGCTGATCATGTCGCCGTTGGCGTCGAAGTTGATATGGTCGAAAGGAACAAATTCAAAGAAAATATGCTCGTTGGTAACCAGTCGCATGCCTTTGGCGTGCTGTCTGTCCTGATAGGCAATAAAGCCTTCACTGGCCAGATAGGTTTCAATATAAGTAAGCGGCTTTCCTAATAATTTTTCAAACCCCTTTTTATAAGGCTCAAAACTTACCCCTCCATGCACAAAAAACGCCAGGTTAGGCCATATATCATGTATGTTCTTCACCTTATAACGTTCAATGATCATTTCCATGCACATCTGAATCCAGGCCGGAACACCTACTATAAACCCAATATCCCAGTCTTTCGCCTTCTCTACAATTTCTTCCAGTTTTTTATTCCAGTCTTTTTCGCGGGCTATTTTTTTGCCGGGCTTATAAAAACGCTGGAACCAGAAAGGCACTTTTTTGGCGGTAATACCGCTAAGGTCACCTGCATAATAGCCCGCATTTTTTTGTAAATCGGTGCTACCACCCAGCATTAACCAGCCTTTTCCTATGGATTTTACCGGAATATCTACATAATTACGCAAGGTGAGCATTTGCTTGATCATCACAATGCGGTTACCCCTGAGCAAATCATTGGTAATAGGTATGTATTTACTGGCCGATTCACTCGTACCAGAACTTAACGCGTAGTATTTGATTTTTTTAGGCCAGCACACATCCTGCTGCCCTTCGAGGGTAAGATGCCACCATTCCTCGTAAATTCTGTTGTAATTGTAAGTAGGTACCAATTGCTGAAACTCTTTACATGGACTTTTGGCCATGAGAATTTCATCGAAACGGTATTTCTGACCAAATTTAGTAAACCGGGCTTTGCGCAACAGTTTTCTCAATACACGATCCTGCTGCCGACGGGCACTATTCTGCGGCAATCGTAACGCTTTTGCAATACCTGGTGGAAGTTGGATATCAAAAATTGCCATTCAAGCAACAAGGTTTATTTATTAAAGGCGCGAATCTACATGATTTGTATTATTAAAGCTACTGATTCGTTTTAACTTATATATCAACCGCAGATATAAAACTTAACTTTTTCTCGAACCTGAGCACAATATTATCTTTGCGCATGCTTAAACAGACTCTATTAAAAGCCACCGAGGCGGCGGCGGCAGTTTTAAAAGAAAATTTCGACCGTCCGTTCAAAATCAGCAACAAAGAAGGGTTGAATAACCTGGTAACAGAAATTGATCATAAAAGCGAAGCTCTGATCATTGATATTATCCGTGCTGAATTCCCGGACCATTATATATTAACCGAAGAGTCAGGCGAGTTGCCACAAAATTCTGAATATAAATGGATTATAGATCCAATTGATGGCACCATCAATTACGCCAACGGTATTCCGCTGTGCTGTGTAAGCATTGGACTGGAAAAAGATGGCGAAATGCTGTATGGAGCAGTGTACAATCCTTTTATCAACGAATTATTTTTTGCCCAAAGAGGTTTTGGAGCCACTTTAAACGACCATAAAATTCACGTTACTGATAAAAGTGACCTGAAAACCAGCTGTCTGGCCACCGGTTTTCCCTACACTTACCTGGATGCCCCGAACGGTCCGCTGGATATTTTCCCGAAACTGATCCGGAAAGGTATACCCGTAAGAAGACTGGGAAGCGCCGCTATTGATCTTTGCTGGGTAGCCGCCGGACGTTTTGATGGTTTTTACGAGCATAAACTGCAGGCATGGGACAGTGCTGCCGGATTTTTAATTGTAGAAGAGGCTGGCGGAAAGGTTACTGATTATAAAGGTGACCATTACAGCCCTTACCAACCTCATATTATTGCTACCAACGGAAAAATTCACGACCAGCTGTTACATGTGGTAAATGGCGGTGAAGTATTATAATGTGTAAATTGTAGTCATGGAAAACAGAACAGAAATAGGTTCTTTGGGTGAATTTGGACTGATAGAGCATCTGACCAAAAATTTTGAAACGCACCAGGTTTCTACCGTGGTGAGTGTAGGTGATGATGCCGCCGTAATAGATCATTTTGGTAAGCAAACTGTTGTAACTACCGATTTATTAATAGAAGGTGTACATTTTGATTTGATGTACACCCCTTTAAAGCACCTGGGTTATAAAAGTGTGGTGGTAAACCTGAGCGATGTATACGCCATGAATGCTATTCCTACACAAATAACCATGAGCATAGGCATTAGTAACCGGTTTAGTGTGGAAGCGCTGGACGAATTTTATGAAGGAGTGTATGCTGCCTGCGAAAAATACCAGGTAGACCTGATTGGCGGAGACACTTCGGCTTCGCAAAAAGGTTTTATCATTTCGGTTACCGCTATTGGCGAAGTAACACCCGGAAAATTTGTAAAACGCAGTACCGCACAGAAAGGCGACCTGATTTGTTTAACCGGTACCGTGGGTGGTGCATTCCTGGGATTGACTTTATTAGAAAGAGAAAAGAAAATATACCTGGAAAACCCGCAGGTACAGCCCGACCTGGAAAACGAAAGTTATATAGTAGGCAAGTTGCTAAAGCCGGAAGCCCGCAAGGATATTATTGAGTTTTTTGAGAAAAACGATATTGTACCTACTTCTATGATGGACGTTAGCGACGGGGTTAGCAGTGAAGTGCTGCACCTGTGCCGCCAAAGTAGCCTGGGTTGCCGTATTTACGAAGAAAAATTGCCTATGGCGGAAGAAGCACGCGCTGCTGCTTTCAAATTTGGGCTTGATCCTACCACCTGCGCTTTAAGCGGTGGCGAAGATTATGAGCTGATTTTTACCATGAAGCAGGAAGATTACGATAAGATTACTTTACAGGAAGAAATTGCAGTGATTGGTTACATGACCGACCTGGAAGAAGGTAAAAAAATTCTTACCAAGGGCGGAAACACTTTTGATATTACAGCCCAGGGCTGGAATGCATTTCAAAAATAAAAAGTAACCTGTAACTGATGAAGGCATCATTGTTGGCAAAGCTTATTCCGGCAGCTTTTGTTGTAAGTATCCTGTGTGTGTCGTGCGCCAGCCGCAAGCCACCGCAACAGGTATTGCAACAAAAGTATGCCCCGGAAAAGCTGAGGAATGATGTAGTGCTGCTGAAGAAAATACTGGAAACCAACCATCCTTCACTTTACTGGTATACCCCCAAAGACAGCATTGATACTTATTTTAATGCCACACTCGCAGGCATTACCGATTCACTTACTTTACCTGCTTTCAGAAACAGGCTTTCCTGGTTAATTAGCAAAATAAAATGCGGGCATACTGCCGTAAGATATCCTGCTCATTATGGCAGGGCTTCCATACAGCTACGCGGACAGCAGTTTCCTTTATCTATTAAAACCTGGGCCGACAGTATGGTGATTATTGGCACCGCTCCAGGCTATGATAGCATTTTGAAACGCGGCACTATTATCACCTCTATTAATGGAAGAAATACCCACCAGTTACTGGACTCCATGTTTCAGCTGATAAGCACGGATGGATATGCAGATAATTTTAAAAGTCAGCTCATCAGTTTCAACTTTCCTGCTAACTATAGAAGCACTTTCGGGCTGGACTCCAGTTACCTGGTTCGTTATATAGATACTGCAGGTGTGGAAAAGGAAACGCTGCTTATTCCCATTACCCCTAAAAAAGATACGGGAACGGCCCGGCGGCGCAGGCCACCAGGAAATTTTGTGCCGCCACTTACCCGTAAAGAAAGAAAACAGGCTGAGCGTACTTCCATTAGAAGTTTAAGTATCGATACCACCCTTAGCACCGGACATATGCGGCTTACCACTTTTTCCAACGGACATTTACGCCGGTTTTTCCGGCGTTCGTTTCGTGCGCTACGCAAGGAAAATATTCAAAACCTGATTATAGACCTGCGGGAGAATGGTGGTGGAAGCATTGCCATCAGCACAAAACTGGCCCGCTACCTTTCAGATCATACTTTTAAAGTGGCGGATACCGTAGCTGCACAAAGCAGGCGGTTCCGTTATGGCAGGTATATACATCCCAGTTGGATTTACTGGTTAAGTATGCGGGTAACCAGCCATAAAAAAGACGATGGGCGTTATCATTTTGGCTATTACGAAAGGCATCATTTCAAGCCTTTGAACAAAAACCATTTTAACGGGCAGGTATATATATTACAGGGTGGCTTTACTTTTTCAGCTGCCACTATGTTTATTTCTGAGGTTAAAACCCAAAATAACATACACGTGGTTGGCGAGGAAACCGGAGGTGGCAATTACGGAAACTCCTCCGTTCATTTACCGGCTATTAAATTGCCTAACAGTAAAATGATGGTAGTGCTGCCTATGTATCGCATTGTGTTAGACAGCACCTGTACAAAAGATGGCAGGGGCATTACACCTGAAATTCCTGTTTATCCATCTTCGGTTGATATTCGCAAGGGTATTGATAGTAAAATGCAGAAAGTAAAAGACATTATTTCTGCCAGCCAACGTACTCCATAACATTGTAATCGTTATCCAGCACAATCATTTCCGCATCAGCCCCCTCTTTCAGCAAAAACTTATCTTTTACCAGGTTTAATAATCTTGCCGGGTAAAGGCTGCACATGCGCAATGCTTCGGGTAAAGAAATGCCAACCTGCTGCACCAGGTTTTTCACCGCTTTGTTCATGGTCAGGGCCGAGCCGCTTAATATGCCATTCACCACATATTTATCACCTTCCTGGTGATGCGCGTAATGGCCGGTGGCGGTTTCTGTTACGGCGTCGGTTATTACCAATAAACGTTCACCCATTATTTTCTTGGCTACACGTACTGCCGCAAAATCTACATGATGGCCATCTGGTATAATGGTAGCACGCACAACATCATGATCAAATGCCGCCCCCACCAAACCTGGCTGGCGATGTATTAAGGGGCTCATAGCATTGTATAAGTGTGTTACCAGTTCAACGCCATAATTAAAACTGTCAGTTGCCTGCTCGTAGGTAGCATTACTATGGCCCGCACTCACCACTACATTATACGAGCGGATAAGTGATACTATTTCCCGATTACATATTTCCGGGGCCAGGGTAATAATTTTTATCACATCCCTGCCATATTCCAGCAGTTCTTTTACCTGGCTTACCGTGGGTGCAAAAATGTATTCAGCTACATGCGCCCCCTTTTTGTCTTTACTAATCCACGGCCCTTCTGCATGCAACCCTAAAACGCCACGGCCACTTTGCTGCCAGTAGGCTCTGATAGCATCTATGCTTTTATACAATACTTCATTGCTGTTGGTGGCGATAGTAGGCAGACAATAGCCTGTGCCTGTTTGCCTGTTATGTTCAACAATCGTTTTCAGCGTTTCTACATCCGGAAATTCAGATAACAGCCTGCCGCCTGCACCATATAGCTGCAGGTCAATCATAGGAGGTGCAATAGTGGCGCTGCCAAAATCACGCACCGGAATACTGGCATCTAAAGAAACCAATGGAAGCAACTTTTCTATCTTGCCTTCCCTGGTAAGTACTGCATAATTCTGCAGCAGGTTATTTCCTGTAAAAACTGCCTGGGCGGTATAGGCTACTGTATTGTTATTCATGGGCAATTAAAAAAGCATCGCCATCTTTCCAGAAAGGAAAACGGGTGCGTACTTCTTCCAGTTTATCCTTTTGAAGGGTGACGGTAAATATGGTTTCGTCATGTTGCTGATGAAACAACACTTCTCCTAACGGATCAATAACCATGCTATCCCCGCTATGATAAATATCATTTCCGTCATTACCCACACGATTTACTCCTATTACATAGCACTGGTTTTCTATAGCCCGGGCTTGTAATAATGTTTTCCAGGGCAGGCTGCGTCTTTCGGGCCAGTTGGCAACGTATAAAAGAACATCATACTCCGGCCCTTCATTGCCTTCGGCCAAAGCTACCTGACTTTGCTGGCGGGCCCATACCGGAAAACGTAAATCGTAACATACCTGCAGGTTAATACGCCATCCTTTTACACTGGCTATTAAGCGTTTGTTACCCTGGCTGTAATGCGCATCTTCATTGGCATATGCAAACAGGTGCCGTTTATCGTAATGGCCAGAAGCCCCATTGGGCAACATCCATATCAACCTGTTATAATAATGTCCGCCCTCTTCTATAATTACACTACCGGTAAGTATCACGCGCTTTTGCTGTGCTACGCGCTTCATCCAGGTAACCGTTTCACCCTGCATGGTTTCTGCAAGCTGCTCAGGCTTCATGCTAAAGCCGGTGCTAAACATTTCGGGCAACACCACTACTTCGGTTTTATCCGCAATGCTCATTATTTTTTGCTCCAGCATGGCCAGGTTGGCAGCCTTGTTTTCCCAATGCAGGGCAGTTTGTATTAAAGTAACCGTTAAGGACGATGACATAGGTAGTTATTTATTCAAATACTGCGCAGCCCTTACTAAATCTTCAGGAGTATCTATTTCTACGCCCATGTATTCTACAGTAATCATTTTTATAGAGATACCATTTTCGAGATAACGCAGGCATTCAATCTTTTCAGCCGCTTCCAACGGAGTCATGGGCCAGCTGGTAAAATCCAGCAACGCTTTTTTGCGAAAAGCATATACCCCAATATGCTCGTAGTAAGTAATAGATATGTCTTTGCTACGTGGGTAAGGTATTACCGAACGGCTAAAGAATAAAGCATTACTGTTTTTATCAACTGCTACCTTCACATAGTTAGGATCATCAATAAATTCCTGCACTTTCAACACCTGCATTAAACTGGCTACCTGCACTTTTTTGCCTTCTTCGCCTTCAAACACACGCAGTATTTTTTGCAGGGGTTCTTTTTTTACAAAAGGTTCATCGCCCTGTACATTCACTACCACATCCACTTCCATTTCGGCCACCGCTTCTGCAATTCTATCACTACCGCTTTCGTGTTCTTTTTTGCTCATTACCGCTTTTCCTCCACTGCCGGTAATCTGGTCGTAAATAACAGCACTGTCTGTTACCACAACTACTTCATCAAACAGGCCGGTAGCCAATGTATTATCATAAGTATGTTGTATTACAGGTTTATCGCCCAGCATCTGCATCAACTTTGCAGGAAAACGGCTGGCGGCATAACGCGCCGGAATGAAAGCTACTTTCTTCATAAGGCGAATTTATTCATTTTCGATTAACCCGGTTCTGGTTGCGGAAAGATTGAAGAGGGATGTTCCTGTTTCCCATAGTATAAGTGCAAAAAAAGGGGTGCTTTGCACCCCACCATACCTGCAACACCATACACCTGGCATTGCGGGTATTTATTATTAACAGATTTACATCACTATTCCGGGCAACTTTTCCACAGCATACTCTACAGCTGCTACCGGCGATAAAAACAGAATAGGTTCATCCTCTTTTTCGGCAAACAAAGTTCCCGGCGTTTTACCAGGTTCGTGCGGGCTGGTGTAAACCCCCGGTTCCTGCAACGCATAATAAGCTATAAAATATTCAGTAGGTATAGAATGTGCGCTGGTGTGTGTAGCTTCTCTTGGCTCAATCACCAGCCACACCTCTTTGCCATTAACGATTATTTTTTCAGTCATAGGTAATTTTTTGGTGTATGGTTTATTGTAAAAAGATAGTGCCAACTTAGCTACTTCCCAGGTCTGGTGCAACTTCATCAGGTACTTGCACAATCAGGGGGTAGAAACAATATTATTCTGTACCAGATATTTCAATAAGCTTATCCTGGTTACTGCCATTGCTGGTACAGATATATACTCTTCCCGCAGGTGAAACGCAGACATCCCTTAACCGGCCCCATTGACCTGCAAATAGTTTTTCAGGAGCATCTACCGTACTACCGCCACCTGTCAGCGTAAAACGATACAGGGTAGCATCTTTCAATGTGGCCAATAACAGGGAGTTTTTCCACGCAGGAATTCTATCACTATTGTAATAATCCAGCCCGGAAGTAGCCCGTGTTACTGATCCGGTAGACCATATCGGCCCCTTTACATTCTGTGCAGTACAAAAGCTGGTTTCCGATCCATCACACGGACCTTTTACAGTCGGCCAGCCATAGTTTCGCCCCTTTTCAATAATGTTCAACTCATCTTCTATATCAGGACCATGTTCTGAAGCATACATAATATTATTGGCCACAACCAGCCCCTGAATGTTTCTATGTCCCAGGCTCCAATAAGGATTTCCGGCTACGGGGTTATCGGCTGGCACAGTACCATCCAGGTTTAGCCGTAATACTTTACCATTAATAGCACCAGGATTTTGGGCACGGCTGTCAACGCTGGCATCACCAGTGCTAATAAATAGCTTGTCGCCTGCTATCAGCAGGCGGGAGCCATTGTGAATATTAGCGGCATTTATAGTATCAATTAAAGTAACAGCACCCGAAAGTGTGTTGTTGGAATAAGTAAACCGTACTACTTTTTGGCGATAGCCGGCATTGCCATTATAGTTGTATACTACGTATAAAAAACCATTGCTGTTAAAGTCGGGGTGTTGCACCATGCCCAACAAACCACCTTCGCCATTAGAAACCACTTCGCTGATGGGATAAGAAAAAACGGTGCTACCGGTTTTAGGGTCCAGCTTGCTGATGGTTCCCCCTCTTTCTGTCATCCAGATATAATCATCCTTGCCCCATAGTATCTCCCAGGGAAAGTTTAAATCGTTGCGTACTACTCTTATGGAATCAGAAGGCCAATCTTCGCCGGAATTACCGTTACCATTATCCTCTTTCTGACAGGATGCCATTACCAGGCCAAAGGCCATACACAGGCAGGCAATAACAGGAGTTTTCATATGCGCTTTTTGGTAAACTACAATCAAATACCCTGCCTTCTAATGGCTTCATATGTAAGTGATTGAAGCAAAAGGCGCTAACGTACTATATCGGTATCTACTGGTGTATACCCCAAATGGCGGCTCAACGAAAGAATTTGTCCTTTATGGTGAAATTCATGCGTAATTACATGGGTAAACAGCTTTAAAGGCGTAGCAGTTACCTCGTTGTTATTAATGGAGAAATTGAGGGAGTGAAAGTAGGTGTTGGAAAACTGTTGCAGAAATGCCGAAATCAATTCATCTATCTCTTCAAAAAAGGCACGGCATTGTTTTACTGAGGTATAGTCTTCATAAGCGGGATAATTCATAGGCCTGTTTAAAGCATGCTGGCCTATCCAGTATTGGTAAGTACTGCCAATGTGAACAAGCAGGTTTCTGATGCTACCCCTTCCAAAAGAAGGATTGCTGATGATAAAGTCAGCCGGGGTTAACTCCTCGCAATAATTCAGTAATGTTTCCCGGGAGTCAGCAATCATATCATATTGGGCTACCAATAACTCTTTCATGTTTAAATATAACTAATTAACACGAAAAAGTAAATGCCCCTACGCACTCCTTAACACCGAAATAACCAGCATGCTTCTATGAATATCTTATTGCAGTAAACTGCCCACACGTTTTAATTCAATCTCGGCCGACTTGGCCGCAAAGTTCAGGTTTACCAGGCGATAGCCAGCTTCTTCAAAGCTTTGCTGTGCCTGTCTTACTTCTACTATAGTGGCCTGCTTTAACTGGAAACGCTGTAATACAAGATCTAACAACTGGCGGGCCAGCCCGTAGTTGCCTTTCTCCCTATCCAGCTGCTGCATACTGCTTACATAAGCCTGGTAGGTTTTAATCATGTTAGCACTATAATCACGTTCCAATATCTGCTTTTGTAAACCGGCGTTTTTCACATCTATTTCCGCCACCTGCTGCTGACGCTTATAAGCCGATCCATAATAAATAGGCACGGTAAGGCTAAGGCCAACCGTAGGGCCATAGCTATTGTTTAACCGGGTATCACCCGCAGCGCTTTTGTTATACACAAAGCTATAACCACCATTGGCGCGTAAAGCCGGGTATCGTTGTGCTGCAGTTTCTTTTACAATGTATTCATTAATGGTCACCTGTTGTGCTGCAGCGGCAATATCCGGGTTGGTAGTTAACCTGTTTTCAATGGTTTCCAGCAACACACCGTTATCTACCGTAATGGTATCCTGAACGGTAATGGTAGAATCTGCTTTCAGCGTTAACAAGCGCAGTAACTCCGTTTTAGACTGGCTAATCACCAGCTCCTGCGACTGTTGCGATTGCAATAAGGCGTTTACATCCAGCTGCGCCTGAAACAAATCGGCATTGTTGGCCATACCCACACTTTGCTGGGTTTTTATAATTTCCAGTTTTTGCTTCGCCACTTCAATCGACTGGTTAATGGTTTTGATGTAGCTCTGCTGGCGCACCACATCAAAATAAGCCGTCATTACAGAAGCCAGTAAGTTTTGTACCTGCGAGTTCAACACTTGTTTACTCTGCTGTTCCAGTTGTTCCAGCCTGCTTTTAGTAGCAATTACTTTGTAGCCGTTAAACAGCAAAATGCTACCGGTAAGGCCGGCACTCAGGTTATTGGTGGCCACATTGCTGCGCTTGGTATTACGGGTGGTGTTGGCAAACTCCTGGTTAATGGTAGTGATTTGCTCGTTATCGGTAGCAGTAGCACTTACTGTTGGTAAGCCACCTGCTACGCCGTAGTTATTCAATATGCTATTCTGCTGTAGCGAGTTTTTAGCTACCTGAATATCCAGGCTGTTTTTTAATGCTATAGTAATGGCGTCAGGCAAGGTAAGTTGCTGCTGTGCTACAGAACACAGCGGCAACAATATCCAACCTAGTATAACCCCTTTTTTCATCCCTTTTTGTTTTATGTTATTCCCTGTTACCTGCACCGGTTATTCGGTTACATGGGTAACGTGCGGTTTGTGCTTACCTGATATATATGTATATACTGCAGGAATTACAAACAGGGTTAGTATCAATGAAAATACAATTCCACCTACAATCACTATACCTAACGGTATACGGCTGGTAGAAGCTGCACCCAGGCTTAACGCAATGGGCAAAGCACCTAACGAGGTAGCAAGGCTGGTCATTAAAATAGGACGTAACCTTTGCTGCGCAGCTTCAATCACCGCTTCTTTCCTTGGCAAACCATGTTCCCGTTTCTGGTTGGCAAACTCAACGATAAGGATACCGTTTTTGGTTACCAGCCCAATTAACATAATCATACCTATCTCGGAAAAGATGTTCAGCGTTTGTCCGAATATCACCAGGCTTAATAAAGCACCTGCCAATGCCAGCGGCACCGTAAGCATAATAGTAAACGGATCGAGGAAGCTTTCAAACTGAGCAGCCAGTACCAGGTAAATAAATATCAACGCCAGGCCAAATGCAAACATGATGTTGGAAGAGCTTTCGGCGTAATCGCGTGAAGCACCGGAAAGCGCTGTCTGGTAACTTGGATCTAACAGTTTATCCGATATAGCCTGCATGGCTTTAATACCATCACCAATCGTTTCCCCTTCTGCCAGTGAAGCCGATATGGTAGCGGCTTTGTAACGGTTAAAGTGATACAAGGTGGCCGGGTTACTGCTTTCTTCCAAATGCACTACGGCATCCAGCGGAATGTTTTGCCCGCTGCTGTTGCGCACATATAGTTTTTCAATATCGTTGGGCTTATCCCTGTCCGTTCGGTCTACCTGTGCAATCACCTGGTATTGAAAACCATTCATAATAAAGTAAGCCAAACGTCCACCACTAAAAGCCGATTGAGCAGCGGAGATAATATCCGAACTGGATAACCCTAAATCCCGCGCCTTCATCCGGTCTATAGTTAACTGTACTTCCGGCTTATTAAATTTCAGGTTTACGTCTACGTTAGAAAAGGTTTTATCCTTACGGGCTTCTTCCAGAAATTTAGGAATAATATCTTTCAGCTTGTTGATATCCTGGTTTTGCAACACAAACTGCACCGGTAAGCCCGAGCGGGAGCTGGAACCCACAGATATCGTTTGTTCCTGCACCGCAAAAATGCGGGCGTCGTTAAACCGTTTCAGTTTCTTTTGTAATTCGTTGGCAATATCACTCTGGCTGCGGTCACGTAAAGTAGGATCAATCAAACCTACCCGCGGCTGGGCCGAGTTGGTTCCGCTGGATGAACCACCGGAGCCGGTACGTGCAAATACGAAATCACGTTCCGGTACAGAGTCGTACAAAAACTGGCCTATCTTATCTGTAATGCCCTGCATGGCGTTATAGCTGGTTCCTTCTGCACCGGTTACGGTAAAGCGGATACTGCTTCTGTCTTCCAGTGGTGCAATTTCACTGCGCAAAGTGGCCATCGAATACCAGATGGCTAAAGCACAAATAACAATCACCACCCAAGCGGTCCAGCGTATACGCATAAATCCTTCCAGTAAACGCTTGTAGCCATTTTCCATCCCTTCAAAAAAGGGTTCTGTTTTCATATAGAACCAACCATGCTGCGAGTTTTTACGGGTGAGGTACACGTTCAGCACTGGTGTAATGGTCAACGATACAAAAGCCGATATCAATACGGCAGCTGCCAGTACAATACCAAACTCGCGGAACAAACGGCCTACAAACCCTTCCAGGAATATCACCGGTAAAAACACAATAGCCAGTGTGATAGAAGTGGATATTACCGCAAAAAAGATCTCTTTACTTCCTTCCAATGCCGCCTTACGTATAGGCAACCCCTCTTCCAGCTTACGGAAGATGTTTTCCGTTACCACAATACCATCATCCACCACCAACCCCGTAGCCAGTACAATACCTAACAGGGTTAATACGTTCACGGTAAAGCCACAGATATACATGATAAAGAAAGTGGCTACCAGTGAAATAGGAATATCAATCAATGGCCGGATGGCTGTTAACCAGCTGCGGAAGAAGAAGAAGATCACCAACACCACCAACGCAAAAGAGATCAGTAGTGTTTCTTCTACTTCATCCAGCGAGTTGCGTATGTTTTTGGTGTTATCTATCAGCACTTTAAAAGAGATATCGGTTTTGTTCGACTTTTCAATTTCCTCTACCCTTTTATAAAACTCATCGGCAATGGCAATGTTATTGGCGCCGGGCTGCGGTATCACCGCCAAACCCACCGCATTTACACCATTGAATTTCCAGCCTTGCTCCATTTGTTCGGGACCTAACTCCACCGTGGAAATGTCGTTTAACCGAACAATGCCGCTGCTGTCTTCCCGTATAATCAAATCCCGGAATTGCTGTTCGGAGGTCAACCTTCCTAGTGTGCGGATGGTTAACTCTGTATTAGCACCGTAAATCTTACCAGGAGGTAAATCCACGTTTTCTGTACTAAGTGCATTTTTTACATCCGTGAAAGCTACGTTGTAGGCATTCATTTTATCGGGGTTCAGCCACAAACGCATCGCGTAGCGCTTTTGCCCGAATATGTTTACCGAGCTTACCCCTTCAATGGTTTGCAGTTGTTGCTGCAATACGTTTTCGGCGTAGTCGCTCAGGTCCAGCAGGCTTTTAGAATGGCTTTGTACCGCCAGCAGTAAAATAAAATCACTGTTGGCATCGGCCTTGGTCACCACCGGTGGCGCATCAATATCCTGTGGCAAGCTACGGGTAGCCTGGCTCACTTTATCACGCACATCACCTGCCGCCGCTTCCAGATCGGTACCCAGGTTAAACTCTACTGTAATATTGCTGCTACCCAGCGAGCTGGAAGAAGTAATAGTTCTGATGCCGGGAATACCGTTAATCTGTTTTTCCAGTGGTTCGGTAATCTGGCTTTCTATAATATCTGAGTTAGCACCCGTATAGGATGTGTTTACAGAAATAGTAGGCGGATCGATAGCGGGATAATCGCGAACGGCCAGAAAGGTAAAACCAACCACACCCAGCAGGATAATGAAAATATTCATTACCGTGGCAAACACCGGGCGTTTAAGCGAAAGTTCTGAGATGTTCATTGCTGTTCAATCAATTTTTTAATTTCCACCTGTTGCGGTTGCTGAAGAATCCACCAGTTGCGATAACTGCTTCACCTGGCGCACTTTTACTGCAGCATTGGGCTGTGCAAACAACACACCGGTTACTACCAGTGTATCACCCTCTTTCATGCCGTTGATCACAGCCACATTAGTCGATTGGCGTAAGCCGGTTTGTATAGATGTAAAAACTGCTTTTCCATCGTGTACCAGCACTACCTGTTTGTTTTTATCGTCGGGGATAATAGCGTTGGTAGGTATCAGAATAGCTTTGGCCGACTGGCCTTCTCCTACATACACCTTGGCAAAAGCACCCGGGTTAGTATCTTCCCTGGCACTGATCACCGCCCGCACTTTTAAATTACGGGTTACCGCATTGGCCTGTGGTTCTATAGCGGTGATGGTGGCCTTGCGGCGAACACCTTTCGATCCGTCTGTTTCAATATTCACGGTACCCCCGGTATGCACCAGGTTGCCATACTGTTCCGGTATGGTAAAATCAATTTTCAGCTGGTTCAACTGCTGCATGGTAGCAATAACGCTAGCCGAGGTTACAAAAGCCCCCGGACTTACCTGGCGCAAACCAACCGTTCCGCTGAACGGTGCGCGAATCACTGTTTTATCTATTAAGGCCTGTGTGTAGCTGATATCCGCCTTATAACCGTTTAAGGTATTGAGGGCAGCATCGTAATCGGCCTGGTTAACGCCATTAATGTCCAGCAGTTTGCGCAGGCGCTCTTCTGTTTTTTGTGCCAGTTCCAGCTGCACCTTGGTTTTATTAAGGGTTGCCTGCAAATCGGCATCGTTTACACGGGCTATCACCGTACCCACCTCTACGTGCTTTCCTTCCGGAACATTCAGGTAAATAAGGCGCCCGCTTACTTCCGGCTTTAATTCTACATACTCATTGGCTATAATAGTACCGTTGGCTTCTATGGTATTTATTACATTAGAATAACGGGCTACTATCACATCTACCACCGGAACCTGGTTGGCAGACGCTTTTAGCGGTTGCTTTTTTTTACCACATGCCATTGCCAGGCAAGCGCAGGCAATAATTGCAGGGATGTTTTTTGATGACATTGTTTTGTCTTAAATATTTATCCAGTAAACGATAACCTGATAAAGATATACAGATTTTACAGCCATAAGGGGCGGCCGTAACTCCTTGCGGTGAACCCAATAAAAAAACCGGGCAATGAAAGCCCGGTCCTTTTCCTTTAACAATATGTTTACTATATGTTAATCTATCGTTTGCTCAAAATGCATCAATCTGCCCTCTTTGTTCATTCCTTCCATTACCACGCGCATTTTTTTAGTGATATCGCTGTTGTAAAACTCCAGCGTTATGCGGTGCGTTTTAGGATCGGTTAAAATGTAGGGGTTCCAGTACAGGGTAGTGCGCACATCCGGCTGGTCGTGCCTGCTGTCGCCCACGGCATAGTTGGGTGAGTAAAACTGCTTGAACTTGGTATAACCGGCAATTTCTTTAGAATCCAGTCCTTTACCCGGCTCGCTTTTTACATCACCACCTCTGCGGGTGTACACGGCAATAGCACCGCCCGAACCTCCACCAAAGCTACCGAAGAAAGGCGGGCGCATTACTTTAATATAAGCCACATCCGTCATAGGGATATTGCTCAGCTGTTGTGCATCTACCGGCATTTCATCCAGGAAGAAAGTAGTGTTACTTCCTCTCCAGCTGGCACTAGGTGTGCCACCGGCATTGGTGTTATTGATCTGTAAACCGGCAACACGTCCCTGCAGGTATTGGAAAACACTGAACGAACTTTGCGCTACCATATCATTCATTACATCAAACTGGTAACCATCGCCCTTAAACATTCCCGAAGCATATTTTTCGTCCAGAATATCAAGAGGCTTTTTGGCTTTGGCCGTTACCGTAACGCCTTCCAGGGTAGTGCCTTGTAACAGTTTTGTTAACCGGGCCTGCTCTAATGCCAGCTGGCGCATGCGGGTGTTACCGCTGGTATCAAACACTACTATATTATAAGAAGGTGGCAGGTCCCCCACTTTATAAGGGGTCGGTAATAAACCATTGGAAAACGATACCGCCACTCTCGAAGCAAAATCTTTATTCTTATTAAACTGGTAGTAAATTTTCAGTGTGTCAAAAAACAGCATGTTAGGGTCGGAGAAAGTACCATCCGGCCTTAAAGGCAGGAAGTTAAGGTTGGTAGAACTGTCTCTTGATTTCATAATCAGGTTAATACTGCCGGTTTCGCGAATCTGGATAGGAGTAGCACCGTATACCTTACCCGAGAACGACAGGTAAGCACTGTCTTTTCTGTATTTAAGCGTGGGCATGCGGTTGTTGGCAATGTCTTCCCAGTTAATTCTGCGCCATCCGTTAGTAAGCATTACCAGGTCCAGATATTGTTGCAGACTGTCGCTTTCGTTACGGAAATAAAAGGCGGGGTTGTGAATGTAACCTCTTAAATCGCTGGTAAGCAGCAGGTGCGAAATAATATTGTCGGTAGAATCCGGGCTTACTCCTATGTCTGTAACAGAAATACTCATGTTGGCAGCCACCGTATCAGGCACATCTATATCAATAAAGCTCTTAGCTCTTTTGCGGGTGTCGCCTACCACGTCAATAGTAGGTTTAAACTCGTAGTTATGGTTGTTTACAAACGTAATACGTTCTGCTACCGGCACCCAGTTAGCATCAAACAGCGTAATGCAAACAATGCCTGAAGGCAGGTTGCCTACAGGAATACTGCCGCCAATAGCTGCACTTTCCGTAAGGTCTACTTTTGCACGATAAATCAACTGCTGTTGTAAGGTGGCCATTACATACAGCGTTTTTAAATTTTCCGGTGCATCAGCAGCGCGCTCAACCAAAAAGCTGCGGCGGCCACCAATACCATTTACCGATAAAGTAGCGCCTGTAGCTTTCATGTCAGGAAGCGCTACGGTTTTGGTTTGTCCATCAGGTGTATTGTAAGTAGCAGTGTATTTGTCACCTGCTTTGGTTTCAATATCCACTACGCCCATACCGTCATGTTTTGCTGCAAAAGCAACCACTTCTTCACCGGCAGCATTGGTAATTTTACCTTTTACAAAAACAGGTTTACCAAACTGATCCGTGGCTTTAAAAGCAACCCGCGATTTTAAACCGGCAATCATATCCCCTCCTTCCGGTAAAAACTGCAGGTTAATGTCCACCTTCTTAGCAGTGGTCACCGCATCTTTAGGCTGTACAATACGTATATCTTTATTATAGAGAAAAACGGTATCAAAATTCATCATCCAGCTGGTATAGGCCCGCACGTGAATGATCTGTCCTTTATAGGTAGCCGGAATTTCATACTGCCCCTTGGCGGTACCTTCCAGCAAGGGAGTGGCTGTATGAAATAATACCAGGCCGGTTGCATCTGTCCAATCTACATAAAAGTTTTTGCTGATGTCGGAGGGATAAATACCCGCCTGTAAGTAGGCTTTAAACCAGATGGTTTCGCCAGGGGTATAAGCTCCTTTATCAAAATGGAGATAAGCACGCTCCTGTTGGTACTCTTCGCCCAGCTTAGCCAGGCTTGCATCTAACTTCTGTGCATGCAAAGTTGTAGCGCAAAAAAACACTGCCAGGGTTGTTGTAAAGAATTGGCAGACACGTTTACTCGTCATAGTGCTGATTGTCAGAGTTTTTAGATAATTATAATGGCAGCAAAAGGAAATTTCACTAAAAATAGGTTTTTTAGGCAAATCCTTAAGCTGGTGTTAAACACATAAGGCATATTTAGCATTTTATATTAGGTCAATGGTATTTTTAACCGCTGTAAATCAAAGCATCCTATACCTTTGATATCCGTAACCTAATAAACTGTCAAAAAATGATTGAAGCCGCTTTACCCCACGACGAACAGGATCGTTTGCAGGAACTGTATCGCACCGAACTACTGGACAGCCCTAAAGACACAGACTTTGACGAAATAGTGCAACTGGCCTCCCGCATTTGCGATGTTCCCATTTCTCTCATTTCTTTGATAGATGCAGGCCGGCAATGGTTTAAAGCAAAAACCGGGATAGACATAGATGAAACGGAAAGAAGTATTTCGTTTTGTGCGCATGCTATTTTACAGGACGATTTGATGGAGGTACGTGATACATCGAAAGACGAACGTTTTGCAGATAACCCTTTTGTAAAAGGCGATCCCGAAGTGCGGTTTTACGCCGGCGTGCCCCTGGTAACAGAAAGGGGATATAAATTAGGTACGCTGTGTGTAATTGATAAAACACCAAGGGTGTTAACGGAAGATCAGGCCCTGGCTCTAAAGGTGCTGGCCAAACAAATTATCAAACTGATTGAATTACGCAGCCGCAACAAAGAAATTCAACACCTGGTAACTACACAAAATCGTATTACTTCTATTATATCGCACGATGTGCGTAACCCGCTGGCCGCGCTTAAAGCTATTATTGAACTGCAAACATCAGGTGCCCTTACCGAGGAAGAAACCACCGAAATGCTCACCATGTCCAGCAAGCAGCTGGATAGCACTATAGATATGGTAGCCAATGTTTCTGATTGGGGCAGGCTGCAAATGAAAGTGCAGCGCATGCAAAAAGTGCCTGTAAACCTCAGCACCCTGATTGATCAAACTTTACCTTCTTTCATGGCTACCGCCAGTTCAAAAAACAATATTCTTAACAGTGATGTGCCTAAAGGCCTGGTGATACAGGCCGAGCAGCAAGCATTACATTTTATACTGCGTAATCTGTTAAGCAACGCCAATAAGTATACAGAGTTTGGTTCTATTACGGTATCGGCGCAGCAGGAAGAAAGCAGGGTACGTCTTAAAGTTTGCGACACCGGCATTGGTATGACAAAAGAGAAGGTCGCTTCCATATTTGGAAGCGAGAAAAATTTTCCGGCGCCAGGCACCCAGGGCGAAAAAGGTAGCGGTTTAGGCTTGCTGCTGGTAAAAGACTTCCTGGACAAAATCAATGGCCGGATTCTTATTACCAGCGAAGAAGGTGCCGGCACCTGTGTAAGTATTATATTATAAATGGCTTCTTATTAAAACAGGTGGTACACCAGTAAGCTAGTAACATAAGCCAGGAAGGTCATATAGCCCACCTGTATTAATGGCCATTTCCACGATTTGGTTTCCCGCTTTACTACGGCTACAGTGGTCATACACTGCATAGCCAGCACATAAAACACCATCAGCGATAATGCAGTAGGCAGGGTATACACTTTAGTACCATCGGCCCTTACTGCATTTTGCATTTTACTGCGCAGGGTAGCATCGTCATCACTCTGTTCCACGCTGTATAAAGTGGCCATCGTACCCACAAACACTTCCCTTGCCGCAAACGAGGTAACCAATGCAATGCCTATTTTCCAATCAAAGCCCAATGGCTTAATAGCGGGTTCTATGGTTTTGCCTATAATACCTGCAAAAGAGTTTTCCAGTTTTTCGGTGCTTAATTCCCTATCCAGTTCTGCTTTTTCATCGTCTGTTTTGGCCGCTTCTTTCAGCTGTGCGTATTTGGTTTCTACGCTGTGCATTCTGCCCGAAGGCCCATAGCTGCTTAAAAACCAAAGTAACATGCTTATTACCAGGATCACCCGGCCTGCATCCAGTACAAAAATTTTGGCCTTTTCTATCATGGTAGTCCCTACATTCAACCACCTGGGTGCGCGGTAAATGGGCAATTCTAATATGAAAAAGCTTTTCTCCTGCACCTTAATCATAAATTTCAGCACATAGCTTACCAACAGGGCCATTACCAGGCCTAATAAATACAAGGCCATCATCACCAGGCCTTTCACACTTAAAAAGCCCAGGAAATATTTATCCGGAAAAACCAGTGAAATAAGAATGGTGTATACGGGCAAACGGGCGCTGCAACTCATTAATGGCGTAACCAGTATGGTTAACAAACGCTCCTTTTTGTTTTCGATGTTACGGGCACTCATTACAGCAGGTACTGCACAGGCCAGACCGCTGATCATAGGCATTACGCTTTTGCCGTTCAAGCCTACTTTACGCATCAGCTTATCACTTAAAAAGCTGATACGCGCCATGTACCCGGTGTCTTCCAGCAGGGTAATTAACCCGAATAATATCATAATCTGTGGCACAAACACCAATATACCGCCTAAGCCGGCCAGAAAACCGTTTAACAACAGATCGCTCCACCAGGCTTCGGGCAATATACCAGCCAGCCAGCCGGACAAAGAGCCAAAACCGCTGTCAATTAAATCCATCGGATAAGACGCCAGCCAAAAAATGCTCTGGAATAATACAAACAGTGTAACCAGTAATATAATATAACCCCATACCCGATGCAGCAGCAGGTTATCCAGCTTTTCGGTAAACAGCTTTTTCTGCAACGGATCGGGCTCTACCACGTTCTGCTGCATAATTTGCCGGATACGCGTATAACGCTGCAAAATTTCCTCTGCCTGGCTTTTGGTAGGGTTAAACTTGTTATCTATTTCCAGTTGCTCAATGCTGTTTTGTGTGGCATCGGGCAAAGGAAAGTTTTCGTGGTTAATGAGGTAATGGATAGAAGCGTAATCACTTAAAGCCGGAAACAAACGCTGTACACCGCTCACCGCTTCGGGGGCCAGTTCTTTATTGGATATAAAATCGCGTCGTGGCGAGGTGGCATTCAAGTGAGCTGTTTGTGCCAGGGCTTTTTTCAGCGCATCAATACCTTTGTTTTTGCGTGGGTTTACGGGAATTACCGGAACCCCCAGCTCTCTTTCCAGTCCGGGCACGTCTATTTCAATGCCTTTGCTGCGGGCAAGGTCCATCATGGTAAGCGCTACCACCACGGGCACTTTCAAATCTATAATCTGGCTGCAGAATAAAAGATTGCGTTTGAGGTTGCTGGCATCGGCCACCAGCAGCACCATTTCTGGTTTAATATCCTCATCCACCCCCATCATTACCCGGTAGGCAACCCATTCATCGGCTCTGCGGGGGTACAAGCTATAGGTTCCGGGCAAGTCAATGATAGTGCTGTTAATAGCTGCATCAAGTGACGACTGACCGGTTTTCTTATCTACTGTAACTCCTGGAAAGTTTCCCACTTTCTGATTCAGGCCCGTTAGCGAGTTAAATAACGACGATTTGCCACAGTTGGGGTTTCCCACCAGGGCTATGTTTATATTCCTTCCTGACAATGCGCTTCAAATTTCTTTCAATAAATAGAAATCCCGGCAGGGGCTTTGCAGGTGCAAAGGTACGTTTAAGCAATGGTTTGCAATTACGAGATCAGGAGAAATAACCCTTATAAACGGTGGTTTACCATTCGCGTTTTTACGAACTTTGCTTCGGCAAAAGCATTACCGGTGCCGTTAACCGGCCTTTACCAAAATATCCACTGTACGCATGAAGCAATTATTACTCATTATTATTCTTTGCCCTACACTTACCTTTTCACAATCGCGCAAGCAAAAAAGAGCGCAGGAAAAAGCTGATAAAGAAACACTTGCCAATTTGCAGGCGCATGTGCAATACCTGGCCGGCGATCAGCTCGAAGGCCGGCGTACCGGCAGTGCAGGCGAGGTACTGGCCATGCAATACATCAGCAACTATTTTACAAAAGCCGGTTTAGAACCTAAAGGCACCAATGGCTTTATACAGGAGTTTACCATTAACGAGGGCAAACAACTACCCCCTGCCGATAACCAGTTTATAGTGAATGATAAACCCATGACCGTAAACCTGGATTACTACCCGCTTGCGTGGAGTGCCGAAACCACCGCTTCGGGAAGTGCTTCGTTGGACTTGCGTGAAAAAGGCGAACCCTGGTTTTGGGATGCGAAAGACCTGGTAGAAGAAAATAAAAATAATCCGCATTTCGCCATTGACGAAGCTTTGCAAAAAGAAGCCCTCAACGCCAGCAAAAAAGGCGCAAAAGCACTGATCATTTTTAACAGCGGCAAACAAACCGATAACATTTTGTTTAATAAGAACGATAAAACCAAGGCAGCTGCGCTGCCGGTATTGTACCTGACACCCCGTGGGCTGAAAAAATATTTTGCCGATGTTTCTGCCCTGTACAATGTAAAACTGAAGGTGAAAATGGTAAACACCTCCCGCAAAGCACACAATGTGGTAGGGTATATTAATAACAACGCCCCTAACACGGTAGTACTAGGGGCACATTACGATCATCTTGGCCGTGGCGAAGACGATAACGCGCTGGACGCCAAAGGTGAAATTCATAACGGTGCTGATGACAATGCCAGCGGTACCGCTGCCCTGCTGGAATTAGCCCGCCTGCTGAAAAAAAGCAGTGATAAAAGCAGCAACTACCTTCTTATCGCCTTTTCGGGTGAAGAGCTGGGTTTGTTTGGCAGCAAATACTGGCTGGACAACCCTACTGTTACCAGCAAACCTAACTACATGATTAACATGGACATGGTAGGCCGTTATAACCCCGATAAAAAATTAACCATTGGCGGCTTTGGCACTTCGCCCGTTTGGAGCCAGGTGTTTACTACGGTGCCGGCCGGTAATTTGCTGGTGCATTTTGACAGTTCCGGCGCAGGCCCCAGCGATCATGCATCTTTTTACCGTAAAGACATTCCCGTTTTATTCTTTTTTACCAACAGTCACGAAGATTATCACAAAGCCACCGACGATTGGGACAAAATCAATTATGCCGGCGAACTGGATATTGTGAAGTACATAGAAGCAATAATTGCTGCTACTGCCAATAAAGGCCCACTGCCTTTTGCCAAAACCAGCGAACCCGAAATGGCCAAAGTAAACCTGCCGGTGACCCTGGGTGTAATGCCTGACTATGCGTTTAGTGGAACAGGCATGCGCATTGAAGCGGTAAGCAAAGGAAAACTGGCTGAAAAGTCAGGACTGATGGCGGGTGACGTACTTTTACAACTGGGGCAGTACCAGTTTGTAGATGTGCCATCTTACATGCAGGCGCTGCGCAACTTTAAAAAAGGCGATAGCACTACTTTAAAGCTGAAACGCGGCACTGCCGAAAAAACCGTTCCCATTCAATTTTAAACAGAACAAAAGATAAAACCCGCAACCTTGAAGCTAAAGCTGAACATAGACGAATTAACAGACGATTTTTTTACCGACACAAGGCTGCTGGGTATTACCGCTACTGTAAAAAACTACCAGTTTTGCTGGCAGTTAAACCATATGCTGGGCTATAGCTTTCGCTTAAACCCCGAAATAGAAATTCACCTGCGCCGTAAAGAGCGCAGCTATTTTTTCCCGGTTTACCAGCACGAGGTAAAAAACAGTTTCCTGAACCACTATTTGTATCACAACCATTTTGATGGTGAATACCTGCTGCCCGAATTCAGGCATATGGATTTTTTGTGGCTGATGAAGGGCGATTTTGTAGATGAAGAAAGCTGCAAACAGATGGTACAAACCATTAAAAGCATCAGTGGCGTGCAAATGGTGGCCGAATTAACCAACGAGAAAATAAGAAATAAAGGACACCTGGTTTTTTAAATTAGAGTTTACCTTTGCACTATTGAAGAAAGCTTCTGTTATATTGCTCCTTATCATGCACTTGTATGCTAATACAGAGTTGTGCGAGCTGTTTAAAACAGGAGCTTTTGTTACGCACTTTCTCGAACACCGGCTACAAAACAAGGATCTTACCTTTTTCCGGTTTATAGATATGCATTACCTGGGGCACGATTTAAATGATAACGACGATACGGAAGACAACAAACTTCCTTTCCGCAATTGTGAATGCTCCCTTCACCTACCCATCGCTTTTCACTACGATAATAGTTACACTATTATAGACAATGAGCCTGTTACTGTAGTTACCAACCGGTTCAGGCTGTATAACCAGTCTTCACTTCCTTCCTGCTACCTGGCAGATATCTGGCAGCCCCCGCGCACCAGTTGCTAGTAAAATATTGATGATTGTAATTCCAACCGGTACTTTTTATTTTCTATTCAACAGGCTGCGGATAATAGCCGCCGGTGATAACAGATATGCTGTAAGTGTAATTACTGGCATGCCCGTATAGCCCGCACTATTATTTACCAGCTGTATTTACTATAACAGAACGCAAAAGATGTTAAACAGGATTATCCGGTTCTCGGTAGAGAACAAATTAATCATTGGGCTATTAATGATAGGCTGGATAGTGTATGGCGTTTTTGAAGTCACACGCCTGCCTATTGATGCCGTACCCGATATTACCAATAACCAGGTGCAGGTAATTACCAACGCACCGGCCCTGGGCGCTACAGATGTAGAACGGCTCATTACCTTCCCCATTGAACAGGCTAACAATAGCATTCCCGGACTGGTAGAAATGCGCAGCCTTTCCCGCTTCGGGCTCAGCATTGTTACCATGGTGTTTAATGATGATGCCGATGTATACTGGGCACGCCAGCAGGTAAGTGAACGTATGCAAACAGTAAGCATGCCCGATAATGCCGGCACCCCGCAACTGGCCCCGGTTACTACCGGGCTTGGCGAAATTTACCAGTATGTGGTACGCGCTAAACCGGGCTACGAAAGCAAGTATACCCTGGCCGACCTGCGTACGATACAAGACTGGATGATACGCCGCCAGCTGCTGGGTACCAAAGGAGTAGCAGACGTTTCTACTTTTGGTGGCGAACTAAAGCAGTACGAAGTAGCCGTGAACCCCGCCCAGTTAAAGGCTTTTAATCTTACTATCAGCGATGTGTTCAATGCCCTGCACCTGAACAACGAAAACACAGGCGGCGCGTATATTGAAAAAGGGCCTTCTGTTTTGTTTATACGCAGCGAAGGCCTGGTAGGCAATATCAGCGATATTGAAAACATTGTAGTAAAAACCACCAACACCAATGCGCCCGTATTAATTAAGCATATAGCCCAGGTGCAAACCGGGGCGGCCACACGTTATGGTGCCTTATGTTATAATACACAAGGCGAAGTAACCGGTGCTATTGTAATGATGTTAAAGGGCGAAAACTCTTCGGCAGTTATTAAAAATGTAAAAGAGCGCATTACCGCAATACAAAAAACCTTACCGGAAGGTATTGTTATTGAGCCTTTCCTCGACCGCACCAAAATGGTAAACAATGCCATAGGCACGGTAGAACATAACCTGCTGGAAGGCGCAGTAATAGTAATTCTGGTGCTGGTATTGTTTTTAGGCAACTTCCGCGCTGGCTTTATAGTAGCATCTGTTATTCCCCTCTCCATGTTGTTTGCCATTATTATGATGAACACTTTTGGAGTAAGCGGTAACCTCATGAGCCTGGGCGCGCTCGATTTTGGATTGATAGTAGATGGGGCTGTTATTATAGTAGAAGCAGTTTTACACCATCTGCAAAAATCAAAAAAATACACCTCCGGCTTTATTACGCAGGACCAGATGAATGCAGAAGTAAGCAACAGTGCATCCCGTATGATGAATGCAGCGGTGTTTGGCCAAATCATAATCCTTATTGTGTATTTGCCTATCTTATCCTTACAGGGTATAGAGGGCAAAATGTTCAAGCCTATGGCACAAACGGTAGCGTTTGCTATTATAGGCGCTTTCATTTTATCGCTTACTTATGTACCTATGATCAGCTCGCTGGTGCTGAGCAGGAAAATAAGTAACAAGCCCACTTTCGCCGATAAAATGATGGCCGCTATAGAGCGGGTGTATAAAAAAGCACTGAACAAAGCGCTGCATTACCGTAAAACGGTAATAGGCGTTGCCGTGTTATTACTGGTAGTGTCTGCAGGTGTATTCAGCACCCTGGGTGGCGAGTTTATACCGCAGCTGGAAGAAGGCGATTTTGCGGTAGAAAGCAGGCTGCTTACCGGAACCAACCTCAACACCACCATCCGCACCACGCAGCAAATGAGTAAGATACTACTGGACAGCTTTCCTGAGGTAGAAAAGGTGGTAACCCGTGTGGGCAGTGCCGAAATACCTACCGACCCTATGCCTATTGAAGGGGGTGATGTAATTATTGTATTAAAGGATAAAAAGGAATGGACCTCGGCCACTTCATTTACAGAAATGGCCGATAAAATGACAGAGAAAATACACGCTATCCCTGGTGTTACTACCGGCTTCCAGTTCCCTGTTCAAATGCGCTTTAACGAAATGATGACGGGCGCTAAACAGGATGTGATCTGTAAAATATTTGGAGAAAACCTCGATACGCTGGCAGCCTATGCCGGTAAGCTGGCAGCCATTGCCAATACTGTAAAGGGCACTACTGATATGTATGTAGAAACGGTTACGGGTATGCCGCAGATTGTGGTGAACTACAACCGCAGCGAAATAGCCAAATACGGTTTAAGCGTGCAGGAAATTAACCGCACTATTAACGCCGCTTTTGCCGGTGCTGCCGCAGGGCAGGTGTATGAAGGTGAAAAACGGTTCGACCTGGTAGTGCGTGCCGGTGTAGATAAACGTAAAAGCATGGAAGATGTAAACAACCTGCTGATAGCCACTCCCGGTGGCGTACAGGTACCCTTGTACCAGCTGGCAGAGATAAAGCAAACAGAAGGCCCGGCGCAGATACAGCGCGAAGATGCCAAACGCCGCATTATTGTAGGCTTTAACGTAAGAGGTCGTGATGTACAAAGCATTGTAACCGATCTACAGGAAAAAGTAAACAAACAGTTGAAAATGCAGGCAGGCTATTATACCACCTATGGTGGTTCGTTCGAAAATCTGCAACAGGCCAAGCAACGGTTAAGCATAGCATTACCTATTGCACTGGTGCTGATATTCCTGATGTTGTATTTCGCTTTCCATAGTGTAAAAGAAGGCGTGTTAATTTATACAGCTATACCGCTTTCAGCTATCGGGGGCATATTGGCATTGTGGATGCGCGGCATGCCGTTTAGCATATCTGCCGGTGTAGGTTTTATTGCCTTGTTTGGTGTAGCGGTGTTAAATGGTATTGTGTTGATATCCGAGTTTAACCGGTTAAAGAAAGACGGCGCTACCGACACCTGGCAAATAATACTGCACGGCACCCAAAACCGTTTACGCCCGGTGCTGATGACAGCCGCAGTGGCTTCGCTGGGCTTTTTACCCATGGCGTTGAGCGATGGTGCAGGCGCCGAAGTGCAAAGGCCGCTGGCAACCGTGGTAATAGGCGGCCTTATTACAGCCACCCTGTTAACCCTGTTTGTGCTGCCTGCTTTGTTCCTGGCAGTAGAAAACAGGAAACGTAAAAAAGGAGTAGCGCCTGTAACGTTAGCAGTATTGCTGTTGTTAAGTGTAAACTGTTTGCAGGCACAAACTCCTCCAGGCTACCGCCCCGTTTCGCTGGAACAAAGCATTACACTGGCCACCACCAATAACCTGCAAATGCAACAGGCTAAACTGGGCCAGCAACACGGGCAACAATTGAAGAAAAGCTGGCTAGACATGCCTAAAACTTCCATCACCGGCGAATATGGTCAGTATAACTCCGCCAAAAACGATTTGCATTTGGGCGTTTCGCAATCGTTCAACTTTCCTTCTGTATACAGTAACCAGAAAAAAGCACTGAACGAAAACTACCTGCAAACCATTGCGCAAACACAGCTTACCCGGCAAAACCTGAAAGCCGAAGTAAAGCGGATGTATTACGAGGCCATCTGGTTACAGGAAAAGAAAAAGCTGCTGCAATATGCTGATAGCATTTATAGCCTGTTCCTGGAAAAAGCAGCCTTGCGTTTAAAAACGGGCGAAAGCAACCTGCTGGAAAAAGCCACGGCGCAAACACAGCGGCAGCAAATTCAAAACCAGCTGGGTATGCTGGAAAGCGATATCATTATTAACCTGCAACAGTTTAATCTGTTGTTGAACGATAGTGTGGCTTACGCCCCGCAAACAAGTAATGTACTGGCCGAAGGTTCCGTGCTGGTAGATACCTCGGCGCTGGCGCAATTGCCACAAATGCAATTGTTACAACACCAGGCCAATGCAGCCGAATGGCAATGGAAAACAGAAAAAGCCAAACTGCTGCCCGACTTTGTAGTAGGCTATAATAACCAAACCATGAAGCCCGAATATGGCAACAGCCTTAACTATGTAAATGCAGGTATAGGCATTCCCTTATTCAGTGGTGCACAAAGTGCGCGCGCTGCCGCTTCTAAAACAGAATGGGAAAGGTTGAAAGTACAAAACCAGCAGGCACAGCTGCAAACCCGCACCGAGGTGCTGAATGCACAGCAGCAGGTGCAAAAGTATGCAGGCAGCCTGCGCTACTATCAGCAGGAAGCTTTGCCTAACACCCAGGTGATTGTAAGCACCGCAGATAAACAATTTGTAAACGGCGAAATAGATTACCTGCAATGGACCATCCTGGTAAACCAAACCATTGGCATACGTAATGAATACATCGATGCTGTTAACAACTATAATCAATCCGTTATCACCCTGCAAAAAATTACCAATAAAGAATAGTCCGGTTATGATCAGATATATATTACCGTTAGTAGCTACCGTTTGCATCACTGCCTGCGGCAGCAAAAAACAAGAAGAAAAAAAGGCAGAAGCGCCCGCAGACGAAACCACGGTAAGCGTTACCGAGGCACAGATAAAAAATGCAGGTATTGCCGTAGGCAAACCCGAAAAGCGGGATATGGCCACTACGCTTACCTTAAACGGCACCATTGATGTGCCGCCGCAAAATATGATCAGCGTAAGTTTTCCGTTGGGAGGGTATTTAAAATCCACCTCCCTGTTGCCTGGCATGCACGTGAACAAAGGGCAGGTGCTGGCAGTGCTGGAAGATATGCAGTTTATACAGTTACAACAGGATTACTTAACCGCCAAGGCCAAACTGGTTGTTGCAGAAGCGGAGCATAGCCGCCAGCAAGAGCTGAACAGCAGCAAAGCCAGCAGCGATAAAGTGTTTCAGCAGGCCCGCGCCGAAATGGAAACACAACGCATACTGGTAAAAGCTTTGCAGCAAAAGTTGTCGTTACTGGGCATTGATACGGAAAAGCTCACCGAAAGCAATCTTTCTAAAAGTGTAAACATCTATTCTCCCATCAACGGCTTTGTAAGTAAGGTAAACGTGAACATGGGTAAATACACTTCGCCTACCGATGTGTTGTTCGAACTGGTAAACCCCGAGGATATTCACCTGAACCTTACCGTGTTTGAGAAAGATGTGGCATTGTTAAGTGAAGGCCAGAAAATTATGGCTTACACCAACAATAAGCCGAAAGAAAAGCATGAAGCCGAAATTATCCTCATCAGCCGCAGCCTGGATAACAACCGCGCCGCCGAGGTGCATTGCCACTTTGAAGAGTACGATAAAACCTTATTACCCGGTATGTTTATGAATGCAGAGGTAAGCGTTAAAAATTCTAATGCGCTGGCAGTGCCGGAAGAAGCAGTGGTGCGCTGGCAAAATGAGTATTATGTTTTTGAAGCAAAGGGGAATAATATCTTCAGCATGGTAAAAATTAAACCCGGCGCTATCAGCAACGGGTGGCAGGAAATAGAAGGCGATAATATTAACACCAGCAGCAGCCTGGTGCTGAAAAACGCCTACGCCCTGCTCATGAAAATGAAAAACACCGCAGAAGAATAACTGTACGGTTTTTGCAAGGCTAACCTATGATCAACACCTTTTTTTATGTGGACAGAAAGCAACAATCAATTATACCGGAAATTCACCTTCCCCGACTTTAAAGCAGCCTTTGCTTTTATGTCGGAAGTGGCCGAAATAGCCGAAGATCTCGATCACCATCCTTTATGGACCAACAGTTATAATACCGTAGAAATATGGCTGAGTACACACGATGCCGGCGATGTGGTAACAGAAAAAGACTGGCAACTGGCCCGGAAAATTGATAACTTGCCCATAGAAAAATAATCGCGTATGCGCCCTACTTCTACTATTACTGCCATAGCCCTTTCGGTGGCTGTGCTAACCGGATGTAAATGCAATAACAATAAACAGCAGGCACAGGAAGAAAAAGCCATTGAACTGGATAGCAGCCAAACGGCGCTTAGCATTATCCAGGAAGATAGCGCTATGGTGTTTGATGATACCAATACTCCCTGGGTAAAAGAAAATTTTATCCAAAAAGGCTTCGACTGGAAAGGTTTTAAACTTATTTCGTTTTGGGCCGAGGATAGTGTAGAAAAAAAACCGGTTACTACTGCACCCGACTTTTATACCCATTACGCCAGCGTGTTAAAATGGTCGCCCGATAGCAGCTTTGTACTCGATTTTGGCTCATATGGCGGCGTGGTTACCAGCGACAGCAACGGCAAATCTATTGTTGCCAAAGGCGAACCCGATACAGAAGTGTCTATCTTATATCCGAAAGAAAGCAAGAAATCGCGCATTTTATTCTCCGGGCCCGCTTTGCACATTATCAATGCCACCTGGGCCGACTCTTCGCAAGTGGCCATGCTGGGTACATTAGATACCAGTGTAAACGGTAACAAACCCGACACTTTATTGTGGATGATAGATGTGCGTGAACACTTTTTCCGCAAATACAAGTGGCACTAAACAAACGCATTTTCACCTAACAATAACCATACATATTCCGTGTTACTGTAGCTTTATAAAGCAAAAGTTATAGTATTATGAGAAAACTACTGGCAGGTGGCCTCCTGCTTTGCTGCTGGCAACACGGGCTGGCGCAAAACCTTACGGTCGAAAAAATTATGCGCGATCCTAAATGGATCGGCTCTTCCCCCTCCAACATTGTATGGAGTTATAACAGCAAAAATTTTTATTTCGACTGGAATCCACAAGCACAAACCTCCGATTCCAGTTATCGCTCTTCTATCAGTGGCTCCGCCCCTGAAAAAGCAGGCTACCGGCAGGCGCAGCTGGCAGTGGCTATTAGCCGTGGTAGTTATAACCATGCCCGCACGCATATTGTGTATACGCTGGCAGGCGATATATACCTGCTGGAAATAAAAACCGGTAATACCACCAGGGTTACACATACAGAAGAGGTAGAAGCCAATCCTTCTTTTTTTAAAGCAGATGCGTATATCAGTTATGTGCGCAATCAAAACCTGTTTGCCTGGAACATCAAAACCGGCAGTACCGAGCAGCTTACCAATTTTATAAAGGGCGGCGAAGCCATCGCGCCACCGGCGCCCGCAGCAGGCCGTGGCCGGGGTGGCGACAGGGGTGCAGCAGCCAATGCCGGCAATAATGCCGCTGCTAAAACCACCGGCAACCGGCAGGAGCAATGGCTACAGCAGGATGAACTGCGCCTGATGGATATTGTAAGAGAACGGAAAGAGAAGAAAGAAGCACGTGAAGCGTTTTTACAAACCGTTAAAGAAACCGATACACTGGTAAACATCAATATTGGCGATAAAACGGTTGCCAATGTACAGGTTAGCCCCGACGGCCGGTTTATCTCCTACCGTTTATTCCAGGCAGCTTCCGGCACCAAAAACACTATCGTTCCCAACTATGTAACAGAAAGCAGTTTTACTACCGATATACCTGCCCGCACCAAAGTGGGCGTGGCACAGGGCAAGTACGAGCTGTTTGTGCTCGACACACAAAAAGACAGTGTTATTGCGATAAAAACAGATTCCATACCCGGCATTACCGACCTCCCAGACTATACCAAAGATTACCCGAACGCTATCTCTAAAACACCAGCAGCACGCCCGGTATTCATCAACGGCCCCTGGTGGAACGAACAGGGAACGGCTGCTATTGTAGACATACGATCACAGGATAATAAAGACCGCTGGATAATGCTGCTGGATGCAGCTTCCGGCACATTAACACTGGCCGACCGTCAGCGGGATGAAGCCTGGATAGGCGGTCCCGGCATCGGCTACAACGCTAACATTGACTGGATCAACAGCAACACTTTCTATTTTCAAAGTGAAGCAACCGGTTATGCACACCTATACACTTACAACATTACCACCCACCAGAAAAAGGCCCTCACACAAGGTAATTACGAGATACAGGAAGTTGCATTGAACACTGCCAAAACACATTTTTACCTGTTAACAAATGAAGTACATCCTGGTAAGCAGCATTGGTACCGTATTAAAACCGACGGCTCCGATAAGCAGCAGATCACCAGCATGGAAGGGGGCTACGAAATAGAGCTATCGCCTGATGAAAAGTATATCGCTTACCGTTACAGTTACATCAACAAGCCCTGGGAGTTATATGTGCAGGAAAATGCACCGGGTAAAAAGCCTGTACAAATAACGAATAAGGCAGCCAGCGACAGCTTTAAAACCTACCCTTGGCGAGAAACAAAAATTTTTACCATTCCTGCACGCGATGGCAAAAACATTTACGCCCGTATATATGAACCTGCCACAGGCAGGAAAAACGGCTCAGCCGTCATTTTTGTACACGGCGCGGGCTATTTGCAAAACGTACATTACTGGTGGAGTAGCTACTTTAGGGAATATATGTTCAATAACCTGTTAGCCGATAAAGGCTATACCGTACTGGATATAGATTACCGCGCCAGCAGTGGCTATGGCCGCGATTGGCGCACAGGCATTTACCGTCATATGGGAGGTAAAGATCTGGATGATGAAGTAGATGCCGCTAACTACCTGGTAAAAGAGCTGGGCATTAACCCTTCTAAAATTGGGATGTATGGTGGTAGCTATGGTGGGTTTATGACACTGATGGCTTTGTTTACACAACCCGATGTGTTTAAGGCAGGCGCAGCATTACGCCCTGTTACCGACTGGGCGCATTATAACCACGGTTATACTTCCAATATATTGAACGAACCTTTTACCGATAGCCTGGCTTACTACCGCTCTTCGCCTATCAACTTTGCAGCAGGTTTAAAAAACAACCTGCTCATATGCCATGGTATGGTAGATGTGAATGTGCATTTCCAGGATGCCGTGCGATTAAACCAACGGTTAATTGAACTGGGTAAAGACAACTGGCAAATGGCCGTGTATCCTATGGAAGATCATGGCTTTGTAGAACCCGGCAGCTGGACAGATGAATATAAAAGAATTTTGAAACTATTCGATACAACCCTATTGCCATAAGGGTTTGGAACAGGTAGCAATCGAGTAGGAAGATAGTCGGCTTCGCCGACTATCTGTCCTCTCACACCACCGTACGTACCGTTCGGTATACGGCGGTTCCTTAATTTAGTTTTCTCGCATTCAGGTAACAGTCCGTCAGGAACGTGTAACCACCAATTCTTAGACGCTCGTCGGTTAGGGTTGTAGACAGCACCCAGCTATTCGCTAGATGCCAGTATCCCTTCCTTGAGTTCGCATACTCAACTGCCTTGAACCTACTTGCTCCTAGTTTCATAAGATTCGTCGATCGGGTCCCGATCCGTTTCCATTGTTTCCATATGACCATTCGGATTCTCCTGCGATACCATTCGTCCGTTTTGGCCATCAACTTCTGCATGTCTGCCAGTCGGAAGTAGTTCACCCAACCAACTATGAACTGTTTGAGCACTTCTTTCCTTCTGACGTTTCCCCAACCGTTACTTCTTGAGGTTAGTTCCCGGATTCGACCGCGCATCTTCTCCACACTTTTCGGGTGTATACGCAGCCGGCATTCTCCTTTCATTTTGTAAAATGAGTATCCGAGGAATCTGGCACTAGTGATATAAGCAACGCTGCTTTTCTCACGGTTCACTTTCAATAACAGTCTTTCCTCTATGTACCTTATAGTGCTCTCCATACAACGCATTGCTCCTCGTTGGCTTTTGCATAGGATAATCAGATCGTCTGCGTAGCGAACGAAGTGGTGGCCCCGGGTCTCGAGTTCCCTGTCCAACTCATTTAGCATTATATTGCTGAGTAGCGGACTTAATGGCCCCCCTTGAGGTACTCCAGTTTGGCTGGTTTCAAACTTATTTGCTACTATAACACCTGCACGGAGGTATCGGTGGATCAACGATATTACTCGTCCATCTTTGATTGTTCGCGACAACACTTCAACCAGTTTACTTTGATTTACTGTATCAAAGAACTTCTCCAGGTCAAGGTCCACGGCATAGTTATATCCAGCGGATATGTACTGCTGGCATTGCCGCAGCCCCTGGTGTGCACTGCGTTTAGGTCTGAACCCATAACTGTGGGAGGAAAACTGTTTCTCGTAGATTGGTGATATTACCTGCATGATCGCCTGTTGTATCACCCGATCAACAACGGTGGGGATACCAAGTGCTCTTTGATTGCCATCTTCTTTGGCTATCATTACCCAACGTACTGGGTTTGGCTGGTATTTACCAGCCAGTATGGCTGTTATTAACGCTTCCTTCTCTTTGATAAGATAGTCCTTTAAGGACTCGACTTCCATCTCATCTACTCCTCCAGCTCCTTTGTTCTGTACCACCCTTTTATAGGCCGCATTCAAATTGGCTGGTGATAGAATTTGTTCCAACATGCCATACCCTGTTTGCTCTAAACTTGTAAGGTTGTTTTCAGTTATCCACATGGAAGTCTGCACTCCTACATAGTCTTCGGATGCTGTCCTAACTTTCTGTAGGTAGTTATCTTGTGATATTTTCTGCTTTCTGCCCTTCATCTGGTAACTTTCATTTACTTCTTACTTCTTAAGGTTCAGTCCTTCGGACACTAGTCGCTATATCCTACTATGACCTCGGCTGACTTCTCACAGTAAATCTTGTTTCAACCACGCTTCCTACTCTGTTTCAACGCGTCTGTGAGACCTCCCATGGTAAGACGATAAACCTTCATTCCATCTACCCGCACCATTTACAATGCTGTGTCCGTGTAATCATTGGATTTCGCTTTGTCTTGCAAGCTCGTCCACACAGCTTTTGCCTGATAGTATTCGTATTCCTCGGGCCGGAACTTTGCCGCCAGCTTCCTTCAGATTCCACCTCACAGTGGACACCCTTGCCATTGGCTAATGGTTGGTGATTACAGACCCCCATAACGGACTTCCACCGTCAAGTTTATCGCCATGCATGGCGCACAAGAAAGAAGGCGTCTCAAAAATTTGAGACGCCTTCTTTTTTATATCTAAGATTAGTAAGTCAGAATACTAGCTGTTCATGCTGGCCAGAAACTCTTCGTTGCTCTTGGTGCCACGCATACGTTTCAGCAAATCATTCATTGCTTCTTCGGTATTCATGTCGTTCAGGAACATACGTAACAGGTTCATACGTTGTAACACGTCTTTTTCCAGTAACAGGTCGTCGCGACGGGTAGAAGAAGCAACCAGGTCAATAGCAGGGTAAATACGTCTGTTAGCCAGGCGGCGATCCAGTTGTAATTCCATGTTACCGGTACCTTTAAATTCTTCGAAGATCACTTCATCCATTTTAGAACCGGTTTCAATCAACGCAGTTGCCAGAATGGTTAAAGAGCCACCATGTTCAATTTTACGTGCTGCACCAAAAAATTGTTTTGGCTTTTGCATAGCGTTTGCTTCCACACCACCAGATAATACTTTACCGGATGCAGGAGCTACCGTGTTATGCGCCCTTGCTAAACGGGTGATAGAATCTAACAGGATAACCACATCGTGACCGCACTCTACCAAACGTTTTGCTTTTTGTAAAGCAATGGTAGATACTTTCACGTGCTTCTCTGCTGGTTCGTCAAATGTAGAAGCAATTACTTCTGCTTTTACACTGCGCTCCATATCGGTAACTTCTTCCGGACGTTCGTCAATCAGCACTACCATCAGGTAACACTCCGGGTGGTTTTGTGCAATAGCGTTGGCCACTTCTTTCAGTAAAACAGTTTTACCAACTTTAGGCTGTGCTACAATCAAACCACGCTGACCTTTACCTATTGGGGTAAACAGGTCAATGATACGTGTGCTATAGTTAGAAGGAGTAGTGAACAGGTTTAACTTCTGGAAAGGGAACAACGGAGTAAGGTAGTCGAAAGGTACACGGTCGCGTACTTCGTCTGGTCCTTTACCGTTAATACTTTCCACCTTTAATAAAGCGAAATATTTTTCACCTTCTTTAGGCGGACGTACAGAACCCAGTACAGTATCACCTGTTTTTAAACCAAACAGTTTAATCTGTGAAGGAGAAACATATACGTCATCAGGAGAAGAAAGATAGTTGTAATCAGAAGAGCGCAGGAAACCATAACCATCAGGCATCATTTCCAATACACCTTCACCCTGAATAATACCATCAAATTCTATATTGAATACAGGCTCTTTTTCTTTTTTATACATAGCAGGCTTAGGCATTGCCGTATCAGCCGCCAGTTGTGGGGCAATCAGGTCGGCCAGTGCCAGCATGTTTGCCATGTCTTCCGGTGTGGTTTCTTCATACCTGTATTTATTACCACCGGCATTGTTAGAAGCATCATCACCTTCACCCTCTTCGTTGTAATCTTCTTCCTCTTCGTCTTCTGAAACTGAATTGGGGTTTGATTTTGCAGCTTTCGCTACTACTTTATTAGGTTCGGCCTGCTCAGCAGATGCTTCATGTGCATCTTCTTCGCTGGATTCATTTTTAATAGTTTTGCGGGGACGTTTTTTTATATCGGCGCTTACAGCTTCGGCAGGAGCAGCTTTCTCATGTTTAGGTGCTTCTGTCATTACCTCGGCTTCTTCAGTAGAGTTAGTTGTGCTGGCTTTTACAATACGTTTACGCTTTCCTTTTTCGGCAGATGATGCGGTGTCTTTTTTTTCGCTTGCCATAACAGCTTGTTTATCTAGTATCTTATAAATAAGTTCCTGTTTATCAAGTTTTTTTGAGTTTGAGATACTCAGTTGCTCTGCTATATCATGCAACTCAGGAACTAACATGTCGTTCAATTGCAAAATGTCGTACATAAGTAAATGTCAAAAGGAGTGATTGTTTAAATCGTTATTACGTTTAATCAAAAAAGTTGAAAGAAAAAATCCGGTTGATTGAGGAAAACAGGCGAGCTGTGAGGCAGTGGCATTGAACAAATCAGCTTGTTTCCAATGCAATGTTACTGCAATTTGTTTATAAACAAATAAAAAAATTACGGTTGTTAGCAATTTTTTGGCTAAATAGAGCCTAAAATCCCTGTTTTCTACATTTAATAGTCAACTATCTTTGCTCACTTTTCGACCGTTACAAGTCGTTTTATTAAAAAATCACATCTCTAAAGTATTGGTACATGTTTAACAACAGAGTAAAAATTAAAGCATTGTTGGCCAGCGACGAAACAGGCCACGAAGTTACGGTAATGGGTTGGGTGCGTTCTTTACGCAACAATCAGTTTATAGCTTTAAACGATGGCAGTACCAATAATAATTTACAGGTGGTAATTGAACTGGGACAGTTGGATGAAGCTACTTTCAAACGCATTACCAGAGGGGCTTCTATCCGTGTTACGGGTGAAGTGGTGCCTAGCTTGGGACAAGGACAAAAGGTAGAAGTGAAAGCAAAACAATTAGATATATTAGGCGATTGTGATGCTGAAAAATTTCCTTTGCAACCTAAAAAGCAAAGCCTGGAGTTTATGCGCGAAGTAGCACATTTACGCTTTCGCACCAACACCTTCGGGGCTATCTTTCGTGTACGACATAGCTTAGCATTTGCTATACATAACTTCTTTAACCAGCAAGGTTTTGTTTACCTGCACACGCCTATCATTACTTCCAGTGATGCAGAAGGCGCGGGTGAAATGTTCCGTGTAACTACCTTACCTGCTACTAATCCTCCACTGAATGAACAAGGTGGTGTTGACTTTACAGAAGACTTCTTTGGTAAAAGCACCAACCTTACCGTAAGCGGTCAGCTCGAAGGCGAACTGGGCGCTATGGCCTTTAGTGATATATACACCTTTGGCCCTACGTTCCGTGCAGAGAACAGTAACACCACCCGCCACCTGGCTGAGTTTTGGATGGTAGAACCTGAAATGGCTTTCTACGATCTGGAAGATAACATGAACCTGGCCGAGCAGTTTATCAAATACATTATCCAGTATGCGATGGACCACAACCGCGAAGACCTGGAATTTCTGGCGCAACGCCTGGCAGATGAAGAGAAGCAACTGCCACAAGACAAGCGTAGCGAACTGGGACTGATAGAGAAGCTGGAATTCGTACTCAACAACGGTTTTGAAAGAATCACTTATACCGAAGCCATTGATATTTTATTAAACAGCAGCGCGTATAAGAAAAAGAAATTCCAATACGAAGTGAAGTGGGGCGTTGACATGCAAAGTGAACACGAACGTTACCTGGTAGAAAAGCATTTCAAAAAACCAGTGATCGTTACCAACTATCCTAAAGATATCAAAAGCTTTTACATGCGCCAGAATGATGACGGCAAAACCGTAGCAGCCATGGACATTCTGGCCCCTGGTATCGGTGAAATAGTAGGTGGTTCACAGAGAGAAGAAAGACTGGAACTGCTGGAAAAACGCATGAAAGATTTAAACATACCTACAGAAGAAATGAGCTGGTACCTCGATACCCGCCGCTACGGCAGTGTGCCGCATGCTGGCTTTGGTCTTGGCTTCGAGCGCATTGTGCTGTTTGTAACCGGTATGACTAATATCCGCGACGTTATTCCATTTGCGCGTACTCCTAAAAACTGTGAATTCTAATTAATTGGTTTTTCTATCTTATGTCATCTAATAAACAAATTGAAGCATTACAAGCTGCGTTGCAACCTGTACGCCAGGAATTAATAAACCACGCCTTGTACAACAGCTTACAAAACATAGACCATATACGCACATTCACCGAACAACACGTATATGCCGTTTGGGATTTTATGTCCCTGTTAAAATCACTGCAACGTCATTTAACCTGCGTAACCCTTCCCTGGGTTCCGCAGGGCAATGGCAACACACGCTATCTGATCAATGAAATAGTACTGGGCGAAGAAACAGATGTGGATGAGCATGGTGTGCGCATGAGCCATTTTGAACTGTATGTAAAAGCCATGCAGCAAATGGGCGCCAGCACCAGCACTGTAGAACAATTTTTACAAAGCCTGCAAAACGGCAGCAGTGTAGAAAAAGCCCTACAGCAACAAAATTTACCCGCCAGCGTACAAAAGTTTGTGAACTATACGTTTTCTATTATAGAGAATGCACCTGCACATGTGCAGGCTGCCGTTTTCACTTTTGGCCGTGAAGACCTCATCCCGGGTATGTTCATCAGCATGGTAAAAGAACTATCGAAGAATAATCCGGAGGTAAGCACTTTCAAATACTACCTGGAACGCCATATTGAAGTAGATGGCGACCACCATAGCCACCTGGCCATGGAAATGGTAAGCGAACTGTGCGGTAACGACGAAAGCAAATGGAAAGAAGCAACAGCTGCTTCCCTGGAAGCGCTGCAGCACCGCAAACTGCTGTGGGATGGCGTTCTGGAATTGGTTAAGTAATTATTTTTCAATAATTTATTAAAAATCCTGCAAAAAAGGTTGGTGAATAAAAACATCTCCTTATCTTTGCATCCCGCAAGGGAAAAAGGATGGTGCGGTAGCTCAGTCGGTAGAGCAAAGGACTGAAAATCCTTGTGTCGCCGGTTCGATCCCGGCTCACACCACGAAAAGCCCGTAAGTGACTGACTTACGGGCTTCTTTTTTGGGTGGAAGTTTTCAATATCTTATTGCAGCAGCAAAACATCTTTCAGCTTTTTTGAAATCTAAGGACATTCCGGAAGATTCAATAAATTGTTAGGGCTGTATCCATCAGATTCTGTTTTTAGATACTTCCGTCCTTCATGTCGTGCAACAATAACATTTACACTTCGACCATTAACACTGACATAAAATTGATATTTGTTGTCTTCAATGGCTTTGATCGCATCATCTTCGGACAATTTCCACCGACTTCCGTTACTAAGTCCACCAATATGAGATATTCTTGCATGAGCATCATAGTGGTTTCCACGCTTATTAATGCATGTAACTTGATGTGTTGACATAGTTAATCATTTATTTAGCCCACAAAATGAACTATTCCCTCCTCTTTAATTTATGGGAAACCGTATAAGCCCTTATTCGAAGATTTCCTTTGTTTTTTTGGCTTATTCCCCGCAAACAATGCGGCGAATAGCGCATTTATTCGCCGCATAAAGTAACAAAGCGCAGTTGTTGGGCATGAAATCTCTAGTAGTTCTGTAAACAAGCACAGTCTAGCCCAAGTTTAAAAATAATTGTACGTATAGCGTTGTGATTCAAATAGAACCCTATATTTGCAGCCCGTTAAGGGAAAAAGAATGGTGCGGTAGCTCAGTCGGTAGAGCAAAGGACTGAAAATCCTTGTGTCGCCGGTTCGATCCCGGCTCACACCACGAAAAGCCTGTAAGTGACTGACTTACGGGCTTCTTTTTTGGGTGAAAATGCTAAAACTCTTCGTTACAACTACTTTTTGGGTATTTATGGATATGTTTTTGGGTATAACCCTCTCCTTACACTAAACCAGAAAGGGCTATTTAAGGGCTAATACGGCTATATAGCAATCTTTTTAGTTATGCCCTCTAACCATAAGATGCAAAATTTTAAATCAATAATCTGATAATTTCAGATGATTATGCGATTTTTTTACATCCATATTATGGAACTAATACAATCCATACAACTGTGATAAAAGAAATGAGTACTTTGTTTAATATCGGCACACTATCATGAACACATCAGCAATCCTTTTAATCCCTCAAAAAACAGATATTGAACAACAGCAAGTAGTATCTGCCTGGGGAGAAAACGGTGGCCGAATAAAAAGGCTGGATAAATTTTGGATTAAAAACGAAGACTTAGCCAATCAACGAATTGCTATTTATGGCAACCTGGCATTTGCTTTTGTGGTAGCCCAGATTTATAATGTGGAACGATTATCTCCTGACGACACTTTAATAGCAAAACTGGAAGATAAATGGACCAAAAGGATTGTTCAGCTAAAAACGATCGAACAGTTGTCTGCTCAGGATTTTCCAACATTCATTAAACCCGTTGTTCCTAAAATATTTGTTGCAGGTTTTTTCCAAAGCCTGGAAGATTTCCAGGAAATAATTAGTGGACTACCCATTACAGAAGAGATCCTCGTTGCAACTATAGTCACCGATATACTAGCGGAAGCCAGATGCTATATATGTGATGGCGTAATTATGGATATTGCTTTTTACGAAGGTTCAGCGGATTTGCAGGAGGGTGAAAAATTTGTATCAGACTTCATTACTGATTATAAAGATCATTTACCCAGCGTAGTGGTGGTAGACATTGCATTTAGTGAAAAAACGGGCTGGTTTGTACTGGAATTTAATGCGTGCTGGGGTGCAGGACTCAATAACTGCAAGGCAGAAAAGATAGTGGACTGTATCATTGGTGCAACGATTAATATTACGTGATATGCTACAATACCAGTAAAACATAGAACTAACAACCCAAAATCATCATGATAAAGCAAGATGCTGCATCCCGTACAATTGAAGCAATACATGAAAGTGTAAGAACCTATTTAAAACAAGGTTTAACAAACGAACAGATCATTGAAAAGTTGAAAGAGGAGAACCTGGAACCTTATTATATTGAAACGGTTATTGATAACATTTACAAAGAATACGAAGACAAAAAGAACTTAAAAAATGCCATCCTAACAGGAAGCATTTTAGTGATCGTTGGCTTAGTAATAAATATGCTTTCTTATAGGTTGTCCGAAAACATGAATTCATCAGCATTCCTGCTGTTTTGGGGTATCGTTGTTACTGGCATAGTTACTATTATCCGGGGAATGATATTATACAGGAGTTAAGCCAGGAAAGTAATCTGAGGAAAATCGTATATTGTATCGCCTGTTTCACATGAAGGTCGGCCGTAGGCCGTTGAAGGGTATTCTTCTTAGTGTGATGATGGGCTTTTTTTATGCACTTACTTGACCACACCTTTTGAATACACAAACAGCTATGAATCATGCACACATTCCAGGCTGAGTTAAAAATCATTGACATCAACCCCTATGTGGAAGTACCAGACCGCATATTATCTGCTGTTCTAAAACAAGCAGGTAAAGACAAAGGCAAAATCCCTATCCGGGGCACTATAAATGAAACACCCTACCAACAAACACTTGTAAGGTTCCGGGGCGAGTGGCGGTTGTATGTGAATACAAAAATGCTACCCCGCTCGCCGCAAAAAATAGGCATCCGTATAACAGTGACCATTGAATTTGATCCGTCTATCAGAACCATCCTTCCCCATCCTAAATGGGAAGCGGCGCTGGCCGAAAACAAAGCAGCTAAAGCCATTTTTGATCAGTTACGTCCTTCCCTGCAGCTGGAAATAGTGCGCTACATTACTAATCTTAAAACCGAAGCCAGCATTGAAAAGAATGTAGCAAAGGCGATCGGTTTTTTACTGGGAAAAGAACGGTTTGTGGGCAGGGATCACCCATAACCTTGGGCAGGGGCAGTGCCGGACAGTTCTCTCCCCTTTTTACTGTATTTTCCCGCCCGCATAGAATTGCTGATGCACAGCATTGCCCGAACCAATAAAATGATTGTATGATCCGAAAGAAAAAATGGTTATCCGTATTGTTTGCCTTAACAACCACATTACACCTGAACGCATGGAGCCAGGAACTGTTTCCTGATGGCACACCCATACCGGAATGGTTTAGAGATAACACACCCACCAACATCAGTAAACTGGGTAAGCGATACTCCATCACTGACTATAGTGTAGTAAAAGACAGCACCGTTATTCAAACACAAAAAATACAGGCCGTTATTGACAAAGCTTTTGCCAACGGCGGCGGTGTAGTGGTGGTTCCTAAAGGAACTTTCCTCACCGGTGCGCTCTTTTTTAAGCAAGGCACACACCTGCACCTGGAAGAAGGTGCGAAGTTGAAAGGCAGCGATGATATCAGCAATTTCCCCATTCGCCTTACACGCATGGAGGGACAAACGCTGAAATACTTTACTGCGCTGATAAATGCAGATAGCCTGAATGGATTCACCATTTCCGGCAAAGGCACGCTGGATGGTAATGGGCTGCGTTACTGGAAATCATTCTGGCTGCGCAGGGAGTTTAACCCCAAAACCACCAATATGGATGAAATGCGCCCCCGGTTGTTGTATGTTTCTAACAGTAAAAACGTGCAGATCTCCGGCGTAAAACTCATCAACTCCCCTTTCTGGACCAGCCACTACTACAAATGTGAAAATGTAAAGCTGCTCGACCTGCATATCTTTTCACCCAAAGCACCAGTGAAAGCGCCCAGTACCGATGCAGTGGATATTGACGGCTGTAAAAACTTCCTCATCAAAAACTGCTATATGTCGGTAAATGATGATGCAGTAGCGCTGAAAGGTGGCAAAGGCCCAACTGCCGATAAAGAACCTAACAACGGCAGCAACGAAAACATCATTATTGAAGATTGTACCTATGGCTTTTGTCATGGTGCGTTAACCTTTGGCAGTGAGTCTATCCACGACCGCAACATCATCCTGCGCCGCATTAAAATAAATAATGCAGAACGCCTGTTGTGGCTGAAAATGCGTCCCGACACACCACAGGATTATGAATACGTAGTGGTAGAAAACATTGAAGGCAGCAATATTGAAAACTTCATCTTTGTGCGTCCCTGGACGCAGTTCTTTGATCTGAAGGGCGAAAAAGCTACGCGCCAGTCATATTGCAAAAACATCACCATGCGCAATATCAACCTGGAATGCAATAACTTTTTCAATGTGGGTATAGCCGAAACGCATAGCAATACCAATGCTTTCGAATACCAGTTATCAGATTTTACGTTTGAGAACCTGACCGTAAAAGCAAAAAATTTCCTGAACATAGACACCTCTATCATTAAAAATTTCCAGCTGAAAAATGTAATCATCAACGGCGAGAAACGTTTTTAATATCCAGGTAAACCATTCTTTTAAAAGAGACGCCTTTCACGAGGGCGTCTCTTTTTTGTCAATCAGAGAAACTGACCAGGATTAAAAGTGAAATAACGTTTTACTTTACCTGAATCCTTATAAGTAATTGCCTTGAATAGGAATTTATCTCTTTAACTCCTCAACAGCAGTAGCAAGCTCTAACTTAATAAACTCCCAGTGCTTTCCTCTTAAACAAATAGGATCCAGATCATCTTCTGCATTGCTAAAGTCAGACAAATTGGTATGAATAGTATTAATATCATGATTGAAGGGATAACGCTCTTCATGTAATGCAATCATTTGCTCTAACGTAAGAACAGTCAACATTTCATGAATGTCCCAAAAATCCTTTTTTCGTCCTTCCCGCTGCACCACGTCTATTTTCATAGCAGCAATCTCCTCAATAGTTGCCATGCGAACATTTCCTGCCATCATGAAAGGTCGAATAAATTGATCTGTATAGTATAAATCCATTTTAATCAGATCTTCTCTTGCTACACTTTCTCCAACAACATATCCCCTGCCCATCCCTATAGGTTGATTATCCCATGGAGGACTCACATGAGCAAAATGATGGCGCAGGTATGTATCTATAACCTTAAAATCAATTGAACCATAAAGCGCATCAGTAAATAAATCTATATCTATTGACATCCGGTGTCCCAGCTGTAAACTAAGTGCTGTTCCACCTACAAGCCGGAAAGAATCAAATAGGCTTTCCTCCATCAATTGAAGTAATACTGTTTGTAGCTTGGGATCTACCGTATTCCAATACATAAAACATCTTTTTTAATACTGCTTCGATTCTTACGAGGTAAAACCTCCCGCACTACATCAGTACCATAGAAACGTATCATTTCTTTTTTCTCGCTCAGCAAACCTCTATCGAAAATGCGTTTAATAATGGCTCTTTTTTGCCTGGTCCAGTCTAGTTTGTCAAAATCAGTATCCCAGAAAAGAATAGGTCGTATTCTGCTAAGGTCTGGTTTAGCTTTAGACTGGTGTTTTTCCTTTTCCAGTTTCATATCATAGTATGCCTGTAGTACCATAAAGAACCCCTCCTCCATTCCTAACGCTTCTTCAATACGATAAGCCAGGTTTGCATTCATATTCCGCCTTCCCTTTGTAATAGCTCCTAATGTTTGTGGAAACTCCTTGATTGACAACGCAAAAGGGCCCTTCGCAATATTGCGTTTTTTCAGTTCCCGCTCCAGTACTAACCCCGGATGAATCCCCTTCATTAACTCTATAGCCTTACTCGTTGTCATCATTCTAAAGATAAGCAAATTTGTTTACTTGCTATTGGACTCAAACTTGCCGAAAGGGATATATCAAAGCTGCCTAACAGGTAGAGTATTGAAACGACCATCTTTTTTTAGTAAATTGACAAAAGAAACCTCATTACATATTAACCGTAAAATGATTACACTATGAAACGACTTAGCTACGCTATGTGTTTTTTAACCATTGTTTTAGTTCAAACAACTGCATTCTCTCAATCTACCTGCGATGAAGTGAAGAAAGAAAATGAATACCTGCGGAAAGCATTGAAAATTACCACGCCTGTAAAAACAGCTACTTCATTGAACATCGATTTTAATCTTATTAAAGCAGAAGGCAACAAAAAAGAGCAAACGGTAACACTTACACTGACTATAGTGAATCACGAAGCCAATCAAAGAGTAAATTTTAACAATGCTAAAGCCATTGATACAGAAGGCAACGAGTATGAAACTTATGAAATTAGCATAGGCAGTTCCAGCAGTAGCAATACCGTATACACAGATACACCTGTAAAAACAACCATTCGTTTTAAAAAGGTGCTACCTTCTACATTAATTTTCAAGTTGATTCCAATAAACTATTATCATGAAAATAAAAGTGGAGTTGTAACCTTTGAATATAAAGACATCCCGATTGATTGGAAATAATAAAACTTGAATTAATATTCAATTGTTTTTTCAAATCTGGGCACTGCATAAGTTTTATGCTGTGCCCAGATTTAGGATTGTGCTGAGCCCACCACCCCACACATAACGTTCCCTTAACACCCCACCGCTACCTTCGTACCATGTCATCGACCTCTTCCATCCGGCAGGCGACTTTTGAAACGGCTGTTATAGCTTATTGGGATAAACTACTGGGTATTGCAGTAGCAAAAACCAATGAACAGGATGGCTTTGACCTGGTGCAGGATGTTTTACTGTCGGCCTGGGAAAAGTGGGGGGAGTTACCGAAAGATGAAAGCCTGGAATTTTATTTATTGCATGCTTTAAAGCTTCGCATTTTCAATTACTACCGCAGTACCGATCGTTATCAGCAGCGGCTGCAAAAGCTGGAAGAATTACTCAATCACTCTGTAGAACAAAACGATGCACTGGCGGGTGAAGATCTGCAGGCTTTTCGGGAAGCCTTGGTGCGGGAAGCAGTAGCTACCCTTTCGCCTAACCAGCAGCAGCTTTTTACACTGCGCGTACAGCATCAATATTCTTATCAGAAAATTGCTGCTATCCTGCATATTGCGCCAGGTTCGGCAAGGGTGCTATATGCCCGGGCGTTGGAGCAGATAAAAACACATATCAGAACCAACCCGGCAGCTTCAGAAAGCATCCTGTCTGCCTTTGTGTTGTTTACAATTTGTTAACCTGGCACCCGGTTAACATTCTTCCGCCGGCGGGTATTCTATGGGTATATGACTAACAACAACCCATCCAACGCCAAAGCCCTGTTAGAAAAATTTCAGGCCGGACATTGTACGCCGGAAGAGCTGGCTATACTGGATCAATGGTATGCTACCCTGGAAGAAGACCATCCCGCGCAACTCTCTGCACAACAAACACAGCAATACAAACAACAGTTTCTCCACACCTTTCGCAACCGCCTGCAACCACCTGCTATTATTCGTACATCCATCCCTGTCATCAGGTGGCTGGCCGCTGCCTGTGTGTTATTACTGGCGGGGGCAGGGTATCGATGGCTATTACATCAACAGGCGCAGCCTGTCGCTGCCGGGAATATGCAGATAGTGGCCAATACTACCTCGCACGTAAAGAAGATAGCACTAGCTGATAGTTCTATCGTATGGCTGAACGCCCATGCTTCACTCAGCTGGAAACAAGCAACCACCCGCCAGGTAACACTGGAAGGCGAAGGGTATTTTGAGGTGCACACCAATACGCAGCAACCATTTACGGTAAACACCCGCGATATGCAAATAAAGGTGCTTGGTACCGCCTTTAACGTAGAAGCGTATACAGCAGAAAAAATGACCCGCGTAGCCCTGGTGAATGGACGTGTGCAACTACGCGCGGCAGCAGATAGTAATAATCATACCCTGTTGCAACCCGGACAAATAGCGGTGCTTACCGCCAACCAACCCTGGGCCATCACTACCGCCAATACAGATGCGGTAGCCAGCTGGACCAACGGCGGCTTTGTGGTAAACAATATATCGGTGAAAGATGCGGTGGCGAGGTTGTGCGAACGCAACGCCTGCACCCTGGAATGGAAAAGCATAAAAGACATTCAAAAAATTATCTCCGTGGCTTTTATGCGCGAAAGCTTTGAGCAGTCGCTCAGTAATCTCTGTTACCTCCTGCACAAGCAATACAAAATACAGGGCAATCACGTGACTATTTACTAAATATAAAAAAGGGGTGCTGCAAACACCCCCTTCGGTAAAAACCTTTAAAAATAATGAAGATTAAAATTAGGCTTTTCAGGCGATACCCGAAATCCTTCGGCCGCGCCCTCCTGCGACAGCTATTGCTCTCAGGCTGTGTATTTTTTACGGTGGCTACAGGCTTTGGCCAGCAAACCGGGATGGTTAAAAAAGTGAAACTGGATGTTACCCAAACCACCCTGTCTAAAGTATTAGATGCGTTGGATCAGCAAAGCGAGTATTCTTTTAACTACATCCGGGAAGACTTCGACAAGATGGTAGTAAAAGACATCAACATCGACAACATCAGCCTGCAGGATGCTTTACAACTGCTGCGCAAAAAAGCGGGGATTGAATACACCGTGAGCGGAGCGTCTGTATTGTTTCGTAAAGCAGCCCCGGTAATAGTAACACCTAAAAAAGACCCGGGTAAAATCAGTGGTAAAATAGTGGATGACGAAAACGGGCAGCCGGTAGTTGGCGCTACTATCGTCATCCATGGCAACACCTTGCTGTCCGATGTAGAGGGCGAGTTTGTTCTCGCTTTATCCAATGGTAGTTACACTGCTACTGTAAGCTTTATAGGTTATGGCAGTAAAGAGGTGAGCGATATACCCGTAAAGGAAGATGCTATCACACCTTTATCTATCACACTGAAAAGAGAAAAAGGACAGCTATCCGGCATTGTGGTAAAATCTTCTGCACGCAAAGAAAGTATTGCGGCCCTGTTTGTAAAGCAGAAGAATGCAGCCGGTTTGTCTGACGGAATCTCAGCGGAGCAAATCAACGCCACCCCCGATAAACATGTGGGAGAAACCTTAAAGCGCATCACTGGCGTAAGCACCAACGATAACAGGAAAGTAGTGGTGCGCGGTATAGCCGAAAGGTATAACGTGGCCATGCTCAATGGCAGCACTTTACCCAGTACTGATATACAGGAACGCGATTTTGAATTCAACCTCATCCCCTCCAACCTGGTAGAAAGCATTGTGGTGTACAAATCAGCTACGCCCGATATGCCGGGCTTTGCAGGAGGTCTGGTGCAAATCAACACCAAATCCATTCCTGCTAACAACTTCACCACTATCAGCGCCGGCTTATCATACAACTCCCGTACACAGGGCAAAGATTTTTTAGGCCCGCAACGTGGTAAATATGATTATCTCGGATTTGATGATGGAAACCGGGATCATTTTCCCGACCACCTGGTACCCCTTACCGACAACTACGATCCCAGGAAACCCGACAGTCAGAATAAAATTAAAGCGGCCGAAGTTGCAGCGCAAAACAAGCGCATTGGCGGTACCGAACGTTTAGGCACCCGTGTGTACCAGGCAATGCCTTCACAAAACTACCAGTTTAGTATAGGCCGGAATTATTCGCTGAGTAAAAACAACATCCGCTCCCTCGGCTTTGTGGGTTCGCTTTCTTATCGCAACACCCAAAGCAACGATTATATAGCCAATATGCGCCGTGGTAACTGGAGCCGTCAACCCTCTAAAATGCTGGACCCGGAAGATGTGAACACGGGCAATGTATATGGCTTTAACACTACCTGGGGCGTAATGCTGAACTGTGGTTTTAAAACTGCCAAACACCAGGTAAGCACGTATAACCTGTACACCCGCATTTTCGACGACAGGTTCACACGTATTAAGGGCTGGACGCATGAACAGCCTAAAGGGCCGGATGTGGCACCCATTATGGAAGAAGATGACCGCCCTAAATTCAGCAACCTGATACAGAATAAAATTGCCGGCGAACATCAGCTGGGGCGTTTTAAGCTGGAATGGGATGCCACCCGCACTTACCTGCACACATTGGAGCAGGATGCCTTTTCATCGCAGCTGGGTTACCGGTCTTACGCCAATCTGCTCCCTGTATTTCAATACGGCCCGCAACAGGCTTCCGAACCTGGTTACGGAAATATACACAGGGATGAATACAGTTACAGGGAAAGAAACCTGGCTGCTGATATGAGCGTGGCTTATAACCTAAAGCTGGGTAAAACAACCCATATCTTTAAAACAGGATTTAATATACTGGCCAAACATGCTACCTACAACTGGGTGATACTACCTATTGTTACTGTAGATGGTTTTACGAATAAGTACAGCGACATGCCTATCCAGGAATGGGGCAATCATATGACCATGGAAAATCCCCTGAAAGATCTCTTCTATAATCCCGGTTTAGTGTCTATCAGCTCTTTTGAGGGAAAAAGCATTAACCGCAGCGCCTTTTTCATGTTTGATAGCAAAGTGCTACCCAACCTGCGACTGGTAGGTGGTATGCGGGCCGAATATTTCAGAAGCGATACCCTTGGCAATGATGCCAGTCTGCTGCAGGACCGTAACTACAAGTTATATATGGATGATTCGGTGCGAACCTGGTGGCTTCCTTCGCTGAATATTACGTATACTCCTTTGAAAGATTTTAATGTGCGTGCTTCTTATTCAGAATCGGTGGTAAGGCCTGGTTTAATGGAGAATGCCCGCTTTGCCCGTTACAACCCCAGCTTCGGTACCATTTTAAGAAGTCGTGGCGTACTAAGCACCCATGTTAAAAACTACGATGCCAAGTTAGAATGGTTTCCCGGTGCCGGTGAAATACTGTCCGTAGCCTATTTTTATAAATACTTTGATAAGCCTGCTGAGTACTATGCTTATGATCCCGCCAATACCAGCAAGTACGATATACTGATTACTAATTCAGACTGGGCCAAAGTAAGGGGTTGGGAGTTTGAGCTACGTAAAAACCTGGAATTTCTTCATCCCGGAATCAGCTTTCTAAAAGATGTTTACCTGAGTGGTAACCTTACGCTACAGCAATCGGAAGTACGCGCCAGGCAGAAGTATATTAAAAACAATTCCGATGGAAGCGACTCGGTTTTCTTCACCTATATGAAGTATCCCCGCGCCCTGTATGGGCAGGTGCCTGTATTATATAACCTGGGAATGATGTACGCCGGCAACAGGCTGGGCCTGAGCATCAACTATAACCACACCGGTTATAAAACATTCACCACGGGTGATGATCCTAACTTTGTAGAATACGAACGCCCCCGTTCGCAGCTGGACGCGCAGATCACTTATAAATTGCTGAAAGGTAAACTGGAAGCGAAGCTGAATATGAGTAACCTCACCGATGCACCATTCCGTTTTTTTATCAACGACCAATCTACCTTAGAATACAAAACAGTACCCCCCGGTACAGAAACCCCTGAATTTAGCGACCGGTATCAGTATAAAGCAGGTTTCAGCGAAAAATATGAAGAAGGATATGCCGGCAGCGATGGCCGTCCGGTGGGCGACAGAAACAGCTTTACCCGCTATATCGGTCGCACATTCAGTTTTACCCTTTCTTACCATTTCTAATGTTTAAAACAATTCATTATGCAAATTATAACAGGTAAGTGGCGCATACTGCCATTGTTGATACTACTGCTTACATCCTGTACCAAAGGGGGCGATACCGTGTTAAAGCCCATACTGGAAGTAAAGCCATATAGTATTTCAGGTTTTGCCGTTCAGCCGCTGGATCAGTATTTTGATGGAGTGAAGGTGAGAACGTTGCATGGCTCCATCAACGCCAGTATGGAAATAGCCTTTATGCAGGAAGAAACCCTGATGGAGTTAAAGAACAGCACTACCGGCAAAGTGGTGTACTCACAAAAGTTCTATAGAAAAGACGAGGAGCATAAAGTGCCCCTGTTTTATTACGATGGCACTACCCTGAAAGAACGTTATGAATATCCTGCCCCGCAAGGCGCAGAATACCTCGCTAATTTCTTTTTCGATTTTCCCAAAGAAGAAGGCGCAGCAGATGTAGTAGTGGTAATGGTAGAGTATTACTGGGATGAAACGCTTCCACAGGGATATGGTGTTGCAGCAGCTACCACCATACCTATTGCCACCAATATACAACCCGGTAAATGGAGTGATTATATTACACTACCTGCTCTTCCTGATTTCCCCCCTAAAAGCCGGCCTGATGGAGAATTTATGCCCTATATCTGTGTAAAGAAAACAGGTAGCGATTTGTATTTTACGCATAACGACGATACCACAGCTACACATCTTCTGAATAAAGCAGATATCAATTCCTTTCCACTAGAACTTCCACAACCAGGTGGTTCACAGGGAAAAGTACAAAGCTATTATATAGGCTTGCAGCAGTTTGAAACAGGGGCCATGCTAACACCCAAACTGGACCTGGTGCAAATGTTTCCGTAAGCTTATTTCTCTGTTGATAATCCGTGATTACATCGGATCTGACAATGCCCGGCATTTTTAATCAGCCTGCAGGTAAAACGCTTGCAGGCTTTTCTATGAACAGAAACAGCCAATAAATGATACTCCGGAATAAAGAGTAGCACTTATTGGCTGTTTCAAAAAAGTCAATCCTACATAGATGCGAATATTGCTGCCAGTTTCGCCTGCAAGGCTTCCCCACGCAAATTCCTTCCTACAATCTTACCGGTGGGGTCTACCAGCAGGTTACTGGGTATACCACTAATACCGTAATACTGCGATACCTCATTTTTCCAGCCCTTTAAATCTGATAACTGCACCCAGGGCAGTTTGTCATCTTCCACAGCTTTCAACCAGCGCTCCCGGTTATCGTCTAACGATACCCCCAGCACTGTAAAGCCTTTCTCCTGAAAACGCTCATATGCCTTTAGCACATTGGGGTTCTCAGCACGACAAGGCCCACACCAGCTGGCCCAGAAATCTACCAGCACATATTTCCCACGAAACGAAGAAAACTGTACCGGCTCGCCAGCGGCATTCTTTTGTGTAAAGTCCAGCGCCTGTTGACCATAGCTGCTTCTTTTAAGCAATGCTAACCTATCAGTAAGACGCCGGCCCTCGCCTGTTTGCAGCATACTGCTGTCCAACAGATCGTAAGAAGCTTTCACTACTGTATAATCGCTCATTACTGTGCAATCTGTTACCAGCGACATACTAAAAACGCTGTAGGGATGACCCGCTATATAATCTTCGCGCATTTTTCTGTTTGCACTATCCAGCTTTTCGTTCAAGTCTGTTGCTAAACGGGCCTTCTCCTCTTTATCCGTAGCGGCGGCCCATTGGGCGCGAAGCGGTTTCCATTTGTCTGTAGCCGCTTTCAATGCAACTGCATAGGCTGTTGCTTCATCCTGCAAGGGAGAGCCTGTAATCTTTATACTATTCAGAGAATCCACATGGCCGGTAATGGCAATATCTCCCCCTTCTACAAAAAAGTAGGTGGGTTTACCTGCTATCATCATAGCCATTCGCTGCGCTTCCACTGTCTGCCCCGTCCATTCAAAGCGGTCATTCACCGTTTTTACAGAATCCAGTTTCATATCCTTTCCCTGGTAATAAAACACCTGCACAGGCTGTTGCTGCAACCCTTTTATGTTTGCGCTGATATGTACCGTTTGAGCATATACCGGGGTAGCCAGCGCAACGGTTATCAACAGATATATCATTCTTTTCATAGTATCACATTGTATTCGTTAAAACACCACTTTCGTTCCTTTCCAGCCCCAGTCCGTACCCGCTGTTCCTGTTTCACCCCATACGCCTTTTTTACCGGCATTTTCTATACCGCCAAAAGTATAAGGCTGCACACTGGTAAGACGCAACTGGTTTTGTGTAATAGGAAACTGGGTAGGGCTACCTGGTTGCAACAGGTTATGTCTGCGCATATACCCAAACGGCCCTATGTTACTACCGCCAATATCAATGCTGATTGCATATTCGTAATGCAGGGCATAGCTGATGGCCTGTTCTGTGGCAGGCACCTGGCGTAACCCACCTTTCGCTATTCTTTCCGAGGTAGGCGCATTCAGTTCAGCAGCAGCGCCCGACAGGTCGCCGGTCCAGAATAAAGCCTCCGCACGCAGTAAGTCTACTTCTTCTTTCAACATAATCACCTGCCGATTGCTATACATAGCTGCATTAGCACCGTTACCCCAACGGATACGTCCATAGTTGCTGAACATATAACGACCAAGCGATGCATCTAAATAGCCACCAAAAGCAGCGTAATACTGGAAGTAAGTGGCAAAGCGGGCGTCATTGGTTTTTACCGGCCCCAGCACCGTGTTGTCTGTAGGGTAAGCATCCGGATAAGTGCCTGTAGTATCAGCAAAGTAAGCCAGCTTAATATCTACAGGCAGGTAAGGCGCGCCACTCACCAGGAAAGAAAGATAATAAGTAGAATAGTTATAATAATAACCCGAACCTGCATAGGGTGCGGTGGTAAAGTCATCCGTAAGTCCTGCCTTGGCATAAGTGTATACCCTGTTCCAGAAAGTAGATCCTAATGCGCGGGCTTCTGCCTTATCGCGTGGTATAGAAGCCAGGAAACGCGCCGCCAGCGAATTGGCAAAGCGAATAAACTGTGCCTTGTCTGCTACTACACCCGGGTAAAACTCAGCCATAGTAATGCTGGTTGCCTGGTTGGCAAAACCAATAGCCATATCCAGGTGCTTCACCGCATTTTCAATCATCTCTTTATAAGAATTGGGATAAGCCTGTGGCGTAGCCACACCCAGGTCCTGGTCAACGATGATACCCCGGTCGTAAGTAGCACCGAGAAAACCTTGCGAAATACCTTGTACCAGGTGGGCAATAGCATACACTTCGTTGGTGCGGCTAACTCCTTTACTATCTACACCAGGCTTGCCGGCGTTTAACCCGGTTATTACCTTTACCGCGTCCAGGTTAGCCTGGTAAAAAAACTGGTAAGGCGCATACATAACACTTTGGCCATTATAAGAATCAGCCGTGTTCAATGCAATGCGCGGTTCTACATTAAAATCTATCCACCTGTAAGAACCATTGTGCGTAGTGGTTTGATCGCCCAGCAACCCAAAGCCGGTGGTGGAATAGATAGCATCATTGCTCCAGAACATGGCAGAATTCAGGGAACTGGCAGCCACTTTAAAATAATAATCAGGCGTAATGGCCAGCGCTTCATTCAGGGTAAAGGTATTGGGATCGTCAAACTGCATTTTATGACAACCCGTTATCAACAAGGGGGTGATCAGCAATAGTATATACAATAACTTTTTCATCTTTTCGGTTTTAATGATCAGGAAACCACCTCTTAAAAATTCAGCGTAAGCTTAGCCGTGTAAGTACGATAAACAGGATAAGGATAATTATCAAAGTAACCTTCCGGATTGCTTCCGCTAAACTTAGACCAGGTATACAGGTTGCGGCCTGTTAAAGCAATACGGGCACTCTGCAACACTTTTATGCCTTTGAACCTGGGCAACGTATAGCTGAGGGATATTTCGCGAAGCGATAAATAAGAAGCGCTTTCCAGCCAGAAATTGGTAAGAGTATTGCCATTATACAGCGCTTGCATATAGGCTTCCGGAAGACCCGCAGCAGCATAATCCTGCCAGATGCCCGACCTGTCGTAACTGGTCAGGTATTGTGTGGTTCCATTATATTTTTTACCTCCATGCTGCCAGTCTAATGTGGCATATAACTGTAGCTTATCAAAGAAGGTAAGCGTGGTATTAAAGCCCGTGGTAAAATCCGGCTGGGCATCCCCTACTACCATGCTTTTAGCTACACCATTTTCCTGTAGCACTAAGGGCTTTTCATTAACAGTACCCGCATTGCTTTTCAGCACCACATGTTGTTGGGCATTTACTACAAAGTCACTTAAACTATGCGTACCACCAGCAGCATTGGTTACCAGGCCGTTCACCACCTGTAGTTCCGACAAACTGGTTAACACTTTCTGACCAAAGAACGACCAGGGACTTAATCCTTTATCTACACGGTAGTTACCATTATAAAAAGCAGGTAACCCATCACCTAACTCTTTAATTTTACTGCGCACACGCGAAAAGGTTAACCCGGCATCCCATTTCACAACCTTGTTCACTACTATATCATTGGCCCTTACTTCCAGCTCAATAGTGTTAGAAGTAATTAAACCGAAGTTTTTATAGGCCGGCGTACTGCCCAGTGTTGGCAGAAATACAGGAGGCTGTACAAAATCGCCTTTACTGTTAGACTTGGAATAGTTGAAGGTTACGTTCAGCTTTCTAAAGAACCTGGCGTCAAAACCTGTTTCCACCTCTGTGGTATAAGACCGTTGCAAATAAGTGTTTTCATTTTGCGTAATACTGATACCGGAATTAGATACACTGGCCAGGCTCTCTTTGGCATTAAAGGCCGGAATGCGACCTGCCCTGCCCCACGACAATCTCACTTTCAGTTCGTTCACCTTATTGCCCAGGTCAAAATCTTTTGTAACACGGTATGCAGCAGATAAACGTGGGAAGAAGGCTGTTTGTGCATTACTTCCGTAACGCGAGCTTTGATCTATACGCCCCAGCACATCCAGCATATACTTATCCTTATAATCCATACGCACATTCAGGAAGTAGCCATAGTTCACTGTTTTACCAGCAGGCTCTTCCGAACCACTGATAGAACGACTGGCAGCCGATGTATTAGCCAAAGTATATAAAGGCACAGAAAAGCCATACCCCGATGCAGAAAAAAAGGTGCTGTAATAATATTCATATACACTTTTGGCGCTGGCTGCAAAGTTGATATCTCCAAACTTGTCCTGGTAATTCACCTGCGCCTGCCCATTTATAAACTGGTTCTTTCCGGAAGACAGATACAGGTTGCCATTATTCAGCGTTACATCTTCCAGTGCTGTAACATATCCTTTCGGGTACAGGCTGGAAACGCTGGAAAAACTCTGGTTAATAGAACCATTTACCTCAGCCGATATTTTCCTGGAAAAAGCATAGCGCATTTTACCACCTACCAATATCTGGCTGGTGGGGTTCTTATATTGCCGTTTACTGTAGGTATATAAGGGATTAGAGTTCAGATTGAGGTTTTGTATCTTGTAGCCGCGCGGCACCGCTACATAGTTGCCACTGGAATCGCGTTGATCCAGGTTGATAAAAGGCTCCTGCGTTAACACCTGGCCAAAAAACGAACTGGCCCCTCCGGCATTTGCAATAACCGATGGCCGGTTAGTATAGAAATAATGTACATCCGCTTCTATTTCCAGTTTAGGAACGGGCCTTAGTTGCAGGTTTAACTTGGCTGTCCGGCGCACATCAGCCCCTACAGGCGCAACTACCCCTGAATTCTGCTGGTTTTGAAACGACATGTATATGTTATACTTATCGTTACCGGTAGACAAGGACAGAAAATTCACATAAAAGGGCCTGTTATTCATCAGCAGCCCCACATTATCATAAAAGTGCTTATACGGACTCAATACTTCTGAAAAACCATTGTCCTGTACATTGGCGATACGGGAGTTGGTTTTATTACCATTTTGATCGGTCAGGTATGCAAATCCATATACATCATTGGGATCCGTTTTCCAGCGATGCAGGGTAGCCAGCCGGGGTGTACGCTGCACACTGTTGCGTCCATACTCATTATCAAAAGTGATATTTAATTTACCCCGGGCATCCCTGCCTTTTTTGGTAATCACCTGTATTACGCCGCCTTCTGCACGGGTACCATACATAGCCGAAGCAGCAGCCCCTTTCACCACTTCTATCGATTCTACATCCTGCGGGTTCAGATTGCTGAGGGTAAGATTACTTACAAACCCATCCACCACAATAAGCGGGTCAATATTGCCATAAAACGATTTGGCTCCCCTGAGCGAAACAGAAGCACCTGCATTGCCCTGGTCTTGTATAATAGTAATACCCGCCACTTTAGCACGTAGTGTTTGCGACAGATCTAATGCCGGCACTGTGTTAATCAGCTTCTCATCAACCTTAGCTACCGCAAAAGGGGTTTTGGCACGCGAAGTACTTATAGCAACACCAGTAACCACCATATCTGTCAGCTCCGTTACCTTCGTTTTCAATGTTACTTCTATAGCTGTTCTGCCATTTACTTTTACTTCCAATGGCTCCATGTTAATACTGGAAAACAGCAATACGGCATCTTTATCCACACCACTTACTGTAAACACACCCTGTTCATCTGTCATAACCTGCCGGGAGCTGCCCTTTACAATAACGGCTACGCCAGGCAAAGCATTTCCTTTTTCGTCTGTTACCTTACCCCGTATATCAACAGCATTAGCCGCATTCAACAGCATAGCAGTTACCTGCTCTGTTTTGTCTTTCAGCGTAACTGCGTTTTCTTTTTCATACAGGGAAATGGTTTTACTATCCAGCCGGAAAGCCAGCCCCCGGCCTGTTAGCACCATTGCCAGAAAAGAATCCAAAGGCATGTTGGCTACCGACACGGTAACAGGCCTTGCCTGATTCCATACCGACCGGTTACCAAACACCGCGTAACCGGTTTGCTTTTCCACCATAGAAAATACCTGCTTCAGAGGCATTTGTTTTACCGTAAGCGATACGGTTTGTGCCACGGGACGGGCCTGAACTGCGAAAGTAGCTGCCAGCAACAGCACTGCCATCAATCTCATAATACGTACAATTTTGGTTACCATTCCGTTCAAAGACCAGGCACGGTTAATGGCATAACCACACATGGCCTCCTCATGCCGGAAGGCATTTGCAGTTTTTTGCATAATTTACAATCAGTTTGGTTGTTTAAAAATGACTTACAACAAGTGAATAGAAACGACTCAGACTACCGGCCGGAAGTGGCGCCACCGCTTCCGGTTTTCTTTTACAGAATCGCTTCTTTTATATAAACCTTTTACAGGACCATATACATTGTTTATGCCCGGCTTATGGCCATATTACCAACCGCCGGCTGCCATCCATACTATAGTGAACTTTTGCTTCCTCCAATAATTTTAATAGTCCGCTAAAACTGATGTCCTTATTCACTTTACCGGTGAAATAGATATCAGGTATTTTATCTTTATACACCACTTCTATATCATACCATCTTTCCCACTCACGCATGGCATCTTTCAAACTCACATCTTCCAGGTTAAACACCCCATTTTTCCAGGCCAGTGTTTTTTCCATATCAGCCTTTTCTACATTTACCACTGCATTACCTGTAGTGTAATGCTGTAGCACCTGCGCCTGCTGGCCCGGCTTCAATACTACAGAAGCAATGCTTTCACAGGCTGTATCTGCTTTTACACGTACTGCGCCCTCTACCAGCGTAGTGCGCACCATACTTTCATTATCGTAAGCATTGATATTAAAAGCCGTACCTAATACTTCTACTTCGCCTTTATCACCCATCACTACCTTAAAAGGCATGCCTACCTGTTTGGCTACTTCCATATACACTTCGCCTGTTACCATTACCTTCCTTTCTTTGCCGGCAAAAGCCGTAGGGTAAGTAATAGAACTGGCAGCATTTAACCATACCCTGGTTCCATCTGGTAACACCACGGTAAACTGCCGGCCCCTGGGGGTGATAATAGAATTGTAAGTAAGGTTGCCCGATGCTGCACCAGCACGCTCATAGCCTACTACACCATTTTGCAGGTTTATTACCGTACCGTTTTGCTGCGCAATAACGCCGTTACCCATACTATCCAGTACCAGTTGCCTGCCATCGGCCAACTGAAGTATAGCGCCATTTTTTCCGGGAGTGATAGCAGCAGACACCCTATCACTAACAGGCGTTTTTTTACCGGAAGAGGTATACCATAGCCATGCACCTGCTCCTAAAAGCAGCGAAAGACAGGCCGCCACCCACACCCGGCGTTGCAACCATAATACCTTATGCCCAATGGCAGGTATTTTACGGTCAGGTAAATGGGATGCTTCTTTTATTTCTTCAAAAGCCTGCTGCCAGTAATCGTAATGATAAGGCACTACATGCTGCCACGAAGTCACTTCTTCCTTTGCATAAAAACGATCAATAGCAGCCAGTACCTCCCCCGTTGCATCGGTATGAATGTGCTTCAGCAACAGGGCATAATCTTCCGCATCGGCAATGCCTTCTTTTGTTCTGCGCAGTAATTCTTCCAATGTAGGATGAACGGGACTATTCATTTTTCCTCGTTTAAATAGAACGTACTACGGGAAAAGGAAACATACCTATGCCCGCAAAAAAATTATAAAAAGAAAAGGATGAGGATAGAGGGTAGATAGATACCGTATTTATTCAGGTACTCTTTAATATGCTTTACCGAGCGTACCAGGGAATTACGCACCGTTTGCACCGAAATGCCCAACAGGCTGGCTACCTCGGCCGCTTTTAAATCTGCATCTCTGCTTAATTGAAAAATTTTCCGTGCCTGGGGCGGCAGTTCGGCCACCGCTTCCTGTATTAACCGGGCTGTTTCCCTGAACGAAACTGTTTGCTCCGGCATGTGCTCCCCCGTAGCCTGCTGCAACGGCAACGCAGCCCCTTCTTTCTGGTTACGTACCGCCTGCCGGCTCATCCAGGTATAAATTCTGTTATAGGCAATTTTAAAAATCCAGTTCTGCGGACTTTCAATAGCCCCCAGCGACTCCCTGTCCAGCCACAGGTAAAAAAATATCTCCTGTAACAGATCTTTCACCACCCCTTCATTGCGGGTGATTTTCATGATTAAAGGATGTAAGCGGGGAACATACGCATGAAACAAGATATTAAAGGCTTCTTCGTCCCCATCGGCAATACGACTGAACAGCAGTTTATCTTCCTGATATGATACGTTCTGGTTCTCCAATACTTTTCAATGTATTAAAAGTAAAGGTTTTATCAGTATAAATACTGTGCATCGCCGTTGCCATAGCTATTATAACAACGTATAAGCACTATAGTATTCCCGCTTATTGTTTTTCTGATAACATTAAAAATATGCAGCATATACGGCCATTAATTGTCGTAAATATCATTTATACGACTATTAGCGGCATTTAATAGTCGTAAAAGTCGTTTATACGACTAATAAACCGGGGCAGGCTGCCTGTTTAAACTAACAGCAAACAACTTTATCATAGATTTTGGGGAATGTATTTGGGGGAATCCCGAAAAGAAAGGCACTACTTACATTCGCAGACGAAGCATTAAGAACATAACCACATCACCATCAAAACATGAAAAGAACCGACATCCCTGACCCTCTTTACGGCGATTTACCTGCCCTTATTCAACACCTGGAAAAAGAATGTCCGGGTGTACTGGAAACCAGCCCTGTTACCCAGGCTAACATAGAGGAAATGGAAGCCACCGCAGGCTTTACCCTGCCAGCCACCTTTAAAACGCTATGGAATAACAAAGGCTTCTGCTATTTTAACCAGGACGAAGTAGTGTGCATCGCTTACGCCTACTGCGGCGAAGGCCGCAACTTCAATCACCTCTATGGCTTTCTATCTATGCTTATGAAAAGCCATATGAGCAACAGCCAATGGGTAGTAAAAGCCGAAAGCCTGCTGAAACAGTTTTGGGTGTTAGGAATGGTATACACCGATAATGAAAGATGGATCACCGTTTGCGATGCCCGCCAGCAAGTGTACACCATTTACCTGGATGCCCCCATGACAAGCATTTCAGACGAAGACCTCGCCTTTTCTTTTGAAGAAATCATCCCCGCTGATATACTCCCCAGTGAAGACGCAGAAGCCCCCGAAGTAACAGCCGCCCATTTTTTACAGTCAAACCAGCTGCAATTGGTCACCTACGAAGAAGTGTTAGCCCTGTTGGGTGTAGACCATCTTTTCGACTACTGGGAAACCGGCGACTACGACAGCTATGTGATTGACGAATACGAAAGCGAAGAAGCCTATTTTGAAGAACGCGACCGCATTTTCTACCACGAAGGCGATCTGGAATTGAATGGCGACCTGGAAATTCCCGAAGACTATTTCGACCTATTGGTAGTAAACGGCAACCTCACCGTACACGGTAAAGTATACAGCTGGCAGGATACCGAAAACGCCTGGTACGTAACCGGCAACGCCACCTTCGACTACCTGCATGTGGACTATTTCCAAAAAACCTGTGGCGAAGAAACCGCTGTACACATGGCCCTGGCCTGGGCACAGGACCATGAGCGCGTAAAAAACATGCCCATCCGAAAAATCAACACCCCGTTCTTTTTCTCCTGGTTCTACAACCTCCAAAGCTTTACATTCGGTCCCGACACCGTAATAACCGCTTTATATGATGGCGACCAGTTATCCACCTATACAACCAACAACCCATTCCTGCAATGGCACGATTTCACCTATGCCTTCCGTCCGGAATTTTACTACCCTGTTGAAAAGCCACATCACGACTACCTCAGCATCAACCCCGCCGCTATTTACGAAGCACTCAAAAACAGCCAACCGGTTTTTATAGAAGGCGTAACAGCAGAAGGTATTCAACTAACACAGCAGGCTGTAACGCTGGGTGCCATCGGCGATGCCCTTGGAACCATTCGACTTTTACAACAGGCCATAGAAAAATCACCAGCGTATTACAAAGCCTACTACCATATTGCACAATATCTTATTTCTCAAAGCGCCTTTGCACAAGCTATGGACTTTGCTGAAAAAGGTATAGCCCTTACTCCCACTAAACTGTTATACGATGTAAACTGCATGGAGCAAGCTGCTTTATGCGCCGTTCGATTGGGAGAGTATGACAAGGCTACCGCTTGGTGCCAGAAGGCGTTATTAAAAAATGAGAATGCCTATTTTGCTATGCGTGTACTTGGTGAAGTGTTGATACTTCAAAAGCAAGTGCAAAAAGCGATACCGTATTTGCAGAAATCTATCTGGCACGAGAGTATATTTTCAAATAACTGGTTGCTAGGCTTGGCTTATCATTTTAGCGGTGACGCTGGTAAGGCGGAGGAATATTATCAACGGGCGGCAAAGCATAGTAATTTGGGGAAGCCGTATAGTAAGCAGACTGATCTTAATTATGTGTATGGGGAGCCTATTGTGTTTGACATAAACTAGTAACTAGTCATAAACCATCTTTTTTCCATCCTTCATAAATAAAGAGGGATGGATATTTTAATATCACAACTAAAGTAAACTCTAATTTATACGTCATCTATTTTTATTAATTGCCTTACTTAAAAGGTTTTTAGATGTAAAAATACTTTGTTGAGTAAGTTAATAAGTGCCTGAATCTTTGGTTTCTAAACAAACACCTATAAAATTAATTCTTATTTTTTTTGCTTTTTACTATATGAGCTGTAAACAGTTCATCACTTCTACGCTTAATAAATGCAGGGAATAATCGATGTAAAATAAGATCTTTATAGTCTACAGTGTTAAAGTGCTGAAGAACGTGCTGGATAAAGTCATCCTGCCTTTCAGGACCATTACGAGTTAGCCAAGCACTAAAATAACCTGAAACTTTTCCTCCAATTGAACGACTTAATGAAAGTGTATTTGGGGCAGAAATGTCAAGGAGAATTTCATTTAAAATATCACGCCATTCTAAAAAAAATTTTAACCGCTAAACTTTGTAGATTGAATACATCAACCTAAAGGCGTCTTTTCTAATAGTTCAAAAACACTATTTTCTCTATATTAGACTACCTCTTCTTCCTGAAGAAGCTCTTGTTCAACATCTGACGGAACAGATTTGCCAAAGCCCTTTAAAATCATCAAAAGTTAAGATAGGTGATGAACGCATTTTTTCCCGAGTTGCCGGGTCTCCAATATCTAATTCATTAAATTTCCCCTGTAGTGTTCTCATGTGTGCATATGCACCTACATCAATTACAAATGCATGGTAGGTTCCTGGTTGAGATTTATGTGTGATAGCTGTACCTGCACTATGGATCCTATAATCCAGCAAACGATAGATGAGGTCGCAAAGGTTGTTCTCTTGCTGTAGCATTTGTTCTGAGATAAAGAAAAGATTTGTTTTCTTCTCCATACAGAACTTACGAATCACATATATACCTTTTAGAAGAACATTTTGCTCAGCGCCTTCAGAGTCTTGTTTTAATTCTTCTATTCGACGCTCGAAGTTACTTCTACTCATTATTCTAACATCATCTTTTCCAATTCGATTGTCCCCTTTTCTAACTTTCTCAAGAACTTCAAGATATATAGATAGACAATCTCGTGGGACACCACCACCAGCCATAACTAGTCTTTTAAAACCATCCCCTTTAAAAATTTCATTAATCTCTTCAGCACTCATCTTAGCTTGCTTGCCAAATTCATGAAAAATTCTCCGTAATTGGTTTTCTGTTTTACGAAAATCTGCAAATGTAAAGTCTATATTAATAGGCTGATAATCATGTCTTTCTTGTGTTCCCATAGGCTGACCAGCACGATCAGCATACAATACGCTTGCATGTCGGAGAGTTGTAATTTTGAAATACAAAGGAAAATCTTTACAAAGACGATGAACATAATCCATAACAAATGGCTAATCAACCCTCTTTAAATGATAAAAATCATCAATTTGGATAAATACTGTTTTTACTGCTGTAGATATTGTAAAAAACTCTCGAATTTGATCCTTAAGCCTAGGATGCCATATATTTAATTCCTGTAATTTTTCGTCTGCCTTTTTGTATGTTCGCTATAACTCCCTTTTTTGAGAATCTTTATTCTCATAACCGAATTCAAATGCTTTCGATGAACTAGCTTTTACATTTGCTCCATCAGTAACCTCCGTTGTAGTAGCTTCGCGTATCTGCTCAACTTGAGCACCAGCACGCTTGCGCAAGTTTTCAAGTTGAGTCCTTATTTGAATAATGATATCGCGTGACTTTTTTTCTTACCAAACCAACCTGAAAGATTTCTTTGAAGTTCTCCAAATACTGCGTCTAATATTTCGACTAATACATTAGGAAAAGAATGGGTTTTAAAATCTTCACAATTTAAGTAAACAGTTTTAACACTCTTGTCCATTTCCTTTTTAGAATGATGCAATAAAAGAGTTTTGCCACAACCTCGATGCGCAAAGATTGCATGATTTTGACGGGCTTTAACATCAGTAAGTGCACTTGTCACATCTATGTAGGGAACATGTTCAGCACTATTGTCTATGGTTATCTCATCGTTTCTTTACTTTTTATTATAAACAGAAGGATATATAATCTTGATAGTGCAAGATGAAGTTAGAATCGTAGGCACATATGGAAGAAGAAGGCTAAAACCGAAGTGACTATGTTATAAGGATTAATCAGAAAATTCTCTGTATATGTTGATAATTTTTGTTAGCCGTACCCTAAGCATACCATCCTTTTTTTAAAACCCCTTGATTTTCAGAGACAAGAAAATTACTATGAATTTCCCAATGCCCAATTCTGAAAAAATTAAAAATTTATTTCCTTATCCCATCTGCATTTGAGATTGGGTACGCGTACCGTACGCGTAGGTCACATGCACAACAAACTCCACTTTTACAACACCAACGAAGGAAATAAAGAATGGCCGTTCGCCTGGTTTTACTACTGGCTTTTTCTCCGGTTATTGCGCAAGGAAAAAGCCACCTGTTTATCCGGATATCAATTACTTCTTAGGTGCAAATGGTCGCTACTGTTTGCTTCGTATGCACAATGAAGCGAAAAATAAACCAGGCTTATGTGTAACTGCATACACTCGCAATAGAAAAGTTACAGCTGGTACTTTTATAGGTATGACTGTAATTAAAATTCTTCCAGCTATGCAACTGCAATTACCAGCAGGTAATTAAAAAGTGCAGACCAGAAGAAAAATAATGCAGCGCCGTATTTTTTGCGGGAGAGCTATCGGCGAAATTCTTCCAGCTGTACAGAAGCTTTTACCAACTGGTAGAAAAAAAGTGTAGACCGGAAGAAAAATAATGCAGCACCGTATTTTTTGCGGGAGAGCTATCAGCAAAATTCTTCCAGTTATACAGAAGCTTTTACCAGCTGGTAGAAAAAAAGTGCAGACCGGAAGAAAAATAATGCAGCACCGTATTTTTTGCGGGAGAGCTATCGGCAAAATTCTTCCAGCTATATAGAAGCTTTTACCAGCTGGTAAAAAATAAATGTAGTGAGATACAGAAAGTCAAACAGTAGCTAAGCCTTTAGTGTAAACCAATTTTTAAACACACAAATTTTAAAGTTATGAGCAACAATTATAATTATTTCATACCCAGAACAGATGGTGACCTTGGTCGTTGGGCAGCAGCTTATAAAGAAAAAATCACGATACTGGGTCCTTCACTGGGTTTAACACCTGCAGAAATTACAGAACAGGAAACCGCTGCACAAAGTGTTGTAGATACGATGAACCGCATTACCGTAAAAAAGCAGGAACAGCAAGAAGCGGTAAGCTTAAAAAAAGTAATCAAAAACCGGGAGTTAAAGCAAATTGCAAACATGGCAGCACGTATTAAGCGAACCGCTTCTTATACTGAGAACATGGGTAGTGAGCTGGGAATTGTAAGTAGCCCGATAATTACGCAACGCGCTACTTTAAAACCAGCACTTAAACTGGTTGTTTACCCTGATCATGTTCAAATTGCCTTTACCAAACAAAATCAAACAGGCATAACAATTTTCAGCCGGATAAAAGGTACTACAAACTGGACAAAGCTTATTAGTGGAGCTACTGTATCTCCTTATCTGGATTATTCACCATTGCAAAAACCAGATGTGCCGGAAGTGAGAGAGTATCAGGCCCGCTATTGGGATAATGGTACTGAAATTGGCCAGGATAGTGATGTTGTAATTGCGCTATTCGGCAAATAGATTATTTAAAAGCAGTAAGGGCCACTCAACCAGGAGTGGCTTTTCTGTTTTAAGACCTAGCACATATCCTCGCTACCCTTTGAGAGAATTTTATACCATAAAACAAAAATCATCTAAAAGCATTTGTTACAGGTATCACTAGCTATTGTTTAATAGTTTATAAAAGCTTGTTCAATTTTATTTTTTCTCAGTCTTTAAATACTTACTAACAAATACCTTATTGCCGAATGTAATAGACTTCCATCCACCCCGAGGCCCAAAAACTTCGTTAGTAACCTCTCCATATAAGGCAATAGCTTCATTCCTATTCAATGTTTTTGTAACTAATGCCCACGAGCTATTAAAACCGTCGATACATACAAGTTGACCATGCTTACCTAAGTCATTGAAAAGGTCATCACCCAAATGTCTTGTAATTTTAAATCCCCAGGCTACTGGTTCACCACAAAAGGGATCATATGAAACTGGGCCAAATTCAGATAAATATTTTTCAAATCCAATCGGTTTCTGAGGTTGCATAAAACATATTTTATTAATAAAAAATAGGTTAAATACTCAATAAAGACAATTTAAATAGTAGAATCAATAATTGTTACATTATTGAATAGCCCTCTGCCCCGTACGCAAAATATATTTACCCCGACTTTTCCAGTATGCCGTCATGTGTGAGGTATTATTTATATTAAACTCTTTTTTCACCCGGTTAAAGCTATAACCAAGGTTAATGTAAGTCTCTGGCTTCAGAAACATAAAACAGGCACGCATCTCTATCTTCTTTCCAGGCGCAATAGTGATGATTTTAGGAAAGCTGGTATTACATACAACAAACCCAAACAAAGAAAGAGATGCCGTATCATATACAATATCATTTATCAAACCTTCACACGACCAGCTGACAAAATAAGCAGTGTCCGTTCCGGCATTTAAAAGAGTGGCATTTATCAGGCTAGCATAATTTTTACTCTTATTATTCCCACTCCCGAGGTTAAAATCAAATTCAATTTTTCCCGGTGGTAAAAGCAAGGTATCAGGGTTAGGAGATGCTACTTTTTTTTGCTTAACTCCATTTGTTTTACAAGCAGCAACTGACAAAAGAAGCAAAACAATAAAAACGATGTTACGCATAAAGTAAATTAAGGTGTTCAGGTATATTAATACACTGAAAATATTAAATCCGGCCTGATAAGTAGAATAAATCTGTTCACTCCATTTCGGCTAAACAAACCATAGATCCGGCAAAATATCCCCGCCACCCTCTACAGAACTTTACACCATAAAACAAACAAGCATATGAAAGTATTTGTTACCGGTGCCACTGGTTTTGTAGGCACCGCCGTAGTAAAGGAATTGATCAGCGCCGGCCACCAGGTGCTGGGTTTAGCACGTTCACAATCTTCAGCCGATGCGCTGGTGGCAGCAGGTGCCATCGTACATCACGGTGATCTGGAAAACCTCGAAAGCATCCGTAGCGGCGCAGCCGCTGCAGATGGGGTAATTCACGCAGGTTTTATACACGACTTTTCGCGTTTTAAAGAGGTGTGTGAGGTGGACCGTATCGCTATTGAAACCATCGGCAACACACTGGCCGGCTCGCAGCGTCCGTTTGTAGTTACTTCGGGTACTGCATTGGTAAGCCCCGGCATGCTGGCTACAGAAAATACCCCCACCCGCATGGATACACAAAAGTTTCCACGTGTGTCAGAAAGTGCCGGACTCGCTTTTGCTTCGCAGGGAGTACGTGCTTCCGCAGTACGTTTATCACCGTCTGTTCATGGTGAGGGTGATGCGCATGGCTTTGTACCTATACTGGTGAACATTGCCCGCAGCAAAGGGGTGAGCGCTTATATAGGCGATGGACTCAACCGCTGGAATGCCGTGCATCGGCTGGATGCAGCGCAGCTGTTTCGCCTGGCATTGGAAAAGGGCGAAGCAGGCACACACTACCATGCCGTAGGCGATGAGTCCATTACTTTAAAAACAGTAGCGGAAGCCATAGGCAAACAACTAAACCTGCCGGTAGTATCTGTATCGCCGGAACAAGCTCCTGAGCATTTTGGATGGTTTGCCAGTTTTGCGGGTATCGACTGCCCGGCTTCCAGCGAATTAACGCAGCAATGGCTTGATTGGAAACCTGTGCATCCTTCCCTGGCCGATGACCTGGCAGGCAATGTGTATTTTTCGTAATTGCAGTAAATTGTGGTACCATGAGTAAGGTAGTCACCCATATTAAAACAATCAGCGAGTTTCATCAGATGGCGGGTTTACCCAAACCGGCACATCCGCTTATTAGTGTTATTCACCTGGGCAGGTTAAATCGCCGGCTACAGGAAGGCACTTTTACCAGGGTGTTTGACTTTTACTCTGTTTCTCTGAAAAAGAATTTTCACCTGAAAATGAAGTACGGCCAGCAACCGCACGACTTTGAGGAAGGCGCCTTGCACTTTATGGCCCCTGCACAGGTGTTAACCATAGAAATTGAAAAAGACCAGGTACATAATCCTTCCGGATGGATGATCTTATTCCATCCGGACCTTTTATGGAATACACCCCTGGCGCAGGGCATTAAACAGTACGATTTTTTTGGGTATGCCGCCAACGAAGCGCTGTTTCTTTCTGATAAGGAAGAAATGATGCTTACCGCTATAGCAGAGCATATTGAACAGGAGTACCAGGCAAATATTGACCGCTTTAGCCAGAACGTAATAGTAGCCCAACTGGAATTGCTGTTTACTTATGCCGAACGGTTTTACCAGCGCCAGTTTATTACCCGCAGCAAAGCGGGGCACGAGTTGTTAACCCGGTTGGAACAATTGCTGAACCACTATTTTACCAGTGGTGCTTTAGCACAGCAAGGCTTACCCACCGTAACCTGGATTGCAGAATCGTTACACGTATCGCCTAATTACTTAACAGGATTATTGAAATCGCTCACGGGCATGAACACACAACAACATTTACACAACAAGCTGATAGAGCTGGCTAAAGAAAAACTGTCTACCACCAACTTAAGTGTAAGTGAAATTGCCTACGAATTGGGATTTGAACACCTAGCTTCGTTTAGCAAGTTGTTTAAAACCAAAACGAATATATCCCCGCTGGAATTCAGGCAGTCGTTCAACTAACTATATGCGCAATCAGTGAGCAACAGCAGTTAAACGTTTACCGTTTTTAACCATTCTTCATAAGAGATAACCCCTAGCTCCGGCTTTCCATCACCTTCCAGTATAGATATAAACTCTAACTGGTTGCCATCAGGGTCTTTAAAATAAATAGCCAGGGCAGGCATCCACGCAAACACCATGGGCTGGGTACCCCCGTTTTTTAAAAAATTATAAGGTTGCAGGCTTCTGTCGGTCAAATATTTTTCGGCGTGCTGAAGAATGTCTTCTGTACTGCTTCTGAAAGCAAAATGCCGGGGTTGAAATCCTTCTTTTGTTTCCCATAGTCCCAGCATATATTCTTTGCCTTCGCCAATCCAGAGAAATACGATAGGACGGGTTGCATCTCGGTGGGCAAAGGTGAGTCCTAATACTTCTGTATAAAATTGCGTAGCCTTTTCTAAATCGGTAACCTGTACGTGTGTTTCGTATAATCCTGTAATCATGGTTGCTATTTTTAGGGCGTATGTTGTAACATCCTTCGTTTTTACAACATAAAGTTACTATTATAAACAGGCTCTATAACCAGGGTTACTTATACCCAACCTGCTGGCTGGTAAGTACAACAAACAATGGAACAGCTTTTCTTATTTTTAACAGCCTTTCTGGAAAAAGAAACAGACTGATACCTGCTTAGTCGGTAAATTATGGATGCAGCTTGTATGGGCCCGAAGGGCCGGGACGGGAAAAATCAAAAATATCGCTTCTATACAAACGGTAGGAAAGCAAAAAGAAAAGCCACACTTAGGGACATAAAAAAATCCGGGCAATGAGTCGAAAAGGCTCTTTTTTAGACGAAGTATTCCTTTTCTACGGCACCGAATAGAAGATTGTAAGGTAACAGGCGTGTAAAGTACATGGCGCTCTGGCCTTTGAGCTACTACACCGTTTCTATAAGAAGACGGTGCAGGCAGGGTTTGAACCTGCAACCTCCCGAGTAGTAATCGAAGTAACTCTTCACTACGACACTTACAATAATGTACAAAAGGCTAAAACCGGGTAAAAAATCGAAAAGGCGCTTGCTGCAGCATTTTAGTTAAACTACCTTTTGCAAGGGCAGGATTGATTACCTGCATCTCTGCCTTGGATCGAAGAATTCCTTTTCTACGACACCAGTTAAAACCATTCATTAAAAGAACTTTTGCCAGGTCGGGATTGTTGCTTTTTATTTTGCAACAGGGTGTTTACTTATTGACAAAACAAAGATGCCCCTTGTGCCATGCAGTGTATCTGCGTAGCAGAAAAAAAATTATAAAAAAAGCGGGGTTTAAAACCCCGCTCAGCAAAAAATAAAAAGTTAATGCAAAGTATAGTGTACACTACAACTTCATTTTAACCCCGTACTCTTTCTTAATAGTCAATAACGCTTCGGCGTTTCCTTTGGCATCATCTACCGGGTGATGCGTGTGGGTGGTTTTGCGCAGATGCTTAAAAGTTTGGAAAGTATCTTTTACCACGCCTTTATACAAGCTGCCCAGGTTTTGTGAGCTAAAGCCAAAAGGATTAGAACCGGTGAAGTGGTGAAAATACCAGCAAATAAACATCCAGTCAAAGCCGTTGTTATCGCTGATAAAAACCGGGCGGTCTTTTTTACAGACTTCTGCAATCCAGTGGGCAAAGTTGCGCATTACTGTTTCTGCATCATCAAAACCCATACACTCTTCCCGGGTATGACCTGATACCTTCAATGCTTCCGGTATATACTTATCTGATATAGGCTTTATTCTTCCGTAAAATGTTTTATCCAAAGCGTCGTTTACCAGTACGGCTCCAAACGAAATCATGGAGTAGTCGCCTGGAATGGGACCATCACTTTCTATGTCTACCATTATGTATGCCATGCTACAATAGTTTTTAAACAACCCGTCCAAAACAGGTCGGGCATTGTTTGTTGTTCAATAATAAGTTGTTGTTTGTTCTATCCTCTTTCCTGCAAGGGATAACCCATGCGCTGGCTGCAGGATGTTTCCTTTACAGAAGTGTTGTTGTAATAAATGCAGGAGAAGATGGCTGGTGTTAAAAGAGATAAACGGTTTTCATATTCTTCCATGTTTAAGGTTGAGTGTGTTTTTCCATTGCAAAAATAAGAAAATTATTTTTGCGGACATTTTTTACAGATTTTTTCCTATCCGCTCAAAAAATGCCTTGCGATACGATTCGGAAACCGGGATGATTCTATCCTGTATATGCACCGCATCTTTTTCTACCGTATCAATTTTATCCAGCGCCACCATGTACGACTTATGCACGCGGCAGGCAACGGATGCGGGTATTTCTGTTTCCAGTTCGGTAAAAGTTTGCAGCGTCATAATAGCACTCTGCGTAGTACATACTTTACGATAGTCACGCTTACCTTCTATATACAGCAATTCGTGTAACACCAGCTTTTTAAGCTGGTGGCCGGTTTTTATAAAAATGAAGTTTTTTTCCGGTGGTTTATCTGTAGTGGGTTGTTGCGTATGCGCTTTATTAGCCGCCTGCAAAAAACGTTCAAAGGTGAAGGGTTTTAATAAGTAGTCAGTTACCCGCAAATCAAAACCCTTGATAGCATATTCATGATAGGCGGTGGTTAAAATAACCTGGCTTTTCAGCTGTGACGATTCCAACAGCTGTATGCCGGAGAAATCATCCATTTGAATATCCAGAAAAATAAGGTCTACCGGGTGCTGCTGTAAATACACCAAAGCATCCATGCCATTATCAAACACGGCCAGTAGTGTAAGAAAAGGCACACGCTCTATATACCCTTTTGTTCTTTCCTGGGCCAACGGCTCGTCTTCTACTATAATACAGGTCATGGACATTACACGCTCAACTTTAGATGTACCGTATACAATTGATTACCGGTTTGTATGTTTAACTGGTGCTTGCCGGGATATAATAACTGCAAACGTTTTTGAATAAGATTATTGCCCAGGCCACCTTCGTTAGTTTCCTGCTTTTGCATGTGGGGCATATACCGGTTGCTGCAATGAAAAACAATTTCACGCTCCCTCATGTCAAACTTTACTACAATGGCGTTATCCTGTTTTTTGGTATCGGCATGTTTAAACGCATTTTCTATAAAAGGGATAAACAACATGGGTGCTACCTGTATGTTACCTACGGCACCTTCTACGGAGTAGTGTACATAACCCGGACGGGATGACCGTATCTTTTGCAGGTGGATATACTTTTCTATATAAGCCAGTTCATCCGACAAGCTTATTTGTTCGGCCCGGGTTTCGTATAGCATAAACCGGAGTATGCCGGAGAGTTTTTTAAAATAGTCAGAAGCCTGCGCAGGATCTTTTTCAATTAACACATCTATATTGTTGAGTGTATTGAACAGAAAATGCGGATTGATTTGTGCTTTTACCAGCGCCAGTTCCATCTCGGCATTTCTGCGGGCCAGTGTTTCTTTCCAGCGTATATCGTTATACCAGCTGATAAAAGCCCGCATAACAAGTCCTACCAATCCGTTGAGCAAAGCGTTAATCGCCATCATCACAATAAAAGCGATGATGGCGGTGGTTTGTTCTTTGTACGGCAGCCGGTGTTTCCATATTATCCAAACGATGCTAATACCCGCAATGCCTGCCAGCAGGGAAGTAAGCACGCCCGTTAACAATAAAGCGGGTATTTTTTTACGGACCAGGAAACGGCTGAACAAAAAAGTGTAAAACGTATAAAAGCCTATCAGCGCCGGTACATAAATAAACAAGGGTAAAAACAACGCCAGCTGCCTGTTATTCCATACAGCTCCATTGTTAAGCATAAACAGCAACAGCAGTAGCAGGCTGGAATACAGCATCCAGTAACCTATATGCAACAAAGCAATAATTGGCTTTTTCAAAGTATCAGGCTTTTCCGGTCAGGATTTATCTTTTCGTGTAATATATATAATATACCCGGCAACTGTAAATAATATGGTATAGCCGGCAGCCCATATTTCTAAAGGCAACCCACCCGGTAAACGGGGAAGGTTTAAAAACTGCAGGGAGCAGTAACAGTAAGGCATCCAGTAATTATACTGCAACCGGGCGGCAATTATGCCCACAATAAATAAAACGATTCCCACCCCTATAGGCACCAGGAAATTTTTACTTACCAGGCTCATCACATATTGCAATGCTACTATAGGCAAACAGGCCACCAAAAATTTGCCGGTGCCTTTTGCAAACAGCCAAACAGGAAATGCTTCCCGCGGATAGGGTAAATTGGTATATAGCAGCGAGGGAATAATACCACACAGGTAAATACCTATGGTAAACAGCACAAAGCATTGCAGCAACAATGCCATCACCACCGACAGTTTTGCAAAAAACAAAACGGTATACGACTGGGGCGTTACATGCAGTTGTTTCCAGGTGTTGTTTTTATATTCCAGCTGTGTAACCAGGCTGGCCACTAATATAATACCCATAGGTAATAACAGTATGCCCATGTATTGCCAGCTGTTATAGTACAAGTCGCGCCATAGTTTTCCGGAGGTATATTCTATATACAAACTATCGGAATGATAAAACGCTGCAAGAAGCATGATTACCGGAATTAACAGTCCGCCGGTAATGGTAAGATAGGCCGCGGCGCTGTGTTTCTTTTTCAGCCATTCGCTTTGAAAGCTGTGCAGGAAAGTGGTCATACAATAACAGGGTTTATCAGGTTCATGTAAGTGGTTTCGAGTGTAGCGGGTGTGCCCTTGGTGGTATGGGTAGTAGTTAATGAAGCCAGTGTACCCTGGTAGAGTAAGCGGCCTTTATCAATAATGCCAATATGTGTAACCAGCTTTTCCATTTCAGCAAGCATGTGGCTGGATATAAGAATGCTAATATGTTGTTCATGGTTTAGTTTTTTTAATAAGGTGCGCATTTCAATCATACCCTGCGGGTCTAATCCGTTGGTAGGTTCATCCAGTATCAACAGCGAAGGTTTGTGCAGCAAGGCAACGGCAATGCCTAAACGCTGTTTCATGCCCAGCGAAAAACGGCCGGCCTTTTTGTTACCGGTGTTTTGCAAGCCTACGGTTTCCAGTGCTTCCGCGATGTTGCCTACCGGGCATTGGTACAGCCTGCGAAATACTTCCAGGTTTTCGGTAGCGGAAAGGTGGCTATAAATAGAAGGGCTTTCGATAAACACACCTACCTGTTGCATCAGCTGTAGCCTGTTGGGTGGCAATGGCTGGTTAAGAACCGTAATGCTACCCGACTGATTTTGCAAAAGGCTGGTGAGTAGTTTTAACGTGGTGGTTTTACCGGCGCCGTTGGCGCCCAGAAATCCGTAGATGGCCTGGCTGGGAACCTGTAAATTCAGCCCATGCAGTAAGGTGTTTCCTTTCTGGTAGTGGTAAGTGAGGTGTTGGGTTTCTATACAATACAACATTTCTTATTGCTTTCTGTAAAGCTATAAGAGACGTTAAGGAAGAACCGGGGCGTTATGCCAAACACCCCTTCCTCTCTGTAAGTAGGGCTACTTGTTCTGCAAATGGCAATAACCAGGTAGCTATTCCAAGTGTGGTAATAGTAGTAACAGGTAGTAATGTAAAGTATTTCGGTATGTCGTTTGTGTTTTTAGCAACCGTAAAACGTATGCTTACCCACTACTTTCAACAGGTGGCCTGCTTCGGCAGGTTTTGATAAATATAAGGTGGGGCGCGAAAAGCTATATTTATAAGCGGTGTTTAATAATAGATCCAGTTTACCATCTCCATCCATATCGCCCGCAAAATAAATACTTACCATGGTATCATCGAAAAACGGTTCCTGCACCAGTAATTCTTCTATCATTTGCCCATCTTTTTCAGATACCAGATACAGTTTATAATTGATCATACCATCACCCGGATCATCCGGTTTTTTGCCGGATGCTTTTAAAGTATACTCCACGTTTTTAAAACGGAAGTTGGTATTGGTTCCAGGATACAACCGGACATAGGATAAATGCTTAACTTCCTCTACTGCTCCGTTCCTGAACAGGTTATTATATTGTGTTACCAATATATAACAGGTATCGTCATTTCCAGGCGTTTTTATATCCCATCCAGTATGCTCTCCCGATTCATAGGTTTTTTCTGCGGTGATAGCAGTGGCAGACAGGTAAACTTTATTATCTGCTGTTTTGAATAAACCAAACCAGTTTAACTTCTCCATATCCTCCCAACCATCCTCTTTAAACATGTCTGCCCGTTGTAACAGTTCACAAACAAAACCAGCCTCTCCCGGGTAATGCTCTTCATCTGACACGGTGGTGGAGGGTACGCTTTCGGGAGTAGTGGCTGCAGCAGCAGCGGAATCAACAAGTGCCGGGGCAGATTCGGTTATTTCCGGCTTTAAATCAACGGGGTGTGGTTTGCTTTTACAGGCTATGCAAAAAACAGCACCTGCGAAAAGAGAGCTAGCTAAAAGTTTGTGTGTTATCATACAGTGTTTAATAAGGCACGCAAATATACCTGTAATATCGAATGTGCATAGTGTGGTAATACACAGTGCCGCAGGCACGATTTTATAGTGCAGTAAGAAAAACAGTGGGTATGACACAACATAAAAAGAAAACTACACGGCGCAAAAAATGGTCGGCCCAGGTGATGGCTACCAGTGATGCCATGGACCTGAAAGACGGTATTTTTAAAAAAGAAGACCCGCATGCGATTGCAGTGTCGCTGAAAAATTCTTCGCGCCGGAGCCATCGTCGTAAGGGAACGCCTTACCAGTCGGCCATGTCGATGCTTAATTTTTACATTAACCGGGGAGGTAAAAATTTACCGGAGAAACAAAAAGCGGTGCTGGAAAAAGCAAAAGCGGAATTAAAGAAGGTGTTTCACAAAGAATAGAGGGCTATGAGTGATAGCCCTTTTTTAATTCATCCAGCGGGTAAAAACTGTCGCGCCAATAAATGCCTTTGTTTTTAAGCGTTAACCACGTGCTGCGAAAAACAATGTAAGTCATAATCACCCCGGCATAAGGAATGGTAAACACATACCACCACCCTGCATTCATGGCCGGGCGGAACGTAAAAGCCAGCCATTGAAAAAACAGGATGACTAACGCCATACACTGCAACTGCCACCAGCCCGATAACAGCAACACAGGTATGGGTAATATAATAATAAGTACCACCAGCAGTGCATTGGCCGTGGCCAGCCAGGCGTTGTATTGAAAAGCGGAGAACATATTTTTCATCAGGCCATTGATAAATTGCTGTACGCTGGTATACCATTCCAGCCGTAACAATCCATCGCCATATAAACAGTCCTGCTGAAAGCCGGCGCTTTTAATCTGCTCGCCCAATTTTAAATCGTCATCGGGACGAAGCGGAATTTTACTGTGCGTGCCGGAGCTTACATAAGCTTTGCGGTTAACCAGGCTAAACGCGCCCATGCCTATAAAAGCTTTTGATTGGCGGTCGCGGGCTTTCCACGGGCGAAGCTTTACTTCCAGCATGGTGCGGAAAGTAGCATTGATGGCGTTAAACATAGCTGAGCGGGAAATGATCTCCGGAAAAACCACCAGGTTATCCGTTTGGGTTTGCAGCACATAAGCCATAGCCCGGCTAATGGCATCGGGCTGGTACAATACATCGGCATCGGTAAACAAAATCCATTCGCCCTGCGAAATAGTGGCCCCGGTGTACATGGCGTGGTTTTTACCCAGCCAGCCCTGGGGCAAACTGGTGATAGTGTATACCGTGATATGTGGATATTGCGCGGCGAATTGTTGCAGAATGGCAGCGGTACCATCGGTAGACCGGTCGTTGATAACTACCAGGCGGTAATTGCTGTAATGGATATGACAAAGACTTTGCAGTGCCTGGGCCAGGTCGGCTTCTTCATTTCTTACCGCGATAATAATATCCAGCGAAGGTTCATTGCCCTGTGGTAGTGGAGAAATATTTTTTAGCAGGCCTATGGAACGGGCGTTAATAAGCAGGTAGATGCAAACGATCATCCAGGCAAGGGTAATAACAGAGGAAATAGCAAAGAATGTGATCATATTTCAAAGATAGCGTGACTACAGAGGGCAAAAAGGAAGAAAAAATGTAAGACGCCAACAGCCAGGTGTTTATAGAGGTAATCAATTGTGTAGCAGTTTATTACCGGAGTTTATCCCCTGCTTACCTATAAAAACTGGACTAGTGGATTTTATTCAATTTTCTGTTTTTAACAGTCCTGCATGATACAGTAATCTATATCCACAGTAGTTTTGCCATGAATTATGAAGAAAGTGTATGCTCTTATACTGGCAATGATCTACCTGGTTTTTACAACCGGGGTAGCCATCGACACTTCTTATGCAGAAGAGGATATTTATGCCTCGGTTTTATCTGCCAGCGATAATTCAGAAATTTCTCTTGAAAATGAATCTGTTGAAAAAGACGGAACAGTTGTAAAAGCACATGCGCACCACACTGCCCCGGTGGGCAAAATAAAAATGCCCCGGGTAAGTGCTACCACGCAGCGTGTTTTTTCTTTTTCACCTGTACACCATGCCCTTTTTACTTCGGTTCGTTTTTCTAAAAACACAGTGGCAAATCTTTCTGCCAACCTGTATATCAGGAACTGTGTGCTGTTAATCTGATTTTTTGCTTTATCACAACCTGCATTACACAGGTGCTGCCCACCTACTACGCTTTGCTAAGGCAAAGAGGGGTAAGTGAAGGAGTATAAACTTGTAATATCAACACAGAAAACCATTATTAGGATTTTATACAGTAGTTTATGAAAAAGCAGATAGTTCTTATGGCCCTGATGGTAACCACTACACTGGTAACCGTTAGCGCTAAAGATTTCAACACACAACAGCAGGACATTAAAAAAGGATATTTCGCCATTGGCAACAATGCGCAAAAATTACCTGTAGCCACAACCGTTGCAGCAGAGCAGGACAGCACTGCGGTAGCAGCACAAAAAGGATTTTATACCATTGGAGATAACGATAAAAAATTAGCATCTCCCAGACTAAAAGTGAAAAACATTACCAATAGCAAACGGCCTGTAATACAGAAAGGTTATTATAGTATCGGAAACAACGCAGATAAGTTGAGATAACGTTACGGGGCCCAAAACAAAGACAATCGCAGGCAGCGATTGCTATCAACGGCAACCATTGGTTGCCGTTTTTATTTGTGCATGCGCCACCTCCGGCGTACAGGATATAGTTGATTTTGGCACAAACAGTAACGGCATAAACGCCTGGTTACAGTGAATCGGCCTGCAACGTATCCTTAATACGTGAGATCATATGAAGCCCGATAGCCTTCCACACCTGTATATCAGTAAAGGCGTGTAATTCCGGTGGTAGCAACATACGGATAATAGGTTGTATGTAAGATGTACTTTTCATAAGGTTACACTATTATAAATTCAAGTACTTTGCCAAACTGCCTTTTTGCCCGCAAAAACTACTTTGTACAATGGTAAGTTAATGTGTGCCAGCGTTTTGAGCCATAATGAGTAAAACAGGCCCCATAGTGTACCTTTGCATTATGAAAATCAGTAATTCGGATATTGTAAGACTGACAGAAATTAAACAATACCTGCTGGAACCACCGCATAGTTTTAAACTGTACAAAGAGTCGTTACAATTAATTGAGGAAAGTACTGCTATACTGGCGAAGTATTCCTTTATCGAAGCTTCTTTCGTTGACAGTTTTGATGTGTTGAAAGAGGAAGTGAGGGAGTATGAGAAAGACCCGGTTAACTTAAGGTCAACATTAGTAAAAACAGGTAAATTACTGGGCGGGTTATTTAACCGCTAGCATAGCTACAATAAAAAAGCCGTTTCAGTTGAAACGGCTTTTTTAATAATCTTGTTGTAACAAGCTACTACCAACGGTTGTTGCCACCGCCAGAGTAAGAAGATCTTGGCTTCTTCTCTTCTCTTGGTTTAGCTTCGTTCACTCTCATAGAGCGACCTTCAACACTAGCACCATCCAGTTCGCGGATAGCGTTTTCAGCTGCTGCCTGATCAGGCATTTCCACAAAACCAAAACCACGGCTACGACCAGTTTCTCTGTCTATGATTACCTTAGCGGAAGTTACTTCACCATGTTCTTCAAAATAAGATCTTAAGTCTTCATCCTGCACGTTGAAGCTTAAATTTGAAACGTAAATGTTCATACTAAATATTAAAAAAAATAAAAAATGATCTGAGGCAAAAGCAGGAGTAAAGAAAGCTAACTAACAGTAGAAAAAACAATTCACTTACAAAATGCTGTAAAACTCAAATTCTTAACGCGCACGAAGGTACGGAAAAATTTACTGTTATTTGTTAACATTCTGTTTCCAGTGGTTATATATTAAATAATATCTATACCAACGGAGGTTTTTCACTCTATTTCCATCCTCTTTCCTATTTCGGCAGCACTTTGCGATGCAATTCCATCTCCCTCGTACCAGGTTTCGTTTCCAGCCGCATCTGTTTGGGAATACACTATCACATTTCCTTCTTCGCCTGCAAGGAACACAACAAAACGGGGACCGTTTTCCATGCATTTCATATACACCCTGGTGCTGGTATTTTCAGGATAGGGAATGTAAAACTCCCGTTCGATACAACTCATAACTCCGGTATTTGCCCGTAGCATAAAAATTTTATGCCAGATGCATGCAAACGAATAACACAGGCATAAAATTTAGGGCATAACAATAAAGCGGACATTCCTATGCCCACACTAGTAGAAAACGAGGAAGGTTTTATAGCCAACGACCTTACTTTTAAAACCAAAACCGGCTACTGTCATATTTTACCTGATAAAATTGTATTAACCAGGGATGGTATTATTGGTGATATGGCTAAACTAACGGTGGGAAACAACACCAGCCGCATTTTATTGATTTATGCACTGCTGGCCGTAATGTTATTATATGTAGCGTTCAACGCCTTGCAGGAAGATATTTACGGATCGGCTATTATTTTTATTGGGGTGGCTGCCTTTCTGGTATATGGCATTATCCGAAGCACCTATCATTCAGAAACACCGGTAATAGCAATAGAGAAAATACGGCGAATTCAATTTACCAATGCAGGCTCCAGTGGAGTGAGCAGGGCTTTTTTTACTATTCACTTTGCGGATGAAAAAGGCAGGATCAGAAAGCGGCTTATTGCTTTGCCTGGTTCTTATTACAGTGATGAAGAAGAAACAGCCGAAGCTTTGGAGATGATGAAAAGCCGCTTTCAGATTGCAGAACGTAACTAAGTTTATTTATTACTTTTTTCCCACTCTTTTAATGATACCGTTACAAGCTCGTCTTTTTCACAGTCCCAGGTAGATACCTGTGATTTGGAAATAACCATATGCTTTTTCCAGTTGGCGCATTTTTCATACAGCATTACCGTACACACATCTGTGGCAGTAAAGCAATCTGTAGCATTGCCCGAATGGTTATGAACAGTGGTGATAGGTTCCATGTCTTTATCCTGGTGGTAGTTTAATGGAATCATATTCTGGTGTAAAGGTTTTGCAACCGTTAACGCGTTGCTATCATCAAACGTAAGCAGGTAATCATTTCCAAAAACCACGGTGCCGTTTACTTTGGAACCGGTAAACACATACACTCTTTTGGACTTGTTATCAGTAAGCGGTACAATGTTCCAGCGTGTGTTGCTGCATTTTTTAAACATGCTGTTAGTAGCAATCTGTTCTTCTGTTTTCTTTTGTAAAGTATACAGGTCTCTCTCGTAGCCCGTAAAGTTGCGATAAGCAGTATCTACCTGGGGCTTACCCGGAGTGTTGATGTTATCAAACCCGATAGTGGCCACCACGCTGGGGTTTTCTTCATTAGAAAAGAACACACATAAGATTTTTCCGTTTTCAGAATAGGTAACGGAACCGCCCGTTCTGTCTTCCAGCAAAGGATATTGCTGACGCAATACTTCTTTTCCATAAATACCTGCGACCTGAGATGTATATAGTTTTTTGGCTTCTGTAACAATCGAATCCACTTTTTTGCAAATAGTTTGCGCTTTACCCGCAATAACCATTACACACATAACAGCAATCGTAATTACATTTCTCATGAGGGGGTACATTTAATTGAGTGACTTAACTATGCTAAATATAACACTATTTTAAGAGAAGTAAAATTGTTATATCCCATGTTTGAGCCGGTATTAATAGCATTTTAAGGACAACAGCAGAACAATTGATGGCAAAAGCTTTGAAAAAATGAAAAAATCAGTAAATTGAAATTGGACAGTATAAAAGCAGATTTCAGGGTGTATTTGCCTGTGTACAAAGCAGTTGAAATATACCCGAAGTGGACAGAAGCTGGTTATTTTGTTGCTTTTGGACTAATTTTTGCTTAAATACCTGCCCACACCGTTAGGGATTCCGCCTTTGCAAGCACTATTTACAAGCCTATGCACGCCGGCATTAGTTTGTGAGGTAAGTTTAAAGCATTGTGGAAGCCTAACGGTGTTTTTTTAGCAACCCTTATCAGCATATGATTCTGCCTTCCAGGATATACAGCATATCAGAAAAAGCCATAGTTATAGAATGGGAGCAACGTATTGAACCCCGCATAGCCGGTTCCATACGCCTTTTACAGGAATGTATTTACCGGGCACAGTGGAATGGTTTAGTAGAACTGGTTCCCTCTTACGCATCACTTTCCGTTTTTTATAATCCCATTGTGGTTAAAAGCCAGGGCCATTTGCCCGGAGAAACTGCTGCCGAAAAAGCAGAAGCATTTATTCTTCAATTATTGACGCAGACAGATACCACTACTATACAGGCAAAACCCCGTAGAGTAGAGATTCCGGTTTTGTATGGAGGTGCGCACGGGCCCGACCTCAGTTTTGTGGCTGCTCACTGTAAAATGACCGAAGCGGAGGTAATTGATTTACATAGTAAGGCAATTTACCAGGTGTACCTGTTAGGATTTGTACCGGGCTTTGCTTATTTAGGAGGTATGAACACTTTATTAGATACACCCCGCAAACAAACACCACGGCCCAATGTGCCGGCAGGCTCGGTAGGAATTGCCGGTTTACAAACCGGAATTTACCCGATGCAAATAACCGGTGGCTGGCAAATTATTGGCAGCACAACCCTTAGTTTGTTTAATCCCGGTAATACTCCCCCCGCCTTTTTGCAGGCAGGTGATGAAGTTTGCTTTGTACCGGTTACATCTGCAAACACATAGCCTATGAAAGTAACAGTAATTCAACCAGGCATATTAACCACTGTACAGGATACGGGACGCATTGGCTATAAATCGCAGGGCGTTGTTACCGGTGGTGCATTAGATGGGTTTGCCCATCGTGTAAGTAACTGGCTGGTAGGTAATGAAGAAACCTGCGCTACCCTGGAAATTACAATGGGTGGGTTGCAATTGTTGTTTGAAGAAAAGGGCTGGGTTGCTGTAGGAGGACATGGCGTTAAAGTGTTTATTAATAATAAGCCGGTAGATTGCTGGAGAACCCTGGCAATGCCCGCAGGTGGTGTTTTAAAAATTCAGTATACAGGAACAGGTTGCCGGTCGTACCTGGCCGTACAGGGAGGTTGGGAGGTGCCGCTGGTATTAAACAGCTTTAGCACATACCTTCCGGCAGGATGGGGAGGTTACCAGGGACGACCGCTGAAAAAAGAAGATATATTAAATACAGGCGCTGTAAAAAAAGCTGTTTTGTATTCCGGAAACTGGGCCATCGCTGCTTCCACCATTTTACCATATGCCGCATCGGTAGTAGTAAGGGCTATGCACGGACCAGAATGGCTTCAATTTACGCATGACAGCAGAGCGCTTTTTTTTGATAATCCTTTACCTGTGCTTCCACAAAGCAACCGCATGGGTTACCGCGTAGCGGCAAAAATGAAAAAATCAGTTGCCGGGGAAATGCTTTCTACTGCCGTGTGTGCAGGCACCATTCAGGCGCTGCCGGATGGAAACATGGTAATAATGATGAATGACGGACCGACTACAGGCGGTTATCCACGCCTTGCACAGGTGGTAGAACCAGATATTGCATTGTGTGCCCAGCTGTTACCCGGCAATACCATTGAATTTAAACACGTGAACATAGAAACAGCCGAAGAAATCTATTTAAATTACCAGAAGCAAATGGAGGAGTTAAAGCAGTATATTTTTAAACGCTTATACGCTTAGCAAATAATAATATGATACACATTGATATCAACTGCGATCTGGGTGAGAGCTTTGGAGCCTATACACTGGGCAACGACGAAGCTATTATGCCTTTTATTACCTCTGCAAATATTGCCTGTGGATTTCATGCAGGGGATGCAGGCATTATGCAAAGTACAATAGCACTTTGTAAACAATATAATGTAGCCGTGGGTGCGCACCCCGGTTTTCCGGATATCCAGGGTTTTGGCAGAAGAAATATGGTATACACTCCTTCCGAAATTTATCAGATGGTATTATACCAGGTAGGCGCCCTGTTTGCCTTTGTAAAAGCAGCCGGCACCACCCTGCATCATGTTAAACCACACGGCGCTTTATACAATATGGCCGCAAAAGACAAAACAATGGCAAAAGCCATTGCACAGGCGGTTAAAGATTTTGACAGTACTTTGTATTTATACGGTTTAGCAGGTAGTTTGCTGATAGAGGAAGCACAACAGATACAGTTGCGCACCTGCAGTGAAATTTTCGCTGACCGCACGTATTTGCCTGATGGCTCACTTACCCCACGCAATCAACCCGGCGCTATGATACATGATGCAGGAAAAGCGGTGGAGCAGGTGTTGCAATTTATTACGCAAAAGCAGGTACTGGCCGAAACGGTTTGCATTCATGGAGATGGAGAAAAGGCGGTGGCTTTTGCACAGGCACTGCAGGCAAATTTTCAACAACACCATATTTCTATGCAGGCACCTGTATAATATTCCAATTCACTAACAACGCTTATGCTATCTAAACACAATTCCAGGTTATCTGTTCTGTTAGGTGCTGCCTTTTTAATGGCCACCTCAGCCATTGGTCCTGGTTTCTTAACACAAACCACTGTTTTCACTGCATCGCTACAGGCAAGTTTTGGTTTTGTTATACTCATTTCTATTTTACTGGACATTGGCGTTCAGCTAAACATCTGGCGCATTATAGTTGCCAGTGGAAAAAAAGCACCCGAAATAGCCAATATATTATTTCCCGGAACAGGTCATTTCCTATCCGTACTAATTGTACTGGGCGGGCTGATATTTAATATAGGTAACATTGCCGGTGCCGGGTTGGGTTTAAATGTGTTGTTGGGTATACCTGTGTCAACAGGCGCTTTGATCAGTGCTGTTATTGCTATTGTGCTTTTTGTAATAAAAGATGCGCTGCGGGCTATGGACACTTTTTCTAAATGGCTGGGTATTTTAATGATTATACTAACCCTGTATGTGGTTTACACAGCACATCCGCCATTGGGTTTGGCATTGCAAAAATCAATAGTACCCGATACTATGAATGTAACGGCTATTATTACGCTGGTTGGTGGAACAGTAGGCGGCTATATTACTTTTTCCGGCGCACACCGGCTGCTGGACGCTGGTGTAAAAGGAAAAGAATCCATGGCGCAAACCACTCGCGGAGCAGTTACCGGTATTGGCATTGCTTCGGTTATGCGTATTTTATTATTCCTGGCTGCCCTGGGTGTGGTAATGCAAGGCCTTCCTATTGCACAGGATAACCCACCAGCTTCTATGTTTAAGCAGGCAGCCGGTATAACAGGATATAAAATTTTTGGGCTGGTAATGTGGAGTGCAGCTATTACTTCGGTAGTAGGCAGCGCCTACACTTCTGTTTCCTTTTTACGTACCATGCACGTTGCGGCCGATGCCAATGCCAAGGCAGTTACCATTGTTTTCATTGCCATATCCGGGGCTATATTTTTGTTAACCGGCAACCCGGTTACCATCTTAATTGCAGCAGGTGCCGTAAATGGGATGATTTTACCTGTTTCGTTATTAATTATGTTACTGGCAATTCATAAACCTGCTATTGCAGGAACCTATAAACACCCGTGGATATTAACTGTGCTGGGTGTGATTGTGATGTTAATTATGGGGTGGATGTCGGTAAAAACAATTGCCGCATTGATGCACCTGTAACCTTTGTTATTGTAAAAAATTCTTGATTATTATTATAGCTAAATGATGATAAACTGCAGAAAAACACTTTTACTGTTCGTAGTTATTCTATATACCGGCATTTATTGTAAGGCACAGGATAAGGTAATTAATATTTTTGACCGGAAGGATGATTACTCTCTTCATCCCAATACCTGGTCGTTGTTTAAAACCAACGATGAGCAATTGAGCATTGATTCGTTGGTGCAATTGTACCAGCTGGGAAATTTTAAACCGGTGAACACCGCCGTGTACAACGCGGGTATTGCCCGCAAACAATACTGGTTTCATTTTGCCATTCATAACCAGGGAAGCGGACAAACGCAGTTAATGATAGACGCTCAATGCTCGCGGATTAACGAACTGGAATTATTTGAGAAAACAAAAAATGGCATTCGCTCGCTGGGTAAGCTGGGCGATTTTTATCCTTTTGAACAAAGAACCTCGCTGCACAAGAATTTTCAATATGCCCTTACCCTGGACAAAGGCGAACAAAAAGATTATTTTTTACACATTAACCAGGTAGGCCATACCTTTTTGCTACCCCTTAAAATTTATAAGGACAAAGCATTTGAAGCCAAGGTAAACCGCAGCTATTTATCGGATGGTATTACATACGGCATCCTGGTGTTTGTTTCTATATTCAGTTTCTTGTTTTACATCAACACCAAACACAAACTTTACCTGTATTATGGGTTGTATATTCTTACTTCCATCATCTGGTTTCTCGGCTATTTTGGTTTAGGGTTTGAATTTATATGGAGTGGCTACCCTCCCGTTAACTCAGCCATTACCGCCACCTTTTCTTCTATCAACCTGTTACTGAACATCCAGATAAGCCAGGTGCTGCTAAACATGCGTGCTACGCATCCATACCTATACAAATGGGGTAATATATGCAAAGTGATGCTGGCAGCAGTGGCCATCATTCCCATTTTTGTGAACCTGAACACCAGTAGCTTCCAGGTAAATAATATTTACATCTGCTTATTCCTGGCCGTTATAGTGATAAGCATTGTTACCGTGTTAATATCATTGCTGGTTACTTTAATGAAAGGAAGTGTGGAAGCCCGGTTTTATTTCAGCGCGAGTATTATAAAGGTGATAGGCATTTTTAACCTGGCTTTGCTGGAATGGGGCGTGGTAGGTGCTACTTACTATACCGAAACTATGTTGCAGGCGGGTATTTTAATTGAGATAATCCTGTTAACCTACGCCATTGCCCGCAGGTATACTTCTTACAAACTAAAAACCTACCAGAAAATTATACAGGCGCAGGAAATTGAAAAAGCCAACAGTGCCAAGGAAATTCACGATAGTTTGTCCGGTACCTTAACCGCTATCCGGTTTAAGCTGCTGGGATTATCGCGCAATGTAACTTCTACACCTGCTGAGTTAATTGAAGAAATTGATATTATCAGCGACTATGTAAGCACCGCACAGGCAGAAGCGCGCAATATTTCGCACAACCTGATGCCTGCTTATATTAAAGATCACTCGTTAAACCGCATTATTGAATTATACATACAAGACCTGCACAAGAAAATTACGCTGAAAGCAGAAAAGCCGCTGGATATTCATTTTATATCGCAGTATTCGGATGAGGATTTCCCGGAAGAAGTAAGGCTGAACATTTTCCGTATTGTACAGGAGATTATGACCAATATTATTAAACACGCCCACGCCACCACCGTTACGCTGGAATTTGCTTATCGTAAAAAGAACCTGCTGATAATAGCCGAAGACAATGGTGTAGGCTTTGACCCATCGGTACTAAACGAGAAAAAAGGCATTGGCTTGCGCAACATAGAAAGCCGGGTGCAGCTACTCAATGGCGCATTTCATATGTCGAATGGTAAAAAAAGCACATCTGAAGACCATAAAAACGGTACGCGCATTTTTATCCGGATTCCATCAGTGCAACATTCCAACAGGGATGGCAAAGATTATTAGCGCATTATTATCTTCGCAGTTATGACCGGGATAGACAGTGTTCAGTTAAAAGAAGTAATCGTACATAAAGTAGGTAATCCTACCCGTGGTGAAGAATTGAAGTTATCGGCTAACGCCCTTACCTTGAATGATGAAATAGTTGGTAAGCTGCTTACCAAATATTTCCTGGGATCGTTCAACGAAAATGAGCAATACCACTTCACTCACATTAGTGATGTTGCCCTCAACGAGGTATATACCTACTGTGCAGAAATTTTTGATAACCCCGCTTCTTTTGCAGCACAGTCTGCTTTACTGGCACATTTCCTTTACACCAAAAGCACACACGTAAAAGTAAAAGAAGGTGAGTTTTACGTAGCGCACTTTGCCGAAGTTCCGTTTGGAACTGAATATGTGCAGGCTATCGGGCTGTTTAAGTCGGAAAACAAGGAAACTTTTTTAAAAGTATTTCCACATGGGCAAAGCATGGAGGTTATTCACGAAGAAGGTATTAATATCAACAAACTGGACAAAGGCTGTTTGATATTTAAAAAAGACCGCGAAACCGGTTATGTAGCGTGTGTAGTAGACGCCACCAACAAACAACAGGAAACACAATACTGGATAAAAGACTTTTTACAGGTAGAACCCTACGCAGATAGTTATCACCACACCAATAACTACCTGAGCCTTTGCAAAAATTTTATTACCAAAGAATACCCCGAGAAGTTTGAAGTGGCCAAAAGTGACCAGATTGATTTGCTGAACAAATCGATGGATTACTTCAAAACCAACGAAAACTTTACTATGGAAAGTTTTGCCCAGGAAGTAATGCACCACGAAGAAGTAGTGGATAGCTTTATGGAATACAAGCGCAATTACGAAAGTTCTAAGAATATTACCATTGATGATGAGTTTGCGATACACGTTTCAGCGGTTAAACAACAACAGAAAAGCTACAAAACGGTGCTGAAATTGGACAAAAACTTTCACATTTATATACACGGCAGGCGGGATTTAATGGAGCGTGGGGTAGATGAAATGAGCGGAAAGTATTACTACAAGCTGTATTTTGACGAGGAAAGTTAGTGCTGGTATAGGTATGCCCCTGGCAACACCTTTGGCATGCTTTGTGAAATTCATATAGCGTACACCGATTTTTTTAATCCGTTAAATGCTATATCTATGTTACGCTGGACTGTCACATTTTTAATCGTAGCGCTTATTGCTGCTATTTTCGGCTTCACCGGCATTGCCGCAGGAGCTGCCTCTATTGCAAAAATTTTGTTCTTTATCTTCTTAGTACTGTTCCTGTTATCACTGATAGGTGGCAGAAGAAGTGTTTAGAACAACGTTTGTTGTAATAACTCAGGCTTTTTCAATTTCAGGCCTGTAGCCTCGTTCAACTTATTTATTAAATAAACGGCGAGTTCGGGTGAGTGTACTTCGTTGTGCGTATGTATAAAGAAGTATATTTCCTGAACTCCTTTTTCTATCCAGTAAGTAAGCCTGTTTACCCATTCATCTATACGGGTATAATCGGTAGGATGCAGGCTGTTGGCAACAAAACGCACAAAACAAACCGGAACGCTCAGGTGCATATGCGCACAATCCCTTCTTCCCGCAGTATCTGTAATTACCAACCCTACTTTCTGTTCTTTTAAAAACTGTAGCAGTTCTAAAAACACTTTCGCACCTGAAAACCAATCCTGGTGGCGCACTTCCAGGAAAAACCGGACATCTTTAGGCAGGCTGGCTATATAATTAAACAGCTGATCTCTTCTTTCGGGCGAATATTTTTCACTTACCTGCAAAAACACCGGGCCCAGGTGATGTTTAAATTCAACAATACCGGCCAGGAATTTATTGGTAGTATCCTCTACATTTTCAAAAGAACTATAGTGGCTGATGGATTGCGGAAACTTGGGGCAAAATTTAAAAAAAGGAACACCAATGGCTTTTTCGGCCCAGCGGGAAATGGTTTCCGGTTCAAACACCTGGTAATGTGTGGCGTTCAGTTCTATGGTATTGAACTGATGTACATAGTAATCTAAAAACTGGGTGTCTTTGATTCCTTTTGGATAAATTTTACCTAACCACTCTTTTACTCCCCAACGCGGGCTGCCTATATATACCTGTAGGTTTCTATCTCTGTTGCTCGGTAATATCTGTTGGTTCCAGGCCGGATCGGCCGGTAACGTAAAATTGATCTGGTCCAGCTCTTTTGCTGTTACTTTTCCAAAGTCCATGTACAAGCGCTATTTAAAATGAAAACGTGAATTGCAGACCAGCATTGTGATAATACAGATCCGGCAATTCACGTTTTTGAAAGATATATACTACAAATGCTTTTCGCCTTTGTTGCGTTTAACTTCTGCTACGTATTCTTTAATATCCTGCTCTTTATCTTTTTTACAGATAAGCAGTACATCCTTAGTATCTACAACTATCATATCATCCAGCCCCTGCAGTAATACTAGCTTTTCGTCCGGAGCGCTGATCATACATTTAGTAGCATCCACAATCATCACATTATCACCGGCAACAGCATTACCCAGGTAATCTTTTTCCAGGTTATCGTAAGCACTGTTCCAGGTGCCAAGATCACTCCAACCAAAAGAAGCAGGTATCAGGTATACGTTATCCGCTTTTTCCATGATAGCAATATCAATAGATACATTGGTACACTGTGGATAAATGCGTTCTATCGCTTCTTTTTCGGCCGGCGTATTGAATTTGTCTTTTTCAACAGCAAACAGCTCATTCATTTCGGGCTGATATTTTTCAAAAGCATTAATAATGCTTTTTACCTGCCAGATAAAAATGCCTGCATTCCACAGAAAATCGCCGCTGGCCAGGAAAGTTTTTGCAATTTCCAGGTTAGGCTTTTCGGTGAAGGTTTTTACTTTATAAATATTATCCGCTACAGGCATCGTCTCATGCTGGATGTAACCGTAACCCGTGTTAGGATACGTAGGTTTAATGCCCAGTGTAACAAAAGCTTTTAAATGAGAAGCGAAATCCAGCGCCTGTAAAGCTACTTTTTCAAAAGTATCCGTATCCAGTATCAGGTGATCGCTGGGAGCAACGATTAAAGATGCTTCCGGATCTTTCTGTGCTATTTTATAAGAAATATAAGCAACACATGGAGCGGTGTTTTTGCGGCTGGGCTCAGCTACAATACACGCAGGGTTGATATTGGGCAATTGCTCTTTTACAATATCCACATACTCTTCAGATGTTACAATGTAAATGTTCTCTTCAGGGATGAACTTTGTAAAACGTTCAAATGTCCATTGAATAAGGGTTTTTCCACTATTCAGGATATCAAGAAACTGCTTCGGGTAACTGGTCCGGCTTTTTGGCCAGAAGCGGCTACCGATGCCACCCGCCATAATAGCCACATAATGATGTCGATTCATGCGATGTTGTTATTTCAAAAATAGGTGTTTATATAATTCCCTCCCGCACCAGGTCGTGTAAATGCAACACCCCCATATATTTTCCGTGTGTATCCACCACCATTAGTTGGCTGATGTCAAATTTACGCAAGGTTTCCAGGGCATCCACCGCCAGGGTATCGGGTTCTATTGTTTTAGGGTTTTTATTAAATATGTCAGATGCCTGCACCTTGCTGATATCATCAGTAGTTTCCAGCATACGCCTTACATCACCGTCTGTAATAATACCCACTAACTGCTCTGCTTCATTCACTACTGCGGTTGTTCCCAACCTGCTTTTAGAAATAACCACAATGATTTCTTTCAAAGTAGCGGAAGGCAAAACAGCGGGCTGTGCATTCTGGGGGTACAAATCTGATACCCTCAAATATAAGCGCTTTCCTAAATTTCCACCAGGATGATATTTCGCAAAATCCCTGCCGGTAAATCCATTCATCTTCATCAGGCATACTGCAAGGGTATCTCCCATCACCATTTGTGCAGTAGTGCTGCAGGTAGGCGCCAGGTTGTTAGGGCAAGCTTCCTGATTTACAGTAGTGTTTAATATAATATCTGATTCGCGGGCAAGGAAAGAATCTGTGTTTCCTACCATGCCAATAAGTATGTTACCAAAGTTTTTGATAAGGGGCACCAGCACTTTTACTTCTGGGCTTTCGCCACTTTTGCTGATAACTATCACCACATCATCCTGCTGAATCATTCCCAAATCGCCATGAATGGCATCTGCCGCATGCATAAAAAGGGCGGGTGTACCCGTAGAATTAAGGGTAGCTACAATTTTTTGCCCTACAATAGCGCTCTTTCCAATACCGCTGATGACCACTCTTCCCTTAGATTGGTGAATGCTTTCCAGCGCCTTTTCAAAAGATTTATCTATAAAATTGGCCAATCCGCTTATGGATTCTGCTTCTAACTGAATGGTTTTTAAAGCAGTATGTAAAATTTCCACATTCATGCCCCCAAAGGTAAACTTTAACATCAAAGTCTTCCTCAATAACCTTATACTTAGTAACTTCGCTTCCCCTTTTTTACGTACAGGTTTCACCTATTAACAACGCCGCCCTGTTAGCATAATTTTTTATAAATAACAGTTATTAGAGAACATTCATAAGCATCCCGCGGTATGTGCGAAAGGGTTATAATAGAAGAAAATGGCAACAAGTACTAAAAAATCGTCTTCCGGCGCAACCCCGGCGAAGGGTAAGACAACAATATCCCCTAAAAAAACCACTACCCCAAAGGCCAGGCCAGTAAAAGAAGGCGAAGCCTTGGAACACAGCTACGACATTCACGCTGCTATTCAGGAACATTTTGGTTTTAGCCAGTTCAAAGGCCGGCAAATAGAAGCCATCAACAGCTTACTCAACGGCAATGATACTTTTGTAATTATGCCAACCGGCGGTGGTAAAAGTCTTTGCTACCAGTTACCGGCCATGATTTTGGAAGGTTGCGCCATCGTTGTTAGCCCATTGATTGCTTTGATGAAAAACCAGGTAGACCTGGTGCGTGGATACAGCGAAAAAGACAACGTAGCGCATTTTTTAAACTCCTCTTTAAATAAAGCACAGGTTAGGGAAGTAAAAGACGATTTACTTGCCGGCAAAACCAAGTTATTATATGTAGCCCCTGAAACTTTGACCAAACAGGAAAACCTGGAATTTTTCAGCGACTTAAAGATTTCTTTTTTTGCGGTAGACGAAGCACACTGTATTTCGGAATGGGGTCACGATTTCCGTCCTGAATACAGACGCCTGCGTGAAATGATGGAGATTATCAACCCGGATATTCCCATGATTGCACTGACAGCAACGGCTACTCCTAAAGTGCAGAGTGATATTTTAAAAAACCTGGGCTTACGCGAACCGGCTGTTTTAGTGTCTTCTTTCAACAGAACCAACCTGTATTACGAGATACAGCCTAAAATAAAGAAAGAACAAACCGTAAAAAGCATTGTTCGTTTCATTTCTCAGAACAAAGGCAAAAGCGGTATTATTTATACGCTCAACCGGAAAACTACGGAGGAGCTGGCGGAGGTGCTGGTTGCTAACAACATTAAAGCGGTTGCCTACCACGCTGGTTTGGATGCCAAACTTCGTGCTGACAGACAAGACCAGTTTTTAAACGAAGATGTTCAGGTAATTGTAGCTACCATCGCTTTTGGGATGGGTATTGACAAACCAGATATCCGCTTCGTAATCCATTTCAACATTCCTAAGTCTATCGAAAACTACTACCAGGAAACTGGTCGTGCTGGTCGTGATGGCTTAGAAGGCAAGTGTATCTTATATTATTCTCATAAAGATGTGGCTAAACTGGAACACCTGATGCGCGATAAGCCGTTGAGCGAACGCGAAGTTGGCGCCCAGTTAATTAATGAAACAGTGGCTTATGCAGAAAGCGCTGTTTGTCGCAGGAAGATATTGTTACACTACTTTGGGGAAGAATGGGACACAGTGAACTGTGGAAATTGTGATAACTGTTTGAATGCCAAAGAAAAAGTAGAAGCTAAAGAGGAAGCGGTAAAAGTATTGAAAGCGGTAACCGCTTTAGACGAGCGCTTCCCTGCTGAATATGTGATCAATGTTTTAATTGGAAAACTGACTCCGCAAATCAGCATGTTCCGTCACGAAGGCTTGCCTGCTTTCGGTACTGGTAAGGATAGAGACGAACATTTCTGGAACAGCCTTATCAGGCAACTGTTGCTGGAAAACATGATTCGCAAAGACATTGAAGAATATGGTTTGCTGAAAATGGCTCCGGCTGGTGAGAAATTCCTGAAAAAACCGGCTTCTTTTAAAATAGTGTTGAACAACCTGTTTGAAGATGCCAATGAAGACGACGACGAAGCCGAAAAAGGTGGCGGCGGTGCCGGTGCTACAGATGACAAGCTGTTTGAAATGCTGAAAGAGCTTCGTCAGAAAGAAGCAAAAAAGAAAGGTTTACCTCCGTTTGTCATCTTCCTGGAATCATCCCTGCAGGACATGGCCACTATGTTCCCGACTACTATACAGGAACTGGAAAAATGTTCTGGTGTAAGTAAAGGAAAGGCCGCCCGTTACGGTAAACCGTTTATTGATATTATTGAGCGCTATGTAGAAGAAAACAACATAGAAAAGCCAGACGATTTTGTAATGAAGTCGGTAGCTAACAAAAGCAGTAACAAAATCTACATTATCCAAAACGTAGATAAAAAGATACCGCTGGAAACTATTGCCCGTAACAAAGACCTGCGCTTAGATGCTTTATTGGAAGAAATGGAAACCATTGTAGCCAGTGGCACCAAACTGAACCTGGATTACGCCATTGACGATATTCTGGACGATGATGAGCAGGACGAGATTATGGATTACTTCCGTAATTGCGAAACCTCTTCTCTGCAACTGGCCCTGGAAGAATTATCAGACGGTAACTATAACTGGGAGCAGGTTAAAATAATGAGGATCAAGTTTTTATGTGAATACGGAAACTAATTGATTCCACTTTAATAGAAAGCGGGTGTATCTTTTAAGATGCACCCGCTTTTTTATTACGGTTATTAACAGGCAGGGGTTTATGAAAATTCAGCTCTATAGCATCTCATTAATAAACAACTGTTATGGCTGAATTAATGCAACAACCCGGAAAAAAGACAAAAGGCAGAATGGCTAAAAAATCAACCCGAGTAGACCTTACACCTATGGTAGACCTAGGTTTCCTGCTTATTACGTTTTTCATCTTTACCACTACCATGTCCAGTTCAATGGCCATGAAAATAACGGTACCGGATGAAAAACCAACGAAACAACCTTCCGTAATATCTGAAGAAAAAACTGTTCAATTGATTTTAGAAGGAGATAATAAGATCGCTTATTACTTTGGAGCAGACAGCGCACATACTTCTCATACTACTTTCGCACCGGACGGACTGCGCAATGTTTTACTGGAAAAAAGGAAGGATATGGCAGCACATCATCATCAACCGAAGGAATTAGTGGTGATTATAAAACCTACCAATCAATCTAATTACAAGAACATGGTAGATGTATTAGACGAGATGTTGATAAATCAAATTGACAAATATGTGTTGCTGACGAACTAAAAGTGGGGAAAATATCCCTTATAATAAGGGGAAACGTGGAAAAATAAAAAAAATATTGATTTTTTTACCCATTTTTTTTGCACATGTGGGGACATGTAATAAATTAGTGTATGATTTAACATATAACCATACTAAATCCCCCTTTCGTATGAAGCAACCCCCTAAAAAACAAACCGGCATAATGGTCGCGTTTACAAAGGCGATCAAAACTATACCGAGCTTGTTTGAAACAAAAGAGAAAAAAGAGTTTAAGCGTTGGAAAAATTTCCTCGCTAATTAGGTCAAGAGTCTGGCAGCATAGGATGAGGCCAGACTTTTTATCTTAATTCCCTTCCGTTATCTTCTTACTAGCCTACTAATAACACATATAAATAATATATATTCATTTTTCCTCATTTCCCCACGCAGCGAAATCATTTTCGTTGGCATCATATTTGAATAATTTCTCCTGCATTAGGGGATTCTTAACCTTTTGAAAATGAATAGAACATGCATCCTGGAAACATTCAACTTACACTATTAAACGACGGCCTTGACCTGCTGGAAGTTGCTGTAAGCAAACCAGGAGACTTGATTTTAAAGGTATTAGACGTACAAGGCAGAATCGCCAAAACAATCATTGAAAAAGTAGAATTAGGTGCGCAACAGCTGTACCTGAACATGACCGATCTGAATACGGGGAATTACGTGTTGAATGCATTTATTGGGGGAACCTTTATTCAGGCAATTCGGTTTATAAAACCATAGTCTTTCAATTGGGGGTATGTATACTAACCGTCCTACCTTTTTGGGTGGGACTTTTTTATTTTGTTATTTTGAAGCTTAACTATCAACACTCCAATGACATATACCTGTTTTGGTATTAATTAGACACATACCTTTTTTAAAAGCGGTATTGGTGCATAGCCTAACTGCTTTTGGCGGTCCGCAGGGTCATTTTAGTATGATGCTCAGTACGTTTGTAAGGCAGCGGAAGGATGTTACCGAGCAGGAGTTGTTAGAATACAATGCTTTTTGCCAGTTATTGCCTGGCGCTTCTTCTACACAAACTTTAACGTTAATAGGTTACAAAAGAGGTGGTATTCCGCTGGCTATTCTTACGTTGGTGATGTGGTTATTGCCTGCCTGTACCATTATGGGGGCTTTATCTTTTTTATTGAGCTATTTCGACGGACAATCTTTCAATAACAGGATATTCCAGTTTATACAACCCCTTGCGGTGGGATTTATCAGTTATTCCGCCTACCGGTTGTTTAAATTATCGGTAAATAATCCTATCACCCGCATTATCATGGCTGTGGCCTCCTTGCTGGTGTATTTTTTATTCAAATCGCCCTGGATATTCCCGGGAATTATTATAGCTGCGGGTATTGCCACCAATTTCAGCGATAAACGTATTCCACAGCAAGGTGTTCCGCCTAAAAAGATAAAATGGGGTAATATTCTCATCTTTCTCGCGCTTTTCATGCTTGCGGGCTTTTTAAGTGAAACAGCCCGTAAAAAAGAATGGCCTAACCGGGGTGTTTACAACCTGTTCGAGAATTTTTACCGTTTTGGCAGCCTGGTGTTTGGTGGTGGTGATGTGTTGATGACCATGATGTACGAACAGTACGTAATTCGCCCCAATACCATACAGGCAGAAAAAAACAATCCCCGTGCTTTACGCATGACGCAAAAAGAGTTTTTAACCGGATCGGGCATTGTTCGCGCCTTACCCGGGCCTGTTTTTTCCATTGGATCTTATACTGGTGGGATGTTGTTGCGTAAAAAAGGAACAGGCATGCACATACTGGGTTGTGTAATAGGTTCGGTGGCTTTATTCCTGCCCAGTGCCTTGTTAGTGTTGTTTTTTTTCCCGGTGTGGAATAACCTGAAAAAATATGCGGTCATTTACCGGTCATTAGAGGGCATTAACGCCGCCGCAGTAGGTATTATGACCGGAGCTACCTTCTTCCTGATGAAAAACATCTCTATGGATGTTACAGACGGCTCTACAGCACATATTTTAAACCCCCTGGTGATCATTGCCACCTTTCTATTATTGAAATGGGGGCGCATTAGGCCCCCGTTTATCGTTATTGCATGTCTTTTATTAGGATGGCTTATTTAAGGCACTAAAGGGTCCTTATTTAGCCTTACAGGAGCATTCCGTTGTTTATTTGTAATACCCGTTCTTCTCTATCTCCTCTTTTACCTTTTCCGGCACTACATACTTCAAACTCATGCCTTCTTTTATCATGGTTCGTATATCTGTTGCCGAGATGTTAAGCAAAGGAGCTTTTACAAAAGTACATTGGGCACCCAGCGTGTCTTCAACGGGGAAACCTTCTCTTTCGTAAATGATAAAGGGATAGTTCTTCACCAGCAGCTCGTAATTCTTCCAGCGGGTGAGGTTTTGAAAACTGTCGGAACCCATAATAAGCGAGAAAGTATACTTGGGATGTTTCTCCTGCAGGTAAGTAAGTGTATCGATGGTATAGGAAGGCTTGGGAAGTTTAAACTCTACGTCTGACACCTTAAAGCGATCGTCCTCGTCTATGGCCAGGTGAATCAGATTCAGCCGGTCGTATTCATTTAAAAGGGAATGCGCTTTTTTCAGTGGGTTTTGTGGAGAAACCACAAACCAAACCTGATCGGTCATTTTAAGGTTAGCTACGTAACTCGCGATAATAAGGTGACCTGTATGCACAGGATTAAAGGAACCAAAGTAAAGACCGATGTTCATATTGAGAGGAGGTTTAGATAATTTCCTCTACAAAAATATGATCTGCTTCATTTAAGCGCAGGCTAAGATTATACCCTGCTACCGTAATAGAAATAGGATCGCCCAGCGGAGCCTTCTGTTCTACCCTTATCATTTCTCCTGGTATACATCCCATCTCCATCAGTTTGATGAATATTTCATCATTCTCAAAAGACTTGATAATTACCTTTCTCCCGATGCCGATCTCTGATAAACGTTTCATAACGAGTAAATATGCGCAAAAGTAATGTGAGGTATCCGCAAAATGTTACGAATTTTGGAAGACAAATTGTTAATTAATTGAAGAAGGTACATTTTAACTATGCCGACCGTAAGTTATCCCTTACCGGCAAAGAAAACTGCAAGCAGCACATTGAATACCTGTTTTCTAAGGAAAAGAAGAAACTGGAAGAGATCCGGTATATATTCTGCTCTGACGAATACCTGTTACAGATAAACAAGGATTTTCTACAGCACGACTATTACACCGACATTATCACTTTTGATTTAAGTGAAGGGGATGCTACCACATCTGAGGTGTACATCAGCGTAGACAGGGTAAAAGAGAATGCCATTACCCAGGGCACCACCTTTACCCGTGAAATGCTGAGGGTTTTATTTCATGGCGCCTTGCATTTGTGTGGCTACAAGGATAAAACCAAAGACCAGGTAAGTGAGATGCGCAAAAAGGAAGAACAGTACATCCTTTCCTTTGAAAAGAAGTACAAATAAATAGCAAGGCGTTTCTGAAGAAGCGCCTTTTTCTTTTATAGGTGCCGAGGAGTTATGGAAGACTGAGTTGTTTCAGTTTTAGTAATAGGGTTTCAACCTGGTTCTGCTAACCGTAAATAAACTGGATAGGTATGGCATAATACCCTGCACAGCTTTTCCTTACTTCATGCGGGCTAATACTATTCCATCTGGTTCATCATGTTCGATTGCATGTATACCTGAGCAGTGTTTAACTATCAGGATATACAGTATCCCCTTTTACTTGTAAGATGGATAGAGTTGCCAGATGAATTAACACAAAGCCTGGGGCAGCCTGAAAGTATTCGATGATAGTAGTTTAATAGCGAGCGTAATCACCAACATTATCACGACCTGTTACTGGCTGCACATTTACTTCTATACACAGCTGGCTCGTATGCTTGATACTATACATTACTATCTTACCAGGGATGTTTGGGCAGTGTTGTTCAAGACAACTGCATTCAATCAACACTCGTTTGGATATACCCAGTTTACTTTCTCCCTCTTTAGATAAACATCGAATAGACCATTCCACTACCGAACAGATTCATTAAGGAAAGTCCCTAGGGTAGCCTGGAAACTATCTATAGTGTTTACTTAGTATTAGTAATTCCAATATGCCCTTGCAGGAATAGATGTAATACCTACTGTGCTGTACACTTGGTTCCGCTAGATCTATCGCTTAGTTAGTATCTATTCCTTTCTTAAGTGGGTGTTCTATAATGTTGCTTAACTACAACTGCACTCCTTCCCTATTAGCACTTACTTACAGGAGCAAGCCACAATAATCTATATTACTCATAGGTAACTCTATACTACCTCTATCAGATACGCACCTACCAGACAACTATCCCCTATGTTATGTAACAGCTATTCATACCATATATTACCTGTTCAAATAACTACATACACTACAGCTGTTGTTAAGCGATAGTTTCCATTATCCATTTAGATTAATAAAGCAAGGCTATATACCAGCCATTAAGGTTGTTCAGAAGACTTACACTATTCCATCTATAGCATCCATGCTTTGCAATAGCATCTTTAGTGATAGATACCTTACACCACACATTACAATGGAAGTTTACCAGTACCAGGTGAAATAAAGTAAATACCATACCTGATTGCTTTTATAAGTAGTACCTTGTATAAACACTTTAGCTATATACCTTTCTCCCTTTACTTGCAATTCATACATAGAAGAACTACCTATAGAGTTTATCCAGCCTTTAGTTATAATTGATCCTGGTAAGGAATAAATAGATCTGGCATGCCTGTATCCAGGCTTTGCCAGCCTAAGCAAGTGAAACATTTTATTACTGTAGGAAATACCCAAAGCTTAGTCGGACGTAAAAGTCAATGAACACTACTGTTACTCTATAGCATCAGAACGTATAGCTTCTGATGGTACAGGTAAAAGACTGATACCACCCCGGTGGTGTATCCGTGGATATTACACCACCTACCTGCACACTTCCATCCATTATTAAGATAGATACCCCTAGATCTAATTGTATAACCAATCCGGATGTTCATAGTAAAAGATCATTTTATACTGATAGAATGCTAAGATTAGTAAGTGATAAACATCCCCTTGATAAGATGTACTGATAGCTATATAGATAAGCTATACATAAAACACTTGTACCAATAACACTAGCCAGTACTTAAAAGGGTAATTAAACAAGACATACACCTGTCACTATATATCAACTGAACCTTGGTATTACACATATGACAGGGTAGACAATACATCAACACGCATCCCTCCTCTCCTCTGATACACCAACCAAACACAACGATTAATCAAAGACTACTCTATCTAAGCGCCATCATAGCATACAGGAAGCCTGCCATCATCCCTACATAGGCTGTTACAAAGCATTCTATTCCCCATCTAACCCAATAAGATTACAGTGGCCGAGCAATAATGGAAAAGGATACAGGTAGTTCACTTGTGCTGAAAATATCGGGTAACTTTATTTTTACTCCCAATAGTGAATTATTAATAATTATTCCCTATGGAGCTATATTACATTTCTTCTAGTTCATAGTATAAGAACTATGTTAATTATACTGTCATCTTCATTAGTAAGCATAAACGACCTGGCATAATAGCATCAGTTTTGCCATAGGAATAGAATAACAACTATACCTACAAGAAAACAAGGATACCTAAGGTTTCACGTGAAACATAACAATGTGCCTTTGCCTTATAAACCAACCATAATGAATGATAGATAGGTACATAAGATCAATAGTATCTAGGATAGTACAAGCATACGATCCAGCAACAATCTAGCAGTGGGCATTATTGAAGTTTCAATAATAGGGTCAGCATGCACTATAGCAATCTTATTAATAAAGGGGAGTATTTATAAGAGAGTCTTCAGGCAAGGATTTAAATAAACAGATCATTAATCCAAACAGGAAAAGGTGTTTATGAATACTAATAAGTATTTAGAGAACAAGTTCCACGTGGAACCTTATACCTAAACAATAAGTTACATTATAGTTCTAAGAAGCAGTAATAACTATAAATCCACCCTAACTAATCAATCATTACTATAAGATCCAATCAATCGTTCCACGTGAAACACAATAAACCAATAAGTACTAATATTAAACACAATACAGGAAGCAGTAAATAAACAAATGGTTTACAATCAGCACCTAATAAGTAAACTATATACATAACCTTACCATTACCCAATCAATAAGTTTCACATAAAGCACTAGAGTTTAATAAATGCTGGTACAAAAGACAATACAGGAAGTAGTAATAAGCATAGGTTTACAAATCAACAAGCTAATAAGCAAACTATATATAAGCTCTTCATTACCTAATCCATAAGTTCCATATAAAACATAAGAGTTCAACAAATACTCATAAAAGACAATACAGGAGGAAGTAAATAAACATAGGTTTATAAATCAACAAGCTAATAAGCAAACTATATACATACCTTACTATCCCTAATTAATAAGTTCCACGTGGAACATAATAAATTAATACCACTAAAAAAATCGGAATAATAAGTACGCCCATCAGTCATATCAGAAACCAAATAAGGAAAGTAAGTACAATACTAAGAATACCTCAAAGTAATAAAGAAGAACAAGCCCCTAAATATATTATTACACTTTAAAGAGACACTAGGCTAAGCATAACTTAGAAGAGAAGCTATACGCCTATCCTACTAACAAACCAACACTATTACATTCTAAGAATCAACTGGATAATTCAAATCTCATATCCCATCCACACACCTCATTTAACTTCAAGCAATATATTCTACTTACCCAACCAAAGGTTTACATTAACATACTTACTTAAAGACTTCATCTAAATATCCTATCCTCTTATATACATCCAGCAAGCATTATCATATTAAATCATCAACACAAGCGAATAGAATAAGTATCCAGACCACTAAACATCTTTATAAATTAATAACTCTGTTTACAGCATTCATATAATAACCTTATTAACCCAACACAGTTAACGTTTCACGTGAAACATACACCTAGCTAATTACAAAAGCACTTAAAGCATAGACCTAACTATTCATCTTTATAATTTAAAGTTTATAGATTATTTAAAGGAAAGAAGAAAAGATTTTTCCATTCAGTAAGGGATAGTAAAGTACACTTAGAATAGATAGCAGTAGTTTTCAAAAAGGAAGCTTTAAAGCCAATTAATCCAAATAGAAGCAAGTATTCTTCTTAATCAACTGCGTTCCACGTGGAACGCAGTTAGAAAAACAATAACTAAGATCAAAGTAACCATCAGGAGGTACAGCAGAGATAACCTTAAGAAAGGTAACAGGATCAATAAACCCTCATATAGAATTCTAACTTCCATAATGACCTGTTCCACGTGAAACATTTACTATTTAAACTACCCTATAATAACCTATTGGTTCCACGTGAAACATGTAATCTATCACGGTAGCTAATCTAAGGGTTTCACGTGGAACCTTTGGATACGTTCTTCAAGCAACCTTTAATACATCTATAGTACTAAAGGCCTGTATCTTTGCACCAGTTTAAAAGTATATAATCAATGTTTCCAGATTACGATGTTATAGTAGTAGGTGCAGGTCACGCAGGCTGTGAAGCTGCTGCTGCCGCTGCAAACATGGGTAGTAAGGTTCTTCTTATTACCATGAATATGCAGACTATTGCTCAAATGAGTTGTAACCCAGCTATGGGTGGTATTGCTAAAGGCCAGATTGTAAGAGAAATAGATGCATTAGGAGGATATAGTGGCATTGTAACTGACTTAAGTATGATCCAGTTTCGCATGCTGAACAGAAGTAAAGGTCCTGCTATGTGGAGTCCACGTACACAGAACGATCGTATGCTGTTTGCTGCTACATGGAGAGAGAAGCTGGAACAGACTTCCAACATAGACTTTTACCAGGATATGGTACGCAATATCATCATCAAAGGAGATAAAGCCTGTGGTGTTGTTACAGGACTGGGGCATCATATCAATTCCAAATCAGTAGTAGTTACCAGCGGAACCTTCCTTAATGGTATCATTCACATAGGTGAAAAGCAGTTTGGTGGTGGCCGCGTAGCAGAGAAAGCCGCTACAGGTATTACAGAACAACTGGTGGAACTCGGATTTGAAAGCGATCGTTTGAAAACAGGTACTCCTCCCCGTGTGGATGGACGTAGCCTGGACTATTCTAAGATGGAAGAACAAAAAGGTGATGAAGAAATCACTGGCTTCTCATACCTGGATGTTCCAAAGATCAAGCCTGAACAGCAAATAAGCTGTCATATTACCTATACCAACCAGCAGGTACACGATACATTGAAGACTGGTTTTGATAGAAGTCCTATGTTCACTGGACGTATTGAAGGTATAGGTCCACGTTACTGCCCTAGCATAGAAGATAAGATCAACCGCTTTGCAGAGAGAGACAGGCACCAGATATTCGTAGAGCCAGAAGGGTTTAACACCGTGGAGATCTATGTAAATGGTTTCTCAACTTCCCTTCCGGAAGATGTTCAGTACAATGCTATCAGGCAAATTGAAGGGTTTGAGAACGTAAGGATCTTCCGTCCGGGCTATGCTATCGAGTATGACTTCTTCCCACCTACCCAGTTAACCTATTCACTGGAAACCAAAATGATCAATAACCTGTTCTTTGCAGGTCAGATCAATGGTACTACCGGGTATGAAGAAGCAGCTTGCCAGGGTTTAATGGCAGGTATGAATGCTCATCTGAAAGCTAAAAACCTTCCTCCTTTCATACTGAAAAGAAGCGAAGCTTACATAGGAGTATTAATTGACGACCTGATAAGCAAGGGTACAGAAGAACCTTACCGCATGTTTACCAGCCGGGCAGAATATAGAACCCTGTTACGTCAGGATAACGCAGACCTACGCCTTACTGAAATGAGCCATAAGCTGGGATTAGCTAAGGATGACAGGATGGAAAAAGTAAGTAATAAAAGGGATGGAGTAGAAAGGATCAAGAAACAACTGGCAGCCTTTACTATTGAACCAGACGAAGCAAATGAATACCTGTCTTCTATTAATTCATCACCTTTAACTGAAAAGCAGAAGGCATCTAAACTGGTTCTTCGTCCTGATATCGATCTTCCCTCTTTATTCAAAGCAATCCCCCGTTTAGCACAGGAGTTTACCAATGAGAATAAAGAAGCTATAGAGCAGGCAGAGATACAAGTGAAGTATGAACGATACATTGAAAAAGAAGAAGAACTGGTAAAAAGGATGGCACAAATGGAGAATGCCATTATACCTGATAAGTTTGATTACGATAAAATATCAGCCTTAAGTAATGAAGCCTTACAGAAGTTTAAGAAGATAAGGCCCGCAACCTTAGGACAAGCCAGCCGAATAAGTGGTGTTAATCCGAGTGACGTTCAAATACTAATGGTTTATATGGGGAGGTAGGGTTACCTCCCCTTTCCTTTTTATCCCCTTTCCCATCCTCTGTTCATTTTGTTCACAACTGGCAGATACTTCATGCCCCTATTATATTTGGCACTTGCGTTTTAAATGGCTAACCCCTTTGAAAACTCAATCATAAATCCACTATCCGATTTTAAAGTGTTTAATCTAAGATCATGATACAACTCAACACTCAAATCGGTTTTCTAAAAAAGACAGGGATCGTTCTGTTCTTTGCATTAGCTGCCGTGTTAACAACCAAAGCGCAGGTTAAAATTGGTAACAATCCAACCACAATTAACCGATCCGCCATCCTGGAACTGGAAAGTACGAGACAAGGTTTCCTGTTACCCAGACTTAGTGATACTACCGGTATTAATGCGTTAACACCACCAGATGGTATGATGATATACCTGGATCCTACTGCCGGGCAAGGCCGTGGATTGTATATCCATAGATCTGGCTACTGGCAGCGTATTACTACAGACTCTACCAGTACAAGAGCATGGAGTATTGACGGTAATACCATTGATGCCAATGCAAAGTTTGGTAGTTTAAATGCACAGGATGTAAGGTTAATAGCAAACAGCATTGACAAAATAAGAATCAAAGCAAATGGCGCTACTACCTTTTATGACAGTGTACATATCCAGAACAGATTGGATGTACAGGATTCTATCAGCACCCGTTTCATCAGAGCTTTAGATTCTGTTTACTTACAGAACGCCCGCATTGGTGATAGTCTTTACCTGAACACCAACTTATTGAAAACATCTTTCAATGATGTATTGGTAATAAACCCAACTACAGGCGCAGTATCCAGAAGAACATTAGACACCGCTGCATTCAGAGGTTTGGTTATTGGAAATTTTGCCAACACAGATAATGCCCAGGGCTTAGAAAGAAAAACAGGTGCAGCAGCTGGTCCGGATAGTTTGATATTACACGCTGCCAGCTATAACACACCAGGTGGTATATCAACTGTAGCACAAGGCATAGCAGGTAATAAAGTATTCCGTGATTCAGTGTTATTAGGTTCCCCTACAGCTACTGCAGTTCCTAATTCTACAGTTCAAATGGGAGGTAGTGTTTCATATGCTATCAGAAATATAAGCGCCGCCACCACATTAAGTGTTTCTGACTATACAGTTCTGGTAAATGCAACTGCAGCAGATGTTGTAGTAACTCTTCCAGCGCCTACCGGTTTAAACGGTCGTGTCTATATTATTAAAAGAGTTGGTGCAGGAGATATCGACAGAGTAGTAACCATCCGTGGATTATTAGAAGGAGGATCTACCAGCAGCGACTATAATATTTACAACTCCGGTACTTTCGTTAAACTACAAACAGATGGAAATTCCTGGTATGTAATAGAAAGATAACTGCCTACACTCACAGTTTTTATCCGTACCCAATTACTTCTATATACAATGTAGCAGTTGTTATTTTATGCCATTACCTATCAGAAACAAAATATTATTATTGGTGATTCTATTGCTGGCATTTGTGAAAAGTGAAGCGCAAGTAAAAATAGGAACCTCTCCTACTTCACTGGAAAAGTCAGCACTACTTGAATTGAATGGAAACAGGCAAGGGCTTTTATTGCCCAGGCTTTCCGATACATCCATCATCAATACACTTGCACCGCCTGATGGTATGTTGATATACTATCAGGCCAATAACAGTGGAAGAGGATTGTATTTACGTAAGTCTGGCTTCTGGCAAAGAATAACAACCGATTCCCTGTTAAATGCCAGTTTAGTTAGTTGGAATCTGGCAGGTAATAACAGCTTAACCGGAACAGAAAAACTAGGCCCCAATAATGCCGTACCCCTGAACATCGTTACTGCCGGAACAAGCCGGATTGTAATAGACGCTACCGGTAACACCAGTATTATTGGCAACACTACATTGGGCGGCACATTCACATTAAACCCTGCTGCAACATCCACAGATACAACAGCTTTATTTCTCAATAGCAGTAACACCGTAGTTAAAAGAAATTTAAACAATGTTGCATTTTCAGGTGCTATACAAAGTATCAACGGATTGACACCAAGCGCACAAACCATAAGCACAAACGCAACAGCAGGAGCGCTGGGTTTCACAAGCACTGGTAGTTCCCATGTATTAAGTATACCAGATGCAAGTATATCTACGAGAGGTTTCGTTAATCTAACAGACCAAAGTTTTGCGGGAAACAAAACCTTTTCCAATAACCTTACAGTTGCAGGAATAACATCATTGATAGCATCAGCTAATACAACGGATACTAATTTCCTGATGTTAAATGCAGCTAATCAGGTTACAAAAAGAAACTTTAGCTCTTTTCCAGGTATTCAAAGCTTAAATGGTTTAACCGCAGCCACTCAAACCTTTGCTACAAGTGCAAACCAGGCTACAGCAATAGGATTTTCAAGCACCGGAACAGTACATACTCTCAATCTCACTGATGCTGATTCTACTATAAGAGGATTTGTTACTACTAGTGCACAGAGATTTGGTGGAGATAAATCGTTCAAAAACAACGTTACAGTATCAGGAATTACTACGTTATCTCCCACTGCTGCTACAGATACCAGTTTTCTGATGATCAATGCAGCCAACCAGGTTACCAGAAGAAACTTTAGCTCATTCTCATTCCCCGGTATTCAAAGCCTGAATGGATTAACAGCTACAGCACAAACATTCGCTAATTCTACTAACCAGGCTTTACCTATTGGTTTTACTAGTTCTGGCTCTATACATACTTTGAATATTCCCAATGCAGATTCCACTATTACAGGATTGGTAACAGCTACAGCACAAAGATTTGGTGGAGATAAATCGTTCAAAAACAATCTTACTGTTTCAGGAACGACTACACTTTCACCAACCGCTGCTACAGATACCAGCTTTTTAATGATCAATGCCAATAACCAGGTTACAAGAAGAAACTTTAGTTCATTCTCATTCCCCGGTATTCAAAACTTAAATGGATTAACAGCTACAACACAGACTTTCACTAACTCTACTAACCAGGCTTTACCTATCGGTTTTACAAGTTCTGGCTCTACACATACTTTGAATATCCCCAATGCAGATTCTACTATTACAGGATTGGTGACAACTACAGCACAAAGATTTGGTGGAGATAAGTCTTTCAAGGGAAATCTAACAGTATCAGGAATTACAACCTTATCACCTGTATCTAATACTACAGACACTGGATTCCTGATGATTAACGCCAATAATCAGGTTACCAGAAGAAACTTTAGTACATTCTCGTTCCCCGGTATTCAAAACTTAAATGGGTTAACAACCACAACACAAACTTTCGCTAACTCTACAAATCAGGCTCTGCCAATCGGTTTTACTAGTTCAGGTTCGATACATACCTTGAACATTCCTAATTCGGATTCAACCATTACTGGATTAATGACAGCTACAACACAAAGATTTGGTGGAGATAAATCTTTTAAAAACAATCTGACAGTTTCAGGAACCACAACACTTGCTGGTGCAAATAGTACCACTGATACTCTTTTTCTTATGACAAATCTTACAAATAGTCAGGTAGAAAGAAGAAATATCAGTTCATTACCATTTATACAAAATCTCAATGGGCTTACAACAAGTACACAATCTTTTGGAGTAACTACGAACGCTGCAGCTATTGCATTTAATAGCGCAGGCTCTACACATAATTTAAATATTCCAGATGCAGATGCTTCCAACAGAGGAGTTATAAATACTGGCAGCCAAACTTTTGCGGGAGCAAAAATATTTAATAGCACAATTACTGTTAACAACACTGGCTCTACTGGAACCAGCGGACTAGCTATACCAAAATTGACTAGCGCTACATCAGAAACAAGTGGCGCAAAATCTATTGGAGTAGATGCATCAGGAAACGTTGTAAGAACGCCAACTTCTCCCACTTATTATACAACAGGTGGAACTGCGAATGTGACAAAGGTCTGGATAGGTAGAGCTACTAATACAGCAGGTACTGGAACACTAAATTTTGATATAAGTAGTGCAGGCTTCACCAACGTTTTAAATATACAAGCAACTGCACAAAGAAATGGAACTAATGCTATTCAACAACCTTTTGCCGTAATCACTACAGCAACCACTACCGCTGTACAAATCAAAATAACAAGAGGTTATCTGATGCTTCTTTTAGGAAATAGTTTGGTTGCTGAAGATGATGTAAATACAGTGGTACATTTAAGAGTAGAAGGGAACTAATAAAATGAATAAAGTAATTATCATATTGCTAATTACTTTACAAGGTTTGTGTGTACAAGCACAAACCTCAGATATATACATCCCTGCCAACAGCACCGTAGGCTTTTTCACCACTGACACCACCGCCATTTTTGGAAACATCAAAATTGACGGAACCATTATTCTCCCAACCAGAAGCTTTGTGTATTTCATGGGGGAAACCTGGAGAAATGCTACAGCCAACAATATCATCGACGAATCCTTAAATGGAGCCAGTGCTATTGGAGGTACTGTTCGGTTTACACAAATAAGCAGGCCTGGAACAATTCCCATACAACAGAAAATATTCGGGTCTTATACAGCAGCTAGCCAAACCGGAACCTATTTCCCAAACTTCCAACTGGATAATGCATCCGGTTTAATGGTAAACGATAGCAGTGACATAGCCATCCGCAATAATCTGCATTTTATTAATGGAAAGATTATTATCAGCCGTGCTAACGTAGTAATCGGTTCTCCCTCCCGCAGGGGAAGTATTACCGGCTTCAACGAAAACAATTACATAGTAACAGGTGGTAGTTTGTTTGGTGGATTTTTATACAGGCTGAGAATATTACCCGATGAATCGGACAGTACTGTTTTCCCCATCGGTACTTCTGCCAACTCCTATACTCCTTTTTCTATGATCAACCATGGAGAAGCGGATGATTTTAGAGCAAGGGTGTTCAGCAGAGTCTTAGAGCATGGATTATTCGGAATTAACATCAGTGACCAGAGTACCAACAAAACATGGATAGTTGCCAACACCAAACCCATTTTTAACGCAAGCATCCGTTTTCAACATATTATCGAGGATGAGGGTACCGCTTTCAGTGCAGGAAGAAAATACAGTTATGTGAGTCACCTTAATTCTGCCGGTTGGGATACTACGGGTGTGTTCTCTACACCTAAGTCACCAGGTACTATTACCACCGGGCAAAAACTCAATAACTCAGCTACGCTTACCCGAACATTCCGTTTGTCGCAGCCAGAGAGTTTTTTGTTTGCCGAGTTCGTTAGATCCTATGGTGTGGATAACCCTGTGAATACCTTCAATTTTACAGCGAAACGTATCAGTCCTATCCTGGCGCTCCTGAACATTACTGTGAATAACGACAATAATGTGATGTACTACGAAATTCAGAAACGCAGGCTAAATGTTACCAACTGGGAAGCCGTGGATACCCTGATGCCTGCTAACATAAATGGCAACCATACCTATTCCTGGTATGACAATGATGTGTATTATACCGACATTATTCAATATCGCATCCGCATTATTGCACCGGATGGTACTTACACCTATTCTGTTATCCGCAATATCGATGGCATTGCACCTGACTTCTTTGTGCAGGTATTCCCCAACCCTGGTTACGACCAGTTCTATTTACGTTTAGTAAACGCACCGGATGTGGAAAACATGGTAGTTTATGACAACTATGGCCAGTTCCTGTTCTCCAAAGTAATCACCAATTCCTTAACGCCATTTAACCTGGGCACTTATCCACAGGGTAACTACTACGTTGTGCTATATGGAAAAGGCAAAAGAAAGATCATGACCGAAAAAGTGATCAAATTGAACAGATAGCACAAAATAGCGTTAAAAACCCTGTAGGCTTTCTGATCATAGCAAGCTTAATAGTATTATTACAGTTTACAAGCATAGCGCATTGAGACCAAATCATTACTTCAAGCTGGCAGTTATTCACATACTGTTTACCCTCCCTTTATTTGCAGGTGCGCAACAGAAATGGGACATTCAGGGTACAGTGTTCGATTTCTTCAACAAGCAACGTGTAGAAGCAGTAAGCGTGTTTTCTAAATCGGGCAGTGTTGCCATTACCGATAGCCTGGGACGTTATTCTATCCCTGTACGGTCAGGTGACTCTATCTGGTTCTCTTATCTGAACAAGAACACGATGAAGTTTTCTGTGGATACCATTGTGAATATCTCGTCATTTGACATTGGTTTGCACATCGATGCCCGCTACTTACCGGAAGTAAGGGTGAGAAACAAGAACTACAAAGAGGATTCTGTGCAAAACCGGAAGGACTATGCTAAAATCTTCAACTTTAAAAAGCCGGGTATTGCCCTCAGCTCCAACCCTCCTTCTACTTATACACCGGGTAGCCTTACTGTGGGACTGGATCTGGACGAGTTTATTAACATGTTCCGTTTCAGAAGGAACAAAAGAATAGAAGCTTTACAGAAGAGATTACTCGAAGAAGAACAGGATAAGTACATTACCCACCGCTTTACGAAGCGTTTTGTAAGACAACTCACCGGGCTGGACAGTACCAACCTCGATGAGTTTATCAACTATTTCAAACCTGATTACGATATTCTGCTTACCATGAACGACATGGAGCTGGGCTATTACATCCAGCTATGCTATCAGCAATACGTGGAACTGAAAAAACAGGGCTTACCCTTGTACAACAGGAGACTGATGAACAAATTCCGTAAGCCGGACGGTAAGGAGCTGGATATTATCCTACCCTATTAAGCCAGCTGCCCTGCTGATGTCCAGCATCCTTTCGATCGGGCGAAGGGATGCCAGTCGTAATTTTTCGTCCATGTGAATTTCCGGCGTTTCGTATTCCATGCACAGGTATAACTTTTCCAGCGTGTTCAATTTCATGTGTGGACAATCGTTGCATGCACATGAATTATTCGGTGGTGCAGGAATCAACGTTTTTGTGGGTGCATCCTGTTGCATCTGGTGCAAAATTCCCGTTTCGGTGGCCACGATGTATTCCTGTGCATCATCCTTCACCACAAACTTCAATAACTGGGTGGTACTGCCTATAAAATCCGAAATTCTCAGAATTGCTTCTTCACACTCCGGGTGAGCCACCAGCTTTGCCTTCGGATTGCGCATTTTAAGCTTCATTATCTTCTCCAAACTGAAAATCTCATGAACCATACACGCGCCGTTCCAAAGGACCATATTGCGCCCCGTTTTCCTGTTTAGGTATCCGCCCAGATTTTTGTCCGGTGCAAAAATGATCGGCTGATCTTCCGGAATGCTCTCAATTATCTTTTCTGCGTTGCCACTTGTGCAGATGATATCGCTTAAAGCCTTGATTTCAGCACTGCAATTGATGTAAGAAACCACCAGGTGATCGGGATACTTCTCTTTGAACCGTCTGAACAACTCTGCAGGGGCACTGTCGGCCAGTGAACAACCTGCTTTAAGATCTGGCAGCAACACCTTTTTATTCGGATTTAAAATTTTCGCTGTTTCCGCCATAAAATGCACACCGGCGAAAACAATGATGTCCGCATCTGTTTTGGCAGCCTGTTGTGCTAACCCTAAACTATCCCCAATGTAATCCGCCACATCCTGGATATCCGGCTCCTGATAATAGTGCGCCAGCAGTATTGCGTTTTTTTCTTTTTTCAATCTTTCAATTTCCTGAAACAAATCCAAAGAAGGATTCACGTCAATATCCAGAAAGCCTTTTTCATTCACTTTGGATCTTGCTTCAAAAATGTTGATATCCATTGTAATATTCTTTATTAATACATTATTTAAATAACCCACTACTACTATTACGGGTGTGTATATCGGGAAAACTTACTTATCCCCAGCTAACAAAGTTAATTATAGTGACGGTATCCACCACTATCCACAATTAAATCACATTGAATAAGTTAGATACAGTAAGGATTTGACGCCATTTTACACAATGGTGGAAAACAGAATCGACAGAAATGCACATCACCTAATTCACACGAAATGCACTGTTAATTAACTGCGTGTAAAAAGTGCGGATTTAGTGGACATTCCCGGAAAGTGGAAAAGCGGCCCGAGTTGTTCTACTCCCGTCCACAACCCGGAATGTCGAAAACCGGGTTTTTCCACAGGAAATGGTGGTTATCCCCAAAAAGCTGGGGATAAGCCCATAATTGACTAAAATTTACTATTTCTCACTTTTGATTTCTTAATTCACTCCGGTTTCCTATATTTTTGCCAACATTATTTGTAAACCTTTAATAGAGTATGTCAGTTATTCAACGAATTCGTGACAAGGCAGCGTGGATAATATTTGGTGCGATTGCTTTGGCATTGATAGCTTTTATTGTACAGGACGCTTCTTTTCGTCGTGGCAGTTTATTTAGTAACAGTACTACTGTTGGTAAAGTAAACGGCGAAAGCATAGATAAAAAGGAATTTGATGCTAAGGTGGATTTAGTGCAGCAAATGCAAGGCGCTCAAAATTCACAGCGTAACCAGTTAACTGCTAGCGTGTGGAATTTTATGGTGGAACAAACCATTTTGCATCAGCAGCTGGATAAACTGGGAATTGTTGTTCCGGGTAAAGAATTAAGTGACATATTATTTGATCCTACTTCTTCTCCTTTCGCGAGAGAATTTACCGATCCACAAACTGGTGTGTTTGATGTGGAAAAAGCTAAACAGGCTTTTGCTCAATTAAAGAAAAGCAGAAACGCTGAGCAGCTGAATATGATTATGCAGGCTTATGTGCAGCCAGCTGTTGACAGAGCCCTGATGCAAAAGTACCAGGCCCTGATTACCCAGGCTGTTTACATTCCAAAATGGATGGCTGAAAAAACAAACGCTGACAATAGTGCTATTGCTAATATATCATATGTATATGTGCCCTACTCTACTGTAACTGACAGTACTGTAAAAGTAAGTGACGACGAAATCGCAGCTTATGTAAGCAAGCACCCAAATGAATTTAAGCAGGAAGAAGAAACAAGGTCTATATCTTATGTAACCTTCGACGCTTCTGCCAACGGCAGTGATACTGCTGCTGCGTTGAACCTGATCAACGAACTGAAACCAGAATTTGCTACCACTTCTGACGCAAAATCATTTTTAGGAACAAAAGGAACAGAAAACCCGTATTACGATGGTTATGTTACCCGCGCTAATATGAAAATGCCAAATGCTGATAGCATTATGAGCCTGGCAGATGGTCAGACTTTCGGCCCTTACCTGGACGGAAGCAATTTCACCGTAGCTAAAATGGTTGGCCGTCGTGAAATGCCTGATTCTGTAAAAGTTCGCCACATCTTAATTAAAGAAGGTGAGCAAGGTCAGTTGACTTTACCCGACAGCGTTGCAAAAGCACGTATCGACAGTATTGAAGCTGCTGTTAAAGGTGGCGCCAGCTTTGAAGCACTTGTTCAGAAATATTCTGATGATCCGGGAAGCAAAGCTACCAATGGTGAATATGAATTTGCTTCTACCCAGTTCGCTGGTTTAAGCAAAGAATTTGCTGAGGTTGCTTTCTATGGTAACGTTGGTGATAAAAAAGTAGTGAAAGTGGAAAACGGCGCTTATGCTGGTTACCATTATATAGAGGTGTTGTCACAAAAAAATAAGCAGATTGCTTATAAAGTGGCTTACCTGGCAAAACCAATTTCTGCCAGCTCAGAAACAATTGGTACTGCAAGTACTGCTGCTATGCAATTTGCATCTGCCAGCAAATCAAAAGCTCAGTTTGACGAAGCTGCTAATAAAGCAAACAAATTCCCTTCTCCTTCTCCTGACATTAAAGAGAACGATTTCTCTATTATGGGTCTGGGCGAAAACAGGCAGTTTGTAAAATGGATTTTCGAAAATAAAGTGGGTGACGTTTCAGATCCTACTGAAATTGGCGATAAATATGTTGTTGCTATTATTACTGGTGTGAATAAAGCAGGTACTCTTTCTGCCCGTGCTGCAAGGCCAATGGTAGAAGGTATTCTGAAAAACGAGAAAAAAGCACAACAGATTCTGGCTAAGTTTACCGGCAACAGCCTGGAAGCTTACGCACAAAGCACTGGTACTGCCGTTCAACGTGCAGACAGTCTTTCTTTCCAATCGCCATTTATCCCGGCGGTGGGTAGCGAGCCTAAAGTGGTAGGTGCTGCTTTCAACAAAGATGTACAGGGTAAAGTTTCTGCAGCTATTGCAGGTAACACCGGTGTATTTGCTGTTAAAGGCGAAGGCGTTTCTGCAAAACCATCTTTCGGTGGTGCTGATGGTCAGCGTACTGCGCTGGAAAACAGCATGCGTTCACAAATCGGTTACCGTGCATTGGACGCTTTAAGAAAGGCTGCTGTTATAAAAGACAACAGGTCTACTTTTTATTAAAATTTTTTCGCCGGCCCTTCGGGCCTGTTTATAAATTTTTAATAGACCAGCTTCTGTTATGGGAGCTGGTCTATTATTTTATATAGTGGCAAGTAATTTTCGGATTGCGGAAAATTGGCTGTGCAACACAGAATGTTGATTAATTTTGTGGATAAAGGAAAGGTTATGCAGGAAACTATTGTAAACAAGGTTGCGGAGAGTGGTTTATTAACACTGGATCTGGAAGAATTCTATCCAAAAGGTGATATTGTGATGTTTGATTTGAAGGATTACCTGTTTATGGGCCTGATTCTGAAAGAAAAAGATTTCAGAGCAGCATTGCTGGGGCTGGATTGGGAAACTTTCCGGGATAAATATGTAGCTGTAACCTGTACCGCTGATGCTATTATACCACTTTGGGCCTATATGCTGGTGGCCAGTTATTTACAGCCAATTGCAAAAGATGTGGTAGCCGGCGATGAAAAGACACTTATTAACACCTTGTTTGTGAAAAACCTGGCTTCACTGAAAGGAGAAGAATACCTGGATAAACGTGTGGTGGTAAAAGGATGTGGAGAACTGCCTATTCCTGAAACGGCTTATCTGGAAGTTACCAACAAACTAAGGCCTTTTGCCAAAAGCATTATGTACGGCGAACCTTGCAGCACCGTGCCTGTGTATAAGAAAAAATAGTGGCGATCGCCCGGCAGAATTTGAATCAACGCCCAATGAGGGATATTCCCCATTGGGATGTGGATAACCGGGCTATTAAAACCAACCGCGTTTTCTAAAAATGCGGATCATCCATAAAGGAATAAACAACATGAGTGATACGGCTATCAAAAAGCCGTATTTATTATGTATAGCGGGAATGCTGTCGAAATTCATTCCAAAGATTCCCCCTATTACGGTGGCTGGCGCCATCAGGCAGGTAACAATAGCCATCACTTTCATTACTTCGTTCAACCGCATGTTGGCTTTGTTCAAATACAAGTCCTGCATGCTGGTCATCATATCACGGTAGTTTTCCACAAGGTCGGTGGCTTGTACAATGTGATCGTATACGTCTTTGAAATATTTGGTGGTTTTTTCTTCCAGCAAATCATTATCACTGCGGATAAATCCGTTTACCAGTTCTCTTACAGGTGATACGTTCCTTTTTAACACGATCAATTCTTTACGCATGCTGTTGATGCGGGCGAGCGAACGGGCATTACCAAAGCGGATGATTTCCTCTTCAATAAATTCAATCTGCTCGCTTAGCTTTTCCATTACCACAAAATAGTGGTCTACAATCATGTCAATCAATGAATAACAGAGATAATCCGCGCCGGTTTGCCTTAGCTTACTGCCAGTTACCCGCAGTTTTGAGCGTAATGAATCAAAAACATCGCGATCAGCATCGTCCTGGAAGCTGATAACAAAGTTTTTACCCAAGGCTATACTAATCTGTTCTGTTTCTACCGCTGCATCTTTATTGGTATATAGCATATTCAGCAGGCAAAACATAACATCATCCACTTCATCCATTTTAGGCCGTTGGCCTACACTCAATATATCTTCACTTAGCAGAAAGTGAATTTTAAACTGCTGACACACTTTTTCCACATCTTCTTTACGCAGGCCATCTATGTTTATCCACGTAATATTAGATGTGTTGGAAAAAGGAAAGCAATCCTCCACCTTAGTGAAATGCTTTTCTGTGAACTCGGTAGCGTTATAGCTGAACAAATGAATTTTTACATTGGTCGCTTCTTCCCTTACTGGTGTAATAGTGGGGTTAACGCCAAAAATTTCCTTGGTACGTTTGGTGTTAAACACCGGGAATATCATTTGAAGGTATTTGGTAGCTACCATAGTTATTAGTTAAAACGTCATTTACGTAAACGTGCTTCTTCTAAATCCAGTTCTCTTTCTTTGCGGCGTAATAACTCATCTGAGTATTTGGCTTCTGTTCGCATTTTTTTCAACTCATCGCGTTGCACATGCACCAGTTGTAATAGAAATTTCCGGTAGGCAGGTATAAAACCAAACATCTTTTCTTTGGCTTCTGCCTCCAGTTTTTTGTCTGCCGACTCTGCCAGACGGCTGTATCTGGCACGCATCTGAGCAAATGCTTCAATATTATTCACTTCTTCTGTATACTCAGCATCTATAAAACCCAGTGCTGCATTAGATATCTGGTATTGTATGCCCAATTCCTGCTCTTGTTCGTTGTCTTCTGCTTTGATATTTAATAAACGTATAACAAATGGAAGCGTTAAGCCTTGTAACACCAATGTAAACAGGATTACCACAAAAGTGATGAACAATATCAGGTCACGATGTGGAAAACCGCTGCCATCTGTTAACGTTAAAGGAATAGATAAGGCAGATGCCAAAGATACTACACCCCGCATACCGCTCCATGCAACAATGAATACCTGTTTCCATCCCGGTTTGGTTTCACGCTGACGAATTTTTTTGCTCAACAGGCGCGGAATGTAAGCTCCGGGGAAAACCCACAAAATGCGAATGAAGATGGTAACCAGGCTGATGATAACGGAGTAGCCAATCACTTCCGGTAAATAATAACTGCCTATACCCTTTACTATATCTGGCAATTGTAATCCAATTAATATAAATACCACACCGTTTAATAAAAACACCAACGTATCCCAAACACTTTGTACCTGTAAACGGGAATTGTAACTATATATGTCCTGTGAACGGAAAGAAAGAAACAATCCACCACTTACCACAGATAGTACACCCGATGTTTCAAAATGTTCTGCAATTAAATACATCAGGTAAGGTGATATTAAAGATATGGCGGTGTCTACACTGGGTGTGGTGGGTAAAAAGCGATGAACCGCATATACAATGTGAGCTATTGCCAGGCCCACTAAAATACCACCACCGGAAACCAGCAGAAAATCTGTTTCTGCTTTCCATAATGTAAAAGTGCCGGTGAAAACCGTAGCCAGTGCAAAACGGAACACAATCAAACTCGATGCATCGTTCACCAGGCTCTCTCCTTCCAGTATGGTAACAATTCTTTTTGGTATACGAATGCCTTGCAGCACAGAAGTAGCAGCCACTGCATCAGGGGGCGAGATAATGCCACCTAATAAAAAACCAAAAGCCAGTGAAAAATCAGGTATGATGGCATTGGATACAAAAGCGACACCCGTGGCAGTAAAAATTACCAGCCCTAACGCCAGCATACTAATAGGCCATCGGTTGTTCCAAAAGTCTTTCCATGAGGTGTGCCAGGCGGCAGAATATAACAAGGGTGGTAAAAAAATGATAAAAACTATATCAGGACTTAAGTTAATACGGGGCATTGCCGGAATAAGACTAATGCCTAAACCTGCAATTACTAAGATAATAGGATACGAGATACGCAACTTTTCGCTCAGCAACGACAACATAGAAGTACCAAACAGTAGCGAAATAATGAGAACAAGTTGACTTTCAAACATATCTTAAAATTAAGCAATCAGTATTAGAATGTAACCGTATCAGAAATTTTTGGCGCGGTTTTCGGATTAGCTAGTTAACCTAAAATCTAAGACATTATGAAAAAACAAGTTTTGGTAATGGCTGCGGTGTCTTCTACACTGCTATTTGCCTGTGTTAGTCCTAAGAAATTAAGAGAAGCCGAGTCTCGCTACACACAGCTCAACGGAGCCTATCTTGAGTTACAAGGAAAATTAAGAACCTGTGAACAAAATGCTAAAGATTCTGCTGACGCCTATAATAGAAGAAAAACAGCCTACGAATACAGACTGAACAATGCCACCGAACAGGTTGACTTTTTAAAACAAAACAACAACCAGGTGTTGAACCAGTTAAAAGACCTTTCTGTGATATCCGGCTCACAAGCAGAAAGCATTAAGAAATCGCTGGAAAACATCGGTATGAAAGATGCCTATATCAAAGACCTGCAAAGCGCTATTGCTAAAAAGGATTCTTTGAACATGGCACTGGTAATGAATTTGAAAGGTGCTATTGGTAACCTGGATGATAAGGATATCAACATTAAGGTGGATAAAGGGGTAGTATATATTGATATTTCTGATAAACTCCTTTTCAAAAGCGGAAGCTACGATATTACCGACCGTGCTAAAGAGGTGTTAGGTAAAGTAGCCACAGTATTGAACAACCAGCCTAACATTGAATTTATGGTAGAAGGCCATACAGACAATGTGAAGTTTGCCCGCGGTATATTGCAGGACAACTGGGATTTGAGCGTGAAACGTGCTACATCTGTGGTACGCGTATTACAGGATCAATATAATATTCCACCAGCACGTATGACTGCAGCTGGTAGAAGTGAATATGTGCCTGTTGCCGATAACAACACTGCAGAAGGTAAAGCTGCTAACAGGCGTACAAGAATTGTGATTTTACCACAGCTGGATCAGTTCTTTAAATTATTGGAAAATCCACAACAAGGTGGTGGTCAGCCAGTACCTGCTCCGGCACGTTAATATAAATAGATCATGTTTAAAAGCCGGTTCATCCAAAGGGTGACCCGGCTTTTTCGTGATGTAACATCGTAAAATAACGGTATACCGGCATTATAATTGAAGGTTTTAAAGCAAAACAGCTTGTATGAAACGTAATCAACACTTTTTTACCGGCCTTTTTTTCATTTGTATAGCTGTAGCTATTGCCTGCCATTCAAAAAGTTCGCAAACCTCCCGTTATTCGGATACAACCTCAGCTAAGCAAGTAGCTTATGTAAATGTGGGTGGATCGCTGGAAGGTAAATGGTATTTGCAACCTGAACTGGCTTCTGATACCAGTACCGGGCGTATACCGGAAATTACTTTCCACGCATCGGATGGCCGTTTTACTGGTAGCACCGGTTGTAACAGAATGAGCGGCACTTTTATCAGAAAAGATGATACACTGCAATTTGATAGCAGGATTGTATCTACAAGGATGGCTTGCATTGGTTATAATGAGAAGCCCTTCATTGATAATTTACTGCGCACGAATCACTTTGTGATTAAAGGAGGTATTCTGATGTTGATGTACAATGAAACCGTTCTATCAAAATGGGTACGTCATCTTGAAGATCAACCTATAAAGAAAGCGTAAACTTTATTCACTGGTCATGTGGATAAGTTGCAAGGCATTATTAATAGCGTTACCATAATAGCAGTTATTAAAATATGCCCAGATAGTATGGCCGTTGCTAACCTCTTTTTTAATGAATGTGCTGAAATGTAGTAGCATCTCTTCTGTATAGTTGCTTTTGTACAAAGCATGCGGCCCGTGAAACCGGATATATATGTTATCAGCAGTAACATGTTCAGCGTATGGGAAGCCGTGGCCGGATTGTGAAATCACAAAAGCGATGTTGTATTTAGCCATCAGCGTAATACTCTCTTCCTGCATCCAGGTTGAATGTCTCACTTCCATAGCAAAAGAGTACATGGAGTATTTTGTAGAAAGCAGTTTGTAAAAGTGTTCTGCTACTTCATAATCGAAAACAAGGGAGGGTGGTAGTTGTATTAATACAGGTCCCATCTTTGGATGCATGGGCTCAAATACCTGGAAAAATCTTTCCAGTGATTCTTCTGTATTTTTTAATTTCTGAATGTGCGTAACATACTGGCTCATCTTGGGGCAAAACAGAAAGTCGTCTGGTACTTTATGCACCCAGTTTTCCACCGTTTTCTTCAAAGGCAGATGATAAAAGCTGGCGTTGATCTCTGTTGTGGAAAATGTGTTGGCGTAGAAGGTAAGCCAGTCGGTGCTTTTTAGTTTCTGCGGATAAAACAATCCTTTCCAGTCCTGATAGCTCCATCCTGATATACCTATATGTATTTTTCCTGTTTGCATGGTACCGGCTTAATAGGTTAACAGGTAAATCAGTACAATTTATCTGCCAACGTAAACCGGTGATACAAAGAAGGTGTTTATTCCTCGGTTTTTGCTTTGCGATATTTAGCAAGGTTTATCAACAACAAGCTCACAAGAATAACGACCAGACCCACGAACTGTAATGTGGACATGGTTTCGTTGGCAAAGAATACACCTAGTATTACTGCCACCACCGGATTTACATAAGCATGTGTACTTACCTGCGTAGCTGTGCAAACCTGTAGCAACCATACATAAGCACTATACCCGGCCAGTGAACCAAACACTACCAGATAAGCCAGGGCCAGCCACGACTTCATGGGCACTTCCATCGGATGAAAATGCTTTATTTCGCCAATGCAGGCACCAAATGTTACACACACCACTCCTGCAATCAGCATTTGCCAGGCAGTGGTTACCATAATATGTCCGGTAGAATAATACTTGGAATACAACGATCCACCTGCCCAGCTAAGTGAGGTAAAAACCAAACCTGCCATGCAAATGATTTCCAGCTTGCTGCCACTGAGTGAGATATTACCTAAGCGTTCTGTGAATAACAGCACCACGCCAACCAATCCTACCAGTAAACCGATTAAAGTAGGCTTACTGTGGAAATTAGTTTTCCACATAGGTTTGTCTAACAGCACAAAAGAAATGGGGGTGGCTGATAAAAAGATAGCTACCAATGAGCTGGGTAATGTTTTTTCAATCAAACCCACGCTGCCATTAGATATAAATAATAAAAAAATGCCGCTGATGCCAGCTGTCTTAATCTGTTGTGCGTTAGCCCGTGGCAATTTTTTGATACCACAAAAACTAAGTAATAAAGTTCCGGCTATTAAAAAGCGCATACCAGCCATGGTATAGGGAGGTATATGTTCAACACCCATGCTGATAAAGAAATAAGTAGAGCCCCAAACCAGGTACACCGTGATAAACGCAATGATTATCAGGATGCGGGAAGCGCTTTTTGTGTTATCCATAACAGGTGTAGTTGTTTTCTCAGTGATATTGGATAACGAACTTACTTAAAATTGGAAGTATATCCACACCTTTCAAAACATCGCCCCGGCTTTCTTACCTTCGCAGGATGCAACATTTAGTGAAGGGATTGAATGAACAGCAGCTTGCCGCTGCTACACATATTAACGGTCCGTTAATGATTGTGGCTGGTGCGGGAAGCGGTAAAACCAAAGTGCTAACTACCCGTATTGCCTATTTAATGGCCAATGGTATTGATGCCTTTAATATTCTGGCGCTGACTTTTACCAATAAGGCTGCGCATGAAATGAAAGAACGTATTGGTAAAATGCTGGGAAGTAACGAAGCCCGCAATTTATATGTGGGAACGTTCCACAGTGTGTTTGCCCGCATATTACGTGCCGAGGCGCACCAACTGGGTTACCCTAACAGCTTCACCATTTATGATTCAGATGATGCCCGCAGTGTAATTAAAACTGTGGTGAATGAATTAAACCTGGATGATAAACATTATAAGCCCAACATAGTAAACAGCAGGATCTCTGCTTTGAAAAACGCATTGATCGGTCCTGCCGATTACCTTAACAACAGAGCTGCGCAGGAAGAAGATACACGTGCCAACCGCCCGGCCATTGGTCAGATTTACCAATCTTACGCTGCCCGTTGTTTCAAAAACGGCGCGATGGATTTTGATGACCTATTGTTGAAAATGCATGAATTACTGAAAAACTTTCCGCCGGTGCTACATAAGTACCAGCATAAGTTTAAGTATATCATGATTGATGAGTATCAGGATACTAACCCGGTACAGTACGAAATTACCAAGCTGCTGGCTGCCGCCAATGAAAATATTTGTGTGGTGGGTGATGATGCGCAAAGTATCTATAGTTTCCGTGGTGCTACTATTGAAAACATTCTCCAGTTTCAGAAAGACTATGAGGATGTAAAAGTGGTGAAGCTGGAGCAAAACTATCGTAGTACCAAAAGTATCCTGCATGTGGCCAACCATGTTATTAAGAATAACACCGGCCAGATTGCAAAGGATTTGTGGACAGATAATGCAGGTGGGGAAAAAATCAAACTTGTTCGTACCATGACGGATAACGAAGAAGGCAAGTTTGTAGCAGATACCATTAAAGAGCAAAAACTCAGAAACCATTATACCAATAAAGACTTCGCTATTTTATACCGTACTAACTCACAAAGCCGTGCTTTTGAAGAAAGCCTGCGCCGTATGGGTATTGCCTATAAAATTTTCGGAGGTTTAAGTTTCTATCAGCGTAAAGAAGTAAAAGACTTTATCGCTTACCTGCGGGTTATTGCTAACACACGTGACGAAGAAGCGCTGAAACGTATTATCAACTATCCTGTACGCGGTATTGGTAAAACTACCATTGAGCGCGCAGTGATTGTGGCTAACGAACAAAACATTACCCTGTGGGAAGTTTTTTCTGCTGCCGGTGCCTATGGTTTTAAAGCGAGTACGTTGGAAAGTATTACCAACTTCGTTACCATGATCAGGTATTTCCAAACAATGCTTACCGATAAAAATGCTTCTGATGTTGCTGTGCAGGTAGGTAAGCACACAGGTCTGGTAAAAGAACTGTTTGCAGATAAAAGTGTGGAAGGGCTGGCGCGTTACGAAAACGTACAGGAATTAATGAACTCCATTAAAGAATGGACGGAAAGCCCGGATAGTGAAGATGGCGAAGTGAACGATAAATCATTGGGCGCTTACCTGCAGCAGATTACCCTGTTAACAGATGCGGACAACGATAAGGAAGATAGCGATGTGGTAAAAATGATGACCATTCACGGTGCAAAAGGCCTGGAGTTTCCGGTGGTATTTGTAGGTGGTGTGGAAGAGTCTATTTTCCCCAGCGGTATGAGCATTAACACGCGCGAAGAACTGGAAGAAGAACGGCGTTTGTTTTATGTAGCGGTTACCCGTGCTAAAACAAAGTTGTGGTTAAGCTTTGCCAACAGTCGCTACCGTTTTGGTAACCTGGTGCAAAATGAGCCCAGCCGTTTTCTGGACGAAATGCCGGAAGATTACATTGATAGAAGCTATGCTGGTGGCGGAGCCCGCAATCAGGGTGGCTTTAGTAATATGGGTACAGCGTTTGAACGCACCCAGCGTGGATTTGGTGGAGAAGCTGCACAGGCTGAAAGACGTTATGGTCCTCCTCCTGCGAAAAAAACACAGGCACCGGCAGCAGGTACCAACAAACCTTCTTATATGCCACCGCCTAAACAGGCGCCTGTGGTTTCTCATACACCTTCCGGTGATTTTGTACCCAGCGATACCAGCAATTTACAGGCAGGCCAGCAGGTAGAACATCAGAAATTTGGCTTTGGCCAGGTTACCAAAATGGAAGGTTCGGCCCACAACCCCATAGCTACCGTTGTATTCAAGCAAAACGGGGAAAAGAAGATCATGCTCAATTATGCCAAGCTGCGTATTGTTGAATAGTGAAATAACATTTCCTTTTTCATCAATAAAATCTATTAGGGCATCAATAATATCGATTTGATAAGTAGTGATTACAGGTGCACTTTTGCACCTGTAATTGCATGCCTGTTACAGGTAATACTTGCCATATACAAGTTGGGAAAATCGGAATTAATTATAGTAACGTTATAAAACATCATCAGTTATGAGTAACAAAGTATTATCCATTGGCAATCAGTTTCCAGCTTTTACTAAGAAAGCGGTTGTATCTATCGAGAAAGGAAAAGAGTTTACAGAAATCACTGAGCAAGTTGGTGCTAAAGATGGTAAATGGACAGTAATGTTCTGGTGGCCTAAAGATTTCACTTTCGTATGTCCTACTGAAATTGCTGAATTCAACAAAAAGCACAGCGAATTCACCGACCGTGATACTGTACTGATTGGTGCTTCTACCGATTCTGAGTTTGTACACGCTGCATGGAGAAGAGATCACGCTGATCTGCGCGACCTGAAATTCCCTATGCTGGCTGATACTTCTAAGAGCCTGGCTGAAGAACTGGGTATTTTAGATGATGCGGAAAAAATTGCTTACCGCGCAACTTTCATCATCGACCCTCAAGGTATTGTACGTTGGGTAAGTGTATATGATCTGAGCGTAGGTCGTAGTGTACAGGAAGTTATTCGTGTACTGGATGCTCTGCAAACAGACGAACTGTGTCCTTGTAACTGGAGCAAAGGCGAAGAAACATTAACTACAGCCCTGGCTTTGAACTAAGAGAAGGGATTTTAATTTATTGATGAGACACAATACGATGCGGCAGGAATATTCCTGCCGTATTTGTAAATAAAACAAATTACCATGAGCGAGGTTTTAATACAGAACGAAACTTTTATCAACCTGCTGAATGAAGTAGGTATTTCTGAATACACTCCTTCTGCCAATGCCCAGGCATTATTGCAGGTAGAAGCGAAGTATATCAAAGACCTGAAAATAAACGTAAGCAACGTTTTAAATAATTCTCAAAACCTGAACAGGAAAGAAGCGTTATTACTGGCACTGTCTATAGCAGTAAACGAACGTTTTGATTTACTGAAACAGTCTTTCACTCAACTGGCTATCGCTGCTGGTGCTACCGAAGCAGAGATTGCAGAGGTAATTGCCTGCACTTCGCTGATGAACACCAACAACGTGTTTTATCGTTTCAGGCACTTTATGCACAAAGATTTTTACAACAACCAGCCTGCAGGCATCAAAATGAGCATTATGATGAGTCCTGTACTGGGTAAAGAATTTTTTGAGCTGTTAAGCCTGGTGGTTTCTTCTGTTAACGGTTGCGAAATGTGTGTAACCAGCCATGAAGCTTCTGTTTTACAACACAATAGCAGTGAAATTCGTGTTTTTGAAGCGGTAAAACTGGGTGCGGTAATCAAAGGTTTGATCACCATTTTGTCCTAAATATCTGAGGTTTAGGGTTTTATGTTTACTCTAACAGATTACTGTTACGGAATAGAGCCTTAAACCTTAAACTTTGTACCTTTGTTGACAAGGTAAAAGCAGCGTTATGATTAAAACAGGAAATCCCGTTATTAGCATATATACGGAAATGACACCCAATCCGGAAACAATGAAATTTGTAGCCAACAAATTATTGTATCCCGGTAAGAGTATTGATTTTGCAGATGAAAGCCTGGCTGGTCCTTCACCCCTGGCTAAAGAATTGTTCAGCTTTCCTTTTATCAGGAGCGTATTTATTGCCAGCAACTTTGTTACGCTGACAAAAACCAACGATACAGAAGACTGGCAGGATGTAATCCCTACCATCAAGCAGTTTTTGAAAGACTACCTGGAAAATGGCGGTGCTGTAATCAATGAAGAGGAAGTATCCAAAATCAAACAGGAAGCCAGCAACACCGTGGAAGCTGATGATGACGATGTTGTAAAAAGAATTAAAGAATTACTGGATAACTATGTGAAACCGGCAGTTGAAATGGACGGCGGTGCTATCCAGTTTAAAAGTTATAACGAAGGAATAGTAAACCTGATGTTACAGGGAAGCTGTAGCGGATGTCCTTCATCTATGATCACCCTGAAAGCGGGTATCGAAGGTATGATGAAGCGTATGATTCCTGAAGTAAAAGAAGTAGTAGCAGAAGCTGAATAAGCTTTTCTGCTACGCCTTTTTCTCAGCAGTTGTTACTGCCGGCGGTGAAACTTCTGTAGTAGGCTCGGTTTCTACAATGATTACCTGGGTTGTATTACTGGTTTCATCGCCTAATAAAATTCCCCAGGCCTGTGTGGATTCTATTCCATCGAATATTACTTTCAAAATAGCCATGATCGGTATCGCTAAGAACATACCGGCAATTCCCCATATGGCGCTACCTACCAACACGCCAACTATTGTAACCAGCGCATTTATTTTCACTTTAGAACCTACCACACGCGGTAATAGAATATTGCTGTCTATAATATGAACAATTACCAACACTATAGCCACACCTAGCACCGTAGCGGGTGAATTGGTGGTAAACGTAATCAGCAGACTTAATATGCAGGCAGTAAAAATACCTACATACGGTATCAGGTTTAATAAAGCAGCTATTACACCCAACATCAACGCATATTTTACACCCAGTATAAAAAAGCCGGTGCAGTTCATAATGGCTACAATGATCATTTCAATGATAAGACCAGCAATGTAGCTTTTAATCACATGGCGGGTTTTGCCCATAATATTTCTTACCGCAGGGCTGTGTTCTTCCTGGAAACTGCGTATGAAAAAGCGGGTGATAATGCCCCTATACAATAACAATAAAAAGGTATAAATAGGAATCAGCACCATGTAAATAACGGCGCTGGATAAAGTGGAAACAGTGGTGCCTACTACTGTAGAAGTGTGTGACAATGTTTGCGAGCTGGCTGAGTTTAAAAACTCACGCATTTTAGCGCCGCTGATGTGAAAGCGTTCCTGGATACTGTTTTCGAGATTTACTAATGCCCCCTGCAATTGCACACCCAGTTTGGGTAAATCGTTTTGAAAGCTTACCAGTTGTGAAAAAATGAAATAGAGTATTATGCCAATGATGATAATGAACAGCAGCACAGATAACGCGGCAGCTACGGTACGTGGTACTTTACGCTTTTCCAGAAAATCACAAGGCGTCATTAATATAATACTGAACAAAGAAGCAAAAGCCAGTGGTACTAATATGCTATGACCCACGTACATGATAAAACCAATCAATACAATGCTGATCAATGTATGGCTGAGTTTCATATAAAAAGGCTGCGGACTGGTAAGGGGCATAACAATTGATTTGTACTATTGTAAATATAATACTAAAAGCCACTGCAAATCAGTGGCCATCTTCGCCTTTATCTTTGATAAATAATGGAATTACTGTTTCACCAGTTTATGGATGGGCTTCGGGCTACTACCTGGCCTGAGTTTATGGCTGTACTCACCGGTATTGCCAGTGTGTATTTTTCCCGTTCGGCTAATATACTCGTGTATCCTTTTGGTGTTATCAGCACGGCTATTTATGTATACATCAGTTTTGCCGGCGGTCTGTTTGCGGAAGCTGGCTTAAATATCTACTATGTTATCATGAACCTGGCCGGTTGGTATATGTGGTCGCGCCGCACAGATACAGGCGAAAAGGTTTTACACATCACCACATCAAATGGTCGGGACTGGCAACAAACACTGTTGTTTTTTGGCGGCATGTGGCTTGCTCTCTGGTTACTGTTACGAAAATTTACTACCAGCACGGTTCCTCTGGAGGATGCATTGGCTTCTGCTTCGGCTTATACAGGCATGTTCCTGATGAATAAAAAGAAAATGGAGAACTGGATCTGGTGGATTATTACTAATATCGTTTCCATTCCCTTGTATTTTATCAAGGGATATGTATTTACGAGTGTTCAGTTTATTATTTTTCTGGCGCTGGCTATTTCAGGTTGGATAGTATGGTATAGAAAATGGAAACAGGAAAATTTGATGGCATGAAGAAAGTAGTGGTGATAGGCCCGGAGTCAACGGGCAAAAGTACCTTATGCGAGCAGTTGGCAAAACATTACCAAACTGAGTGGTGTGCCGAGTATGCACGTGAATATCTGTTAACTCATGGCAGTAATTATACTTTCGACAACCTGCTTACCATTGCTCAGGGGCAAATAGTGCTGGAAAACCAACACGCAGTTTCTGTTGCGCAAAAGCAAAATCCTTTTCTTTTTATTGATACGGATATGTATGTGATGAAGGTTTGGTGTGAATATGTATTCAACCGTTGCCATCAGTGGATACTGGATGAAATTGTATCGCGTAAATACGATCTGTATCTGCTGTGTAATATTGATCTGCCCTGGGTAAAAGATGAATTACGCGAATACCCGGACGAACAACCACGTCGTGAACTATACCAGATTTACAAGGATATCATGATTAATCAATCCACACCTTGGGTGGATATCAGTGGTAATTACGATGAACGTTTACAAAAAGCCATTGCAGGCGTAGATACATTCATTACCGCCGGATAGTCCAGGTTAATTTGTTCTAAGCGTAACGTCAGTAATCCGTTTTCACCTTTTTATCAAAGGGCAGTAATAACTGCTCTTTCAGATTGCCATCTTCCCTGCCGGTTAGTACGTCCAGACCGTATTGCAGTTTGTTAGTATCGGCATTGGAATAGGTGCCGAAAAGTCTATCCCAGAATGAAAAGATGTTTCCATAGTTACTGTCGGTTTCGGGCCGCACATAATGATGATGTACCCGGTGCATGCCAGGTGTAACAATTACCAGTTTTATAAGACGATCTGCCCAACGAGGAAGCTTAATGTTAGCGTGGTTAAACTGGGAAAGCACTACTGATAAGGATTGATATAACATCACCAACCAGATAGGAGCGCCGCTAACAAAAACGGCTATAATAGTAAACACGGCTCTGAAAACGCTTTCACCGGGGTGGTGGCGGTTAGCCGTGGTGGTGTCTACATATATATCAGAGTGGTGTACCATGTGAAATTTCCACATCCACTTTATTTTGTGTTCGATAAAATGCACGAGGTAAGCACCTACCAGGTCCAGCACCGGCAAACCAATCAGTAATGTTAACCATAAGGGAGAGTTGAGCCATTGCACCAGGCCAAAATGATGATTTACACACCAGTCACTGCTTAATACAATTAGCAAGGCAAAACCAAAATTGATAATGATAGTGGTAAACGTGAAAAAGAAGTTGATACCTGCATGCCGCCATTTGTTATAAGTAAATGATACCAGCGGAATGGCTGATTCTATTAACCAGAAAAGGGTGATACCACCTGCCAGAATTAGCGCACGATGGGCAGAAGGTATGTGTGAGAAATATTGGGCTATTGTTTCCATGGCAAGCTTTTTACAGCTATACCAATTTACAAAAAAACTCCCGTTTGCGGCGGGAGTTTCTTCTTATCAAAAAGTTGTATTCTTAGCTGTTTAACATCAGTGGCATCACCAGCATCAGTAATTCTTCGTTTTCAGCCTGTTCGGTAGGTTTGATGATACCGGCTTTGGTAGAAGTAGATAATTCAATTTTTACTTCATCGCTGTTGGCAGCGTTCAGCATTTCAATCAGGAACTTTGCGTTGAATGCAATCTGCAGGTCTTCACCATCATATTGACAGTTCATGCGTTCGTTACCTTCAAAGCTAAAGTCAACGTCCTGTGCAGCCAGTTGCAGTTCGCTTCCGCTAATGCTCAGGGCTACCTGGTTAGTGCTTTTGTTACTGAATACGCTTACACGACGCAGTGCGCTTTGGAAATCAGCTTTGTTTACCAGCAGCTTATAAGGGTTATCGGTTGGGATAACTACTTTATAATCAGGGAAACGAGCGTCGATCAGGCGACAAATCAATTGGGTAGAACCGTGTGTAACAAACAGGTGGCTGGCGTTGTAGTTCAAAGTCAGCTCATCTTCGTTGTCTGGTAAAGCATTTTTCAACAGGTTCAAAGGCTTTTTAGGCGCAATGAAGCTATCCGCTTTAGGACAGGTAATGTTTGTTTTTTTATAGCGAACCAATCTGTGTGCATCTGTAGCTACAAACTGGATAGCATCTTTATGTAATTCAAAGTAAACACCGGTCATTGCAGGACGCAGGTCATCGTTACTTACTGCAAACAAAGTTTTGTTGATGGCAGTTAATAATGCGTGGCTGCTGATAGTAAAGCTGTTGGTATCATCTGCTACTGGCTCTTTCGGAAAATTGTCCGGGTTCTCGCCCATTACTTTGTACTTACCATTGTCGCTGGTAATTTCAATAGCGAAGTTTTTGTCGATACTGAAAGTAAGAGGTTGATCCGGGATATTTTTAAGAGAGTCTATCAGAATTTTTGCCGGGATACACACTTTACCGTTTGCCTTACTTTCCACATCCATCTGCACCCGCATTACTGTTTCCAGGTCGGTGGCTACAATAGTCAGCTTTTTTTCCTCAATTTCAAATAAGAAATCTTCCAGAATAGGCAGAACCGTATTAGAGTTAATTACCCCGCTGATTTGTTGTAAATGTTTCAATAATGAAGAAGACGATACAATAAATTTCATACTGTCACTGCAATTTTTGAGTTGGCAACAAACCTACAGCAAAAAAATTAATATACAGTCAATAGAATTGCGTATAACCTGTATAAGTACGCGAATGTGAATTATTTGTACACCAAACGGGTCTGTTTTTAAGGAAATCCACAATTTTGCGGGGCTATGCAGCCATTCCGTAACCACATATCAAAAGAAAAAGCTATACCTAAGATCAGGCATTACTGTGCTTATCAGGAAAGAACCCACCAGGAAGTGAAAGAAAAACTATATGGTTTTGGACTTCGCAAAGATGATGTAGAGGAGATACTGTCGGGATTAATTGAAGAAGATTACTTAAATGAAGAGCGGTTTGCGTGCCAGTTTGCCGGAGGAAAGTTCCGCTTAAAAAAATGGGGTCGGGTTAAAATAATGCACGAGCTGAAACAAAAAGGGGTAAGCAGTTATAATTTAAAGAAGGCATTGACTTCTATAGATGAAGATGATTACGCTGCCACGCTGCAGAAGCTGGCTATAGATAAGTGGGATAGTCTCAAAGGTGAGCAATATCTGAATCGCCAGGCAAAAGCTATCAGCTATCTTTTGCAAAAAGGTTATGAATTGCCGCTGGCTCAAAAAGCGGTAAAAGGTTGCCGTGAGGGTAACGATCCGGTAAATGATTAAACATATTACCTTCGCTGTTCTAATAAACTAGCTATGGCACAGTTTCGAAACTTTAGAATGGTAAACTACGTGGTATACGGCAGAGGTTCGTTTAACCAATTAGACGATATCCTGTCACCACAGCGCAAGGGCGATGCGCCGATGATTTTTTTCGTAGATGAATTTTTCAGAGATAACCAGGCTTTTCTTTCCCGTATTCCTTTACGCGGAAAAGATAAAGTAGTAATAATAGATGTAGAACACGAGCCTAAAACTTCGGGTGTTGACAAACTGCGTGATGAATTAAAAGCAGAGTTTGGTGAAGTAAGTGGTATTATAGGTATTGGTGGTGGTTCTGTAATGGACACTGCTAAAGCTGTTGCATTGATGATGACCAACCCCGGTTCGTCAGTTGATTACCAGGGGTGGGATCTGGTAAAAGTGCCAGGTGTGTACAAAGCGGGTATTCCTACCATTGCCGGTACCGGTGCGGAAGTAAGCCGTACTTGTGTGCTTACTGGTCCTACCCGTAAATTGGGTATGAATTCTGACTTTACCACTTTCGATCAGATTGTACTGGATCCGGAATTATGCAAAACCGTTCCTGACAACCAGCGTTTTTACACAGCTATGGATTGCTTTATCCATTGTGTGGAATCGTTAAACGGAACTTACCTCAACGCTTTTAGCCAGAGCTATGGCGAAAAAGCCCAGGTATTGTGTGAAGAAGTGTTCCTGGACAAAGACCAGTGGGATGACGAGTGTGACGAGAAACTGGTAATGGCTTCTTATGCCGGTGGTATGAGCATTGCCTACAGCCAGGTGGGCGTGGCACACGCAGTAAGTTATGGCCTGGCCTACGTGTTGGGTACCAAACATGGTATTGGTAACTGTATTGTATTTGACAAACTAGAAGAATATTATCCCGAAGGCGTTGAGAAATTCAAACGCATGGTGGAGAAGCATAAAATAGAAATTCCGCAGGGAATTACTAAAGGACTTACTGAAGAGCAGTTTGAAAGCATGATCTCTGTATCGTTGGGTATGAAGCCTTTATGGGAGAATGCCTTGGGTAAAGACTGGGAAAAAATAATGACCCGCGAAAAATTACGCGCTTTATACGAGCGTTTATAATTCATTACCAACATTTTAGTGAATAAAACGACCAGCGGTAAACAGCAGGAATTTTTACTCCTTTTGTTTGCCGCTTTTTATTTTTTATCCTGTAAACTTTAGCATTACTTACTATACGTGCCAAAAAAATTGGATAAAAAACTAAATAAGTTAGTGTTGATAATAAAATTATTGTACTTTTATGGCGTTGTTACATTTGACAAACGAAAACACACTAAAACATACTTACTATGTCTAATGCAGATAAACTGAAAGCGCTGAAATTAACAATTGACAAAATTGACAAGGATTTTGGAAAGGGCAGCGTAATGATGATGAATGAGCGTACTGATAAGCAACTGGAAGTAGTTTCTACCGGTTCTATTGGTTTAGATATTGCGCTTGGCGTAGGCGGTTTACCTAAGGGAAGAATTATTGAAATATATGGCCCTGAATCTTCTGGTAAAACCACTTTATCTACACACGTAATTGCGGAAGCACAGAAAAAAGGTGGCATCTGCGCTATTATAGATGCGGAACATGCTTTTGACAGCGCTTATGCCAGAAAACTTGGCGTTGATGTAGACAGCCTGTTAATTTCCCAGCCCGATTATGGTGAGCAGGCGCTGGAAATTGCCGATCGTTTAATTTTATCCGGTGCATTGGATGTAGTAGTAATTGATTCTGTTGCGGCGTTGGTTCCTAAAGGGGAACTGGAAGGCGAAATGGGCGACAGCAAAATGGGCTTACAGGCGCGTTTGATGTCTCAGGCGCTGCGTAAGTTAACCGCTACCATCAGCAAAACAGGTACGGTATGTATATTCATTAACCAGTTGCGTGAAAAAATCGGTGTTATGTTCGGTAACCCCGAAACTACTACCGGTGGTAACGCGCTTAAGTTCTACGCTTCTGTAAGGTTGGATATCCGTCGTTCTACTCAAATTAAAGATGGCGATGAAGCAGTAGGTAACCGCGTTAAAGTAAAAGTGGTTAAAAACAAAGTAGCTCCTCCATTCCGTAGCACCGAGTTCGATATCATCTTTGGTGAAGGTATCAGCAAAGTAGGCGAAATCATCGACATGGGTGTTGAGCTGGGTATTGTTCAAAAAAGTGGTAGCTGGTTCAGCTACGAAAGCAATAAGTTAGGCCAGGGTCGTGATGCTGTGAAGCAGTTAATGCACGATAATCCAGAGCTGGCTGCAGAAATCGAAGGGAAAATAAGAGCCAAAGTGGCACAGGCCGCAGCTGGCATAGCAGAAGTAAAACCTGCTGTTGCTGAATCTGCAGAAGCCTAATCCATGGCGGTTGCCAAGTATATGTTTGGGGGTTTAGTAAGTATGAGCCATCCCGGGTCTCCGGGATGGCTATTTTATTTTTACCTTTAACGGGTTATGTACGAACAACTTCGCCAGAACATTACCCGAAAAGTTTCTCTTACCAACAGTGAATTTGAACAAATCGAAGCTGTGGTAAAACCGCTTTCTATCCGAAAGAAATCGCGTGTACTTACGGCCGGCGAAATATGTAACTACACCATTTTTGTAAACAAGGGCTGCCTGCGGTCGTTTTCTGTTAATTCCAAAGGGGTTGAATCTATTGTGCAGTTTGCTTTTGAAGATAACTGGATCAGCGATTTGTACAGTTATGTTTCAGAAGCGCCTTCGCTTCTACATATAGAAAGCGTGGAGGATTGTGACTTGTTACTGCTTTATAAAGAAGACATGGAAAACCTCTTCAACAAAATTCCTATGCTGGAACGTTGGAAGCGGTTATTACTACAAAATGCCTACGTGGCTGTACAGCGCAGGCTCAACTCCTCCCTTAGTGTTACTGCCGAAGAGCGGTATGCCGAATTACTTCATTCCCATCCGGATATTGCCAATCGTGTACCCCTTATTCATATTGCTTCTTACCTCGGTATTACGCCTGAAAGCCTTAGCCGTATCAGGCGGCAGTTACTGACTAAATAGCTCAAAATCCAATGCAGCTTTACTGCAATTTGAAGCAGATGTTACTATGTGGAAATATCTTATTATTGCGTATGCCGAAAATTAAAAAACTAGCAATCAACAAAAGGATTGCCATGGTTGCGCATGATAACAGGAAAGCAGATTTGATAGAATGGGCTACTGCCAATAAAGAGCATTTGGCGCAGCATGATTTAATAGCTACAGGTACAACAGGTAAATTGCTGGAACAAATGCTGGGCGTACCGGTAAAGCGGGTACTAAGTGGTCCGCTGGGCGGTGACCAGCAGCTGGGGGCAATGATTGCAACGGGCGATATAGATGTAATGATCTTTTTCTGGGATCCGATGGAAGCGCAGCCGCACGATAGTGATGTAAAAGCATTGCTTCGTTTAGGAGTTGCCTGGAACATTCCTATGGCCATGGATAGGGCCACGGCAGATTTTCTTATGACCTCTCCTTACATGAAAAGTGAATATGAGGCTGATGTGCCTGATTACACGGGTTATTTATCGAGGGGCATTCACACCTAAATCTCAGCATAAAATGAAACCCACAATTGTTACCGGTGCAATGGCAGGTTTACTACTGATGAGTAGTGCAGCTTTAGCACAATCCAATACCAAACCGTTGGCAGGTTTTACCGAAAAAGCCAGCCAGACACAACTGCAAAACGAAGCGAGGTTCGACCAGCTGATCAGTGCAGATAATATTGGCAAAACCATTTACGAATTTTCTGCCCGTCCGCATCATATAGGTTCTGCTGCAGGTAAAGCAGTGGCCGGGAAAGTAGCGGCCCGGTTTAAGGAGTACGGTTTTACTGTCAATATTGAAACCTTCCAGGTTTTGTTTCCCACACCCAAAGTGCGTGAACTGGAATTAACCTATCCCACCAAATACAAAGCAGTACTGAAAGAGCTGGCTGTAAAAGAAGATCCCAGTTCATCACAGGAAGGGCAATTGCCTACTTATAATGCCTGGGGTGCAGATGGGGATGTGAATGGAGAACTGGTGTTTGTAAACTATGGGCTGCCTTCTGACTATGAACAGCTGGAAAAGCTGGGCATTGATGTGAACGGCAAAATTGTAATAGCCAAATATGGCCGGTCCTGGCGTGGCATTAAACCTAAAATAGCGCAGGAACATGGCGCTATAGGTTGTATCATTTACTCCGATCCCAAAGATGATGGGTATTACCAGGGCGAGGTGTATCCAAAAGGTGCTTTCAAAAATGAATATGGTGTGCAGCGTGGTTCGGTAATGGATATGGTAGTGTATCCCGGCGACCCGCTTACTCCTAATATCGCTTCTACAGAAAATGCGCCCAGGCTGGAAAGATCTAAAGCAGCCAACTTATTAAAAATACCGGTACTGCCTATCAGCTATCACGATGCTAAACCTTTATTGGAAGCATTGGGTGGCCCTGTGGCTCCGGAAGATTGGCGTGGTGCTTTGCCTATTACCTATCATGTAGGTCCGGGCAGCGCCAAAGTGCATTTACATGTAGAATGCGAATGGAAGCAAACACCCTGTTATGATGTTATTGCTACTATGCAGGGAGAGGCTTATCCTGATGAATGGGTAATAAGAGGTAACCACCACGATGCCTGGGTAAATGGTGCTGCTGATCCGGTTAGTGGCCTGGCTGCTTTGCTGGAAGAAGCAAAAGCTATTGGACAACTGGTGAAACAAGGCTGGAAACCACAACGCACCCTGGTGTATTGTGCATGGGATGGAGAAGAGCCGGGTTTAATGGGTTCCACCGAATGGGTAGAAGCACACGCGGATGAACTGGAACAAAAGGCAGTTATTTATATCAACACCGATGGCAATGGTCGCGGCTTTTTACAGGCTGGCGGTTCACATGCCCTGGAGCCTTTAATGGATGATATTGCCAAAGCAGTGATTGATCCACAAACCAAAGTAAGTGTTTACGAACGTAGAAAGGCAAATGATATTATTAAAGCATCTACCCTTATTGCCCGTAAAGATGCGTTGGCTAAAAGATCACTCAGTTTAAGTGCGCTGGGTTCAGGTTCTGATTATACTTCTTTTCTGCAGCATGTGGGTGTGCCCAGTTTAAACCTGGAGTTTGGTGGAGAAGATGATGGCGGAGAGTATCATTCTATTTATGATTCCTACAGCAACTATGTACGTTTTAAAGATTCTGGCTTTTTATATGGAGCAGCGTTGGCACAAACTGCGGGTCGTGTAGCGTTGAGAATGGCAAATGCAGAAATCCTGCCTTTTAATTTCCGTACATTATATACAACCGTAAACGGATATGTTACCGATCTAATGAGCCAGGTAGAACAGATGCGGGAAGCTACCAATGTAGAAAACCAGATACTACGTGGTCGTGCTTATAAACTGGCAGCTGATCCTAAAACGTTGAGTATTGCGCCAAAGCCAAAGGAGGAATTGCCTTATATGGATTTTTCGCCTTTGCAAAACGCCATGCAGGATTTTGATAAAGTAACCCGGCTGGCGGGAGATTCGTTGAGCAGGTTTTTGCTTACCACCAACGATCATGGGCCTATCAATAAATTATTATTCCAGGCAGAGCAACAGTTAATGAATCCGAAGGGATTGCCTAGCCGTCCCTGGTTTAAACATACTTTATATGCTCCCGGATTTTATACGGGCTATGGTGTAAAAACAATGCCGGGTATACGGGAAGCTATAGAACAGCGTAAGTGGAATCAGGCGCAGGAACAAATTAATTTGGCTGCCGATGCCATTCGCCAGCTGGCTGATCATTTATACCTGCTGGCAAAACTGGCGGGCTAACAATATTATGGTAAAGTACTGGTGGTGGTGGTAATGCGCCCATCTGCGTAACCCACCACCGCTATATCTGCCATGTTCGGAAACAATCCAGTTTCTACTACACCGGGTATGTTATGTATAGCTTCATTGAGCTCAGGTGTATCTGTTATCTGCGAGAAGTGGCAATCCAGTATATAGTGGCCATGATCGGACACAAAAGTTTCCCCGTTCTTCTCCCTTAACTCCACCAGCTGACAGCCAAGTTGCTGTATTATTTTCTTCTGTACCTGCTTCCATCCAAATGGAATTACTTCTACAGGCAAGGGAAACCTGCCCAGCACATTCACCATTTTACTTTCATCGGCCAGTATAATCAGTTGGCGCGAAGCAGCGGCTACAATTTTTTCCTGTAATAATGCACCACCTCCTCCTTTAATCAATTGTAAACCGGGGGCTACTTCATCTGCACCATCCAGGGTAAGTACCAACTGGTCTACGTTGTTTAGGTCTACCAGTGAAATACCCAGTTCAGTGGCCAGTGTTTGTGTTTGTCGTGAGGTGGGTACGGCTTTAAAATGCAGGCCTTGCTGCACACGTTTACCCAATTCCTGTAATAACCAGTACACTGTACTGCCCGTGCCGATGCCTATGGTCATGCCCGCTTCTACGTAATCGGCTGCGTATTCAGCAACCCGCTTCTTAATTTCTTCGTGGGAAAACATGTGTTTGATAATGTCTATGTACTTTAAAATTACAATATTCCGGTCAGCCCGCGTTTTTCTGGCACAAAGCTTTTAACATTCTCACAAGTGACATATTCGTAACTTGCTATACGAATATTATGCCTTTTACACTACACGCACCGTACTCTCCCGGTGGAGATCAGCCTTCTGCTATTGCCCAGTTAACAGATGGATTGAATGATGGAGAAATGTATCAAACTTTACTGGGTGTTACCGGTTCAGGTAAAACATATACCATTGCCAATGTTATTGCCAATGTGCAGCGCCCTACACTGGTGCTTACGCACAACAAAACACTGGTGGCACAGCTGTATGGTGAGTTTAAACAGTTTTTTCCTGATAACGCGGTAGGCTATTTTGTAAGCTATTACGATTATTATCAGCCCGAGGCTTACATGCCTGTGAGCGATACTTACATAGAAAAGGATTTAAGCATTAACGAAGAGCTGGACAAACTGCGTTTGCAGGCAACCAGCGAACTGCTCACCGGCCGCCGCGATATTATTGTGGTAGCCAGCGTAAGCTGTATATACGGTATGGGTAACCCTACCGAATTTGAAAACGGAATCATACGCATTCACCGGGGCCAGATGCTGAGCCGGCAGGCTTTTTTGCATAGCCTGGTAAACAGCACCTATACCCGCACACAGATAGAATTTAAGCGTGGCACCTTTCGCGTAAAAGGCGATACGGTGGATATTAACCTGCCGTACAACGACTACGGTTACCGTATTACTTTCTTTGGTGATGAAATTGAAGAGATAGAAAGTATTGATGTAACTACCAGCAAGCGTATTGCCACTGTTGATAATGCAGCTATCTTCCCGGCCAACCTTTACCTGGCGCCGAAAGACATGCAGCAGCAGATCATGTACGAGATACAGGATGAAATGATGGCGCAGGTAGAGTACTACAAATCTGTAGGTAAACTGCTGGAAGCGCAGCGTTTGAAAGAACGGGTGGAATACGACCTGGAAATGATACGGGAACTGGGTTACTGTAATGGTATTGAAAACTATTCCCGCTTTTTCGACCGCCGTAATCCGGGCACACGTCCTTTCTGTTTGCTGGATTATTTCCCGAAAGACTTTTTATGTGTGATAGATGAAAGTCACCAAACCATTCCGCAGATAGCCGGTATGTATGGTGGTGACCGTAGTCGTAAAATGGTGCTGGTAGATTATGGTTTCCGTTTGCCCAGCGCACTGGATAACCGACCGCTTAACTTTCACGAATTTGAAGCGATGACGGGACAAACCATTTATGTAAGTGCCACTCCGGGCGATTTTGAACTGGAACAAACCGGCGGTATGGTTGTAGAGCAAGTGGTAAGACCTACCGGTTTGTTAGATCCACCCATTGAAATACGTCCCAGTGTTAACCAGATTGATGACCTGTTAAACGAAATTGATAAGCGCGTTAAAAAGGGCGACCGTACCCTGGTTACTACGTTAACCAAGCGTATGGCGGAAGAGATGGATAAATACCTGCAACGCATTAATGTAAAATCGAAATATATACACAGCGATGTGGATACGCTGGAACGGGTAGAAATATTACGCCAGTTGCGTTTGGGCGAGATTGATGTGCTGGTGGGTGTAAACCTGTTAAGGGAAGGTCTTGACCTGCCCGAAGTTTCGCTGGTTGCTATATTGGATGCTGATAAAGAGGGTTTTCTTCGTAACGAGCGTTCTTTAACCCAAACGGCGGGTCGTGCGGCCCGTAACGTGGATGGCCTTGTTATCTTTTATGCCGATAAGATGACAGAGAGCATGCAACGTACCATTGACGAAACCAATCGCCGCCGCGAAAAGCAGATTGCTTCCAATATATTAAACGGTGTAACGCCTACAACGGTGAAGAAGTCGATAGAGCAGATTATGAAGCAGACTTCTGTATTGGATATTAAGGGCTACGATACAAAAGATAAATACGCTATACAGCCGGATGAAGATATTGTACACATGGCAGCGGAAGAGCAGGAGGTGTACAAAACCATTCCGCAAGTGGAAAAGGGCATTTCGAAAGTGAAAAAAGAGATGGAAAAAGCAGCACGCGACCTGGATTTCATAGAAGCTGCCCGCTTGCGAGACGAGATGTTCAGGCTTCAGAAAGAGCTGGAAGCGATGAAAAAATAGTATATTCCCTTTTAAAACCGTTACTATGATTTCACTGGCCTTATACAATCTGAAAGGAGGTGTGGGTAAAACTGCTTCTACAGTGAACCTCGCTTACCTGGCAGCGGCAGATGGGTGGAAGACGCTGGTATGGGATCTTGATCCGCAAGGATCTTCTTCTTATTACTTCAACGTAGAATCGGACGTTAAAAATGTAAGCAGGAAACTGCTTACCGACGAAATTTCAATTGCCGATGCGGCTCACGAAACAGCTTACGAAAATTTATGGGTAATCCCGGCCGACCTTTCTGCCCGTAATGCAGATGTGGTGCTGGATGAAATGAAGCAGAGCAAAAAGAAAATCAAAAACCTGCTTAGCAATGTAAAAGGTTTTGATATTGTTTTTCTGGATTGTCCTCCGGGGATTTCCCTGTTACACGATAATGTTTTTCATGCGGCGGACTGGGTGCTGATGCCTAATATACCTACCACACTTTCCATACGTTCTTACGAAACAGTGGTGGATTACTTTACGGAGCATGATCTGGACACGGCTAAGATCAAATGCTTTTTCAGCATGGTGGATCATCGTAAAAACCTGCATCACGAAATTGTACAGACGTTTTATAAAGACAAGATCTTTTTTAAAAACTATATACCCTATCTCAGCGATGTGGAGAAAATGGGTGTGAACCAATTGCCTTTGTTCGATTTTGCCAATAGTAGTTATGCCGCACAGTGTTACCGCGATCTGTGGCAGGAGATAAAAAAGACCATTCGTTAACATACCAATAAACCTATGAAAGAATGGATGCAGCATAAACTGGTAAGGATAAGTGCGCTGATTGTATTAATTATTATCAGCCTTATTGCTGTTATTATCATTATCGCCCAGGTTTATATTTCCTCCCACAAAAGCGAATTACTGCAACGCATCAATTCCCAGCTCAGTGAAGCGCTCAAGGGCGATGTTCATGTGCAAAACCTGGAAGTAAATGCCTGGGGTTATTTTCCTAACATCAACATTGTATTGCAGCAGGTAACTATTACCGATTCGTTGTATCATAAGCCACTGTTGGATGTAAAGGAAGTTTCTACCCGCATTCCTATTATGGCCATTGTGCGTAAAAAGGTAATAGTACGGTATGTAAAACTGTCTGAGGGAACGGTGCATATTTTTACTGATTCCACAGGTTACACCAATAAATATTTGCTGGCTATTAAACAACCCCGCCCCAAAGATTCCACTACCCGCCGGCAGGTGATGATTGAAGAAGTGGCTTTGCAAAACATTACGGCTGTTTCAGAAAACGCGATCAAAAACAAACGTTTTGAAATCGCTTTTAAAAAGCTGGATGCTACCGTGCGTAAAAAGGACACTGTGTATGCCATTGACCTGAGAGAAAATGTGCTGATAAAAGGGTTGGGCTTTAACCTGGAGCGGGGCAGTTATTTTACCAATAAAACACTGGAAGCCCGTTGGAAGCTGGCATATAACACCAACAGCAAAACCTTGTCTTTTCCTGATACCCGTGTAAAAATCGACAACCAACCTTTTAACATCAAAGGATTCTTTGTACTGGGCGATAGCACCCAGTCGCAATTTTCTATAGAAGCCAATACTAAAAAGGTGATGTATCAGCAGGCTGCTTCTATTTTAAACCAACGTATACAACAGCGGCTGGGCATTATCAATTTTGAAAAGCCTTTGAATGTATCGGTCTCATTACAGGGAAAACTCACGGGCGGTCACCGGCCCCGGGTAAATGTATATTGCGAAGTGGCAGATAATGCTCTGATAACACCATTGGCCCGTTTCGATCAATGTTTTTTCACGGCATCTTTTACCAATGCAGTCAGCGATACCCTGCCTTACATAGATGAAAACTCACAGATAGCGCTCAATCATTTTTCAGCGGGCTGGGGCGGTGCTGTGTTTGAAGGGGAGAAGATCATGCTCACCAACCTGGTACACCCGAATCTCTTTTTTGATGTAAAAAGCAGTTGTGCATTGTCGGCGCTGGAAGGCAAAACGGGATTACAAACTCTCCATTTTGTAAACGGCACAGCACAGATATTTTTACAGTATAATGGTCCTGTTGCTATTAACACCAATGTTACCCAATATCTCAGTGGTAAATTAATAGTGAAGGATGGCGCTGTTCAATATGAACCCCGGAATCTTCTGTTTTCACATTGTAACGGGGAAATTGCTTTTTCTCCGGACGACCTTCATACTACCAATATGGAGTGTAACGTAGGTAAAAACCATTTTACGGTTAACCTTCAAGGAAAAGATCTTCGTTCGCTTACGCTGGAAAAGGCCGAACAAAAAGCCAGCTTATTTTGTGAACTGCGTACACCGTTTTTAAACCTGGCCGATTTTCGCACGCTGTTCAGCAAAAAACAGCGACAGGCAAGTTCTGGTGGAAGGCGTATGAAATCCATGTCGCAGGTAGCGGGGAAATTTGATGACCTGTTGGAAAAAGGCACCTTCCATCTAAAAATTGGTGCAGATACCATTGAACTCAATCACTTTACTGCTACCAGCTTAAACGGCGAAGTCGTTTTCAGCAGCGACAGCTGGGATATACAACAGGTAAGTGTAGATCATGCAGGCGGATCTTTGCAAATGCAGGGTACCATCACACAGGATGGCAGCCAGCACGTGGCTTCTACCCGTATTGCTTTAAATAATGTGGATATACGGCGGGCTTTTTATGCTTTCGACAATTTTGGTTTAAAAGGGCTTAGTTCTCAAAACCTGCGGGGACGATTGAGTACCAACGCCAAACTGCGGCTGAACCTGGACAGTAAAGGGGATATTGTATCCAATACTATGAATGGCCTGGTGTATTTTTCTGTCAAAGATGGAGAGCTGATCAAATTTGAACCACTGGAAAATATTAAAAGCTTTGTGTTTCGCGATAAAGACCTTAGCCATGTACAGTTTGCCGAATTGAAAGACAGCCTTATTATCAAAGACAGTGAAATGCGCATCCAGCGTATGGAAATACAATCTACCGTTATGACCCTCTATGTAGAAGGTTTGTACAGTCTGCGGGGAAATACAGATATCAGTATCCAGATTCCGCTGCATAGTTTTTTGTCTACCCCACAGGAAAAACCTAAAAACAAGGGTGCCCATGCTAAAATGGGAGCCAGTATCCACCTCCGCGCCCGGCCCGATTTAAAGGGAAACATCAAAATCGGGCTGGATTTATTCAAAAAATACCGGAAAGAACATAAAAATGATCCTCTGTAAAGAAGCCGTAACTTTGGGTTACTGGTTAAACGTTATTGTATGAAAGTAGAGATATGGAGTGACGTAGCCTGTCCTTTTTGCTATATAGGCAAACGCAGGTTTGAAGAAGCTCTGGAGCAATTTCCACATAAAGATCAATTACAGGTAGAATGGCGCAGTTTTCAACTCAACCCTGATTTGAAAGATGGTGTGTATAAAAACCTTGAAGAATATTTAAGCAAAACCAAGGGCTGGCCGGTAGAGCAGGTGCGCCAGATACAGGAGCGTGTTACCTCCATGGCTGCAGACGCGGGTTTGCATTTCAACATGGAAAACACGGTTTTAGCTAACACCTACCGGGCACATTGCCTCATCCAGATGGCTAAGGCAGCTGGTAAAGGAGATGAAATGGAAGAAATTCTGTTTCGTGCTTACTTTATCGATGGCAAAAACGTGTCGGAAAAAGCCACTTTAACAGAACTGGGAGTAGAAGCGGGGCTGGATAGGGCGGCGGTGAGTGAGATGTTGGAAAAATACACGTATGCCAGCCAGGTGCAGCTGGATGTAATGGAAGCCAAAGCGTTAGGTGTAAACGGGGTACCGTTTTTTGTAATGAACAGGCGTTATGCTGTTTCCGGTGCGCAGGAAAGTGAAGCCTTTTTGCAAATCCTGGAAAAATCATTTGCTGAGTGGCAGCAGCAACCAACCACTCTGGAAGTAAATGAGGGCGAAACCTGCACTACCGACGGCAATTGCGGATAAAATAAATACGAGGTAAACAGGATGTTGCAATTTTTTTAGGAAATTTTATAAATATCATCCGGCAAATCCTGTTTACTTTTGAAAGGATAATGAAAAAGCTCGTAGTAGCCATATTAGCTGTTCTGTACCTGGGAGTTTCTTCCGGCGCTACTTTGCACCTGCATTTTTGCATGGGCAAGTTGCTGGGGGTAAGCCTGGTAGACAACGACAGCCATAAATGCGGTAAATGTGGAATGAAAAAATCCGCTGCGCCTGGCAAAAGCTGCTGCAAAGACGAGCATAAACTGGTAAAACTGGAGAAAGACCACACGGCATCTGCTTTTATAGAATTGATGCAGGCTCCTGTGGTATATCAACCAGTTCACCAATACCACGCAGGTATTACAGCTATTGCTGAACAGCCCGTTTTATTCCCTTCCCCGCATTCTCCTCCGCTTGCCAGCGAGGTTCCTTTGTTTGTACGTAACTGCGTATTTCGTATCTGATACTCATTTTTTATGCATACAGCCATCCTTCCGGTATGGCCAATCCTGTTTGTACCCGTAGCAACAGGTTACCAACAGTGTTCTTATTTCCCATCATTCCATTAAAAAAGTAATTGTATGAAATCAATTAAAATGTTACTGGTAGCCGTTTGTGCTATCCTGACTGTATCTCTGTTTGCCCAGGAAATCAAAACCGTGGTTATTAAAGTAAACGGTGAATGTGGCATGTGCAAAAAGAAAATTGAAACCGCTGCCAAACAACCAGGCGTAACCAAGGCCGACTGGAATAAAGACACAAAGCAACTCACCCTGTCTTACAATCCTGCTAAAGTGAATACCGACTCTGTACAAAAGAAAATTGCAGCAGTAGGTTACGACACTGAAAAATACAAAGCAGACGACAAGGCTTATGGCGAGTTAGATGAGTGTTGCCAGTACGAAAGGAAAAAACAATAAGTCATTACACACGCATAAAAAATGAGTATGAAAAAGTTAGTATTTGCATTTGCCCTGGTAGTGCTGGCCGTTGTGGCTGGTTCTGCCCAGGAAATTACTTCGGTATATGTAAAAGCCAGTGGTCTTACCTGCAGTATGTGCAGTAAAGCCATTTTTAAAGCTTTACAAAAACAGCCTGCTGTGAACACGGTAGAAGCTGATATTGAAAACTCCGGCTACCTGATCACTTTTAAACCCGACGCGGTTATCAGTCTCGATGCTTTAAAAGATGCCGTATTAGACGCCGGTTTTTCTGTGGCTGCCATGGAGGTGAAAGCCAATTTTGCCAACACAGCTATTGAAAACGATTCACATGTAAAAGTGAACAACAGTACGTTCCATTTTATGAAGGTGCAAAACACCACGTTGCAGGGCGAGCAAAAGCTGCTGGTGCTGGACAAAGATTTTTTGCCTGAAAAAGACAGGAAATTGTATGCTTCTGCTACTACAATGACCTGCTTTGAAAGCGGAAAAATGAAAAACGCTTCAGGCCAGCAACAACGCATTTATCATGTAACCATGCAATAAGAAGAAGAACGTATGACAAAATATTTCAAGGCCGGCAGCTTGTGGGCTGGCCTTTTATTTACTGCATGCATCAGCCATGCACAGGAATTGTTTGTGTTTTCCGAGCCGGCCAGTAACATGCCGGCCAAATCGATGGGTGTGCGGCTAACCAGTAATATTATGACCCAGCGCATGACCGGAACACCTGATTATCAACTGCTTCCGGAGGTAATGTTGGGTGTCAACAAAAAATTGATGCTTCACGGCGAGGGATATGTAAGTAATAGCAATGGCACCACCCGGGTAGAAGGTGGTGGGGTTTACGCCAAATACCGTTTTTACACCACTGATAATATGTATCGCCATTTTCGGCTGGCTGCTTTTGGCAGGGCAGGCAGTTCCGGGGTAAGCCGCGTGAAGGAAGAAATTGAAACCAACGGCTTACAAAAAGGTTATGAGCTAGGGTTTATAGCTACCCAATTATTGCACAAACAGGCCATTTCGGCCAGTGTCAGTTTCGAACAGGTGGTGGGCAACAGCCGTCAAACCGGTTTTCCGGGTGAGGCCATGAATTATTCACTGTCTACCGGCAGGCTGCTTTATCCATCCAGCTATACCCATTACGGTCAGTTGAATTTTAACCTGATGGTAGAATTATTGGGCCAACACAGTTTGAATAATAATAAATCGTTCCTGGACATCGCTCCGGCCATACAGTTTATCATTAATAGCCAAACCCGGATAGATGTAGGTTACCGTCAGCAATTATACAGCACATTAAGCCGTTATTCGGCCAATAGCTTTTTAATCCGTTTCGAGCATACGTTGTTCAACGTGCTATAAACCAATAAAATGAATCAGCCGGAGGTATTTTCGATCACTGACAATGCGGATAAGAATTTGCCAATAGCAATCCGGCTGTTTTCTCTTTACTAATTACGCTTTCCCCGTTTTACGAATGGTTTCTTCCACCACCCTTGGATAATGTGCGTGTTCCAGCTGATGAATGCGTTGCGCCAGTGTAGCCGGGGTGTCATCTGCCAGCACAGGGCAGGTAGCCTGGAATAAATGCGCGCCGTTATCAAATACTTCGTCTACCATATGTATGGTAATACCACTTTCCGGTTCTTTATTAGCAATTACGGCTTCATGCACAAAATTGCCGTACATGCCTTTCCCCCCATATTTGGGTAACAAGGCCGGGTGAATGTTCACCATGGCACCAGCATACGCCTGTACCAGGGTAGAAGGTATCTTCCATAAAAATCCGGCGAGTACCACAAAATCAATCCCCGATTGCTTTAATTCATCTACGTAACCGTTACCCCTGAAAAATTTCTCCTTCTCAATAATCAGGGTTGGAATCTGGAACTCAGCGGCAATTTGTAAAACGCCGGCATCTATTTTATTACTCACCACCAGGGCCACTTCTATACCCTTCGATAGTGGGGAGGAGATAGTGCTATTAAAATGCTCAATCAGCTTACGTGCATTCGATCCGGCGCCGGAAGCAAAAACTGCAATCTTTATGGTAGCGTTGTTTTTATCTGTCGTCATATTTGCTCTTTTATTTTATATGGCAGTAAACAATATGTTCAGTTCGTTGTTAATAAAGCCCCCTTGACAAAAATTATAACTGCTTTCTCCACGCAATTTTCAGACAAATCGCTGAAATGCAAGCTACATGTGGTTAAAAAAATTTTTAAGGTGATGGTTTTTTGTCAGCATCGTGTCATATTTTTGCACCCGTTCACGGATATTTTTCCACATCTACACAACAGAATTGTGAATATGATCCACCTAAGTCGTTTTGCCGGGAAGTTGATATTTGGATTCACACTGGCTTTTATATTGCAGTTGGGAAATGGTGCTTTCGCTCAGGATGGTAAAGCGTTGTTTTCGGCAAACTGTGCATCTTGTCACGCTGTAAGTAAGAAATTAACCGGTCCCGCCCTTGCAGGTGTGGAAGACCGCTGGCCTGACAAAAAAATGTTACACGCGTGGATTAAGAATAACCAGGCTGTAATTAAAAGTGGTTACCCTTATGCGGTAAACCTGTACAATGAGTACAACAAAACTCCGATGAACACATTTCCGAACTTAACTGATGCGGAAATTGATGCAATTCTGGGTTACATTAACAAAACTGCTACAGCAACTCCAGCAACTGGTACTCCTGGTGGTGAAGTAAGTGCAGCAGCAGCTGAAGGTGACAACACCTTACTGTTTGGTATCCTTACTTTAGTTTTAGCCGTAGTTGCTTTCATCTTGTTACAGGTTAACGCAAACCTGCGTAAACTGGCTGATGACAAAGACGGAATTCCTGCACACGAACCAGTTCCTTTCTGGAGAAACAAAACCTACATCGCTTTCGTTGCGGTAATCTTATTCTTAGTAGGTGGCTTCTTCACTGTTAAAGGTGCTATCGGTTTAGGCCGCACACAAAGCTACGAGCCTAAACAACCAATCTTCTACTCTCACAAAGTGCACGCCGGCATCAACCAGATCAACTGTTTGTACTGTCATGGTAATGCACAGGAAAGCAAGCAGGCTACTATTCCTTCAGTGAACGTTTGTATGAACTGTCACCTGGCTATCAATGAATATTCAGGTAAAGAGAAACTGTATAACGCAGAAGGTGAAGAAGTAAATGGTACTGCTGAAATCCAGAAGTTATATAAATATGCTGGTTATACTCCGGGTAAACCATGGGATGCTTCTAAAGCAACTCCTATTGAATGGACACGCATTCACAATCTTCCTGATCACGTTTATTTCAACCACTCACAACACGTGATGGCTGGTAAAGTACAGTGTCAAACCTGTCACGGCGAGATCAACAAAATGGACGAAGTGAAGCAATTTGCTGACTTAAGCATGGGCTGGTGTATTAACTGTCACCGCACTACTCAGGTTCAGTTCAAAGACAATGGCTACTACAGCATTTTCGAGAAGTACCACGAGCAGCTGAAAAACGGTAAGTTAGACAGCACTAAAGGTGTTACTGTAGAAATGATCGGTGGTACTGAGTGTCAAAAATGTCACTATTAATAGGATATCCCGATCGTATAAAGATCAAAGAGACCCGTTTTACCAATTATCGAATATTATCAAATAGATATAATGGAGCAGAAAAAGTACTGGCAAAGTTTTGGTGAGCTGAATGAATCAGAAGCATTTCAGCAATCTGGTAAAGATGAGTTCCAGGAACAACTTCCTTTCGAATCCGATAGCAAAGGCTTCCTTGAGACAGCTACTCCCAGAAGAGATTTTCTGAAATATTTGGGCTTTAGCACTGCCGCTGCTGCGGTAGCTGCGAGCTGTGAGATACCTGTTAAAAAAGCAATCCCCTTTGCCAATAAACCAGAAGATATTGTACCTGGTGTAGCTAATTATTATGCTACTACCTATGTGCAGGATGGTGATGTGTTGAGTGTTCTGGCAAGAGTAAGAGACGGCCGTCCCATCAAAATAGAAGGTAACGATCTTAGTCCTTTATATAAAGGTTGTACAACTGCCAGAGCGGAAGCTTCTGTGTTAGACCTGTATGATACAGCACGTTTACGTTTCCCAACTATCAACGGCAAAGAAGTAACCTTCGATGCAGCAGATAAAGCAGTTGCCAGCGGTTTAAGCAACCTGGGTGGCGCTCCTGTTGTTATCTTAACTACTTCAATTGTATCTCCTACTACTAAAGAAGTAATTGCCCAGTTCTTAGCTAAATATCCAGGTAGCCGTCAAGTTACTTACGATGCGGTTTCTTACAGCGGTATCTTACTTGCTAACGAAGCTACTTATGGTAAAAAGGCAATTCCTTCTTACCGTTTCGATAATGCTAAAGTAATCGCTTCTATCGGAGCTGATTTCTTAGCAACCTGGTTATCTCCTGCTGAGTTTGCAAAACAATATGCACCCAACAGAAGAATAGACGAGAAAAACCCAAGCATGAGCAAGCACTTCCAGTTTGAAAGTGTGTTAAGCTCTACTGGTGCAGCTGCTGACGAAAGAATCCTTTGTCGTCCTTCAGAATGGGGTGCTATTGCAGTAGCCTTACTGAATGCGATCAATGGTCAGGCTGTAAGCGGTTTTGACGCAAAATTAAACGAAGGCATTACTAAAACTGCCAAAGAACTGGCTGCCAACAAAGGCCAGGCTTTAGTAGTATGTGCCAGCAACGATGTAAATGTTCAGATTGTAGTAAACGCTATCAACGAAGCGTTACAGGCTGGTGGTAAAACCATCGACTGGTCTGCTACTTTAAATAACCGTCAGGGTATCGATTCTGAATTTGCAGCATTAGTAGAAGATATGAATGCCGGCAAAGTTGGAGCGTTATTGATTCACGGTGCAAACCCTGCTTACAGCTGGTTTGCTGCTGACAAATTCAAAAGCGGTTTACAAAAAGTAACCACTACCATCTCTTTCAACGCGAAAGAAGATGAAACAACAACTTTATGTAAGATTGTTGTTCCTGATCATCACTACCTGGAAAGCTGGGGTGATGCAGAACCAAAAACTGGTTACTTCTCTCTGATACAGCCTACTATTTTCCCATTATTCAAAACACGCCAGTGGCAGGACAGCCTGTTAAAATGGAGTGGTGCTACTACTGATTACCTGGGTCTGGTAAAACAATACTGGATTGCTAAACTGGGTAACGAAACAGCATGGGACAAGGCTTTACAAGATGGTGTTATCAACCCAACTGAAGCTGCTGCTACAGCTGCTACGTTTAACGCTGGTGCTGCCACTGCTGCTATCTCTGCAGTAAGCGCTCCTAAGAAAGGTGTTGAACTGGTATTATATCAAAAAGTAGGTATCGGTGAAGGCCAGGGTGCCAGTAACCCATTCCTGCAGGAATTACCAGATCCAATCACCCGTGCAGTGTGGGATAACTATGTTATCGTTTCTCCTGCTATGGCAAGAACGCTGTTAGACATCGATCTGAACAACAATGGTCAGGCGGATGCTTACGAAACACGTCCTGCTAAAAAAGTAGTAAAAGTTACCGTTAACGGTAAAACTATACAATTACCTGCCTTGATCATTCCTGGTACCCAGGCTGATACCATCGGTATCGCTGTAGGTTACGGACGTTCTGAAAAAGTAGGTAAGGCTGCCAAAGGTGTTGGTCAAAACGCTTTCATCCTGGCTGCTTTAAAAGGCGCTACTGTAGATTACACTGCAGCTGACGTAAAAATTGAAGTGGTAAAAGGTGAAACATACGATGTAGCCTTAACACAAACACACAACCGTTACGATACATCACAAGGTGTACGTACCGAAGTTGTAAAAGAATTACCACTGTCTGCTTTCCTGGCCGATCCCGGACAAATCCGTGAAGAAAGGGAAGAAGAACTGAAACCATGGGGTGGTTTAGAACATTACGAAGAAAAAGGAACCATCTATCCAACTTACGACCGTCCAGGTATTAAGTGGGGTATGAGCATAGACCTGAACGCTTGTACCGGTTGCGGTGCGTGCGTAGTGGCTTGTAACATCGAAAACAACATTCCTGTTGTAGGTAAATCAGAAGCAATGCGTTATCACGATATGCATTGGTTACGTATTGACCGTTACTACAGTGGTGATGTTGATAATCCGGATGTAGTGTTTATGCCAATGATGTGTCAGCATTGCGACAACGCTCCTTGTGAAAACGTTTGTCCGGTAGCTGCTACCAACCACAGCTCTGAAGGTTTAAACCAAATGACCTACAACCGTTGTATTGGTACCCGTTATTGCGCTAACAACTGTCCTTTCAAGGTTCGTCGCTTCAACTGGGCTGATTACACAGGTTCTGACAGCTTCCCGGACAACCAGACTGGTGAACTGGATGAAGTGGTTCTGAACATGAACGACGACTTAACCAGAATGGTACTGAACCCAGACGTTACAGTTCGTTCACGTGGTGTGATTGAAAAATGTTCATTCTGCGTACAACGTTTACAGGATGGCAAACTGAAAGCTAAGAAAGAAGGCAGACCGCTGAAAGATTCTGATCTGGATGTGGCTTGTAAATCAGCTTGTCCTAGCGATTGCTTTGTTTTCGGTAACGTAAACGATAAAGAAAGCGATATTTACAAGGCTCGTACTGAAAACCCTAACCGCTTATACTATGCGTTAGAGCAAATTCATGTACTGCCTAACGTAAATTACCTGGCTAAAGTGCGTAATTCTGATGAACGTGCCGGCGAGCATAAAGCTCATAAAGCAGAGAAAGCTGAAAAAGCAGAAGCTCCCGCTCATCACGGTTAATTGATAAAAGGAAATTGAAGGCGAAATAAGAATTTAAAGTTAAAGCCGGGTTAGCCCGGATCTAAACCATACCAAATGCATCTTAAGTACGAATCACAGCTAAGGGAACCACTGGTAACTGGTAATAAAGATTATCACCAGGTGACTGAGGATATTTGTCGCCCTATTGAAGCTAAGCCAACCAAATTATGGTATGTTGGTTTTTTCATCGCAGTATGTCTGCTGATGTTTGGTGTATATAGTGTATACAGGGAGGTTACTTACGGTATTGGCCAGTGGAACCTGAACAAAACCGTGGGTTGGGGATGGGATATCACCAACTTCGTATGGTGGGTAGGTATCGGTCATGCCGGTACTTTGATCTCAGCGATCCTGTTGTTATTCCGTCAGGGTTGGAGAACCGGTGTAAACCGTGCGGCAGAAGCGATGACCATCTTCGCGGTAATGTGCGCAGGCCAGTTCCCTATCTTCCACATGGGTCGTGTATGGATGGCGTTCTTCGTACTGCCTTATCCTAACACCCGCGGTCCTTTATGGACTAACTTCAACTCTCCGTTGTTGTGGGACGTGTTCGCGATCTCTACTTACTTTACCGTATCACTGCTGTTCTGGTACTCAGGTCTGATTCCTGACTTCGCTACAGTTCGTGACCGCGCTAAAACTAAATTACGCAAGTTATTATATGGTGTAGCTTCTTTCGGCTGGACCGGTAGTACTAAACACTGGCAGCGTCACGAGAGTTTATCTCTGGTACTGGCGGGTTTATCTACTCCACTGGTACTGTCTGTACACACCATTGTATCTTTTGACTTCGCAACTTCAGTTATCCCTGGCTGGCACACTACCATCTTCCCTCCCTACTTCGTAGCGGGTGCGGTATTCTCCGGTTTCGCCATGGTGCAAACGCTGATGTTGATGTTACGTAAAATCTTTGTACTGGAAGATTATATTACCCTGGGTCACATCGAAGCGATGAACAAGGTAATTGTATTAACCGGTTCTATCGTAGGTTGTGCTTACTTAACCGAGTTATTCATGGGTTGGTATAGCCAGAACAAATACGAGGGTTACACATTCTGGTACAGCCGTGCCAACCTGTTCAGCCCTTATGGCTGGAGCTACTGGGGTATGATGGCTTGTAACGTAATCAGCCCTCAGATTTTCTGGAGCAAGAAAATGAGAAGAAACCTGTTTGTTACCTTCTTCATGAGTATCATCGTTAACATCGGTATGTGGTTCGAACGTTTTGTAATCATCGTTACTTCCCTGTATCGCGATTACTTACCATCCAGCTGGTCTGTATACTACAGTCCTTCTACCTGGGAAATGGGCTTCTACGCCGGTACATTCGGTTTATTCTTTACCTGCTTCTTCCTGTTTGCGAAATACTTCCCTGTAATCGCCATCGCGGAAATCAAGTACGTATTGAAAACCACCGGTGACAACTATAAGGCAGAAGTTACCAAGGAAGAAACAATGGAAGTGGATGAGTTTGTTCACGAGTACGCACATTAATTGAATTAGAAATTAGAAAGTAGAAAGACTTTTGGTTTTTGACTTTTGAATCAAAATATTATGGCAAAAAAGACATTTGTTGTTGGGGCTTTTAGCGATGAGGCGGTATTGTTTCCTGCGGTAAAGAAGGTACGTACTGCAGGCTATAAAATACAAGATGTGTATACGCCTTTTCCTGTGCATGGTTTAGATCATGCGCTGGGTATGCGGGAAACCAGCCTGCACACTGCAGGTTTCATATATGGTATCACCGGTACTACTACTGCCCTTAGCTGCATTTCATGGGTATTTACGAAAGACTGGCCTTTAAACATTGGTGGTAAACCTCACTTTGCTTTACCGGCATGGGTACCTATTACTTTTGAGTTAACGGTATTATTTGCGGCAGTAGGTATGGTACTTACTTTCTGCTTCCTGTGTCAGCTGGCACCTTTTGTAAAGAAGCATCACTTCCACGCCCGCGCTACTGATGACCTGTTCATCATGGCTATTGAATGTACCAGCAAAACAAATGTTGACGAGCTACAAGCCTTCTTAAAAAGCACCGGCGCTGAAGAAGTGAACGTTCAGGTTGCTGAAGATGGATGGTGGTACGGCCGTTACGATGAGGATCAACAATTAATTACTGAACCGACAGCTACAGTTGCATAAAAGAATAGAACTTAAGTAAGATGAAAAAATTATCAATCATATTTGTTCTGGCAGCAGCAGGTGTTACAATTGTTAGCTGCAGTGATTCTGCTAAGCGTAAGCCAGGAAGTGTGTATATGCCTGATATGGCTTACAGCCGTGCTTACGAAACGTACGCCGATCACAGTAACCTTGCAGAAAAAGGAATTAACTATAATAACAGACCAGTAGACGGTACTGTTGCACGTGGAGAAGAAATGCCTTTTTCACTGGCAAAAGACAAAGCTGGCGATACTGCAAACTATTTTGCTTCAAAATCAATACCTAACCCGGTTGCGGCTTTGAACGAAACTGAAATGAAAAATGCAGAGCGTTTATACCTGATCAACTGTGCTATATGTCATGGTCCTAAACTGGATGGCAATGGTCCTCTGTATAAAGGTGGTGATGGTCCATATCCTGCTAAACCTGCTACCCTGGTAGGTGACGCTAAGTATGAAGCAATGCCTGAAGGCCAGATGTTTTACTCTGTACAATACGGTAAAAACCTGATGGGAAGTTACGCTTCTCAATTAAGCCGCAAACAGCGCTGGAGCATTATTCATTACATTAAAGCAAAACAAGCTGAAGCAAAAGGCGGTTCTGCTCCTGCCGCTGCACCAGCAGCTGCTCAGGATAGCACCACCACTGCTAAGAAATAAACAAGAGCAAATCATTTAACCAGAGATAAAAGATATACAATGGCATCTATCAGAGCGCAATTTGAGATTCCGGGTAAAATGAAAACATGGTCGATAGCCCTGATCGCTATAGGTTTACTGTCTTTCATTATAGGATTGGTTACCAAAGGCATGGGCAACGAACATGAAAAAGTTGAATTCATAGGTACTCTCATGTACAACAGCATATTCTTTATGCTGGTATGTAATGCAAGCATGTTTTTCATTTGCGCTACTACTTTGGCTTTGGGTGGCTGGCAAATGGTATTCCGTCGTATACCAGAGGCTATTTCTACCTTGGTTCCGATCTTCGGAGTTATAAGCTTAGTTATTTTACTTTATGTTGTTTTAACCGGTAATCATCATATTTACCACTGGCTGGATAAAGAAGCGGTATCGGGTGATGTTATCTTGAACGGTAAAAAAGGCTTCTTAAACCCAACATTCTACATCACCTGGACTATTTTGGCTATTGGTGGCTGGAGTTTATTAGGTGCAAGAATGCGTAAATTAAGCTCTGAAGCAGATGAAAGAGCTATGAACGGTGAAGAAGGCCAGCGTTTTATCTGGAGAAACACAGTTTCTGCTGCCTTGTTTATTGTATGGTTTGCTTTAACGGTAGGTTCTACTATCCCCTGGTTGTGGATGATGAGTATTGATGCACACTGGTATAGCACCATGTATAGCTGGTATACTTTCGCAAGCTCTTTTGTTTCTGGTATGTCACTGGTTGCCTTGTTTGTTATTTACATGAAAAATAAAGGTTACCTGGAATACACTAACCAGGAACACCTGCACGATATTGGTAAGTTCATGTTTGCCTTCTCTATTTTCTGGACATATCTGTGGTTCTCTCAGTATATGCTTATCTGGTACGCAAACATTCCTGAAGAAACTATTTATTACAAACACCGTGTTCAGGGTGCTTACAAAGGCATCTTCTTCCTGAACCTGATCATCAACTTTATTTGTCCTATCCTGATTTTGATGAAACGCGGTGCAAAAAGAAACTATACGCTGATTACCTTTATGGCGGTATTAATCATATTCGGTCACTGGGTTGATTTTTATCAAATGGTAATGGGTAGCCTTTCTAAAGAACATGTTACCTTAGGCTGGCTGGATTTCGGTATTGCTGCATTCTTTGTTGGTATGATTATATTCTTTGTAGGCAGGGCGCTGGCTTCCAAACCACTGGTTGCGAAATACCATCCTTTCCTGAAAGAAAGTATCATCCACCATACGTAAGATTGGAGGAATAGCAGAAGATAATTGATTTAGAAAATAACTAGAATAAGAGATTATGTCAATGTTTTTTACCATCGCAGTGATAGTACTGGTTTTCCTGGTGATCTTCCAGATTGCTAAAGCCAGTGAGTACGTATCTGTGTTGAAGGGTGAAGAAAAATCCCGTGCGCAAAGCAATAAGATTAACGGTTTCCTGATGGTGGCTTTTCTTGTGCTGGGCTTAATAGGTGTTTACCTGTGCAACAAGGCTTTATATCCTAAAACTTTATTGCCTGTAGGTAGCGCCAGCGAACAAGGTGAGAAGGTAGATTCCATGTTAATTGTTACCTTATGGATTACAGGTTTCGTATTTGTAGCCACACAAATAGTATTGTTTGTATTTGCCTATAAGTATCAGGAAAATCCAAAACGCAAGGTTTTCTTCTTCCCTCATAACAACACCATGGAGTTGATCTGGACAGTTGTTCCAGCTATCACTCTTACTATTCTGGTAGTAATTGGTTTACGTAACTGGTTTACTTTTACCAGTGATGCTCCTGCCAATTCACTGCGTGTGGAAGTAACAGGTAAACAGTTTGGCTGGATATTCCGTTATGCAGGTAAAGACAACGAATTCGGTAAAAAATATTTCCGTGTAATTGACGACGCAAACAATAACCCACTGGGTCAGGTTTGGGCTGATCAGGAGAAATTTAATATGAAAGCTGATCCTGCTAACAACGATGATATCGTTCAGTCTCAAACTATGTATTGTGTAAAAGGCAAGCCGGTTCAACTGATCATTGGTTCAAGAGACGTAATCCATGACGTAGGTTTACCTCAGTTTCGTATGAAAATGGATGCTGTACCAGGTACACCCACTACTTTGTGGTTTACTCCTAAGTACACTACCAAAGAAATGAAAGAGAAGACAGGTAACCCTGACTTTATCTACGAGATAAGCTGCGACCAGATGTGTGGTAACGGACACTACTCTATGAAAGGGATCATTGAAGTAGTAACGCAGGAAGAGTTTGATGTTTGGATGGCAAAACAAAAACCTAACTACCTGGTGGCTAATCCTGATAAGGATCCTAGCAACGCACCAGCTGCCGCTGCCACTACACCTGTTGTAGACAGCACTAAAAAAGTGGCGCTGGCTCACTAGTTTAGTAATTAGTGTTGACGTAATGTCATTGAAACAAAATTTTAGAATAAGTTATATAGTCCAATAAAGAGTTTGATATGAGTAACGAAGCTGTTCTGCATGCAAACGTGGGTGTTTCCGGGCATGATGCTCATCATGATGAACATCACGGGCATCACCATGAGACATTTATCTCCAAGTACGTTTTCAGCATGGATCACAAAATGATTGCAAAACAATTCCTGATAACAGGGATGGTTTGGGCTGTGCTTGGTGGTTTAATGTCTGTTTTATTCCGTTTGCAATTGGGCTACCCCGATTCTACTTTTCCATGGTTAGAAGATATCCTGGGTAAATGGGCTAAAGGTGGTCGTATTAGCGCTGAAGCTTATTATGCACTGGTTACTACACACGGTACCGTTCTGGTATTCTTTGTATTAACAGCAGGCTTAAGTGGTACGTTCTCTAACTTTCTTATTCCGTTGCAGATTGGTGCAAGGGATATGGCTTCTCCTTTAATGAACATGCTTAGCTACTGGTTTTTCTTCATTGCCAGTATCGTAATGCTTTCATCTGTATTTGTTGAAACCGGTCCATTCAGTGGTGGTTGGACAGCTTATCCTCCGTTAAGTGCGTTAGGCGATGCTTCACCAGGTTCTAAAACCGGTATGGATTTATGGTTAACAGCGATGGCCCTGTTTGTGGTATCTCAGCTGTTGGCTGGTTTGAACTATATTGCTACTATCCTTAACATGCGTACCAAAGGTATGAGCATGACCAGGTTGCCATTAACTATCTGGGCATTGTTCTTCACCGCTGTTCTGGGTGTATTATCTTTCCCTGTATTATTCTCAGGTTTTATCCTGCTGATATTCGACCGTAACTTCGGTACCAGCTTCTACCTGTCTGATATCTTTATTGCTACTACCAACACTGCGTTGCCTAACGAAGGTGGTAGTGCCATCCTTTATCAGCACTTGTTCTGGTTCCTGGGTCACCCCGAAGTATATATCATCCTGTTACCTGCTATGGGTATGGCGTCAGAGGTATTATCTACCAACGCACGCAAACCTATCTTCGGTTATATGGCAATGGTGGGATCAATGTTTGCTATCGCGGTTCTGGCCTTCTTAGTATGGGCACACCACATGTTCGTAACCGGATTGAATCCATTCCTCGGTTCTATATTCGTATTACTGACCTTGTTAATTGCGGTGCCTTCTGCTATTAAAGTGTTCAACTGGTTAACAACGTTATGGCGTGGTAATATCAGGTTTACTCCTGGTATGATGTTCGCCATCGGTTTTGTAAGCTTATTTATCTCAGGTGGTTTAACTGGTATCTGGTTAGGTAACTCTGCACTGGATATTCACCTGCACGATACTTACTTTGTAATTGCCCACTTCCACATAGTAATGGGTGTAGCGTCTATGTTTGGTATGTTTGCCGGTGTTTACCACTGGTATCCTAAAATGTATGGCCGCTACCTGAACAACACATTGGCTTATATCCACTTCTGGATTACCCTTGTTGGTGCTTACCTGATTTTCTGGCCTATGCACTACGAAGGTTTAGCCGGCATGCCACGTCGTTACTACGATTACGGTGTTTGGGAAAGCTTTAAACAGTTTATTGAACTGAACAGATTTATCAGTACTGTAGTAATCATTGTATTTGCTGCACAGTTCTTCTTCCTGTTTAATTTCTTTTATTCTATTTTCAAAGGAAGAAAGGTTACTACTACCAATCCATGGGGTTCTAACACCCTGGAGTGGACTACACCTATCAATCCTGGTCACGGTAACTGGGCTGGAGAAATTCCTGAAGTTCACCGTTGGGCTTACGATTACGGTAAGGATGGTCATGATTTCATTCCGCAAACAGTACCTGTTGGCGATGATGAGTCGGCACACTAATAACTACAGTTTATTTTAACTAATATGTCTGATGCCCTGAGAAATCAGGGCATCACTTTTAAAGCGAAGAAGGAACTTGATGACGGCAGAGATACATAACACGTTTAGTTTGAAGAGCAAACTTCAGGACTACAAGCAGCTGATAAAGTTTACACTGAGCTTTACAGTGGTTTTTTCCTGCGTGATTTGTTATTTACTGGCGCCTAAAGTAGTGGAGTACGACTGGATTCAGATTATCCTGTTATTTGTTGCCGGTATGCTGGTAACAGGTAGTGCCAACGCCATTAACCAGGCAGTGGAAAAAGATACGGATGCAGTAATGAAACGTACGGCAGACAGGCCAGTGGCCAGCGGTCGTATGTCGGTAAAAGAAGCTTACACGTTTGCACTGATTGCCGGCCTGGTAGGAGTGTTTATGATGTATCACTTCTTTAACCTGTCTTCTGCATTGGTTTCCCTGTTTAGTTTGTTCCTGTATGCTTTTATTTACACCCCGGTTAAAAAAATCAGTTCTATCGCCGTTCTGGTGGGCGCTGTTCCGGGAGCTTTACCTTGCTTAATTGGCTGGGTAGCGGGTAACGACGATTTTGGAGCAGGTGGCTGGGCTTTATTCGGCATCCAGTTTTTATGGCAGTTTCCGCATTTCTGGGCAATAGCCTGGGTGGCGCATGGAGATTACAGTAAAGCAGGTTTTAAATTATTACCTGCTGATAAGGGACCCACTAAGTTTACAGCTGTTCAATGTGTGATGTATGCGGTGTTGATGATCCCTGTTTGTATGCTGCCTTATTATTTTGGGTTAACAGGTATTGTGAGTTTCTGGATAGTGCTGGTATTAAATGGTTTCCTGGTAATGCAATGTGTGCGGTTGTTTATAGCAATGGATATTAAGTCGGCACGCCGGGTAATGTTCAGCAGCTATATATATCTGCCGCTGGTATTACTGGCTTTACTGGCAGACAAAATTCATCATTAACGGTATTAAATTTTTGAAGTGATGTATATGAGTGCGGTGAGTACAGACACGGATACACAGAAAAAAAGAATACACCCTCACAAGTTTACCTTGTGGGTAGCCATGGGCAGCATTATTATGATGTTTGCTGGTTTAACCAGTGCCTATGTGGTGAAAAGAGCACAGAGCAAATGGATTGAGTTCGATCTGCCTGTGACTTTCTGGATAGCTACGGTGGTTATTTTAATCAGCAGCGGTACTATTCACCTTGCCTTAAAGGCTTTTAAAGCAAGAGAAATGGCGCGCTACCGTTTACTGATCACTATTACCGCGGTATTAGGTTTATTATTTGCCGGTTTACAACTGGTTGGCTTTTTACAGGTAAACCACGAGGTGCCTATGCTGTATGAAAACAGCAACCCGTCTTCTTCCTTCCTGGGTATTATCGGCGGATTGCATGCTTTACACGTATTAGGTGGTGTAGTGGCTATACTGGTGATATTCTTTAGGGCTTATAGTGTGAAAAACAAACAGTACGCGAGCACACCGGTGGAAATCGTGGCTACTTACTGGCACTTTGTTGACATACTCTGGATATACTTATTTGTATTTTTTAACTGGATTGGATAGATTAAATTTGCGAACGAAATTTCCTTAATTACAATGGCAACGACAGCTACAACAAAACCCAAATACTGGGCGGGCGGAAGAAGCCCTTTTAACGTGGAGTACGGCAAGGTGATGATGTGGTACTTCCTGATGAGTGATGCCTTTACATTTGGTGCATTCCTGATTGCTTATGGTACTACCCGTTTTGCCACTAACGGATGGCCTGACCCTAACCACGTGTTTAATTCATTTCCTGGATTGGGCGCTGGTTATCCATTGTTGTTTGTAAGTTTAATGACTTTTATCCTGATCGTAAGCTCTGTTACCATGGTACTGGCAGTGAAAGCTGGCCAGGAAATGAGAAAACAGGCGGTAGTTAAAAACCTGATCTGGACTATTATAGGTGGCTTAGCTTTCTTAAGCTGTCAGGCCTGGGAATGGACACACCTGTTCCACGAAGGCGCATGGTGGGGTAGCAATCCTTTCCCTAACCATGATGGCACTTTAAGCAGCCCTAACTTCACTAACTTCTTCTTCACTATTACTGGTTTCCACGGTTTCCACGTATTGTCTGGTGTGGTTATCAACATTGTAATGCTGATTATGACCCTGAATGATAAATTCGAGAAAAGAGGTCATTACCTGATGATAGAAAAAGCTGGTTTATACTGGCACTTTGTAGACTTAGTATGGGTATTCGTATTTACCTGTTTCTATCTGATCTAAATTTAAAAACGAATTCATAATCTTATTGTAATGGAACATACATCAGAAGTATTACATCACGAAGGGCACGTTCACCACGATGCGGAAGCTGGAAAGAAAGAGGTTAAAAAAATTACGCTTTACCTGTCTGTTTTAACCATTTTGGAATTGATTGTTGGTTATTATATGTACAGTGCTAAAATAGAAGAAGGTGCTTTCAGAAGCTTTCTGAAAACTTTAATCATCATTATGATGATGTGGAAAGCCACTTATATCGTTGGCTATTTCATGCACTTAAAACATGAAATCCGCAACTTCCTGATGACGATTGTTGTTCCTCTTTTCCTGTTCATCTGGTTTATCATCGCATTCCTTGCTGATGGCCATTCTTATAACAACCTGAGAAATAAGTACGACAAGGCTTATGTGGAAAGGTCTAAGATGAAAATGGAAGTGAAAGAACACGAATCTCACGAGAAAGAACACGCTGCTGGTGAAGAAAAAACCGGTGAGCTGCATTAAGATATTAGCAAATACATTAGTGTTTACTATCTTTTAAACCATCCCGCCGGTAACAGCGGGATGTGTTTTTTTAAACCTACAGGAAGAAGAGAATGAATAAGAAAGCGCTACTGGCACTATGTATTGCCATAATGATTCCGGTGGTAAGTTACCTGATAATGAAATATGCCAGCACTGATGCGGTAATTGTGCCTCGTCGCATGCTGCTGGATACTACTATTACCCGGGTAGAAAGTGGAAAGGAAATAACAGACAGTATCTGGCATGTTACCAAAAATATCCACCTGGTAAACCAGCTGGGCGATACGGTAGGTTTATACGATGTACCGGGTAAGGTAATCGTAGCTGATTTCTTTTTTACCAGCTGCGGCAGCATTTGTCCTACTCTTACCAGCAATATGCTTAAAATGCAACGCTCCTTTAATAAAGGCGGTGAAGCCAGGAATAAGATAGATACCTCCGTTGTACAGTTTATGTCGTTTACGGTTGATCCGGAACGTGATTCTGTTACCCGCCTTAAAAATTACGCTGACCACTTTGGCGTAAACCATGATAACTGGTGGATGCTTACCGGACCTAAAGACAGCATTTACCGCTTTGCCTTTGAAGAACTGAAAGTAGATAAGTTCAGTACCGAGCCTATTGACCCGGATTTTGTGCACACCAGCCGTTTTGTATTGATTGACAAAGACCACTATGTACGCGGTTATTACAACGGGTTAGATTCTGTTTCCCTACGCAAGCTGGCCCGCGACATTGGGGTACTGATGCTGGAAAAAGATAGTATGCACCCTGGCAAATTACCTTTCGATCCTTTGTTAATGCTGGTGTTTCTTATTATTTCGGTAGTAGTGGTAGTGGTGGTGTTAACGGTTGTTTCTAAAAAGAATAAAGCATAATTTTTAAAGTATAATCATGTTACAGGCTAGTTTACAGAAGAATGATAAAAAGGCCGGTTGGCTTATTGGTATATTTTCGGTTGTGGTGTTTGCAGTTGTGGTGGCATTGGGTAAAATACAGTTGAACGTACAATTAGGGTTTAATGTACATGTGTTTGCGTTGTTTAACGCAGTAGTAAACGCTATGGTAGCGGTGCTTTTAGTAGCCGCCCTGGTAGCGGTGAAGCAAGGCAGGTTTATAGCCCACAAAAAAATTATGATGGTAGCATTGGTGTTATCCATCGCCTTCCTGGTTTCTTATATCACACACAAACTGTTTGCAGGTGAAGCTCGCTTTGGCGATGCAGATCATGATGGTTTGGTAAGTGATGCAGAAAAGGCTGCTGTTGGTGGTATGCGCATGGTGTATTTCATTATTCTCAGTACGCACGTGTTCCTGGCCGCGGTAATATTACCTTTTATACTGTTCACTGCTTACAGGGGTTTAACCGCCGAGTTTCCGGCACATAAAAAAATAGCCAGGTATACCTGGCCATTATGGTTTTATGTAGCTGCAACAGGACCTATCGTATATGCTATGATAAGTCCTTATTACAGGTAATGGAATTAGTTTAGTTTTTCCATTCTTAAGTCAATGCGTTTGTCCTTTTTGTAATATTCCAGAATAGTTACGTAGCCTTGTTTTGCAGGCTGCACTTTCATAGAAGTGGCTTTAGTACCGAGATTAATCTGATCGGTGCTAAAGCTTTTTCCGTTATAGCGGATAGAGTGAAATACATTGCCTTTGAAATCCTTGCTTCTTTCATAGTCGTTGTAACAAACAGAGAAAGAAGATTTATCTGCATTACTCAACGTAAACTCATAATCAAAAGCACCATCCGCTTTCATAATCAGAGCAAGTGCATGCTGGCTGTTGTAATCGGCGTATGGGGTTGGATAAGAGTTGGAATTTTTCTCGTAAATCTTTGCATTTATAATTTTATAATCTGTGTTTAATTCCAGCATTACCAGGTCGGTAACCTTCATTTTGGTATAACCTGCATAACCTCCGCCACTTCGGCTACCCATACTTAGTACATTTAAACCAATACCTAACGCATCTGCCACACGCTTATAACCTTCAGCTACAGCAAACACTTTACCATCAGCAGCCTGTATAATGTCGTGGAAATAGAGATAACCGATATCTTCAATTTTACCATTACTTCTCACATTAAAGTACTTGCTTAATTCACCTGTGAAAGAGTTCTGGCTTTTGTTTACCAGCTTGCCTTCTGTGCTGTACACATATACACCAATACCCTGGCTATTGTCTTTGATAATGTTAGCATCAGGCTCGTAATAAGCGCCCATAATAATCAGGTTACCTGTTCCTTTTTGCACAGTCATGTTAACAGGTACAAATGGGTTTTCATTGCCTTTGGTACTTATCTCAAACTGCTTTTTATGGGTGTAAAGGTTAATAGCTACAATGTTGGAAGATAATCCGGGTCTTTTTTTAATTACTTCCAGTAATAGCAGGCTGTCTGTTGATCCGAGGTAGCTTGCTACCGAAAACTTCTCTTCATCTTCTGATGTAAAGCTAAACTGCTTTCTGTTGGCTAAGTAAAATTCCAGGTGGTATGTGAAGTGACCATCTTCTTTTACCGGAAACACTGTCACAAATCCCTGCCCTTTTAAGCCGAACATATTTTTGTTCGTGTTTTCATCGTTGTTTACCACGGCGTAAGCCAATGCCAGGCGTCTTTCTGCCTTTTTGTCTATTTCGTTAGAAAAGCTGGCCATCATTTTACCGGTCATGTCGTAAATTTTCATGTCCAGTGTTTTGGTATCTCCGTTCTTAAATAAAAAGCCCAGCTGTTCACCGTTATAAGAGGCTTCCAGCAGCTCTACTTTTTTAGAGTCTTCAAACACCACATCTTTTACCTTGTTCAGGTTCTGATCCAGTATCTGCAGGGTGTACTCATTGGTTTTTTTATCTACTTTATCACTTTGATAAAACAGGTAGTAACCTTTAATCTGGTCGCCATCTTTAATAGTTCCTGAGTTTCGCAGGTAAACAGATCTTACGTTGTCAATACTTAATTTGTTCTGGCACAAGCCTATGCCTGCCAGCATGCAAAAAAATGCAGCAATGATTGTTTGTTTCATAAATGGTTTAGTTGAAACTGTATTTTTTAGGAGAAAATGACTTGTTATAATAGTTCTTCCAATAGGAAAGTTCTTCGGGATTATCGTTTTGTTGTTTGCTCATAGTAAGGGCATATACAAAATCTTCATAGGATAACAAAGGTCCCTGTTTTTCGTACTGCTGTAAAAAGTGATAGTTGATAGCAGCCATATCTTCGAGATACAGGTTTTGAATAAACTGTAGCAGGTTATTATAATTGCTGCTGTAATATGGGGCAGGCTGTTGGGTATAAGAACCGAGCTTATGGGCTTTTTGTAAAGTATACATGCGGCTGAACAACTTACCTATAATGGCCACAACATAGGGGTCGTTTACATTTTTCTGCAGCATTTGCACGGCAAAGTAAAAACAGCCGGAAAGATTACTGCTGTTATAATAATGATCTACTATTTCGTATGCAAAGCTTTTTTTCAAGCGGGTAAACTCCCCGGCATTTACCAGGAAGTCTTGTCTGCCATCTGCACCAGTTGGCACTACCATGGAAGTGATGGCTTTTATACGTAACTGACAGTCGGGGTGTGTTTTTAAAGAATCTTCCAGCTTTTTATTGGTTTCCAGTGTGGCATGGCCACCTAACAAGCCTTCTTCTTTTTCCAACCACTTAGTTTGAAAGGGGTATGCTTTAGAGGTAAATGTCTGTTGTAAGAAGGCATTAGTGTTAAATGTTTCTACATCTATCGTATCCAGTATGCCCAGGGCAGAAACGGTGGCATAAGTATTAAAGCGGGTATTTCTTAAAAACACCACCCCCATAGAATCAGCTTCCGATTCATGATCGCGGCTATGCCTGCTACTGTTGAAAGAGAATTTTTCTGATAAGGATTTTAGCTGTGCGTTTTGCCTGTATTCCGAACTCTGAATTTTGCGCAGTTCTTTTTGCATGTCTTTCGAGTACATGGTATTTACATACTGCTCAATACGATTGTTGCTATGATTCAGATACAGATGGGCTAACTCGTGGCATAACACAAAAGCTACTTCGGCTTCACTGTTCAATTTGGTAAACAGTCCCACGTTAAAGATAATAGTGCCATCGCCCATGCTAAAGGCATTGGGCACAGCCGAGCGAGAAAAATAAAACCGGGTGCTGATTCCTGAAAGCTGGCTGTTGGCGTTGATAATAAGGGAAGTAAGCGATTGCAGGTATTGCTGTACGGACGCATCAGTAATCACCTCTTTATGTGAGGTCATTGATTTTACCTCCGTAAGACGATATTCATAAAGGTCGGCTATAGATTTTTTGTTACTGCCTTTCAGGGTATTCACATCCTGTTTATAGCGTTGCTCTACCTGCTTTACCAGGTTTACACCTGCAATGGAATCGTCCTTTAAAGGCACATAAGGGATATTGGTCTGGGCTTTTGTATTGCTTGTCAATAACAATAACAACAGTCCCGGAATAATATTCCGAAAGTTGGAAGGGTTAAGGGTTTGCATAATTGCTAAAGTATATCAATTTCTATATTGGATGGATATTTTTTATCGTGATACAATTTGATAGTGGCCTTCTGAAAATCTGAAGCATTGGCTTCCGGTATGTTTACAAACTTCTGGGGGTTCCTATCTACCAATGGAAACCAGCTGCTTTGTACCTGCACCATTAATTGATGGCCTGCTTTAAAGGTATGGGCTACATCGTTCAGCTCCAGGGTAACAGGGGTTACTTTATTGGGTACAAAAGCTTCTGGTTTTACAAAGCTGTTCCTGAATTTACCACGTATCACTTCTGCCCTTACCAGTTGCTGTTTACCATCGGGCAAAACATCTATCAGTTTCACTACAAAATCGGCATCAGTACCAGTAGTGCTTGCATACAACTGTGCAGTTACATGTCCGCAAACAGTAAGATCCTGTGGCAGGACCATACCCTTGTAATGCAATACATCTTTACGCTCAGCAGCAAAGGTTTGATCGGCTGTCATATACTCGTTTATTCTGCCACTTGATTTACGGTCTATGTAAGGCACCGGGTTGGCGGGGTCGGATACATAAGCGTCGTAAGAAGTATTAGCGGCATAAGGTGTAGTATTTAACTGGTGGTCTGCACCCAAGTACCATTTTTGTGCAGTAGCAGCTTTGGGTGGCCATTGTTCAAAACCTTTCCATTCGTTGCTGCCGGTTACAAACACCGTGGCTTCCGCTTCGTTAAAACTGCCTTTACCTTTCAGGTACCAGGTGAAGAAGTTATATTCCAATTGCTGGTACTTCTCATTCACATTGATATCAAAATCATACCCGCCAAACTTCTTCCAGTCACCGCGTGCCCACGCACCATGTGTCCATGGGCCCATTACCAGGCGGTTGTTATTGTTGGGGCTTTGCTTTTCAATAGCCTCATAGGTTTTTAAAGCGCCAAACATATCTTCTGCATCAAACCAGCCGCCTACCACCAGCACAGCAGGTTGTATATTATTTAAATGGGTGCGTATGTTACGGGCCTGCCAGTAGGCATCTTTGGTGCTATGCTCCAGGTATTCATTCCAGATAACACTTTTTCCGTGGAAGTATAGCTTGTCCAGGTTTTTAATGGGGCCTATGCCAAGGTAAAAGGTATAGGCATCCGGTTTTATTTTTAAAGTATCACAAACCGAAGGATAGTCCTGCCAGGTGGTATCGCCCCGTGGATAATCGAAGTAATTTAAAAAGCTAAAGTTATCCAGCAGGAAAAAAGCGCCACGGTGGTTAGCGTCATCACCTTCAAATTCATCCGTAACCGGAGCCTGTGGCGAAACCGCTTTAATAGCCGGGTGTGCACCAGGTAAAGATGCGGTAGCATAAAAGCCGGGATATGAAATTCCATAGATGCCTACTTTGCCATTGTTGTTGTTCACATTATGTAACAACCACTCTATGGTATCATAGGTGTCGCTGCTTTCATCTACCTCTTTGTTACTTTTCTTTTTGTCAATAGCAGGCGTCATTTCCTGAAACTTACCTTCACTCATGTACCGGCCGCGTACATCCTGGTACACGTAAATGTATTTTTCCTTGCTAAACAAATTACCCGGGCCAAACCGGCGGGGTATTTTGTCGCCATAGGGTGCGCAGGAATACGGAGTGCGGTGCATGAGTATAGGATAAGGCTCTGTACCGGTTTCTTTAGGAATATAAACGGCGGTATATAGTTTCACGCCATCCCGCATGGGAATCATCTTTTCCAGTTTGGTATACTCATCCTTGCCTTGTGCACAGGCGGTAAACAGGTGCATCATTACTGCTGCAACAATCGCTGTCATTTTTTTCATACAGGTTATAATGTTAGTTCTGTAGTGGGATCCCAGTATCGTTCTTTAAAATTTTTAATCGTGTCATTTTCTACTATTAACCCTTCCTTTTCCAGCTTTTCCTGCATAGAGGATGGCGGTTTAAAATGCACTTTGGCAGTTAACATACCATTCCTGTTCACCACACGGTGTGCCGGAATTTTAGGTTTAGCATATTCGGCGCTGAACAATGCCCAGCCTACCATGCGTGCACTCAGGCCTGTACCCAGGTAGCGTGCTATGGCTCCATACGAAGTAACCCGCCCTTTGGGTATTTGCCGTACAACGGCCCATACATTTTCAAAAAAGGAATATTGTTTAGGCTTCTGTTCCGGTTTTGCCGCCTTGTCTGAGTTAATAGCTTTTTTCACTCTTTAAAGATAACCGATAAAGTGTTTATTCTGTACCGGAGTTGGTGGCGGGGTTGCTATTGCGGGCACGTTGTAACAACAGCTGGCTGCGCTTTGGCTCGGGCACCTTTTCATATTCATAGGGGCAATGTAAACAACCGTTGCCGCAACAAACACCTCTCTTCAAATGAAAGGTGCTTGTTAACACCATCAGTCCTTCTTCATTAAAGTAGAAGTCAACATCCTCAATCAGCTTCTGACTCATGAAACATGCTTTTCAGTATCTCGTCTTTTTCTTCTGCTAATACTACATTCAAACGGAATTTCAGGTAATGTATGCGATTACTCTGTGCAATATCCAGTCCTTCGTAATGTGTTTTAATTTTCAGTTCGTCTGTATAGTTACCGTTACGATACACGTCGTTATCGTCGGCCAGCAGCTCCAATCCATACAGGTTAATTACTGCTTTGGTAAATTCGTATAAGTTGGGGCTATCTGTTTTTAAATGCACCACTCCGCCCGGTGCCAGAAACTGCTGGTACAGGCGTAAAAACTTGGGGTGGGTCAATCTTTTCTTAATACGTGACAGGCGCAGCTGCGGGTCGGGGAAGGTGATCCATATTTCTGCCACTTCTCCTGTTTCAAAATACTGATCTACTTTATCCATCTGTGAGCGCACAAATGCTACATTTTTCAGTCCATCGTGTAATGCGGTTTTAGCGCCACGCCATATACGGTTGCCTTTTACGTCTATTCCAATAAAATTGCGCTGTGGGTACATCCGGCCCAAACCCACGGCATATTCACCTTTTCCGCAAGCCAATTCCAGCGTAAGCGGTTGATTATTATTAAAAAACTCATGCCATTTACCCTTCATATTTTCCGGGTACTCCAGCACATTGTCAAAGGTTTTTATCTCATTAAACCTGATTAATTTCTTTTGGCCCATAGGGGACAAAGATAAGTCACTAAAACCTGTTCATTTTATACACAGTGGGTTACAGGGTAATATTTGCACTTTTTTTGTAACACAATGTTTGTCATGTAAATTACTTGTGCCCCATGAAAAGGCTCCCTTTACGCGTAGCTATTATATACTTCCTGGCTGCCTGCACCTGGATTGTTGTTACCGATCTGGCCTTGCGAGGTGTGGATACGGCTGGGTGGGCGTATTTTCAAACGGTAAAGGGTTTACTGTTTGCACTAATTACTGCACTTATATTTTATGTGGTGGGGGTTAGCAGTTACCGCCGCATTTTACGGCGTGAGCTGGATTACCGGCGTTTGTTTGAAGGCAGCCCGCATCCTATTGTTATTTACGATATAGAAACACTTTATATCCTCAAGGCCAATGAGGCATTCTTAAAGCGGTATGAATATGACGAAAGAGACCTGGAAAGGCTACAGGTAATGGATATTTGCACAGTAGATGAGCGGTTGCAGGCGCTGGATTTTATCCGCAATGTGGTCAATAAACCTATTTCAGAAAGTGGTGTATGGAAACAGGTTACCCGTTCCGGCCAGGAATTCTACGCCAGCATTACTTCGCATGCTACCGATTTCCGAAACCGGAGGGCACGTATGATAGTAATTACCGATGTGGACGAGCAACTAAAGGCCAGAAATGCCATACGTTCTACCGAAAAAAAGCTAAAGTCGTTGATAGACAGCACTTCGGATATCATTTTTATGGTAGACATTGATATGAACCTGGTTACCATTAATGCCGCTTTTGAAGCATTATATAATAATTCTTTCCCGGGTGCACACCGGTTATATACTCCTATTTCATTGTACGAACTTCCTATTAAAATGTTTGGTGAAGAATGGCTGAAGAACATCAAAATGGCTATGAAAGGAGAAAGCGTGCGCAAAGAAGATAAGTACGAAATTCCTTCTACCGGCGAAGAAATTTGCCTGGACATATCACTCAACCCCATTTATGATGTACACGACCAGGTAATTGGGGTGGGATGTATTTCGCGGAATATAAGCGACCGTAAAAAAACGGAAGATCTGATGTCGCGCCAGCTTACCCAGCTACGTGAAATTGCCTGGATACAATCACACGAATTACGCCAGCCTTTAACCAATATTATGGGCCTGGCTTCCATTATTGAATCGGAAGTGGAAAGCGAAAAAGATGTGAATGACGAGGAAGTGAAAAAGCATGTATTGCTGATGCAACGGGCCTGCGATCAGCTGGACCAGGTAGTAAAAGGCATTGTAAAAAAGACAGCTGGCATTAGCTAACCGCCCCGCACCTAAAAAATAACATTGCTTTTGAGAGAAATGTAACAAATGTCACCAAACGGATACCTCTTATACAGGAACTTTGGAAAAGATAATCACTAGAAGAATCCGTTAAATACCCGAACATGAAAATTGAACAAATTTACACCGGCTGTCTGGCCCATGGTGCATACTACATCCAGAGTGGAAGTGAGATAGCTATTATAGACCCTTTACGTGAAACAAAACCTTACACCCTGCGTGCCTTAGGTAACGAGGGTAAGATCAAGTATATTTTTGAAACCCATTTCCACGCCGATTTCGTTTCAGGTCACGTTGATCTGGCTAAGCAAACCGGTGCAACCGTGGTGTTTGGACCTACTGCGCAACCTGCTTTTGATGCGCATGTGGGTTACGATGGCGAAAAATTCCAGGTAGGCGAAGTAACTTTTACCTTATTACATACACCTGGTCATACTATGGAAAGTGCGTGTTACCTGTTGACAGATAAAAATGGTAAAGATATTGCCCTGTTTTCAGGAGATACCCTGTTTATTGGTGATGTAGGTCGCCCTGACCTGGCACAGAAATTTGCCGGCAAAACGCAAGACGAACTGGCTAAGATTTTGTTTCATTCCCTGCGCGATAAAATTATGCCATTGGGTGATGATATTGTAGTTTATCCCGGGCATGGCGCAGGTAGTGCCTGTGGCAAAAATATGAGCAAGGAAACTTCTGATACCCTGGGTCACCAGAAAAGTCAGAACTATGCTTTACGTGCTGATATGACGGAAGAAGAGTTTGTAAAGGAAGTAACCACCGGGTTAATGCCTCCACCAGCTTATTTCCCTATCAACGTAATGATGAACAAAACCGGTTATGAAAGCATTGACAAGGTGGTGAAGAAAGGTTCACGTGCTTTCAGTGCAGAAGAGTTTGAAGCGCTGGCCAACAGCACCAAGGCTTTATTGCTGGATACGCGTAAAGCTTCTGTGTTTGCAGAAGGTTTTATTCCTAATTCTGTTAACATTGGCATTGATGGTAGTTTTGCTCCATGGGTAGGTGCGCTTATCCAGGATACGAAGCAACCCATTTTACTGATCACTGAGTTTGGTCGTGAAGAAGAAGCGGTATACCGTTTAGCACGCGTAGGTTACGACAATGCTATTGGTTACCTGGAAGGTGGTATTAAGGCATGGGTAGATGCGGGAAAAGAACTGGATACCGTACAAACTATTTCTGCGGAAGACTTTTTCGCAGTGAAAAAAGCAGCTAACGATAACCTGGATATTCTGGATATCAGGAAGAAAAACGAATATGATGCAGAGCATATCAGGGTAGCTAAAAATCTGCCGCTGGATTATATTAACCAGACGATGGATCAGGTAGATAAAAACAAAACCTACTATGTGCATTGTGCAGGCGGTTACCGTTCTATGATCTTTGTGTCTATTTTAAAAGCAAGAGGTTACCATAATCTGATAGATGTGAAAGGCGGTATGGGGGCTATTAAAGAAACCAACCTGTTTTCTCTGACAGATTATGTGAAGCCGGTTTCTATGTTATAAAAACAAACAGATAATGAAAGCACGTTGGCAAAGGGTATTGTTTTCGGGATGGCATTTTATGCGCTGGGTGCGTTTGGTGTTTGGCACGTTCTTTTTAGTCGCTTCTATAGTATTGCACGATCTGGTGCTGGCACTGGCGGCTTTGTTTTTATTGTTCCAGGCACTTACCACGGTAGGCTGCAGTAGTGTAAATGGTTGTTTCACCAACCCTTTTACCCGGAAAAAACAGGCGGAAAGCGACATCACTTTTGAAGAAGTAAAAAGTTAACCTGAAAATAGAATCCATATGGCAACGTTCACTGAAATTATCAATAGCGATAAACCTGTGCTGGTAGATTTTTTTGCAGAGTGGTGTGGCCCTTGCAAAATGATGAAACCCATACTGGACGAATTAAAAGCCAAAGTGGGCGACAATGCTACCATTATTAAGGTAGATGTTGATAAAAACCCGGCAGCGGCCAATGCTTACCAGGTACAGGGTGTTCCCACCCTGATACTGTTTAAAAAAGGGCAAATCAAGTGGCGTCAGAGTGGTGTGGTGCCCGCAGGAAACCTGGAGCAGATTATTAAGCAACATGCCTGAGTACAAAGAACATAGACCATGAAAAAGGAGCCTGCGAAGGCTCCTTTGCTTTTTATACTGTAACCGTTACTTAAAACAATTGCACGCCTACCTGCCATCCCAGCCAGCCACGGGTGGCATTGCCGGAAAACAGGGAATGTGCAGGAGTTGTTTCCACATAACCGGCTTTGGCTGCTTTGGGGTTGCCTACATACAATACCGGCCCTGCTATTATCCCCAGCCTTTTACCCAGCATCATTTGTAAGGCAGGCTGGTAGCTATAAATTTCCTGCCACTGGCCATTGTAAATATGCTGTGCGGTAATTTCATTTATCCAGCTGATGCTGTTGTTAAGTGCTATCTCTGTACCAAACCCATATCCGTAACTATAGGCTTTACGGTTGCTTCCTGTATTGATGCCGCCCATTACCAGGCTGTACAATTTTTTATTACCTGCTTTATATGCCAGGTTTACATCCATTAAGGAGTTATGGATTACCAACATTTTATGATACCCACTTTTAGTAATGGTAACCAGGGCCAGGCTACATCCATCCAAGGTATCAGCAATATTTATTAATCCTACCTGCAGGCCTTTTAAGCGGCGTGTGCGGTTAAGTATGCCTGCCACCTGTAAACCGCTGGTGCTTCCTTTTACAATATTGGCAATGCCCGCCACCTGAAAACCGGTAATGTTGCTGTCGGTAATGTTGGCAATGCCTGCTACCTGCATCCCTTTCACTGCCCCGGATGTGTTTACAATACCCGCCACCTGCAATCCTTTTACCGAATCCTGCACATGGTTGTGTATGCCTGCTACCTGTAACCCTTCCACTTTACCTCCTACTGCGTTGTTAATGCCTGCTACCTGAACATACTTTGCATCTTTTTTATTGATGTTGAACAGGCCGGCTACTTCCAACCCACGGGTACCGGCAGTATAACCGCCCAGCACATTAAAAGAAAACTTATTCACCACCTGGGTACTCATGTTGCCATGTGAGCCCAGGCCCGGCGTTAATGAAAACTGCACAGGTTTGCTGGCAAAAAAGTTACGCAGGTTCAGGCTTTGAATACTTTGTGCAGGCGTAATAAACAAATGTGCTATCCATCCTTTTTCAATTTTCGAGTTCAGCACCAGCGGATCTAACTCGGCCGATATTGGTTGAATGGCAATGGTGAGTTCATAACTCTGGCCAGGCCGTATTATAATAGCGGTATCTGCATAAGAAATACGGCTGATGCTAATGGCCAGCTGGGGAGGGTAATTTCCTTTCTCTTTCAGCTTTAATTTAAAAAAGCCATGTTCATCGGTAATGGTACCTACCAGGTTGTTGCGGTCGTAGATGCTGGTATTGTTCAGTTTTTCGCCGCTCACGGCATCTTCTATATAGCCGGTTACATACCAGCTGTTGGGTTGGTGGGCGGCAGGCTGCAATATCAGGTAGCTACCCGATTGATTGTATTGCAGGGTTTCGTTGAACAAAAGATCCAGCACCTGCTTCACGGTTTTGTTTTTTACGCTCAGCGTAACCAGGCTGTCGGCTTTAATCAAATTGCTGTTATATGAGAAAATGAACCTGCCTTGTTTGCTGATGGTGTCCAGCACTTTTTCCAGCGGCCGGTTATGTGCTTCTATGGTAACAGGCATTTGTAGCAGGCCCTGGGCCTGTAACTGACCGCAAAGCAGTGTCATTATCAAAAAGAGAAAATATGTTCTGATCATTGTAGAATAATTTGGTGGTTTTGCCGTTTGGCTTCAATTCCCAGCGTTTGCGTAATAACAGTAATGATACTGTCTACTGGTTGCTGCTGGAAAGTAGTGGTAAGGGGTAATGATTGAATAGCCTTGTTGGCTATTACAATATGCGCATCGTAGGCTTCGTTCAGCACGTTTACCAGTTGATACAACGGCGTGTTTTTACACACAAACTGCCGGGTATGGTAATAACTATACAGCTCGCTGTTGTTCTGTTGTTTTTGCAGCTGGTTATCATTTGTGGTTACCACTATTTTTTCCTGTTGCTGCAGGCGCATTGCCTGGTTATGGTGTACTACCTCTATGGCTCCGGATGCTACAATAATTTCAGTGCTTGTGGCAGTGCGTTTAATGTTAAACGAAGTGCCCAGTACTTTTACGGTAACATCACCGGCAGTAATTACAAAAGGCTTGTTTTTATCGGGGGCAATATTGAAAAAGGCTTCTCCTTCCAGGTTCACCTTCCTGTTATTGTCTGTGCTGGCCAGGTTTTTCCGGTAGTTTAATTGTGCATTTTTATTCAGCGTTACTACCGATCCGTCCGGAAGCGTATCTGTAACTACCTCACTTGTGGCTGTAAGGGTTACGGTATTGCGGCCTGACACACCACTTTGATACAACCACCAGCCACCGGCAGCCAGCAGCACAACTGCTGCGGCTGCAGCTATACGCCTTAGTGGTAACACGCGGGCGGCTGGTGTGCTTATAGAAGGATTACCATTGCCTGCTCTTTGCTGGAAACGTTGCCAGGCATCATTTTCATTTACTGTGGTATGTGGTTCCAGTTGCTTGCTTTTTTGCCAGATGGTTTGCAACTGCTCGTAATATTGCTGGTTGGCGCTATCCTGTGCCAGCCATGCTGTTACCTCTTGCTTTTCGTTGGCTGTAGTTTCGCCCAGCATATATTTTACCAGTAGTATATCTGTTTGTTCGTTCATTTCTGTATGCATATAGTGGGCATTAACGATAAAGCAATAAGGATATAATAAGTACCAGAAAATCGGCCAGCTTTACACGCAGTAGCTTTAAAGCCTTACCCATCTGGCTCTCTATGGTTTTTATACTCAGGCCCAGTTGATCTGCTATTTCTTTATACTTCAACTCTTCGTACCTGCTTAGCTGAAATATGGTGCGGCATTGCTCGGGCAGTTCGTTTAAGGCCTGACGTATTTGTTGTTCCAGCTCTTTGCCTGCCAGCTTTTCCCCTGCGCTCTGTTCCTGCTGATGTTGCTGTTGTTGCATGGCATATGTTTGATGTTTGATTTTAATGGTATGGTGTTTCAGGTAGTTGATGCTTTCGTTATGTACCGCACGGTACAGATATGCTTTTAACGAGGTGTGCACTTCTACTGTTTCTTTGCGTTCCCATAGTTTGTAAAATACCTGCTGCACCATTTCTTCCGCAACGGCTTCGCTGTTCAGTATGGTGAAGGCGTAGGCATGCAGGCTTTTAAAGTGTGTTTTAAACACCTGTTCAAACACCTGTTCATCGCCTGCCAGCAACAGCCGCATTAAACCGGAATAACTGATATCTAAGGTTGGCTGCATGTTAGTGAAACTGGATTTTATAACTCAAATTAGGAAAAAGGCCCAGCTGATGAATGGTTTTCTGTTGCCCGCTGCGGGTGTCGAAATAATAACGGTAAAAGTTTTCGCGGTTGGTAAGGTTCTGAATTTCCAGCGTAAGCGTGTGCGTGCTGTTTTTCTTATCCTTGCGGTAGTAGGCGCTCCAGTCTAACCGGAAATAAGCAGGACCGCGTTGGCTGTAATAACTGCCAGGAACATATTCTTCCTTACCGGTTTGTATAGAGGCGGGAATATCAATTACTGAATTTTTAATACCGCCACTGGCCAGTACTTTGCCACTCATACCCACGTGCTTGTTGTTGCGTAACTGCCATTCTTTACCCCAGATAATATTTACCGAGTAGTTACGGGCAAAACGGGTATCGTACTCCTTGCCATAAAAGTCGGTGTACTTCGATTTGTAAATGCTCACTGTACTGTTGATATAATAGTTATTGGAAAACGGTTTTTCAACGCTCAGGTCAATGCCATAGTTTTTGCCTTTGCCGGTGCTTACCAGGGCGTTCTTATCTACCAGGTCGTACATATCCAGCATGTTCACTGCCGAAAAGGCACTGTTGCTGTTTTCTTCTACCGGCAGATGATACAGGTGCTGGTAATACACTTCTGCTTTAGTAACCAGGTTGAGGCTGCGGAAGGTATGTTCATATCCTGCTACCAGGTGCAGGGCGCGGCTCATATCCAGGTTTTTGTTGGGCTGACTGTGAACACCTTCGTCTGTAGTGTTTTCAAACAAATAGGTGGATATATGTTGCGGCCTGCTGTGCATACCTGCTGCAAGGCTTACCACATCGGCGCCAAAGTTATAGGTGGCCGACAAACGTGGCTCTACACTATGCTTTTTATTCAGTGCCAGGTAGCTGCTATGTATACCAGTGTTAACGGTTAGCTGGCTGGTAAGGCGGTATTTCCATTGCATGTATGCCTGGTAAAAGTTGGTAGTGCCTTTACCTTCCAGCACCTGCTTCCATTGTTGCTCGTGTATATCGTAGTAACGGTTACCTGCATTGTATTGTAATTCCTGCGAAATAAAGCCGGCGCGAAAAGTGTGCTGCTGGCTTATTTTATAATTGTAAAAGGTAGAAAAGCGGAAAGCCTTGTCTGTAAAAAACTCCGTGGCATTGTGTACATGGGCGTAATCTGCTGCAGGGTTAAGGGTATCTCTGTCTTGTCCGTAATGATAATAGGAAGCAGATACTACGGTTTTAATGTAAGCATTGCGGTGTACGAAAATCTGGTGCGAAAGGCCAATGACACCTGTTTTGGAATTGCCTTTTACGTAAAAGTTGTCTTTATCGTAGCTGTTCCATTGGGTGCTATCCTTTTCCGGATCGCTGGTATAGCTGTCGTAACCACCCAGTCCAAACAGGGTAAACTCGCCTGCTTTCTTTGTGTTCCAGTTGAATTTAAAACTCAGGTCCTGGTAGGTAGGCGCCTGGTCCAATCCTATAAAAGGTTTTAAAATAGCCAGGGTAGAGTAACGGTAGTTGACAAGGTACGATGCGGTACGGGCTTTGTTCAAAGGGCCTTCTGCGCCTAGTTCTGCACCTAAAGTACCCAGCTGCACAGTGTATTCCCGCTTGTCTTTGTTACCGTTACGAAAGTTCATATCAAAAACGGCAGAAGTGGCGTTGCCAATGTTAGCGGGGAAAGCACCGGTATAAAAATCTGATTTACCAATTACATTGCTGCTGAACATGCTAATAGGGCCACCTGTTGAGCCTAAAGTGCTGAAATGGTTGGGTGTAGGTATTTCAATGCCCTCCAGTTTCCACAACACACCCTGTGGCGAGTTGCCCCTTACCAGTATTTCGTTGCTGCCATCAAAACCGGCGCTCACGCCCGGGAAGTTCATAATCATACGTGCCGGATCGCTGAACGAAGCGGGGTAACGTTTGGTATCTTCCATAGAAAAGGAGCGGGCGCTAACAGCAGCAAACTCATTCAGCGGTTTTCTGCCACGGGCTGTAACGGTAACAGCACCCAGGTTTTTAAAATCTTCCCGCATGCCAATATTCAGTTCGGCTTCCTTGCCGGAATTCACTACCACATCAGGCAGGCTCTGTGGTTCGTAACCGGCAATGGTATATTGTACTGTATACCGGCCAGTGCCTATGTTGGCAATATGGTAAAAGCCCAGGCTGTCTGTAATAGCGCGTATGTTACCAGGCATCAGCACAATGCTTACGCCTGCGAGCGTCCGGCGCGACTCAGCATCGGTAACCTGGCCTTTTACGGATTGTGTAAATGATTGTGCGTAAGCTGCCTGTAAAAGCAGGTATAGGATATAAGTGATTGTTATGATCTGTTTCATGGTTTGAATCTTTTTGCAAAACCGGCCGGGTTTGCAGGTAAGACAACCATGTATTCACTTACCCTTACGTGGGGCAAAAATTTTTGTTTTAGCTTAAAAACAGTGGTGTATTCTAAATGTAAATATGAGAGTAAAGCTAAAAATAGCCCTATCGGCTCTCCCGATAGGGCTGGTTGTTTATATTTCCGTGTACTTAATAGTTACCACAGGAGAGGTTTGCGTTACCTTTTTTAAATAGGGCTGATATTGAAAAATAACAGCATCACTTTTATAGGCAAAATCAAATTCCTGTACATAACCCTGCGAAAACTGGCCTGATTTGTTCAGTAACTCGCTGAACCGGGCTTTATAAGCCCTGCGTTCTTTTTCTTTTAAGGTACTGCTCCAGTATTTCATGGCATCAAAGCGGGATAATCTTCTGCCTGCTCCGTGTGCACAGGAATACAGTGCCCGGGCTGCAGCCTGTTCCGAAGTTGCTTTGACCAGTAAACTACCCCTTGACATGGATAAGGGAATCACTACTGTTTTGTTAACACTCAATTCAGTACTTCCTTTACGGTGCCAGATACCTGTTTGATTAAAACGGATATGGTTATGAATGGAGTCTTCCAGTATATAGGGCGTTCCATTACATTCATCCTGCTCTGCAAAGCTGTTACTGTTGTTTTGCAGGTACTGTTTGTTTATTCCCGCTTTATTACAACGGATATAATTGGCGTTTTGCAAAAACTGCAATGTTTTTAAACAGAAGGCTTTACGCCTGTCATAACCAAACTCCAGGGTTTCTTCGTAATATTTTGTAAACGTGGGGGTTAAAAAATCCCGGTGCACAAAATCCACCTCCTGTCCATATTCCCGTGAAAAATCCCGGGTTAGCTGTAAACATTGCTGATACAAGGCTATTCCCCGGTTGCGGGTGCCGGTATGGCAAATGATATATACGGCGTTCTCATCTTCTTCAATAGATAAGAAGTGATTGCCCCCACCCAAACCATCATCTGTCATTTGGGTATGGGCAAACTGTAATGCCTGGTAATGAGTGCTTTTGTTGAATGGCTTCAGCCACCACGATTTCTCTGTTTTCAGATACATCACGCCACATCCAATGTCCTTACCGGTAATTAAAGGATAGCAATACTGTGAGGTGGTGAATGCCACACCTACCGGCAAAGCCTTTTCGGTGCAATAGTGTATATCGGTAAATGCACAAATCTTTTCTACAAAGGGTTTTTGTGCATACTGCTGTAGTTGCGACAACGCATTTTGCTCAATGCTGTTAGCATTGCAATAAAAGTCAATAGATGACATGTTCTTTAAATTAGACTAAAAAGATTAGATCATGGGGCCTTGGAAGGATACATCTGCCCCGTACAGAGATGTCAGCAGCCGAACACTATTCGGTATTGCAAAGGTAGAAAATATTGGAAAGAGGGCCGGAAAAAATCCAGAGCAACAAAAAAGCCGCTATGAAAGCGGCCTTTTTGAAAAATGTATCTGTAACAGGGTACTAGGAGTGCCACTGTACTTTTTGTTCTAATGGTGTGTTGCGCGCACCGGGTTTGCTGCTGTCGGCAGCGTAGCCCATATACAACAGGCCCAGTACAGCGTCTTCTTCTTCCAGCTGAAAATACTGTTTCATAGCTGGTTTTAAGGTCATACCGCCAGTGCTCCATAAAACGGCAATGCCGTTGGCTTCTGCACCCAGTAATATATTTTGTACTGCACAGGAAGTAGCGGCTAGCTCTTCTATTACAGGAATATTAGGATTGGCACCACGCTTCATGTACACTGCTACAATATGACTCAGGTTATTGCCCATATTGGTAAGGTTGTCAAATGTTCCCTGGTTGAAACGTTCAGCAGGTGTGTTTTCTTTATACAGGTTGGCGTGATCGGCACAAAAGCGGGCTACTGCTTCACCTGCATACACCACAAAGCGCCAGGGCTCGGTTTTAGCATGGGTAGGTGCCCAATCGGCCAGTTGTAACAGTTCGCGTATTACGTTGTCTTCAATCTTTTGTCCGTTCATTACCGCCGGTTTAATACTGCGACGGTTTTCAATAATCTGTGTAAGTGTTGCCATCTTCTCCATTACGCTTCTAAATGATGTATTAAGGTATCCTGGTAATTTCAGCACCCAGGCTGTTCAGGCGCTGGTCAATGTACTGGTAACCACGGTCTATTTGTTCAATGTTCTGAATTACGCTTTTGCCCTCAGCGCTTAATGCGGCTATCAGCAGCGCTTGTCCGGCACGAATGTCGGGGCTGCTCATGGTAATACCGCGCAGCTGGTTTTTACGGCCCAGGCCTATTACGGTGGCACGGTGCGGATCACATAAAATAATTTGCGCACCCATGTCAATGAGTTTATCTACGAAGAAAAGGCGGCTTTCGAACATTTTCTGGTGAATCAATACGCTGCCTACTGCCTGGGTAGCCACTACCAGCACAATGCTGATAAGGTCGGGGGTAAAGCCCGGCCAGGGATGATCGTAAACGGTTAATACGCTTCCGTCAAGGAAGGTGCTTATTTCATATTTCTCCTGTGAGGGAATGAAAATGTCGTCGCCTTTAATATCCATCCGGATTCCTAACTGGCGAAATTTCTCTGGAATAACACCCAGATGTTCTACGCCAGCCCCCTTAATCAGAATTTCGCTTTGGGTCATAGCGGCCAATCCGATAAAGCTGCCCACTTCAATCATATCAGGCAGCATACGGTGGGTGGTACCACCTAAAGCGTCCACGCCTTCAATAACAAGCATGTTACTGCCTATGCCGGATATTTTAGCGCCCATCCTGTTTAACATGCGGCATAACTGCTGCACATAAGGTTCGCAGGCGGCGTTGTAAATAGTGGTAGTGCCTTCTGCCATTACCGCAGCCATTACAATGTTGGCGGTACCGGTAACGGAAGGTTCGTCCAGCAGCATAAAAGTGCCTTTCAAACGGGAAGTGCTTAACTGGAAATAATTAAGCTCGTCGTGATAATCAAAACGGGCTCCCAGTTTTTCAAAACCAATAATATGGGTATCCAGCCTGCGGCGACCAATTTTATCGCCACCTGGCTTGGGAATAAATGCCTTTTTAAAGCGGGCCAGCATAGGGCCGGCAATCATCACACTGCCACGCAGGCGTCCGCCTTTTTTACGAAAATCTTCTGAGCTGAGATAATCTACATCTACGTTATCCGCCTTAAAAATACAGGTTTGCCTGTCAACACGGTCCGCTTTCACTCCCATATCCTGTAACAGCTCAATCAGCAGATTTACGTCCAGGATATCAGGAATATTTTCAATGGTAACAGATTCGGGGGTCAACAGTACTGCAGAAATAATTTGTAGTGCCTCGTTTTTAGCACCTTGGGGCACAATTGTGCCCTGCAGCTTTTTGCCGCCCTTTACTTCAAATGAAGCCATATAGGAGTTTACTTAAATCTCTTCTTGAAATTCTGGTTATTGTTGTTACGGTTGTTACTACCGCCACCGCCATTATTGTTGCGGTTATTGCCATTACCATTGTTGCCACGGTTGTTGCTGCCACCACCGTTATTACGGTTATTGTTGTTATTGCTGCGACCACCGCCACTTTTAAAGCTTTGCTGTTGTCTTCCGCCGCGATTGTTGCTACGGGAAGGATAATCGTCGCGATCAAATGCCGGAGCCCTGTGCTTAATGTAAGGAGTATTGCTGAATTCCAGTTCACCACCGGTAATCTGGTTCATCTCCACACGGATGGCATCGTCGTGTACCAGTTCTTTATGCCAGTTGCTGTAAGCCAGCTTCATGTAGTAAGCTACTGTGTTGGCAAAACCTGCTTTTTTCTCAGGATCTTCTTCATTCAACGCTTTTTCTATTACTGTTTCCAGGTTTTTGCCCAGGTGCGAGTATTTAGGGTAGCGCTTAGGATAAGGCAGCGGATCAGGTCTGGCCTTATAGGTTTCTTTTGTAGGAATAGGATAAGGGCTATCCACTTCTAATTTAAAATCGCTGATATAAAAAAGGTGATCCCAAAGCATGTGTCTGAAATCCTCCACATTTTTCAGGTGGGGGTTTAAAAATCCCATCAGTTCAATCACCACTTTAGTCTGTTGCTGACGTTCTTCCCTGTCTTCAAGCGTTAGCAGGTGTTCTACCATCTTCTGAATATGGCGGCCATATTCACGCATTACTAAATAATTCCGGGTAGTATTGTATTCCATTAAAAATTATTGCTTATGTAACAAATGTACTGATTTTATGCCATGCTGCGAATCAGATGAAAGCAGTGGGGAATAATCTCAATTTTCAGCTCTTCTATCGTTTCCCGTGGTTCACCATCAATATGCAGGGGAGCATGTTTCAGATTTTTGATGGTTAATGAGGGAGTTTGAAAATACAGCACGTTTTTGTTGGCCATATCTTCTACCAGTTGCTGTAGCTTATTATTGCCCCTAATCTGACGCAAGATAGCAAAAGGAAGCTTGGCTTTATTCATTTTTTGGGCAATTACAATATCCAGTAGCCCATCCTGCAGGCTGGCAGCCGGCGCAATGGTAAAGTTGTTACCAAACTGGTTACTGTTAGCCACACTGATAAAGAAAGCATCCGTAAAAAACGAAAAACTGTCTAAAACCACCTCAAACTGATAAGGATGTGCCTTAAAAAAGTTCAGCAGGCTTTGCTGGGTATAGGTTAATAGCCCTCTGGAATCTTTAGTGGCAAAATCGTGTGCCACCTGGGCGTCGAAGCCTAAACCGGTAAGCATACACGAAAACTGATCATTTACCATAAAGGCATCCACCGGCATGGCGCTACCTGTTAAAATCAGTTCAAAGGCTTCTTTGGGCTTTTTAGGAATGCCGGCCGAAAAAGCCAGGCCATTACCACTACCAAAAGGGATAATGCCAAACCGCACGGGCAGGTGTCGCAGGGCGTTGATTACCTGGTTCACAGTTCCGTCACCGCCAATGATCACTATATCGGTTATTTGCTCGTCACGTATCTTATCAATCAGGAAATCATAATTTCCCGTTGAGCTGGTAGGTACAATTTCGTAGTTGAGATTACGCTGATTGCTGATATTTTTCAACAATTTGATAAAGGCCTCTTTTTTAGAGGTTCCTGATATCGGATTTACAAGATAAATAAATCTGCGTGTCACTATATTGTCTCTAAGGCCACTTTTAATTGTTTTCACATTCAATGTTTCTACCGGTGGCACCGCTGCTGAATATTCCATTACACTGTTTAATCGTTAGAAAAATGAACAGGCAAAGTAAACGATAATATTGCCAAAAATGACAGCCTTGTTTTAACTCTGGCGTATAATTAACGAATAGGGTGCCAGTTTGTTTACACAATTGTGTTTTATTGGTGTTAAAAGGAACATTTACAGCCATAAAGGGAATATTTTTGAGGGGTAAACAATTACCAAAAGTGAAACAGGTTTTTCCTTTTGTGTGCTTGTTACCTCCCTTAGGGAAAGGGTACCGGATGGGAGTAAAAAACTGTAGGTAAATAGTTTAGTATAATATTTATTTATTCCGGAAATAGTATCATATTCGTATAGAAGAGCTTTTGAAAAACGATTCGCTGACCATTTTAGCAGAAGAGGTGTTACCATCAACCCCAGTGCATTCTTCGGGTTCTGGCCTATTGCTATTATTGAATTTTATGTGTATTCGTTTTGCGTTGAAATACTTACTAATGTGTTGATTCCCCTACAAAATTATCGTGGTGTGCTTTGTATGTGATTGGTGGTACTTGCTGTGCAATGGCAGGCGCTTACCGGCACTCCTGTAGTATGCTGGTTCGGTTTGCATGTGCTTGCTGTGCAGTTGAAATTACTTATGGTAAAGATGCAGCTATGTACAATAGTGTGGTAAGTGCTTATTTCTGAAAGTAAAGTTTTTACAACTTGTTTGTAAGTGCTGTACAAGACATGTAAGATCCTTCCCATGCATTGGTACAAACTGCAGAACATTTTCAAAGTAAGTACAAATGATTGTGCAGTGCTTACGATATTGTTTGTATGTACTTACAAAGTGTGTTGTAAGTACATACAAAGTCCTCTGTAAGTACTTACGAATGGTTTTAAAGTACTTACAAAGTCTTCTGTAAGCACTTACAAAGTGTGTTGTAAGTACATACAAGGTCCTCTGTAAGTACTTACGAATGGTTTTAAAGTACTTACAAAGTCTTCTGTAAGCACTTACAAAGTGTATTGTAAGTACATACAAGGTCCTCTGTAAGTACTTACGAATGGTTTTAAAGTACTTACAAAGTCTTCTGTAAGCACTTACAAAGCGTATTGATGTTGTTGAAAATCAAAACAAAGTTTTAAAACAGGCTGTAGAGCGCTTTATTATCAATAAATCCAATTCCCATGAAAAGCCATAAGGAAGAAGTGGCGTTAGGTTTCTTCATTCGCTGTTTCTTCTGATTTTTTAACCTGAAAAATCAGAATATGGCTGTAAAAAACGTGGATGGAACTGCCATCCAACTCTGTGGATTAAGTAGAATTGACTTGCTTGTGGATGACCTGCTGCAAACAGGACTTACCAACACACCTGTAACAAGCGTATTGTCTGAGTGTAAAGCTGTTTGTAATCACATCCGGAAAGATCTGATTACCAAAATGGCCACTCTTCCTAAAAAAGGAAAAAAATCGTGTATTGCCAATACTCGTAAGGTACTGGTGGAAATTTACGACAGACTGGATAATGGTATCCAGCAATTTAGAAAAAGAGAAAGCAGTGTAATAGCCTATAGCAACCTGCTATACGAAATCAAAAAAGTGCTGTGCTTTATTGAGCAGCGGTGGCTTCTGCATTGTTCGGGAGATGTGAAAAAAACAGACAGGGAAATTTTTGATATTCGTTCTGTCTGGTGCAGAAAATTTCGTGTATTAAAAAAGCAATGCAGGGGTATTGACAAAGCATTGAGCGATGCTGTGTTACAAACACTGTTCAGTTTTATTTCTACCAAAAAAACTTACCAGCTCACAGCTGATCGTATTGATTATGTCAATGATGTTTTTTTGCAATTAGAGCAGCTGCTGGCGAATGCTTCCAATAGCATAAAACTAGAGGGTGGTATCATGTCTATGTTGATAAGTAAAGAGTTCAACGCGCCTTTATTTATTGCTTACTACAAGCAACACCTGGATGATAAAATTCACCTGCTAACAGCTTATGATGAAAAAATTGCGGGGTATCATCTGGCTCTTGCCCACCTGAATTTTCTACTGCCTGTATCACCCACTCCCTTATTCTCCAGCACACCATCGTTACAGGATGAAATCACTTACTGGGTAAATGGTTCTGTTACCTTACTAAAGGAAAAAGAGCATATGCACCGATGTCAGAACCAGACAGGAAAAGAAATCCGGAAACCTGATAAAATCATTTACAAAGAGCCGGCTTTTGTGGTAGCAGAAACGTATAAAATGATGCTGACCTGTGGCTTTATTTTAAACGACAGTTTTGCGCAATTATGTAATGCTGTTATAGAAACCGGAGATATAGGAAAAGGGAATTCGTGTTCCGGTAATTACCTGGAGAGTGCTACCAGGCGTAATAGGGAAAAGTCCCGGAAAATTATCAGGGAATACGTTATGAAGTTCCTGGACTATCTCGATGGTAACATTGAGTAACCCGGTGCGTACCTTATGCGTACCTTATGCGTACCTGAAGTTGTGGGTACGCTTAAGTGTATTGCGCTGATTTTCATTTTCTTATATAAAAACTGATTACTACACGAAACTTTACAACCAATATTTTAAAAAATCTTTTCCGCATGTGCATTGCCTTTGAGCATGGGTACGCGTACGGTACGCGCTGGTAAGCAGGCTAACCGTCAGCAATTTTATATTGCAAAGCAGCTAACCAATTGATCAGAACGGCCGTTCGCCTCCAGGCTGTGATTGCTTATCCGGTTATTGCGCATAAAAAAGCATCACAACAAGGGAGGATACATAAGGCTAAGCGGCTTTGTCCAATTCATTAAAAACAAATAACTCATTTTTTATGAAAAAGACATTTTTCTCATTTGTGCCACGTAATGATGGCGAATTAGCAGTGTGGGCGGTTAACCTGAAAGAAAAAATTGTGATATGGGGGCCAATACTTGGCTATTCTGCTGCACAGGTTTCGCAAATTCAGGACTACTGTCAGTTTATTATAGATGCGGTAAATAAAGTGGAAGCTAAGCGCGGCGAGCTTTCTAATGCGGTGAATGCCAAAAATGAAATGCGGGAGAACGAGTTACAGCTGGTGGTAAATTCTCTGCTTGCTTTAAAAAAGCATCCTGCTTACCTGCCTTCTATCGGTGGCGAATTAAGAATTATAGGCTCGGTTCAGGTATTAAATCCTGAATACCTGAAGCCTATTTTAAGCGCCGAGGTGCATGCAGGTAAAGTAACCCTGGCCTTCAACCTGCAAAAAATGAACTGCGTAAGTGTTTATTGCCGGCCTAAAGGAACAATGGGATGGGAAAAACTGGGTAATGATTATGAAAGTCCCTACGAAGACAAAAGACCACTTGCAGTGGCCAACCAGCCGGAAATACGCGAATACATGGTTCGCTATTTCAACGGCAGGGAGGAAATTGGTAAACCCAGCGATATTGTAACCGTAACCTATGGAGGATAACATGATGAAGCTAACATTAACACGCACCTATCGCCCAGGTGGAACCAACGGGACTTTGGAGCTGAATGGTAAACTGGTTTGTTATACCATAGAATTGCCCTGGCGCGACAATAAACCCCAGGTAAGCTGTATTCCGGAAGGAACCTATATGCTGGTAAAGCGATATAGTGACAAGTTTAAACACCATTTGCTGGTGCAGGATGTTCCTGACCGCAGTCTTATATTAATACATCCGGCCAATAATGCCGAATTGGAATTAAAAGGATGCATTGCACCGGTAAGCACTTTGTTAAGGCCGGGCTGTGGTGAAAAATCCAGGATGGTTTTTGATCCATTGATGAAACTGGTTTATGCAGCGCTGAACAGAGGAGAGGAAATAACCCTGCATATCCAGGCTATTTAGGAACAATAAAGCTATTGTGCTAAAAACAATGGTTTTGTTAATAGCAGGTTTCATTGCAGGAGAAATAAATAAATCAGGAATTTTGAGGAAGGGCGGCAATTTTTTGCCACCCTTTTTTATTTATTCTATCTGATAAACATACTTCCTGAAAATGCTGAAAACCCTTACACAGAAACCATTTCATCAATCATTAGTTACCAGCGATTTTAATCACGGGGAGACATATCCCTAGAACAAGTGGTCCACCATTAAATTCAATCGTGCTATTTTGTCCCGTTGTTTGGCTAACTATCTTTTTTAGGATAATTAGCTAAGCGTTTAGATAACATCCAATAAGAATATGAAAACCCTTGTGCGTTTGACCCTTAGGCCTATACATATACTTTCGGTAGTGCTGTGCGTGTTGTTTTGTAATAGTGCTTCTGGACAAGCAGGTATTGCGGTTGATAATATTGTATCAGGCACCTACGCGCCAGGTGCTTCAATTGGAGTGGAAATAACACCTTCAGGAACATTTAATGCAGGCAATACTTTTCAGGTTTACCTGTCTGATGCCAGTGGTAGTTTTGCCAGTCAAACTCTGATAAGTACTTATACCGCTACTTATACTAATGCTATAAATGCAACTTTACCTACTTCACTTGCTGCAGGTACAGGATATAAAATAAAGGTGGTGTCTACTGACCCTGCCATATCCACTGTATATGGGGGTACAATTTCGGTTGCTACAGGTACTACAGTAAACGCTTCTGCTACAGCTTCTGGTACTAACGTAATAGTAGCAGGTTCCATATATGGTTCCTGCGTGCCGGCAGTAAATAAAACCCTTACTATCAGAAACAACTCCACTCCGGGTGCCAATGTTACTGTTAAGCTGGTTAATGATCTTACAGGGGCTGATGTTTCTTCTTATGCTGTATATAATTCTGGTATCAATGGTTGGGATCTTACCCTGCCATCCCTTGCCTATTATACATTTACAGTAACTGCAGAATTGAATGGAGTTGTAAGTACTGCTTCTTATACAATATTAAATAGTACCACTAACAATAACATTGGTTCTAATGGTAGCCAAACAGGTTGTATGCCTAACAGCATTGATATTAACCTGGGTATGGATCTATTAAAAACCAACTACCCTGGATTACGTTACCAGATTTCATGGGGTGATGGTACTACTGAATATATTTCACTGGATTCATTGATAAAAAGCAATGGTAAGATCACTCACCTGTACACAAAAACATCGTGTGATGAAGTGGGTGGAAAATTTACTGTAACCTCTACTATTGCAGTTCCTTCTAACTGGAATTTTTGTAACCTCAATAACCCGGCTTTTCTTACAATACAGGTTTTCCTTGCTCCGGATGCCCGCATTTCATTAAGTTCCGGCCGGGTGTGCGTTAACTCAAACATTACAATCAGAAGTACCAGTCTTGTAGGCCAGGGTACATATGATGGAGGAAACGTGTGTGAGGGTAAAGCTATATATACCTGGATATTAGATGGTACAACTATATATGATCCTGGTGTGCCAGAGGCAGCTCCGCCAGATCAGGTGTTAACTTTCCCTACACCAGGTGTACACCAGATAACGCTTTTGGTGAGTAATAACCCGTGTGGTGAATCTGATACCACTGTGTTTTTCTGTGTAGAAGACAAGCCGGATTCTACTTTCCATATAGATGTGAATAAGTCGTGTGTTCCATTTGTGGTTAAAACAGATACTGTTTTAAATACATCCAGAGTATATTGTATTCCTTATGTAGAGGAATATACTGTTCTGGATTCTAATAAAAATGTAGCACCTGCTAACAGATATAAAGTAATAGCTGGCAGCCTGGCGGGAGCAGAACCACAAATTCAGTTTGATACTGCAGGTAAATACTATATCAGGTATACTGTTCGTAACTCCTGTGGAAGTTTCTTCAGTGAAAAACTGGTTGAAGCGTATTATGCAAACGTAACCATGCCCGATTCGGCAAGGTATTGTGATACCCTGCGAATTAATTTTGGCACTAACGCCAGCCACAAACCTAATTATAGCACTTCAGCTATAGGTGGTGAATCTTATCAGTGGACTGTAACGGGTGGTGCCTATACTTTTGTATCTGGTACTGCTACTTCGGCATACCCCATTATTAAATTTAACGACTACGCAAGATATGTTGTAACGGTACGCTTTACCAACATGTGTGGTACGCAAACCTCTTCGCAGGTGATCAGGTTTGATAAGCCGATGTTAATTAATATTAACACGCCGTCTGCAAATACAACCGTTTGTTGGGGAACAACTAGTATCAATCTTGCTGCCAATACAACGGGTCCTTCTGATGCCACATTGGCATGGACTACCAATGGAGCATCCAATGGTACGTTTTCTCCTACCAACACACTTGCTACCACTTATACATTTGGTACAAATGATATAGCAAATAAAACTGCTACTGTTATTATTACTATAACCGGCCCTAATGGTTCGGTATGTCCGAGAAAAAATTCAAGCCGTGTTATTAGCATGTATCCGGAAAACAAGGGTACCAGCTATTCCAAGGATATTTGTTCGGGAACTGCTTTGAACGAATCGTTGGTGGCGTCTACCACAGGTAGCACATTTACATATACTTCTGTAAGTACAGCTAATGTAACAGGTGCAACAGCATCTGGTTCCGGCAGCGTAATTACCGATGTGCTCACCAACAATTCCAGCAGTTCGGCCGGTACGGTTACTTATACTATTACACCACTGGCCAACGGATGTAATGGTACACCGTTTACTATTACTATTACAGTACAGCCAACACCTGCGCTTACGGTTAATCCTTTAACAAGTGCAATGTGTAGCGGCAACAAAACCGGACTGGCACTTACCAGTTCTTTAGCCGGTGCCACATTCCAGTGGCTGGCGTCTCCTGTTTCAGGAACTGCCAGTGGTTATTATACTACTCAGCAGGGTACTACTGTTGCGGGTACTACATATACTATTGATGACGAGTTGCTGAATACTTCCAGTACAGATGCCCAGGTAAAATATGCTATACAGCTTGTTTCGGCTAATGGCTGTAAAAGTCCTGTGCAGAATGCGCTGGTTACTATACATCCTAAAGTAACGGATGCAAATGCTGGTAGCGATAAAAAATATTGTAACGTTAGCCAGGTTACCCTGGAAGGTAATACTGCTACTGTAGGTACAGGTGTATGGTCGCAAACATTGGGACCAGCAGCAGTCATTACCAATCCTAATAACCCTGCTTCAACAGTAACGGGTTTGGTGGGAAATACCGAATACCGTTTTGCATGGACTATTACCGACAATTCTGCCAGCCATTGTGGATTTACTACCGATACGGTAATTATATATAATCGTCCTGCCACTACAACAGCGACTGTAACCACTCCATTAACATTGTGTGATTTTGTGGCCGGTGATCTGTCACATAATAATAAAACTCTTACCGGTAATATTATTACCAGAGCTTTTGAATCTGGTAAATGGACAGTGGACGGCTCGCCTACAGGCAGCAGCTATAGTTTCAGTGACGACACTGATAATGATGCCATTTTTACGGTAAGCATGCCGGGTACCTATACTTTACGATGGACTATTTCGGGCGATGCCGGTTGTACGCCATCTTCGGCAGTGTTAACACTGAATGTATATGCACCTCCTGCTTCAGGAAGTGTAGCTACCACCACCACTGCTGTTTGTGCGGGTACAGACGTGAGGGTAACCCTTTCCGGATATACCGGGGTTATTCAAAAATGGCAGTATTCCTACGATGGATTAAGCTGGGTTGATACGGCTGTGCAAACATCCACTATTGATTTCCTGAATACCCAGGACACATTTGCTGTGCGTGCTATTGTCATTTCTTCCGGAAATGCGGCAGGTTGTCCGAGTGTATCTACGGCCACTCCTATTACTATTAATGTATCTGCTTTATCTATAGGTGGGAATGGAAAAGATACTACTGTTTGTCAGGGTACTTCCACCTTCTTCACTTTAACTAACTATAGGGGCAGTGTAATTGCCTGGCAAGCTTCTACCAATGGTGGAACCACGTGGACTACTGTTCCTGGTGTAACTGGCGAAAGGCTGGATTATAGCAATATTCAAACAACTACCCAATACAGGGCTGTTGTGCAAAATGGCGTATGTAGCCAGGTATACTCAGCTGTTAGTACAATAACAGTAATACCTTCTATTGCGCAGCCTACAGCAGGTAGTGCACAAAATCTGTGTAACGTAACGGGCACCACACTGGACGCAAGTGCGGTAACACACTCCGGTGAAATAGGTGTTTGGTCTCAATCTACCACCACCGGTAGCACTAATGCTGTGTTTGGAGATGTGAATAATCCTAAAACCACGGTTACCAGCCTTTCACCGGGTACGTACATTTTAAAATGGACGGTATCTAATGGTGGTGTATGTGGAACTAAGTCTGCCAACGTGCGTATTGATATATCTGCTGCTGCACAGGGTGGTGATGCTTTAGGCGGTGGCACTTATTGCAGAGGCAGCGTGCCTACCAATACCATCGACCTGGATAACTATACAGGCAATGTTGTTCGTTGGGAGTCATCTACTGATGGTACTACCTGGACTACTATTTCTAATACAACCAGCACGCTTACTTATAATAATAGTGTAACACAAACTACTTATTACAGGGCGGTAGTAGATAACGGAAACTGTACCGTACCTGCTTACTCTACCGTGGCAACGGTAACTATAAAAAATCCGGTGACCACTCCTGATGCTAATATTGATCAGGATTTATGTAATGCCAATGGCACTACATTGGCGGCTAATAGTGTAAATACTGCTGCTGGTGAAAATGGCACCTGGACTCAAAGTGTAAGAAATGCAGCCGGTGCTGTTATTGCAAGTGCAACCAACCCTGCCACTGGAATCTCTGGTTTAATAGCAGGTAATACCTATACTTTTATATGGTCTATTGATAATGGAGGAACCTGTCCGGTTAAAAGAGATTCTGTTGATGTAGTGGTGCGCAACCCTATAGCCAATATAATTGATACCACCAATCAGTTTCCGCTTACCATTTGTGAAGGCGTTCTGGTAAATGTTACCGGCGGCACTCCAACAGGCGGTAATGGCGCTTATGCTTATCAATGGCAATACAGCGAAGACAATATCACCTGGAACAATTTCGGAACGTTGTCTACTGCGAAAGATTTTTCTTTTACAGCATCTTCTGTAAGCTTATATATCCGTAGAAGAATTATTTCCGGTCCGTGCGACAACTTCAGCAATGTGGTGGTGTTAACAGTAAGAAAAGCTATTACCAATAACACATTAGCTTCCAGTCAGGATATTTGTATTAACACTGCTCCTGCTGTTATAGTAGGTTCTGTTCCACAGGAAGGTGGCGGAGGCTACATATATACCTGGGAACAAAGTATAGATAATGCGGCTACCTGGTCGGTTATAGCTAGCGCTACCGGTAAAGATTATGCACCGGGCGTACTTACGCAAACCACCCTGTATCGCAGAACAGTAACTACTGCATTATGTTCTGGCCTGCAAAAGAATGTGAGTGATTCCGTAATTATAAAGGTAAATCCGGATGCAAAAGCGAGATTCTCTGTAAGAGATACTATTGGTTGTGCACCATTTGTTCTTACTGCTGCAAACATTGTAGATACGCCTTATGCTGCTAATAATGGCGGATATAACTGGTTGGCCAATGGTGTATTAATCGGAACCACTGTAGCATTCCCGGGATATACCATTAATAATGTGGATGACTCTGTAACTATTCGTTTGGTTACCACCAGCCTCTATGGTTGTAAAAGCGATAGTATGGAGCAGAAATTTTTCTCGTTCCCAACTCCTGATCCTCAGTTTACTGTAAGTCAGGATAGCAGTTGCGGACCATATACTGTACACTTCACCAATAATTCCAATAATTCACCACGTGTGAACTATGAGTGGGATTTAGGTAACGGTCAAACTACAACCAACTTTAATCCGGCGGATATTACTTATCCTATCAATCCGGATAGAAGAGATACATTCTATGTGGTGAAACTTACTGCTGTTACAGGTTGTGACAGGGCAGTATTAACAGATACCATTAAAGTATATGCTGCACCAAAGGCAACATTTACACCTTCTGTTACTGCAGGTTGTTCGCCATTGACGGTATTCTTTAATAACAATTCGTTAGGTGAGCGTATAACGTATACCTGGAATTTTGATGATGGACATGGAGATAGTGTTACTACCTCTGCAGGTCAAACAAGCCATACGTTTGTCACGTTTGTACAGGATACATTCCATGTGAGGTTAATAGCTACCAACAGTTGTGGAACAGATACCAGCTATTACAACATAGTGGTATCGCCTAATCCTATTTCGCTGAATATGTCTATCAACGGCGATCAGCGACAAGGTTGTGCCCCGTTAACTGTACAGTTTAACAACAATACCCGTGGAGCCAGCGCGTTCCGTTGGGATTTTGGTGACGGCAACGTGTTAAATACAACCGAGAACATAGATACTATTACCCATGTGTTTACTACACCGGGCAGGTATGCGATTACGTTAATTGCTTCTAACTATTGTAGCGATACAACTGGTTATGAAATGGTAGAGGTGCTGGCTGTGCCGGAAGTAGACTTCACAGCATTACCAACACAGGTATGTATTGGTGATTCTATACATTTTACCAATAACAGTAATTCTACCTTAACGGGTCTGGTATGGAGGTTTGGTGACGGAGATACTTCGGTAGTCACTAATCCTAATCACGCTTACAAGACGGCGAATGCTTATAATGTAACTTTAACCGGAAGCATACAGTATCAAAGTGGTATGGTGTGTTCTACCACAGCTACCCACCCGGTAACCGTTATTGCTTCCTTACCTGGTTTATTTACGGCCACTGATACTATAGGTAATTGTGTACCGTATACTATTACGTTCACTAATTCTATCACTCCTTCTGCACTTACCAGCTGGGATTTTGGTGATGGCAGTACGGCTACAGGTGATGTGGTTACGCACACTTATACACAAAACGGAACATTCACCGTAAAAATGAACTCGCTTGATCCGGGCGGTTGTACTTACGAGCATGCTAAGAATGTAGTGATACAAGGTCCCGAAGGACAGTTCATTTATGATAACGGATACATCTGTAAAGACAAAGCCGTTCGTCTGGAAGTGAATGCTGTGCGTACTACCAGTTACAAATACATATTTGGAGATGGTGATACGCTGGTAACTAATGCCAACGTGGTATTCCATATTTATAAGCAACCAGGTATTTATAAACCTGCAGTACAGCTACTAACAGCTGATTGCGGTGTGTGGATATATGGCACCAACCAGATAATGGTGGATTACTACCAAACCGGCTTCACCTCTGTACAGCAAAAAGTGTGTGGTAACAGCCTGGTGGCCTTTACCGATACTTCCCGCTCTTATTTTGGCATCCAAAGCTGGGATTGGAGGTTTGGTGATGGCGGTACTTCTACCGATAAAAATCCGCAACACAGTTATGTGGGCACCAACAGCTGGCCGGTAACCTTAATTATTACAGGCACCAGCGGTTGTAAGGATACTACTATGGCTTATGTATCTGTGAAGCCCAACAACAAACCTGTGGTGCAGATTATGGCTGCTACCAGTGGTTGTGTGGCTCAGCCAATGATGTTTACTGCCAATGTAAACTCTCAGGATAGTGTAAGCCTGTATGCATGGAACTTCAGCAATGGTTTTGCTACCAATGGAGAGCAAATCACTACTAAGTTTGGCACTGCGGGTTCTTACCAGGTACAGTTGGTAGCAGGTACTATATTCGGTTGTTACGATACAGCCAATGCCACCTTTGTAATCAATCCTACACCAACGGTTTCATTGGGTAATGATGTTACCATTTGTCGTGGCGCATCTGTACAGTTAAATGCGGCAGGTGCTACCGAAGCTGCCTGGTCGCCGATTAACGATCTGGATTGTGGTAACTGTTTAAAACCTGTAGCTACTCCATTAGAAACCAGGCAGTATGTGGCCAGAGGTTCTAATGTGTATGGTTGTAGTAGCACAGATACTATTGTCATTAATGTGGTACAACCGGCAAGGGTGCAGGTAAGCGGACCAGATACTATATGTGTGGGCCAATCGGCACAGTTATATGCTGATGGTACAGAAAAATACAGATGGTGGCCTGCTGCTTCGCTCAGCAACACCACTATTGCTTCACCAGTGGCCAGTCCAACACTGACTACTATATATAGTGTGGAAGGTTCGGACAGCTTAAACTGTTTCCGTGATACCGGCTACATTACCATAACAGTAGGTCAATGGCCTAAAATAAGTCTGGGACCAGATAAGGTGTTAAGCACTGGTACGGAGGTACAGTTAACTACTACCTACATTAACGGACCAATGGTGAAATGGACCTGGACTCCGGAAGCCAACCTCAGCTGCAGTAATTGTGCTGTGCCGGTTGCTACGGTAAGAACGGATGTATGTTACAGCGTAACCGCTGAAAACATATATGGTTGTGAGGCCAAAGACACCGTATGTATACAGGCGTTCTGCGAAAGCACGCAAGTGTTTATTCCGAATGCGTTTGTTCCGGGAAGTGTAAACAACGGCCTGTTAATGGTACGCGGTAAGGGTATCCGGTCTGTGAAATCGTTCCGCATCTACAACCGTTGGGGTCAGGTAGTATTTGAGAGAGCTAACTTCCCGCCAAACGATAAAAGCTTTGGATGGGATGGAACCATAAAAGGATCATTGCCAACGCCGGATGTATATGTGTATACGGCAGAGGTGATTTGTGACGATGGCAAGGCGTTTACTTATAAAGGAAACGTAGCTATATTAAAATAAAACACTAAAAGAGATGTTATGAGGAGGATGGTGTTTGCCCGATGGCTGCTAAGTTTACTTACAACAATCATAATAACCCTGCCCGGAAACGGGCAGGATTATACGTTTTCGCAGTTTAACGAACTGCCTATGTTGCGCAACCCGGCGCTGGCAGGGGTGTTCAATGGCGATTTACGTATCAGCGGCGCCTGGCGTAACCAGTGGCAAAGCGTAACTGTACCCTATCAAACCGGTGCTATGAGTGCCGAGGTGAAGTTTCCGATGAAAGATTGGAACGACTGGATAACAGTAGGCTTACAGGCTACTTATGATGTTGCGGGCGATATTAAACTAAAGCGCACTTCTATTTTACCCGTTATTAACTACCATAAATCGATAAGCGGTAATTCAGATGATTATTTGTCGTTAGCCTTTATGGGCGGCCCTGTGAACAGCCAGTTCGATCCTACCAAGCTTAAACTGGACGACCAATTCCAGGGTGGTACTTACGACCCCACCACACCTACGTCGCAGGTTTTTGACCGTACCGGTTTTAATTATTGGGATGCCTCTACCGGTTTAACGTATAGTAGCGGTTTTGCCGAAAAAGGACGTTATTATTTAGGTGTAGGTTTGTTTCACCTGAACAGGCCTAAGGTGGCGTTTTACACACAAAACTCTAACGTTTACCTGGAAAGGAAGTTTGGTTTTAATGCTGGTGCTACTATTCCTACTTCTGATTTTAACCGCGTGGTTTTATATGGCGATTATTTCATGCAAGGGGGTAACCGCCAGTTTCTAGGGGGTATTTTGTATGGAAATGACCTTATACAGAACTATGATGATGAAAACGTATTCAGCCTGTATTTTGGGGGTTATTATCGCTGGAACGATGCGTTGATTCCGGTTATTAAAATGGAAATGTTCGACTGGTCGGTAGGTTTAAGCTACGATGTAAACGTATCTAAGCTAAAAACCGCCAGTAATATGAAAGGCGGCTTTGAATTAACCGCCACGTATAAATGTAAGTTTACGCACCGCTCGGAAGAAGCGAACAGCGTTCGATGCGTTTGGTTTTAATCTGCCATCACCCAGGGCTCCAGGTTAAAAAAGCCTGAATAGTCGAAAAGATTCCAGAAATCGATAGGGGTGCAATCGTATATCTGTAGCAACTGATTCAAACGGCACATGCGGAAATCGCATTTGCCGTTTTCCATTTTACTGATTAATTCTTTGCTGGTTCCGGCCTTCATGGCCACGTAAGCCTGCTTTAAACCTTTCTCTATCCTCACCTTGCGCAGGGCTGCGCCCACATTTTGCCTGGTATACGTTGGTTTGGGCATGTTAAGCAATCGTTAGTTTTTTTCAAAAGATGAATGAGATTCCATCGAATATATATCGAATTTATGTATATCCACTGATTTTTAAGGAGATTTGCCCCGAAAACGGGGTAGCTGCTTATGTAAATACCTTTGCCTCTTCGCTTGTTTGCCATTAATTTTAGGTGAAAAATTCCTAATATCCCGTTTTCATTTTATCTGCCGGTTACTTTTTGTACCTTTGCGCCCAAATTAGGTTGAATGGGGGTTCCTTTCAACTATAAAACCATTCAACATTTGTATTTTATGGATATAAGAAACATCGCCATTATTGCTCACGTTGACCACGGCAAAACTACGCTGGTTGACCGTATTCTGCACACCACGAAAGTATTTCGTGACAACCAGGACACCGGTGAACTGATCATGGACAATAATGACCTTGAAAGAGAACGTGGTATTACCATATTCAGTAAAAACGCAGCCGTTACCCATAACGGTGTTAAAATAAACGTTATTGACACTCCCGGTCACGCCGACTTTGGTGGTGAAGTGGAGCGCGTATTGAAAATGGCAGACGGTGTAATTCTGCTGGTGGATGCGTTTGAAGGCCCTATGCCTCAAACCCGTTTCGTGCTGCAGAAAGCTTTACAGCTGAACCTGAAGCCTATAGTAGTAATTAACAAGGTAGATAAGCCAAACTGCCGTCCTGACGAAGTACATGACGCTGTGTTTGAACTGTTCTTTAACCTGGATGCTACCGAAGAGCAGCTGAACTTCCCTACCTTCTACGGTAGCGGTAAAAACGGCTGGTTCAACGATACATTAGAGCAGCGTGAAGATATCATTCCTTTAATGGATGGCATCTTAAAGTACGTACCAGCTCCTAAAATCAACGAAGGTCCGCTGCAAATGCAGATCACTTCCCTGGATTACTCTTCGTTCCTGGGCCGTATTGCCATTGGTAAAGTAACCCGTGGTACTATTAAAGAAAACCAGCCTATTGCTTTAATGCAGACCGATGGTACTGTTAAAAAGCAAAAGGTTCGTGAATTATATGTATTTGAAGGCATGGGCAAAAGAAAGGTAACTGAAGTAGTTGCCGGTGATCTTTGCGCTGTGGTAGGTTTAGAAGACTTCAACATTGGTGATACCATCTCCGATTCAGAAGTTCAGGAAGCGCTGCCAATTATCAGCGTGGATGAGCCAACCATGAACATGACTTTCAGCATCAACAACTCTCCTTTCTTCGGCCGTGATGGTAAGTTTGTTACCAGCCGTCACCTGCGTGACCGTCTGATGAAAGAAACAGAGAAAAACCTGGCTTTACGTGTGGTTGATACTGACAACGGTGATACCTTCCTGGTATATGGTCGTGGTATCCTGCACCTGGGTGTATTGATTGAAACGATGCGTCGTGAAGGTTATGAATTAACTGTAGGTCAGCCCCAGGTAATTGTTAAAACCATCGACGGCAAAAAGTCTGAACCATACGAGAACCTGGTAGTAGACGTTCCACAGGAATTTGCCAGCAAGGTAATTGACCTGGTTACCCGTCGTAAAGGTGAAATGCACGTAATGGAAACCAAAGGTGATATGCAACACCTGGAGTTTGAAATTCCTTCACGTGGTTTAATCGGTTTGCGTACGCAGATGTTGACTGCTACCACCGGTGAAGCTGTAATGGCACACCGCTTTAGCGAATATAAGCCCTGGAAAGGTACTATCCCTGGCCGTAACAACGGTGTATTACTGGCTAAACAAACAGGTAACACAACCGGTTACTCTATTGATAAATTACAGGACAGAGGTACTTTCTTTGTTGATCCGGGAGAGGAAGTATACGCTGGTCAGATCATTGCCGAGCACATTAAGCCAGGAGATCTGGTAGTAAACGCTATTGAAGGTAAAAAGCTTACCAACATGCGCGCCAGCGGTAGTGATGCAGCTACCAACATTGCTCCTAAAACTTTAATGACACTGGAAGAGTGTATGGAGTATATCCAGAGTGATGAGTGTATTGAAGTTACGCCTAACAACATCCGTATGCGTAAAACCGTACTGGACGAAGAAGAGCGTAAAAAAGCATCACGTTCTCTGAAATCTGAAGAAGCATAATTTACAACAGGCAGCAATGCTTATGTAATATATAAAAGCGGGCAGGGTGTTAAACTCCTGTCCGCTTTTCTTTTATCTTTGTAAAAACATTGGTTTTATGAAAAGAGGCATTGTTTTTTTAGTGGTGGCGTTGACATTAGTGTTGCCTTTGGCCTTACAGGCACAATGTTCTATTTGTACTAAAACTGCTATGCAGTTAGGGGAAGGCCCTGCCAAGGGGTTGAATGGTGGTATTTTATACCTGATGAGTGCGCCACTGGCTATTATGGGCGTTATTGGTTTCCGTTGGTGGAAGCGTGAAAAACAGGTTAGTCAGTAATATATTGCTGCACAAAGCGGTACAGGTTAAACTCCCTGTTGTTACTGTCTTTTTCCCGGGCATCTTTCAGTTGTACCTTGCTTATGTCCCGCATGCGTTGTTTTCCTATTAATGTATAGGCTCTCTCGGCCAGCAGGGCGTTTTTGTAGAAACTGCCGTTTACCTGTTGCTGGTGTTGGTCAATGGCTTTTGCCAGGTTGGCCGTCCCTTCCTTACTGGTGGCAATGGTTTTGATAACAGGAATGTTCTGATTATGGTGTTTTTCGTAAAACTGTAAGGCGGCTACCAGGTTGCGGGTAAACAGGTCTGCTCCCGGGCGGGCGGCTTTATTTACCACAAACACATTGGCTATTTCCATTAAGCCTGCTTTCATGGTTTGAATGTCATCTCCTCCTTCCAGTGTAATAACCAGGCAGCTCATTTTAAACCAGTGTAATTAACCGCGACAGGCTTCTGATGTGCCTTGTTGAATGGAATGTACTAATGGCTGTAATGCGCTCATAATGCTATTTTATGCCTGTGCTTTTTTGCCCATACGGTTACTGGCAAAATCGGCTTTGGCTTCCTGTATGTATTGTTTCAGCTGACGGCTGTTGCGGCCATACAGCATATTGGTTTTTACATAATCTGTTACAAAAGCGCGAATACGTGCAGCATAACCCGGGTTAATGCCGGCAAATTTTTGCTCTATATACAGCATGTTCCTGTACATATAGTAACAGCGCAACGGTGTATGAATTTGCTTGCGCTTTTTAACCAGGTACAGGGTTTTGATAGAGGCCCTGTTTACCATAGTGCCTATGTGATGTACTACATGAATATTGTTGAATTGAATGATAGCGTAATGCTGTGCTGCTGCGCGCAGGCAATAGTCATAATCTACCAGGTCAATAAACAGGTTTTCGTCAAACCGGCCTATTACAGGCAACAGTGCTAGGTTAATGAGTGAGGCGGAGGTGATAATTACCTCTACCGGCTGTGGTGCACAGGTGGGCTCCGATGCTTTAGGTTCCCTGCCATAGGCAGTGCCAAACACCGCTACCTGTTCTTTACCGGCGTAGTTTTGAAAGCAGTTCATGTAGTATGTAATGCTTTCCTGCGAAAAAAAGGTGTCCTGGTCCATCGTCAACAACCATTCAAAACCTTCGGCACGCGCAGTTTCCGCAGCCATATTAATTCTTTTGGCAATACCTTCATTACTACCATCGTTGATGTAACGTGCTTTGGCGGGTAACTCAGATACGTTAAAGGTAGGCGTGCGAGAACCTGTATTGTCGTATACATACAATACATCTACATATGGCTCAAATGACTGGATATTAGGAATTACCTGTGCATCAGGTTTATACAATATTACAACGGCTGCTACTTTCACTATTTACTGGATTGTTTCAAAAATATTTACTTTTTGAATAAAACAATTTAAGGGCGGCAGTTATTTTAACTATTGAACCGGGCTGTAATGCCCACTTAACCGTACCTTTACTAATTATTGTTGGCTATGTATTATATAGTTTTTGGTATTTTATATCTTTTTTCGCTGTTACCATTCCGGGTCCTTTACCTCTTTAGTGACTTTGCTGCGTTCTTATTATACTATGTAATCCGGTACAGGCGCGATGTGGTGATGGAAAACCTGCGCACCGCTTTTCCGGAAAAATCAGCGGAAGAGCTTACCCGCATTTCTAAAAAATTCTATAGAAATTTCACAGATAATTTTATTGAAGCAATTAAGCTGTTTTCTATATCTGCTAAAGAAGTAGACAAGCGGTTTAAGGTCGATTACAGCGCTTTGCATGAAGCGTTTAAAACCGGCCAGAAAGCGCAGATACACCTGGCGCATTTTTTTAACTGGGAGGTGGCAAATATCGCCTTTAGCATTCACAACCCTTTTCAGCAACTGGTGGTGTACATGCCTATTAAAAACCAGGTAATGGAAAGGTTGTTCCGGCATTTACGTATGCGCTTTGGCGGCGGCTTAATTGCAGCTACCAATTATCGTAAAGAGATATTGCCTTATTTGCGTAAGCAACATTGTTTAATACTGGTAGCTGACCAAAGCGCAGGTGCGGCAGACCATAGCTACTGGCTGCCTTTTTTTGGAAAGATGACGCCTTTTGTTACCGGTCCGGAAAAAGGATCACGCTTAAGCAATGCTGCGGTATTGATGGGCAGTATACAGAAAGTAAAACGTGGTTATTACCAGGCTTCTATTAAGTTATATACTACCACGCCAAAGGAGTTGCCGGATGGTGAAATAACAAAAGCGCTGGCACATTATATTGAAGACCGTATTCGCGAACAGCCCGAAAACTATTTGTGGAGTCACCGCAGATGGAAGAAGGTTTACGACGAGCAAAGACATGGGCACCTGGTTATATAACAGGTGCTTTTTTTATGCTTACAGGCTTAGGCACTTCCTTTCTCGCCCCGGCTGAGTTTTCTTATTTCTACAAAACGGCTAAGGCCACTTTTATTGGTAAATTGAAACAGTGCATGCTGGTGTTTGAGTAAAAAGCGGAATAAAGGCCATACAAAGCGGCCTTCTGCTTTTTTCGCAAACAGGCTTACCAGGTTGCTGTAAAAATCAGTATAGGTGTTGCGGGTTTGTTCTACTGCCGCAATAGCCTTCATCCAGTTCAGTTGCTTTTGAAAATCGCGGAAGCGTTTATCTGCCTTACGGGAAGCTACGTTTTTAGGCATAATGGTTTGAGTAACCGTTTTGCTATGTTGCCTGTATAAAGTTAATGGCTCGTTTACATAGGCAATGCCGCTGTTGGCTGCCGCCACTACTGCCAGCCATATATCGTGTGGTATAGGCGTAGGGATGGGAAACGCTTTTTGCAGCAGCTGTTTATTTACCAGCATAGCATGCCCCCACACCACATTGCTGAATACAAAGCCACGGGTATCGCTACCGCTGTACATGCGGTACATATGCGATAACTGTTTGTTCATACTTTGCGCCTGTTCGTTCACCAGCAAGCTGTCGGAGTAACTCAGCAACACGCCTGTTTGTACTATTTGTTGTACCAGCTTCTCCACTTTTTCGGGCAACCATATATCGTCCTGATCGCAAAAGGCCAGGTAATCGCCTTTTGCCTGTAGCGCAGCCTGTTCAAAATTTTTGGTATATCCTTTATTAGTATCGTTATATATCAGTTGCACCCTGCTGTCGCCTGCAAAAGTGTTGAGTATTGCGCGGGTGTTATCGGTAGAAGCATCATCGGCTATAATAATCTCCAGCGGTGCATAGGTTTGTTGTAACAGGGACTGTATTTGCGCTGCAACAAAATCGGCACCGTTGTAAGTACATACTATAATAGACACCAGGGGCTGCATGTTAGATATTATTTTTTATTGAGTAATTGCTGGTATAACTGCCAGTATTGGTCGGCCGCATTTTTCCATTGAAACAACTGTGATCTTTCGAACAGTTGCTGCGCATGCTGTTCTGCATTAGCAGCATGGGCCTCAATAGTGTGGAGTGCCAGAGCCGACATGTCGGCTGCTTCGTACGAATGAAAATAAGAAGCCAGATCGCCACCTATTTCCGGAACAGAAGTGTAGGTAGATAGTAGCAATGGTTTACCAAAGTGCATGGCTTCTATAATAGGCAATCCAAAACCTTCTGCCAGGGAAGGCAGTGTAAAGGCTGCACAGTTTTGCAGGTACCAGTACTTTTCACTTTCAGTTACGGCGCCGGGTAAAAACACACGGTCACCTACACCATACTGTGCTGCTTCGTCCAGTATTTTCTGACGATATTCGGGGCTTTGGTTAATGCCTGCTATCACCAACGATAACTGGTTGTTTACCAGCATGCGGGGCAGTACGTGAAAGTTCTTTTTAGCAGCAATGGTGCCTATGGTAAAAATGAATGGCGTATGGGGTACAGTAGCCGGTTTTTCGGCTACTACTTCGGTATTGATGTTGCAGCCGTTATAAATAACATGCACCTCTTTCTGCTTCAATTGTATATGTGTTTCCAGCTCTTTTTTGGTGAACTGCGAAATAGCTACCACCGCATCGGCCCTGTCAATTTTACGTTGCACGGCTTTGAGGTATTTCTGCTCTTTGGCGGGGCTTTTACCTTCGTGTAAAAAGTTGAGATCGTGCACGGTAAGCACAATTTTAGCCTTACTGCCAGCAGGAAAATAATTGGTTCCCTGGAAAGTGCTGTGCCAGATAGCATACTGATTGGCAAATGGAAGCCAGAATTTATGCAGGGAATGCTGTAAACGGTAGGGCGTGTTGGTGCCAAACAGGTTTACTGCACCGGGTGGAACATAAAATGCCGGAGTGGCGGCATTGGCTGGTTGCTGTTGCAGCAGGGTCTTGCCCAGGTGCAAACAAAAGTGATACAATCCGGTATGAGGATATTTCATCCGTTCTGCATCTATGATAATATTATCTGGCATCGTACTGGTTAAGAGTCAATGGTTTTAAACGGCTCAAAGAACCGAAATCTTTTGTAATAAATAATAAATGATAGCTTCGTAGCTGGTTTCTGTGATAATTGATGATAACGCCATGACCAATTTTGTAAGAATATTTCCTTTGGGCATAGTAGTGTTTCCGGGGGAAAGCCTGAATTTGCACATTTTTGAAGAGCAGTATAAGCAACTGGTACACGAATGTTATACCGAGGGTAAGCCTTTTGGCATACCTACGGTGCTAAACAATGAAATGCTGGAAATGGGTACCCTGGTAAATATTACCGAGGTTACCAAAGTGTATGAAGATGGACGGATGGATATTAAAACCCGTGGTGAAAGTGTGTTTAGAATACTAGAGGTAGTACAAAGGGTGCCGGATAAACTATACAGCGGTGCTATTGTTAACCATCCAGATAATGATATTACGCAAAACAAGTACCGGATGGCCAAGATAATGGAGTCGGTACACCACCTGCATAACCTGTTGCATGTATCGAAAGATTTTAACAAGCCTGATAAAGAGCTGTTGAGTTACGATATTGCACATCATACCGGCTTATCGCTAGAGGAAGAGTACGAATTTTTGCAGTTGCTGAGCGAGGATCAGCGGCTGGAATATATTAAAAGGCACCTGGCAAAAGTGATTCCTATTGTGGGTGGGATGGAAAACCTGAAAACAAGAATTCAATTAAATGGCCACTTTAAAGAATTGAAGGGCTTTAATCTGGATTTGTAAAGCAGTTATTTGTATATGGAAACAACGTTATGCTTCGATTTTGGCAATACACGGCTTAAATGTGCCATTTTTGAAGGAGAACAACTGAAAGACCTGGTGGTACTGGCTGATGGAACTGTAGCCACCATTGAAGGGCTGATACAGCAATATAAACCCACGTTAAGCATCCTGGCTTCTGTTATCCACCACGACGAAGCTATTGAGGGCGTGCTGGCAGCACATACCCGCTTTCATAAATTAACTTATTCCAGCAAAATACCGGTGAATTCGCCGGTAGGCAAGCCGGAAACTATCGGGGCCGACAGGCTGGCGCTGGTAGTAGGTGCTGTGCACATGTTCCCCAACCAGCACAACCTGGTAATAGGGCTGGGCAGCTGCATCACGTTTAACTTTGTAAATAAGTTCAGCGAATTTTTGGGTGGCAGCATATCGCCTGGTCTGGAAATGCGTTTCAGGGCCATGCACGAGTTTACGGCTAAACTGCCACTGGTAAAGCCCGACTGGAATTTTCCGTTGATAGGTTACGACACCCGTACCAACATGCTGAGTGGCGTAATTCTGGGGATGAGCAAGGAAATTGACGGAATGATTGATCTGTATAAAGAGAAGTACACAGACTTTAACGTATTGCTAACCGGTGGTGATATGAATTTTTTCCTGCCTCACCTGAAAAACAATATTCTTGCAGAGCCTTACCTGCTATACAAAGGATTGTATGCAATAAGCCAACATAATGCTGAATTAGTATGAGCCGTTTAATACACAAACCCTTACTTCCTGTGCTGCTGGCTATGGCGGTGCTTGTTGGTTGCGAAAACAACCTGCAGGAGGTACGCGCATTGGGCCAGAAAAAAACAGGTGTGGAAGAAGGTAAGCAAATTGAGAGCTATTTAAGCCAGGACAGTAAAACCAAGGCCCGGCTGAAAGCGCCCATTATGCTGCGGTATTTAACTGATACTACCCGCATTGTTTTCCCCAATACGCTGCATGTAGACTTTTTTACAGATAGCCTGAAGGTGGAAAGTATTTTGTTTGCTAAATATGGCACCTATCTGGAAAGAGACAGAAAGGTGTTGCTGAAAGACAGTGTGATTGTAATTAACATACTGAAACACGACACCCTGCGCACAGAAGAATTATGGTGGGATCAGAACCGCCAGAAATTTTATACTGATAAGCCAGTAAGCATTCTGCAGCCAGAGCAAAGACTCTTTGGCCAGTTTGGTATGGAGGCTGATCAAAATTTTAAAGACTGGACTTTATTTCAGGCTTCGGGCCGCCTGAAGGTGGAAGATTCCACCCTGGCAGGGCCTTAATTTTCCGTAGTTTATCGTTATTTTCGGGATATGTCGAACATGCAAACGTTATTATGCCTGTTGGGTTCGCTGGTGCTGGCCGGATTTTTTACTGGTATAGAACTCGCATTTAACAGCGCCAACCGGCTGAACATTGAGCTAAAGAAAAAGCAGGGACACCGCAGCGGTATTATTTTATCGCGCTTTATGGATAATCCGGCCACCTTCATCAGCACCTGCCTGATCGGTTATATTATTTGCCTGGTTTTATATGGTATCTTATTCAGTATATGGGTAAGCAGCAGTGTATGGTACCTGCTGCATGTGCATATTAACAACCCATGGGTAAAGTTGCTGGTGAACTCATTGCTGGCCACATTGCTGGCATTGGTGGTGAGCGAATTTTTGCCCAGGGCAGTGTTCAGAAGAAGAAATGATTCGGTGCTTATTTTCTTTGCCCCGGTAGCCAACCTTTTTTACAACCTGTTTCATCCGCTGGCAACCTTCCTGGTAGCCACTTCCAGCTGGGTACTGGAAAACATTTTTAACATCCGTGTAAAAGAAAAATCAGAAGCCTTTGCTAAAGTAGACCTGGAGAATTTTTTGCAGCAAAGCCGCGAGGTAGATGATGATAATGTAGAAAGCACTACCGATTTAATAGAAAACGCTTTATCCCTGCCTTCGGTTAAAATTCGCCAGTGCCTGGTGCCACGTACCGAAATAGATGGTATTGACATGAGCGCTACCATTGAAGAAGTGAGACAGCATTTTATAGAAACCAAGCTGAGCAAAATGGTCGTATATCAGGATAATATTGACAATATTATGGGGTATATACACCAGCTTGACCTGTTTAAAAAGCCGAAAGACATACAGGCGGTATTACTACCCATACCTGTGGTGCCGGAAAGCATGAGCGCGCCAGACCTCATCAGTAAATTTTCCAAAGAAAGAAAAACGATAGCCTGGGTGGTAGATGAATTTGGAGGTACGGCAGGCATTGTTACCATGGAAGATGTGCTGGAAAAACTGTTCGGCGATATTAAAGACGAATACGATACGGAAGAAACCGACGAACAGCAGCTTTCTGAGCATGAATATGAATTATCGGGCCGGTTAACGTTAGACCACCTGGCCGAGAAATATGACCTCAGTTTTCCTGAAAACGATTCGGAAACCTTATCGGGCTACATTATCAATGCACATAAAGGCATTCCTACCCGCAACGAACGCATTATTTTAGATCATTACGAATTTGAAATTAAGGAAGTCAGCGATACGCGTATTGAAACGGTGAAGATGAAAGTATTACGTTAACTTCGCCATCCTTAACTTCTATTAGACTATTACATGGCAAGTTTATTTACCAGAGGAGGCGATGATAGTAAAGCGGAAATGTCTTTTGTTGATCACCTGGAAGCATTAAGGTGGCACATTATACGTTGTGTGATCGTTATTTTAGTACTGGCCGTTATCATATTTCTGAACATCAAATGGGTGTTTGACAATGTGATAGCTGGTCCTATTAATCCTAGTTTCTGGAGCTATACTGCTTTTTGCGAGTTTAGTCACTGGGCGCATCTGGGCGAAGCATTGTGTTTGCCCCCGGTAAAGGTGGAAATGCAAACCACCACGTTTGGCGGCCAGTTTTTAAGCAGTTTTACCATTGCCTTTGTAGGTGGTTTTCTGTTGTCGTTCCCTTACATCTTCTGGGAGTTCTGGCGTTTTGTAAGGCCGGCTTTAAAAGAAAAGGAGTTGAAAAATACCCGCTTTGCTATTTTCTGGGTTTCGTTCTTCTTTTTTACCGGTATAGCCTTTGGCTATTTTATCCTGGCGCCTTTTACCTTTAACTTTTTATCCAGTTTTGAAATCAGCGATATTAACCTGATGGTAGCGCGCCCTACATTGGCCGATTACCTGGATAACCTCACCAATATTTTAATAGGCTGTGGCCTGGCGTTTGAATTGCCGGTACTGGCCTTTGTGCTTACTAAAATTGGCCTGGTAACTCCCGCCTTTTTAAGGCGTACCCGTAAATATGCCATTATAGTAATTCTGGTAGTAGCCGCATTTATTACCCCAAGTCCTGATTGGGTAAGCCAGACATTGGTGTTCATTCCTCTTTTCACTTTATACGAATTGGGTGTATTAGTATCCAGCCGTGTGTATAAAGACGAGCAGAAAAAAGAGAAGGAAGAATGGAGCTAATGGCGTAATTTGAAATACTGTATTTAATTTTTTATACTTCTATAAATGAGTAACACGTTTGACTTGTCTAAGCCTGTAGCTATTGGTAGCGACCATGCTGGTTTTGAATACAAACAAGCCACCATTCAGTGGCTTACCGAAAAAGGAATAGCTGTAAAAGATATGGGAACCTATTCCACCAGCTCGGTGGATTACCCCGACTTTGCGCATCCGGTTTCTGCTGCGGTAGAAAATGGAGAAGCCGCTTTCGGTATTCTCTATTGCGGCTCGGCAAATGGAGTGGCTATCACTGCCAACAAGCACCAGGGCGTAAGAGCAGGTTTAGCGTGGGACAATGAAGTAGCCAAACTGATTCGTTTACATAACAACGCTAACATCATTTGCATGCCAGCACGCTTTATTGCATTGCCGCTGGCATTAGACCTGCTCACCACTTTTATGAACACGGCTTTTGAAGGTGGTCGCCATGCAGACAGGGTGAATAAAATAGCGTGCCATTAATAAAATCGATATCCATGCAAAAACTGTTTATGACGCTGGCGCTGCTGGGTACTATAGCAACAGGCAGTGTAGCCCAAAAAAGTAAACCCGCAGTAAAGATGTCCAAGGCAGTTACTGCCGCTGGCTTAAAAGAAAAACTCACCATTGTAGCCTCTGCCGAAATGGAAGGCCGTGAAACGGCTACTGCCGGACAGCGTAGAGCGGCTACTTATATTGAAGGTATTTTTAAACAGCTGGGCCTGCAGCCGGGTAATAAAGACAGCTTTCAGCAGTCGTTCCCGGTATACATTGACACACTCAGTGCCAGCTCTTTACTCATCAACAACACTCCCCTGGTTTTTGGTGAAGATTTTGCCATTGGCCTGCAAAGTGTAACGGATACCACTGTTTCTTTTAAAGAAATAGTATTGGCCGGATATGGCATTACCGATTCTATTTATGATGACTATAAAGACCTGGATGTAAAAGGCAAACTGGTGTTGATAGCAGAAGGCGAGCCTAAGCTGGAAAACGGCAATTACCTGCTTACCGGAACGGATAAGCATTCACGTAATGCCAACCAATATGTAAAGCTGGCCAATGCACGCAAGCATGGCGCCGCTTTGGTATTGTTTTACCAGCAAGCCATGTTAAAAGCGCCACAGGTAAAAAGTGGCATGTACAACAAGGCCAGAACAGCTAATAACATAGGAGCCAACCTTGTTACGGTAAATGCCAAAGTGCTGGAAACGATAGTAAAAGGATTTTCCACTGATATAGACGAGATGATCTCTACCGGTCATTCTTTATCCACCACCATTGCTACAGATGTGAAGGTTTCTTTGAAAAGAGAAGCGAAACTGTTATCGAGCACTAACGTAATTGGTATACTGCCCGGCACAGATAAAAAAGAGGAGTATGTTTTTGTTACGGGCCATTACGACCATTTAGGCGTAAGAGGCGATAAGATATTTTATGGTGCTGATGATGATGGTTCCGGAACCGTAACCGTATTGCAACTGGCAGAAGCCTTTGTGGCAGCCAAAGCAAAAGGCTATGCCCCCAGGCGTTCTATGGTGTTTATGACGGTATCGGGTGAAGAAAAAGGATTGTGGGGAAGTGAATTCTTTTCCGACCATCCTACCGTAAACCTGGATAGTGTAACTGTGGATTTGAACATTGATATGATCGGCCGTTTAGACCCTGCTTATAAAAACTCCGATTCCACCAAACATATTTATGTAGTGGGCGATGACAAGTTAAGTTCTGACTTAACGCCTATCACCGACAGCATTAATAAAAACTATGTGAAGCTGACGCTGGACAGGAAGTTTAACGATCCTAAAGATCCTAACCGTATCTACTACCGTTCGGACCACTACAACTTTGCCCGTAAAGGGGTGCCTATTATTTTCTACTTTGATGGTATTCATAATGATTATCATCAGCCTTCTGATACCGTGGATAAGATATTGTTTAACACAATGGAGAAGCGTGCCAGGTTAGTGTTTTTTACTGCCTGGGATATGGTAAACAGGGAGAATATGTTGAAAAGGGATATTCCGCTTAAGTAAAAACAACGTGGAAGAAAGAGCAGATATTTTCAATAATTATCAGGTAAGATGGGGCGTTATTTTTTACGCCCTTTATCTTTTTGTGTGCATGCTGATAAAAAACACTGACTGGTTTAATTCTTATACGCACCTGTTTTGGATGGAGTTGCTGCTGGCCGCCATTACCCTGGTTTTTGTGTGGATGAATCGTCATGCTTTGCAGCCTGCTTTACGTTTAGACGGGTTGCGCTGGTTCCCGGCTTTGCTGGTGATAGTGCTGGCTGTTGCTTTCTGGTTTGTTAGCCAATATATAATTGCACTGCTGCATGTAAAAGTGCGCAATGTAGGTGTGGATTATTACAGTCATATGAGCTCGTATTTTTCGCCCGAAGTGGTTATGGTATACTCTGTAGCATTAACACCCGCATTGTTTGAAGAACTGGCTTTCAGAGGTGTTTTATACCAGTATTTTTCAGCTGCTACCGATGAAGTGCGGGTAGTAGTGATTACGGCTGCCATCTTTGCTATTATGCACCTGAATTCTATTGCTTTGGTATGGTTGTTTCCGCTGGGCCTTTGGTTGGGTTACCTGCGAAAAAAACACCATACCGTGTGGTATGGTGTTCTATTTCATTTTACATTCAACTTTCTTATTTGCCTGCAGGCAATGTATCCTCACCAGCTTCTGCCATTCGCATTACCTCAATAGTTTCCTGTTTGGTTCTGCAACGTTCCATATCAGCCTGGTAGTCTTTAATCTTTTCGTTATTAAAGCTATGCACTACAGCTTTCTGGTAAAACTTAATGGCACTATCGTACCGGCCCTGCATCTCTTCTACCATTCCATAACGGTAGTGCACCCAGGCTTTATCTACCGTTACCACCTGTAAACATTTTTCCAGGTGCTTTTTCAGGTCGTTGATACGCTCCAGGTCAATGTACAAACTGGCCAGGTGAAAATACGGATGCGGATATAACGGGTCACAGCTCATGGCCGTTATAAAATGCCGCTCTGCTTTTTCATAATTATCAAACTGCGTTTTATACAACCAGCCGATAGAATTATGCGCCGGTGCGAATGCAGGTTCTTCATATATGATGGTTTCATGTTTTTGAAAAGCATCATGATAATTACTGTTCCTGATATCCGCTTCGGCATCCAGGTATATTTCTTCTACTTTGGTTGTCATAGTTACGTTTCCTCTCTGTGGTTTATAGTATTACCATCCCAGCAGGTAGGCAAATATCAGCGGCGCTACAATGGTAGCATCACTTTCTACAATGAACTTAGGCGTGTTGATATCCAGCTTGCCCCAGGTGATTTTTTCGTTAGGAACGGCACCGGAATAAGAACCGTAGGAAGTAGTAGAATCGCTGATCTGGCAGAAATAGCTCCAGAAAGGAACATCATGCCATTCCAGATCCTGGTACATCATAGGTACCACACAAATCGGGAAATCGCCGGCAATACCACCGCCAATCTGGAAAAAGCCTACACCTTTACCACCGCTGTTTTGTCTGTACCAATCGGCCAGCCAAACCATATATTCAATACCGTTTTTAACAGTGCTTGCTTTCAGTTGACCTTTAATTACGTAGCTGGCAAAGATGTTACCGGTGGTGCTGTCTTCCCATCCCGGAACTACAATGGGAATATTCTTTTCTGCAGCAGCTACAATCCAGCTGTCTTTAGGATCAATTTCATAATACTGTTTCAGCTCGCCGCTTAATACCACCTGGTATAAAAACTCGTGTGGGAAATAGCGCTCACCTTTTGCTTCTGCATCTTCCCATGCTTTTACCAGGTGCTTTTGCAAACGGCGGAAAGCTTCTTCTTCGGGGATACAGGTATCGGTAACGCGGTTGTAGTGATTTTCCAGTAAATCCCACTCATCCTGCGGAGTAAGATCACGGTAATTAGGAACGCGTTTATAACTTTTATGTGCTACCAGGTTCATTACATCTTCTTCCAGGTTGGCTCCCGTACAGCTGATGATCTGTATTTTATCCTGACGTATCATTTCGGCCAGTGAAATACCCAGTTCTGCTGTACTCATTGCGCCGGCAAGGGTTACCATCATTTTACCACCTTCGGCCAGGTGTGTTTCATACCCTTTGGCTGCGTCTACCAGCGCTGCACCGTTAAAGTGGCGGTAGTGGTGCTGTATAAACTGCGAAACAGGACCTTTACTCATCATTCAGAATTTTAGGGAGCAAAAGTAAGCCATTTGAGCTGTTTTACCCATCGATGTCTGTTAAACAACAGCGTTTGCAGCATATAACATTTTCCTGCCTGGCACGCCATCTAGTTTTAGCCGCACTTGTAAAAAGCAAGTGATATAACTATTTCATATCCAACATCCTTTTCTATTTTTTATGAAAAAAAAGCACTTGTACGGGTTGCTCGCATTCCTTTTCCTTTTCAGAACTTTTTATGGCTTATGCAATGAATTCTGGTTTGAAGATGAATTGCAGATCTATTTAATTGGATTAAAGAGTTTTACCACACATACCTGGCCTTATTACGGCCCGGATGTAGTGTATACCCACACACAGATTGCAGGTGGTTTGCAGGGGCTGCTGATAGCGGCGGCTTTTTGTATTGCCAGGCTTCCCGAATTGCCCACTGTGTTATTAAATGTGTTTTCTTTTGGTTGCATTGGCTTGCTGGCCTGGTACATTACCCGGCGTATTACAGGGGTACCCCAATGGTTTGTGTGGATTCTTTGTTGTACCACACCCTGGGCCTTGTTTTTTACCACACGGGTAACCAACCCCTCATATGTAATGGTGTTTGCCATACCCTTTTTTATATCCATACTGGAATTGCTGCCGGTGTATGAACATAAGCTGGTAAAGCCCACCCATGCCTGGCTGATAACCGGTTTTTGCACTGCCTGTATTATGCAGCTGCATATGTCGTGGGTGTTGTTAATGCCTTACACGGCGGTAGCCTGGATAGGCGCTTATAAAAAGGAGGGTGGTGTTGCGGCTTTGAAAAGCGGCCTGCTATACCTGGGCGGCTGGCTTGCAGGAGCAATTACCTTAATACCTACGCTGCTGCATCCTGATGCGTTGGCTGGTAAAACCATCAGCAACATTATGGTTAACACAGACAATATATCTAAGATTGTGCTGGTGCTGGCGCGTTACCTGAGTTTTGCCAGTTATGAAATTCCTTATATGCTGGGTGCACCGCAGGAAAGGATTGATACTTTAAAAGCCCTGCCCTGGATGATTCCGTTTACATTGGTGTTGCTGGTGGTGGGTTTTTTGCAGGTAGGCCTGTTTATCATTTCCTTTTTTACCGTAAAAGCAACAGAAGGCTGGAAGCAGGTAAAGTGGATGATGTTGTTTACCTGGCTAATGGTGTATGTGAGTTTTTTATTTGCCATTATAGGCCCTTCATCACATGCCTTTTATGTAGTGATGCCGTTACCGGTTATTTACTCATGTTACTGCTACCAATGGCTGATAAGCCTGAAACCGGTGCTGGTGAAAAGAATGTTGGGTGGTATGCTGGCGCTGGGCTTTGTTTTTCATTTGGGGTTGGGCTACTGGAACTACCGGCAGCACTCCTTATATGTAAACAGGCCCCTGATTCAAAAAGCGCTGGACCGTATGGATTATAAAATTGCAGGACAACGAAGAACAGATAAATGGGGCTATGGATATTAACTAAAAAAGGCGCCCGCAGAAGCAGGCGCCTTATAAAAATCAATTTGCAACAAAACTAAAAACTGTTATCTGGGTGCAACCACTAGATACGTGATTTCTTGAAAACAGAAACCTCACCTTGTGCGCTAACCTGTAATACAACTTTGTTTGTAGCGCTTACCATTGAAACGTAATAGTTTAAACCGTCTTTTACGTTGTCGAACTCAATAGTTTCAGTAACCTGGTAAGCTGCATATTTTTCAGCAATGTTTTTAGTAGCACGGGCAGGTAATTTGCTGTAGTCTACTGCATAGCTGGTACCAATTAATTCACCATCAGCATCGTAAAAGGCTTCCATCTTCTGCTCGTTCATGGTAAAGGAAGCTTTTACGTATAAATCCCCTGTTTTCCAACGAACGTTGGATGCGCCTTCAAACTGAGTTTGAAAGTGGTTCAACACTTTAGTATTTACAGTGTTGCCATCTGCAAAGGCATTTGCTGCTAAAGCAATTACCATCATTGCGGCGAATAATAACTTTTTCATGGTCTTTCTTGTTAAAATTTTTATAGATAGTTTCTATGTTCTCGTTTGTCTTTCCTGCTGATTGAATTGACGACCCAAAAGTAGAATGCAGGAACACGCTTTGGCAGGAATTGTGACCATTGGTATGATGAACGGCATCAGGTGTGATGAACGGTAATTAAAATGGGCTGAAAGGAAACTTAAAAAATGCTGAAATGCTTATGGGGCGTGCAAAGGCGGTGATTCCTTAAAAAAATCACAAAAGGTGTAATTCAATCATGAAATGTGATGAGCGGTAAACTCGTTAAGTGAGGAATGATAAAACAGGTAGTTTTAGTCCTCTCATGTGCTTCAGAAACAGTAGTTTGGTTGCTTGCGATGGAAAGTTAGTAATAATTATTTAAAAAACAAGAATTGAAAAAAAATATATGAGAAAAAGGCTCATTTTTTTGTTATAACCGGACATAAAGGCAAAAAAACAGGTATGAAAGGCAGGAATGGAGGATAATGGAGTGTATTATTATAAGTATATACCCTGTAACCAGGTTTTTTAGTGAAAAGTTAGAGGAGATTGTACATGTTATAAATAAATTGTATTCGTTCGCATGTAAAAAACTATTGAGACATTTGTTTGAATACTATCTAATAAGGTAGTCGTATTTGATTAAAGCATTTCAAAACGAAGTAAGAATCATATGAAAGAAACCATAGTATTCATAGCCTTGTTAATAAGCAACGGATTGTTTGCCCAGCAACCTTCTTTACCTGGAAAATGGATTGGCAAATTTGGCGGACAAATAACCCTGGTGTTTAACCTGGTACAAAAGCAGGACAGCCTTACGGGTACTTTCGACAGTCCTGACCAGATGGCCTTTGGTATTCCCCTGTCGCAGGTAACTTTTTTACAGGACACTTTGCAGGTTACATTGGATAACATTAAAGCCAGTTATAAAGGCAGGCTGGTAAATGATACTACCATTAGTGGCTCGTGGAAGCAGGGGGCCAGCCTGTTGCCTATTACTTTTAAAAAAACAGCTGTTCGCCGGCCACAAACACCGGTACCGCCTTTTACCTATAACAGTGAAGATGTAGAATATGATAATGCAGACAAGAGCATTCGTTTTGGTGGCACATTCACCAGCCCTAAAACAGGTGGGCCATTTGCCACTGCTATATTAATTACCGGTAGTGGCCAGGAAGACCGTGATGAAACAGTGATGGGCCATAAAACTTTTGCGGTGCTGGCTGACTATTTAACCAAAAACGGGTACGGGGTATTACGGGTAGACGACCGGGGCATAGGCAAAACCACCGGCAAGGTGCAAGACCTTACCAGTGAAGACCAGGCTGCCGATGTGGAAGCTGCCATCGATTACCTGAAAACCCGTAAGGAGGTAAACGCAGGTAAGATAGGGTTGATAGGGCATAGTGAAGGAGGTTATATTGCTGATATTGCAGGGGTAAAACGTGCTATGGATGTACACTTTATTATTACACTTGCCGGCCCGGGCGCTAAAGGTTCTATTTTGCTGGCCAACCAGAACGAAGCTATATTAATTAAGAATGGTGCGCCTGCTGTAGCAGCGGGTGCTTATCGCCGTTTCTTTTTGCAACTGGCCGATATGGTAACCATTCACAGCGACTCGGCTACTATCAACCAGGAAGCGTTGGCTACTTACCGCCGATGGAAAGCCACGGTGCCCGATTCGGTGCTGTTGATGCTGGGCATGGGCAATGAAGAACAGGCCATTGCCATTACGCAAAAACTGTCTAAGGTGTTTTCCACACCTTCTATGCGGGCATTATTAAAGGCAAATCCATCTACCTATATTGAACAATTGAGTTGTAAATACCTGGCGCTAAATGGAAGTGAAGACATTCAGGTGCTGCCAGGCATAAACCTCCCTCCAATCAGGGAAGCAATTGCGAAAAGTAAGATAAAAGTATATGACGTGCTGGAACTGAAAGGATTGAATCATATCTTTCAGCATTGCCGGTCCTGTACGTTTGCCGAATATGCCGAACTGGAGGAAACCTTTGCTCCCGAAGCACTGGATACGGTGGTGCAGTGGCTAAACCGGCATGTTAAATAAACCCTTTATGAACTACCTCGCACACGCCCATTTATCGTTTAATGAACCGGACATTTTGCTGGGAAACATGATCAGCGACTTTGTGAAGGGGAAACAGAAATTCACTTACAGTGAAGAGATTCAAAAGGGTATTGTGCTGCACCGGGCAATTGACCAGTTTACAGATGAACATGCGGTTACGGCAGAAGCAAAAAAGGTTTTTAAACCGGCAATAGGATTGTATGCCGGAGCGTTTATTGATGTGGTGTATGATCATTTTCTGGCGCTGGACACCACCGAACGTACAGAGGGGGAATGGAAGCAATTTAGCAGCGACACATATGCTGTGTTACAACAGTATACATATGTTCCTGAGCGTTTTGCACGGATGCTGACATATATGAGTTCGCAGGATTGGTTGTTTAATTACCGTTACCGGTGGGGTATTCAAAATACATTCAAGGGGCTTAGTTATCGGGCCACTTATTTAAACGACGAATCGGCCACTGCTGCTTATACAGCATTTGAACACAATTACGAGCATTTACAAGCTTGCTATCAGCAGTTTTTTCCGCTTTTAAAGGCTTTTGCGTGGGAACAGTACCTTTATCTTTGCAAAAAATAGTATTTAGATGAGTATGAGATTTTTCATGGCGTGCTTACTGGCTGCCATGTCTGTTTATGCACAGGCACAACAAAAGCCTACGGATGTAGATAAGTCGCCAATGGATGTCAATTACTGGCCGCAGAATTACCCTATTCTTAAAATGAATGGTAAAGCAGCCGATCAGCCCGTTGCCCGCGTATTATACAGCAGGCCTCAATGCAATGGCCGCAGAATATTTGGCGAGCTGGTGCACTACAACGAAATCTGGCGTATGGGCGCCAACGAAGCCACTGAGGTTGAATTTTTCCGCCCGGTAAAAATATATGGTAAAACAGTGCCTAAAGGCCGTTATACCCTGTATGCCATTTGCAACGAAACCAAATGGACGGTGGCTATTAACACCGAGAAAGATTATTGGGGTTTATTACAGAACCCTAAAAAAGATATCCTTCGTGCCGATGTTCCGGTACAGAAACTGAACGATGTAATTGAGTATCTTACCATTTACTTTGAAGATGTGAAGGGCGGATCTAACCTGATTGTTATGTGGGATAACCAGAAGATAAGCCTGCCTATTACTTTATAAATTCCATTCTGTTTTATACAGCAAAACCGATACAATGAAACTTGCCACTAAATTGATACATGCCGGGGCAGAGCCAGACCCTTCTACCGGTGCGGTAATGACGCCGATTTATCAAACTTCTACTTTTGTACAAACCGCTCCGGGCCAGCACCAGGGGTATGAATACGCCCGTTCGCAAAACCCTACGCGTTTTGCACTGGAAAGAGCCTTTGCCGAAATTGAAAACGGTAAATATGGCCTGGCCTTTAGCAGCGGTGTAGCGGCTACTGATGCCGTGATAAAACTGTTGCAGCCCGGTGATGAAGTAATTGCAGCCAGCGATATGTATGGTGGCACCTACCGCCTGTTTACCAAAGTGTTTGAAAAGTTTGGTATTAAGTTTCACTATGTGAATATGCAGCAGGCCGATAACATTGTGCCTTTTATCAATAGCAACACCAAACTGGTATGGACCGAAACGCCTACCAACCCGCTGATGAGTATTGTAGACATTGCTGCTATTGCTGCTATTACCCAAAAGCACAGTATTCTGTTGTGTGTAGATAATACGTTTGCATCGCCCTACCTGCAAAACCCGCTTGACCTGGGTGCAGATATAGTAATGCATTCTGCCACCAAATATTTGGGCGGCCATAGCGATGTGATACAGGGCGCTTTGATGATGAATGATACTGCCCTGCGGGATCAGTTATATTTTATTCAGAAAAGTTGCGGAGCGGTGCCAGGCCCGCAGGATTGCTTCCTTGTGTTACGTGGTATTAAAACCCTGCACCTGCGTATGCAGCGTCATTGCGAGAATGGCGAGCAGGTGGCGCGTTACCTGCGCAATCATCCGAAGGTGGGCAAAGTATACTGGTGTGGTTTTGAAGATCATCCGAACTACCACATTGCTAAAAAGCAAATGCGCGACTTCGGTGGCATGTTAAGCTTTGAATTAAAAGATACCAGCATAGAAGCGGCTAATAAAGTATTATCCTCTACCAGAATATTTGCGCTGGCCGAAAGCCTGGGTGGCGTGGAATCGTTGATCAACCATCCGGCAACCATGACGCATGCTTCTATTCCACGTGAAGAAAGGCTGAAAAATGGTTTAAGCGACTGCCTTATCCGTTTAAGTGTGGGTGTGGAAGATGTGGAAGACCTGATTGCAGACCTGGAGCAGGCCATTGGATAAATATGGAAGAGAACACGCAGGAAAAGCTGAAAGATTTTTTCAATAGAAAGGTTGCGCAGTACAATCAGCCATCGTTTATAAAAGACGACCCTGTTTGTATTCCGCACCTTTTTACTAAAAAGCAGGATATAGAAATAGCGGCCTTTTTTGCCGCTACATTTGCCTGGGGCAACCGCACCATCATTATTAAGAAGTCGAAAGAACTGATGGGGCTAATGGACAACAGCCCGCATGAGTTTTGCCTGAACCCTGGTGTGGATGGGTTAAAGCGCTTAACCGAGTTTAAACACCGCACTTTTAACGCTACCGACTTACTGTATTTTGTAGAGTTTTTACAGCACCACTATAACCAGCACGATAGCCTGGAAACAGCTTTTACCCGCTGGGGCACTGAAGTGGAAGCTATGCTTACCGGTTTTCATCATTATTTTTTTTCGCTGGAAGATGCTCCGTTGCGTACACGCAAACACGTGGCTACCCCCTACAAAGGCAGCAATTGTAAACGCCTGAACATGTTTTTACGCTGGATGGTAAGGCGCGATAAAAACGGGGTGGATTTTGGCATATGGCGCACCATGAAGCCCTCACAGCTGATTTGCCCGGTAGACCTGCATGTGGCCAGGGTGGCCAAACGTTTTCAATTATTACACCGTACCACAATGGATTGGCAGGCGGCATTGGAATTAACCGGTTATTTACGAACTTTAGATGCTAAAGACCCGGTTAAATATGATTTTGCCTTGTTTGGCCTGGGTGTGATTGAAAAATACCATTAACCATTAGCGTATGAGCTTGCTGAAAAACATTGCCCAGCATGTACTGGATGTGCATTTGGGCGATAACTGGACCGATGTAAATATCAAAGACACATTAAAGGGCGTAACCTACAAAGAAGCTATTTCCATTACCATTGCTTCGCCCAACAGCATTGCTATGCTGCTGCATCATCTTACCTTTTACAACGAAGTAGTATTGCAAAGGTTACTGGACATTTATGAGCCTATTCCGCAATCGAATGGGTTTGACATGCCACGCATTACTACTGAAGAAGGCTGGCAGCAATTGCAGCATAAAAACAGGCAGTCGGCCCATGCATTGGCGGAAGGCATTTTACAGTTTCCGGAAGAACGGCTGTTTGAACTTACCGCCAACGGGCAAACTACGTTTTATAAAAACCTGCATGGTGTGGTAGAACATGCCCACTATCATCTTGGGCAGATAGTGATATTAAAGCACCTGGTGTAACAGAAAGAAGAGGTTACAGCTGTGTGTAAATGAGGGCCAATAAAAAAGCCACGAAAAATCGTGGCTCAGTTCTCAGATTAAAAGTAAACCTAAAAATCAATTATATTTTGTTAACAACCACTTCTTCGGTAGTGCCGGTGGTTTTGTTAACGTTGAAGCTACGTTCAATTTTCTGGTCGCCCATGCTGATGATGAATACAGGATTCATTTCAGTATCTTCATTTAACAGGTGAATGGTTTTGCTGAAGTTGGCGTTATTAAAATGACCGCGGTATAAAACATCACCAGCGTCGTTCTTAATAGTTAAAGTGAATTTTTGAGCTTCAGGATTTGCAAACTGTACCTTAAAGGTAACCGCTTCGTCGCTGGTGCCAGTGTACTGAACAGATACCTGGTTGTCAGCAATGCGTGTATTGCCTTTTTCGTTATTAGTGCTTGCTTTGCCGGTAAACGGATTGGCAACGATCAATAACACCGCTACTATACCGGCTGTTAAGAATTTTGTTATTGCGTTGCTTTTTGATTGTGTGTTCATAATCTTTTTATTTAGGAGCTACCTGTTAGGGTGGCGATGAATCTATTTAACGATACAAATGTAGAACGGTATTCAGGCCTGTGCAAGACAGCTTTTTGCAGTTTTCATTACGTCTAACAATAGAAAATAATTTAATAATATGCTGATTTTTAGCTATTTATGAGCCGCTCAATTATGATGACCAAGCCAAAAATTACCCTTATTTTTGGCCACGATTTTTTTTCAAAGTGCCATATGAATAGGAAATATTCGTTGTGGCCTTGCTATAAACTCAATCTAATCAAATGAAACTTGTTTCTTACCTGCAGGATGGCCACGACCACCTGGGATTATTAGCAGAGGGCTATGTATATAACCTGGAAGAGATACATCCCGAACTGCCTAACAGCATGAGCATGCTGCTTACCTACTGGGAAGACATTTTACCCTCGTTACAAAATGTGAATGAAAGCATAGCCAATGGCCGCGTTGGAAAAGAAAAAGCCTTGCCGCTGGCAAAAGTGAAGTTGCTGTCGCCGGTACCATTTCCTTCCAGCTGCCGCGATGGATATGCGTTTCGCCAGCACGTAGCTGCTGCCCGCCGCAACCGCAATGTGCCTATGATTCCGGAGTTTGACCAATACCCTATTTTCTATTTTACCAATCATCATACTATACAAGGTCCCGGCGATATACGCTGTATGCCCGACCACTTTGAAAAGCTGGATTTTGAGCTGGAAGTGGCGATAGTGATTAATAAACACGGCCGTAACATTCGTGCCGAAGAGGCCGATGAATATATCGGCGGTCTGATGATTATGAATGATATGAGCGCCCGCCGCCTGCAGATGGAAGAAATGCTGCTGAACCTGGGCCCTGCCAAAGGCAAAGACTTTGCTACGGTGTTAGGCCCCCAGCTGGTAACACTGGAGGAGCTGGCTGCTTTTGAAACCGCTCCTAAAGAAGGGCACGTGGGCAAAAGCTGGGATTTGCCTATGCAATGTTTTGTAAACGGCGTTCAGGTAAGTGATGGCAATGTAAACCAGATGGACTGGACCTTTGCTGAAATAATAGAACGTTGTAGCTATGGCGTAGACCTGCATCCTGGTGATGTAATTGGTAGCGGTACGGTTGGTACTGGCTGTTTTCTGGAACTGAATGGTACCGGCAAACTGAATAACCCCGATTATACTGAGCAATGGCTACAGCCCGGAGACGTGGTAGAAATGACCGTAGAAGGTTTAGGTAAACTCTCCAACACTATTGTGAAAGAAGATACGGACTGGAGCATTTTGAAAAGGAAAAAGTAATTGTATGTTTTTAGCGTTAGACAAAATGCCTACTGCCCAACGGCACGGCTATTTGCAGGCGGCCATTGCGCCCCGGCCGGTTTGTTTTGCCAGTACGATAGATAAAGAAGGCAATGTAAACCTGAGCCCCTTTAGCTTTTTTAACCTGTTTTCTTCTGCGCCGCCGATAGTGATATTTTCTCCTTCACGCCGCGTGCGGGACAACACGGTAAAGCATACGCTGGAAAATGTGCTGGAGGTGCCGGAGGTGGTTATTAATATAGTAGACTATGCTATGGTGCAGCAAACCTCATTGGCCAGCTGCGAATATCCCAAAGGCACCGACGAATTTATAAAAGCAGGCTTTACAGCACAACCGGCCAGTATGGTAAAACCACCTATGGTGCAGGAAAGCAAAATAAAACTGGAATGCCGGGTACAGGAAGTGAAGCCGCTGGGTCAGGAAGGTGGTGCAGGCAACCTGGTGATATGTGAGGTGCTTTGCATGCACATTGATGACAGCATACTGGATGCAAACGGCATGATAGACCAGCAGAAGATACAGCATGTAGCCCGCCTGGGAGGAGATTGGTATTGTGCTATAAACAACAACAGCCTGTTTAAAGTGCCCAAGCCTAACACGCAGCTGGGCATTGGTATTGATGCGCTGCCCACCGGTATACGCAACAGTAAAGTGCTTACGGGTAACGATCTGGGGCAACTGGCCAATGTACATGAAATGCCTGTGGTAAACCCGGCTTATACAGATGACCGGTTAAAAAATATTGTACAGTATTATTCCATTAATCCGGACGACATGGATCTGGAACTGCACTCCTATGCGGGAGAGCTGCTGAAAGAAAACAATATAGAAGCTGCCTGGCAGGTATTGCTGGCAGGCAGCCTGGATTGAATTAATAAATAGGAGAAGCCCAGTCTTCGGGGTTGAAGATAGTGTTAGAGCCAGCGCCTTTCTGTAATTGTAAGGCTCTGGCTTTTTCAATTACATGCTGAACCAACTCGTAAGTAGAATGTGATAAAGTGAGTGCTGCCGGAGCAGGTGCTTGTAACCAGCTGTTTACTTTACCAACAAAGGCATTGTCAATGCTTTCCACTACAGGTACGTTGAACTTTTCGAGTGCGGCTGCATTACACAGCTGCTCGTATTGGCCTTTGATAGGCAGACACAGTAATTTCTTTTGCAGGTATAAAGCTTCGGCAGGTGTTTCAAAACCAGCGCCGGTAATTACACCATAGCTGTTGATCATACTTTCGCTGAACGCTTCATTACCGATAGGTACAAAAGTGATGTTGCCCTGTACGGTTTTGCTTTTTACCTTTTTAGAAAACACTTCAAACTGCACATCTTTTACCTGGCGCAGACTGTTGGCTACCACCTCATCAGAATAGTGAGAAAGGTATACCGTAACGTGGCCTTTGTTTTCAGGCTGAGCCTGTAACACCTGTTGTTTCACAACGGGTGAGAATATGAAGTCATCATACCTGTCAAAGTGCAGGCCCACATAGGCTTCTGCTTTGGCATAATGCTTTAATATCATTTCGCCCATCAGGTCCTTTTTAGAAGGACGTGGGGTGTTGGCGCTCTGGAAGCTGGCCTGGTGGCCAAAGTTGATAGAAGGCACACCTTTTAACTTACAGGCAAGTGCTGTAATGCTTTCAAAGTCGTTGATCACTACATCGTAGTTTTCAACGGGTAATGCTTTGGCTTCTTTCCAGGCACGTACCGGGTTAAAAGCGCGCAGCATTTTCATGTAATCAAGACCTCCGTGGTTACCGTAGAACAGGCATATGCCTTTGCTTTTATACTTTACAGGCAGGGTGGACGGCAGGTTGCTATTGGTGCCGCTTAAAAACACGTCTACCTGGCCATAGTGCTGTAAAAAAGGAACTAACTCCATAGCCCTGGCTATGTGTCCATTACCTGTTGCCTGTACTGCATAAAATATTTTCATAACCGGCTGTTTACAGTGTTTGATTCAATAGTTGAAAAAGTGGGGTAGCCATGGCTACCCTGTTATTGGAAAGAGCTCCGGGTTGAAACATCATAACTTCATCCGTTACCACATTCAGTTCTGGCAGCTTCTTCTCGATAGCTGTTACATTAGTGGTAAAATCTTTTGCATCGTATTGATAAATAGTCCAATCGTTGTGCGCATATTCCAGGGCGGTAAGGTTTTCTACCCAATCGCCGCTGTTGAGGTAGGTAACGCTGCCATCTTTGGTTTCAATAACCCTTTTCTGTGGCTGGTGAATATGACCACAGATAACGCAGTCGTATTTCTTTTTAATGGCCAGCTCGGCAGCGGTTTGTTCAAAATCGGCAATCCACGACACTGCTTTTTTCACACCATTCTTTACCTTTTTGCTAAAGCTCATTTTTTCGCGGCCTGCCAGTTTCAGAAACCAGTTAATGCAGCGGTTAAGCAGGATAAGAAGGTCGTAGCCATGACCGCCTAATTTGGCCAGTATTTTAGCACTGCCTTTAGTGGTAGCATCAAATACGTCTCCATGGAAAATCCAGGTCATTTTACCATTGATTTCCATGACCATTTTATCGGTGAGCTGAAAATTGCCTATTTGTATATCGCTGTATCTGCGTAGTACTTCATCATGGTTGCCGGTAATATAAATAACACGGGTGCCTTTGCTAAGCAGGCTCATAATTTCTTTAATCACCTGCATGTGCGCTACGGGGAAGTAACGCTTGCTAAACTGCCATCCGTCGATAACATCTCCATTCAGCACCAGAATCTGTGGCTGAATACTTTTGAGATAGTTAATAATTTCCTGTGCGTGGCATCCATACGTTCCCAGGTGTAAATCACTCATGACCACCACATCTACCGGCCTTCTATCCATGTGGAATTTGGTTTATCAAAACTCCCTTATGAATGTTACCTGTACATTACCGGCCAATTAAAACATTGTAACGCAATTGTGAAGGAATTGTAAAGAAAAATGCCTATGGAAGCAACTGACTGAATAATTCAAACACTTTGGAGTTGGTGGGATTGTTCAGTGTTTCGGCAATATCCAGCTTTTCGCCGGCATTCAGGTGAAAGCTTAAAGAGGCATGTGCATCTTTATTACCAGGCACATATTGAAAGCAAAGGCGGTAAAAATGGTCGCCAAAACTGTTGTACATATACTCCAGCTGATCGTTCTGATAATATTCCTGCAGGCGAAACCAGTTGTTTTGCAGTAACAGGAAAGGTTTGGTTAAAAAGCTGAGGATACTGCTATTTTCTTTTGGTTCGTCCCACTCGCCCAGCTTGCGGTCACGTATTTGTATCAGCACCACCTTATCGGTATTTTCCTTTAACCAGGTGCTAAAGGTTTGTACAAAGCGCAGGGAAGTTTCCTGGCCATAGTTATCGCGCAGTCCTGCATCCATTACATCAATAACAGGCATGGTAGGTAGCCACACATTGGGCAGCACATACGGGAAGGTAGCGTTCATGCGCAGTGCAGACGTTACCCGTATGTTCATGGCCTTCTGGTTGTGAAAGAAGGAATTAAAATCAATCGCATCTGCATCGGCTTGCGAAATGCGGCTGCTGTCTGTTGCGCTACGCATGAGAAAACGGGCCGGGCGGGTGCTGATGATCATTTTACGGCCATCGCGGCTGATAACAGAATTAAACAGCATGGTGGGAATCAATGCGGAGTCTTCGGCTGGCATATAATCACCTACCGGTTTGTTCAACAGATCGTGCGTGTTTTCGTTCAGTTTTCGTTCAAAGGAATAGCCCCTGTCTTTAATATAGATATTGCCATCCAATGAAAACTTTTTAGCCGGGCCTACCAGGTCGCGCGAGATAAAAGACGAAAAGAGCGGATTCAGCAGATCTTTGGAAATATCATCTACATAGGTTTTATCCTGCAGGTGAATGGGGTGGCCCAGTTGTTTTTGGAGGTACAGTTCTCTGAAATACGCTGCTCCTAACATACCGCCCGATGCTCCACTGATTAATACTGTTTGTTGCATGAATTTACCTTGGGAAAGGCTGTCGAGCCTTTGCAGCACATTCATGGTAAACGTGGCGCTACGGGTGCCGCCACCACTAACATTGATCAGAAATAAAGTGGGTTTTTTACTGCTTTGCTTTTTCTTCCAGGTTTCCAGCCGTTGCAGGAAAGCGGCCTTATCGGCTGCTTCGTTTTCGGGAGAAGCCAAAGCCAATACCGTTTCACGGTTGTAAATAGGACGCTCTTTTTGTTGGGTATAATCCAGGCCGTAGGCCTTATTGCGCAGGTCAATGATATCGTGCTGATACATCCAGTTAACAGCTACATATAGTATCACTACCAGTGGAAGCGTCCAGCTATGCAGAAAAGACGACAATGCCCCGGCTACACCTATTAATATAGCAAATAATAAAGTAATGCTGGCAGCAGCGGGTGCCTGGAAAACAGAATTATCGGATAAAAAGCCAATGACGATTAAAAAAATAAAAGCCATTAAAATGGCCAGTACGGCAGAGAAATGGTGACGTTTAAATATCAGGTCTAAAAACTCCTGTGGATAGTGGCGCACATCACGCGGTTTACGCAGGTGCAGCGTGGCGCTTAAAAACCACTCTACCTTTATTTCTTTTTTCTCGGCAGGCAGGGGCTTTTTTTTCAGTGCCTTCTGGTAGTTTTTGTGGGCCACCGTAATTACCGAAGCCATGCTGCGGTAAATGGTTTTATCGGCACCGAAAAAATATACAAAGCAAATGATAAGCGACAATACAAAGCCGCCGCCAAAACCACCGGTAAGAAAAAAGATCTCTTTCAGGGGAATTAACTCGCGGTAACGTTCGTAATCAATAGCATGGTATAAATAAAACCCCAGGAACACCAGGGGAATGATGGCATTATTGATACAGTATTTTAAGAAAGGTTGTGCCGTGGTAGCCAGAAAGCGGATATGCTTACTATGTAGTATGAACGTGGTAATGTTCCAGCTCATAATAAAAGTGCCGATGGTAAAACCTACAATGGCAGTGCCCAGCGCATTTACCTGCCCGAGGTATTCAGGAGCCAGGTACAGGGAGTGGGCGCCGTAGGTTTCCATAAAATGCCCCGATACCGTGGCAAACAGGATATACCAGAAAATAAGAAATACCTGGTAACGCCGGAAGTGCAACAAAAACAGTTGTAGGGGTAAGGAGTAATATATGCCGACCAGGTACTTTTTCATATCCGTTCTTTAATTGTTGACCGGCCTTTTTCGGCTTCTTTTCTTACTACAATTTAGGGTAAAAAAGCAAACGTTACATACAGGCTAAATGATAAATGGCGTAAATTATTTTAAACGTAGTATTAAAGCATATACCAGCACAAAAAGCAAACTGGAACAGATCAGGTGCAGTGGTTGCGCAATAGCAGGAACATTCAGGTATAACATAGATAAACCCAGCACCAGGGTAGTCAATACTACTACAAATATCCATCCGCCTATAGCAGAAAGTACTTTATAAGGTAAACTGCGCCAGAACAGGCCCACGCAACAGGCAGTAGCTATCCAGGCACAAGTTTTATGCAGGGTAAAGAAAAAGTCCAGCCTGTTTATCCACAGTTCGCGCTGTTCGTAATGTAATGCACGGGATACTTCATCAATCTGCTCACGCACTTCGGTGCCTATCACTATCTGCACCAGCAGCAACAATAAGGTAAGTATGGCCAGCCACTTGGTGCCTTTGTTTTCTACCGGGTGAATGTTTTGCAGGCGGCGTAGTATAACTACGGGTATAATGGCAATTACCAGCGCTACCAGCATGTGGGTGGTTACTTTTACCACGGCTAGGTTGGCATCTACAATACGTTTGCCCAGCCAGGCCTGTACACCGGTAGCAACCAGCATTAAAAACGACATCCAGAAAATGGAGGGTCTGGTGCTGAAAAACTTGCGGGCGCTCCAGATGGTGTGTATGATGAACAGGAAACCGAGGATGGCTCCCAGTAAACGGTTAATGTATTCTGTCCAGGTGTGTACTGCATTAAACTCGTGGTCGATATCTTGTTGGCGCAGGTATTTTTCGTAATCAGCGGGTAACTGGCTGGCATTGGTAGGCGGTATCCAGCTGCCAAAACAACGCGGCCAATCCGGGCATCCCATACCACTTTGTGTCATACGCACAATGCCACCGGCTGCAATTACCACAAAAACAAAAAAGAGAACAAACCGGGTGTATTTGAGATAGGCATTGTTTGTATTACTCATAGTACCTTTTTTTAGCTGCGCAAAGGTAGCCTATGTAACTATATCAACTTATCTTTACTTCATGCTCGCACCTTATTATCAGCAAAAAATGGTGGAAGCTGGCTGTGATGAAGCCGGAAGAGGTTGCTATGCCGGTCCTGTTTTTGCAGCGGCTGTAATACTGCCGGCAACATTTACTCATCCATTACTGAACGACAGCAAGCAATTAAAAGCTGCGGAGCGGAATGAGGTAAGAATATCCATTTTAGAGCATGCCATCAGCTATGGTGTTGCCATGGTAAGTGAAGAAGAAATAGACCGCATTAATATATTAAAGGCTTCCTTTAAAGCCATGCACCTGGCCATTGAGCAGTTGCGTGTGGTGCCGGAGTTGTTGCTGATAGATGGTAACCGGTTTACACCCTACCCCAGCATTCAGCACACGTGCATTGTAAAGGGCGATGGCATTTATGCCAGCATTGCCGCTGCCAGTATACTGGCCAAAACAGCAAGGGATGCTTACATGACCCGGCTGCATGATGAGTTTCCGCATTACAACTGGGCGAAGAACAAAGGCTATGGTACATTGGCGCACCGCGAGGCCATTGACCAGCACGGGTTGTGCAAATACCACCGCAAAAGCTTTAATATCGCTTCTACACAGCTTACTATTTCAGCAGATAACTTATGATACTATTTCCAGAAAACCTGGTATTGGAAAACGAACGGGTAAGGTTAACGCCACTGCAAACCTCAGATATTGTTTTCCTGCTTCCTGGTGTTTGACAAAGCTGCCAATGCTTATGCAGGCTGCACCCGTTTTTACGATATACAATCTGTAAACGAAACAACCCAGCTGGGCTATACCTGGTATGGAAAAGATTTTCAGCGCAGTGGGTTAAACCGGCATTGCAAGTTGCTGCTGTTAAGCTATGCTTTTGAACAGTGGGGCATAAAACGGGTAGAGTTTCGTGCGCATGGAAAAAATGCCCGCAGCATTGAAGCCATGAAAAACATTGGCTGTACGGTAGAAGGTATTTTACGCAGCACCGGCCCCAGTATGGAACCTGGTGTGAGAAGGGACTCTGTTATCCTGTCTGTATTAAAAGAAGAATGGATTGGTGGAGTAAAAGAAAAGCTGCTGCAAAAAATTTACGCAGCTTAACTGTTTAATCTTCCTGCTCCCATTCGCCCAGCCCTTTACGAATAATAACAGGTTCATCACCCGTGCAGTCCAGCACCGTAGATGGTATCATGCCACCCATGCCGCCATCTATTACAATATCGGCCAGCTTGCTAAAGTTGCGGTAAATGAGTTCGGGATCGGTATATTCTTCCACCATATCACCTGGAAGGGACGCTGATAATATGGGGTTGCCCAACTGCTGTATAATGGTGCGGGCAATATTATTATCAGGTACGCGCAGGCCCACCGTGCTTTTTTTGCTTTGTAATATTTTAGGCACCTCTTTGCTGGCAGGTAATATAAATGTATACGGGCCGGGCAAATGGCTTTTCAAAATGCGATACAACGGCGTGGAAATGCTTTTGGTGTACTTACTTAAATCACTTAAATCGTAACAGATAAAACTGAGGTTGGCCTTTTGAGGGTCGACCTGTTTAATGCGGCAAACTCTTTCAACAGCTTTGTGCTGGGAAATATCGCAGCCCAAACCATAAATGGTATCGGTGGGATAAATGATAACACCACCATCCCGCAGGCATTCCAATACCATTTTTATTTGCCGCGGTTGCGGGTCTTCCGGATGTATTTCTAAAAGCATGATGTAAGTTATGTTATAGTTTTTAACAAAAAAGAGCGGATATAGAAAACACGTTCTAATCATCCGCATAAAAAATTATTCCGGTAAATATTAATTTTGCAGGAATAAACGATTAAACATGTTGCTACGTTCTGTTGATCTGGTAGAAGAGATTTCTGCGGAAGAATTCAGAAGTAAATACTTTGAGCCGCAGATACCAGTTGTAATAAAAAACTTGTCTAAGCAATGGCCAGCCTATCACAAATGGACCTGGGAATATTTTAAAGAAATTGCAGGTGATAAAAAGGTGGGTATTTATAATAACGTAAAAAGCGACGCTTACACACCTATAAACAAGGCTGATGAGTATACCACGTTTGGAAAATATGTGGATATGCTGCAGGCCGACCCCAAAAAAGATGCCGCCTGGCGTATATTTCTTTTCAACATCTTTAACCATGCCCCACAGCTTACCCGGGATTTTACCTGGCCCGAACATTTGATGAAAGGGTTTGTAAAGCGGGTGCCTATGCTATTTGTAGGAGGTAAAGGATCTATTACGCATATGCATTTTGATATTGACCTGAGCCATATTATGCACACCCAGTTTGCCGGCAGAAAAAAAGTGTTACTGTTTCCGTACAACGAGCAGCACAAGCTATACCGCCGCCCGTTTGAGGTGTTGAGCATGGCCGATTTCAGCAATTATTATGATAGTGATAAAAGCAAACTGAACACAGAAGCTTTTCCGGCAGTGCAGTTTGCGAAGGGATACGAATTAACCCTGGAGCATGGTGATACTTTGTTTATGCCTGGTGGCTACTGGCATCATATGGAATACCTGGACAATGGTTTTGCCATGAGCCTGCGTTCACTGAACAGCTCGGTAAGTGGTAAGCTGAAAGGTGTGTGGAACCTGGTAGGTATGCGCAATATTGATACGCTGATGAAAAAGACCATGCCTATGAAATGGTATGAGTGGAAAAAACAGAAAGTGTATGCCGAAGCGGGTAAAGAACTGGAAGCAGCAAGGTAAACAGGGAAAATAAAGCAGTTAGTGTTGGCTTAAAAAAAATAACAGCGACTAGAGAGTCGCCGTAGTTGTGTCAGCATATAACCCCCAATGAAAAAGTTGCTCAAAGGCAAGTTCATCGTTTATGTTTTCAAAGTTGTTGTTTCTAAAGGGAGATAACAATGGTTTAAACACTGATTTTTGCGTGATTTTTCACGATGAATTATCTGATAAATAAAGTATTAAGAAAACAGCGGTGTTACTGTAACAATAAAAAGCCCTTACGTTTGCGCGTAAGGGCTTGATTATAAATAGATAGCCAGGTAGGATTTGTGTAAGGTTGCGAAGCTTGCCTTAGGGGCAAGTGTTGCCGGGGAAATGGTTTTTATGCCTGAAAAAGGAGTAAAAACTTCGCCGGAAAAAATATAACATTACTTTGCTGAGCCGTTTTCTTCCAAGGCTTCCCAGTATTCAGCAGCCCTGCGGGTGTGGGGTACTACTATAGTGCCGCCTACAATATTGGCCACTGCAAAAATTTCATATACTTCTTTGGTGGTAACGCCCAGCTCGTGGTTTTTGCCCAGGTGGTATTTGATACAATCGTCGCAACGCAGTACCATGCTTGCTACCAGGCCCAGCATTTCCTTGGTTTTTTTATCCAGTGCACCTTCTTCATAAGTGTTGGTATCGAGGTTCCACAGACGTTTCATTACCAGGTTGTCTTTGCTTAAAATTACCTCGTTCATCTTGGTGCGGTACTCATTAAATTCCTCTACCAGTTTGCTCATTGTACATAATTTGATGTAAAAGTAGCACGATACTTATTTCAATTTTACCATTTAACCTATTGTTTGTACAACTGAGTATGGGAACATATGGTTAAATTGCATAGCAAATTCACAACCTATACATAATGGAGAATAAATACGACTTCGGAATGATAGGCCTGGGCGTTATGGGTAGAAACCTGTTGCTGAACATGGCCGATCACGGATTTAGTGTGATTGGATTTGATAAAGACAGTCAAAAAACCGGTTCGCTGGAAGCAGCGGCAACAGCCGGAACAGTTGTAAAAGGTGTAGGCTCGTTAGAGAGCATGGTGCAGCAGTTACAGGTGCCACGAAAGGTAATGATGCTGGTGCCGGCAGGCAAACCGGTGGATGATGTGATAGAAAGCCTGTTGCCATTGGTAGAAAAAGGAGATGTTATTATTGATGGCGGTAACTCGCATTACACCGATACATTACGTCGTGTAAAATACCTGGAAGAAAAAGGCGTGCATTTTATGGGCATGGGCGTTTCGGGTGGAGAGCATGGCGCACGTACAGGCCCGAGCATTATGCCGGGTGGCAACGAAAGAGCTTACCAGCACGTAAAACCTTTACTGGAAGCTATTGCAGCAAAGGTAAACGGAGAGCCTTGCACTGCCTATATGGGTAAGGATGCGGCAGGCCATTACGTGAAAATGGTGCACAATGGTATTGAATATGCCATTATGCAACTGATCAGTGAGATATACGATATTTTACATAAAGGTGCAGGCCTGAACAACGACGAGCTGCACCAGGTGTTTAAGCAATGGAACGAAGGTGAACTGCAATCGTACCTGGTAGAAATTACCCGCGACATTTTTTTACAGAAAGATGACATTACCGGCAACAGGCTGGTGGATGTGATATTGGATAAGGCAGGCAGCAAAGGCACGGGTAAATGGACTTCACAGGATGCCATGGAGCTGCCGGTGGCTGTTCCTACTATTGACATTGCCGTAGCTATGCGTACCATTTCGGGTTACAAGGCCGAAAGAGTGGAAGCGGCTAAAATATACGCCAATACCGTGAAGCCTTTTTCCGGCGAGAAGCAGGCCATCATTAACCAGGCTGGCGAAGCTTTATACACAGCTATCATCCTTTGTTATGCACAGGGCTTAGCGATGCTGTTTCAGGCTTCGCGCGAACTGAAAATGGATATTCCTTTACAGGATGTGGTAAAAGCATGGAGAGGCGGTTGCATTATCCGCAGTACCTTATTAAAAGATTTTTACACTGCTTACAGCAACAATCCGCAACTGGCCAACATATTATTGGATGGTCCGTTAGCAGCTATTGTGCAGCAGAAATTACCAGGCTTGCGTAGCGTAATTGTTACTGCTGTGCAGCAGCAGGTGCCGGTAGGTGGCTTAATGAGCGCACTGGCTTATTTTGATGCTTACAGCACAGAGCGTATGAGCACTAACCTTATTCAGGCGCAACGCGACTACTTTGGCGCACACACCTATCAGCGTATTGACAAAGAAGGAAGTTTTCATACAGAATGGGGTGCATAACTAAAAAACGTATAACATGTCACAAACAACTATAAAACCGCCGGCTTCCATATTATTCATATTCGGGGGCAGTGGCGACTTAAACCAGCGTAAGCTGGCACCGGCTTTATTCAATTTATTCATTGATAACTGGATGCCTGAAAAATTTGCGGTAATTGGTTTAGGCCGTACAGAATACAGCAACGATAAATTCCGCAATCACTTATTTGATGGCATACAGGAGTTTTCGCGCCGCAAGGGGGAAAGCAACGACAAGTGGGCTGGTTTTTCTGAGCATGTGTCGTACCTGCAAATGGATGCGAGCGACCCGGAAGCTTATCACAAGATGAGCGACGTGGTAAAGCAATATGAAGAAGAATGGGGTGTACACGCCAACGTAATTTTTTACCTGGCCGTAGCACCACAACTGGTGCCCGACATTGCTACCAAACTGGGTGCATTGAAATGGTGTAAAGATTCGCAAACCGTGCGCATTGTAGTAGAGAAGCCTTTTGGACATGATCTGAAAAGCGCGCGTGAGCTGAACAGTTTATTAAACAGCATCTTTACCGAAGACCAGATTTATCGCATAGATCACTACCTGGGTAAAGAAACGGTGCAAAACATCCTGGCTTTACGTTTTGCCAATGCTTTGTTCGAGCCTATCTGGAACCGTAACTATATAGATCATATTCAGATTACTGCAGCAGAAACCGTAGGCGTGGAAGACCGCGGCGGTTATTACGAGCAAAGCGGTGCATTGCGTGATATGGTGCAAAATCACATTTTGCAACTGTTATGTATGATTGCTATGGAAGCGCCGGTAAACTTTGATGCCAACGAAATACGCAACAAGAAAACGGATGTATTAAACGCTATCCGCCCCATCAGCCGCGATCAGGTGCATGAATATGCCGTGCGTGGCCAATACAGTCATGGCTGGATGAAAGGCACTAAGGTGCAGGCTTACCGCCAGGAAAAAAGCGTGAATCCAAAATCGAATACAGAAACTTTTGCAGCGGCAAAATTCTTTATTGATAACTGGCGTTGGCAGGGTGTGCCTATTTATGTGCGCACCGGTAAATTCATGCACCAGAAATCAACGATTATTTCTATTGAGTTTAAGCAAGCGCCACACTATGCGTTTCCGCAGGAAGCAGCAGACTCCTTCCGTCCTAACCGTTTAACCATTAGCATACAGCCCGAAATGGATATCAGGCTGCGTTTCCAGGCTAAACGTCCGGGCCAGAGCATGACGCTGAACCCGGTAGACATGATATTCAGCTACAAAGATGCTTACGACGGACATGAGCCTGAGGCATATGAAACACTGTTGCTGGATGTAATGGAAGGAAACCCTACACAGTTTATGCGTGCCGACCAGGTAGAAGCAGGCTGGAAAGTGGTAATGCCTATTATTGAAGCATGGGAAGCCAGACCGCCGGTAGATTTCCCTAACTATGCACCAGACAGCTGGGGCCCGGAAGATGCAGAAGCATTGATTGCCCGCGATGGTCATAACTGGGTATCCTTACCTATTAAACCGTAACACAGGTTTATTCCAATGAAATCACATAAGAGGTGGAAACGGCAATTCAAAAGCGTTTCCACTTCGTTTTTAATATCATAGACTATGCAATTACATATTTCCGAAAACTTAGACAAACTGAGCACAGGAGTGGCAGACTGGCTGGTGCAGTATATAAAGCAGGTGCTGCAAAAGCAGGATCGTTTTACCATTGCACTTTCTGGTGGCAGCACTCCCAAGAAATTACACGAATTACTGGTTACTGATAAATACCGCAACGAAATAGAATGGAGCAAGCTGCATTTTTTCTGGGGTGATGAGCGTTATGTGCCTTTAACGGACGAACGCAGCAATGCTAAAATGGCTTACGACACGTTGCTCAATCATGTGCCTGTGAATGAAGCGCAAATTCATATTATGCGCCCGGACGTTGCGCCCGAAGAGTCAGCTGCGGAGTATGAAAAACTGTTGCACAACTATTTCGACGGTAAGCCAACCACCTTTGACCTGGTGTTATTAGGCATGGGTGATGATGGACATACCCTGTCATTATTCCCTGGCAAAACAGAAGTGATACACGAACAAAAACTGTGGGCTATTTCGCTGTGGCTGGAGTCGCAAAATATGTATCGTATCACTTTAACAGCACCTGTGGTGAACAAAGCTGCCTGTGTGGTTTTTCTGGCTGCCGGCGCAAACAAAACAACCGTTTTAAAAGAAGTGATAACAGGAGCCTACAACCCTGATTTATATCCTTCACAAGTAATAAAACCAGAGAGTGGTCAGCTGATTTGGTTTGTAGATCAGGCTGCGGCTGGTAATTTAAGCTAATCCTTATTGGCAATGCATTTGGACCATTTTCCTGACGCCAGGAAAATGGTCTGTTTTTTTCCATTATCTACTACTCTTCCATCGCCGCAATCCAGTTTTGAATGCCACGCATAATGCGTGCTGCCACTTTGGTTCTGAACTCCGGACTCATAATTAATTTCTCGTCCTGCTTATTACTGAGGAAGGCTATTTCTACTAACGCATTCGGATAGTCTATAGGTCCGTTGAGTGCAAAATTGAAATTGCCTACGTTACCATACTCTGCCAGTCCTAACGACAACATTTGCTTTAACAATGCCTGGCTTAACGGGCGGAAGCCTATGTAGCGGTAGAAAGTACCTACACCCCGCATGGTATCTGAATTAGAAGAATTCAGGTGCAGGCTGATAAGCACATCAGGGTTAAATTGTAAAAGGCCATCTACGCGTTCGGGCATGCTTAGTGTAGTGTCTTTGGTGCGTGTCATATATACATTGGTAACACCCGCTTCGCGTAAGGTGGTTTCCAGTTGTTTGGCAAATTGAAGTGTATATGTTTTTTCCAGTACACGGCTGGTTACACCTTCTGCGCCACCGTTGCTGCCACCGTGTCCTGCATCAATAGCTATACGCAGATTGCGCAGTGTTAATGGATAAGGCTGACGTTTAACGCGGATGACTAATACATTAGAAGCACTGTCGTAATAAATATGATGGCCCCAATGCTGATCGTGCTTTAGCTCTATTACCGCGCGTAGTACATCATCTTCCGGTTGTTCGTACCAGGTGTTTTGTATTTCCTTTACGTTACTAAGTTGTGTGATCCAGTTGGTATTGCTGGTAGCGCCATAGATGTCAACTACAATGCGCGATGGGTTCATTTGCTGTACACTTTTATAAGGCAGCTTTTCATCCAGTATAATCTTTACATAATCAAACAGGCTATCGCCATAAACATTCCAGTTTTGCGAGAGGTGGTAAGGTTTGGATATCAGCAAAGAATCGCGCTTTACAGCTGTTTTAGGCATATAAGCATAGTGGTAACCGGATAGCTTTACCTTATAATTTTCTTTGGTACTGTCTACCACGCAAATGGCAATGTTGGAATCGAGGTAGGTCATTTTAGCGCCACCCAGCCTGTCTTCGCCAAGGCCATATAATAAGTGTGGTAGTT